>NZ_RZNX01000009.1 GCF_003994465.1 Paenibacillus zeisoli | reverse complement strand
ATGGCAGACGCGCTCGACTCAAAATCGAGTGGGAAACCGTGGAGGTTCGAGTCCTCTCGCCGGTATACATTAAGCAACAAGACTCCAAGGATATCTATCCTTGGAGTCTTTGCTTTTTAACAGGTTATAACAGGCTATAACCAGCTTTCCTTACTCCGTATAGTTCAAATACTTCATGAAGAAGGAGAGAGTTTGCTCATTGATCGTATGCTGAGTTTCCCGTATGTCGAAATGGCCATTGATCCAGGAGAGTATCGGGAATATCAGATAGAAGTCGCTAAATGTTAAATGATCTGCATGGGGAATGACGAGCTCTTGTCCTCCACTGCGAAGAGCCTGTTGCTTTCGAACGGGAATTTGCTGAAGAAGCCTATATTGGTCGCGTGTTAATCCGTTTGCAGCAAGCACGCTGTCTGAAGGATTGGATAGAAGATCACTGCTCTTAATGGGTGGATCAGAACTCATAAGTAAGAAGGGCCTCGGCAGCCCATGACTTAGATCTCCCGTACCAAAAAAAGTCCCGTCCATATTGATGGCGGCTCGTATCCTAGGATCCACAAGCATAGTCTGGGCTGCATTCGCTCCACCAAAGGAATGGCCGAGCATTCCGATTCGCTGTAAGTCCAGTTTCCCTCCAAACATTTTCTGTGAATCGTACCGATTAAGCTGCTCCAGCTTGTCTATAACGAACTCGGTATCTTTGACCCAAATGCGGCTAATGATCTCATCCCATGCGTTTAGATCGGCATAGTGAGGCAGATTAGGATCAACACCAATATATTTACCTCCGGGGAACACGGTTGTTAATGATCCGTTCGTATGTTCCACAGAGACTACAATGAATCCATGGCTCGCAAGTTCAGTAGTCTGAAAGGTATTCGTATAACGACCGCCAGGGAATCCGTGTGAGAACAGAATGACCGGATAGTTAGTTTTTCGCGCAGAAATAGGTGCCTTCAGATAGGCTGGAGTTTGAACAAGGCCAATGTAATCAAACAGGAATTTGGGAATGGAATAGGTCTTGCTTAGTCCCTCGGCAAGATCGTTCAGGTCGGGAGAGTAGGAAGCATGTGGTCTACCTGCTGTATGATCAGCCGGGTACCATACCTGGATATTCAGTTCTCGATTCCGTGAGGAGTCTGTCCAGTGATATTGAATAGTTCCGACTGCGTAAGACCCCGTGGGTGCCTCGAATCTAAAGACAGGTAAAGCGAGAGGAGGAAGCAGGGTGATTAAACAGCTAATGCCCAGTAGAACGGATTTTCCAATTGCTCGAAGTTTATATTTCTCCGTAGCGACGTTATCTTTAGGTGTATGATTGCCCCTGAATAAAATGTTGATCGCATATAATACCAACCCTATTGTAAGGATATAATTAGGCACCATCTGCCATCTGTAGCTCTCAAACATAATTTGCAGAAGTGCCATAATTAACGAAGTTGCTGCGGATAATACAGACATGGACGTATTTCTGAAACGTCTAAGTATCATAACAGCAAGAAAAAACAAGTTACAGCTAACGGATATCAGTTCAAGCAGTCGCATCAGATGCCTCCTTCAGGCTTTTATAGTTCTGATTATGCACTCCGAATATAAACAGCACTTAAACGAACTCAAGCCTGCGTAGAGTCTGCTGTATATTACCTCAACTCCAAGGTCACAATAAGTAATAAAGCGAGTAAGAAGGGGATTGTCGTGAACATCTTTCGAATTAAGAAGCATTTTAAGAGACGCTGGAAAAGATGGAGAAGGGCGATATGGACCATTTCGGCATGCAGTATTGTAGCTTTGTTGGCTTGGTTGGGCGTACCCCTTTCAGATAAATTAGAGGCTGCGATGACCCGGGAAGAACCGGCTGTTCTTGAGACATTGGCTGATCTTCAAACCGCATATGATCAGGTGCCGTCCAAGGAGTTCAGGCAAGCCATTAATGAGGCGGATCAGGTGAGAATGGTTCATCTGAATAAAATATATACATGCGGGGAAGAGAGCCAGGTTCTGGGGAAGATGAGAGGCAAGGAAATTATCGAGCTGCAGAACAAGCATCCGGATTGGACTGGACATATAGATACTGGGGGAGAAGTATGGTTCGATCACCATATTGAGGACCTGTCTGATATATGTAAGAGATCGGGCTATATTGGCTTGGATGCTAAAGGAAACCTCAGCCTATTTGAAGGACCGCCGAAGGATGAGAAGGTTATGCGTACTTTTTTTCAACTGGATATTGAATCCATGGAAAGTGCCCTTCCGGAGGATGTCGTCAATCAGATCAGACAAGGTATCCGAATTCAGGATGTTGAGGAATATAACAGTGTATTGTCTACTTTCAGCGACTATGCCGCAACGGATTCACAGAAGGCGATGAAGTTAAACTAAATAACTGTTATTTAAAGCAGAACAGTGAAGAGACGCGATCAGCGTCTCTTTTTGTGTTTTAGCTGAATCGGATATCAACTTTTTCCGCTATACTGCTCTATCTTTTGTTATAATAGAGTGAATACATATGTTCGCTTTATGAACTATAGGAGAGATTGCATTTGCGTATTTTAGGTATAGACCCCGGAATTGCGATTGTCGGTTTCGGTTTTATTGATAAGCAGGGAAGCCGGTGTATCCCGGTTCAGTATGGGTGTATTCAGACAGAGAAGAACACGCCGGAAGAAGAAAGACTGCTGCATGTATATGAGGGAATCGGGCAGCTCATGGACAAGTACAAGCCGGATGCGGTGGCACTGGAGAAGCTGTTCTTCAATCGAAATGTGACCACGGCTATGTCGGTCAGTCAGGCTAGAGGTGTGCTTGTGCTGGCAGCCATACAGAGAGGACTCCCAATCGGGGAGTATACACCGATGCAGGTGAAGCAGGCCATTGTCGGTTACGGCAAAGCTGAGAAGAAGCAGGTCCAGGAGATGACGAAAATCTTCTTGAAGCTTCAGGCTGTTCCCAAGCCGGATGACGTTGCAGATGCTTTGGCGATTGCCATTTGCCATGCGCATTCCAGCACATTAAATTCCAAGATAAACGAGGTATTGCGTTCATGATAGATTATTTAAAAGGGCACATTGTCCACTATGAAACAGAGTACGTTGTAATAGATGTGCAGAATATAGGCTACCGCGTGTTCTGTCCCAACCCGTATGCTTTTGCCAAAAGTGAAGAGGTCGTTACAGCTTATATTCATCACCACGTACGGGAGGATGCCATTCTGCTGTTTGGATTCCCTACCCGGGAGGAGCAGAAGCTGTTCCGCAAGTTAATTGAAGTGTCGGGAATAGGACCACGTGTGGCACTGGGTATCCTTGCTGGGGGTACGCCTGACAGTGTAGTAGCAGCGATATATCAAGAGAACATAACATTCCTTACTAAGCTTCCCGGAATCGGCAAGAAGACGGCGCAGCGTATCATTCTTGATCTGAAGGACAAGCTGGACGGGATTGCGAATACCCCATTATTTGTTCAGGTTGATAGCGAGCAGCATGATCTGTTCAATCCGGTCTCTACGGGCTGGCATGAAGCCAAAGAAGGGTTGAAAGCTCTAGGTTATACGGATGCAGAGCTGGACAAAGTATGGCAGAACCTGAAAGACGGAATTGTACCGGATGAGCCGGTGGACTCCGTAATGAAGAAAGCACTCAGAATGCTGTATGCGGGCTAAGTAAGGACAGATAGGGGGATTACACTGATGGATGACCGCATTATTTCGGCCAATCTAATGATGGAAGACCAGGCGGTTGAATTGAGCCTTCGTCCCCGTTATTTAGCTGAATATATTGGGCAGGACCAAGTTAAGGAAAATTTAAAAATATATATTGAAGCCGCCAAGATGCGAAAAGAAGCACTGGACCATGTGCTGCTCTATGGCCCTCCGGGTCTTGGAAAGACAACCTTGGCGAATATTATCGCCAATGAACTGGGTGTCAACCTGCGGACCACCTCTGGCCCAGCAATTGAGCGGCCAGGTGATCTTGCTGCCCTGCTGACAAATCTGCAGGAAGGGGATGTCCTGTTCATCGATGAGATACACCGTCTCCACCGGACCGTTGAGGAAGTGTTATACCCGGCCATGGAGGATTTTGCACTGGATATCATGATAGGCAAAGGGCCCAGTGCCCGTTCGGTTCGCCTGGATCTTCCCCCGTTCACCTTAATAGGAGCAACGACTCGGGCTGGGCTCTTGTCCGCGCCGCTTAGAGACCGTTTCGGAGTGGTCAGCAGGCTCGAATTCTACAACGTGGACCAGCTTAGCTACATTGTGAGCAGGGGAGCAGATATCCTTGGAATTGAAATCCTAGGAAATGCCGCGGAGGAAGTTGCCCTCAGATCAAGAGGAACCCCGCGTATCGCTAATCGTCTGCTAAAAAGAGTACGGGATTACGCGCAGGTACGTGGAGACGGTATAATCACAGCGGATATTGCCAATGAGGCACTTAAAATGCTGCAGGTAGACCCTATGGGGCTCGACTTGATTGACCACAAGATGCTAAAAGCTATGATTACCAGCTTCCGGGGAGGTCCTGTTGGTCTGGATACCATCGCCGCTACGATTGGGGAAGAGAGCCAGACGATTGAAGATGTGTATGAGCCGTATCTGCTGCAGATCGGTTTTCTCCAGCGGACTCCGCGTGGCCGGATGGTTACCGCCGCCGCCTATGCTCATCTTGGACTGCCTGTACCTGAGAAGATGTAATAAATGGATGGGAACACATCCGTGAGGGAGGATTACCATGGAGCAATCACGTAACAAGAGCAAGCTGCTAAAAGTAGGAAAAATTTTACTAGCAGGCGTACTTTTTCTCGGTCTGATCCAACCATCTGCTTATGCCGCATCATCCACTCCGGACACGGTCCGTGTTGCTTTGTTTGTGGACGCAGGCAGTACTTATAAATCCACTGTACCAGCAGTAACCTTCATATCCTCATCGGCCTGGATAGCTGCTCCTAAAGGAGACGGGGGATCTTGGGTTAATCTTGCAGCGGGTGAGAAGGCTAGATTCAGTCTGGACGGATTCAAAGTCAAGGTTATGGAGACCGCAGATTGGAAAAAGGCATCGGATGCAGCGAAGAAGCTTCAGTCCACGGCCGATAAGCCGTTGATCTTCGCTGTCAGCCTATCTGGAACTACATTGTACCAAGTATATACTGGACCTTATCTTTCCGCTTCTGAAGCTCAGAAGGCGGCAGCAAGGACTGGACAGACACTTGGTCTAAGCGGTGCAGGAGCTCCAGTGGCCAAGGGGGGAATGTATCTCTCGGCAGGAGCTTTCGGGAGCCAGCAGGAAGCGGACAAGATAAGGGAGCAAATAGAGTCACAAGGAACTGATGCTGTTGTCGTGATGACAGCTCCATCTATATTTGAAGTATGGACTGGAGATACTTCAACTTCTGAAGAACTCGATCAAGTGGAAACCCAGCTGCTTGCCAGTGTTCCGGGATTATCTCTCCAGCCAGCCAAGCAGACACGCACGAGCGTTATTATTCGGTCTGACGTTACGTTGAATTTATCATCCCCAGCTCCAGTCAAGCACTTCTTGGTGAACGGAACTGAGCCCTTATTGTGGATTCAAGGAAGTGATCCAGCATCAGGCAGCATTCAGCTGGTGGAGCGTTCTTCACACAAATATAGAGGCGGCTTTGAACTCAGTCGTGTGAACGGGCAGTTGGCTGTGGTCAATGAGCTGCCTCTTGATAAATACCTGTACTCTGTTGTCGGAGGAGAGGTCTATTCATCCTGGCCTCAGGAAGCCCTTAAAGCCCAAGCTGTGGCTGCCAGAACGTATGCTTTGTATCAGGGGGCTGCTAAGTTTAAGGTGGCCGGGCTTGTAGATACGACGCTAAGTCAGGCCTATAACGGGGTTGAAAAAGAGGCTGCCAGTATTATAAAAGCGGTTGACAGCACTTCAGGTGAAGTCCTAAAAAGCAACGGGAAGCTGATAGAAGGTCTGTTCTCTTCCAACAGCGGCGGGATGGCGGCCGATTCTACCGAGGTGTGGAAAAATATCGACCCTACTTATAAAGCTGTAAAGAGTGACGAGGACACAGCCGCGCAGGCTGGACTCAAAATGTGGTATCACGTTCTTCTCGCAAATGGCAGGACGGGGTATATTCGTGAGGATAATACGAAGCTAACGGGGACTCAGAACCCGGCTGGATTGCCTTATCTGACCGTGACAGCAAATGATACGAATGTAAGAGCCCTACCGGTAATCCAATCTGGAGAGACACCCGTATCCAAAATGAACCCTGGCGATCAAGCCATTGTTCTAGAGAAGGTGAATCAGTCGAATGAATACGCCTGGATCAAAGGTCCGTTTACCTCGGATCAATTAATTCAGTCTCTCAAAGGCAGAACTTCGACATCGGTTACTTCGCCTATATTGTCACTTGAGGTGGCCCAGCGTGGCCCTTCCGGACGTGCCATCCAAGTAAAGGCTAATGGTCAGGTTCTGGATGTGAAATATCCGGATCTGTACCGCTCAGCACTGGGCAGCTTGCCTAGTACGCTGTTTGATATTACAGCAACCGGAAGGTATACTGTACTAGGTGCCGGGAATCTAACGGGTACAGGCACCGCGCAAGCGGGTACCAAGGTTCTATCCGCATCAGGAACACAAAGCCTAAGTGGAGGTAATATGGTTGTTCTCGGCGCTTCGAATGAAGCTAGGGTCGTAGATGAGAGCAATGCGTTTATGTTCACCGGTCGTGGTAACGGTCATGGAATCGGGTTGTCTCAATGGGGCGCCAAAGGAATGGCTGATGCCGGCAAAGATTACAAAGCTATTTTGCAGCGTTATTACCAAAATGTGACTATAACGAAGGAATGAAGCAGCATCATGAACGTAGACTTGTATGATTTTGAATTGCCAGAGGAGCTTATAGCCCAGACGCCTTTACTGGAAAGGACGTCTTCACGGCTGCTTACTCTGAACAAGAAGGATGGAAGCACGGAGGATCATATTTTCTCCGATATTGTAGATTATCTGAACCCTGGGGATACACTGGTGCTTAATGACACACGGGTAATCCCGGCAAGGCTCTTTGGGGTAAAGGAAGATACCGGAGCCAAGGCAGAAGTTCTACTGCTTAAGAGCTTAGGGGAAGATCAGTGGGAAGTTCTTGTTAAGCCTGGTAAAAGACTGAAAAAGGGCTCCGTCATCGTATTTGGTGATGAGCTTAAGGCAACAATTATAGAAGAGGGCGAGCTGGGCGGACGAGTTATGAAGTTCTCTTACGAGGGAATATTTAATGAAATCCTGGATCGCTTGGGTCAAATGCCTCTTCCGCCCTATATCAAAGAAAAGCTTGAGGATAAAGAGCGCTACCAGACGGTATATGCTCGTCACGAAGGTTCAGCTGCTGCTCCTACAGCGGGTCTTCACTTCACAGAGGAGCTGCTAGACCAGATTCGGGCCAAGGGAGTTTCAATTGCCTTTGTAACTCTGCACGTGGGATTGGGAACTTTCAGACCTATGTCTGTTGACCGTGTTGAAGATCATGTTATGCATGAAGAGTATTATATTCTTCCACAGGAAACAGCAGACATCTTGAATGAAACCCGCGCTCATGGCGGTAGAGTGATTGCGGTAGGAACCACCTCTGCCAGAACGCTGGAGACCGTAGGCCAGATTTGTGGGGACGGACCCATTGTGAAGAGCAGCGGCTGGACGCAAATTTTCATCTACCCTGGCTACAAGTATGGTCTTGTAGACGCCTTAATTACGAATTTCCATCTTCCTAAGTCAACGCTGGTTATGCTGGTGAGTGCACTGGCAGGGAGAGACAATATATTAAACGCATACCGGGAAGCGGTGGAGAAGAAATACCGATTCTTCAGCTTCGGTGATGCGATGTTTATTTACTAAGCCTTAGAGGATGGTTGATGATATTGACAGCAGCTGTAACCTACGAACACATTAAGACATGTAAGCAATCCGGTGCGAGACTGGGACGAGTTCATACTCCCCACGGAATTATAGAGACACCTACCTTTATGCCTGTAGGAACTCAGGCTACGGTGAAGACGATGAGTCCTGAAGAGCTTAAGGAGATGGATGCCAAGATTATTCTCAGCAACACCTATCATCTATTCCTTCGCCCTGGACATGAGATCATTCGTGAAGCCGGTGGACTTCATAAATTCATGAATTGGGACCGTGCTATTCTGACGGACAGCGGTGGATTCCAAGTCTTCTCCTTGAGTGAAATGAGAAAGATTACGGAAGAAGGGGTTCATTTCCGTTCCCATCTCAGCGGCGAGAAGCTGTTCCTTTCTCCCGAAGTAGCTATGGAAATTCAGAACGCCCTGGGTTCCGATATCATGATGGCCTTCGATGAATGTGCTCCTTATCCGGCAGAGTATGATTATGTGAAGAAATCTCTCGAACGGACTTCCCGTTGGGCTGAGCGATGTCTGGAAAGTCACGCAAGACCACATGACCAAGCCTTGTTCGCCATCGTTCAGGGGGGAATGTATGAGGATCTGCGAAGACAGAGTGCTGCCGATTTGACTTCCCTGGATTTTCCGGGGTATGCTATTGGTGGACTGAGTGTAGGTGAGCCCAAACACCTAATGTATGAGGTGCTGAACTATACAGTACCGCTGCTTCCCGAGAACAAACCTAGGTACTTAATGGGTGTTGGCTCGCCGGATGCGCTTATTGAAGGCTCAATTCGGGGAATTGATATGTTCGATTGTGTGCTTCCTACCCGGATTGCACGCAATGGCACAACCATGACGAGTCAGGGCCGGCTTGTTGTTCGTAATGCCAAGTATGCCAATGATTTTGGACCTTTGGATCCAGAATGCAGCTGTTATACTTGCCGAAATTATTCTCGTGCCTATTTGCGTCATCTTATCAAAGCGGATGAGACTTTCGGGCTCCGGTTGACGACGTATCATAATCTACACTTCCTGCTCGATCTTATGAAGAACGTGCGTCAAGCAATTATGGATGATCGACTGCTTGACTTCCGGGATGAATTCTTCGAACAGTATGGTCTGTTAGACAACGACAAAGGCTTCTAAAGGGGATTTTCATCAGAGAAGAAAGGGGGGAATATAAATGTTTCATTATGCAGCTGCCGCCGCAGCGCCAGGGTCGGATTTGTACAGCATTATCATTCCGTTTGTTCTGATGTTTGTTGTGTTCTACTTCCTGTTGATTCGTCCACAGAAGAAGAAGCAAAATACCAGAAAAAACATGCTTAGTGCTTTGAAGAAGGGCGATAGAATCGTAACCATCGGAGGTTTGCACGGTACGATTACCGAGCTTACAGATGATACGGTCGTGCTAAAAGTGAACGATGTAACGAAGCTTACATTTGAACGAAGCGCAATCAGCCACAGTATCAGTACAGCCGATACGACTGGATCTGCCAGCTAATACATAAATGAGCCTGCTCTAAATAGAGCAGGCTCATTTTTATGGAGTACGGATAAATTGAAATGTGATTTATATTGAGGATTCCATATTCAAAGGCAATCTTGCTGGCTGCGCCGAGCGCTGAGCCCATCTTACCGCCAAGGTTGTGGCTATTGTAGCTAAGACCAGTCCCCCAATCATATCCGTAAGCCAATGAATACCCATATAGAAAATGGCAAAGACAATGATAAAGGCACTCACGCAAGCTGCAAATGCCCAACGGCGATTGCCCGAACGAACGGCGAGAATAGCCATCGAGACAGAAATAGACGTATGCAGGCTTGGGAAACAGTTGTTTATCCCAGATAATGGCCGGTAGGCCGCATCAAAGTTAGGGAAAACTTCATACATATAAAATTCGGCACCCGATGGAGCATAAGACCATACTTCACTAATTGGAAAGAACAGGTAGAAAGGGATGGCTACCAGATAATTTATAATGACTGTGTAACATACCGCATGAACAAAAACAGTATTCTTGCCGCTCGCATAAATTCCTAGTGAAGCAATAAGAAGCGCCTGAAAAACAACAACATAAAAAAAGGCAGTGACTTCAGTTATCCAATGAGCATGGAAAAACTGTTGGAAATACTGAACAAAATGTCCCTCTATAGCAAGAAACCAAGGTGTGAAATCTGTGGTTGTTCCCAATTCAGCTTCCCATTTAAGCTCAAAACTGTTAACGAGCAGGACGCCGACCATTAAGGCAAACAAGACTAGAAATTTTCTCGAAAATATAAGCTCACGTATAAACGCATACGCCGCTACAAACGGATTTTTCGCGGAACCAAACCAGATTAGCAGTATAGCCACACCAGCTGTGAACAGCGAAACGGTTGTCATGGAGTGATAAAGCAAAGCCGACTTTTCCCCCTTATATTTAACACGGATTACATCAGTTTAACATATTTCGGGGTAATCAGAAATAATCCTGAGTCTACCAACCGTTTCGGGAATTTTGTATTATTTGTGTAAATTGACACCCATGACTCCCCCAACCATCCCAATAAGGGAGGCGGGTATGAGCATTACAAAGTCGTTCAGAGTGAATTGGGAGTCGAGAGCCAAGAAACTGATTAGCAGTACAATAACGCAATACAGAAAACCAACCAGCCCCCCTTGATACCATCCCTTTCGGCTTGATCTTTTGCCAGCAGCAATGCCTCCAAATCCAATGGATAAGGCATGAATCAGATAGGTGTATACAGCCAGGTTCTCCTCTGGCATTTGACTAATATGAAGGAATAAAGACAGAATCAATGCCCCAATCATCATCCATAAGAAACCATACCAGAGACCGGATACGGTCGGGTGAGAGATACGAAAAGGAAGCATACGGCGCTTGTACTCCATGAATAGATCCTCCTTAGATCAAGCTTTGATATTTCATTCTATGGTCAAGCCTAATCTGTTATTACCAAGAGGTTAAGGTTATTTGATTATTCTGTAAAAACCACCGCTATTTAAAGAATTTATATCTGCATCAGCCGGAAGGGTAGGGGAAGAATACTTGTACTTGGATATCCGAAAAAACAAGCTGGATAGGGAGGAAATGACGTGCCTGCACAAATCAAATATGCCTCGCTGCCTTTACCCTTGATTATGAATGGCAAAGTAATGGATAAAAACCTGGAGCAGATTAGCCAAACCCGTTTTTGGCTAAAAAATCAAATTCAGTTCCGAGGGCTAAAGCACTTTAAGGAAATCAATCTGTGTACGCTGGATCATAAAGGCCGAATGTACATTGTAACGGGTGAATAAGTGCATTTTACAAATCTGAAATAGATAATGATCAGGTAAACCACTTTCCAATATAAGGCACCCTCTGTAAATCACTGCGGTCAACAAGTCCGAGCAAAGCTGTAAGGAGGAGATAGAGGATTCCCCCAAGTGCAGCGGATGCCGTAAACTTTAGCCATATCTGAGATCCTAGAGAGACTTCATGATAGATGAGGCTGACCGCTCCCGCCATAATGATCATCACTCCGGCTATTTTAAAGAAATCGAGCCAAGGTACATGATATTTGAGAGCAACTGCCACAGTGACCGCATGAAGAAGCGTGACGATAATAATATTGACGATAATCGCAATGATGGCTCCATAGATGCCAAGTGCCGGATTTGATGCCAGATAAAGGATCAAGCCTATTTTTACGACTGCACCAATTAGGGTATTCGTTAATGCTCTTCCGGGTTGATCTAAAGCCTGAAGAGCAGCCTGAAGCGGTCCCTGTAAATAAATCAGCAGCGCAAATGGGGCCATCAGCTTTAACATACCGGCGATTTCACTATTCTTATATAGCAGAACGCACAAGGGTTCTGCCATTACATACATAATTACAGCAAAGGGAGCTCCTGATACTAAGGCGAGCTTGATGGATTGATGCAGTCTTTTGTGAATGGTCCGCATATCTCCACGGGCTTGAGCTTCTGCAAGAGAAGGAACCAAAGATACGGCCAGAGAGGAAGTCAGGGCTCCAGGCAGCAATAATAGCGGGATAACCATCCCCTGGAGAGCTCCGTATTGAGCGGTTGCAATTGCTGTAGCTATTCCAGCCATGGCCAAACTTTGAGCAGTGGTAATGGATTCAAGCAGGTAAGAGAGTGAGCCGACGAGCCGCCCACCTGTCACTGGCAAAGCGATCCCGAGAATCCGTCTTAAGGTTCTTCGGGTTGAATTGGGATGATTGGACTGTATCGGCTCTACCGGGATTTCAGGATGCTCATTTCGATTAAGACGCTTCAATCTTCTCATCTGCCACAGCAGCACCAGCATGCCAACGATTTCACCCGCTACAACGCCAAGCATGGCCCCTGCTGCTCCATAGGCGACACCCATAGGAAATAATAAATAGGAGAACCACAATACACATAGAATACGTGTTAATGTCTCCATAATGGATGAGGTGGCCGATGGAATCATATCCTGCTTGCCCTGGAAATACCCCCGATAGACTGAAGATACAGCGATAATAACGATCATGGGGCTCATACTGATAAAGGTATGGTATACCCGGCTGTCCGGCAAAATGTTCTGGGTAATCCAAGAGGCTCCGAACAGGCATAAGAAGGTGAACACAAACCCCGCACTTATCGAGAAAATAAGACTCGTCCGGAGAATGATCCTGGATCGTTCTGGCTGTCCTGCCGATTCTGCTTCAGCTACAAGCTTACTTATTGCAAGCGGTATTCCACCCGAGATGATCGTGACTATAACCAGGAAGAATGGATACCCCAACTGGTATAACCCAACACCTTCAGCCCCAATGATACGCGGCAGAATGATGCGGGGGATGAAACCAAGAATACGATTGATTAGACCCGCTGCAAGTAGAATCATTGTCCCATGGATAAAAGATTGCTTATTCACATTTCTCCCTCTTCCCCCATGTGTCTTCTCCTAAACATGTATATAGACATGCTCTAACCTATCCATATGCTGGAGCTGTCCGGGTTCATGACACCGTTTCGCAAAAATCAGAATACAGCTTATACGTCCAGAATCAGGATATCCCCAAAATGCCTGGACTTGTCAGGCAGGAATTAGTAAGATGAAGTGGAATGTAATAGAGATGAAAGCTGCAGAGATGTGGTTAAGAAGGAGGACTCCCATGGACGAAGAAGATATCACCGAAGCACAGCTGATCCAGTCTATTGAGCAGCTTTGCCGGAGCAAAGCGGAGGAATTCCATTTGATTGGCTATGAGCACGTTACCCATTCGGACATCTGGGATTGTATCAGTTCAAAATATGAGAAGTCAGGCATCCCGCCACTTCACCAGCTTGTGAATGACATCATGTCACTGAAAGCGACACAATTTATGAATTTTTTAACGCTTTCCGCCTATCGTGGATCCCGTTTTGATTAATGGGATTTTTTTTGTCCGACAATATTTGATAAATTGACGGTCTTTTACCACGTGATATAATAGGAATATTGAGAATGAAAGGGGAACAAAGAACGGGATGAAAAGAATCATCACATTCCTAGTCGTTGTGGTTGTGACCACGGCGGTTATGGTTGGGACAACCCCCAATTTGCTTAAAGACATTAACCTTGGCCTAGATTTAAAGGGAGGCTTCGAGATCCTGTATGAAGCTACACCGATCGAAGCTGGTGGCAAGGTAACGAAGGATGCTTTGCAAGAGACCGCTAAGAGCATTGAGAAACGGGCGAATAAGCTCGGAACAAGTGAACCTGACGTTACGACAGAAGGGACGAACCGCATTCGTCTGAAGATGCCTGGTGTAACCGACGAGAAGGTTGTTCGTGAAAAAATGCAAGAACCTGCAACACTAACGTTCCGAAGCAAGGATGGAACAGAGAAGAGTGCAGATCAATACAACAAAATTGAATTGTACGGAAATGAGTTCGCCGAGAATGGTGCCTCTTACCATCCGGACCAATTGAACACATTTTATGAAGTAAGTATTAAAGTTAAAGATAAGTCGAAGCTCGCAGATATCACGAAGCGTCTCCTTAATAAGGAGCTTGCAATCTTCATGGACGATACGCTGCTCTATGCTCCAGTAGTACGAGCTGTGCTCTCTGACGGAACGGCTTCCATCAGCGGAGGATATACGAAGGAGCAGGCCAAGGATTTGAGTGACAAGATCAATCTGGGTGCGCTGCCGCTCAAATTGACAGAGAAATATTCACAAAGTGTCGGTGCTACGCTGGGTAAATTGTCGCTGGATCAAACTTTGCAAGCGGGTATCATTGGCTCGCTGATCATTCTGGCGTTCATGATTCTGGTGTACCGGATTCCTGGATTGGTCGCAAGCTTTACCTTGATTGTGTACACCTGGTTGCTAATTGCATTCTTCTATTTTGCAGGTGTAACGCTAACCCTGCCGGGTATTGCGGCATTTATCCTGGGTATAGGTATGGCTGTAGATGCCAACATCATCACTGACGAGCGGATTAAAGAAGAGCTTAGAAGCGGGAAAAGCATTCTGTCCGCAGTGAAAGCCGGCAGCAGAATCTCCTTCCGTACCGTTATGGATGCTCACGTAACCACCTTTATCGCGGCTGCAGTTATGTTTGGTCTAGGTACGGGTGCTGTTAAAGGCTTTGCTTTTGTCCTGATGCTCGATTTAATTGTAAGTATTATTACGAACATTTTCTTCTCCCGATATCTCCTGCATCTTCTGGTTAAGGGGAACATTATCAAGAGCCCGAGAATGCTTGGTGTAAAGGAGAGTGAAATCAGTGCGCTCTAAATGGAATTATGACTTCGTTAAAGCAAGTAAGTATTTCTATATTTTTTCCATCGTACTAACGATTGCCGGTATTATCAGCCTCTCCTTATTCAAACTGAATTATGGCGTAGACTTCCGTTCTGGTTCTAATGTGGACGTTAAGGTCTCCAAAGACGTGACTAAACAGGATATCGAGAAGGTGCTTGCAGAGACCAAGCTCAATCAGAAGGATGTTCAGATCACACCTGGCAGCGGACGCGTGAATATTCGTTTCCCTGAGGTGCTGACTTCTAACCAAGAGTCTGATCTTAAAGCGGCACTGGTAAAAGATATCGACAAGAACGCTTCGGCCGAAGTCAACACGGTTGATCCGGAAATGGCTCGTGAACTTCAGCAGAACGCGATCTACGCGGTATTGCTGGCGAGCTTAGGTATCATTGTATATGTCACGATCCGCTTTGAATGGCGGTTTGCGGTTGCTGCGATTGTTGCGCTGCTGCATGATGCTTTTCTGGTCATCAGTATATTCTCGATCCTTCGCCTGGAGGTTAATCTAACCTTCATCATTGCGGTGCTGACTATTGTTGGTTATTCCATTAACGATACCGTCGTTATATTTGACCGTGTTCGTGAGAATATGCGTTTTGCCAAAATCAAAACCCATACGGATTTGCATGATGTCGTGAACAAGAGTATTTCTCAAACCATGACGCGTTCAATCAATACCGTATTTACCGTGTTTATTGCCTCTGTATGTTTGCTTATCTTCGGAAGTGAGTCGATCCGTATGTTCTCACTTGCCATGGTAATCGGACTTTTGTGCGGTGCTTATTCATCTATCTTTATTGCGAGCCCACTCTGGTATGGTCTTAAAGGCTTGCAGAAGAATGTTAAATCCAAACCGTCCAAAACAACGACTTAATCAAATGATCCGCCAGAGCATGAGAGAAGGCCGCGTCTGCGTGTGACGCGGCTTTCTGCTCTCTCGCGGTCATGTCAGTGACCCAGGAGGGGGATTCTATGACTAGCAAGTATGCCGCTCATTCCGAAGCTGCTGCATGGACCGGAATCATAAACAATTTTACATTGGCTATATTTAAAGGTGTAGTGGGACTGTTATGTGATAGTAAAGCTTTAATAGGGGACGCGCTTTACTCAGCTTCTGAAGCGGCTGAAGGGTTGTCTGGGAAGATCCAGCTGCCAGGATTCAAAGAACGCAGCATTCAGAGGGGACGGTATTTGAAATCGTCTAACGAGGGGGATCCGCTCCTCACCATTATTTTCACTGTTTTTCTACTAATGGGTGCCTTACAAATGGCCATTTCAGCCATTAAAGAAATGTCGAGCGGAGATGTTGCGGCTCCGGACTATATGTCTGGAGTAACTGTAGTTATAGCTGTAGCACTCAAAGAGGCCGTATTTCAGTATCAGTCCCGTCAGTCTAAGAAATATGAGGAAGAACCAAGCAGTGCGTTTGTGGAGACTCGCCGTTTCTCTTTGTACTCTTCCATTGTCCTGCTGATTGGCGTGTTCGGATCTATGGCTGGTGGCGCCCTTGATATTGAGGGTTTATTGTATCTCGATCCGGCTGCCGGGCTTTTAATTGCCTGTTTTGTGTTGTGGAAAGGCTATCGTATGGTTACGTCATCAATCTATGGAACCTTGATACAGGAGCTCCAGGATGAGGATGCAGCTAGTTTCATTGAAACCGTACAGCGGGTGCATGGAGTCATTATGGTCGAGGATCTTCGGGCACATGAGCATGGCCACTACGTTGCTGTTGAAGCCAAAATATGTGTGAATCCCCGGATCACGGTTATGGAAGCAAAGGATATTGCTACCCGGGCTAAAGTTCTGCTGATGCATCGCTTTACTCATGTGAGTGATGTGAATATCCACGTTATTCCCTATGATCCGGTCTATCCGTACAAATCGAACCATGAGAATTCTAATACAGACATACCTACCTTGCTTCAATAGCAATTCCGGTTTGTTGTAAGGAAGGGGAGTTATGATGTGATCAAATCCAAATACAATTGGAAATGTCTGCAGTCGGAGCGGCAGAAGGCAGAGCAGCTTGCATCGGATATGAACATATCAGTTGTTTTTGCGGAGCTGCTTCTTCGCCGTGGATTGGTTGATCCAGAATCGGCAGACAAGTTCATACGCGGGAGCCTGGGCGAACTGCATGATCCTTTTCTGTTAAGCGGAATGCAAGAGGCTGTTCCGCGGATTCTTCGTGCCATCGAGTCGAAGGAGCATATTCTTATCTATGGAGATTATGACGCAGATGGCGTCTCGTCTACTTCGCTAATGATCCGGTTAATGCGCCACCTTGGTGCCTCTTTCGACTACTACATTCCCCATCGTTCCAAAGAAGGGTACGGATTGCATATTCATGCTGTCGATGAAGCCAAGCGAAATGGAGTTTCTCTGATCATTACGGTAGATACCGGTATAAGTGCAGTGAACCAGATCGAACATGCTAATGCGCTCGGGATGGATGTGATTGTTACCGATCACCACGAGCCGCCCGCTCAGCTTCCGGAGGCCTATGCTCTCATTAATCCGAAGCTGCCAACCTGTCCATATCCCTTTAAGGGGCTGGCTGGAGTAGGTGTAGCTTATAAGCTGGCTTCCGCTCTTATCCGGCAAGTACCGGAAGATTGGCTTCAATTGGTTGCCTTAGGAACCATAGCGGATCTGATGCCGTTAGTGGATGAGAACCGCGTCTTGGTCAGCAGGGGACTGCAGTCTATGACGGAGCAGCCTATAATCGGCGCAGCTGCATTGTTGAGGGTAGCCGGTGGAAAAGAAAGTTCGGTAAACTCAACAACGGTAGGTTTCAGTATGGCGCCACGGATTAATGCGAGCGGCAGGCTCAGTCATGCCAAGCGCGCAGTGAGCCTACTCACAACAGAAGACCATGATGAGGCCGAAGAAATTGCAACCGAACTGGACCTTCTAAATCGGGAACGACAGCAGATGGTAGAGAATATGGTGCAGGAAGCTGTCAGGCGCCTGGACGATGATATTCAGAACGGAAAGAAAATTCCTGACGTCATAGTTATCGCAGGTGAAGGCTGGAATGTGGGAGTGGTGGGAATTGTGGCTTCCAAAATTCTGGAACGCTATTATCGTCCAACGATTATTCTAGGTATTCATCCCGAGACGGGAGAATGTAAGGGCTCTGCTCGTTCAATCCCTGGGTTCGATCTCTATGAAGCTCTCACTGAATGTGCAGACCTCCTGGACCATTACGGGGGACATACGGCAGCAGCTGGAATGTCGCTTCATAAAGATTCGCTAAAGGCTTTCGATCAGCGTTTGAATGAGTATGCGGCAGGCATTCTGAACGAGGAGCACTTCATTCCGGTTATTACAGCTGATCTGGAATGTACATTGGATGAAATCTCGATACCCTTGATTAGAGAGCTTGAGATCATGGCACCTTTCGGCATGGATAATCCAAGCCCTCGGATGGTTATTCGGGGTGCGGCTCTTGTAGAGAGCCGCAAGATGGGAAGAGAGAGCAATCATTTGAAGCTTAGCTTAAGGCAAAATGGGGCTGTTATAGAAGCAATTGCCTTTGGGAAGGGCCATCTTGCAGATTTTCTGACAGAGAGTGCCCGTATTGACCTTGTTGTTGAGGCCGGAGTTAACGAATGGAATGGTTCAGTTAAACCTCAGTTGATGATTCAGGATTTAGCTGTTTCTCATTTACAGGTCTTTGACTTCAGGTCATCTCCATCACCACTGGGTATTATTGATGAATTTGCTAAGAAGTTGGAGAGACTGAAATCCGGGCAATCTGCAGGGAGTGCTGCTTTATGCAGGCAGGCATCCGCGGATCGCTACCGCAGTAATTTGGAGGATTCTATCCTTTGGGTATATGATAAAGACGCTGGATTAATCCAGCCTCATGGATATTCCGATAATAATAAAGAAGCTGCCTCGATCACCAGCTTGTTCATGCTGGAGCTTCCGGAAACTACGGAGCAACTTGATTCCGTATTTGCTTCTTTTCCACAGCTTGAGCGTGTTATATTAGTTCATGGACATCAAGACAAGTATGAACGGATTGAGATTCCAACACGAGACAGCTTCAAGCAGGTATATGCCATGATTCGTGCATTTGCATCTGCAGCCATGACGGAGGAGCAGCTTCTAAACCGCTTGGCCCGCCAAACAGGAATGTCTAACCGAATGCTTAGACTTACACTGGAAGTATTTGAAGATCTCCAATTTTTAAGCAGGGATAATGGCAAAATTGTGCTTAATCCTAATCCGTTCAAACAGCCGCTGGATAGTTCGCTTCGATATAGAACAATAGGTTCAATGGCCGAAATGGAACACATGCTGTTACATGGGAAATCCGCTCAAGTGGCAGAATGGATAATAGCTAGAAATGCTGCTGGGGTTTCTTGATCCATGCTTGTGCAAGCTGCCTACAATTTAGATTGGTTAAGACTAGAAGGAGAGATTAGAATGAGTTTCAAAGATTATATCCGAGTGATTCCGGACTTCCCGCAACCGGGGATCAGCTTTAAAGATATCACCACCTTGTTGAATGACGGGGACAAATATCGTCAAGCGATTGATGAACTAAAGAAAATGGTCGCCCATATGAAAATTGATCTGATTGCCGGTCCGGAAGCTCGTGGATTCGTTGTAGGTGCACCGCTTGCTTATGCTTTGGGTGTTGGTTTTGTACCTATTCGCAAGAGCGGCAAGCTCCCCTCGGATACGATAGAGATTGAATATGATCTGGAATATGGCAAGGACCGTCTGGCCATGCACAGTGATGCCATCAAGCCAGGTCAGAATGTTCTGATTGCTGATGATCTACTGGCTACAGGTGGCACAATCTCTACTTCTGTTCAGCTGGTCAAGCAGCTCGGAGGTAACATTGCAGGGGCCGCATTCCTGATCGAACTTGCAGATTTGAACGGACGTGCGAAGCTTCCAGGAGTCGATATTGTATCCCTGGTTACTTATTAATTATTGAGTTGCGGAAGGCGTAACTTTCCCGGGAAATATCCCAGCCGTAAAGGTAGACCATCCGCAAGTCTGATCTGCAAAGAGAGCCCGACTAAAGCTATTGCTTTTAGTCGGGCTCTCTTTAAGTTGTTTAATAAGTCTTAATGTGAAGCTTCTTCCTTGTCGTTTGACAGTCCTAAGACTTCAATCAGCTTGAAGAACAGGGAGAACAGGATTCCCACTATGGTGGCCAGTGCCATTCCTTTTAGTTCAACGGTTCCAATTGTAAGCTTGGTGCCGCTGATTCCGATTACAAGAATCACGGTAGCAAGAATCATATTAGTTGCTTTAGAGAAGTCGACTTTCTGTTCGACGAAGATGCGGAGACCTGAAGCCGCAATCACGCCAAAGAGCAGCATGGAGACCCCGCCCATAACAGGTGTAGGGATGTTGGCGATAACAGCCGAGAACTTCCCTGAGAAGGAGAGCAGGATTGCAAAGATTGAAGCTCCTCCAATGACATAAATCGAGTACACTCTGGTCAGAGCCATAACACCAATGTTCTCACCATAGGTGGTATTTGGAGTTGAGCCTACGAAACCGGACAGAATGGTCGAGATCCCGTTGCCGAGCAGCGAACGATGAAGTCCTGGATCCTTGGACAAATCCTTGCCCACGATATTGCTGGTCACTAGAAGGTGACCTATATGCTCTACAATAACAACCAGCGCTACAGGAACTATAGTTATAATCGCTGAGAGATCAAAGTGAGGGGTAGTTACCTTAGGGAAGGATAACCAGTGCGCCTCTGCTATAGCGTTCGTGTTCACTCTTCCCAGAGCGTAGGCGAGCAAATAGCCTGTTACAATACCGATCAGAATGTGAATGATTTTGGGGAATCCTCTGAACAATACAGCCCCAATGATGGTTACTCCCAAGGTTACGAGGGAGAGGAGAATTGATATCATGTCGGGTATCCAGGGCTTGGTAGGATCCGGATTGATAATGCCCGCCATGCCTGCGGCTACCGGAACAAGCTCGAGACCAATAATCGCGACAATAGCTCCCATGGCCGCCGGAGGGAATACCACATTAATCCAGGAGGTTCCAGCATATTTCACCAGCAGACCTACCAGGACGAAGATGATGCCTGTAATAATAAAAGCACCTAGTGCCATACTGTATCCTTCTCCGGGATGTGCCCCAAGGACTACCAGAACTGGAGAGATAAAGGCAAAGCTTGAACCCAGATAGGCAGGAATTCTGCCTTTACAGATAAGAATGTACAGCAGGGTTCCAATCCCGTTCATCAGCAGGATCATACCCGGGTCTACGTGGAACAGATTGGGCACAAGCACGGTGCTGCCGAACATGGCGAACAAATGCTGCAGGCTCAGTAAGACCCCTGGCCCAAAAGGTACTTTCTCATTCACTTGTATTTCGCGCTGCAAAATTAAAGTCACTCCTCTTTTTTAGCTTATGTGGGATGAACTAAAGAGCAAGAAGACGATCACGGAGTCTTTAGTCCAATTCACATAGTCTGTGCATCTTTAATAGATTAATGACATCATCGACATTTTACAACAACAAATATCAAGAAATTCCCTCCTTTCTAGCAAATTACCTGCCGTATTGATGGCTCAAGAGTTGACGTGGTACCTCCCAAGCGTCATAATTATAGAAAATAAAAATAGGGATACGGCTTCTTGAAGAGGCGTATGCCTTGTTACCAGGAAAGGAAACGAATAAGATTCAATGGGCATTGAGCGATTACTCGAAAAGGCATCTGCCTACATTAACGAACAGGATATGATCTGTATCAGGGAAGCCTATGATTTCGCTGAACAAGCCCATCACGGACAAGTGCGGAAATCCGGCGAACCTTATATACTGCATCCGCTGGCGGTTGCAGAAATTGTCGTGGGCATGCAGATGGACTCCTTGTCCATTATCGCAGCTCTGCTTCATGACGTCGTGGAGGATACTACCGTATCTCTTAAGGAGATCAAGGAGAAGTTCGGCAGCGACTGTGCCATGCTCGTGGACGGCCTGACGAAGCTTGAACGAATCCGGTTTCAATCCAAGGAAGAGCAGCAAAATGAAAACTACCGCAAAATGTTCATCGCGATGGCACAGGATATCCGGGTCATCGTTATTAAGCTTGCTGACCGGCTGCATAATATGCGGACGCTTAAGTATCAATCTGAGGAGAGCCAGCGCAGAATCGCCTATGAGACGCTGGAGATCTTTTGCCCGATTGCACACAGACTTGGTATTTCGGCTATCAAATGGGAGATGGAGGATATTTGCTTAAGATATCTAAATCCCCAGCAGTATTATCGTATCGCTAATTTGATGCATAAGAAGCGCGCAGAACGCGAGGAATATATTGAGAATGTAATCTCACGAATCTCAGAAAAGCTGGCTGAAATGGGAATCTCGGCGGACCTCTCCGGCCGTCCCAAGCACCTGTACAGTGTATATAAGAAAATGTCCACGAAGAACAAGCAGTTCAACGAGATCTACGATCTGCTTGCAATTCGTATTATTGTAGATAATATCAAGGATTGCTACGCTACATTGGGAATTATTCATACCTTGTGGAAGCCGATGCCCGGCAGGTTCAAGGATTATATTGCCATGCCGAAGGCGAACATGTACCAATCTCTTCATACTACGGTGGTTGGACCTACTGGAGAACCGACAGAGGTTCAAATCCGCACCTATGAAATGCACAGAACTGCAGAATTCGGGATCGCGGCGCACTGGGCTTACAAAGAGGGATCCGAGAATGCGGGACCTCAAAAGATGCCGTTCTTCAGAGAGATCCTCGAGCTCCAGCACGAAGCCAAGGATGCTTCTGAGTTCGTCGAGTCGCTCAAGATGGACTTCTTCTCAGATCTAGTCTTTGTGTTTACACCGCAGGGGGAAGTTATTGAGCTTCCAGCCGGATCTGTGCCGCTCGACTTCGCTTACCGGATTCATACCGAGGTAGGGAACAGAACGATAGGAGCCAAGGTGAACAGCCGCATCGTTCCACTTGACCACAAGCTGAAGACCGGGGACATTGTAGAAATTCTGACTTCTAAGCACTCCTACGGACCGAGTCAGGACTGGCTCAAGATTGCCCAGTCTTCTCATGCACGGAGCAAAATCAAGCAGTGGTTCAAGAAAGAGAAGCGGGAAGAGAACGTAGAGAAGGGCCGGGAAGCGGTCGAGCGTGAATTGAAGCGTGCAGGTGTTGACCCATCCCAGTATATGTCGGATGACAAACTGATGGAGGCAGCCAAGAAATTTGCCTTCAACGATGTGGAAGATATGCTCTCTGCTGTTGGTTTTGGCGGACTTACTGCCTCACAGGTATGTACCAAGGTAACTGAGAAGCTCCGTAAGGAGCAGGAAGAGGCCGGCATTATCCAGCTGACTTCGGAAGTCAAGGAAATGAAGGCCCCATCTGCGGAGAAGAAGCGGCCGACGAACGGGGTTACCGTAAAAGGAATAGATAATCTGCTCGTCCGGTTCGCCAGATGCTGCAATCCGGTTCCGGGCGACGATATCGTTGGGTATATTACTCGCGGCCGAGGCGTTTCGGTTCACCGGACCGACTGCCCGAATATTCCTTCTCAAGAGGACGGGGAGGAAGCCGCAAGGGTGATCGAGGTCGAGTGGGAAGAATCCATTGAGGCCAACTACAGTGTGGACATCGAGATTACCGGGCACAGCCGCCGTGGATTGTTGAATGAAGTACTGCAGGCTGTATCGGAGAGCAAGACGAATATGTCTGCCGTGTCCGGACGTTCGGACAAGAACAAGATGGATTTGATTCACATGACGATTCTGATCCGCAATACAGAGCATTTACAATCCGTAGTCGATAAAATTAAGCGGATCAAGGATGTTTATACCGTTCACCGGATTATGCAATAAAGGGGCAGCTTAAGACATGAAAGTGGTCATACAGAGATGCAAGCAGGCTCAGGTTAAGGTTCAAGAAGAAGTAGTCGGCGCGATCGGCGCGGGGCTCATGCTGCTGGTCGGCATCACACATGAGGACACAGAGAAGGATGCGACGTATCTGGCGGATAAGATTGCGGGGCTCCGGATTTTTGAAGATGATGATGAGAAAATGAATTTGAGCGTCCAGGACATCAGCGGGAGCATTCTCTCTGTCTCGCAATTCACACTTTATGGAGACTGCCGTAAAGGCAAGCGTCCCAACTTCATGGCTGCTGCCCGGCCTGAGACGGCTGAGGTGCTCTATGATCGGTTCAATGAGCTGCTAAGGGCTAAAGGCCTTGAAGTACAGACAGGCCAATTTGGAGCCGATATGGACGTGGAGCTGACCAACTGGGGACCAGTAACCATAATCTTGGACAGCCCTCAAGCCTAAGTAGCTCTATAAGTGCAAAGTTGTTCATGGATTCAACCGCAGTTCCTTCGGGAGAGGCGGTTTTTTTATAGGTTATGTTAAACTTCATAAGAACATTTCTTTGTAAAAAATTAATAAGTGAGGTGTTATACATGAATGTTAAACGGGGTTCAACCAACTTCTTAAGGGCGGTTATTGTTCTGGCAGGAATTGCAGTGCTTGCTTTGTGTATATTCTTAGTACCCCATATGGCAAATTTTGCAGCAAAATTGTATCCAAATTTTGTCCCGATGGAATATCTCGTTTTCATTGTGATGTATGGAGCGGCTGTGCCTTTTTACTTTGCTCTCTATCAGAGTTTTAATCTTTTACGGTACATTGATGAGAACACAGCGTTCTCGGAATTATCTGTAAAGATGTTAAAGAACATAAAGTACTGTGCTATTACAATCAGTAGTTTGTATGTATTAGGATTGCCGCTCTTTCATTTTATAGCGAAGAAAGTTGACCCACCTATTGCAATAATGGGACTCATCATCATTTTTGCTTCGTTGGTAATCGCCGTATTTGCTGCTGTCCTCCAACGGCTTCTACAAGAAGCAATTAACATGATATCAGAAAATAATTTAACAATAGCCCAATGAACCGCCTTTTCTCCAAGGCGGTTTTCTTATGGTCAAATAACAACATTAAAATTTAGCATAGCTTACTTATAAAGATTAACAAGGACTTTAGCTCGAACAGCAAGCCTCTCTTGTTATAAATGACAGCCAATCGGGTAATAACAAGCGAAGGACAGTCACGGAAAGGAGATTGACATACCCATGAGCAAAGTAGCTTTTTTACTGGCCAATGCGTTTGAAGATTCCGAAATGCAGGTTCCTTATGACGAAGTTAAGAAAGCCGGACATGAGGTTGAAATTATAGGATTGAAAGCTGGAGAGACACTGAAAGGCAAGCAGGGACAAGCAGAATATACAACCGATAAATCGATCTCTGACGTTAGCGCGGCGGATTACGATGCGGTTGTTATTCCCGGTGGTTCTTCTCCAGAGAATCTCCGTTTGGACTCAAATGTTCTCAGCTTTGTTAAGAAGGCAGATGAGGCCAAGAAACCGATCGCAGCCATCTGTCACGGACCTCAAATTTTGATCAGTGCCGGGCTTGCCAAAGGACGGACGTTAACCTCGTACCCACCACTCAAGGATGATGTGGTTAATGCGGGAGCTAATTTTGAGGATAAGGAAGTTGTCGTGGATGGGAACTTCATTTCCTCACGTACCCCTAAAGATGAACCTGCTTTTGTTCGGGAAATACTAAGAAAATTATCGTAATCTAGGAGCTAAAGCCTCACCATCCAAATGTGACAAAGGAGAGATTAATATGAGTAAACATATCCAAGCGTATTTTGAGACGGAAAGCCAGGCTGAAGGGGCTAAGACAAGTCTGCTCTCTTTCGAAACAGAGCATTTGGAGACTGGGGTCCTGGAAAATACATTGACAAGCAATAACAATCTGCTCGGCCCCGTGATAGCTTCGAATAGTCTGGGAACATCGATTGTCGGAGGTGCGGTTCTGGGCAGCGGAGCATATGGAGCTTCCGGCTTCACAGGTACGAATGGTCCTCAGGCCATTATCCCACTTGCTGCCCTAAGCGATGAGGCGAATAATCGAACAGATAACGGCTATATGGATACAGAGAATGATGAGCATCAGCGTGACCGCAGGGAAGATGGCCAAGTCTCATCTAACTATAACTATGATGATCTGAAATATGTGCTTAGTGCTACGGTTAAAGAGACAGAAGTGGACAGTGTTATTAACAAGCTTCGCTCCCAAGGAGCCTATGTGGAACTGCTTGATTAATCAAGAGCCTAGGTAAAAATTTAGCGGCAAGACGGTTCTAAGAGAATTAGACAGCTTGTCGTGTAGATAATTAAAGACGCCTTCAAATGATATTCCGTCATAAGACCGGAATGATTTTGAAGGTGTTTTTTACGACACCAGGATTATGTTTAAAGTTACAAGTCAGCAAGGTTAATCATACAAATAAAACGCTTTCTTTTATGTAACATAACTGTAATCTGCACTTCATGATTCCTTAACATTGGCTGTCTATAATAAAAGCATGACCCCCTTTTAATATATCATGACTGGACCTGCGGCGATGCCGACAGGTTTTTTTCTTTCCTAGAGTCTTGACTTTGTGGTCTGTGTTTCTTACAATGATAAAAACTTCTATGTATCACTAACCATACTTTAACTTCTATGACGGGACAAAGTAATCCAGCTCCAAGCCCACAGAGAGGAATTCCAGAACCTTTATTGTGAAATATTCACTTGATGAGGTCCGGCTGTAAGAATTCCGGTGATGACTGTATGAAAAGACCTCCCAGAGAATCGACAGCGAACCATGAACCATCTTAGTAGCTGAAGACGTAGGCGGGCGTTAACCGTATAAAGCGGATAATGGCATGTAACTTTCTTGTAATCAGGCTTTGATTAGAAAGTTGACTGCGGTTGTTCGGAATGTGGGTGGCACCACGAGTGATGGATATCCAGTCTCTCGTCCCTGTTGTTATAACAGGGGTGGGAGACTTTTATTTTTTACACGGACTTTGAGATATGCTGATTACTCAGCGGGCTTGCTCATCCGTTATTACGATAATAAAGTGGAGGATAAACCATGGGCTTTCAAAAACCAACAGGTACCCAGGATCTGCTGCCTGGCGTAGTGGAGCGGTGGCAGTTCATTGAAGAAAAAGCTAGAGATCTATGCCGGCGCTTTAATTACCAAGAGATCCGCACACCTATATTCGAGCAGACCTCGCTTTTCGAACGCGGTGTTGGCGAGACCACAGACATAGTCGAAAAAGAAATGTATACCTTCCTCGATAAAGGAGATCGCAGTATGACGCTCCGACCTGAGGGAACAGCAGGGGTCGTTCGTTCTTATGTGGAGAACAAGCTGTACGGGGAACCCGATGTAAGCAAGCTTTATTACATTGGTCCCATGTTCCGTTATGAGCGTCCTCAGGCCGGCCGCCAGCGCCAGTTCCATCAGTTCGGGATTGAAGCCATTGGTGCGATTGATCCTGCAATCGATGCGGAAGTGATCTCGCTGGGATATGAGCTGTGCAGAGAACTGGGGCTGCAGGGCGTCACAGTTGAGATTAACTCGGTCGGCAATCCATCAAGCCGCGCGGATTACCGCGAGAAGCTGATTGCTTTTCTGACACCTATGAGGGAAAGCCTCTGTAAGGATTGTCAATCCAGAATCGACCGTAACCCAATGCGGGTGCTCGATTGCAAGGTAGATCAAGACAAATTCACGAACGCACCTTCTATTCTGGACAGCCTTGATGAAGAATGTCTGAGCCATTTTGAACGTGTAAAGGCCTATTTGACCGAGATGGGGGTAGATTACAGCATTAACCACCGTCTGGTACGCGGGCTCGATTATTACACCCTGACTGCGTTTGAGTATAAAGCCCAAGGTATTGGGGCTATTGATACGGTTGGCGGCGGCGGACGTTACAATGGCCTGGTCGCTGAGGTGGGAGGACCAGATCAGCCAGGAGTAGGCTTGGCCATTGGTCTGGAGCGCATTCAGCTGATTCTTGAGAATCAGAACATCCAGATTCAAGGCATCAAGCCGCTGGATGTGTATCTTGTTGCCCTTGGTGAGGAGGCCGACAAAGAAATCACCAAGCAGCTGTTCAAGCTTCGCCAAGCGGGCATATCTGCTGAGCGGGACTATCTGGGCCGCAAAATGAAAGCTCAGTTCAAATCAGCTGACCGTATGCAGGCCCGTTATACCGCCATTCTTGGGGATGACGAACTGGCCCGTGGTGAGATCGCGGTTAAATTCATGGAGACCGGCGAGCAGCGCACGGTAAAGCTGGAGGATCTGGCGAACGAGCTCAAGTAGGAGTAAGAATGAAGAGAACACTGTCGAGTATCTCCCGTAAGGCAAGGGTCTCAGCTTCGTAGCATTAACATGCTCGTCGCAGTGACCCGTGCCAGAGGGGGAGCACTTGCTCGGTGCATCACTACTATAAAGCATTACCGCCTCCCAGCGAATCCCGCGGGAGAGAGTTCCACTCGCGAAGTGGCACTAAATAGCTCGCACAGGAGCCCCAGCAAATCCCGCAGGGAGAGCGCACCACGCACGAAGTAGAACTCAAAACTGCAGCATCAACGTAGAGCGGGTCCCAACGGGACGGCAAGCGGCTATTACGTCAACATATACACCAGTGCACCAAATTATCACTATCCGCCAACGTTTTATTCGTATCCAAGTACGAACTAAGCCAAGCGGGTCCCGTTAGGGACGACAAGCGAATCCATGCTCCCCCTATCCAAGAAACCGCCCCACCTGGCTCCCTCATCAAAATTCAGGGTGTCCAGAGGGCAGAGCCCTTGGGGCCCTCCCTATTAGGGAGGGTTTGGGAGGGTCAACCACTCAAGGAGGAATATACAAGTGAAAAGAACACATCAAAGCGGCTCTCTGAGCAACGCGAACATTGGAGAAACAGTAACACTGAACGGATGGGTGCAGACTCGCCGTGACCTTGGAGGCGTGCTCTTCATCGACCTTCGTGACCGTAGCGGGATTGTACAGGTCGTGTTTAACCCAGCATACTCCGGAGAAGCTCTCCAGATTGCTGACCGCGTCCGCAGTGAATATGTCATTGCCGTTCAAGGTAAAGTTGTCAAGCGTGCTGCCGAGACCGTCAATCCGAACCTGCCTACAGGTGAAATCGAAGTACAGGTTACTGAAATCGAAGTACTTAACGCAGCCAAAACACCTCCGTTCTTCATCGAAGATGGGGTGGAAGTAGATGAATCCGTTCGTCTGAAATACCGTTATTTGGACCTGCGCCGTCCGGAAATGCAAAAAACGCTATGGATTCGTTCCAAAGCAGCCAAGGTATTCCGTGACTTCCTGGATAATGAGGAGTTCATTGAAGTAGAAACACCGATTCTGACCAAGAGCTCACCTGAAGGCGCAAGAGACTATCTGGTGCCAAGCCGTGTGCACGCCGGGGAGTTCTTTGCACTTCCGCAATCTCCACAGCTGTACAAGCAGCTGCTAATGGTATCTGGACTGGAGCGTTATTACCAAATCGCTCGTTGTTTCCGTGATGAGGATCTCCGCGCAGACCGTCAGCCTGAATTTACTCAAGTAGACATCGAGACTTCCTTCCTGACTCAGGATGAGCTGCTGGGCATGATGGAGCAGCTGGTGGTTCGTGTGTTCAAAGAGACGATCAATGTCGATATTGAAGCACCTTTCCAGCGTCTTAGCTATGCAGATGCCATGGGCAAATACGGCTCGGACAAGCCAGACCTGCGCTTTGATATGGAGCTTATTCAGGTAAGTGATATTGTAGCTACAAGCGGCGTTAAAGTATTTGCTTCCGTCATCGAAAAAGGTGGCGAGGTTAAAGTTCTTAACGCAAAAGGCTGTGGAACCTGGAGTCGTAAAGAAATTGACGATCTTGGACCGTTCGCTGCGCGCTACGGTGCCAAAGGTCTTGCCTGGATTCAAGTCAAAGACGGCGAGTTCAAAGGGCCTATCGTGAAGTTCTTTACACCAGAAGAGATCGAAGCCGTTAAGGAGCGTACAGGAGCTGAAGAGGGAGACCTGCTGCTGTTCTCTGCGGATACGAAGAAAGTGGTTGCTGACGTGCTCGGGAACCTTCGTCTCAAAATCGGACGCCAGCTGGGTCTGATCGATGACAGCAAATTCAAATTTGCATGGGTTGTAGACTTCCCGCTTCTTGGCTGGGATGAAGAGCAGAAGCGTTATGTCGCTGAGCACCATCCGTTCACAAGTCCGCGCGAAGAGGATATCGCCCTTATGGATACAGATCCGGGTAAAATTCTTGCCCAGGCGTATGACCTTGTGCTTAATGGTTATGAAGTGGGCGGCGGTTCCATGCGTATCTACAAACGTGAGATTCAGGAAAAAATGTTCAGAGCACTGGGCATTTCCCCAGAAGAAGCACAGGATAAATTCGGATACCTGCTTGATGCATTCGAATACGGAACTCCTCCACACGGGGGAATGGCCTTTGGCTTCGACCGTCTTATTATGCTCTTAACTGGCCGTACGAACCTGCGTGAGACTATTGCCTTCCCGAAAACAGCAAGTGCTACGGATCTGCTGATGAACGCTCCTTCCGAAGTGGATGCAGCACAGATCGATCAGCTTCACATCAAGCTGGCCAAAAAGCCGGTAGAAGAGAAGAAATAAATAATAATTTAACTTATCCCCCGGGTGATCTCTTTATCATTCGGGGTTTTTTGTATGGGCTTTGGGGAATTACAAAAAAGTAATTGACAATTATTTATCTCAGTGATTTAATCTAATTAATTGATGTAACGTTTAATCAAGTTAGGAGCCAACATGAACAATAAAGTATCAATCAAGGACATTGCCAGAATTGCAAACGTATCCATCGCAACCGTGTCGAATGTCATCAACGGAACAGGGAGGGTATCTGCCAAGACGATCAGCAGAGTGAATCAAGTCATACAAGAGCAGCAATATGTGCCGAGCGCTTCGGCGCGCAGCTTGAAGGACAAGAACTCACACCTCATTGCGATTGTTGTTCCTTTTATCGAGAAGGGGATGCTGCAGGATAATCTGTTTTATTGGGAGCTTGTTCGCGGTGTAGAGAATGGAGCTAGGCATCATGAAGTGCAGGTGATTCTGGTAGGTATTGAAGATGACGAAGACTTCTCATTTGTACGTCAACGCCACTTGGACGGAATGATCGTAGTTGGTGGATATGAGCAGTCAGACGCATACCGCAAAATATTAGAGACGGGAATCCCTTGCGTTTTTCTGGATAGCCATTTAACTAATCCTGATTTGTATCAAATAGATCTGGATGATGAGGTTGGAGGATATTTGGGGACCAAACACTTAATTGGACTCGGCCACGAAGCAATTGGTGTGCTTACCGGAAAGCTGGAAGAGGGCGGGGTTAACTATCTCCGATACCAGGGCTATTTGCGGGCTATGAAAGAATCCGGCATAGAGAGCGATCCGAATCTTATATTTGAGCAGGCATCCTCCATACAAGGCGGATATCAGGCGGCACAGAAGATAGTTGGATTTAAGGAGAGCATTAGCGCGATTTTTGCCTTTTCCGATGTTACCGCTATGGGTCTGATCCGGGGTCTGCATGATATCGGACTCCATGTCCCGAATGATATTTCAGTCGTTGGCTTCGATGATATCTTTTATGCACATTACATGATTCCTTCATTGACCACAATCAAGCAGGATGTTGTGAGTAAGGGGCAGATCGCGGTATCGATGCTTTTGGATCAAATTAAGGGTAACGAATCATCTATGAAACGGAGTGTCGTGCTTCCGGTAAGTCTCACAGTTCGCCAAAGCACGATTCCATACAAAAAATATAGTTAACCTATATTTTTTTGCTAGATGATTAAACGATTAATCAAAATTCAAATTCTAAATTCCATGAAGGAGGTGATCCATTCGTCTGGATTCTTAAATACAAAGAGAATTTCATAAAAGTAGTATGATTAAATGTTTCATCTTATAATCGATCATTTGAAGGGTGGTTATTTAATGAAGACAAAGAAATGGAGTTTCCTATTATTATCTATCATTCTTGTGTTTAGTTTGGCAGGCTGTTCAGGGAATGAGAATGGCGGTAACCCCGTGAAGCAAACGAGTCAGACAGAACAGACCGCAGTAACTGCCGAAGGGCAGGAAGAACTGACCCCCGAACCGGGAGCCAAGCTGCTGGTATGGGATGGCAAGGACGGGGTTCCTTTTCTGAACGAAATAGCTAAGGAATTTAGCGATAAATACAAAGTACCGGTGCAGGTTCAGGAGCAGGGTGCACCCGAGCAGATGAAAAAAATGAAAACAGACGGTCCAGCAGGGCTTGGTGCTGATGTTCTGGTGCTTCCGCATGATAATTTGAGTGAGGCCGTGGCCGGCGGATTTGTACTCCCGAATGATTTCTATGAGGCCCAGACTCGGGAGGAATTTCAAGAAACAGCGGTGAACGCGGTGACCAAGGATGGCATTCTGTACGGTTATCCAAGAAATATGGAGACCTATGCCTTGTACTACAATAAGAAACTGGTAAAAGAAAGTGATTTGGCCAGCTGGGATGATATCATCAGCTTCTCTAAGAAATTTACAGATGTCAAAAATAAAAAATACGGATTTATGATGCAGCTGAACAATTTGTATTATGCATTTCCATTCTTCTCCGGCTTCAAAGCGTATATTTTTGGCAAAGACAATACCGACCCGAATGATATTGGTCTGAACAGCCCGGAAGCGGTTGAAGCGATGAAATATTATCAATCCATGCGCGAAATCCTGCCTATGGAAGCTGCTGATGCAACTACGGATGTGAAAACGGCCTTGTTCCAGGAAGGCAAGCTGGCGATCAACCTGGATGGGGTATGGAACATCGGCAACTTCTCTAAATTGCCTTTTGAAGTTGGCATGATCCCTCTGCCTAAATTCCCGAACGGAGAGATTCCTAAGACCTTTGCTGGTGTCAAAGCCTATTATGTAAGTGCTTACTCCAAGTATCCGAATGCAGCTAAGTTATTCGCAAGATATGTTACAACCCAGGAAGCTCTGCTCAAGAACTTTGAGAAGACCGGATTTATTCCTGCTCGCAAGGGCATGGAGAATGAGCCTGCGATCAAGGCAAATCCAATGGTAACCGGAGCGATAGAACAATTCAAACATTCCGTAGCTATGCCGACCTTGTTCGAGATGCAGCAGGTGTGGGCTCCAATGGCTAATGCGCTGGAACTCATTTGGAAAGGAAATGATGCAAAGGCTACGCTGGATAATGCAGTTAACAGCATGAAGGAAGGGATGAAGACGCTGCATAAATAATGTCCTTTATTTCAGAATGACGTCATTCGGGGTTCATTTTCCTTCGGATGACGTCCCCACTTTTAGCCATACGGGAGATGAGGCATAATGATCCAGCATCGAAAATGGGCGATGGTTTTATCGCTAATTGGGATGGGACTTGGACAAATTTATAATCGCCAGTTAATAAAGGGAGTTCTATTATTTATAGTACATTTGGTTGCCCTCCGTGTTGCGCTGTATGTTCCAAGGGCGATCTGGGGGATTACAACGCTTGGAGAACGGGCGGATCACCTGGAGAAGGTGGGGAGATTGTATGTCAATGTACGGGGGGACCATTCTATCTTTCTTATGATTGAAGGTATGGTTGTATTTCTGGCCGCCCTCGTACTGCTCGTTGTCTATGTAATGAACGTTCGGGATGCTTATGTTGTAGGCAAGCTGCGTGAGAGCGGCACTGCAGCACCGAATTTCAAAGCTACCTGCCAGCGTATCACCGGCAAGCATTTTCCGCATCTGGTCATTTCCATGCCTATCCTGCTGGTAATTTTCTTCACGGTAATGCCGATTTTGTTCATGATTTTCCTTGCGTTCACGAATTATTCGTCCCCGAATTACCTGCCGCCAGCAAAGCTTGTGAATTGGATTGGTTTTGGTGGTTTCAAAGACATTTTTACGATAAAAGCTTGGAACCACACGTTCTTCGGTGTTGTATTATGGACCGCAGTCTGGACAATCTGCGCTACGCTAACCACGTTTATCGGGGGCTTTGGTGTAGCCTTGATGGTGCAAAAACGGGGAATCCGGCTTAAGGGATTTTGGCGGACGTTATTCATTATCCCCTACGCCATTCCACAGTTCATTTCTCTGCTTATCATGCGCAATATGTTCAACGGGGAATTTGGACCGATCAATCAATACTTGAATTACTTTGGCCTGAGCGATCTGCCTTGGCTGACGGATCCGTTCTGGGCCAAGTTAACCGTGATTATGGTGAACGTTTGGATCGGCTTTCCAATCACGATGCTTATGGTTATCGGTATTCTTTCTACAATATCACGAGATTATTACGAAGCTGCTCAAATTGATGGAGCGACCTCGTTCCAGCAATTCAGAGCGATTACACTACCAACGGTCATGTTCTCATTTGGCCCGCTGCTGGTCATGTCCTTTGCAGGGAATATCAACAACTTCAATTTGATCTATCTATTGACTAACGGAAACCCGGCAAATCCGGATTATCAGTCTGCCGGAGATACAGATATTCTGATTACCTGGTTGTACAAATTGACGATTGATACCGGTAAATACAATTTTGCGTCCATTATCGGGATTTTCATCTTCATCCTTGTGGCATCCTTTGCCATTGTGAACATTCGAAGAACCAAAGCCTTCAAGGAGGATGAGATTAACATATGAGAACAGGAGCCAAAGTAAAGAGCCAGATTGGAAATCTAGCTTGTTATGTGGGGCTGATCCTGGTTGGTTTAGCCTGTATTTACCCTGCTTTATGGGTAGTCATGTCTTCCTTCAGGCCCGGAACCGCATTGTACAGTGAACAATTGATCCCTACAACTTTTACGCTTCAGCATTATAAAGAATTGTTCGATACGTATCCCTTTGCCCAGTGGTTTGTCAATACACTTAAAGTTGCTTTCTTCACCATGATCTTCAGCACCTGCCTAGTTACTATCACGGGTTATGTATTCTCCAAATTTAGATTCAGAGGGCGCAAGAACCTGATGCTTAGTCTGCTGGTAATCGGGATGTTTCCTGGCTTTATGAGTATGATTGCGGTGTATATTCTGCTGATGCAGCTCCACCTGCTTGACACGCACTTCTCGTTAATTCTTGTCTATTCGGCGGGAGCGCCAATGGGCTTTCTATATGTAAAAAGTTACTTCGATACGATTCCCCAAAGTTTAATTGATGCTGCACGGATTGATGGTGCCGGACATTTCACGGTATTTCGAAGCATCATGCTTCCACTGTCCAAGCCGATGCTGGTCTTTATTGCTCTAACCTCGTTCACGGGCGGCTTTGTTGATTTTATATTTGCCAATATGGTGTTAAGTACACCGGAGAAACAGACCCTTGCGGTTGGACTCTTCAAAATCGTACAAGGTAAATTTGCAACAGAATTTACGCTGTTTGCTGCCGGTTGCGTTCTGGTAGCCGTTCCGCTCACCCTATTGTTTGTTGTCTTGCAGAGATTCTTGGTGGAGGGGCTGACGGCAGGAGCCGAGAAGGGCTGACCGAGCCGGGAGTTCTGAGCAGCAATATGAAAAGGAGCTGGAGAGATCTGATGTTAAAAGAAGCGGTATATCATAGACCCGGAGATTGCTGGGCTTATGGATATGATGGGCAAACGGTTCATTTGCGCCTACGGACGCGAAGAGGGGACCGGCTTACGGTAGAGGTGCTGTACGGGGATAAATGTAAACCATGGATTCACATGCAAAAAGCCGAAATGAAGCACTTGTCCAGTGATGAGTTATTTGACTATTGGCAGGCAGAGGTACATCCGAAGTATGGAAGGTTGTCCTACGGTTTCCTCCTGACGGAAGGCAGTGAGAGCGTATGGTTCACGGAGAGAGGGTTCCTCAAAAGCCCGCCAACAGAGCACCTGGGGCTGTTCGAATTCCCATACCTGCACCCCGTTGATATTCATACGCCGCCGGAGTGGGTGAAGGAATCGGTATTCTATCAAATCTTTCCTGAGAGATTTGCCAACGGGGATGTGAGCAATGACCCGGAACAGACGGAAGTGTGGGGAGGCAAGCCAGAGTATCATAACTTCTTCGGAGGGGATTTACAGGGTGTACGCGATCATCTGGACCACTTAACAGAGCTGGGTGTTAACGTGATTTATTTTACCCCCATATTTGAATCACCGACCAATCATAAATACGATACACAGGATTATTACCGGATCGATCCGCATTTTGGGACAAAAGAAACACTGCGAGATTTGGTCAAAGACTGCCACGCCAGGGGAATTCGCGTCATACTGGACGGCGTATTCAATCATTCCGGGTTTACCTTTCCATACTTTCAGGATGTGTTAGAGAAGGGCAGGGAATCAAGGTATTATGATTGGTTCCATATACAGGAATGGCCGCTGCAGGTCATTGAGGGAATACCTACCTACAAGACTTTTGCATTTGAGAGAACGATGCCCAAACTCAATACGGCGAATCCGGAGGTCAAGGATTATTTTCTTAAGCTGGGGCGGTACTGGATTGAGGAGACCGATATCGACGGGTGGCGTCTGGATGTTGCCAACGAGGTGGATCATGCCTTCTGGCGGGATTTCCGCAAAGTGGTCAAGGAAGTCAAACCAGATGCCTATATTCTGGGGGAAGTGTGGCATGACGGAATGAGCTGGCTGCTCGGGGATCAGTTTGACGGTGTGATGAATTATCCGCTATGTAATGCGATTCTCGATTTCTTCGTATTTGAACATGATGATGCTTATTCCTTCGCAGCCAAAGTCGGCGGTTATATAGCCCGCTATCCCAAGCAAGTAACTGAGGCATCGTTCAATCATCTGGATACCCATGATACAGTACGGCTGCTAACGCTGTGCAAGGACGACATCCGCAGGATGAAGCTGGCAGCGACCTTCCAGCTCACACACATCGGAGCTCCAAGCATTTATTACGGAGATGAGATCGGCCTTGCCGGAGAGTTTGATCCAGATAATCGCCGGCCGATGATCTGGGATCGGGAGAAGATGAACCGGGAATTGTTTGAATTTTACCGGACTATGATTGCTTTGCGCCGGGAGCACGCTGCTCTATTTAATGGATCATTTCAAATTCAAAGTGCCGAGAAGGGTTCCAGGGTTCTTGTCTATGAGCGGCAGCACGAAGATGAACACTTGATTGTCGCGATGAATACGGGATCTGAGCAAGCGAATGTCCAAGTATCTTTTGCGGAAGGACGATGGGTTGATGTCTTCAGTGGTGAGAAGCAGCTAATGGATGGAATCTGTGAGCAGATCCTGGCTGCCTATGAATTCAAAGTCTGGTTGAATCAATAGACAAATAAGGAGAGTGGAGAGGCGCATGCACACCAGTGAGGAAATTCATCCGGATCAAATCGGAATAGAGGATACACAGGCATACCGGAGTCTGGGTCCCATGACCGGCAGCAGTTCTCATGAATCGGGTGCGAGTTTTACGGTCTGTGGAAAAGGAGGGAATCTCAGCTTCTGGAGAGTCTCGCCTCAAGTACTGAGAGTGGCCTGTTCGCTGCATGGAGATTCGGCTCAAATGGTCCCGTCTCAGGCGCTGCTTCCGCAGCGTTCACTGGAAGGCTTTGATATTAAGGATCATCAGCGGGAATTGATTATTCGTACAGGGGAATTTCATGTGGTCCTGGATAAAGAGACGTTATCTATTCAGATTAGGCACGGATCAGATCTGGACTGCGGAAACTATTCATTCAGTTATACTGAATCACGTCTGCGCTGCCGGGGAGGTATGAAGGAGGAAGCTGCCATCTTCGGGCTGGGAGAAACGACGGGGTATTTGAACAAGCGTGGTGACCGCTATACGATGTGGAACTCGGATATCCTTGATCCGCATGTGCCGGACATGGAATCACTTTATCAGTCGATTCCGCTGCTGATCCATCATACCGGGCAGAGCTCGCTGGGTCTGTTCATCGATCATCCCGGAAGAATGACGGTCGATATGCGGGAGTCCGGCGATAACTACGACGTAGAGACGATAGATGGCGAGATGGACTTATATATTATTGCGGGCGAGGGTCTCCGCGAGGTAGTGAGTTCTTATACCGCCTTGACGGGACGAATGCAAATACCTCCACTGTGGTCGCTGGGCTACCAGCAGTCCAGATTCAGCTACATGAATCAGGACGAAGTGCTTGAGCTGGCCAGAACGTTCCGGGCAAAGGAGATTCCGTGTGATGTCATCTATCTGGATATCCACTATATGGATAATTACAAAGTATTCTCATTTGATCCCGAGCAGTTCCCTGATCCAGAAGGGATGATGAACGAGCTTGCGCAAATGGGGCTGCGTGTTGTTCCGGTCGTCAATCCCGGTGTCAAGATAGATGAAGGCTATAAGGTATATGAAGAAGGGGTAGCGGAGCGGCACTTCTGCCAGCTTCCGGACGGAGAATTGTATCGTGGTCATGTGTGGCCGGGTCCAAGTATGTTCCCAGATTTTACAGAAGAGCGCACCCGGGAATGGTGGGGGGCTCTGCACCAGTTCTACGTGGATCATGGGATCAGCGGGATCTGGAATGACATGAATGAGCCAAGTGTCTTTAATTCTCCGACGAAGACCATGGATGAAGAAGTTCTTCACGGGAACAACGGCCAGCCGAGAACTCACGGAGAATTACACAATCTATACGGAATGCTCATGTGTAAGGCGACGAAGGAAGGTCTGGATACACTGCTGCAGGGTGAGAGGTCCTTTGTCTTGACACGTGCGGGATACGCCGGAATTCAGCGATATGCAGCCGTGTGGACCGGGGATAATCGCAGCTATTGGCAGCACATGGAGATGTTCATGGCGATGGGAATGAATTTGGGGTTATCAGGTGTCGCCTTTTGTGGGGCGGATGTCGGAGGATTTATGCATCATGCTTCGGGAGAGCTGCTGGTCAGATGGACACAGCTGGGGGCATTTACCCCCTTCTTCCGGAATCATAGCGCTATTGAATCGAGAAAACAGGAGCCTTGGTCTTTCGGTGAGCAGGTAGAGGAAATTTGCCGGAAATTTATCGAACTGAGATATTCTTTGCTTCCTTACATGTACACCTTGTTCCATGAAGCAGCCGAGACCGGACTCCCGGTCATGCGGCCTCTGGTGCTTGAATATCCGCAGGACAGACAGACGTTCAACCTATCAGATCAATTCCTGCTTGGAGGTCAATTGCTTGTTGCCCCGATCTGCAGACCAGGGGCAGAACACCGGTCCGTCTATTTGCCGGAAGGGGTTTGGTACGATTACTGGACTGGGTCCAGACACGAGGGAGGCTACCACCATTTAGCACACGCTGCAATAGACAGAATTCCACTCTTCGTGAAATCCGGTGCGGTCATTCCGATGACGAGCGGATTACAGCATACCGAAGGGGCGGTTTGGACAAATCTAAATGTTCATATCTATGGTAAGGGAATTGGGACTGATCCCGGGCAATCGGTTACGGGGGAATATACACTGTACGAAGATGATGGGATCACACACGCATATGAGGCAGGCGAATTCAGCCGCCTGAAGGTTGATTTTCTGGAAAGTAACGGTGTGATGGAGATCAGCGCAGGTTACGATTATGCGGCTATCTCGGGCTCAGGGAATGAACGGGAGATATTGTTCACCATTCATCAATTATCCTTCATTCCAGAGAAGATCGAAGGATTGAACGAGGCACGGAGTCTCTCGCATCTTGAGGTGCAGACGGCGGGATGGTATTATGACAGACAGGGCAATCATCTGTTTGTTAAAGTGCCGTTAATGGCCGGGCACGGAGTAAAGGTCTCTGTCTTAGGATGATACCCTGCCATGATTCATTTTCCGGAAGGAGTAATGGGTCCAATGTATATGGGGGGTTGAAGATACATGCTTAATCAATTTTCACGAACAGAGCTGGCAATCGGTCCGGAGGGCTTAGAGATTCTGAAGAACAGTACAGTTGCTGTTCTGGGTATCGGGGGCGTAGGTTCGATCGCTGTCGAGTCGCTGGCTCGGGCGGGGGTAGGACGGATCATTCTAATCGATAAGGATGTCGTAGACATCACGAACGTGAACCGTCAGATTCATGCACTGACCACTACGGTGGGCCAAAGCAAGGTGGATTTGATGTGTGAGCGCGTTAAGCTGATTAATCCGGAATGTGAGACGGTAGCGCTCAATATGTTTTACACGGAAGAGACGTACGAAGAGCTGTTCAAATACAAGTTGGATTATGTGCTTGACGCTTCGGACACGATTATTTATAAAATCCATTTGATCAAGGAGTGCCGCGAGCGCGGTATTCCGATCATCTCAAGCATGGGCGCGGCTAACCGGATGGACCCGACGAAGTTCCAGGTTGCGGATATTTCGAAGACCCATATGGATCCGATGGCCCGAGTTATTCGCGGCAAGCTGCGCGAGATCGGCATCAAGAAAGGCGTTAAGGTAGTGTTCTCCACAGAACCTCCGGTAAAACCTCGGGGAGATGTGATTGAGCGAATAGTCCCTGAGAATGCGCCGGATCGCCGCAAAGCCAAGCAGCCGCCTGCCAGCATCTCGTTTGTTCCGCCAGTGGTTGGACTAATTATGACTAGTGTAGCGGTTCGGGAAATGTTGGAGACAGGCAGGAAATAAGCGATGAATGAACCACTTGCGCGCAAGCTGAGGTTACCCGCACAGGGAGAGCTGCTCATACTTAACCCGCCTGATGGCTACCTGCAGGATTTAGAACTGAATAATCAAGTTACAGAGTATGCAGAACTAAAGGCACAAAGCTGTGACTTTGTTCAGGTCTTTGTTCACTCTGTCCAAGAAGTGGATGAGCTTGCACCCACCGCAATTCGCGCGATCAAAGATGACGGACTGCTCTGGTTCTGTTACCCGAAAGGCGGAGCTAAAGCGGGAACAGACCTGAACCGGGACAAGGGCTGGGACACGGTCCAAGATTTGGGATACGAGGGCGTCTCGCTCATTGCGATTGATGACAAGTGGTCAGCCATGCGTTATCGTCCCGTGGGAGCTGGAAGCTCCGCACCGAGAAAGAAACGGAATGTTGGAACTCCGGTGCAGAAGGTGGACAAAGCTTCACCGGGACCTGAGATCATCCCGGCTGATTTACTAACGCTGCTGGATCAATCTGCTCAGGCCGCTGCATTTTTTGCTGGCCTTGCTCCTTCACATCGCAAAGCTTATATTCAGTGGATTGAGGAGGCAAAGCGGCCAGAGACGCGTGATGCGAGAGTTCGCAAGACCATTGAGAAATTAACACAGGGCCAGAAAAGGCCCTAAATAAGTTGAATTTAGCAGGCTGAAATTGGGACGACCGTTCCCCTGGACATATCCGGGGGGCGGTTGTTTTTCATTTCACTTTTCGCCAAAGGCTTGTTCATGATCGCTTTTTCGTGGGCTGAGTGGTATACTTAAACTCCTTTTTTACAAAATTTATCTTAGGAGGTAACTGAAATGGAAGATTTTCAAAGTGCCTATCAAGAAGAGAAGGCGCGGCTGGACCGCACCTTGGACACGATAGACAAGGAACTGAATAGATTGCGCGGCATCCCTATGTATACGGGACATGACTATACCGAGCAGGTGCTGGAAGCGGGGCGGGATACTCAGCGAAGACAGCTGGCCCAGTCGGGGCAGGAGCCGTATTTCGGAAGGCTTGATTTCGAAGAGCAGGGCGGAACAAGGACCCCCCTGTACATAGGTAAGGTAGGCGTAGGCGGAGATACCGCACAGCCCATGGTCATTGACTGGCGAGCTCCGGTAGCCAGCTTGTTCTATTCTTTTACCGGGGGGGATTCGGCCTCTTATGAGGCGCCGGAAGGGCTGATCGAAGGACTCGTCTACCTGAAGCGCAACATCGTGATTCGCAAGCAGATCCTTGAACGGGTGGTCGATACGTTTAACTCGGAAGAAGAAGGACCTGCTGTGTCGGATGAATTCCTGCTCTATCGGCTGGGAGAGAACAAGGACAATAAGCTTAGGGACATTGTCTCCACAATTCAGGCTGAGCAGGATCAGATTATTCGTGCGGGCAGGAACAGCGCGCTGATCATCCAGGGTGTGGCAGGGAGCGGGAAGACGACTGTTGCTCTCCATCGGCTGGCTTACCTGCTGTACCAATACAAAGAGCAGATTTCCGCGGAGAAAATGATTATTTTTGCGCCTAACCGCATGTTCATCAATTACATTTCCGAAGTGCTTCCTGAGCTTGGAGTGGGAGACATCCAGCAGAATACATTCAGTGATTGGGCTTCCAAGGTACTGGGTCTGGATGAAGCTCCGAGTGACGGGCCTGAAGCTTTGACGGAGTGGTTCGATCATACCGTGAAGAGCAGGTTGGATGATAGCGAGCTTCCAGGAAGGTTTAAAGGTTCTCTTTTATTTCGAGATCAACTTGACCGGTTCGTGGAGCAGCTGGAATCAGCTTGTCTTCCTGAAGAGGATTTCATGCCTTGGGATGGTGCGAAGCTTCCATTAAGAACGATTAGGGAATGGTACGAACAAGAATATAAGCCTTACCCTATAGCAAGGCGTAAAGACCGGGTGCTTGCCCGTATTCACCGCTGGGTCGAGATGGAGCTGAAGAAGTCCCCATCAGCAGCAGCGCTCAAGGAACGTAAGTCCAAAGCTTCCCAAAGAGAGAAGGCTTACGCCAAGAAATGGCCGGATCTCTCTCCGCTGGCCCTGTATAAAGCTTTTATGGGAGTCAAGAAAATGCAGGGTCTTAAGTTTGAAGATATCGTAGCTGAGATACCTAAATCCATTCTCAAAATGACGCAGGCCAATCTCAAGAAGAATGTGATCAAGGAAGAGGATCTCCCAGCACTTCTGTATCTGTTCACCCGCGTGGATGAGATTGATGGAAACCTTCGGTTCGACCATGTTGTGATCGATGAAGCCCAGGACTTTTCTCCTTTCCAGATCGCGGTACTGGACCGGTTCTGCAAAGGTCATTCCTTTACGATCCTTGGCGATTTATCACAGGGTATCCACTATTACAAAGGCATTCGGGAATGGGCCGAGATGCAGGTGCTGTTCAAGCCGGATGAGACGGCCTATTTCGCGCTTACCCGGAGCTACAGGTCCACGATGGAGATTATCACTTTTGCAAATGATATCTTGAGACATGGCGTAGGAACCGATCTTCTGGCTGTACCTGTATTCCGGAGTGCGGAACCGGTTCGGATTATCCAGGCTGCAGGAGCTGAACGCCTCTCTACAATTAGAAAAGCCTTGGACCGAATCCAAGACGGACCTTATAGGACGGCCGCATTGCTCACCCGGAATTTAGGCGATGCGCAGCAGCTTCATGCTGAACTCAGTGGGCTAGGGTACGAACTGAACTTGATTGACGGCCGAAAAAGTGAGTACGAGGGAGGAATATCTGTACTTCCTGTATATCTGTCCAAAGGGCTGGAGTTCGATGCGGTCATCGTAACCGATGTCGATGAAGATCATTATGGAGAGCGGGACGCCAAGCTGCTGTATGTAGGCTCGACCCGGGCGCTGCATGAGTTATGGCTGCTGGCCGGAGAGACTCTGCCTGCTTATGTTACAGCAAATGACCCTGAAATCGCGGTTACTGTGTGGCCGGAGAAGTAGATGAAGTAAGGGCCTTCCCCAGAGGATGTAGGATAACATCCCTTAAGGAAGGCCCTTTATTATATTGCTTCATGGCTCAGGAACGGTAAGAGGAATTCAGCGTTCCGGCACTGCTGAACCCGCCATTCACAGCCTGTTTCTGTTCCGAATGTCTGGCTGCTGAGCGCATTTTGGTAATGATTTTACGAATACTGTCTATGGATAAATGATAAGCTGACGCCAGCTCGGTTGCTGAGAGCCCACCGCAGTACGATTTGAAGATTTCTTCATTTCGACGTGCGATCAGCTTGCGTGATCCGCTGACTTCGCCCCATGGGGCCCGTTTGCTTTCCAGCTTGGGCACATATACGAGTTCGCCCTGAATATAATGCTGCAATTCCTTCAGCAGCCTAGGGGGAAGCACATCCTTCCCGTTTCTGTAATTCACGTTCAATTTCCTCCTTAAATCGTTGTCCGTCCGCGTCATTCTTAGCGATAAAAGTCACCATTGCCGTGATCCTCCTTTCGTATTTTAAATTCATCATTGTTATAGGTTCTTATATGTGAGGTATGTCTAAGATCCAAGTGAGACAGTAATTATGCCTGAACAACCGGGAAACTTCGGATGGCACACAACAATTGAATCATTTTCAGCACCTCTTTCCAGAGTTATGTAATTTATATTAAGAATAACTTATAGTCGATCGTAAAAACAACACTTCATGTTTGAGCAAAATAGGAATCCATAACCTTGCAGCCTGTAATAATCAAAAGGGAGGCCATACGGCCCCCCGGTTTGTGGTTCCCGCTTACGCGGAAGCCACCTCGTTCACTGTGATCAATTCGATCAGCCCCCTTTCCCAGCTGTTTTTGTCGGCCCGACACCTATATTAACTCATATCCTAAGCTGGGAATAAAGTGAAAGAATAGTTATAAATGTTCTTTACGGTGTCCTATCCCTGCTGATGAACAAACATCAGTTCGGAAAATGGGCTGCATTATGATAAAATTATAGAGAAAATAGGGACTCGCAAGTCACGCAAGTTACGTAAGGAAGTGAGCATTTATGGATTTATTCTCATATGGAAGGGAAACGGACCCGGGAACGCGGCTTCTGGCCGACCGGATGCGTCCGACCACACTTGATGAATATATTGGTCAAGAACATATTGTAGGCCAGGGCAAGCTGCTCAGAAGAGCTATTGAGGCTGACCAGGTCTCTTCCATTCTGCTGTATGGTCCTCCAGGCTGCGGGAAGACTACCTTAGCCCATATTATCTCGAACCAGACCCAGGGAGAATTTGTGAGGCTGAATGCGGTAGATGCTTCAGTCAAGGATGTTAGGGCTGTTATCGAGAAGGCACAGACGGACAAGTCTATGTATGGTACGAAGACGATTCTATTCCTTGACGAGGTACACCGTTTCAACAGCTCAAGGCAGGACGCGCTGTTGCCCGCTGTCGAGAAGGGCACAATCATCTTCATTGGAGCTACGACGGAGAATCCGTTTCACTATGTGAACGGTGCCTTGCTCAGCCGCTCGACCCTGTTCCAGCTTGAGCCGCTGACCAAGGAACATTCGCTGATTGCTATGAAGAGAGCGCTGTCTGATTCGGAAAAGGGCCTTGGCTATATGAAGCTGCAGGTGGATGAGGAAGCGCTGGAGCACATTGCCTGGGTGTCTAACGGCGACATCCGCAGGGCGCTCAATGCGCTGGAGCTGGCTGCACTGACGACCCCGCCGCAGGCGGACGGCAGCGTGCATATCACCTTGGACGTGGCGGAGGAATCCATCCGCCGTCCGATTGTCAAAGCCGACGAATCGACACAGTACGATGTCTTGTCGGCCTTCCACAAGAGCATCCGCGGCTCCAGCGACGCGGCGCTCTTCTGGTTCCTCTATGCCGTCGAGAAGCTCGGCATGGACCCCATGGTGTTCCTGCGGCGGCTGATCGCAGCCAGCAGTGAAGACATTGGCCTGGCCAATCCCCAGGCCATGGTGCAGGCGGTCAGCGCGCTGGACGCTTACCGCAATAACGGCTGGCCGGAGGCCAAGCTGAACATTGCGCAGGCGATTCTGTTCGCGGTGGAGAGCCCGAAGTCGAATGCGGTATATACCGCAATCTCCAAAGCCATGGGCGCGATGGACCGCATGCAGTCCGCGGAGGTTCCGCTGCATCTGCGGGACGGCCATTATTCAGGGGCCATGAAGCTGGGGCATACCGGATATAAGTATCCGCACGATTATCCGGGTCATTACGTGAAGCAGGACTATCTGCCGCCCGAACTGGCGCGCACTGTCTTCTATGAAGCGACGGAGCAGGGGAATGAGAGCAAGATCAGGCATAACCAGGAGCTTAGACGCGGACAAGGCCGGGAGGGCGGACGGAGCAGCTGAACGGCTGACTTCGAACTAACTGAACTATCCTAAACATCTGAACGCCCCCGAACACCCGCAACACCGTAGCTCGGACTACCGGACCGCCGAAACATCTGACCGAATCGTACAACCTGAACACTGAAACACGTGACACAGGAACATCGGACCCACGAAACAAAGGCCAACGGAACCATCGGGATCATCGCGACCCTCTGGACACCCTGGGCGATCCAGACCCGCCCAGACCCGCCCAATATCCAGCAGGTCTGTCCCTGGTGGAAGGTGAACTGACTATCCCAAATCAATAATAAAGAAGCCATTCTCTCAGATTCATACCTGAGCTGGAATGGCTTCTTTCTAGTTTATTTATTCAAGTGAAGTTCCCGCTGAACCACTTTCTCCACAACATCAATGGTTCCGCCGCCAAGACATACATCACCGTCATAGAATACAACCGCCTGCCCCGGCGTGATCGCTTTCTGAGGCTGATCAAAGGCAACATACACATTGCCGTCTTCGCGAAGAGTTAGAGTTACGCCTTGGTCCGGCTGACGGTAGCGGAATTTGGCTGTGCAGTGGAATGAATCCTTCGGCATATTTTCGTTGCCGGCAATCCAGTTTATACCTGAAGCAATGAGCCCGGTCGAATACAGGCTGGGATGCTTGTCTCCCTGAACGACATAAAGAATATTTTGCTCAAGATCTTTATCAGCGACGAACCAAGGTTCACCATTACCTGACCCTGTTCCGCCAATACCGAGCCCCTGACGCTGACCCAACGTGTAATACATAAGCCCATCATGACGGCCCTTAACCTCGCCTGTGGCGATGTCTACCATATCACCGGATTTAGCCGGAAGGTACCCGCTCAGGAATTCACGGAAGTTCCGTTCCCCGATGAAGCATACCCCTGTACTATCCTTCTTCTTGGCCGTGTAGAGACCCGCTTCCTCAGCAATTCGTCTTACCTCCGGCTTAGGGAGATGCCCGATCGGGAACATTGCTTTGGACAGCTGGTTCTGATTCAGGGCGTTGAGGAAATAGGTCTGGTCTTTATTCGAATCGACCCCGCGTAGAAGCTCGAAGCGGCCATCTTGTTCCACCACGCGTGCGTAGTGTCCGGTTGCCACGTAATCTGCACCCAAATCCAGGGCTTTGTTCAGGAACTCGCCGAATTTAATCTCGCGATTGCACATCACATCAGGGTTGGGTGTGCGTCCGCGTTTGTACTCTTCCAGGAAGTAGGTGAACACTTTATCAAAGTATTCTTTCTCGAAATTAACTGAATAATAAGGGATGTCGATTTGCTCGCACACCCGGCGGACATCTTCGGAATCCGCTTCAGCTGTACAATGGCCGAATTCATCGGTATCATCCCAGTTCTTCATAAATATGCCTACCACATCGTAACCCTGTTGTTTAAGAAGCAGCGCGGTAACGGAGGAGTCAACGCCTCCAGACATCCCGACAACTACCCGGGTTTCACTGTTGGTTTTAGACATGATTTCCACTCCTTTAACAATTGTTATAAAATGTAAAAAAATCTAAATGAACATCGCGATTTCTTTTCCAAAATCGCTGGAGATATGTTACGATAAGCTGAGATCAAAGATCGGAATAGGGCGATATAACAAGTATACTCCAGTTGAAATTAGTTTTGCCCCGTTTCTAACTTTTATAGGTTCAAAGATCTATTATATAAAGATTATGCGAAAATTGAAAGAGGTGGCTTCTTTGAAAATATCCACTAAAGGACGCTATGGATTAACAATTATGATGGAACTCGCGGCTAAATTTGGCGAAGGACCGACCTCGTTAAAGAGCATTGCTGAGAAAAATCAACTTTCCGAACATTATCTGGAGCAATTGATAGCTCCACTGCGTAACGCGGGGCTGGTAAAGAGTATCCGCGGAGCTTACGGCGGGTATATTCTTTCCCGTGAAGCAGCTGACATTACAGCAGGAGATATTATCCGGGTGCTCGAAGGCCCGATTTCTCCGGTTGATTTTACCGAAGAGGATGATCCTGCTAAGCGGGATTTATGGCTTCGCATCCGTGACAGCATCGCTGAAGTACTAGATTCCACAACCCTGGACAATCTGATTAACTTTGAAGAGCAGGGTGCCAAAGAGAATTACATGTTCTACATCTGATTTGTTAACCAGCTTCCTCTAACGGAAGCTGACCATACAGATCATCATCAGCAGCCCGTTCTCTATGAGGACGGGCTGCTTTTCTTGAACAGGAGGATTACTCCTATCCATTTCGGCTGCATTCTGTCTATGGCTGCAAGTGAACAAAATTTACCTACTTAAGCAGTGCTCATTTAGGCAACAAATAGGTATGCCGACGCTCGAAGAGCAGGCTTGTTAGAAGTATGCTGGAATTATTGTTAGCATTAATTTAGGACCAATCCACTTTTAAGTAGAAGGATGCGATAGTCGTGAACAAACGCAAGGTTATTTTGTTTCAGGGAGATTCCATCACGGATGGCGGCCGCGGCCGTAATGACGATCCTAATCATATCCTGGGACATGGTTATGCCTATCTTATCGCAGCCAAGCTGGGGTTGGAGATGGCCGAGCAGGAGCCTTACTTCGTCAACCGAGGCGTTAGCGGAGACCGTATTTCCGATCTGTATGCACGCTGGAACGAGGACGCAATCAGCATAAAGCCGGATATTCTGAACTTGCTGATTGGGGTGAATGATCTATGGAGATGGATCAGCGGCGAAGCAAGTGGGGTTACAGACCGGTTTGAACGGGCCTACCAGCATCTGCTTGAGGAGACAGCCGAGGTGCTGCCCGAGGCGAAGCTGGTACTCTGTGAGCCTTTTATTCTTAGAACGGGTGCAACACTTGAGAAATGGGATGCTTGGGAGCAGCGGATCACTCAGTATCAACAGATCGTCTGCCAGCTCGCTGACCGGTTCGGAGCCGTCCATGTACCTTTGCAGAAGATTTTCAACGAGGCATGCCAGAGAGCGGATGCAGACTACTGGATTTGGGATGGCGTTCATCCAACGGCAGCGGGACACGCTTTGATTGCGGAGCAATGGCTAAACATAGTTCGGCAGCACGAGCTGTTGAAGAACTAGCTTCGCAAGTCTTAGTTTTCCACCTTTACGACACAGGTAATTTAAATATCGGTAAGAGGCGGGTGTATCTTACGGGCATCCCTCATTCGGGCATATATTGCTGTATAAGTCATATATGAGGAGATGGATAAGAAGTGCCATTCCGAAGAATTCAAAGCAAATTGCTCAAGGATAGGACGATGCGGAGATCCCCTTTGCTTCGCCGTCATCTTCCCGAAACCCGTCCTTATCATCCTTATGTCCTTAAGAGAATGCTGAATCAACACTCTACCGTATTTGTTAAGCCTGATACGGGCAGTCAGGGCAGGGGGATAGTAAGATTAAAGCGGATAAAGAATAAAGGTGTTCATATTTCATGGGGACTAAATAATAGGAAAGTAAGCCGGAAATTCGTCATTCGCGAACTTCATCAACGGCTTAGTCCTTATCATTCTTATTTAGTACAGCAGGGTCTTCACCTCACCAAGTATCATCATCGGCTGGTTGATATTCGTGTCTTTCTTCAGAAGCCCGGAACCAAATGGCTGATCTCGGGTAAAGTAGTTCGGGTTGGAGCTGCCGGGAGGTTTGTGACCAATTACAGCCAAGGGGGAAGGCCGGTTCATCTGCCTAAAGTTCTGAATTCCATCTATCACCATAATCCGCAGAAGGTTCATAGAACCATCCAAAAGATCGACCAGATCGCATACCATGCGGCAGCTGCTTTGAATCGCAGATTCCCTGGAATTCGTGTTCTTGGAATTGATATTGGACTTGACCGTTCAGGCCGGATTTGGATTATAGAGGCGAATACTAGACCCGGGACCCAACTTTTTAAGAATTTGGGAGATCAGTCGATGTATCATGCCATTGTCACAAGACGTGAGCTCATAGATCGCCAGTATAAAGGCCGGAGAAGGAAATAGATTTTATTAACTCCTTGATTATTTATGATAACATCTATAGAATAAGGTCTCGCGAAGTTGCGAAAGGTTTGGCCTGTAAGCATGAGAGTCTATATTAAATAAGGGTGAATTCTACGTTGAGAAATATATATCTAGATCATGCAGCCTCCACTCCGATTCATCCGGAGGTGGCGGAGGAAATGCTGCGGGTCATGCAGGGACAGTATGGAAATGCATCCAGCATCCATGCATTCGGCCGGGCAGCCAAACGTACAGTCAATGGGGCACGGGATATTCTCGCTGCCTCTTTGCACTGCCGTCCTGATGAACTGGTGTTCACCGCCGGCGGGACGGAAAGTGATAATTTGGCCCTCTTTGGAGTGGCGGCCGCCAGCAAGAAGAAGGGTAGACATATTATCACCACTGCAGTAGAGCATCACGCTGTGCTTCATGCTTGTCACCGTCTGGAGGAGAATGGATACAAGGTCACATATCTGCCCGTAGATACCCATGGATGGGTGGATCCTAATCAGGTTAAGGAAGCAATTACAGATGAGACGATACTGATCAGCGTAATGTATGCGAATAATGAAGTAGGAACCGTAGAGCCGATTGTGGAGATCGGGGAAATCGCCCGTGAGCATGGGATTGTTTTTCATGTTGATGCTGTACAGGCGTTCGGTTCTCTGGAGATTTCCTGTGTAGACCTGCCCGTGGATCTCATGAGCTTCTCCGCTCACAAAGTCAACGGCCCCCAAGGCATTGGCGCACTCTATGTTCATCGGAACATTGCACTGGAGCCGCTTCTTTATGGCGGGCTTCAAGAGAGAAAGCGGCGTGCAGGAACAGAGAATCTGGCTGGAATAACTGGCTTTGCCAAGGCGGCTGAGCTCACGGTATCTCGTCTTCGGGACAAGCAGGCGGAGGATGAACAGATACGGCACCATTTCTTGGCTGCTCTTGAGCGTTATGTAGGGAAGGAGCATTTTGTACTTAATGGGCATCCCACATCGAGACTAGCTCATATCGTGAATGTCAGCTTCCCTGAAGTGGGAACGGAGACCATGCTGATGAACCTTGATATGGAGGGGATTGCGGTCGCGAGCGGCTCTGCCTGCACCTCAGGCTCGCTTGAACCGTCTCATGTACTTGAGGCTATGAAAGTTCCAGAAAATGTTTTACGTTCTGCGATTCGTTTCAGCTTTGGTTTGGGTAATACTAATGAAGAAATGGAATACGCGGCCAAAAAAGTTGGAACCATTCTGGACCGTATACGTAGTGGGAAATAAGGTCTTCGTTCTTTTTACTACTAACCGGCAGGGAGCGTGTCTTCGTTTTCAAAGGTTAAGGAGGGATCTAGGGCCATGAGACTTCAAGAATTAATTGGTTTATCCGTATTTGACGTTGAGGAAGGCAAGCAAATCGGGAAGGTTCTGGATGTCCTTCTAAGTAGTGACTGGAAGATCGAAGGGATTGAACTGGAGAGCAAAGGCCTCTTCTCGTCCAGTATCAAGGCAGTACTATGGGAAGATATCGTCGCTTATGGCGAAGATGCCGTAATGATTCGTAATCAGCAGGCTGTCCGTAAGATGGAGGCCGAGAATATACAGCTAACTTTTGTCCTGGGTAACAGCAAGCTTAGGGAGCTTCCAGTTCTTACTAGCGATGGGGTTATGATTGGGCATGTAAGTGATGTTTATTTTGACCAGGAACTGGGAAACACAATAGTAGGATTGGAAATTAGTGATGGGTTTATTTCCGATCTGATGGAGGGCCGTAAATGGCTGCCTTTCACTTCAGAGATGACCAAAGGTGAGAGCGCAATTATTGTGCCTCCGCTAAGTGAAGAAAGGCTTGAAAAAGGGATTTATACTGCTAACGAATAGGTGTGATACGATGATGAAATGTCCAAATTGTAGCTCAAAAGATATAGGCAAGATTGGTTCTCACCAGTTTTATTGCTGGGGCTGCTTTATTGAACTAACCGTGAACGGGGAGAAAATGTCCGTGTATCAAGTTGAGGAGGACGGAACACTGAGTTCTTTGGATGATCTGTTCTTTGGCGAGGAAATGGTTCAGGACTTTCCTCATATACACGCATCTTCTTAAGGATTTCCGTTCCTTGTACATATGAGATCCTTTTAGCCGCTTAGCTTGGTGGGCTCCTTGAGTGGAGCTTTCCGGGCAAGCGGCTTTTGTTTTTCGCTTTTTGATCTAACTTGTCCCTTCACCCGATTATTTTCCATTGCCTGCGCATATACTCTCTACATACATACAGCCAGTCCGTCTAGAGGGAGGGAATACGAATGGAACCATTCTGGAACAGCAAGATGTTCCGCTATGGCCTATGGGTACTGCTGGGACTTATCATTGTATACTTCCTGTGGCTGCTCAAGCCGGTTATTGTACTTTTCTTCAGCTTCCTGAAGGTGATCTTTGCTCCATTTGTCATTGCCTTGATTATTTCCTACGTGCTGAATCCGATCGTCAAGCTGCTTGGAGAACGTAAGGTTCCCCGCACTGCAGCGGTACTTCTGATTTACGCTGTATTTCTGACGAGCCTTGCGGTCATTCTGGCCAATATGATCCCCATGTTCATGAATCAGCTTCAGGAGCTTGGTGAGCATCTGCCTGAGCTTACGCTGCATACTCAACAGATCATGAACAGCTGGGATACTTCTTTTTTGCCGAATGGGGTACGTATGGGGATGAACAACTGGTTTTTTCAATTTGAACAAAAGCTCGCAGCCGGAATCTCTGATTTCATGAATAATATAGGAGCGACGATTGGCGTGATTTTTAATGCGTTCATCATTCCGTTTCTTATTTTCTATATGCTAAAAGATTTCGAAGTCATCGAGCGGATGATTATCACCTATCTCCCGCATACAAGACGCAAATCAATCGTGCTGCTGATGAAAGAAATTGACGAAGCGCTGGGAAGCTACATTCGGGGTCAGCTCTTGGTATGCGTCATTATTGGAACCTTTGCTTATATTGGGTATATGATCATCGGAATGCCTTACGCGCTTCTCCTTGCCAGTGTGGTGGCGCTCTGCAATATTATTCCCTATCTTGGCCCTTTCCTTGGTGCTGCTCCAGCAGTACTTATGGCCTCGGCCATTTCATGGCGAATGGTTCTGATGGTGATTGTGGTCAACACAATTTGCCAGCTGCTTGAAAGTAATGTGATATCCCCGCAGGTTGTAGGACGAACGCTTCATTTGCATCCGATGTTTATTATTTTTGCTTTGCTTGTTGGCGGAGAGATTGCTGGCATCCCGGGTCTAATTCTGGCTGTTCCCTGCTTTGCCGTTCTTAAGGTAGTTATTCAGCATTTCTATGCCTATTATGTCCGCAGAAAGACGGTGTAGAGCCAATTGACAGCGTGACATGGGGCTTATATACTTGAGTGTATATGTCAAATCGTTGATGAGATAAAGTACGTCCAGGCCCGGATTCCCCCAGAGAGAAGGTTCCTTCGTTAATTTAGGTGCACAGCATCTGAGTGACGATGGGTGAGAGAACCTGAATTTCGGTTGTGCGGAAAGCAGATCTCAGAGAGCGGGCCAAATCCGCCGGATGGCTTTCGTTAACAGCCAATCAAGGAGATCGTTCTTAAGTTCCCGGATAATCCGGAAGACCAAGAGCGGTAACCAGGGTGGTACCGCGAGTTCATCGTCCCTGATATTCAGGGGCGTTTTTTGTTTTTTTATATAAACGTTTAGGAGGCTGTCCCATTATGAAAGCAAGTGAAATTCGCGCCAAATGGCTGCAATTCTTCTCATCCAAAGGACACAAAATTGAACCGAGTGCATCGCTCGTCCCGCATAACGATCCCTCCTTGCTGTGGATTAATGCCGGTATGGCACCGCTTAAGCCTTATTTTGACGGCCGTGTAAAGCCGGAGAACCCAAGGCTTGCGAACTCGCAGAAATGTATCCGAACCAATGATATTGAGAACGTGGGTAAGACCCGCAGACACCACACTTTCTTTGAAATGTTGGGTAACTTCTCCATCGGAGATTATTTCAAAGAAGAAGCAGTAACTTGGGCTTGGGAATTCCTGACCAGCAAAGAGTGGATCGGCTTCGATCCTGAGCGTCTGTCTGTAACGGTATATCCGGAGGATGAAGAAGCGTACAAGCTGTGGAACGAGAAGCTGGGTCTGCCGGCGGAGCGAATTGTGAAGCTGGAGGACAACTTCTGGGATATCGGCGAAGGACCTTGCGGACCTTGTACGGAAATCTTTTACGATCGCGGAGAAGCTTATGGTGATCTGTCTGATCCCGAATGCTACCCTGGTGGGGAGAACGAACGCTTCCTGGAAGTATGGAATGTCGTGTTCTCTGAATTCAATCATAACAAGGACGGCTCCTATACACCGCTCCCGAACAAGAATATTGATACGGGCGCAGGTCTTGAGCGTTTTGCTTCAATTCTGCAGGATGCTGCTTCCAACTTCGATACGGATCTTTTCCAGCCGATCATTGCCAAGACAAGTGAAATCGCAAAAGTGAAATATGGTGAAAATACGGAGAACGATGTGGCCATGAAGGTCATTGCCGATCATATCCGTACCGTATCCTTTGCAGTTGCTGATGGGGTTCTTCCATCGAATGAAGGTCGGGGTTATGTTATCCGCCGCCTGCTTCGCCGTGCAGTTCGTTATGGCAAGATGCTAGGTCTGGATCGTCCGTTCATGTTCGGACTTGTCGAGGTGGTAGGCGAGATTATGGGCAGTTACTATACTGATGTAGTGACTAAGCGGGAGTTCATCGAGAAGGTCGTTCGTACGGAGGAAGAGCGTTTCCATGAAACCCTTTCGGATGGTTTGGCCATTCTTGCCACGATCAGCGAGGAAGCTAAGTCAGCCGGCAGCAAAGTGATCAGTGGACCAGATGCGTTCAAATTATATGATACCTACGGCTTCCCTCTTGATTTGACTGAGGATTATGCAGCCGAGCATGGATTAGGCGTAGATCGTGAAGGTTTTGAAGCCGCGATGCAGCAGCAGCGTGATCGTGCCCGTGCTGCTCGTCATGACAACGAAAGTATGAAGGTTCAGGGCGGCGTGCTCTCTGACTTTGAGACTAAAACCGAGTTCGTTGGATATAATGAGCTTGTTGCAGAATCGAAAATTGTTGCCATCGTTGTTAACGATGCTTTTGTAGACATGGTATCTGAGGGTGAATCCTGTCAGATTATTCTTGAGCAGACTCCATTCTATGCGGAGAGCGGCGGACAAGTCAGTGATAAGGGCGAGATCCGCAATGCTTCTGGTAATGCCAGAGTGGAAGGGCTGTTTAAGGCTCCGCACGGTCAGTTCGTTCATATGGTTACTGTACAGTCCGGTGAACTGCGTACAGGAGAGTCGGTAACTGCAGCTGTTGACCGCGGTCTGCGCTCTGATATTATCAAGAACCATACCGCTACGCACCTTCTTCATAAAGCGCTGAAAGAGACTTTAGGAGATCATGTGAACCAAGCAGGTTCTTTGGTTGAACCGGGTCGTCTTCGCTTTGACTTCTCTCATCTGGGCAGCATTACACAAGAAGAGTTGTCGACAATCGAACAGCGTGTTAATGAACAGATCTGGAACAGTCTCGATGTAAATATTGAATTGAAGCCTATTGATGAAGCGAAAGCCATGGGAGCCATGGCCTTGTTCGGTGAGAAATACGGCGACGTGGTCCGGGTTGTTCAAGTTGGCGGATACAGCCTAGAACTGTGCGGTGGATGTCATGTCGAGAATACCTCGCAGATTGGTCTCTTCAAATTAATCAGTGAGAGCGGAATTGGCTCGGGTGTACGCCGGATTGAAGCAGTTACCGGTCGTCAGGCTTATGAATATATGGATGGCCAGCTTGATGTTCTCAAACAGGCTGCATCCCTGCTCAAATCTCATATAGGTGAAGTTCCAAAACGGATTGAGGCTCTGCATCAGCAGGTGAAGGACCTTAGCCGTGAGAACGAATCCCTGCAAGGGAAGCTTAGTGGAATTGAAGCGGGCGCACTGACAAGTCAGGTGAAGACGGTTGGTAGTACCCAGCTTCTTGCAGTACAGGTCCAGGCTAATAGTATGGATGCTCTGCGTACACTTGCAGATGAATTGAAACTTAAATTGCCAGAGGCCGTAATTGTATTAGGGGCTGCCGTAGAAGATAAAGTAAACTTTGTAGTGGCTGTACCTCAACAGGAAGTGAAGCGTGGACTCCACGCCGGCAAGCTGGTCAAGGAACTCGCAGCTCTATGCGGCGGAGGTGGCGGAGGCCGACCGGATATGGCTCAGGCCGGAGGTAAGGATGCATCCAAATTGGACGAGGCTCTCAAGCTTTCAGAGCAGCTTATTCAAGCCTCAGCGCAATAAAAAAATTCCATAATCAGGATACTTTCTCGCTTCAAATATTTCCTTAAGGGCTACTCAATATGTTATAGTTAAGAAGGCAGGCTGTAACGCTTGCAATTTCCCGCGGGCAATTGTTCGTAGAAGTGAGGTGTCATCTTGGACTCCATGGATAAAACAGTCAAGTTCAACGTCACAGGCGATGAGCATGAAGCTTCAGCTCAGGAAATTCTTTTGTCGGTATATGCAGCGCTTCAGGAGAAGGAATACAATCCGATTAACCAGATCGTTGGTTATTTATTGTCGGGTGACCCTGCATATATTCCGCGGCATAACAACGCTAGAAGTTTGGTACGTAAGAAAGAGCGGGATGAATTAATCGAGGAATTGGTTAAGTATTATTTAGCCGGTCATAGGTAAGCCGCTCTGTTCTACAGAAATAGGAGAACAGAAATGAGAATATTAGGCTTGGACTACGGGGACCGCAGAATCGGTGCATCCGTCAGCGATGCTTTTGGATGGACTGCCCAGGGGCTCGAGACGATCGAGCGCAGGGGTGACGAATCTGAACTGAAGCGGATTGCCGAACTTGTGAAGGAATACGATGCTGAGGAAATTGTCGTCGGACTTCCGAAGAACATGAACGGTACAGTAGGTCCCCGCGGTGAAATTTGCATGGAATTTGCCGATCGATTGCGGGAAATTCTAGGTTTACCGGTTCACCTTTGGGATGAACGGTTAACAACGGTCTCGGCACATCGAACGCTGCTTGAGGCTGATGTCAGCCGAAAAAAACGCAAACAGGTCGTGGATCAAATTGCTGCGACGTTGATTTTGCAAAATTTCTTAGATTCTAAGAGCAAAAGGTGAGGGTGATGGCAAATGGCTAACGATCGCATGAATAACGAGGAAGAACCGGAAATTATCTACATCCCTGATGAAGAGGGAAATGAAGAAGAATTCGAAGTGATTATGAAATTCGAAGTGGATGGTTCTGACGCAAAGTATATGATGGTCGTTCCTCTTGATTCCGAAGAAGAAGACGAAGATAGCGAAGAAGTGTATGCTTTCCGCTACGAAGAAGACGGTGAAGATCTGAAGCTGTTCACTATTGAAAGTGACGAAGAGTGGGAAATTGTTGAGGAGACCTTCAATACCCTGCTTGACGAATTGGGTGGTGAGGAAGAGCATGACTGAGTTTTCCGCTGAGCATGTGATTTGGAGCTCCCGAGTGAAGGAAGCCTTCGGACCTGTAGTTGAGCTTCAGGACGAGAAAGGGCACACCTCTTATTACCGTGTCGAGAAAGAATTCGATATCGGCGGCCAAGCCTATGCTGTTCTTCTTCCAGATGAAGATGGCAAGTCAGCAGAGCCTGAGATCCTTAAGATCGTTACCTCGCAAGAGGGCAGCCTGGAACTGGTTACCATTGATGATGATGATGAATGGGAGAATGTATCTGAGCTGTACGATGAGCTTACCTTTCCTGAGTAGTCTATACTCTTAAATTGATTAATCCTGCTTTGTTATAGCATTTTACAAGAAGAGCGGAATTTACCGCTCTTTTTGTATGGTATAGAGGAGTTGACATTTTTGAACAAACTAGGGCGACGGCTGGTCACCTTTTTTATCGTGATCTTAATCATACTAGGTGGTGCAGCTGTCTACACTTACAACCAGATGCAGCCTGTAAGCTCTTCTTCGGCGAGTGTGAAGGTGGAGATTAAGTCTGGAGCGGGAACGGCTAAGATAGCGGATCTTCTCAAACAGGAAGGGTTAATCAAGAACTCACTTATGTTCAAGGCATACTTGAAAATGAAGTCAGAGGGAGCCAAATTTCAGGCCGGAATCTATGAATTAAGTCCGGGTATGACCTATGACCAGATTATCGGAAAGCTTAACAGTGGCGATGTCGTGAAAGCGGACATGGTCCATTTTACGATACCTGAAGGTTATACACTAAAGCAAATGGCTGATAAATTAAGTCAGGAAGGTATTGTTAATAAAGATCAATTCCTTAAGCTTGCCAAGAATCCTTCAGGCATTGAAGTACCCGTGCTTCGGGAGTTCCCGGCTAGCGACAAACAGATCTACAGGCTTGAAGGATTATTATTCCCGGAGACCTATGAACTGAAGAAAGGCAGCAGTGAGGCCGATATTATTACCCGAATGCTGGAGGAGCTTCAGGCCAAGCTGGATAGCATTCCAGACTGGAAAGTGAAGCTTGAGAAGAGGAAGCTGACGCTTCCTGAACTACTCACAGTGGCATCACTTGTCGAGCGTGAGGTTGTGGTAGATCCGGAACGCAAAAAGGTAGCCAGCGTCATTTACAACCGCTTAGATAAAGGGATGAAGCTCGAAATTGATGCAACGGTCCAATATTTGCTCGGTAAGCCCAAAGAACGTCTGTTAAATAGTGACCTAAGAAAAAAGGACAGTCCATATAATACTTATTTGTATAACGGCCTTCCGCCAGGTCCCATTGCCAGTCCAAGTGTGAAGTCGATTGAGGCAGCACTCGAACCTGAGAATACCGATTATTTGTTCTATGTTACGAAGAAGGACGGGTCCCAGGAGCACTTATTTGCCAAGACGTACGCAGAGCATCTTAAGAATATTCAAAAAAGTAAATCTACAGTTAAATAAAACCGAGGTGTTTTTAAACATGATGGGGAACAAACCGGAACTTCTCGCAGCAGCGGGATCATTACAAGAGGTTAAGGAGTATATCGCTGCCGGGGCTAACGCGGTGCTGATTGGTGAGGAAAGGTTCGGAACCAGGCTGCCGGGAAATATGAATATTGCTGATATTAGTGAGGCTGTTCGTGCTGCCCATGCTGATCAGGCCAAGGTGTATGTAAGTGTGAATAATTTGATAAGCAATGAAATCCTGGACGAACTTTCGGGGTATGTTCAGGCACTGGCAGCAGCAGGTGTGGACGGAATCGAATTCGGCGATCCGGCAGTTCTGCGAGCGGTTCAGCAGTATGCTCCAAGTCTAAACCTGCACTGGAACGCGGAAATGACCTCTACCAATTATGCAACAGCAAATTACTGGGGCTCTAAAGGTGCTGTTCGAGTGTTGTTGGCACGGGAGCTGAATATGGACGAGCTTACTGAAATGAAGCCGCATCTCCAAATTGAGGCTGAAGTTCAGGTTCACGGAATGACGAATATCTATCACTCCAAGCGTAAGCTGGTACAAAGTTATATGACGCATCAAGGCCGTCCAGTCCAAGGGGAGAATCTGGGACAGGATCGAGGTTTATTTCTTATTGAGGCCGAGCGTCAGGATGAGAAATTCCCGATTTTTGAGGATAGCAACGGCACCCATATTATGAGCTCGGACGATATCTGCATACTAGAGGATCTTCATATTCTACTAGGAGCAGGGATGGACTCACTCAAGATTGAGACCATACTCAAGCCGATAAGTTATAATCGCACAGTCATCCAGGTATACCGGACAGCGATCGATACTTATTTTGAAGACCCGGAAGGCTACGAATTTCAGGAGACATGGATGGATACGATTCGTGAAGTTCAAGACCCGGAGCGCGAGCTTTCATTCGGATTCTTTTACAAAGAACAGGTGTATTAAGGGGGAACGAAATGCATACAACAGAGAAGCACACACCGAAATTTACAGGCAAACGTCACCGCTTGGACAAGCCGGAACTGCTGGCACCGGCAGGGAACCTGGAGAAATTAAAATTTGCCATTCATTATGGAGCAGACGCCGTATACATCGGAGGTCAGAAATATGGACTTCGTTCCAACGCGGACAATTTCAGCTTCGAGGAAATGAAAGAAGGCGTTGAGTTCGCGAAGAAATATGGAGCTAAAGTATTCGTGGCTACCAATATTTACGCTCATAACGAAGATATAGCCGGAATCGAAGAATACTTACGTAATCTGCATGAGGCTGGGATCTCTGCAATTATCGCCGCTGACCCGATCATTGTAGACACGGCGAGAAGAGTAGTGCCCGAGTTGGAAGTCCACTTAAGCACACAGCAATCTACGCTGAACTGGCAGGCTGTACAGTTCTGGAAGGAAGAAGGGCTGCCCCGTGTTGTGCTTGGCCGGGAGACCAGTCTTGAAGTAATCGCAGAAATTAAGAACCATGTTGATATTGAAATAGAGGCATTCATTCATGGAGCAATGTGTTCTTCCTACTCCGGACGTTGTGTATTGTCGAATCATTTCACTGATCGGGATTCCAATCGGGGAGGCTGCTGCCAATCCTGCCGATGGAAATATGATTTGTTCGAAGACGGACGCCCTGAAGAAGTATGGGTCTCTGAAGAAGAAGCCAAGGAGAGCCGGGTTCTCCAGCAGTTTAATCTGGGTGTGAATCAGCATCCGTTGTTCAGCGAAGAGGATAACGCCTTCACGATGTCTTCCAAAGATTTGTGTATGATAGCTCATATTCCCGATCTCATTGATGTCGGGGTGGACAGCTTCAAAATCGAAGGGCGCATGAAGTCCATCCACTACGTAGCTACGGTCGTGAACGTATATCGTCAAGCGATTGATGCCTATATGGCCGATCCTGACAATTATGTACTTAGACCTGAATGGGTTGAAGAGATGAATAAAGCGGCGAATCGCCCTTTAAATACGGGATTCTTCTATGATACACCGGATCATGAAGATCATATTTATGAGCCTGAAGAGAAGGCCGCTCCTTATGATTTTGCAGGGCTTGTACTGGAGTATGATGAAGAGAGTAAGATGGCTACCATTCAGCAGCGCAACCATTTCAAGCCTGGACAGGAAGTCGAGTTCTTCGGACCTGGAGGCTCTGTATTCAAACAGACGGTTGGGCAGATCTGGGACGAGAGTGGCAATGAATTGAATGCTGCTCGGCATCCGCTTCAACGGATCAAACTTAAGGTTGAGCAGCCGGTACGGTATTTTGACATGATGCGTAAAAAGAAGTGAAATCTATTTTTAGACTCTTCCTCAATTTTTTGAGTAAAGGGTCTATTTTTTTTACGTAAACCTGCCGATAAAAGAAATAGGTCCTTTCATAACATCCCATTATACTAGGAATTACTTCCAATATTATTGAGAAAAAATAGGCTATATGATACGATCTAGAGAAATTAATGGTAGGACTGATTAACCAGTGGGATGTCTTTAAATATGAAACTGGCGGGGGAAAGAATATGAAAATAGGTCCGAAGAAGGATAAAAAAGAAAAAGCTATAGCAAATACTAGAAATAATAAAATTCTAGGGCTTAGCAGGAAAGCGGTTACAGGTGTTCAAAACATTAAGCTGGGTCCACTCGATCCTTCCAAATCAGTAGGGGTCCGTCTATTTTTAATTTTCTTTGTCGCAACAATGTTTTTTGTGCTGACTCTCGGTATTGTATCTTACCAGATGGCCAAGAGTACGATTGAGAATACCGCAAAAGATGCGAATCAACAGACCATAATTCAAACTTCAGAGAAGCTGGATATCATTCTTAAGCAGTACGAGGACGGGCTTCAGCAGACTTATCTGGATACAGATATCCAGAGCGCTCTGGTATCCATTGGCAAGGGCGCTAGTGACTATGACCGGTTCTCTATTTTCAATGCCATCTCCAAGAAATTCAACAACTGGGTATTCTCTACGAATGGGATTCAAGGTGTGTACATAATTCCGATCGATGGGTCATTTAGAGGAATTAGTGCAGGGACCGTTGATCAGCAGCTTCTGGCTGATATCAAGTCGAAGTATCCGGGTAAAGAATTCTCCGATCGAGGAATTACCAAATGGGTGAGAGTTGATAATTTCGAAGGAGCTAATATTGAGCCTGTATTCCGTGTTATCAAGACTATGACTACAATTGGCGGTGGAAGTAAGAACTATTATTTGATTGCTGACATCAAGACTCAGGTGCTCTCCGATCAATTGAAGAAAATCAGTCTCGGTGACGATTCCGAACTTCAGTTGCTGTCTCCTGACGGTTTGGTCGTCGCTTCTTCCGATCAAGCTGAAAATAACAAGAAAACAGAATTTCCAGCTCTAACTGGAGAAAAGGCTAACTCGGGAACCTTATTCACTAAAGATCAAGATAAGCAGCCGGTGCTGGCTGTATACAACACCCAGGTCACTTCAGGCTGGAAGCTGGTAGGCATTCTGCCCACAGCCAACTTGGTTAAGGATGCTAAAGGGATTCTGGTTACCACTTTCATTTCAGCTGTAATTGTTGCCCTGATTGCCATACTTATCGGGATCTGGATGGTTAGAATGATTGCCCGTCCGCTTGGGAACATGAAGAACTTAATGCAAGAGGGTGCGAAAGGGAACCTAAGTGTTCGGGTAGCACATAAGTCCAGAGATGAGATTGGTCAGCTTGCATTGAGCTTCAATATGATGATGGAGCATATTACCGAGCTTGTTAAGCAGACAAATGCTTCCGCTCAAGAAGTACTGGATACAGCTACTGAACTGAGCCAGGCTTCAGACAAAACGGCACTCTCCGCCAAGGAAATCGCTATTGCTACGGAAGAGATTGCGAACGGGGCAGGCAGCTTGGCTAATGAAGCTGAGCGTGGAAATGCTTTGTCAGAGAATATTTCCAATCAAATGTATATCGTTATTGATGCGAACCAGTCGATGCAGGCTTCTGCGCGTGAAGTGGAGAAGTCAAGCCACTTGGGTACAGAATATTTGAACAACTTGATGAGCAAAACAAATTCTACAGCTGAGATTACTCAGGCACTTAGCCAGAAGGTAGATTCGCTAAAGAACAGCACATCATCAGTACTTAAAGTGTTGGAGGTTATGCAGAATATTACGAAGCAGACCAATATCCTATCGCTTAACGCAACAATTGAAGCAGCAAGAGCGGGAGCAGCTGGTCGAGGATTCATGGTTGTGGCTGACGAAATTCGCCAGTTAGCCGAGCAATCCCGTCAATCGATTACAATGGTTGCGGAGATTACGGACCAGATTCAGGATGAAATGAATCAGACCGTTACTGCTTTGGCCGCTGCGAATCCATTGTTTGCAGAGCAGATCAGCTCGGTGAAGGAGACGAATGAAATATTCGTATCCGTTCAACAGCAAATGGAGAAGTTCCTGAATCAACTTGGCTCTGTAACAGAGTCCATCGACGCACTGAATCAGTCGCAAACGGTCCTCTCGGATGCCATGGCCAATGTTAGCGCCGTTGCCGAAGAATCTTCAGCTACCTCGGAAGAGGTTGCTTCACTCAGTAACGAACAGCAAAGCGTAGGTCAACAATTGGTTCAATTGTCCAATAAGCTCAGTAATGTTTCGAATGGCTTGAAAGAGTCTCTCTCGAAATTTACAGTCGAATAAATTTAATTCAAACTCACAGCCATACTTACCTTAATCGGTAGGTATGGCTGTTTTCTTTTTTTAAAACCGCTGAGTAATCATCATGTCCCAGGAAATAATAGGGTTAGATCTTCAGGAAATGGGGCGGGTTTGCATGTCTCTGATTCATAAGAAACGAATATTCTATAGTATGTTAATACTCACCTCAGCCCTCGTAATCCTGATGTTCAGACTCGGTTACTTGCAGCTTACAGCTAACAGTAAGCATTGGACCCGTGGAGGACACAGTTTAAATGAAATGGCAGTACGGCAACGCCGACTCGGAATAGAGCTTGATCCGGGACGGGGACAATTTACCGATCGTGAAGGGAGAATGCTGACAGGTAAAGTTATCTGGACCCCTATCCTATTTCCGGTAAGTCCTAAGCCTGATAAGCATAAAATATCCCAATTGGCAGTGTTATTACAGACAACCCCTGCTGAATTGGCTAAGAAATGGGCTGACATAAAACAGCCAATGCCTTGGCAAGATAGAGAAGGCATAGAGCCATTTAAGCTCAGCCCTTCAAAAATACAAGCTTTGTCAGGGCTTAAAATACGTGGAATTGAAGCACTCCCCTTAGTCAAGAGATACATGACTGGTGTCTCAGGGAGCCAGTGGCTCGGCTATGTCTCCGAGCAGCCAGATACGCTCAAGGGGCTGAATGCGGCTTATAATTTCTCTGCTCATCCTCTTCCTTTGAATTTGAAGGTAGGGGGGGCAGGACTGGAGAAAACATTTGACTCCTTTCTAAGAGGAGGCGAATCTACAGAGGCTTATGTAGCTGTAGACGGATATAAGAGGCCAATTGAGCAGATTGGAGCCCGAATTACTGGACCTGATAGTCCCTATTATCCTTTGCAGATCAGAACGACGATTAATAAGGATATCCAGAAAAGTGTTGAGCAGCTGACAGAGCAAAGTAAGCTTAAGGAAGGCGCCGTCGTGGTCCTCGATGTCCAGAATGGGGATATTGTGGCGATGGTATCAAGGCCCTTTTACAATCCAGAACACATTGATCTAATAGGGGGACAATGGAGTAACAGAGCTGTTAGAGCTAGTGTACCGGGCTCCATATTTAAGACGGTTATCGCTGCTGCTGCACTTGAAATGAAAGCGGCTGATCCACAGGAACAATTTATTTGTAAAGGTGATTATGGAAAGTATCATTTGTCCTGCTGGAAACAGGGAGGGCATGGACCAATTACATTTGAACAGGGGTATGTTAACTCCTGTAATACCGTATTTGCGGCTCTTGGGGAGAGGCTGTCCGCTATCCAGATTGAAGAGACTGCACATCGTATGGGGATTGGACGAAGTATCGGCTGGCAGGAGAAGAAATTTCTTGGTGCCTCGGATATAAAGCAAATTGATCAGGAAGAAGCCGGAAAGGTCTTTGACACAAAGGGAGCAATCCCTGATTCAGGTGTACGTGCTCAGACTGCAATTGGTCAGCGGGATGTTCTTATGACCCCCCTGCAAGCGGCGAACCTGGTTGTGACCCTTCTTCATGATGGGACTGTTCTGGCCCCGCGCCTGGTAAGAGAAATAAGATATGCCAACGGAAGTCTGCTGGCAACTTTACAGCCTCATAGTGCTGTCTCACCAGAGGGGAAGATCTCAGCGCGCACGGCCAGAACTCTACTTGGCTGGATGCGTGAAGTAGTGACTGAAGGTACTGGGAGAAAGCTGCGTGACCATATATGGGAACTTGCGGGAAAGTCAGGGACAGCCCAGGTTGTTCGTAATGGACAGAAATTGAACGACCAATGGTTCATCGGGTATGGGCCAGTAGGAAGACCGAGATATGCAGCAGCCGTACTTGTCCAAAGTAAAAAACCAGGAGCAAAGCATCAGGCGACAGAGCTGTTTTATGAGCTAATGGATATATTAGCAAAAAAACTCGCCTAAATTTTAACGTCATATGATAAAATAGATTAGATACAAGGTTATGGTGAGAAGAAAAGTGGGGAGAAGCGACATGGAGACTTTGCTGCTGTGGTTATTCTACATTTCAACGTTGTATGCCTTTATTCCAGGATTGATCAGCCGCATGTTCGGATTTCGTGTCTTTAGAAGAGGGAAGGGAGAGCATGAATTTGCCCTTACCTTTGATGATGGACCTGATCCGGTGTACACTCCGCAGCTGCTGGATCTTTTAAAGAAATACAATGCGAAGGCAACCTTTTTCGTTGTAGGTTCAAATGCGGAGAAGAACCCGGATATCATTAAAAGGATGTACGATGAAGGCCATCTTATTGGTATTCACAATTACGTCCATAAAACAAACTGGCTTATGCGCCCAGGTACAGTGAAGAAACAGATCCTTCGTACAGATAAGATTATTCATAAGATTACAGGATTCAATACGCACTACTATAGACCTCCATGGGGAATCGTGAATTTATTTGATTTCTCAAGGAAGAACGATATTCAAATCGTGTTGTGGTCTTCCATGTTCGGGGACTGGAGATACCGGCTTGGTGCGGATAGCTTGGCTCGGAGGATGCTGAATAAGCTCGCTCCAGGCGAGATATTCCTGCTTCATGATTGCGGCTCAACCTTAGGAGCTAACATGGATGCTCCAGTTCATATGATGATGGCGCTGGAACGTGTGCTCCAAGCTGCTGAAGAGCAGGGCCTGCGAAGTATTCGAATTGATGACATGATTGCCCAGTCCGGTGGCGCAGTGGCGGGATCAGGTTCAATCAATCGGTCAAGGGCTGCTAAGCCAGTTAAATTATCTTGGTTCAAGAAGGCCGTCGTATTCCTGTGGCTGCTGTGGGAGAAGATCTTCCATTTCGTATTTCAGCTCAAAACGACCAATAAGGAAGATCCCATCTTCCACTTCCGAACTCGTACGTATCACGGCAATCCGGTTGACATGCGCGACGGCAGCCGATTGGAGAAGGGGGATCAGATCCTCGAATTGCACTTTGATAACAAAAAGCTCTTTGAGATCGGTTCAACCTCCAAATCTACGGTACAGCTAGCGATACAGATGATTCGTGCGGTTGAAAAGACACTGCCCGAGCTTGCCCAGTATATAATCAAGCATCCTGAATTAGGGGAGATCAAGGCTCTGTATGGAGTAAGCATGATCAATCGTGGACCTGAGCAGTTTGGATTTACGGTAACTGATTTGCCTCAAGGATTCTTTGCTAAATCATCTACGGCCTATTTGAAGCTTCTTATGAGTGTTATTCATCCTGCTGGGCAGCAGCGCTTAAAGCGTCATTCCGAGCAGTTAATACCCAAGCTGATTGTCATGCCTATTAATTTATTACTCAGCCGATTTGCGGTGAGTGGATCACATCGCCAAATCACCGAGCTGGATAATGAACCTACGGAGCCGGCACTTGAAGCAACCATCTCTTACTAATACAAAACCCCTTCATCTTATGGATGAAGGGGTTTTTGTTATATTGATCTAATTAGATCTTCAGAACGCCGCCATTGCTTGCGTTAGTAACAAGTTTGGAATAGCGGGCCAGATAGCCAGTTTTCACTTTCGGCTCGAAGCCCTGCCACTTAGAGCGGCGGACAGCCAGCTCTTCTTCAGATACATGAAGTTCGATCTTGCGGTTGTTAAGATCAAGCTCGATAATGTCGCCATCTTCAACAAATGCAATCGGACCGCCCTCTGCAGCTTCAGGGGAGATGTGACCGATACTGATACCGCGGGAAGCGCCAGAGAATCGTCCGTCCGTAATCAGGCCGACCTTGGCACCCAGTCCCATACCTGCGATTTGTGAGGTAGGAGCAAGCATCTCAGGCATACCCGGTCCACCTTTAGGACCTTCATATCGGATGACAACCACATTGCCTTCTTTAACCTTGCCATTAGCGATTCCTTCAAGAGCTTGATCTTGGGAATCAAAGCAGATTGCAGGTCCTTTGTGGTAACCGCCAACAGATGGATCAACGGCTCCTACTTTGATAACGGAGCCTTCTGGTGCAAGGTTACCGTATAGAATAGCCAGCCCGCCGCGCTCGGAGTATGGATTGTCGATGGCGTGAATAACTTCAAAGTCCTGAATCTCGCAGCCCTCAACATTCTCGCGAATCGTCTTGCCGGTAACTGTAATCCGATCGCCGTGGAAGGCGCCTGGCTTCTTGAGAAGCTCGTTAATGACCGCACTCACGCCGCCAGCCCGGTGAACGTCTTCAATAAAGTAATTGGATGCAGGAGCCAGCTTGGAGATGTGAGGAACCCGGTTGGCAACTTCGTTAATTCTCTCCAACGGGTAATCAATGCCGGCTTCTTGTGCCAGAGCCAGGGTGTGAAGCACCGTATTGGTAGAACCGCCCATAGCCATATCAAGTGCAAATGCGTTATCGATCGCTTCCACGGTAACAATGTCACGCGGCTTAAGATCAAGCTTGATCAGTTCCATCAGCTGCTTCGCAGACTTTCTGACGAAATCACGGCGATCTTCGGAGATTGCCAGGATCGTACCGTTACCAGGAAGTGCGATTCCAAGTGCTTCTGCAAGGCAGTTCATGGAGTTCGCTGTGAACATTCCCGAGCAGGAACCGCAGGTTGGACAGCCGAATTGTTCAAGCTCGAGAAGACCAGCATCATCGATCTTACCTGCTTGATAGGCGCCAACGCCTTCAAATACCGAAGTAAGTGAAAGTTTGTTACCCTTGCTGTCTACGCCAGCTTTCATCGGGCCGCCACTTACGAACATTGTAGGAATGTTCACGCGCAGGGCTCCCATCATCATCCCTGGTGTGATCTTGTCACAGTTCGGGATGCAGACCATTCCGTCGAACCAGTGAGCGGATACAACCGTCTCAAGGGAGTCTGCGATAATCTCACGGCTTGGGAGAGAGTAACGCATACCGATATGTCCCATTGCAATACCGTCATCAACACCGATCGTGTTGAACTCGAAAGGCACACCGCCAGCTTCACGAATGGCTTCCTTCACGATTTTACCAAATTCCTGCAAGTGGACGTGACCAGGTACAATATCAATATAAGAGTTGCATACCGCGATGAACGGTTTGTTGAAGTCCTCTTCTTTAACACCGGCTGCACGCAGCAAGCTGCGGTGAGGAGCGCGGTCAAAGCCTTTTTTAATCATATCTGAGCGCATTTTTTTATCTGCCATGATGTCGGTTATCCCCCTGTATACTATATATTTTAAGAATGTAATCCGCTAAAGCTTTATATCAAAGTCTATCATATATAACATGTTTTTTCTAGCAATTCAGACGGGGTTATAATGGAATATAAAAGACTGACAGCCAAACCGGGGAAGGTTCGTATGTCAGCCGGGATTTGGAAAGCGCTTTAAGGACTGCGTAGGGCAGTCAAGCCAGGATTATTTGCTGCTGCTCTTGCTGCGGGCTTCGCCGCCTTTTTTACCGATTTGACGGTAGAAATCTTTGTCGTGGGCCTCGGAAGTAGCTTCGCCGCCCTTTTGTCCAATTTCTTGATAAAATTCACGGCTGTGATTCCTGGATGTTGCTTTCCCGCCTTTTTGACCAATTTCCTGGTAAAACTCCTTGCCGTGATTTTTGGCTGTAGCTTCGCCTCCCAAACGCCCTGCTTCTTCCCGACTCAGCTTACTTTTGTTGTTACGTGCCATCAAAAATCACTCCTTAGATTAGTTAGTTATTATTTGCGTTAATTTTTATTTACCACTTATCTGGAAACTGAAACATAAAATTCTTGTAATTGGAAAAAAGTTTTTAGTCTATCATCCTCTCTTTGTCACAGACCTGTAAGCGCTGTAAAATAAAATAAAAGTTGTTATTAGGAGGCAGACTATGCCGAATGTGAACATACAAGGACGATCCATACCTATCACAAGTATTCTGTTCGATAAGGATGGTACCCTCCTGGAGTTTCTGATGTTATGGGGACGATGGGCTGAAGCAGTGAATCGATCGATGACCGAGAAGCTGGCTCAATTGGACTTCACCCTTCCCGTGGGACCTGCGGGGCTGCTCGGCACCATCCAAGATGAGCAGGGGAGGGTAACCGGATATGATAAGACAGGTCCGCTGGCCATGGCCTCCGAAGAAGAGACACTGGGACTCCTCGCTTGGCAGTTATATGCTGCAGGTATCCCCTGGAATGAGGCAATCCGGCAGGTTCAAGAAATATGCAGCTCAGCTATGGATCAAGTCAGGACAAGTGGAGAGGTCCAGCCCATGGAAGGGCTAATATCCCTGCTTGATCAATGTAAGGCACTTGGAATTCGGCTGGCAGTGGTCACAACAGATAGCACTGAGAATGCACGTCAGCATCTGCAGGCGATGTCTATTGAGCATTATTTTGACTGTGTAGTAGGACGTGAAAGGGTTAAAAATGGAAAGCCGGCGGCAGATATGGTGGAGCTTGCATGTGCGGAGCTTGGTACCCTGCCGGGGGAGGCGGCTGTCGTTGGAGACAGCAATGCGGACATGCAGATGGGGAAGGCAGCTGGAGCTGCGATAACGATCGGTTATGGCAAGGGAGAAGAAGCCCGTGGATATCTGCTTGATGCCGATTACTTGATCTCCAGTTATTTGGAGCTGGTTATTGAACCCTAGGCTACGTAGAGTCTGACCTTAGGGAATTACAAGGATGGAATAGTAAAAAGATAGCGTATTAGGAGAAAGGTGAGGCGATGGTTATGGACGATATGAAGCTGGATACATTAACGAAATGGATCAGGACAAGCTCCCGGGTGGTCTTCTTTGGCGGGGCCGGTGTCTCCACAGAGAGCGGAATCCCCGACTTTCGCTCCGCGGCGGGTATTTATCAATCCGAGCATAATTCTCCTTATTCTCCGGAGGAAATATTAAGCCGGCGCTTTTTTGACAAGCATCCGGAAATATTCTATGACTTCTATAAATCCAAGATGTTACATCCCGAAGCGAAGCCTAATCCGGCTCACCTGCTTCTGGCTGGTCTCGAGCGGCAGGGCAGGCTTGATAGGGTCATTACTCAAAATATCGACGGGCTGCATCAAATGGCCGGCAGTACCCGGGTTCAGGAACTCCATGGTTCTATCCACCGCAATCATTGCCTGGGTTGTGGCCGATTCTATTCACTGAAAGACATATCCGGGAGTGAGGATGTAGTTCCAAGGTGTACAGCTTGCGGAGGAGTGATCAAGCCGGATGTCGTGCTCTATGGTGAGATGCTGGATGATGAGGTGATCGAGCAGTCGGTTGAAGCGATCCGGCAGGCAGACCTGTTGATTATCGGGGGGACTTCCCTAACGGTTCAGCCTGCTGCCAGTATGGTGACCTATTTCAGCGGAAAACATATGGTGCTCATCAATGCTTCCTCAACGGCCTATGACCACAAAGCGGATTTGTTAATTACAGATCCTATCGGCGCTCTGATGGGCAGCATTGCAGGGAGTCTGGATTTGTAAGTTGACTTTGCAAAGCCCTATCGGATTTAAGGAGCCTTGCAGGGTCACGGTCATTTGGTCCCAAAGAAAACGGTTTCTTGCCAAAGTGATATAGGCAGGCTATGATCTTAATATAATGAATGTACAAAGTTTGATTGTGTGAATTTGCAGCAAAGCTCACAGCAGAAAGGTAGGAGAAAGCATGGTATACACTGCAAGTGAAGACCGCTATGAGAGCATGAAATATAACCGTGTTGGCCGATCCGGCCTTAACCTTCCGGCTATTTCTCTGGGTCTTTGGCATAATTTCGGCGGCGTAGACAAGTTCGAGAACGGACGTGAAATGATCCGTAGAGCTTTTGACTTGGGAATAACTCATTTTGATCTCGCAAATAATTATGGACTGCCTCCAGGATCGGCGGAAGAGCTGTTTGGACAGGTTCTCAAGAAGGATCTGGCTCCCTACCGGGATGAACTGGTCATCTCCTCGAAAGCTGGTTACTATATGTGGCCGGGTCCCTATGGCGAGTGGGGCTCACGCAAATATCTGATATCCAGTCTTGATCAGAGCCTGAAACGGATGGGTCTTGACTATGTGGATATTTTCTATTCTCATCGCTTTGATCCGGATACCCCCCTTGAAGAAACGATGATGGCGCTGGATCATATCGTCCGCTCCGGCAAAGCTTTGTATGCCGGGATCTCCAGCTATTCTGCGGAACAGACCGCAGAGGCGGTCGCCATTCTTAAAGAGCTCGGCACTCCGCTTCTCATCCATCAGCCGAATTATTCGATGCTCGATCGATGGATTGAGAACGGGCTGCAGGATGTGCTTGAAGAGAACGGAGTAGGGAGCATTGCTTTCTGTCCTCTGGCGCAAGGCATGCTCACTTCGAAGTATTTGAATGGTATCCCCGAGAATTCCCGGGCCGCCAGTCCAACTGGAGCGCTGCAGGAGAATCAGATCACCCCGGAGGCTCTTCGCAAAATACGGGCACTGAACCAGATCGCTGCTTCCCGCGGCCAAAGTCTTGCTCAGTTCGCACTCGCCTGGGTGCTTCGTGGAGGCAGGGTGACCTCGGCTCTGATCGGTGCAAGCCGGGTAAGCCAGATCGAAGAGAACGTGGCTGCGCTGAGCAATCTCGACTTCTCGGAGGAAGAGCTGAGCCGGATCGAGACCATACTTAAGACAGACAGTTAAGGTAACCCACACGAAAGTTCAATGGTTAAAAAAAGCTTAAAGCCGTCCCCCTTGTCATGATGGAGGGACGGCTTTTTCGCTAACTCGTTAGACTAATCCGCAGAGACATCTGCTCCAGTTACAGACTTCCGGTAGCTGCTTGGTGATCTGCCCTGCAGGCGACTGAACTGACGAGAGAAATATAGAGCATCTGGCAGGCCGACTGACGCGGCGACCTGTTCAATCGATAACTCCGGGCGGTCACGCAGCAGCTCCCGGGCCTTATCCATTCTAAGCTTCAGCAAATAAGTAACAGGTGAGACACCTATCTGCTGCTTGAATATCCTGGAGAGATAGGCCCGGTTATATCCCATGCTTGCGGACATCTGCTCAATCGAGACAGGATATGCATATTGGCTCGCCATATACTGAATCATCTGCTTGACGACCTGTTGGACTCCTGATTTCCCGCCTGTGTAGCCGGATTGTTCCCTCAGCTTCTCTTCAGCTTCAGCCATTAACATATATAGACATCCGAGCGAGGTAAGATCGGCATTGTTCCTATTCTTGCGGAAAGCGCGAAGCACGGTCTTTAATAGTCCGGGTATCGCACTGTCCGGGGTAGAGCGCAGTATAGGCTGCTGAAGATGGAAGCCGGCACGCTGTACAAGCTCCGCTGCGCCTTCACCGGCAAAAGCAATCCAGCGGTAACGCCAAGGATCGGACCCATCCGAAGCATAGCTGACCAGCTGGTCTGGATGAATCAGGAATCCTTCACCAGCCTCAAGCTGGTAGGAACTGAACTCGGTGCGGTACGTGCCGCGGCCTTTTTCCACAAAATGAAATAAATAAAAATTGTAAACTTTTGGACCAAGGCGGTGGTCCGGCGCAGTCTGGCTCTCTCCCGAGAAGAGAACATGAAGCGCTTCCGTGCCTGAATATAAAGGATTAGCTGCAGCACTATAAGTTTCAGGATTCATCAGGTTATTGCTCCTTTATTATGAACAAGATATATACAGTGTAGCTTCAAAAGTCACATTTATCTATATTTATCTCGCATAGATACATTATCAGCATGAGTAGCCATCTAATATAATTAGGTCATCAAGTACAACTAATAAAGACGGGGTGAGCCCAATTGAGTCAACAACATTTGCAGCAGTCATTTCTAACTGAATTTGGTGAAAGCAGTCAGCCGATCAGGTACTTCGGGGCGCCGGGGCGTGTGAATCTGATTGGGGAACATATTGATTATAATGGAGGTTATGTGCTTCCGGCTGCACTGGAGTTCGGAACAACTTTAGCCATCCGCAAACGGGAGGACAATCGGGTTATCTTTAAATCACTTAACCTTGCTTATGAAGCCGAGATTGAGGTTCAGGATCTGGGCAAGACCAAGACAGGCGAATGGATTGATTATCCGGTTGGTGTGATCGTGGAGCTAGGTAAGCTCGGCATTTCTCTTACCTCCGGCTATGAATTGATGTTTGAAGGAAAGATCCCGAATGGTGCAGGGCTATCATCCTCAGCATCACTGGAGGTCGTTACGGCTTATGCGCTTTTATCCATGGAAGGACAAGAGCTGAGCGGAGTTGAAATAGCAGTGCTGTCGCAGAAGGCGGAGAACCACTATGTTGGCGTGAACAGCGGAATTATGGATCAGTTCGCCGTAGCCAATGGGGCGACGGATCATGCAATCCTGCTTATGTGCGGTACTTTGGAATACCGCCTGGTTCCTTTTGTGACAGGCTCATATAAGCTCGTGATCGGGAATACGAACAAGCGAAGAGGTCTTGTGGACTCGAAATATAATGAACGCCGGACCCAGTGTGATGAAGCACTTGAGCTGCTTAAGAAGAAGCTGCCGGATCTGAAATACCTGGCGGACCTGAGCCCTGAACAATTCTCAGCCCATGAGTCTGAGCTGCAGGATCAAATTCTGAATAACAGAGCCAAGCACGTTGTGGAGGAAAATGCCCGAGTGCTTCAATCGGTGGATGCACTCAGCAGGAATGACCTGGCACTATTCGGTCAATACATGAACGAATCTCATGATTCCCTGCGTGATCTGTATGAGGTGAGCTGCTCGGAGCTGGATATTATGGTGGAGGAAGCAAGACGGATTCCGGGTACGCTGGGTTCCCGCATGACCGGGGCTGGCTTTGGCGGCTGTACAGTCTCCCTCGTACATGAGGATGATGTTGCTTTATTCGTGGAGCAGGTCGGAGAAGCCTATGAGCGCCGTACCGGGCTCAAAGGTGAATTCTATGTATGCGGAGTCGGCAATGGTGTACATGAATTGAAGGAGGAGAAATAACATGGCTATTCTCGTAACTGGCGGTGCAGGTTATATTGGTTCACATACGGTAGCAGAGCTGCTGGCGCGTGGTGAGGAAGTCGTTGTCATTGACAATCTTCAATCCGGACACAAGGAATCCCTTCTTGGAGGCAAGCTGTACGAAGGAGACCTGAGAGACAAGGCTATGCTGGCCAAACTGTTCTCGGAGAATGAGATCGACGCGGTCATTCATTTTGCAGCGAACTCCCTGGTAGGGGAGAGTATGCAGAAGCCGGTCAAATACTATGATAATAACGTCTATGGGACCCTGTGTCTGCTTGAAGCGATGGAAGAAGCGGGAGTTCGGCGGATTGTATTCTCCTCTACGGCAGCTACTTACGGTGAGCCTGAGAAGGTGCCGATTCTGGAGACAGATCGTACCGAGCCAACCAACGTCTATGGAGAGACCAAGCTAACAATGGAGCGCATGATGAAATGGTTCGACCAGGTGCTGGGCATCAAATACGTATCCCTTAGATACTTCAATGCTGCAGGAGCCCATGACAGCGGTAAGATTGGCGAGGACCACCGTCCGGAAAGTCACCTGGTACCTCTGATTCTTCAGACAGCGCTGGGTCAACGTCAAGAGATTGCCATCTTCGGTGAAGATTATTCGACTCCGGATGGAACCTGCATTCGGGATTACATTCATGTAAGCGATCTGGCTGATGCGCATGTGCTTGCCGTACAGCACTTGAGAAGCGGAGCCGAGAGTAATGTGTTTAACCTGGGTAATGGTCAAGGCTTTTCGGTCAAAGAAGTGATTACCAAGGTTAAAGAAGTAACTGGAGTAGACTTCAAGGTTACGGTTCATCCTAGACGTGCAGGAGACCCTGCAGTGCTAGTGGCCTCATCGGAGAAAGCGAGAACGGTCCTCGGCTGGAATCCGTCCCGCAGTGAGCTTGGACATATTATTCAGTCAGCTTGGGAATGGCACAGTGCCAATCCGCAAGGCTATGGCTCGAAGTGAGGGATGCAGAATGAAGCTTGCGAACCTGGAAGGCGGCTCATTTGAACTAACAGAGGTAGAACAAGTACAGCTTGCAATAGAACATCTGGTCCACTATGCCCTTCAGCAGGGACTTATTGAACCGTACGATACAGATTACAGCCGCAATCGGCTGCTGGAGCTGTTCTCGCTGGATGAATCTTACCAGCATGAGTTGAATGCGAATGTGACACATTCGCTTCATACCTTGCTTGAAACTCTGATTGATTATGGCTGCAAGATCGGGCTGGTGCCTGAGGATACGGTGACCTACCGGAATCTGCTCGATGCCAAAATCATGGGCCAAATTATGGCCCGTCCATCAGAGGTAATCCGTTCTTTTCGAGATACAGAACGCAGCGGCGGCATAACCGCGGCTACGGATGCCTTTTACAAGCTCTCCGTAGATTCAAATTATATCCGGATGGACCGGATTGCGGAGAATGTGTACTGGAAGAAGGAGACTCCGTTCGGCGAGATGGAGATTACAATCAATCTGTCCAAGCCGGAGAAGAATCCGAAGGAAATTGCGATGGCTAAGCTCCTGCCGCCTCCCGTGTATCCGAAATGTCAGCTTTGCAGAGAGAATGTAGGGTATGCTGGCAGACTTAATCACCCAGCTCGGCAAAATCTGCGGGTGATCCCGCTTACACTCAATGAGGAGCCTTGGTTCTTTCAGTACTCCCCATATGTGTATTACAATGAACATTCAATCATCTTCCATCATGATCATGTGCCGATGAAGCTGACCAAGGATACGTTCAAGCGGCTGCTTGATTTCGTTGGCCAGTTCCCGCATTATTTCATTGGTTCCAATGCGGATCTTCCGATCGTCGGCGGCTCGATTCTGACTCATGATCATTTCCAGGCTGGACGCCATGTCTTTCCGCTTGAGAAAGCGCCGGTGCAGGCCGAGTTCCAGCATTCGAAATTCAGCGGGGTCACTCTGAATCCTGTGAAGTGGCCGATGTCTGTCGTGCGGCTTGGCTGCAGCAATCCCGAGGTGCTCCTTGAGGCGGCGAATGAGCTGTATGAGCAGTGGAAAGGATACAGCAATCCCGAGGTTGATGTACATGCTTATTCCGAAGAGGATGGAGTACAAGTTCCTCATAATACAGTCACTCCGCTGGTAAGACGCCGGGAGAATGGGGATTATGAGATTGATATTGTGCTCCGCAACAACCGGACAAGTGAAGAGCATCCGGAGGGGATTTTCCATGCACACCGGGAAATGCACCATATTAAGAAAGAAAATATCGGCCTGATTGAAGTGATGGGTCTGGCTATTCTTCCCGGACGGCTAAAGCATGAGCTTGCGGGAATAGCTCGAATTCTGGCTGGAGATAATGAAATCTATGATGCGGTTAAGCAGGGACGTGTTCCTGAGCTGGTTACGCATACCGCATGGATTGAAGAACTGGCTGCCAAGCATGGCAGACAGATGGGGCTTCAGGAAGCGGAAGAGCTGCTTCGTGAAGAGGTTGGCGGTAAATTTGCTGAAATCCTGGGTCATGCAGGTGTGTTCAAACAGTCAGATGAAGGACAACGTGCTCTGCACCAGTTCCTGGAAAGCTGCGGATATGAGAAGTCGTCCTGATCGGGCGGCTTTTCGTTTTGGCCTGATTTGTTTCTCGTGAGGTAAGGAAGTATAATCACATGTGTATTCATTTTTTGCAATTTACCAATGAACGAGAAATGAACTCGGGATCGCCTGGTTTATTTCATCTTCTAGAAGACGGAGGGACTTACAGACATGGAAGCATTTGAATTTCACAATCCGACGAGACTGATCTTCGGAAAAGGACAGCTGGACGCTTTAAAGAAGGAAGTTCCTAAATTCGGCAGCAAGGTGCTGCTCGTATATGGCGGAGGCAGCATCAAACGCAGCGGTCTATATGATCGTGTTATCCATATATTGAACGAGATCGGTGCTGAAGTGACCGAGCTTGCCGGAGTTGAGCCCAATCCGCGCCTGTCCACTGTACATAAAGGTGTGGAGCTATGCCGCACACATGGCACCGAGCTGATTCTGGCTGTGGGCGGTGGCAGTGTTATCGACTGTGCCAAAGCCATTGCGGTAGGCGCCAAATATGAGGGCGATATGTGGGACTTCGCTGAACGTAAAGCGGCTGCCCAAGCCGGGCTTCCGTTAGGTACGGTGCTCACTATGGCAGCGACGGGTTCCGAGATGAATGCGGGCTCTGTTATCACGAATGATCAGACCCAGGAGAAGCTGGGCTGGGGCAGCCCGTATGCGTTCCCTGCCTTCTCTATTCTTGACCCGGAGCATACCTTCTCACTGCCAAGAGATCAGACCGTATATGGTGTCGTGGATATGATGTCGCATGTGCTTGAGCATTATTTCCATGTTCCTACGAACTCCCCGGTGCAGGATGGCTTCTGTGAGACCGTGCTAAGAACGGTCATCGACACGGCTCCGAAGCTGGTTGAAGACCTGCACAATTATGAACACCGTGCGACCATCATGTACTGCGGTACGATGGCGCTTAACGGAATTCTGAATATGGGAACCCGAGGTGACTGGGCTACCCACAATATCGAGCATGCGGTCTCTGCGGTATATGACATTCCTCACGGAGGAGGCTTGGCTATTCTCTTCCCGAACTGGATGAAGCACAACCTGAAGGTAGATGTGTCCCGGTTCAAGCGCCTTGCGGTCAATGTATTTGATATTAAGACCGAGGGCAAATCCGATGAGCAGGTTGCTCTTGAAGGCATCGAAGCACTGCGTTCCTTCTGGAACTCCATTGGTGCACCGAGTACCTTGAAGGATTATGACATTGATGACAGTCAGCTTGAGGTTATGGCTGAGAAAGCTGTTAAATTCGGTCCTTTTGGCAATTTTGCGAAGCTGGACAAACAGGATGTACTCGAAATTTATAAGGCCTCTCTCTAAGAAGAGGATACAGAAGGCCGAGTTAGTGGAGCGCCCCGTGAATTCGGGGCGTTTTTTTGATGGGATGGAAGGATTGACTGCGTAAGCCGCACGTTTATGACGTATAATTTGATTGTTGTTTAAATGTTCAGTTCATTTCATAGGGCTGACGTTTGTGTACATCATGAAATTCAATCTATATAAATGGGGATTATTATGGATAACTACTGCAAAGTTCTGATTGTAGATGATGAAATGCTGGTGAGACAGGGAATCAAGCACTTGTTCGAATGGGAGAGCGAGGGATTTGTGATAGCGGGGGAGGCATCAAATGGCAGGGAAGCCATGGAGAAAATTGCTGAACTTAAGCCCCATATCATCATCACGGATATCGTAATGCCGATCATGGACGGGGAAGAGTTGGCCCGAAAAGTGAAAGCGGATTATCCGGAGATCGAGATCATCGTACTCAGCAGCTTTGGAGAGTTCGAATATGTACGCTCAACTTTTCAAAGCGGTGCCGTCGATTACATATTAAAGCCGAAGCTTGAGGCAGACAAGCTGCTTGATATTCTGAAGAACACCGCACGCCGAATTCCCTCGCTTCAGCATATGGAATCAGCAGCCAAGCAGGAATTCTCTCTGCAATTCATATTGGACAAGCTCATTGCCGGCTACCCTGCAGAATATGATCCAGCTAAAGTTTCGGCGATCCTGCCGTTTCCGCATTTCGCCCTCATGAGCATTAATCCTGGGCATGAAAACGGGCTTAGCGCGCATGACCTTAAAGAATGGTGCATGAATGAGCTTGCACGGATTCAAAGAAATTCCGGTGAGAAATTCATTAGCTGCTTCCTGTCTTCGGAAGGCAAGCAGGTGCGCCTGCTGCTTAACGTGGGTGACGAATATATAGATGAATTAGCCCATACAGCCAGGCTGGTTGTCACGACAGGGGCAGTGAATAATCTGAATATTGTGATAGCGCTTAGCTATGTATTTCAGGATCTCCAGCTCCTTAGTGAAGTCTATACGTCTGGAATTATGAAGCTGCTGGATAACCAATATTTCCTTCCAGGAGTTAATCCACTCATCTGGAGCGAACTTTCGCAGAAGGCTGAAGTCGCTTCGTTTGACAACAAAACCTTCAATGAGCTGTTAAATATGCAGGAATTTCATCAGGCCTTTGAGCAGGTAAGGTCCTATGCGCAATCCTTAACAGGCACACGCGGGGTAGATGTAGAGGAATTCAAATCGTTTCTTGGCCACAGTGTATTCAATATCATTCTCACGCTTCAGAGGTATCAGTACAATGCGGCTCCGCTGGATCAGAGGAAGTATGAGTATTTCCGGCGGATTCACGAATCCCGGGATATTGGAGAAGCTATTCAGATCATGGACAGCTTCCTGGATGAAGCAGACCAGTGCGTACTGGAGCGGATGCGGACCCATGTGAATCCGGCCATGAACAAGCTGCTGCAGTATATCAAGGATCATCTGGATGAACCTTTGAGCCTGACTGAGGTGGCGAAGCAGTTTCACTTCAATCCTTCGTACTTGTCGAACTACTTCACCATGCACAATGACGAGGGTTTCAGTGAATATTTGACCAGAGTCCGTATTGAGCGGGCCAGTGAGCTGCTCCGTGAGGGGGAAGCAACCATTTCTGAGATCAGCAGTAGGGTAGGTTACTCGGATCACAGCTATTTCACGAAGGTCTTCCGCAAGCTTAAGGGAGTATCACCAAGTCAATATCGCCGGGAAGCGCAGGAGGGACATTAGAGAATGAGGTCGTTACTGAACAGATTCAAGCAGCCAAGCTTATTTGGCAAAATATTTGTCATTATGGTCGTCAGTACCATCGCGGTGGCCGTTATGACCTCCTGGGTAACGGTACGTATGTCACAGCAGTTATTTATGGATACGTTCAGTATTACGAATTCCAAAGTGATTCGGCAGATTCAGACGAGCTTTGAGTCGTTTCATTATGCCATTATTATGGCGACCTATGATATTTCCCAGAGTGGAACGATCAAGAATTTCCTCGTACAGGGGGATTCCAATTCTTTAGGGAATGCGAGGGCATTCTACGGTATGAAGGACCAGATGAAGCGAATCCAGGCGAGTCTGGACACCTATGGTGTGGGAACCATTGTCCTGGGGGTTAACGGGAGGAGCTACTCCAATGACCGTTCCTATTGGAACCGCTCCATGACGGAATTGAAGAATAGTCCTCTGACTCAAGAGATGCTGAGAGAACCCGGCCGACTCTCGTATCATTACTTGGGTGGAGGGAGCACGCCGCTTATTGTGGCCACCAAGACTTTACGTGAACCAGATAGCAAACAAATATACGGTACGTTATATATGATGGTTCGAGAGAACAGCTTCAGACAGTTCTATAACAACTTCACCAGTACAGGCAATGATGTGCTCATCCTCAACCGGGATGGAATGGTGGTATCGAGCAACCGGAATGAGTTAGTCGGAACGAAATCTACGCTGCTGCTGGACCATGCCCAGGCCATGAATCAGGATAAGCTGGATTACCAGTCCCTTAAGTACTCTGGCAAAGATGTCGTCATGCTGAGTAACTATCTGTCCTCATATGACTTCTATATCGTTAATCTCATTGACAAGAAAATGGCAATGGGACGGATGCTGCCTACCCGTGAGATTATCCTGATCGGGGCTTGTATCGTCTCGGTAGCTCTGTTGATTCTGCTCATCATAACGCGGAGACTAACCCTTTCGCTTCGAATGCTGGTTAGACAAATGTCCAGTGTGGCCAAAAAGAACTTCGATAATTACCTTCCTGTGTATGGCAGCTATGAGACCCGTCAGCTGGGCCAGGGGTTCAATTACATGCTGGATGAGCTTAATGACTATATCAGCCAGCTTGTGGAGACCCAGAAAGAGAGGCGAAATGCCGAGCTTGCCGCATTGCAGCGGCAGATTAACCCGCATTTTTTATATAACACGCTGGCTTCTGTAAATATACTCGTGCAGCGGGGAAGCAAGGAGAAGGCAACTGAAACGATTCACGCCCTGATCTCTCTGCTGCAGAATACAATCAGCAATGTAAGTGAGACCATCACGGTAGAGCAGGAGCTCGCTAACATGAAGGATTATGTCTTTATCAACCAGGTCCGGTACGGGGATGAGATTCGGGTTGACTATTTCGTCTCTCAGGATTGCATGGAAGCCCAGCTTCCAAAGCTGATCATTCAGCCTTTTATCGAGAATGCGTTCTTTCATGCCTTCAATTTGAAGGATAAGGGATACATCTATATTCTCATTGCGCGGGAGAATGAGGCTCTGATCTGTGAGGTGGTGGATACCGGGGATGGGATGGATCTGGATCAGGATGCGAAGCGGCTGCCGAACTCGAAGAGTAGAAGACAGCTGTTCACGGGGATCGGGATACGCAACGTGGATGAGCGGATTCAGCTGCTGTACGGGGAGCATTATGGAGTATCGATTACGAGTAAGCTAGGGGAAGGAACCAAGGTGAGGATCAAGCTGCCTTGGCTGGTCAATAGCACAGAGACCGACGAAATCTAAAGATAATACTAAATCTAAAGATAATACCAGCAGGTAGTTTGAATGCGCTTGCAACACCCAATAAAAACACCAATCTGGGTAAATTTATTGCTAACTTCAACTTTTATGGAAATATTAAGATAGTTACATCAACAGCAAGCGCTTTCACAAAAATAAACAAAGCCATATGGGGGGACTACAGATGAAAAAAGCTATGATTTTGCTTCTCGCCAGCTTTATGCTTCTAACGGCATGCTCCAGCAAAACCAACGACGGGGCAGCTTCCAGCGGAAGCACGGACACGAAGCAAGCGGATACCAGCTCTAAAGAGGTTACAGTATGGGCATGGGATCCGAACTTCAACATTAAGGCAATGAATTTGGCAAAAGAAGCGTACCAGAAAGATCATCCAGACGCGAAAGTTAACGTTGTGGAGTACGCTCAGGCTGATATCATTCAGAAGCTGAATACGGGTCTTACCTCCGGTACTGACTCAGGGCTTCCCAATATTGTTCTGATCGAAGATTACCGGGCACAAAGCTTCTTGCAGGCTTATCCGGATTCCTTCTATGACATGTCTAGTTCCATCAAAGCGGCTGACTTCGCCGACTACAAGATTGGACCGACGAGTCTTGATGGCAAGCAGTACGGCGTTCCGTTTGACTCCGGTGTTACCGGCTTGTATGTTCGGACAGATTATCTGAAACAAGCTGGCTACACACCGGATGACCTGAAGAATGTTGACTGGGACAAATTCATTGAGGTGGGTAAAGCCGTTAAAGCCAAAACAGGCAAAGACTGGCTTACCCTTGACCCGAGCGACCTGGGTCTGGTTCGCGTCATGATTCAAGGAGCTGGATCCTGGTATCTGAAGGAAGATGGGACAACTCCTAATCTAGCAGGAAATGCAGCACTTAAGGATGCTCTTCAGACTTACAAGAAGCTGATGGAGTCCAACACGGTGAAGATTATTTCTGACTGGAGTCAGTTCACAGGTGCCCTTAACAGTGGTGATGTTGGTTCCGTTCCTACTGGGAACTGGATTACGGCCTCCATTAAAGCCGAAGCTTCCCAATCCGGTAAATGGGCTGTTGTTCCAACGCCTAAGCTTAAGAATACACCGAATGCTGTAAACGCATCCAATCTGGGCGGCAGCTCCTGGTATGTGCTGAATGTTCCTGGCAAGGAAGCAGCAGCAGAATTCTTGGCTAAGACGATGGGTTCCAATGTGGATCTGTATCAGAAGATGAACAAAGAGATCGGTGTCATCGGCACCTTGAAAGCTGCTTCTGGTGGAGAAGCTTACAAGCAGGCGGATGAGTTCTTCGGAGGTCAGAAGGCTATCCAGGACTTCGCAACATGGACAACACAAATCCCTAAAGTGAACTACGGTATGCACACTTATGCAATTGAAGACATTCTTGCAGTAGCACTTCAGAATTACCTGAAAGGTGCAGATCTGGACAGCGTGCTGGCTGAAGCCCAGGCTCAAGCTGAATCACAAGTTAAATAATCACGAAGCAGATTAAATACCTGAGATGGCCTTAATACCAGTTCCCGACTCCTATAAAAGTCATGATTGAATCGGGAGCCTGGGATTAAGGCCTCTCTCTTATATAGAGAAAGGGGTGGTTGGTGTGAGAGGCACAGCCGTTGGACGTAGTAACCGTAATCAGTCAAGGATCATTGGCTGGTTGTTTATCATCTTTGCCGTATTCATGATCGCCGCATTTTATTTCTATCCTATGATTCAAGCTCTATTGCTCTCTTTCAAATCAGGAAGAGGGGCTAATCTACACTTTACCGGGCTGGCTAACTACAAGCGATTGTTCACAGACTCGGTGTTCCTTACCGCTGTGAAGAATACTTTTCTATTCTTGATTGTTCAAGTTCCTATCATGATTGTTCTGGCCATGTTCATATCCGTACTGCTGAATGACAGCAAGCTGCGGTTCAAAGGATTCTTCCGTACGGCAATCTTCCTGCCGTGTGTCACTTCTCTGGTTGCTTATTCTGTTGTGTTCAAATACTTGTTCGGAGCGGACGGATTGATTAATCTGGCTCTCCTCAAAATGCACCTGATCGCTTCGCCCATTATGTGGATCTCCGATCCGTTCTGGGCCAAAATTACGATTATTATTGCTATAACCTGGCGATGGACAGGATATAACATGATCTTTTATCTATCCGCGCTTCAGAACATTGACCAATCCATCTATGAAGCTGCAAGAATTGATGGGGCTTCCTCCATCAGACAATTCCGTTCCATTACGATTCCTATGTTGAAACCGATCATTCTCTTCACTTCAATTACCTCTACGATCGGTACGCTTCAGCTGTTCGATGAAATAGTGAATATTACGAAGGGCGGCCCGGGTAACGCCACGCTCTCCATTTCTCAATATATTTATAACCTGTCCTTTAAATACACACCGGACTTCGGTTATGCGGCAACTGTATCTTATACCATTGTTGCGATGATTATTGTTCTCTCGGTTATTCAGTTCAAAGCGGCAGGTGATAAATAATGACAAGCTTCAAACGTACAGGTACCTATGTTTTCTTGAGTTTGGCGGCCTTGATCTCCATATTTCCGTTTCTGTGGATGATCGTAAGTGCAACGAACTTATCTGTAGATGTCTCGCAGGGAAGACTTCTTCCAGGCCTTCATTTATTCGATAACTTCCGTAAGCTCACAGATTCCATCGATCTTGGCCAGTCCATGTGGAATTCAGCCAAAATCTCCATTACAACCACAGTTCTGGCTCTGTTAATAGCTTCATTGGCTGGTTATGGCTTCGAGATCTACCGGAGCAGAGCTAAGGATATTGTGTTTAACATCCTGCTGTTGTCCATGATGATTCCGTTTGCTGCACTTATGGTGCCTTTATACCAAATGTTTGCTTCGATCTCGCGGTCGGTGCCTTCTATGGGAATAAATACGGTAACTTCAGTAATTCTGCCGACGATGACTACGGCATTTCTGATCTTCTTCTTTCGTCAGAGCACCAAGATGTTCCCAAAGGAGCTCCTCGAAGCAGGGAGAATGGATGGATTGTCCGAACTCGGCGTATTCTTCCGCATCTATGTGCCTACCATGAGAACAACTTATGCGGCAGGTGCCATTATTACGTTCCTGTCGAGCTGGAACAACTATCTATGGCCTTTGATTGTACTTCAGTCTCCGGAGAAAAGAACTATTCCGCTGCTGATCTCCAACCTGGGCTCGAGTTATTCTCCGGATTATGGAGTGATTATGACAGCGATTGTAATCTCTACGCTGCCAACGGCACTGGTCTTCTTCTTGATGCAGAAGCACTTCGTAGCCGGTATGGTTGGTTCGGTTAAGTAAGCGGGATATAGGCTGAATCCTTAATTGCCCATAGGCAAGAGTGTGAAATGATTCTGGAAAAGCGAAGCGCTCGCATTTGTGACTGGATTTCAACCTTATTAATTTCATTCAAGAAATCTGGGAGCAACAGCGATTGGAAGAACATTTCATACGGCTGCCTCTATTGGAAATTCATAAATTCAACAAAATATAGCTCGTCTTAACAGGAGGTTCAGTATATGACAGAGGCAATGAATCCACATCTGGATTGGCTGAGTGATGTATCCATATTTAGAGTAAATCGGCTGGATGCCCACTCGGATCACCGTTACTATCACACGATGGAAGAGGCCGAGGCGGCAGCGCCGATGAAGATGCGGCAGAGCTTGAACGGCAGCTGGAAATTCAGCTATGCAGTGAATGCGGCAAGCCGCCCAGCTTCCTTTTATGAGCAGGATTTTGATTGCAAAGGCTGGGATGAGATCAAGGTACCCGGTCATATCCAGCTTCAAGGCTGGGGATCACCGCAGTATGTGAATACGATGTATCCCTGGGACGGCCTTGACGGGGTAAGGCCGCCGGAAATTCCGCAGGAACATAATCCGGTAGGGAGTTATGTGAAATATTTCGACCTGACGCCGGAGCTTCAGGACGGTCCGGTCTATATTTCTTTTCAAGGTGTAGAATCAGCCTTCTTCTTATGGCTTAATGGCCATTTTGTCGGATACAGCGAAGACAGCTTTACTCCCTCTGAATTTGATCTTACCCCTTATCTGACGGAAGGGAAGAACAAGCTGGCTGTGGAGGTCTATCAGCGGAGTACAGGAAGCTGGCTGGAAGATCAGGACTTCTGGCGCTTCTCGGGGATTTTCCGCGATGTATATCTGTATACGGTTCCCAAGCTGCACATTCAGGATGTGAGAATTCGCACCAAGCTTGATGAAGCGTATAAGCAAGGAACCTTGTCAGTCGATCTGAAGCTCAAAGTCCAGTTGAAAGCAGGAATAACTGCGAATATAGATTTGAAAGATAAAGACGGGGGAATTGTTGCTTCCGCCAAGGGAGAATTTGTGGATGACCGCCTGACCCTTACCTTGCCTGCGGGAGAGGTCAGCTTATGGAGTGCGGAACAGCCTTATCTGTACAAAGTATGTATTTCCTTATTGGATGAGCAGGGTAAGCTAGCAGAGGCTATTGTGCAAAAGGCAGGCTTCCGCCAATTCGAGATGAAGAATAAGGTTATGTGCCTGAACGGTAAAAGGATCGTATTCAAGGGCGTGAACCGTCATGAATTCAACTGCAGACGGGGACGCTCCATTACCAAAGAAGATATGCTGTGGGATATCAAGGTGCTGAAGCAGAACAATATCAATGCGGTACGTACATCCCATTATCCTAATCAGACGTTGTGGTATGAATTATGTGATGAATACGGCCTGTATGTCATTGATGAAATGAATTTGGAGACCCACGGCTCATGGCAGAAAATGGGCGCCGTTGAGCCTTCATGGAATGTTCCCGGCGATAAGCCCGAGTGGCAGGATATTGTCATGGACCGCGCGGTATCCATGCTGGAGAGGGACAAGAACCATCCGTCTATTCTCATCTGGTCCTGCGGTAATGAGTCGTATGCAGGGGAAGTTATTCTGAATGTATCAAAATATTTCCACGAGACAGATCCTGGACGCCTTGTCCACTATGAGGGCGTATTCCATAACCGGAAATTCAATGATACCAGCGATATGGAGAGCCGGATGTATGCGAAGCCGGCAGATATTGAAGCTTATTTGAATGATTCTCCCGATAAGCCTTACCTCAGCTGTGAATATATGCATGCGATGGGCAACTCCGTTGGAGGCCTTCATAAATATACCGAGCTTGAGCAGAAATACCCGATGTACCAAGGCGGATTCATCTGGGATTATATCGACCAGTCGCTGATGAAGAAGAATCGTTATGGCCGGGAGTATTTCGCTTATGGCGGAGATTTCGAAGATCGCCCTACAGACTACAGCTTCTGTGGAAATGGCATTGTATTTGCGGACAGGAAGATTACGCCGAAGATGCAGGAGGTCAAATCCCTGTATCAGAATATTAAGCTGATCCCTTCCAAGACGGACGTTAAAGTAATAAATGAGAATTTGTTCACGGGAACTGAAGGGCTTATCCTGCACTACTGCCTAAGTTATGAAGGCAGGGAAATCCAGTCTGAGCAGTGTGAAATTTCAGTGCCTGCCGGACAGGAAATGACGGTTCCTCTAGCTCTGGCAGAGCTGGCTGCAGAGCCAAGGCTCGGTGAGTATTCCGTTCAAGCCTCGCTTAGACTGAAGGAAGATACGCTGTGGGCGGAAGCAGGATATGAAGTGTCTTTTGGACAGTTTATTTTTAACGTAGAAGAATCGGAATCTCCTGTAACCAAGCCAGTATCCGCTTCAGGAGAGCTGAAGATTACCGAAGGAGATGTAAATATAGGCATCACAGGGGAAGGGTTCGCTGCGCTGTTCTCCAAGCAGGTGGGCTCACTGGTCTCACTCCGTTATGGAGGTCAGGAGATGATTGCGGTTCCTCCGGCCCCGTTGTTCTGGCGGGCAACGACGGACAACGATAAGGGTGTAGGGCTCGGATTCACGGCTGCTGGCTGGTACGCGGCTAGTCTGTCCCGTAGGTGTGTGAACGTAAGCCTCGTGAAAGAAGAGGATGGATCTGCAACCGTAACTTTTGATTACAGATTAAGCATCAGTACAGAGGTATCTGTACTTACTGCCTATACGGTCTGCCCAGATGGGCGCAGCAAGGTACGGACCCAGTACACGGGAGCACCCGGACTGCCGAATCTACCTATACTGGCCTGTTCTTTCAAAATGACAGCTGATTATGCAAATACCTTGTGGTATGCAATGGGACCAGAGGAGAATTACGCCGACCGCAAACACGGGGCTCGTCTGGGGATATTCGAGAGAAGAGTACAGGAGCTCCCGTCGCCCTATCTTGTACCGCAGGAGAGCGGCAATCGTACAGGGGTTAGACGACTGAGGATTACGGATGAGCAGGGATACGGTCTGGGTATTGCAGCATCCCCGTCTGCTCCGGTTGAATGCACGGTGTCTCCATATACAGCTTTTGAGCTTGAGCATGCTGCCCATCCATGGGAACTTCCAGAGGTACATTATACCGTTGTTACTGTAGCTGGCCGGCAAATGGGTGTCGGCGGAGATGACAGCTGGGGTGCACCGGTTCATGCGGAATATCAGATTCCGGCGGATGGAAGAATCGAATTTGAGTTCACACTTTCGAGAGTGGAGCCTTCCGCGAACTGAATGGTGTAGGGGAAGAAATGGATTTTAACAGGGTATAATTCAAGACAACCGGGGACAACAGCGGCCGGAGATCCAAACTAGCTGCACAAATGTTACAATTTCAAGTAGTCTTTATATAGAAGTTCATTCATGTGTAGTAGGAGGATGAGACATTGTCGATTCAATACGATTCCAAGCAGCAAATATTCCATTTGCAAACCAAGAACACCAGCTACATGATTCAAATTGTACGGGGGTATGCCGCACAGCTCTACTTTGGAAAAAGGATCAGAAATCTTTCAGCAGTAAGACCGCTTCGATATATAGACCGTTCCTTCTCACCTAATATCGATCCTAAGGATATGACCTTCTCCCTGGACGTTCTTCCCCAGGAATATCCGGCATACGGCCATACGGATTTCAGAAATCCGGCCTACCAAATTCAGTTGGAGAATGGAACCACGGTCACGGACCTGAAATACAGCAGTCACCGGATAATTAAAGGAAAGCCCGCATTGGACGGGCTTCCTGCTACTTATGTGGAACATGAGGGTGAGGCAGACACGCTCGAAATCGAACTTGTAGATGCTTTGATCGGCCTTAAAGTAATCTTGAGCTACAGTGTATATGAAGAGATGAATGCGATTACAAGATCTGTAAAATTCATCAATGAAGGCAAGCAGGACTTGAAAATACTGCGTGCGTTAAGTATGAGTGTTGACCTGCCGGATGATCAGTTTGAACTGCTGCACCTCTCAGGTGCTTGGGCTGACGAAAGGAATATCGAGCGAAGACCGCTTACCCGCGGCAATCAATCGATAGAAAGCCGCCGGGGCGCCAGCAGCCATCAACAGAATCCATTCCTCGCGCTACTAAGGCATGGAGCTGATGAGAACCAGGGCGAAGTCTATGGCTTCAGCCTGGTCTACAGCGGCAATTTCGTGGCCGGTGTCGAGGTGGATCAATATCACAGCCCCCGCGTCTCGATCGGAATTAATCCGTTTGACTTCTCCTGGCTTCTGACTCCTGGTGAAGATTTCCAGACCCCTGAAGCGGTGATGGTCTACTCCGATCAAGGTCTTGGAGGCATGTCCCGAATTTATCATAATTTGTACCGGACCCGGCTTACTCGTGGACAATTCCGGGATAAGGAACGTCCCATTCTTATTAACAATTGGGAAGCGACGTACTTCAACTTCAATGCAGATAAGATTGAGAGTATTGCGAAGAAGGGCAAAGAACTCGGAATCGAGCTGTTCGTTCTGGACGACGGCTGGTTCGGACACCGGGACGATGACAAAACTTCTCTTGGGGACTGGTTCGTAGATAAGAAGAAGCTGCCAGGCGGACTGGAAGACCTCGCTGCCCGGGTTACTGCGATGGATATGCAGTTCGGGCTATGGTTCGAGCCGGAGATGGTCTCCGAAGACAGTGAGCTGTACCGCAGCCATCCGGATTGGTGCCTGCATGTGCCGGACCGGAGCCGGTCGACGGGACGGAACCAGCTTGTGCTGGACTTCTCACGCGAGCAAGTTGCCGATGCGGTGATTCAAATGGTAAGCGGGATATTAAGCAGCGCACCGATCACCTATGTGAAATGGGACATGAACCGGCATATGACCGAGGTGGGGTCACCAGCTCTACCGGCCGAGCGGCAGCGGGAGACAGCTCACCGCTATATGCTCGGACTATACCGGGTGATGGAGACGATTACCACCCGCTTCCCGCACGTTCTATTCGAGAGCTGCTCGGGCGGTGGAGGGCGCTTCGATCCAGGCATACTCTACTATATGCCGCAGACGTGGACAAGCGACAATACAGATGCCATTTGCAGGCTTAAGATTCAGTACGGAACAAGCCTGGTATATCCAGTGAGTTCTATGGGATCCCACGTCTCCGCAGTACCCAACCATCAGGTGCATCGGAATACCTCACTGAAGATGCGGGGAGATGTGGCATTGTCCGGGAACTTTGGTTATGAGCTGGATCTGACGAAGTTCTCGGCAGAGGAACAGGAACTGGTGAAGCAGCAGGTGGCATTCTATAAGGAGACGCGCAGCCTGATTCAGTTCGGGGATTATTACCGCCTGCGGAGCCCATTTGAGGGCAATGATACGGCGTGGATGTTCGTGTCGGAGGATCAGACAGAAGCCATTGTTATGTACTTCAAGGTCTTGGCTCAGCCCAATCCTCCTTTTGACAGCCTAAGATTAAGAGGCCTAAATCCGGAATTTGATTACGAAGTAAGCCAGCTGGACCAGCCGGCTGGCGGGGATGCGCTAATGTATGCCGGGCTGAACATTCCAAGGCTGGATGGAGATTTCCAAAGTGTTGTTTGGACGCTGAGAAAGATTTAGTCCGCTAAATATAACTCACTTAGAAATAAAGTTACTTTTAACAATTCTCCAACATAAGCAATTCTTGATCGCGCTGGCTCTTGACTCCTTGGTGATTTATAATATAATTAACTATCCTTATATTTATTGTTGTCAAGGATCGATAGATTATGGCCCCCGATAAAGAGGTGCAAAGGTGAGCAGTTTAGAAGTTGCGAAAGTACTAAATAATAACGTGATTATTGCCAGGCATCCAGAGAACGGTGAGGTCGTGGTGATCGGCAAGGGAATTGGCTTCAACCGAAAGACCGGTCACTACATTCCAATACAGTCAGTAGAGAAGATGTTTATCCTTAAGAACGCTCATGAACAAGAGCAATACAAGCAGCTCGTCCCCCAAGTGGATGAGAAGCTGATTGAAGTAATTAATGAAATTATTCTGTATGTATCCAAGCGCAGCAATGAACCTTTGAATGAACATATACACATTGCTTTAACCGACCATATTTCATTTGCGATCAAGCGGGCTGAGCAGAATATTATCATTCATAATCCTTTTCTCTTCGAGACCAAAGAGATCTATCCTCTTGAATATGAGCTCGCAGAATTCGCGATCAGGCTTATCGACGATAAGATGGGGATTGACCTTGGTGAAGATGAGATCGGTTTCATTGCTCTCCATATTCACAGTGCGCTGACGAATCAGGAGATCACTGAAGTGAAGCAGCATTCGCAGCTTATCTCGGATCTTGTTGTGGTCATTGAGCAGCAGCTTCAAATTAAATTGGCCCGCAGCTCCCTGGATTATTCCAGGCTGCTGACTCACCTTAGATTCGCTATTGAGCGCGTCCGTCAAGGGGAGAAGGTTAGTGAACCGGATAAGCTGGAGGATCTGCTCAAGCAGGAATACCCCGAGCTGTACTTTTTGGCCTGGAAATTAACCAAAATGATGGAGCAGCGTCTCCGCAAGCCGGTCTATCAGGCAGAGGTATCCTATCTTACGATGCATTTACACCGGGTAGCCCCGAAGCATTCGTGAGCAAAATTTAGTGTGCGCAAGGGTATTGCACTACCGAAAATGTGGTGCTATAATACATCTCATAAACGGCAAATAAATTGAATATTCATCAGATGTGTAACTGATTCGATCAGGCATGAGTTGATGAAAGTCTATGATTGTATTGCACCTTAACGGGGTATTATAACCCTGAAGAGAGTGTATACATCATGGCTTTCAGGGCTCATGCTTTTTTATTTGCCATATATAAGGAGGATGCATATGTTCAAGAAATTTTTCGGCGTCTTGCAAAGAGTAGGTAAGGCGCTCATGCTTCCGGTTGCTATATTGCCGGCTGCTGGACTTCTGCTCGGAATCGGCAACATGCTGATAAGCCCAGACTTTCTGAAGCTAGTCCCTGCACTAGATAATCACGGTGTTCATGCCGTAGCTACCATTCTGATGAATGCGGGCCAAATTGTATTTGACAATCTGTCCCTGCTGTTCGCTGTCGGGGTTGCTATTGGTTTGGCCGGTGGTGAAGGGGTAGCAGGACTTGCTGCCATCGTTGGTTTCCTAGTTATGAACATTACGATGGGAACGGTTATCGGGGTTACCCCGGGAATGATCGGACACAACGAGGCTTATGCAAGCGTACTAGGAATTCCGACCCTGGCTACAGGGGTGTTCGGCGGTATTATTATCGGGATCCTGGCAGCCGCGATGTACAAGCGATTCTTCAAAATCGAGCTGCCGTCGTATCTAGGATTCTTCGCAGGTAAGCGCTTTGTCCCTATCATGACAGCGGCGACATCCCTGATTGTCGGATTGCTCATGGTCATTGTATGGCCGCCAATTCAGCATGGATTGAATTACTTGTCTCACAACATGATCGACACGAATCGTACCTTGGCTTCATTCATCTTCGGTGTGGTTGAGCGCGCGCTCATCCCGTTCGGTCTGCATCACATCTTCTATTCTCCATTCTGGTTCGAATTCGGAGAATACACCAGCAAGGCTGGCCAAGTTATCCGGGGTGACCAGCATATCTTCATGTCCCAGCTTCGTGATGGCGTACCATTCACAGCAGGTACATTCATGACTGGTAAATTCCCGTTCATGATGTTCGGTCTTCCGGCCGCTGCACTTGCTATGTACCATGAAGCTAAACCTGAACATAAGAGATATGTTGCGGGTATCATGGGTTCTGCTGCATTGACTTCATTCCTTACAGGGATTACAGAACCTATCGAGTTCTCCTTCCTGTTCCTGGCACCGCTGCTGTTCGCGATTCACTGTGTGTTCGCGGGTCTGTCTTTCATGACTATGCAACTGCTCGGTGTCAAAATCGGTATGACCTTCTCCGGTGGTCTGATTGACTATCTGATCTTCGGTGTAATTCCAAATCGTACCCCTTGGTATCTGGTTATTCTTGTGGGTGCAGTGTTTGCAGTCATCTACTACTTCGGTTTCCGGTTCATTATCCGGAAATTCAATCTTAAGACTCCAGGACGTGAGGATGCGGCTGAGGATGACCAAGCTGCAGCAGGCAGCGGTACTCCGGTTACCCAAGATGATCTTCCTAGCAATATCTTGGTAGCTCTTGGAGGTAAAGAGAATATTGCCCATCTGGATGCTTGTATCACACGTCTGCGTGTTGAAGTTAAAGACAAAGCAAATGTGAACAAGGATCGCCTCAAGAAGCTGGGAGCATCCGGCGTGCTTGAAGTGGGTAATAACGTACAAGCCATCTTCGGTACTCGTTCGGACACGATCAAGTCCCAAATTCAGGATATTATGAACGGCAACGCGCCGGCTCGCATTCCTAGCGCCGATGATGTAGGTGATCGAGCTACGGATTTCAACGCTGCAACCGGTAATGGTAAGCCAGCAGAAGCTGAACAACAGGCTGCACAGAATGGCGATGCCATCATTAAAGAAGATGTGGTAGCTCCAGCCAATGGTGAATTGATGGATATTACCAAGGTTCCGGATCCAGTCTTCTCTGAGAAAATGACCGGTGACGGATTCGCCATCCTTCCAAGTGACGGTACAATTTGCTCACCAGTCTACGGTAAAGTGTTCAATGTGTTCCCAAGTAAGCACGCTATTGGCATCATGTCGGATGGCGGCAAGGAAGTTCTTGTTCACATCGGTGTCAACACGGTGAAGCTGAAAGGCCAAGGCTTTAACGTTCTCGTTAAAGAAGGCGATCTGGTATCGGCAGGACAGCCGATTATGGAAGTGGATCTGGAATATGTGAAAGCACACGCGCCTTCGATTATTTCACCGATCATTTTCTCCAACTTGCCTGAAGGTTCTTCCGTAACCCTGAACAAATCGGGTCTGGTGAAGAGCGGAGAGAACAATATCATCACGATCAAGTAAGATATTTGTAATACAGCAAAGTTATCCCTTAATATGATGGATGAACTAAAACTACCAAAGAAAGCGAGATGTATTAAAATGCAAAGAAACTTTAAAATTACGGATGAAGACGGTATCCACGCTCGCCCGGCTACAGCTTTGGTGAACACAGCTAACAAATTCAAAGGCGCTGAATCTTTTGCTGAAGCGAAAGGTAAAAAAGTAACATTGAAATCTATTCTGGGTGTTCTATCCCTGGGTCTTGAACAAGGTGATATCATCACTCTTTCTTCTGAAGGTGAAGAAGCGGAAGCAGCGCTTAGCGCACTGTCCGATATTATGGTAAGTGAAGGGTTAGGCGAGATTAATGATTAATATCGAGGGTATTGCAGCATCTGCTGGTGTGGCAATTGCCCGCGCCTTCAAGCTTGAGCACCCTGATTTTACGATCAATAAGCAGTCGGTTCAAAGCACAGACGCCGAGATTACCCGCTTCAACAGTGCTCTTGCCAAATCACAGGAAGAGCTGGAAGCGATCAAGGAGCGCACACGCGCTGAGCTTGGTGACAAGAAGGCTGAAATCTTTGAATCCCATCTGCTGATTCTGAATGACCCGGAGCTTATTGATCCGGTTCGCACCATGATCACGGATGAACAGGTTAACGCAGAATATGCGCTGAATGAGACAGCATCCCAGTTCATTACGATGTTCGAGAACATGAAGAGTGCTTATCTGCAGGAACGTGCAGCCGATATGCGTGACGTAACCAAGCGTGTGCTGACTCATCTGCTCGGATTGACTTATGTCAATCCAGCAGAGATCAGCGAAGAAGTTATTGTCATTGCTGAAGACCTCACTCCTTCAGATACGGCTCAATTGAATCGTAAATACGTGCTTGGCTTTACAACGAATATTGGCGGACGTACTTCCCACTCTGCCATCATGGCCCGTTCTCTGGAAATTCCGGCTGTAGTCGGTACCAAGAATGTGGTTGAGCAGATTGGCAGCGGGGATCTCGTGATTGTAGACGGCCTAGACGGACAGGTGATCATTAACCCTACGGATGAGGTTGTCGCTGAATTCAGAGTGAAGCAGAAGCAATATCAGGAGCAGCGTGCGGAATGGAACAAGCTGCGTGATCAGAAGTCTGTATCGAAAGACGGTGTTCATGTAGAGCTTGCAGCAAATATTGGAACGCCGAACGATGTTGCAGGGGTTATTGATAACGGCGGTGAGGCCGTAGGTCTTTACCGTACAGAGTTCCTGTATATGGGCCGTGACAAGCTTCCTTCGGAAGATGTCCAGTTTAATGCCTACAAGACGGTTCTTGAGAAAATGGAAGGCAAGCCCGTTGTCGTACGTACGCTTGATATTGGCGGAGACAAAGAGCTTCCTTACCTGGATCTTCCAAAAGAAATGAATCCATTCCTTGGATTCCGCGCTGTGCGTCTGTGCCTGGATCGTACGGACATCTTCCGCACCCAGCTTCGCGCTTTGCTTCGTGCAAGTGTGTATGGGAATCTGCGGATCATGTTCCCGATGATCGCAACTCTTGGTGAATTCCGCGAAGCTAAGGCGCTGCTTCTTGAAGAGAAGCAGAATCTGATTGCAGCCGGAATTGAAGTATCCGAGAACATCCAGCTTGGCATCATGGTCGAAATTCCTTCAACCGCAGTAATGGCAGATCAATTTGCCAAGGAAGTGGATTTCTTCAGTATCGGAACGAATGATTTGATTCAATATACGATGGCGGCGGACCGGATGAATGAGCGTGTGTCTTATTTATACCAACCTTACAATCCAGCCATTCTTCGTTTGGTCAAAATGGTTATTGATGCAGCTCATAAAGAAGGACGCTGGGCAGGTATGTGTGGTGAGATGGCTGGTGATACAACGGCAATTCCACTACTTCTCGGACTTGGACTTGATGAATTCAGCATGAGTGCTACCTCAATTCTGCCGGCACGTTCCCTTATTTCCAAGCTGTCCAAAGCGGAAATGCAGGAGCTTGCAGCCAAAGCCCTTGAGCTTCAAACGGCTGAGCAGGTAGTTGAACTCGTAAGAGGTATTGATGCATAAACCGCATTTGCGGCTTGTAATCCGTAAATTCTTTTTCCAACATAATGACCTCGGGAGCTTCCCCGGCCGGTATCTTCGGATACCGGTTTTTTTTGTTTGCGGGCCATTTGGTTTATTTTTGAGAGAAGATAGGCTAGAGTGGTAAGGGAGAAATATGAATAATTTATATTTCTGCTGATTTAGTCTGTTTTAATGGGTTTATAATGAATCTATACCGACTTACAAGGAGTATACATATGAATGACAATCGCAGCACCGTGGGCATTATTGATATTGGTTCGAACTCGATCCGGGCCGTGGTCTATGAGGTCACCTCATCAGGAGACTACCGGGTTATTCATGAAAGCAAAGAATCTGCCCGCCTCAGCGAGAAGATTGGTGCAGATGGAAGAATGGAGTATGAGGGGATATTATCCATAGTCCCTGTTCTAAGTGAATTCAAGAATATCTGCACCTCCTATAAATGTGAGCGTATTCGCGTCGCGGCAACTGCCGCCATCCGCAATGCGGCTAATGCCAGGGAAATTGTAGAAACGCTGGACAAGCATACCGGTCTTGAAATCGAGATACTGTCCGGAGAGGAAGAGGCTTTTTACGGATTTCTTGGAGTAGCTCATGGGATTGGCGCCGCAAATGGCTTTATTATCGATATTGGCGGAGGAAGTACCGAGATTACCCTGTTCCGGGAACGGAAGCTGCTTCGCAGTGTCTCACTGCCTTTTGGAGCGGTGAATTCAAATTATAAATTTGCTGGGCCCAATGGCTGGACCTCGGAGTCTAGTAAGGAGCTTATTCACGAACTGAAGGGGCTGCTGGATCAGTATGACTGGATCTCGAGGCATCCGGAGCTTCCTCTCATTGGACTGGGCGGAACCATTCGTTCATTGGGTAAGCTCGACCAGCGCAGAAGCAAATATCCGCTGCCGATGACCCACCATTATGTGCTTGAAGAGGAAAGTATCGAGTATTATTCTGATCTGCTGCCATCCTTATCGGTTGAGCATCGCAGACGACTGCCTGGTTTGTCAAAGAACCGGGTGGATATTATTGCACCGGGCGTGATGATCCTGCATACGATATTCAGCTATATTAAAGCTAAATATTGTCTGATCAGCGGGACCGGATTGCGTGAAGGACTGCTGCATGATGTGATAAAGACCAAGCTGCCAGAAGCTTCCGAGGTAGTTGAGCGTCAGGTCCGCTCGCTGCTTTCTTTTCAATCGACAGCTTCCCTTCGACATTTGGAGCATGTTAACGGGTTAGCCCAGCAGATGCTTGATCAATTGAAGGTGCCGGAGGATGAGGAGCTTGCCCGAACCATTCTTCACGTGTCTGCCATGCTGTACAAGGTAGGGGCTTCACTCTGGTACCATCAGTATGAGAAGCATACGTTCTATTGGCTGCTGAACGCTCCCCTGGGTGGACTAACTCACCGTGAAATTGTGCTGATTGCACTTATTGCCGAATACCGGGCGAAGAACGGGAAGATGACCAGTGCGGGGCTCTACCAGAAAAGCATTCTCAAAGACGAGGATACCAAGCTGATCGCCCAGCTTGCCGCCCTGCTGCAGGTTGCAGTCTCCCTTGATGTGAGCGAGACTCAGCCGATTGACCTGGTGGACGCCGAGAAGGAGAACAAGACTTTGACGCTGAAATTGAACTGCCGCAGCCAGCCCTTTATCGAACTCAGGGAACTGGATGCGGCAGCGAAGGTCTTTCAGAAAGCTTGGGATATCAAATTGAAGTGGGAATTTCCGGCTTCTTCCAAGTACTAATATCAAGAGCTGCAAATTGGCTGCGGCATGACGGGAGATCGTTCACGATTCTCTCGTATTTGCCGTTCGGGATAAGCTGCTTGGCTTTGACATTATCAGCCAGGGATAGGCGTAGAATCTGAATGACCATATTGCGGGCGGCTTGATCGTATACCGGACACATGAGCTCAATCCGTCGGGTCAGATTCCGGGTCATCCAGTCTGCACTGGAGATCCAGACTTCGGGCTGGCCGCCATTCTCGAAATAGTAAATACGTGAGTGTTCGAGGAAGCGGTCTACAATACTTCTTACGTTGATACGGTCGCTGAGTCCCTCGACTCCTGGCCGGAGGCAGCATACTCCGCGAATAATCAGATCAATGTTAACTCCGTCTTGGGAAGCTGTATATAGGTCGTCAATCATCTCTTGGTTCGACAGGGAGTTCATCTTGGCGATGATCCTTGCCGGTCTTCCGCTGCGGGCATGCTCCGATTCTCTCTCAATCAGGCTGGCGAGCTTGTTATGCATATTCCCTGGGGCAAGGGTCAGGGACTGCCAGTCATGTACGGCGGAGTAGCCGGTAATTAGATTGAACAGCTCCGAGGCATCCTCGCCAATGGAGGGATGGGTCGTGAACAAGCCAATATCGGTATACAGCCTCGCTGTAATGTCATTGTAATTTCCGGTGCCGACATGAACATACCTCTTCAGATCTGGCCCCTCCTGGCGAACGATAAGCAGGATCTTGGCATGTGTCTTGAGTCCGACAAGACCGTATACTACGTGGCAGCCTGCTTTCTCTAATTTTCTGGCCCAGGCGATATTTCGTTCCTCGTCGAATCTGGCCTTCAGTTCAACGACCACTGTGACCTGCTTACCGGACTCTGCGGCATCCGCTAAAGCTTGAATCAGCGGCGAATTCCCGCTCACTCTGTAGAGCGTCATCTTAATTGCCATGACATGAGGATCCTCTGAGGCCTGGACAATGAAATCGGTCAACGCGTCAAAACACTCATACGGGTGGTACATCAGCACGTCCCGCTCCTTCAGCATCTCGAAGAAATCTTCACTCTCCTCGAATTCCTGAGGATAAGGGGGCTCATCCTGCGGATAACGGAGCTTGGAACTTCCTTTGACAGCCCCGGTGAAGTGACGCAGAAATGTCAAATCCAGAGGCCCATCGATTTCAAATACAGAATCTTTAATTTCGAATTCATCTTGAAGCAGCTCAAGAGCATAAGGATGGAAGCCCTTCTGGACTTCGAGGCGAACAGGGGCGCCCCAGCGCCGCTTCCGCAGCTCCTTCTCGATCTCTTCGAGCAAATCCTCAGCCCCCTCTTCATCAATGGCCAAATCCGCATTGCGGGTCACCCGGAACTCATGAACCGCAAGAGGGATATACCCGCTGAATAAGGTTTGTATATGATGCTTGATCAGCTCTTCAATCAGAATGAAGGACTGCTTCTTGCTGTTCGAATGCTGGGGAAGCGGGACGAACCTCGATAGGTTGGATGGAATCTGCACCACCGCGAAATAAGGTTCTTCTTCCGGGCTATCTCCATCCCGCTTCAAAACCACTGCCAAATACACGAACTGGTTGTGTACCAGAGGAAAAGGCCGGCTCTGATCTACCGCCATCGGTGTAAGTACTGGGAAAATTATATCGTGATAGTAACACTCCATGGATTTGCGCTGAGTCGCATTCAGATCCTCATATTTCAGGAACTGAATATGCTCTTTGGTCAGCTGGCGCATGATATCGCGGTATGTACGGTACTGAGCCTGTACCATTTTTGAAATGCGGGAGACCAGACGTTTATATAAGCCGGCCGGCGTGTAGCCTGTGAAATCCTTCTTGGCATAGCCCGCCCGGATCTGATCCTGGATGCCCGCCACGCGAACGCTCATGAACTCATCCAGATTGCTTGAGACGATGGATAGAAATTTGGCCTTCTCAAGCAAAGGGGTTGTCGGATCCTGGGCTTCATGCAGCACCCGCAAATTGAACTCGATCCAGCTTAAGTCCCTGTTAAGATAACGTGAACCGTCTTCTTTGATATGAATTTGTGTCATCAGTCTAACGACCTCCGCTTAAATACGCTAATTACTCTATTCCTTAATTGTACTCCTATGTTACCAAGATAAAAGAGTACTTTTGTAAAATGTATGTAAAATTTATAAAGGAATGTAAAGTGTTATGACCTCTAGAACTATTTTTTACCCAAAAAGTGAGTGTATCACCACCTTTCTGGGTAAATAAATGATATGGCCCTAGCTCTGCTGGTTTGATTTGCCTTGTTTTTGGCCATATTGAATCGAGTGAAGGGCTGACCGAGAATCTTGAAGAATGACCAGCGCAGCCTTAGGCTTCGCCAAATCATGAGGAGGTCGTAAAAGAATGAGTGCAGAACATAATGTTAAGCTTAGTGCTGAGAAAAGATCGTTAGCATCAAGTAGCTCTTTGCGTCAATTAAGAGAAGCAGGCCGAATTCCAGGTGTGGTCTATAGCTCCCAAATGGGCAGTCTGTCCCTGCATGTAGATGCGAAAGAGCTTCTAAAAGTCGCACGTACAGGACGCTCTGAATTTTTCACCCTCTCGATTACGGATGGAGAAAGCTTCCCGGCCTTGATTAAGGATGTTCAGCAGCGCGGAGGGAAAGTGGTTCATGTTGATTTTCAGCATGTATCCAAGAACAAGCCAATCCGGGTAAAGGTGCCTATTCATTACACCGGTACTCCTGAGGGAACCCAGTCAGGTGGTATTCTTCAGACTCAGGAAACAGAGCTTGAGGTCGAAGGACTTCCGGATTCTCTTCCTGCCGGAATCGATGTAGATGTTACGGGACTTGGAACTGGGGACAAGCTGACTGCAGCCGATGTAAAGCTTCCGGAAGGTGTGAGTCTGATTACTTCCGAGGAAGCACTGCTGGCCTCTATTGTTCTTCCTAGAGCAGCTCTGGAAGCCACGGATGAAGGAGCAGATGCAGCTGCTGAGGGTGAAGGTGCAGCTGAAACGGCAGAGGCTGATGCGAAGAGCGAGGAAGCTTAAGCTATTTAAAATCGCAGCTGGTGTAACATTTGGAGTGAAATTGCGAATTATATAGCCTAATCATATATAAAGTGAAAAGAAGGACCGGAGCAGAAGTGCTCCGGTCCTTTTTGGTGCGGGTGCACAGGAATAGTGACAAGTGCCTAAACTGCTGCATATGATATCGCAGACGAAAGCACCCAGGAAGGAGAGATCGGCTTGAAGAAAGGGAAAGTCACCAAACCGGTCAGAAGCAGACAGCTCAGTTACCGGGAAGAGAACCCCGAGTTCGATGAGATGGATCTGCTTGAGAAGGCTAGGGCCAGAAACAGGATGGAGAAGCGAGAAAACGAAGTGCATTTGTCACAGGCCTTGGCGCCTGTTGATGAGAAGGTCCTATCTCAGCATGAGGATGAGAATAAGCAGTCCCGGCAAGTGGTAGAGAAGGTTCTGCCTAAGCCGGAAGAAGAGAAGATCGAGTCTAAAGAGGAAGTTGTAAATTCCAGCGTAAATACGCAAACAAGCTCGCCGCCTGTCATAGATCAGCGGCCCCCTTCACAATCTGAGCGCGCTGGGGAATCCTGGGCCGCAGTTCGGCATCCTGTCGTCTATACGGATGATATTTCGGATGCGGCAGTGACTGGAGAGAAGATCGCCCCTTACACCATAGATGCGACCAAGATCAAATATGGTTCCATTGGCACAGCCTGGCTGGCCGATTATGCGGTCACAAGCCTCAATATTGCTGAAGGTGCCGTTACAGGTTCTAAGGTTGCTCCGCATTCATTAACAGGTGAACACTTTATTGACAGTTCGATTCAAGGACAGAAAATTGCTTATGGGACACTTAGTGGGGAGAAAATTCAGGATGGCAGCATCTCTGCAGATAAGCTTGCGGACAAAGTAATCAGTGCTGATAAATTGGCTGATGGCTCAATCGGAAGCCGGCATTTAAGCGGGGGCCTTATCACGACGGAGCTTCTTCAGGACCAGGCCGTGACTTCGGAGAAAATCCGGAGCGGTTCGATTCAATCCATCAACCTTTCGAATGGAATTATTGATACTTCCAAGCTGAGTGAGCGTTCTGTAACAGAGTCCAAGCTTCAGGATGGAGCGGTGACAGGTTCCAAGCTTGCAGAGCGAAGTGTGGAAGCTAGGCACATTGCACTGAATACGATCACATCCGATCACTTGGCCTCAGGAATCAGTGCAAGCGGACTTCTCGCGCCGGGGAGTGTTGGAGCTTCAGAGCTGGAGGAAGACTCGGTTCATGGCCGTCATATTAAAGAGCAGTCCATCGAGGCCTGCCACATCGCGCCTGAATCCCTGGAACGCAGGCATTTTGCCGCAGGGAGTGTTGGAGAGGAGCAGATTGGTTCCGGGGAGATTGAAAGCCGGCACATTGCGGACCGGAGCATTATCTCTACCAAGCTGGCAGATCAGTCTGTAGGGACTGCGCAGATTGTTGAGCAGGCCGTAACGTCCTCCAAGATTGCGGACCAGAGCATTCTCTCTCACAAAATAGCTGATGAAGCTGTAATTACACGTCACATTGGAAAAGCAACCATTCATAGTCCCCAGCTGGCGTCTGGCGCAGTCGGGTCCGAGCATATTCAGTCAGGCTCCCTGCGGGAGAGCCATATTGCCGATGATTCCATTCATGAGCGTCATATTCAGGAAGGCGCCGTAATTAGCGGTAAAATAGCTGCAAAAGCGGTGCTGGAGTCTCATCTCGCCCAGGAATCTGTAGCAGAGCGGCATATTCAGCCGGGAAGCATCACGGAGAATAAGCTGGCTCACGCCAGTGTGACCGCTGATAAGATTGCTCCGAGTGCAGTAACGGGAGCAGCGGTAAGCGGCAAGAGTATTTCTTCTGATCATATTGCATTTGAAGCGATTCATGAGGCTCACCTGGCAGAGAACAGCGTGAACAGCAGCGCGATCCAAGAGGGAGCAGTCGGTTCCGAGCACATTGAGCAGGGGGCTATCCGTGCCGAGCACCTGAAGAAAGCCTCGATCGGGACGGCTGCGCTTCAGCACCGGGCTGTGACCAGTGAGATCATTGACACTGGAGCCATTAAGGATCATCACCTGGAGGCAGGCTCCGTGTTCCAGCATCATCTTCAGAATCATGCGGTAACTTCCCTGAAGCTCTCACCGGAGAGTGTATCCACGGACAAAATTAATGATCTGGCTGTCACAACCGGTAAATTGGCAGAAGGCAGCGTGACGTCCTCTAAGATCCTGCCCTCATCAATTCTATCTGCCCATTTGGCAGATCACGCGGTGAGTGAGGATTCGCTGGCTGAGAATGCGGTGCACTCCAGACATATTGCGCCTGAATCCTTGGGATCAAAGCATCTCATGAGCGGATCCATACTCAGTCGCCATCTCTCGGATAAGGCAGTGACAGAGTCAGTACTGGCACAGGAGTCGGTGACCGCCGATAAGATTGCAGACGCAGCCATAAACACTCAGCACTTGGCTGAGGGAATTGTAACCTCCTCCAAGATTGCTTCCGGGAGTGTTCAGTCCCATCATTTATCCACGGGTCTGATTCAGCCCGACTTGTTGGCTCAAGGAGCTGTCCAAGCGGAACATATCACACAAGAATCCATCCATTCAAGTCATATTACATCTGGTGCGATATTGTCCCAGCATATTGCGGATGGTTCTATAGATTCAGATCATCTCGCTGCCGGATCGGTACAGACCAGGCATCTTGGGGAAGGATCGGTAGGTGCTGGGCAGATTGCCACAGGAGCTGTTCACGGAAGGCATGTAGCGAGCGGAACCCTGTCTGGTTCCAGCTTAGAGAACGATGCTATCAGCTCTGACAAGATTGCTGAGGAGGCAGTTAAGTCCGTTCATCTTGCTGATGGCAGTGTAACTTCAACCAAGTTAGCAACCAGCAGCGTGCAGTCCCACCATCTATCGAATGGACTGATATTGTCTAATTTCCTCGCAGAGGGTGCTGTCCATGCCGAGCACGTTGCCCCAGAATCGCTGGGCTCCTCTCATTTGAAACCGGGTGCTGTAATGTCCAAACATCTAGCCGAAGAATCGATTGGCTCCGGTCACATCAAGACGGCTGCGATACAGGGAGATCATATATATGAAGGGGCTGTAGGTTCCACTCATATTGCCTCCAGCGCAATTCAATCGAGGCATTTAGCCTCAGAAGCCATTACGGGTTCATCGCTCGAGAATGGAGCTGTACGTTCGGAGAAAATTGCGGGAGAAGCCATTCACACCTTCCATCTCGCAGAGGGCAGCGTCACTTCTTCGAAACTGGCTACAGGCAGCGTAAGAGGATATCACCTGCAAGCAGGCATAATTCAGTCCAGCCTATTGGCAGAAGGTGCAGTTCATGCTGAACATATTGCTCTTGAAGCCCTTGGTCCGGACCACATTGCCTCTCAGGCGATTCAGTCCAAACACCTTTCTGAGAGCGTAATAAGTTCCGGCCATATTCGGACCCACGCTGTGCAGTCCGGTCATCTGGCTGAGGGAATAGTGGGCCCCGAACACATCGCAGAAGGAGCCATTCAGCTCCAGCATCTTGCCTCAGGATCAATTACTGGTGCTTCGCTGATGGACGGAGGCGTGGGCTCCGATAAGATTGCCGTCGGTGCGATTGATACTCCTCATCTGGCCGAAGGCAGTGTAACATCAACCAAGCTGGCGGCAGGTAGTGTTCAGTCAGATCATCTCTCTGAAGGCCTGATTCATTCGGGACTTCTGGCCAGGGAGGCTGTTAAGGCCGAGCACATCTCTTCTGAATCCCTAGGCTCCCACCATCTCGCTTCGGGTGTGATCCAATCCAGACATATCGCAGCAAGCTCGGTAGGCTCCGATCACCTTAGAAATGAATCCGTATATGCCGAGCATCTTGCAGAAGGCTCAGTAGGATCGGATCATATCGCAGAAGGAGCCATCCGTGCTAAGCACCTTGCCTCTGAGGCTATTACCGGCTCCATTCTAGAAGATGGGACGATCAGCTCAGCCAAGATTGCACCGGAAGCCATTCAATCGCTGCATTTGGCTGAAGAGAGTGTAACCTCTTCCAAGCTGGCTCCTGGAAGTGTGCAGACCCGGCACTTGTCGGCAGGCTCCATCCATTCCGATCAACTGAAAGAAGGCTCCATTCAGTCCGGACATATATCACCTGAGGCTATTGGCGCAGGTCACCTGGCATCCGGCACCATCCAGACCCGGCATCTTGCTGCAGGTACGATCGTCTCTCATCATCTCCAGCCGGATATCATCCATCCTGAACATGTGGCAGAAGGTTCAATCGCTGCTGGTCATATCACTTCAGAAGCAATTGAAGCTAGACATATTGCATCAGGTGCGATAGTTACTGATCATCTCCAGCTAGGCATCATTCATGCTGAACATTTGTCGGCAGGTTCAGTTGCTGCTGCTCATATCGATTCTGGCGTGATAGAAGCCAGACATCTGGCCCCAGGGGCGATCTCTGGTTCGGTTCTGGAGGATGGTGCTGTTACTTCCGAGAAGCTGTCAGAAGACTCAGTCAGTGCTCGGCATCTGGTTGAAGGAAGTGTGATCTCATCCAAGATCGCGGAGGAGACGATCCAGTCGTATCACCTCTCCCCGGGCATTATTCATTCGGAGCTAATTGCGGGGCGTGCCGTACAATCGGCCAACATCGATCTGGGTTCCATTCATTCGGAACATATTAACTTTGGAGCTGTGCAGGATGTGCATCTGGCTTCCCAGGCTGTCTCTGGGGCAGTAATTCGAGATGGAGCTATCACTTCTGATAAGCTGGCTGATGAGGCTGTGGACACAAGGCATCTGGCGCAGGGAAGTGTGAACGCATCCCAAATTGCGGAGGGAGCGATTCAGCCGGCTCATATCTCAGAGGGAGCTGTGCAGGAGGCGTCTCTGGCGAATGAATCCGTGCAGTCCCGGCATATCGCGGCCGATTCAGTGGGCACGAGCCATCTGCAGGCGGGAGCTGTTCAGGAATATCATCTGGCCGAGGGAGCCATCTCGGGACAATCACTGCAGGATGAGTCGATTGGCTCTGAGAAAATATCTGGTAGCGCCATTCAGGCGTACCATCTTGCTCCCGAATCGATTGGGCCAGAGCATCTGCAGCCTGGTTCCATCCAGGGGCATCACCTGGGCTCGCAGACCATTTCAGGTAATGCACTGCAGAATGCTTCAATCAGCTCCGAGAAGCTGTCCGCTGGCTCGGTTCAATCTAAGCAGCTAGCCGCAAGCAGTATTGATAGCCGGCATATTGCAAAAGAAGCGGTAGCTTCGGGGCACATTCAGCGCGGTATTATTACTAAAGCGCATTTGTCCAAAGACCTGCTCTCCGGAGGCTTGCTGCCTGAGAGAGGAATACAAGGAGAACATCTGGAAGCAGAATGCATATCCCGGGAGCACTTGACTAGAGGCATTGTGGATGAAGTAGTGCTGCAGAATGATTCGGTGAGTGCGGATCATATTAAGCCGTTATCTATTCAAAGCTATCACTTGGCGGAGGAAAGTGTGCAGTCGCATCATTTAGCTGAAGGCTCCGTATCTGCAATACATTTGGAACCGGGAGCTATCGGTCTGGATCAGTTGACGGTTACACCGGTGCAAAGCTTGAAGGGCGTGCATGCGATGCAGCAGTTTGGGATGTCGGTCTTCCTGCTCCAAGGGCAGGAGAACCAGGCGGAGCTGACCATTAAGTTCGAGGAGCCTTTCGGGGATCAGAATTATACTTTGGTTGCGATGACGAATCAGCCTACCATCTATGCTTCGCTGAAGTCCCGTTCTCCGGAATCCGCGGTTATAGAGCTGACTCGGCATACAGGAGGTCCTCAAACGTATGGCTTCGTCACCTGGATTGCGATTGGAAGCTGCCTGAGTTAATTTAGTTTAGATTGATTTTAGAAAATTGTCACAACTATAGGGCTATCCCGGTAATCGGCCAAAATTGGCTGGGGGTAAGCCCTTTTTTTCATGCTTTATTACAGCTTCCGGATGTATGAAGAATATGGAGTCCATGAAGTGCGTCATAACGCTTGACGAAATGTTATTTACTATCTAGAATTTGTGGCAGTATGTTAATAGAGAAAGAGGGGATTACACTGCAACCCAAAAAGAAAACGACGGCTTTGTCACAGCGTAAACGAGAGGAGCAGCTCCAGAAACAAAGAATGAAGCGGCTGATCTGGTTCTCATCTGTGGCTGTACTTTTGGTTCTTATCATCGTTGTATTCACCATTAAGCCCAATTCTTCCAACCCAGCGTCTAACCCGAATTCTTCGAATAAAGTGGTTAAACCCAACTTTCCTTATGATACCCTCCCGGTATTAGGTAACAAGGAAGCCAAAGTGAAGATTGTTGAGTTTGGAGACTATCAATGCCCGGCTTGTAGAGATTTCACTCAGCAGGTCAAGCCGCAGATCGTCAAAGACTACGTCGACAAAGGCCTGGTGTCCTTCTACTTTATGAATTTCTCCTTCATCGGGGAAGAATCCAATCTGGCTGCGCTGGCGGCACAGGCGGTATATCACCAAAACAATGACGCGTTCTGGAAGTATTATGAAGCGCTTTATCGTGAGCAGGGTGCCGAGAACAGCGGCCGGATTACAGAAGCCTACCTTGTAGATTTGGCTAAGAAGGAGAATCTGCAGATCGATTACAATAAGCTTCAGCAGGATATCGAACAGAAGAAATATCAGGATGAAGTGGACAAGCATAATACCAAGACAAATGAACTGAATATTCAATATTCACCTACGGTGTATGTGAACGATACTCAATACACGGGTCATTATCTGGACTATGACAGTCTGAAGAAAGACATCGAAAAAGCGTTAAAGGGTGAGTAACCATGAGTGATAAGCCAGTACGTTCTGTATTTCATGTCTATGCTCTATACTTGGCTTGGTTAGTGTCCATCGTGGCCACCGTAGGCAGTCTGTACTTGAGTGAAGTGATGCTGTTTGAACCGTGCCGGCTGTGCTGGTTCCAGCGAATATTCATGTATCCGCAGGTAATTCTTCTGGGCATCGCGGCTTACCGCGAGGACCGGAACATCATCCGCTATCTGCTGCCGCTGAATATCATTGGAGGCTGTATCTCTTTGGTTCACTATGCCGACCAGAAGATTCCTGGATTCTCCAAGCTTGCTCCATGCAAGGTGGGAGTGCCCTGCAATGTGGACTATCTTGATTGGTTCGGATTCATTACGATTCCCTTGATGGCCCTGGTTGCCTTTATTCTTATTACCGTGTTCCTGTCTCTGGGACGCAGTAAGCAGAGTGAAGAAGAAATAGATGCGGAGCAGGAGCTGGCAGGGCAGGACTGAATAACAGAGTTACGGCAGTACCCGAATTGTGAACTTTTGATCTGTGTCTCAGATTAATCTAGATCTAATAGCTAAATGCCAATTTAAAAAGAGAGCCCACGGGCTCTCTTTTTCTTGTTCGAACAGGAATTCAATCTCCGGAGATCACCATAAAGTATTAGAAAGGCGGTGTCTGTTCAAGCAGCTTAAAGCGTTCGATTTGATCCCAGAGCTGTTCCTGCTTCAGGATAGATATTTGCTTCGAGCCGATTAAGTCATAATGGGGATAAGGCTGACGCTGATGAATATATTTGGGATTAAGACCATGTTCTTGGCACCAAGCTGTGAGCTTAAGAAGATCCGAGCAGCCCACTTTGGTAACTGTCGTTATTCCGGGCCACCGTGGCTCCAGCCAATAGTGAGTAAGGTATGCAACTTCACCGCGTCTGACTTGTTCTTTCCAATCGTAAAGCTCCTGTCTGCTAACGCCGAAGGCCATTTGATTCATTCCTATCTGATCTTAAGTTCAGTCCGTCCAGCCTTAATTATAGCAAGGTTTGTCTTGATTTTCATGGAGGTGAACCAAGAAGACCCTGTTAGACAAATCTGAAATAGTCTAATCATGCCGATACTGGAAGGATTTGAGGGAGATATGTCGAATAGTTGACTAACGTATTAAAAAGGAGGAAGCATACTTTGAGTTTTTTGGATAAATTTAAGGCGGGTGTAGCTGAAGCGGGCAACAAGGCCAAGAATGTGGTAGAGATCAACCGTCTGAAGATGCAGAACAATTCCATGCAGAATGAGATGGCGGGGCAGTATGAGGCCATAGGCAGAATCGTATTCGAATCCATGGAAGAGGGCTCATGGCCTGTGTCCAAGGAGCAGGTATCCACTCATGCCGTGCGTATTCAAGAGCTGCAGCTTGCAATTGAGCAGAATCTGCTGCATATTGCGAACATTAATGATTCCAAGACCTGCAAGTCATGCGGGGCAACGAACAATATCGAGGCCAAATTCTGTAACCACTGTGGACATACATATGAAGTGAAGCATAACAGTACAGTGGAGTATGAGACAGATGTCAAAGAAGAGCTAGAAGAAGGCGGGCACTCACTGCCTGATCATACCAATCGTAAGGGGGAATAGTTTTGCAGCAATTTTGGGTTGTGTTACAAGAGCTTCGTAAGTGGTTCGAATCATTTGGGTGGTACCGTCAATTAAGGAAATATGACATGCAGTTGTTATTCGGAGGACTGGGAGTTGGATTTCTATATGAAATTCTTATTCTGATCCTTCCTTATCAAAGCACCTCGGGACTGATCACGTTATTCTATACCATCCCTTTGCTGGCACTGGCTCACCAAGCCTTCCTGCTTGGAGCCTGGCTGACACTGACTTCTGGAAACATTAAATACCTGCCTTACGCATTATGGCTTGAGGCTGTGCTCATCATCTTCCCATTCTCGCATATTACGCTCGCTGGCTTAATTCCGGCTGCCGTATATGCACTTCTCGGATACTTTGTATTCAAATATACAGCTACTGCTTATGTGGACAAATCAGGTACCCCTTAAGCAAGGTGACCCGATTCATTAGACAGGGGCCGTCCCGCAAGATCTTGGATCTTGAGGGACGGCCCCTGATTTTAGTTAAGGAGATACGGTTTGTGTTCGTGCAGATCCCAAGAGCGAATGCTGCTCCTGCGAGCAGCTGTTCTACACCAACTTTCGATACAATTGTCTTAGATAGCGAGAGCGAGTAATGAAGAAATAGATAATCTGAATGAACAGGAATGTGGCAAATATCGCAATCGCGTATTGAAATACCGAGTAGGAGATCAGCTGCTGAAGGGCAGCTATGGCTACGGCGCTGTGAATCATCGCCAGCACAAGGGGCAGGAAGAACATGAGGATCAGCTGCTGGGTTACGGTTTTGTTGAGTTCCTTGCGGCTGAGCCCCACTTTGGCGATCATCTTGTACTGCTGCTCATCCCGCTCCGAGTCGGCATATAGACGGAAGTAGATGAAGCTGGCGGCGAAAGTGAAGAAGACGATGCCTACAAGTCCGCTCAAGATAAGCAGAATGCCGTTAACCTGCTGGGATTCAGTCCATTTATCGACCAAAGAAGATAAAGTGTAGTGACTGTTGTCCTGGGGGATTAACTTCTTAAGCTGTTCCGAGACGGCCCGGCTCTTTTGCCAGTCCTCTACGACAAAATGATAGGTTTTATTTATGTTTTGTTTGGGTTCCTTGGCGAAGATCGTATGGAAATCTTTATCCGTAACAATGTATAAACCCCAGATGTTGGGTAGGACGACATAATCAAGTGATTTTATGACCTTGAAAGTGCCCTTATAATCTCTCCTGATGATGCCCACTTGTTGACTTGGAACTCCCTGGATCTTGTAAGTATTGGCCATCTCTAGCGAGGATGGCGCGAGAATGGTCATCTGATCCTGCAGCTGCTCGGCAGGCCGACCCAGCGTCTTCGCTAGGCTGTTGTAGTCACTTAGCTTGATCAACCTTAGACCATTGTCTGACTGATCTATTGAGACTTCACCCATCCGGTACTTGAAGCCGTTCCTGGTCAGCTCTTGCTGGATCAGCCGGATGTGCTCCTGTTCTTTCGTATTGCCATAATAAGAAGCGTAGCTGAACGAGTATGGGTTCGCCATTTCAGCCAGACCCGGCGCCCCGATCGCCAGACAGGTGCCAATCGCGGTGAAAGCAACCGCGGAAATAATTGAGACCATGAAGAACATGACCGCGTTATCCTTCATCCGATAGGAAAGCTCGGATAAGGTCAATAGGTTAGTGCGGCGGAAGAACAAACCTTGATTTCTCTTGAGCATCCGAATGACATATACACTAAGCTGGGTGAAGAGGAAATAGGTTCCCAGGATGACGAGCCCGACACCTACAGCCAGAAGGGCGAGGCTGTAGACATGCATGATTACGAAATAGAATACACATCCATATCCAGCGCCAATCAGCAGCACGGCAAGGAGAGAGAGCACCCAGGAGGCCTTCGGCTCCGGCTTCGGCTTGTCGGAAGATTTGATCAGCTCTACCAGCTCTACCTTGCGCACCATCAGGGAGGTGAAGAGCGAGATGACGACGAACATTACCGCGAACGCGCCGGCGGTCAGCCAGATTGCTTTCAGCGGAATATAGAACCTGAGCCCCTGTTCAATCGACAGCAGATTCGCACTGACGAGCAGGATGAGCTTGGAGAAAATCAGGCCTACCCCAATTCCCGCGACAATAGAGCCAAAGCCGATTAGAATATTCTCGATGAACAACAGCTTATGCAGCTGTCTCTTCGACATGCCCAGAAGCATCAGAATACCGAATTCCCGCTTGCGCAGCTTCAGGAAGCTACTGACCGAATACAGCAGGAAGAAGAAAGAGAAGATGAAGACGATATACTGACAGATTTCCATGCCCATACTCGCCAGCATACTCATCGTTCTGCTAGTGGAGGCCAGCTCTCCCTGGAGATCCGGATGGTAGAGCAGCAGCGCATAGATGAAGAAGATCATGACAGCAAAGGCACTGCTTAGAAAGTGGGCAATGTAGGTCCGCTTGTTGCGGATCACATTGTTAAATGCGAATTGTCTGAAATTCATCAGCATTCCCTCCCAATAGCGACAGAACATTCATAATTTTCTGATAAAAGGCTGCCCGGTTGTCCCCATCATGAATTTCATTGTACAGCTGTCCGTCTTTGATGAAGACGACCCGGTTGCAGTAGCTGGCCGCGACAGGATCATGGGTGACCAGCATCATGGTGGTGCCGTCCTCCTGATTGCGTTTCTCCATGATCTCCATAACATCACGGGCCGCCTTGGAATCCAGATTCCCTGTAGGTTCATCCGCCAGCACCAGCTTGGGCTCATGAATCAGTGCACGGGCAATCGTCGTCCGCTGGGCCTGGCCTCCAGATATCTCATAGGTGCGCTTGTCCAGAATGGTGGTGATGCCAAGCTTGTCAGCCAGCTGATCGATCCGGGAGTTCATTTCCTTCAGACTCACTCCGTCCAGAGCAAGAGGGAGAAGGATGTTCTCCTTGACCGTTAATGTATGTAGCAGATTGAAGGACTGGAATACAAATCCGAGTTCCCGGCGGCGAAAGACAGCAAGCTGATCGGCAGAGAGCGTATGCGGATTGCGGCCGTTAATGAGCACCTCGCCCGAAGTGGGCGAGTCAATGGTGGAGACCAGATTCAGCAGCGTGGTCTTGCCGCTTCCCGAAGGACCCATGATGCCGACGAATTCACCTGGGTTGACAGACAGCTGAATCTTGGATAAAGCCTCATAAGATACGGCGCCTTTATATATTTTACTGAGATTATTCACTTTCAATATTTCCATGATGATACATTCCCCTTTCATTAGGTAATCCACGATTAGAGACAGATAGAGTCTAAGTGATAACGTGCCGTAAGCTGTATTAGTTACGGAGCTGCGCTCGTTACCGCCCAATCTCTGTTCCAAGTGTAAGGCATGGCGGTTCAATGTCCTATTGATCAATCTTTCAGGAAGCTGACAAAGTTGTAAGGTAGTATTGTGACTGGTTCGGTCAATAAGCAAAAACCCCTCATTCGCTAGAATGGGAGGTTCGGCATCATGCATATGGGAATCGAATACGTACGGCCGTGCCGCGGGACGGGGCAGATTCAAGTTCAATTTCATAACCTAGTCGATCAGCAACCTCTTTGACCAGGTACAGTCCCATACCGGTAGATTCCTTAAAGATTCTTCCGTTCTCTCCGGTGAAGAAGGGGCGGAAGACACGGGCGATATCGGCCTTCGGAATTCCGATTCCGGAATCGCGAATCTCGAGACACAGCGCCTGCTCATCACGAAAGGCAGTGAACGTCACGGTGCTGCGGCTGCCTGCCGAGTATTTTATAGCATTGGACATGATCTGCTGCAGCATGAAACGGAGCCATTTCACATCAGTCTGAGCCGTGTATTCATATGGAATTTGATTATCTGGATAGACACTGCTGCGGATAAAGTACAGCTTGTTCTCGTGAATGACATCTTGGACGATTTCTCGAAGGCAGATTTTCTCTACATGAAAATCCTGTTCAAACGTCTCCAGTCTCGCCATGTAGAGCACCATCTCAAGCCCGCGTCTAATTCTATCGGCCTCCTCGGCAATATTCTCAAACAGGGGATCTTCTTCACTTTGAGTGATCAAATCGATCACGGAGAGCGGGGTCTTCATCTGATGCACCCATTGGTTCATGAACACCAGATGCTCCTGCTGATGCTTTTCATATTTGATAAGCTGGTCTTGGTAGTGTTTGAATTGAATATCCAGCAGCCTGCTGACAGCTGAGGATAACGGGGCAGCATCGCCATCTTGGATGGAATCTAGAAGTGCTGCAGGCGGGTAGGTCAGGCGCTTATATAACAGGCGGTGAGTATAGTATCTGAACCCAAGATAAGCGACGAACAAGCAGAGACTTAGGAAGCAGGCATACAGAGCAGTCAAGGGATGTTTGTAGCCATCGTACCAGTAGACCAATATAATCAGAATCTGTTGGGCAATCCCGAACAGAAAGAGAGGAATATGCTCACGTACAAACAGCTTCATGCCCCCGTATCATCCTTCCAGGTGACATTAAGACGGTATCCAACACCCCGCATCGTTTCCAGGGCATCCTCTATGCCCAGATCGGCCAGTTTCTTGCGCACTCTGGTGATATTGACGCTCAGTGTATTGTCATCGACGAAGGAGTCATCCCACAGCTTATCCAGAATCTGGGTGCGGCTGATGGATCTAGGACTTCGATCGAGCAGAGCTTCGATAAGAACGGTCTCTTTTTTGGTTAAAGTAACGCTGTGTTCCCCAAGCTTCAGCTCCATTCTCTCGGGATAGAGAATCAGCCCCGCTTGAGATAGAGTACGCTCTTCCATCTTGGAAGCATAGTCTCCATATACCCGTCTAAGCTGACTACGGATCTTGGCCATCACGACTTCATAGTGAAAAGGTTTGGTTATATAATCATCCGCCCCGTTCTCCAGGGCGCGGACCTGATCCATTTCCCCGCTGCGCGCGGAGATGAAGATAATCGGACAGGTGGACACCGTCCGAATCTGGCGGCACCAGAAATATCCGTCAAAGCTGGGCAAATTAACGTCCATCAGTACTATGTGAGGCTCTAATTGTCTAAATTGATCTAACACTTGTTCGAAATCGTTAATAGTTTCAGCCCGATCTCCATATTTCTCAATATGAGACTTCAGGAGATGGGCAATCTTCGGATCATCTTCCACAATCATAATGGTATACATCCTAAATCTCCTTTTGAAAAGCCAATATACCCACATTATACATAAAGGCGAAACGGATGAACTATTATGTCGAAAAAATAGGGGCTATACAAGAGCAGCCACCCTGTGAAGGATGGCTGCTCTTTATAAATGGCCGAAGCCATAAGGGTTTTAGGAGGATACCAATATCTCTCTGAATTCCTTAGTAAGTAGAGGCACGACTTCGAATAAATCTCCAACGATACCATAATCCGCAACCTTGAATATAGGTGCTTCGGGGTCCTTGTTAATCGCGATAATTACACGGGACTGGCTCATGCCGGCAAGGTGCTGAATAGCACCGCTGATGCCGCAGGCGATGTAAATTTCTGGCGTAACGACCTTGCCGGTCTGGCCAATCTGCATGGCATAATCGCAGTAGCCGGCATCGCAGGCACCGCGTGAAGCTCCGACCGCACCGCCCAGAACATCGGCCAGCTCTTCGAGCGGCTTAAAGCCTTCAGCGCTCTTCACACCACGTCCGCCGGAGACCACGAATTTGGCCTCGGTAAGATCGACTTTACCGGAGGTTTTGCGGACGACATCCTTAATGACCGACTTGAGGTCGACTGCAGGCGAATACTCGGTCTCTACAATAGTTGCGGGATTGGCGGCCTTTGCAGCTGTAGGAATATTGTTGGGGCGAATGGTGATGACTCTTGGACCATCCGTGAACTGCTTCTGCTCAAAGGCTTTGCCTGCATAGATTGGGCGGGTGAACGAGGCGGTTGTGCCTGTATTTTGAATTGCTGTGATATCCGAAATTTGTCCGGCATTTAAATGAGCAGCTACCATAGGGGCAAGGTCACGGCCGATCGCAGTATGTCCGAACACTACGGTATGGGGGTTCAGGGTACCCAGCACTTGGGTAAGGGCCTCAAAATAAGCCTCGGCATTGTAATTCTCCAAGGCCGGATGATCCAAGACGTGCACTTCTCCATCCAGATACTCCGCCAGTTCACTGGCAAGTGGGGTAATCTGCGAGCCGATCAGGACAGCCGCCGCTGAATCGCCCTCTTCTTTAAGTAAGGATACAGCGTGAAGCGCTTCCAAAGTGACTTGTCTTAAAGCTCCTGCTCGAACCTCAGCAACAACCACGTACGCATGACTCATATCCGTTAACCTCCCATGGAATGGAATCTTATCAATCCGTACTCATATTAACTTCGCATCTGTACGCAGCAGCTGAACAAGCTGGGCAGCCTGCTCAGCCAAGTCACCCTTCATGATCTGTCCCGCTTTGCGAGCAGGAGGCAGAGCCAGCGACAGGCGCCGAGTCTTCGGGGCAATCTCAGTATCATCCAACCCCAGATCATCGAGGCTTAATGTCTGAAAAGGCTTCTTCTTCGCTTTCATAATTCCCGGAAGGGAAGGGTATCTCGGCTCGTTCAGCCCCTGCTGCGCTGTAAATAGAGCGGGGAGCGAGACCTGAACCGTCTCGGTATCTCCTTCGGAGTCCCGCTGAACTTCTGCGTTCATGCCGCTGATGTCCAACTTGATAATCGAGGAGACATGAGGGAGGCCCAGAAGCCGGGAGATACGTACGGCAATCTGCCCTCCGCCGCTGTCGACGGAGAAGTTCCCGCCGAGAATAAGATCAGGAGATTGCTTGCCAAGATAGGCGGCCAGCACCCTGGATACGCTGAACTCATCTGCCGGAATCCGGGCATCCATAATGAGCACCGCTTCATCGGCTCCCATGGCGAGGGCTGTACGAAGGGCTTCGGCTGAGCGCTCAGGACCTACTGAGAGGACGATGACCGTGCCGCCATGCTGCTCTTTTTGACGCAGCGCTTCCTCCACGGCGTATTCATCATACGGATTAATGACGTATTTCACTCCGTCATCCGAGATTTCCCCATTTGTGATCACGATTCTCTCCTCGGTATCGAACGTTTGCTTCAGCAGTACATAGATATTCATGTTCCAAACTCCTCTCTAAATTTAGGTAGGCGGAAACACATTGTAGCTGGTTCTGCTATTTAAGTCCTTTGAGGAAAAACTCCACCGTCTTTTCAACCTGAGCCGTAAGTGAATACTTGCGGCCCGAGATCAGCCAGGATGTCACCACTTCATCCAGGGCGCCGAAGATAAGCAGGCGGGTTAACTTGATGTCCAGGTCGGCGCGGAACAGCTTCTCCTGAATCCCCTTCTCCAGAATATGCTCAATTAACTGGATATAGGGCTTCACTACGTGCCCAATGGCTACGCGCAGTTCAAGGGAGCTCTGCCTAAGCTCAATCTGGGTAACGTAAGCCAGGTTCACATTGTTCTCAAGCTCACTGTAATGGATCTCGCATACTTTGCGCAGAGCCTCCTCTGCGGTACTGGATTCCTTAACACTTTCATGGAAGGAAGTAATCAGATCGCCAAGGCGCTCCTGAAAGAGAGAAATAAGGATATCTTCCTTCTTCTTAAAATATAAATAAATCGTGCCGTCCGCTACACCAGCCTCCTTTGCAATCTTGGAAATCTGAGAACCATGAAAGCCGTTCTCAGCAATCACTTTCAGCGCAGCTTCCAGGATCAGTTCATATTTTTCCGTTTTCCTACTTGCCATAGTTCCACCTCGGTGTTAGAATTCGAATTAACTGAATGAATACTCATTCATTTTTCTTAATCTTAGGGTAAAGCGTGCTGGATGTCAACGTTTTAGGCCTAAGAATTTACTACTTAATATGCAGTTACAAAGGTTTACCTGTGGGGGCACGCACCTTATACAGACTTATGTAACCGCTTACCAAGGCTTGGCCATCACAATCAAATATTTACTCGGCAGAAAGGACGGATGCTCCGATGGCATGGCAGATCGTTAATCTTCTCTTATTTCTATCAGTAACCGGGTATGGGATTTATTTGTTCTATAAGGCTGTGTATCACCGCTGGCTGTATGTGAAGCTCGGCAAGCCGTCCGACTTTCGCTTGCAGAGCGAGGGGAGGTGGAAAGATTTCCTGACTCAAGTGTTCGGGCAGAAGAAGCTGCTTAAAGATCCGAAGAGCGGCATCATGCATATCGTTATTTTCTATGGATTCATCATTCTTCAGTTCGGTGCCCTGGATCTCATTATTAAGGGCCTGACGAGAGGCGATGGGCATCTGCCCGTGCCAGGCTATGAAGTGTTTGGACTGCTGCAGGAAATTACGGTCCTGCTCATTCTCGTCGCTATGGCCTATGCCGCATACCGGCGCTATGGGGAGAAGCTGGCAAGACTAAAGCGCGGATTCAAACCGGGTATAGTTGTGATTTTTATCTTCTCCTTAATGTTCTCGGTGCTGCTGTCCCTTGGATTTGAAAGGGTTTGGCTTGGGATTCCGGCCTCCGGGTATGCACCTATCTCGTCAGCGATTGCGGGGGTGTTTGGTTCCCTACCGGCCGCTGCTGCTGCCGTACTTTTCTATATTTGCTGGTGGGCACATCTGATCATTCTCCTGGCATTCCTGGTCTATGTGCCGCAGTCGAAGCATTTTCACCTGATTACCGCCCCAATCAATATCTGGCTTGGCCGATCTAAGCCGGTTGGCCGGCTTAAGAAGCTTGATCTCGAGGATGAAGAAGCTGAATCGTTCGGGGTAGGCAAGATTGAAGATTTCACCCAGAAGCAGATGATTGATTTCTATGCCTGTGTGGAATGCGGGCGGTGTACCAATGTATGTCCAGCTTCAAACACCGGCAAGGTGCTGTCACCGATGCATCTGATTACCAAGCTTAGGGACCATCTCACGGAGAAAGGAACAGCTATAACCGGAAAATCTCCTTATGTGCCGGAGTTTGCTTTTGCCGGGGGAAGCGGTGCGAATGCCCTTAAGGAGAACGGACAGCATGAACTGGATTGGAACGGTACCGGAATTACGGATATCCGTCCAACATTGGCCTGGCAGAAAGCTGCATGGGGCCATACCGACAAGTCCCCACAGGAGCTGAATCTGGTTGGTGATGTCATGACGGAAGAAGAGATCTGGTCCTGCACGACCTGCCGTAACTGTGAGGATCAGTGCCCGGTAGGGAATGAGCATGTCGACAAGATCATCGATCTTCGCAGACATCTCGTGCTGATGGAAGGCAGCATGCCCCATGAAGGGCAGCGGGCCCTGCAGAATATTGAACGCCAGAGCAATCCATGGGGGCTGAATCGTAATGACCGCGCGGCCTGGAGCGGTGAAGTGGAAGGTATTAAAGTGCCGACGGTGAAAGACCAGCCTGAATTTGAATATTTATTTTTCGTAGGCTCCATGGGTTCTTATGATCTCCGCAGCCGAAAGATTTCTCGTGCTTTCGCGAGACTGCTGAACGAATCTGGAGTTAGCTTTGCGATTCTCGGCAACGAAGAGAAGAACTCGGGCGATACGCCCCGCCGGATGGGGAACGAGATGCTGTTCCAGCAGCTGTGTATGGAGAACATTGAGACTTTTGAGAAATATGGGGTTAAAAAGATCGTCACCGCCTGCCCTCATACGTTCAATACGCTGAAGAATGAGTATCCGGATTTCGGGCTTGAGGGGGTTGTAGTGCTTCATCATTCACAGCTGCTTGATCAACTCATCAAGGAAGGCCGGCTGCAGCCCCGGTATGAAGTGAAGGAACGCGTTACCTATCACGATTCCTGCTACTTGGGCAGGTACAACAATGTGTACGAAGAACCCCGCAATGTGCTTAGAGCCATTCCAGGTGTAGAGCTTGCCGAGATGGCACGGTCCCGGGAGAACGGAATGTGCTGCGGCGCCGGGGGAGGCATGATGTGGATGGAAGAATCCTCTGGCAAAAGAGTTAATCTGGCGCGCACCGAGCAGGCGCTTGAGGTCAACCCGACCGTGATCAGCAGCGCATGTCCCTACTGCCTGACGATGATGGAAGACGGTACGAAGATGAAGGAAGTTGAAGACAGCGTGAAGGCGAGGGATATTGCTGAACTGCTTGAGCTGTCCGTATTCGGCAGTGCTCCAGCAGACACTAATCATGAACTTGAATTGGAGGCTGGCAGGTTATGAACTTATCCATTCGTAAAGCGGCCGTAATCGGCTCCGGTATTATGGGTTCGCAAATTGCAGCACACCTAGCGGGTGTAGGCATCAAGACTCTGCTGCTCGATATCGTACCGAAGACATTGACGGAGGAAGAAGCAGGCAGAGGGCTAACCCTTGCTGATCCGGCCGTTCGAAACAGACTCGCTGCTTCGGCAATTAAAAGGCTGACCAAGATCAAGCCGGCCCCCCTCTATGATGAGGCGTTCGCGGAACGAATAACACCGGGAAATCTGGAGGATCATCTGGCCTCCCTTGGCGAGGTGGACTGGGTTATTGAAGTGGTTGTCGAGAATTTGGAGGTGAAGAAAAATCTGCTGAAGCAGATTGAACAGCACCGTAAGCCGGGGACCATCGTCAGCTCTAACACGTCGGGCATATCCATCAATGCGATGGCCGCAGATTGCGGGGAGGAGTTCAAGAAGCATTTTCTCGGTACCCATTTCTTCAATCCACCCCGATATATGAAGCTGCTTGAGATTATTCCGGGCGAGAAGACGGATTCCGAGCTGGTTAGGGCCATGAAAGCTTTCTGCGAGAAGGTACTTGGCAAGGGAGTTGTACTGGCAAAAGATACCCCCAACTTTATCGCCAACCGAATCGGGACTTACGGATTGCTTGTGACCTTGCAGGAGATGCAGAAGAACGGTGGCTATACGGTCGAGGAAGTAGATGCGGTTACCGGGCCTGCGATGGGCCGGCCGAAGAGTGCCACGTTCCGGACGCTGGATCTGGTAGGACTGGATACGTTCGTTCATGTCGCAGACAACGTGTTTCAGAATGTGACGGACGAACAAGAGAAGGCGGTCTTTGATACGCCGGATGTACTGAAGAAGATGACGGAGCTGAAATGGCTGGGGGAGAAGACGGGAAGAGGCTTTTACCTTAAGCAAAAAGGGGAAAAAGGCAGCGAGATCCTGTCCCTGAACCTGGCGACGATGGAATATGTTCCGCAGCAGAAGCCAAAAGGAGCCTCGCTCGAAGCGGCCAAAGCCGCCAAAGGCACCAAGGAGAAGCTAAAGACGCTGTTGTCGGGTAAGGACCGGTATTCGGAGCTGGCCTGGAATATTCTCAAGCCGGTGCTTATCTATTCCGCCGAGAAGGTCGGCGAAATCTCGGACTCTATCCAAGAGATTGATGAAGCTATGAGGTGGGGCTTCTCTTGGGATCTTGGACCGTTCGAGACCTGGGATGCCATCGGGCTGGCGCGGTCAGTCGAGCGCATGGAAGCAGAAGGCTTGGCCGTACCAGAGTGGGTGAAGGATTGGATTGCGTCCGGCCAGACCTCTTTCTATAAGAGCGATGAAGGACAGCTGTACTCGATTCATATCGGTTCACAGCAGTATAAGCAGGTGGAACAGGCACCGGAAGTGATTTCACTGCGTAGGCTCAAGGAGCAGAACAAGGTGATAAAAGGCAACTCAGGTGCGAGCCTGATCGATCTTGGAGAGGGAGTTGCTTGCCTGGAATTCCACTCGCCTAATAATGCAATCGGAGAAGACATTCTGTCGATGCTGCAGCAGAGTGTAGAGGAAGTCCGGAAGAACTACCTTGGCATGGTGATCGCTAACCAAGGTAAGAACTTCTGTGTTGGAGCCAATATCATGCTCTTATTAATGGAGGCACAGGACGAAGAATGGGATGAGATTGACGACATTATCCACATGTTCCAAAGCACCATGTATAAGGTCAAGCGGCTGGAAAAGCCAGTCGTTGCCGCACCGCACCGGATGTGTCTGGGCGGAGGGGTGGAAGCCTGTATGCCTGCGGACCAGGTCATTGCCTCAGCCGAAACTTATTATGGACTCGTCGAAGTAGGTGTGGGACTCATTCCCGCAGGAGGAGGCTGCAAAGAGTTTGCGCTTCGTGCAAGCCAGAGTCTTTTGAACGCGGAAGCGGATCTACAGCCTTACCTAAATCAAGTGTTCGAAACCGTTGGCATGGCCAAAGTATCGAGCAGCGGATATGATGCCAAGCGGCTTGGATATTTAAGGAGCTCAGATCGGGTTGTGGCTAACCAGGATCACTCGATTTATGAAGCGAAGCAGGCCGTGCTTGGCCTTGCTAGAAACGGTTACGAGCCGATTCCAGAGGAGAAGATCCGCGTAGCCGGTAGGGAAGGCAAGGCCATCCTGCAACTTGGAGCGATCGGAATGAGGCAGGGCGGCTACATCAGTGATCACGACCTGCTGATTGCTAAGAAGCTGGCCCACGTGCTGGCCGGAGGCGATGTCCCTGCCGGAACGCTCGTGACCGAGCAGTACATGCTCGATTTGGAGCGGGAGGCTTTCCTCAGCTTGTGCGGTGAGCCGAAGACGCAGGCCCGCATGCAGCATATGCTCACGAAAGGCAAAGCGCTGAGAAACTAAGGGCGGAGCAGAGGAAGCGGAACCAATGCCGCCAAAACTGCCTAGCTGCGAAATATCGGAGGAAGCGGGCCAACACCGGAACGCTATGCAGTGAAGTAACGGATTCAGCGGAACTAAAGTCGAAACTACTAGCAGCAAAGTAACGGAGGAAGCGGAACAATCCTGAAGAAGCGAAGCGCTCGCCTTTGTCCCCGGATTAGAACATTGCACAAGTTAATTCAGCAAATCCGGGGACAACAGCGATCGTAAGGATGTTCCGCAGCCGGAGTGGCGTCCAAGGTGGAGAGTTCCGCATCCGGAGTGGGCATACAAAGTGGAGAGGTCCGCTAGTCTAGCGCGCCAAGTTGAGCAGTTCCGGGACTGGAGAAGACATCTCGGAGTAATGGTCTTGATCGGCTGTAATCATTGCCGAATCGAAATGTCGAAACTGCTAGCAGCAAAGTAACGGAGGAAGCAGAACAATCCTGAAGAAGCGAAGCGCTCGCCTTTGTTCCCGGATTTGAACATTGCCAGAGTTAATTCAACAAATCCGGGGACAACAGCGATCGTAAGGATGTTCTGCATCCGGAGTGGCGCCCAACGTGGAACTATCCGCTGCCCGAGGTGCCTCCAAAGAGCGTAAGGATGTTGTGCAGCCGGAATGGGCATCCAAGGTGGAATGTTCTGCATCCGGAGTGGCGCCCAAGGTGGAAAGGATCCGCAGCCGTAGTGGGCATCGAAGGTTGACAGTAAATTTACCAAGGAGTGTGAGAACACGATGAGAGAAGCTGTAATTGTATCCATGGCGCGAACCGCCATTGGCAAAGCGAAGAAGGGCAGCCTCGCGCAGACCCGGGCCGATGACCTCGGTAAGGTCGTACTGGAAGCCGTGATTGAGCGGGCGCCGGGTCTTAGGAAGGAAGATGTCGAGGATGTCATTATTGGCTGCGCCATGCCGGAAGGGGAGCAGGGGCTGAATTTTGCCAGAATCATGTCACTGTATGCCGGTTATCCAAACACGGTACCTGCTCTTACGATCAACCGCTTCTGCTCTTCGGGGCTGCAGTCGATTGCCTTCGCGGCAGAACGCATCATGCTGGGAAATGCGGAAGTGATGGTTGCGGGCGGTGTGGAAAGCATGAGCCATGTTCCGATGACAGGCTTCAAAATTTCTCCGAATCTGAAGCTCGTGGAAGAAATGCCAGAGGTGTATATCGGCATGGGGCATACAGCCGAACTTGTAGCTGAGCGATTCGGCATCTCTCGTGAAGACCAGGATGCCTTCGCCGCACGTTCTCACCAGAAGGCAGCCGCCGCAATTGCGGATGGCAGATTTGAAGAAGAGATCGTGCCTTTTGAGGCCGAGCTTACCAGTGTCGATGACAAAGGAAGCATCGTGAAGAACAGGTTCGTCTTCGACACGGATGAAGGGGTGCGAAGCGATACCTCTGCCAAAGCTCTAGGCAAGCTGAAGCCAGCTTTTAAGATAGGCGGCTCGGTGACAGCCGGGAACTCCTCACAGGTGAGTGACGGAGCAGCAGCTGTCGTCGTGATGAGCAAGGAGAAGGCCGAAGCGCTCGGCCTGAAGCCGCTGGCTACGTTCCGGTCTTTTGCGCTAAGTGGAGTTGAACCGGAGATTATGGGGGTTGGTCCTGTTAAGGCGATTCCCAAAGCTCTTGAAATGGCAGGCATCACCCTGGAGGATGTGAGCTTGTTCGAGATTAATGAGGCGTTTGCTTCTCAATGTGTGCAGGTCATTCGGGAGCTTGGGATCGATGAGGAGAAGGTGAATGTGAACGGCGGAGCGATTGCGCTTGGCCATCCACTCGGATGTACGGGTACGAAGCTTACAACAACGCTGATTAGCGAGCTTCGCAAAAGAGGCGGCGGCTATGGTGTGGTATCGATGTGTATTGGCGGCGGAATGGGCGCAGCCGGCGTATTTGAAGTTCATGCAGAATAACATGAATTTGGAGAGGAGCAAATAATCATGAGTATAGTAGTGAACAAAGTGATTGGCGGCAGCTTTATGATTCAGGACGTTGACCATGAGCAGATCGTAACCCCGGAGGACTTTACCGAAGAGCATCGGATGATTGCCAGAACTACCCAGGACTTCGTTGAAGGTGAAATTGTTCCACGTGACGAAGAAATTGAGAAGCTGGACTATGAGCTAACCGTCAAACTGCTTCGTAAAGCCGGAGAAGTGGGTCTCCTCGGCGCGGAAGTCCCTGAAGCGTATGGCGGACTTGGTCTCGACAAGGTCAGCGCAACGCTGATTAGCGAGAAGCTGACCCAAGCGTCGGCTTTTGCCTTATCGGTTGGAGCCCATGTAGGAATCGGTACCCTGCCGATCGTCTATTTCGGGACAGAGGAGCAGAAGATGAAGTATCTGCCTTCACTGGCTTCAGGTGAGAAGGTTGCCGCCTACTGCCTAACCGAACCCTCCTCCGGTTCCGATGCGCTGGGCGCAAAGACAACCGCTACACTTAGTGATGACGGTGAATATTATATTCTGAATGGCAGCAAGCAGTTCATTACGAATGCTGGATTTGCGGATGTGTTCATCGTATATGCCAAAGTGAACGGCAAGGATTTCAGTACCTTTATCGTGGAGCGGGAGATGGAAGGGGTAAGCATTGGTCCCGAAGAGAAGAAGATGGGGATTAAAGGCTCGTCTACCTGCCCGCTGATCCTTGAAGATGTGAAAGTCCCTGTGGAGAATCTGCTGTGGGAAGTTGGCAAAGGCCATCTCATTGCCTTCAACATTCTGAATATCGGCCGCTTCAAGCTTGCTGCTGGGTGTGTAGGCGCCTCCAAGGATACGATCGCACTTGCAGCGAAGTATGCGAATGAACGGATGCAGTTCGGCAAAACCATTTCTTCGTTCCCGCTGATCGGCAAGAAGCTGGCCGAGATGAACACCAGAACCTTTGTCCTGGAAAGCATGGCCTACCGCACCGCGGGGCTGTTCGATGTAGGTCTGGCCGAGGTGGATCATACCAGTGAGAATGTAGGATACCAGTCTGCCAAAGCCATTGCTGAATATCAGCTGGAGTGCTCCATCAACAAAGTATTCGGTTCGGAGACGCTGGATTTCGTCGTTGACGAAGGTGTGCAAATCCACGGAGGCTATGGCTTTATCCAGGAGTACCGGGTCGAGCGGAATTACCGGGATTCGCGGATTAACCGGATTTTTGAAGGGACGAATGAGATCAACCGGCTGTTAATCCCTGGCACACTGATCAAACGCGCGATGAAGGGCGAGCTGCCTCTTATGCAGCAAGCTATGGCCCTGCAGGCTGAACTGATGCAGCCGATTCCTAGCCAGACTTTTGAAGGAACACTTGACCAAGAGACGCATCTCCTTGCTATGGCGAAGAAAATTTTCCTGATGACCGGCGCCCAGGCTGTGCAGAAATACCAGCAGAAGCTGGAGGAACAGCAGGAGATCCTCAGTCATCTGGCGGATATGATGATTCAGGTCTATGCGATGGAGAGTGCACTCCTGCGTACACGCAAAATGATGGGTCGTTCCGGGGAGGCCAAAGCCCATCTCGCGATTCTGATGACAACCGTGTTTGTTCAAGAGGCTTTTGCACAGATTGAGACCTGGGCCAAAGAAACTTTGGCGGCCATGGAGACAGGAGATACACTTCGCACACAGCTGTCTGTCCTCAAGAAGCTTACGAAGAGATCTCCCGTGAATACAATAGAAATGAAGCGCAGCATCGCTGCCAAAGTGATTGAGGCGGAGGAATACGTACGGTAACCATTGTTTAAGAATTGGGGTGTCCTGAATGCTGAACAAACTATGGTTCAATCATTACCCGGATGAGGTCCCGCATTCTTATGATTATCCGAAACAGAATCTGGCGAAATTTCTGATCGATTCGGCCAACCAGTATCCAGATCACATCGCGCTGGATTTCATGGGGAAGAAGATCAGCTACAATTCTTTGCTGAAATCCGTATACCGCTTTGCGAATGCCCTGCTTCGGCTGGGTATTCGTAAAGGCGACCGGGTAGCCATTATGCTGCCCAATTGTCCTCAAGGCGTTATCGCCTACTATGGCACCCTGTTAACAGGCGCCGTCGTTGTGATGACGAATCCGCTGTACGTCCCTAGGGAGATCGAACATCAATTGAGCGATGCCGGGGTTCGTCTCATTGTGACGATGGATGCCCTCGTCTCCCGGGTTCAAGAGGCGATGAAGAAGCATCCGCTGGAGTTTATGCTGGTGACGGAGATGAAGGATTACTTACCTTTTCCGAAGAACCTGCTCTATCCCATCAAGGCTAAGAAGGACGGAATGAGGGCAGCAGTCGAGTATAACGAGCGCGTACTTTCCTTCAAACAGTGTCTTAAGGATTCTTCCGATCTGCCTTGCCATACCCTGGTGAATGCGGATGAGGATCTGGCCTTGATTCAGTACACAGGAGGAACGACCGGGGTTGCCAAAGGAGTTATGCTGACCCATATGAATCTGATCTCCAATACGGTTCAGGCCCAGCTTTGGTTCTACAGAAGCAGGAAAGCGAACGAGAAGTACTTGGCGGCGCTTCCTTTCTTTCATGTATTCGGGCTTACGGTTCTGCTTAATCTGGCTATTTACAACGCCGGCACCCTGATTCTTCTTCCGAGATTCGAGATCAATCAGGTACTGAGTACGATTGATAAGCTGAAGCCGACTATATTCCCAGGGGCGCCTACGATGTATATCGCGGTGATCAATCACCCGGAGGTAAGCAGGTATGACCTATCTTCTATCAACATCTGTATCAGTGGTGCGGCTCCTCTTCCATTAGAAGTTCAGGAAAGGTTTGAGCGGATTACCGGCGGTAAACTGATTGAAGGGTATGGACTTACGGAGGCCTCGCCCGTTACTCATGTCAACAATATTTGGGAGCTGAGAAAAAGCGGCTCAATCGGAATCCCTGTTCCGGATACGGAGGCCCGGATTGTGAATGCTCTGACGGGTGAAGATCTTCCGCTCGGAGAGATCGGAGAGCTTATTGTCCGCGGACCGCAGGTGATGAAGGGATACTGGCAGCGCCCCGATGAGACCGCAGCTTCGCTGCGTGACGGCTGGCTCTACACTGGCGATCTGGCGCGCATGGATCAGGATGGATTCTTCTTCATTCTGGACCGGCGCAAGGATCTGATCATTGCCGGTGGGTATAACATCTATCCCCGAGAGGTGGAAGAGGTGCTGTTCGAGCATCCGGATGTGGAAGAAGCGGTGGTTGCTGGAACCGTGGACCCCTACCGCGGAGAAACGGTAAAAGCTTATATCGTGTTAAGGGAAGGTTGTACGACAACAGAGGCCGAACTGAAGAGCTTCTGCAAAGAGCGGCTCGCCGTATACAAGGTTCCGAAAGTATATGAATTTAGGAAAGCGCTTCCGAAGACGCTGGTCGGCAAAGTTCTCCGCCGCAAGCTGATTGATGAAGAAATGGGGAAGCTTATTCCTGACAACAAGGAAGAAGCATGACCTTAGGCAATGCTTTGCATTCTGGATGGAGTGAAGCAAGTCTTTAGAAAGGAGGTCCTGAAACTTGGAGCCCGAATCTAGAAAGCATTTTCCGAATCTTGAACGGTTAGAAGAGGCCGCCCGGAATACGTTCTGGGATTATCTCGGCTGCCAGATTGACGAGCTTGACGATCAGAGGGCGGTCGTTTCTTTTGACATACAGCCTCATCATCTTAATCTGATCGGCATTCTGCATGGCGGCGTTCATGCGGCTGTGATCGACTCTGCCATGGGTCTGATCTTAATGCTAGCCAGGCCGGAGTCCAGCATTGTGACGATTAATTTGAACATGAATTATGTTGCCCCTGTGCACGAGGGCAGGGTGATTGTGACTGCCAAAATCATTCACAGCACTAGGAAGCTCATGACTGCGGAAGCCTATGCTCGCAAGGACAATGGGGACCTGCTGGCTTTTGGTACAGGAACCTTCCGTGTGCTGGATAGGCCAGCCCGGGAGGCGGATCAACTACCGGGTAGAGAGCACGGTAACGAAGGTGCAATTGAGCTTTAAGGAATATGAGGGATCTAATGAACCAGCTTCCTGACGTAGGATTTGAGAGACCACAAAAAGCAGCCTCTATCCTGAGAGAGCTGCTTTTTTGTGCTGCTTACTGCTGTGATATAGTGCTATTTCTAGTGCTAGTCTTGTTGGTTAGTTGCTCATCCTTGTTTTGGCTTGCGGGTCATTTCTGCAAGAACGTCCCACTGCTGCGGGGTTACCTGCCTAAGGTCATTGAACTGACCTGCACCCTGCAGCCATTCCCCGCCGTCGATCGTAACCACCTCGCCATTGATATAACCGGCATAATCCGAGATTAAATAAGCGGCAAGATTAGCCAGTTCATCGGCACTGCCTACTCTGCGCATGGGCACCCGGTTAATCATCTGTTCTTCCAGCTCAGGTGTTGGGGAGAGGCGGGACCATGCCCCTTCGGTAGGGAAGGGACCTGGCGCTATGGCGGCCTGCCGGATACCGTAAGGAGCCCATTCCACAGCCAGCGATCTGGTGAGAGCAAGTACACCTGCTTTGGCAGCAGCCGATGGAGTAACGAATCCGGAACCCGTCGAAGCATAAGTCGTTACAATATTCAGCATGGTCCCTGGATGTCCCTGCTCGATCCATCTTTTGCCGACTTCAAGTGTCATATAAAAAGTTCCATGCAGCACAATATTCAGCACCGCGTCCACGGCGCGGGGAGATAGACGTTCGGTCGGACTGATGAAATTACCAGCCGCATTGTTCACCAGAACATCCAGACGCCCGAAGTGATTATAGATAGCCTCGATGAGTTCATGAATCTGAGCCGGGTCGCGAACATCGCAAGGTTGGTAGAATGCATTGTAACCGCTATCAATAAAGGTGTCACAAGCTTCCCGCAGTACCTCTTCGCGGCGACCGGTTATCGCAATACTAGCCCCAAGCTGAGCGAACCTCTGGCCCATCGCAAGTCCGAGTCCGGTGCCACCTCCAGTAATAAGTACAACCTTGTCTTTAAGCAGATCTGTGCTAAAAGGTTCCATGGCTCATCCTCCTTCATCATTTAGTAGAAAGAAAACATTACATATTCCAAGTATAATATATGCCGTCCTGATCCGGGACATTTACATGGATTATCCGCTGTTGTCACCAGACAACGTGCTAATTTCTTTCTTGTTCCGCATACATATGAGGGAGAAGAGGGGAGTGGGGGCGTGGACAAGAAGGTGGAACTATATTTTGAGTTGAAGCAGCAGCACAAGGCAATTGAGCTTCAGCTTGCTGAACTTCGCAGTGAAATAACTGGCTATCTGGGCGATCATAACTTCACCGAGCTTGACATTGGCAGCTATAAGATTAAGCTGGTCCAGCAGGAGCGGAGGGAATTTGATGAGAACAAATTGTATCAGGCACTTCAGGGCCCGGAGCTGTGGCGGCTTGCATCAAGGCCGGATTCCTCCAAAATCTCAAGTCTGCTTAAGCTGAATGTCATCTCAGAAGCCCAGTTGAAAGATACCTACTCAGTTAAGCCGATAACTCTTCTCCATGTTGAGAAGAAATAGCCTACTAACCAAAAACTCATAGATCGAAAACGGACACGGCTTCCTGGTTAAGGATGGCCGTGTCTGTCTGTAGTCATTGAAGACTGGCAGCTGGCATTAGCTAACGCAATCATTAGATGGACTTAAAGTTCTCATATGATACAATTTATCCCAGGAGAACTTAGTATTAAAAGGAGGGGCAGGAAACATGCGAGAAGAACAGGAAATATTCGAGGGCGAAGGATATAACAGGTCGTACGCAATAGCTACGGGTCTACCGATTTTGAATCTTAGGGGTAGCATACCGCGTGAAAGTAACGGCCAACTACCGTTTCCGTGGGTGACAACGGGCATCAGGATGGATAAAGAACAGATGTTGGAAACCGTTATGAAGCAGAAGACACTCGAGTATTTGTTTAATATGCAATTCAGTAAGGAGGAAATGACCGACCGCAATTTGGTTGTAGGCTGTTATGAATACAGGAATCCGAATGACAAGGAACAAATATTGCTATATGCGCTGGTTTCGTTGAAGGAATTTCTCGCGAGATATGGCGATGAACGGTCATCGGAGATTCTGATGCGAGTTGGCTGCACATACGAGAAGATTATGGAGGAATGTGATGAAGCCATTAAAGAACACTTTGCAGTGTTGCGCCAGTCAGTTCATTTAAAGAATTTGAGGGACAAATATGATGTCGTTTACGCGTGGAGTGAAGAGGAAGGGGTAAAGACGTACATAATCAGATACACCAAATCGAGTTATACGAAGATTGTAGCTAAATCATTCGAAGAGTTGACCAAACTCTATGATGAGCAACGGAAGAAAGATGCGAAGAAGACGTTCGCGACTTTGGAGCCGTTAGAAGCCTTCATGCAAGCATAAGAAATCCTAGCAGAAAAGTTTACTGTCCGGACCCCATTGGGTAAGCAATGGGTACAGAGTGCAATCTCAGCTTTATTATTGCAAATTTAACTAACAAGGATGAAGTAGCATGGAATTGCAGCGCGAAGGCAGCGTAATACGGTATCAGCGTGGACAAGTTACTCGTGAGCGTGATTTGGTTGTTACGGAGCACCCGGTCACCCTGAAGATCAATGGCGAGGAATTCGCCACCCTGGTCTGTTCACCCGAATATATAGAAGATATGGCGGTTGGATATCTCGCTTCCGAAGGGGTCATTAAGGAGTATGGAGATATCGAGGAGCTCTGGGTTCAAGAAAAAGAAGGTTTTGTACACATCAAGACAAGCCGGTGGAACCCTCAGCTTCAGAAGCTGTATACCCAGCGATATATCACCTCCTGCTGCGGTACTAGCCGGGCAGGATTTGTGTTCTTCAATGACGCGAGAACAGCTAAGGTGATGAAGGATGTGCATGTTCGGATTACGTTCAAGGAGATCTTTCAACTGATGGATGAACTGCTTCTGAGGGCGGATTTATTCCAGCGCACCGGCGGAGTGCATAGTGCTGCGCTCTGTGATACGAAGCAAATTCTGCTTGCGCGCAGTGATATTGGACGCCATAACGCGCTGGACAAAATCTACGGTCATTCTCTGAAACAGGGGATGAACCTGGAAGATAAAATTATTGTATTCAGCGGCCGAATTTCTTCGGAGATCCTGCTTAAGGTTGCCAAGATCGGGTGCGAGATCGTTCTGTCGAAATCAGCTCCAACGGCTCTTGCCCTGGAGCTTGCCGAGGAGCTCGGCATTACGACCGTGGGATTTATACGAAGTGATTCGTGCAATGTGTATACTCATCCCCACAGAATTGTCGAATGTCAGAACATGGGGAGAACACTATGACAGTCTACGATAAGATCAGCCGCAATCTGAGGGACCTGCGCATTTCGGTCACGGATCGTTGTAATTTCCGCTGCCGTTATTGTATGCCTGAAGAAATTTTCGATAAAGATTATCCATTTCTCCCTACCGAGCGGGTTATGTCAGCCCAAGAGATTGTGCGGTTGGCACGCCTATTTGTCTCTCTGGGTGTACGGAAGCTCCGGATTACAGGCGGAGAGCCTCTGCTTCGTAAAGATCTTCCATCTATTATAGCTGAATTGGCCCTAATCCCGGGTACAGAGGACCTGTCGCTGACCACCAACGGCAGCCTTCTGGCTTCTCGTTCAAAGTTGCTTAAGAAGGCAGGCTTGCAGCGGGTTACAGTCAGCCTAGATTCGTTGGAAGACGAGACCTTTATGTTCATGAACGGAGGAAGGTCGAGAGTGGAGCCGGTGCTCGCGGGAATTGAAGCGGCCAAGCAGGCCGGACTTCAGGTGAAGGTGAACATGGTCGTGCAAAAGGGAGTGAATGATCACTCGGTCATTCCGATGGTGGATTATTTCAGAGGCCAGGGGATCATCCTGCGCATGGTTGAATACATGGACGTAGGTAGTACTAACGGCTGGAACCGGGAACAGGTTGTAAGCAAGCAGGAACTGTTGAAGATGATTGGTGAGAAGTGGCCCATTGAACCGCTGAATCCCAATTACACCGGAGAAGTCGCGACCAGGTACCAATTCAAGGATGGGATGGGTGAGGTCGGATTTATCTCGTCCGTCAGCGAGGCTTTTTGTTCCACATGTACGCGTGCCCGGCTATCTGCGGAGGGGAAGCTGTACACCTGTCTTTTCGCTTCCAGAGGACATGATCTGCTGGAGCAGCTTAGAGCCGGGAAAACAGATGAAGAGATGACGGAGGCAATCCGGTTGATCTGGGAAGGGCGACACGATAAGTATTCTTTGGACCGGGGAACTCATCAGGGGGACGGGCCCCGGGTGGAAATGTCCCATATTGGTGGATAAGGACAAGAGGACCTTCTATATGGGGGCAAAAAGGTAAAAGCCGTGATCGCCACAAGCTGGCTGACCACGGCTTTGTTTAATTTTAGTTAATCTTGATAATCTTCAGACGCAGCATTCTGCGTTTACTTGTCCTGAGTGTTCCCGTGGGAGCCTCCAGATGACGGGCGTGTTCCGTCCGGTCTCTCGTTCGCCAGCGCGTCCGGCAGATCCACGCTGTCCGGGTAAGAATCCTTGACGAACATGCCGGATTCCTTGTCAATATCGCGCTGGGTTACCAAGTCGTCCTCTTCATGGGTTTCATTGTGTTCACTCATTCCTTTGACCTCCCTTACTGATGCATTCTATATATATATCCCCGTTTGAGCGATTAACCAATCACGAAAAAGAGAAAGCCGCAAGGGCCTTCTCTTCTCACTTTCTATAGGTTTTGAATTACTAGATCAGCGCAATAGCCAGAAGTGTGAACAAGCTCAGAGTTAAAATATCATTGGCATAACCATAGTTATAGGGTGAAAAAGCGGATGTGCGGATCGGACCGCCATCTTCTGGCCGAAGATAGACATTTTCCGGATCGACATCAACAATAGTTCCTTGGTAATGCTGTCCGTCCACTGTAAGTATACGGACTTTCTTATTCATACACTGCAGACAATTATAATAGGCTTCCATCAGATCACTCTCCTCTCGTATAGTTGTATAGTATGAGCAGAGGAGTTTCATGGAACGGCATTGGTACCCATAATCCGGGGATAAGGCGCTCGTTTTTTCAAATCGTAAGGAGTATGCTATATTTGTACAAATAACTATAAAAAAGGAGCAGACCGATGCAGGTTATCGATATAGTACAAGTTCAGAACAGAATCGATTCATTTAAGGACCAAGATATCTACGTTCATTTGGAGTTAACAACGGGAGCTTATGCATCCCATCACGACAGCTCGAAGCATCCGGCTGCCAATTTCATAACCAACGCAGTTATTCGTTATTCCAATGGCTCCATTGTCGGCAGCAACGGCATATACCGGGCAGGACTCAAGATGGAGCACGGCTGGTTATACGCGGAAGGTCTTACAACCTGGGATGAAAGTGATCCTGACAGGCTCATTCTTGCCGGGCATGATGGTCAGGGTAAGCTGGTTGTCGCTCTGCAGCTGAGCAGGGAGCCATTCTAATGGGGGAGGAAATGAATATGATGCATCAGCGGATACTAGTTGTGCTTCCTCATCCCGATGATGAGGCGTTCGGATTGTCAGGCACACTGGCCAAGTATATTCAGGAGGGAGCCCAAGTGACTTATGCCTGCCTGACCTTGGGTGAACGAGGCCGGAATATGGGCATACCGCCCTTTGCTAACCGGGTAACTCTTCCTGATGTGCGCAGAAGTGAGCTTCTGGAGTCTTGCAAGGCAATTGGAATTCAAGACTTAAGAATGCTTGGCTTCCACGATAAGACGATTGAATTTGAGGACAAAGAGCTGCTGGATGGCCGGATTATGGAGATCTTGCAGGAGATTCGTCCAACTCTTGTATTTACCTTCTACCCGGGATATAGTGTGCATCCAGACCATGATGCCACCGGAGCCGCCGTATTGCGGGTCATGGAAAGCCTGCCTGCCAAGGAACGTCCGCCGCTGCTCTGCTTGGCATTCTCCAAGAACTGCTATAGTGTTCTGGGTCAGCCGGATGTTAGTGTGGATGTGACCGAGTTTCTGGAGCACAAGATGAAATCCATTCAAGCTCACCGTTCCCAGTTCCAGGCTGCCGAGCTGCTTGGAAACAGAACGCTGAAGGATAGAGAAATTCTGGATCGGTTCGGAACCGAACGGTTCTGGACCTACCCTTTGAACAAGTAAGGCGGATATGAAGGGATTCGGTGTTGACGTGAAGATCTCCAGGCTTTTGGCCTGGGGATCTTTTTTTGCTCATATATGATCTTATTGGAAGATGAAGACCTGATGAAATCCTAAATTGCCGGGGTTTTTGACCGATAATAAAGAGTAAACATAATTTAATTTTGGATTTCGGAGATGATCGGATGCATCACAACATACTGCAGGGACAATACAACTATTGGATGGTGCTTCTATCTTTTATTATTGCGGTATTCTCCTCTTATTCTGCCCTAACCTTGGCAGCCAAAATTAATCATGCCAGAGGGCGTGCCCAGCTGGGCTGGCTGCTCGCAGGTTCTTGTGTCATGGGCTGCGGCGTATGGGCCATGCATTTTATCGGGATGCTGGCTTATAATCTGGACATACAAGTTACTTATAACACAGGAATCACATTTCTCTCGCTTCTATTTATGATTCTGGCCTCCTTTATCGCATTCCAGATCACCTTGCCAGCGAAGGTTCGCTTCAGACATCTTGCAATTGGCGGATTCTTCATGGGCGGCGGGATCGTCGCGATGCATTATACCGGTATGGCAGCCATGCAGATGAGGGGGACCCTCACTTATGATCCTCAATATTGGTCACTTTCCGCGATCATCGCTCTAACAGCGTCCTATGCCTCGCTGTACTTGTTCCTGAAATTCAGAAACCGCTCGTCGGCGAGCGCAGCGAAATGGATCTCTGCGGTGATTATGGGCCTGGCCATCTGCGGGATGCATTACACAGGTATGAAGGCTATGATCTTCTCTTCCAACCATAACGAGAGAGGAATGGTACCGAATTCAGATACGGATATGCAGATCAAATTGATCCTGCTCGTATGTGTATCGGCTGCAATCCTGGTCATCCTCCTAATTTCCTCGCTGGCTGTCTACTTTGATCGGAGAATCATGAAAGGGATGGCTTTCACGGATGAATTAACCGGATTACCAAACCGGTACCGGATGAATCAGTTTTTTGATGCTTACGACTTTCGTGGACCCGATGATCAAATGGCCCTGATGTTCATTGACCTCGACCGATTTAAGAATGTGAACGATACGTTGGGTCATGATTTCGGAGATATGCTGGTAAGGGCAGTAGGTGACCGTCTTCGGAAGACCATGAATCGGAGTGAAATTTATCGGCTTGGCGGAGACGAATTCCTGTGTGCACTAAGCGGTGCAGGGAGAGCTGAGGCCGAACAATGGGCTAAAGTGCTGCTTGAGGAAATTCAAAAGCCATTTGTGCTGGATGGGTATGAGCTGTACATTACCAGCAGTATAGGGATAAGCCTGTCTCCTCTTCATGGACAGGATCGGCATGCGCTGCTGAAGGCAGCGGATACCGCCATGTATAAGGCCAAGGAGGAAGGAAAGAACCGGTACAGGGTGTTTGATGAATCCCTGGATCAGGGAATGATTCGCCGGCTTGGTCTGGAGAATGATCTGCGCAGAGCCGTGCATAATCAGGAATTCTTCGTATTGTATCAGCCTAAATGGGATGCTTCCTCTGGCAAGGCGGCGGGTATGGAGGCCTTGATCAGGTGGCGTCATCCAGAGCTCGGGATTATCTCTCCTGCCGAGTTCATTCCCATTGCGGAGGAGACGGGCCTCATTATTCCGATGACCCGGTGGATTATGGGAGAGGCCTGCCGCCAGAATCAGCAGTGGCAGGAGGAAGGGTTCGAACCGCAGTGTGTCTCTGTAAATCTGTCGGTGCGTGTATTTGAGAGCCAGAATCTGCTGGATATGATTCAGTGTGCTCTTTCCGGGACCGGACTGGATGCTAAGTATCTTGAAGTTGAGATCACGGAGTCGATACTCGCTTCGGATATTCAAGGGATTATCAGTCAGCTGATGAAGATCAGAGAGCTGGGGATCAAAATTGCTATGGATGATTTCGGATCAGGATATTCATCGCTTGGTTCGCTGGACAAGCTGCCAATTGATACCCTCAAGATTGATCAGCTCTTCGTCCGTGAGTATGAATCGGGCTCCAAGAAGGCGATTATTCAGGCCATAATTACGCTTGGGAAGCAGCTTAATCTGGAGCTTATAGCCGAAGGAGTCGAGACGATCGAGCAATCCGAATTCCTGAACGGCCTTGGCTGCAGTATTATGCAGGGCTATTACTATGGAAGGCCTATGAATGAGGATCAGATCAGGGAATGGCTGAGCACGAGCACAGAATCCTCCACCGTACTAGTCCAAGTGAGTGGACCGCAGTTGAAAATTAACAATCCGGGTAATTAGCGAATAACTGTGACTCCATGAGAGGAGTTCAAGCTGTAAGAGCCAGTGGGAGCACTGGCTCTTTATTCTTGTGTACGGATGCCGAATCGTCCTACTTTCACTGTGCGCGGATAATCGTGAGCTTTTGCACCAGTAACTCGAGACCCAGACTCAGCAAGTAATCTTAAGCTTATCTTAACTTTAGCTGGAGTTAATCATTACTTAATTTCGCCAAACTATACTTGAAGGGAAATCAAAAACCAGGCTGTTAAGGAGCGATTCCCTTTGGTTCGAACACGATCCCTATACCGAATATTTAAATGGTTCTTCCTAAGTCTACTCGTCCTAGCCGCTGCAGGTGTGGCTTACGAACAAATTTCCGAGAATATGACCAGGCACAAATATCAGCCTCCAGGACAACGGCTGGACATCGGCGGTTACAAGCTCCACATGGTCACCCAAGGCAAGTCTGCCGGCCTGCCAACCGTGGTTCTGGAATCGGGACTTGGTGTCCCGAATCCTGGTGACGATTGGAGCAAAGTTCAGCCTGAACTGGCCAAATTGACGAAAGTAATCAGCTATGACCGGGCTGGTTATGGATGGAGCGAGCTTGCGGATTCAGAGCGGACAGCTTCAGCGTCAGCACAGGATCTGCATAAGCTCTTGCAAGCTTCGGGTGATCCAGGACCGTATGTGCTGGTAGGCCACTCCTACGGGGGATTTATCGTGCAAATGTTCGCTTCACTCTATCCAGAGGATACCGCAGGCTTGGTCCTGGTCGACAGTTCACAGGTAGGGCAGCCTCTGAGCTTCTCGGACTGGCAGTTATTCCTGATGCAAGCCTCCAGAATTACTGGTGTGAATCGTCTTATAGGAGCCTTGGGACTTGTTACTCTGCCCGATCAAGACTCGAAGTCCAAGGATTTGTTCTACCAAATGGCCTATAACCGCAACCATACCAGCGAGCTCCGTAATATGATGACGAAGTCCAAGGACCAAGTCCAGGCTGCTGAGTCGCGAGGCTTTCACAACTTGCCTCTTGCGGTGCTGGCCGTTCCCAATGAGTACTCGGACTGGATAAATTTGCAGAAGAAGATGTCGGAGTTATCCTCGCATAGTTCTTTTCAAATCGTTCGGAATTCTACTCATTTTGTTCAGAAAGACCAGCCCGGTCTTATTATTAACACAGTTGCCAGCATGCTGGCGGAGATTGGCAAGAAATAATGCTTTTGACTATGCTCTAATTGTTCCTATAATTGAAAAGGCAGCATTGCGTTAAGACACAAGAATTAGATAGGAGTAATGGAGTATGGTTCTGACAGGTGCGATAGTTAATGGGATTGCGGTAGTTGGAGGCGGCTTGCTTGGAAGGCTGCTGCACCGAATACCCGAGCGTATCAAAGATAGCGTGATGAAGGTCATGGGGCTTGCCGTGTCCGTACTGGGAATCCAGATGGGGCTGAAGAGCGCAAGCTTTCTGATCGTGATTATAAGTCTCGTGCTAGGGGCAGTACTTGGCGAGCTTCTGGCGCTGGATGATCAATTGAACCGGCTTGGAGGCTGGCTGGAGAGAAGAATGGGCGGTGCGGAGGAAGGCAGCATCTCCCTTGGTTTTGTTACAGCTACGCTGATCTTCGTTGTGGGAGCAATTGGGATTCTTGGTGCGCTCGACAGCGGCATCAGGGGTAATCATGATGTGCTGTTCACCAAAGCGATTATGGACGGAGTGATGGCCTGCATTCTGACCACTACACTAGGGATCGGAGTGTTATTCTCAGCTCTGCCTATTCTGCTGTATGAGGGTCTTATTGCGCTTGGGGCAACCCAGATTCACCGCTTCGTCTCGGACGAGCTGATGAACCGCTTAATTGCTGAGCTCACGTCAACGGGGGGCATCATGATCCTGGCGATCGGAATGAATCTGCTGGGTCTGGCCAAAATTAAAGTGGCTAATCTGCTGCCGGCAATTGTCGTCGTAGCGGTGCTTGTTACAATATTTGAATAGCCGGTTAGAGGCTGCGGAACATAGGCGGAGAGGTATTTATGAAGGCGCATATAGGCAGAAGCATATAGGCACTACGTATATAGGCAGAAGCGGGTTCATCATAGGTCGCAGAGTTTTTGATCGAGCCGGAGCTTTAACCACTGTAATTCCTCGCGGATACAGTGGTTTTTTTAGTATAAGGAAACAGAGGGAGAGAGGGGCAGATACTTACTTGATCATTCTAGAAAATCAGGCTAAGCCCGCGCGGTGTTTTTTTATATACACCGTACAGGCACGACTGGGCGGCCGCCCACATACAATGAAGTGACCGCACACAGGTTGCACGCATTTATGCAGGAGGTGGCAGCATTGCCCGGATTGTTTACCGCAATTGCATTGTTCATCAAACAGTTGACCCTTCTCGTGTCCTATGTCAAAAATAATGCATTTCCCCAGCCGTTAACCGAGGAAGAGGAAGCCAAGCATCTCCAGCGCATGGCGGAAGGCGATCCTGTCAGCCGCAATATTCTGATTGAGCATAACTTGAGATTAGTCGCCCACATCGTCAAAAAATTCGACAACACCGGCGAGGATCTGGAGGACCTGATCTCCATCGGTACGATTGGCCTGATCAAAGCCATTGAAAGCTTCCGGCTGGGCAAAGGCACCAAGCTGGCAACGTTCGCGGCTCGTTGTATAGAGAATGAAATCCTGATGCATCTGCGTTCACTCAAGAAGACGAAGAAGGACGTCTCCCTGCATGACCCGATCGGGACGGATAAGGAAGGCAATGAGATTACTTTGATCGATATCCTGGGCTCCGAGAACGACGATGTCGTCGAGCGGGTGCAGCTCAAGATGGAGAAGAGCAAGATCTATCAGAACCTGGATATCCTGGATGAGCGGGAGCAGGAAGTGATCCGGGGAAGGTTCGGACTGGACCAAGGCGGAGAAGAGCGGACACAGCGGGAAATTGCGAAAGAGCTGGGGATCAGCCGGAGTTATGTGTCCCGGATTGAGAAGCGGGCGCTGATGAAGCTGTATCATGAGTTTTATAAGGCGAAGCGGTGAGAGTGGCCCGGGATGGGAATCCCGGGTTTTATGATGTTATTAATTTTTTGAAATGAAATAGACAAGCAGGTTATGATTAATATCAGAGTTTTGATTTAGATTTTCCGTATGTTGCCGAAGCTGAAATGATTAATTTGATAATGAACGAAAACCGTGATTATCTTGAAGCGACCCAAATTCCCTTTAGAGAAATATCCTTACAAATAGAGCAAACAGGGTGTTTAAACGAATGGGTATGGAAAAAAGCTGTAAAAAGCCCGATGAAGGAAAATTATGCTGAAGTTATTTGCCAACATGGGTATATAGCATCGATATCCCATCATGATTAGGAAGAAAGATGGTGAAGCAATCCAAGGGAATTAACCGAATCGTTTCTCGAAAACGAGTGAAGGATTGACAAATGAATTATGCAGTAATAGCTGTGGTATAATCGAGCTATAAAGAAAAAATGAGGTGTTTGTATAAATGATGAATCTTACGCAGGACCTTGCTAAATTGATTCGTTTAACGGGTGATCGGGCGAAATTGGATGCTAAAGCAAATGGGACATATATAGTATATAAAACAGCTGAAGGGCAATTTGTGAAAGAAGATAGCTCGGGGAAGATCGAGAAAATGAACGAACAGGAATTTAAGCATGAATGAGACAAGTGCAACCATGTTTGTGTTTGCTGGAAATAATGGAAGTGGTAAGAGCACCATTCGCAATTTGATTGTTGACCGACTTGGGGTAAGTGTGAATATTGATCCGGATGCACTTGCACGCAAAATTAATACTCTAAATCCTGAAAAGAGTAAAGTATCTGCTGGCAAGGAAGCCATAAGGATGGCCAGAGAATGTATTCGAAGTAAGTGGGATTTCACGGTGGAAACTACTCTAGCCGGTGGTAACGTTATTCGGCAGATGATAGATGCAAGGGACAAAGGCTTTGAAATTATTATGTTTTATGTAGGACTAGGAGATGTCAGACTTAATATTGAACGTGTTGCTACGCGTGTGAAAAATGGTGGTCATCATATTGAAAGTGAGGATATTATTAGACGAAATGTAACGAGTATGAATAATCTGTTGTCTCACTTGGACCTTATAGATCAACTAGTCGTTATTGATAATAGTAAAACAGATGGTGAAATTATTCTTGGAGCAGATAAACATGGAATAAAGTATTATATAGATGAATTGCCTGATTGGGCACAAGTAATTGATCAACAGTTACAGACCAGAGACAAAACAAAAAAGCAAACCAATTCGAATCGGGAACGATCGTAGTTGGTTTGCTTTTTTTTACATCTTATCGTGTCTATAACCTCAAAAAATTTGAAAACACCGGCGAGGATCTGGAGGACCTGATCTGAAACTATAAAAGGAAATCCGTAAATACTTTTATTAAGGATTACTATGGCTACTTCGATCCCTCTCCAACTCGAGATTACTCATCGCTTCAGCAATAGCACGGTCCATTTCAGCGCATGGTTGCTTTAGCATTTCTCCGTGACCAACAGCTAATAAGGAAGGACAATGCATACGAAGTTTGACTGCACTTTCCAATGCAACTTGTTGATTCCAGGTAGCCTTAGCAGGGAACGGGAACAACGGTCGAAGTTGTCCGCTTACTGCAATCCCACCTTCAGTTTGAAAAGCGTCACCGGCAATTAAGGATTTGCAACGCAAATCAAGAAATGCCATCGAACCAGGTGTATGACCCGGAGCAGCCACAGCGAGTAGTGATCCAATCTTGTCTCCATCCTGGAGCTGAAAGTCGGCTGGCGTCTGCAAGTTTTTTGGAATTATGCCGCGGATCGGAGTATTGGCTTCACCTGGGTCAAGTGTGTAGTCACCAGCCATCAAACGGGCTTCCCTGCTGGAAATATAGACAAGTACATCAGGGATCGCTTGCTTTAGTTCATCGAGTGCCCCAACATGATCATGATGAAGATGGGTAAGAACGATCCGTGTAATCGGTTTACCTATCTGACCAGCTAATTGAAGAATTTCATGTGAACACCCAGGCATTGCAGCATCTGCAAGGGTCAATCCTTCTTGCTCTTCGACTAGATAGCAATTGACCGATAGAGATTTATTATTATAAAAAGTTAATTGGTAAAGTGTATTTTCGTGTATAATTCGCACGTCCATTTACATCATTCCCTTCACATAGAATCAGTCACCATGTAATCTTTTCAGAATGCCAGGTTCCTTTCACATTATGTTTAAAATTGAACAATTTGTTCGTTTTCGATTATAATATTCATAAATAATTGGATACAATAACCAATTAGGGTCTGTTTGTTCCAAATAGTACAAAATGAATGAAACTGTTCAGCAAAGGGGGGCAACGATGGGCGAAAAAAAGGAAGACAGACGAGTTCAGCGTACGCGAAACATGCTGTATGATGCCTTGTTCGATCTTATGATCGAAAAGGGATACGACGCCATAACCATTCAAGATATTATTGACCGGGCTAATGTAGGGCGGTCCACTTTTTATTCACATTTCATGGATAAAGAACAACTGCTATTGGGCAACATCGAACAACTGCGCGAACTCCTTAAGGAGCAATGCAGCACACATTCTTCCCTTTCTACTGAACGGGTTGGCGGATACCGGTTCGGTTTCAGTTTGGCCATGCTTCAGCATGTTCAGAGCCATAAACAAATATATAGAGCAGTTACCAGCAAACAAGGCGGTACACTTGTCCTGTACCACATAAAACGTATGCTTATGGAAATTACACGAGAAGAGATTTCAGCCATTCTTCCAAATTCGGATAATTCAAAGGTGCCTCAAGATGTTGCAATAGATTTTGTTGTCAATACATTTTGGTCCATTCTTACCTGGTGGATGGAGAACAATATGCCCTATTCCGCAGCTGAAATGGACCAGATGTTTCACACCCTGGCGTTTTCCGGCGTGAGTGCGATTCAATGATCTATTGCACATAAAAGAGGTCAACCAGTATAAACTGGCTGACCTCAAATGGGATGGGCAGCGATAGATTTGTGTTCCTATTCCTATATCATTTCACCCCAACGATAGATTTAATATCGAGAGTTTGTAATTCTGCATTGAAATCATATGTATCTGCACAGGCAGTCAAAACATATCCTTCCTCTAAAGAAAAGGTACGAAAGTACCATAGATCTCCTTCGATTAATTGTACTTTGGCTATCGCATCCCCTTCAACAGTGGAGAAGCTGTCTAGGGGGATGGACAGTCCTTTGCCAGTGGCCTTGATATAGCTTTCCTTCGCTGTCCAGATACGAAAAAACTGTAGTAATCTCTCTTGATGTAACGGATGACTCAGAATGGAGTTATATTCTTCCTTCGTATAGAACTGCCTCGCTACTTCGGGATCCATCACATTAATTCGCTCGATATCTATCCCGATCCGTCCGGATGGACCTGCTGCCATAACGACCCAGTCTCCGGAATGAGAAACATTGAAGCTGGTATTTTGGCCATGTCCCAGCAGAATGGGCTTGCCATATAAATTTGTGCCGAACTCCAGTTCTGCAGCCCTGCAATTTAGCATTTGGGACAGCACGGCTCTGGTTAGCAGGTCACCGGTAACGCCGCGCAGCATGTCCTGTAAGAACCGAAAGCCCAGCAGCTTACGCCGTCTTTCTTCCGGGAGTGTAGCCAATATGGAATCCAGATTTTCTGTTGGAAATTCCGTTATCCGAGCAGCATATACCTTAATCAAATTGTTATCACTCCCAAATAGTATAAATAGCTGGAGACTGAGACTGCTGTATATTTTCATAGTATACGCTAACCTGACGTAGTTGAGGAGCTCCCATGTTAATCAAGAGTTTACCAAAATTATGCAAACGTTTGCGTATAAAGTGTTTAGACAAGTTGAGAATTACTGGCGGATTGAATGACAGCTACATGAGGGCTTTTGAAGGAATGGTATGGGTATTCTGTGATTGTCGCCTGATTCTATGGAACTAGTAAATGGGTTTGTATATTAATTTTATAGTCTTAGAAGCATAATTCATGGAAAAATTAATAAATTTTGCTTGATATTTTGGATGGATTTCGATTATCTTTAATATAAAGTTAAATACAAAAATTAGCAGTTATTCGCTAACCGATCAGTTATGTAATCAACACTGTGCAATCCTTTGCACACCGTATGTTTGCTTGCTAAGTAATTTCTTCCCAAATAAAGTATGCGCTTTCATATTAAAGGGGGCAATTTATGCATAACAAAACGCTAGTAGATTTATTTGAGGTAAGCGCACACACGGATAAGGGGATTACCTTTATTGAGAAAAACAAAGATTCGCTCGTAACCTATCGCCAGCTCTACAACGATTCGTTAATGCTGTTATACCTTCTGCAAGAACGAGATTTACACCCCGGAGACAAACTCCTATTTCAAATTGAGGAGCCACGAAGTTTTCTCACTTATTTTTGGGCCTGCCAGCTCGGAGGGATTATCCCGGTCCCTGTAACCGTAGGAACAACGCCTGAACACCGCTTGAAAGTGCAGCGAGTATGGGAAATTACAGAGAAGCCTTGTATCATCGCTTCACCCGATCTTCTTCATTCATTTACCGAACACATGGGACATGATTCCCCGGATCCGCTGACTCTGGAATTCCTAGATAGCTTAAGGGATGCGGACGAAATGATGTCTGACTTGTCCAGGCAGGGAATCCCGCATGCCGCACAGCCGGAGGATATCGCACTCATTCAATTTTCATCTGGTTCTACCGGTGATCCCAAAGGTGTCATCCTGACTCACCGCAATTTGCTTACCAATATTGACGCCATTCTGACCTCTTCGGCAGCCGCTCCTTCAGACAGGTCACTAAGCTGGATGCCGCTTACACACGACATGGGATTGATCGGATTTCATTTATCGCCTCTTGTCGGACAGATGGGCCAATGGATGATGCAGCCCAATCTATTCCTGCTAAGGCCGCACATTTGGCTACACAAAGCACACGAATATCAGATTACGCAGATATGCTCTCCTAACTTCGGCTACAAACACTTCATGAGCCACTTTAACCCACAACATGCCATCGATTGGGACTTATCGTCCATACGCTATATTTTTAACGGTGCCGAACCGATCTCACCACAATTGGCACAAGACTTTTTATCTCTCCTGGAACCTTATCATTTGCAAAAGAAAGCGATGTTTCCTGTATACGGTATGGCGGAAGCGAGCGTCGCTGTTGCTTTTCCACCAGTGGAAGAGGAACTTCAAGCTGTCTATGTAGACCGCAAGCAATTAGCCTTTGGAAAGGAAGTGACCTATTCTTCACCAGAAAGTGAGACAAGCATTGGCTTCGTAGATGTTGGCTATCCCATAGCCCACTGCAAAGTACGAATATGCGACGACGACAACGCGCTGCTTGGCGAAGGTTATGTCGGGAACATTCAGATTAAAGGAGGAAATGTTACAAGAGGGTATTACCGTAATGCCGCTGCCACGGAGCAGGCTTTCTCCGAAGATGGCTGGCTGCTGACTGGCGATTTGGGATTCATGCGGCAAGGCCGACTGGTCATTACGGGCAGAAAGAAAGACATCATTTTTGTAAATGGCCGCAACTATTTTCCACATGATCTGGAATGGCTCGCACAGGAGGTTGAGGGGATTGACCTTGGCAAAATCGCGATATGCGGAATTACCAACCAGGCCCTAGGCAGAGACGATGTAGTGGCATTTCTTCAGCACCGCGGCCGCGGCGATTCTTATGCTGCATTGGTGTGGGAGCTGAAAAAGCATATTTCCAGGACCATTGGCTTGGAACTGACCTGCATTCTGCCTGTCCGGCATATTCCGAAGACGACTAGCGGGAAATTGCAGCGTTACAAGCTGGTAGAGATGTATGTGAACGGGGATTTCGCCGAACAGGTGCATCACTACAAAGAACTGCTTAACTCCCGAGCTGAGGAAGCTGGGAAAGAACCTCCAGCTGATGAATTGGAAAGCCGGATGGCTGAACTGTGGTCGGATGTACTGGGACAGGGAACGCTGATCGGCGTAACGGACTCATTTGCCGATTACGGAGGGGACTCTTTGAAAGCGGCTGTATTGCTGGCCAGAATCCATAGACATTTCCATGTGGAAGTGCCTCCGCATAGATTCAGTAATGACGCTACCGTCAGATCGATCACCGATTACGTCAGAAATTCAGAAGCAAGCCCGTACGTGTCCATTATTCCTGCGGAGCCTGCTGGCCACTATCCGGTTACTCCGACGCAGCGAAGAATGTACATACAGGAGCAGTTTGGCGGTGCGGGGACGGCCTATAACATGCCATTTGCGATCAAGATCGAGGGCGATCTGAATGTTAGCCAGTTGGAAGATAGTCTGCAAAAATTAATCGGGCGTCATGAATCCCTTCGCACGACTTTCAAGGTAGTGGACGGCGATATCAGACAGGTTGTGCACCCGAATGCTGCAGTAGAAATCAGTTCATTATCTGAAGATGAGTCTGAAATTACAGATGTGATTCAGCAGCTTATACGTCCGTTTGATTTGCATAGTTCCCCATTAATCCGTTGCTTCCTGATTGAGGTTCAAGGCAGCGAGGCCTATCGGGTTCTGCTCATTGATATTCATCATATTTGTTCTGATGGCATTTCAGCGCAAATCATGCTGCAAGAATGGCTGCAATTATATCAGGGCAGGGAACTGCCGCCGCTCGACTTGCAGTATCGGGATTATGCGCTATGGACGAAGCAGCAATTGCAGGGTGCGGATTTGGAGCAGGCACGACTGTATTGGTCTGATCGATTGCAGGGTGAAATGCCTGTACTGGAAATGCCTTTGGATGGCAGCAGGCCGCAAGCCAAAACTTTTGACGGAGACACGAGCCGGTTTGTTATTCCTAGAGCAACAGCTGAGCAGCTGCGGATTTTCATGAAATCAAGGAACGTGTCCTTGTACGAGGTGCTCTTGACGACGTATTCCATATTCCTGCATACCTACACAAGGCAGGAGGATATGATCGTGGGTGCTTTGGTTGCCGGCAGGCAGCATGCGGACCTTGAACAGATGCTTGGAGCTTTTGTGAATTATGTACCTGTACGCTTTCAGATCGATGCAAGGCTGACGTTTGAAGAGTACATTAAACAGGTCACCGCACATATGCAGCAGGATTTTGGACATCAGCAGCTCCCATATGATGAAATTGTTGCGCTAACAGGCGGCTTGACGGAGCCTTCGCGTAATCCTCTGTTTGACACGATGGTGATTCTGCATAACCAAATGGATATGGCTCAGGCACTGGCCTCAGATGTTATAAAAGCAACCTACTACCCGCTTCAGGGTTCTACATCTAAGTTAGATTTCAAATTGGATGTCTTTATCAATGGCGACTTCGAACTAGAGGGCGTATGGGAATACAATACTCATCTGTTCCGCAGGGAAACGATAGAGCGATTCAGCATTCATCTGCTTCGATTGCTGGAGCAGGTTACCCTGGAGCCTGATACGCAGCTTGGAGATTTGAAGCTGTTGACGGGTAAAGAACAATCGGCGCTTCTACAAGCCTTTAATCCTGCTCCGGTGCCTTACGCTGAGAACCAGCTTATTCATGATTGGATTGAAGCCCAAGCGAAGATCATTCCTGAGCAGACAGCGGCGATCTTTGATGATGGGCGGCTCTCCTACGGTGAGCTGAATGCGAGAGCCAATCAGTTGGCCCGTGTACTACGCGCACGCGGAGTGAAGCCGGACAGCATCGTCGCGATCATGTTGGATCGTTCACCTGAGATGATCGTCGGCATTACGGCGATCTTGAAGGCAGGCGGAGCTTACCTGCCGATTGCGCCGGATGCTCCGGTGGAGCGTGTCCGCTACATGCTGGAAGATAGCGCGGCCAGGCTACTGCTGGTGCGTGGTGACCAGTTTGGCGATGCCCGGTTAGAGGGTGAACAATTTAACGATGATTTGGTTGGCGGTGCGCGGTTTGACAATGAACAGCTTAATGCTGATCAGCATAACGGCGCTGAACAGTTTGACGTAGAGCGCATTTCGCTGGATGAAGAAAGCCTGTATCAAGGCGACGCCAGCGATCTGCCGCCCGCAGCCCACGCGAGAAATTTGGCTTATGTGATCTATACGTCAGGCTCGACGGGGAACCCGAAAGGGGTCATGATCGAGCACCATTCCGTAATCAACCGGATTACGTGGATGCAGAAGGCCTATCCGCTTACAGCGGAGGATGTCATCTTGCAAAAGACGGCGTTCACCTTCGACGTATCAGTGTGGGAGCTGTTCTGGTGGGCGCAGGCGGGAGTCGCTGTGCACTTCCTCGTTCCGGGAGGAGAGAAGGACCCGGAACAGATTATTCAGGCGATTGAGACAAATCAGGTCACGACGATGCATTTCGTTCCGTCAATGCTGCATCTGTTCCTTGCGCATCTGGAAGCAAGGCCCGAGCATCTGGAACGCTTGCGGAGCCTGCGCTATGTGTTCGCCAGCGGTGAAGCGCTGCTCGTACATCAAGTGGAGCGGTTCCAATCGCTATTGGGCGAGCGGTATGGTACGAAGCTGATTAATCTATACGGGCCGACTGAAGCTACGGTGGATGTGTCTTGCTTCGAGTGCAAGGCAGGCGAAACACTGAGCAGCGTGCCGATCGGAAAGCCGATCGACAATACGGAGCTGTATGTCGTAGACAGCCATTTGCGGCTGCTGCCGCCGGGGATTCCAGGCGAACTCTGCATTGGCGGTGCGGGACTAGCCCGAGGCTACCTAGGTAGGCCCGAGCTGAGTGAAGAGAAGTTCACGGCGAATCCGTTCCGGCCGGGCACCCGCATGTACCGGACGGGGGATCTGGCGAAGCAGCTGCCGGACGGCAATATCGAATATTTGGGAAGACTCGACCATCAGGTGAAGATTCGCGGTTACCGGATCGAGCTTGGTGAGATTGAGCACCTGTTGCTTCAGCACGAAGCTATAACGGAAGCAGCTGCGATTGCGAAATCAGCGGGCGGCGAGCATGCCGATTTGTACGCTTATTTCGTTGCCGATGAGGCTATTGATACGGCAGAGCTGCGTTCCTTCATGAGAACCTTTGTGCCGGATTATATGGTGCCTGCTTATTTGGTACAGCTGCCAAGCATGCCGCTATCAGATAATGGCAAAATCAACCGTAAAGCGTTGATGAATGCCGTAAGCGAAGTCTCGTTAACGAAGGAATACACAGCTCCGCGGACGAAGGCGGAGACAGCGCTAGCCCAAATTTGGCAAGAGGTGCTGAGGGTAGAACGTCCGGGAATCGACGACGACTTTTTTGAACTGGGTGGCCATTCCCTAAAGGCAGCGCAAATTGTATCGAAGATACATCAAATTTTCCAAGTGGAAATTCCACTTACGGAGATGTTCCACAGGTTGACCATTCGCGAGCTGGCAAGCTGGATTGAACAAGCAGAGCAGCAAGGCTATGAGCCTATTGCTGCTGTGGAATCAGGGAGCCATTATCCGCTGTCCTCGGCCCAATCGCGGATGTATATTTTGGACCGAATGGAAGGGATCGGAACGGCCTACAATCTTCCTTTTGCCATGGAGATCAAGGGCCGTCTTGAAATAGACCGGGTCAAAGCGTCATTTCAAGCGATTATGAATCGCCATGAAACACTTCGTACCTCATTCAGTATGCAGGATGGCGAGTTAAGGCAGGAGATTTTGGCTGCCGATACGGTGGAGCTGCCTATTACCTTTAGTGCGGCAACGGTAGAAAACGTTGATGCGGCGATTCATTCGTTCATCCGACCATTTGATCTTCATAAGGCGCCGCTCTTGCGAGTAGGGATCCTAGCGCTGTCCGAGGAACGACACTTCATCGTATGCGATATGCACCATATCATCTCGGACGGGATATCGATCATCGTGCTGATGGAGGAGTTCATCCAGCTGTATGCGGGCGAAGAACTGTCACAGCCGAATGTCCAATTTAAAGATTACACGAACTGGATGTCCCAGCGGCTCACAACGGAACATCTGGAGAAGCAGGAGACCTACTGGCGTCAAGTGCTTCAGCAGCCACTGCCATCAGCAGAAATGCCGCATGATGCGAAGCGGGCCTCGGCGCTTTCTTTCAAAGGAGACCGCTATACATTCGAGCTGCATCCAGCTGTCAATCAGCAAATCAAATTGTTAGCTAAAGAAACCAACACAACGCTGTACATGCTTCTCTTGGCGGTGTGTAACGTGCTGCTCGCCCAATATACGGGACAGCAGGATATCATTATCGGCTCGCCGGTATCGGGAAGGCAGCATCCCGATCTGCAGAGGGCGATCGGAATGTTCGTGAATACGCTGGCGATGCGCAATTATCCGGAAGCCTCCAAGTCATTTAGAGATTTCCTGCAGGAGATCAAAGCGAACAGTCTATCCGCCTTTGAACATCAGGATTATCCGCTGGAACTATTGCTGCAGAAGCTGAATATTTCACGCGAAATGAACCGCAATCCGCTGTTCGATGTCTTGTTCGTGGTTCAAAATATCGGAATTGAAGACAGCTGGGAAGCGGCTGGTCTGGGCTTTGACCGATATCCGCTAGTCAATCCGGCTAGTAAGTTTGATCTAACGATAGAAGTAACCGAGACGAAAGTAGGTCTTACATTCACGTTGGAATACAATACCGAACTCTTCCGCAGAGATACGATAGAACGACTTGGCGTTCATCTGCTTCGATTGCTGGATCAGGTCATCCTGGAGCCGAATACGCGGCTTGGGGACCTGCGGCTGCTAACCGATGAAGAACAATCTCAGCTGCTGAAGGCCAATAATCCAGACCCGGTGCCTTACGCAGAGAACCAGCTTATTCATGAGTGGATGGAAGCCCAAGCGAAGATCAGGCCTGAGCAGACAGCGGCGATCTT
>NZ_RZNX01000008.1 GCF_003994465.1 Paenibacillus zeisoli | reverse complement strand
AATCTCTTAGGGCGCGCCATTTTATTGCTTTTGCAATTGATAATCTCATAAGCACCATATTTCGGGACGTAGCTCAGCTTGGTAGAGCACCTGGTTTGGGACCAGGGGGTCGCATGTTCAAATCGTGTCGTCCCGACCATTATTTTCCGGTGCGGGTGTAGTTCAATGGTAGAACTTTAGCCTTCCAAGCTAATAGCGTGGGTTCGATTCCCATCACCCGCTCCATATTTCACCAACAGCATCATCGTAACGATGGTGTTTTTTGTTATAATGGGTTTTATTTTTACCTATTGATTTTACTGCTTTGACGTGTCAACGCATTGATCGAACTTGAAATGGTTATTTATACGTGGGCCATTTCTATGTAGAAATCATGGATACTCATTCTTTCACTCGTTAATCACGCATAAAAGTGGTTAGTATTGTTCTATCCATAGGCTATAATAATACAAATAAATGATTAAATATTAATTTGTTTACCTCTTTGGCTGCCTCTACAGCCTTGTTTTAATAAATAAAGTGAAGATTTTATGCACAGTTTATTGTATTATGTAAAAAGGCATTATAAAGACGGAAACAGGATGAAGTGGGAGGAGAAGCATGACAGAACTAGCGGTAACTGCCAACAAAAGTAATTCCAACAACCTGCTGCGGCGTGATATTCGTTTTTTGGGCAATATATTGGGAGAAGTCCTTGTACACCAAGGCGGTAATGAACTCTTAGATATTGTCGAAAAGATACGTGAAGCCAGCAAGTCACTTAGAGCTGTATTTTTACCTGAGCTCCATGAGGAATTTAAACAGATCATTAACACGCTTGAGCCGGATATCCGCCATCAAGTCATTCGAGCTTTTGCAGTTTACTTCCAACTGGTTAATATTGCGGAGCAGAATCATCGTATTCGCCGCAAGCGTGACTACGAACGTTCTGCCGGGGAGACTGTACAACCTGGATCTATTGAAGATTCGGTTAGGGACCTGAAAGAACGCGGCTTCTCTTACGATGAAGTACAGGATATTTTACAAGGCTTGTCTCTGGAGCTTGTCATGACTGCTCACCCAACAGAAGCAATGCGTCGTGCAATTCTCGATATCCATAAACGTATTGCTGATGATGTGATGCAGCTTGATAACCCTACTCTGACTTTCAGAGAACGCGAGCAGCTTCGTGAGAAGCTTCTAAATGAAGTGATTACACTTTGGCAGACGGATGAACTCCGCGATCGTAAACCTACAGTACTCGACGAAGTGCGAAACGGTATGTATTATTTTCACGAGACTCTGTTCCATGTGCTCCCTGATGTATATCAAGAATTGGAGCGCTGCTTGACTAAATACTATCCCGAGCATAACTGGCATGTTCCGACGTATCTTCGCTTTGGTTCATGGATCGGTGGCGACCGTGACGGTAATCCTTCCGTTAAAGCGGAAGTAACCTGGGAGACCTTGCTAATGCAGCGTAAGCTGGCTGTGCGCGAATATCAGCGTATTTTGGCTGAGCTGTTCCGCTATCTAAGCTTCAGTACAACCATCGTCAATGTAACTGACGAGCTGCTGGCTTCGATTCAGAAAGACCGGGAGACTGTGATTCTGAACAAAACGCCTCAGTGGCGGAATGAGAAGGAACCTTACCGGGTGAAACTCACTTATATGACGGAAAAGCTGCATAATGTCATTGACGATTCTAAGAAGGATTCCCAGGAACGCTACAACAGTGTTGAAGAGCTGGTTGAAGATCTTAACGTTATTGATCGCAGTCTGCGTCATCACTATGCTGATTACGTAGCAGATACACACATTCGTTACTTGATTCGTCAAGTGGAGCTGTTTGGATTCCATACAGCGAAGCTGGACATTCGTCAGCACAGTCAGGAGCATGAGAATGCAATGACTGAAATTCTTGCTCATATGAATATTACAGAGAACTATGGTGAGCTTAGTGAAGATAAAAAGGTTGAGTTATTGGAGCGTATTCTTAACGATCCGCGTCCTTTAACTTCACCTTACCAAGAATATAGCGAGAGCACTACAGAATGCTTGAATGTCTATCGTACAGTATTCCTGGCTCAGCAGGAATTCGGAGAACACTGTATTAGCAGCTATCTGATTAGTATGGCTGAAGCAGCCAGTGATGTTCTTGAAGTTATGGTGTTCGCTAAGGAAGTTGGATTGTTCCGCAAAGAGGTTGATGGAACGGTGGTCTGCACCCTACAATCGGTTCCTTTGTTCGAGACTATTGATGATCTCCATGCGGCACCAGCTATTATGCGTCAATTGTTCGAAATGCCGATCTATCGTCAGTCCGTAGCAGCCATGAGCGACTTGCAGGAGATTATGCTGGGTTACTCCGACAGTAACAAAGACGGTGGGGTCGTGACTGCCAATTGGGAGCTTCGTGTGGCTCTGAAGGGAATTACAGCAGTAGCTGCAGAGTTCGGCGTGAAGCTGAAATTCTTCCATGGACGCGGAGGTGCTCTGGGACGTGGAGGCATGCCGCTGAACCGCAGTATTCTTGCTCAGCCACCGCATACGGTAGGTGGAGGAATCAAGATTACGGAACAAGGTGAAGTGATCTCATCCAGATATTCCTTGAAAGGGATCGCTTACCGCAGTCTTGAACAAGCAACTTCTGCTTTGCTAACTCAGGCGGTGCTTGCTCGTCAGCCTCAGCAAAGCGATCTAGATGAAGAGAAATGGGAAAATATCATTAGACAAATGTCTGAGATTTCTCGGAATAAGTATCAGGAACTAGTATTCCGTGAACCTGATTTCCTTAAATTCTTCAAAGAATCTACTCCACTTGGTGAAGTAGGTGAACTCAATATCGGTTCCCGTCCTTCCAAACGGAAGAACAGTGACCGGTTCGAAGATTTGCGTGCGATTCCATGGGTATTCGCTTGGACACAAAGCCGTTATCTATTCCCGGCTTGGTATGCAGCAGGTACTGGAATTCAAGATTTCTACGATAACGATGAAGAGAAGCTAAAAGTTCTACAGGAAATGTACGCTAACTTCTCGTTCTTCCGTTCCTTGATTGATACGCTGCAGTTCGCAGTAGTTAAGGCAGATCTGATTATTGCTTCAGAATACGCTAATATGTGCAAGGATGAAACGGCAAAGAACCGCATCTTCAAGCAAATTGAAGAGGAGTTCAATCTGACAAAGAGCTTAATTCTTAAGATTACAGGAGAGCAGGAAATGCTCGATAATGAGCCTACTCTTCAGGAGTCTATTCGTCAGCGTAATCCGTATGTAGATCCGCTTAGCTATCTACAAGTTCAACTGCTTACTGAACTGCGCACGATTAGAGAACAGGGCGGGGATGATCCTATCCTGCTGCGTGAAGTTCTCCTAACTATTAATGGTATTGCCGCAGGACTGAGAAATACAGGCTGATTGATCAGCCCAACTGCACTTCTAGAATTCACAAGAGCCGTGTCGCTTCAAGACACGGTTCTTTTATTAATCTTGCTATGTGAAGTCTCTGTGTATGCTTGCAATTTATGAGCACTTGAATTACCATTTGAATGAAGCGCCGGGACATGCCATTACCGTCTGTTCTTATGCGGTCAACCGCTACTTTTATCCATGAAGCATGGCTTGGAACCGGCAAGAGACCGTTTTGGCGGATCTGGGGGAAAAATGAATGATTGACAATTATGATACGCGACTTATAAAGCTGGCCCGTAAGGGTGATCAGGGTGCTTTTGCAGAAATTGTAGATCTTTATAAAGATAAACTATTTCACTTGGCTTATCGTATGCTGAATAACCGGCATGAGGCTGAGGATATTGTGCAGGAAACTTTTCTCAGAGTACATAAGAACTGGATGCGATACGATGAGAATCAAAAGTTCTCTACATGGATTTACCGTATTGCCACCAATTTGTGTATAGATCGTTTAAGGAAGAGAAAGCCAAGTTATTCGCTTGATGCCGAGATGAATGATCAAGAGGGTATGGATGGATACACGCTAATCCCAGGGGACAATCGGACTCCGGAAAGTGAATATCTAATTTCTGAGACCCGGGAGACGATACATTCTGCGATTGAGAGCCTTCCGGTGAAATACAAATCTGTTATGATCCTTAGGTATCTGCAGGAACTGTCTCTACAGGAGATCAGTGATGTGCTGGGTATGCCCGTAACGACGGTCAAAACCCGTGTGCATCGAGGGCGTGAATTTTTACGCAAAAGACTGGAGAACAAACACATTTAAAGGGCTTAGTTAAAAAAGTTGAAACGATATACATAGTAGAGCGTATTTAAAGTGTATACCTGAATGCTTTGCCACTTAATTGCAAGGACAATGTCTATATAAATGGAATGGTTCTTAGGGTGAAAGATTACATTCCATGCAGATTTCAACTGAAAGGATTGGCTCATATGGATTGCAAACAAGCTGCCTCTTTAATGCATGAATACCTGGATGACGATTTAGACCAAGCACAAGCCTTGGAGCTGAAGAAACATCTTGTACAATGTCCATCCTGTAATATGCATTTTCAAGAGCTGGAACAAACGGAAATGATGCTTTTCCATGCTGTTAAGAGCTCTGTGCCTTCCGCTTCAGATGAGCTGGTAGATCGGATTATGCGAGAGCTTCCAAGGAAACGCGGACAGCGCGTATGGATGAAATGGATCAAGAAACATCCTGCACTTACCGCAGTGGCCATGTTTATTTTTGTTATGCTATTTAGCACAATGTCACTCTGGAAGGCTGATGACCAGTTGATAGTGAAAGGTGCTGGGCTGGACCAGGTTGTTATTGAAGGGAAGACGGTCATTGTTCCAAGCGGGAAGACGATTGCTGGAGATTTAACAGTGGAGAATGGTAAGGCCCAGATCTATGGCGAGGTGGATGGAAATCTCACGGTCATTGATGGCTCATTGTACCAGGCTTCAACGGCCAAAATATCTGGTGATGTGAAAAGTATTGATCAGGCGCTTGATTGGATCTGGTATAAGATCACAAACACATTGACGGAAGTCGCCTATCGATAAATTGGAGATATTAACCGAATGTAATAGCGCCACTCTATTGAGAGGCGCTTTTTATTGTATTGTAATGGTAAAATATACATATTCTAGTCGGTCTGAGACAAAGAAGCTTGCAACTCAAGTTCGATCGTTATAACCTAGAGTTTAGGGACAACATAACACTGATATGCAAGTCAAAAGGGAAAACCGGGGGTTGCCTTATGAATTATTTTTCGGACTTAACATGGCAGGAGTCCATTAAAGATGCTATAGATATCCTAATAGTAACTTATATTATTTATCATTTAATTTTACTTGTACGGGGAACCCGAGCTGTTCAGTTGTTAAAGGGCATCCTCGTACTGGTTGTGATATGGGCGGCAAGTACGTGGTTCGATCTCTACACGCTCAAATGGTTGATGAATCAAATGTTCACTTTCGGTGTTCTTGCCGTATTCATTATCTTCCAGCCTGAGCTCAGAAGGGCTCTTGAACAGCTGGGACGTGGTAAGTTATTCGGCCGCACGACTGCGGATGAAGAAGAATTTAGCCGTGAAATCGGCGAGATTATTAAGGCAGTTAATTATTTATCCCGTGGAAAAATTGGGGCATTAATTGTATTTGAACGAAATACAGGGCTTAATGAATATAAAGAATCGGGAATTCCAACCCAATCGGTTATTACTTCTGAACTGCTGATTAATATTTTCATTCCTAACACCCCTCTTCATGATGGTGCGATTATTATTCAAGAGCATCGCATTGCTGCAGCGGCATGTTATCTGCCTTTATCCGAGAACCCCTTCATCAGTAAGGAACTGGGAACAAGGCATCGTGCTGCCATCGGGATTAGTGAGGTAGGTGATGCGGTGTCCGTAGTCGTATCTGAAGAGACGGGTCAAATTTCGCTAGCGATTAACGGGCAGGTTGTTCGAGGCATTAATGAGGAGTCTCTGATCTCCAAGCTATATGAAGAACTTAGTCCAAGCACGGCACATAAGGACAAGAAGACCCCATTCTGGAAGCTGAGAGGGGGCCGCAAAAATGGATAAATGGTTCAACAATAATGCCATTGCCAAAATTCTGGCACTCTGCATCAGTATACTTCTCTGGGCTATGGTTCATATAGACAGCAGTACACCCGCAACCTCTGGTTCTTCAGTCGACACCAAGACTATAAATGATGTTAAGGTGGAGGTTGTTGGTTTTGACGATAAGGCTTATGTTCTGATGGATATGGATCCGAAAGTTGTAAGTCTGGAAGTTAAGGGAAAGCGACCTAATATCACCTCCGTATTTACCGATTATAGAGTAAAATTAAACTTGGAGAATGTAGGACCGGGTACGACTATGGTACCATTGACTGTCGAGCTTCCTTATGGTGTTGAGCTGGTATCCAAAAACCCCTCATCCGCCAAGGTAACCATTGAAGCAAAGCAGACAAAGACCTACAGTGCCAGCGTAGTGCTAAAAGGGGTTCCAGATGGCGGACTACAAATGGGAACTCCTATTGTGGAGAATGATGGAAAGGTAAGTGTGACGCTCCCGGAGAGTGAACTCAAGCGGGTTCACAAGGTAGAAGGAACCTTGGATGTTAGCGGAGCCCAGGATTCAGTAGATGGCAAATCAGTAAAACTTAAGGCATACGATAAGAATGGACGGGAGATCCCGGATGCGGAGATTAGTCCTTCTTCCATACGGGTCGATGTACCTATGAATAAACTTTATAAAACGGTACCTATAGAAATTAAGCAAACAGGAAAGCTTCCTCAAGGTTACGCACTATCTGAGGTCAAGGCAGATGTAGAGGGTGTTGCTGTATATGGGTCCAAAGATGTATTAGAAGGGATAGACTCCTACTCTCTTACTGTGGATTTAAGTAGGTTTAAGGGCCCGGCTCCGACTGAATACTCATTGGACTTGACTCCACCGGAAGGTTCTGAGAAAATCGAGCCGAGCTCTGTGAAGGTCGTTGTCAAAGCTGCGCCTTTAGGTGAAAAGACAGTGAATGACATTCCGGTTACGATCAAAAATCAGAGTGAGAAGACGACAGTGAAGATTCTAAGCCCGGCAAATGCAAAAATGTCTTTGACGGTGCAGGGATCGGATGAAGTGCTGAAGTCTATTCAAGCAGAAGACTTTGCGATTAGTGTCGATGTGTCCGGGCTTGGACAAGGGATTCACACGGTTACTCCAACTATTACGCTTCCCAAGTTTGTATCTTTGGCTAGGAGTGGTGATTTGAAGGTCGAAATTGAAGTTAAGAATAGCGCCAAACCTGTGACTTCGACCCCTTCAGATACAAGCACGGAGGGTAATAATGGGCAGAATGTGAATTCAGAGACAGACTCGGGAACTGGGGGAGAAGGATCTTCTGGGGTATCAGGCATGAACTCGGAACAGACAGGGAAAGAACCTTAGGAACAGCAGACAGATTGAAGTAAAATAAAAACATGTAAGTCATGGATGAGAAACCATTTATCTGGAGGAGTGAGTAATTGTGGGGAAGTATTTTGGAACAGACGGAGTACGTGGTGTAGCGAATAAGGAATTGACTGCAGAGCTTGCTTACCGAATTGGCCGTACTGGCGGGTATGTACTGGCAGGACAAGTAGAGAAACCAAAGGTTGTTATTGGTATGGATACCCGAATCTCGGGTGTGATGCTTGAATCTGCACTTGTAGCTGGCTTGTTGTCCATCGGAGCAGACGTAATTCGTCTGGGGATTGTCTCCACTCCGGCTGTCGCTTACCTAACCCGTGTGTTAAAAGCAGATGCAGGTGTAATGATCTCGGCTTCTCATAACCCGGTAGAGGATAACGGAATTAAGTTCTTCGGTAGTGATGGATTCAAGCTGTCCGATGAGACTGAACTTCAAATTGAAGATCTGCTGGATAAGGAAGTGGATGAGCTTCCTCGTCCAATCGGCGACAAGCTTGGAAGTGTGACGGTCGATAACGAATCGAAGTTCAAATATCTGGAGCACCTCAAGACAACCATCTCCTCAAGCTTTGAAGGCTTGAAAATTGTACTGGACTGTGCAAATGGAGCGGCTTTCGAGCTTGCACCGAAGCTGTTCCGTGAACTCGGAGCAGAGGTTTATACGATTGCAGCTGAGCCAACAGGGCTTAATATAAACGATCACTGCGGATCTACACATCCCGAACTTTTGAAGGAAGAAGTAGTACGTCTGGGAGCAGACCTCGGTCTTGCTTTTGATGGAGATGCTGATCGACTGATTGCCATTGATGAGAAGGGCGAAGAAGTAGACGGAGACCATATCTTGTGTATTTGCGGGGAAGCCATGAACCGTGCGGGCAAATTGAACGGAAGCACCATTGTTTCGACGGTAATGAGTAACTTTGGCTTTTATAAAGCAACCGAAAAGCTGAGCTTAAATACGGCAAAAACGGCTGTAGGTGACCGTTATGTTATGGCTGAAATGCTGCGCGGCGGGTACAACCTCGGTGGAGAGCAGTCGGGTCACGTTATTTTCCTGGATTACAATACTACAGGAGACGGCATTCTGACTGGGATTCAACTGGTGGATACCATGAAGCAGGCGGGTAAGCCTCTCAGTGAATTGAAGAAGCTGATGGTTCAATATCCTCAGGTTCTGGTGAATGTGCGTGTACAAGATAAGAGTAAGTACAATGGCAACCAGGCAATTGAAGAGGCGATCACGGTGGTAGAACAACAGCTTGGCAGCAACGGTCGGGTATTGGTACGCCCATCAGGTACAGAGTCCTTAATCCGTGTAATGGCTGAAGGACCAGATAAAACAGAGCTTGAACAGTATGTTTCCCAAATAACTAAAGTGGTTGAACGGGAACTGGTCTAGGACCAAGAAATCATACTCCCTTAATGGGGAATTAGGCCGCTGGAATGGGTTTCCTGTTCTGGCGGTTTTTTTTACGGGTAGGAAAGTCACATTTTCACGGGATGGGACACCATGCCATTGCAAATTGCTAGTGGGGTGCATATAATAACATTATTCCTAGAAAGAAAGAGAGGGCAGTGAGGTTCCATGTAATAAGCGCCAGAGCTTCGGATTCGCGCGGGAAGGATAACCGTAATCAAGCTTACGGATATCCACGGCAATCGAAGCTGACGAGGTGGAGGTGTTCGAAATGTTCGGCGGGGGCCTCCCGGTAATTGCATCTAACCGTAAGTCGGATAAGCAAAAGGTATGGGCGACCCTACTAACAAACTTACCGACCGATGCCACAAATAATAGAGTGTTCGATATAATTCTATGAATGTACGAAAGAGATTGCGGTTGATTCGTGGTAGTGGAGAAGAATGTACATTCATGAAAATATTTGGCCTTATCAGAAAATTTTCATTATAAAATAAAATACACTCGACTCCAGACTGCTGCGAAGTCTTCCGCTTCCTTCGTCATTTAACCAAAATTGATGAGATAACGAAACGGAGGATTTTATAAAATGTGTGGTATTGTCGGATATATCGGGAAAAGAGATACACAATCAGTATTGATCGAGGGTCTGAAGAAGCTTGAGTATCGTGGGTATGACTCTGCAGGGATCGCTGTATTCACACCGGAAGGTCTGCAAATCAGCAAATCCATTGGCCGTCTGGCTAACTTGGAGTCCAAGCTTGAAGCTGCGCCGCTAGTTGGTTCTGCGGGCATTGGGCATACACGCTGGGCAACTCATGGTAAGCCTTCTGACGTTAACTCCCATCCTCATACAGATAACAGTGAGAAGTTCTCCGTTGTTCATAACGGGATCGTAGAGAACTATCTGGAGCTGAAAGAGGAATTGATCGGTCAAGGACATGTATTCGTGTCGGAGACAGATACTGAGGTTATCTCTCACCTGGTTGCTCGTGAATATGACGGCGATATCGTTAAAGCTGTTCAAAAAGCGATTAGCTACATGCGTGGAGCGTTCGCACTTGGTGTGTTAACTGAGTATGAGCCGCATAAACTGGTAGCGGTACGTCAAGCTAGCCCGCTTATTATCGGCCTGGGCGAAGGGGAGAACTTTATCGGTTCTGATATTCCCGCTATTCTTAAATATACAAGAAATGTCTACATCCTTAACGATGGTGAAATGGCAGTTCTGACAGAGGATTCTGTCGAATTGATGACTATTGAGGGGAACTTTATTTCTCGGGAAATGATTCATGTCGATTGGGACGCTGTAACAGCGGAAAAGAACGGCTTTGATCATTTTATGTTGAAAGAAATTCATGAACAGCCTAAAGCATACCGTGATACGATCCGTGGACGTGTTGACGAATCTGGCCGCAAGGTAGTACTGAAGGATCTGAATTTGACAGAAGATCGTATCAAACAAATCCAGAACGTTCACATTGTAGCCTGCGGAACGGCTTACCATGCCGGTCTGGTTGGTGGAACTGTAATCGAGCAATTAGTTCGCGTTCCTGTATACAATGACGTTGCGTCTGAGTACCGCTACCGTTCACCATTGATTACTCCTGAAACTCTGGTTATCGTGGTGAGCCAATCTGGTGAGACTGCAGATACACTTGCTGCACTTCGTGAAGCGAAGAGCAATGGTGCGCATGTACTCGCGGTAACTAACGTTGTAGGAAGCTCTATCGCACGTGACGCTGATGATGTGTTAGTAACACTGGCTGGACCTGAGATTGCTGTAGCTTCGACAAAAGCTTACTCTTCACAGCTGATCGCGTTCTATCTGCTTGGTTTGTACCTTGCACAAGTTCGCGGCACACAATCGGAAGACCAAGTTGCTCACATGATCTCTGCGATCCAGGCACTGCCTGAGCAGGTGGAAAGCATGCTTGAGAACTCCGATGCAATCAAGGCTTATGCAGAGCAAATTTCTCACAACCAGCACTTGTTCTTCATCGGACGCGGTCTGGATTATGCCGTTGCTCAAGAAGGTTCCTTGAAGCTGAAAGAGATTTCTTATATTCACTCTGAGGCTTATGCTGCTGGTGAATTGAAGCACGGAACGCTTGCCCTGATCGAAGATGGAATTCCGGTTATTGCCCTGGCAACTCAGGACTCTGTACTTGAGAAAACAGTGAGCAACATCAAGGAAGTGAAAGCTCGCGGTGCTGATGTAATGGTAATTACGCATGAAGAGCACGTTGCCAGCCTGCTGAAATCCGTGGATCAAGCTTTCGCAATTCCTAAGACACTGCCATTATTCACACCGGCTCTGTCCGTTGTGCCTTTGCAATTGTTGTCCTACTACGCTTCACTTGCCCTTGGTCACGATGTGGATAAACCACGTAACCTGGCGAAGAGTGTAACTGTAGAGTAGGAGAGTAGGGTAACAAGAGTTAAATGTTCGGTGATAAAGAAGATCTGAACCAGTAAAAAATGTCTTGAACCGAATGTAGGTTAATTGAACATCTAAAGGGAGCCCGAGGAATGACTCGAGGCTCCCTTTTTAATTTGTATAAAAATTAATATCTAATATGCGCCGCTCCATTCTAAACCCAGGCGTCCTTCGAGTAGCCGCGCTGCTCCCAATAACCAACGTGATCCATGTCGATCAACTCGATCCGGTTCAACCACTTGACCGACTTATACGCGTACATTTTGGGTACGATAAGTCGGACTGGGCCGCCAAGCTCGCTAGGGATGAGGATGCCGTCGTGCAGCATGGCTACCATGACATCGTCCATGCGCGCCTGCTCGAGCGTAAGCGAATCGGTATACACGCCGTCAGCGGAGTAGAATTTGATATGGGTTGCACCTGATTTGACCCCCGCTTGTTCCAACAGCTGCTTCAGCGAAAGCCCTTCCCAGGTGTTTTTATAAACGGACCAGCCCGTTACGCAATGAAAATCGCTTATCTGTACCTTTCGTTTTAGCTTAATAAAGGTCTCCCAGTTGTAGGTCACCGGCCGTTCTACCAGCCCGTCTATTGTGAACGACCAGGTATTGTTCGTAAGCGGGCGAATTGGCGTTACCGAATAGACGCGAAAGTCGCCCTTGCTACCGCCGCCGATCGGCGGGGATGACGCGGGAAGCGGCTTGGGTTTCGGAATGAAATGATTAGCGTCCCTCCCGGCGAGCTGCTCCGGCTTAACGCTGCGAACGACTGGCAATTGCCACAGCAGAGCTGAACGGCTGCGAGTACTGCCTTTCGGCGCATACCTACATAGGTGATCATATTGCAAAGGTAGATGTTGCTGAATTAGACGCAGCCCGTCGTGCGGAGTCAACTGATCCGCATATTGCAGCACTTCTAAAACTTTCGAACGAAATCGCCAATAATGCTGGTGCCGTCGATGAAGCTTCGCTTCAGAACGCCCGTAATGCCGGCGTAACCGATCAAGAGATCGGTGAGGTTGTCGCTAACCTAGCCCTTAACGTCCTTACCAATTACTTTAATACGCTCGCCAATGTACAGAACGACTGGCCGGTCGTTAAACTGTAATAGGATGGAGTAATAAAAGAAGCAAACAGGAAAGAGACCGCTAGTTCCAGATTCTTCGGCTGTTGCCGAAGCTCTAGAACTGCGGTCTTTTTCCTAATTGGCTGTATTGTGCTGCCTAGTGGCTCGCACACTTGATGAAGTCATAGTAGGCGTACAGCGGATTGGCGCCATTTTCATTAATCAAATGCAGCCTAATAAGTCATGATAAAGCCGGGTAGATTCAGGAAGACCTCCTGACATTTACTCGGCTTTTCTTCTTGGGACACACAGGAGCAGCAGCAGATTCAAGTTCGAACTTCTCGCCAAAGGTGTCCCCGAGCGGTGCTTAGGCTTTCGGAAGATTAGGTAAACTTCTCAGATAATCGATATGACGGCGAACTTCATTTACCCCAAGCGGACCGCCGTGACCCAAATAAAAGGTCTGGTGACCGGAGGAGATGAGGCGCAGGAGTTCTTCAGCTACCCGGTGAGGATCGTCTTCAAAGGGCGGACGTATAGGGTGGTTCCTCCGCATAATGCCGCCGAGCAAAATACCCGAGGCCAATAGATCACCTACCATGGCCTCTTTTGATTCCAGTTCAACCGAAATGGATCCCAGGGTATGACCAGGTGTATGGATAACTGTGCCAGGAACACCGAAAGGCTGTAAATTCATACCCTGTTCTCCGGTGACCAATAAGTCCGGCGTAAAGCCCTCATAAGGCTGAAGAATAAATCCCGTTTTGAAGAACATACGGGCAAAAGGACTCGTCGGGCAGAAAGTCATCTCTTCTTCCCGGCTGTAGTGCTTGGCATCTCCTTCATGAGCGAGGATAGGAGCGCCTGTAAGTTCACGCAATCTTGCCGCACTGCCGGCATGATCGACATGTGCGTGGGTGATAATGATGAGCTTGATGTCTCTGAAAGTCAGCTTCTCTTTGGCAAGAGCTTTACCTATTTTCTTCTCGGATCCCGGGATGCCAGCATCGACCAACACACAGCCGTCCGGACCAAGAAGCAAATAGGCGTTCACCATGCTCATCGGCAGAATAGGAATACGGATGATCTTCACTTGGTTCATAAGTACGAGTAGCCTCCTTTTAATAAAAAAATACCGAACCGTTCGGTTTTTTATATATTACCAAATGTTTCTCAAATAAGCTATAGGAATGTTAAAATGAAAAAAGACATTTTATCGTGACTAGGGGGTTGCCGTTAATGCAGAGGAAGGGCGAGAAGACACGCCAGCATATTATTGAAAAATCTGCAGAGTTGTTTAATCAAAAAGGATACGCAGGCTCTTCAATACAAGACATCATACAAGTCACGGGATTGACTAAAGGCGGTGTCTATCGGACATTTTCCGGGAAAGACGAGATTGCGCTCGAAGCGTTCGATTATGCCACACGGATTTCGATGGAGAACTTTTTGAAGGCTTCTGAAGCGGAAGTGACAGGGATTAATAAGATCATAGCGGTATGCAAGGTGTATGAAGATCCCGTCAACCATTCTCCCATCGAGGGTGGCTGCCCCTTACTCAATACGGCGGTAGAGGCAGATGACGGATATTTGCCCCTCAGAGAGAAGGCGGTCCTTGCTCATGGTCAATTCATAGCTTTCATTCAAAGCATACTGGATGAGGGAATTTTAAAGGGTGAACTGTCCTCAGAGCTCAATACGGAGGCCGTTGCGTCATTCGTTGTTTCTTCGTTGGAGGGCGGGGTTATGGCAAGCCGGTTAACGCGGGACAACAAGCATGTTCAGTTCGTAATTCAGCAGATCAAGCTGACTCTTACAGCGTATCAAAATCGGAACTAGGAGATGGAAGCACGATAAATTACTCAGTCGGAGGAATCATTATTTTGAAAAAGTTATCATTGATATTGGCAATTATCATGTTAGGTACCATGTTGTCCGCATGTTCTGCCACCACACCCGCTGTGAATCAAGTAGCAGCAAGCGTTACGCCTGGCGAAAGCAAAAAAATCGAGAAATACAATGCGTATGTAGGGCTGAATAACTTGATGACAGGCCGAATCAATGAGGTTCTGGTTCATTACTTCGAGAAATTCGGAGTGGATAAACAGCCTGTAATCGAGAAGAATCTCAGCTTTATCATGCTGGGCGTTGCTGATAGTGAGCGGGAAGTTATTGATAAAGCGAACAGCTACACGGCCAGCCAGCCAGCTTTCGCGGATGTGGATCCTGTAGTGATCAAGCTGACTCCTGTCATCAAAGATCTTTTGTCCGTCCTGGACGATCTGAAAGCTTACTATGATTCAAAAGGCTACGTGGATGATGGGTATGCAAAAGGCAAGCAGCTGCATACCAGACTGGTAAGTGCCAATCTCGCATACGAGACTGTCGCCAAACCATACTTTACTGCTTTGCAAAAGCTGGCTAACGAGCAGCGTCAAGCTGAACTGCAGAAGCTTAAGGATGCAGGCCAGCAAATCAGGTATAATGCCTTGAAGTTTCTAATCGATGCCGAGGCTGTGGCCATTGAAATCGACGAGCAGGGAATCACCGCCGGCAATGTGCTGAAGCTGGATATGAAGAAGTTTAAGGCCAAATACGACGTCATGACCGCAGATTTAAATGCGCTGGTTACAATCGCAAAGGACAAGAAACGAATACAAGAAGAGGGGATTAACAGCTTCAGTATTCAGAACTATGCTGATTCAGCCACTGAAGCAAAAGCGGCCGCTTCAAAAATTATTGAACGCATCAATAAGAGGGAACCTGTATCAGATTCGGACTTGAACGGTCAGTTCCTGAACACGACGGACGGTACCCCTGAGAATTTCAACTATAAGCTAAGTAAGGCAATCGAGCGATATAATGAAATAAATTAAGCTTATCTAACAATTGAAGCTTGAGTAATTAAGCAAAACGCCAAGGAGGTCCGTCTCCTTGGCGTTTTTCGTATTTTGCCTGTTATAAGGTGAAATATATTTATATTTCTTCGGTAATGGGCTAATCTGCAAACGTTTGAACGAGTTTTTTAATAGGACTAAAGGCTTATTTTTGCTGAAAAATGTAAAATATTAGCTGAATTTAATCCATAAATATCCTATTGGTGAATATATATGTAATTTTATCCTTATCTAGTACGTTGCAAACGTTTGAACTATATCACATAATCCATATAAGCGCTTACATTTTGAGGAGGTAGATAGGATTGCGGTCAAAGTGGATTAAAGGAATGGTGTCTGTTAGTTTGGCTGGTGCGATGTTAGCTGTATCGGCTTTTTCCCCGACTAGTGTGTTCTCGAAGGTCTTTTCCGTAGAAAAGGCATATGCGGCTCCGGCACTGCCTGCGAATGCAAAAGATGGTGTTATGCTTCATGCGTTCGACTGGTCTTTCAATACGATACGTGCCAATCTATCGCAAATTGCGGCCGCCGGGTACAAATCGGTTCAAGTATCCCCTGTTCAAGGAACCAAGAGTTCCAGCACAGACCCTTCTCAGTGGTGGTTATTGTACCAGCCAACGAATGAATCAGTCGGTAATGCGCAGCTCGGAAGCTTGGCCGATTTCCAGGCACTATGCAGTGAAGCTAATAACTATGGTATTAAAATTATAGTCGATGTTGTAATGAATCATATGGCGAATAACGGCAACCCTGATCAGTTGGATGCATCGGTTGACGCAAGCTTTAAAGACCCAAGCCTCTATCACAACTTAGGGCAAGCCGCTAACTGGGGTAACCGCTGGGAGATTACACAAAAAGGAATAGGAATGCCTGACTTAAATACCCAGAGCTCTGCCGTTCAGGGTAAAGCGCTTACGTTCCTGAACCAGCTGGCAGATGCGGGTGCTGGCGGATTTCGTTTTGACGCAGCCAAACATATTGAGACGAACACAGGGTTAGACGCCAACCAATCTTGGGCAGGGAACTATTGGACGAATGTGCTTGGAAACGTCCATAACCGGTCGAACCTGTTCGTATACGGGGAAATTCTGCAGGACGGAACAGCGGATAATGTTAACGCGTATGCTTCGTTTATGAATGTAACCGCTAGCAATTTTGGCGGGTCCGTTAGAAATGCTCTTAGCTCCGGCAATTTGTCTTCAGCGAACGGAATGGGCGGCTTAGACCCAGCCAAAGCTGTTAATTTTGTTGAAACACATGACACTTACGAAGACGGAAGCAGCAAGAATTTGACTGACTGGCAGAGAAAAGCAGGTTGGGCTATCGTTGCTTCCAGAGCTGGCGCCACTCCGCTATTCTTCAATAGACCTGTTGGCAGCATCGGTTCTGCAGGGGATGGACAATGGCGTGATGCAGATGTCGTAGCCATTAACCAGTTCCATAATGCGATGGCAGGTCAAAATGAATATCTGCGCTGGACGAATAACAACTCTACGATGCTGATCGACCGCGGTACAGTAGGAACTGTAATCGTTAACTATGGAAATAGCACTTATATCAATTCGCCGACTAATTTGGCAAATGGCACCTACAGCAACCATGGCAGCGCGTCAGCTACGCTGACAGTTTCGAACGGGAATATCAGCGGTAATATTCCGGCGAACTCCATCATTGTGCTGTACAATGATACAACTACAACACCTACTACACCTACTCCGACACCTACAGCGGTTGTTAGCAGTGATCCTTCGACTGCGGTAGCGGGTCAGGCTGTAACGATAACGTATAATGCAACTGGCCGCTCTTTGCAGGGATCTTCCAGCGTGAAGCTTCACTGGGGATATGACGGCTGGAATGGAACTACGGATACGGTGATGACCTCCATGGGCAATAACGTATGGAAAGCTACAATTACGACGCCTTCAGCGGCCAAGAGTGCACTGAATGTAGTCTTCACCAACGGCTCTGCGTGGGATAATAACAACTCCGCCAACTGGAGTATTCCTGTGACAGCTAGTAGTGGAAGTACCGGTAGCACTGGCAGTACAGGAAGTACAGGAAGCACAGACAATACGGGAACTACTGGAACCACAGCCTATGCGCCTCATGCGGGCTACAAGGTTGATTATGACAGCAGCACTTTAGTACAGGGCAAGAGCTTTACCGTGTATTACAGCGGTTCCCTTGCAAGCGCTTCACAAGTCAAGCTGCACTGGGGAATCAATGGCTGGACAGGCACGACAGACGTTGCCATGACCAAAAGAGCTGATGGTTTCTGGGCAGCAACGATCACAATTCCAACATCGGCAACTGTGCTGAATTTTGATTTTACTAATGGAACCAATTGGGATAACAACGGTAGCAAGGACTGGAATCTGAACGTATGGTCCACAAGCAATCCTGTTCTGGCAAATCCTGCCCCGGTAGCAGGCAAGCAGACAACGATTACGTATAACGGAAGCCTAGCAGCGGGAGCCACATCGATGACCCTTCACTGGGGAACCAATGGCTGGGTATCTCCGGCGGATGTGACTATGACCAAACAATCGAATGGGACCTGGACCGGTGTGATCACGCTTCCTTCAGGCTCCAATGTACTCAACATGGCATTCAAGAATAATGCAGGCACTTGGGACAGCAATAATTCCAAGGACTTCAACTACTCTGTTGCTCAATAAAATACAACTAGGTACAACAAAAAAGAGATGTCTTGCTCATAGAGTAAGCATCTCCTTTTTTATATGGTGTACTCGGAAAAAAAGTATCTTTCGATTCAAGATGATTGCTTAAAAATACTAACTATTATGAGAGAAAAAGCCGTAAAAAAGAATAGTTAGTATAGTAAAGTAACGAAAATAGGGGAGGTTTTGTCGAAAATATGTCGAATACAGTCGAATGAAGGTTTTTTAAAGATTGAGAGAGGAGAACGATAAAGCTGAACAAAACATACTCTAAACGAATAACTTCTATGCTGTTGATTCTTGTCCTGATGTTCTCCTATGTCAATTCGGTTTCGGCTGCCTATATGCATACCATTCCAATGGATAATGGAACGAATTTTAATGGAGATGAGATTTTTACCACATCGACATCGAATTATTACACGTATATAACCTGGGACAGTTCTTATTTGTATGTAGCCTATTATGGTGCTGAAGTAAATAAAGACAATACCACTTACACCAATCAGAGCAACAAATGGGTCCAGATGTACATTGGCGGCTCTGGGGGGACTACGACGGGTGCGATCTACAATTCGCAGCAACCCACCCTTCCTTTTAAGGCCAAATATCATCTGCGCTGGAAGGTAGATGAGTCTTACACCAATGTCCAGATGTATAACGGATCTTCGTGGGTAGATGCAGGATGGAATATGACCACTTACCGTGGTTTCAATAATGAGATGGTAAAGTATAAGATCCCACTAGCCAATCTCGGGAGTCCCAAAACGATTCAGTTTGCTTCCTTTATGTTAGAGGAGACAAGTATGAATGAAAGAATGTGGGCGGCCTATCCGTCAAATGCATTCGTGGATGGATATGATAGGAATGTTTCGGATTTTAGTGAATTCGACCTGACTTCCAACTCAGCGCCTTCGGCGCAGGTAGACTATAATTTCAAGAACACTGCAGTTACGGGGAATACGGCTAGTTTTTCTTTTAACAGCAGCCCGGATGCAGCTTCAGTGAAGATACAACAATCTACGGATGGGGGATCGACCTGGATCAATTCGACCACAGCTGCGTCGTTAACAGGGTCGTCCACAACAGCCAAGGTTACGGGGCTCACTCCCGCCACTACTTATAAATTTCGTCTGGTTGTTACTGGGGGAACCTACGCGGGATCTTCCGCCATTCAGACCGTTACTACGTCTAATTCGGCGCCGGTGAGTAGTTTTGCTGCAAATACGATTCGAGATACGAGCATAGGATTCACTTGGCCTGCGGTTAGTGGGGCTACAAGCATAGCGATTGAGCAGTCAAGTGATGGTGTGAACTGGGTACCTGCCAATACAGGGGCCATTGCTAGTAATGCCGTTAGTGCCACTGTTAGCGGATTGACACCAAGTACAGCCTATCATTTCCGATTAGTTGTAACAGGCGGCAGCAATTCGGGAAACTCCAATCAAGTAAACGTGTCAACAACAAGCGACATAACGCCTCCGTCTGTGCCTACGGGGTTGAGTGCTTCTAACTTTACGGTAAGCAGCTTCAAGCTGAACTGGAGCGCATCCACGGACAATGTCGGGGTGACGAGGTATGAGGTGTTCCGAGACGGAGTGTCACTTGGAACGGTAACAGGGACGAGCATGAACATAAGCGGTCTGTTACCGTCGACCAGCTACAGCATGACAGTGCGAGCAGGGGATGCGGCGGGAAATTGGTCGGCTCGGAGCAGTGCGGTGATTGTGAAGACGCTGGCAGATACTGCGTTACCAAGTGTACCCACGGGGTTGAATGCGTCGGGCATTACCGACCGAGGATTTACATTGAACTGGAATGCATCGACGGATAATGTTGGAGTTACCCGGTATGAGGTATTCCGAGACGGAGTGTCACTCGGAACCGTAGCGGGGACGACTATGAACGTGACCGGTCTGTCGCCGTTGACTAACTACAGCATGACAGTGCGAGCAGGGGATGCGGCGGGAAATTGGTCGGCTCAGAGCAGTGCGGTGATTGTGAAGACGCTGGCAGATAGTACATTGCCAAGTGTACCCACGGGGTTGAATGCGTCGGGCATTACCGACCGTGGATTTACATTGAACTGGAATGCATCGACGGACAATATTGGAGTAACCCGGTATGAAGTGTTCCGAGACGGAGTGTCACTCGGAACGGTAACGGGAACGAGTATGAACGTAACGGGTCTGTCGCCGTCGACCAACTATAGCATGACTGTGCGAGCAGGAGATGCGGCGGGAAATTGGTCGGCTCAGAGCAGTGCGGTGAATGTGAAGACGCTGGCAGATAGTACATTGCCAAGTGTACCCACCGGGTTGAACGCAACGGGCATCACCAACAGCGGATTTACCTTGAAATGGGATGCATCCTCGGACAATGTAGGGGTGACCCAGTATGAAGTGTTCCGAGACGGAGTGTCACTCGGAACGGTAACGGGAACGAGTATGAATGTAACGGGTCTGTCGTCAGCGACCGACTATAGCATGACGGTGCGAGCGGGTGACGCGGCGGGGAATTGGTCGGCTCAGAGCAGTGCGGTGAATGTGAAGACGCTGGCAGATAGTACGTCGCCAAGTGTACCCACCGGTTTGAACGCAACGGGCATCACCAACAGCGGATTTACCTTGAAATGGGATGCATCGACGGACAATGTAGGGGTGACCCAGTATGAGGTATTCCGAGACGGAGTGTCACTCGGAACGGTAACGGGAACGAGTATGAATGTAACGGGTCNGTGCGAGCAGGAGATGCGGCGGGAAATTGGTCGGCTCAGAGCAGTGCGGTGAATGTGAAGACGCTGGCAGATAGTACATTGCCAAGTGTACCCACCGGGTTGAACGCAACGGGCATCACCAACAGCGGATTTACCTTGAAATGGGATGCATCCTCGGACAATGTAGGGGTGACCCAGTATGAAGTGTTCCGAGACGGAGTGTCACTCGGAACGGTAACGGGAACGAGTATGAATGTAACGGGTCTGTCGTCAGCGACCGACTATAGCATGACGGTGCGAGCGGGCGATGCGGCGGGGAATTGGTCGGCTCAGAGCAGTGGTTACACTGTGACGACCACGGCTGGTGCGGCAAGTCCTGATCCATCCGGCCCAAGTGATCCGGCCGATCCGACCGATCCAAGCGATCCGGGGATCCCAAGTACCCCGGTTGACTCAAGCGGTCCAAGCATCCCGACTGGGTTGAATGCCTCGAGCATCACCGATACCGGATTCACATTGAGCTGGGGCGCATCGACGGACGATGTCGGAGTGACGCAGTATGAGGTGTACCAAGATGGAGTGTCACTTGGAACGGTAACTGGGACGAGCATGAATGTAACGGGTTTGACGCCGTCGACCGACTATAACATGACAGTGCAAGCGGGCGACGCGGCGGGAAATTGGTCGCTACCGAGCAGCGGTTATACGGTGACGACTACGGGTGGTGCGGCAAGTCCTGATCCATCCGATCCAAGCACGCCGGACACTCCAAGCGATCCAACCGATCCGGGCACCCCGGACGGCCCAAGTGATCCGGGGATTCCCAGTCCCCCGGTTGACTCAAGCGGTCCAAGCATCCCGACTGGGTTGAATGCAACGGGCATCACCGATACCGGATTCACATTGAGCTGGGACGCATCGACGGACGATGTCGGGGTGACCCAGTATGAGGTATTCCGAGACGGAGTGTCACTCGGAACGGTAACGGGAACGAGTATGAATGTAACGGGTCTGACGCCAGCGACCGACTATAACATGACAGTGCAAGCGGGCGACGCGGCGGGAAATTGGTCGTTACCCAGCAGTGGTTATACGGTGACGACTACGGGTGGTGCGGCAAGTCCTGATCCATCCGATCCAAGCACGCCGGACACTCCAAGCGATCCAACCGATCCGGGCACCCCGGACGGCCCAAGTGATCCGGGGATTCCCAGTCCCCCGGTTGACTCAAGCGGTCCAAGCATCCCGACTGGGTTGAATGCAACGGGCATCACCGATACCGGATTCACATTGAGCTGGGACGCATCGACGGACGATGTCGGGGTGACCCAGTATGAGGTATTCCGAGACGGAGTGTCACTCGGAACGGTAACGGGAACGAGTATGAATGTAACGGGTCTGACGCCAGCGACCGACTATAACATGACAGTGCAAGCGGGCGACGCGGCGGGAAATTGGTCGTTACCCAGCAGTGGTTACACGGTGACGACTACGGGTGGTGCGGCAAGTCCTGATCCATCCGATCCAAGCACGCCGGACACTCCAAGCGATCCAACCGATCCGGGCACCTCGGACGGCCCAAGTGACCCAGCCAACCCGGGCACCCCGAGTGATCCGGCTGACCCAAGTACTCCGAGCGATCCCAGTCCCTCTGTTGACTCAAGCGGTCCAAGCATCCCGACCGGCCTGAATGCGTCGGACATCATCGATACCGGATTCGCACTAAGCTGGAACGCGTCGACGGACGATGTTGGAGTGACGCAGTATGAGGTGTTCCGAGATGGAGTATCGCTAGGAATGGTAGCCGGAACTAGCATGAACGTAACGGGTCTGACGCCAGCGACCGACTATAACATGACAGTGCAAGCGGGCGACGCGGCGGGGAATTGGTCGCTACCGAGCAGTGGTTACATGGTGACGACCCCGGCTGGTGTAGCAAGTCCTGATCCGACCGATCCGGGCACCCCGAACAACCCAAGCGATCCAACCGATCCGAGCACGCCGGGCGTTCCAAGTGATCCAGCCAACCCGGGCACCCCGAGTGATCCGGCTGACCCAAGTACTCCGAGCGATCCCAGTCCCTCTGTTGACTCAAGCGGTCCAAGCATTCCGACTGGGTTGAATGCAACGGGCATCACCGACACTGGATTCATACTGAGTTGGGATGCATCCACGGACGATGTTGGGGTGACGCAGTATGAGGTGTACCGAGATGGGATGTCACTTGGCACGGTAACTGGGACGAGCATGAACGTAACGGGTCTGTCGTCGTCGACAGACTATAACATGACAGTGCAAGCGGGCGACGCGGCGGGGAATTGGTCGCTACCTAGCAGTGGTTACATGGTGACGACCACGGCTGGTGCAGCAAGTCCTGATCCGACCGATCCAAGTACGCCGGACACTCCAAGCGATCCGACCGATCCGAGCACGCCGGGCGCCCCAAGCGATCCGGCTAATCCGGGCAACCCGGGCGTCCCAACCGATCCAACCGATCCGGGTACCCCGGCGATTCCAGGTGATTCAACCGCTCCATCCGATCCAAGCACTCCCGGCAACACGAGCGACCCAAGCGATCCGGCCGATCCAGGCACCCCGGGCGTCCCAAGTGATCCGACCGACGCGAGCACTCCAGGCACCCCGAGCAGCCCAAGTGATCCAGGCGCTCCGGGGATTCCCAGCCACTCGAGTGGCTCAAGCGGTTCTAGCATCCCGAATTGCAATGTATATAGGGATGCCAATCGCATTATCATTGATGGATGTCTGAACCAATCTCGCCGTGCAGTCGAAGTTACTTTGGGAACGAACGTGCTGGATGATCAACTCGATAAGCTCCTAGCAGATGAGGGGTATAATCAGATCATATTTGATATCGTTCTGAAAGCGGACGAGTACATTATCCACATTCCGTGGTCTTTGGTACGGCATTACAGTATCCGTCAGAAAATAAACTTTGAGATCAAAATGACAGATCAGCGCTACCAAATCCCTTGGGGAACTATTTCGGAATCCCAGATTAATCGTAAACTTGGGGCCGATTCAGCGAATCTGAATCTGACGTATCATATTCGGAATACGAATGACCAAGAGAACGAGGCGATATCTTCCGAGCGGCGGGCAAAAGGTTTCACCATGGTCCAACCGTTCACACAGTTTTCCATTTATACGGACATACAGCAGAAGCGTATCTTTTACCGATTTGAGACGAGCAAAAGAGTGCTGCGGCTGGCATCACCCACAGTAGGGGATCAATTCGTTCAGACTACAGGAGCTGTACTAACTTCAAAAGGTCATTTGAGTTATGCGCCATGGCGGAGGACAGCCCCGGGATCAGGGACTTACCAATTGTTCATTTTGCGCAATAACAGCATCTCTGGCATGATTCAGTATACGAAAACTTTTAATGACATCCGTACCAGTTGGGGTAGAAGCGATATCGAGGACATGGCATCGAAGTTAATCGTGATAGGTGAGAGTGAGAATATATTCAGTCCGAATAATCCTGTAACGAGAGCGGAATTTGCAGCTTTGCTGGTACGTATCTTTGGTCTGGTAGATGAGGCTTCGCCGGAGCAGCAATTTCAGGATGTGTCCTCAGGCGAATGGTACTATGAAGAGATTCAGTCGGCTGCTCTATCCGGTATTATTGAGGGATATGGGAAGGGGATTTTCAAACCAAACCAGAGCATAAGCCGGGAAGAAATGTCAGCCATGATAGCTAGAGTGATTGAGGGGCAGTTCCCGGAGATCACCCTGGATTCAAGTTTATCCGGTCTGGAACGCTTTAAAGATGCCGATCAGATTATGGATTCGTTCACAACTTCAGCTGCAGGGTTGGTGAATGCCCAACTGATACAGGGCTATCCGAATGGCGAATTTCATCCACGGGCGGATGCTTCTAGAGCGGAAGCGGTCACTTTAATTAGAAGGCTGCTGCAATATATTGGGTTCCTTTAACCCTACATGAATTGAAAAAAGTATAGAATGGCTCTCCGTATAGAACGGGGAGCCATTTTGTGTTGGGTGCATTTAATTAATAATTAAATGGTTGATCCCCTTTCCTCCATACTGCCAAGACAGCGGCAATGACCAGAATCGTTAACGAAAGGAAGGACATGAGCCATTTAGCTGGCGTGAAGCAGCCTGATATTGCAGCTATCGCGTCCAAGTGTTCCGGGTAGTTAGACAATATTACTAGTATGGACAAGTTCTCTATGTAATCAAATAGCCCGGCGAGTAGGGGAAGAAGATAAAGTTTGGACGCGCGGGTTGATCTTGATGCAGCCAGGCGGACGAGTACCCTGATGCTCAGCGCTAACGCACTGGAGTAGAGGAGTGGGAATGCAGCATCGATAGTACGCAGAAATGATCGGTAAGCCTCCCGGCCAGTGGCCCCAAGAGAGTCAAGGATGTCGTACAACCGATGACTGCTGTAATAGAACAGCGTATCGGGGAGAGGGGCCCGAGAATGGGATACCTTTTGAATATAAGATACAGAATTCGGTACGGGCAGCACATTAATCACGAACATAGCAAGTAAGGTTAGTAAGAATAGAAAGACAGCGATTCTTCCTTGTGCGAACAGCTTATTTCCTGCCTTCACCATGCCATTACTCTCCATTTCATTGTATGATAGTTTTGAAATATTGATGAACTTGCTTGAGCTTTTTCGCCTGATTGCCACCGGACTTCTCCATATTTCCAAATTCGAAAAATTTGACTTTCTTGATTCCAACAAAGCTGAATAACGCTCTTCGCATCAGAGTTTTGTGGGCATTATTGAGCCAGAAGAGAGGGTAAAGTACAGGTCCCTTCATTGTTGAGATACAGACGACGGATTTCCCTTTCAGCAATCCCTCCGGGAAGAGGCCTCCCTTGTCGCGATAAGCAAAATTGGAAGCAAACATCTGATCAATATAGCCAAGCAGCATAGCAGGAGGGCGTCCCCACCAGATCGGATAAATAAACACGATTCGCTCAGCCCACAGCAGCTGGTTACGGTACTTCTCCAGCTTTGGATCGATGTGCATATCCCTTCTCCGTTTGTGTTCATTGAACACGAGAAGCGGATCGAACGATTCGGCGTATAAATCGACTACTTCAATTTCGTGTTTGTTTGGGTTGTCTTGCAGCCCTTGAATCGTTGCCTCAAGAAATGAATAGGATAAGCTTTGATGGTTCGGATGGGTGAAGATAATCAGGGTTTTCATATCACACCTACTTTGTTATCATTTGATAATAAAGTAACACAAATTGATTTTTGTTGTCAAATGATAATTATGTTTTGATAATATTTTATTTTTAATGGATATAAACTTTCCAAAGGAGGACGGTCTGAAATGGTGACCAAAGAAATGTTATTTCAGCAATTGGCATCCTTTATTGCTTCAACTCATCAACTGCACTATGATCTGACCAAAGATATGCCGATGGACGATATTACCCCGCTGCAATATGAGATTCTGGAGTTATTGTCTGTGAAGCAGCCGATTACTATAAGTGAGCTCAGCGAGTGCAAGGGCATTTCCATGCCAAATATGAGCCGGGAGATCCGAAAGCTGCGGTTAAAGGGGCTTTGCGAAGGAACTGAGGATGCCGAGGATCGAAGAAGGCATTATATCAGGTTGTCCCCATTAGGGGAGGAAAGGATTTCGGCGGCCTTTGAGCACATGAAGAAGCTCTTTATGCAGAGGATTGAACAAATGCCCGAAACGGAGCTTGTCAAAATTTCTGAAGCGATGGGGGTTCTGCAATCTACGATTTTTCGCTGAGAGCTAATTTTTGTCATATAATTTTCCGACAATATCAACATTTGTGATACATTTGTTATTGAAATAATAATAGTATCCTATTCTATTTGCCTGGAGTTGAAATCAAATGTTGAAAAAAGTAGGTTTGCTTCTTATTGCGGTATGTTTGCTTGTGCCCCTTTCTTTAGGGAATGTGGCTAAGGCGGAAACTGTGAACAACAACGTGAATATCTTGGCTTTAAATTTTCCTACGGGAACGGAGCACTATCCGGAGTTTTCAAATGAGATCAGCGACTATAATGTATACATGGATTCAAGTGCTGATAACAGGTATTATCTCGGAGTGCGGTCAGAGGATACGAATCAATCCAGGGCCTATCGGGTTAACGGGGGCGATTGGATTAACATTGAGGACTGGACTTCCTCTGGTTACTTCCTCATTAATCAGGGAACCACCAACCTGGTGGAGATTCGAATTACTTCGCCTGATGGTTCAGCATCCCGGATCATTAACTTGCATGTCCATTCTCCGCTACCCTCGGATTCAGATCTGAGGCATTTGGTACCTTCTACGGGTACGCTGTCACCTGCCTTTGACAAGGATACCTATTCCTATGAAGTCCAAGTGCCTTATACTACGTCCTCTATGACAATAAAGGCCAAGCTGAACGATGGGGCAGGCTCCATGAAGGTGAATGGGGTGACGACAGGAAGCGGTACGGACAGTGCGGCAATCCCTTTGAATGTAGGCAGTAAGGCGATAACGATTGATACGTTTTCCAGCAGCAGCACGAATTCCAGACAGTACATAGTCAATATAACTCGGGAACCGGATCTCACAGCTCCTACGGTGAGCAGCAGAACGATTAACGCCAGCAACGTAACCCCCCACGGCGCGACTTTGAACTGGGCAAAAGCAACCGACAACCTTAGCCTTAGCAGCAGCCTGCAGTATCAGGTGTATCGCTCAGCCAGCCCCAACATAGATACAGTGAGCAATATAGAGGCAAACGGTACAGCGATTGGAGGCTATACGGCTGATATTGGCACATACCAGGTGGCAGGACTTGCACCGGGAACTACCTATTACTTTAATGTAATCGTCAAGGATACCGACGGGAATAAAAGTGCTTATACCATGCAGTCTGTACCTACCAAATCGGTCTACTCCATAACCTATGATAGGAATGGGGCGACCAGTGGCAGTGTACCGACAGACAGTAATAAATATGAAGAAGGAACCTCTCTCACCGTACTCGGCAACTCCGGAAGCTTGGTTAAGCCAGGCTACACGTTCGCCGGATGGAACACGGCAGTGGATGGCAGCGGGACGAGCTACAATCCAGACGCATCGTTCCAGGTAGGCACGAGTAATATCACACTCTATGCGCAGTGGCGTTCTGCCAATGCCAATCTATCAGGCTTAACGTTGGATCAGGGCACATTGTCTCCTGCTTTTATACCGGAGGGAACTTCCTATAATGCTGCGGTCGCTTACCCAGTATCCAGCATAAAGGTAACACCTAGCACTGCAGACAGCCACGCTACAATAACCGAGAATGGGGTCGGGGTAGCCAGTGGTCATCCAAGCAGTGCGATTAATCTAAATGTAGGCAATAACGTGATTACCATCGTTGTGACGGCGCAGGATGGTACAACGAAGACTTACACGATCACCGTGACACGCGCGGCTGATAACAGCGGCGGAAGTTCAACTCCCGTGACACCGCCTATTGACAACACCCCTATCGTCTCCACAAATGGCAAGTTAACCCTTCCTGCAGGGAAGAGCGGCGTGGTCAGTTTGGAAGATTCAGTCTCTATCTCTGTTCCGGCAGGTGCTGCAGACCGAGAATTGAACTTAACGATCGAGAAAGTATTGAACACGGGGGCCTTGTTTAAGGGGAACGAAGTTCTCGCCACTCCTGTCTATGAAATATTGAAGAACTTCCCGGATAATTTCAGTAAGCCGGTGGCTTTGAGCTTCTCGTTCCAACCGGCAAGCTTGAATGGTGCAAAGCTGTCTATATTCTATTATGATGAGGCAAAGAAGGAATGGATTGAAGTTGGCGGAAAGGTAGACGGTAATCACATTACCGCAGAGGTCAATCACTTTACGAAGTTTGCGGTATTTGCTGTAAGCCAAACAACAGGGAAGCCTAAGTTAACAGATATCTCTGAACACTGGGCTGAAGCTAATATTCAGCAAGCGGTAGACAGTGGAATCGTACGAGGTTACCAGGATGGGACATTCAGACCGAATCAATCCGTGACGCGTGCAGAATTTGCAGTTATGCTGATGAATACGTTGAAGCCTCAAGAAGAAGGAGCGACGCTGACATTCACAGATGCCGGAAAGATCAGCGCCTGGGCACAGCGATCGATAGCGCAAGCAGTGCAAGCAGGTATTGTAACGGGTTATGAGGATGGTACATTCCGTGCGGATGCCCATATTTCACGCTCGGAAATGGCCGCAATGGTCGCGAAAGCGTTAGGCCAATCTGCCGGTGCTGTCTCGTCCACAGGCTTCGTGGATGATAAGAACATTCCCGCATGGGCGAAAAGCGCAGTGGCGGCATTGAAACAGCTTGCCATTATTCAAGGCAAGGGTCTTAATGAATTTGCTCCAGCTAATACCACAACAAGAGCAGAAGCTGTAACCGTGCTTCTGAAAATGCAGGCTCATCTGAGCAAGTAAAAGTAATCAAACACAAGGCTGCTTTGAAGTTAACTTCGAAGCAGCCTTGTGTTTTTAATGCCATATAGAATAGCCGGGTTTGGATGACAAGGCGTCAAGTTCAACACATTCGTTGGACAAGACGCTTTTTTGTATGCGGTGGAAGCTGCAACTATCGGTTGATGCTTGTGCAGCCTTGGCAATGAAGTAGAACCGGGTTAGAGCCTTTGGCTGCTTAGGACTTATTTAACTCAGTGCGGACGTTGCTTCGAGTCAATTTCACCAACCTACCGATTTTCAACGTTCTCTCAGCTTCCCCTCAGCAGGCATTCAGCTAGGGAATCTATACTTGGTTCATTAGGTACAGCGAGTCAATAAATTACCTGCACACCGAAGGAGATTACATAATGAGAAAGTCGATCCGCATGAAGTTGTTCGCCAGTATGTCCTTAATTATTATGCTGTTTATTGCTGCGATTGTGGGCCAAACCAATGGTCAGAGGATGCTGAACAATCTGAGTGAATCGGTGAGTCAGCAAAAGTCGAACCTATTGAATGTGGAATATTTGGGATTATCCATCGTAAGTACCGAACAAAGTGCGGCTGCTTTTTTGCTGGGTAAGGGCGTTCAGGATCAAGATAGCTTACTGGAGCAATACCAGAGTAATGTAACAAGAGTGACCCAAGCGATAGCTACCACCGAGAAGACCGCATCAGCTAGTGAAAAGCAGGTGATCAGCAAGTTTAAGGCACTGTGGAGTACTTATCTCGTTCAAATAGACAAGGTTATATCGATTTATAAGCAAGGGAATGTGATGGGGGCGCAAGCAGCTTACGCCAGAGTTTCCATAGATATCACTTCATTAGCAGAGCTGCACAAAAGTGCAGAGACAACCATTACAAAGCTCGAAGGTGAGATGGACAGCCAGCTCAGCACCACGTCCAAAATGACTATATCCGTGGCCCTCATCACAACGGTACTTGGATTTGTCATCGCGTTCCTCATCTCCGGCAAGATGGCCAAAACCCTCAAACAAGTGAATAAACAGCTCAAGGAGATTGCAGAGGGAGAAGCCGATTTAACCCAGACGATTCAGGTTACCTCGAAGGATGAAATTGGCGATCTTGCCCGGTATTTCAATCTAATGCTCGGGAATCTGCGCTCTCTAATCGGACAGGTCGGAGCCTCCACCTATCAGGTCGCGACCTCTGCCGAGGAGCTGAAGTCAGGCTCTAATCAAACTCGGGAGGCTGCGAAACAGATTACGTATTTCCTTGAGGAGGTTGCGGAGGGAACGGAGAAACAGGTTAACGCACTTCAACATAACATGGCCACGATGAGTGAAATGTCGACAGGGATCAAGCAGATTGCAATGAGTACGCAGAGTGTGGCTCAGTCGTCGAGCATTTCCTTGTCGCTGGCTTCGGAAGGCAATCTATCCATCCAAAGTGCCATCAGGCAGATGGATTCCATCACCCAGTCAATTCACAGTCTATCTCAAGTGGTGAAAGGGCTGGATGCCCGTTCGGGAGAGATTGATAAGATTATTTCTGTCATGACTCAGATCGCTTCCCAGACGAATCTGCTGGCACTCAATGCGGGAATTGAAGCGGCCCGAGCCGGAGAGCATGGAGCTGGATTCTCGGTTGTGGCAGAGGAGGTTAAGAAGCTGGCTGAGCAGTCCAGAATCTCTGCAAGTCAGATTACGTTACTAATTAGAGCCATCCAGTCAGATACGTCGGAGGCCATTCAGTCTATGGAATTAAGCATTCGGGATGTGCAGGAGGGTTCAGTTATCATAGCCCAGGCGGGAGCCTCGTTCGAGAGCATTGAACAGTCTGTAAATGGAGTAGCTTCCCAGGTAGAAGAGGTGTCTGCGGCTGTAGAAGAAATGTCGGCAAGCGCCGAAGAGATCGTGACCTCCATCCAGTATGTTACCCAGCTGGCCGAGCAGGCAGCAGGAGGAACCCAGACCATATCCTCAGCCTCCGAGGAGCAGTTGGCTATGGTGGAGCAGGTATCCACTTCAGCCGATGCACTTGCGGAATTATCCGAAGATCTGCAGTCACAGGTAGGTAAATTTAAAGTATAGGGGATCTACTGGATGATCTCCCGCTAGCACGAGCCTTCCGTTTCTATTCGAGTCTTGCATTCCGACCAAGTCAGGCATTTACAGCTCAGTCCACTATCTAATATTCGAATCATCGAATTAAGCTGTTTCTTTCGTTCTTCCAGTTCGGAGCGTTTCTGTCTTGCCATCTGCTCCCAGCGATCTGAAAGCGAATCACCTGGTTCAAAGCCTTCCAGCAAAATAGTAATTTCCTGAATACTAAAGCCGGTTTGCTGAGCTACTTTGATAAAATGGATGCGATCTAGGATTCGCTCATCATATTGGCGTCGGCCATTCTTTCGCTCTGGAGCGGGCAGCAGTCCAACGGATTCATAATACCGCAGCGTGGATGCATTCACTTCAGCCTTATCCGCAAGCTGACCAATGCTAAGTTCAGACATCACAACACCTCCTTGACTTAAAGTTAACTTTAAGTTTTATGATTGAATTATAAAACTAATTGGAAGGTGATGTAAATGAAAAAAGGGGAATAGCTTACGGGTCTAGGATTGTTAGGAGCATGTGCTTTGTGCTGTGCGCTGCCGCTGATTGGAGGAATTACGGTTCTAGGCGTATCGTCCATATTCTTGAATCCGCTCGTTCTGGCGGGGCTTGCCCTGATGCTCGTAATCATGGGAATCGTTGTTTACCAAAGACGAAAGGTGATCGGATCGTCCTGTGCAACCACAGGATGCACCTGCAATTCGTGCAGTACGAAAGGAGCTTAGAAGGAGCCGAATGGTAGAGACAGGCGACCGAGATACCTATGTGGCGGGATGACATAGCGGGGTTCGCCGAATAGAAACAGCGGCAGCCAAGGACATAATCGTCCAAGGCTGCCGCTGTTGTTGTGTGAAATTAGTTTATTTCTTGCCGTTCTTGAGGATCTGGAAAATAATCTTGGCATTGTCGGTATTGTCGATCAGGCCGGCGAATCTCTCTTTGCCTGGGCCGAAGGCGTAGACAGGTACGTCCTCACCCGTGTGGCCGCCTGTAGTCCAGCCTGTATTCGTTCTTGCATTGAAGATGGCTTCAATCGCATTATCAATCCCGGTAGCATCCTTATCCTTCTTGGCTGCCGCATCTTTAACAGCTTGAATCTCTTCAGCTGTCAGATCCAGAGCAATGTACTGCTTCAGAGTCGCTTCTACATCAGCGCCACCGAAGATTTGAGCTGCCATGAAGTCAGGCGTGCGTTTGGCTGCTTTGATCGGGCTGGCATCGAAATTGTATTTGCCATTCGCAGCAACCGATAGACCCCCTGTGGAATGGTCAGCGGTAGCTACAACCAAGGTATGGCCGTCCTTTTTGGCAAAATCAATCGCCGCCTTAAAGGCCTTCTCGAAGTCCTGCATCTCGCTCATGGAGCCTACGATATCATTATCGTGTCCGGCCCAGTCAATCTGGCTTCCCTCAACCATGAGGAAGAAGCCTTTTTTGTTGGTGTTCAGGCGGGAGATCGCTGTGTTCGTCATCTCTTCCAGCGAAGGAGCCTGCGGACTCCGGTCGATAGCTTTGTCGAATCCGCCAGGGGCGAAGAGTCCCAGAACCTGTTTGTTCTTGTCTTTGAGCAGTTCTTCACGAGTGGTCACGAAGCTGTAGCCGTCTTTTTTGAACAGATCGGTAAGATTCTTATCCTTGCGTACAAAGTTGTTCAGTCCACCGCCAAGCAGAACGTCAACCTTGTGCTGGCCGTTAATTTTCTCATTATAATAGTCGTCCGCAATCGCATCCATATTCTTGCGGCTGATATCGTGGGCCCCGAATGCGGCAGGAGTCGCATGCGTAATCTCCGACGTAGCTACGAGACCTGTGGACTTTCCTTGCTTCTTGGCTTCTTCAAGTACGGTCTTCACTTCGGTATGATCATTATCTACCGCGATCGCAGCATTGTAGGTTTTCACTCCGGCTGACATCGCCGTAGCGGCTGAAGCTGAATCGGTTACATTCTCATGCTCATCTTCCGGGTAGGTCATTTGATTGCCCACGAGGTATTTATCAAATTCCGTTCTCTCCATTAGAGGAGTAGCCGGATTATCTTTAAGATAACGGTATGCCGTAGTATAGGAGACGCCCATGCCATCCCCGATCAGGAAGATCACGTTACGGATCTCGTTAGGGTTCTGCTTTTTCTCGGCTTTGGGAGCTGAGTTCACAATGCTACCCGAGAGCAGAGTTGTAACAGCTACCGAAGCTAGTAATGCGGTAGGTATAATTCTTTTTGCAAATTTGCTGGTCATGATTTTCCTCCCATATTGGATATTCTAAGTGGTGACAGGTTTTCACAGGCACTCACTTCCCTAGGGTAGTATTCAAACATTATGGGCAGGGGCGTTTTGTGTAAAAGGTTTGTAAAGTGGTGTGATTTCTGACGCGTTAACAAGCAAAACCGACCGCTAAGGCTCATTAATTCGGTAGATTGGAAAAAATACACGATAAACTGTTGACACTTATACGGTAGGGGGGTATAGTATGAGTAACGAAGCAAACAAAACATTTCAAATAGGAGGAGTTATAAAATGAACACAACAACATTGCAGGTTGAAGGTATGTCGTGCGGTCACTGTGTCAATTCCATTGAGAAGGCGCTGAAAGGTGCAGGGGCATCCGGACGTGTGGACCTCGCCTCCAAGACAGTGGAAGTGCAGTATGATGAAGCTCAAATTTCATTGCAGGCTTTGAAAGAAGTTATTGAAGATCAGGGGTACGAAGTTCTATAAGTTAAGTTCTTAAAGTTAGGGGTGAAACGGCATGGATAAGCTCAAGCAATCAGGACAGGAACAGGCTGTATTACAAATTACCGGCATGACCTGCGCCGCATGCGCGGGCCGGATCGAGAAGGGTCTAGGCAGGATGGAAGGAGTGACTGAAGCCAATGTGAATTTCACGCTGGAGAAGGCCTCCGTAACCTACAATCCGGCTGTCCTTAACTCCGGAGATTTGGAGAAGAAGATCGAAGCACTGGGTTATGGCACCGTCAAGGAGACGGCAGATTTCCAGATCGGCGGGATGACCTGCGCAGCATGTGCAACCCGGATTGAGAAGGGACTGAACAAGCTTGGCGGAGTAAGCCGGGCTTCAGTGAACCTGGCGCTGGAGACAGCACAGGTCGAATTCTCACCTGGTGAAGTCACCGCCGAGGAGATTATTCAGAAGGTGGAGAAGCTCGGTTATACGGCGGCTCTGAAGACAGAGAAGCAGGAAGCCGGTGACCATCGCAAGAAGGAAATTGCGCGGCAGAGAACCAAGCTGATCATCTCGGCAGTTCTTTCATTCCCTCTGCTGTGGGCGATGGTAGGTCACTTTTCTTTTACCTCCTTTATCTGGGTGCCGGAACTGTTCATGAATCCTTGGTTTCAGCTTATCCTTGCTGCACCTGTGCAGCTCATCATCGGAGCTCAGTTCTACAAGGGTGCTTATAAGGCGCTTCGGAATGGCAGTGCGAATATGGATGTGCTGGTTGCACTCGGCACTTCGGCGGCTTTCTTCTATAGTCTATACCTGTCTATTGAGAGCCTTAATATGCATGGACATGGCGGGGTAGAGCTGTACTACGAGACCAGCAGTGTGCTGATCACCCTGATTCTGCTCGGGAAGCTGTTCGAGGCCCTTGCGAAGGGCAGATCCTCGGAAGCGATCAAGACGTTAATGGGCCTGCAGGCCAAGACGGCCCTCGTGGTTCGCGGAGATCAGGAGATCTCGGTGCCGATCGAGCAGGTGGTCCAAGGAGATATTGTTATCGTAAAGCCCGGCGAGAAAATCCCGGTGGACGGTGTAGTTACAGAAGGAACCTCCTCGGTGGATGAGTCGATGCTCACCGGAGAGAGCCTTCCGGTTGAGAAGAGTGCGGACAGCCAGGTTTTTGGTGCCACGATCAATAAGAACGGACTGCTTAGAATCCGCGCAACCAAGGTTGGCAGAGAGACTGCATTATCTCAGATTATTCGCGTGGTGGAAGAGGCTCAAGGCTCAAAGGCTCCAATCCAGCGTGTAGCGGATGTGATCTCGGGGATCTTTGTTCCCATTGTTATCGGCATTGCCGTGGTCACCTTCCTCGTATGGTATTTCGCCATCGAACCCGGCAATTTCTCAAGTGCGCTTGAGAAGGCGATCGCGGTGCTTGTCATTGCCTGCCCTTGTGCGCTGGGTCTGGCTACACCGACTTCCATTATGGCCGGATCGGGACGGGCGGCTGAACTGGGGATTCTATTCAAAGGCGGGGAGCACCTTGAGGCTACCCACAAGATCAGTGCTATCATTCTCGACAAAACAGGTACAGTGACCAAAGGGACACCTGAACTTACCGATGTACTTATCGCGGATCAAGGCTATTCGGAGACCGAGCTGCTTACATGGGTTGGAGCTGCCGAGAAGAACTCGGAGCATCCGCTTGCAGAAGCCATTGTGGAGGGAATCCGCCGAAAAGGAATTGAACTGCCAAATGCGGAACAGTTCGAAGCTATACCGGGATACGGGATATGTGCCACCGTACAAGGTCAGGAGCTGCTGATCGGGACCCGCAAGCTGATGAACAAGCATCAGATTGATGCCGAGGCTGCTTTTGCACAGATGAATGAGCTGGAAGAGGCAGGGAAGACCGCGATGCTGGTAGCGGTGAACGGCCAGTATGCCGCAATGGTGGCTGTTGCCGACACGATCAAGGAGACTTCCAGCGAAGCTGTTGCTAGAATGAAGAAGCTGGGTATCGACGTTGTGATGATTACAGGAGACAATGAGCGTACGGCGAAAGCTATTGCCGCCCAGGTAGGCATTGACCATGTACTCGCAGAGGTTCTGCCTGAAGGTAAGGCTGCTGAGGTGAAGAAGCTTCAAGAGGGTGGACGTAAGGTAGCCATGGTTGGCGATGGCATCAATGATGCGCCTGCATTGGCAACAGCCGATATCGGAATGGCGATGGGTACAGGAACAGATGTGGCCATGGAAGCTGCGGATGTGACCCTGATGCGCGGAGATTTGAACAGTATACCAGATGCCATATTCATGAGCAGAAAGACGATGCTGAACATTAAACAGAACTTGTTCTGGGCACTGGCTTATAATGTGATCGGGATTCCGGTTGCTGCGCTCGGCTTCCTCGCCCCGTGGCTTGCGGGTGCCGCTATGGCTCTGAGTTCGGTCTCGGTCGTGCTGAACGCGCTGCGGTTGCAAAGAATTAAATTATAAGGATACAGTTGGATAACCAGAGGCAGTTATGAATCCGTTCATAACTGTCTCTTTCTTTTTGTATTCGAGTTATATCGCTAGCCTATAAAGTCTATTTGAACTATATATTAGAACAATAAGAGGAGGAGAGTTATGATGAATTAAATGATAAAATCGATTATTCGCCCAAAGGAGGAATGCTGAGATGTCTATTTACGATTATCAAGCCACCTCAATTCTAGGAGAAGTGATCCCTCTATCCAGGTACAGCGGAAAGGTGCTTCTGATTGTTAACACGGCAAGTCGGTGCAGCTATTCCCGTCAATTCGCTGATCTGCAGAAGCTGTACGAGCGCAGGAGGGAGCAAGGATTTGAGATTCTTGGATTTCCATGCAACCAATTCAATGAGAAAGAGCCTGGAAGCAGCACCGAAATTCTCGGAGTCTGCCAGACAGACCATGGAGTCACTTTTCCGTTATTTGAGAAGACAGACGTTATTGGGCCTTCCGCACATCCTTTATTTGAATATTTAACGCAGCAGGCTCCGTTCCAAGGCTTTGATGCTAAGACCAAGGAAGGCCAGTGGATGGATCACTTCCTACGGGATAAACACCCGCAGATCTATGCCGGTAACGGAGTAAAGTGGAATTTCTCCAAGTTCTTGATTGATCGCGAGGGTCAAGTAAGCGGGAGATTTGAATCTATCGTGGAGCCGATGGATCTCGATCCTGGGATTGAAGCACTTCTTCATCGGCGGGCTTAAGAAGATCTTGGACGAAAGCTGATTTATGGAGAAGATGACCACCACATGGGTTCCATCGATATGGGAATAAGCTATAATCTTATTTATACGCTTACAAGAAAGTAGGAGAGCATCCATCATGAAGTTTGCGAAAAGAATGGACCATTTTGGAGAAGGCATCTTCACCAAATTACTTGAGATCAAGAGAAGGAGGCTGGATCATGGACAGCCAGTCATTGACCTCAGTGTGGGGACGCCCAACATTCCTCCGGCACCCCACATTATAGAAGCTTTGTGTACGGCGGCGGCCGATGAGAACAATTATATTTATGCAGTCAATGACCAGAGTGCTTTATTGGAGGCGGTTAGCAGCTGGTATGAGAGCAGATACGGGGTCGTGCTGGATCCGAAGACCGAGATTTGCTCCTTATTAGGCTCACAGGAGGGCCTTGCTCATATCTCATTGTCCATCGTTGATGAAGGGGATTTGGTTCTTGTCCCGGATCCCTGTTATCCTGTGTTCGCAGATGGGCCGCTGCTGGCAGGCGCCGAGCTCTATTTCATGCCGCAGAAGAAAGAGAACGACTATGTGATCCGTCTTCAAGATATTTCCGCCGATATCGCGAGAAAAGCCAAGTTTATGATTGTCTCCTATCCCAACAACCCCACGGCGGCCCTGGCACCGGACAGCTTCTACCATGAACTGATTGATTTCGCGAGAAAATATGACATTATCGTCCTTCATGACAATGCCTACAGCGAGCTGGTGTTCGATGGCAGAACCGGCGGCAGCTTTCTTGCCTATCCAGGAGCGATGGAGGTTGGCGTGGAATTTAATTCCCTATCCAAAACCTATGGCCTTGCTGGGGCAAGGGTCGGCTTTTGCCTGGGGAATTCAGAAGTCGTATCCAAGCTAAAAACATTAAAATCCAACATGGACTACGGCATGTTCATTCCCATTCAGCAAGCGGCGATTGCAGCCATAACCGGGGATCAGAGCAGTGTAGTGAAGACGGCGAGGGCCTACGAAAGACGCAGAGACATTCTCTGCGAGGGGTTCACAAGCATCGGGTGGAATATGGAGAAACCGAAAGCGACGATGTTTATCTGGACCCGAATTCCGCCTCATTATGAGAAATCGGAGGACTTTGCCATGGATCTGGTGAGCAAGGCGGGAGTTATTGTTACGCCGGGAAGTGCGTTTGGCCCATCCGGTGAGGGACATGTCCGGCTGGCTTTGGTGCAGAATGAAGATTTGCTTGCACAAGCGGTTCAAGCTGTGGAAGCCAGCGGAATTCTGAAGGTATGGCCGGTATTCTAATGTGGCAGCAGATATACTTGAAGCTATAGTTACTACGTCCACACAGGAGGCAAAATCCCGCATATATCTAATCCATGATGATGTTAGATAATGAGGTGATCCTGGGTGTATTGGAATAATAAGCTTGGCAAGCACCAAGCGATGCTTAATGAGAAGGAGCTGGCCAGACACCTGCCCCATACAGCCCCAGCAGACCATAAGAATGTGCGAGGAATGCTAGGACGATATCGCACGGTGTACCTCAAGCCCAATCTGGGGACTGGGGGATACGGAATTTACCGGCTGTCGCATACGCATGAAGGTTACTGCCTGCAGGGAGGGACTCAGAGCCGCACATTTAAGACGTTTGAGGGTGCCTTTGCTGCCTTTGAGAAAGGTAAAGGTCGCCGATTCTACTTGGTCCAAAAGGGAATCCCGCTGCTTCGCTATCATGGAAATCCGTTCGATCTGCGTGTGATGGTCCAGCGTAATCCGCAGAACAAATGGGAGGTCACTGGAATTGTGGGGCGGGTAGCCCAGCCGAACAAAGTCGTAACGAACTACCATAATGGCGGTCAGCCCAAGCCGATTGAAGAACTGCTCGCCCCTTTAATGTCCAAAGCGGAGATCAGCAGTTATATCGACAGGTTGAATCAGCTCGGTATTCGGGTAAGCCGCCACTTTGGCGGTATTTTTCCAAGCTTTCGGGCTTATGGGGTAGACATCGGGATGGATAAGGATCTAAAGCCCTGGATCATCGAGGTCAACAGCCGGCCGGATAAGTATATTTTCAATGCGCTCCAGGACAAACGGATGTTTCGTAAAATCATAAGATATGGGAGAATTGCGCCGAAAAAGCAGCCCATAAAGAAATAAAAGGATAGGGAATGGACTTGGAGGATACTTTCCTCCATTCATTGACAAGATAACTAGGTGAAAGAACTAGTTATCTTTTTTATTGATAAGTAACTTACATTTTGTAAATTACTGAGTTTTGGTGTACAATAAATTTAACAATTTACAATTACAGAAATCGGAGGTGCAGTTATGGAACTCAAAGGCATCCACCATGTTTCCGCCATAACAGCTCACGCAGCAGAGAACTTTAAATTTTATACCGAAGTGCTTGGACTTCGTCTTATTAAGAAAACCGTCAATCAAGATGATACCCGCGTATACCACCTATTCTACGGAGATGAAGAGGGGAGCCCGGGCACAGAGCTGACCTTCTTCGAGATTCCAATGGCCGGACGCAATCGTGAAGGCGTCAGCAGTATTTCGGCCCTGTCCCTGCGCGTCCTTAGTGATGAGGCGCTTGTATACTGGAAGGGGCGGCTTGATCAGTTCGGCGTGGAGCATGATGAAATTAAGCAGGTGGCTGGCCGTTCTGCATTAGCGTTCAGAGATGGGGAGGGGCAGCGCTTCATCCTGGTGTCTGACGAGAACAATCACGGTGTTGCCGGCGGTAACCCTTGGACGAAGAGCCCCGTCCCGCAGGCGTACGGGATTGTAGGCTTGGGTCCGGTTAAGCTGACGGTTCAAGATCCGCAGCCGACGATTGCCGTACTTCAGGACCTGCTTGGATTCCGGGCCAAAGGCACATATCCTGCCGATGCAGCTGGCCAGCCGGACATTCTCGTATTTGAGACAGGCGAAGGCGGCAGCGGAGCAGAGGTGCATATTGAGGAGAGGAATGACCTTCCCCGCGAACGGCTCGGAAGGGGCGGAGTACATCACGTGGCGTTCCGGGTAGATAATGATGAGGAGCTTCATGCCTGGATCTCCAAAATCAGCGAAGGCCGTTTCCCGAACTCCGGTTATGTGGACCGCTTCTACTTCCATTCGCTCTATTTCAGGGAGCCGAACGGTATTCTGTTCGAATTCGCAACGGACGGCCCCGGCTTCGCTACGGATGAAGATATGGAGCACCTAGGCGAGTCTCTAGCCCTCCCACCATTCCTGGAACCCCAGCGCGCCCAGATTGAGGCGAATCTCAAGCCTTTGAATACCAAGCCTGAGTAAATACACGGATCAAGGACCATGCAGTTCATATTTGCTAGATAACAAGCACATACGAAACGCTGGTCCCCCCAGTAAATAAGCCTAAGAGGGCTGACCCACTTAAAGGTCAGCCCTCTTTTTATTACCCCAAACCTAAGTGAGGTTAGGGGTGACCACTCAAGCACGGACCCAGCGGAGCGGCCGGAATCGCCTGATAGAAGCGGAGCGTTCGCCTAAAAGCTTTCTGAAAGAAAGCTACCTCGGAAGCATACGCTATCCCCGGATTCATACTACTCAGCCAATTCAAAGAATCCGGGGATAACAGCGATCGAAAGGCGATCCGGCAGCGCAGCGGCCATCAATGCTCGCAGTGCTCACAGTGTTCACAGTGTTCACAGTGCTCACCAGTGCTCACCAGTGCCTCACTATTCCTGATCTTCACTGCCCCCATCCCGGTGCACCGAAATGAGTATAACCGCAGGCCCCTCCCCAATGTTCTTCACATAATGGGGGAAGCAGGCCTTCCAGCTGAAGGCGTCACCTGCGTTTAGCGTGGCGGAGACTTCGCCTTGCTCGGCATAGACGGTACCCTGGATGACGAAATGGATTTCCTCACCGGCATGCGCATGAGCCTCTTCCGTTGAAGCGCCTGGCGGCATTTCAACGAGCATCATTTTAACATTGCCCCGATCGCTGAGATGCTCAACCTGGAACTGTTCCTTGCCGTAGATCGTTTTGCGGCGCTCTTCTTTGCGGATGATATGCATCCTTTCATCCTTCTTCAGCAGTAGGAAGGCAAGCGGAACATCAAGTGCCCCTGCAATATTATCGAGAGTGGCAATGGAGGGGGAAGTTTTGTTGTTCTCCACTTGGCTCATAAAACCTTGGGATAAACCTGTTTTCTCGCAGATTTGTCCGATCGACAAATTTTTGCTTTTCCGGATAGACCGGATATTTGAGCCAATGTCCATATTGTCCATAGTTAAATGTCTCCTTGTATTACAAATACTAAATTTATATTTATTATAACAAATAAATTATTGACATCAACATCACTCGTATGATAAATTCTAAATACAAAATAATTATTTATATTAGTAATAAACGGACCGTTATTGCATCCAGTATATTAGTAATATAAATTAATTATTTAAATAATTTAATTCAAAAGGAGAGTAAACTTTTATGATGAACAAAAGTGTATCTACTATTTTGCGTGTGGTTTTGGGCATACTGTTCGTTGCTCATGCAATCAATAAATTCCAGACAGGGCTTCCGAATATTTCAGGTTGGTTCCAAAGTTTGGGATTACCCGGTGCCCTGGGTTATGTTGTTGCGTACACGGAGCTTATTGTAGGAATTGCCCTTATTCTTGGCTTCATGACTCGGTATGTATCCGCAATCGTTATTGTGCTTATGATCGGGGCCATCTTTACAGCCAAGCTGTCTGTCGGACTTCTCGGAAATGGGCAAATGGCAGGGTATGAGCTCGATATCGCCTTCGCCTTGATTGCCCTGCACCTGGTCTTCACAGAGACAACTCCGTTGTCACTGGATGCTCTATTTACAAGAAACCGTGAGCAATAAGACGAATTCATATATCCAAGAGAACCCCATAGGAAGGATGAGTAAGATGTCAGTACAATTACACCCAGCCACTGAAATTGGAGTCGTAAAGCTAAAAGTGAGCAGCTTGGAGCGCTCAGTTGCTTTTTATCAGGAAGTAGTAGGATTGAAAGTGCTTTATCAGCAGGGAAATACAGCAGAGCTTACGGTGGATGGTGTTCATCCTCTTGTCATTCTACGGGAGCTGGACCAGGCGGATGTTCTGCCAAGAAGAGCAGGAGCAGGACTATATCACTTTGCCATTCTGCTGCCAGATCGGGCTTCCCTTGGGTTGGCTGTACGCAACCTGGTCAAGCATCAGATTCCGGTGGGACAGGGCGATCATCATGTCAGCGAAGCCCTCTATATTAATGACCCGGACAATAATGGCATCGAAATTTACGCGGATCGTCCGCGTGAAACTTGGCAGCGTGATGAACAAGGTCATTATGTGATGACGACTGACCCGGTCGATATCGATGGTCTTCTTGCTGCATCGGAAGGAATAGAGTGGGCTGGACTTCCGGTGGGTACGCGAATTGGACATGTGCATTTTCATGTATCTGATCTGAAGAAGGCGGAAGAATTCTACTGCAAGGTTCTTGGCTTTGATATAGTTGCCAATTATGGAGGCTCCGCGCTGTTCGTCTCCGCGGGTGGCTATCATCATCATATTGGTCTTAATACTTGGGCAGGGGAAGGAGCCGCGCCGGTTCCTGAGAATGCAGCGGGTCTGGATTATTACGAACTTATTCTTCCTAATCACTCCGAGGTGGAGGCCGTAGTTCAGCGGCTGCAAGAATCCGGGGCTGAATTGCAGCAGAAGAACGGGGACTGGTTCGCCAAGGATCCGTTCAACATTCAAGTTAAGCTGACAGCCCTAAGCTGACACTAACGGACCACGGTTAACACAAAGAACGGTACACTCGCTTCAAGGCGAGGGTACCGTTCTTTTTTGTAGCTGCAAGTTTATTTCCTGGAGGCTATTTCATCCTTCATCTGCTGGATAAAAGAATCAAGCGAGCTCTCGCCAATCGCACACGCCGCTCTCTGGCGGACCGACACCGTGCCGGAATTCTGCTCTTTCTCTCCGAGAACGAGCGTATAAGGGACCTTTTTCATGCCGGCTTCGCGGATCTTGTAGCCGAGCTTCTCGTTACGGATATCCACCTCGGCGCGGATGCCGGCTGCTGCAAGTGCAGCTTTTACCTGAAGGGCATAATCTGTGAAGGGTTCGGAGACCGGGATAATCCGGGCCTGAACCGGTGCCAACCAGAGCGGGAAAGCGCCGCTGTAATGCTCAGTCAGAATGCCCATGAACCGGTCGATGGAGCCGTACACGGCGCGGTGAATCACGACAGGGCGATGCTTCTGATTATCTTCCCCGATATAAGTCAGATCGAACTTCTCAGGCATCTGGAAATCCAGCTGGATCGTTCCGCACTGCCAGCTGCGTCCCAGGGCATCGAGAATATGGAAATCGATCTTCGGTCCATAGAAGGCGCCATCGCCTTCGTTAAGGCGGTAGTCTATACCTTTCCCATCAAGTACATTCTGTAGGGATTGCTCGGCCTGATTCCACAGTTCCTCGGAACCCATAGAGTCCTCGGGGCGAGTAGACAATTCAATCCTGTACTCAAATCCGAACACTTGATAGACATGGCCAATCTGTGCGATGACCTGACTGATCTCATCCTCAATCTGATCTGGACGAACGAAGATATGCGCATCATCCTGACAGAACGTCCGGACTCTCATCATGCCATTCAGCGCGCCCGAGAATTCGTGGCGATGAACCTGACCGAATTCAGCGAGCCGGATAGGGAGGTCGCGGTAAGAGCGCAGGCTGTTCTTGAAGATTAACATATGGCCAGGACAGTTCATCGGCTTCAGCGCGAACTCGGTGTCATCCACCTTGCTGAAATACATGTTGTCTTTGTAATGATCCCAGTGGCCCGATTGCTCCCACATCATCTTGTTCATCATGAAGGGAGTCCGGACCTCATCGTATTCATAGTGATGCTGGGCCTCACGGGAGAAATTCTCAAGCTCGGTCCGAATGACCATACCGTTCGGCAGATAGAAAGGCATGCCCGGAGCTTCCTCCGAGAACATGAACAGCTCCAGCTCCTTGCCAAGCTTGCGGTGATCCCGCTTACGCGCTTCTTCAATCAGATGGAGATGCTCATCCAGCTGGCTTTTCTTAGGGAACGCCGTGCCGTAGATCCGCTGCAGCATCTTATTCTTGGAATCTCCGCGCCAGTAGGCACCGGCTACACTTTGCAGCTTGAAGGCCTTGATCCGGCCTGTAGATGGAAGATGAGGGCCGCGGCACAAATCCACAAATTCGCCTTGCTTATAGAGCGTAATGACCGCCTCCGCTGGCAGGCTGTGAATAAGCTCAAGCTTCAGCGGCTCCTGCAGCTCACTGAACAGCTGAATGGCTTCCTCTCGGCTGACTTGCCGGCGTTTAATCGGCAGGTCCTCACGGATGATGGCTTCCATCTCACTTTCGATTTGCTCCAAATCATGGACAGACAGCGGCTTATCCAGGTCAATATCGTAGTAGAACCCGTTCTGAATGACGGGACCAATCCCCAGCTTTACTGCTTCGGAGCCATAGATGCGCCGGATCGCCTGCGCCATCAGATGAGCTGTGCTGTGGCGGTATATTTCAAGGCCCTCCGCGCTATCCAAAGTCAAAATTTCCACTCCGCAATTCTCAAGGGCAGGCCGGGATAGATCAACGGGTTGGCCGTTCACCTTACCCGCAATGGCTGCCTTTCTAAGACCTGGGCTAATGCTGGCGGCAATCTCTTCAACCGTGATTCCACTCGGATAGACTCGGACGGAACCGTCCGGCAGGGATACTTGAATTTCTTTCTTGTCCATGGTGGATACCTCCAATATTTTTTTGGATACAACAAGGTTTGAACGCAAAAAAACACATCTCTTCCCAGCAAAGGGACGAGTGCGTTCAGCTCGTGGTTCCACCCTAATTCAATCTGCACTCGTCCATTACGCCCGGCATCACCGAAGCCGCATGGATATGCAGATCCTTAATTAGAATCCGTTAACGGGGATCAATCGGTGAAAAGTAGTACCACCGCATACGCATCGGCAGGTTCCAATTCACAGCTACAAAGGGGTAACTCGCTTCCGGTCTCAGGAGAAGCTTACACCACTCACTTCTCTCTCTGGGCAGGCCTTGAAACAAATCATGTCTTTGATACTCGCTTCTTCCTGTATTTGGTTTTTTATTATAGTGACGGAATGGGAGGACGTCAAGTAGGTGTTTGACTCAGCGCTGCCATGTATAATACTGAAAGGATGAAGGTGTCAGACGAGAAGAACAAATCCACTTAAAATATACATAGAAAAGAGGAAGACGATATGGGAGTTGGAACTCTAATAACACAGGTACTGCCACCTGATGAGAACCTTACTGAATTAATCCAGAAGCTGGATGAGTACCTGCTCACGAAATATCCCCCAGAAGAAATCTATACAGTAGATTTGAGCGATCCGTCGATCCAGAAGGGGTATTTTGCCGTCGCATACGAAGACGGGACCCCGGTGGGCTGCGGGGGATTCCTGCCCTATCCCGAGGAGGGATATGCTGAACTGAAGCGCTTCTTCGTAGATCCCGCTTACCGTAATAACGGCATCGCCCGGCAGCTGCTGGGCCATTTGGAGCAAGAAGCCGTAACAAGGGGCTTCGGTACAATCCGATTGGAGACGGGGGAGCCGCAGGTAGAGGCGGTTAACTTTTATCTCAAGCATGGGTATACGGTCATAGAAAGGTACGGAGAATACGCAGAATGTGAGAGCAGTCTATGTATGGAGAAGCAGATTCTGAAGTAATATGGGTAAAGGCATTGGAATAAGGCGGATTTATCGCTATAATCTATATAGATATGCAAGACTGGGGCAGGAACTTACGCCTAATAACTGACAAAGGGGTATTTTACAATGGGAAAAACTTTGATTTTTGGTCATAAAAATCCGGACACAGATACAATCTGCTCCGCAATTGCTTACGCTGATCTGAAGAAGCAGCTGGGTCTTGAAGTTGAAGCTGTGCGTCTTGGTGCTGTTAGCTCGGAGACTCAGTATGCGCTTGATTTCTTCAAAGTGGAAGCCCCTCGTGAAGTAGCGACTGTGGCGAATGAAGCTGAAGAAGTGATCCTGGTTGACCACAATGAGCGTCAACAAAGTGCAAGCGACATCGATCAGGTTCGCGTTGTTGAAGTAATCGACCACCACCGTATTGCCAATTTTGAGACAAGCGGTCCTTTGTACTACCGTGCAGAGCCGGTTGGCTGTACAGCAACGATTCTTAACAAATTGTACAAGGAGAACGGCAAGACAATTAAGAAAGAAATCGCCGGTCTTATGCTGTCTGCCATTATCTCTGACTCCTTGCTGTTCAAGTCGCCTACTTGCACTGAGCAGGACGTGGCTGCTGCCCGTGAGCTTGCTGAGATTGCAGGTGTAGATGCGGACAAGTATGGTCTTGATATGCTCAAAGCGGGCGCGGACCTTAGCGACAAAACGATCGAGCAGTTGATTACCATTGACTCCAAAGAGTTCCAAATGGGCAGTTCCAAGGTTGAAATTGCTCAAGTCAATGCTGTGGACACTAACGATGTATTGTCCCGTCAAGCTGAAGTTGAAGCTGCACTGAACAGTGTAATCGAGCAAAAAGGTCTAGATCTGTTCCTGTTTGTTGTAACAGATATCTTGAACAATGATTCAGTCGGTATTGCACTAGGCAAGCAGGCAGCAGCTGTTGAGCAAGCTTACAATGTGAAGCTGGACGACAACAAAGCTATCCTGAAAGGTGTAGTATCCCGTAAATCCCAGATCGTTCCTGTTCTCACAGACGTTCTTAGCAAGAACTAATCAGCTTATAATCAAAAGCCCCCTATCCCTGGCAGACCTCCTGCGTCAGCCGGGTAGAAGGGGCTTTTTTACTGTAGTTTAGCAGTTTCCGGAATTAAGATTGCTGAACAGGTATTCACAGAGGGCTTTATGCTGTGTGGAATTATGTGGGTTCTATGTACTGGAAAGTAGCTCTAATGATCTATTTAGTGGTATACTAGATTTCATCCTAGTTAGAGAGGTTAAGGTAGTTAGTATGGAGAAGAACAGGGGCGCTTATCACAGAACGCCTTTTTTTGTCGTATTTATTCTGCTATTTCTAAAGTTAGTACTTTTACGCTATTTTTTGTTTGCCGGTATTGAGGTAACCAGACTGACAACGGATGCACTTGCCCTGCTGGCGCTGCTTTCTATATTGGAACTTATTACGCCCGCTAGAATTAAGGGGCCAGTATATTGGGGTTTTAACCTGATCTTCTCCCTGCTCTTATTCTCATCCACGTTATACTTTGAGCACTTTAATTCCGTGCCAACCTATACCGCACTAAATGAGCTGCATCAGGTAACCAAGATTCAGTCCAGCATTCAATCGACGATCCGCTGGATCGACTTTGTTTATTTCTTGGATGTTCTCGTGTTCGCTCTGATATGGATGGTGAGCCGGGTAAGGGGAGTTCGGGTTGCAGGGCGAAGATCAGTCTGGAAGATAGGGGTCACCCTTGCCTTGGTAATAAGCCTGCTTGTATCAGCAAGATACATCCAGCTGGGCCAGTCCATTACGAATGAGCTGGTGCAGGCTGAGAACCTGGGATTCTTCGATTACCAGGTTGCGGCCGCTCTGAAGGCGAGGGAGGAGAACCTGGCGATCGAGAATGGGAATATTAATGACACGATCGGCAGGATCAACCAGCTGCAATCGACTTACCCTTACCAGTCCTCAGACAAGAAGACAGCGGGGAAGAAGCCGGATTATTTCGGTGCCGCCAAGGGGAAGAACGTAATTATTGTGCAGATGGAGGCCTTTCAGAATTTCCCGATCCATCTCAAGCTGGGGGGACAGGAAGTAACCCCTGTACTGAATAAGCTGGCTGCGGAGGGGATGTATTTCCCACATGTCTTCCAGGAAATAGGCCAGGGCAATACCTCGGATGCCGAGTTTATGTCTAATACATCGATCTACCCGACAGGTACTGTAGCGATGTCAACAGGATATGGAGACAGGAAGCTGCCCAGTCTGCCCAGACTGCTGCAGAAATATAATTACGAGGCGAACACCTTTCACGTGAACGATGTCGGCTTCTGGGACCGGATCAAGTTGTATCCGGCACTGAATTTTGATCATTATTATGATAAGCCTTTTTATACTAATGACCATTTCAATGAGTTCGGAGCTTCGGACGAGGAACTGTACCGGGTGGGCGTTGACAAGTTGTCAGCAGTTAGCCAATCAGGTAAGCCGTTCTATGGACAGTTTGTTACTGTGTCCAGCCACTTTCCTTTCAAGGTACCGGAGGACCGTGTTCGGATAACCGTGCCGGATTCCATGAAGGGAACGCAGCTCGGTGATTATATTCAGGCTGTGAACTATACCGATTATGCGGTAGGTACTCTGATTGACCGTTTAAAGGCAAATGGGCTATGGGATAATACAGTTCTTGTGTTATACGGAGACCATTTCGGGCTGCAGCCGCAGGACAATGATCCTGCTGTAGTAAGCCAGCAGCTCGGGATTAACTACGATCCCCGAATCACCCGGTTCAACATTCCGCTGCTTATTCATCTGCCCGGTGAGACTAAGGGTAAGGTGATTGACCAGGTGGGGGGTCAACTCGATATTATGCCAACGGTAGCCAATTTGCTCGGGATTTCGCTGAAGGATGAGAAGTTTACAGCTTTCGGCCATGATCTGCTGAATATCGACAAGAACGTCGTGGGTATGAGATATTATCTACCGACCGGCTCCTTCTTCAATAATGAGATTCTCTTCGTTCCTGGACAAGGGTTCGATGACGGGACGGCGGTCTCCTTGAAGACTATGCAGCCGGTCAGCGATATTTCACCTTACAAAAAGGATTATGATTATATACTGAAGCTAATGAGTCTATCTGATGAATATGTCAAGCTTCTTCCCACGCGATAGGGAGAGCTTCAAGTAATCGCAATAAGAGAATAGGAAAGCCCGGCATCTCACTTACACAGATGCCGGGCTTTTTTGGTGTGCTGCCGAAAGGGTAATCTTCATAATCTTGGGCTTCGCTGCATGGGTAGAACCTACAGTTGGTCTTCAAAACTGAAATCCAGAGACGGCTGCACATATACATTATCCGGGGCAGTGATCGGTTCAGCTTTCTCGGCATCCAGCTTGAGCACCGGATTCCCCTCATAGGAGGTCTCGCCCAGCTTACCGGACAGGTGCACCCAGCTGTCCGTCTTAAGCTGATCCCCGCCGCTCATTTCCACTAGAATCCCCAGAGGCATGGCATCAGCCGTACAGCACTGAATATTGAACCGGGCGATGACGAACTGGTTCGGCTTCATCGAAGGCTCCCGGTAGATAAAGCCGCTGATGTCGATTGGCTTGCTGCCGAAATTCCCCGGGTATAGCTGAAGCGCGGTGAGTATCTCAACATATCCATGATCCTTGACCTGAATATGGTCAGTTTGATACAGCTTCATACCAAGCTTGGCGTACTCCCCGGTATACTTGTCCGAAGGGAACAACTTAGCGAGGCTTGTACCGGAGACTTTTACAGAGCTGCTCAAGGTGACTGGGATCTGTCTGGTATGGATAGGGCCCGCCAGGCTGAGGCCCTTCTTGGAAGCAAGAGCACTGCCTATAAAGCTGTCCGGGACTAGAAAGCCGAGCAGGACTGGGAAGAGGAAGAGCGAGTTAAGCACTCCTCTTGCCAGTGCTGAACGTGGCGGCTTGTGATGGAAATGGGCGGAAGAAGGAAGGCCGCGGAGCTGCCGATAGGTATGATATCCATGATAGGCGGCCATTAGGAAGAGCACCGCTGCAGACAACTCCACATAAGATTGCATACGCGGAGCGATGTAGTAATTAATATGTCCGGATAGAGACAAGTAACTAATATAGATTGCGAAACCGAGAAGGATCAAGGTCTGCATAACAGCGTGTCTGAATAGAGTGGCTTTAGGCTGGTTCAAGTGAATCCTCTCCTTCCTTAGGTCAGTTCATTGCTCTCTACGACATAGGGAGTGTCTGTCCGGCAATGAGGGCAACGATAAACACAGTCACGATAATGAGGACTGCAAGCAGCAGGACAAATTTGGCCTTGAATACAGACAGCAGCATAATCGTACCTTTCAGGTCAAGCATTGGACCGAAGATCATGAACGTTAGCAGCGCTCCTGCTGGGAACGCGGAAGCGAAGGAGGAGGCTACAAAGGCATCCGATGTTGAGCAGAGGGATAGCAGGTATGCCATTCCCATCATGAATATATGGGAACTGAGGGGCCCGCCGCCTAGAGCTATAAGGCTATCTCTCGATAACAAGCACTGGATTAGGGCTGTAATCGCTCCGCCCAGCAGCAGATATTTTCCCATTTCAAAAAATTCTTCAATGGCATGACTTAAAGATGAGCTGATACGTCCACGAATGACGCTCCTGCGGGGGGAGCGGACCCTGCTCAGTACGAATCTGGAAGTCTGCCCGATTACGGCTCCTGAATGAACGCGAACAGGCAGCTTCCTTACTGCCGTCAATGAACCGGCATGGGCTTGTCCGGACACACCGCTTGGCGCTGGGCGGAGCGGATCCGTCTTCACTACCCGCCAGATGAACAGCCCGATTGCTGAGGCCACCACTGTGGCAAGAAGGAGCCGATAGTAAGCCAGATGAGGTTCTGTCCGAAAAGCCATATAGGTCGCGGCGAATACAACAGGATTCACAATTGGACCTGCCAGAATGAAGACAATGGCTGTATACAGAGGCATGCCTTTATGAATAAGTCTTCTTACAACCGGAGTCAGGCCGCATTCACAGATCGGAAAGATGAAGCCGAGCACACAGGAGAAGAGGACGGCAAGCAGCGGATTGTTGGGAATCAGCCGTCTGACTGTGGCCTCGGAGACGAAGACCTCCAGTATTGAGGAGAATAGAACACCGAGGAGCATAAAGGGAAGTGCCTCAAGAATGATACTGATGAACAAGGCCTTGAAGTTCGTTAACAAGTTAGGTAAGGAGGTTATGTCATTACCACGAAGAAGAAGAATACCGGTGATCCCTAGTGCCGCTAGAAGAGCAATTATAAATAAAATGCGCCCCGGGTTTGTGGAATACCGCCGAGGGGGAGGTGTTGTGGGATTCACTGCTGATTCTCCTTGCTAAAATATATTGGAATTATCCATCCTAATTGTTCTCTGTATTCTATAATAACAAGGAAAGCCTTAGACCGGAATTGATAAGTTCTGGTCTAAGGCTTTCAAATGTGTAATGATGATAATCAAGCTAAAGATTAATTCAATACTGCTTCAATATGAGCATTCGTTACAGACCAGTGGGAAGCCGTCCAATACTTCGCTTTATCCTTCACAAATATAACTTGAGGGGATTCATGCTTGACGCCCAGATCCTCGGCAATCTGATTGGAGACAGGACGTGACTCAATAACTTTGACCAGATAGTAATCTACGTCTGCATTTGGATTGGCGTCAACAAATTGATTAAATTCCTTAAGGGCATTCGCGCTAACCGGGCAGGTAGTGCTGTGCTTCAGCACCAATTGCCCCCGGCTGCTGGATTGCTCCAGGATTTGATTCCATTCATCTATAGTTGAAATTTCTGTCCAACTCATTTCGCTTCACGCTCCTTTGGGTTCATCTGTTTATGAGAAGTTACTTTCCTTTCTATAGTAGCATCTATCCATAGGGTTATTCAAGTGAGGACGGATACGTTTTACATAGAAATTGTAAATTGACAATTCAGGTGTTGTCTGATATCTATTAGACAAAGTGAACTTGTCTAGCCCCATCAGCTCATTCTATACACTTCATTGGTTGGAGGCATATTATGCATAATGAACTACAATACCCTGATTATGAACAGGTGTATGCTTTATCACCAACAGGCATTGCATTTGTCTCGGTGGATGGAAGGTGGCTTCAGGTCAATCCGTCCCTTTGCGCGCTCCTTGGGTACACGCAGGATGAGCTGCTTAACTTAAGCATGAGGGAGATTACCTACCAGGAAGAATATGCCGATAGCTATGCCAAGCTGTGCAAGCTGCTTCATGAGGAGCGGACTTCTCTCAAGCTGGAACACAAGCTTATTCGTAAAGATGGAAGCGTTATTTTGGCTCAGATAGCTGTCTCCTTGATTCAGAGGGAAGAGGAAGATCACCCGCCATATTTTATTATGTTTGTATCCTCTGATTATCATGCTGGCAAGAACATGCAGGACCGGGAGGAGCTCTTAGCCCAGACGATGCGGATCGCCTCCATAGGGAGCTGGGAGTGGAATGTTGATAGAAACACCATCATCTGTTCGGAACAGGTGTATTCGATATGCGGCATCCCCTATACCAAGGATCATTTGAAGGTATATGAGGTCATGGATCTGGTCCCCAAAGAAGAGAGGGAACGCTTTAAGGGGATTTTTAATGATGCGATTCGGAACAGGGAATTTAAATTTGAGCTTAATCTGATCAGGCCCGATGGGAAGGCTCAGTATCTGGATCTGCGCGGCATTGTTACCTATGGTCCTGATGGCAGGCTTCCAAAGACCATTATGGGAACGGTTCAGGACATTACAGATAGCAAGCTGGACCAGCTTAAATTACAAGAGAGTGTAGAGAGATATAACTCTTTGAAAAAATATAATCATGATGCTGTAATCTCACTGGATCTGGAAGGCAATATTATTAATTGTAATGCGGTGGCGGAACAGCTGACCGGTTACAAGATCAAGGAGATCGCAGGTACGAGTCTCGCCCGCTTCATCGGACTCCAGCATTTGAGAGACATTCTTCATCATGCCCTTAATGATGCCTCTGTGGAGAGAAAGATTGATACTATCGCTCATAGAGACGGTCATGTAACCGAAGTGCTGACGACCATTGCTCCCATTATTATTAACAACAAGAATGTGGGATTCTATATCATTGCGAAGGATATGACCGAGCAGAAGAGGCTTATAGCGGCCAAAGAAGCAGCGGAGAATACGAATAAAGCCAAGAGTGAATTCCTGGCGATGATGAGTCATGAGATCCGGACGCCAATGAACGGCGTGATCGGGATGACAGATCTTCTGCTGGAGACGACGGAACTTGACGATACCCAGCGGGAGTTTGTTGAAATCATACGCAAGAGCGGGGATTCCCTGCTGGCCATTATCAATGATATTCTGGACTTTGCCAAAATTGAGTCCGGGAAGACGGTACTTCATCAGTCCGAGTTCGGACTCAAGGACGTGATAACGGAAGCGATGGACATGCTCCGGGCGAGAGCGGATCAGAAGGGACTTCGAATGAACCTATCCGTTTCGGAGAATGTTCCAGCTAAGCTAATAGGAGATCCTGACCGACTGAAGCAGATCTTGGTGAATCTGTTAGGCAACTCGATCAAATTCACATACAACGGCGGGGTTTCCGTAGATGTCGATCTGCATTCCAGCTGTGAGAGACATGTACTTCTTGAATTCAGGGTGAAGGATACCGGAATCGGAATTCCAAAGGACAAGATTCAGTACTTGTTCCAGCCGTTTCATCAGCTGGATAACTTCATGAATCGTAAATATGAGGGCACAGGCCTGGGCCTTGCGATCACCAAAAAGCTGGTTGAAATGCTAGGGGGAGAGATCCGCGTTGAGCCAAGCGATGAGCCCGGCGCCACATTTGTGTTCACTATGAGTTTTCAGCGAGTGAAGGGCAGCTTGGACAGCATGGAGTTCGGGGAGGGTGAAGCAGACGAGGTACACTCCCATTTGAAACTGAACATTCTTGTAGCTGAAGATAACGACATTAACCAGCTGGTACTGAGGAAAATGCTTGAGAATATGGGTCACAGTGTTGAGGTAGTGAACAATGGACTTGAGGTTATCCAGATGGTTGCATATAAGACCTTCGATCTGATCTTTATGGATATGCACATGCCGGGAATGAATGGACTGGATGCCTCCAGGATCTTACATGAGACCCTGCCTGCGGGCACAGTCCCCATTATAATCGCGGTGACAGCAAATGTACTCAAGGATGACAGGGAACAGTGCCTGGCCGCAGGGATGCAGGACTATGTCACTAAGCCGATCAAAAGTCAGGTTATTGCCGAAATGATAGATAAATACTTCTTGAAATAATGGTGAATAATACCGAGATGAGTCCGCATTTCCTATAAGAAATGCGGATTTTTGTGTGCTGCGTGTCCGTCAGCCCAGATTGACAACATGCGTAGTTCGTAATATAGTTGTTATGACAACTATTATGGATGGAGAGAAATATCTTGAATAGTCCGCTTGATGAATCTATCGGTTTTCACATGGGGATTGCTTATCGCAAGCTGTCCCTCATTCTGCAGCAGCGTATGCGGGATTACCAGATAACCCCGGAACAGTGGTCTGTACTGTACCGGATATGGGAGAAGGATGGCCAGATTCAGAAAGAGATCGGGGAACGTTCAGGGAAGGACAAACCAACGACAACCCGGATAATTACCGCTCTGGAGGAGAAAGGATTTATACGTAAGGTGAGCGGGGAGAACGATCGCCGCTCATTCTTCATCTTCATTACCGACGCTGGGAGGTCGGTGATCAGACATACGGAACCGATAGAACATCAAGTGCTGAGGGAAATAACAGAAGGGATTCCAGAGGAGGAGTCCAAGCTGTTATTGAAGCTGCTGCGGCAGATCAGCGAGAAAGCGGACCTTATGATAGAGAGAGAGAAGAAGGAGTGAATGACAATCAATATGGATCAGGATGATCAAAGAGAAAAGCTGTGGACGAAGTCGTTCATCATGCTGACAATAAGTTATCTACTGCTGTTCTTATGTCTTCAAATGCTGCTGGCTCCGTTCCCTACCTACGCGAAGGAGCAATTCCATCCGAACGATTTCACCGTTAGTCTGGTGACGAGTCTGTTTGCCCTAGCGGCAATTGTAACCCGGTTCGTCATGATTCCTGTTATGCGCAAAGTCCATCGGAATGCGGTGCTCATCACGGGGATAGTCATTGCAGGTGCAGCCACAGCGCTGTATTCATATGCTAATACCATGTTCCTGCTGCTCTTGCTGCGCATAGCCTTTGGAGTCGGGTTCGGGATGGCAAGCACGGTAATGCCCACACTTGTATCCCAGATTATTCCTAAGAAACGGATTGGTGAGGGAATAGGATATTTCGGATTATCCACGAGTCTGGCCATGTCCATTGGACCTATGATTGGATTATCTGTGCTTGCAGGGTTTGGATTCCCCACGCTCACCCTGCTCGGTACAGTGGCTGTAGGGCTAATTATTCCATTGCTTCTGTTCACAAGAAGCATACCTCCTCAACCGGCTGCAGCACCAGCGGGAGGGGATACTCAAGCCGCCAAGCTTCCTTTTCCGAAGACCATTATTCTTCCCGCAGGGCTGAATATGCTCATATCCGTTACTTATGGTGGTTTACTTGGCTTCCTCGCTTTATTCGGTGCGGAGATCCATCTGGCTCAAATCGGCTTGTTCTTCTTGTTCAATGCCTTCACGGTGCTTGTGATCAGACCGGTATCCGGTCGTATATTCGACAGCAAAGGGCCGGCGGCTGTGCTTATTCCAGCTTCGCTAATTGTCTTCGCAAGCTTGATGCTGCTCTCGTTCACGCACTCAATCCCGCTGCTCATTGTATCAGCGCTGCTGTATGGGCTCGGCTTTGGAGCCATTCAGCCGACAACGCAGGCCTGGATGCTGCGAGAGACCCCGCCGAAGCAGCACGGCATGGTTAACAGCCTCTATTACAATTCACTCGACCTGGGCGTGGCGGTCGGATCGATGCTGCTTGGCGTACTTGCCTCCGCGACGAGCTACTCCCAGATGTACCGATATTCTTCTTTTGTAATGATCCTTTTTCTGCTGGTGTTTGTTATATTCAGACGTGCCCAGAAGAAGGTGCATGCCGTACATTCCACCCCGCATCCTCGTCCGGAATCCAATTAGGATATCCGGGCTTTTTTGCGTTATTTGATCTGTCCGATGGAGAGACTTAATTTGTAATTCCCGTAAGCCAGCAGTTCATCGAGCAGATTGCCAAGCTCCATTTGGGTCTTTGTACGTACTCGAAGCCAGTAGCAACCTTCTCCGCTGACCCGGTGCATTTCGGTAATGTCTTCACGCTGCTGGACAAATTCCAGGAATGTCTGATGAGCGGGCGCGGATTTCAGGAACACGGTGACGAAGGCGTGTACAGATAAGCCAATCTTCTCTGGATTCCAGAGCAGGGTATAACCTTCAATGATTCCATGATCCTGCATCTTGCGTATCCGGCTGCCTACAGCCTGGCCTGTCAGATGAACAGTCTCCCCAATTTCGCGATGGGAGAGTGTTGCATTGTGCAGGAGACAATTCAGAATCTTCAGATCGATCTCATCGATAGAGCTTAAGGTCATAACAGATAAATTCCTTTCATCATGAAAAAATAAACACCAGATTCATTTCACCCGATTATAGGCCAGCGATGCCCTTATTCCTATAATTGAAGCATACCCACTGAAAAGGAGTCGATATAAAATGCGAATACAACTGATCCGGAATGCGACACTATGGATTGAGTATGCGGGGCTTACAATTCTGGTTGATCCTATGTTCAGTGAAGCGGGAGCTAATCCCCCTATCATCAACTCTTCTAACGACAGGCGAAATCCCCTAGTTCCTCTGCCAGTAGACCAGGGCCTGCTGTCTGATCCTGATCTGGTTCTGGTCAGCCATTTGCATTTGGACCACTGGGATCCGGCTGCTGCCAAGGCGGTGAGTAAATCAGCCGCTGTATTCTGTCAGCCTGGTGATGAGGAGACACTTCAAGCAGCCGGATTCAGCCAGGTGCAGCCCGTGGAATCCTCGGCTGATTACCAAAGGATTCAGATACACCGGACCTCAGGTCGGCACGGAACCGGAGAGATCGGTGTGAGGATGGGACAGGTATCCGGTTATGTTCTCCAAGCAGAGGGAGAGCCGGACCTATACCTTGCCGGGGATACCATTTGGTGTGACGAAGTGGAGGCGGCACTAGTCAAGTATCGGCCTCAGATTACGGTAGTTCATGCGGGCGGAGCCAGGTTCGTAACCGGAGACCCGATCATTATGGATGAGCAGGATGTGATCCAACTTGCGCGCTGTGCTCCCTACACCCGGATTGTCGCTGTACATATGGAGGCGATTAACCATTGTCTGATCACCCGGGAAGATCTTAAGACACGATTGTCCTCTGAGGGACTCGGCTCCTCGGTCCATATTCCGCTTGATGGGGAGTGGATGGACTACGGGAAGTCTGAATAGATTAGGAATTCAGCTGGTGCTTGTTCCTCTTGCCGCGGGCGGCAGAGAAGGCGAAGGGCATATACAGCAAGAGGAACAGAATGCAGGCGACTGTCTCAAGAGAGACAATATACCACGGGTATGGGCCCAGAAAGTCCATCAGGGACGCTGTCGCCGGCTTATGGGATAAGAACATGTAATTGCCGCCTGTCAGATGATTGATGAACAGAATCAGCACCAGCAGGATGTTCAAGAAGACCATCGTGATACCGACCGACTTTAGAGTTGGCCTGAATCCTTCTACCCACACCATATAAAGGACAGCCAGAATGATCGCAATATGGGCCAGGAAGAATTCGATGAACCGGAAGTGGGGGTAAGGATAAGACAATGCCGGAGTCAGGATCGCCTGCAGAGCTCCTCCTATACCTGTGAAATAGACGATTTGGAAGATAAACCGACTCTTGTACAGCAGCATAAATACACATAAATACAAGGATATGCTGCACAGCTCCAGCGGCAGGGTGTCCTTCACATCGAACCTCTTGCCCCAGATATACCAAACATTCAGTGAGAGTTCACACAAGATCAGAATTCCAGCCAGTACATACCGCCCGGTTCGGCTTCTTGAAGGTCTCTGGAGCCATTTCCGGCATCCGTAGAGAAGTACAAGGCTGAGGAGGAACATAGCCAGAATAATCAAGTGAGAAGCAGAGAAAGCTTCGAACGAACCTGCTTCGTCCACGCTGAAATAAGCAATCAACTGAACACCTTCCCTTTACTGGTGGAATAGACTTCTGAATTGATTTTACTTTATTTAGGAAAAAGGGAAACCCCCTCTTTGAAAAAAACAGGTGGATATGGGACAATGTTATCAACGCTTTGTTTAACGAGGTGAATTATGATGGCCAAAAAGAAAAGCCGTCCGGCTGCGCCCGCACGTACCGAAGACAAACCTGCTACGCTGAGGGACCTCCTCAGCAGTGAGGTTGTAGGCAAACTTCAGGCTCAAGCGGCCGAGATGAAGGCGGATGAGCAGAAACGCCTGGAGGAAGCACGGCAGCAGGCAGAAGATGCACGCAAAGCGGAGCAGAAGCGTCTGGAGAATGACTTTGAGCATTTGCTAAGCAGCAGCAGTATGGATTGGAAGAAATTCAAATAGCCTGAGAGAGGGACTGTCCTTGGAGAAGCATTGGCTTCCGATTGGGGAGCCTCTCTTTTTTTTTGTCTCAAGGAAAAATTAAAAAAATTAATGTTTGTATGAAAAAAGACGAGGAATTCCTTGGTTATAGGTCGAATATAGTACTAACCATTTGAGATTAGTTCAAAAGTTTGATGAAGATGAGCCCGAAAATTATGTAAATCAAACGATATACTGTCCTCTAATAGACCCAGTTCGACCTCCTCGTTGAACAAATTAGATTAGGATTACCCGCCGTGCTCATGCAGACCCACTACTCCAACGTCGGAACCGCAGAAGATGTCATCTAACTAGATCTGCGGATGTTCTTTGAGAAAGCGATAAAGTGAAATCGATTGCAGAAGGTGATGAAATGTGGTGGATCTCTTTTCTATCAGGTATGTCCATTAGTGTCCTTTTGATGGGAGCTTTAATGAGAATTTGGGCAGGAAGAAGCCGAAGTCGCTCTACCCATGACACGAGAACAGTCGAACTCCTTGAAGGTACCCGGGATATTGTGTACTATTTGGAGCTTGAGCCTGTGCGCCGATATAGATATGTATATGCCCCGCTTGACCGCTTGATGGAGCCGGAACAACAAATTTCAAGTCTGGATAACCCGCAGCTGGTATTTCTCAGGATACATCCGGAGGATATGAATCAGTTCTACCAGAAGCTGAATGGGGAATTTGATTTCGAGCAGCCAATTCTGTATAGAATCAGGGACTGCCATGGCCAATATATGTGGTATGAGGAGCTGGCAACCCCTGTCTTTGACGAGGGTAAGCTTACAGCCATTCAGGGAATTGTCAGGCCTGCTCAGGATAGATTGGAGTACCAGCAGTATTTGGAATACCGGATCGCTCATGACTCCATGACAGGCCTTTATAACCGGGAGCATTTCGAAATTCTGGTCTCCCATTATGATGTGAAGGTAGATGCGCCAGCGGCGATCATTGTCTGCGATATGGATAATCTGAAGTATGTGAATGATAATTTTGGTCATATTATGGGCGACTTGTATATCAAAGAAGCTGCAGGACTGCTCAGCAAAATGGTATCTGAAGAGGTCATGGTCTGCCGGGTAGGCGGAGATGAGTTTGCCATATTGGTTGTTAACAAGACGCTTTATCAAGTGAACAAGCTGGTTCAGGATTTGAAGCAAAGAGTAGTTCTCTTCCGGATGGAACGTCCGGATCTGAATATGGATATTTCGCTCGGATATGCTTATAGTGAACATTCCCTGCAGCAGATGGATTACCTGTTCCTGGAGGCGGACCGGGAAATGTACCGATCCAAGAACACCAAGAAACTCGCGAGAGCCTAATGAATAACGCGGGTTTTTTGGTGTCTATATAACAGGCGTGGATAAGAGTGCATAGAATGAATAAATGTAAAGAGACTATTGCAAAACTAATGTAATTAGTTATAATGAAACTAATCATATTAGTTAAGGTTATGAATGGAGTGATCTTATGCGTATTCGGCGTAATCATTATTTATATCAACTGACGTTTCTTCCCCGGATGTTCCCGGTAAATTGTTATCTCGTTGAAGAGGAAGAGAGCCTCACCTTGATTGATGCGGCGCTTCCCTATAGCGCCAAAGCGATCCTCGAAGCCGTCAAACGAATCGGCAAGCCGTTGACCCGGATTGTGCTTACCCATGCACACGACGATCATGTAGGAGCACTGGATAAGCTGAAGGAGGCTCTGCCGGAGGCCAAGGTCTTCATCTCTAAACGGGATGCACGGCTCCTTGAGGGTGACCGGAGCCTTGATCCTGGAGAAAGTAAGGAGCCCATAAACGGTGGTGTGTCATCCAAGCTGAAGACACGTCCGGACGTGCTGCTGGGAGAAGGGGACCTCGTCGGCTCCCTGCGCGTCATCGCCTCGCCGGGCCATACGCCCGGCTCCATTGCGCTGCTGGATTCGCGCAGCGGGGCGCTCATCGCGGGCGATGCCTTCCAGGTGCGCGGCGGCATAGCCGTCGCAGGGCAGCTCCGCCCGCTGTTCCCGTTCCCCGCCTGGGGCACCTGGAGCAGCAGCACCTCGCTCGGGTCCGCGCAGAAGCTGCGGGACCTGGCGCCGTCGCTGCTGGCCGTGGGCCACGGCGAGATGCTGGAGAGCCCGGTCCCCGTAATGGACCGGGCCATCCTAAGCGCCGCGCGGAAGCTTGCGGGCGGCGCTCAGGAAGGGGGCGGCCGTCATGCCTAGGGCCGGCCTGGATGCCGCGGCCGTGACGCAGGCGGCCGCGGAGATTGCCGATCGTCACGGGCTGGAAGCCGTGACGCTGGCGTCGGTGGCTCAGAAGCTGGGCATTCGCTCGCCCTCGCTGTACAACCACATTGACGGCCTGCCAGGACTTCGGAACAGACTGGCCGCCTACTCTTTAAAGCTGCTTCACTCCAAGCTGGAAGCCGCTGCCGCAGATATGATCGGCGATGGAGCGCTGCTGGCCTACAGCCGGGCCTATGTTGATTTTGCTCATCAGCATCCTGGCCTATATGAGAGTACACTGCGTGCACCGGATTCGCAGGATTATGAGCTGCAGAAGGCCGGTCATGCAATGGTGGAATTAATTGTTGAACTGCTGAATGGAAGGGGACTAAACGCGGATGAACAGACTCATGCGGTAAGAGGACTGAGAAGCATCCTTCACGGATTCTGCTCACTGGAGCAGAAGGGTGGGTTTGGTCTGCCGACGTCGCTTGAGGACAGCCTGCAGTTCATTTTACACGCTTATTTGCAGGGACTTCCCTCGAAAACTGATTAAATCTCCCCCCAGCGGGTAAAAAGATTGCAACAGCATCTAGCGCAGCAAGCTTTAGGTCTCTGAACAAAAATAACCCCCGACCGGAGCCCGGACGGGGTGAATTTGCCCACGACGAGGTGGGCGACATATTAATATCCTATCTGTAGTATCGAAATTTATGCCAGTTATATGAAATGATCTATGCTCGAAGTACGTTCGACAATAGGTCTATTTAATCATGCAAAAGGGAAAGAGGAGCACGGAAGGCTCCTCTTTCAGACTCAAGACACGTGAAACGTGTGAATTTATCCACGACGAGGTGGATGACATAATTTACTGTGGTCACAACTCAATCTCTGAACTTATAGTAACCTATTTCGTAAGTTAGTGTCAATACAATTTTCACGTTTTTTTTTAAAGACCGAGCGTCCATTTCATCCGGGTCTCCAACCGATTGATGTCTTCCTCGTCCAAATTCCCAAGATGTTCTTTAAGTCTAACCTTGCTTACTGAAGTCGTTTCTTCCGTCTTGGCGGCCGAGTCGAAGGCCAGAAAGTCATATTTACTGGTGAATAAGAAGTAATGACTTTGAAATCTGGGCACCGGTTTGCCATCGCGGGTGAGGACCGGCTGCTTGGTTTTGAAGTTCGTTTTGGCTTTCAGGTTTTTGGTCAACGGTACGACAATAACATTGCCGGAAGTCGAATTAACCGTATTATTGGAAATGATAACAACAGGACGTTCCTCATTCTGCTCACATCCTACATTTTCCCCGAAATGACAGAAATGAATGGCTCCACGAACCATTTTCCGACTTAGCTGTTTCTTCTCATTCTCTATCCAATGATGAGCCATCTTCACTTTAATGGGCATCCAGGCCATGATTTGCTGCTCTTTTAACGCTTTCTCAGCCAGGATCCGTTTCTCTGCGGACTTAGATATGACATGGGCCATTTTGTTCTCCCGTTCTGTGTTCATTTAATCCTCTCCTGGTACGATCTAGTTAGGTGTCTGAAAATTTAGCTTTTCTATATGATTTACACTTCTTTGTGGGGCTATTAAACAAGAAATCTGTAAATTCCTACATTTCTTATCATAAAGCGGTTAACATGCATACAAAATAGGAGAAAAGTATATACACCATGGGGGGCTTTCGCCTCACCTTGTCTCCATGGCTTGTCCAGTTCTAGCCCGGTACCGTACATAAAATTACCTAGGTTTCGCAACACTATAGATCACACTAGAAGTTAAATACACGACCTGAGAGGTAATTATGGCTAAACAAAGCTCAAATGAAGAAGCAACTCTGAAGTGGTGGCAGCTTTCTTTGCTTGGAGTCGCCTGCACTATAGGGACCGGTTATTTCCTGGGGTCCAGTCTGGCGCTGCATATGGGAGGGCCCTCGGTTCTCATCGTATTCGCCCTGGCGGCTGTGGGTACGTATACGGTATATGATGTGCTTGCCAAGATGACCGCGGAACATCCGGAGAAGGGCTCATTTCGTTCTTATGCCAAAAAAGCTTTCGGTCGGTGGGCTGGCTTCAGCAGCGGCTGGGTCTACTGGGGATCAGAGCTGCTCATAATGGGCAGCCAGCTTACGGCTCTCTCCATATTCACAAGGTTCTGGTTCCCGGCTATTCCGATGTGGGTATTCGCCTCAGGTTATGCAGTACTCGGACTCGTGGTCATCATGCTCGGCAGCAAGGGGTTCGATTCTCTAGAGAATATTCTGTCGGTTATCAAGATCGCGGCCATAGTCATGTTCATCGTAATTGCCGTTATAGCTTTAATGGGCTGGATCAAGGGAACGGGCAGAGCCCCTGTCTTCCCGCATACCAGGCAGAGCTTTTTGCCGCATGGCATAAATGGACTTTGGTCGGCTTTTATATTCGCGTTCTATGCCTACGGCGGTATTGAAGTGTTAGGTTTAATGGCAATTCGTCTGAAGAATCTGGAGGATGCTCCCAAAGCGGGGAGAGTGATGCTGCTGCTGCTCACCAGCCTCTATATTCTGTCGCTCGGACTGGCCGTCACGATCGTCTCCTGGGAAGCATTTACACCGAAGAAGAGCCCTTTCATAACTGCATTGGCTAATTACCCGCTGCCCTTTATTCCGCACCTGTTCAATGCGGTGCTGATTATTGCGGGCTTCTCCACCATGGTCGCTTCTTTATTTGCGGTTACAACCATGCTGGTCACACTCGCTGAAGACAAGGATGCACCGCCCCTGTTCGCCAAGAAAGTGAAGGGAAAGCAACCGCTGTTCGCCATTTCCCTTACAGCTGCAGGGTTGGTTGCTTCAATTATACTGGCTCTGGTTATGCCGGGCAAAATCTATGAATACGTAACAACAGCAGCAGGGCTGCTGCTGCTGTACAATTGGTTATTTATCCTTATCACCTCTGGCAAGCTGCTGAAATTAACCGCATTCGGGCAGGTTAAGCGATTTCTGGGCATGGCGCTAATCGGGCTTGCCGTTTGCGGTACTCTGCTGCATGAGACCAGCCGTCCCGGGTTCTGGGGCAGTCTAATTTTTGTGGGTGTTATTGGCGGCGTAACCCTGATTTTGCAGACCGTTGTCTGGAAGAAGCAGAAGCGGTACTCCCGCAGAGTCATGCTGAGAAGAAAGCGCGGCGGAGCCCACTAAATTCCGTGTGTCACCGGAAGAATAGAACCTTGGCGGCTTCAAACCCGAAGTAAAGTCCAAACCCAATCAGGGACAGACCGGAAATGATCGAGATCGCCTTCAGAAGGGGAACCGTCAGCCATCTGCGGAAAGCGCTGGCCAGTGAGGCCATGGTGACGTCCCACAGAAGAACACCGGATAAGACAGCAGCGCTAAAGATCATGAGCTCCTTAGGGGCATAGGTTGCAGCTGTCTCCGCAAGAATAGATCCGTAAATGCCCAGCCAGAACAGGATTGAGATGGGATTTGAGAGGGACATGAAGAATCCGGCAACAAAAGATTTGGATAAAGACTCGGCGCTTCGGGTTTCCTGAAGCGTTATTTTTTGTGCGGTGAGCAGGCTCTCAATTCCGATATACAGAAGAACGAAGAATCCGAACAGCCAGAGAAATGATTTCATGAATGGGGTATCCACGAAATGCACAACTCCGAAATAGACCAGCAGGATGTAGACGATGTCTGCCATAACCGCTCCCAGGCCGAGCAGCCAGGCAGGCCAGAAGCCGCCGCGAATCCCGCGGTCGAGTTGGGCCGCGTTGATAGGTCCGATCGGTGCGGACAAAGAAAGTCCGAGTAACAAGCAGCTGAAAATATCCATATGCTTATAATTCCTCCTGCCATGAGCATTCACTTTAATGTGCTTGTACAGCTTATTCAAGAAGGAAGAGAAATAGGACAAGGATGGGGGGAATATATTAATAGTGTTCGTGCTGTTGACGGGCATCTGCATATTTTGACAAGGAGCAGCTTGAAGTGATAGGTTTAAAATGCTCAAGGTTCGGTACGGTGTGTCACAAGTGATACGGATGACGCATAAAAACAGTAGGAAAAGGTGGATGAAGGTCGTTTCTATGAGTAAATTTACCCGCGATTATTTCATATTGATGGATGATATTGTACGTGAGGGTGATCCGATTCTTCGCGTGAAGACAGAGCCGGTCAGCATTCCTCCAAGTGAAGAGGACCGGGCTGAGATGGCGGCGATGATGCAGTTCCTGAAGAACAGCCAGGATGAGGAAATTGCGAAGAAATATAAGCTGCGGGCCGGAGTTGGCTTGTCGGCCAATCAGATTGGCCTGAACAAGCGGATGTTCGCCGCGTATTTAACGGATGAGAAGGGGCAGACCAAGGAATATGCCTTGTTCAATCCCAAGGTGATTAGTCACTCTGCAGCGATGACCTATCTGCCCGAAAGTGAAGGCTGCCTGTCTGTGGATCGTATTATTCAGGGGTTTGTTCCCCGTTATGAGAAGATTCAGATCAAAGCCTATGATGAAGAGGGCAATGAACTGAAGCTTCGCTTCAAGGGCTTTCCTGCCATCGTGATGCAGCATGAGCTTGATCACCTTGATGGCATCATGTTCTATGACCGGATTAACCCGGACAATCCTTTCAAGCTGCCGGCCAATGTGCAGATTTCAAGCCTTTATTAATGGATACGTCTTATTAAGAGCAAAGGGGCTATCCCAGCCAGGTCTGTATTAGACCCGCGGGGATAGCCCTTTTTTGGCATGCCTGTTGAAATTAGAATTCCTCATGCGCTAAATCTGTATTGATTCCGATGGCCGCGCGGCTGCCCTCTCCAGCCGCAATAATGACCTGGGAGGGGGAGATGACCGAGGTATCACCAGCCGCATAGACGCCCGCAACGCTTGTTCTGCCGAATTCATCGGTAAGAAGACCGCCTGAGGGATTCATGGCGCAGCCGAGCGAACGCCCAAGTTCGGAAGACTGGAACCAGTCTGGCTTAATGAAGCCTCCCGTAAGGCTGGCTTCTTCCTGATTGCTGAACCTGATCCGCTCCAGCCGCCCGCTGCGGCCTATCAAATGGGTAATCGGATGCTCGCTATAGGCGATATTCCTGCTGCGCAGAACATGCTTGAATTCAGGTGACAGAGCGGCTTTGCCATTCGTGCAGACTAGAAGCTGCCGGCTCCAATTCCACAGGACTCGGGTCAGATGAAGGGCATGATCTTCATCTTCCGAGATGATGGCAAGCGGCTGATCACGCAGCTCCCAGCCGTCACAATAAGGGCAGCTGAATATACTCCTGCCGTAGTATTCCTCGATTCCGGGGATGCCTGGCAGCACCTCCTTAAGCCCTGTGGCGAGAAGCAGCTTTTTGGTGTGATATACCGCCCCTGAGGAAGTGGTAATCTCTAGAAAGTCCGCATGCTTGGCGGCTGTGGCGATCCGCTCGGTACGGAATTCCACGGAGGAATACTTTTGGATGTCCTGATGGGCCAACTGCCTGAATTCAGCGGGGGTCGCTCCATCTCTTGTAATGAACCCGTGCGATTCCTGCGTAACGGCATTCCTTGGGCGGTTATCATCGAACAGGAGAATCTTCCTTCGGGCTCTGCCCAAGACGAGGGCGGCGTTCAGCCCTGCGGGCCCTCCGCCCACAATAATACAATCCAGCACGTCATCTTCATCCTTTCCTCTTGCAGGTTCTTCTCTTCCTTATGTTCATTTGGGGGAGATAATGCCAGCTGTCCAAGCATGACTTCGGGGGAAGTGTGCAGGGATGGATTATGGAGAGGGCAGAACCTGAAGAGGGGCAGGGCCTTGAAGAGCCTTTCAGAGGGATGCGGACGTGCGAGCCCCGAAGTGTAGGGTACTTTAGGGCCGCTGGCGGACGTGCGGTCTTTAATTGAGGGAAGCTGGTGCCAATATAGAAAAAAGGCCAGCAGGAATCACCCCAGCCAGCCCATCTTCTCGGCAATACTTATGGCATCGATCCGGTTCTTGGCTTCGAGCTTTTGAATAATTTCAGATACATAATTTCGTACGGTTCCATAAGAGAGGAACAGCTCGGAAGCAATCTCCTTGACAGAGAGACCGGTGGAGAGGCGGCTCAGGACCTCCTGCTCACGGTCTGTAAGCGGGTTGGCTGTCTGCCAGAAGGTCATGGACAGCTCGGGACTGATCGCTCTGCCGCCGGAATTAACCCGGCGGAGAGCTTCGCCAAGCTCACTGACCGGAGCATCCTTGAGGAGGTATCCATAGGCTCCAGCCCGCATTGCCCGCTGGAAATAACCGGCTCTGGAGAAGGTAGTGAGGATAATCACCCGGCATGGATGCTTCAGTTCCTGAAGCTTCTCAGCCACATCCAGACCTGTCATCTCCGGCATTTCTATATCCAGCAGACATAGGTCGGGAGATAGCTGCAGAATTAAATCGAGCGCTTTCGAGCCGTTCTCGGCCTGTCCAATGACCTCGATATCGTCTTCAAGATCAAGCAGGGCGCTGAGTGCTCCGCGCAGCATGCTCTGATCCTCCGCAATAATTACTTTCATGACACACCTCCAAGCTGTTGGTTCTTCACGACTTTAGGCACCTTTACACTCAGGGTTGTTCCTTTGCCTGGTATAGAGCTGTAGATTAACGTGCCTTGGATCAGCTCCAGTCTTTCCTTCATGCCCAGAAGACCGCGTCCGGAGGATACGCCTTCGGGTCTGCCCAGCTCAGCCCCAGTTCCATTATCCGTAACGGTTAGCGTAATCTTATGGGTATCCTCGCCCAGTAAAATGGAGCAGGTGTCCGCCCCGCTATGCTTGACCACATTGTTAATGGCTTCCCGGAGGCACAGCCCCAGAATATTCTGAACCAGCGGAGGGGCTCCTAACTTCTGCGGCTCGCCGGATACGGATATCCTGATTCCGGCAGCTTCAAGAATGGCTTTGGTATTGTTCAGCTCCCCCTGGATGGATAAGGCATTCATACCGGACACCAGCTCCCTGACCTGCTTAAGAGCAGCCCGTGAGGTGGCCTGAATATCCTTCACCTCCTGAATAGCCTGTTCAGGTTTCTTCAGAACGAGCTTCTCAGCGAGCTCGCTCTTGAGCGTAATGAGGGAGAGCGTATGGCCCAGCGTATCATGCAGGTCTCTGGCGATCCGCTGGCGCTCTTCATTTTTGCTCAGCCTGGCGATCTCCTCATGGGCTACATTCAGCTCGGATTTGAGGTTCCTCGTGTTCTGGAACATCCGTAGAAAGAAAGGGAAGACGAACAGGACAATTAATGGGGGCAGGATGTTCACCCATTCTGCAGCACCGGTATGACTGCCGCTAATCCAGAGTGCGATGGCTGAGGTGCAAATGAGAAAGCCCATTCCAGACCAGAATTGTCTTGTGGATACAAGCATGCTGAGCATGGCGGTAGAGAAGAAATTCATGGTCAGGAACCCTGGATTACTGAACAGGATACAGAAATATCCTGTAAGAATCATGTTCACGGTGGCGAAGACCAGTCTGCCTCGTTCGTACCAGAAGCTTCTGAGATAGCTGGCGATGAACAGGGCTAGCACGGCGTAGCCGATGAGCATATCCCTTAATGGCTCATCGGCCAGACTCACGGCTGGATAGATAAGATAGACCAGCCAGATCAGGGGAAAATAATTAAACCTTTTGGGAATAGGCGATCCCCACGAGTTGGACATTTATACCGCTTCCTGTCTCTTTAGGATATAGGTTGATAATATCATAAAGATCAGGGCGTAAGCAGCCAGGATGGCAATTCCGGTCCAGTCGGGCCCGACCCCGCCAAGCACGTTCCATGCTCCTTGACCGAATCGGTAGGAGGGGAGGTACTGGGCAATATCCTGCATAATTTTTGGCATCGTAGTCAGCGGCATCCACAGTCCTCCGAGAACGGAAAGGGACATGTAGACAATATTGGCTGCAACCTGTACGACTTCAACGCTTTTGAAAGTGCCAAGGAGTGTGCCAAGAGCCATGAAAGGCAGTACACCGATCCAAATCCACAGGCCGCAGGTGATCCATTCTCCGAGGGTAAGGTCAATTCCTTTGGCAAAATGACCGATCAGAAACATAAAGACAATCGTTCCCAAGTTAATTACGGATTGGGACAAAATTTTGGACAGCACATAGGAACCATTCGGCAAAGGCGTGATTCGGATCAATCTCACCCAGCCCTGAGTTCTTTCTTGGGCAAATCTTACACTGAGCGTGTTGATACTGGCTCCGATGACGCCGAATGCGGTCATAGACATCAAGTAGTAGGCTTTCCAGTCCACTCCGCCTACCTTTATATCTCCCAAGGTGCTGGTGAAGATGAAGTAGAACATGACCGGCATGACGATGGAGAAGACAATGAACCTACGGTTACGGACCGTACGAAGAATTTCGGCTTTACACTGAGCAATCATAGATTTCATCATTATTTAGCATCTCCTTGAATTAAAGTTTGGAAGGCGTCTTCAAGTCCACCTGCTGAGATCTCGATATCACGAATATCCAAATTGTGCTGGATGAGTGTGCGGATAAGCTGGTCGGTGTCCGTGCTGGTTAATTTCACTTTGCGGCCGCTCCATACCGTGTCGGCGATTCCAGGTAGTCCTTCCAAGGAATCCGGACGAAGCTGTTCTCCCGCGGTAAAAGTAATCATTTTGTGTCCTTGTGCGGCTTTAATCTCGGCTGGAGTTCCGTCAGCGATCACTTTCCCTTGGTTAATCACTATGATGCGATCTGCGATGCTGTCCGCTTCATCCAGATAGTGGGTAGTCAGGATGATGGTGCGGCCTTTGCCGGCCATGGCCCGGACACTTTCCCAGAACAGCTGTCTGGAGCCGACATCCATCCCTACAGTAGGTTCATCCAGATACAGGATTTTGGGATCACCCGCCATCGCCAGGGCGAAGTCGAGGCGGCGCTTCTGCCCGCCGGACAGGGAGGTTGCAAATTTGTTCTGCTCTTTCTCAAGTCCTGATATCGCGAGCAAATGGGCCAGCGGAAGCGGGTTCACATAGTAGCTGCGGAATAGATCCATAGTCTCGCGGACGGTAAGGCGGTCAATCACGCTGATATCCTGCAGCATGGCGCCGACCGACTGCCGCGCCTCTGGCTGATCCGGCGAGCCCCCGAGGATACGAATTTGTCCGCGGGTTGGCTTTTGCAGCCCCAGCAGCATGGATACAGTGGTTGTCTTGCCTGCCCCATTGGGACCGAGCAGGGCGGTGACGGTGCCCTCTTCAATATGTAGTGACAAATCCTTAACCGCGTGCGTTCCTTTGTATTCCTTATCTACATGTTCCATAGTGATTACTGATGGCATCTTTGTTTCCTCCCGTGTGTCATTTCATGCTTTTATGTTACCTGGATTTCCCAGAGGCCAACATTCATGAATGTCACAATCTGGATATGACATTTGTCAGGTGTTAGCTACATTAGGCGCAGTTAAGATTTTTACATTTGGGGTACGGTCGTAAACTACGGGGAATGTTCGGACTTTCGGTCGCTGAGAAAGGGAAAGGAGATGAACGGAAAGGGAAAGGAGATGAACGTCAAAAAAACCGGAAGCTGTCAGCTTCCGGTTGGTTCCCCATAGGATAGGGGGTTAATTTGTAGAATCAGGTGTATGATTCGGGATACCCAGCTCAATTGTAGTCCCTTTGTCAGGCTCAGACTGGATCGTCAAAGTCCCGCCCACACTGCGCGCTCGTTCCTCCATGCTCAGCAGACCGACTCCGCCACCTTCATGGCGGTTCGCGAAGCCCATGCCTTCATCGCGAATGAGCACCAGTACTTCATGCCCTTCATCAAGGAGGGATACGGCTGCTTCGGACACGTCCGCGTATTTGGCAATATTGGTGAGTGCTTCCTGAATGACACGGTAAATGGTGGTCTCCACGTCCACATTCAGCCGCCTTTTGAGCGTACAGTTAAAGGTTACAGACATGCCATAATGTCTGGAATAATTATCGATATAAGTCCGAAGTGCAGGTACAACTCCAAGATCGTCGAGAACGGAGGGACGCATCTCCCAAGCCATTCCGCGAACATCTTCCATGATTCCTGTCACAAATTTGCGCAGCGACTCCAGCTCGTTCGGGGAATGCCCGGCTTCGATAAGCTGGTCAAGCTGTATAACAAGAGAGAAGAGACTTTGTCCTATTCCGTCGTGAAGCTCCCTAGAGAAACGTTTTCTTTCATTCTCCTGAATATTCATCACTTGGGTGACCATGAACTGAAGAGCTTCCTCGGAGTCCTTCTGCTTCGTAATCTCATTACGAATAGCGAGGAATTGATAAGGCCGCCCGTCATCCCCGAGAAAAGGAACAATCGTGGTATCCACCCAGTAGTAGGAGCCATCCTTGGCCCGGTTCTTAATATCACCGCGCCATACCTGGCCCCGGTTAATAGTTCGCCAGAGATCACGTATGAATGTTTTGTCATGATAACCACTATTAATGATGCGGTGATCTTGTCCAAGGAGTTCACTCCGCGAATACTTGGAAATATCGCAGAATTTATCATTCACATAGATAATGACTCCCTGATTATCCGTCATGGCAACAATAGAGGATTCATCCAGTGCGAATTTGAGATCGGAGAGCATTTGAAGAGAATCCTTAAGCTGTGCCGCGAAGGCCGAATCCTGCAGATGATCTTCAAGCTGGTTCAGAAGATTATTCACACTTTTGCCCAAAATATCTCCCGTGTCACGATAAGAGCGATCTTTATTCAAAATTCAGCATCCCCTTCTTCATGGCATATTTCACCAGATCAGGCCTTGTTTTGAGACCGAGCTTCTCCATCAAATTACTTTTATGGGTTTCTACCGTCTTCACACTAATAATAAGGTGCTCGGCAATCTCTTTGTTGGAATAACCTTTGGCAACCCAGGACAGAATCTCGCGTTCCCGCTCGGAGAGTGTATCGAAGGCGCTCTGGGGTTCTCCATTCTTCATCGCATCCAGGTATTCATTCATCAGGCGTTTGGTTGCGGAAGGGTAGAGATAAGCGCTTCCGGTGGCCACAGACTGGATAGCACTTACGAGCTCATCATGGGGCGCGCTTTTTAGAATATAACCCGATGCCCCGGCCTGAATCGCCCGGAACAAGTATTCTTCATCATCGTGCATAGTCAAAATCAGCACCGCTATATCAGGAAGGAGCTTCTTCAGCTCAAGGGTTGCTGTGAGTCCATCCATACCCTGCGGCATGCTAAAGTCCATCAGAACCACATCGGGCTTCAGTTCCTGCGCTTTCTGGATGGCTTCCTGCCCATCAGCCGCATCTCCAATTACTTCCATCCCGTTCTTGCCGTTCAAGAGGGCCATAAGCCCGGAACGGACAACGATATGATCGTCAACTACCAGAATTCTAATCATTTAATGAGCTTACCCCCTCGTTACTTTGTATCATATAAAAAAAAATGAACCCCAGCAACAAGCAAAGGGTTCACCGCGAAGAGATAGGGCCTGATTTCAGTCCTTCAATTACAGGACTTAACATTTCAGCTTCCTGTTCTATCATTTCAATTAGTTGAGACGAGTAGAGTGTAGGCTTACGGCTGCCAATCATGAGCAGGCCGAGAATGTCTCGTTCCTTCAGAATGGGAATAACGGCAACGGCATGCAGATTCTCAGCCAGCATAATCGGATTGTCAAAGCGGAGCTTCCGGATGTCGGGGATGGAGTCGTCCAGGATTACCCGCCGGCCGAGCCTCATCACTAAGCCCGGCAGTCCTTGTCCCGGCCGGAGAATAATCTGCTTGCTGCGAATGCTCCGGTTCCCGGAGACAAAGTTCCAGCGAAGCCCTGCATCCGGGTTATCCATGAGGAGCAGACCGGAGAAATCGCTGCCTGTTCGTGCACGCAGGGAGTCAAGTACCTGCTCGATATGATCTTTTATTGTGATCATCGGCTTGCGCCTCCTTGAGAATATATAGGAACACTTCAATCAACCATTACAAAACCAATCATGGGGATGAAGCTCCCCGTCTTGTTGTGTTATCAAGTCTGCTATTATTGTACTCTCTCCATACCCGCCCTGTAAGTCGGGGAATCCCCCTATTTATTAAGAGGCAGTCACTGAATCTCCACCTTGAATATGTAGGATTGTAACACACTAGGTAACAGACCCATATGAAAAAGAAAGTTGACAACTTTCTCATGATTCAACTATTTTGGATGAAGAATAAGCTGTAAACTCAAATCATTTTTGTAATCCAAACCTGAAATATACTAAATTTACACATATTCACAATAAAGTGTTTATTTTTGGAAGATATTATGATATTTTTGCTAAGTAAACAAATTGAAATGATAGGAGAGGGTAGGGATGTTAAGAAGAATGAAGAGGTACGTCTCGGGTTTGGCTTTTGTAGCGATTTTTGCGCTAACGTTTGCACAGTCAGCATTTGCAAGTGATCAGCCGGCTCAATTGATTTCAGCCAATTTCTATGCTTACCAGTATGGATATGTTGGATTTAGCGGCAGTGTCGAAGTTAGCAATCTGAGTTATCAAAAGAATGTAACCATTCACTACACTCCTGGGGATGGCAAGTGGTATGATACAAGTGCTTCTTATGAGGGTCCTACAGAGGCTGCGCGTGAGAAGTGGAACTTCGCTGTTTCAACCAGTAACTTAAACAACTCGAATCCGCAGCTCTCCAATGCCCAAAAAATTCAATTTGCAATCAAGTACGAAGTAGGCGGTCAGACGTACTGGGATAACAACAACGGGCAGAACTATTCCATCAGCCGTTTCAACTTGAGTTCAACCATTCTAGGCAAACCGTATGTCCTTCGCGCTTCCGATACGATTTACGAGAACACCTTTGCAGGGGATGTATTTGTCAAGAACGTGGCCTACAGCAAAACGGTTAAAATCGTGTATACCACAGATAACTGGAATACAACCAAAGAAGGTTATGCCACATACTCCCGGCCGGCCAACTCGGAGGAGAGCGTACAAGATTGGCAGTTCAGCTTCAACAATATCGGCTCTAATGTATCCGAAATCAAATATGCCATTTCCTACACTGTAAATGGACAAACCTATTGGGATAACAATTACGGTCATAACTACACAGTTAAAAGATAAACCGTAATAATAACATACTTAAATGACCTCTAATCGCCCTTCAGCTGCCTTCTAGGCATGCTGGAGGGCGATTTGTTGTTCTCTCAGGGCATACATGCTGATCCAAGAGTTTTCTTTGCTGCGTCCATTGATCATAAATTTGGAGGGGCTTGTTATGCAGCCAAATAGGGGAATTTCCCCCTCAAAGATCAGGTATTCCCCCGATAACGTGTTCTCGTTATCCAAGCTATGATGAATAAGAAAAAAGCAGCGTACGTGAATGAAGCGGCTGAATTGAGAACTTATAGGTTCCGAGGAACAGACGCGAAAGGGGATATGAACAGGATGGATCGGGCATTCGCTTCCAAATTTGCAAAATCGGTATTTCTCACCGTGTTAGGTCTATTGGTGCTGATCTATATCGGCTCAAGATTTTTTACTCATGTGGATTTGGCCTTATACGGTTACATGGTTGGAACATTGGTATTTATATGTGGATTTTTCTATCGGTTCATTGCCTGGGGGGAAAGACCTCCGACCAAGATCATCATCAAAAAGGGGATCAGGCTGTTATTCCGTAAGAGTACGCCTAAGACAGCAGCCAACCATCTAGTGACTTACAAATTCATCTGGAACCGGGGCTGGTACCGCTGGACTCAGCACGTTCTGCTTGGCTGGGGATGCATCATTTCCTGCCTGGTTACCTTCCCGCTCGTGTTCGGATGGATGTACTTCACCATGGCGGAGAACGGATATTACTGGGTCGTTTTCTTCGGAATTGATGTGCTGCATATTCAGGCGGATGGGCTGCTCGGTTATCTGTTCTATAACGCTCTGAACATCTCGGCTTTCATGGTCATCGGTGGCGTGTGCATGGCGTTGTACCGCAGAGTCAAGAACATGCAGGCTAGAGCCGAACAGTCATTTGCCTATGATTTCCTGCCGCTCTATCTGCTGTTGTTCGTATGTGTTACCGGTCTTGCACTGACCTTCTCTAATATGTTCCTTCATGGTAAAGGGCATCCGATTATTACTATGATTCATCAGTGGTCCGTAATATTGACCATGATCTATATCCCGTTTGGCAAGCTCGCTCATATTCCATTCCGGCCGCTCAGTGTTTTTGCGAGGAATTACCGTGAGCATTATGCGGAGCAGGAGACGAAGAAATGTGCGGTATGCGGTACCGGATTTGTCTCTGCTGAACAGTCGAACGATGTAATTAACGTGCTTGGACAGAACGACATCAAATTTCAGACGGAAGAGGGATACCATCTTGCTGAGCTGTGCCTGCCCTGCCGCCGTAAATACCGGATGTCTCGGTTCACTGGCATTCAGACACACAAGATCCCTGTAAAGGAGGCCAACCAGAATGCCAAAGGATAAATTCTTTAAGGTTATAGAGAACAAGGTTCACCCGGGTGAGAAGCTGGTTCCAACACACTGTTCATATTGCGGTATGCAGTGCGGGATGAACCTGCGCGTCGATACCAAGTCGAACACGATTATCGGGGTTGAACCGCGTTATGATTGGCCTGTAACTCTGGGGAAAATGTGTCCGAAAGGCGTAACCGCCTATCAGCAGACGAATCATCCAGACCGCATACTGAAACCGCTTATCCGCGACAATCCGGCTCTTAAGGGAACCAAGGAAGGCTTCCGGGAAGCCAGCTGGGATGAAGCCTATGATCTGATTGCCCGCCGGTTCAAGGAGATGCAGGCACAGTATGGTAAGGATAGCTTGTCCGTCTTCAGCGGCGTATCCATGACTAATGAGAAATGTTATCTTACCGGGAAGTTCGCCCGTGTAGCTTTGCAGACCAGATACATTGATTACAATGGCCGGTTCTGTATGTCGAGTGCTGCGGCAGGATTCCTTCGGACCTTCGGAGTTGACCGGGGCTCAACCCTGCCTTGGACAGATCTCCACGAGACAGACTGCCTCTTCATTGCTGGAAGCAACACGGCAGAGTGTCACCCTACGTCCATGTTCCGAGTATGGGAAGTTCAAAGCCGCGGTGGTTACCTCATTGTAGCTGATCCGCGGGAGACTCCGCTTGCAAGAAGAGCCGACATTCATCTGGATCTGCGTCCGGGTACGGATTTGGCACTGGCCAACTGTATGGTGAACCTGCTGATTCAAGGCGGATACGCAGATGAAGATTTCATCAGAGAGCATACAGGCGGATTTGAAGAAATGGTAGAGGTCGTGAAGGAGTTCACGCCTGAATATACAAGTGAGATTACGGGAGTTGCACCAGAGAAGCTGATTCGCGCAGCAGAGATCTACGGTAAGGCTCCGGAAGCCGTTGTTCTTTTCGCACGGGGAATTGAGCAGCAGCACAAGGGAGCCGACAATGTATCCGGTTATACGAATATGCCGCTTGTTACCGGCAAGATCGGCCGTCCGAAGTCGGGGGTAGCCACCTTTACTGGTCAAGGCAACGGGCAAGGCGGCCGTGAGCATGGTCAGAAATCGGATCTGCTCCCAGGCTACCGCAAGATTACGAATCCGAAGCATGTGGAAGAAGTATGTAAGGTATGGGGAATCACACCGGAGGAAATGCCACAGCCCGGGGTATCCGCTTACGAGATGTTCGAGCTAATGGAACAGAAGACGATTCGCGGACTGTACCTGCTCTGCTCCAATCCGGCTGTATCGGCGCCGAACCTGAATTTTGTTCGGAAAGTGCTGAAGGGACTTGATTTCATGGTCTGCTCGGATATGTACTTGTCCGAATCTGCTGAATTTGCAGATGTAGTTCTTCCATCCGTGACTTGGTCAGAGGATGAGGGAACCGTCACTAACCTTGAAGGCCGTATCATCAAAATCAACAAGGCACAGGAGCCCTTGGGTGAGAGTAAGCCCGACTGGCAGATCGCCGTGGAGCTGGCTGAACGGCTGGGCCGCGGTAAATACTTCAGTCATTTGAAGACAGCCAGCGACGTAGCTGATGAATTCCGGCTGGCTTCCAAAGGCGGATATGCGGATTACTACGGGGCAACCTGGGACAAAATCGAGAAGCAAGATGGTGTCTTCTGGCCGTGCAAGGATGAGAATGATCCGGGAACACCGCATATGTTCCTTGATAAGAAGTTCTATCATCCGGATGGCAAAGCCAAGCTGTGTGCCCTTCCTTATCGTCCTCCAGCAGAGGAGCCGGATGAAACCTATCCGCTTCGCTTAACTACAGGACGGGTTGTGTACCACTATCTATCCGGTAACCAAACCAGGCGAATTCCGTTCCTCCTGGATATGTGTCCTGAACCTTATGTCGAAGTTCATCCTGAGACGGCTGCAAAGTATGAAATTGAGCATGAAGAAAGAGTTCGGCTTAGAACCCGCCGCGGTGAGTGTATATATAAAGTAAAGATTACCGAAGCCATTCGTAAGGATACCGTGTTCGTTCCGTACCATTTCGGTCATGAAGATTCCGTGAACCTACTAACGATTCCAGCCCTTGATCCGATGTCGCGGATGCCGGAGTTCAAAGTATGTGCAGCTGAGATCGATAAGCTTGGAGTTGAACGTCCTAATGGGCAGGCGGATACAGCAGGCAGTAAAAAGGCAGAGAAGGAGGCCGTTCACCTATGATGAAACAGCTGCTCTATATTGAAATGGACAATTGTATCGGCTGCCGGAGCTGCCTTGCTGCCTGCACGCAGTGCGGCGGACACGATGAACGCAATCGTAACTATGTATATGATGTCAATCCGCTTGTGAACCGTCAGACTATTCCGCTGATGTGCCTGCACTGTGTGAACCCGGCTTGTGCCCGGAGTTGTCCGGCCCAGGCGATTCAAGTGACTGAGGAAGGCGCGGTTCTGTCAGCTCTCGTAGAGAAATGTATTGGATGTCAGAACTGTACGATTGCTTGTCCTTACGGAATTCCTAAATTTGACGAAGAACAGAACCTGATGTACAAGTGCGATCTGTGCTACGACCGTACCAAAGAGGGGATTCCTCCAATGTGTGCTTCCGTCTGCCCGACCAATACACTCCAGTGGATTACAGAGGAAGAGTTCGCGGCCAAGCAGGAGAAGCATCGGCTGGGCAAATGGATGTCTTCCCGGATGCCGGAGAACCCGCTTGAAGGGGAGACCCACGTGAAGATCAATCTGCCGGGCATTTTACAAGGCACAGAGAAGTTGTTCTGATCAAGAATGTACCGCTGAAGAAGGAGGGATCGCCATGGGTGAGGATATCAAGAATAACAAGAAAGCAGATATCAATCGTACCAAGCATAACAACGACAAGATTCCATTTGAGGAAAATAACTATACCCATAATATACGCAAGGCTGGAGAACGGAGATTGGACCGCCGCGGGTTCATGAAGACCATGGTCGGCGCGGCAGGGATCTTCGCGGTGTCTACCCTCCCTTGGGGAGCACTTGCCGTGAAGGAGCTGAGCGGACTTGGCAGCAAGTCTCACCCTAAGCAAAAGCTGGCTAACGCGAATGACTTGAAGATTGGGGAAGCCATTGAATTTGCTTACCCAGGGGAGCATGATGCCGCACTGCTGGTCCGCTTGGGAGAGAATGAGTACAAGGCCTATCAGAACGCGTGCACGCATCTCAAGTGTCCGGTGTTCTGGAGCAAGGAAGAGGGCAGACTGGTCTGCCCGTGTCATCATGGATTCTTTGATGTGAAGACAGGGAAGCCGACGGCGGGTCCTCCGCAGCGCCCCCTTCCTGAAGTAGTGCTCTCCAAAGAGCAGGGGGCAATCTATGCGACAGGAGTGAAACGGTATGAAACGTAGTTACCGTGGTGTCATTCTGCTCTGCTTCGTACTGCTGCTCAATATTATTTGTACCCAGCAGGCAGTGAATTCCTATTTCTATGAGCGCTATGAGCGTGTAGTTCTTTTCGCAGTACTTAATATCGTGTTATTTCCAATTGCAATATGGATCTACTTTCGGGAGCGTGACGTCAAATGAATATTAGAAAACTTCAACTACCTATACAGACGGTCAGTCTGATCACCGGCTTCATGACCTGGGTCATCATATCTTCCTTAATGCCCTTCATCAAAGAGGATATTCATCTTACCGCGACTCAGCTGACTTGGGTCACCGCGGTACCCGTGCTGATGGGCTCTATTATGAGAATTCCGTTCGGCTACTGGACCAATGTTATTGGTGCCCGCAAAATGTTCGCTTTCAGCTTCGTGTTGCTGCTCATTCCACTATATTGGGTCAGCCAGGCCGACTCCTTCTGGGATCTGATCATTGGCGGCTTCTTCCTGGGAACCTCAGGTGCCGTGTTCTCGGTTGGCGTCACTTCACTGCCTAAATATTATGGTAAGGAAAAGCACGGCTTCGTTAATGGGATCTACGGGGTGGGTAATATCGGTACCGCCTTCTCGACATTCGGCGCTCCTCTGCTCGCCACTCAAATCGGTTGGTCCAAGACCATTCTGGCTTACGGCATTCTGCTGATCGGGATGGCTGCGCTGAACTTTACGCTTGGCGACCGCAAGGAACCGCAGGCGAAAGTAAGGACTTCACTTGTTAAGCAGGTGAAGGAAGTGTCACGCAATCAGAAACTGTGGCTGTTATGTCTGTTCTATTTCATTACCTTTGGTTCATTCGTTGCTTTCACCGTGTATCTGCCTAACTTCCTGGTCACTAATTTCCATCTGTCCAAGGTGGACGCAGGACTCCGTACAGCAGGCTTTATCGCACTGGCTACCGCGATGCGCCCAATCGGAGGTAAGCTGGGCGACATCATGAATCCATACAAGCTGCTTATGCTTGTATTTGCAGGCTTGACTGCTTCGGCAGTATTGCTCTCATTCGCTCCTACACTTGGCTTGTATTCGGTCGGCTGTCTGACTGTAGCCTTCTGTGCAGGAACCGGGAACGGAGCGATCTTCAAGCTGGTTCCGCTTCACTTCACTAAGCAGGCAGGTATCGCTAACGGAATTATCTCAGCTATGGGCGGTCTCGGGGGCTTCTTCCCGCCGCTGATGCTTACCCTCTTGTTCAAGGCAACTGGACATTACGCAATCGGGTTCATGGCTTTATCTGAAGTTGCGCTAGCCAGCTTGATCCTGGTCATCTGGATGTTCTATCAAGAGAAGCTCGGACTGTCCGCCTCAATCATCGAGAATACGGTGGAAGGGATCATGGTTACGAATGAGAAGGGAACCATTACTTCCGTTAATGCTTCATTCACTAAATTAACCGGATATACTGCGGCTGAGGTAATCGGTAAGAAGCCAAGTGTCCTTAAATCCGGAAAGCAGTCACGTGAGTTCTACAACGACATGTGGGAGAACATTCGTGAACATGGATACTGGCAGGGTGAAATCTGGAACCGGAAGAAGAATGGAGAGATCTATCTCGAATGGTTAACGATTAGTGCCGTGAAGAATGATGCTGGTGAAGTCACGAACTACTCTGGAATGTTCAGTGATATTACAGCCAGCAGGGCAAAGCTTGCCTAAGGCTTGCCCAATGAACGACAAGCCTAGGGGGGGATCTTCTGTGAACGTAAGCCAGTTGAATTGGGATCTGGTCTTCATAACCCATGAGGAAGCTCACCCGGATATGCAGGATATTATTGAAGATGAGCTTGCCGGGCTGGATGAACATATCACCTGGTATGTGGAACTGAAGAGACAGGATGGACTCCTTATAGCTGTCGCCGAAGGCAAGGGCCTCACAGTGTGCGAAACCGAAGACCAATTCTTAAATTTCATAGACCCTAAGTTGAATTCCCCTTGCTGGGATTGGCTCAGCGGGTATTCTTTGCAGGTGATTCCCCAAGAAGATGCAGGCGGCTGCAGGATGAAGGAGGCGTAGCGAATGGACCCTATCATGGTTAACAAGCTGGTAGAATGGCACGGTCATTCTATAGAGGTAAAGATTACCGACAGGCTCGGACTTGATCCAGTTGCACCACCCAAGACGTATGATCTGGCACGCACGGAACTTGACTCCGATGGCGGATATATCCGCTTTTATATCAGCGACTGGCAGTTCGTGGCCGTTCCTGTATTCGAGCAGTTGACAGAGCTTACGGAGGAAGAGTTCACTTCTACCGATTCGGAAGGAAAGCTCGTATACAGCATTAAACGTTTATAGGTTTAAATAAAAAAGAAGACGCTCCCTGAGGATGAACTCTGGAGAGCGTCTTTTTATATTAAAAAATGCAAAGTCTATCAATGCTGCTCAGGAAGATCATAGGACAGGAATGCATCCTCTTCCTTCGTACGGGGCTTATAGGAATACATCTCCCGGTCTGCAATCTTGATCAGTTCATTAATGTGGTGATGGTCATCTGGATAAACGGCTGAACCAATTGTGGCGGAGATAGGGATACCCATTTCAAGAGAGAGGTTCTCAAGCTCACCTGCAATCCTCTTGAGCATGGCGGTTAGGGCTTCCGATCCATTATACTCACCGATAACCAGGAATTCGTCACCGCCCCAGCGGGATACAATATCCGTAGATCGGGTATGCGCCCTCAGGAGAGCCGCGATTCTCTGAAGAACTAGATCACCTTTCTCATGTGATAATTTGTCATTGATGGTTTTGAAGTTATCACAGTCAATCATGAGCACGAACAATTTGCCTAATTGTCTGCTGGCACGCATCGTAAGCCTGGCATAAGAATCCATAACATAACGCCGATTATACAGACGTGTGAGTGGGTCTTTTTCAGATTCGGCCTTAATCCTGTCGAAATGAAGGCCAGCCCAGTAGGCGATAGGAAGAACCAGCAAGTAACCTGCCAGTACGAAAGCATCGAGGCGTCCATACTTGGCTGCGTCGTAAAGAACGAACACTGTTTGAAAGCAGAATGTAATTGAAGCTGCGGCAATCCTACCTTTGCACCCCACCGATGACACCTCATTTTGGAATTGGACTTTAGACCTATGTATATCATATTACTTCTAGTATCTCCCAGGCAAGATAAATAGAAAAATTAGGAGATTTTAATTGACGCATGCAAACCGTGTGACGTATACTCGTCCCTAAACAAAACCATGCACATTTAAATCCGAGTTAACTAATATGTTAAATATGTATTGTTGAATGGGGAGGGTCGAAAAGGATGAACCTTGATAATCTTGAGGCATTTGTATATGTCGTACACTATGGAAGCTTTAATAAGGCTGCGGATGCTTTATTCTTATCCCAGCCTTCGGTAACCGCCCGTATTCAGTCCTTGGAACGGGACTTGGACTGCCAGCTGTTTGACCGTATGGGCAAGAAAATTAATCTCACAGACAAGGGCCAGCGCTTCCTGCCGGATGCGCAGCAGATTCTCCGTCTCTACCAAAGTTCCAAGCAGCATCTTCACCGGGCGGCAGAAGTGACGGGTGAGCTGAGAATTGATTGCACGGTATCGGCATCTAACTACATAATTCCGCAGATTCTGCCCAGGATCAAAGAAGAATTCCCGGAAGTCAATATCAGGCTCACAACGGCTCCAAGTGATACCATCCTGCACCGGGTTCTGAGCAGCGAGAGCGATCTAGGGCTGGTGAGGAATGTAATTCATCCGCATATTCATTCCTTGAAGCTGCTGGAAGACCCGATCAAGCTATTTGTCTATGAGGATCATCCTTTTACCAAGCTGGAGCATGTATCTGCCGAGCTTCTCAGTCGTGAGCCCTTTATCTTTTTTGAATGCGGATCACTGGACTGGGTTAGAATTCAGCGTTCCTTTGAAAGCTTGACTGAGCCGCCAAGTATTAACTATCAGGTTGATAACCTGGAGACGGCCAAGAAGCTCGTCATGAACCGTGCCGGGATATGCTTTCTGCCGGAGCTGTGCGCGAGGAGGGAGGTCCAAGAGGGCCGTCTGATACCTGTTCAGGTTCCGGAGATTTCGGGCAACGCCCTGCACACTCATATTATCTCGCGCATAGGGGAGAGTACCTCACTCGCCCAAGCTTTCCTTACGGCTGGAAGAGAAGCTTTAATACATTAATTATTCATATCAAAGTTATCTATTAGCGAATAGAAAGAGTTGATTAGCTGCCTGATTGACGGAGTTAAAAATTGGGTGGTATAGTTATCGCCATAAATACGATTTAACTCATCGGAATTATAGAAATTATATTTTCAAAAGGAGGAGAAGTTAATGGCCAGTTCTAAAAAAATAAAATTCGGCGCACTTGTACATGGGGTAGGAGGTTCAGTATCCTCCTGGCGGCACCCGGAGGCGATTACAGACGCCAGTGTAAATTTTGAGTTCTATAAGCGTCAGACACTAAAGGCAGAGGAAGGTAAGTTCGATTTGGTCTTTATTGCTGACGGTCTATATATTAACGAGAAATCGATTCCTCATTTCCTGAACCGATTTGAACCTATTACCATTCTATCCGCACTTGCTGCAGTCACCTCGAGGATCGGTCTGGTTGGGACCCTGTCTACCTCCTATAGTGAACCGTTCACCGTCTCCAGGCAGTTTGCCTCACTGGACCATATCAGCGGCGGGCGGGCCGGGTGGAATGTGGTCACATCTCCACTGGAGGGCTCAGCGCTGAATTTCAGCAAGTCGGAGCATCCTTCCCATCCACAGCGTTACAGAATCGCTGAAGAATATTTGCAGGTATCCAGAGGGCTGTGGGATTCATGGGAAGATGATGCGTTCGTTCGGGATAAAGAATCGGGCGTCTTCTTCGATCCAGAGAAGCTGCACACGCTCAATCACAAGGGAGAGTTCTTCTCGGTGAAGGGCCCGCTGAACATTGCCCGCTCCAAGCAGGGACAGCCGGTAATCTTCCAAGCCGGGTCTTCGGAAGACGGGAAGAATCTGGCGGCCAAGGAAGCAGATGCCGTATTCACCGGACAGGATAACCTGGAGGAAGCCAAGGCGTTCTACAAGGATGTCAAAGAGCGTGCAGTCCGGTTCGGGCGGTCTCCGGAAGACATTCTCATTCTACCGGGAATCGGGCCGATTGTAGGCAGAACGGAAGAAGAGGCAGAGCGCAAATATCAGGAGCTCGCGGGGCTTGTGACTATAGAGAATGCGCTTAATTATCTGGGCCGGTTCTTCGAGCATCATGACTTCTCGCAATATCCGCTGGATGAGCCGTTCCCGGACCTGGGAGACTTCGGCTCCAACAGCTTCCGCAGCGGAACAGACAAGATCAAGCAAAAGGCGAAAGAGCAGAATTTAACACTTCATCAGGTTGCCCTGCAGGCCGCAACTCCGAGAACCGGATTTATCGGAACACCGGAGCAGGTTGCAGATAAAATCCAGACTTGGCATGAGGAGGGTGCTGCTGACGGGTTCATTATTCATTCCGAGCTGCCAAGCGGACTGAGCGATTTTGTAGATCTAGTCGTTCCTATTCTGCAAGAACGCGGCCTCTACAGATTGGATTACGAAGCCGATACGCTAAGAGGAAATCTGGAGGTTCCGATTCCTGAGAACCGGTATGCCAAGCAAAAAGTGAACAGCTGATGGACTCGGCACCTATTCTTGCCTATATCGATACACTGAAGGAGGAGCTTACCTGGATTCGCCGGGATATTCATCAGCATCCGGAGGTGCTGTTCGATGTTCCGCGAACGGCGGACATGGTAGCCGAGCTGCTTGAGCAGTATGGTCTTGAAGTGCAGCGGCAGGTAGGCCGCCACTTCGGCAGCGGGGTTGTCGGCCTCCTTCGTGGAAGCGGGGAGGGCCGGATGGTCCTGCTGAGGGCGGATATGGACGCCCTGCCGATCCAGGAGGAGACGGGAGCAGCATACAGCTCCCGTCACGCGGGCATCATGCATGCCTGCGGGCATGATGCGCACACAGCCATGCTGCTGGGCGCAGCCAAAGCGCTCAGCCGGTTCAGGAACGAACTCCACGGTACGGTGAAGTTCGTGTTCCAGCCGGCCGAGGAGGGCACGCGCCAGCTGGAGTCTGACGGCCGCCTGATCAGCGGCGGCCGGGACATGATTGAGGCCGGCATCCTAGAGGGCGTGGACATGAGCTTCGCCATGCATGTCTGGCCGGATCTGCCGGCGGGCACGCTCGGGCTGCACAAGAAGGAGGCCATGGCGGCTTCCTCGCATTTCACGGTCCGCTTCCATGGCGTGAGCGGGCATCACAGCTCGCCGCACCTGGCGGCGGATGCCATACTCATGGCTGCCCAATTCATTAATGAGATCAAGCTGGCTATGACCACCATGGTGGATCCGCTGGAGCCTGCCGTGCTGTCTTTTGGAACATTGAATGCAGGTACTGTCTTGAATGCCATTGCAGATCATAGTGAGATTAAAGGCTCATTCCGGGCCTTCCATCCGGATGTAGTGGATCGAATCACACACAAGATTCAAAAAACAGCGGAGCTGATCGCACTGCAGCATGGAGGTACGTCTGAGGTGATTCAGCGTACCGGCACGCTACTGAGCAACGATAGCCATGTTCGCCAGCTGGCGGAACAGGCCGGACATGTCGTGTTCGGGAAGTCAGGTGTTCAGGAGCTTAGACCGATCCTGGCCGGGGAAGATTTCGCGCTGTATACCGAACAGGTTCCGGGCACATTCGCTTTTCTGGGATCATCGCGGGATGGCTGCCACCCAATCTATCCGATACACCACTCGAAGTTCGAGCTGGATGAATCGATACTTACTCTGGGTGCGAAGCTTCATGTACAGTTCGTGTTTGAGGCTTTGGGGGAAGAACAGGAAGAGCGGGAGGTCGCGTTTACAGCAGCACTGCCGTTTGAGCGGTATGTGAATCCTTAAGTCTACATGGATTCTTTAGCGCTTTTAAGCATTGAATTGCCAATCTTGTGAAGGAAGGGAGTCTACAACCATGCGAAGAAGGAAGTCAGCACGTCCGATCTTTGGTTATGACAATGACAAGAACGAGCTTACCCGTACCCAGCCTGAGACATGGAGAGACACTAACCCAAGCTTTGATTATTTTAGAAAGGTGGCACTTAAAGCAGAATTTGGAGTTCCTATAAGAAGCGAATATTGATATCTAAAGGGGAATAGACCATATGAAGTTTGCCCTGTTCAGCCTGATGATGAACATTCCCAATTCAGTAACCGGGGAAACGCTGACGGCACAGCAGAAATTTCAGAACGTGCTGAACCAGGCAGTTCTTGCTGAAAAGCTGGGATTCGATGCCTACGGAGTTGGCGAGCGCCACGGGGCTCCTTTTCTGTCCTCTTCTCCGCCATTGGTGCTGACAGCCATAGCTACAAGAACCTCGCGGATCCGTTTGCTCAGTACCGTGACCGTTCTGAGTGTGCTTGACCCTGTTCGGGTAGCCGAGGATTATGCAACGCTAGATCATCTCTCAGGAGGAAGACTCGAGATGATTATTGGCAAAGGGAATGACCCGCGCCACTATCCGCTGTTCGGGATTACCGAAGAGGAGCAGTGGGACTCGCTTGCCGAGCGGTATGAGCTGCTGCGGCGCTTGTGGAGAGAGGAGGATGTCAGCTGGGAGGGAAGATACCGTACGCCGCTGGATCAGGTTACCACACAGCCAAGACCATACCAGAAGACAATTCCGCTATGGCATGGCAGCGCATCGAGCACGAGATCTACGGAGCTTGCAGCGAAGTACGGGGAGCCCATCTTTTCTTCCAATACCTTTCACCCCATGGCGAAGTACAAAGACTTAATTGACCATTATCGGGAGCGGCTGGCCTACTATGGGCATGATCCCAAGGCTGCTGTGGTCGGTGCTGGCGGAGGCAGCTTGTACCTTGCGAATACAAATGAGGAAGCCATCCGGCGATATCGACCTTATTATGACTCCTTCCAATCCACCGATTCCGCCAAACATAACCAGTCTCCTTTCAAAGACCTTGAGGACAATATCGCGAATGGACCCGCCCTGGTCGGAAGTGCAGACCGAGTTATAGAGAAAATTCTGAAATATCATGAGGCCTACGGGCATCAAGTGCTCAGCATCAGCGTAGACGGGTTGACCGAGGCTGAGCAGAAGGAGCAGGTTGAACGGTTTGCTTCAGAAGTTATTCCCGTGCTGAAGCGGGAAATCCCGAGCACGGTATGGGATTCTTCGCCGGTGCTGGAACCAAGCTTGAACTAAGTGAGCCAGCTAAGTGATATTCGGAATCATTTCACACCTTCACCCACCGGGAATCATTTCACATTCTTGCTGACAGGTGATCTTTTAGCTCAGCGCACCCAGTGCTCTAATTAATCCGACTAAATCTATGAGTTAAATAAAATTAAATTATATTATATTTCAGGAGGAACTTACCATGAGTACTATCCATATTCCAGACTATCTGGATACTTACCGAGTGTTAGAACAAGCCACCACGGACCTTAGCCCTGAAGAGCTGAAATGGAAAGCATCACCCGAATCGTGGAGCATTACCGAAGTGCTGGCCCATTTGGCCGATCACAACTTCGTTGTGTCTTTCCGGATTCGTGATGTGCTTGCCGGCACGACAGCTCAGCTGCCTGCTTTCGATCAGGATGCCTGGGTATACGGTCAGAAGGCGAACGAGAGCCGTATTGAAGACATTTTGGGTGTTTATCAGGCGTTGCTTCAGTATAACAGCTTGCTGTTTGAACGCTTGACGGATAGTGACTGGAAGAAGACCGGGGTGAATTTCAAAGGGGAGACGGTAACCGCCGAAGCGATCGTATCCGGGTTCATCAGACATGTGCATCATCATCTCGGTCAGATTAACCGGATCAAAGAGGCGTTAGCAGCCAGGTCTACTCAGGACGAGGTTCCTCAGGTCTAACAGATCTGCGAAGTAGACTGAGGATCTGCTGCTGTTCACATTCAGATTTATCAAGAGGGGGAGAACATATTGAATAAGAGAAGAGCTTCGAATTGGATGAAGTTTGTTTTAGTATCTGCCGCATTTGTACTTGTACTTACCGGGTGCGCTTCAAGTAAAGGAGCAGGTGATACCGGAACGCCCAAAGCTGCGGCTGAAGGGAGCGGCAGCAGTTCTTCATCAGGTGGAGAGCTGAGTTATGCGCTGGCCACCTCACCGGACTCTCTGGACCCAGGCAAGAGCGGTTACGCTGTATCTCACAGAGTGTTCCGCAACATTTATGACAGCCTGGTATCCGAGCTGCCTGACGGCACCTTCAAGCCATGGCTGGCTGAGAGCTGGACGAAGTCGGCGGATGGCAAGAGCTATACCTTCAAGCTTCGCCACAACGTTAAGTTCCATGACGGGACTCCTTTTAACGCGGCAGCGGTGAAGGCCACCCTCGATCATACCCAGACCTTGACCGGGCAGGCGCGCACGCTGATTGGTCCGTTCAAATCCGCCGAGGTCATTAGCGAGGATACGATCAAAGTGAACCTCACGGAACCGTTTGAGCCGCTGCTTAGCGGGTTAAGCTCCGCATTTCTCGGGATATCCTCACCTAAGGCACTTCAGCAGTATGGTGAACAATACGGCAAGCACCCTGTGGGAACTGGCCCGTTCAAGTTCGTAAGCTGGTCCGAGAACGACCAGATTGTGCTTGAGAAGAATGCAGAGTATAACTGGGGACCGCCGATTGCGGACAACAAGGGAGCTTCACATCTGGATAAGCTGACTTTCAAAATTGTGCCTGAAGAGGCAACCCGCATAGGCAGTGTCCAGAGCGGACAGGTACTTGCCGCAGAGACGGTGCCCCCGCAGAACATTCTGACTTTGAAGAACGATCCTAATATTAAGCTGGATACGGCTATAACCAATGGTACACCGTACACGCTATATTTCAACACAAGCAATGCGCCATGGAGCGACCTCAAGCTGCGGGATGCTGTGAGATCCGCTGTGGATGTGGATACGATTGTGAAGACCCTGTATCTGGGTACTTATCAAAGGGCTTGGTCTGTTCTGACTCCTGGTATCCTTGGTTATGATGCGTCACTCGAGAATAGCGTGAAGGCTGATGCAGCAAAAGCGAACCAGCTGCTGGATGAGCTTGGCTGGACGAAGGGTGCAGATGGTATCCGTGAGAAGGACGGCAAGAAGCTGACGCTTCGGTACCTGGAATCTTCACCCAACCGGGAGAAGCGCAATGATATTGCCGCAATTGTCCAGCAGCAGCTGAAGCAGGTCGGGGTGGATGTCAAGCTGACGATTACCAAGGATACTGTTACGCCGCTGACCCAAGGCGAGTATGATTTAGTCGGCAATTCTCAGGTTAAGGCTGATCCGGATATTCTGCGCAATCTGTTCCGCTCGGATAGAGTATACGGCAAGGGCGGATACAATTACGTGAAGCTGAATGACCCTGGGATCGATAAGCTGCTGAATCAAGGCTATCAGGAGACCGATCCGGAGAAGCGGAAAGCGGCCTATGCGCAGATTCAGCAGTATGTGATCAAGAATGCGCTCGCGCTACCGATCTATGTGTTTCCTTATACCGTGGCCCATTCGAGCAGCGTAGAAGGATTGAAGTTTGATCTCCTGGGCTATCCGCAGTTCTACGACGTAACGATTCGCAAATAGACAGGCAGGGAGCGAATCCAATGACTGGAGCCATCACAACCCGTCTGTTCTCCTCCTTGCTTGTTGTTCTTGGCTCATCAATGCTGGTGTTCATTATTATGTATCTGCTGCCCGGTGATCCGGTGCTGATCATGCTTGACGGTAATGCATCTACACCGGAAGCCATCGCCAGCTTGAAGAGCCACCTTGGGCTTGACCAACCGTTCTATGTTCAGTTCTACAGGTATTTCATCCATCTGCTCCAGGGGGATTTCGGGGTCTCCAGAGTAAATGGGGATCTGGTTCTTCCGAAGATATTGGAACATCTTCCGGCTACGCTGACCCTGACCCTTGTCAGTGTGTCCGTGTCGCTGGTTGTAGGGATTCTTCTAGGTGTTCTCTCTGCGATACACCGGAATGGTGTCATTGATTTCGCGGCCCGGTTCATTGGGCTGTTCGGAATCTCGATGCCTGCGTTCTGGACGGGAATCCTGCTGCTGCTGCTGTTCTCCATCCAGCTTGGATGGTTCCCCGCCATGGGCTCTGACGGCTGGAAGACACTGGTCCTCCCAGGACTCACCCTGGGGCTTATCGGTGCAGGATTCATCGTCCGGATGGTGCGTAATACGATGCTTGAAGTGCTTGGAGAGCCGTATATTTTGACGCTGCGGGCCAAAGGGCTTTCCGAGAGGTCTGTCATGTATGGTCATGCTCTGCGCAACTCCCTGATTCCGGCCCTGACCATGATTGGGCTTACAGTCGGGGAGCTGCTCAGCGGGACTGTGGTGACCGAGACCGTCTTCGCCAGGCAGGGAATCGGAAGGATCTTGGCGGATGCTATCCTGTCCAAGGATATCCCGGTTGTGCAGGGAGTTATCTTTTTCACGGCCATGATCTATGTCTTGACCAATCTTATCGTGGATATTTCGTATTCATTCATCGATCCCCGGGTTAGACGCTCGCAGCTTAAGGGAGGAGTGTAGATGAAGGAAGCAACGGCGCTTAAGCCAATTAGGAAAATAACCTGGAAAGCGAGTGTGTCATTAAGACGCATTAGCGCATCCTCGGTCTTCTTATATGCAGCTTGCCTGGTCGTCATATTTATGACCGCGTGTGCGATAGCACCCCAGTGGATTGCCCCCTATTCACCTGAGGTTATGGATCCCAATCAGCTGCTGCAGCCTCCCGGGGCGGTCCATTTGCTCGGAACGGATTACTTTGGAAGAGATGTCTTTAGTCTGGTGGTATATGGTGCCCGGGATTCCCTGCTGATCGGAGTCGCTTCGGTTCTTGTGGGAGGCGGACTTGGGGGCGTAATCGGCGCTCTATCTGGATATATCGGGGGATGGGTGGACGTCATTGTGATGAGGCTGATCGAAATCCTGATGTCCATTCCGGGCATCCTGCTTGCGCTGGCCATCGCAGCTGCAGTGGGGCCCAGTCTGTTCAATATTGTACTGGCAGTCTCAGCGGGCGTTATCCCTAATTATGCGAGAGTGATGAGAAGTCAGGTCCTGACGGTGAAGAATAAGCCCTATGTGCTGGCTTCACGTTCCATTGGGAGCTCAGAGCTGAGTATCTTCCTGAAGCATGTTCTCCCTAACTCGCTGTCTCCGTTCCTGGTTATGGCTACAGTGGGGATCGGGAGCTCCATATTGACGAGCTCAGGTCTTAGCTTTCTGGGGCTTGGGGTGATCAAGGAGATTCCCGATTGGGGAACCGTTCTGTCACAGGGGAGAGGTTATTTGACGGTAGCCTGGTGGATATGTACCTTTCCTGGCGCAGCCATCGCGCTATTTGTGCTATCTGTGAATGTAATCGGCGATAGAGTCCGTGACACCCTGGATCCGAGAAAAAGCGGCGATTAAGTGTACATGAGTGGGCCGGGCAGGAAACATGATGCACCATTAGAACATTCCGTAATATTGCAGGAGGCAGCCTATGACAGAACCCTTATTAGCCACCCAGGGCTTGTCGGTGGAATTTGAGAAATCCGGGAAATTCCTTGAACCGGTATCGGACGTGTCTTTTCACATTGGCCGGGGTGAGACCGTCTGCCTTGTAGGAGAATCGGGCAGCGGGAAGACGATCACATCCAAGGCGATTATGCGGTTGATTGATTTCGAACGCGGCCGAATCAAATCAGGCAGCGTCAAGCTGGATGGTGAAGAGCTTACAACCCTTCCTGCCAGTCTGCTTAGGTCCCTTCGAGGCAAAAGAATATCCATGATCTTTCAGGAGCCCATGGCGGCATTTGACCCTGTATTCACAATAGGTGCCCAGCTGGTGGAGACGATTCGCCGTCATGACAGGCGAACGCTTCGGGAAGCGCGGGCTCATGCTGTGCATCTGCTGCAGCGAGTGGGCCTGCCTGAACCGAAGCTTCGGATGGACCAGTATCCAAACGAGCTATCGGGTGGCATGCTTCAGCGTGCAATGATCGCGATGGCTCTTGCCTGTGGTCCCGAGCTGCTTATTGCAGATGAGCCGACCACAGCGCTCGATGTCACCATTCAGGCTCAGATTCTGAACCTGCTGGGTGAGCTTAAGACCGAGCTTGGCATGTCGATCCTGCTCATTACCCACGATCTTGGCATTGCAGCCGAGATCGCAGACCGCATGATCGTCATGTATGCCGGCAGAATTGTCGAGCAGGCTCCAGCCGATCGCCTCTTCGCACAGCCAAGGCATCCTTATTCCGCAGGGCTGCTGCGCTCCATCACGACCATGGACAGCGATCGCAGCGCTCCGCTGTACACGATTGAAGGCGCCCCGCCGAACGTTACGGAATTTCCGTCAGGCTGCCGGTTCCATCCGCGCTGCCCGCTCGCTACGGCCAAGTGCAGGGAGGAGGCTCCTCCTCTGCTGGGGAGTGACGGTCATGAAGCTGCATGCTGGCATACGGACGAACTGCTTGAAGAGCTGTCGCTTCCGTCTCCTCAATCAGAGAAGCTAAGCCCAGAACCGCAAAGCTCAGGTATTCAGCCACCGCTGTCAGCAGGTGAAGCCAAGGCGGCGCTGCCGGAGACTGAACAAGAGTTGCTGTTCGATGTGGTTGGGCTTACCAAGCACTATCCCGTCAAGAACGCGTTAGGCTTGACGAAGGCCGTCATCCACGCCGTGGATGACGTGACGTTCTCCATTCATAGAGGAGAGACGTTCGGCCTTGTCGGCGAATCCGGCAGCGGCAAATCCACGCTCGGCCGTGTCCTGATCCAGCTGGAGCAGGCTACGGGCGGACAGATATTTTTTCAGGGAGAAGAGCTTGCGGGGATGAAGCCCGCCCGCCGCAAGATGCTCAGACGCGAAATGCAGATGATCTTCCAGGACCCCTATGGGTCGGTTAATCCCCGCTGGACGATTGGAGATACCATTGCAGAGCCGCTGGAAGTGCATCAGAAGCTAAGCGCCGCAGAGCGTAAGAGCCGGGTGGAGGAGCTGCTTGGCTGGGTCGGCCTCAATCCGGCATGGGCCAGCCGCTACCCGCATGAGTTCTCCGGAGGACAGCGCCAGCGGATTGGCATAGCCAGAGCTATCGCGCTTCATCCGAGCTTCATCCTTGCAGATGAAGCGGTCTCCGCTTTGGACGTATCTGTACAGGCCCAGATTGTGAATCTGATGCAGGAGCTGCAGAGCCGGCTGGGACTGACCTATGTATTCATTGCGCACGGTCTGAACATTGTCAGACACGTATCTTCTCGAATAGGTGTCATGTACCTCGGTAATCTGGTCGAGGTTGCCCCTGCTGAAGAGCTGTTCCTCCATCCAGCCCATCATTATACGGCGGCATTAATCTCATCTATTCCTTGGCCGGACCCCTCGAGGAAAAAGGAATTCTCAGCGATTCAAGGGGAAATTCCATCTCCTGCTAACCCGCCCAAAGGGTGCAGGTTCCACACCCGCTGCCCGGCTGCAACGGCCCTGTGCCGGGAGCAGGCACCGAAGCTCTCTATGATCGGGAGCGAGCATTCTGTTGCATGTCATTATCCTTTATAAAAAAACACACTATTTTTGTCGGAATAGTCTTTTCAAATAACACATTGTGTGAGAGAATATGGAAAATACAATTCATTCTACGGTTTTTGTTACTTGAAAAGGAGGATTTTATTCATGTCAGAAGAACGCAAACTCGCCTTTGAAACCTTGGCCATTCACGGTGGACAAGAAATCGATCCAACTACGCAATCCCGTGCGGTTCCGATCTATCAAACGACCTCTTACGGTTTCCGTGATACCGAGCATGCAGCCAATCTGTTCGGGCTAAAAGAATTCGGCAATATCTATTCCCGTATCATGAATCCGACGAATGATGTGTTTGAGAAGCGGATTGCCGAGCTGGAGGGCGGAGTAGGGGCGCTTGCAACTTCTTCTGGCCAGGCTGCGATCACATTCTCCATTCTGAACATTGCCGGTGCAGGAGATGAGATTGTATCTTCATCGACACTCTACGGCGGAACTTATAACTTATTCTCAACTACGCTTGCGAAGCTTGGCATTAAGGTTACTTTCGTGGATGCCTCCAATCCGGAGAATTTCCGGGCAGCAATTACGGATAAGACCAAGGCTCTATATGCAGAGACCCTCGGTAATCCGAAGGGTGATGTGCTGGATATCGAAGCGGTTGCTGCGATCGCTCATGAGAACGGCCTTCCGCTAATCGTGGATAATACGTTCCCAAGCCCTTATCTGCTGCGTCCGATTGAATTTGGAGCTGACATTGTTGTCCATTCTGCCACCAAGTTCATTGGCGGTCATGGAACGACCATCGGCGGCGTCATTGTAGACAGCGGCAAGTTCGACTGGAAGGCAAGCGGCAAGTTCCCGGGTCTGACTGAACCGGATCCAAGCTACAATGGGGTTGTCTATACCGATGCGGTTGGACCTCTTGCTTATATTATCAAAGCTCGTGTGCAGCTCCAGCGCGATCTCGGAGCCTCATTATCTCCGTTCAACTCATGGCTGCTGCTGCAAGGACTTGAGACTCTTCACCTAAGAGTGGAGCGTCACAGCCAGAACGCACTCAAGGTTGCACAATATCTGGAAGCACATGAAGATGTAGAATGGGTAAGCTACGCAGGTCTGCCAAGCCATGCATCTTATGAGCTCGCCAAGAAGTACCTGCCTAAAGGTCAAGGGGCCATTCTCACCTTTGGAATTAAGGGCGGCATTGAATCTGGACGCAAGCTGATTCACAGTGTGAAGCTGTTCTCTCACCTGGCTAATGTCGGCGATTCCAAATCCTTGATTATTCATCCGGCAAGTACAACTCACCTGCAGCTTACGGAAGAAGAGCAAGCTAGCGCAGGGGTAACGCCAGGCCTAATCCGCTTATCGATCGGTACGGAGTCCATTGATGATATCCTGTATGATCTGGAACAGGCCATCAAGGCAAGCCAGGCTTAGGGTACAGACTGGACTCATATAATTAATCGCAAAACGCCGCAGCCCCTGAATAGGAGAGCGGCGTTTTTTTAACTTTTAAAGTGCCCTTAAAGTGCCGCTAAAGTGCATGTATTAACCCATAGTAGGTTTTAATAACCCCAAGGTACAACTTTATAACCTAGAGTAAGACTTAATAACACTTAGCTGCTTATTAACCTCGGAGTAAATATCTGCATAATAGACGGTAGCCGGAGCTATCGGCTTGTCATTTGCATGAGAAAGCGCTACAGTCATCGTACATAGCGAACATCACTTTTATTTTTCGGTGAGCGGTGGTTAGATCTTGCCCGGCATTACACTTGAGGAGGCTAATTAAATGAAGCTGCTAAATTTCAAAACAGACAACGATATACGGCTAGGCGTTCTGACTGAGCGGGGAGTGCTGGATGTAGCGAAGGCACTGGATACATTTCCTGCAGGGTCAGATGCGCCTATTCCAGTCTCTATACATGAAGTGATTGAAGGCGGTCAAGAAGCGGTACGTGTTCTGGAAGGATATATCGAACAACTGGCTGCGGGTGAGTCTGACCACTCCGCATTATGGCTTCTGGAGAAGGAGCTGGAGTGGGCGCCAAGTGTGACGAACCCGAACAAAATCATCTGTGTAGGACTGAATTACTGCAAGCATGCGGAAGAGACTCATGCTCAGGTTCCGGAATACCCGATTCTATTCAATAAGTTCAATAATGCATTAGCGGCCAATGGTCAGGATATTCCTCTTCCCAAAGTATCGGACAAGGTGGATTATGAGGCTGAACTTGCCGTTGTGATCGGTAGGGAAGCCAAATATGTTCCACAGGAACAGGCTCTGGATTATGTATTCGGCTATTGTGCCGCCAACGACTTGTCTGCGCGTGATCTGCAGATGCGAACCCAGCAGTGGCTGCTGGGCAAATCCTGTGACAAGTTTGCTCCGATTGGACCTTACCTCGTTACAGCTGATGAGGTTGGTGATCCGAACAACCTGGATATTAGATGTAAGGTGAACGGGGAGGTACGCCAGAACTCGAACACGTCGGATATGATTTTTGGAGTCAGTGAAATCGTCAGCTACATCTCCCAGCATATGACACTGGTGCCGGGTGACATTATTCTGACCGGCACGCCGGAGGGCGTCGTGCTGGGTTATCCGCCGGAGCAGCAGGTGTATCTTAAGAATGGGGACCTTGTGACCATCGAGATTGAGAAGTTGGGCTCGCTGAGTAACCGTATGGTAGATGAGGTTAAGAACAAGGCCCTTTGAGACGGATTCTTATATCAATTGAGCTTAAGAGTGACAATGGTCAAGAGTGTGAAGGATTTTGGAGAAGCGAAGCGTTCGCCTTTTAAAAAATAGATCAATAAAGAATGCTCCAGGGAATCCTTCCGGGGCATTCTTAACTTTAAGCCTGCTCAGTGTTAAGGCACATACCCCTCCCTTTGGAGAACGATAAAGATTTCGGATTTATCTCCATCGTTAAGGGACTTGACCTCAATTTGGACCGTGATCCATGCCCTTTACAAATTAAGAGGAAAGGATTACTATAAAATCAAAGTTGCAACTAGGAAACAATATTGTATCAGTACAAAAATGATTATCATTCTCAATGAGCATGCTGCTTTCGGGGGTTCCCGGAGCAGCATGTGCTGTTTTAGGGGTATTAATAACGGCTCTCATTCTCAATTAGAAGAGGTGAACTGAAGGTTTACTCCAAGCAAGAGTGTGTAAAGACGCTGCCAGACCAAGGCGCTCGCCAAAGTGACTGGATTTGAAGAACGGAGGAACATTTCACACGGCTGCCCCACGTGTATACCTTGAATCAACTTAATTCAGAAAGGAACGTGATTCATATGCAAGCTATTCACAAAACGATTCCCGCCGCGGACAAGATGGCTAATCAGCCCAATCCACGGCGCAACAAACGGCAGACTCTGCTAAGTCTGCTTCGCCACAAGGAAATGCTTCAAGCGCTAGGAAGCGGAACGCTAATGCTAATCGCCTGGGGGATGCATAATTGGGCGCCGCTGCTGTCTATCATTGTCTATATCACAGCTTACGCGGTTGGCGGCTGGGGAAAGGCCAGAGACGGCATTGAGACACTTGTGAAAGATCGTGATCTGGATGTGAATCTGCTGATGATTGCCGCTGCTATGGGTGCTGCCGCCATTGGGTATTGGAACGAGGGGGCCATGCTGATCTTTATCTTTGCTCTCAGCGGGGCTCTGGAGTCGTTCGCTTCCGAGCGAAGCCGCAAGGATATTTCCGCCTTAATCTCCTTGAAGCCGGAGACCGCTCTTCGTATTGAAGAAGGAGGGATGAGGCTGGTGCCTGTATCCGAGCTTCAAGTCGGGGATCTGCTGCTTGTTAAGCCCGGGGAAGTCATCCCGGCAGATGGGGTCATTGAGAGCGGAAGCTCTGCCGTGAACCAGGCTTCCATTACCGGGGAATCCATTCCGGTGGATAAGATAGCGGGTGAAGGCGTCTATGCAGGAACCTTGAACGGGGAGGGGGCTCTGTATATCGAGGTAACCAGCCCATCTGAAGGCTCCTTGTTCTCCAAGATTATTACACTCGTTGAAGAAGCTCAGAGTGAGGTTCCCCACACGCAAAGGTTCATCCAGCGGTTCGAAGGGATATACGCCCGAATTGTCGTGGGAGCTACCGTGTGCTTGATTGTACTGGCACCCCTGCTGCTGGGCTGGTCGTGGGAGATGACCTTTTACAAATCCATGGTCTTCCTTGTTGTCGCCTCACCGTGTGCGCTTGTCTCTTCCATCATGCCGGCCATGCTGTCCGCCATTTCGAACGGAGCCCGCAAGGGGATGCTGTTCAAGGGCGGTGCTCATCTGGAGAACTTGGGGTATGCTTCCGTTGTGGCTTTCGACAAAACGGGGACACTGACGATGGGGAATCCCGAAGTGACAGATTTAGTCGTAGAAGAGGGTTATGAACCGGATGAGGTTCTGCAGCACTGCGCCTCGGCTGAGAATTTATCCGATCATCCGCTGGCTCGGGCCATTGTGAAGGAGGCCGGGATCAGAGGAATGGATTTGCTGCCTGCGGAAGAAATGAAGAGCGTTGCTGGCTGGGGGATTGAAGCCCGGATCAGCGGCGACGTCTGGAAGATCGGCAAGCCCTCGGCCATAGAAGAGAAGCTGCCCAAGTGGTGCAGGGAAGAGGTGCTTAAGCTGGAATCGGAAGGGAAGACGGTGTCCGTCATTGTACACCGGGAGATTCCAGTCGGCCTCCTGGCGCTAAGAGACAATATTCGTCCTCAGGCCAGAGAAGCTGTTGCACGGCTGCGCAAGCTGGGCGTACAGTCAGCCATGCTTACAGGCGACCACAACACAACAGCCAAAGCCATTGGCCGCGAAGCCGGGGTGGACCAAATTTACGGCGATCTGCTGCCTGCTGACAAAGTAGAGCATGTTAAATCACTGCGTGAGAAGTATGGCCATGTTATCATGGTCGGTGACGGGGTCAATGACGCCCCGGCCCTGGCGACGGCTTCGGTAGGCGTAGCAATGGGGGCAAGTGGAAGCGGCACTGCCCTGGAGGTGGCGGATGTGGTTCTGATGAATGATGACCTGGAGCGGATTGCCGAGGCCATCACCTTATCCCGCCGGGCACGGAGGATTATGAAGCAGAATATTGTTTTTGCGATTAGTGTGATTCTGCTTCTGATTGCAGGCAACTTCATACAAGGAATCCCACTTCCGCTGGGGGTTATCGGTCATGAGGGAAGTACGATTCTAGTGATTCTGAATGGTCTTAGGCTGCTGAGATAGCATCTTCATCATACCTTCATTTAACCTTCACTGAACGTGTCCGCTAGGAATGTTGACGATCCACAGGGGATTTAAGATAATTATGATATAAAGTAAGCAGCTCATAATTACTCCGAATTCCTATACAAACCTAGCTGAATGCGTACTTAGACCGAAGCGATATGAAGGAGACGATTCTTATGTATAAATCTATTATTGTTGGAACTGGACCTGCCGGCTTGACTGCCGCGATCTACTTGGCACGTGCGAATCTCAGTCCGCTTATTATTGAAGGACCTCAACCGGGAGGACAGCTTACTACAACTACAGAAGTGGAGAACTTCCCTGGATTCCCTGAAGGCATTATGGGTCCTGAACTTATGGACAACATGCGCAAGCAGGCCGAACGCTTCGGCGCTGAATTCCGTACCGGCTGGGTGAACAGTGTGGACACAAGCAGCCGTCCGTTCAAGCTTCAGGTAGAGGGCCTTGGAGAACTGGTCACAGAAACTCTGATTCTGTCTACAGGAGCTACTGCGAAATACCTGGGTATTCCAGGAGAGCAGGACAATGTGGGACGTGGAGTCAGCACATGTGCAACCTGTGATGGATTCTTCTTCCGCGGTAAAGAGATTATTGTCGTTGGAGGCGGCGATTCGGCGCTTGAGGAAGCGGGCTTCCTTACCCGATTTGCCTCTAAGGTAACATTGGTTCACCGCCGCGAAGAGCTGCGCGCCTCGAAGATCATGCAGGACCGCGTACGCTCGAATGAGAAGGTGGAATGGGCGCTGAACCGCACTCCGATTGAAGTGATCGCCGGAGAACGCGGAGTCACGGGTCTGAAAGTGCTTAATAACGTTACTGGCGAAGAAGAGATTATCGAAGCGAGCGGCGTGTTCGTAGCCATCGGGCACCATCCGAATACCGGCTTCCTTGGCGGCCAAATCACAACGGATGAGAATGGATATATCGTTGTAAATCCAGGAACCTCCGAGACGAATGTCAAAGGCGTATTCGCATGTGGTGATGTTCAGGATACCCGTTACCGTCAAGCGATCACTGCGGCTGGCAGCGGATGTATGGCTGCGATGGACGCGGAGAAATATATTGAGAGTCTGGAGCATGAAGCTGCAGTTCGGTAACAGAAGTTTAGATCAATAACTATAATAGAACAGGAACAGGAGTGAATGAACATGGAACAAGCGATTGTATATACAAGTACGAACTGCCCGCACTGCAAGCAGGTAAAGAGCTTTCTGACCGAGAAGGGTGTATCTTTCGAGGAACGCAATGTGGAGACGAATGAAGAATATGCACAGCAGGTTTATGATATGGGCATGCGTGCAGTTCCGGTTACTTTGATCGGCGATTTCAAAATTGTAGGGATGAACAAGCTGCAATTCGATAAGGCGCTAGCAGCCAATTAATCATATGTGAAAAGGGCACTTCCCATGCAGATGGAGACTTCTCTGCTGGAAGCGCCCTTTTTATTTGGCAATTGAGGCAAGAAGGGGATAGCTCACAGATCCAGGATGGATCGTGGAGTTATCCCCTTTGTGTTATACGGGTATACCTGCTGCAAACGCATTCAGGTTATGAGGTTGATAACAAGCATAAAAATCAAATAACCTACTACACCGGCTCCGATCAAGGTGAACCCGGCTTTCTTTCTGGATTGAAACAGACGAAGAGCGCCCAGGCTGAAGAGCGGCGCTATAATCAGCAGAAAGAAAAATACAGTAACGAACATTTGCACGGAAATATCGGAAATATTCGGGATCGTCATTGGCTCTCTTCTCTCCATTTCTACAAGTATGAGACTTGTGCAATGAAATAAATCACACTTTTAACTTTATTATAACGAAAATCAGGTTTTTTGGGACGTATTTTCAACTCGAAATTAAGCTGAAATACGTCTATTGTATGAACAAATTATACGAGCCTGTCCCGAGCAATCGACAAAAGTAGAAGGCCTTTGACCAGCCAAGCTATGATACAATAGGGCCAAGATGAGCTCTCCCAGAGGGACAGCTTCAGCATGAATGGTGGAAGACAGCAGTCTGAAGAAGGGCGGAATCGGCAATGAAGAAACGCTGGATGGAATGTGCAATGATTGTGTTAGCAGGCTCTCTTTTTCTTGGATTCGTTCCATCGGCAGCCGACTTTGGAACCGTCGTATATGCAGGTTCTGAGCAGGGTACAGTGGTCACTGCTGACCAGATTCAGGGCAAGCTGGCGAGTGCTGCGAAGGCCCGCCTCAGCAGTCTTACTTTTACCTATAAAGGCCAGACTTCCGCCCTTCGCTCACTGCTTAGCAAGGCCCTTACCCAGGCTCTTGAATCGGATGTATACACCAAATATGTAACAGACAGCTACTCGTTCAGCTGGCGGGGCACAGCGACTTCCGCGTCTGTAACGGTGCGATTCGTATACAGGGAATCGGCAGCTCAGACGAATTATGTGAACAGCCGTGTGAAGCAAATTGTACAAAATGTGGTCAAGCCAGAAATGAATGATCATCAGAAGGTCAAAGCCCTGCACGACTGGATTGTTCTTCATCTCAAATATGACAAGACCTTGCGTAAATATACAGCCTATGAAGGCCTGAAGACAGGAGAGGCGGTATGTCAGGGATACTCTCTCTTGGCTTATAAATTGCTGCTTGAGGCGGGAATTCCGAATCTAATCGTGGAAGGAACAGCTGGAGGCCAGCTGCATGCCTGGAATCTGCTAAAGCTGCAGGGAAAGTGGTATCACATGGATACCACCTGGGATGATCCCACACCGGACCTAGCCGGGCAGGTGCATTACAATTATTATCTGCGGACGGACAAGCAGATGAAGCAGGATCATAGCTGGACTCGTTCTTATCCGGGTGCTGGAACTGCTTATAAGGATACACTGCTACTGCTCTTGAGATCAGCAGGCGGAGCTAGCAAAGCGTTCTTTGAATCCCTTCAGGAGGAGCTCGGATATACTCTGTATCAGTCAGGAATGGCCGTGAATTCAGCGGATGGAATGAAGGAGAAAGTACAGCAGGCCATCAAGCAGGGGAAGCATACGGCGACAATTCGTTATTCCGGTACAGCGGAACAGCTGGCAGATGATCTTCCATATTTGTATGAGTTAAATATTAGCCATATTACCTACTACAATGAACCTCTTGAAGACACCTCAGACCTCAAGGTCAGAGTGGACTGGGAATAGTCGATGGGAACCGATAGCCCGCAGGTGATCAGGCGATTTGTGCTATAGGAATTATAATCGGCGGGCGTAATGGTGCGATTCGTATAAAAAAAGGGAATGTCTACGGGCTTGCAGCCCGTGGACATTCCCTTTTTCTTAAAGTGGTGCAGTTGATGCGCTCGTTAGTCTAAATGGGCTCCTGTGGTCACATCACACTGATCCAGTGGAATGACTTTGGTACGCTTAGTCCATTTGTATCCAAGCCATACGATCAGGAACAGCGGTATGCTGACATAAGAGACAAGAATCCCGTACCAGTCGATTCCGTTCTCCGAGATGGCGCTGTAGCTTTGACCAATAATAACGATGAAGCAGAGTACAAAAGCAAACAGCGGGCCAAACGGGAACCACCGAGCTTTGTAAGGCAGCTTGTTCAGATCCAGGCCCTGAGCCACATAGGCCCGCCGGAAGCGGTAATGACAAATTGCGATGCCGAGCCAGGTAATAAAGCCGCACATCCCCGAGGCATTTAGCAGCCAAGAGTAGACGACCCCGTCTCCGAACATAGAGGCCAGGAATGCAGCCATACCGACCAGAGTTGTAAGCAGCAGCGCATTCACCGGAATTCCCCGGTGATTCAGCTTGGCCAGGAATTTAGGAGCTTTTCCTTCTTTGGCAAGACCATACAAGACACGGGAGGATGCATACATGCCCGAGTTACCGGCTGAGAGCACGGAAGAGAGAATAACGGCATTCATGACCGAAGCCGCAAAAGCAAGCCCCGCCTTCTCGAACACCAGCGTGAACGGGCTGACCCCAATGTTATCTACACCGCTCTTCAGCAGGTCCGGATTGGTGTACGGAATGATCAAGCTGATCACCATGATCGCCAGAATGTAGAAGATCAGAATACGCCAGAACACCTGGCGAATGGCTTTCGGTACATTTTGACGAGGATTCTCACTTTCTCCAGCGGCAACCCCGATCAGCTCGGTGCCCTGGAAGGAGAAGCCCGCAGCCATGAACACGCCGAGGAAGGCGAAGAATCCGCCATGGAACGGAGCATCTCCAATCGTAAAGTTCTTGAATCCAACGGTCTCGCCGCCGATAATTCCGATGATCATCAATACACCGACTGCGAGGAAAATAATAACGACAGCAATCTTGATGATGGCGAACCAGTATTCGGATTCTCCATAGCCTTTGACAGACAAGATGTTCAGGGCAAATATAACGGCAAGGAACAGTAGGCTCCACCAGAATGAGTTACTGTCCGGGAACCAGTATTTGATAATCAAGGTCGCCGCTGAAAGCTCGGCCGCTATGGTAATCGCCCAGTTATACCAGAAATTCCAGCCCAGCGCGAAGCCGAGTGAAGGATCTACGAATCGGGTGGCATAGGTACCGAACGATCCGGAATCCGGCATATACGTGGCCAGCTCCCCAAGGCTAGTCATCAGAAAGTACACCATGATGCCCACTGCGGCATAAGCGAGGAGGGCTCCTCCAGGACCTGCAGAGGCGATGGCTCCGCCGCTCGCCAGGAACAGACCTGTTCCGATGGAACCCCCGAGGGCAATCATCGTCATATGACGGGCTTTGAGTCCGGCCTTGAGCGATACAGTAGCTACTTTACGGTTGCTCATAAGAATTCTCCTTAATATAGAGTGAAGAGATAAGTCTAAAGGAAGCGCGAAGAAGCCACGGAAGAAATTTCCGCGGCTCGTATCTAGTACCCGCATCAACCTTCAAATCAAGATAGCTCAACACGTTCATCCGTTGGTATAGATGAACGTGACAGTTCTGTCCCTTTCGGTAACAGCCCCAGCAGAATTGGCATAGAGGAACAACTCTGCTTCGGCGGCACTGCCTTTCACTCCGGGATCAACAGCGTCCTTATACGCTTTCCCCAGTCTACTCTTCAACTGCCGCGACCTCTACCTCACCTTGAAATTAGAAATGATGAGGTAATATTCAATTGTATCTTCCATCAACTATCATCATCTGAATCTGAAACTTCATTCAGTATAAATCAACAAAAACTGAACAGCAACAGACAAATTATGCAAAATAAAGGCGTATTTATGACACTCCGCTTTCTCCCCGGCGGGCCATCTGCTGCCAGACGGTTCCCGCTGCCTGCTCGCCGGACTCAATCCGCTCAAGCGCCATCCGCGCCTGCAGACTGACCTCGAATTCGGGGTCATCTGCTGCCGCTTCAAGCGCTTCCCGGGCGTCGTCCGTCCCGACTTCGTACAGGAAGCGCGCAGCCCGCCAGCGCACCAGCTTGCTGCGGTCGGACAAAGCCTCTATCATCGGCCCGGTAGCGGCCGGGTCGCCGATGTCCGAGAGCGTGTCGCCCGCCGTCCGGCGCACGGCGGCGGAGCTGTCGCGCAGCGCTTCGTAGAGCAGCGCCATGGCGCCCGGCGTCCGGATGTCGCCGAGGTAGACCACGGCGAGCCGCCGCAGCTGCATCTGCGCATCGCGCAGCGCATCCGCGAGCAGCGGCAGCGCCTCTTCGCTCGGCTGCAGCGCATCCAGCGCGGCATAGCGCACGCGCCAGTCACCGCTCTGCATGCGCTCCTGCACTTCACCCAGCTTGAGCTCGCGGCGCTCCTCAACGAATTCGCTCTCGCTGCGGCCATGGGCAATGGCCTGGCGGATCACATCTGCAAGCCGCTCGGGAGGGAAGGCCGCTTCGATCTCCTGCTCGATCTCGCGGGCAATATGTTCAAGCTCGCCATAACGGACGCCATAATCGACGAGCTTGCGCTCTTTGATCAGGGTAGCGCTGGCGACCTCAGTCACGGCATTCACGAAGCGGTTAGGCAGCGAGATCCGCTCCTCAAGGGAGCCGGATTTCACGCGCACCTGCATCGGAATGCCGCGGAAGAACTGAACGAACACCTGCGCTTCGCCGTAGCCTGTGTTGGGGGCTTCTTCATCCGGCTTCCAGGCGGATTCCATGCCTTCCTGTCCGAACTGCTCCTGCACGCTGGCCAGAATGGCGGACCAGTCGGCATTGCCTTTACGATCCAGAGCGATGAAGTCCGCGGTATGAAAGATGCTCTTCACGCCGGGAATATGCAGCATCTGCTGAATCCAGGCCGGAGCCGAACGTTCGTTATCAGACGTATATGTTTTGCGCTGGCCGGGGGCCAGGGTCTCATCTAGATGAAGCTTCATCGTATTAGGGCTTGGGGTCGGTTCGATAAATTTGATTTTCATAGACGAATGACATCTCCTTTTGGGGTGTTGTGTCTATTTTACAACAATTGCCGAAGTATTCCTAAGTATGGGCGCAGACCCGGCGTAAAACCATGAATTTTGTGGAATAAATAGGAGACACCAGCGGAAAACTTAAACAGGTCAAATGGAACGTGAAGGGTGGATGGGAAATATGTTCCTGAAGCAGGAGAGAAAGCTGGTCCTGGTATGTCTCATCGTCACGATAATTATGCTGGCTGGAACGATCCGCAGCTTGATCAGGTACCTGCATTACCATTAAGTTAAACAGGAGATGAATGCTGATGTCACTCAATGACCCGGTGATGATGAGCCGGATTCTGACAGGACTCACCTTGTTCGTACATATTAATCTGGCAGCAATAGGAGTTGGGCTGCCTGTCATGATGGCCTTGGCAGAGTGGAGGGGAATACGAACCGGAGACCCTCACTACATCCTGCTCGCCCGCAGATGGGCGCGCGGATTCGTAATCTCAGTTGCCGTAGGTGTGGTAACAGGTACAGCGATTGGGCTGCAGCTCAGCCTGCTCTGGCCCACATTTATGCGCGTTGCCGGAAGGGCCATCGCCCTCCCGATGTTCATGGAGACGTTCGCCTTCTTCATTGAAGCGATCTTCCTGGGCATCTATCTGTACACCTGGGACCGGTTCCGCAACAAATATCTGCATCTGCTGCTGCTGATTCCGACGGCCATCGGCTCTACCGCATCGGCCTTCTTCATTACGTCCATGAATGCCTTCATGAACATGCCTCAGGGGTTCACACTGAAGAACGGAGTATTTACGGATGTGAATCCGCTGATGGCGATGTTCAACCCGGCTACGCCCACGAAGGTATCACATGTTATCGCTTCTTCCTATACCGTCAGCGCCTGCCTGCTTGTGGCTATCGCCGCCTTCAGTCTGCTTAAGGGACGTAGGCATGTCTATTACAAGAAGGCACTCAAGCTTACAGTGGTGTCTGCCTTCGTATTTGCCTTGGCTACAGCCATAATAGGGGATTTCTCAGGTAAATATCTGGCCAGGTATCAGCCCGAGAAGCTCGCTGCAGCGGAGTGGCATTTTGATACAAGGGATAAAGCCCCGCTCATTTATGGAGGAATTTTGGATAAGAACAATCAGGTCAAATACGCGATAAAGATTCCCTATGCGCTGAGTATACTGGCTGGCAGCTCGCCGAATATGACCGTGATCGGGCTTAATGAATTCCCTAAGGAGAACATTCCGCCGCTCAGTATCCACTATATGTTTGATCTTAAAGTTACGAATGGGATCATGCTGATTCTGATTCCTTTCATCTATATACTGCGCAAAAGAATCCCCGGAATGCGGGGCGCCGTGCCCAAATGGCTGCTAATCGGACTCGTTGCTCTTGCTCCGCTCGCGTTCGTTGCTGTGGAGTTGGGGTGGTTTTTTGCCGAGGTAGGCCGTCAACCCTGGATTCTTCGCGGCTATATGCGTGTATCCGAAGGGGCAACCACGTCAACCCACGTACCCTGGATGCTGGTGCTGTTCGTGCTGCTGTACCTGGTCCTGTGTGTCTCTTGTCTGAGGGTGCTGGGAAAGATGTTCCGTAACAAAAACGTAGATGATGAGCTGCGGGAGCTCTATCCGGAAGGCGGTGGAATGAAATGAGCTATGAAATTCTAGGAATTACCGTGCTGTGGACCTTTCTGTACGGGTATTTGATTGTGGCTTCCATTGACTTTGGAGCAGGGTTCTTCAGCTTCTATAGTGTATCGACTGGACATAAGAACAAGGTACACCGGGTGATTCAGCGGTATTTGTCTCCGGTATGGGAAGTCACGAATGTGTTCCTGATTTTTTTTGAGATCGGGCTGATCGGCTTCTTTCCGGAGTCTGCCTATTATTACGGGACTGCGCTGCTTGTACCGGGAAGTATTGTGATTATTTTGCTGGCGATCCGCGCTGTTTACTATGCCTATAACACTTATGGAATCTCAAACAATGGAAATATCGTATACATGGCGCTGTATGGGGCTACGGGGCTGTTGATTCCGGCGGCGCTCTCTACTGTTCTGGCTTTGTCGGAAGGCGGGATTATCGAGGAGATAGGGGGGCAGGTGCTGCTTAATTGGGGGGCGTTCTTCTCCAATCCGTATACCTGGTCGGTCGTTCTGCTGGCCATCGTCTCGGTGCTGTATATCTCGGCGATGTTCCTCAGCTATTATGCCTCTAAGGCAGAGGATAGGACAGCTTTTGAAATTCTGCGGAGGTATGCGCTCTTCTGGAGCGGACCTACTATTCTTGCCAGTGTGTTCGCTTTCTTCCAGATCAACCGGCAGAACCCGGAGCACTTCCAGAACATGCTTCACATCGCTTGGATGTTCGTGGCTTCTCTGTTGTGCTTCTTGGCCGCAGTATATCTGGTATGGCGGAGACGAAGTCTTGGATGGTCCTTTATCTTTGTCCTGCTTCAGTTCGCCTTTGCCTGGTATGGATACGGAAGATCACATCTGCCTTACGTATTGTATAAGTATGTCAACATTTATCAGAACTTTACGAACGAAGCTATGGCTACAGCCATGCTAACCGCATTTATTGCCGGGTTCATTCTGCTGGTCCCTTCCCTGGTGCTCTTGATGAGGCTGTTCCTGTTCGATGCCCGGTATATTCGCGGGAATTCACCGAAGAAAGGGTCATAGACATATGATTGAGCATTTTATGATGATGTATGCTCCCCAGCTGGTTGTCGCCGGAGCGATTCTATTCTTGTTCGTGTACGCAGTGAAATACAAAGATTCAGGGGATTAATTTGAAGCTGGGGATTACCTGCTATTGAATTTGGAAAACGGGGTAATAGTAGGTTAAGATGAGGGAAAGGCGATGGAACAGGGAAACCTTTTATTTTAGACTATACAGGGAAAAAGGAAGGGAGGAGCCCTCTTCATGCCCAGACACCGTTTTAACAATATCGATAATGTAAGCACAGATAAAACACTCAAGCAGTTCAGCCAATGGCGCGAAGAGCGCCGCAGGAAGAAGAAAGATTACTCCTATGTGATTCCTAACTCGGAACCAGAGCTTGAATACTTAAGGAACAACCGGGAAGATACCACGATTACCTGGATCGGGCATTCGACATTCCTGATTCAATATCACGGACTCAATATTGTGACCGACCCGGTGTGGGCCCCAAGAATGGCTTTTCAGCGGCGGCTTGGATCTCCGGGAATCCCGATTGATGAAATTCCTGAAGTGGATATCATTCTGATCTCCCACTCTCATTACGATCATATGCATATCTCATCAATTCGTAAATTATACGGTGCACGAACTACTATTCTGGTACCCGTGGGACTGAAGCGCAAGATGGAGCGCAAAGGCTTCAGCCGCTGCGAGGAGATGAAGTGGTGGGAGGAGTTGACGGTGAAGAATGTGAAATTCTCTTTCGTTCCGACCCAACACTGGACACGCCGGACGCCTTTCGATACGAACACTTCCCACTGGGGAGGCTTTGTCATGGAGATCGATCCGCCAGAGCAGAAGGGACAGGGAGATCCTGTTATTTATTTTGCGGGAGACAGTGGTTACTTTAAAGGATTCAAGGATATCGGGGAACGGTACAACATTGATGTTGCGCTTATGCCGATCGGGGCCTATGAGCCGGAATGGTTCATGACCTCACAGCACGTGAATCCCGAAGAAGCCATTCAGGCTTTCGTGGATGTTAAGGCCAAGACCATGGTTCCGATGCATTACGGTACCTTCAAGCTGGCCGATGATACGGCCCGTGAAGCACTGGATCGTATGGAAGCCGAACGCAAGAAACGGGGGATTCCGGAAGAGGCGATTCGTGTGCTGCTCTATGGGGAGACACTTCGTTATCCAAAGCTTAAGCCATCCGATACATCATCCCGCTAAGGTTAGTTCCCTGCCAAGGGGATTTCTATGCTATAATGGTGAGCTAGATGGAATGAACTAAAGACTGAGTGATGAATTGCCTCTTTAGTTCATTCCATCTTAGATGCGTGATATATCGATATAAAGGATGGTAATGATTAATGATCAGTACAAATGGTGTAACGCTCCGTTATGGAAAACGAGCACTTTTCGAAGATGTAAATATAAAGTTCACACCAGGGAACTGTTACGGTCTGATCGGTGCGAATGGTGCCGGCAAATCCACTTTCCTGAAGATTCTGTCTGGAGAAATTGAGCCTAACACAGGTGATGTTCATATGACTCCGGGCGAGCGTATGGCGGTTCTGAAGCAGAACCATTATGAATACGATGAATTTCCGGTTCTCGAGACGGTGATTATGGGTCACGCCCGTCTGTACAGCATCATGAAAGAGAAGGATGCCCTGTATGCCAAAGCGGACTTCTCTGAAGAAGATGGTCTTCGTGCAGGGGAACTTGAAGGGGACTTCGCGGAAATGGACGGCTGGAATGCAGAATCTGACGCCGCTTCACTCCTGATCGGCCTTGGGATCGAGAAAGATCTGCATGATAAGAAGATGAGCGAGCTTAGCGGTAATGAGAAGGTCCGTGTCCTGCTTGCGCAAGCGCTGTTTGGTACGCCGAACAACCTTCTGCTCGATGAGCCTACCAACCACTTGGACATTGATTCCATCGCTTGGCTGGAGAACTTCCTGCTTGATTATGAAGGCACCGTCATAGTTGTATCCCATGACCGTCACTTCCTGAACAAAGTATGTACCCATATTGCGGATATCGATTTCGGTAAAATCCAGTTGTATGTGGGTAACTACGATTTCTGGTACGAGTCCAGCCAGTTGGCCCTTAGATTAACTCGGGATGCCAACAAGAAGAAGGAAGAGAAGATCAAGGAACTACAAGCGTTCATTCAGCGGTTCTCGGCTAACGCTTCCAAGTCGAAGCAGGCTACTTCCCGTAAGAAGCAGCTCGACAAGATTACGCTGGATGATATTCGTCCATCTAACCGGAAGTATCCGTTCCTTCACTTCAAAGCCGAGCGTGAAGCAGGCAAGCAGCTTCTGACGGTGGACAGCGTTACTAAGACCCTTGAAGGCGAAACAGTGCTGAACAATGTCAGCTTTGTGGTGAACAAAGGTGACAAGATTGCATTCGTGGGTCCGGATGGACTGGCGAAGACGACTTTGTATCAGGTTATTATGGGTGAGACTGAGGCGGATGCAGGTGAGTATAACTGGGGCGTAACCACTACCCAGGCGTATTTCCCTAAGGACAACTCGGCTTACTTTGACGGTGTTGATCTCAACCTTGTCGAGTGGCTGCGCCAATACTCCAATGACCAGGATGAGACCTTCCTGCGCGGATTCCTTGGACGTATGCTGTTTGCCGGCGAGGAAGCCTTGAAGAAGGCAAGTGTACTCTCCGGGGGAGAGAAGGTCCGCTGTATGCTGGCGAAGATGATGCTCAACGGTGCGAATGTGCTAATCTTCGATGAGCCTACGAACCACTTGGACCTCGAATCCATTACAGCCCTTAATAACGGTCTGATTGACTTCGACGGCACCATCCTGTTCGACTCTCATGACCATCAGTTCATTCAGACGATTGCGAACCGGATCATTGAGATTACTCCAAACGGCGTAATTGATCGCCAAATGTCTTATGATGAGTATCTGGAGAATGAAGAAATTCAGCAGCTGCGCAAGGAAATGTACCCGGCAGGAACTCTGAATTCATAGTTATAAAAAAATGCTGCCCCTTTAAATTAAGGGACAGCATTTTCTTTAAGGGCTCCTAAGATCCGCCAGTACGGCGGCGCTGGTTGTTCGGTTTTTTGTTGTTTTGGCTTTTGAGTGTTTTGGTGGTATTCATGCCGCTTTGGCCTTGTTTATTGGAAGCCTGATTCTGCTTCTTTTGCTGTAATTTCAGCCGCATGGCTTCTGCGAGGTCGATTTTCTTAGGCTCTTTATTCTCTTCTGTCATCGTTATCATCTCCTTTGCGTGATGGGAGCGCTGATCTCATTTTAAACGTTTTTAAAACATTGGACAACGGGAATAATGGTTATATTGGATTTTGGAGGTGCTATTGGAATGGATACATACAAAGAGATCAGGCAGGGAGAGCGCGGCGCAATGATCAGTATTGCTGCATACCTAGTGCTGTCCGCCCTTAAGCTGATTAGTGGATATTTATTTCATTCCAGCGCCCTGCTTGCGGATGGCTTCAACAATGTTACCGATATTATTGCGTCAACCGCCATTCTGATCGGTCTACGTATTTCCAGGAAACCGCCGGATTCTGACCATGCCTATGGACATTTCAGAGCTGAGACCGTTGCTGTACTGCTGGCTTCCTTCATCATGGCCACGGTAGGGATTCAGGTGCTGATTGAAGCGGGAAGAGGTTTGTATGAAGGGAGAAAGGCTGCTCCCGATCCTTTGTCAGCGGTTATCGCGCTTGTGAGTGCAGCCGGCATGTTCGGAGTCTATGTGTATAACCGGAGACTCGCCAAGAGAATTAACAATCAGGCGCTAATGGCAACCGCCAAAGACAGCTTGTCGGATGCATTTGTAAGTATTGGAGCAGCAATCGGGATCTTCGGGGCACAGTTCGGGTTGCCTTGGCTGGATACGGTAGCGGCTATTGCCGTGGGGCTGCTTATCTGCAAGACAGCCTGGGATATCTTCAAGGATGCCACTTATCGTCTTACTGACGGCTTCGATGAGAATGAGCTGCAGGATCTGCGAAGCTCTATTGCCCGTATCCCGGGTGTGGAGGGACTTAAGGATGTGAAAGCGAGAGTGCATGGAAATCATGTGCTGGTCGATGTCGTTATTGAGGTGGACCCGAGGCTTAGCGTAACGGAAAGCCATGAGATCAGCGATCTCATTGAAGCGCGGATGGGAGAGCGCCACAATGTCATGAATGTTCATGTCCATGTGGAACCCAAACAGGAGGGCGCGCAGCTGGAAGAGGATCCAGCAGGTGTTGGTAAAGGCGAGATGCTATAGATGAGGAGCAGGAACACAATCTGAAGCTATTCACGGGTCATTTGACCGGGGGATAGCTTTTTTTGTGTGTTAGGTATTAGGGCCTGTTTGTGTGCGAAGATAGGTAGTTAGCATTACCCTGAGTTTTGTGCAATAAGACATATATTGAGTTCTCTCCGGAATGCCGATAAAGGGGACAAGCCCCTTTTTAGGCATACAACTCAGAACATCCCCGGGAGGATTCAACATGAAGAAGAGCTTAGCGATTGGAATTATCACCACCCTATTATTAGGTAACTCAGGTATACTTGCTTCATCTCACGTGCAGGCTGCCGCTTCTGTCCAGAAGGCCGGACTTACGGGAACCATTCAATATGGTGTGAACCTTCGGATGGGTCCATCAACCTCTACCCGTATTATTAAAATGCTGGAGACCGGAGAGACTGTCAGCATCACGGCGAAGGATAATCCTTATTTCTATAAAGTGCTTACGTCTAGCGGGCAGGTGGGATACGTCAGTAAATCGGAGAAATACATTAAGCTGAACTCTGATACGACGGTTGTCAAATCGGAGGATACCCAGCAGTCAGACGCTCAGCTTGAGCGGGACCGTAAGCTGGAGCTTCTTTTCCAAACGGCCAAGAAGTATCTGGGTACACCCTATGAATTTGGTTCGGACCGAAATACGACAACCACATTCGACTGTTCTGATTTCGCCAGACAAATATACAAGGAAGCCCTGAATATTATTCTGCCAGCCGATTCAAGATCACAGGGCGAGTGGATTAAGTCGAACAGCAAAGCTGTATACAATATGAATGAACTAAAACCGGGTGATCTGATCTTCTTCATGGGTTATAAGGGATCCTCGGATGCCGCGTATCAGGGAATTAATAAGGATTCAGAACGGATTAACCATGTGGGGGTATACCTCGGCAACGGACAAATGATCCAGACCTATTCGGTCAGCTCGGGAGGCGTACGTATCGATACGTTAACCGGGTCGTGGGCGAAGCGGTTCTTATTTGGAGGAAGTGTGCTTCAATAGTACAGCTTATATAGAATTTCACATTATTGATTATATCTGTATTTCATAAAGAACGCCCTGCTTTTGCAGAGAGATTCAGTCTCTTGCCAGAGCAGGGCGTTCTTTATGGGAGCCGGCCGGTTGGTTTCAGTGTATGTAAACGCCGGGAGGCTGTTATTGGTTGGTATTGGCTTTATGTTATATTATTTAGTATAATTTGGTGCCCATACCCAGCCTTTACCGAGCCAAGTGTAGATTTCCACCCAATCTCCGATGATTTGGCCAGTTGGCTCAAGCACTTGAGGATCCAGCTTGCCCCATGCTTTGCCGTTAGGGTCTTTATAAAATGTAGTCACTTTAAAGACTTCCCATTTCTTAGGGGGATTAGCTACAATAAGGTCATTAACGATAATAGGTGAGCTTACCGTAGTTGAAGTGACTACAGGTGTGGACGTAGTTGTCGACGTTCCTGTAGAATTTGTTGTGGTTACAGGAGCTGTCTCAGCAGAAGCTGCAGTTGCGAAAGCTGCGGATAGAGCAAGTGTTGCTGTGATGGCTGCTAGTTTTTTCATTGTATTTCCTCCCTAGGATATGTTTGGTGTTGCTTTGTATATTTTAAATAACCAGCCAAGCGACCTCAGAATCAAATTATGGAAAATTTTTTTTGAGCCTAAAGGATTTTTGTTAACGGAGTGTAAAGATTAATAGAGAAAGAGTGGAGAGTATGAGAAAAAAATGGTTGTTTCTAATCCCGTTCATCTTGATTATTGTGGCAGTTACAGCTGTTATTCTATACATCCGTCCAACCCAAGAACTGGATCTCAATTACACAGAGCTCGATTGGAAAGCAAAGATAACGCAGATGATCGAAACCCGTGAACCGGTGATCCAAATTAACGCCGAGGAATTCAACAGATTGGCCAAGCAGAAGCTGGTCAAATATTTAGCCAAGGGAGAACTTCCGGTTGATGTTACAGGCGCGGAATTTAAGCAGCATGGAAACCGGATCGATGCGGACATCAACGGAAAGTGGGGAATTATCCCCTTCGGAGCAAAAGCAGTCTATAATATGGACTTCTCCGGGGGACTTGTTGTATTGACTCCGGTCTCTGTGCAGATTAAGGGGATCAAGCTAACCCCTGAGCAGCTTGGGCTGAAGCAGGTGAGTGTACCGCCGGGCAAGGAGCTGCCCGAGATGATTAAAGTTAAGGATATGATCTTTCATGAGGACTCCATTGAAGCGAGGTTGTCCTTGAACTGGCTGGAAATTATGCGGTTATTATAACTTATAAGATCGGATAGGTTAGCAGATCAAAAAGGCGGTAATGACAAGGTCCTCGGGATACTTGGTCATTACCGCCTTTTTGCAATGTAATACGCTGTTGAAGTTGAACTTAAGAATTACCTCTAGGCAAGAGTGTGAAATGATTCTGGAAAAGCGGAGCGCTCGCCTTTGTTCCCAGATTTCTACCTTAAAAATTCAAATAAGAAATCTGGGAACAACAGCGATCGGAAGAACATTTCACGCGGCTGCCTTATAAGGAATTCAATAATCCAACTTACTGAGCTATCCGCGATTTTTTCAAGTTAAAGCGATCTGCGTCCATTACGACCCGTGAAGAGAGAGATAATGAACAGAACCAGGAAGACGAAGAACAATATTTTTGCTATAGAAGCTGTTGCTGCCACCACAAGATTGAAGAAACCGAAGATACCTGCAATCAAGGCAACGACCAGAAAAATAAGGGACCATTTTAACATGAAGATCCACCTTCTTTCATAGAAGATTAGTAAAGGCGCTTCTCGTGAATCCGGTTTGGATCCGGGCTTTCAAGAACGCTTCGGTGCGGGTTGTTCCCGCCTCGTAATGATTTTTAACCGAGCTGTTTAGGAATGAAACAATTGCGCATGCCGCATGGATTCAGGCAACATTTTCCTTTGTTTCGTCCAAAACGGCTCGGGGTAACTATGGGGTAACAAAGCTTACGAGGAAAGAAAGAGAGGTAATGTTGATGTCACTTATTTGGCAGCTTAGTGTAGCAGTTATTGCTTTAGCGTTTGTAGCCTTGGTTATCTTCCTAATCAAAACGTTGAAGGCAGCAGAGAATTCCCTTGATAAAACATCTCAAACGCTTCAGGAGGTCCAGAAGACGATTGATGAGCTTACGTATGAAGTGAAAGAAGTGCTTAGACATGCGAACGGGATTACAGAGGATGTACAGTACAAAATGAAACAGATTGATCCTGTCATTGAAACGGTGAAGAATGTTGGCGAAATTTTGAATGAGGTTACACTCAGCGCCAAACAAGTATCTACCGCTTTAATTGAGAGATTCAAGAAGCCGACTGAGGTGAGAGTTTCTACTAAAGATGCTGCACGAGCTGCGCTGCAGACGCCTTCCGAGAAAACGGTGCAAAGCTATGAGGCGACCTATTCCAAGAAGAACTCAGCTAATTGGATGAAATGGATTGATCTTGCTGCAGGCGCCTGGCACAAATTTCGTCACTAATCGTAAGGCTGGCAGCTTAAAGAAAGGGTGAGCTTATGTTGAATGCAATTCTGCTGCTAATCGGACTACTTTCTCCCCTTAACGGGCCATCGCCCACAGCTGATGGCAGGGTAATGAATTCATTTGCCCAGTCGGAATCTTCGCAAGTGGTTCAGGCTTCATGGAACCCCCTTGGAACGAGGTATGAACGGGTGAATGAATTCAATACGCTGAGCGACATTTCACTAAGTGATCAGACAAAGGATGTAATCAGTAAGAAAGGGAAGCCTGATAAGGTAACCCGCGACAAGCTTACCGGTTATACCGAGTATCATTATAAAGATGTCACAGTCGGGCTGTACGATGACCAGGTTTACTATGTACATCTGGGTGCTAATGCTAAGGAGATGAAAGTGAATAAGCAGTGGATTGCACTTCAATCCTCCTCTTTGAACCGGGCTTTCGGTCCCGCGGATTACACCGCCGAGGATGGCGATGTCTATACCCGTGGATATAGTGCGATCAAAATTTACAGGGACGCTGCAGGAGCTATACTGGGCATCGATCTGTTCGATGCAGCAGCCTTTGATTGAGGTAGTAAAATGCTGGAAAAGTGATTCACCTTACGCCAGATTGGGTTAATGGCTATTTAGGTATTCAGAGTATGAACAGTACTTAGTAAAGGAGTGCGTAAAAAATCATGAGTATAGAAAGTACTAAATCTTATGCAAAAGTTGTGCAAAACGGGGTTCAGGCGGTTGAGACGATCAGAGAGCTTGGCGCCACCGGTTATCTCGCTGAGAATATATATGTACTGGCCCATGATCAGGATCGCACAGACCGAATTATTGATGCTGCCGATGCCCAAGAGGTTGGGATAAAGGAAGAAGGAATTTTCCATTCCTTGGCGAATCTGTTCCGCTCCCGGGGAGACGAACTGCGCTCCAAGATTGTATCCTTAGGCTTCACGGAGACTGAGGCTGAATTTTATGAGAAAGAACTGGATCTGGGCAAAGTGCTTGTCATTGCTGTCCGGAAATAAGAATAGAGCATGACGACAAATTTGTCGTTTTATAGATAAGGAATGGGGAATTTCCCTCATTCCTTATCTATATTTTGGGATATATGTGGTTGACTGTTAATGATTCGTAAGTTTTTTGAGCTGCTTGTAGGGAAAATGATATAGTTGAAATGATTGATGTCCAAGGTAGAAAGTAAATTGCTGGTTTGTGCAAATCTTCACCGAGGCTAAGGAGAGGGATATGAAAATTTTAATTGTGGACGATAATCCGACGAATATCATCATTGTTCGTGAAATCCTGAAAAAAGAAGATTACCGGAATACGGTGGCCGTCTCATCCGCGTTCGAAATGTTCCAGCAGCTAGGTCTGGATCATACCGGGCAGGGAGCGGTGACCGCACCTACTGATATAGATTTGATTCTGCTTGATATGATGATGCCAGAAATGGATGGTATAGAGGCCTGCCGTATTGTTCAGCAGTATGAGGAGCTTAAGGATATTCCTATTATTATGGTTACCGCTGTAGGAGATTCCAAGAAATTAGCCGAAGCGCTGGATGCAGGCGCTGTCGATTACGTCACCAAGCCGATTAATAAAGTTGAACTTATGGCCCGTATCCGGCTTGCCCTTCGATTGAAGCAGGAGAAGGATTGGCACAAAGAACGCGATCAGCGACTTCAAGAGGAGCTAAAGCTGGCGGGCCTAGTGCAAAATGCAGTGCTCAGCGCGCCTATTGATGATCCATTCTTTGGGGTCAGTGCCATTTATAAGCCTTCATTCGAGCTGGCCGGCGATTTGTATGCCTGGTATCCGCTGGGCGAGGGCAGATATGGGATTATTTTGCTGGATATGATGGGACACGGAATTTCTTCATCTTTATTCTGTATGTTCATTGCCTCTGTCTTGAAAGATACAGTAAATACTTATGTTGAGCCCGAAAAGGTCATTCAGGAGCTCAATCGAAGATTCAGCCAGCTTCATATTGACAGTCAGTTAGTCCAGTATTACTTCACTGCGATCTATCTGGTGGTGGACACTAAATTCAAACGTATCGATTATGTGAATGCGGGACATCCGCCGGGACTTCTCTATATGAAGGACGGGTCAGTGAACATGCTGGGGACCGGATGTCCGCCGGTGGGGCTGTTTGATAAAATCGAGGCGGAGACCCGTTCCATCACGTATGAGGAAGAAGGGCATATTGTTCTGTATACGGATGGGCTGCTTGAGGCCGTGGAAGGCACTCAGGATGATCAGATTGAATATCTCGTTACCAATCTTGCGTCTAATCATAGAATGGACCTGCAGAGAATGCAGGAAATGTTCTTTGACGATAGCGGGCCACAGGAGCGCGAAGACGATAAATGTCTAGTATGGATATCACTAAAAAAAGGGGAAGGCCGGAATGAGAATCAAGAGTAAGCTGGTCATTGGCTTTGGATCAATTATGGCAATCCTGCTTGTCTTAACCTTTATCGGTTATGATCGAATGGATTTCATGCGGAAGCAGATTGATCAAGTATATGAACAAAGATATATGAACATACGGAGTTCGGGAGATGTGCGCGGGCAGGTTAACGAGGTGACCAAGAAGCTGGCGGATCTGCTGCTCAACCCATCCCTTTCCGTAGAGAGTACCACGCCTGAGATTATGGACAATGTGAGTAAGGCGGATGCAAGCTTGGCGGCCCTAACCACGAATAAGAATTCCAGTGCGGAAGAAAAGCTTATCTTATCTAATGTGAGTAAAGCGTGGGGTCAGTACAAAGCTTATTTAGACAAGCAGCTGTCATTACTGAGCCAGAGTGATAGATCCCGGGCGGTTACTTTCCGGAATGCTAACGGAGTAGATCTGCAGAACAAAATTGTAGATAGCGTCAACTCTCTGAGAACCTATCAAGATCTGAAAATTGAGGAAGAAGTTCAATCTGCCCGGGATGCATACGAACAGTCCGTGCAGATTACCGTTGCCGTGATGGCCGCCGGCCTGCTGTTGGCTCTTGGAGTCATGCTGTGGATCATACCGAGCATCACCAGAGGATTCAATACCGTGTCACAAATGATGACCAGCTTCAGCAATGGTAAACTTAAGGCGATTAGGCGTATAAAGATTGCTAACACGGATGAGATTGGAGATGTTGCGCGGGTATTTCAGGAGTTATCCGAGGATTTGGAGGAGAAGCAGGAGCTGGAGAGGAAATATCTGCAGGCCCAGCAGGATCAGGCCTGGGTTAATTCCAATTTGGCCCGGATTACCGAGCTGTTCCAGGGAGTCAATTCGCTTGAACAGGTGTCGCAAATGTTCATTACTGAATTTACTCCCATTCTTGGGGGCCGATACGGTGCCCTGTATACCCGAAGTGATGAACACAGTCCGAATGAAGTTCATCTTGCAGCGGCCTATGCCATGGATGAAGTGGGACGCCCTAACAAGTCGTTCAAGCTGGGTGAAGGCCTTGTCGGCCAGGTAGCTCTCTCGAAAGAGCCGCTGACGCTTGTCAAATTGCCGGAAAGCTATCTCTCGATCCGCTCCGGACTCGGTGAGGCCGAGCCTGCGGAAGTTATGATCTACCCTGTTTTATTTGAAGATCAGGTTCTAGGTGTCATCGAAATTGCTAATTTCCTTCATTTCAACCACCTTCAGAAGCAGCTGTTGAAGGAACTGGCTGTAAGTCTTGGTATCATTCTTAATAATATTATTGGTCGTTTAAGAGTAGAAGAACTGCTGCGGGAATCCCAGACCCTTGCTGAGGAGCTTCAATGTCAGTCAGAAGAATTGCAAAGCCAGCAGGAGGAGCTTCGCCGCTCCAATGAAAATCTGGAGGAGCAGACCCTAGCTCTCAAGCGTTCGGAGGAACAGCTGGAGCATTTCAATACGGAGCTCCTTGCGAAGACACATGCCCTGCAGGAGCAGGTGCAGGAAGTGGAAGAGAAGAACGAAGAAATCGAGAAGACTAAGATTCAGCTAGAGCAGCAGGCCAGCCAGCTTGCTCTTACAAGTAAATATAAGTCTGAATTCCTGGCGAATATGTCGCATGAACTGCGGACACCGCTTAACAGTCTGTTGATCCTTTCCCAGCTTCTGTCTGAGAATAAGGAAGAGAATCTGACCGTCAAGCAGAAGGAATACGCGCAGACAATCTATATGTCAGGTGCGGATCTGCTCAAGATGATTGATGAGATTCTTGATTTGTCCAAAGTGGATGCCGGCAAGATGGAGATCAATGAGGAATCTGTCAGCATTTCTGAGCTGGAGAGGTTTGTAGAGACTAACTTTAGTGAAGTGGCACTGAAGAAGAACCTTCAGCTGCTTTTAGAAATTCAGGAGAATGTGCCGGAGGCCATCAATACAGATGGACACCGGGTGAAGCAGATTCTGCGGAATTTGCTGTCCAATGCTTTTAAATTTACAACCGAAGGCGAAGTGAGCTTTAAAGTAGCTCCAGCTAAGCCGGAGGAGCTTCCATATTATCTGGATCATGAACAAGAATACCTGGCTCTAAGCATTAAGGATACAGGGATTGGGATACCGAAGGATAAGACGGATCTGATCTTTGAAGCGTTCCAGCAGGCGGATGGCACTACCAGCCGCAGATTTGGAGGTACGGGTCTCGGATTGTCCATCAGCCGGGGCTTGGCTTCTCTGCTCGGCGGAGCGATTTCCTTGAAGACAAAGGAAGGGGAAGGCAGTGAGTTCATCTTATATCTTCCGAAGGGCGGGATTAGGCCAGTTGTGAAATCCCGTACTCCTGAACCAGCCAGCTCACCAAGGATAGAGCCAGTTCCTGAAGAGAAGGATAACAGAAGCAAAGACGAAGTGAGAAATGCTGGTTTCAGCTTGCCGGATGATCGAAATAGCATTACCTCCCAGGATAAAGTGATGCTCATCGTCGAGGATGACCTCAATTTCGCGAAGATACTCATCGATATGGCTAAGGCCTATGGGTTCAAAACTTTAACTACATCCCAGGGCGATGAAGGGCTGAAGCTGGCAAGAACCTATCTGCCGGATGCTATAATCCTTGATATCCAGCTGCCTGTCATGGATGGGTGGTCCATTCTCGGAGAGCTCAAAGGCAACCCGGATACACGCCACATTCCAGTCCACGTCATCTCGGTTGTGGATGATGTGAAGCAGGGCATGAAGATGGGGGCCATTGCTTATTTGCAGAAGCCTTCTTCAAGGGAAAGTCTTGAGCGGGCGTTCTCGCACATAGAATCTTATATGGACAAGAGTTTGAAACACCTGTTAGTGGTAGAAGATGATGAAGTACAGCGGCAGGCGATTATCGAGCTGGTCGGACATGATGATGTCATCATTACGGCTGTCTCTTCCGGAGAGGAAGCGATTCGCGAGCTTCATAGCAAGCATTATGACTGTATGGTGCTCGATTTGATGCTGACGGATATGACCGGCTTTGCTCTGCTTGATCAGATCCGCGATGATGAGAACCTTCATGATCTGCCGATCATTATCTACACCGGGAAGGAACTTGACAGCAAGGAAGAGACAGAGCTGCGAAAATATGCAGAATCCATCATCATCAAAGACGTGAAGTCGCCGGAGCGTCTCCTTGATGAGACGACGTTGTTCCTGCATCGGGTAGAAGCTAATCTTCCTGAGGAGAAACGTGAAATTCTGCGGAAGCTCCATAACAAGGAGGAGCTGTTCGAGGGCAAGAAGATTCTGCTGGTCGATGATGATGTCCGCAATGTATTCGCACTTTCCAGTGTGCTTGAAGGATACCAAATGGAGGTTGTCTTTGCCGAGAATGGCAGGGAGGCTATTGATCTGCTGGAAGAGCAGGGCGACTTCGATCTGGTCTTAATGGATATGATGATGCCGGAGATGGATGGCTATGAAGCCATGCGCCTTATTCGGGAGATGCCGCAGTTCGAGAAGCTCCCGATTATTGCCCTCACAGCGAAAGCGATGAAGGATGACCGCTTTAAATGTATCGAAGCTGGTGCTTCGGATTATATGAAGAAGCCGATTCAGACCGATCAACTTTTATCATTAATGAGAGTATGGTTGTATTCGTAAGCGGATTTAAAGGGTAATAAGGAGTAACTTGATTAGGTGAAGAGATGAATTAGGAGGCAGGGGATGAAATTCATGACACCAGACCATTCATTCGAAGGTGATATTCACTCCCCTCTAGAAGTAGATATCCATGAACGAGAGAGCATCGAGATCGAACTGCTGCTTGAGGGGATTCATCGACTCTATGGCTATGATTTCCGGAATTATGCCATGCCCTCCCTTAGGCGGCGCATATGGCACTGCGTCCATGCTGAGAATTTGAAGACTGTTTCAAGCCTGCAGGAAAAGGTGCTGCATAATCGGGATTGTTTTGATAGACTGGTATATAATTTATCGATTCCGGTAACAGAAATGTTCAGAGACCCTGAGCTGTTCAAGACTTTCCGTAAGAAAATCATCCCGATCCTTAGAACGTATCCTTATATCCGGATCTGGCACGCGGGATGTTCGACGGGAGAAGAAGTATATTCCATGGCCATTATGCTGCATGAAGAGGGCCTGTATGAGAAGTCAAGAATTTACGCGACCGATATGAATGACCGTTCCCTTGCCCAGGCGAAGGAAGGTATTTTCAATATTGAGAAGATGCAGCTCTACACAAAGAACTATCTGGCGGCTGGGGGCACCCGGTCGTTCTCAGAATACTATACAGCAAAATATAACTCGGTAATTTTTCAACCGTTCTTAAGGAAGAACTTGATATTTGCCGAACATAATTTGGCGACAGACGGTTCCTTTAATGAGTTCAACGTTATTTTTTGCCGCAATGTTATGATCTACTTCGACGACAAGCTGCGGAATCATGTCCATAAATTGTTCCACGAAAGTTTAAATCACTTTGGTGTTCTGGTGTTAGGCTCGAAAGAATCTATTCATTTTACAGACTTTGCTGACTGCTATGAGCCAATGGACATGACAGAGAAAATTTATCGCAAGATCAAATAAATTTGTCACCATTATTGAGGAGGATTCCATGGGGTATCACGAACCAATTCACATATTGCTGGTAGATGACCGCCCCGAGAATTTGCTCGCTCTGGAGGCGGTGCTCGATAGTGAGCAGTACAATCTGGTTAAAGCAACCTCGGGGGAAGAGGCTCTTAGACACTTGCTGAAAGATGAATTCGCCGTGATCGTGCTTGATGTGCAAATGCCGGGTATGGATGGGATCGAGACGGCCAAGCTTATCAAAGCCCGTGACAAGACGAAGGATATTCCTATTATTTTCATTTCGGCCAACAGCAAAGAAGCGGACCAATTGTTCGCAGGGTACTCAGCAGGTGCTATCGATTATATGGTGAAGCCGTTCATTCCCCAGATTCTAAGATCCAAAATTGAAGGCTTTGTCAGCATGTATCTGACGAATAAGAAGCATAAGACCCAGTCTATGCTGCTTCACCAGAAGACCTTGGAGCTTGAGAAGATTAATGAGGAATTGATCAAGGCCAAGGAAGCTGCAGAGATCGCCGCCAAAGCGAAGACGGAGTTTCTCGCCATGATGAGTCACGAGATCCGTACGCCGATGAACGGGGTTATTGGCATGGTTGATCTTCTAATGGAGACTGAACTTAAGGACGAACAGAAAGAATATACGGATATTATTCGCAAGAGTGCGGATGCTCTGGTAACCGTGATCAATGATATTCTTGATTTCACGAAGATGGAGTCAGGCAAGATGGAGCTTGAAGAGACTCCATTCGAGCTTCAGAGCGGCATCCAGGAGGTATTCAACCTGTTCTCGGTGGATGCAGGTCGTAAAAATCTAGAGTTGGTCTACTTCATAGATGAGCAGATTCCTTCGGTGATCTACGGTGATCAGGGCCGTATGCGCCAGATCCTGATCAATCTGATCTCAAACGCAATCAAATTTACAGACCATGGCGGAATATATCTGGTAGTTACGCCAAAATATGTGGAAGCTGAGCGTATGTCTCTTGAATTCACGGTAAAAGATACAGGTATCGGTATTCCGGCTGAGAAGATCGACAAGCTGTTCAAGCCGTTCTCTCAGCTTGATTCCTCCATGACCCGCAAGTATGGAGGAACCGGGCTGGGACTTGCGATCTGTCGTACGCTGGTTCAGATGATGGGCGGAGATATCCGTGTGGAATCGATGGAAGAGAATGGGGCAACCTTTATTTTCACTGTTAATGTGGGGAAGTATGAGGATCATCCTGAGGACTTTAACAATGAAAATTTGGAGAATCGGGCCGAAGTAGTCCAATTGCTGTCTCCCAGACGGGTCTTGATCGTAGATGATCACCCTATTAATCAGAAGCTGATGCTAAGTATGCTGCGAAAGCTTGGCTATACGGCAGATGTTGCCGAGAATGGCGAATGTGCAATCAAGATGGCTCAAATGCCGGGAGGCTATGACTATATCTTTATGGATCTGCAGATGCCGGTTATGGATGGGCTGGAAGCTACCCGCCGGATCTGTGCGGAGGCTCAGGAAGATAACGCACCGCTGATTATTGCCATGACCGCGAATGTCATGGAAGGTACGAAGAACCGGTGTCTGGATGCCGGGATGGTCGACTATGTCAGCAAACCCGTCAAGCTTAGCAGCCTGAAGAAGATACTGACCAAATATACGGAAACGGTGGTTTCCATGGATGAATTAGAACAGTTGAAAGGCAGCTGAGTGGGGGCGCGATCCTTTTTCATTTTGTTTCACAAGCTCACTTTTGGGTTAATGAATGTAGAATGGGCTGTTATTTTTAAAAAAAGAAAACATAATTCAGGAGAGAGTGTCTATGAATACAAATAAGAATGATAAGTTCAATGCGACTACCCAGGTAGAAGACGGTACGTGCACGGTTTATTTAAGAGGAGAATTAGATTTATCCGTGGCCCCGGACTTCAGACAGGTAATGGAACCTCTTGTCGAGGATGGGGAGCTTGACTTGGTGATTAACCTTAAAGATCTGAAATACATTGATAGTACAGGTATTGGAATCTTGTTATCTATACTGAAAGCTAGACATGGTATGAGTGCACAGTTTCTTGTTCGGGAAGTTCCGGCCCAAATTCAAAAGTTGTTTGACATGACCGGAATAGCTAAGTTTTTTGCTTCACAGGAGAATCCCCAATAGGAAAGGATCGAAGTTAGAATGAAAGACGAAGTTCAAAGAGTTATATTACACTTACCGGCAACAGCGGATTATGTCGATATTGTTAGATTGAATTTATACGGGATTGCTTCCAAGATGGGTTTCTCCTATGAGGATATTGAAGATATGAAGGTTGCGGTCTCTGAGGCCTGTAACAACTCTGTTCTTTATGCCTACAAGCAGGAGGATGGCACGGTTGAAGTTACTTTTGAAGTCAAGCCGGATTCATTGTCAATTACGGTCAAAGATGAAGGGGAGAGCTTTGATTCGTGGGACAAAACAGACGATCGGGTAACACTTCACGATAAAAATCTGGACGATGCCCAAATCGGTGGTCTCGGCTTCTATTTAATGCAGGCGCTTATGGATGACGTAAGCGTAGTGAGCGAGGCAGGGAAAGGAACAAAAGTGGTCCTCATCCGCAATCTCGCTCGCAGTGAGGAGAAGGTATGACGGATAGACTGACTCCCCCAGAGTCGATGAACGAAGCAATCGGTCTAATCTGGGAATACCAGCAGACCAAAGATAATGAAATTGCCACCGTACTCATCAAGAAATATGAGCCCATGGTGAAGATGGCTGCCGGTAAGATTGCCCGCAACCGTCCGGACTTATACGAGGATCTATATCAGGTAGGGCAGATGGCCTTGATTCGGCTTCTTCAGCAGTATGACATTGAGCTTGGTATTCCCTTTGAGCCCTATGCCATGAAGAGTATGATCGGCCATATGAAGAATTTCCTAAGAGATAAATCCTGGTATATCCAGGTGCCGCGCCGAATCAAAGAGAAGGGTGCTTTGGTCCAGCAGGCCATTGATGAGCTTACCGTGAAGCTCGAACGGTCTCCGGATGTGAAGGAGATTGCATCATTCCTGGATCTTTCTGTGGAGGAGACGATTGAAGTCCTTGCCGGCCGGGAATGCTACCATTATGTCTCATTGGACTCACCGCTCTCTCAGGATGAGAGTACGGCAACACTCGGAGAATTAATCAGCTCCGATGCCAATGACTATGATACGGTGGAGAAGAGAATGGACCTCCAGCAGGCGCTCAGCCAACTGAAGGAGCAGGAGCAAAGTGTTCTGCTTCTGGCATTCCAGGACGGTCAGTCCCAGCGTGCAATTGCCCAGAAGCTTGGAGTATCTCAGATGAGTGTATCCCGTATTCAAAAACGCGCAACCGAGAAGCTTAAGCAGATCATGTCAAATTCGGGTTCCTAATATGTTCTTTATCGACTGTAATAACTCATGAAGACACGCCATTCTTTTTAAGAATGAGGCGTGTCTTTTTTGAAGAGAGTATATAGGGAAGCGGAGAGAGGGGGCGCCTTGGAATGAAGATAACATCAAAGGCACACCAGGAATGGACCATGGAGCAAGGCTGGAAGTGGATCGATCTGAACATTGAGAACTGGGATACGGCAGAAATAAAGGAAATAGAAGAGCGATATCATTTGGCAGACGAGTGGCTGCATGAGATCCCACGGGTAAAGACCAGCTATCTATCCGTTCGCCTGACGGACAATGACCGTCCGATTATATTCGGTACGTTGCTGTACTCCGTAAAGCTGGAGATTGATTCCTCCGAATCTTGCAGCAAATTTCATTTTTTTCTGAGCGATGAGGTATTTATTACGATCAATCTTGATGAGGATACCCGCGCCATTATGACATCGGAAGAGCGCTTGAAAGTTCTAAGAAGGTGTTCTCATCCTAGCGATGGATTGTTTATTCTAGGCAGAACCCTGATTCATTATTTTCATACTGGAATGGATAACTTTGAGGCCAATCTCCGGCGGGTCGAGGATACGATGCGGAAGCGGAATAAGAAGAATATTATGGACCGGATACTCAATGCCCGGTTTGAGCTTCTTTATTGGCACAATTTGTTCATTCCCTTTCAGGAGCTTCTGACGGCATCGCGCGAAGCCTATTTAGATGAAATTGACAGCAGTATGTATTTTAAGAGGTATTATTACCGGCTTGAAAGGGTCGAACAGCTGTTCTTTCATTATGAACGAGAGATCGATACCTTGATCTCCATTGATGATGCGATCTCGGCATTCCGGGGAAATGAGATCACGAAGACGCTTACCATTATTGCTTCTATATTCACACCAGCTACAGTGATTGGAGCTATTTGGGGCATGAACTTTGACTATTTACCCTGGATCAAAACTGGAGTATGGGGATTTGCTCTAATCATGGCTATCATCTTACTCAGTACGATAGGTCTGGGAATTTGGCTGAAAGCCAAGGGATGGACCGGGGATTTGCTTGAGGTTGAAGATGAAGAGTCGAATTTGTAAATTCACCTAGTCGATGGGACAAATAAAATTAAGCCTGCGCAGTAGCTCAGGCCTAGGAAGGGCACCAGTGAGGTGCTCTTTTCTTATTGTTTGGGGTCATTCTCCAGACCCTTTTCTTTATCTTCAGTGACCGTGTTCATTTCATCCATCTCTTTGCCTAGGCGCTTCAGGTCTTTCATGTCATTAACCATCGACCCATTCTCAGCTTCGTCAATGTCTTTGTGTTTAGGTACATTACCTGCTGCCGCATCGATGATCTGGTCACGGGTATACTTCTCTTGTTCGTCTTTGGGATTATTTGAACTCATGCTAAAGGCCTCTCTTCCCGGTTAAAATGTTATTTCTTATACGCATCCATATAATGCTGAATATTGGCCAGGAACTCACCGATCAGCGGCATGGACACGAAGAAACTTGTGATCCAACCGAATAACGCCAGGACCAGCGCTGTTCCTATCGTTAGTCCAAGCCCCCGAGCCAGACCTGCGGTGAAGTTCGAGAACAGCCGCTTCTTAGGGTTTGTATAATTCTCGATAATATCCTTGAAGTCAGATCTTTCCAGTGCATCTGCAATATCATCCAGGCGTGAATTCAGGCGCTTCACCTCATGCCTGAGCTCAAAGGGATGGTCTTTGGTATCATATTGCTTCAGTTCTCCCATATGGAAATTCACGTCCTTTCTGCAAAAGTAGGGATAAGAAATAGCCAGCTGAAGAAGGCTGGCTATTTCACAAGGAACATCTTATAAGGATTAATAAGATGCGCTTGTTTTGTTATGAACTTCACGGGCAGTGTCTTGAGAAGCCTTGCGAATGTCGCTCGAAAGCTCGTTCGAAGTATCCTTTGCTTCGCTAGCTACTTCACTGGCAGAGTTTTTTGCATCTTCCGATACATTAGCAGCTGCCTGTTTCACTTCTTCGCCAACCATGGAAGAGGCTGTCTTCACACTGGATACAAGTGTACTAGCACTTGATCCTACGGTTTTAGCCAAATCTGTAGTTTTAGCCGTAACATTCTTAGCCAGATCTGTAGCTTTTTCAGTCACAACTGATGCTACATCCTTGGATTTATCGCATACAGTGCCCCATTTTTCTGACAAATCGCTGCGCATTTCACGACCTGGCTTTGGAGCGTAGAGAAGAGCTGCAGCTGCACCTAGAAGACCGCCAATCAGCAAACCTTTTGTGAAAGTCGAACCGCTTTGTACCGGATAATCTGTTTCTGCTTTATTCATTCTAATCACTCCTTAATGGATTTATGTTATACAGCCGAACTAAGTAATCTGAGCCAGATTGGTATAGTCCAGTCTGTATCTTGAGAAGCTTTTGTCTTAAGGGCTCTGATTGTTGCTCAGCTTACTTTGTATATAAACTTCATGCCTTTGGCTGAAACAAATTGGTATAATATACTGTAGTAGCCGGATTAGAGATGCGCTAGACGATAAGGAGACGAACAGATATGAAAGAAGCTGTCCTGGTTCAGGAGTTTCGTGCGGGCATTCTGGAATGTGCGCATTCGGGTCATATAAGCATAGTGAATGAGAAGGGGAACGTGATCTATTCAGCAGGAGATCCTGATTTTACAGCTTTCACACGCTCATCCGCCAAACCTTTCCAGGCTATTCCGGCTGTACGGGCCGGTGTGACCCGCCATTACCAGCTTACGCGAGAGGAAGTAGCGATTATGACGGCTTCCCATCGTTCACAAGAAGTACACGTAGAGACACTTGAGCGGTTAAGCGGCAAAATCGGTATTGAAGAACACTGTCTCGTCTGTGCTCCAAGCCTGCCGCTAGATGAGATAGCCAAGGAGGAGCTGCTGCGCTCGAACGGTCATCGGCGCAGATTGTTCCATAATTGTTCAGGTAAGCACTTTGGGGTTCTGGCTTACGCCAAAATGATGGATTATCCGGTTCAAGGTTACGACAAGCTAGAACATCCGGTCCAGCAGGAGATCTTGACCACGCTGGCGTCGTTTGCTGAGATGAAGCGTGAAGAGATTGGTCTTGGAACCGACGGATGCGGGTTCCCTGTATTTGCGCTTCCTCTATCTTCCTTGGCTATGGCTTATTTGAAGCTGGCTTGTCCGGATCTAATTAAGGATGAGGCTACACGTGAAGCTGTGATTCAGATTACGGGCGCGATGAACACTCACCCCGTTCTGGTTGGGGGTACGGACAGAGTGGATTCCATCCTGCTGGAGGATTCCAACATCGTTGCGAAAGGCGGCTTCAAAGGGGTTTACTGCTTCAGCTTGAAGAAAGAACGGCTTGGGGTCGCTTTGAAGATTCTGGATGGATCTGAAGAGGAGTGGGGGCTGGTGGTTCTGAGGATATTGGAGCAGCTCAATTACAAGAACCAAGCGACATTGGAACGGATGAGAACAGCATTCAGCAAAGATATCTTCAACGATGCCGGCAGGAAAGTGGGATATGCCGAGGCCAGTTTTGAATTAACAGCCGCACAATTATAAATAGCATGTAAGCTGCCCCTTATTAAGTGATACAAGTAAGAATGTTTCATACCTTATGCGAAACAGAACAGCGCTTCTCCTGTAAATGGAGGAGCGCTGTTCTGCATTTTCTGGCTGTCAAATGCCCATGATTAGTCCTTAAGCCTTAAGGGTAAGGAATAGCAAGAAAGTGCCCTACAGATAGCATTTCAGGACTCTCATCTCTCATATATGAAGTCTAATCTAGGATCGTGGAGGTCGAAAAAAATGATTAAAGTGATAACTTCGGATGAACGCCATACTTCAGACCGTGGATGGATTCATAGTGAATTCAGTTTTTCATTTTCTGACTATGAAGATCCAAGTAATGCTCATTTCGGATGCCTGCTCGCCCATAATGAGAATATCTTGAAGCCAGAACAAGGGTTCAAGAGACACCCCCATCATGATCTTGAGATAGTGACTTATGTAGTGTCGGGAACACTGGAACATCGTGATGATCTGGGTAACTCTCATCAGCTTAAGCCAGGAGATATTCAGGTAATGAGTGCGGGGACTGGGGTACAACACGAGGAGCGGAACCCTTCAAGTAATGAAGAGGTCCGTTTTATCCAAATGTGGTTTTTGCCGGATCAAAGGAGTGAGTCTCCAGCCTGGAGAGCCCTTTCTTTTGATAGACAAGATCAACTCAACAAGCTGCTTCCTGTAATATCCGGTAATGGGACGGAAGGTACGCTCCCTATTAATCAGGAGGTAACCATCTTCCTAAGCACTCTGGAGACGGGGCAGGAAGTCAGCCTCCCTCATCGGGATGAACGCAGGACTTATGTGTTCCTAATTGACGGGAATACAGATTTGAACTGTGGAGATGAGCAGCTGTCTCTGAGACCCGGAGATGCTACCCGGATCAAAAAAAGCTGCGAAATTACCTTCAAGGGTACAAGCAGCGACAGTCCGGCCAATTTACTGATCGTGGACATGCCATAATACGAAGCTTACGATACGCACTCATGATATATAACTATGAAAAAGAGTCCGCTCCAAGGTTTGTCAAATAAGACATTCGGAGTGGACTCTTGTTTTTTTGCTTCATTAATATGCTTCCAAACTCAACCTCTTAGATTACCCAGTTCAGAAGCCACCGCTTCAACTTCCGAAATGCTGAGACGTTCCTTGCTCATTACGATTTCATACACTTCATAAATATCATCGTAACGCTCGACGGAGAAGGCGGAAGCCTGCATCGCAGCACCTGTAGCCATTCTTAATTTATTCTTGATGGCTTCAATCATATATTCAACGTTCTCCTGGGTCTTCTGGGTCAAGTCCATACTTCTCATCCTCTCATTGCAGCGTAATACAGGGTATTGTATCACTTTTGCGGCACCCAGTGAAGATAAGGTACAATAGCAGTATAGTGATCCAGGCTTAAGGAGAGAACAGAACAGGATGGGAACAAGCAAACGCCGCCTCTTGGATGAGGCTCTGGCAGGACGGAAATGGTCGGCGGGAAGCGAATTGAACGAATTCTTCAAGGAAGTATGGAGTCAGAATCAGGGTGATAACCTTACCTTTCTGTGTATCGGTACAGACCGATCTTCCGGGGATGCACTGGGTCCCTTGGTCGGAAGTAAGCTGATTAAATATGGCTTCCGCCATGTGATTGGTTCCCTGGATCATCCTTGTGATTCCTTGAATTTCAAAGACCGGCTGGAAGCGATCCCGCAGAATCACCAGATAGTTGCGATAGATGCTTGCCTAGGCACAGCTCCCTCTGTAGGCCATTATATTCTGGCCCGGCAGCCCCTGCTGCCTGCTCAGTCTGTTGGCGGTATGCTTCCACCAGTTGGAGATTATAGTGTTGCTGCGATTGTAAATGTGAAAGGGCCTAAGCCATACACTTCACTACAGATGACATCGCTGTATCAAGTCATGTGTATGGCAGAGGAAATTGCCACTGCTGCGGCATCTGCCTTCGGCAAGATTCCCAATTTGGCAACCAAGCATGGTTCAGAGCCGGCGGTATTAGATTAATAGTAATCATAATCCCATTACCTATAAGTGAAAGAAGGAATATACAATGGATAAAGCAAATGTGAACGGAACAGTAATCGCTTACGACGACCGTGGAGAAGGTGAAGTATTGGTGTTGGTTCATGGGTTCTGCGGAAGCTCAGCATACTTTGAACGACTTGGTCCACTACTGTCGAAGTCGTACCGCGTAATCACTCCCGATCTGCGGGGACATGGCTTTTCGGATGCCCCTCTCGGTGCTTATACGATGGAGCAGCTGGCTGATGATATTGCAGGTCTGCTCGAATCCTTGGGGGTAAGCAAGTATACCTTGATCGGACACTCGCTGGGCGGTTATGTTACACTTTCACTTGCTCAGAGATATGCCTCAAGGCTGAATGCATTTGGCCTGCTTCATTCTACAGGTTATCCGGACAGTGAGGAGGCCAAGGAGAAACGGCTGAAGGCAGTCTCTACGATTCAAACCGAGGGAATTACAACCTTTATCGATGGCCTTGTGCCGGGATTATTCGCACAGGAGAATGTGGAGAAGATGGAGAGTGAAGTAACCCGGGCCAAAGAGATCGGGTACAGGACTCCTCCTCAAGGAGCTGCGGGTGCGGCTTTGGCCATGCGGGAGCGTCCAGACCGTACGGACGTGTTGTCCGCCTCGACATTGCCTCGTCTTCTGATCGCAGGTGAGAAGGATCATCTAATTCCTTCCGAGAAGACGTTCACAGCCAAGGGAGGCAATGTGACCGAAGCGCTTATTCAAGGCGCTGGACATATGAGTATGTACGAAGCACCTGAGAAGCTTGCTGAGGTCATTTTGGAATTTATGAAGCAGGTCCATGCTTAATCTGAAGAATAGTTTACGTAATCCAAGATATATGAGGTTAATTCATAGGCAGCCGGGTAACCCGAAGGGGTTCCCGGCTTTTTGTAATTTAGGGCAGTTTTGAGAAACTGGCAATCACCGCGAAAATAACTTAAAATTTTTATAATATAAAGTATTGGGCAGATTGGATTGAGCTTGAGAGGCGGACGAGAGCGATGTTGAGAAGAGATTATCTCATTCGGATGATCGAAGAGATGTCGGAAGTGATGGGTACATTCCTGGGTTTGAAGCAGCAGAAGAAGCGCACAGAAATACTCTGGCAGCTGGATGAACAATACAAGAAGCATTTCCGGCTGAACAGTGAGCTGTTGAATTCTCTGTCTATCCGTGATCTCATCGACATCTTCCGCTATGGAGGCATTCTGGAAGTGGATAAGCTGCAGAGTGCAGCTCTTTTAATGAAGGAAGAGGCACTTGTCTACATAGACAATCAGGAGAAGGATAAAGGCCTTATCCGTTCTATCAAAGCCCTTCATTTGTTTCTCTACGCGGCCCTTGAAGGGGCAGACCGCACCTTATGGAACCTGGAGAACCAGGTAAGTGAGCTGGAATCCATGGTGAAGGGATACCGGCTACCCTCAGAGACAGAGCTGTTGCTGCTGCGATATGAAGAGGAGCGCGGACGTTATGATCTTGCGGAGAATGCATTGTACCGTATGCTTGAACGGAGTATAATACAGCCGGAAGAGGCACGGGAATTCTATGAACGCCTGCTTAAGCTTGACCCTGAGCAGCTGGCCTCCGGAGGACTGCCGCTGAGCGAGGTGGAAGAAGGCCTTGCGGGCCTTAGCCGTATTTAGAAATAATCTGGGAATACAATTAATGATAATGGGAAAGTGAGCTGTCAATCATAATGGAATCGTTGCGGAAACTTGTACACCAATTAGCAGAGGATAAGAGTCTGATTTCTGCTACGCTCAGTCAGCGCCGCAAAGCGGGGGAGGTAGCCTATACCAAAGTAGTGATCAAACCTGTAGAGCTTAAGAAGTCGCTGCATTACCAGTTCGCTTTTTATTATGAGAATAAAGTGACTCATGAGAATATACCAGCTGCGGAGCTGGAGCCTCGGTTAATTACTATGTTTGAGGAAACCTTTCGCCAAGGTCTGATCTGTACAGAAGAAGCGGATTATCAAGTGCTGATCAGTAAGAAATTCAAAGTATCCATCCTGACCAAATCGCCTTCCAAGAAAAGCGTCTCACTGGCTCATAACCGTAAGAAGCAGTACATTCTTGAGGAAGGTCGTCCAGTTTCTTTCCTTGTCGAGCTCGGTATTATGAACGAGGAAGGCAAGGTTCTTGCAAGGAAATACGATAAGTTCAAGCAAATTAACCGGTTCCTGGAGATGGTTCAGGATATCATCGTTCATCTGCCGGAGGACCGACCGCTTACCATCGTCGATTTTGGCTGCGGCAAGTCTTATTTGACTTTCGCCTTATATCATTATCTGTCTGTAGAACAGCGGAGAACCCTGAATGTGGTGGGGCTTGATCTAAAGGCGGATGTAATTGAACACTGCAATGCCCTGGCTGCCCGGCTGAATTATTCCAATCTGCGTTTCCTGGTCGGCGATATTGCCGAATATGACGAGCTGTCCCAGGTGGACATGGTTGTGACACTCCATGCCTGTGACACGGCTACAGATGCTGCGCTTGAGAAGGCCATCCGCTGGAATGCCTCAGTCATTCTGTCGGTACCTTGCTGTCAACATGAGTTATTCGCCCAGGTCGATTCTCCGGTGCTGGACCCGCTGTTATCTCATGGAATATTGAAGGAGCGTTTCTCCGCACTGGCTACGGACGCGATTCGGGCGAAGCTGCTGGATATTATGGGATACAAGACACAGCTGCTTGAATTTATTGACATGGAACATACACCTAAGAATATTCTGATTCGTGCCGTGAAGGGTTCGTCTGGAGATACAGCAAAGCTGTGGGCGGAATATACCGCATTCCGTGACTTCCTGCATGCTTCTCCTTATCTGGAGAAGGCCTGCCGTGATTTGCTGCCAGGGGAAGGGCAATAGACGACGAATGACTAGTTATACAATGCAGGTAATTAACAAAGTTCTAATCTTGTAGAGTAGAAGTAATGCACGGGATTAACGAAATAAGAGTCGCCGTTTGCGAGTCCGGCTTAAGGTCAACACTGGAAACAGGGTTGGCCTTTTTTGTGCGAAACATTCAGTTGAGATTTAGTTGGAGGGAGTAAAATGGGAAGCAGGCAGCTGCAAGTGTCGATAGCGGCAGGGTACATACTTCTTCTGGTTGTTGCTTGTATCTATACCGGATTTTATGAGGGCAGAGGCATGTACTCGTGGATGGCCGTCGCATTCCTCATTACGGCTGTGGGGACAGTCCACTGGGGGAGAAAGCTGAGAGACAAGCATAGATCCGAAGGACAGCGGAGCCTTTATGATCTGGAGGAGAAAAGAATATTATCAGATACCGGTAAGTGTACGGACTCCTGTGACCAAAAGCGAGGCTTAGACTCAGCCTGCACTCCAAGCCGGCGGGCTTCATATGCCAATCTTCTAGTAGTGGCAGTGCCATTTATCATGGCTGTCCTATACGGTGCGCACCTGCTGACCTCTCCGGTGTCTATGCAGGGAACGCTGGATCAGGCCCTGCGCTGGGCCTTCTATGGCGTCTTCGCGGCCGGGCTCGCTTCGGCCGCCAAGCTGCCCAAGGCCCGGGCCGTGCTGCGCACCGGCCCGGCGGCCTGCGCCGCCATCCTTACCGCCGCAGGACTTGCGGCGGTGTACGGCCTGCTGCCGCTGCCGCACGCGGTGCTGCGCACCGCAAGTGCAGAGCTGTCCGCCGCCGGAGCACGGCTCGGCGGACTGCTTGAGTACCCGAACACGCTGGGCGCTGTGTTCGGGGCCCTGCTGCTCGAGCGGCTGGCCTCGCTCTCGCGCGCGAATCCCCGCGCTGCAAAGCTTCGCCAGGCGCTCGGCGCCGCACTTGCGCTGGGCTGCGCCGCCAGCCTGCTGCTGACGGAGTCGCGCGGCGCCTGGCTGTGCACGGCGGCCGGATGGACCGCCGCGCTTGCTCTTGCCGGGCGCGCAGCCCGGCAGCAGCTGCTGCTTCAGACCGCCATCCTGGGCGGCGGCGGTCTGTGGGTGTACCGCCAGCTCGCTGGAGCTGGCCTTGCCCCGGCGCAGCTGCCGGGGCTTGCGGAGCTGGCGGGCGCAGCCACCTGCACGCTGGCGCTCTCCCTCGTGGCGCGGGGCTATTGCCCGTCCGCGCCCCAGCGCCCGCGCCGCCCCGGCCGGCCCGCGCCCCAGCGCCTGCACCACCTGGGCCTGCTCGCGCCCCAGCGCCAGCACCGCCCCGGCCCGTCCGCGTTCCAGCGCCCGCGCCACCTCGGCCCGCTCGCGCCCCAGCGCCCGCGCCGCCCCGGCCCGCCTGCGTTCCAGCGCCCGCGCCACCTCGGCCCGCTCGCGCCTCAGCGCCAACGCCGCCCCGGCCTGCTCGCGCCCCTACGCCCGCGCCGCCCCGGCCCGTTCGCGCCCCAGCGCCTGCGCCGCTTGGTGGTGACAGCCGCCTGCTGCGCATGGGTGGGTCTGGCGCTGGCTCTTTCCGTGCCGGGCAGCGGTGGAGCGGGGCTTGTCCGCACCGGAACGAGTACGGTATCGGCCCGGCTGCTCATGTATCGTGACGCCATAGAACAGATCAGAAACACCCCGCTATGGGGCCGCGGAGGTGACGTCTGGAGGTCAGTATACCGCAGCATCCAGAGCCAGCCCTATGTAGGTGCCCAGGTGCATAGCGGATATATCGATATTCTGCTTAATCTTGGAGTCATCGGTCTGATCGTCATTCTGACTTGGATAACAGCAGCAGGACTTCTGCTGTACCGAAGGAGAAGCCCATGGCTTGCGCCTTTTATTGTACTAACCCTGCATGCGGGGATCGATTTTGATATGAGCTATGGTCTCATCTGGCTGCTCCTGATCTGGATACCAGTGCTTGGAACGAACGGGATTCCCGTTCGGCGGATGAGAGCTTTGTCCATGGAGTCCCGTATTTTTCTGCTGCCGGGGCAAATTCCTACTCCTGCCCACACCTACTGGATTCATCTGGTCACCCGGCTCTATAACAGAAACAGCCCATCCCATACCCTGCCGGACATACCTAGACCTCCTGAGCAGGAGAGGGTGAAGGGGAAGCGTTCCTTGAATTACGCACCCCGCCTGATTGCAGGACCAGCTGCAATGCTCTTTCTTTTGCTAAGTATGGTGAGCTTAAGCTTGATGCAGAGTGAACGGTTAACCGGACAGGCACTTCAACTAATCACAATGAAGAATAATCCCGAGGCGGTATACCTGCTCAAGAGAGCTATCCAGCTGGCACCCTATCGCTCTATTCCAAGGCTTGTTCTCTCGTCCGTAACGGATTCAGCCGATGCGGAGAAACTGCTGCGTGAGGGGATCAAATATAATCCGGTCCAGCCGGAGCTTTGGTGGGGTATGGGACGGATTCAATCGAAGCAGGGGAACCCTGCCGCCATTCTCGCTTTGGAGAAGGCGGTCTTGCTGGATCGTTACAACAGCGGTCGGCATACAGCCGTCCTGAGGGAATTTAACGCACTGGTCCTAAGACTGAACAGAGCAGGCCGTATAAGCGGGGCCAGTTGTGCAGCTCAGACCGGTCTTGCTTTGTACCGCCGGGATCAACTTCTGGCTCATACACTTGGACTTGTGAAGAACGTCCGCAATGACCGCAAATTTCGTATAACGGAAGCGGAAAGGCAGCAAGCGTTACTCCTTGAGAGCAGCTCTTCTTCAAAAGCACCCCTGCCTTTTAGCCAGCCTGCTATCCGCCAAATGCATCCCTGAATGCCTCAGACAGCTTCAGCCGGTCAACTTCCCATAGTTCTGCAAGCTCCTGGCTGACTTGTTCATCCCACCAGTTGGCCAGCACCTTCCGGTTGCTGCTGTTCTCATGGATCCACAGCAGGTTCCCGATGACTTTACGATAATAGATTTCTTCGCCTTCCTTAATCTTGGATTCGGGAATGTAGGTTTTCATTCGTTTGACGGTCCGGTACAATTCTTTACTGCAGCCGCGGCGTATCCTGCGCGGAGAAGGCAGGGCGGATTTATGCTTATCGGGGAAAGTTGGCATGTGATCGACTCCTCTCTCCACAGCATATGCGCCCGTCTTTCTTGTGGATACCGCTCGCCTGCTTACGAAGTAGAATGCATGTACCGCGCTATGATAGAATAAACTTTAAATAGAAAATAATGAGAGAGTGGGTCGAAAGTGGATATCATATCTAACGTAATTCAGCATTTGTTTGAAGTGATTCGGGGACTAGGCTACTTTGGAATTGTATTGGGTCTGGCCATTGAAGTCATTCCAAGTGAAATTGTTCTGGCTTATGGAGGATTCCTGGTGTATCAGGGAGACCTCAACTTCTATTGGGCCGTATTTTTTGGTACAGTAGGGGCTTTAATACAGCAGTGGATTCTGTACTTTATCGGTCGGTTCGGGGGACGTCCCTTCCTGGATAAGTTCGGTAAGTACATCAAGATAAAGCCTCATCATATGGATATTGCAGAGAATTGGTTCAATAAGTATGGATCGGGAATTGTATTTACCGCTAGGTTTGTTCCAGTCATGCGGCAGGTCATCTCAATTCCGGCTGGTATCGCCAAAATGTCACTTTTGCGGTTCTCCCTATTAACCGTGCTGGCCTCTATTCCTTGGTCATTCTTGTTTGTATACCTGGGCAAGGCCCTTGGGAACCAATGGGAACATATCCATGAGAAGGCTGCACCTTACGTAACGCCAATTCTGCTTGTTGCGATCGCGATTCTGATCGTGTATGTACTTTATAAGTGGTATTCCAATAAGAAGAAGAGAGGAGATGCAGTATGAGCATCAACAAGCATAATGTAAGCTATAAATTCCGGACAGGCTTAACCCCGCAGCAGTTCATGGAGGGTATGACCAAGAACAAGGAGGCCTTTGAATCCGGGTATAACCAGTTTGAATGGCCGAGTGAAGAGGACAAAGAGTTTTTTGAAAGCTTGAATTACCGGGACGACATCCGGGTGCTGATTCTTGCAGCGGATTGGTGCGGAGATGTGGTACGTAATATTCCAGTAGTGTTTCGGGCGCTTGAAGTATCGGAATGGCCAGTTGAGGTTCTGATCCTTGAAGAAAATTTGGATATCATGGATAACTTCCTGACTATGGGCGGTCGTTCCGTGCCAGTCGTGATCTTTGCAGATACAGGTGGGCATGTGCTCGGACAGTGGGGACCCCGGCCTAAGCATGTGCAGGAAGTCATGATTAAGTTCAAGCAGGAGAATCCGGACCGTGAAGCTCCTACTTACGAAGAGAATATTTTACAGGCCCGCAAGCTGATGTTGGAGAAATACGGGGAAGGTAATGAGGTCCATGCTGTGATTATTTCTGAGCTGCGTGACCTTGTATCCGGGTTATAAGCCATGCTGAGAATTGAGAGCTTTTCCCTTGGCCCCCTGCAGACCAATGCCTACCTTATCCGAGGGGAAGACGATAACAAAGCCATTATCATTGACCCTGGAATGAATCCTGCCGCGCTGGTGCGCCGGATTGAGCATCTTGAGATTGAAGCTATTCTGCTGACTCATGCGCATTTTGATCATATTGGCGGAGTCGATGAAATCCGCAAAGCAAAGAACTGTCCGGTATATCTTCACCCGCTGGAAGCCGAATGGCTCATCAATGCCAAGCTGAACGGGTCGATGCGCTGGACGGAGGTTACGGATCCAATAACAACAGCTCCCGCTGAGTTTGATCTGGCTGAAGGACAGAAGCTTACATTGGTTGGACATGAATTCACTGTATATCATACTCCTGGACATTCTCCAGGAAGCGTGAGCTTTCTCTCGGGGAACGATCTGTTCTCAGGCGACGTACTCTTCAAAATGAGCGTTGGACGCACTGATCTGCCAGGCGGCCGTGAGCGTGATCTGTATGATTCGATCAAAGGTAAGCTTTTCCGTATGCCGGACGAGGTTAAGGTCTACCCAGGACATGGACCAAAGACCACGATTGGCTTTGAGAAGTCTAATAATCCGTATGTTTCCTAGCAGACGAAAGGGGTTTGGTGTCATTTTACGCCTTTCATTTGTCAAAATAGGGTAAAAAGGGTGGACAGCCCTGGCATCCTTTGTTAGAATGTATATTAATTAAATGTTATTAACTACGCGAAGCACGCAAGCTGTGGAATCAATCCCGGTTTGCGTTCTTTTTTTGTCTAGATTTTATTATGTAAAATAATGGATGTTCTATTGGGGGAGTCATTTTGAAATTTGAAGGAACATATTCATCTGATTGGCGGAAGGCGATGGATCGGACCTGGAACAGGGGATTGGTTCCAACCGCTGTGGATAAGCAGATGCCCGGGTGGAGGCAGACGGCTCGTACGAGTAAGGGAATTGCACAGCCATGGTATGAGAGGCTGGAGGTTAACCGGAACGCCCCATCGTATAAACGTTAATATAACGTTCAAAAAATAGCCGACATCTTTCTTCCTTTTTCGTGGACATTCCTATTTATTTTTAGTAGGATAATGTAATAACACGAACATCATATCAGGGAGGTAGACGATGCTGCGTTTAGGAGAGAAAATTGTTATCGTCGCTGACGCCTTTGAGCAGAATCTTCCTGTCGGAGGATACGGTTATATCATTGCTTACGATCGTAATCCGGACAACGCATTCGATTATGTCGTCCGATCTCCAAAGACCAATCGGAATTATTTCGTTCCATCGAGCGATATTGAGTCAGAACAATATCTGATTCAACTGGAAGTAGATCGCGTAGAACGTGAAGCGCTGATTGATTTCGCTCTTAGCACTCATAATGAGAAACTTTTCTTTCAGGTTATGAATGGAGAGGTAGAGCGGTCGGAAGAAGAAGAGGAAGCGGTACAGGAAGCTATGTCTCAGGCGGAATTTATCAAACAGGTAAATTTGCGTGCTTGGATTTAATTTAAGAAGGGCCTGCTGATGCGGGCTCTTTTTTTGTTGTGTAGGGATAACTAGAGCGGGTTTCAATTGAAAAATAGGCTTATCTACAATATAATTATACGGATTATAAGGATTGCGCTAAAGACTTTGAGAATGGACATGCTGTACAATATGAAGCAGGCTCGGCCGATCAGAAATCATTAGGAGGGAACGACCGAAATGAGTATCACGACAAAAGATGTTGAACATGTAGCTAGGCTGGCAAGATTGAATCTGACTCAAGAGGAGAAAGAGACATTCACAGAGCAGCTTAACTCCATTTTACAATATGCTGAGAAATTAAATGAACTGAACACGGAAGACGTTGAGGCAACCACACACGTTCTGCATCTCAGCAATGTGATGCGCGAGGATGTCGTGAAGGAAAGTCTGCCGTCAGAGAAGGTATTCCTGAACGCGCCTGACGAAGAAGATGGACAGTTTAAAGTACCGGCGGTACTCGAATAGAAGGAAGAATGAAGGGAGGCATTTAACGTGTCATTATTTGATTTGCGTTTGCAGGAGATACATAACAAGCTTCATGCTAAGGAGCTGTCTGTTACCGATCTGGTCGGGGAAGCCTTTGCTGCGATTGGAGAGAGAGACGAACGGATTCAGGCTTATCTTACGCTGGATGAAGCAGGAGCGCGGGCCGCAGCTGCTCGTTTGGACAATAAGCTCGTATCTGGGGAAGAGAAGGGCCTGCTGTTTGGGCTACCGGTTGGAATCAAGGATAATATGGTAACCGAAGGTCTGCGCACGACATGTGCCAGCCAATTTCTGTCTAATTACAATCCGATCTACGATGCTACCTCCGTGCTTAAGCTGAAGCAGGCTGATTCCGTCACGATCGGCAAGCTGAACATGGATGAATTCGCCATGGGGGGATCGAATGAGAATTCAAGCTTCCAGCCTACGCGCAACCCTTGGGATTTAAGCCGTGTACCCGGAGGGTCCAGCGGAGGTTCTGCTGCTGCGGTTGCTGCGGGTGAAGCCTATTTCACACTAGGCTCTGATACCGGTGGATCTATTCGACAGCCAGCATCCTATTGCGGTGTAGTTGGCCTTAAGCCGACTTATGGACGCGTGTCACGGTATGGCTTGGTTGCTTTTGCATCCTCTCTGGATCAGATCGGTCCTGTTACGAAGAATGTAGAAGATGCCGCTTACGTTCTTCAAGCTATCGCAGGTTATGATTCCAAGGATTCCACCTCTGCGAACGTAGAGGTTGCGGATTATATCAGCGCATTAACCGGAGACATCAAAGGGCTGCGCATTGCCGTGCCGAAGGAGTACCTTGAAGGCATCGATCCGAAAGTTAAAGAAACGGTCCTTGAAGCCCTGCGTGTGCTTGAAAGCCTTGGTGCTGTATGGGAAGAGGTCTCCCTGCCGCATACCGAATATGCGGTTGCCGCTTACTATTTGCTCGCTTCTTCCGAGGCGTCTTCGAACCTCTCCAGATTCGACGGGGTAAGATACGGCGTTCGTGCTGATCATGCCGGCAATCTGCTCGATCTATATCATGAATCCAGAAGTCAGGGCTTTGGCCCTGAGGTGAAACGCCGGATTATGCTGGGAACCTATGCGCTCAGCTCCGGTTACTATGACGCTTACTATCTGAAAGCCCAGAAGGTGCGGACTCTAATTAAGAGAGATTTCGATCAGACGTTTGAGAAGTACGACGTTATTATTGGACCTACAGCACCAACCACCGCATTCCCACTTGGATCGCAGGTAGATGATCCGCTTACGATGTATCTGAATGATATTTTGACTATACCGGTGAGTCTCGCAGGAGTTCCTGCGCTAAGTGTTCCATGCGGATTTGCAGACGGGCTTCCTGTCGGACTGCAAATTATCGGCAAGGCGTTCGATGAGAGTACGATTCTACGTACCGCTCACGCTTACGAAGTTCACACCGAGCACCATAAGAAGCGCCCGGTTCTATAATACAGAGGTATTTAGGAGGTATCCCATGTCAACATCGAAATATGAAACGGTGATCGGGCTGGAGGTTCACGTGGAGCTGCATACGAAGTCCAAGATTTTCTGCGGCTGCTCTACTGAATTCGGCGCTCCCCCTAACACCCATACGTGTCCCGTATGTCTTGGACATCCCGGCGTGCTGCCTGTCCTGAACCGTCAGGCCGTAGATTACGCAATTAAGGCGGCGATGGCGCTGAACTGTGAGATCGGCGATGTCAGCAAATTTGACCGGAAGAATTACTTTTATCCCGATTCACCTAAAGCATACCAAATCTCACAGTTCGATCAGCCGATTGCCCTGAATGGCTATATCGATATTGAAGTGAACGGAACTACGAAGCGAATTGGAATTACCCGTCTGCATCTTGAAGAAGATGCCGGTAAGCTGACGCATGTGGATGGAGGATATGCTTCCTTGGTTGACTTCAACCGGGTAGGTACTCCGTTGATTGAGATTGTATCCGAGCCGGAGATCTCTTCTCCAGAAGAAGCACGGGCCTATCTCGAGAAAATGCGCGCAATTATGCAGTACTGTGACGTATCCGATGTCAAAATGGAGGAAGGATCGCTTCGCTGTGACGCGAACATCAGCCTTCGTCCTCATGGGCAAAAGGAGCTTGGCACCAAGGCCGAGCTCAAGAACATGAACTCCTTCCGCGGCGTGCAGCGCGGTCTTGAATATGAGCAGTTCCGCCAGGCTGAAGCCTTGGATGAAGGTGAAGCGATTGTTCAGGAGACCCGTCGCTGGGACGAAGCCCAGGGCAAGACTCTGTCCATGCGCGGTAAAGAGCAGGCTCATGACTACCGTTATTTCCCGGATCCGGATCTCGTGAAGATTTATATTGATCAGGATTGGAAAGACCGGATTCGTGCGACCATTCCTGAGCTGCCGGATGCGCGCAAAGCCCGCTACACGACTGAGCTTGGTCTTCCGAGCTATGACGCCGGGGTAATTACCTCATCCAAGCCTGTGGCTGATTTGTTTGAGGAGAGTCTTAAATATACCTCCGACGCTAAATCTGTTGCCAACTGGATCATGGGTGATCTGCTCGGACATTTGAACAGCACAGGCCAAGAGCTGTCTGAAGTGAAGCTCACCGGACAAGGATTGGGCGAAATGATCGGACTCATTGAGAAAGGGACGATCAGCAGCAAGATCGCGAAGACCGTGTTTAAGGAAATGCTCAGTAGCGGTAAGCTCCCGCAGGTTATCGTTGAAGAGCAGGGACTTGTTCAAATTAGCGATGAAGGTGCGATACTCGCAATTGTGAATGAAGTCGTTGCCGAGAATCCGGCATCCGTTGAAGACTATAAAGCCGGTAAGGATAAAGCGATTGGATTCCTTGTAGGACAAGTAATGAAGCGCAGTAAAGGCAAAGCCAATCCAGGACTGGTTAATAAGCTTCTGGTGGATGTCTTGAAGTCTTAACATGATATCCCAAATCTCGCTGCAGGACCCAGACATGGTGGAGCAGGTTTGGCGGCTCCAGCATTTGGCCTTCCGCCTTGAGGCACAGGCTGTTGGATTACGCCAAATACCGCCGCTGCCGGAGACCTTTGATTCGCTTTCACAGTCGGCGGAGACATTTTACGGTGATATTACTGAAGATGGAGAGCTACTGGGTGCTATCGCAGTTGCTGAGGAATCCCCGGACAGATTGATGATTACCAGGCTGATGGTTCAGCCTGATCATCTCCGGGAGGGAATTGGAAGTGCGCTGCTGCGGCATGTGATAGAGCACCATTCCCACATCAAGCGGTTTATGGTGAATGCCGGTACTCGCAATACTCCAGCCATAGCGCTGTATCAGAAATTCGGATTTGCTCCTATTGAATCCTATATGGCTGAACCGGGCGTTGAACTTAGCTTGATGCAGCGGGATGGATAAGCGTGTAATCTATAATCTCCCTGGCGGGAATATAGCAAGGAGGACTTGAACTACTCCGTGTTATGCTCACCTCCGGGGTTTTTTCTATATTCTCCAGTGAATTCCAAGTTACTTGCATGATTACAATCGGGTATGATCTATAGGGAGAGAGACGAAGAGAGAGTCATTACTCGGGAGAGGAGTAAAGTAGCATGTCCTTAAACCTTCCACCGTTGTCTGAAGAAGAAGTGACGGGTCTTCCTGCCAAGAGCAGCACGGGCTTTAAGCCAAGACGGCGTAAGCGTAAGTTTGTTGCCGGACTCCTTGCAGCACTTTTTCCAGGCCTCGGTCATCTTTATCTGCGTATGTTTCGCAAAGGTATTCTTTTAATTTATTTCATTGTGATAGATGTCTCCGCAATCTTGTACTTTTCTTCCGTGCGCTTTGGGGTTAACGTGCCGCTGCTCATTTTGCTGGCGCTCCTCATTCCAGTGGTATATTTCTACAGTGTATATAGCGTTTTGCAGAATACCGATGCACTGAACGGGAGAAGTACTCGTAAGGATACGGCAGAACCCAAGTCGGGTATCATGAGCCATCTGGGGTTCGGGCTTTTGCTGATCGCCGGAGGTCTGATGGTATTTGCTTTTCACCTTAAGCCCCCCTGGCTGAATGTTTTTTTTCAATATAATGCCGGATACTTTACAGCAGCCGTGTTAATCGTCTCGGGCTTGTGGATGATTGTTCATGAGCTGCCTCGCAGGCTTATTCGCACAGGCCGCTTCACGGCCTCATTAATTCTTGTAGCACTGGGAGTTCTGCTTATACTGGATCAATGGATCAAGCAGGATTACCTCCTTTCCTTGTTGAAATGGTGGCCTGTCGTGCTGGTCCTGATCGGGATGGAGTATATCGCTCTTTATTTATGGAAAAGGGTTAGCCGGCCCAATCAGGATCGAAGACTTCGCTTTGATCTGAGTGGTCTTTTGATCTCGCTGCTGCTAGGAATCTCTGTATTTGCTGTTACTCAGCAGGATCAGTATCTGCATCTGTGGAACCGGGTCAGCCTGGACCTGACAGCAGCAGGCTCCGAGTTTAGTGATGAGAAAGGATATACTGAGGTCCAGGACCCTATCCTGATTCCTATTGATATCAAATCTTCTGAAGTAGTCATCGATGGAATTAACGGACGGATTGCCATAGAGCGGGGGCCTGTTCAGGATATTATCGTAAAACCTGTGATATGGATCGATGGTGTCCAGGATGAGGACGCTGTGAAAATCGCCAAGGATATCAAAGTTCAGACTTCTGAAGGAGCAAAGGTAGACATAACGGTGAAGGATCGCACTTACGGGGCATCTGGTAGCCGGCACCCTCGAGTGAATTTAACGGTCGTCATTCCGGAGAATCGGAAATTTGACTTTAATGTAAGTACAACCAATGGAGGGATATCACTGGTTAACCTTCAGGCCACCTCCGATATCACTCTCCAGACCGGGAGAGGGAATCTCTACTTGAATAACGTGACGGGAGATGTTACAGGGAAGACTCTAAGCGGTAGAGTTGAACTTCATAATGTCACGGGGAAGGTAGATTTCGAGACCCTGGGCGGCAAAATGATCGGGATGGGGATTTTTGGCCCCGTCAAATTTGATACGATGATCGGTGATATTTCAATCGTCCATGCGGATAATGAGATCAGTGTCAATACGAGGAATGGTAACATTTCAGTAGACAGAGCCTATTACAAGCTGCGGGCGGAGTCCTTAAACGGTCAAATCGTGATTCGCTCCCCTATCGTTGGTGGGGATTGGACCATTTATAGCGCAGTCGGAGAGATTGATCTGCAGATTCCCGAACTTGGGGATTATTCTCTCTCAGGATCAAGCGGATATGGAGAGATCAAAACGAATTTGCCTTTTGATATCGATAACAAGACGATTAAGGGCGAGGCGGCAGAGGGGAAGTACAAAATTGATGTAGAGGGCAACAGCGATCTGAATGTCCGGAAATTTACGAATTAAATTGCAGCCTACGCCGTGTGTCATGTTCCGTTGACAAACGAATTCGTGTAAACGTACAATAAAGTTATAGTAAAAAAAGTTAAGCAGGACTTAAGTAGTAGATAAGGCGGTGGACTTCATGACTACGCGCGTTCAGAATGCACTAGACCAACTGAAAATCAACGGTGTCCGCATCACGCCGCAGCGTCACGCCATTTTGTCTTTTTTGATGGAATCCATGGGGCATCCAACTGCGGATGAGATCTACCGGGCATTAGAGCCGCGTTTTCCAAGTATGAGTGTAGCGACGGTGTATAACAACCTTAAGATGTTTCTTGAGGCTGGTATGGTTCGAGAACTCACATATGGGGATAACTCCAGCCGATTTGACGCCGATGTTTCCGATCATTATCATGTGATCTGCGAGACTTGTGGTAAGATAAAGGATTTCTCCTATGAACCTTTGACAGAAGTAGAACGTAAAGCGGAAGAAAGCACCGGGTTTCAGGTGTTTGGACACCGGATGGAGTTCTATGGTGTTTGTGATGATTGCAGGAACCCCTAAGCGCAGCAGCCAATATAACGTGCGGAATTCCACTCGGAATTCTCCACGTTTTTTTTATTTCCAGTAGCTACACCATTAATGGAGGTACAACATATTGAAAAAAGGTCCAAATCGACAAGGCTTCAAGCCCGGCCGGAGAAGGGGCAGGTCTAAGGCAAGGGTGCTCCTCTCCTTCGTGGCCATTGCCTTAATAGCGTTGGCAGCTTTATATTTTATGTTTCCCAATTGGCAGCATACCCAGCCGGATTGGAGATCGATGAAGAAGCCTATTTTTGTCCAAGGGGCGGTCAAGAAGTATTCGGCTTCGGGCTCTGGTGACAGTCTTAAGCTCCCCCTGCCCGTGATCCAGCAGGAGATTGATCCTAATATACGGTATGAGGAGAAGACAGAGTCGGTCATCATAACCACCTCCAAAGAGCTGGTTCATCTCAAGATTGACCATAAGGATGCCAAACTCAATAACAAGCCCATTAAGCTTATGTTCGCTCCTGTAACCGTGAAGGGAACACAGTATCTGCCTATCTCTCTACTCAAGCAAATATACGGAATTGAATGGATAGAGGACAAGTCTACAGGTGCAGTTATGCTGTTTAAGGCAGGAGAAGAGATTCAATCGGCAAAAGTAAGCGGAGGATCATCATCGGATACCATTGCTCTTAGAACAGAAGATAGTATTCATTCGCCTATATTGCAGGACATCATTCCAGGGACTCAAGTTAGGGTGCTCAGAATTCAAGGAGATTGGACATTCATCCAATTGGATAACGGCTACGCAGGATATGTTCCGGGGAAGAATCTAACACTTACTGGCACAAGAAAGATTCCTGGAGTTAAGGAAATACCGAATACTGCCCGCAAGAAGTGGAACAATAAGAAGGTGAACCTTACCTGGGAAGCTGTGTACCAGAAGCAGCCTGATTCAAGTGCGATCGGCAGTCTGCCAGGGGTGAATGTTGTAAGCCCCACCTGGTTTCAAATTATGGACGGAAGCGGAAATGTTCAAAGTAAGGCCGACGACCTCTACGTGAAATGGGCTCACAAGAATAAGATGCATGTTTGGGCGCTGTTCAGCAACGCCTTTGATGCTGACCGAACAACCAAAGCCCTCTCCAGCTTTGAGAATCGGCTTCGTTCCATAGTTCAAATTCTTCATTATGCGAAACTATATCAACTAGACGGAATTAATATCGACTTCGAGAATGTATATACTAAGGACGGGGATAATGTAACCCAGTTTGTTCGGGAGCTCATGCCTCTGGCCAAAGAGCAGGGTCTTGTGATTTCCATTGACGTTACGCCCAAGTCAAATAGTGAGATGTGGTCCAAATTTATGGACAGAAAGGCTTTGGCAGGAATGGTCGATTACATGATGCTCATGGCCTACGACGAGCACTGGGCGGCAAGTCCGGAAGCAGGCTCGGTCGCCTCGCTGCCATGGACGCGTGCAGCTGTGGATCGTTTGCTCGAAGAAGATGAGGTTTCTCCTGATAAGTTAATATTGAGTGTTCCACTCTATACACGGGTTTGGAGTGAGGAAACGAAGAACGGGAAGACAACCGTTAGCTCTAAAGCGATTGGAATGAAGAAGGCTCAGGATATTGTCAAGAACTTCAGCTTGACTCCAACCCTGGACGAGTCTACCGGCCAGAACTATGTGGAGTATACAGAGAACGGAATTCTTAAGAAAATTTGGTTGGAGGACTCCTATTCTATCAAGCAGCGGGTAGAACTTGCGGCTGAGCTCAACTTGGCTGGTGTGGCGTCATGGACACGGGGATTTGCCTCTCCAGAAGCTTGGGTGGAATTGAAAGAAATACTAAAGTAATCAGCAATTATAAATGATTTCTTCAGAATAAAGGACAGGTCTGCACCGCTGCAGCCTGTCCTTTTTTATACAATTTGAAATTGAAAGTAGTCTTTCGTTGTTTAATTCGTTGTTACATCCTGAGCAGATTTTGATTGGCGAAGCTCGAGTTCATCAGCGGTAATGTTGGCTTTGGCAGGGTCGAGAGTAAGAATAGTTTTACAAAACATGCATCTGTCCGTTTTTCCCAACATTTTTGTGAGCTTATGGCACTCGGGGCATTCAAGCTGAACCGCTGTAGTAGAGAGCATTCCCGCCCAAAAGTAGATCCCGAGGCTCCCCATCATACTGATCAGACCGACCACAAGTCCAATTGCTGCTACAATTCTGCCTGAATGCCCCCAGAATACGATTCCTGCTGTACCTAGAACCATCAGTCCCATTCCCAGCATCGTGAGCAGCAGCCCCCATAGCCGGAACTCATTAATCTTGCTAGATTTAAACAACATAGTTAATACCCTCAATTCTAAATAGATTAGATTCACTTTTATTCCAAGAAGAAGGAAACTCCATTGGCGTGTAGAACTATATTATATCGAATCGGCGAGAGCTCGCCAAGGTTGGAGGTTGCTGTGGAATCTACCTTTTTTTCTATAGTGAATGAGCAAACGGTAGGACAACATGCGATAGGCGCCATCGGTTACCGACATTCCGGCGGAGGATTTCATGGTTCGCTTCTGCATGACTTTGAGCTTCTGGTTATCGTAATCTGCAGTGGTGAGGAATTGAGGATGCAGATAGAACACGGCATTAAAGGTAATTTGAAGTATCAGATGATGTACATCAGCAGCGAGGATCTGTTAGGCTGGGTTGCCGACGGAGAGCATCAAGAGATCATTAATTGTTTTTTGCAGGGTGAGATCATTTGGGATTTACAAAGGAGGGTGGTTGGTCTGCGTTCACAGATAATGGAGTTGGAACAGACGTTGCAGGAGCAATATATGTTCAGAGAGTTCTCCAGATTTCTTCGCAGATATCTAGAAGCCAAGAGATACAGTGAAGATGGACATTTCATGGATGCTTACCGCAGTGTGGTTGACGCATTGTATCACTATGCCTGCATTGAACTGATCGAGAAGGGGATCCAGCCAGGTCAGAGGGTATGGGATCAGCTTAGTCATCACAGTTCTGTGGTCTATAAGCTTTATGAAGAATTAACTGAGAGCAAGGAGACCTTGGAGCAAAGAGTTCAGCTCGTCCTGCTCGCTTGTGAATTCTCTGTGATGTCCAAGATGGCAGAATGCTGTAGGTATTTGCTCAAAATTTTAAACAGTAGACATGAGCCGTGGACGATTCAAGAGCTTTTAAAGCATCCTGATCTCGTTCTTGTCCGTGAAGAGCTGCCTATGGTTTTAAGAAAACTTGTCTACCGTTCATTAGTAAGAGAGACACCCTCAGGTCATCAGAGCAGTAATGCGGCCCTGAGACAAATCCGTTATTGGGCTAATTAAGTTAGTCCATGGGGGAGACGGATTTTATTAAGGTAGTTGACTTACTTATTGAATCTATGATAAATTATAACTCGCTGCTAAAAAGGACATGAACTTTTGGATGAATAATCATCTCAAAAGAGATTAAAAAAAGTTCTTGACTGATAGCTGGCTAACATGATATATTATAAAAGTCGCCGCTGAGACAACGCGGTAACGAAATGAAGAGTTTGATCTTTGAAAACTGAACAACGAGTGAGTGAATTTCACTTCGGTGAGATTCAAAAATAAAGGATGAAGCAATTCATCCGAAGAGAATTAAGTTTCTCGTCAGTTTCAAAATGAGCTATCAACTTTCTTGGAGAGTTTGATCCTGGCTCAGGACGAACGCTGGCGGCGTGCCTAATACATGCAAGTCGAGCGGACTTGATGGAGAGCTTGCTCTCCTGATGGTTAGCGGCGGACGGGTGAGTAACACGTAGGTAACCTGCCTGTAAGACTGGGATAACTACCGGAAACGGTAGCTAATACCGGATGATTCATTTCACTGCATGGTGAATTGATGAAAGACGGAGCAATCTGT
>NZ_RZNX01000007.1 GCF_003994465.1 Paenibacillus zeisoli | reverse complement strand
CTTATAATATATCATGTTAGCAAGCATTTTGACAACTCGTAATTTTTACCAGTTAGGAATGTTCTCCCGAAATCACTTATAAAATTCTGGTTGTCACCCGGTTCATGATTAACCAATCAATCGGCCGGAATAAGAATATAACACATAACGAAATCATTTAGCAAGCACTTTTTCAATAAAAATGTTATCTGTACATTATTGAACTCCAACTAGCCTTAACCCAGCTCCTCATCGAGTGCGTCTTCCACACTAATAAAGGATGCATTCACACTGCGAGCCACAGCTTCGTGAGTAACATGTCCATTTAGAACATTTACTCCTCTCGCCAAGGATTTGTTATTCAGAACAGCAGCCCGGGGTCCGAAATCGGCAATTTGCAAAGCATATGCCATTGTAGCATTAGTCAGCGCCCATGTTGATGTCCGTGCCACCGCGCCTGGAATATTAGCTACAGCATAATGAACTACTCCATGCTTCACGTATGTCGGATTCTCATGTGTCGTTACCCGGTCAATGGTCTCAATGGATCCCCCTTGATCGATCGCAACATCTACAATAACCGAGCCTTCACTCATTTGACGAACCATCTCTTCTTTTACCAGCTTAGGAGCACGCGCTCCTGGAATAAAGCACGGCCCCAATCAATAAATCAGCTTTGGCGGCCGCAAGCCCGATATGATAAGAGTCTGATACTACTGTAGTAACTCGTCCTCCGAATAAATCATCCAAATAGCGCAAACGCGCAGCATTAACATCCAGCAGAGTTACCTTGGCACCCATGCCCACGGCAATTTTTGCTGCGTTCGTGCCTACCACTCCCCCGCCAACAATAACTACCTCAGCAGGAGCAACGCCTGGAACTCCACTCAGCAGGACGCCTTTTCCACCATGGGGCTTCTCTAGAATTTGAGCACCAATCTGAACAGCCATTCGGCCTGCTACCTCGCTCATAGGAGTTAAAAGTGGAAGTGATCCATCCCCCTGCTGCACTGTCTCATAGGCTATAGCAGTAACGCCATTTTCTTGTAGAGCCCTTGTTAAATCCTGCTCCGCCGCCAAATGAAGATAGGTGAATAGAATTAGCTCCTTTCGAAAATACCCATACTCTTCTGGGAGAGGTTCCTTCACTTTCATGATCATTTCTGCCTGTCCCCATATCTCAGCTCGATCTTGGAGAACCCGAGCTCCCTGATCACTAAACTGCTGATCTGTGAATCCACTGCCTAATCCCGCACCGCTTTCAATCAATACTTCATGACCCTTCCTCTTCAGGGCCTCCACACCAGCTGGTGTAATAGCTATACGGTTCTCGTTATTCTTGATCTCTTTCGGTACGCCTATGATCATGTCAGACCCTCTCCTTGTACAAAGATAACCACTTAAGTTTAATTCTACAGCGGTCAAAAAAGTCTTTATCTTATTATATATGCTCAGCAGCACCTAAGGCTAACGTCAACTGATCAGTATATTTATGAGGGTTTAGGTAAGCCCGCTATCCAAATTAAAGTTTTCAATTTGTGCCCCTCACATATCACTCTTCCCCTTGAATATATATGAATAATAGGTCAATCAAGCTTTAATCAGGGAGGTGCCTGGCTATGCCGTCATCCGATAAATCTCTCTTTATCGTGTCCAAGGAGGATTGGTCTTTGCACCGCAAGGGTTACCAGGACCAGCAGCGGCATGAGAAGAAAGTGAAAGAAATTATCAAACAAAACCTGCCGGACTTCATTACAGAAGAGAGCATCATCATGTCAGATGGCAAGCAGATTATTAAAGTGCCTCTGCGCAATTTGGAAGAGTACCGGTTCGTGCATAATTACCAGAAACAAAAGCATGTCGGGCAAGGAGACGGGGATTCACAGGTTGGAGACGTGCTCGGCCAAGACAGTCCGAAGCAGCAGGCTGGTTCCGGCGAAGGAGCCGGCGATCAGCCGGGAGTAGACTTCATGGAGGCTGAGATCAGTATCGAGGAGCTGGAGGATATCCTGTTCAGCGAACTTGAGCTCCCTTTTATGGAAGACAAAGATAATGACCATATTGAGATTTCCGATATTCGTTTTAACGACATTCGAAAGAAAGGCATCATGTCCAACATCGACAAGAAACGCACGATTCTCGAAAATCTGCGACGTAACTCAACCAGTGGAAAGCCGGGGATTCACGGAATTTCGCCGGACGACCTTAGGTATAAAACCTGGGAGGACATTGTTGTTCCCCACTCTAATGCGGTCATTATTGCGATGATGGACACTTCTGGATCGATGGGAACGTTCGAGAAGTACTGTGCACGAAGCTTCTTTTTCTGGATGACCCGGTTCCTTCGGCGTCAGTATGAAAAGGTGGAGATCGTGTTCATTGCCCACCATACGGAAGCCAAGGAGGTCAGTGAGGAGGATTTCTTCACACGCGGAGAAAGCGGAGGAACGATCTGTTCGTCTGCTTATATGAAGGCATTGGAAATTATTGATTCACGGTACCCACCGGCGAGCTACAACATTTACCCTTTTCATTTCTCGGACGGGGATAATCTGACCTCAGATAATGAACGATGCGTCAAGCTGATCGGAGAGCTTCTGGACCGGAGCAACATGTTCGGTTACGGGGAAGTTAACCAGTACAACAGGGGAAGCACTTTAATGTCCGCCTATAAGAATATTTCCAAGGAAAGATTCCTGCATTTCATCATCAAAGAGAAAGGGGCTGTCTATCAGGCCCTAAAGAGCTTCTTTCATAAGCAGGAAGGGGGGCTCGCTTAGTGGGCTCAGAAATGGAACAATTAGAGAAATCCATAAATGAAATTATGGAGATTGCCGATGGCTTCGGACTGGACTACTATCCGATGAGGTATGAAATTTGTCCGGCCGATATCATCTACACGTTCGGTGCATACGGGATGCCGACCCGGTTCAGCCACTGGAGCTTCGGAAAAACTTTTAATAAAATGAAGCTTCAGTACGATTTCGGCCTGAGCAAAATCTATGAGCTCGTCATCAACTCCAATCCCTGCTATGCATTCCTGCTGGATGGCAATTCGCTAATACAGAACAAGCTGATCGTGGCTCATGTGCTGGCCCACTGCGACTTCTTCAAAAATAATGCCAGGTTCGCTGCGACGAACCGCAATATGGTTGAGAGCATGTCTGCAACTGCCGAGAGAATCAGCCAATACGAGTTGATACATGGTACAGATGCGGTGGAAACGTTCGTGGACGCCGTCCTCTCTATTCAAGAGCATGTTGACCCGCAGCTGATCAAACCAAGACGGCTGGATAAAAAACGATATACCGAAGAGAAAATTCGGGAGCTGAAGGAAGGACTCCACACCATAAGGCCGTCTACTCCGTATGACGACCTATGGTCCATAGATCAGCTGACGTCATCTGCTGGCCCCGCAGAGCCAGCTCGTCTCCCTATTTTCCCGCCAGAACCGGAAAAAGACCTGGTCTGGTTCATCCAGGAATACTCGGAGACTCTCGAAGATTGGCAGCGGGATATCATGAGTATGCTGAGAGAAGAAATGCTCTATTTCTGGCCTCAAATGGAGACCAAGATCATGAACGAAGGCTGGGCTTCCTACTGGCATCAGCGGATTATCCGGGAGCTGGATCTGACTGGTGAAGAGACAATTGAGTTCGCCAAGCTGAACTCGTCGGTCGTGCAGCCCTCGACACAAAGTCTCAATCCTTATTACCTGGGGCTGAAGATCTTCGAGGACATCGAACGGCGCTGGGATCAGCCCACCAAAGAGGAACAAGAACGTTTTGGAAGAAAGCCCGGCAAGGGCAGAGAGAAAATATTCGAGGTGCGTGAGCTCGATTCCGATATTTCTTTTATCCGCAGTTATTTAACGAAAGATTTAACGCGAGATCTGGATCTCTATGTATTTCAGAAGCAGGGCCCTGAGTGGAAAATTACAGACAAATCGTGGGAGAATATCCGTGATCAGCTCGCATTATCCAGAGTAAACGGCGGTGCGCCTTATATTGTGGTACAGGATGGCGATTATCAACGCAGCGGCGAGCTGGTGCTTAGGCATGAATATGAAGGAATTGAACTTGACCTCAAATACCTGGAGCGGACGCTCCCTCACGTATATCGTCTCTGGGGCAAGACGGTGCACCTGGAAACGGTGATTGAGGATAAGAAAGCGATATTCAGCTATGATGGTCAGAAGCATTACAGAAAGTTCGTAAGCTAATGAAGTGATAACCTGTCTTCAGTCCGTGGTTAACCATGGATTGAAGGCTTTTTTTGCGTGAAGCATATTTTTCAATTATGCGGGTATTCTACTTGGGTATTCCACAATATTTCAGTTGAAAAAGGAGTAACTTATATGGCTATCTTGGGTGGTAACCCTAAAGATGAACCCCTACATTACGGTGAAATTTTTGGAGTATGGCAGTTCTCCACCAAAAGCAAGGCAGCCCTTTCGGGTTATCAGGCTTTTATGAACCATGCCGGTGACAAGGATCTCAAAAAGATCATTGAAGACCTTATCGACCAAGCAGGCCGGGAAATTAAAGAAGCGGATGAGATTCTGCTTGCTAACGGTATACCTCCCGTTCCAGCCTTGCCTGAGAGACCCCCAGCAGATTTGGAAGAAATTCCAGCAGGTGCCCGTTTCACTGATCCGGAAATTGCTGCATCCATTGCAGCTTCTATATCCATGGGCATTATCGAATGCAGTCAAATTATCGCCATTTCCATCCGAGAAGATGTAGGTGCTCTCTTCTTGAAAAATCACGGACTTAAAGCTGCTCTCGGGGCCCGGGTTCTACGGCTGCTCAAGGAAAAGGGCTGGCTCATCCCTCCGCCTCTGTTAATTCAAAGACCAGAGGGAGATTGAGCCCTCTGAGCAGACACTAGTAGTCAAGTGTTACTGCAAAAAAGATGCTGGAAGCATATAAGAAAATGAGACTCTATCGCATATCCGTATAGCTGTCATCATTGCGCCAAACATACAAACCCGCAGGAAGATCACTTATTAAGTGATCTTCCTGCGGGTTTAGTTACTCTTATCTATTCAACAAGCTTCCCACATAACGCAGCAGCTCATTCGCACATACAGGGCAGTAGCCATGATTCTCGATCAAGCGTTTGCTGACTTCATTAATACGCTTAAGCTGATTCTCGTCCGGCGTCTTGGTCGAGGTGGTGATCTTGACGATATCTTTCAAATCCACAAACAGCTTCTTCTCAATCGCTTCCCGAAGCCTGTCATGGTCATTATATTCAAATTTGCGTCCCTTTCTGGAATAGGAGGAGATACGGATCAGAATTTCTTCACGGAACGCCTTCTTGGCATTCTCCGAAATTCCGATTTGCTCCTCAATGGATCGCATGAGCCGCTCATCCGGATCCAGCTCTTCATCGGTCAGCGGATCCCGAATACGGGACCAGTTGCAGAACGCCTCAATATTATCGAGGTAGTTCTCAAACAGCGTGCGTGCAGACTCCTCGAACGAGTAGACAAACGCCTTTTGCACTTCTTTTTTGGCCAGTTCATCATATTCCTTGCGGGCAATGGCGATAAAATTCAGATACCGCTCACGTTCCTCTCGGGTGATGGAGGCATGCTGGTCAAGACCATCCTTGATCGCCCTTAATATATCCAGAGCGTTAATGCACTGAAGATCCTGCTTAATCAGCGCACTGGAAATCCGGTTAATGACATAGCGCGGGTCAACACCGGACATGCCTTCATCCAGATACTCATTCTGAAGCTCCTTGAGGTCGGCAATTTTGTAGCCCTCCACCTCTTCCCCGTCGTACAGACGCATCTTCTTGAGCAGATCGACTCCCTGCTTCTTGGAGTCTTTAAGACGTGTGAGAATCGAGAAGATCGCGGCGGCCCGCAGAGAATGCGGAGCAATATGAATATGGTTCATATCACTCTGGCTGATGAGCTTGGAGTAAATTTTCTCCTCCTGTGACACCTTAAGGTTATAAGGAATCGGCATGACGATCATACGGGATTGAAGCGCTTCGTTCTTCTTATTCGCAATAAAAGCTTTATACTCGGTTTCGTTCGTATGGGCGACAATCAATTCATCCGCACTAATCAGCGCAAATCTCCCCGCTTTAAAATTACCTTCCTGGGTAAGCGACAAGAGATTCCAGAGAAATTTCTCGTCACACTTCAGCATTTCCTGAAATTCCATCAAGCCCCGATTGGCCTTGTTCAGTTCTCCGTCGAACCGGTATGCCCGGGGATCGGACTCGGAACCGTACTCGGTAATCGTCGAGAAGTCGATGCTTCCCGTAAGATCAGCAATATCCTGGGATTTAGGATCAGATGGACTAAAAGTACCGATACCGACACGCGCATCTTCTGAAATTTCTAATCTGACTACTCTGACATGTTCAATGTTGTTATCGTATTCTGTCTTCAGCTTCATCTGGCAGACAGGGCATAAATTGCCCTCAATCCGAATTCCCAGCTCCTGCTCTACTTCTGAGCGCAGCTCAAGCGGAATAAGATGCAGGGGATCCTCATGCATCGGGCAGCCTTCAATAGCATACAGAGCACCTCTATCTGTGCGCGAGAACTTTTCAAGCCCTCGTTTGAGAAGAGTGACAAGGGTTGATTTCCCTCCACTAACCGGGCCCATCAGCAGCAGGATTCTTTTACGTACGTCAAGCCTGCGAGCGGCCGAATGAAAATATTCTTCTACCAGCTTCTCGACCGCGCGGTCCAGCCCGAAAATTTCCTGTTCGAAAAATTTGTAGCGCTTTTGGCCATTCACTTCTTCCACGCCGTAAGATTCAATCATGTCGTATACCCGGGCATGAGCTGTCTTGGCTGGAGACGGGTCTTTCTTCAGCAGCTCAATGTATTCTTTAAAAGTACCGCTCCACGCCAACCGATCACTTTCTGCCCGGTATGCTGCAACGCGTTCAAAAATATCCATGCTTGGTACCTCCTGTGCTTCCGATATGAACTACGCATCTTTGTCTGTCTTAAGAGCAGTACGCCGTGAGCTTTAACAACGGTTAAAAAAGGATATTACATACTTATGCGAGCTTATACAATTAATTGACGATTTTATCTGAACTATATTTTATGCCTATCGGAAAAATGGGTTTATCACGACCAAGACATTACATGGTTCGTAATTTTCAGGAGCATCCTTGTGATATACTCTACTTACTATGACTTCCAACGAATATTTCACGTCAGAAAGGAGACACACGAAACATGGCGGTTCAACATGAAACGGAATTGTATAAGCCGCTAAAGCTTTTTTTCGAGGAACAGGGCTATGAGGTGAAGAGTGAGGTGCGGCACTGTGATCTGGTGGGATTTCGACCTGATCAAAGCGAGCCCCTGATCGTAGAGATGAAGAAGACCTTCAATCTTGCTCTGCTGCTCCAGGGGCAGGCACGCCAGAAGCTTAGCAAGGAGGTCTATCTTGCTGTAGAGCGGAACCGGCAGAAGAAAGGCGCGCATAATCAGCGTTGGAGTGAAATTACACAGCTGTGCCGAAGACTTGGGCTGGGGCTAATCACGGTAACTCATTACAAGACCAAGAAACCATTTGTCGAGGTTCTATGCAGACCTGAAGGAATGGAAAGCTACGGAGGACCGAGACCGGTCAAGACCCGGGTTACCCGACTGGCTAATGAATTTCGCGAGCGGAGCGGGGATTATAACGTCGGAGGCAGCCGCGGCAAAAAGCTGGTGACAGCCTATCGCGAGAAAGCACTTCGGGTAGCTGAGATCATGTCACGCAGCGGTGAGCTGATGTCCCCTCGCGAGATCCGTGACCAAAGCGGGGTAGGCACAGCGGCGAATATTCTGCAGCATAATTATTATGGCTGGTTCCTGAGAGTCAGCCGCGGCCGCTACAGCCTGACACCAGCAGGAGCTGCTGCACTGCAGCAATATGAACAGGTGACTGCAAGTCATCGCATGTTCGCGGCCGCCGCGGAAGAAGATACGACTCTACATATAGACTGATTATAAGAACAGAAGGAAGTTATAACAAACCGGGTAGTCAGTTGGATAAAACTAGACGAAATCAAAAGGCGAACATGAATCTCAGGTGCGGGTGGCTGGATATCACTCCAGCAGCAGCCGAACTACTGCTCCCAGCGTGCCGTGAACTCCTCCGCGGCTTCGCAGATTCGCGCAAGCCCCAGCCGCAATCGCTGCCGGCTCTGCTCTGCAAGCGACAAGCGCAGCGTCCGCGTGTTCCCCGCTCCCGCGCAGCACCGCGCGCCGGGCAGGAACGCCGCGCCCTTGAGCCGCGCCGCCCGCAGCAGGGCGGCGCTGTCCATACCTGCCGGCAGCTCCGCCCACAGGAAGCGTCCGCTGCCGGCAGCGTGCTGGCAGACAGCGCCGAGGGCCCGGCTGCCTGCCAGCACAGCAAGAGCTTCCGCTCGCCGCGCGGCGTACTCGCGGTTCAGCGCCGCGGCATGCTGCACCAGCAGCTGCGCCGAAACCCCTGCAGGGCAGCTATCCTCCACTTCGCCCCGCCCTTCTCTCGCCTCCCTAATGCGCCGAACCCGCGCCTCTTCCGCTCGAATCCTTTTATCCCGGGCGCTATTCGCGCTGCCCCGCCCCTCTCTCGCATCCTTCAAGCGCTGAATCAGCGTCTCACCCGCTCGAATCCATCCGGCATGGATGCCGTGACCATCCATGGACATAAGTTCAGCGATTCGCTCGTCATGTCCTTGCTCTCTGCCGATCTCATAGAATGAGCGGCCTTCCCCTAGCGAGTGTTCTGTTCCAGCAGCAAAAGGCGCTGCTGCGCTGCTCCGGTCTGAGAGGAGCCAAATGTCTGCTCCTTGGGTAATCTCGACAATTTCCCTTCTTCGAATAGAACTCCATAAAGTTCCGATCGTATCGGAATAGTCAGGTGTGATATATACAAGAACTGGCTTCTGCAAGCTAAGACAGCTCTTTAATGCCTCCGGCAATATGCCTTCAGAATCACAGTCTACCGGGAGGACCTTCACTTGTCTGCGATGAAGAGCTTCTAGTACAGCAGGCGAGGCTGGATTCTCGACCACCACGGAATCCCCCGACTTTACCAGCTCACCTAGCAGCAGTTCCAAAGCTTCCATCCTGCCGGTTGTCAGCAGCAGCGAAGACTCCTCTATACGAAGGTGTCCCTGGAAGCTGCTAACATTATTAATTAAGTCAATTAAACCGGCTGTCGCGGATTCCCCCATCCAGGATTTTCTGCTGTCTGCTCCTGTTTCGACAGAGATTTCATCCCCTTGCACCATTTGTCCTTTACTGACAGGATACAGCCCACTTTCAATCCCTTCCCCAGCAAGGGAGATGAGGTCATGCTCCTGTTCCTCACCCCAGCCAAAACTCCGTTTCATCTCGCACTTTGCTCCTTTCAGGATCAGCACTTCTTTTCTAGTACTAATGTATGGAGCTATCCATCTGCAATTCACCCTGATTCCCTTAAAGAAAAATATTTTTGTCTCGCAACCTTTGAAAACATTTACATTTTTTGCGTACATGATAGGGGAATGTTAGAATGAAAATTGGTAAAAAACTAGAAAATGCTTGAGGTGATACACATGTCTTACTCTACGGAGCCTGTTTCCACGCCTACTTCGGCGCGCAGCACGAGAAACCGGGGAACGTCCGTAAAGGTATTTCTCGTGATCTGGCTGCTGCTGATCGGTATAGGTATAGCGGCAACCTATTGGTACAGTCACCATTTACAGCAGTCCATGCTCTCCGCGCTAGATGCCAAATGGCAGGCACAGACAAATGCAATCAAGGCCGATTACAACTCCAAATTATCCTCATTATCGAATGAGGTAAGCCAGCTGGACAGCAAGGTTCAATCATTCAACGAGCTGCTCACTTTCACGAAGGATACTGCAAGCAATAAGACCGATAACAGCAACAAGCTCTACACTCAGTTAGCTGAAGTCAAGAAGCAGCTGAGTGCACTCCAGAGCAAGATGGATCTGTTAAAATGAACATTCAGACCAAACAGCTCAACCGGTTCTTTTTGCTTGCTACAGCACCTTTCGTCGGCCTGATCCTTGCGCTTCTGCTCGGAAGTGTTCAGCTGAACTGGGAGGGGCAGCCTGTCAAACTGCCTGCTCCCGCCGAACTTGATCAGCATGTCAATCAAGTGTCTGCAGCCTTGTCGGATGCCGAAGAGACTGCCAAATATACGATTTCTACGATTCGCAAAACGGCTGCCTTATATCAAAAGACAACTTCAGCCATGTCTCAGGTGGTGACCGCTGCTCAGAAAACTTCCCGTCGGCCTGAGACGATATATGATCGGCGCATTACTTCCAAGTTCGGTTCTTCACCTTATGAAACTGTCCAAAGCGACAAGATTAGGATTGAATTGTACAAGATTAACCCTGGCAGCTATAAGGGGTATGCAATGAAGATCAAGCTCAAAGACCCTGCAGCCATGAAGATGGCTGTTGCCGGAGACAAGCTTGGCTCTTCCGAGACCACCATGCAGGCGGTCAAGCACAGCGGAGCCATTGCGGGGATAAACGCAGGAGGATTCGCAGACTCTGGAGGCAAACGCTATCCGCTGAGTACAACGGTCCAGAACGGCAAATACTTAACCGGCTTCCAGCCCAGCTTCAAAGACCTTTCTTTTGTTGGACTGAGCCAGTCAGGCAAGCTGATCGGGGGCAAGTTCTCCAGTCAGTCCCAGTTGGATAAATTAAAGCCTTCATTTGGAGCTACATTTGTTCCAGTCTTACTACAAAATGGGGTTAAGACGCCCATTCCTCAGAAATGGCTGACTTCACCTTACCGAGCACCCCGAACCGTGATCGGCAGCTATCGGGATGACCAACTGCTGGTGCTGGTGGTGGATGGATACGATGAGAACGGTAATTCCGGAGCGTCCCTCCCTGAGCTTCAGGACAAGCTGTATAAGCTGGGCGTCCAAAGTGCTTATAACCTGGACGGTGGAGGTTCTACCTCATTGATCCTTGGTGACAGGGTGATTAACAGGCCTTCCGACGGCGCTCTGCGTCCGGTTCCTACTCATTTTTTATTTTTCAAATAATATAGCTTTTAATTTTGTTCATGTGATGGTTATAATAGACATAGCGAGTATACGTTGGAGGTGGCTGCATGTCCTTTTCATTAACATTCTGGATTGTTACACTAGTGTTTGTCCTGTTCGTGGCCGGAATCTTAACTGCATCCTATAACGATGATAAAACCAAAGGTTTGTAATGAAAGAAGAAGCTCTTCCTCAGGAAGAGCTTCTTTCTTTGTAGCTTTACATTTAAAAAGCACCGCAGAAAATTCTGCGATGCTTCGTAACACACAATTTACGCGTGTCGTGGTAAGTGATTCATTTCAACCAGGCATTGGCCACAAATGGACCGTTCTTTAAACTCGCTTACATCTTCCATATTACCGCAGAATACACATTTTGGACGATAACGTTCAAGGATGATATGATCGCCCTGCACGAGAATTTCGACAGGATCCCCTTCATTCATTTGATATCTCTTCCGAAGCGATTTGGGTAAGACGATTCTCCCCAGTTGATCCACTTTACGGACCACACCAGCAGGTTTCATAAAAAGCACACCTCTCCCGAAAAATATAAACAGACACCGCACTTTATAGGATTCTTTCCTTGGATATAATAAAGCATCCCCCTCTATATATCGGTCAGAAAAGAAAAAGACGGAAGGTCTTTAAATAAATATATTTCGGCATATTTTTCCTAAATCCTGCTGAGTAATCACAAATTCGCTAAATTTCTTTGAGAAATCGCATCTTAGGACGTATTTACAATACGTTAACCTTATTCCATTCCGGGAAAATCCAATTGCCGTAGAGCTTCATATACAATAATTGCTGCAGAATTCGACAGATTCAGAGATCGGACCTTGTCGGTCATAGGCATCCGGATCAGACTGTCTGGGTGAGCCTGGAGAATTTCGGGCGCAAGTCCTTTGGTCTCTTTGCCGAAAACAAAGAAATCTCCATCCTGATACTGGAAGTCGCTGTATCTCTGATCCGCCTTAGTTGTGGCGAAGAAGAATCTGCTGCCTTTGTACATCTCCTCCACCTCAGCAAAGGAATCGTGATATTCAATATGCACAGCATACCAGTAATCAAGTCCGGCACGTTTAAGAGTCGCATCATCCGTACGAAAGCCCAGAGGGCGTACCAGATGCAGATGGATTCCGGTTGCTGCGCAAGTACGGGCAATGTTCCCGGTATTCGCCGGTATTTCGGGTTCTACTAGCACAATATGTAAGGCCATGATGAAGAAAGCACCTCTCTCTACAAAATCACTAAATACATCCTTCTATTATACCATACAGCAAAAAAGGTGATACCCGAAATCCGGATACCACCTTTGTTCATACACTTACCTTAGCCGTTCTTTCTTTGGAATTCTCCCATGAAGTCAACCAAAGCTTTAATGTGTTCATAAGGAACTGCGTTATAGATCGAAGCACGGAGGCCTCCCACACTGCGGTGACCTTTCAAGCCTACAAAACCTTCTTGTTCGGAAGCTTTGACGAACTGCTTCTCAAGATCCTCAGATGCCATGCGGAAAGTTACGTTCATGTTAGAACGGCTGTCCGTATCTGCGAAGCCGCGGAAGAAGCCACCGCTGTTATCGATTGCATTGTATAGAAGCTGTGCTTTCTCACGGTTCTTGGCTTCGATTCCGGCAAGGGAACCTTGTTCCTCAATCCATTTAAGGACCTGATTCACCATATAGATCGAGAAGGATGGAGGAGTATTGTAAAGGGAGTTATTCTTGGTGTGTGTGTCATATCTAAACACAGTAGGAATGTGTTTTGGTGAGTTCTGAATTAGTTCCTCACGGGCAATCACCACGGTTACGCCTGATGGACCTAGGTTCTTCTGAGCGCCAGCGTAGATCATTCCGAAATTCTTCACATCCAATTGGCGGGACAGGATATCACTGGACATATCTGCAATCAAAGGTACATTACCTGTATCCGGGAATTCCTGGAACTGGGTGCCTTCAATCGTCTCGTTAGAAGTAAGATGCAGGTAGGCTGCATTCTCAGGCAATTGAAGATTCGCCAGATTCGGAACCGATTTATATTGATTGTCTTCAGAAGAAGCGGCAATGAACGTATCCCCGACTAATTTGGCTTCACTGATCGCTTTGTTCGCCCAGCTTCCTGTCTTAACATAACCTGCAGTCTGGCCTTCAGCTAACAAGTTCATTGGAAGCATAGCGAATTGAGTGGAAGCTCCACCCTGCAGGAATAGAACCTTGTATCCTTCCGGATTGCCAAGCAGGTTCAAGAGACGGCTTTGAGCTTCGTTATGGACTCCTTCATAGACGGCTCCGCGGTGAGACATCTCCATAATCGACATTCCATTGTCCTGATAATCGACAAATTCAGCTTGGGCGCGCCCAAGCACTTCCAATGGTACTGCTGCGGGACCCGCATTAAAATTGTAGGCTCTCTTACTCATTTGGACTCCCATCCTCTCTCTTAATCAAAGTAAGTTGAATATGACGGTGCTATAGTTACGGTTTACTATAACAACATTCTATCCCTGCATCAAGAACATATTGAACAACTTTGGACAAGTTTGCAGAATTGACACATTAACGCTTTGTCTTGTGAAAGACTGCAGCATGATCACACTGAACTTTTCAGGGATTAAATAAGAATATCTATAGCAAAAGGGACCGTCCCCCAGGTCCGAATCGACCTTAGGGACGGCCCCTTAGCTATCATTTCATGAATATATAAGTTCTATTACAGGTCGAAGTAAAGTCCGATTTCATGCGGGTGTACGCGCATAGCAACAGCTTTAGCTTCTTTACGCTTCAATGCTACAAAGTTATCAATGAAGTCTTGTGTAAATACGCCGCCTTCAGTCAGGAATTCGGTGTCGGCAAGAAGCGCATCAAGAGCCTCATCCAGGGAACCTGGAACGCTGCGGATTTCTTTCTTCTCAGCATCAGACAAATCATAGATGTTCTTGTCGTATGGTCCATAGCCTTGTTCTTGCGGGTTGATCTTACGCTTGATTCCATCAAGACCTGCAAGAAGCATAGCAGAGAATGCCAGATAAGGGTTAGCTGTGGAGTCCGGTGTACGGAACTCGATCCGGCAGCCTTTAGGTGTTACAGCCGCTACTGGGATACGAACTGCTGCAGAACGGTTACCTTTGGAGTATACAAGGTTAACCGGTGCTTCGTAACCAGGTACCAGACGTTTGAAAGAGTTCGTACTTGGGTTCGTGAACGCAATCAAAGCTGGAGCGTGGTGCAAGATACCTCCGATATAGTGAAGAGCCATTTCACTCAGGTTTGCATATCCACCTTTTTCATAGAAAAGAGGAGTATCGCCATCAAAGATGGATTGGTGAACGTGCATACCGCTTCCGTTGTCACCGAAGAGTGGTTTTGGCATGAACGTTGCTGTTTTGCCAAATTGTTGTGCTGTATTGTGAACAATGTATTTGTATACCATCAAGTTATCAGCAGTTTTGAGAAGCGTGTCGAAGCGGAAGTTAATCTCAGCTTGACCTGCAGTAGCTACTTCGTGGTGATGACGCTCAATACGAAGTCCTGCTTCTTCAAGCAAACGACACATTTCGCTGCGGATATCCTGCTGCTTATCAGTTGGAGCTACTGGAACGTATCCACCTTTTACAGGTACTTTGAAACCAAGGTTTCCGCCTTCTTCATCACGGCTGGTATTCCATCCGGCTTCTTCGGAATTCACTTCATAGTAAGAGCGGTTCATGCTGCTCTCATGACGTACATCGTCGAATATAAAGAACTCGGACTCAGGTGCGAAGAATGCTGCTGTACCTACACCGCTCTTCTTCAAATATTCTTCAGCGCGAACAGCAATACTGCGTGGATCACGCTCATAACGGTTGCCGTCTGGTGTAAAGATATCACAAAGAATGTTCAAGGTAGGATGTGCTGTAAAAGGGTCAACAAAGCTTGAGCCCGGATCCGGCATCATAACCATGTCAGATTCTTCAATACCACGGAATCCCGGGATAGAAGAACCGTCAAAAGCCACACCATTTACAAAAGTTTCTTCGTCAACCTCTTTGGCTGGCAGACTGATGTGGTGTGCCCGACCGGACAGGTCTACAAAACGGAAATCCACCCACTCAATTTGTTTCTCCTGAATAGTCTTCAAAACCTGCTGTACTGACATCATTAATCCTCCCAATCACGAACATTAAAGCAAGCAAAAACACTTAACGTTCATACTATATATTTTCTGTCGTCATTATAATACCAAGCAAAAGCATCCGTCAATAGATATGTAAGGTATTTTTATGGGTCATGTTAGGTATCATCACATTTTTATCGCTGTACATAGGTAAAGAACCCTGCGCGATATAGCGAGGGCTCTCTAAACTATCTATTTCCCGGGAAAAACTTAGACTTGTACGGTACTTGGAGCGGCTTTAAATGTCTTGCCGACAATGGGTGCCAGCTTCTCTAGATCTTGCAGCAGCCCTGCAAACTGGTCTGGGAACAGAGACTGAACGCCGTCACCTGTCATCGAGTTGTCCGGATCCGTATGCATTTCGATAATCAGGCCGTCGGCTCCAGCCGCTACTGATGCCTTAGCCATCGGTTCAACCAGCTCACGTCTTCCTGTTCCATGACTCGGGTCGGAAATGACCGGCAGGTGGCTGAGCTGCTGCAATACAGGAATCGCTGACAGATCCAGCGTGTTCCGGGTGTAAGTCTCAAACGTACGGATACCCCGCTCGCACAGCATCACATCCGGATTGCCGCCAGCCAGGATGTACTCTGCCGCATTGAGAAGCTCATCATAAGTCGCGCTGAATCCGCGCTTTAGAAGGACCGGACGGCCGCAGCTGCCCAGCTTGCGAAGCAGATCAAAGTTCTGCATGTTCCGCGTTCCAATTTGGAGAATGTCCGCATATTCCGCACAAACATCGACATATTCAGGAGTCATGACTTCCGTAATCGTCAGCAGGCCGTGCTTCTTCCCTGCCTCAGCCATCATGATCAGACCTTCGACACCTACTCCTTGGAAGCTGTAAGGTCCGGTACGCGGCTTGAATGCCCCACCACGCAGCACCTGTCCACCGGCAGCTTTAACCAGGCGGGCGATCTCATCGATCTGCTCAGGAGTTTCTACCGCACAAGGCCCACCCATAACAACAAGCTCCCCACCGCCAATTTTGACATCGCCAATGGAAATTACCGTATTCTCAGGATGGAAATCACGGCTGGCCAGCTTATAAGATTTAGAGATCTTCACCACATTCTCGACATCCTTCATCTGACGCAGATGCTCTGCAAGCTTAGGTTCGATCTGTCCGATCAATCCGATTACAGTACGGTCATTCCCACGGGAGACGTGCGCCTGCAGTCCCTCCTTCTCAATTACAGCGATGATCTCTTGAATACGCTCTTCGGGCGTATGGTTGGAAGTAATTACGATCATATTTGAACATCCTCTCATTGGCTTAAAATGTTAGCTTTGTACGTTTGTAAGATCGGGTAATGCCTGCCCGCATTCCCTTCTGTACCTTCCTGAATATGTTCTTATCAGGGCAGTATATGCTGTTAAGTGCTTTTTCACTTAAACGCTTGTGTGCTTTTAAGCTTTTATCCGTTAAAGTAAATATACATGATGTCTACCCCTTCGTCAAGACAGAGCCTAGCCTATTTTATAAAAAGACACCAGGCAACTTCACAATTTCTTAACAATATACACTTAGTCAAAAAAAGCGCCCAAATAAGGGCGCCTGCTTTAACTAAATTTATAAGGTCTTCGATGGGCTTTTCTCCCGGACAGGAGGAAGCAGCTTCTGCATATTCACTGTACGCACAATCTCCCAAGTCTCCGGCCGGGCAGGATCATACTGTTCCAAATAAGCAATAACTTCTTTGGTGATTGGGGTTGGCGTGGATGCGCCTGACGTAACCCCGACCTTGCTAACCCCCTCAAGCCATTCCCGCTTAAGTTCCGTAACGTCCGCAATCCGATAAGCTGTAACTCCCGCAATCTCTTCCGAAACCTGGGCAAGACGATTGGAGTTATTGCTGCGCGGATCCCCGACAACAATAACCAGATCGGTCTGACCAGCTTGCTCAGCCACGGCTTCCTGCCGGACCTGGGTAGCCAGACAAATCTCGTTGTGCACTTCAGCACCGGGATACTTCTCTACCAGTTTCTTGATAATATGCTTAATATCCCACTGGCTCATCGTAGTCTGATTCGTAATAATGATCCGGTCTGAGTCAAGATTCAGACGGTCAATCTCTTCTTCCCGCTCAATGAGATGCACATGCTCCGGTGCAATACCCATCGCGCCTTCAGGCTCGGGATGTCCCTTCTTACCGATATAGATAATCTCGTACCCTTCCGCGACCTTTTCTTCAATCAGAACATGCGTCTTGGTCACATCAGGACAAGTGGCATCCACCGTAGTAAGACCCTTATCTCTGGCGATCTTTCTTACCTCAGGAGATACCCCGTGGGCCGTAAAGATGACCGTTCCTTTGTCTACTTGACTTAATATTTCAAGCCGGTTAGCACCATCCAGCGTGATAATCCCTTCATCTTCAAAAGAATTAGTCACATGGCTGTTATGAACAATCATACCCAGTATATAAATCGGACGAGGAAGATCTAGGTTCTTAGCCGCTTGACGGGCCAGCACCATAGCATCCACAACGCCGTAGCAGTAGCCGCGCGGTGAGATTTTGACGACTTCCATGAAATTATACCCCGCTTTCTAGGAGCTGCATTGAACTCTATTTGCCAAACACCTTCAATTATACCCTATTGAAGCGGGGTCGGAAAGGCAGGGAGCCAGATTACAAAGGCTGTCCCTTCTCCCTTACGGGAGATGACTTCCACAGAACCGCGATGCTCATCGATGATCCATTTGGCGATCGAGAGCCCAAGTCCTGTCCCCTGGGTAACGCCCCGAGAGGGATCTGCACGATAAAACCGTTCAAATATGTGCGGAATATCCTTCTGGTCCATCCCAATCCCGGTATCTGCAATCCGGATTCCAATCTGGCCGCCTACCCGCACAGCATCGATCATCACTTTACCTTGAGGCGTGTATTTAAAGGCATTCTCAATAAAAATAAACAGCATTTGCTGCAAATAATCCCGGTTCCCCTCTACATATAAGCCAGCAATAGCGGAGAGATCCCCCTGAACCCAAGCCGCGGAACGGGTAAGGAACTGGGATCTGCGAATGACGTCCTGCACGATCGGAGACATAAGCAGCGGATCCTTGGTAATCGTCTGACCCGTATCAGCACGTGCCAGAGAGAGCATATCATTCACAAGTCGGCTCATTCGTTTGGATTCATCGGCGATATCGCTGATCGCTTCCATCGACAGGCTGCGAAGGCTTTGTTCATCCATCTGAAGACGTCCTTCCGCCTCCTGGTCCCAAGCCTTCTTCAGCAGATCCACATTTCCCCGTATAGTTGTCAGAGGAGTTCTAAGCTCATGAGAAGCGTCGGATACGAACCTGCGCTGGGTCGCATAAGCTTCTTCCAATTCCTTATAGAATCTGTCTGTCCTCGATAACATCTGATTCACCGTGCCAATCAGCTGCCCGATTTCATCATTTGGTCCCTCATAATCAATGCGGACACTCAGGTCATTTCCCGTCTGAATCTGATTAGCGGCTTCAATAACCTTGCCGATGGGACGCATGGATTTGCGGGCCAGGAACAATCCCAGGGTAGAAGCACATACTACCGTAATGAAGAATCCAAATACGAGGACCGTCTTCATCTGATCCATGAGCCGGTCTTCCGACATTGTATTTACAGCCAGTGACAGTACCCCAAAGGGCTGGTCGGCTGATGGCACAGGAAGTTCAAACAGAATAAAGGAATAGCCATTCTTGGTAAAAGCAGAGAACTTCCCCCCATTTACAAGGGCATTCTGCTTGGGCACCGGCAGACTTAAATTCCGATCTTGCAAGGCAGGAGCCAGACTGGTAATGCCAGTACCATAGAAGCTGTAAATCTGCCAGGAAATATTATTGTCTTCCAATCTGTTCTTCTGATCTCTGCTTAGTTGAAGATCAATATTCTGCCCGTCTGTATAGGTATCCAGATTGCGTATTTGATTCGCCTGCTCTACGATCTTCTTCTTGACCTCAGTGTAAATGTTATAGCGTACAAGTCCATAAATCGAAGCTCCGAACAACACCAGAGTTACGGCCAGTATGCAAGTATACCATGCGGTCAGCCGCCATCTTATGGACATGGTCAAGATTCCCCTCTCAGAATATATCCGGCTCCGCGGATCGTCTGAATTACCCGCTTCTGGCCCTGCTCCTCCGTTTTTTGTCTTAGCATTGCTATATAGACCTCAAGCACATTCGATTCCCCGCTGTAGTCGTAACCCCAGATTTTGTCCATAATCAGATCACGGGTTAAAAGACGCTTCGGATTCTGCATGAATAAGTACAGCAGCTCAAACTCCTTGGCGGTCAGCTCAAGTCTGCGCCCGGCTCTAATGACTTCCCTTGAATCATAGTCCAGAACGATATCCTCGAACACAAGCCGCTGCACATCTCCGTCTGCGGTACTCTCTTTACGCCGCAGTAATGCTCTGACTCTGGCCAGCAGTTCCTCCAGTGCGAAAGGCTTCACCAGATAGTCATCAGCTCCGAGATCAAGCCCCTTTACCCGGTTCTCTACTTCGTCCTTGGCGGTAAGCATAAGAATAGGAACGCTGCTCCCTCCCTCACGAATCCGCCTGCAGACTTCGAAGCCATCCACCTGAGGCATCATGACGTCCAGCACTACCAGATCGGGATCTGCCGTCAGCATCATTTGAAGCCCTTCCATGCCATTATGGGCGGAATACACATCATAGCCTTCAAAAGCCAGGCCCCGCCGCAGCATGGATATAATTTTCTCGTCATCATCAATGATCAGTATACTCGATCTCATAGGAACTCTCCTTTTGCATCCCAGACCCAAACGGCTGGTCCATCTCAACTACCTGTATTGTATCAAAATAAATCCCTTAATTTATAACCAAAAGGACAGCAATAGATTGGCTGTTCTATTGGTTGCTATAACCAAAAGGACAGCTTTGAGCTGGCTGGCCTTTTTGATGCTACAACAAGAAGCGGTAGGGTTCTCCCTGCCGCTTCTGCTTCTTACGTGCCCGGTATGTCTGCCCAGTTAACTTACTGCAGATTCTGGAAATTGTTCTTGTCGCCAATCGTTACGGTAACATCCAGCTTGCTGTCATTGCGTACCACGTTCAGCTTAACCTTATCTCCAACTTTGTGAGTCTGAATGTAGACAATCAAGTCTTCCTTGGTTGCAAAATTCTTGCCGTCGGCGCCGGTAATAATATCATATGGGCGAAGATCCGCACTGTAAGCAGGGGATTTGTATACAATCTCGGAGACTACAGAGCCTTCCTTGACATTCGTACCCATTTGCTTCGCAACCTCATCCGTTAGGGTCATCAGTGAAGCTCCGATGAATGGAACCGGCTTCTTGGGAATGGCCTGATTATTCTTCAATTTATCAAGGACTTCATTAATCGTGCTTGTTGGAATCGCAAAACCGATCCCTTGAGAGTTCTCGCTAACGGCTACGTTAATACCGATAACCTCACCTTTCAGGTTCAGCAGAGGTCCCCCGGAGTTACCCGGGTTGATCGAAGCATCCGTCTGCAGAAGGTTCTCGTATTTACGGTCCTTCTCCCCATTCTCGCCCGCAATCGAAATCTCACGACCTTTGGAGCTGAGGACCCCGGCCGTTACCGAATGGTCGAAGCCTTGCGGGTTACCGATAGCTACCAGCCATTCACCCACTTTGGTGTTGTCCGAACTTCCAAGTGGAATGGAAGGGAAGTTGCTGCCTTCAATTTTGAGAACGGCTAAGTCCAAGTCGTAGCTTGTGCCAAGCACTTTAGCTTCATAAGGCTTATTCGTGCCTTGGACGGTCACCTGTACGACATCCGCATTGTGAACTACATGTTCATTGGTGAGAATGTAGCCTGTTTTATCAAAAATAAAACCAGAACCCAATCCCGTCGGTACAAGCTGGTCACCTTGTGAAGTGGAACCCGATCCACTACCTCCGCTCTGCCCGTCACCGCCAAAGATCCCGCTGTCTCCACCGAAGAAGAATTGGTTGAACGGATCCATATTGCCGCTTCCCTGGCTTCCCTGGCTCTGCTTGCTGGACTTCACGAGCGTCTCAATCTTGACGACTGCTGATCCCGCATGATCTACGACATCACTGACATCGCCAGGATTGGTCATTGGGAATACCGCTTGAGTCGTCTTCGAGCCTGTGCTTTGCTCAGACTGTGCCGAACTGCTGCTGGCAGGATATGCGGCAACTGGTGTAGCCGCTTGATCTCCGGTGAACAAATTCTCTTTGTCAGCAAAAAACATCCCTCCGCCAAGGATCAGCATGCCTGCCAAGATACCGGCGATGACTGATTTTGCGGATGATTTCGGCTTGCTGTTGTTATATTGCCAGTTACCATTCCCTCTAGCCCCGCCTCCGGAACCTGTGCCTTGAGCTCCGCTGCCACCTTCGCTAGATGGGCGGATATCATAAGAGGTCATAAGCGGTCTCACCGGCTGGGGTGGTGTAATTTCAACATTGTTGTGATCGGAAGAAGGAATCTCTCTTCCAGCTTCTCTATTATCTTGACCATAAGATTGGAAGGGGCCATATGAATAGTATGATGAACCGGATTCTGTAGGCTGCTGCGGCTTATCTGATGCATTATCCCCAAAGCCCTGTCCGGGCTTGTTTCTTTGTTCGTCCATGGTTAATTATCCTCCTTATCCCATAAGTGTAAGGGATCTTGTTTACTTGTTCTTATTGTGTACTATAAACCTTAAACGTACCTTAAAAACAATTAAAAAGGAGATAAACCTTGCGGCTCTAAGAAACCCACCCTTGGCGGTGCGCATAGATTGCCAGCTGTGTACGATCCTCGAGTTCGCATTTCATTAATAGATTGCTAACATGCGTCTTCACGGTCTTGATGCTGATATGGAGCTCCTCTCCAATGTCCTTATTCGTCTTGCCTTCGGCGATCAGAAGCAGCACTTCCTTCTCGCGCTCGGTCAAGCCGGAATCATCATTCTGAACGGTCCGCTGACGAAGACCGCGTGTCAGTGCCTGCGCCACATCTCCTGTCATGACTGGCATGCCCTTAAAAGCACCCTGCAGCGCATAGATCAGTTCCTCTGCGGATACCGTCTTAAGAACATAACTGACCGCTCCGGCTTCTATAGCCTTAACAACAAGGTCATCCTCCAGAAAGCTGGTCAAGATAACAATCTTCAGATTGGGAAAACGGGCAAGCAGCGCTTTAGTGGCTTCAGCCCCGTTCATAACCGGCATCATCAAATCCATTAGAATAAGGTCCGGCATAACCCCGCCTTCCGTTCCGGTTAACCTATCAACCGCCTGCTGACCGTCACTCGCCTCCGCAATAACCTGAAACCGGGGATCCAGCATCAGGTAAGTTTTCAGTCCCATCCGAACCATGTCATGGTCATCCACAATCATAACCTTCACCGTTTCACCGCTCATATTCATCGCTCTCTTCCCGTTCTTCAAATTTAGGAATATGTACACGTATAGTCGTTCCTGCTCCAGGCTTGCTGATCACTTCAACATGACCGCCCAGCTTCTCGGCTCGCTCACGCATGGTCATTAGACCGTAGGAGCCCTGCCGTTGGTAATTGGAACTGAAGCCCTGCCCATCATCACTAATACTTAATACAACCTGCCTCGGCCCTTCGCGCAGCGACAGACTGACCAGGTTCGCTCCAGCATGCTTGACAATATTCGCCATAGCTTCTTGAATAATGAGGAAGAGCTGATGCTCCTTGGCATCGGACAGCTGACCCTGGATCTCTAGTTCCTTCATACCTTTCAGGTTATTCTGGCGGCAGTAATCCGGGAACCATTGATCCAGTGCCTCAGACAAGGTTTTGTCTACGAGCTCCATCGGTCTTAACTGGGCAATGAGAGCTCTCATCTGCTTCTGGGCAATCTGTGACATCTGAATCAACTGCTCCATGACTGCCGAGGCCTGTTCCTTATTAATCTCGAGTACCTTGGGCAGCGATGACGCTGCCATATGTATAGCAAAAAGCTGCTGACTGACGGTATCGTGCAGATCTCTGGCCAATCTGCGCCGCTCTTCAAGCACAGCCTTCTCGGAAGCCTGCTCCTTCTCGATGACCTCCTGCTCCCCAAGCTGCTGAAGGAGCTGCATCTTTTTCTCAACAGCCGCCATCATGGTATTGAACTCCAGATAAACACCGGCAAAGGTGGGATCTGGAATCGAAGGCATCCTGACATGAAGATTTCCCTTGGCCACCTGCAGCATATTCAAATGCAGCACATCGATCCTCCGCTGGATGCGTTGTCCGGCAAGATACCCAATAATGATCGAGAAAGCTACTATTCCCACGACGTAATAAACCCACATATGAGGATTCGTAATCTGAATATATCCCGATGAATTAAGGACAAAAAGGGCTGCCGCTGCCATACTTCCGGTCAGGAGAAAGTAGAACAGCAGCTCCCACTTGGTGCTTCTAAGATTTCGCAGCATCATATTTAGCCCACCATATTCACTCGAACATCTCCAACAAAGACACTGACGACGAGCTTCACTTTGCGGCTGGCTTCACCATAATGTGGCGAACTGGATTGTACATTACTGAGGAAGCCCCCCTGCTTCTCATTCAGCACCTTCATATCCCCGATGAACGAACTGGAGCTGACCGTGATAGCCACATCCATTTCATCAGGCATGAACACCTTCACATCACCAATAAAGGCTGACACATTAATCTGGGTCTCTCCATAAGGGATCTGAGCTTTGGTAAGGTCAATGATTGTATCTCCGATAAAATGAGAGACGTTCGTTGGCTTCAATTCGAAATAATCACGTCCAATATGCACGTCACCGATAAAGCCCGATTTGTTAATCCGCTCATGTCCATTGTAGGAGTTACCATAATTATAGTGATTGGATTTCCCTTTATCCTCCCACGGATTCATAGGCTGGGCAGGTGGCTTTTCACCGAATTTCTCTCCAAAGGCCTCATCCAGCGGGGATTTCATCTCCGGGTGAAATGGAGGCTGAGTAGGTGGATAAGGTGGATAAGGTGGATAAGGCGGCTCCGGAGGGAATGGGGTCTCGTGATTGTGGCGATCCCTGCGACGTTCCCTGCGCGATGAGCCATGTCTCGGCTTGAACAAAATGCACAGCCCTCCTAGGATAAGTGCAGCCGGACCGAAGAACCGGAAGAACTCGCCTGGAGACAAATCAATCACATCCAGATTTCTTCCAAGAAAGTACATACCGACAACAGTGACAATCAGACCACCTATAGCTGAAGAACCGTAACGTCTACCGTTAAACACCTGGGTAAGTCCAGCAATAATCACAAGGACCGGCCAAAAGGTTGAGAAAATGTATCCAATGCTGATCTCTGTGTAACCAAGCTGATTCAGCAGAAAGAGCGAACCGATTCCGATTAATACAAGGCCGCCCATATACCTACCAAAATGATTTCCCATAAACACGCCTCCAAATGATGTAAACTTTAGCTTGACTTAAGTGTACACCAGGAATGGTGAACTGCAACAGCGGCGTGAGGTTGAGCTTGGCCTCGGTCTTGAGACCGAGGCCATTTGATTTTTTTACCATATTAAGAGGTGAGGCTCTACAAATATAAAGAAGCTGCCCCATCTAACGATGGGACAGCTTCTTTGGCGCAGCGGATTAGCTGTTGCGGCGGCTGCGGCTTTGACGGCTGTTCTGCACAGAATTGTTGTTCAAAGAGCCCAGTTTGTTTGAACTGTTGCTCTCTTCAGCAAACTCTGCATTGAATTTCTCATCCGGTGTCTGGGAGTTTGTGTGAGTCTGACCCTCAGCGTGAGAAGCTCTAGCCTTTTGGGCTACAGTATTCATGTTACCCGTCTCCACTGCAAACTCTGCATCGTATTTCTCATTCGGAGTAAGGGATTTACCTTGTCCACCCATGCTGCCTTGATTCATTTGATTGTTGCGTGGCATATTGTGTCACCTCCTGTGATAATTGCAGGGTACTTGAGCACCCAGTCCATAGTATGGTTAACAGGGTGATCCATTATGCACTTTCCCACACATCCACAGGAACCTCTTTGTTCACCTGCATGACTTGTCCAAGCTCCTTAAGCATGGCCTCTGTCAGCTTACCTCGGCCGCGCTTTACCACTTGAACCTCAACCTTCTTCTTGCCCCACTCTTTGTACACCTGCTTCGTAGTGGAGAAATAGAGGTCGATCTTCTTTCCTTTGATCGCCGATCCCTTGTCGGCCACAACCCCATATCCATAGCCGGGAATATACAGAATGGTACCGATCGGGAACACCCTGAGATCGGCTGCGATGGTCGACACGGTCCGCTTATCTCTTCGCACTTTAACGCCTGAATACGTAATGCCATACTGCGGATGATTCCTGTTTTTACCGGTAGATTCAATGCCTGCAGTATATCCTGTTGCCATAACCGATACGGTTCTGATTACCCGCTCGTCATCAGGTGCAGCGAGCACGGTCGTCGATGGGTTGCCCCGGTTAATCTGCACGGATGATCTCACGGGTCTCTTCTTGCTTTGATTCTCTAACTTCCGGACACGATCACGAAATGATGGGACTACCACCCAATTGGGATGCATTGCCGTGCTGCTGCTTTTAACAATAGGACTCTTCCTGCTGCTATCTTTCTTACTATGAGATTCACTAAATTCCAAAGCTTTGCTAACAAACCGTTCGAACAGAGATAACGGCTTGAACTCGCTTGCGTATATCGTGCTGTCAGGTAACACCAGACTGAATATAATCATGGCCATCGTCAGTGTAATACTGAATTTTCTCCAAAAATAAATGCGATGCATATGAATATCTCCCCCTTATTCGAGAGGTTCTCCAGATGCACCGCATTTTATACTAGCCTATATCCAGTTTAACGAAAGTATTACAGCAATTGGGTTAACAGATTAACTCGTCCTAAATAACGTGATTGCGAATCTCTTCCTGCAGCAAAGCCACAGTCTCGTCAATCGTCTTGGCGCCAATATCCCCTTCACCGCGCTTACGAACCGAGACGGAAGCACTGTTCTTCTCGTTCTCACCAACGATGAACATGTACGGAACCTTCTCCAGCTGAGCCTCACGAATCTTGTAGCCCAGCTTCTCGTTACGCAGGTCCGCTTCTACACGAATGCCGCTGGATTGCAGCTTCTCAATGACTTCACGTGCATAGTCGTCAAAAGCACCCGATACCGGAATGACCTTCGCCTGTATAGGAGACAACCAGAGCGGAAGTGACCCAGCAAAGTTCTCCAGCAGGAAGGCGGTCATGCGCTCCATAGTACTGATGATTCCACGGTGGATTACAACAGGACGGTGCTTCTGACCGTCATCGCCAACATACTCAAGCTCGAAGCGTTCAGGCAGCAAGAAGTCCAGCTGTACGGTGGACAGCGTCTCTTCCTTGCCAAGAGCCGTCTTGATCTGCACATCCAGCTTAGGGCCATAGAAGGCCGCTTCGCCTTCCGCTTCAAAGAACGGAATATCCAACGACTCCACAACCTCACGCAGCATGCGTTGGGACATTTCCCACATCTCATCGTTCTGGAAGTATTTCTCCGTATCCTGAGGATCACGGTAAGACAGACGGAAGCGGTAATCGCGAATTCCGAAGTCATCGTATACATGCTGGATCAGACGGATGACGCGCGCGAACTCATCCTTAATCTGATCCGGACGGCAGAAGATATGCGCATCGTTCAGTGTCATGGCACGAACACGATGCAGCCCGGTTAACGCCCCGGACATTTCATAACGATGCATCAGACCCAGCTCCGCGATCCGGACTGGAAGATCACGGTAAGAACGCATATCGCTCTTGTAGACCATCATATGGTGAGGGCAGTTCATCGGACGAAGAACGAGCTCCTCGTTATCGAGAACCATCTTAGGGAACATATCCTCTTGGTAGTGTTCCCAGTGACCTGATGTTTTGTACAGCTCCACGTTCCCCATTACTGGAGTGTATACATGCTGGTAGCCAAGTCTTTCTTCAAGATCAACAATGTAACGCTCCAGCGTGCGGCGCAGCTTCGCCCCGTTCGGCAGCCAGATTGGCAGACCTTGTCCAACAAGATTCGAGAAGGTGAAGATCTTCAGCTCTTTGCCGAGCTTGCGGTGATCGCGCTTCTTCGCTTCTTCAAGCAGGTGGAGGTGATTATCAAGCTCCGCCTTCTTCACGAACGCCGTACCATAGATCCGCTGCAGCATTTTGTTCTTGCTGTTCCCGCGCCAGTAAGCGCCAGCTACGCTGAGCAGCTTGAACACTTTGATCTTGCCAGTGGAAGGCACGTGAGGGCCGCGGCACAGATCGAAGAACTCGCCTTGATCATAAATGGTGATAATGCTGTCTTCCGGAAGATCACGAATAAGCTCCAGCTTATAAGGATCTTCAAGCTCCGCAAAAATATCCAGAGCTTCCTGACGGCTTACTTCGCGGCGGGTAATCGGCAGATTCTCGCCGATGATGCGCTCCATTTCTTTCTCGATCTTCTGCAGATCTTCGGGATTAAGCGGGTGTTCCAGATCCATATCATAATAGAAGCCGTCCTCAATAACCGGCCCGATTCCAAGCTTGACTTCCTTATTGCCGAACAGACGCTTTACCGCCTGTGCCAGCAAGTGGGCTGAGCTGTGACGCATCATCTCAAGTCCATCCTGGGAATCCAGGGTGATAATTTCAATTTGCGCACCTTCAACCAGCTTCGTATTCAGATCAACCACTTGTCCATTCAGCTTGCCGCCAACAGCGTTCTTGCGGAGACCACTGCTGATGGATGCTGCCACATCTTCAAAAGTGCTGCCTTCGGCATACTCCCGTACGGAGCCGTCCGGCAATTTAATAGATACTGCCATGTTCATCTTCCTCCTCCAAAATAAATCCGTTCTTCATCGAAGCGGACAACAAAAAACACCCGCCCCAAAAAGGGACGAGTGTATGATTACCCGTGGTTCCACCCTAATTTGACTATCGCTGTAATGGATAATGATCTTCACAGCTGAAGTCCTTCATTAGCATTCTGTAACGTGAATGATCCGGCGGTTCTTACTGAATTCGAATCGAAGATCCGAATGTGTTCGGAGCCGCAGCTACAAAGGGGTAGAATAAAGTCGAAGCGGAGGAAATTTCAGCCTAGGTTCCTCTCTCTGCACGTTCCGTTGTACCTTATTCCATATCTTTATCATGGCTGTTCCTAAAAATACAATTTCTTCAGTTATTATATCGTTACAAATGAAGACCAGTCAAGGTGTGCAGCCCCTTTTGTACGGCATACTGCCCATTACGGCCCCTGGTTCCCCTGCTTGCGCCCTCTATCAAGAGATGCCTTGCACCGCGGGCAGTATTCGCACATTTCAATCCGTTCTCCAAAAATTTGCCGGATTGTCGAAATGATCTGTATCTCCGGTTCCCGGGTGTGAACAATGATCCGGCCAGGGGACAAGGAGATGAGCGAGCTGACAATGACATCCTCAAGCTCAAGCTCGTTATCGGCGATTCGGGCTACAACCCCTTCCACTACGGCGGCTTCGAGCGGCATCATGTGTTCGTTATATATCGTAAACTCACTTCCGCCCGTGTGCATCAAGTGCACCACTTCGATCTGAGTCTCCTGAAAATGCACGAAATATTTCAGTAAGCCGATAAATTCCTCATACTGCTTATCGAGCAAATACTCATCGACCACATAATCCAGAGTTTCCCTGATCTGATCCAGATACTCCTTCATCCGGAAAGTCATAAATCCATCCAGATTCAGTTCGGTATTCTCTTCAAGAAAATGACGAATGTGCACCGCGAGCTGTCCGCACCGCCGGTTGCGTACTTCTATTCCCTCAATCTCCGGGGTAAGTAAATGAAGACAGGAGTCCACAATTACCGTCCGATCCTCTTCCTCTGTAAAATCATATTCCCTGGAGACTAGCCGTCTTACTATGTCTGCTTCCTTCTCTGCAATCACATACTCAGCAAGGGCATAAGACAGCTTCTCGCGGATTGTAATTGAGCGCTTCGCAAAGCTGTAGGCGGTCTCATCTCCTTCAAATACAGCACTTATCCTATCGCCGCTAGTAACAAAGCTCAATTTGAACTCCGATTTGTCTCTATGTAAACCGTTAAACTTACGCCGGATAAGACGGGCGAACCGGTCTGCCTCTTTTTTGCTTCCCACAGCAGCCGTTACCACACAGAATTCCATGGCCTTGCCTCCTTCCCTTCTCTCTCCAAAGTATATGGTGAGACCAGGGAGGATATACGGGAGGGACGTATGGAAAAGAATGCAGGGAAAAGGGGCCATTCCGCTTGATTCCTAATGCCCATTAACCCCTAAGTATGCAGTAATCCGTCAGCTTACAGCCGTTTCATCCTAGTTAATTAATAGGAATTAACTATTCTTCTTTTTTATACAATTCCATACAATTGAAGTGAATTGCAGCCTATTTTTTCAAAATCGGAGGATGACATATCAGTGCAGCTTACACGGCCGTTTTTTCAATGGAAAAGAATTGCGGTAACAGGACTAGCGTTGCTTAGCCTTATGATCAGCTGGAGCTTCAATCCAGCCTATGCCGATTCGGCAAATGGATGGGTATTGGTACAGGATACGACTGGAATCGCAAAAAAAGCAGTACATACGAAGGACGGCGGGTTTGCGATGCTCCAGGCTACAAACAAGGAATTCATCTTGACGAAGACAAGTTCAGAAGGAGCCATTGAATGGATCCGCACTTTGACACCGGAGCTGCCAACGAATTCAAGCTTTGAGCGGTATTTCTCCGAAAATTCGAATTGCTCCCTGCAGGAAGCTCATAATGGCGGATTTGTTATCACCGGAACCAGTGATTGGTACAAACTTACGGACTTTTTCATGGTAACTACAGATGCCGAAGGCCACTATTTAGACACGAAAATACTTTCCAGCAATCGGTCTGGCTCCTTGCAATCCTTCCGCATTACTGAAGACGGCGGTTACATCCTTGCGGCCCAGGTCGAGAGAAATATGGCTTCAGAGGTCATGATCAAGAAGTTCAATGCTGGCGGGGATTTAATATGGGAGAGCTACCATCCGTATAACCCGGCGGGGCCAAATCCAACTTTGCAGATAACCCAGGACGGAGGTTATGTAATTCCCGGATATACGATTACAAAGCTGGATTCGTCAGGTCAGGAATTATGGAACCGAAGCAACCCAGACTTGTTCCCCAGCGGAAGCCGCGTGATTGAGGCGCCGGATCATAACCTGATTGATGTTAAGGTAACCGGAAATACACTTATGGCATCCAAAATCGATCAGAACGATCATGTTCTGTGGAGCACGGACATCGAGACAGGAATCAATATTACGGTCGAAGATGTACAGCTTACTAAAGAAGGGGATCTGTACATTGGGGGGAATATTATGGCTGCACATGCCCTGGAGAATGAATATGTTGTTGTCCTTCATGAGGATGGAACCCAAGGGGACTTCAAGTACTTGGGAGGAGGCTGGACCCAAGAATTTTTGAAGCAAGTGATTCCCCTCCCCAACAAAGAATTTGCCACATATGGAACTTCGGACGGGTACGGGTATTTAGTGAAAATAACCCCGCAAGCTCCTGAACCGGACTCTGATCATCCGGAGGTCCAGCTTAAGTTAGATTCTATCTCCTATAGCCTGATTCCAGGCGATACACTGGACACCCATTTAATCGTTCAGGATCAACAGGGCGGATCAAAGGACGTTACCTCCCAGGGAAAATATGTGATCGATGATAGAAGCATCGTCCAGGTTGACGAGGCCGGGAACATTACCGGAATTCGTCCAGGTGAGACGACACTTCATGCTTCCTATCAAGATCAAACCGTGACTGCGAAAATTTATGTGTTCAAGCCCGCGGTTAATGGGCTTAAGCTGGATTCAGACGAATACAGTCTGCTGCCCGGCGAGTCGCTGGATACCCGTCTAACAATCAAAGATGGAGCCGGAACGAAAGACGTTACCTTAAAAGGAACCTATTCTACCGGGAATCCGAAAGTTGCGGTGGTAGATAGTGAAGGTAACCTTACAGCGGTCGGGCACGGTGAGACCGTACTCACGGCAAGCTATCAGGGCGTCGAGATCAAAGCGAAAGTGATTGTGTATTAAGATAGAGTAAAAAGGCGCAGCTCCCTTTAGGGTTCCTGCGCCTTTCATTTGCCAAATCTGATTATGTCCTCTAGTTCATTCCATATTGTATTGGTTATAAAATTAAAAAATTAGTTCTGCATCACAAAATCATTCTCGACATTCGCACTCTCATCATCGAACACGCGAAGAATGTCGTAACGGGTATTCCGCTGCGCAGGAATCTTGCCGGCTTCGCGGATCAGCTGCAGAATTGAGCCGATGTTCACTTTGTGCGTTGCCCCTGCGGACGAGACCACGTTCTCTTCAATCATCGTACTGCCGAAGTCATTGCAGCCATACTGAAGGGAGAGCTTGCCGACTTCAGGTCCCATCGTTACCCAGGAGGACTGGAAGTTCTTGATATTATCCAGCGTGATCCGGCTGATCGCTACGGTCTTCAGGTACTCCTCCGGTGTCTGGCGATCCAGCTTCAGGTTCGTATTATCCGGCTGGAACGTCCATGGAATGAAGGCCAGGAAGCCTTCGGAATCGTAGCCATTCTGGATGCATTCATCCTGCGCGTCACGTACGCGGTGTAGATGCAGCGCGCGTTCTTCCATCGTCTCGCCGAGGCCGATAACCATGGTCGCCGTAGTGTTCATGCCGACTTTGTGGGCTGTCTTCATGACATCCATCCATTCCGTCCAAGAGCCCTTAAGGCGGCTGATTTTGCGCCGTGTCCGGTCGTCCAGAATTTCAGCTCCGCCGCCCGGCAGGGAATCAAGACCCGCTTCGTGAATCTGACGTACAACTTGTTCGAGGGTAAGCCCATCCGAGACAACAACCATCTTCTGAATCTCCGCCGGGGAGAACGAGTGCATCGTAATCTCCGGGAAGCGCTGCTTGATCGCACGCAGCAGATCCGTATAATAGCTGAACGGCAGGTTCGGATTCGTACCGCCCTGCATCAGAATTTCGGTTCCACCCACATCCATCGTCTCCTGGATCTTCTGGAAGATCACTTCATCCGGCAGCACATACCCCTCTTCCGAACCCGGTCTGCGGTAAAAGGCACAGAATCGGCAGTACACATCACATACGTTCGTATAGTTAATATTCCGCCCAATCACAAAGGTAGCGATAGGATCGGGATGCATGCGGTTCATGAGAATATTGGCGGTATGCCCCATCTTCTCAACTTCATTGGATTCAAATAGAGCCGTAGTATCCTCAACCGTAAGGCGTTCGCCCTGAAGTGCTTTATTCAAAATTGAGTCTATCATACAGAACCTCCTAACAAGAGTCTGGTAATTATATTCATTATTTCATCGTAACATACCCGCCCAAGAAAAACAGCACCCGAAACGTCCGGGTGCTTATACTAAATCAAGGAATTTGAACATTTATTGAACTAAATTTCAGTGGAACAATGCATGGGCCTCTGACAAATTAACTGTTCTGAAGCGCCTGCTCCAGATCTGCAATCAGATCATCTATATCCTCAAGACCGACAGAGAAGCGCAGCAGCCCATCTGTAATTCCACGTTCGGCACGCACTTCAGCAGGCATAGAGGCATGAGACATCATAGCCGGATACGATAAAATACTTTCCACAGCGCCCAGGCTCACCGCAACGAGCGGCAGCTTCACACGGCTGAGCAGCTGCTTTGCGCGCTCACCGGAACCCACGTCGAAGGATACGACCGCGCCATAGCCGGTCGACTGCTTCTCCTGCACTTCCCGGCCCGGATGCTCCGGCAGGCCGGGGTAATACACAGCGCCGATGTCATCCCGGCTGCTGAGCCAATCCGCGAGCTTGCGCGCGCTGATCTCGCTGTGCGCCATACGCGCAGCCAGCGTCTTCATGCCGCGCATAAGCAGCCATGAATCCTGGGCACCGAGCACCGTGCCCAGACCATTTTGCAGATACTTGAGCTGCTTAGCAAGCTCTTCGCTGCCTGCCACGGCAAGACCGGCCAGCACATCACTATGGCCCCCAAGGAACTTGGTCGCACTGTGCAGCACAATATCTACACCCAGCTCAAGCGGACGCTGGTAATAAGGGGTCATGAACGTATTGTCGACAATGCTGAGCAGGCCCTTTTCCTTGGCCCACTCCGCCACTGCTCCGATATCTGTGATCTTTAGCGTTGGATTCGATGGCGTCTCCATATATACGGCTTTGGTGTTCGGCTTCAGCGCGGCCTTAACCGCGTCCAGATCTGTCATATCGACGAACGTGGTCTCAATATTCATCCGGCTGAGGATGGTAGTCAACAGCCGGTATGTACCGCCATATACATCTTCCGTTACGATAATATGATCCCCTGCCGAGAGCAGCATGAAGGTCGATGAGATCGCGGACATCCCGGTAGAGTAGGCAAAGCCGCGAACCCCGCCTTCAAGCACGGCAATATAGTCTTCTAGTGCCTGACGAGTCGGGTTGCCCGACCGGCTGTAATCATGAACCGGTGGATTAAAGATATCATGATGGTGGAACGTAGAGGCCTGGTAGATCGGCACACTGGATGCGCCGGTAGCCTCGTCCACTTCCGTTCCGAAATGCAGCAGCTTGGTATCGAATTTCCGTTCTTGTCCGCTCATTATCCTTGTCCTCCTTCAATTTCGGCCCGTGCCGCTTCGATAGCCTGATCCAGATCGGCAATCAGATCATCCACATGCTCCACACCGACCGAGAAGCGAAGCAGACGATCGTCCACGCCCACGGCTTCACGAATCTCGAGCGGAATATCCGCGTGGGTCTGAATAGCCGGGTAGGTCATCAGCGATTCCACACCGCCCAGGCTCTCCGCGAAGGCGATCAGATTCAAGCTGCGCAGGATCGGCTCCACGAACCGGGCGTCACGAACTTTGAAGGAGAAGATCCCCGTGTTGCCGCTCGATTGTCTGCTTTGGATGGCATGGCCAGGGTGATCCGATAGCCCTGGATGGAAGACTTCAGCGATCTCCGGATGAGCAACTAGATGTTTCGCAATCGCCAGTGCATTGCTCTCATGGCGGTCCATCCGAAGCGCAAGGGTCTTCATGCCGCGCATTAATTGGTAGGAATCCGTGGGCCCCAGAACAGCACCGATCGAGTTATGCAGGAAGGCAATCTCGTCGGACAGCTCTTTCCCTTTCGTTACAATCAGACCTGCGAGCACATCATTGTGACCACCCAGGTATTTGCTCGCACTGTGAATGACAATATCCGCTCCAAGCTCAAGCGGCCGCTGGAAATACGGGGTCATCAGCGTATTGTCCACGACGCTCAGGATCCCATGCCGCTTGGCCCAGATACAGACAGCTTCGATATCGGTTATCATCATTAGAGGATTGGTCGGGGTCTCGACAATCAGCGCTTTGGTGTTCGGCTGACGTACCTGCTCCAGCGCATCCAGATCATTTGTATCCACATAAGATGCTGTGATTCCGTATTTGCCAAGAATCCGCTCGATTAACCGGTAGGTTCCGCCATAAAGATCGAGAGACACAATCAGATGATCCCCTTGCGCGAACAGTGTGAAGATGGTCTGGAGAGCCGCCATACCTGAACTGCAGGCAAAGCCGGCATCCCCGGATTCCAGCGCCGCCGCCGCATCCTCCAGCACTTTCCGTGTTGGACTCTTCGTACGGGAATAATCAAAGCCCGTGCTCTGGCCAAGACGCGGATGGCGAAAAGCCGTAGCCTGGTAGATTGGATAATTCACCGCACCAGTGACAGGCTCTTCCACCGAGCCAATTTGTGCTAGCCTGCTCTCAATATGAAGCTTTTGATCTGACATATACTTAGACAACCCCCTAATTTAGATGTGATAGATATATTCAGCGTTCTCTTCCATATCGTAAGGTGTTTCTTGATACACATAGTAATTGAGCCAATTGGAAAATAATAAGTTAGCATGCGCCCGCCAGGTCGATGGCGGCGTCCGTGTCGGATCATCTTTAGGGAAGTAGTTGACCGGAAACGCGACTTCAAGGCCCCGGCTCACATCGCGGTCATATTCCCACTTGAGGGATAACGGATCATATTCCGAGTGACCAGTCACGAAGATCTGCTTCCCGTCCTTGGTCGCCACAAGATAGATTCCGGCATCCTCCGATTCAGCCAGAATTTCAAGGTCCGGCTTGTTCTCGATGTCCTCTCTGCGGACTGAGGTGTGACGGGAATGCGGTACATAGAACAGCTCGTCGAATCCGCGCAGCAGCTTAACATTAGGAATATTAATCGTGTGCGGGAACACCCCGAAGCATTTATCTGGCAGCGCGATCTTCGGCACGCCAAAGTGGTGATACAGTCCAGCTTGGGAAGCCCAACATATATGAAGCGTTGAAGTGACGTGTGTCTTCGTCCAATCAAAGATCTCCTTCAGCTCTTCCCAGTAATTGACTTCTTCGAAATCCAGCTGTTCAACAGGAGCCCCTGTGATGATCATTCCATCGAAGCGGTGCTTCTTGATCTCATCGAAAGTCTTGTAGAACATCTCCAAGTGCTGGGCCGAAGTATTCTTGGAGGTATGAGAACGCGGATGAAGCAGAACGATCTCCACCTGAAGAGGAGTATTCCCCAGCAGCCGCAGGATTTGCGATTCTGTAGTCTCCTTGGTAGGCATCAAATTAAGAATCGCGATTCGTAGCGGACGAATATCCTGTTCGTAAGCACGGCTTTCATCCATCACGAAGATGTTCTCGTTCACAAGCACTTCCTTGGCGGGCAGGCTGTCAGGTATTTTGATTGGCATTTGTGTTCACTCCTTCTTGGTATGAGTGCGATTTCCTATTGTCAAAAGCGGGTGCATACAGAAAATGACCCTTCTCATACATAGAGAAAGGTCATATCGGATATATATATGCGCCTCTCTCATCTCTCAGAGACCCAGGCTCCACTTACGTATGCCTGTAGTTCTGCAAGAATTAGCACCGTGCGATCACTCGCCGGTTGCCGGGTTTCATCGGGCTGGTCCCTCCACCTACTCTTGATAAGAATTCGCGTATGAAGTTAATTTTTTGTGTGGTCAAATGTGACCACTCGACTTGACTGAGAGAAGACTATTTGTTCTTCATCCTGATCTTAATTATACAGAATTTATTCCGTAAGGCAAGATGCTTCGTTAGATATGGTGTATAAATATGATTCGGCAATAGTTGAGGTAATTGAAAGATCTTGAAGAGTAAATACCTCAAGGTCGAGTTACAGTTTTATTCTACATCAATAAGGTAGCTCACAAACTCTTCATGTAGAGCTACATTTTCCTTTAATGAATCTTTTGTAAAAATATCAATGAGGTCAAGTCTCAATTTGTCTGCAAGCGCATCCCCACCATCAATCTGTATTACACCCCTAATAAGCTCATCCTGAACCTTCCTGAATGCTTCTTGTTCTTCAACAGCAGATAGCTTAGGTTGCAGCAGTCTGAATTCCGACTCATTTTCAGTCCAAATCAAATCCGTTATCGGGACCAGACTCTCTGTAGCTTGACTTGTCCAGTAGTCTTTTATTAATTTCAAATTTCAAACAATAACTTTCGTCTGTCCAACATACTACCTCCTTATTGCTTGTACCAATGATCGTACTGTGAGTCGATCTGCTTAGCAAAAGCTTTTATTCCCAGTACTATTGGCTTTCTCTCAAGTGATTTTTCCATCTTCCTCGCAGTAGAAACTTTTGTTAGTTCCGCCTCGTAGGGTACATGCTCCTTATAGTGTAAAATATTACTTATTCAATATATGGTACTTGTTCACACATTCACTCGCTTTGAGAAAGAAGCCACTTGAGTTTTTTTTACACTAACTCTTTCGGGACGTGCCGCCTGATTCATTCGTCACTGGGGGTACAATCAAGAAAAAGAAAACCACATGGAGTTGTTACACTCACATGTGGTAATACCTTAACTTATTCCCCGGAAAAATTATTAGTAATTGGTTGACTCCCATTCCAATTTAGCAGTTTTATATTATATTGCTTTAATAATTGCTCTGCGCGTATTCCACTTTCAGTGGTAAACCTTCCATCTCTTGAAATTATAATGGCATTAGGAAAACTACTATCATTCTTACTACTACCTGAATCACCCATGTAGTATTCTGCACTCCCAGGAACAAATTCTATTTCTTTGGTTTCACATAATTTTAGTAATATTATGCTCTTACTCCCACTAGCTAACCTTTGATTCCATTTGCGATACTTCCCCCTTCCTTCATCTGCGCCAAAACCATCAAATTCACATATTAATTTATCTTCTATAACCATTCGAGTCCCATTCAGTTCATATTCCAATCGAAATGGAAATTCTCCATATATGATGGACGGTCTCGTTGGATTCGGGAGCGAATGGATTCCAGTAAGCAAGGATAACCAAGGCCATGCCACATAGACAATTGATGCAAGCACTAATAAACATACCCAACCTGTTGCGATAATCATTATTTTTTTCATTTTTTACCTTCAAGGGCTTTCTTAACCGCATTCATTGAATGATTTAAAATGCGTTTATTCATGATTGCATCGGCCCCTTTGCTAAAATTTTCAAATAATCCAAACATACTCCTACGAATTCCCAATAATAATTCAAAGGTTCGCATAAGTATTATCTTTCTCTTCTAATTATGAAATCAATTATAAAAATTGCCAATTTTCCTCCTTATTATTGATGATAAAACTTTAAATGAAAACGGGTGTAATTTGTATGGTTTTATCTTTAGTTGTCGAATACTACAAAAGTTAGTAAGAAGTCATCTCTCATATCTTATCTTGTCTAAAATGCTTTAATACAAGGCATTTCAGATACCACAGTAAGAAATTAGATGTAATTTGTTGAGTTTAGGGAGAGTGTTAGATTCGGTAAATGGAGATCAAAAGAGGGGAAACATAATGTAACTCTGTATTCGAATAGTCATTCATACTCATTAATTTAAATTCAGATTAAGATGACTGGGAGGCTAAGAATTTTTTGAGGTGGAGAACCGGGCTTCCCGTCAAGAATTCCGGTGATATTTTCATACCAATTATACTGCACCTCCTCGCCCCTTGTGCCATATGTTATCCCATGACTCGTCAAGGGACTTTTTCCTTGAAAATTTTCATATCGCGGCGTTATACTAGACGAGTGTTACAAGCCCAGAACCGAAGAGGTGAAGTTAGAAATGGAAGGCGACCCGAGTAGTCCGCAGAGCTATGCCCCTGCAGAACAACTGCATAGAGAACAAATCAGCAGGACACTTGCGGGAGGAAGGGGCTCTTTCGTTTCCCGGTGCCATTACTGCCTTGACTTACGGTAATGCTCCGGCTGCTGATTTCTTTTCTGTGCTCTTATGTGAATCACATAGACAAGAGCATATCCCTTCAGACGAAGGGTAAAGGAGTGAAATCAGATGAAAATTCGCCATGTTAACGCCGGTGTATTCACTGTGGTAGAGGATTTGGAGCTTACCCTTACGCCGCCGGCGGAAGGATTCTACTGGATCGATGCTGACGCTGAGGACCTTGCACTGCTGCAGCCGGCTTTTGCCCTGCATGATCTCGCAGTGGAGGACTGTCTGACCGAAGAGGAACAGCGTCCGAAGATTGAAATTTATGATAATCATTATTTCATTGTTGTGAACAGTATTCGTTTTGATGATGAAGAGATATTCCTGCGTGCACTCAGCGTGTTCCTGGGACGGCATTATATTATTACGGTAACTAAGCAGAAGATCAGCGAGCTCAGAGCTATCAAGCCTATTCTCTGGGAGCAGGAAGTGAACGAACCGGACCGGTTCCTGTATCTGCTGATTGACCTTGTGGTCGATAATTACTTCCTTGTCGGAGATCGGATCGAGGATAAGATCGAGAAGCTGGAGGAAGACATTCTGGTCCATACCAAGCGTTCTCATCTGAACGAAATTATTGGTCTGCGAAGCGAGATTCTATGGCTGAAGAAGATGCTGGGTCCGCAGAAGGAAGTTATCAATATTCTTAATAAGAAAGATCTGCGGCTCATTGACGACCAACTGCAGAAGTATTTCAGCGACATTTACGAGAATGCTGTGAAGATCTCCGAGAACTTTGACACGTTCCGAGAGCTGATGGGCAACTTGCGAGAAGCCTATCAGTCCAGTATCGCCAACCGCGCCAACGAAATCATGCGTGTTTTTACCGCCATTACAACGATATTCATTCCGCTGACCCTGATCACAGGAATCTACGGAATGAACTTCGATAATATGCCGGAGCTTCACGGCAGATACAGTTATTTCATTGTGATCGGGATTATGATCACTTTAGGTTTTGGCATGTTCTATATTTTCCGCAAAAAAGACTGGATCTGAGCTCACCGCTCCATCTTAAGTCACCTAAAAGGACGAAACGATCCCCTGCCTTCCCGGCAGCCGGAGAGCTTCGTCCTTTATGATGTCTAGCCGGCGCTTCTCACCCCTGGACCTTGACGCCGGTAACGGATGCGGATCAGCCGCAGCTGCTCGTACATCTTCTCCACATTGCTTTCCGCCGGAAGCTCCGCCCCGTATACCCGCTGAAGGACGGGCTTAAGAAAAGTGTCGCCCAGTTCCTCATAAGCCTGCCAAATGGCTGTCTGTTCTGCCTCCGGAACTTCTTTAAGCTCAGCAAGCAGCAAGGGTTCCAGTTCATATCCTTCCTTCTCCAGATCCTCAAGCAGCTCTACGGTTTCACGCCGGTCAAGACCTGTCCGCCTGCACATCTCTTCTACATCACTGCCTTCTGCAATCGCTTCAAGCATGACCCTGCGCAGGCCGAACTTCTCCATCTCCACCCGGTACTTGACTTCCTTCTGCTTATAGAGCCAGGAACGAAAATCTTCTTCAACCAGGGTCCCTTCCACCCAGTTCAGCGGGAAAATGAACGAACGCTCTCCCTGCTGCGTCAGTTCGAGCAGCTCATCCCCGTACTCCGCAGACTTGGATTCGCCTACACCCGGCAGCTGCAGCAGCTCATCGCGTGTCCTTGGCTGGAACACACTGATCAATCTGAGCAGACGGTTGCTGGCGATAAGATAAGGGGCCTTGCGTTCAGCAGCGGCCCGTCTGCGCCGCCATGCACTCAGCTCGGTGAATAATGCCTCGTTCGGATTGAGTTCGCTGTAGAATACGAGCTTTTGGGCGAGAGCAGCCTTCCCTTTCCCTTCCTCCCGTTCGTGAAAGATCCCGTCTATGACCGGCCTGAACCCTTCTCCAAGCTTCACAGCTAACCGATGACGATAGACATGAAGCAGCTCCGACCACGATTCCCCTTCATACCAGACGGTCTCGTCCTCTTCGTCAGCGGTGAGCTCATTCCAGCCCATTCTCCATACCCCTTCATCCTCGCCTATCCACACCTGGGCTCCACTTGGCATTTGTTCCCCTGACTTCTTCTCCATACTATTAAGAAATATGATCCGCATTAGGCAGCACCTCCTGTTAATCAGCACACAAAAAAGCACCTCTCCGGCTTATCGCCAAAGAGGTGCTTCCCCATTCGTATACTGTTATCCCTATCATACCTTATTCTGGAAGAAAGTCAAATATAAGTGTATTCCGCCTAACGTCTTTTTTCCTGATATAATAAGAATAACTTAAGACAGTTTAGGAGGCAGTACCTATATGACGTTTTCTGAGAAGGACCTGGATTTCCTGTCCGATTCCACCGAGCAGACATCCACCCGCTTTATCACATTCATCGGCCATTCCATGAAGCGATTTGATCTGGCCATTACAACTACGAACCGCTTCTACGGCAAGAAGCTGGTTACCGATTTGCAGGCAGGCCGAACAGCCATCCTGGGCTCTGACGATCTGGATGAAGAAGGTTATCTGGAGCGTGTCTATAGTCTGAATGAAGAAGAAGGTGAGGACCTCCGCGGATTCCTGTATCAGGTGCTCGGCGAGCCGCATTTCACAGATTGATTCAGGTGTACGAGATGGTGTGCGAAGCGGGGATTTCCCCCGCTTTTTTTGTTGTGTGCTTAAATGGACCCGTTCGGTTACACGATCATTTCTATTTCCGCAGCTCCATGTTCACTGTAGCCATCTGACTCAGCCCGCTAACATGTTCATTTTCCATAATATAAGACTTCCCTCTACCCCATACTCGTGTGAAATTTAGCTAGGACCTGTGCCAGGCATACCCTTTACAGGAAATATCAGGTCTGATAGAATGTCTACATTAATTGTCAACCAAGTTAATATACATAGGTTAACAATATGCATAGTGAGGAGAGCTGCAGATGAAGACCATGATATCTAATCAGTTAAAGTGGATCACGCTTGCCGAGAAGGCACTGAATGGGGAGCTCATTACTGTAGAGGAAGGGCTGTCTGTGCTTGAAGCGGATAACGAAGAAGTGCTGCCGATTATGCACGCGGCGTTTCAGGTTAGACGCCATTACTATGGCAAGAAGGTTAAGCTCAATATGATCATCAATGCGAAAAGCGGACTTTGTCCCGAGGACTGCGGCTACTGCTCCCAATCGATCGTCTCCACCGCGCCGGTCCAGAAGTATACCCTCCTGGACAAGGAGACACTGCTTGCCGGAGCGAGAGAAGCCATGCAGCGCAAAGCAGGAACCTACTGCATCGTGGCTGCCGGAAGGGGACCGACCGAGAAAGAGCTGGATCAAGTGGTGGACGCAGTCAAGGAAATCCGCGATACGATGCCGCTCAAAATCTGTGCCTGCCTCGGCATTCTGAAGGACGATCAAGCAAGGCGGCTTGCCGATGCAGGCGTGCATCGTTACAACCACAATCTGAATACGAGCAAGTCCAACTATTCATCCATTACCACCACCCATACCTATGAACAGCGGGTCCAGACGGTGGACAAGGTTAAATCTTACGGGATGTCCCCCTGCTCCGGGGTTATCATTGGCATGGGCGAAACCGATCAGGAAATTGTTGAAATGGCCTATGCGCTTCGTGAACTGAACGCGGATTCCATTCCCATTAACTTTTTGAACGCCATTCCCGGGACACCACTTGAGAATGCAGGCCGCACGCCTGCGATGAAGGCGCTTAAAGTACTTGCGCTGTTCCGGTTGATCTGTCCAACCAAGGAAATACGGGTAGCCGGGGGCCGAGAAGTTAACCTCCGCTCCCTGCAGCCGCTCGCTCTGTATGCAGCCAATTCCCTCTTCGTGGGTGACTATTTGACGACAGAAGGTCAAGACATTACCGCGGATCACCAGATTATTGAGGATCTGGGGTTTGAGATTGAATTGAATGCACTCTAGAGAGCTGCGAACAAGACAAGGAGGACTTCTTAAGTCCTCCTTGTGCTAATGGCGAGTACCAGGAGCTGACCCATATTCCCTTCCCTTAGTCCCGCTCGGCAGCCGTCCTGGTGAACAGCAGCAGCACAAACGACATGAGTACCATAAGCCCGGCCCACAGCCAGGCTGAATTCAAGTCATTATTGTCCACAGCGATATAAATCGCTGTAGGCAGAGTCTGTGTTCTGCCTGGAATATTTCCGGCCAGCATCAGGGTGGCCCCGAATTCCCCCAGGCTTCTGGCAAATGCCAGAATGAATGCCGTCATCAGTGACCGGCGCGCCAGCGGCAAGGTGACAAAGCGGAGAAGCTGAAACTCCGACGCTCCCATGGAGCGCCCTACTGCAATAAGATCGCCATCTATGGAGGTGAATCCTGACTTTATGGTCTGATATGCGAGGGGAAAGGCAACCACGGCTGCGGCAATGACCGCAGCCCCCCAGGTGAAGACGATAGGCATGTTGAAGAACATTTCGAACACTTGACCTACCCAGCCTCGCCGTCCAAAAATCACCAGCAGCAGGAACCCGACCACCGTAGGAGGCAGCACGAGTGGCAGCATAAATAGGGTCTCCACCACGGTGAGACCCGGGAATTTCCGTATGGTCATTCTCCATACCGTCCATATTGCACAGACAAAAGCTATAAATCCCGCTATTACAGATACTTTCATAGAGAGAATAACGGGGGACCAAAATTCTATTGTATTTATCATGATATTTTCGTTGTAAAGGCTGGTTCGAAGTCACCCCGAGCTCGTCTGACAGCCAAACTTCTCTTCGGGATTCCTGCCTTCACAATTCCTTCCATGGAGATAGATAAAGGATGATGACTCCGGATCAGGCTGTATGCAGGGTAACTAACCGGATACAAAATCCGGGATCACTGACTTTAGATAAACTGCTTCAGCATATCCTGTCTCGACCTAGGTTAGCACTAGACTTACCTCTTTGGCAAATACATTGTCGGAGAGTAAAAACAATTAACACCTCCCGCGTCCAATACGGAGCAAGAGGTGTTGTCGTCACAACAATTAACTAATTTTGCCGCTTTCTAATTAGCACTATCTATTTAGCTGGTTCTAACTAGCTTTATCTAATTAAACTCTCTAATCAGCATACTCCATTAAGCACCCATGCTGATCGCGTAATAGATTATTTGCCCTTGAACTGTCTCTTCGCAGGCTCGTCCCTGTCTGACGAGTTCGATCAGATGAGCCAGCGCTTCGGACATGGCAAAGCGCATCTGATGAATGCCCAGCTTACTTCCAAATAGCGCTGTACAGACTTCAAAGCAGGAGCGCGGCCGTTCCCTCAGCAGGCCTTCGATGACACCCAGACGTTCCTCGTGATGAAGCAGAAGCGCCTCCAGCCGCTCCCTGAAATAATCGAACGGGTGCCGGTGGCCTGGATATGCAAAGTCCACCGTATAACCAGCCAGCTTCAGCATGGCGTCAGTATAGGACTGCAGCGGCTGTGGATCACTGCCGGGCAGGAAGCTGATGTTCGGGGATATCTGCGGAAGAACCGCATCCCCACACAATATCGTTCTGCTCTCAGCTTGATAGAACGAGATGTGCCCGGGAGCATGTCCCCCGGTCTCAATAGGGAGCCATAGTCTGTCTCCCATTTCCATCGGTATCCCCTCATCTATATAGGATACGAGTGGCTCCGGTGTCACCTGGGGCAGGAAGCCGGCCAAGTGTCCGGGAAGCTGCCGGGTCCACTCCGGCGGCATACCATGAATCTGATAGAGGGCAGGCAGCTCCTCGTTGATCAAGCTTCCGCTGCCCCACATAAATTTGGTCTCGGCATGTGCGCGGCGCGACATCCAGACGCTGGCTCCCGTATAGGACTGGATATGACCAGCCAGACCATAATGATCGGGATGATGGTGAGTCACGACCACCGCGGTAATATCCTCTCTATTCAGCCCAAGTTCTCTCCATATTTCCTTCCATTCCCCAATGCTGGTCTCGGTCTTGGGGCCTGGATCCACAATTGCAATCCCGTTACTACCGCGAAGAATATAGCTGTTCACCCACCTCAGCGGCGGGGCCATTGAGATCTTGACCTGAATAATGCCATCTTCCCACTGTTTAATTTCGGACATGCCTCTTCAACCTCAGCTTCCTCACAGAATCATACGAGGTGAATGTTCAGGCTCGTATTGTTCTTCTCAATTACCTATATAATGCTCCTTATTTTACCTTCTTTCCCCTCTGAACTCAAAGCAAAACATAGGACCTTATGTACTCCATATATAAACAGCCGGGTTCAAATGAACCCGGCTGTTCTATGTTCCTTTAATTATTTAGTTGTTCCAGCAGCAGCTGCTCCCGATTTCGGATCCAGGTTATTCACAATCTTAGCTTTAGCTTTAACCTCTTGGAGCCATGCAGGCTGCAGTTGGGTTACCTGCTGGGACTCCAGACCGTCACGAATCTGATCCTTGCGTTCTTCAAATGTAGCTGTGTGAGCTGACTTGCGGTCCGTCAATTTCAGGATCTGGAAGCCGGACTGCGACTCCACTACCCCACTAAGCTCGTCTTTCTTAAGCTTGAACGCAGCCTCTACCACCGCTGGGTCCTGCTGACCTTTAGCGAAGAAGCCCAGGTCGCCGCCTTTAGCTTTGGTAGCTGTGTCCGTAGATTTCTCCTTGGCGAGAGCTGCGAAATCACTTCCGCCCTTCAGCTGCTTAAGAATATCATCCGCTTCAGCTTGGGTAGCCACTGTAATGCTTGATACGCGGACTTGCTCCGGTGTATTCAAGGACTCTTTGTTCTGGTCAAAGAATGACTTAACTTCTTCATCCGTCACTTTAATTTTGGAGCCGAGCAGTTTTCTCATTTCAAGCTGCTTAACCACTAATTTATTCAGATCATCTTGGGTCATACTGTTCTGTTGAAGTGCCGCATCCAAGCCTTCCTTAGAACCATACTGCTGTTCGAGATAACTAATTTCTTTTTTGATCTCTGCGTCAGTGATCTTAATATTAGCCTTGGTCACTTCCTGCTTCACCAGCTCTTCATCGATCATTCCGTCCAAAGTCTGCGCTCCGCCTGCTTTTACCAGCTCATCATACAGCTTGTCCTTGGAAATCTCCACTCCATTAACCGTTGCAACAGGCCCGTTATCCGATGTGCCTTTGCCTGTTAATGGCTTCACCAGAAGAATAACCAGTGCAACAGCCAGAATCAGGGAGATGACCATCCAGATCAGGCTTTGTCTCTTCGCAGCCGTAACGACTGGGTTGCCACCTGCACCCTGCTCAGTTACATACGCCTTCTTGTCAGGAGATGAGTAAATTCCAGGTTCCTGAGCAGACGTCTGCGGCGCAGCAGCCGAAGTTTCTTCCTTTATTCCCGTGCTTTCTTCCGTTGCACCCGTGCTTGTCCCTTGCTCCAAATCTTTTTGATCTTTGTCTTCCATGCGAATAATTGACTCCCCTCTAATGCTTGTTTAATTTCACTTTACCAGAAACGCTATCGGTTAACCTTAACAAATCATAAAAAAATCAGGTTAATTTTTAAGGAACTCTTAATAAAGCTTGTATGTCCTATTTCCTAGAGATGAACTTCATTTTTGTTTGCGCGATAAAAGGAGTAAAATAGAACTATACCCTATTTTAGGAGGATTTGAATGACTACAGATTATAAAGCTTACTTCGAGAGTCTGCGGGAGCAGCATCTGGATCAACTGAAAGAACTGCTTACCATACCAAGTATCTCCGCACTTTCCGAACACAAACCCGATGTGGCCAAAGCCGCAGCCTGGATAGCCGATGCGCTTAGAACAGCTGGACTTGAGCATGTAGAGATCCATGAAACAAAAGGACATCCGATTATCTATGCCGATCATCTTCATGCACCTGGTAAGCCAACCGTTCTGATCTATGGACACTACGATGTTCAGCCTGTTGACCCTCTTCATCTATGGGAGACTCCTCCATTTGAACCCAGCATCCGGGACGGCAAGCTGTATGCCCGAGGAGCTACGGATGACAAAGGCCAGCTCTTCCTGCATATCAAGGCGGTTGAAGCCCTGTTAAGCCAAGAGTCCGCGCTGCCAGTGAATGTGAAGTTCTGCATTGAAGGAGAAGAAGAAGTCTCAAGCCCTAACCTGCCTCTGTTCCTTCAAGACAACAAAGAGAAGCTTGCGGCCGATGTGGTCCTCATCTCGGACACTTCCCTGATTGAGAAAGGGAAACCCGCCATCAGTACAGGACTCCGCGGTTTATGCTCGCTGGAAATATCCGTACATACCGCGAACACGGATCTGCATTCCGGCACCTTTGGAGGCGGTGTACCTAACGCACTGCATGCCATGGTCTCTTTGCTCGCTTCACTCCACGATGAGCAGGGCCGTATTGCCGTAGATGGCTTCTATAAAGGTGTTCCGGAGCTTTCCAGTGAGATGAGAGCGGAATTCGAGAAGCAGAATTTCAATGAGGAAGGGCTGCGAACAGATCTGGGATTGGATACGTTATATGGGGAAGAAGGCTACTCCTTCGTTGAACGAACAGGTGCGCGTCCGACCCTTGAACTTAACGGGGTATATGGAGGGTTTCAGGGCGAAGGCTCCAAGACCGTAATTCCAAAGGAAGCTCATGCCAAGATTACCTGCCGACTTGTCGGGGACCAGGACCCGCAGGATATGCTGGACAAGATTGAACGCCATCTCCATTCCCACATACAGCCGGGCGCAAAGGTCGTGGTGAAGCCGATGGAGAAAGCCTTCGCATTCAATATCGATCCGTCCCATCCGATGCTCCAGAAGGCAGCAGACGCCTACGAGCGGGTGTATGGAACGCGCGCGCTCTTCACAAAGGACGGCGGCTCGATTCCTATCGTAGCCAAATTGTCACGAGTTCTCTCCGCTCCAGCGGTGATGATGGGCTTTGGCCTGCCTGACGAGAATCTTCATGCTCCAAATGAGCATTTCAACTTGGAGAACTTCGATAAAGGATTGCTCACCCTTGTTGAGTACTTGAAGATGATTTAAGGCGCAAGGTCAGCGTTTATTGATGATATACAAACAGCCATCCGGATCTCTCCCCTTAAAGGGGCCATCCGAATGGCTGTTTTTGCTTGTACCTTAGAGATCAAGCAGCAGCAGATTCTATTCCAACACTTCTGTCTTGAACACATTGTCGACCTTAGCTCCAAGTCTCTTCTTCAGTGGAACCTTGATGTCTCTTCCCAGCTCATTGAAAAAGGTACTGACTTCACATTTTACATTCTCGGCAATTAATGTAATATATCCATCTTCCGCTATGTTTCGGTTATCTTCAACCGGAACCGAGACCTCGATGTCATACTTTTTCATGAGTGTACGGATGTATCTCGCAAATATTTCAAGTAACTCCTCATTGTTGAAATTCTCGATTGCGATTTTACCTTTGTTCGTAAAATTTAAATTCACTTTCACTTGTCTTCCCCCTTTTCTGTTAAACCACTTATGGTATTCGTACCAACCAGTTGAATGTAGGGTCACAAAGAAAAGGCTGCCGTCCTGACTTTTGATACTCACTTTTAATGGCTCTGCTATATATCATACCTCTTTTTCAGGCTAAATTCATGCTTTCCCAAATATTTCTTCAATTATCGCGCAATTCAGCTGCTTTATGTACAACAAAAAGCCTTCTCGGATTCCCCTGCGGTATCCATCGAGAAGGCTCATGCTTCATGCCGGGTGAAGCACCCTCAAATCTTTAGTTCCCCAAGCTTAATCAGCTCGACTACTGCCTGTGCACGACCTTTGACGTTGAGTTTCTGCATGACATTTGAGATGTGGTTACGCACCGTCTTCTCACTGATAAACAGCTGCCCGGCAATATCACGCGTCGTTTTATCCTGCACGAGCAGTTCGAAAACTTCCCGCTCACGATGTGTTAATAGGAATTTACTGTTGCGATCGCTGCCCTTCAAAATGTGTCACCCCTCCTTGCTCGGGTTTTGTGGTTTAACAAGCAAGGGATACAGTCAAGACATATTATGAATGGGGTACGCAGAAGGTGCGGTGCATAGGGAAAAATGGGCATATTCGGCAGGCAAGCTGCCGCAATGGCAGAACGCCGGACCCTTTCTGCAGGAGTCCGGCGTTACCGTGTAAGTGTATGTTACTGCTGAACAGCGTTCTCTGCTGCGGCACTCGGTTTCTTTTTGCCGGCATCCGACAGCTTGACGTTCCTCATCACCAGAGCAACGACTACCCCAGCTAGGACAAAGAACAATCCATACAGGAAGACGCTATGCAAGGATTCAACCAGTGCATTCTTGAGAATCGGATTCACCATCTCCATCAGCTGCGGCGGAATCGCCTTCTGCATCTCTGGGGATTGCACGGCAGAATAGATCTGCTGCGGATTGTGTTCGATCATATCGTTGAATTTATCCACCAGCGGCTTGGCTTTCTCCGGCAGCTGACTTAGAAGTGGTGTCAGGTCACTCGTCAGCATGCTGCCTGATTTATTATTCATGATAGCGCCAAGTAGAGTCATACCGAACGTCCCCCCGATGGAACGGAAGAACTGGGAAGATGAAGTGACCACACCCAGCTGTGCTTTCGGAAAACTTTCCTGAAGCGCAAGGGTCAGAATAGGCATAACCAGACCCATGCCCAGTCCAATCACGACCATATAAGAGGTAGCCATGAGCTGACTGGTGTCTAGAGACAGCGTGGTCAGCAGATAAAAGCCGGCAGCCATCACCAGCATACCCAGAATGATCTGAAGCTTGACACCAAGGGAGTACACTAGGCGTCCGCCAAATACACTGGTCAGAATCATGGCAATCATCATCGGAGTCATAATGGTCCCCGACTGGGTTGCGCTTACTCCAACGACCCACTGCATAAAGAGAGGCACAAACATGATGGCCCCGAACATGCCGATCGCCATGAAGAAGCCAATTCCGTTCAGCATGGTGAACGTGCGGTTCTTGAACAGGGAGACCGGGAGAATCGGATCTTCTGTTCTGGATTCAATGAAGACAAAAGCGGCAAGCGAGATAAGAGCAACGATAAACATCGTTATAATCTGCCATGAGCCCCAGTCATACTTCTCTCCCCCGAAGCTGAGCGCCAGGAGAAGGGCCACCACGCCGATGACCATCGTAATCGTACCGGCCATATCCAGCCTGACCGGTCCTTTATTGATATGCTTCGGCAGGCCTTTGGCGATAAAGATAACAGCAAGTACTCCAACTGGTAGGTTAATGTAAAAGACCCAAGTCCAGTTCCAGGCATCTACGATCCAGCCGCCGATTTGCGGACCGAGGACGGAAGACAGTCCATACAGGGCTCCGAAGATCCCCTGCCATTTGGCGCGCTCCTTACCTGTAAATAAATCCCCGATAATGATCATGGCCATTGGCATCATGACCCCGCCACCCAGACCCTGGATAGCCCGGAAGATAATCAGTTCCGTCATATTCTGGGACATCCCGCATAATGCGGAGCCTGCCATAAATATAATTAGCCCCGTCATGTAGACAACGCGGCGTCCAAACAAATCCGCAAGCTTGCCGGCCAGGGGTACAACTGTAGTGGAAGTCAGCAAGTAGGCTGTGGTCAACCAGGTGATCAAGGAGAGCCCACCCAGATCCTTGACTATGGTTGGCATCGCTGTACCTACAATCGTGCCATCTAACGCCGCGAACAGCATGGCGATGATAAGCCCGATGACGAGCAGCTTTCTCTTGGAAGCATCCATGGCAGGTGCTTCAGTAATGTGTTCTGACAAAATAACCGTTCCTCCTTAAAATGTCCTGCTCTTGGCGTTCATTCTTCCCTGCCTGGCTTCTCTATGGCTGCGAACTTCTCAAATATTCCCGTAAGTGTAGTCAGCTCGTTCTCATCCAGATGGGAGAAGTAATACCTGATAATAGCCCGTGACTTTTTCTTGGCTTCTTTAAGAATCTCTTCCCCGTGTTCAGTTACTGAGACAAGCACGGCTCTACGGTCATGCTCGTCATGGCGCCGTTCTACATAATCGTTCTGTACCAGCCGGTCGATCATGACTGTTATGGCGCTCGGCTTCACCTCCAGCTTCTCAGCCAGATATGAAATGTTGCACGATTTCTCCTTCGAGATCAGCGCCAGCATGTGATACTGGGGGCCGGTAAGCCCAAGCTCCCGGTGAACCATGATCTCAGATTCCATCTTGCGGATCGTACTCTTCCAGGCCGCCTCTATCCGGTCGATGTAACCATCGTAATCCAAAAGCCCATCACCTCAATCTACATGTCTTCCATGTTTAATATTTAAATACTTTATTATTTAACTTATGAAAATATAATACCTGCTAAAAAAATTGTCAATACTTAGTCTGGAGTCCTTGAAAAACCGATTGGAATGTATTATTATCAAATCAAAATTAGAAATAATTTTCACTAAATAAAGTTAATTATCAAAAATAATTTTCAGAGGGGCGTTAAGCTTGTCTCCTATTCTTCATGCTTTGGAACAACAATTAGAAGCTCTGCCCCCGCAGGAACGACGTCTGGGCGAGAAGATTCTTGAGTCCCCTTCTTCTGTCGTTCATCTCGGCATAACCGAGCTTGCCCAGGTATGCGGGATCAGTCCTTCCACCATTACTCGTTTCTGCAAGACATTCCATTTCAAGGGATTTCCTGATTTCAAAATGAAACTGGCTGGCGAGCTTGCCCAGAAGCCTTCTGAGAATGCCTACCAGGATGTGATCGCCGGCAACTCTCTTCATAAAATTGCCGAAGCGATAGAAGCCAATCACCTGGCCTCGATCACGGACACAACCAGGCTACTGGATATGAGCCTGCTAGAGAAAGCTGTAGCGGCATTGTGCCGGGCCGGACGCATTGATCTCTATGGCGCAGCCACCTCCTCGATTGTCGCCCAGGACTTTTATCAAAAGCTGATACGTATCGGCAAGAATAGCACGGCCTTCGCGGATTCCCATATGCAGATCACCTCCGCTTCCGGTCTCGGTCCCGAAGATGTAGCTCTTGCCGTGTCCTACTCGGGAGAGACCTCCGAGACGATCAGTGCCATGCGCTGTGCGAAGGATAGCGGAGCCTTCACGATCTCCCTGACTCAATACGGCAGCAGCACGCTGGCCTCCCTGGCGGATATATCCCTCTTCTCTTCCTCTCTTGAGAAAGGGATGCGGCGCGGAGATATGGCATCCCGGATCGCACAGCTGCACGTTATCGATATTCTTTTTACGGGAATGGTAAGCAGAAAATTTGAGGACTATATTCCGCGGCTGGAAAGCTCTTATCAGAATGTACGCAAATTCCGCACAAATACTTGAAGAGGGAATGATTCCGATGCTGAACATTGTAAAGGTATCCAGTGACGAACAGTTCAACCAGGTTGGGGCTGGCATGATTGCCAGTCTGCTCCAGTCCAATCCCCGTGCAATTCTAGGTCTTGCAACAGGCAGTACACCTGTAGGTGTATACAGTCATCTGATTGAACTGTACCAACAGGGATTGGTCAGCTTCGCACAGGCCCGGAGCTTTAATCTGGATGAATATATCGGTCTGTCAGCCGAGCATCCGGAAAGCTATCGCCACTTCATGAATGAGAAGCTGTTCAACCATGTGGATATGGACCTGAAGAATGCGCATATCCCTGATGGAACCGCAGCGGATCCAGAGAAGGCAGCGCTCGAATATACCCGGATGCTGGAGAATGCCGGACAGGTTGATCTGCAGATTCTCGGTATTGGCCACAATGGCCATATCGGGTTTAACGAGCCTGCTGACGAGCTCCATGCCCATACGCATGTGGTGGAACTGAAGGAGCGTACCCGGGAGGCGAATGCCCGCTTTTTCAATTCCATTGATGAGGTCCCTACCCACGCGATAACGATGGGCATTGGCTCGATTCTGAAATCCCGGCAAATCCTGCTTATGGCCAGGGGAGCAAGCAAGGCCGAAATTTTGGAACGTGCCCTAACAGGACCCTTAACGACGCAATGTCCCGCTTCCCTGATCCAGACCCACTCGAATGTGGTTGTCCTGGTCGATCAAGCTGCAGGAGGAAGGTTATGATGAGCAACCAGAGCAATCAGAAGAATCAGAGGAATAAGAATAATAGAACCACCTTCCAGATTATCCACGGTCAAGTTGTCACGCCAATTGGGATTATTATGGATGGGGCTGTCACGGTAATTGACGGAATCATCCGTTACGTTGGTTCCTCATCTGGAGCCCCTACCCTGAACGTTGACTCGGCCACGGTTATCGATGCCAAGGGAGCTTATGTCCTACCAGGATTCATTGATATCCATGTTCATGGAGGAATGCAAGAAGATTTTACGGATTCCACGCAGGATTCGCTGGATACTATTACAAGGTTTCATGCAGGCCAGGGTACCACGGCGATGCTGGCTACCACGATGACAACGCCGAGGGTGGTGTTGGACCGGGTTCTGGAAGAAGTTCATATCTACAAATCAAAGGATATGCCCTACGCCCAGCTCGAAGGTATTCATCTGGAGGGACCTTTCATCAGTCCAAAATGGCCTGGCGCACAGAATCCAGAACACATTGTTCCCCCGAATAAAGAATGGATTGATGAATGGGAAACGAAGTATCCCGGTCTGATCAAACAAGTCACTTTTGCCCCTGAACGCGAGGGAGCGCATGATCTGATCCGTTACCTTCGCAGCAAAGGAATTGTAGCTGCGGCAGGCCATACCGATGCCACTTATGAAGAGATTATGGCTGCGATAGAAGTCGGTCTCCATCACTCGGTGCATATGTTCAATGCGATGACTCCGCTTCATCACCGGAAGCCTGGAGCTGCCGGTGCCATTCTCAGCTCTCCGCAGATAAGTGCCGAGATTATTGCCGATGGCATTCACGTTCATGCCGCAGCAATCTCCATCATTGCCAAGCTGAAGACTGCGGAGAACTTCATCCTCATTACGGATGCGATGTCTGCGGCGGGACTAGGTGATGGGGAGTACATGCTTGGCGATCTTCCGGTTGTTGTTGAGGGCCATGTATGTACGCTTAAAGAAAGCCCGGGGACTCTAGCGGGAAGTACCTTGACCATGATTCGCGGCTTCCGCTATCTTGTCCAGCAGGTAGGGCTGAGTGTGGAGCATGCCTCCAAGATGGCCAGCGGCAATCCGGCAAAGCTGCTTCGTATTGAGCCTCGTACGGGCTCCATTGAGACAGGCAAGCAGGCAGATCTCCTGCTTGTAGATCAGGAGAATCTGGAATTACAGAAGGTCTGGATCAAAGGCAGATTGACCTGACCTGATTGAACTGAACACGCATTTTCGTCCTGAACCGCCGCAAACAGCATAAAGACTGGGCAGCAGATATCCTTCATGGATACCCGCTGCCCAGTTCTTTTATCACGCCTATTTGTTGTCAGATCAGCTTAGCGGGTAGTTCCGCCTGAGTAACCATTTGTGGATGGACCATTCGTCGTATTTCCGATTCCATTGGTATTACGCGGAGCTGGCGTATAACCGCTTGGACCGGTCATCGTTCCGGCACGGGACGGGAAGATACGCTGAATCAGCGAGCTGAAATCACTCTCGACGCCGCGAAGCATTTGTCCGCCCTGGGACTGTGTTGCATAACCGCTGACGCGGGATACAAACTCAGGATGGCCGGAGACATGAACATTCTGGATATGCGGCGCGGAAGCCTTGATTTTGCCCTCGATTTCAATCTTCAGCGATTGCGGGATAGTATCCAGTGGACCGGTACCATTCGTACCATAGCTGCCGCTCGTGCCATGAGTTCCATAGGAACCGGTTGTTCCGTTAGTTCCATTGAGCCCTGTTGTACCATTCGTGCCATAGGTTCCGTAGGTACCTGTATTTCCGTTAGTTCCATAGGAACCGCCAGTACCATAGCCACCTGTAGTCCCGCCAGTGCCGTTCATGTAGCTTCCATTCGTGCCTCTCAAGCTATTCGAACGAAGCCCATTGGCGTCCAGCCCGTTGCTGCTGAAGTTATTGGCTCCATTCAAACCTGGATGATTCGTATTCATGGTTCCATTCCCAGTAGTTGTGCCCATCCCTCTACTGTTCATGATGTTCCCATTCATTCCGGTAGCATTCGTATTTGTGCCGCCAATTCCAGGGGCATAACCAAAGCCTGTGCCCGCGGAGGATCTTGGACCGCTGCCACCTCCGTAAGAGTAATAGGAGTTACCGGATAGTCCTCCGTTCATACCGCCATAATAGCCAGTTCCCATGTTGGTTCCTGCTCCTCTGCCATCGGCACCATACGTACCGTAAGTACGGGTACCGCCTGTTCCACTTGACCCGTAAGTTCCCCCGCGGACTGCATCCAGGAGACTTCCGGCAACACCGGATCTTCCGATGCCATGGCCCAGACCATCAGCTCCAGTACGGCTTCCTCCCGGAGTTACGCTCTTGGCGCTGTATCCCGCACCTGAAGTTCCATGTGGTCCATGAAGGGTCACGGCTACATAAGCGTCACGGTCAGTGACCAGAACCTGTGCAGTTCTGACTTGGCTCAGCGAAGACACCTTGTTGCTCAGTACCGGGCTGTATTTCAGGCCCATAATGCGGTTGTTCTGTACCGAATTCAAGTCATAACGATTCCCTGTCTTCGCATTCTGGGTACGAAAGTTATTGTTATTATTCGGGTTCTTGCCACAACCTGTAATCCCAACCATACCAGCAAGAAGGGCAGCCGATAATGTTAAGCTAACAACCTTTCCTCCACGCATGAATTCATCCCCCATCATCACTTTTAGTTAATAAATAAGGACTAACAGGGATTAGAATGTGCCTTGCTGTGCGTGTGTATTCAGTTAAGATTTAGCAGGGAATAAATTTGGCCGTTATATATACCCACACCATAATCAATAGGCTTTCATACCATATTCTAGTATCTCTAGAACCTCTGCGGGAGGATGAGCACATGAAAATTTTGTTTACCTTTTATGTTCCAAGCGGCGGAGTCGAGACTTTGAACAGACTCCGTTGTGAAACCCTGCGTAGATATGGTGTTGAAGGACACCTGCTCTATACAAGCCCCGGTTCCGGGCTTCAAAATATTACAGATACCCCAACTTACGTTACAAATTATGATGAAGACATCACGCAAATCTTAGAGGCTCAGAAGTTTGATGCCATTGTCGTTACTTCCGACTATTTGATGACCGAGCGACTTCGCCGGCTTCAATTTCCAGGCCCCATTATATTTGAAGCTCAAGGATTTGGAACGATGGAGCAGGCACACAGATTAGTGGAAGACGCCTCCTTTTACCTCAAATCCTACTGCCAGGCTGTGGTCCTTCCCCCCACCTCCCACCTTATCGAACTGTTCAACCAGGTATGCCCTTGGCTGCGCCAATTCATTATAATGAACATGGTGGACACCGCTGTATTTCATCCCCGCGATATCGGGGTCTCTTCCCACCCCATCCTGGGATGGGTAGGACGGCTGGAGAAGAATAAGAATTGGGTCGAGTATTTGGCTATCGCCCATCGTCTCTCGCAAAGATTACCTAATCTTGAACTGCGAATGCTCACAGACGAGACACTGGCTGCACCGGAAGAGCAATATAATTTCAAGAAATGGGTAGCTAACTTAAATTTAACCCGCTTACAGACAGTATCCAACGTTCCACACAACCAAATGCCGAATCAATACTCGATGATAGCCAATTCAGGGGGATTTCTATTATCCACGTCCATGGTGGAGGGATTCGGTTATGCGGTAGGTGAAGCCATAGCCTGCGGCTGTCCGGTAGTGAGTACAGATTCCGACGGAGTAAGATCTTTCATTAAGCATAATCAGACCGGTAAATTTTACAGGCTTGGAAATATTGATGAAGCTGTAAGTGAAGGGCTGGATATGATGCGCAATCTTCCGTTAAGACAGTATATATGCGAGCAGGGCATTCGGCTAATCACAGAATCTTTTTCCCCAGCAAATTATGCCATGTCCTTCATTCAGATGATGAACTGTCTCGATATCAGTTAGTTTCACTAAGCTTATCTAATAAAATATGGAGCCAGCCTTGGAGGAGTCCTGCCAGGGCTCTTTTTCTGTAATAATGCCACGTTTGTAACCTACTGTTGGTCCAATCATTTTGTAGAAACCATCATAAATTAATAGTGTAGTTCAAATAATATAGAGGTGATGGATAAAATGGTCCAAGTTATAGATTTCGGAAAAAGTATTGCTGCATCGTTAAGTCAATCGATTAATGTGCCTATACTGGGTGCCCCCCAGCAAAATGTATTGAGTGAATATGGTCTCTTCGTTCCTGAAGGAGGACAAGCGCTGATTAATGCCACGGTAGGTCTGCAGACAACGCTGGGCGTTCCCGATTTACTCTTCACCATACTTCGGAACGGTTCGCAAATCTTCACTATCCGGACCGGCGGCCTTGCTGTCAATGCTTTTAATGATGTAAGCTTTAGCTTCGTAGATACAAATGTTCCCCAGGGTTACTATGCCTATACTCTTGTTGTATCCATCACCAACCCAATCGAGCTCAACCTCGCGAACGTAATTGGACCAGTTATCTTCTCAGGTCTCTCTCTAACCGCATCCTGACTTATTATGTATCAAAATACAGGATACCCCCCGGGTATCCTGTATTCATGCTAATCAGCCAATTTATGAAGTTGATATTCACTTAGTACACCGATCACCACACCATATTCGTTCTTCAGGTACATTCTGACCACACAATGACCCGGTGTGAACCTGTTCGTTATAATACGTAGATTAATAGGATCATTGTAGATCCCCACATTCTGAATTAGTGCACTTCCATTTGGTGAACTAGCTGGACCAATTCGGTAAAGAAACCTGAACAATTCGTTCCTGGAATCTTGTGCATCCAAATAGACATCATAGGTCTGTGCCCCAGAGTTCGCGATAACAATATCCATCAGGTGAATGTTATGGCCCTCCAGCAGACTCCTGTTCATCGTAAAAGTATAGTAAGCCACCGTACCTCCTCCTTTGTGACAGTATATGATGGTCTGTCGTGTCAGTTTGGACCCCGGCGGACAAGAGAACTGCGGATCCAGCGCCCTTTTTGTTCCCCGTCTCGTACCTTAGAGTGATCGGTACATAAAATAAACTGAGATACCCCTTCAAGTGCAGAGGAGGATTCATGATGAAAATATTACTCGTGACCTATTGGTGGTTAACAAGTATGGGCGGAATACGCACTTACATGAATCAACTCGCAGATCGTCTGAGAACTCACGGGCATGAAGTGGACCTGATGGGTACAGACCTAGGCACCAATTCCGTATATGTGGCGGGACAGAATCGCCGGTTCTCTAAAGACTCGGTTCTTCCCTTGATTCGCCAGAATCTGGCGGGTGCACCGCTTCCGCAGCTTCATGGATGCCCCCAAGCTATGGCCATCGAGAGTGACCGGTATGCATTTGAGATGGGTGCCGCAGCGCTTGGCGTGAATCATTATGATTTAATCCACGCCCAAGATCCTATCGCCGCGCTCAGTATTAGAAGAATCCTCCGCAGTCCGATTCCACTGCTTGTTAGCTTTCACGGTTCCCTGGCAAGGGAAGGTTACCATGACTCCCGTTCCTTCCATCCCGAGCTCACTTGGACCGAATTTCGTTCAGGAACCTACGGTAAGCATTATGCTTCGCTGGAGTATCTCGGAGCGGAAGCTTCGGACCTTATACTTGTCAGTTCTGGTTGGATCAAGGGCCTGATTGTAGAGTCCGGAATCCCTGCGGCGAAGATCCGCCAGGTACCTTACGGAATAGATATTCCTGCCTTTCTGGCTCAGTCGTCCGCAGAATTCCCCAAGGCAAAAAATCCTGACAGGAAGCTCATCATGTATACGGGGCGGCTCGAATACGTGAAGGGCGTCCAGGTACTTATAGAAGCTCTTGGGCTTCTAAGCAGAACCCGCAGCGATTGGAAGTGCTGGATTATCGGGGATGGCGGCATGCTTACGCAGCTCCAAAACCGCTGCGTAGAACTGGGAATCGACCGGGAGGTAGAGTTTCTGGGTGTGATTGATAATATCCCCTCAGCTCTCAAAAAGGCGGATATCTATGTCCAGCCGAGCCTTCAGGATACCCAGCCTTTCTCACTGACAGAAGCACAACTTGCCGGAGTCGCTTCCATCGCTGCGAATACCACGGGAATGCCCGAAATGATCCAGGAAGGCGTCACTGGATTATTGTTCGCTCCCGAGGACCCTGCCTCATTATGCGCTCAGCTCAGCCGTCTACTTAGTAATCCCGGGGAGAGAAGCACTCTTGGATATCATGCTAGCCAGTGGGTCTTCAGGAACCGAACGCTTGCTCAAATGTATCAGGGAACTTGGCGGGTCTATCAAGAACTGACAGGAGGTTAAGAACGAATAATGGAATTGAAAGTACCTAGTGACTTGTACAATGCGTGGTTTCTATACCCTGCTGGATCGTCAGGTATGGCTGTAAGTTATTTCGTATTAAATACAATTATGGAGAACCTGCCGGACAATTATGTAATACCCGATCCCAAGGTGATGAGCTGGATCGAATAGCAGCATGTAACAACCAAAGAAAAACAGCCATAGAATTGGCTGTTTTTCTATTTTACCGCCATATAATCTCATTCACAGCCTGCTGAAAAGCCTCTACACTGCGCTCCCAGGTGTACTCATAAGATACCCGCTCACCTTCACGTGCCAGGGACTTACGGAGAACCGGGTCCTCAACCAACCGGATTATATCCTGTGCCAGACGGTTCTCATACCGGTAGGACATTAAGCAATTCCGCTCATGTCGTCCATACTTTAAGTTCCCGCCGGAGTATACCGTGACTAGTGCAGCCCCGCACCGCATAGCCTCCAGGCCTGGTAGGGATCCCGCATCGTAAGTACCGGAGCTGACGAATATATCCGTGTGGTTATAATGGTAACGCAGCTCAACATCATTCGCAGGAGTCAGAATCCGGTATCTTCCGGTATCCCGGAGTCCCTGCAGGTTAGGAGATTCTTGAAACTCCTGGGGAGGACAGATAAGATTGATGATTACTTCAGGGTGACGAGCCTGAACCAGGTTAAGCTGGGAGATTAAGTAGTCTTGCTCGCGATGCCAGGAGAATTGACTCTCGATCCTTCTCAGTATGGCAGAGATATTTAGTGGTTCCGCTATCTGTTCCCGGATATGGAGGTTCTGGAAATAGGGGCTGACTCCAATCGGGACAATATGCCCCTTGATCCCATGCAGAAGCTGGATTAGATCCTGCTGCCATTCGGAGAGAACCAGCAGATTGTTTGTCATATGATAAGTGGGAAAGGAGAGATGATTGTCATAAAGGAATGCCGGTTCATAGCATAGAGACAGCCGGATATGAACCCCCTTGCCCATCTCGCTTGCCGCCTGCGAACAGGCAACCGTTGTGTAGAAGTTAGATACGATGACATCGCTTTGAGGAAAGTCCTCTGCGTACAGGTCCATGTTCCCCGTCTGGATGATGTGGGAACGAACCTCATACTCTACAACGCCTTGTTTGGGCATAACAATCGTCACTTCATGGCCAAGACCAATAAGTCCGTTCGTAATCTCGGCGAGCATTCGCTGAGCCCCGCCATGACATAGCGTTACAATGGGAAAAGTAAATTTCATCCCCGGCCCCTCTCTTTCTCAATCAAGGTTCGCAGGGTACTCCCATACTTGCTCTGTATGACCAGCATATCCTGCTGAATCTCATCCCAGTGATTCAGCGTCCCCATTGTTCCATGTACCCGGTATTCAAGCAGACTTTCATCCAGATAGTGAAAATCGAAATGCTGCAGAAGTCGAAGCCATAGATCATAGTCATGGGTATAGCGGCGCTGTTCATCAAACATCCCAATGCGTTCGAAAATATACATATGCAGCATGACACTGCAGCCATTTATAGGACACCCGCTGAGCAGCGTCTCATAAAATTCCTTCTTAGTAGTAAAATTAGCGTGAATTTCCCCCGTCCGGCTACCAGATGCATCAATATAATAATAGGCTGTATGGCTCGCAATCGAACCAACCCTATCCATAAAGGCAAGCTGCCGCTCAACTTTCTCCGGAACATAACGGTCATCTGCGCTGAGCCATGCAAAGTATTCTCCAGTGGACTTCGTGATGCCATAGTTCAAGGCACTGGCCGTGCCTCCGTTCGGCTTATAGAAGTAACGGATCTTGTCTTTATACGGTTCTAATAAATGCCGGTACTGCGTGGACCCATCATCCACAACGATAACTTCGATATTTTTGTAGGTCTGAGCAAGTGCGCTAGCGATGGCCTGATCGATATATTCGCAGTTATAAAATGGGATCACGATCGACACTTTAGGTTGAGCACTCATGTCATAGCACCACTTTCCCGCTTTGTTTTACTGATATTAGTCCTTACCTTTCATCAGTTTCCAAGCAAAGATCGCATCGACAGGCGGATGATCCACCCCGTAGGCTTCCACAAATGAACGGTTCTCCGCGTGATGGAAGTTCTTAAATACTTTCACGTTATATCCGAGCTGAAGCAATTCATCGCTCTCCCAGCCGCTATAATGCTTTTGATATTGCTCCCCGCTCAGCCCGTAGTTATCTACTCCCTCCTGAGGGAAGAAACCACGCGGCGTAAATATAATAACCTGGTCTCTTGCAATATTCTCCGCATCCTTCAGAACCTTAAGCCCATCCTCTTTCGTAAAATGCTCCAGTGAGTCTATGAGCGTCACTGCAGAAATGGAGTGCGGCATGAACAGTTCACCTATTCGTGTGGCATCTGCATGAATCGGAATAGCCCGGCGCGGAAGATGGATCAGGTGCTCCAAGTAGGCCCGGTGGATATCCACCCCAATGATGATTTTGCTGTCATAATGATCCCACATGGCACCGATCCCGCAGCCGATATCCAGCACGCTGTCAGCGAACCTCAGCCGCTCCCGGAGTGCCGATATAAAGCGGGGTTCCTCGGTCTCTTCATACATACACTTTCCCCCTTCGACTCGGTCCGTCATCCGAAACTGGAGAGTTGGAGCTTAAGACGGCGTAATAGATATGAGATTTCTAAGCTGCTCCGAATAACGGGAACGGACAAACTCTATTTCCCCGGCAATGACTGCACTATGACGAAGCGTGCCCATACCGGTGTGCCAGCGGTAAGCAGTCAGATTCTCATTCAAATAGGGCAGCGACAGCCCCGCCAGTACAGCCCGCATCCAGAACTCATAATCGTGTGTGTAGGTCAGACTCTCATCAAATAGACCGATCTGCCCGAACAAATCCCGGCGGGCCATCACGGTACACCCATTAACCGGATTGCTGTTAAGGAAGCTGCTGTACAGCTGAAGTGGGGTAAGCGGATCGCCCCCTGCCCCGTGGCGGGTTACCGCCCCATGTTGGTTAATATAATTGAAATTCGTAAATGAGATTGAAGCCCCCGTCTGCTTCATGAACTGGACCTGATGCTTAATTTTATTTTTGTAAAATAAATCATCCGAGCTCAGCCAGGCAATATACTCTCCCGATGCATGCTGAATTCCGTGATTCAGAGCCGTTGCTGTGCCCCCGTTGGCTTTTCCTAGATAATAGACACTCTTCATGTAAGGTTTGATCAGCTTCGTATAGCTTGTAGAACCGTCATCCACCACGATAATTTCGATATTGTCATAAGTTTGCTTCAGGGCACTCTTGATCGCCTGCGCAATATAAGGACAATTATAAAAGGGAATTAGGATTGATACCTTTGGATTCACAGCCACTCCGCCCTTTCCACCCGAAAATAGTCCAGAATATCGCCCAGGGACTGTTTCCAGGCATATTCCGGCTTCCATCCCAGTTCCCATAAACGCTGAGGCTGTACAGCTTCATCAGCACCGCTCCCTGGGGCATTTCCGGCTTCAATAGCGACTTCTGCAGTTGATAACGATTTAAAAAGATCTGCCACTTCGCCAAGTCTGCGCTCCAGACCTGAACATACCGGGGTAACACTCCCGGTCTCCCCATGCAGAAGGAGCACCTCGTATGCGGCAACGGCGTCCCGGACATCCAGGAAGTCCCTTCGTTCTTCAGCCGAGGATAGACGAAAAGGCTTCTGATGTTCCCCCTGCTCGGCGTTCACGACATACTTGGCGAGCAGCGCACATATACCGGTGGAAGGGCCTGGTCCTATCAAATTGCCCGGTTCGGCGACCAGCACGTCCTGATGAAACAGCTTCCCCCAAGACAAAGCAGCCATCTCTTGTATCGATTTGCTTAGTGCATACGGATGTGTCGGATCCAAAGGCACGCTAAGTTCGAACTTGAGCCGGGAGCCGGCAACAAGAACACGGCTTGCACACCCTGATTCGCGAAGTGCCTGAAGCAGATACAAGCTTCCCATAATGTTGCTCTCCATATATAACAAGGGTTCTCCCCAGGATTCCGGCACAGAGTTCTTCCCGCCTAAATGTAGAACATACCGGGGATTAGCCCGCTTGACCAACTGCCGAACCTGCTCCTTGTTGGTAAGATCACATTTGATGTACTCCACACCCGGCTCACCCTGCCTAGGCGTATTACGGACGGCGGCAGTGACGTGATAGCCTTTATTTACAAAGTAACGACAGGCATGACGGCCGGTAAATCCGGCCGCGCCTGTAATAAGCACATTAATTTGGCTCATAACGACTCATCCATTCTGCAAGCTCCCGCAGCATCACAGGATAGGCGGGAAGTTTAAATTTGACGTCAGGGCGGGTGGATACCAGGGTCCGATCTAGATCAGGCTCATCAGAGGGGATAATACGGATATCTGTCTTGTTCCAAGTCTCCTTGAACATATGCAGCAGCTCATACTTGCTGACCGTATCCGGATGGGCCAGATGAATAAGACCGGAGAGCTCCGAATCAAGTGAGGCATCTATAACTTTAGCCAGTTGAAGCGTAGTCACTCCGTTCCACAGCACACGCCGGTAACCTGACACGTCCCCAGTCTGACTCAGGAACCATCCGAGAAGACCAATACCCGAGGGACGGATCTCCGGCCCGATGATCGAGGTGCGGATCGTCAGATGGCCTTTACTCCGAATCTCTCCCAGCGCCTTCGTTATGGCGTAAGAGGAAGTTCCGTCGGGCTCATCCTCCTCCGTGTATTTGCCGCGGGTGCCCAGAAAGACACAATCTGTGCTGATATGAATCAACCGGGCGTTTATGGACTCAGCCGCACGCCAAAGCCGATGAGGCAGGAAGCCATTGACGTGGTAAGCCCCGATTTTGTCCGTCTCTGCAGCCTGGTTCAGAACCCCCACCGCATTAATGATCACATTCGGCCGGACGATCTCCACCGCTTTCTCTACGGTGGTCAAGTCGTTCACATCAAGGACAAGGCCCTGCGGATCCTGAAGGTTCCGGGTTGTATAGAACACTTGATGCTTGCCCTGCTCTTTGAAGTAGCGGACCAGCAGATGACCGGCCATCCCACTTCCGCCAAATATGAGCAGCTTCATGACAAGAAACCTCCCCGTATGAGGATGTCTTTTATCTCCTCTTTGGTCATAAGATTCTTCTCGGAGCTGAAGCTTGAGAAGGATACCCGCGGGGAATGCTGGTAAAACTCTTTCAAATTTGGAATGTTCAGCGTAGGAAGAATCACTAAATATTCTTCGTCGTAGACGACGGTAGTCTGGCTTTCGAAGTCACTCATAAGAATTTCATGTATCTTCTCACCTGGACGAGTTCCTGTCTCGATGATTTCTACATTTTCCTTGCCAGAGGCTTCAATCAGCACCTCGGCAAGATCGACAATTTTGCATGTCGGCATAGTCATCACGAATATTTCTCCGCCTAGGCTCTCTACTGAAGCTTTGAACAGAAGCTTGATCGCATCAGGCAGGGTAAGAAAGAACCGGGTCATCTTCAAATCCGTGATTCTGACCTGTCTCTTCTGCTCAATCTGGTTCATGAATAAATGAACAACGCTGCCGTTCGTTCCAAGCACGTTGCCGCCGCGGACACAGACGAACTTCGTACGGGTAGGAAGCAGATTCGCGTAGACAATAAGCTTCTCTCCGATAGCCTTGGTCATCCCATAGAAATTGGACGGATTTGCAGCCTTGTCGGTGGAAATATAGATCACTTTCTTCACGTCATTATCCATCGCGGCATCAATCACATTCTGGGTGCCGATCACGTTCGTCTTCAGCGCTTCATAAGGCTGGTCTTCACAGACCGGTACATGCTTCAGCGCCGCTAGATGGAACACATAGTCGACATTTTTGCAGGCTGCTGTCAGCGCCTCCTTGTCCCTGATATCACCGATACGGAAAGTCAGACGATCATCTTCAAAGGTACGGCTCATGGCTACCTGGGTCGATTCGCTTCTGGAGTATATAATGATCTCTTTGGGCTGCTGTGGGAGCAACTGCTTGATCAACTCATACCCCCAAGAGCCGGTCCCGCCTGTGACTAATATGACTTGATTATTAAACATGCTGTTTCCCTCCAAGCAAGAATTTAACTACCTTCTCCGAAACATGATCTGCCAAATAACCTTCAGGGCATTCCCAATTGCGGTCCATTTCCGTCATCAGCCTTACAGAATCCGCAATGCGGTCCGCATCCATTCCAGAGATAATGTTGCTGCCGCAATCGACAGTCTCGGGACGTTCAGTTGTCCTGCGGAGCGTCACCGTCGGCACATGCATAATGCAGCACTCTTCCTGAACGGTACCGCTGTCCGTCAGCGCGCACAAGGTGTGCCGCTCCAAGTGAACAAAATCGAAGAATCCGAACGGCTCATGAAATTCAACGAGTGGATTCATCTGCAGCGTGAAGTCCTTCTCTATACGTGACTTTGTTCGAGGATGCAGACTGCAGATTAACCTGCGGCCATAAATTTCAGCTACCTTATTAAGGCCCTTCATGATTTCAAGCAGATGCTCCGGACGGTCCACATTCTCAGCCCGGTGAGTTGTAACCAGGAAATAGTCTCCTGGCTTAACATCTAGCTTCTTCAAAATGTCACTGCCTAATATCTGTGCCTCATAGTGCTTCATAACTTCGTAGATGGGATTGCCGGTCAGCACGATCCGGTTGCTCGGTACTCCCTCCTGAACCAAATGCCTCTTGCTTTGCTCGGTATAGGGCATGTTAATTGTAGAAATGGCATCAATCACCTTGCGGTTCTTCTCTTCAGGTACATCAAGATCAAAGCATCGGTTGCCTGCTTCCATATGCACGACTGGGATACCCATGCGTTCTGCGAGTATCGCACACAAGGCACTGTTCGTATCTCCGAGCAGGAGCACCTTATCAGGTTTCTCCTTCTCAAGGATCGCTTCGGCTTGCAGGAACATGGCGGAGAGCTGCCCACCAAGGGAAGCCTGCCGATCTTGCAGCACATAATCAGGAGAACGCAGACCGAGCTGAGTGAAGAAAATTTCGCTTAGGCTGGAGGTAAAGTTCTGACCCGTATGCACCAAAATATGCTTTTCGGCATATCGGTCAAGCATGGGAATAATCAAACTTAGCCGAATGATTTCAGGACGTGTTCCCAAAATCGTCATAATCCTCATGTGCTCAACTCCTTTTCTACTCGGACGATTCACAGCACCCTCGCCGTTCCAGCTGAATTAAGCCGTCTTTTTAGACCGCTTCTTACGTTTATGGGTGCTGGACAGACTTCTCAATCTGCCTCTTGAACGCTTGTTAGCCGATTTGACGGGCCGGCCCACTCTGGATTTCCTCCTGTGGGTACCACTTTTTAGAGCCCTTCTCCGCTTTGCCCGCAGTGCTTTGCTCTTCCCTTCGTGTCTTCGGCGAAGCCCCAGCTTACGGCGCTTTCTCTTCCTGCGCACAGATTTCGCTGCATTGCTGAACTGTTCAACTCCCGGCTCCGGTGCTTTCACATTAGACGGCTTAAGTGAGATACAGCGCAGACCATTCACGCCTTCTTCGAGCTGAACAAGATCCGGATGGTGCAGAGACCACTGAATCAACAACTGCCTGAGCCTCTCTTCAAAGGCCTGGGGTCCAAACACTTCATTCACCCGCTGCAGATTCATAGCCGCCGTTCTGGCTGAAAGTACTGGATCACTCAGCAGCAGCCTTACTCTATCAGCCAGATGATGGGTATTCCCTGTTTCTGCCAGCAAATACCCTGAACCAGCTACCTCCAGAATCTCCTGAAGCCCGCCTGAAGCATAGGCGACAACCGGCTTCCCATAAGTCATAGCCTCGAGTGCCGTTAACCCGAATCCTTCCGGCATGAGACTTGGCACAACCACAATATCCATGGCACAATAGGCAGCCTCCACCGATTCCTCGAAGACTACGAAAGTAAAGCGGGCCTTATATTCCGAGACGTTCACTTTAGATAGACATTTGGCGTAGAACTCCTGGTCTATAATCCTTCCAATCACGAGAAAGTGAACATTCTTATCGACTATACATAAGGACAGTGCCATATCAATGAAATGCTCCAAACCTTTTTCCTGTGTCAAAAAAGAAGAAATATATCCGATCAACCGATGATCTGGACGAAGCCCCAGCTCCGCCCGCTTGCCTTCACGGATCTGTTCCCACTGCTGTGGATGAACCGATTCCGGATTCCAAGAGGGAAATAGAATCCCCACTTTCTCAGCTGCAGCTGTGCCTTGAAATACGGAGACCGAAGATTCAGAAATGCCTGTGATCCATCTGCTGTACTTATCAATCAAGCTTATAGCCAGCGGGGTGTATTCATTGATGACCATGGTCTCTGTAATGTTCCAGATAACCGGAATACCTAGAGAAGAGGCTGCCATGGCAGGCAGAATATTTACACAGGTATTGGTCAGGACAAAGTCAGGCTGCTCGTCACGTATCATCTCGGCCAATCTCTGACATCCCAGACTGTTTCTCAGCCGTTCCGCTTCTTTATCCAGATTGGCTGCCGGGGTATACATTTCATGAAGCAGTGAATAAGCTTGTATCTTTGTTCTTAATCCGAGTTGTTTGGCCCGCTTGGTCAGCTGCCCTTCCTGGGGGACAACCAGAACACATTCAAAGTAAGGAGACAGTTTTTGGCAAAATAGCAGCAGCAGCTTCTCAGCACCCGTAATACTTCGGGTATTACTCACATGCGAGAACAGCAGCAGCTTCGCTTTATTCCCCATCGCTATAGGTTCTCCTTCGCTTAACCGAAGAGGAACGGTTCACCTCCGTCTATACCTAAAGTTCATTTCAGCCGAAAATTACGCTCAGCATTTCATTGATCCGGTGGGAGTAGGTATGTTCCGCGTAGGTTCTTTCAAGCCCTCTTAGAGCAATATCGCGCCGCTCCTTCTCATGGGTTAAATAGAAATCCACCTTCTCCAGCAGCTCCTGCGGAGAATTATAAGTCTCTATCTCCACACCCGGTTTGTAGAAGCGGGCAAGATCCGCTCTCTGATCAATCAGCTGAAGTGTTCCACTGGCTGAAATTTCAAAGGTTCTTGGGTTAGGCGAGTCGGCCGGCAGCTTCACGGCATTGTTATTAATCGTATCGTCATCATGAGCACGGTGAAGATTTATGACTACCTTCGAACCGCTATATACCTCTGCGGTCTCTTGAGGTCCCATCCATTTGCCAAGCTCAATCCGGTCCGCATATAAAGGATATTCGGGCAGACGATCCCACCAAATTCCGTTGATTCCAAGTCCCCGCTCCATCAGACCTCCAAGGATCGGAGTCAAGAAATTGATCCGGTTCCAGTAGCCAGAACCTATGAAGCTAATCTCACGGCGGATGGATGACATCGTACGAACAGGTTTATAGTGCTCCGTAAAGGCTCCGAACGGCAGGTAGTGCACATTAGGACAGCCAATCTGCTGGTAAAATGCCACACAGTTGAGTTCGAGTGTGAATACATAATCATAATGGGGGGTGAGATGAACGGTGATATCTGTGTAATAGGGATCATCTGTTAGCCAGACAGCCGTCTTAACTCCCATCGCCTTGATTGCCTCTACCTCTTCCACTCTCAGATCCATTCCATCCAGCGAAAGGAGAAGATCTGGAGCATGCTGATCTGCCAGCTGAGCAACAGCCTGACGAGGATCGGTCACAATCACTTCGGCAGTAAGTGAACGAAGCGTCGTAATCACAGCTTCATCAATTGGAGAGTAAGGGAAACCCTTACCTGACGCCACATACAGAACACGGATGTTCCGCATAGGAAATGAATTGCGGTACCGGTTCACGATAACGTCCGCACGGCCCCGAAGGTAACCCTCGTCGTAACCGTCCTGTAGACCAGCGGCTCTTCCCCGGCTTCTCGGATCCGCTCCGAGATCAGCGGGGATACGCAGCGCTGCGGTCTTTACCCGTTTTCTCAACATATCTTCACTCCTAAACAAGTATTGTGCGGTAGCAATTCCAGGATGATCTTATTCATGAAGGCATTGCTACAGCGAGCAGCCTGCGGACGCGATCCCTGTAGGTATGGTACTTACGAGTCGTCCAGAGTGACCGCCAGGCCATGGTGATTCGCTCCTGCTCATGTTCCAGATAGTAGGTGATTTTCTCCTGAAGTTCTTGTCTGCTGGAGAATGTCTCGATATCATAGCCAGGGCGGTAATACTTTGTCAGGTCTTCACGAATATCAGTAATCTGAAATGTTCCACAAGCGCTAATCTCATAAGTGCGGGGATTAATGGAGCGGCCAGCCAAGTTTCGGCTGTTTCGATTGTCCTGTCCCGCCTGGGTCGGCCGGTGGACGTTAATGACAATCTTGGCTCCATTGTAGTAACGGACGGTCTCCTCCGGATCAATCCAGCCATGCTGTACACAAGAGGCAAGCTTCTCCTTATTGCTCAGCCGGTCCCAGAAGCCGCCCGCAATGAGCACTTTTTTGCCTTCGAGGAAAGAAGCCATACCATCGAATAATGCGACTCTATTCCAAAAGGCGTTTCCAATGAAACAAATATCATACTGATACTGCGGCTGGGCCGGCTGTGGTCTGAACAACTCTAAACTGGCTGCAAGCGGGAGATAATGGACATTCCGGCATCCGATCTCCTTGTACAGCGTTACACCTGCGAGCTCATGCGTAAAAACTTCATCGTAATGCATTGCTAATGATGCTGTTTCATCGGATAAATACGGATCATCCACGAACCAGACTGCCGTCCGAATTCCCATCGCCCGGATCTCATCGATATGCGCAGCGTGCTCAGGTGGAAATACATGAAGTCCGTTCATTACAAGCACGAGGTCCGGACGTACCCGCGCAGCCTGTGCCAGCATTTCGGCAGCCTGTGTTACGATACACGCTGCAGTTACTTCTTCCAGCGCACTTATTACTCCCCGGTCAATGGCATCAAATCCCTGCTGAACATACATCACCCGCAGATTACATACTTCCGGTGGTCCCACTGGTATTTGTCCAAGTACAGCCTGACAGCCCCCGAAACGATAACCTTCCCAATAGCCGGGGGGGGTGCCGCCACGCTGATCTGCTTCGAGCAGAGTCCTCACGGCACTCATCCTATCTGTCTTGGTTTAAAGATCCCTATACATATATGCACCGGGGTCACGTGTATCATGGACGACTACCCTTACGGGGAAAAATTGGCGAATAGCGGGGGGGAGGGAAAAAGGGAGAATGAGCAAGGTGGGCTTGAAGCATGCGTGGGCGTGAATTGAGCGTGAATTGAGCGTGAGTAATGCGTGAGTAATGCGTGAGTATAGCTTGAGTAGAGCTTGAGTAGAGCTTGCGCGGAGCTTGAGTAGAGCTTGGGTGAGTGTAGATAGAGCGGAGGTAGAGTGTGTTTAGGTCGCTGCGGCTCCCGGATCATCCCTTCGATCGCTGTTGTCCCCGGATTCCCTTGATTGAGATAGATGCGGCCTAGAATCCGGGGACAAAGGCGAACGCTCCGCTTCTACAGGACGATTCCGGGTTCCTCCGCTGCATCATGCGGACTTCTACGCTCGGAGTATTCTAGGCAGCTCTTGTGGGACTCAACGTTCTGTGTACTCCAGGTAGAANATCATCCCTTCGATCGCTGTTGTCCCCGGATTCCCTTGATTGAGATAGATGCGGCCTAGAATCCGGGGACAAAGGCGAACGCTCCGCTTCTACAGGACGATTCCGGGTTCCTCCGCTGCATCATGCGGACTTCTACGCTCGGAGTATTCTAGGCAGCTCTTGTGGGACTCAACGTTCTGTGTACTCCAGGTAGAAAGTACTCTAACTTAGCGAGGATTCCCGCACTGGGGCCATTGCTGTGGGGGGGCGGCTCATCCTATTTTTCCAAGGGGTAGGAGGAAAAGTCGTTTGAGCTATCCTGCTCAAACTTTCGGTGATTACGGGTTACTCGGGGGAGCCTCCGATGCTTCGTGCGGACTTCTTCTACGCTCGGGTTATTCTAGGCAGCTCGTGTGAGACTCAATGTTCTGAGTACTCTAGCTAGCGAGTACTCTAACTTAGCGAGGATTCCCGCACTGGGGCCATTGCTGTGGGGGGCGGCTCATCCTCTTTTTCCTACTTAAATAGCTGCATTTATCTTAAGCAAGACAATAAGAAAGAGACTGGCGGAGATATGCTTCTCCTATCAGTCTCTTGCGGATTAATCTAATCAATTAGGGGCTGTGGCCGGGAATTAGCGATCCGGATCGCTGTATGCGAGCCGGTGGCCGTCCTCGAAGCCTTGGGCGAATCCAGCATTGAAGCCTTCCTGGTAAGTTTCACTATAGCCCTGCTGATATTCACCTACAGGGTCTCTTACTACTGGAGCTGCTGCGGGAACCACCTGCGGAAGGTCTTCCAGGCGGCGAAGCCTCTTCTTGCGCCGCGAGATTCTACGCTTTAACAATTTGCGCTTCAACAATTTATGTTTTAAGATGCTTTTGCGTGTCCGGCGTGCTGCTGATCTGCCTGAACGTGGCCTTTTGACTCCTTGTCTGCGCAGCTTTCGCGTGCGGATTCTGGTTTTCCTCGACACAAGAAGCCTTCTGCTGCGGCGGGCTGCCGAACGCTTTTTCCTTGTTGCCATCAAAATTCCTCCTGTTCTCCCCGGGCTGCATATGCTGCATGATCTAGAGCTTCATTGATCCACGGCGTTGTAGGAGTTCCATAGTATTGGCGATTCAGCCTCACGCCGGTCAGCATTTGGGCCATCGCGCTCTGATAATTGGTGAGTACTCTTATATTCTCATACAGCTGCTTAGACACTGCTTCGGACTGCTCCGTTACATCGGCGATACTGTCCAAGATCCGGGCCAGGGCTTCCTGGCTCTTCACCAGAGATTGAACCAGCTGCAGCTTAACCTCATGCTCGGATGGGGTAGGAGGAATCATTTTTCCATATCCCCAAGATCAAAACCCCCACCTCCGAACATACCTCCCATACCACCGGAGTCATTCGATTCTTCCTGCGGCGCAAGCACCGCTTTCAAATTGCTGCTTAACCCGGTCTGAAGCTTCGTAATTCCTTCAAGCACCTCAATGATTTGCTCATGAACAGTTATCGGCTTCGAAAGCTGGTTCTCATGATCGTCAAAGCTGTGACCATGCAAATGATTCAGTGTCCAATTTCGCACCTTCTCGGCTTCTACAGCCTTCGCTTCAAGCATCATAGCCACATTCCACTGAATTTTGGCTGAGGCATCCAGCATATTCAAATAGGCTTGATTTCGGCTCATATGATCAACTCCGCTTTGGTCATTCTATTCTTCATCTTCCGCATTCATTTCCTTAATCACAAGGCCCAAATTCTCAGCGAGAGCCTCCTGAAGATCAGCCAAAGCGTTTAAGTATGAAACCACATTTTTATTCACACGCCCCGCATTCTCCATCAGCCCGTCTATCCCGTCAAAGGACGGCTCTGAATCAGGCAAGTCATGCACAATCTGAGCCATCCGGACGGCGACCTGTCTCTCAGCGTCAATAACCCGTGCCATCTGCTGATGGGAGTGGGACATATGAACAATAAGATCCGTGATTTTCTGCTCCACTCTGCTTCCTCCCTGCCAGCTGCCTTTTAAGCTGCCCGGTATTCTCTTCTACTCCAACATATGCGCGAGCAAAAGGGTCCGTTCCAATTAGAGATCTTCATTACAATAGATTGTTACCCTAAATCATAAATGAACCGAAACCAGGCCATTTCGGGCCAGAATAGGAAGACCCTCCTGCAAATTCTGAATTGCCTCCGGCGCTTGGTCCAGAAACCGGTCGGTAAGTCCCCAACTATCCGCAGCATAGCCGGTAATAAATTCTCTGTATTTATTCTGCTGAACCTGAACCATCCGCCCATCCGATAGGCGATACAAGGATCCTTCTCGTCCTTCATTCTGCAATTTACCTGCCCCAAGTCGCAATCTCAATTCCTCTGCACGAATCGATCTACCCATCACAAGCTGCCCTAAATCCAATATAGACATTTGAACCGGGACTGATAATCCATGCATATGTGGTATATAGTTGACCACCGGCCGCTTTATCCCATTTTCCAGCCAATAGTTTCTCCCTCTTAAATCGCTTACCAGAATATGATCCGGGAAATAATCCGCCGACTTCAGGGCCGGGTTCAACATTCCGTGGTTAACAAGGGTGTGAAGACGCTTATATGGATCTCCCCATTTGTCAGCTAACAATCGGCTGTTCTCTTCATTAATTTGGCCTTCCTCAAAGCCCGGCGCCCCGCCAGTCTGGCTTGTCACATGATGAATGAAGCTGTCTCCCGCTATGACCATCACCCGTCCAAGATAACGAAGGCGTATCATCCAATCGTTGTTCTCCACATTTCGAAGCCTGTAATCCTCATCGAAGTATCCTGTCTTCTCCAGTGTCTCCCGCTTCATCAGTACACAAAAGCTTGCAAGCCGATCAGTAAGCTCCCAGCGACGGCTGTCCTTCTGGTTATACTTGGCGGCGAAAGTCCGCATTTCAGCTGCTGTGTTGTAAGAAACCTCCATCTGCTGCGGTCCTTCAATATTGTTCGTAACCGGGCCGACTGCTCCGATATCCGGCCTGCTTTCAAGACACAGGAGCATGTTATTCAGCCAATACTCGGTCACCAGCATATCGGGGTTAAGCCATGCAATATTTTGCCCTTTGGACATCATTAGTCCTGTATTCACCGCTCTGGCAAAACCCAGATTAGCCTGGTGGACGCCAACCCGAATGCCTCCCCCACGTCTGCGGAGAGCTTCTACCGTTCCATCGGTGGAAGCATTGTCTACAACGATAATCTCATAAGGCATCGGCGTATTTGCCTCTATACTATCTATACAGTTCATCAGCAGCTCCCGGCTGTTAAAGGTCGGAATTATGATGCTGGTCCCTTCAAATCTACTTGTGAAAGCTTCCTGCCCCAGTCTAACTCCCTGTTCATACCCGGCCTTCCACCCCCGGCTGAATTGCTTGTGGTGACGCGGACCCGATGTGGATTCGGAAGGTATGGATGCAGTTACATGCTTTGACACCCTTACTTTGTGTCCTGCCATACTCGGCTTGGTTCTGACTCTGTGCGGCATAGGGTGGCCCTCCTTAAGGTAAGCGCTGTACAACCTTGGCAGATAACTTCCTTAAATATCATGCGCCCTGAAGGAGCAGTAATAGGAGGAGATGCCTTCCGGCTCCGCCTCCCCATCCTGAACACCTCCAAAAAAACTAGTTACGACCGTACCCAAAAATGTAAACATCTTAACTGCATCATATATAATTTCTGTTTGCCGTCATAATCCCCCGCGGTATTCCCCGCTTTCAATCCGGCGAAGCCATTCTTCTGACTGAACATACCATTTTACAGTACTGTCCAGGCCCTCTGCCAGATAGATCGCAGGCTTCCATCCGAGCTCCCCCTGAGTCTTGGAGGGATCAATCGCATACCGATTGTCATGTCCCAGTCGATCAGTTACAAATTCCAGCAGACTGTGAGGCTTGCCCAGTAAATCCAGAATATATTCAGCCAGCTTCAGGTTACTCATCTCGTTATGTCCACCAATATTGTATACCTCTCCTGGACTCCCCTGACGAAGCGCCAGATCTACAGCCCTACAGTGATCTGTGACATGAAGCCAATCGCGGACATTCTTCCCGTCACCGTATATAGGAATCTTCCGGTTCTTAAGAGCACGTGTAATAATCGTGGGTATCAGCTTCTCCGGGAACTGACGCGGACCGTAATTATTGGAGCAGCGGGTAATGATTACCGGCAACCCATAGGTATGATAATAGGATCGAGCCAGAAGATCAGAACCCGCCTTACTTGCAGCGTAGGGACTGTTTGGAGCAAGCGGAGATTGTTCTGTGAAGAATCCATCATCGCCCAGACTCCCGTACACTTCATCTGTTGACACATGAACGAATTTCTTCACATTATGTCTTCGTGCTTCTTCGAGTAGATTTAAAGTCCCGAGCACATTGGTCTCTGCAAACAAATCAGGGGTGGAAATGCTCCGGTCTACGTGCGATTCAGCAGCAAAATGTACAACCCCATCGATTTGATCCACAAAGGCCTGGCGGATCTGTTCCGCAGACCTGATATCTCCCCGAATCCAGCGGTAGCTCGGATTATTCCGGAAGGATTCCGTATTATCCGGATTCCCGGCATAGGTTGCCGCATCGAGATTAACAATATGAAGGGAAGGGTATTTCTCAAGCATATACTCTATAAAGTGACTTCCTATGAAACCCAGCCCTCCTGTAACAAGCAGACGAATCACGGCTGAACCCCCTTCATCTGCTGACCGGCTTCTTCCAAAGATTCGAATGTTCCCGCATCTCCCCACCATTTATGCAGGACATCATATTCAAGCTTGCCCCGCCGGGCATATGCATTGTTCACATCGGTAATCTCCAGTTCTCCCCGGCTTGAAGGGGTTATGCCGCGAATGGCCTCAAAGACAGTATCATCGTACATATAAATCCCTGTGACGCAGTATCCTGACTTAGGCTCTGAGGGCTTCTCTTCGATATACGAGATCAATCTGTCATCATGTTCATCGAACACAGGCACTCCGTATCTTCTTGGATCATCGACCTGCTTAAGCAGCACCCTCGCGCTCCCATAAGGCTGCTGGATAAACTTGTTTATAAATGGGGTTAAATCATCCAAGAATAGATTGTCTCCAAGCAGTACAACAAATCGTTCCCCAGGAGCAATATAACTTCGCGCCAAATCCAGAGCCTCGGCTATTCCCCCGGCGGCCTCTTGTATTTTATAAGTAAGACTTACACCAAGAGCCTCTCCGCCTCCAAGAAAGTCTGTATATAATCCAGCCGACTGTTTCCCGATGACGATGAGAATATCGGTGATGCCTGCCTGGCGGAGTCGGTCAATAGCGTAGCTCACCATCGGCTGCTTGCCCACGGGGAGCAGATGCTTGTTGATGAGACGGGTTAGCGGATTAAGCCTGGTCCCTGTCCCGCCCGCCAAAATCACGCCTTTCATGGATTCTCCTCCTTCGTCACGAAATAATTATTATATGAATATTTGGGGATCTACGCCCCATTTCTCTATAAACAGCTGTCTCCCTCTGCTGATAATATCAGTCCATCCCTTAGGATGATCTACCTTAAAGCTGGCACTGCCTTCATGATGTATGAAGGCGTCCCCACAGATCAGCAGCCTGTATCCGTGCGCTCTTGCCCGATAGCAGTAATCATCGTCTTCATAATGGCCCGGACTGAATCTCTCATCCAGCTGTCCTACCACTTCGAATGTGCTTCGTTTTATTAGGAAGCAAAGACCTACAATCCGGAAGGATTCCTGCCATTTCGCCGGGTCAGGCAGGTTATAAGCAGCCGCGAACTTATAGAACTCTTCGGGTCCGCTGTAGCTGCACTCTACCTGCTGCTTGCCGCTGGCATAGTTAGTTACCGGGCCCACAATCCCAACATCTTCGGCACTATGCAGTGCGGCCAGGAGATTGGAGAGCCATCCTGGCCCAACAAGGCAATCATTATTAAGCAGCATAAGCTGTTCCCCGCTGGCAATCGACAGCCCTCTGTTACAGGCGGCTGGGAACCCCTCATTCGAGGGTAAAGAAATGAAGGTCAGCCTCTCCCGCACACAGTATTCTGCGGTCCCGTCATTCGAACCGTTATCTACAACGATGATCTCATAGGGTTCAAGAGTATGCTTGCGGATCGACTCTATACATGGAGACAGCAGGTGGAGACCGTTATAGGTTGGGATGATGATACTCGTTAACCCGTTCATACGGAATTCCTCACTTTTGCTAGCTCGGCCCGTCCTTGAGTGGTAAGTCCCAGGCGAGTCCCTCCTCTGCTCATCGCTTCTCCGAGTGCTTCAATATGATCGCCCAGAATCATCCTTGATACCATATTGCCATTCCCGGTATTTCCTGTTCTTACACGATTGTGCTTGATTACATCTACTGCCAGAGGAGCTGTAACTATCAGTCCATGCTGGATGGCCAATGCCTGAGCCTTAGGCGGCACAGCCAGGGGGGCGGTTCCCATGGTCTGAATAGCCCGTCTAGAAAGAGCATGCGGAACAGCGGTTAGAGAATTCGCCTTAAGATCCGGCCGGCCCAGAACAAGATTCAAGAATGATTTGCTGCGGGTGACTTCATCCTGCTTGGAGAATGCAGGCAGCCAAGGAGTAATATTGTTCAGAGCCAGATCAGCTCCCCGATCCACAGCATAGAGGAAAGCGGCAAGTTTCTCAGCCGGGATGACCAAATCCCCGTCTGTGAACAACAGAATATCTCCTTTGGCAGCTGCTGCCCCCAGAGATCGGCCCACATCATGACCTAGACGCTCAGGAAAATGCAGCAAAGTAACTCCCGGATGCTTACGGACTTCCGCGAAGCTTCCATCCTTGCATCCATTAAGAACAACAATGATTTCGCAGAGAGGCAGCTTCGCAAGCTCAGACAATACAGCCGAGATCGTCTTCATTTCATTACATACCGTAACTACGGCTGAGGCGCTGCTTCGAAGCGGAACCGGGATGCCGGGGCGCACACTTCCGGATACTGACGTATATCCTCTACAATACGCTTTTAATATAGGGAGCACACGAGAGAAAGGCATATTCGTTAATCCGGATTGGATATGCCACGTACTGTACGTCATTTGCATATGTGCATCACCTCGTTGTTCCCGGGGGACAACAGTGGCCTGAGTCATTCCAGCCCGGTAGGCCTTAAGATTAAGCCCGCTGTAGGCAGCTTGCCTTTTACGCGGAATTCTTCTTCGGGTACGTGGTCTGGCCTCGAAGCGAGTTCTCGCAACCTTTCTGGATCTTCGTGGCCCCGGTCTGCGGTAACCCGTATGTCTTCGCCGGAATCCTGTATGTCTCCTTCTCATCGGAGCCTCCCCCGCTGACGGCCCATATCGCCATAACCTGCACGTGGACCCAGCTTGTCAACCAGCCAGCTTACAGCCTCCAAATGATCCCCGGTCACAAGGGAAGTGAGTGAATCATTACCCTTAATTTTGGGTCTAGATGCGTTTAATCGTCCTACAGGAACCGGATGAACCAGCTTTATGCCAAGACCCAAAGTCACCGCCATCGCTTGAGCCAGTGGAGGAATCTCCAAAGCAGGAAAGCCGATGATCTCCACTGCGCGGCGGCTTATCGCGTGTGGGACAGCGGTCATCGATGCCCCTTTGAGATCAGGACGTGAAACAAGAGCGTTCAGTGTATGTTTGGCCAGCACCACAGGATGTGCATCCTTACGCTTCACAGGACCGCTGTAATCATTGAGCGCTACATCTGTTCCGGATAACACGGCATCAACAAAGGGTTTAAGATGACGCGCAGCGATCAACATATCCGCATCAATGAAGAGAAGGACCTTACCTTTGGCGGCCTCAGCACCAATACGTCTCCCCACATCGTGTCCGAGCGGATCAGGATAAAAAAGGAGCCGGGCACCATGCTTCCCCGCAATCTCTGCAGTCCCATCCGTCGAACCGTTGGCAACAACGATGATCTCACTGCGCGGGTGCACCCCAGCTGCCTCACGCATCACACCTGCAATGGTACGCCGTTCATTCATCGCGGGAATAATGATGGACACCAGCGGCTGTGGATCATTAACTACATGCCAGATTCGCTTAGTTCTTGATTTCAAACGGGGGGGTCGGCGGCCCCTGTTCATGATCGCCGTCTTCCGCCCACTCTCCATGGTCATCCACCTCCTTGTGACTGAATTGTTCCACGGAATATACCATAGCTTATGTCACACCGAACATCTTGTAACGGCAAACGTACAATTGCCATAGACTGCACGGAGACAAATTGCTGAGGATGATTGTCCGTGTGTCAGCAGATCATTCTCCATATATACAGTCAAAAGGCTGATCGGACACAGATAAGTAGTGTCCAATCAGCCTTTTTGGTCATAGTAAGAGAATATCAAACGCTCCAGCTGTGCATGGTTTTTGACAGCTCAGCACTCATCAGGTCCGCCCAGCGCGCCGCGCAGTGCTGCCATCTGAATTCACTTCTGGCGAGTTCCCTTCCTGCCAGCCCGAATTTCCGCTTCAGCTGTTCATCTCCAAGTATTCGCAGGACGCTTTCTTCAAGCACTTTATCGGCACATCCCTTAGGCAGCAGTATACCTGATTTCTCATGCTGAACAATTTCAGGAATCCCCCCTATCTCAGAGGCAATAACGGGCACCGCCGAAGCCATGGCTTCCAGATTGACCAAGCCAAAGGCTTCATCCTCAAGGGACGGAACAACAACCACATCAGCCAGATTATATAAATCTGCAACACGCGGATAAGGAACATAAGAAAGAAACGAGACGTGTTCATTCAACGGCTCAGCCAGCTTCCTCAAGCTTCTTACATAAGCCGTATCACGATTCACTCCGTAAAAGGCACTTCCTACTATGAGGGCGAGTGCTCTCTTCTCCTTTGCCACAATTCCGGGCAGCGCTGCCAGCAGCCGGTGAATTCCCTTTCCCTGAAGCAGGCGGCCAACAAAAAGGATGATTTTACGGTTCTCCCAGCCATAATCAGATAGCCTTGCACGTCTTTGCGCCTCACCTGCAGGTGTCCAGCGCGGAGTGAAGTCTTCCAGGCTAACACCTAGCGGATTAACATGTACTGGAGTCCTCAGTTTAGGGAATCGGCGCAGCACCTCATCACGCAGATACCAACTGTTCACAATAATTCCGTCCACACTCCCCAGCATCAGACGCGCCTTGCTCTCTGGAAGACAGGATGGGCTGATGAAGGTCGTGGAGTGGAGCGTCAGATTAACCCGGATATGAGGCAAATGCCTCTTCAGCCCGTAAGCAATTGCAGGACGGTTATGCACATCGGCCGTGTCCGGCATCCAATTCTTTAGATGACGCAGAATGCCTGGCAAATATGCGGCACCTCCTGGAATACGATAACAGGGCACTGTCCCGAGCATACCCTTGGCCGGCAGGTGGCCTCCCGATCTGCTGAACACCCGTATATCGAAATTATCGGGTACCAGGGGCATTGTCTTCTCAATGACGCGCTCTACGGAACTGCTCCGCCCTGAAGGAATGACAAATACCCCCGGCGTTATTACGGCCACCTTTTGCTGAACTGACAACTTAAGTCCCTCCCCTATCCGGTTTTCACAATCTTAATATATTGGGATATCCGAGCAGTTGTGACACAGTCCCAAAACAGGCTTCTGCCTCGGCACAGTCGTCCATTCCTTTTAAGAGTCTATACATAGACTGACAGAAGACACTTTTAGAACAGGGACTCACCGAAGATGAAGAGGAGGACCGGGCATGAGCTATAGATATGTGGGTATTCTGCTTAATGCTGCGATGTACCGCGGTATACCTAGGCGAAAAACCGGACAGGAATCACTCTCGAACTATGAAGAAGCGGCAGCAGAATTCGGCTTGATCCCTGTGTTTATCCATATCGGCGATATCAATATCCGCAAGGGCCGAACAGCTGCCTACATTTATCGAAACCATCAATATGAGCAGGTGTCCATGCCCATACCTGATGTCATTCATAACCGCGCAATATTTCAGGAAAAATCCGCCCAGCGGAAAATCGAGGCCCTTATTTCCAAGGGAATAGATGTCTTCAACGTGAATAATCGTTATGGCAAAGATGTAATACATCGTCTGCTGTCGGCCGACCCTTACCTAAGAAGCAGCCTGCCTGATACAGCCGTGTTCTCCTACCCGGCCCTTCGCCGTTTCATGGAACTTCATGACGATCTAATCCTTAAACCATGCCGGGGTACGGTCGGAAGAGGGATCATACGATTACATCGTGACAAGTCCGGGTGGAGAATCACTTATCCCTCATCTATGCGCAACCCAACATGGATTAAGCAGAAGCTTAGGGGAGGCGAACTACCTTCTTATGTACAACAGTACCTGCACCGAGTCCCCTATCTTATTCAAGAACGGATTCCACTCGCAGAAAGTAAGGGCCGTTCCTTCGATTTTCGTGTTTCTGTGCAGCGGGGAATGACAGGAGAGTGGGCAGTAACCGGCATGTTCGCCAAAAAATCTCCGCCTGGTATATTTATCTCCAATCTGGCGGGAGGAGGAAAAGCTTACCCCGTACCTGAAATTCTGTCCGAGGTGATGCCCCCTTCTCAGACCTCCAGAGTTATGGATCAAGTGGAACATTTGGCCTTGACTACAGCTAATTACTTATCTCTTAAGCTGCCGCTTCTTGCCGATCTCGGACTCGATATTGGAGTCACTGAAGATGGCCGAATCTATTTCATCGAATGCAACGGACGTGATCAGCGGTACGGTTTCAACAAGGCTGGAATGCATAATACTTGGAAGGCATCCTATCGTGAACCTATGGCTTTCGCCTGGTACCTATATAACCGTAGGGAATGAATGATGCCGATGCCGTATTCTCACAGGAACATAACCCTTGGCAGCAAAAAAGACGGGCGCTCCGTAAACCGGACTGCACGTCTTTTATCTTTTACATCCGGGTCAGCAATCAAGGGCAAAATTCCGCAGAATCAGGACTTGATTAAATAGCCATCACCAAATGTGAATTCATTTCTCATGCTGCCATCAGAAATATCTATGGTAACTGGAAAATACTTTGCCGCTTTATCCGAACCGAACCAGATCCTCCCCACCGCCGCAAGAATGATAAGTCCTTCTTCGTCACCTAGTGGAGTGAATGTCGGACTTGCTGACTTATACACCTGAAGATCATACTTACCTCTCAGCATTTCAGATATCGCCGTTACGTCTTGGGTGGGAAGGCCTATTTCGCTTATATTCTTAATATCCACAGCTGTGAAGAGGGCAGTATCTTCATCCTTCAAATCATGCCTGGCAATGAATTCAACGATATTTCCCACAGGATCATTGAAGTAAATCGAATCGGAATTCCAATTCTCGTTATGCTCTATCTCTTGCCCGTTGACCGAATACACAGATACGCCCTTTTGCTTCAGCCAGTTCAGCGCCTGCTCACACTTCTGTTCAGGGATGTTATACGCAAAATGATAATACGGAGACTCATATTGATAATAGGAACGTGTAAAAGTAAGTATCGACTCGCCTGCCTTCAGCGAGATGACGTCCTCTGTCTCTTTTAGAACAGTCTGTTCAAGTACTCCATGATAAAAAGATTTGATGGCTCCGATCGAACCAGTCAGCAGTTCCAAGAGTGCTGACTCTACATATTCCCGGTAAGTTCCTCTGTTGAACATCTAAATAGGTGTACCGAAAAAACGCCGGAATCTCCAAAAGGGGATTCTGGGCGTTTAACTCACAAGAGAGGAGCGACCCGTTCAAGTCGCTCCTCTCTCTATTCCCTCACCCAAATTATGAGGGTGAGTCTTGGGCTCTGAGTATGCTGCTACTCCTAGGCCAAACCCAGCGGAGGGCCCGGAATCGTCTTGTAGAAGCGAAGCGGTCGCCTTTGCCCCCGGATTTCTACCGCTATGAGAAGTTCAAATCAGGAAATCCGGGGGCAACAGCGATCAGAAAGACGATCCGGGCACGCAGCGACCAGGATGCTCCGATGGAACAGTCTAAAGCTGTAGACTCATATCCGAACTGAAATGCACAAACCAACCATAGTTCCTAATTCTCAATATTTTGCTGCCTAAATCCGATAAACTATATAGAAGCACATTATCAATGATGACTGTTACGAAAACGCAAACTTATCGAAAGGTAAGGACGCAAAGCCACAGGCCAGAACAAAATGGCGGCTGGGTTGCCGAAAACAGCAATTATCTTAATGATAGGAGAATTTGCTGTATGATCAATGAGCTGGGTCTATCAGAAATGAGCTACGAAACCTTAGTTAAAGCCTACCAAAATGCGCTTAGACTGGAGCTGAATCAAGAATTCCTTCAGCTGCTTGAAGAGGAGATCAGACGTAGAAATACCCACACAGAAAGCGATCCATCCACATCACTGTAATTGTAAATGCGGACACCGGTGCTGGAGTTCTCTCAGAAAGGCTTTCTGGTCAAGGGGAGAAATCTGGATGTACTCGTACCTGCTATAATGAATTTCAATCCGGTGAATGGAGGTTGCCGTGCTCGCCACCCATGAGCGAACGGGCTTGGCTTTGCTGATGCTTTCGAGAGGAATTGATTTGGAAGCTGGACCTGTGCGTACAATCAATTCCTTCTCATTAATTACATAATATGTTGATATCCACAGATCATCAACAAGATGATACTGGACCAAATAACTATAGATAGAAACGGATCTCTTCTAGTCTTGAATTCATGCAATCCTCCTTCTTATCCCCCTTGTCCTCCTAATCCCACCCGCTTTCAGCCGTAATACGACTGCCTTCAACATACACTATTTTCCATATAGTCATCAAATATCTCTGAATCAAAATACGGGTTAAAGGTTGATTTCAAGCAGGTTCTATGTCAATATAAGCTTTGTCTTATCTGTTTGTAAGGAGGATGCCCCAATGGCAAAAAAAGTGATGAGGCTGATGACCGAGCTTTCCTCCCGGAAATGGATCTCTCAAATTATGGGCCACTTTTCCCATTCCGGATTCAGCCGTCACATCATTCCCACATTTGCGAGAACCTATAATATTCCGCTGCACGAAGCGGAGAAAGATATTAATGAATACCGGTCCCTGAATGAATTCTTCTCCCGCCGCCTGAAAGCGGGGATGCGTATGATACCTGATGCTCCAGATGCCCTGATCAGCCCCGTAGATGGCCTGATTACCGGTATGGGGCCAGTCAATACAGGTGTAATCCCGGGGGTTAAGGGTCAGGACTATTCCTTGGCTGAACTTCTGGGCCATTCTCCACATATGGAGACCTATAAGAACGGATTCTTCTTCGTGCTCTACCTCAGCCCGACGAACTATCATCGTATTCACGCTCCAGTTACGGGTCAGAAAGTAGAGAGCGAGCATCTGAAGGGCCGGGTATATCCGGTCAATGATTTTGGACTGACTCATATGAAGGGCGTTCTAAGCCGGAATGAACGGCTGATTACCTACATCTCCCATGAACTGGGTGAGGTGGCCGTCGTGAAGGTGGGGGCCATGAATGTCAGCAGTATCAAATATACAGATGACAGCGCAAATTCCTGGAATCGCGGAGATGACATGGCTTACTTTGAATTTGGCTCAACAGTTGTCCTGTTGACGGAGAACGGGACCTTTGAGCCTTTGCCAGATCTGGCTATAGGCACACCGGTGAAGCTTGGCACATTGCTGGGAAGATTCTACCGGAATTAGTGATCATACACGCCGAGAAGCAATAAGTAGCGAAATGTTAAAAAGAACGACTCCAGACGAACAATGAGCAGCCTCGAATGAGGCTGCTCATTTATTTTTTATTTCTCGGACAATTTACCGATCTCCTGCTCATTCAGGGCTTGGTTGTAGAACTGAACATCATCCATACGCCCCCCGAAATAAGCATCCGCTGCAAATCGGCTTTTCCCGAGATAGGCATCGGCCGCCTTTAGCTCCTTCGGATTAAAGCTCATATCCGTATTTGTGGCCGCAAGCTTGCCATTCACATACAGCTTGCCTGTACTGCCCTCCAGGGTCACCGCCACGTGACTCCATTCATTCTTTGGCAGCGGCGCGGCTGACAGCAGGCTTTGATCTGTGCCCTGTTCATGAATGGTGAATTGAAGCACGCCGCTATACTGGGAGGGAGTAAGGAACATGAAGGAATCCATCCCATTGCCAATATCGAAAATGCGCTGCCAGTCTCCTCCCCCAGACCAATTCACCCACGCGGCAAAAGTAAAGTCCTCTGCATCGGCAAGAGCTCCAGTCAGCTGCACATAGCCATCCTTCCCGCTAAAGTTAAGAGAACCGCTCTTCGCATCATTCGAGTCAATCGCATCGTTCGCATCCCAGCTTACTCCCCCGGTCAGCTTGCCATGGTAAGCATTTGCCGAGCTGTCCTGAATAAGATTGCCCTTATCTTCGTCCATGGAATAGCTGGCTACCAGCGGACCTTCGCTTTGCTGAAGCACCACTACCTGCAGCTTCTTCTCGGCCTTGGCTTTGCCTTTAGTAATGGTAGCCGTCAAGGTCACTGTGGCATTTCCGGATCCAGCCGCCGGCCGATTCACAGCCCCGCTGGCAGAGATTACATCCGGAGCCGAGGAGGTCCAGGCAATTGCGGCGCCTTCTGTGCCTGAAGCAGGAAGAGTAAGATTATTATAGATGCCGCTGGTATCACCCAGGCTAAGATCCTTTTGGACAGCCTCTACAATTTGCTTATCACTCCGGTTCATGACCTGGCTGCCCCAGATCGATTCACCCTTGTTCGACAAGGCGCTGAAAGTGAGCACATTCTGCTGACTATCCGGATTCCATTGATAGGTAAATACACCGCTGTAAGTGACTCCTTTTAGCGTAATTTCCGCTTTATTGCTGCTGGTAATCTTCCATTTACCCGTGGCATCACCGGTAATTCCGCCTTTCTTATCCAGCGTGATGGAGATCGATTCCTTTATAGCCGAAGTGATCTCCTTCCCATGATTAATGAACTTATATTCACCTGCGATATCATTCTTGTTGATAGACTTGGCGGTGAGCTTATCGCTCGCCTCCCCAGCATACCGATACGGGGCAACTACCGGCCAGCCGTTCGCATTCATATACATTTCATGGACGCGAATTTCATGTTCCTCTCCTCTTTGCGGGAATCGGGAGTGGAAGATCAGGTAGTACTTTCCCGTCTTGCTGTCATAATAGGCCGAGTTATGCCCTGGTGAGACATAGCCGGTTCCTATTCCCTGTCCCGGATCACCGATCTCCCGTTTGAACAGGTAATTCCCCATCAGCTTGACCCCATAAGGCTCCACCGATCTGTCATCAAAGAGCGGCAGACTTGGATTCGCCTTCGCTTGAAGCATGTCATTCCCATCAGCATCCAGGAATGGACCATCCGGTGTCTTCGAGCGAGCTACGCGCATATTGTACCCGCCATTTGCATCCAGGCCGCCAAACGACAGGAATAAGTAATAATAATCCGTCTGAGGGCTGTAAAGCATATAAGGTCCTTCAATCCGGCTGTGATTGCCGCCGGTCAGCTTCTTGCCATAACCCTGATCCGGCAATGGCTTGCCGGTCTTGGGGTCCATTCTAAGAATGAAAATCCCTCCCGAGTAGGAGCCGTACACCATCCAGAGCTTTCCGTCTTTATCGAAAAAGACATCAGGATCAACGACGTTCGGATGCTTCGTCGCATCATAAATGGTTCCGTCCGCCCCTGCCTCGCCCCACATGCCTGATTTCAGAATAATTCCAAGGTCCTTATACGGCCCCTCCACGTTATCCGCTACCGCCACACCCAGGGCTGAACGGGGAGAATCTCCTTTACAGGCGTTGTAATACATATAGAATTTCCCATCTGCAAGCTGGATCACGTCTGGCGCCCACAAAGTATCCGATTGTGCCCAGGAAAGGGTATCCCTAAGCTCCTCGGTTACGTTCGGAATCAGCTTATTGCCATCCTTCACCCCCGAAGCAATCATGTCCCATTTCATGAAATCCTTAGTTTTGGCTGCAGCCAAATGAGATCCGAATACGTAAAAGGTATCCCCCACCTTGATAACGGAGGGGTCATGTACAGAAGCATCTTGAAAGATTGGAGCTTGTGATGGCTTCTTCGCTGTAATCTGGGCTGGCGTCTCCGCGGCCACTGCCTGCGCTGAACTAATCAATGCCGGCTCCGGTAGAAGAACGGCTGTGGTTAATAGGGCGGTCATACCTGCGGCCAAAGTTACTTTACGCACTTTCTTTTTCTTCATATTGTTCTCCTTTCATGTGGAAGACGAATTTCAGGAAACCAGAAAATTAAAGCGCTTTCTTATTTAGTTTAAATAAAACTAAATAAATTCATATTTATATACAAACAGTATCCACATTCACCGATTCAATGTCAATACACCTGATTTATTTTATATAAATTTAAAATTAAGTAACCCAACCATAGATTTTGACCCTAAAAAAAGACTGCCGGGATCTCCCAGACAGCCTCTTGACAGCACTCAGGTGCCGAATATGTGATTGACTTGACATACTTAAGTATGAGTATTAGAACCAGAATTCTTCACGTTCAGCAGCTGGCCGAACCCGGCGCATACGATTCCGAAAAATGCTGCAACCTTGAGAAAAGCTCCCTCTGCTGCGCATCCGCCGTCTTCTGCTCATAAGTGACACCTCCTCCCTCTACATAAAAGTACCATAAATACCCATTACCCAGCTACTTTTCTCTTGAAACAGGGATCTCAAAATATTTTTACCGGATCTCCGATGGACTCTTGCCCGTATACTGCTTGAACTGGCGGCTGAAGAAGAAGATGTCCCGGTAACCCAGCGCATCTGCCACTTCCGTCACATTCATACCGGCATGCAGCAGAAGGTGCTGGGCACGGTCAATTCTGCACTTGATAATATAGGATTGAACGGAGGCCCCCGTCAGTTCCTTGAACTTGATCGAGAAATACCTGGCTGATAGGCCGGCTCTTGCAGCCAGGTCTTCAACCCGATGAGGCAGTCCGGGATGCTGAAGCACGTAGTTGGCCACCTCATGGATGACTTCGGTCAGCTGATTGCTGACCTTTCTCTCCACCGGCTTCTCCCGTTCCTCGCGAAGCAGGTAGATCATCAGCTGCTTCAGGATCAGGCGTGCTTCCTCCTCGGCCGCATAGGCTTTGATCAGGAAGAGACGCACATAACGGGACAGCATATATTCGAAATCGAGTGTATCTTCAAGTACCCGGTAAGCTCCCGGCACCTCGGATACGGGCTCGTCAACATCAAAATGAATGTAAGTCAGCACCAATGGCTTTTGCGGATTATGCGTTGCACTCGTATGATCTCCCGGGCGGAACAGGAAGCAGCTTCCCCGGGTAACCGGAATTGGACGGCCGTTCAGAACCACGGTTCCCTCGCCGCTCCATACGTAGAACAAATCGTAATTCTCCAGCGGTTTCTCCCGCTTCTGCCATTTCCAGCCGGGCTCACAGACGATTTTGGCAAAGGCAGGCTTCAGCACAAATGAAGATGTAGAAGCGTGAAGCATGACATTCCCCCTCTGAATAATGACATTCTCTTGCTTGCAGCTTTCCTTATATTAATTATACCTTGTATTGAGCTTTTCTTGTACAAGCCGCCAGGATTTCATTAGCCGCTCGATCCCCTCGTCGAGTTCGTTCGTCTGCAAATGGGCAAAGGAGAAGCAGGCCGCAGGCGGAGCAGGGGCCTGCCCGTATGTACGGGCATCTCTGAAATCCACGCCATTCTGTACAGACAGCTCGCACAGCAGCTGAAATTCCTCCTCAGAGCGGAGCCACAGCGCATAGATATGCAGCCCGGCATCCGCAGGCAGCGCACGGAACAACTGAGGCAGTTCACCCTCAGACAAGAGGCTGCGAAGCGTATCATGCCTAGCATGGTAGATTCTGCGCATCCGGCGAAGGTGTCGGTCATACTCGCCCCGGGTCATGAAGCGAGCGAGCGCCCGCTGCTCCAGCACAGCCGGCGGGGTCGGCTCATACAGCGCCTTGGCGCAGCGCATCGGTGTGATCAAGCTTGGCGGCAGCACGGCATAGCCGATTCGCAGCGAAGCGAACATCGTGTTCGTGAACGAACCGACGTAGACGACACGCTCATCCTTGTCGAGCGCCTTGAGCGGCTCAAGCGGCCGCCCGCCCCAGCGGAACTCGCTGTCATAATCATCTTCGATGATGACAGCTTCCTTCCGGCGGGCCCAGGCCAGCAGCTCCTGCCTCCGCGCCGAAGACAATACGGCGCCGGTCGGGAACTGCCTGCCCGGCGTAACGAAGAGCAGCCGCGCCTGCCAGTCCTGCGGCACAATCCCGCTGCCGTCAAGGGCAGCCTGCAGCGGCCTGCCGCCGCAGGCGCGAACGGCCTTGACGATCCCGTGATACCCGGGATCTTCCACCACGGCCGGCTCTCCTTCCCCCAGCAGCAGCTGGGTCAGGAGAGCAATGGCCTGCATGGAGCCGCTGAAGAGGCAGATTTGCGCAGGCTCCGCGGCAATTCCGCGGCTCCTGCGCAAATGGGCAGCTATCGCAGCCCGCAGGCTTTCATCCCCGAACGGGTTATCGGGGATGAGGTCCTCGCCGGCCGCAGCCTCCCTGCCGGCAAAGGCAAGCGCGCTTCTCCACTCGGCGTGCGGGAAATGCCGCATGTCCCCTCCGCCTCCCGAGAAGGAGAGGTGGCTGGCCGGGCTGGCCGGGCTGGCCCCCTTCCCGCCTATGCGCCCCCGTTCCTGGGTGGCTGCATCCCGCTTACTCCATGCCCCCGTCTGACTTAAGTCCCAATCCACCATTCGCTGACCCCAAGAGGATATAGGCAGCTCAGCCTGAGCGGCTGTTCTTTTCGTCACCTCTGTCATGAAAGGCGCCACATAGGTGCCCCGTCCTACCTCTGGCAGCACATATCCTTCGGCAAGAAGCATATCGTAGGCCTGGGCTACACTGCCTCTGGATATCCCGTACAACTGCGCGAGTTCACGACTTGAGGGCAGTCTCGTGCCGCCAGGCAGTGTTCCCTCATGAATAGCGAATCGAAGTGCATGATAGAGTGCCAGATATTTATAGCGGTACTGCTGCAGGCACGTTTCCCAGGGAAGCACCATTTCCAAGGTCATCAGCCTCTCTTTACTTAGGATGAAATCCGTATTTAGCATTGGACCAATAATTTTAATGTAAATTGGTTCTTTTTATATGTCAATTTCAGTTTTATGCTGTATATCAACATCAACATGGAACAGCGTCAATGATTCTATTTATTTATTTCAAGGGGGATTCAGATGAGACGGAAAGAATTCGCAGTAACCGAGGAGCAGGAAATTGAACAATTCCTGTTCTCGCAGAGCTTTGGGTTTCTGGGTACCACGGATCAAGATGGGTGGAGCCGGGTCACCCCGCTTAATTTTGCATACGGACAAGGCGTCTTCTATTTCCATGGGAGTCTGGCTGGCGAGAAAATGAAACATCTCAAAGCCGATAACCGGGTCAGCTTCACGGTGGCGGAGGAATTCGCACGAATTCCTTCTTACTACACAGATCCGGTTAAGGCTTGTCCGGCAACGGCTTTTTTCAAGAGTGTAATGGTGAAGGGCAGAGCCGAGAAGATTACGGATCTCACCGAGAAGGCTGAAGCTCTGACCTTATTTATGAAGAAGCTGCAGCCAGAAGGAGGTTATACCCCCATTGATGCTTCAGACCCGGCTTATGTCGGTGAGCTAAAGGCGGTATCTGTCGTTCGAATCATTCCTGAACATATGTCCGCCAAGTTCAAATTTGGACAAAATATGACCGAAGACAAACGCAATCAGATTGCACAAGGACTCACGGAACGCAATCAAGGCAAAGATATGGAGACGGTACGCTTGATGACACAAATTTGTCCTTTTCATACGGAATAAGAGCCTTTTTAGTCCGTGACGGTTCCGTAGATAGGATGTTATAATGTTAGGCAGTAAAAACCGGAACTATGGAATCCAAACAGACTGGAAGGATGAACACGCGATGAACCCACTTGCCGAACAGTTAAACGAGAATATTAAAGCTGGTAATGCCAATGTGTACGAGGTACTCTCGACACTTGGTAGAGAAATCTACTTCCCTAAGGAAGGCATCCTCAGCCAATCGGCCGAAGCTACAGCGAATGCCAAGAAATATAATGCGACCATCGGAATCGCGACCGAGAACGGCGGCCCGATGCACCTGTCGGTATTTCAAGAATCGCTGTCGGAATTCAATCCGAAGGACCTGTATCCTTATGCCCCTCCGGCTGGTAAGCCCGAGCTTCGTAAGGTATGGCGCAGCAAGATGCTTCAAGAGAACCCTTCACTCGAAGGAAAGAGCTTTGGCAACCCTGTTGTAACGAACGCTCTTACTCACGGGCTCAGCATAGTTGCAGATCTCTTTGTGGGCGAAGGAGACGCGGTAATTTATCCAGACAAGAACTGGGAGAACTATGAATTGACCTTCGGAATCCGCCGTCACGGTCAAATCGTGAACTACCCGCTTTTTACAGAGCAAATGACCTTTAACAGTGCAGGTCTGCGTGAAGCCTTGCTGTCACAGAAGGACAAAGGCAAGGCTGTCGTAATTCTGAACTTCCCTAACAACCCGACCGGTTATACCCCGGGGGAAGCAGAAGGCAAGGAAATTGTGGACGCTCTGTACGAAGCCGCCGAAGCTGGCATCAATGTGGTTGTTGTTACTGATGATGCTTACTTTGGTCTGTTCTTTGAAGACTCCATGCATGAATCCTTGTTCGGCAAGCTGGCGGGACTGCACCCTCGCATCCTTCCTGTCAAAATTGACGGAGCCACCAAAGAAGAATACGTCTGGGGCTTCCGCGTAGGCTTCATTACCTTCGCCAGTGATAATCAGGAGGTACTCTCCGCACTGGAGCAGAAGACTTTGGGTATTATCCGGGCAACAATTTCAAGCGGGTCTCATCCTTCACAGACTTTTGTCCTTGAGGCTCTCAAGTCTCCAGAGTTCGGATCGCAGAAAGAAGAGAAATTTGCAGTAATGAAAGGCCGGGCCAACAAAGTCAAGTCCCTCCTGGACAGCGGCAAATACGGAGATGTCTGGGATTACTATCCGTTTAACTCCGGTTACTTCATGTGTCTTAAGCTGAAAGATGTCTCTGCCGAGAGTCTTCGTCAGCATCTGATTCATAAGTATGGTGTCGGCACCATTGCTCTGGGAGACCATGATTTGCGTGTAGCCTTCTCCTGTATCGCTGAAGAGAATCTGGAGGAGCTATTCGACCTCATCTATCAGGCAGTTCAAGACCTGCAGCAATCTTAGGCCTACCAGGCACCGGCCCAAGCACAGAACCCATCCCTGTCATAATATACCGTGTACCTATACACAACGCAGGGAAAGGGGATTAATTTTCATGGGTGAAGTTAAAGAAGCAAGAGGCGGTTACAGCGGATTGGGTGGTGGATTCACAAGCACCGGGGCAATTTTGGTCCTGTTCATTCTGCTTGTTATCATCAGCCGTACCATTCTGCTCTAAATAGGCTCGAGATAATAATAAAGGCTGCGCCCTCAGGATCATGCTGAGGGCGCAGCCTTTTTTAGTATTCAGATAGATATGGGATGAACTAGAAATGAATGAACTTGGATTCCGAAGAATGTTTATCGTCTTACGAAATCAATTCCTCGATTTGTAGTTCAATCCAAGCTGCTGTTCATCAATCTTCTTCTTCCGCTTTCCAGCTGCGAGCAAACCGGCTCCTTAGCAGAACCACCATTATAATTCCGGCCGCAAGGCTGAACAACAGCATCATCGGTTCGGTGTAACCCAGTATAAGCATGGGCAGCCACATGATCACAGCCAGACCCGTTTGAATCCGGAACATAAGCCGCAGGGCTGCCTCAATATGGGCCCCTTCTGGTAGCGGATAGAATGAGGCAGCCGGAGAATCACGGTGATACTGCCGTAGAGTGCTGAGCTGCATGCCAGCAGCAAACAGGAAGAACAGATAGATAATTGGCCCCCAGAGGGAATTCCCTGTCCACCATACCAGCACCATCGAGAGCAGGGTCAACCTGACAATAATCCCCAGCAGTTCGCTGCGGACAAAGGTCTTAATGAGCAGATAGCGGAAAGCCGCCTCTTGCCCCCACGGAACTGTATTCCCGAAACTGGACAACCAGCGGCGGGGATATACCTTTTGCCCTTCGGCAGGTACATCGACGAACCAGCCAAGCAGGAGCATCACTCGTGAAGCTTGTGACTTCTCCGTCGCAATCAGGGTTTCCCACGGAACTTGATGCTTGACGGCCAATCGAAGGGATAGTACATAATTGATCCCTACCAGAATGGTGAAGAGTGTACTTCGAAGAGGTGACTGCCAAATCCATGCCGCCAGCATAAGAATCACAAGACACCAGCGCAGAACGCGGTATCCGCTTCTGGCCCTTGCTGAGCTCATTCGCAGTTCCTGCCATCCGCCATAAGCGCTGATGATCTTCAGTACAATAAGCACAAGAACCATCAGCCAGAGCGGCTTCGGATCCGGGCTGCTGCGAACATACAGCGGCCATACGGCGATAAGAAGAATGAAGAGCCCAATCAGCTTATAAATAACCCCGCTGCGGTAACCCGGGACGAAATAAGGCTTCATCCTGTATTCCTGAGGCAGCAGGAAAGTAAGGTCTGCTGGCTGCAAATAGGTTCTAAAGCTGGCATATACCGTGAGCGGAGCAAGCAGGATTAACATAATCCAGCGAATTGGGAGCTCGGGTGGGATATGCTTCAGAAATGAAGTGTACCACGCAGCAAAAGCAATGAACAGGATAAAGGTGAGTACGGCCACACCGCTCTGCACGACATAAGGGAAGTACGGGATGATCTTCCCCCAGAAGGCCGCTTTCCGGCGGCTGCGGAGTGTTCTTACATCCACGGCCTTACTCGCCACCCTTCACAAGTGCATAGAAGATATTTTCGAGCGACGCTCCCGGTGCGTTCGCTTGCTGTGCAATTTCACCCAGCGTCCCCTGTGCAACTACGGCTCCCCGGTGAAGAACTATGAATCTGTCGCAGTAATTCTCAATCGTTGACAGAATATGAGAGCTGAGCAAGATCGACGCCCCGCTCTGTTTCATTTCCAGCATGAAATCCAGCAGTGAACGAATACCCAGCGGATCAAGCCCCAGAAAAGGCTCATCGATGACATAGAGCGGCGGACGTGCCACGAAGGCACTCATGATCATCACCTTCTGCTTCATCCCCTTGGATAAATGCATGGACAGGCTGTCCGCTTTCTCCCTCATATGGAATAGGTCCAAGAGCCTCTCCGACCGCTCACGGTAAGCTTCCGGCTCCACGCCATATGCCCTGGCCGTGAACTCCAGATGCTCACGTACGGTCAATTCTTCATAAAGAAGTGGTGATTCTGGTACGAAAGCGAGCGAAGACTGATAAATTTGCGGCGCTTCATCCCTTGTCTTCCCCTGCACCAAGACTACACCTTTGTGAGGTGTCATTAGGCCAAGTATGTGCTTCATGGTCGTACTTTTACCCGCTCCGTTCAGACCGATCAGACCGACCATTTCACCCGGCTTCACATCAAAGTTAATATTGTGAAGCACGGGCTTGCCAAGGCTGTAGCCTCCGCTAAGCTCCTCAATCTGCAGTACAGGTGTTTGTTCCAAGCATGGCTCCCCCTTTACCAAATCAATTCAAATGCCGAACATTCCAACCCCTATGAGCGGGGAGGCTGCTTATCCTTAAGCCACTTCGGCGCACCTTTATTCTTGCGGTCCCGGTGCCGATCAAGCTTCCGTTCGCTGGCCTTCGATTCACTGCGGCTAACTCTTCCAGCTTCTTCTGTTCCGCGGCTGGTTGAACCGTTCTTAGCCTTATTGTCATGACTGCCTGCAAGTCTGCCGCCACGATCTGTACGCGGTCTTCCGGCAGAGCTTGTTCTTGCTATTCCGGCTTCACGAGGCTCAACGATACGCCCGCCATATAAGGCCCGCTGCTGGAACTCTATGCCAAGCTCCTTCGCGAACTTGCGTATAATAAATTCCTCACGAGGGGTAACAAGAGAGATTGCTAGTCCCTTGCGTCCCATTCTGCCTGTCCGTCCTGAGCGGTGCACATAATGTTCCGAATCTATCGGTGGGTCGTAGTTGATAATAAGGCCCAAATCCTCAATGTCCAAACCTCTGGCGGCTACATCACTAGCAATCAGCAGCTGGATGCTGCCTTCCCGGAACCGCCGAAGCACCAGACTTCTAGTCGTCTTGTCCGCATCTCCATACAGAGCTTGTGCATGCAGACCTACGAAGTTCATCTTGGCTTCTACCTCACCGATATCCTGAGTGTTGTTAACAAACACGATAGCTTTTGGTGCATTATAGGTGCGGACAATACGCCGCAGGGTATCAATTTTCTCCCGTTCCTCAGCGATAAAATACACATGCTCCAGCGTCTTGGACGTACGCTGCTCGGGTTCGATTCCGATCTCTGCCGGGTCCTTCATCTCCCGATAGGCCAAGCTTCGGATCTCCGGACTGACCGTCGCCGATAAGAAGAGAAGCTGCCGGTCCCGAAGCGCTGCCCGGATAATGTGCTCCACATCCCCGGAGCCGCCCAGCTGAAACACCTGGTCAACCTCGTCCACGACAAGGGTTTTGACCTCGTGCATCTTAAGTTTCTTCACTGCCAGCAATTCCTTGATCCGTCCTGGTGTTCCTACAACAAGCTGCGGATGCAGCTTCAGCTTCTCAATCTGCCGCCCAATTGCCGCTCCGCCAATCAGAGATTGAGCTTGGATGCCCAGTGATTCGCCATAGCGCTGGCTTTCCCGCAGAATTTGCATAGCCAACTCCTGGGTTGGCGCAAGGATCAACGCCTGCGGCGACTTGATGGCCGGATCAATTCGCTGCAGAATAGGCAGCAGATAGGCCAAGGTTTTTCCGGTTCCCGTCTGTGACTGGGCGAGTACGTCTCTGCCCTCAAGAATGGCAGGAATCGTCTCAGCTTGTACCGGAGACGGTTCTGTAATCCCATATTCGGCCAAGTTTGAGGTTAACGCTTCATTTACGCCGATCGAGGGAAATGTATTTATTGTCATGTAAGTATCATCCTTTATGATAAAGTCATTTAAGCATATGCAGCTACCGAAATGCGCGATATTTCCATTATATGCGAAACCCTCGATACCAACAAATCAAGATACAAAAAAAGCCGACTTCACCTGGAAATCGGCCATTTATTTAATCAACTTTGTTCAACTCAACCCGCCTTATTCTCTCTAAGCTGGAACTGGTTCACCAGCTGCAGCAGCGAGCTCGTAATAGATTCTACGTTACCGGTTGTGCTTCTTACCTGCTGCATATCCCTGCTGAGAAGCTGGACAGTATCCTCAACCTCCGTAGAGATCTTCCGGTTCTCTATGCTGACCGCGGCGATCTTCTCCATCAAACTGACCATTTCATCCACCACCTGAGTCTTCAAAGAGTCGGAAGCTCCGGCCTGCTTAAGAATCTGTGCCGCTGTCGCGACTAGCTGTGTTCCTTCTTCCACGACCCGGGAGCCCTCCTCCATCGTCTGGAACGACTCTTCCGCTTTCTCATCAATCCGTTTCAGGGTCTCACTTATACTTGCAGTCGAACGGCTTGTCAGCTCTGCAAGCTTGCGGATCTCTCCAGCTACCACGGCAAATCCCCTGCCGTGTTCTCCCACTCTAGCCGCCTCAATCGAAGCATTGAGCGAGAGGAGATTCGTCTGGGTTGAAATTTCCTCAATCACCTTCAGCATGCTTGCAATTTCCTGGGTTGTCTCGGCAAAATTGCGCAGGGTCCGATTCGTCTCTTCTACCTTGAGATGAATGTGCTGCATCTTGTCCCCGATCCGGACAACTTCGTTCTGCGCGACTGCGATTTGTTCGGAAGCCTGCTGCTCCAGCTCCTTCAGGGTACCACTCATATGCAAGGATACATCCTTGGCCATATCAATATCCGCCAGCTGACGCCGGATCCCTTTGAGCATATCGTCGACTTTGCTACCAGCCACCTCTGTCGACTCTTCGGTGGAAGCAGCTGAAGCATGCAGCAGATTCTGACTCAGCCGCACATCATCTGCGGCACGCCTGATGTGAAGCATGATTCCTTCAAGACTATCGATCATGTTATTGATCCATTTTGCCATTTCTCCGGTCTCGTCCTGTGGAAAACTACCGATATCCAGGCGTTTCGTCAGGTCGCCTTTACCCTCCGCATTAATTCGGATGAATCGGTTCAATCTTCTTAGATGCGAGGCGGCTTGTAAGGTTTGTCTGCGCTCGATCCAGTAGACTCCTGCAGCGCCATACAGCCCATTCATGACTAAGAAGGCGGCTGCCGAGATCAAAGGATGTGTCCCTCCTCCTAACAGGAATGACATCATCACATTCATTAGCACAAAGCCTATGATCAACCTAAGATGCATCACTTTAACCTTCCAGTGCAGGCTGCGTACCCTATATACCTCCTCCAGATCCCCTTCACACATCATGCCCCACAAATCTGGACAGTGAGGGAGCTTGAAGGTAATCCCCTTTCCAATTACAGGGATATGCCTATAATCCGAATAGCCCGGAAATTCCACAAACAGATTACTGCCATTTGCGATGGTTCCTGCAACTCCCGGATGAAGTTGACCAGTTGCAGGATCCACGAAGATGAGTTCCAATTCGGTATGATTCTGTACCTGTACCACCCCGAACTCGGTCTTCACCCCCTCCTTCAGATTATCTCCGTGAGTAAAGGTTAGATCCTCAAATCTACTGCGGGAAAGAGCTGTCCCCGGTTCAATATCACTGCGCAGGCCCGGCTTGGCCATAAATAAATAATTGTCACCTGAATCGGGATAGATATGTCCGGATTCTCGCTGAATCAGATCCCCCAGTACATCATTCGGTACACGCCCACACAGTAGGCCAAGCAGGACGCCCTCTTCTATCACCGGGTGCATGAACATAAGTGTCATTTCATCATGAAAGCGTGAAGTGCTGGGACCTATTTGCAGCGTAAGCGGGTCAGCATAGGGGCCAACCAGACATTTGTCTCCCTGATTGATCCGTTTAAAAGCCTCAGATAGTACGCTGTGGGTTAGCAAATTCTTGCCTATATTATTACTATATGTGGAGATAATCACTTCTCCGCTCGGATCAATCAGACTAATCTCTGAGAAATCCTTGGCGCGATTATGGCATGAAGTGAACAAATCTTCAAAGTGATATGCTCCCTTCGCTGCTAGCTCCGTAAAACCGGCAGTCCTGAGCTGATCCTCCAGCCGCGCCAAGTGTCCCCAATAATCATTAGCCCACGCTTCAAGAAGATCCTTTCGAGTAGAGGCTATTCCTTCAAAAATTTGTTCAACGTCTTCTTTAATCCCCCGATTAATCTGGTAGGATAACCAAAGCGGTAGTCCTTTTCGGAATCCAAGCCAATCAAACATGCCAGCCCCTATACATAACATATTATGTAATATAACATGACAAGTATATTTTTGATTCATTTTACCCTAAGAACTGGAATAGTTCAATCCATTTATAGGTATTTTTGCCCAACTGCATTACCGAGCCTGTGAGGAACTACCTGGTTTAATCTCACGAACAGCCCATTTTATTTAGTAAATAAAAAAAAGACCCGCTGGAGCGTTTCCTTCCGCTCACGGATCTTTACTAGGGGTGTTCTCAAAAAAAGCCTCCCCCCTCCCTGCATAGGAGTAAGAAGACTTTGTATGCTTATTTCTTATTTAAAAGTTTGTAGCTGAGCCTGTCTGCCAGGCGGGGGAACAACTGATATAACTTGGTTCCAACCCCTGCGAACCACGGCAGATCCACTTCAACTTTATGCTTCTCAATAACCGAGACGATAGCTGACGCCACCTTCTCCGGCTTCATCATGAACCATTTCACATTCTCCACGTAACCGCCGCTTGGATCTGCAAGATCAAAAAAAGGCGTATCGATCGGCCCCGGATTGACCGTGGATACCGTTATTCCGTATTCCTTCACTTCTTGTCTCAACGCGCTGCTGAATCCAAGGACCGCATGTTTGGTTGCTGTATAAGCGGTGGATTTGGAGGTACCCACCTTACCTGCCATCGAAGCAATATTCACAATTTGACCCATGCCTGCTTTCTTCATGAAAGGCAGCACGGCTTTGGTACACCGAACGATCCCCATATAGTTCACATTCATCATATCCACAAATTCCTGAACGGGCATTTCATCACAGTACTCAAATTTGCCATAGCCGGCATTATTCAGAAGTACATCAATTCGACCATAGGAATCTATAATCTGCTTAAATCCCCTTGTCACCTCAGCATCACTGCTGACATCCAGAGGGATAATTTCATGCCGCCCTTGTAGTGAAGCACTAACAGCCTCAAGCTTGTCCAATGAACGAGCGGCAAGAATCACGGTGGCTCCATGTTCAGACAGCATTCTTGATGTCAAGGCTCCAATTCCACTTGACGCTCCTGTCACAACGATCACTTTATCTCTAAGCAAGATCTACCCGCATCCTTTCCCCGTTCGGCGGTCTATCTCCGTATCTGGAACCCCCCGTTCCACTGCCGCCGTAACTGGTTCTATTCTACGAGATCATGACTTGAATATCCACTTCGCCTACACCACTGATGGTAAGTGGAATAAACAGCGCTTTGGAAGTAGCACTATCAACAACACTCTGTGATTTAATGACTTTCGGAGGAGTAATGTCTACGGTGAAACCTTGATTTGACAGTATAGTACTCGCGTTGCCGCTGATCATATTGCCTAGCTCTGAAATGGCGCTTGTTCCCATTTCATCCATCTCTGTGATCACAAATCCACCCATCATGAGAGAAACGATCCTTAAAGCGACATCCTCCTGAAGTCCGAAGACCACATTGCCGCTAAGCTGCCCCGTCATGCCCACCTGAATCCATATGTGGTTATCAATATGAACAACATCCTTAATTCCTAGACTTCCGGCGGAAGGTGAAATTTGGATCACTTGTTCAATTACAAGCTTCGCGGATTCTAAAAAAGGATTGATCACTTCTGCCTTCACATAAATGCGCCCCTTTGCTCTGGGAAGTCCTGCTTTCGCAACAATAGTCCCATCTTTTGGTTGATTATTATTATACTTTATTCCTACAAATAAATCATTAAAAATTCATAAATACAAACCGGGTGAATGGAGGAGATTAATTCATGAACCCAAGAACTTGTGATACATTGCCCTGATGAAATGAATAGCCTATAATTAATAGGAAAAGATTTCATTATTCTGATACGGATCAAGCAAGCGTGTTCGAGCAATAAGGAGGAGTCAGGGTGAACATAAGTCAATTGGAGACGCTCATCACCATCTCCAAAACAAAGAGTTTCCGCAAGGCGGGTGAGCTTCTTAATTTAACCCAGCCTGCCGTATCGGCCCAAATCAAGAGTCTGGAGGACGAATTCAAAACGGTCCTCGTTGATAGGAATCAGCCTGTCACCTTAACGGACCGAGGTCAAGTTTTTCTACAGCATTCTGAACGGATTGTAGATATTGTGGAAGAATTGAAGCAAAAGCTCTCCGATATGGAACAGATTCCGCAGGGACATATCGTACTAGGTACCACCACATCGATTGCGATTCAGATCCTGCCTCGCATCCTTTCTTATTTTCAGGATCAATTCCCGTTAATCAAGACAAGCATTCAATCCATGCCCTCATCCCAGATTTATCAGAACGTGGAGAATGGGCTTGTGGATGTCGGAATTGGTTATTTAATCGAGCGAAATCCACAAATTCATGCTTCGGCCCTGTATTACGATACCTTTGAACTCGTTGTCTCCCCTCTCCATCCATTGGCGAAGGCAAGGAACCCCGTTCTGAAAGATCTGCAAGGTGTGCCTTTAATTCTTCTCTCACCAGATACAGTTGGACGCAGATTTGTTGAGGATGTATTCAAGCAGCACAATATTGAACCTAATGTCGTTATGGAGCTGTCCAGCAGCGAGGAAGTCAAACGTATGGTTGAAATCAACCTCGGAGCCGCGATTATCTCCAAGCAGTCCATTGCCCGCGAGCTTCGGCTAGGCACTCTGCGCATAGTTCCTATCATTGAACTTGAAGTTACCCATCCGGTTGGCGTCATCTATAAATCCAGTCGTTACATCAATTCCGCCATGCAGCAATTTCTCAACGATCTGAAGGGAATGCCTGAGACCCATTTCATCAGTTCAGAGTAAACGACCATTTGTTGGCCCATTGAAAGGAGTATACCCCTATGAAATTCGATCTGCACACTCATCATTTTCGGTGCGGCCATGCCGACGGAAATATTCGAGACTACATTGAGGCCGGGATTGCAGCAGGCCTTCAGGTCATTGGCATTAGCGATCATACGCCTTATTTCGGGAGTCCTGAGGAGCAGCCTTTCCCCCGAATTGCAATGGCCAAACAGGAATTTGTTAACTATGTGAATGAAGTGCTTGCGCTAAAGACGGAGTATGAGGGGAAGATCGACGTTCTGCTGGGGATCGAATCTGACTTTTTCCCTGAACATGCGGAAGCTTATCGCTCAATGCTTAATTCCTATCCGTTTGATTATATTATCGGTTCAGTTCACAGCACATTTAATAGCAGCATCTTCAACAAGACCCGTTGGAAGGGTCTTAGCGATCAAGAGAAGGTGGAGCATAAGGAAGAATATTATAATCTGATCCGGCAGTCCGCACGCAGCGGAATGTTCCAGATTCTCGGTCATATCGATGCGATGAAAGGCAACTACCCTGCTTTCTCCGATATTCCGGCAGAGGCCGCAATTGAAGATACCCTAGAGACGATTGCAGAATCAAATGTAGCCATCGAGATTAACACTTCGGGCAAGACCAAGCTCAGCGGCGGCTGGTACCCTTCAGATGCCATCCTGGAGCGTGCCTTATTCCACGGCGTTCATGTCACTTTTGGTTCCGATGCGCATAAGCCATTTCGAGTCGGGGATGAGTGGGAGGAAGTCGCCAAGCGGCTCAAAGAGATCGGGTTCAAGGAATGGGTGTATTTTAAAAATAAACAGCAAATCACCGTGCCTCTCTAAAGCACGTCTCACTGTTCCAATTCAAGCCCCCCTCCTTTCTGGAGCGGGGGTTAAGTCTTTTTCGGGCAAAAAAAGAGAACCCAAGAGGTTCGCCTCATCAGGTTCCAAAACCATTCAATATATTCAAAAGGGGGTCATGTTCTTATCTTACCCGCTTTCTGTTAGGGTTTAATAACAGTAATATTTCAATTGTGTAACAAAGCATTAGCGGAGTGTTAAACCTGTAGAACAAATGAAATCAGGCTAGTATATCCGGAGATATCCGTACTATCCAACGGCTCATCCTCCCTAATCATGCCGCAGTTCAGCATAACCTTCTGGGAAGCCTTATTGTCTTCCTCACATCTCCCGCGTATCTTCTTAAGTCCCAGCTCATGTATTCCAAAGTCAATCACAGCCCGAACCGCCTCGGTTGCGATTCCCTTGTTCCAATAGACCGGGGAGATACAATAACCGAGAATGGCTGTCCCCTGCTTGTCATCCCATTTCTGAAGGGATACCAGGCCCATCAAGCTCGTATCCTCGTGCAAGCTGACTGCAAAATGCAGCGTGGCCAGCGTTCGGTTGGACTCCTCAAAATACCGGTATAATCGTGAAGGAAATAAAGCCGAAAAGGAGTGAAGGCCAAGGTGTGGATATACCGAAGGATCGGAAATGCAGTTATAAAGGTTCCGCTCGTCTTCCGGGGTAATTTTTCTAAGGACAAGCCGATCTGTTCGAATTAAAGGGTAGCTATTCCGGATTGCAGCTCTATCCAGCATATATCATACCTTGATCGATGTTAAATCTCTTCAATTCCCTCATCCGACTCCTCGCCTCCATCACTTTTTACTGGATCATTGCCTGGACCTCCTAGCGGTCCGCCTAGAGGTTCTTCCTTAAAGATCTGACGGAACACCCCGATCATCGATAAAGCATAAGCCACCGTTACAAAACTGAACAGCACCTCCATAATGACCACTAATCGGCTGGTGTCATCGACCGGTCTGATATCCCCATAACCCACGGTAGCAAAGGTAGCCACACTGAAGTAGAGAAATGAAATCAGCTGGGAAATCAGGCTCTTACCGATATTATCTCCCATAAATGCACTTTCGCCAAATGTTTTGTAGATCGAGGTATAGACCACCATGAAGAACAGAATACACATAACGGTGGCGCTGAATATGCGGATCACCGTTGACTTAAGCTGAACCTCTTTGTTCACAGACAGCGCAATCCTGTGAAAGATAAAGGTGATATAGAAGATCACCGAGAACAGGACAAAGAGCAGGATAAAGGTTCTCATCAGAGCCGGTGAGGCTAGTACGGTTGCAAAGTCAATGACCCCAAGCAAATCTTCCAGACACAAAGCGATATAAATGATTAAGGGTGCCAGCAGAATAACCCTTCCCGTAATCCGTTTATCCACCCGGTAAAAGAATATAGCCAACACAATCAGACCCACGATATCCATACAAAGTACTGCCGTCTGCATATCACAATCTACCTCCTCATTCAGGATCCCGACATGTGAATCATTACCCTAAAGATCAAACTTCTATACCACCCGGCTAAGTTCTGCATCGCCAACACCCTGGATTTGGCAAACGAAATTCCCAAGTTAAAGCTACATCAGACCAGGCCATCCCCTGAAATAATGGAGGTTATTTTTGATCTAATGGCAGAAAAAAAGCTGCCCCTTTATAGCAGGAGCAGCCTGTAAGTAACTTCATTTCTATACGCTAAGCCAGCGTTTGAACATATGCTTGGTTGTCTGCTTGTTCATCTCAGCGATGGATGTAGTAAGCGGAATGCCTTTCGGACAGGAACGAACACAGTTCTGCGAGTTACCGCAGCCCTCAATGCCGCCATCTTCCATTAATGCCTCCAGACGTTCTTCCTTGTTCATTTCACCCGTTGGGTGCGAATTGAACAGTCGTACCTGAGAGATTGCAGCCGGACCGATGAAATTCGTCTTCTCATTGACATTCGGGCAAGCTTCCAGACAGACCCCACAGGTCATACATTTGGACAGCTCATACGCCCATTGACGCTTCTTCTCAGGCATCCGCGGTCCCGGACCGAGGTCATAGGTTCCATCGATTGGAATCCATGCTTTTACCCGCTTGAGGGCATTAAACATCCGGCTGCGGTCAATGACCAGGTCACGAACAACCGGGAATGTCTTCATTGGTTCAATTCGGATTGGCTGTTCCAGCTTATCAATCAAGGCTGCGCAAGCCTGACGAGGTTTGCCATTGATGACCATTGAGCAAGCCCCGCATACTTCTTCCAGACAGTTGGATTCCCAACATACCGGAGTCGTCTGCTTGCCGTCATGATTAACCGGATTGCGCTGTATTTCCATCAACGCACTAATCACGTTCATGCCAGGACGATATGATAATTCGAACTCCTCTGTATAGGGTGCCGAATCCGGCTGATCTTGGCGTGTGATCATGAATTTCACTTTTTTAGCAGCTGTTGTTGTCTGCGCCATATAGCCTGTTCCCCCTTCTATTAATCCTTCGAATAGTCACGAACACGCGGCGGAATTAAGGAGACATCCACGTCCTCATAAGAAATTTGAGGGCCTTCCGGCGTCCATGTTGCTTTGGTTGTCTTCAAGAATTCCTCATCATTACGATCCGGGAATTCCGGTTTGTAGTGGGCACCGCGGCTTTCATTACGCAGCAGGGCTCCAAGCGTCATTGCTTCGGACAGCTCGAGCATGTTCCACAGCTGACGGGTAAATGCCGCACCGCTGTTGTTCCAGTTCGAGACATCATTGATATTGATATTCTTGTAGCGGACCTTCAGTTCCTTGATCTTGTTGATCGTGGCTTCCAGCTTGCTGTTGTAACGAACGACCGTCATATTGTCTGTCATCCACTCGCCAAGCTCTTTGTGAATGACGTATGCATTCTCGGTTCCATTCATGGCGAGAATATTCGTGTACTTCTCTTCCTGCTGCTTCTTCGCACTGCTGTATACGCCAGGCTGAACATCTTCAGCCGATTTCTTCAGGCCGCGGATATATTCAACCGCCTTCGGTCCAGCCTGCATGCCGCCGAAGATCGCAGATACGAGCGAATTCGCGCCAAGCCGGTTGGCCCCGTGATATTGATACTCGCATTCTCCAGCCGCGAAAAGGCCAGGAATGTTCGTCATTTGATTGTAATCAACCCACATGCCGCCCATGGAATAATGGACTGCCGGGAATATCTTCATTGGAATCTTGCGCGGGTCGTCGCCCATGAACTTCTCGTAGATCTCAATAATACCGCCAAGCTTGACATCAAGCTCTTTAGGGTCCTTATGGGACAGATCGAGATATACCATGTTCTCGCCGTTGATGCCGAGCTTCTCATCGACACATACATGGAAAATCTCACGCGTCGCAATATCACGCGGCACAAGATTACCGTAAGCCGGGTATTTCTCTTCAAGGAAGTACCAGGGCTTTCCGTCTTTATAAGTCCAGATGCGTCCGCCTTCACCGCGTGCGGATTCCGACATCAGACGCAGCTTGTCATCCCCTGGAATGGCTGTCGGGTGAATCTGAATGAATTCCCCATTCGCATAGTTAACACCTTGCTGATACACAGCGCTTGCCGCTGTGCCTGTGTTGATGACGGAGTTCGTGGTTTTACCGAAAATAATACCAGGACCCCCGGTCGCCAGAATTACGGCATCCGACATAAATGTCTTAATCTCCATCGAACGGAGATCCTGTGCACAAATTCCGCGGCATACGCCTTCATCATCTAAGACAGCCGAGAGGAACTCCCAGTGCTCATGCTTGGTAACAAGACCTGCTGCCTCATAACGGCGAACCTGTTCATCGAGAGCGTACAAGAGCTGCTGCCCGGTAGTAGCACCGGCAAATGCCGTACGGTGGCGCTTCGTGCCCCCGAACCGGCGGAAGTCCAGCAGGCCTTCCGGGGTCCGGTTGAACATCACGCCCATCCGGTCCATCAGATGGATAATGCCCGGCGCTGCTTCACACATCGCCTTAACCGGCGGCTGGTTGGCCAGGAAGTCTCCACCGTATACCGTGTCATCAAAATGCTCCCAAGGAGAATCGCCTTCACCCTTGGTGTTAACCGCTCCGTTAATTCCACCCTGTGCGCAGACGGAGTGTGACCGTTTGACCGGTACGAGAGAGAACAGCGTTACATGAACTCCCGCTTCCGCAGCTTTAATGGTGGCCATCAAGCCGGCTAGACCGCCGCCGACAATGACAATACTTTGTTTAGCCATAATCTATCGTCACTCCTTTTATCCGATGAATGTTCTAAGGGTCTGAAGCAGAGCTTCGCCGCTCGCTTGGAATTCCGCATTACGGAATGCAAACAGCGACCATACGAACATGATTGATACAATCACAAACAGACCCATGCAGATGTTAGAAGATACGCGCTGGGCACGAGGACCCACCGTTACACCCCAGCTAACCAGGAACGACCAGAGACCGTTCGCGAAGTGGAACGAAGCAGACAATACCCCGATCACGTAGAAAATAAAGAACAGCGGATTGGTCACAATGTCATGCATTACGTGGCCTAAATCTTCGTGCGATACATGCCCAAGTGCCACCTGGACCCGAGTCTCATACAAATGCCAGATTACAAAGACAAGAACAATAACCCCTGTAACCCGCTGGAGCAGATAACGTAAATTCCGCTCGTTGTTGAACCTACCGTTGTTCGGCTTAGCCTGAAACGCAATGTAGAGACCGTAGATCGCATGATACATTAAAGGCAAGAAAATACCAAAAATTTCAAGAATCAGTACTAACGGCAGTCCGTTCAGGAAAGCAACACTATCCTTGAACCCCTGCGGCCCGCCCTCTACGGCAGAAAAATTCGTAATCATGTGTTCCAGAATGAAGAAACCTAGCGGTATAACACCCAGCAACGAGTGCAGTTTTCTGGAATAAAACCCTTTCATAATTGCGCGTACCCCTTTCCGGTATCCATCGTTGTCCGTTCATGGCGCATGAATTGTCATGCCCTCTGGCCGGTTGTAAATGATACATTCCACAATCGTAAGCGGCAGTACCTGAGACTGACCGATACCATGTGAACAACTTGTGTCAGTTTTTATGTTACTCCTTTTGAACTTATAATGGAATTGCAATATAATTATTAAATGTTATGTCTTTTATGCATAAGGGGGACTCGACCATGTTTGAAGATCTACTTGTCTATATTACCGTGGTGGAACAAGCCAGTCTGAATAAAGCTTCAAAGCTGCTTAATCTGTCCCAGCCTGCCCTTTCCCGCAAGATTGCCAAGCTGGAGGACGAACTTGGGGTCTTGCTCTTCAACCGTAACGGCAAACGCCTGGAGCTCACCCGCACAGGGCAGCTTGTCTATACTTATGCGATCGAGCAAAGGCAGCGGCATGTCCAATTCCTGGAGTCCATCTCCAGATATAAGCAGGCCGAGCGGAGCGTCCTTACCCTGGGAGCCAGTCTGACTACCATTCAGACCACGCTTCCCCCTCTGGTTAAGGCCCTGATGAATAAGTATCCAGATACTGAGCTCAAGCTGGTTACCGGCAAGACCCACGAAATCGTATCCCACGTCCGGGATAAAAAAGTTGATTTTGGCGTCGTCGCCTCCTCCATTGAAGAGCCTGGACTGCTGTGCATTCCACTCTTTGAGGACCATCTGGAGCTTGTTGTCCCCAGCCAGCATGAGCTGCTTCAGGAAGATCGTATTTCCATGGAGGATCTCAGCGGACAGCCCATGATTATTTTCTCCAAAGGAACCTGGTACCGTAGAGTGATAGATGATCTGTTCGCCCGGCACAATGTCATTCCCGACATTAGAATGGAGATTGACTCCTTCGAGGCCATTGTCCGCCTGCTGCCCACCTGTAAAGCCGCTGCTCTTTTGCCAAAATCCTACCTTCGGACTCCGCTGCTCGATAAGAATGAAGTGGTGACTATTCCCATGAAAGAGCTGGAACAGACCCGCAGAAGAACCTGCCTGATCTTCGGTCAGAAGACGGATCTTAATACCGAAACACGCCAGTGGATCTCCGAAATGAAGAAAACCCTCTCCAGTGCCCTGTCCGTATAAGCCTGCGGACCCTCACTCAAGAGAGGGGGATTTTTTATGCTCTGTTATTAACCGATTCCTCGAACTCCTCGATATTCTCATTGGAACCAATAATTACCATAATATCCCCGGTATGAATCTGGTCCATAGCTGTAGGGGCAACAATGCAGCCATTCGGCTTTTGAATCGCCACGATGCTGCATCCAAAACGGGCTCTTGGGTTAAGATCACTGAGCATTTGCCCATCTAGAGAGGATGGCACCTTCAATTCTACAATACTGTAATCCTTCGACAGTTCAATGTAATCTACCAGATTCGGATTCACAAGCTGATGGGCTACCCGAATGCCCATATCCCTCTCCGGATAGACCACCTTGTCTACACCCAGCTTCTCCAGAGCACGTCCGTGGAGTGTAGAGATCGCCTTGGATACCACCGTCCCGATCCCCATCTCCTTCAGCAAAATGGTCGCCATGATGCTCATTTGAATATCATCTCCGATCGCTACAATACCGCAGTCGAAGTTGCGAATGCCTATCGATCTAAGCATCTCCTCATCCGTTGCATCGGCTACTACCGTATGAGTTAGGTAGCTGCTCATATTCGAGACGACCTCTTCGTTCCGGTCCACCCCTAGTACCTCATAACCTTGATCAATAAGCTCCATTGCAAGACTTGAACCAAAGCGCCCAAGTCCGATAACCACGAACTGTTGTTTCTTCATATAAGCTGTGTCTCCTTTTACCCAATTATCATTTTGCCTTCCGGATGTCTGTACAGCTCCTTCTCTTTCTTGGGCCCAAGTGCATAAGCTAGTGTTAACAGCCCCAGTCTGCCTGCGAACATGGTCAGAGAGATCAGCACCTTACCGAATACGGACAGCTTGGCGGTAAGTCCCATGCTTAATCCAACGGTCCCGAACGCGGATGTCGTCTCGAATAGGATACTCAGGAAGCTGGCGTCCTCTGTGGCCGAGAGAATCATCGTGACGGTAATGATCAGGAACAGCGCAAACATGGTGACCGTAATAGCCTTATGAATACGCTCCTGTGCAAGGCGATAGCGGAACAGCACAAGTTCCTCTCTTCCCCGGATCATGGCCAGAACCGCGCCAACCAGTATGGTAAAGGTCGTTGTCTTAATCCCTCCGCCCGTTGAGCCTGGTGAGGCTCCGATAAACATTAAGATAATTATAAAGAATTGAGTAGCTTGCCTTAACGCCCCGATATCCAGTGTATTGGCTCCTGCTGTTCTCGGAGTGACCGATTGGAACAGGGAACCCCATATTTTGCCCCCCCATCCTAAAGGCGCCAGCGTCTTCGAATTCGTAAATTCAAAGACAAAGATCACCAGAGTGCCAATCACGATAAGGGCTGCTGTCATGGATAGCACAACCTTTGAATGGAGTGAAAGCTTCCACTTGTTACGATTGCTGCCTAAGCCGGTTAGGTCAGAGATCACTACAAAGCCGATTCCCCCGGTGACAATCAGGAACATGGTGACCAGGTTAACGACGGGATCATCCACAAATAGAGTCAGGCTTCGGTATTCACCAAACAAATCAAAACCTGCATTGTTAAACATGGATACAGCATGGAAGATACCGAAATAAACAGCCTGTCCAACTGGCATATCAAAGGCCCACCGCACAGAGTAGATCAGCGCAGCGCACAATTCGATCAACAAGGAATAGGTTAGTACTTTTCGGATCAGTCGAACGATTCCCTCCATCGTGCTCTGATTCATAGCCTCCTGAAGGAGAAGGCGATCTTTTAAAGAAATCTTACGTTTAAATACCATAGCGAACAAGGTAGCCATCGTCATAAATCCTAGTCCGCCCACCTGTATAAGCAGCATAATGACGACTTGGCCGAACCTGGTAAAGTCTATGCCCGTATCCCTGACGACCAGCCCTGTTACACAGGTCGCTGAGGTGGAGGTAAATAGTGCATTAATGAATTCAAGTGATCTCCCGCTGGTATTTGAAATAGGGAGCATAAGGAGCAATGTGCCAAGCATAATAATAGCAGCAAAGCCGAGCACCAGGACTTGGGGCGGCGAAAGCCGGGGTGTTCTAAACTTCAAGACTTGTTCACCTCTTCATTAAGAATAGCAATTGTGTTATCTTTACTGTGGCTTAAGTTCATTTCATTAATTACATATTAATATAAAACAAAGGAGTTTGCTCATGAAAGCTCAAAGGCCGAATCACAAGCTGCCGCTAAGCAACAAAGCGTTATGGATCATGGCCGTTGTTGGACTGGTTATTTTCCTGTACATTCAAGTATTTCCTCTTACCTCCACAGATGGACTCCAGCAGGAGCCCCCTGGTCAGATTATCAGCAAAGATAAGGCGATACTGGCAGCTAAGCAATTCGCAGAGAACACAATCGGCCTTGATCGCCTGGATACAGAGGTGAAGCCCCTGGTCACCTACCAATCTGACTCTGATTTTTATGGCTACTTAAGCAAGAAAAATCTACTCACTACGTATAACAATAAATATGAGAAGCGGTTCCCCTATGACGTTTACCGTGTCAGCTTCTCGAATCCTGCTTCGTTTGTCAAACAACTTGATATAGACGTACATATGACTACGGGTGCTGTTGTTGGCTTTGAGGCCGTCCAGCTGTATTCCCGCAAAGACCGGGAAGTCATGCTGGAGCAGAATCGTTCACTTGCCATGCAGAATCTGCAGGAGCTGGAAGGAAATCTTTCTCTTACGGACAAGCAAAATAAGGCAATTCCGTATCTCGAAGCCCTGGGTTATAGAGCCCATGAACTGGATCTTGTCAGCGGGCCGGATGACCTGGGTTTGACCTACCGCGTTAACAAATACACTATCGGTGAGGCTTCCGCCGAACTGCGGTTCCAATTTGAGTATGGCCAAGTCTCCTCCATGGAGGCCGCCTTCAGCGTACCTCAGTCTCACTTGGATTATGTAAAGGCGCAGACCCGCCTGGCTAACTGGCTTTATTTTGGCGGCTATGCCCTATTGTCCTTTGTACTTGGCATTCTGGCTATAGTCTATAGTGCTAGAACCCGGCCCCATGCCTCCTTCGGAAGAGGCATCTTTCTAACTGCCTTTTACTTTGCAGTCAATATCTTCACCGTACTTAATCTGATGCCTGTCCTGCAATCACAGAATATGTCCAAAGGGACGTTGACCGTACTTCTTGTCGTGCAGGCCCTCTTCACCCTGATGGTGACCGCTTCAGTCTACTTCTCACTTGTAGGAGGAGATGGATTATGGCGTAAGCAGGGGATTACCATGTGGAGGCGTGCGAATGAGCCCGGGTATGGAAGCCATGTGCTGAATTCCATGATCCGGGGCTATGCCTGGGCTTTAATCCTGCTGGGTGCCCAGTCCGTTATCTTCGTACTGCTTGAAGGAACGATTCATTCCTGGTCTACGACCGATGCTACTCAATCCACCTATAATATGGTATACCCTTGGCTATTCCCTCTGGTGGCCTGGACAGCGGGCATTGGGGAGGAGGCGGTCTATCGATTATTCGGAATTCCCATGCTGAAAAAGATATTCCGCAGCACCTGGATTGCCAGTCTGATCTCGTCTCTGATCTGGGCATTCGGCCATACCTTGTATCCGATCTATCCCGTTATCTCACGACCGATTGAACTGGCCTTCATCGGCCTGTTGTTCAGTTTCATCTTCCTTCGGTCAGGTTTTATTACTGTTCTTTTTGCTCATGTTATCTTTGACAGTGTCCTTATGGGACTAAGCTTAATGATTATGGGCGATATGGGAAGTATTTTGACGGGCATAATCTACATCCTTCTTCCAGCTGTAGTTGGCTTCTTGATCTATGTATTTAAGCGGCAGAAGCCAGGATCACCTGCCCTTATCCTGGAAGATTAACTACTTTGGCAAATGGCAAAATGGCGGTGTCATCACCAAAGCTGCCCCTTCTCCCAAGAGACGCTGCGCGAACGAACCATTCCTCCAATCGCTGTTGTCCCCAAATTTACTGAATAATTCCTTAGCGGAATAAATTCGGGGACAAAGGCGACCGCTGACGCTTCTCCGGAATCGCTTCGTTCTCTCCGCTGCTTCAGTCTTGGGCCAGACAAAGAAACGGAGTTAGATCCGTTTCAAATCTAAACACTTATAGATTCCAAAATCAAACGAAGCAGGCCGCCCAGGGTATGATCCCCAGGCGGCCTGCTGCATTTATATCCAAGTATGGAATGATTCTCGAGAAGAGAAGCGTTCGTAACGTAGTATCAATTTGGAGTTACACTCTCTTCTTCATCACGTAGAGCAGCTATAATCTGTCTCGCAAGCTTATCACCTATGGATAATGGCCGGAAGTCTTCAACCGTTGCCTCTTTGATCTTCTTAAGGGATCCGAAATGCTTGAGCAGTGCCTTTCTACGCTTCTCGCCGATTCCCGGAATCGAATCCAGCCGCGAAGTTACCATCGACTTGCCCCGCTGTTCCCGGTGGAAGCTGATCGCAAAGCGGTGGACCTCATCCTGGATGCGCTGCAAAAGATAGAACTCCTGGCTGTCTCTAGGGAGATTAACCGGCTCAGCAGGATCTCCAATCATGAGCTGGGCAGTTTTGTGCTTCGTATCCTTCACGAGTCCCCCTACGGGAACGAATAATCCAAGCTCATTCTCAAGAATATCGATAGCAGCTGAGATTTGTCCCTTCCCTCCATCGACGACAATTAGGTCCGGAAGCGGTAGATTCTCTTTGAGCACCCGCTCATAACGTCTGCGAATGACTTCGCGCATGGTCTCGTAGTCATCTGGTCCTTGCACGGTCCGTACCTTGTATTTCCTGTATTCCTTCTTATCCGGCTTCCCATCCGTAAAGACCACCATGGCCGATACCGGATTGGCGCCCTGGATATTGGAGTTATCGAACGCCTCAATACGCCGCAGCGATGACAGTCCGATCCAGTTCCCCAGGCTTTCCGAGGCTTTAGAGGTACGCTCTTCATTACGTTCAATCAATCTGAACTTCTCGTTCAAGGCAACCCGCGCGTTCTCGACTCCCATCAAGACCATCTGACGCTTTAATCCACGCTGCGGCACGTAGACTTTAATCCCGAGCCACTGCTGCAGCGAAGCTGCTCCGCTAACCGCATCCGTTAGTCCGGAAGCCGCCCGTTCGGCAGCTCCGGAGTCTGCATTCGCCTCGGGATCTCCCTCCTGTCCAGCAGACTCCACCGAATCCGCAGAGGAATCTCCTCCCGCCGCATCCTCTTCCGATATTCTTGCAGCAAGGGCTTCTGCAGAGAGAAAAGGTACTGCTCTCTCCTCCCCTGAGCGGGTCCCGTCATCAGCTGCCATCTCGGCACCTGCCGTGCTGCTGCCTTCAGCACCTGCTTCGCCCGCCGCTTGCTTCTGCTCTTCGCTTTCTTCCATGCCCGGAAGCAAAATTTCCTGCGGCAGAGCCGGATTATCACTGTAATATTGGGTTACAAAGGACAGGAAATCAGAGTAGGCATCCCCATAGAACGGGAAAATAGAAGCATGGCGTTCAATCATTTTACCTTGGCGCATATAAAGGATCTGTACACACATCCAGCCCTTATCCACCGCGAATCCAAAGACGTCTCGGTCACGGGAATCGGCCATAGAAATTTTCTGTTTCTCCATCAAGGCATCGATGTTGATAATCTGGTCACGCAGTTCTTTGGCCCTTTCAAAGTACAGGTCCTCCGCTGCCTCTTCCATCTTGCGCCGCAGCTCTTTCTTGATCTCCTCATGTCCGCCGCTGAGAAACCGTGTAATTTCCTGGGAAATCTCGTCATAAGATGTCTGTGGAACTTCCTGTACACAAGGGGCCATACACTGTCCCATATGATAATACAAGCATACTTCCTTAGGCATCACATTACACTTCCGGAGTGGATACATCCGATCCAGCAGCTTCTTGGTCTGATGAGCCGCGTAACCATTCGGGTAGGGGCCGAAATACTTCGCTTTATCCTTCAAAATCCGCCGGGTTACTTCCAGCCGCGGATGTTCTTCGTTCGTTATTTTGATATACGGAAAAGTTTTGTCGTCCTTCAGAAGCACGTTATAACGCGGCATATGCTTCTTAATCAAGTTGCACTCCAGAATGAGTGCTTCCATATTGCTTGCCGTTACGATATATTCGAAATCACGTATCTCGGTCACCAGGCGCTGAGTCTTACCGTCATGGCTGCCCCTAAAATAGGAGCGGACCCGGTTCTTCAGCACTTTGGCTTTGCCGACATAGATGATGGTACCTTCTTTGTTCTTCATTAAATAACAGCCCGGAAGGTCTGGGAGCAAAGCCAGCTTGTGGTTAATCGCCTCAAGCGCTTTCTCCTGCTCGTTCCATTCCTGAATGAAGTCGTCCACGCAATTCTCTCCTCTCCGCGTGAATTCCTGCTGGCGGGCTTAGATCTGCTGCCAGCCAAACGAAAGAAAACGCCCCCGGGGCATACCGGAGGCGTCTGGCTTACAAGAACAGATTACTGGTGCTTTGCAAGCAGGTTCTTGAGTGATTCTTTGGAGTTCAGACCGACAACTTTATCGACAGGCTGGCCGTCTTTGAAGAAGATCAAGGTCGGAATGCTCATCACGCCGAAACGGGAAGCCGATTCAGGATTCTCGTCCACATTCACTTTTGCAATTTTAACATCTACTTCACTTGATAGCTCATCAAGAATTGGAGCCAACATTTTGCAAGGTCCGCACCAAGGTGCCCAGAAATCAACAAGAACAGTGCCCTGTCCTTCTACTTCAGTGCTGAAGGATTGATCCGAAACATTTACGATAGCCATGTATATCTCCTCCTTATGTTTTAGAACATAAATTAATATTGAATACAACAGTCCCATGAATGGAATTAAAAGTACAATGAGTGCTTTTGTTCCTTCCATATAGCGACAAATTAAGTATACCACATTTTTTTAGTAAATGGGAAACAGTAAGAGCCTGTTGTTCTTTACAAATGATTTGGCGTTTGGTTATACTAATAATAACCCAAAACGGTTTTGTCTATGACTAATTTTATGGATTATTTTTGACGAGGAGGCCCCGGCGCCATGGAGACCCCAATTCGCGTGAATGACCCGCGACAGCATATTAACGAAGAACCCCGTAATGACTTTGGCGATTTGATGTTCGGCTTCACGGGCATGTTCGCGTTGATGTTTGTGATTTTCTTTGGCATGGTCATTTGGAAGTTCATTGCCAGCTAAGGCCCATCCACTGAAATCGATTTAATCATGATGAATAAGCGAACACCTTCCACGTGTACACGTCAGGAAGGTGTTTGTTATTTTATAGAGGTTATGAATCACTGCTTCTCCTACCACATCAGCACTTCTAGACGATCTCCCACGTTATGCCGCCATCCTCAGTCTTCAGCAGTCTTGAATGTTCACTGTCCTCCGAGGTTAGGAGCACCCAGCCATGACGGGCATCAGTGAACTGGAGTTCCTTCATTTCCGGAAAGGAAGAGATCGACTTCTTAAATTCGGAATTCACTTTCAGCACCTGCCAGCTCTTGGCCCCGTTCACCGTAGTCTTAAGCTCTGTCCCATTCCAGAACCACCCTTTGTCCGGCGATACGAAAACTGGGCTGCAATCCGCGATACGGCTGCCTTCAGGGATATTTTGCTCGAAAGGAAGGTAGACCCAGCTCTCCCCGCCATCCCTTGTACGGAATCCGCCAATATCATAGGCTTTATCTTTATGAATAGAGAGAGGCATCCAGCCCTGTAGATGATTCTTCCCGAAGAATACAGGAGCTGCGGTAATTTGAGGGTTATTTCCGTCCCAATTTGCTGCCTTTGACAGATCCACCAGCTTCCAGCTCACCCCTCCATCGGTCGTACGAACAAGGCGAGGAACTCCATCACGGGACTGCATAGGTACCCAGCCATGCTTCAGGTCGCGGAAAGACACACCGTATCCGGTAAAACCATATTGAGGCATCAACCCTTTCTTCGCCTCTTCTTCACGGGGCAGACTCGCTTCTGAGTTATCCATGACCTTGGTCCAGGTCACTCCGCCATTTGCGGTCTTATAGAAGGTTTTGCCCGAATGCCCCATGGCTGCATCGCTCTCTGTCAACAGGTAGCCCTGTGTAGACGAAATAAGTGCGGTCTCTGCGTTGATGGCGTAAGGCAGCACTGGACCACTTGACCATGTCTTCCCTCCATCTTTGGAATGCATAACTTTGCGGGTTCCGTTATTTTGGGCAGAAAGCAGGAGCAAATGACGCTCATCCCAAGCTGCAAAGGTGCTATCCGCATCTACAGCCGATACGGCAGGCGAGGGACTTATATCCGTCCATGTCTTTCCCGCATCACCCGAACGATATACACGAACTGACCCCTTTGAAGCTTTGCCCCATGTGAAAATTGTCCGGTCCCCTACAAGCTTGAAGCCGGTAAGCAGAGCCTGGATCTGCGCAGATTTGGCTCCCTTGACGCCTGCAGAGTTGACCGCTCCGTTCTTGGTACCCACCGACTCTGCACTACTCTGCCCAGTACTTTGATCAGCACTTTGATCTGTGTCCGGCTTCGCGTCACCCATACCCTGTTCAGAGCTTTGATCTGTGCCCTGCTTCACATCCCCTGTACCCTGACCGGTGCTCTGACTTGTGCCTTGGCCAGCAGCGTCGGTCCCTTGATTACTCTTGATATTCTGGGGCGTACCGTTCACGCCGTTATTAGAATCTGCCGAGCCGGAACATGCCGAAGCTGTGACTGCTATCGTCAGCGACAGCAGCACATACATCCACTTCGATTTTAATTTCATATCAGGTACCTCCTAAATATTAGAATTGGAGCGTCTTGGACTTTGGAAATTCCCCACCATTATAGCGGCATTAAATTTAGGATTCGTGTCATTATTGTAAGATTACACCAAAAAAGGCCTGTCTACTCCCGGGTGGGAGTACAACAGACCTTAAGAGCCATCTCAATTTAGAACGGTTAAAATAACATTACAACACTTACATAATCATTTACTTTCGGCTTCCCCTTTTGTTCGTTCCATTCACAGCAACAACATCAACGAATGGAGCTATTCGGTCCATGAGCCGCTGACCTTTATGGGCCTCTTCTCCATCCTTGCTCGTAAAGCTTAGGTGCTTCTCCAGAGCCTTCAGATCATAATTTGAGGTATAAAAGGTGGGCTTGCGGTTCATACGGTAATTCAGGATTGCACCCATCACATGATCACGGACCCAAGGATTCAGGTTCTCTGCTCCGATATCATCAAAGATCAGCAAGTCCGCTTCCTTCATGATCTCTACCGTTTCTTTCAGTTTCTGGCTGTCCTGAAGCATAGACTTCAAATCCTCCACAAATTCTGGCATATAGACAATGACCCCTGAATGTCCGGCCTTGGCCAGCTCATGCAGCAGATAGGTCATCAGGAAGGTCTTGCCTGTTCCGAAATGGCCTACCAAATACAGACCGTGTGGAGACAGACCATTCTCTCTGGTCTCATTAATATACCGAAATACTTGCCCAACCGCAGGCGAACGCATGCTGTCTTTAGACATGATCTCTACCATATCGTAGCCTTCCTGCATGGCCCGTTCATCCACATAGAAGCTGTGAATCCGCTTCTTGACTTCAATCTCCCGTTCCCGAGCAAGATGCTTGGAACAAGGAACCTGCCTGTCGTAGAGCTGAGATCTTCCAGTCACAGTCTCCACAGTAAGCCGGGTGAAGTGGCCCTGGAAATCGTTGGGGCAGAGATCCAGGCCAGGACAAGCGCTGCAGTGCCGACTGTCATTGACATATTGGTACAGCTTGCTGAGATTCAGTGTCAGCTGATTCTCACTAATTTCGGGATGACGGGAACGCAGCTCTTGAATGAGCGGATCATGAAGCAAATTATTTAGAATTTGCTCCGAACGCTGCCGAAACTGCGGACTCTTCATCTGCTGAAGCATTTCCCCCAAAGATTCCATTTATCCACCTTCAATCTATTACATTCTTAAATGCCGTTGTTCTTGCTCGCCTGCATCATTTCAGCCATCTTGATCAACTCAGCAAATTCTTCTTCCGATACGCCGCCGTCCTGATCAGCCCCTGCACTTTGTACAATAGGGATGTCCGGCTTCAGCTTGGCATTCCGGGAATAAGCCCGTGTTCGGCCTCCCGAAGCACCTGCTGCAGCCGTCTCATTCTTGACCTTCACCTTAGCTTGTTCCCTGATATAATGAACTGCCTTCTCATATGTATTGACCTGTTTCATCAACATATTGGAGGCAATTGCGTTCACGAAATTACGGTTGATCCGTTGTTCGCCGCCTGAAGTCAGAAGAGCCATCAAGTAGTGAATCAATACATTGATAACCTCGCTTGGAAGCTTGTAGTTGTGATCAATATTCTCGAAGATATCGAGCAAATTGTCCGGTATGGCACCTGGAAAAAAGGTCTTCAGCAGCCGGGTATACGGCTCATTACGAAGCATCATATTATATTGATGGATATCGCATTTCTCCATGAACTGAGGCGGAACCTCAACATAGAATTCCATCTGTACGGCATGCTCCAGAGGAGGCTCGTTCGTACCACCATGCTCCTGCTGCCTAAGCGAAATTACTTTGCCGCCCTGAACCTGACGCTCTTCCTTGCGTTTCTTCCCCTGCCTGAAAAAGAGGTTGGCCTTGTGCTGCAGCTCATCCTGCAGAATACTGCCATCCGGGCCAAACACACCGTCTTCATCCAGCAGACGGCACAGATCTTGAACGGACAGCTCGTATTTGCGGGCTACGTAATTAACGGCGCCCAACTGTTCTGTATTATAGCGAAGCCCCTCTACATAAGACCGATTAGCGGAATCCCGTGGAAAGCGCAGAATGATATCCGCGTAATTGAACCCGTCCTCTTCGGCAAGCCTAAGACCGGGCTGTCTAGAAATTGAGACTTCGGCGATAGCCTGCTCAAGCTCATAATCAATCGAATGGGCATTCAGCTCAAATATCTCGTAGAAAGGAACCGAAATGTTCTCCTTGTTCATGGAACGTCCCGGGAAGTCTCCATTTTCTTTATTCCACAGCTGCTCCTGAAGGGACAGCACAGCAAACTTGCCAATTTTGTCTCTCAGCAGAAGCGTCAAATGCTGGGTCTTGAAGAAATCCGCAGGTGATAAAGGGGCTTGAAGTTCGTATTCATATAAATAATCATCGTTCTCCGGCAAATAAATCCGGCTGGTCTGCATGAGCCCCACAGCTTCAAGCTTCGAGGTCAGCTCAACTAGGAACTTTCTGCCTTTCTCGCTGGGCTCAAGCCCAAGCGTGAGAAATAAGCGGCGCTGCTGCTCTATGGAGGAATAACCTACCTTCTCCAGCGGAACCTGCTGAAATAGAAGATGATATAGTGAAATCGCAAAAGCGCCTACCATTGGCTGGTAGACTTGACTCAGCATAGTTCCGTCTACGGTGCCAAGACCGAAATCGCGATATACGCAGAATGAGTGATGTTCAGAGAAATGATGTAAATTAGTGATGCGCATAACCTATCGCTCCTTCCATGGCGAAATGTAGACTTTATCTATTCTAGCACAAATCTTTGTGACCGGAATCGTTAAAAGATTACAAAATTCGCCGAAATTGGCTGATTACAAGCGAGCGTACAATGGCCTGCGTTCCTTTTGCCAATTATTCAGACTTGTGTAAATCCAGATAGGTTTCTTCTATGAATTTCCGGGATCTATTATGCGGAAAATCTTTGACCTTTTCATACGCCCGGGCGGACAGCTCCTTAGCTTCCCTAGTCTGCCCATTGGCCGCATACAGCCTCGCCATATAGGCATCCGCAGCATACAGATTCGATCGATCCGAGGGATGATAGGCAGTCTCCGGTATGACCACCCGGCTGAATGCATCAAGTGCTGCTTCCGCCTGGCCGGTATGATAATAATAGATTCCGAGCTCCAGCCAATATACGGCACTCTTCTTCTGCTGAATCCGGGCTACATTCTCAATATGTGCAAGAGCTTCTTCATACCGCCCCTCGCGGATATGAACTCTTGCCTCAGCCATTTCAATATAGGCCAGGTTATCTCGATTCCCCGTGAATTCCGCGAATACCCGAGCTTTTTGTCTATACTCAGCCGCTTTTTCTTTTTCGCCGCTATCATAGAATTCTTTGCCTAAGATACGCAGAAAATGGTCTGTCATATAGTACACTTCCTGCTCTTTGGATAGCGCAAGTGCCGCCAGCATCGCGTCCCGGCTCTCCCGATTCATCCCAAGGGCGGATAAGGATACCGCCTCCGCATAGTACAGATCCAGCTCGAAAATCACGTCTCTGCCAATCTTCTTCTGCTCATATTCACGTCTAACCTCCCGGATCAGATCCAGTGAGGAGCCGTATTTCCCCTGTGAAAAGAGGTGTGCGTAATTCAGATACCTGGCCTTGGAGCTCTCCACATATAATCCGAACCGTTCATAAATCTCCACTGCCCGCTGAACCGCCTCTTCTCCTCCAGGGTGAACCGTATGAAAGCAAGCCTCTGCATAGAATTCCATGATCCGTGCCACATCAATGGTCATGGGAAGCTTGGTACTCAGCAGCGGTAGTACCTTCCGCACCACTTCCTCATAAGCCTTCTTCTTACTATCCACTTCAATCTCCCGAACCAAATCGGTGATTCCCCGTTCATCTTCCTCACCGAGAAAATACCCTGCCTCTTCGCCCAGCTTCTCGGCCAAATACTGAAGCGTCCTCATGGATGGCAGCGCCTTGCCATTCTCAATCTGACTGAGCATGCTCTTCGTCATATGCTCACCAGCAAGATCCGTCTGTGTCATACCGCGCTGCTTGCGTAGATGCTTGATTCGTTCACCGATTATGGTCATATCCGTTCATCCCTATCTTGATTAATAAGCCAAGTATAGCGCAATAAAGGCCTTAGAGGAAAGAGATAATAATAGGATAATTAGTTAAATATAAATTAACTTTTGGTTGAAATAAGGAAATATATTGCATATAATAAGTTTAATTAAATTTAACTTTATACAAGGGAGTTGTTGAGATGTCACGCGGAACAACCTCGTCAAAGAAGGATTCCCATAACATGCTTCTGATGTTCTCTGGCAAGCTTGTCTCCTTGCTCGGGGCAAGTATGTACACCTTTATATGCGGGTTATATATTCTGAAGCTAACCGGTTCAGGCAGTCAATTTGCCATCACCTTGATCTGCGGGATGCTGCCGCGAATTATTCTTGGCCCGATTGCCGGGGTTATCGCGGACCGGGTGAACCGCCGCAGGCTTATTATTGGAGCGGATCTGGCCAGCTTAGCTGTAATGCTGCTAGGATTCATGGCAGCAGCTCTGTATGGACCCACTGTCACAGGAATCTATGTCACACTGATTATGCTGTCGGTATGCTCTACCTTTTACAGCATAAGCCTCACCTCTTCACTCCTTATGCTGGTAGAAGAAAGCAGCATTCAGAAGGCCGGCTCACTTAATCAGATGGCGACTTCGATCGGCAGCATTCTGGGTCCGGTGTTCGGCGGGCTACTCTATGCTTTCGTATCTCTGGACACCTTCATGCTGCTGAATGGTGCAGGTTTCCTGGCTTCTTCCCTCATGGGCTTCGCGTTAAGGTTTCGCAGTATGACGGCTCCAAATTCCGTATCGGCTGAAGCCACTTATGACATCAAGGCACCCGGCGGTTCCATCCTCATTCAGCTCTTTGGCAGCTTATCCGAAGGCTTCATCTATGTTAGACAGCGACGATTTCTGTGGTCACTTCTGCTTATCTGCTTCTGGATCAACTTCTTCTCCAGCGCACTTGGAGTTACTCTTCCCTACATTATGGTTCATTCGCTTGGGATGGGATCGAGGGAATATGGGGTGGTTGAAGCCTCACTTGCGGTCGGCATGCTGGCTATGGCAAGCGTTCTCTCTATCCGGAAAAGCACCTCACACCCGCTTAAGCCTTTGCTGAGCGGGCTGATCATACTGGCCTGCCTGATTGCTGCCATGTCACTTCCGTATATTCCGATCTTTAGCAGGCCATCCGCTTACTTTTACTATATCGCTCTCATGGCTGCCATTGGAATAGTGATCATTTCGATTAATATCCCTCTTCAAATTTTGTTCCAGACTACGATTGATCCTGATTATCGAGGACGGGTATTCGGGATCGTTGAAACTATGGCTGGGGCGATTGCCCCGCTGGGCACGGTTCTGTTCGGAGTTCTGCTTGACATTCTCCCTACCTACTATCTGCCTGTCTTCTCAGGAATCTCCCTGCTCATCGTCACGCTCATCGGCGGCCGCACCCTACGGCGCGAACAGAAGTCCGAGCTGGGAACTGACCGCTCCCTATTCTCGGTGTCTACCTAAATTGGCTGTTGGCAGTGTTACTCCAAGGTATCGCTTTGAAGAGGGTTAATGTTCGGTGCAGATAAAGCGTTAGACTGAAACGTTGAATTAACGGCGTTATGAATCGAAGAATCGTAAGCTTTAAAAAAGTTTTAGAATGATCCATTAAAGAAGCAGCGGCGGACCAAGACTTAAAGAATAAAGTCTTAGACCGCCGCTGTTGTCATTCAACTAATGCAACATACTGCTTTTTTTACCTTGCATGATGAGTTTGAATGGATCTATCCTTTTAACGCAAATCATCTAGACAGCTGCCGTCAGCTTAGTATGATGTTTCTTCGTTCAATGCAAGCCACTGCACCGCCAACCAGAACCTGGTTGATTTCACCGCTCTCGCTCAGGCGCAATCCTGCCTTGATTTCAGAAGGACAGTCCATCGAATACCCTTGCCTGAATACGACTTGCTCCACTTCCCGTAAAGATCGCTTACCATGATGGTACAAATAGCTGAGAAGAGCACCGTTGGATGTTCCTGTCGCGCTCTCCTCGGGAATATCGTACAGCGGCGCAAAATTCCGACATTCCGCAGCGGCACCGTCTGGAGTATCCATCGTGAACAGGTGATATCCAATCACATCATACTTTTCACTAATGGCGGTGATGGAGTCAAAATTCGGCTGAACCTCATTTAAGAGCTTCCTGCTGCGGATCGGAATCAAGATGTCCCGCAGCCCCGTCGAAACAATCTGGATAGGCAACCCGGTTTCGAGGTTCTTGGCATCAATCCCCAAAGATGGGGCAATTTCTTCACAGGATATTCTTTCAAGAAATTGTGGTAGAGCCTGTGACAAATAGACAAGACCGCCGGAGCTAATATCAACATCCAATATCCCTGCTTTGGTTTCTATCGTGTACGAAGTCTCTTCCTTTGCCAAACCTAACGAATGCATGAGTCCAAATGCAGCGATCGTTGCGTGTCCGCACAGATCAACTTCACTGACGGGGGTGAAATAACGGATTATATAATCCGCAAGAAGGGATTTCTCCATAAAGGCTGTCTCCGAATAGCCCAATTCCTTCGCTATGAACTGCATTTCAGCAACATCCAGCGAAAGGTCATTCTTCAAGACAACACCTGCTGGATTACCGCCTTGCTCACCTTTCGCAAACGCATTTAACGTATACACTTCCACATTCATGTTCCGCTCGTCCCCTATTGTGATCAATTTCATTGATCTCATTAAATTGAATATTTCAATTTCTTACCTCCTGTAACATTAAATCCACCATTTTCATAAAACGAGATCGTTTTTTCAAACGCCGGAAGAGGTGGGGTTGTTACCTCCAGCCGCCTCCAACTCTTCTTTTTTCCATATTCCTTTGCTGAAAGAAGCAATTTTGAACCAACACCCATTGAACGGTATTCTGGCTGAACATAAAACTCTTGAATGATTCCAAAGTTCCCATCTGCATATAAAGAGTTACTTTCACACAATGATAAAAAGCCAACGATCTGCCCTTTATTCTCATCAATCGCATTAAATACTTTATAAATTCCGGACTCTAGATAATACTTACATCTCTCCAAGGTACCCGAAACCTGAAAAATAGGGGAAGTGCTACTGGTCCTTAATGTTATTTCTCTGATTAGTTGTTCAAATAGTTCTGTAATAATGGGATAATCGTCTAGTGATGCTTCCTCAATTCGTATCATAGTAAAGCTCCTCCCATTCGCGCATTCAATTTCTACAATTCTGTTGGTAAGCCATAGAGATACATATGCTTACAATCTGGATTATGCTTTAATGCGCTGATCGTTTTAGTATTTGGATTTATGTATATTGTCGAGTAATCTATTTCGCCGTACTCTTCCCGCACATTAAATGCCAGTTTTTCGTCAACTAGTGAAAATTCAGCATGAACACCTTGTTTGTTCCCACGCGCATCTAAACGAATCCATCTTCCTTGTGACTTCAGAAAAACGGCATTTAGAGCGTGGATGCAGTAACCTGTATCTGGAGTGTCACCTAATGTAAGTCGTTGATAACAAAATCCAGTTGGAATTCCTCGACTTCTTAAAATAGCACACAGTAAATTTGACTTAGCGTAACAAATACCTTCCTTATAAAAAAGCGTTTCCGAAGCTTTACACGTTATCCTTGAACTTTGTATATCCCACGAATGAGATATTTCATCTCGAACAAATTCATAAGCTTTCTGTACAAAATCCTCTTCGCTAGACGATGTAGAAAATAGATCTAAACTCTTTTCTTTAATGGAGCTGTGATTAAAATCGACTTCATCTGATTCAATCAAATAATCTACTAGAGAATTTGACTCACAAATCAACATCATCCTGCTTATCTCCTTCCAATGTTTATTGCATGGCAAAAATTAATATGTATAATTATGCAGCTATATTGATAATAATTCAACTATTTTGTGTTATTGTCCATAACCTGCCCGTTAGCGCAATAAAAATAGAGCAGCTGCCGGCGGCAACTACTCCATGGTGCGTTCCACTATCGTTCCCGGTTAGTTCAATATTAAAGCCATAAAGACAAGACCTTAAATAAACTCAATCAGAAAGGATGTTTTTTGCAATTTTCAATAGTTCATTTTTGCTCGCGGTTGTACTACTCAACACAAAATGAGCTGTTCTCCCATTCTCTTGTTTAGCCCACCGCAGTGATCTCTCCTGTGTATTCTCTTCACCATAATAATAGGTGTCTACATTATTGATAACCGTTTTAGCATCCACTGAAGGAGAACTATCGAAAAATATTTCTTTTTCCATTCCTGAGAAGTAAGTTGAATAGCTTACTTCCTGCTCCCCATTCGTATAACTGATTCCAATGAAGTTGGGTTGATTTCCAATTACTTTCTGCGTAAAGTAACCAAGCTTTTGTCCATTTGAAGCTGTACCAAATATCATTTTCCCTTTTTTACCGAGTCCGATCTCAGAGTTATAGATTGATGCTTCTTTAAATTGATATCCTTCTGAGAGAATAGGCTGAAATTGACTCGATTCGAATGGAGCTGCAATCGCCTTTGTAAATTGACTGAAATCAGTGTATTTATACCCCCGATAGGTATGCATGACCTGATCTGTTTTTTTGTTCAGAATATCATCTTTACTACCAAACCAGACGGTAGCAGTTTCCCCAGGAGAAAGCTTTTTCTGGATTTCATCGAGTGCTTGTTGATATGCAGGTAAGACTCTACTATCTGTTGGTCTTACCTCTATAACAGCGTTTCCGTTGTTGTCCTTTAACTCGATCCATTTTGTTGTTGCGTAGGTGAATCCGCAGAGTACGCACACGATCGCGAGAACGAAGGCAGTTCGTCTGAAAACTTTAGGTTTTAAATTCGTTTTACATTCCCGTTCATCAATAAGATTTATTATTCTTGTAGAAAAATCCTGGATAGGCAAACCCGGTTTATTAAATAGAATTTTTAACTCTTCCACATCATCTTCGAAATGCTGTTTTTGGGACATTTGGGCTCTCCTCCAATTGAATCATTTTCATCTTCAATTTTTTGCGAATACGCTCAAACCTTTTACGTACTGTTGTCGGTTTGCAGTTCATAATCCTGCTTATTTCATCAAAGCTTAGGTCTTCCCATACTCTAAGCACAAGCAAGTTTCTGTCCTCGGCAGATAGTAAGCCTAATACGTCCTGAATAGATAAGGATGCATAATCTACTTCCTGCTTTGCTTGAGCCAATTGTGTACGATAAAGTGCTATCAACTTATGGCGTAAACTTCGCTTCTTTAGTAAATTAATGCAGTGATTATATGCAACTGTATACAACCATCCGGAAAAGGATGTTCCTTGGGAATATTGGTGTATATTTTGGTAACACTTTAAAAAGATTTCCTGAACCGCATCCTCAGCCTCTTCTTTATTCCTAAGCATGTGGTAACTATACACGTGAATTTTACGTTGGTATTCACAAACAAGCGCTCGAAACGCTTCCTTGTTTCCGTCTTTTATTTGAGCCACAATAATATCTATTTCTAACTCTTCGCTTTTCTGATCCATATTTTCTCCTTCCATACCAGGGCCCTGTTTATATGAGTAATAACAATCAAAATAGATGCTTTTGTGACATCTTTATAATTATTTTTTTGAAGAAATCAATACATATCAAAAAGACAGTTCTACGGCTATGTCAAAGAGATTAATTAAATCGGCATCCAGGACATTCACAAGGGGTATCCGAACCGACCATACAATAGAACAATCAGCAGAATTCCTTCCATTGCGGTATGAGCCCGCACAAAAAAGACTGCATCTGAATAGATGCAGTCTCTTCTAACCCTGAACCAACTTAGAACATTTTGTATCCGCCAAGCCGTAGCTTCTGAATAGTCCAGCCGCTGAGGATGGCTCCCGCAAGTCCTGCAACCGCTGTCAAGTAATCCACCAGATGGAAGGACTTCAGGTAGGCTCCCATCGACTGTGTATGATCCCATAACGAGTACACAACAATAGGCAGAATTACAATGATGAAGATATAGCTTGGAAACCATGTTGTCTTCATCAACATATTTAAAATAAATCCGATACCGAACATCATGACAAAAAATAGTACCATTAATATAAAAACGACGATAAATCCCAGTCCCATGACTCCTTCGTACTCCCCTCATTCAACACTATTGTCAGTGTACTAAAAAATTGCAGGCCCTGCAACGAGCTTTATGAAGACCTGATGAAGCCATTTGCCCGCCCAGCTTCAATTAGCTACAATGGTAGAAGAGCATGAAATAATTAGGAGTGATAAGATGAACGAGGCAGCTTTAACACTAGAAGGATGGTATGCACTTCATGATTTCCGTTCCATCGATTGGACCGCCTGGAAGGCAGCAGACGATGAGGAACGAGCAGTAGCCCTGGATGAACTGCATGTATTATTGCAGGAATGGGGCTCTATTGAAGAAGCCGGTACAGGAAGCACGGCTGTCTATTCCATTATTGGACAAAAGGCTGACTTCGTGTTCATGTATCTCCGTGAGTCACTTGAGGAGATCAATCAGATCGAAACAGCTTTCAATAAAACCACTTTTGCTCAGTATACTACTAAAGCTTATTCCTACGTCAGTGTAGTGGAGCTGAGTAACTACCTCGCTTCAGGCGAAGGAGATCCTAGACAGAAACCGGAAGTTATTGCCCGGCTTCAGCCTGTACTACCGAAATCCAAGCACATCTGCTTCTACCCAATGAATAAAAAGCGCGAGCTTGCTGATAACTGGTACATGCTGTCCATGGAGGAACGCCGCAGCTTGATGCGCAGTCACGGCCTCATCGGCCGGGGTTACGCAGGTAAGGTGAAGCAGATTATCACCGGTTCTGTCGGATTCGATGATTGGGAGTGGGGCGTAACCTTGTTCGCAGATGATCCGCTGCAGTTCAAGAAGCTCGTGTATGAGATGCGCTTCGACGAAGTCAGCGCAAGATATGGAGAGTTCGGCAGCTTCTATGTTGGCAACCTGCTAACAGATGAACTATTCGCCGAAATGCTCAAACTCTAAAGTCTACCGCAGCGGATCAGTATATTCCGCTGTACGCATACAAAAAGGGTGCCTGGAAACGTTACATTCCCAGGCACCCTTTTTGACTGCCAATAACTCAATCTAAGCCGGCGATTTAATCCTCATCCTCTTCCTGCTCAAGACGCTTCAGAGATTCAAGGAATTCAGCCGTGGCCCGGTCCCGATCCCTGCTCTTCTCCTTAAGCCGTTCTATTGCCGGAAGAATCAGCGTATCAATCTCCTTCTGAACATGGTAAGCCAGGTCATATCGCTGCTGACTTTCCAGGAAAGACCCTGCTTCGATGAGGCCGTTATACCGATCCAGCTCATCACGGGTAAGCAGCCCGCGTACCTGAACACTGCAGTGACGCATCTTAGAAGAACCGCCCTTTTCTGAGAACTAGCGGAATTCCGCCAATAATGAACAGATAACGCATATCAACCAGCTTTTTCAACTGAGCAGCTGTCCATCCCTTAAATTTCTTGGTTCCTACTGTCGCAATAGCTTCTCCTTTACCCAATGAAGCCACCGTACCTTTATTACTGAAGACGAACTTCTTAGGCTGCTGATTGCGGATGGAAGCTACAACGTTGTGGGCACAGATCACACCCTGCTGCATAGCAATCTGGGCGGTTGGAGGATAAGGTCTACCTTCCTCATTGAACATGAGAGAATTGTCTCCAATAATGAACACATTCTCATGTCCCGGAGCCCGCAAATATTCGTCGATCTTCACACGGCCGCGCATAGTCTCAAAGCCAGCGGCATCCACCAAGCGGTTGCCCCTGATTCCACCCGTCCAAATTACGGTCGCTGACTTGATCTCTTCATCCGTTGCCAGGATCACACCTTTAGGTGTGCATTCCTTGATCGCTGTTCCGATCTTGAAGGTGACTCCCTTCTTCTTAAGAACATCCATAGCGTATTCGACAAGTTCCGGATCGAACCCCGGAAGAGCGGTTGGAGCAGCTTCCACATTATAAATATGTACCAGAGCAGGATCGACATCATATTCCTTGCATAGGCCAGGGATCCGGTCAGCCAGCTCGGCAACAAATTCAATCCCGCTAAATCCAGCCCCGCCAATGACGAAATTAAGTCGGTCCTTACGATTCTCATCCATCTTATACCGGGCAAACTGATACTCAATATGCTGACGAATCAGACGCACGGAATTGATACTGCGGATCGTCATCGCATGCTCGGCAAGTCCCGGGATACCGAACGATTCCGGTTCACCGCCCAGTGCAATAATTAAATAATCATAGGATAGCGTTCCATCTTCCAAGATGACCTTTTTGTCATAGAGACGAATTTCCTGTACATTAGATTTGACCAGATCTATCTTGAATTCATCAATAAGCTTGGAAATTTGAACCCGTGTATGATCTATAGAATCCGTCCCTGCAGCAGGCATGTGAAGATGCGTGGTAAAATAATGATAATCATGGCGATTCACCAGGGTTACGTCGGCTTCGTTATAATTTAACTCCTTCTGAAGTTTCTGAGCGGTGAGTATCCCACCGTATCCAGCACCCAGAACAACGATTTTAGGTATGGAACTCATGTCTTTGTTCTCCTTCCAGCTGCCTCAATCTATATTTGTTCAAATCGCCGAAATTATTTGTGAAATTATACACATAAAATCTCAGGGTATTGTTGCATGATAATGAACATCTTAATAATGTTCCATCGATCTTATGCCGTTCTCTGCAAAAATCAGGCCAAATTCAACTTGATTTTGCTTGACTTTTCTTTAATTTTGCCTAATTTGGGCTTTTGACTCTTTTGAATAATAAAGGCTTTAAAGTAAAAGATCAAGTCTTAATTTGAGGTGAATTTATGCCATATTTCTCGTAATTACCCGGGTCGTTTTCTGATTTATTTCAGAAAAATTTGCAAGAAAAGAAAGCAGCATTATAATTAAAGGATATTGATTTATGTTTATATTTCGGAGGTGCTTAATTAAATGTCAGACCTTAATCAAAGCAGCGAGTTCACGGATCTGCTTATCATCGGCGGGGGTCCTGCTGGAATGTTTGCTGCTTTTTACGGCGGAATGCGTCAAGCATCCGTGAAATTGATCGAAAGTATGCCTCAGCTTGGCGGGCAGCTTGCCGCACTCTATCCTGAGAAATATATTTATGACGTTGCCGGCTTCCCTAAAGTTACTGCCCAGCAGCTCGTGAATAACCTGAATGAGCAGATCAAACATTTCAATCCGGATATCCGGCTTGAAGAAAAAGTTATTAATGTAGAAAAAAAAGATGAACGCCATTTCGTAGTGACCACCGACCAAGGTGAACATCATGCCCGGGCCGTAATTATCACGGCGGGCGTAGGTGCATTCGAGCCCCGCCGTCTAGAACTTGAAGAAGCTGCCCGTTACGAAGGCAAGAACCTTCATTATTTTGTCAATGATCTTAACAAATTTGCAGGCCGTAAGGTCCTCATTAGCGGCGGAGGCGATTCAGCCGTTGACTGGGCGCTAATGCTTGAACCGATTGCTGAGCAGGTGACCCTGATTCACCGCCGGGATAAATTCCGGGCGCATGAGCATAGTGTTGAGAATCTTATGTCCTCCAAGGTCCAAGTGATTACGCCTACCGAAATTACAGCTCTGCACGGAGGAGACCCCATTGAACGAGTGATTCTGACACATACCAAAACGAATGAGATACAGGAGATTGAAGTTGACGATGTGATTGTCAATTTCGGATTCATCTCTTCCCTCGGTCCCATTACTGACTGGGGCATTGAGATCGAGAGCAATTCCATTGTTGTGGATTCCCGAATGGAGACTTCCGTTCCCGGTATCTTTGCAGCTGGAGACGTCACAACGTACCCGGGCAAATTAAAGCTGATCGCCGTAGGATTCGGCGAGGCTCCTACAGCGGTGAACAACGCCAAAGTCTATATTGATCCATCCGCCAAGTTATCACCGGGACACAGCAGCAATCTCAAGCTTTAACCCTAGTTCAATCCATCTAGACACATGTTATAACACAATGAAGGGTATCTTAACTTCTGGAAACATTCGTTCCAAGAAGGAGAGATACCCTTTGTCTTATATATGCTCACTATGTAATGGCCTGTTCACTTTGTCATTAGCTTGTCCAGCTTGCAGCCAGCCCCTTGAGGATAGCGGAAGACTTGAAGATTATAAAGGCCCCTACAGTCCCTATAACTCAGCTGACCAATATTATGGAGCGACTTATCTCCAGTCAAGCTGTGAACATATTGTGAGCTGCCCGCATTGCGGAGAACAGTATATTTATCAAGTGGATCTTAGTCTGACTTAATGGAGTACAAGCCCGATCTGCGAATTTAAATTTCTCTTATGAATCTCGGCTAACAGGAGTGCGATGAATTCCCTGTCTAATTGGAGCTCTTTGGCCATATGGTAAGAATCCAGCAGCATTTCATCTGTTAATGTTGCCATTAGAATCACTCCTTCCTAAATTTTTCCTATATTTATCATATCAACAATATCGTGCCAGAACAAGCGTTCCTGTTATCCACATTATGCTGTGGAGATCCTGTGAATAAGTTGTTAGTAATCCCCAAAATGATTGTCAGACAGTTGAGGATATTGTGGATAAAAGTTATTCACAGGATATAAACATGCTCAGAATCTCAAAAAATATTTTTTCATATGGAAAAAGTAGGTTTACACTGCTTTTCCAGTACATTAACCTTCCATAGGCCTTCATAAACCTATTTGCTCAAAATGAATACGGAGTTATTGCGGACGAGTATTGACCTCAAATATCCAGATATGGCCGCGCGTATCTATTCCGTAGTCAAATCCGAGCATTCCAATACCCGGAAACCTCCGCTCAAGAATAGTTATACACGTATTCGTCAGTTCACGCATCTTGTGCCGCTGCTTATGTCCCGAGGATCTGGGCATGGATCTTGCCAAAGCCTCCTTGGCCGAAAGCTGAGTACCTCCCTTACATAAATTTGTAACAAACAAACCTGGTCTGGCAAGCCGTCCAACCATGGCACGATACTCCCAACCCTTCGTACTCTTGGCCACCTTAACTCTATAATCTATAGGTCTTCCTGCGATGGTCGCAAGTTGGATACCTTGCTGTATAAGATACGGGCGTCTGACTTTAATCCGGTTCAGCGACTCCAGCATGGCACCAAAACTTCGGTAGGATCGTGTCTCCTTCATGTGTGTAAATGAATATACGCCGTTAATATACTCAACTTTTATTACACCAAAGCCCCCACCGCCCCGGATTGGCTTAATCACCACCATCCCGTATCTCCTGAGCATACGCTTCAGATCAGCTGCACTGTACTTGCTTGTCTGTGGGATATGCCTATGGACTCGCTTATCCGTGAGAAGCGCTTCCGTCTTAAGCCACTTATTGGCCAGCTGTCTTCCCGCCATGAATCTGTCCCCTTTCCTTATAAAGCTCGTATAACCCTGCTTCAGCGCATAATTATTACTACTCAGGACAGGACCCTTGTTCTTGTATCTTTGTCCATCCAGCCCGCCTGATTTCGTGAAATCCGGCCATTACCCGGTATTAGCGGATTTATTGTTTCTACTCTTTTCAAACAAATCGTTCTGGTATATAGTAGACCCGTACCTACAGTTAATAGGAGGATTCTTCTGTTGGAGCATTTTTTCGGAATTCTATACTGGATAGCTATGATTGCGATGTCCATTGTACTGGTTGGAGTAACTATCGCGGTATTTGCCATAGGCGTAAGATTTTTCAAGGATTCCCGAAGAGGCCTTGGTACCTCTTGTATGGCTTTCTCCGTCGTTGCTGCCGGAATGATCTATTTGATGCTGAACAAACAATTTTTCTAGTCGTATAGCCTGTTAAACTTACTGTAAAGGAGTCAGGGAATGAATCATACATTAACCGCAGATATCGATTTCTTCGCTGCGGCGCTGTCCCAGAAGATTATCTCCGCCTGGCAGGAAGATGAAGCTGGTGTGTATTGTGAAGTGGGTCGGGGTATAGTTGAGAAATATTCTTCGGATTCTGTTCGTATCCGTAATATAGACACGGGCAAGCAGTCGCATTATGCCCGCGATATGACGATGTTCAGTACTGCTGAATAAATAGAAGGTCCCTTCAATGTTTTGGGTGCTGGTTATCCCCTCATGGAAGACTGTGAATCAAGAGTTCCTGTTACAATGAACTCGGCACGGTCGAACAGAGGGGATTTTTCTTATGCATGACATGAAAAACCCCTAATTCATTAGTTCATTCCATGTTAGAAAATCACATAAAAAGACCTCCATGACGGACAGTTTCGCAACTATCTCGCTATGGAGGTCGTAATCTGTAAGCACAAACGGCTCTTTAAAGTTGTGTAATGCTCAACACAACGCTAGTTAGCACTGCTCCGGTGCAGGCTGGCCTGCATCGTCACGGGTACGGAAGCTCGAACCACATCCGCAAGTAGCAACAGCGTTCGGATTGTGGATGGAGAATCCGCCGGACATGCCTGAAGCTTCATAATCGATTTCCAATCCGTTTAGATACTTCAGACTGTCCTTCTCGACAACCACCTTAAGTCCTCCCACTTCCATAAAGACGTCAGCGTCGGATTCCTCATCATCAAATCCCATTCCATAAGAGAAGCCGCTGCATCCTCCTGGCTGTACACCAAGACGAAGGAACATATTAGGTGTTTCCTGCTGTGAAAGCATTTCTTTTATTTGAGCAACTGCTGCATCAGTGATATTAATCATTGTGTAAATACCTCCTTATCCTTACCTCCCTTCATTATACTCCACATTGTACCTCCCCTCAAGGGATGTTCTCCTGCCGCTATTATCGACTATACTTATTGCCCGAATAGAGAGTGAGGTTTATAATGGTATGGGTGCATTCAACTGTCACAATTTTGACACTGCCAATCGGCTTAATTATCCGATAACCTGTTCTAAATTTCACAATGCTCGTTTCCCGCTGTAACTCAGCAAAGCGTCTGGACTAGACGTTATTTATAGCCATCAGGCATCAGGTATAGACAATGAGTCACCGACCCTAGATTGGAGGAATCCCTATGTTAGTAACTGCAACTCCTCACACAGACCAGAGAATGGCTGAGATTATTGAAAAGGTACACCGCGGTGAGCGGCTGACCCTTGAAGACGGGGTATATTTATATGAAAGCGACGATCTGCTTACGATTGGTCAGCTTGCCAATGAAGTTAACCTCAGGAAGAACGGTAAGAAGGTCTATTTTATCGAAAATATGAGCCTGTACTTCACCAATGTATGTGAATCCTATTGTGCCTTCTGCAATTTCCGTAAAGACCAGGGAGAAGAAGGCTCTTACACTTTATCCGGACCAGAAATGGTTGAATATGTGGAACAGCACATTCACCCGGGTATCCGCGAATTCCATATCGTGGGCGGACACAATAACCATGTCCCTTTTCAATATTATGTCGATTCACTCAAGGCTCTGAGCGAGCGATTCCCGGAGGTTGCGCTTAAAGCCTATACTGCTGCGGAGATCGACTTCTTCACCCGGATTAGCGGACTGAGTATCACTGAAGTTCTTCAGGAATTGCAAAAAGCCGGGTTACAATCCTTAACCGGTGGGGGCGCTGAAATTCTATCCGATCAGTATCGGGAGAAAATGAAAGTCGATAAAGCGAATGTAGACCGATATCTTGAAGTACACCGTACCGCCCACAATCTGGGCATCAGAACGGGTACTACTATGCTGTACGGGTCGATTGAAAGCCATGAGGACCGAATCCGCCACATGATTCAGATTCGTGATCTTCAGGATGAGACGAACGGATTCATGGTATTCATCCCCCTATCCATGCAGCCTAAGAGCAAGAACGCCAGCATTATGCGCCGTAACTCGGCCTATGAGGATCTTAAGACCATTGCCATCAGCCGTCTAATGCTGGACAATATTCAGCACATTAAAGCTTACTTCATCAATATCGGCACTCAGTTGACTCAGGTCTCCTTGAGCTTTGGGGCTTCCGATGTTCATGGCACCATTCTCAAAGAAAAGATCAGCCATGCTGCTGGAGCGAATACGCCGGAAGGACTGACCCGCAAGGAACTGATCTGGCTCGTTAAGGGCGCAGGACGCATTCCGGTTGAAAGAGATACCTTTTATAACGAGATTGAAGTATTTGAATAGTAAATAACTAAGAGTATAACGAGCTGGACAAGAAAGGAACCGATAAAACATGAAACATTTTGTTATCTTGGGTGGAGGATACGGCGGTGTCACCATAGCCAATACGCTGCTCAAGGGAAATATGCCAAGCGATATTCGCCTTACGATGATCGACCGGATGCCTTATCAAACGATGAAGACGGAATACTATGCACTCGCAGCCGGTACAGCCTCAGATGTAGAGCTGCGCGTTCCCTTCCCCGTCCACCAGAATCTAAATATGAAATACGGCGAAGTCTCTTCAGTTGACCTCGAGAACAAAAAAGTAATCATGGAGAACGATGACCCGGTTTATTATGATCAGCTCGTTATTGCTCTTGGGTGTACGGACCGCTTCCACGGAATTCCCGGAGCTGAGGAATATGCCTGCACGATCCAGTCCATGAGCGCGGTTCGTCAGACGTACCAAGTACTTAATGACACCAAACCTTATGGCCGTGTAAATATCGTGGGTGGGGGCCTCAGTGGAGTTGAGATTGCAGCAGAACTCAGAGAGAGCCGGCCGGACCTGAACATCGCTCTAATTGACCGGGGCTCTCGTGTACTTTCGGCTTTCCCTCCAAAGATGTCTGCCTATGTGGAGAAGTGGTTCCACGAGCATGACGTGGAGACCTTGTCTCATATCTCGATCTCTTCTCTTGAGCCCGGTGTTATCCACACTACCGGAGATGATATTATATCGGATGCAACCGTCTGGACGGCGGGCATTCAGCCTGTTGAAATTGTGCAAAAGCTGGATGTTCCCAAAGATCATCAGGGACGTGTTCTGCTTAACGAGTATTATCAGATTCCCGAGCATCCTGAAGTGTATGTATGCGGGGATTGTGCCAGTCTGCCTTTTGCCCCTAGCGGTCAAGCTGCTGAGGGTCAAGGTGAGCAGATCGGCCACATCGCGCTGGCGTTATGGCGCGGGGAGACTCCGCGTCTGTCTCCAATCAAGCTGAAGGGTACTCTTGGTTCCCTGGGCAAAAAGGCCGGATTCGGCTTAATGGGCAAACGTCAGGTTATGGGCCGGGTACCGCGGATCCTAAAGAGCGGTGTGCTCTGGATGTCCAAACATCACTTTGGATAATCACTTATACGCAAAGGGGCGACCCCAAGCCATGGAGATGGCTGGTGGGTCGCCCCTCTTTTATAAATAGTTAATCTAGATCAAGTTCGTTCCAGGCATCTATTTCTTTGATTTTGCTCATAATACGTTCATACAGCTGCTCAGCGCTTTCGGCTTCGACGAATTCACCATTCACCAGGGCAAATGGTGCCAGGAAGCATTCTCCGCAGTGGGTCAGGCACCCGTACTCTAGAACATCATAATCCGGATTCTGCTCGAGCTTCTCCATGACTTCGTCTGTGCCAAAATGCATATTGTTAACACAAAATTCTATAATCGGTCTCATTCGGTCTGCCTCGCTTTACTAATGCCATTTAAATTTCATAACGTTTGTAATATAATATATAAGAAAGGAGTTGAGAAATATGAGCCAAAATGCACAAGATACTTTGTATGATGAAGTTCTGGAAGTGCTTGATAAACTTCGCCCTTTCCTGCAGCGCGACGGCGGTGACGTCGAACTCGTTGACGTGGAGGATGGCATCGTCAAACTTAAATTAGTGGGTGCTTGCGGCAGTTGCCCAAGTTCTACAATCACGCTTAAAGCTGGGATTGAACGCGCTTTGTTTGAAGAAGTCGAAGGCGTTCAAGAAGTTGTACAAGTATTTTAATCTATACACAGCTATATCTCTAATGCTGCCAGCCTCCGGGCTGGCACTTTCAGTAAGAGTCTTGGCTTCCGGCATTCCGGCTGGCCAAGACTCTTTTTCTGTGCAGAAAGCTGTCGAGTATATAATTAAGTAGATGGTTTGATCCAAGGGCGTATGGGGTCAAGTCCCCCTGAAATATCCATAATATTCCCTGTAATGAAGTCTGACTCAGGCTGGCACAGGAACGAAATCACGCGCGAGATATCTTCCCCGCTTCCAGGTCTTCCCCTTGGGGTCTCCCCATCGGCCTCTCCGCTTACCTCAGCGATCGATTTCTCTTTATTCACACCCCGAATATCACCAGGACAGATCATATTGACGGTAATCCCGTAAGGCGCTTCCTCCACGGCCAAAGTCTTGGTAAAAGACACAAGCCCTGTCTTCGCAGCCGCATAAGCAGCCCGGTGCGGCCACGCTCTAGATTCGGCGGCATGGCCAAATCCAAAGTGGATAATTCGTCCCCAATTCTTGCTCCGCATTCCCTCAAGCACCATATGATCCAACAGCATAGGTCCAACCAGATTTCCTTCAATTAAAGATAAAATTTCTTCCCTGCTGTATTCCGCAAATAATCGCCTTTCCCGGATAAATGGACCGGCATTATTAACCAGAATGTCTATTCCACCGAGCCTGCTCTCAACCTCTGATACCAGCCTGGCTATGTCCTGTGTACTCGCTACATCAGCCTGAACGGCGATACACTGGACTCCTTTATTGCGGATAACCGCTTGAAGCTCAAGCGCTTCAACTTTGCTGTGTACGTAATTCAGAGCGATGTGACAGCCTTGATCCGCCAAGCTGAGCGCCGTCTTCTTCCCTAATCCTTTGGCGCTACCTGTAATCAGAGCAATTTTACCTTTCAAAGCGGATTCCCCTCCCAACAAGGCGTCAACCTTATCACATACTAATCTTCCCTACAAGTATAAAAGATTTACTCATTCCTCACAACTTGATGAGCGAACCTGAATTGCATTCAGCGTATAGAGCAGCTATATAAGTTGAACTATTGGCTTATACGTTAGTTAGCCGTGTGAAATTCTTAAGTTCATCTTATATAACAGCACAAAAAAAGCAGTTCCTCAAAAGGAGGAACTGCTTTTGGATAAGGGCAATTTCACTGCTTAAAATGCTGGAACAATTGCTCCTTGGAGCATTTGTTCAGCTTAGAATGCTGGGACAATTGCTCCCTGATACTTGTCTTCAATAAACTTCTTCACATCAGGGGATGTGAGAGCTTTAGCCAGCTTCTGGATAGCTTCTGAATCCTTGTTGTCCGGACGAGCAACCAAGAGGTTGGTGTAAGGTGATTCTTTATCTTCGATGAAGAGAGCGTCTTTCGTTGGAACGAGCTTCGCTTCAAGCGCATAGTTCGTATTGATCAGGGCAAGATCCACCTCGTCAAGAACACGCGGCAGCATAGCAGCTTCAAGTTCTTTGATCTCAAGGTTCTTCGGATTGGTCGCAATATCTTTCACGGTTGCATTGATTCCCACGCCATCTTTCAGCGTGATCAGGCCATTCTTAGCAAGAAGCAGAAGTGCGCGCCCACCGTTGGTAGCATCGTTAGGAATAGCTACTTTTGCGCCGTTTGGAATTTCTTCTTTAGTCTTGTACTTTTTGGAGTAAGCACCAAATGGCTCAACGTGAACGCCAATAACGCCTACAAGATTGAAGTTATTCTTTTTGTTCTGATCATCAAGGTACGGCTGGTGCTGGAAGAAGTTCGCATCCAATTGTTTCTCGAATAACTGAGTATTTGGAAGAACGTAATCCGTGAATTCTTTAACTTCCAGATCCACGCCTTCTTCTTTCAACTTAGGCTTGATGAAGTTAAGAATCTCAGCATGAGGAACCGCAGTTGCCCCTACGACAAGCTTAACTGGCTCCGTTGTTGTTTCTGTCTTAGCAGAACCATTGCTGCTTGTATCCGAAGATCCCTGGCTAGTCTCTTGTGGTTTGCTGCCGCAAGCTGCAAGTACCAGTACGAGTGTGAGTAGTAGAAAAGCTGTTGACCATTTTTTCATTTCCAGACCTCCAATATGTTTTTTGAATAAGGATGATGATTTGTATATATAGACTTTCCTTATTTCCTTGTAAAATGTGCAACCAGACGGTCGCCAATCATTTGAAGCAGCTGAACGAGTACGATCATCAGAATAACCGCCACGATCATAACTTCCTTCTCATACCGCTGATATCCATAGCGGATAGCCAAGTCCCCAAGACCGCCGCCGCCGACCATACCCGCCATTGCCGTATAAGAGACCAGTGTGACAACCGTTATGGTCATTCCGGCGATTAGGCCCGGCATCGATTCTGGCAGCAGAACCTTGCGGATAATCTGGAATGTAGATGCTCCCATTGAGGTAGCTGCCTCAATCACACCACGGTCCACCTCACGAAGCGCTGTCTCTACGAGCCTCGCGAAGAAAGGAGCTGCCCCGATCACCAGCGGAGGAATGGTTCCCTCTACCCCAATGGATACACCAAAGATAGCACGGGTAATCGGAATCAACGCCACAATAAGAATAACAAAAGGTACGGAGCGCAGAATATTAACGATGAACGAAAGAATTCTGTATATGAATCTGAGCAGAGCCGAATTGGATCGGGCTGTGATGAACAGAAGTACACCAAGCGGAAGGCCGATAATAAAAGTTAGTAGTGCTGATGCGCCAAGCATCTTGAGTGTATCGATTGCAGCTTGACTCATCTCTTCCCAGTCAACCATTGAGAAATCAAGTCCCCACATCAGTTCATCACCTCCACATCTAGATTCCGTTCTTTCAGCAGGGTGATTGTCCGGTTAATATTTGAAGCTTCCCCTTCAAAAGAGACTAGGAGTTGGCCATATGGCATGTCCTTGATCGTAGATATAGTTCCTTGAAGAATTGCAAAATTCACGCCTGTCTCACGCACAATTTGCGAGAGCAGAGAGTCATACGTCTGAGCTCCAAGGAAGGTGATCTTCACCTGCTTGGAAGATTCGGAGTTCGTCGTAGATAACGCCAGCTTGAGTGCATCCGCACCCGTTGTCTCCCGGTTGATGAATTCCCGGGTCACCTGATGCTTCGGCTTCAGGAATACCTCGGTAACAGGGCCCTCTTCCACGATACCGCCCGCATGAATGACCGCAACCCGGTCACACACACTTTGAATCACGTGCATTTCGTGAGTAATCAGCATAATGGTAAGATTAAACTTCTTGTTAATATCCAGCAGCAATCTAAGAATGGAATCTGTGGTCTGCGGATCGAGCGCCGAAGTGGCTTCATCACAGAGCAGTACATCCGGGTCACTGGCCAATGCTCTTGCGATGCCTACCCGCTGCTTCTGACCGCCCGACAGCTGAGCTGGATACTTGTTCTTATGATCCTCTAGTCCGACCAGAGCGAGCAGATCACTGACCTTCTTCTTAATGTCCGCCTTGGGCGTGTTCGTCAACGTGAGCGGAAAAGCGATATTGTCATATACGGTAGCAGATGACAGGAGATTAAAGTGCTGAAAGATCATGCCGATTTTGCGGCGATGCTTCTGAAGATCCCCTTTGCCGAGTGCGGTCAGGTTAACTCCATTCACCCATACTTCGCCTGAAGTAGGGCGTTCCAGCAGGTTAATACAGCGGATCAGCGTACTCTTCCCTGCCCCCGAATGACCGATGACGCCGAAGATTTCACCCTTCCCAACCTGGAGATCTATCTCCGATAACGCAGTCGTGGACTTCTTCTTCGTTCCGTACTTCTTAGTCAATTGTTTTAGCTCAATCAAAGCTTCGATCCTCCTCTATATCACAAACGAAAAGAGCCCTCAGCAGAATTGTAGGGCTCTCGTAATTGAGACTTTGCCTTCTCATCTGCCAGAATTGTAGCAAGCTACACTTCTGAAGGATTTAGCACCATGTCATTCAGCACAATTCATCAGGTCCTGCCTGAATTTAATCGAATTATGCACAAATCGGTTGCCGGGCTTCATCGGGCCTGTCCCTCCGCCACTCTTGATAAGAAATATGAAATTTTTCATTCGTTAATTGAAATCTTTTCTGAAACTGATTCCCAGTATAGTGGCTTTTATACCGTTTGTCAAAGACAATTTATTCATTTTTGCATATTATTCCGATTTGATTGGTTGCTTATATAAAAGTTGGTATATTCAAAGGCCACATGAAGCGATTCCAACACCACCTGGTAGCTTTGTGTCAGGTCTGCCAGATACTCATCCAGGTTCTCCAGTTCGAGCCTGCCCTGCATGGCCTGATGCTTGTGCCACAGATCATCCTGCAGCTCCGCATTCATGTAATGGATCTCCATATTCCGCCTCCGGCGCAGGCGTGAGATATAATCCTTGCGCTGCTCATGAATGGACAACAGCTTGTTCCCAAGATCACTATGCACTTTCAGATCATGTAACTGCCGGAGCACCGTGAAATAGGAGTAATGCGGCTTAACTTTGGCCGTATTCAGTTCATACAGCTCGTTAAGAAGGGTGCCCAGCTTATCCAGCAGGGAGAAGACCCGAATGAAGCCGTCTTTGTAAAAATACACATAGCGGGCATAGTCCCCCTTCTCGTCAGGACCCATATCGTCCATAAACCTGGTGTGCACTCTCTTGCGGAAAAAGGCTGCCGCATAGGTACACTGTTCCAGTTCATCAATCGATGAGATCAGACCATACGTCCATACCTGCAGCTTGAAGTAATCCTGCTTCTGATCATGATGCTTGTCCATGGCCTGCTGGAACAGCCTAGCCGTACGTGTCATAGCTTCAAGCGTGTCCGCGAACAGTCCTTCATTCTTCCGGGGCGGTTCTCCCAGGAGGCTGCGCAGCATAGGATCCCTCCTTCCTTGTTCTACTTTTTATGCAAAATAACTCTTCCAGCGCTGATCCACCAGCTTCACAATATCTTCCCTAGGGAACAGCTCATCCGGATAACCTGGCTTCATCCGAGCATCAATTACAATAGGCAGGCTGTAGGCCAAGTGATGCTGACGGATTTCCGCATCCGCATAGATATCCGAAGCCGGATTGAACCGGGTGAACACGGTCCAAGTAAATGCGTTAGAGTCCTTCGCCACTTCCCGGGCGTGATCAACTAGAACAACAAGCGGCCAGGCCGTTCCCTTCTCCCTGAGCCGGGCAAGCAGCCGGACCGGAAGCTCCGGTTCCTGTTCATATGCAGCACCAGATACTACAAGACATCCATCGTGGAACACGGCAATCTGATCGATTTCGGCTATTTCGCCTTCACTATATTCGCGCGGGAGCTCACGAACCGGATCACCTACACCGATGAGAATCGCTTTGCTGCCGTGATTCAGTTTAAGGCCCGTATAGTCTAGCGTATCATTGGAAGTTTTATTAAATATGAATAAGTCCGTCTGCGGATTGAAGCGTTCCAAGATCGTCTTCAGCGTGATCTTGATGTCCGCCAAATCAACAGAGACATTCGTAAGCATTAAGAATTTGGTCAAGGACAGCTGGCCTTCACCGAGAATACGGAAGCCAGCAACCAAGGCTTCCCGGGAGTAGCTCTCCCGGACGACTGCCGAGGCCAGCGCGTGGAAGCCGCTCTCGGAATAGGTCCACAGAGACCGGACACTTGGCATAACGACAGGGAAGGCCGGCGACAGCAGTTTTTGCAGGAAGTCACCGATATAGTAATCCTCCTGGCGAGGCTTCCCTACGATTGTAGCGGGATAGATGGCATCCTTACGGTGCCACATATGGCTGACCTTAAGCACCGGGAACTCATGCTGAAGAGAATAGTAGCCGAAGTGGTCACCGAACGGACCTTCAAGGCGCCGCTCATGCGGAGGGACGAAGCCCTGGATCGCAAACTCAGCTTCAGCCGGAATCCGGTGTCCGCCCATCGGATTGACTGCCATAGGCAGCTTTTCCCCAAGAATGAAGGAGGTCACTAGCAGCTCCGATACATGCTCCGGTACTGGTGCGATCGCACCAGCTATCAGGGCTGGAGGGCCGCCGAGGAAGACCGACACCGGGAGTGCCTCGCCGCGCTTCTCCGCTTCATGGTAGTGGAACCCGCCGCCTTTCTGGATCTGCCAGTGAACCCCTGTAGTCTGATCATCGTAGACCTGAATCCGGTACATGCCCAGATTATTGTCCTTGGTCTGAATCGGATTCTCGGTATATACCAGTGGCAGGGTCACGAACGGCCCTCCGTCTTCCTGCCAGCTCGTTACTTTCGGAAGATCGGCAAGCGGGCGGTCCGTACGGCATACCTGCAGAATCGGAGCTTCTCCCTTGGGTACCGTTTTCATACCTACCTTTAACACTTCCCGAATTAGTCCGCGCTCATTCCACAACGCTTTGGGAGTTGGTGGCAGCAGGGTGGTCATCGCCCCAACCAGACGATTCGCTAGTTCCTCTGGTCTCGGTCCAAATGCCATCTCTACACGGCGCGGAGTACCAAACAGGTTGGTCACGACCGGGAAGGGCGTTCCTTTTACATTAGTGAACAGCAGGGCTGGTCCTCCCTCTTCAATTACCCGCCGATGAATTTCGGCAAGCTCCAGATAAGGATCAACCGGCACGTCCACCACGGCCAGCTGCTTGTCCTTGCGAAGAGCCTCAATCCACTGCCTTAAGTTCCTGTACCCCATAACGATACCTCCTCTAATAATTAAAGCGATTCTCCTGCTCCTAAACTTATGTAAAGCCCCGCAGCAATGCGGAGCTTTGGGTCAAGGCATATTACTTTACTTGAGTTGCTATAGATTATTTACAGCTTATCCGTCTGTCTTCGTATATCCGTTATGCCTTCGTTCTGCTGAGCAGCCAGGTTCTGACGCTAGTGTAGCTCAGTACGCCGAATAGACACGCCAGCACGAAAATGTGTGACAAGGAGGCGAAGATATACATACGCGGATTCGTAAGGTTCAAGACGAGAAAAGCACCTGTGAAAATTTGAACGATAACGAGCACGGTTGCCGCTACGCCAAGCGATCTGATCTCCTTGTTACCTGGATGCTTCCGGTAGGCAAAGTGACCCAGAATCCCGATCACGATGAACAGGGTCATCGCGCCCAGACGGTGAATGAACGCGATAGCTACACCGCCCGTGAGCTCGGGAATTACTTCTCCGTTACACAGCGGCCAGCCGCTGCAGCCCCCGGCTGAATTCGTATGACTGACATAAGCGCCTAAATAGACAACGATGTAAGTATAACACGTGGCGAACCACACCAGGTTGCGAAATGCCTTGGTTACGCGGCCCGATGGAAGCTTAGGCATATTGGCCTCTTCCCGTTCCTGCTCCCGCATGCCGAGAGCAAGCATCAAGGAGCTGGCAAAAGCAATCAGGGAGAACCCGAAATGAAGAGCCATAACGGCAGAAGATTGAGAGAACACAACCGCAAAAGCACCCATGATCGCTTGTACGATAACAAAGATCAAGGCAAACAGAGCGTACAGCTTCAAGTCACGCCGTTCCTTGCGGTAAAGCATAAAAGCAACGAATGCAGCCAGGGCAAAAAGTCCCGCGGCCCCGCTTACCGCTCTGTGCGACCATTCAATCAGCGAAGACAGCGTATGAGCGGGTACGAACTTGCCGTTACACAGCGGCCATTCACGGCCGCAGCCAAGGCCCGCATCGAGCTTCGTTACTGCGGTACCGCCCAGAGTAGCCATCAGCATCACAAAGCTTGAGGCATAACTGAGCCATTTTAGACGTTTGGTATTCAAGATTTCCTCACCTGCTATATATTAATTTAATTTGAGCCATTCGGATCGGCTCTTTCATTATAACCGATGGGTATGTACATAACATAAGTCACTTGTGACAAAATGTTCAAATCATAAGGACGGCGCCACCCCTTTTAAGGATGACGCCTGTGACTTTGATTATTGCTTTTAATTTTCCTTACGTTCCGCTGTATCGTGGAGTGTACGGTATACATCAATGGCTTTGTTCAGGAAGTCTTCAATTTCTTCGCGGGATTTACGTGCTTTGTTGACGAATCGGACCAGTTCGCGTCCATCGGTATAGGCAACGAAGCTCGGAATACCCAGGATGTTCTGCTCTTGGCTTACGTCTCCAACCTTGTCTACATCCACTTGAAGGAACGTGAGGCGATCCCCGTATTTCTCCTCAACTTCAGGCATGAACGGATCGATAAATTTGCAATCTCCACACCATTCAGCTTTGAAGACGGCGACGACCAAATTACTGGACTGTGTTTCAACCGTGAACGCACCTGCAGATGTTACTTCTTTCATGAGCTTCATTCCTTTCCTCTAGTTATCTCTCTTAGTCAATCAAAATGAAGAGTGGAAGTCAAACTTTTAGGCCATAATTGAACTAAAATCTTCTTTTTGACGAAAGAGAGGAATTATGATGAGCGAGCCTCTTCAACCAGATGGACCCAAATCCCCCGGCCTTGGTGCTGTACTCAAAGAAATGCTGTTCTCATTGCCTTCCATGGTGAGTGAGGTCGTGAAGAGCAAGACGGCGGGAATTGCAGCTTCCTCACGTCTTCGCGAAGAGCGGGTGAGCCTGGATTGGAATGAGGCTTCTGCCCGAACCGTCTATACTGAAATCGAGGACCTGCTGCGCCGCAGCAGCCAAGGCAGAAATTTAGACGAGCATCTTGCTGCGTCCCAATTCCCTGATGGACTTAGCTCAGCCGACGAAGTCATTATCCGAGAGATTGAGGATGCGGTCAGCCGCAGCAATGTCAGCAACCTGACAAGGACGGAAGCCTACCTTAAATGTTACCAGGCGTATCCCGAGCTTCATTGGTCCTTCCTGGCTCATATGGTGTCCCGCAACGCGGGCTGGAATATGAGTGATCTACGAGGCGGACAAATGTACCCTCTGCTCAGCGAAGCCAGCAAGGAGAACACGTACCGGTTCCTGGAAAGGTGCAACGCGCTTATTTTTCAGGACGCATATCCACAGCTTCTACTGTATATGAAGAGCCGCGAGGTTGGCTCAAGTCTCTTTTACCTGCTGCCCCATTTCCACGTCTCCCGCTTCATGCAGCCTTTCTGGGAACGCTTCTGGCTGGAACGCGGCAGCGCCCTGCTTGCTGTTGGACTGATCATCAATGAACAGAATTATATTGAGACAAGGGTCGTTAGACACCCCTACTTCCAGAACCGGGTGACGGACAAAGCCAATTTCCACCTTCACAGCTGGGCAGGGCTTAATCAGATTATTTTCCCCTTGCTTGATGAGGAAGATGCGATGATTACACCCAGCGGGGAACGATCCAGCTTTGAGTCACGGTGTCCAGAAGGCCGAATCCCCCGGCTTGCGGGCCGGATTCTTGGGGATTTCTCAAGCCTGAATGCACGAATCACTTTCGGAAAAAGCTTGTATGCCCTGCTCTTCGGCTTAACCTCCCTGCGCAGTGGGACGGAAGCCTTCGCTTCGCGTATTCCCCATACCGGCTCAAGGGCCGATTATTGGCCGGGGCTCTTCACGCCGAACAAAGAAGAAGCCCTGTCCACCGGATTAGAGGGGACAGAGCTTCTTGAACAAGGGAATCTTCCAGCAGGCAAGCGCCTGTATGCGCCCCAATTGCTTGATGCCTGGGGTGACACGAGCTACGAGCCGATCTCCCGTGAGGACTGGATGCAGGATCACAGCGCTCTGGACGGGCTGAGTAAGCCGCAGCAGCCTTATTTGTGTGATATCAGCTTTGAGCATCGGCTCGGCATTATCAAGACGGCCTTTGCCCACGATGCTGCGGATAGCGTGCATTAGTTAGCCGAAGTACCGGAGCCTCGCTGGAGTCTCATCAGCGGCCGGAGTACTTTTTGCAGAACTCGTGGGTAACTGCCCAGCTCGTCTCTGCGTACAACACGCAGGAGAACCAGCATCACAGGGTATAGAACCAGAACAGCCACACCGACCAGGCAGCAGGCCAGGAAGAAGCCGACTCTTGGAGGCAGGAATGAAGTAGTTAGATCTCCCACATAATTCAGTCCGTAACCGACACCGAACAGGATCACCACGGTCAGCAGGAAGCCAGTCCAGCGTCCGCGCATTATTTCGAATGAGACCATTTGTTTCATGGAACGCAGATTAAGAAGGGTAATGACCAGGAAGCAGATCCCGGTAGCACCAATAATCCCGTAAATCCCGAAGACGGGTGCCAGCGCAAAGCTTGCGATCAGCTTGACGATAATGCCGACAATGACGTGACCCATCGATAAATTCACCTTGCCAAGCCCGATCAGGATGGAGCTTGTGATGGACATCGTAATCTGAAAGATGGTTCCCAGTGTCAGCAGGCCAATAATTCCGCTGCCTTCCAGGCTGCTGAACAGCAGACCGTTCACGGAATACGCCGCTGAACACAGAATGATCACAATGGGCATACCGGTAAGGATAGACACGCGCATAGCCAGTGTGATCTGGCGCTCCAGATGCGGGCGGTCTCCACGAGCAAAGGCGGCTGCGATAACCGGCAGGAGCGATGCGCTGAGCGCAATTGACAGAATCGGCGGGATCCCTGCGATACTCTGAGCCCGGCTCCCCAGGATACCCAGCGTATTCGTGGCAGCCAGGTTGCCCATCTGATCGATCAGAAGCGGCTTGACCAAGGTTGAGTCAATAAAGTTAATAGCTGGCACAGCCAGAGATGAGAGAACAATCGGAATTGAGAGCTTGAAAATATCCCGGTAGATCAGCATCAGCGGGATTTGCTCATCCCCTGCGGACAGATCCTCCAGCTGCAGCTTTCGGTCATCTCTGCGCATCTTAATGGAATACCAGATCATAATTCCAAAGGCAGAAATGCTTCCGAGCACTCCGCCGAAGGAGGCCCCTGCGGCCACCCATTCATCTGTATAGTTAGCATGAAGAAGGAAGAAGGCAAGTCCAATCCCGGTGATGACCCGCAGCACCTGCTCCATAATCTGGGATATGCCGTTAGCGGCCATATTCCCTCTCCCCTGGAAGTAGCCCCTCATCATGGCTATTGCCGGGAATAGCAGCAGAGCTGGAGCTATTGCCCGAATCGCAGGAGTAGCCTCGGGCTGCTTGGTGTAGTTCGCATAAACGGGTGCCAGTACGTAAAGTAGTACCGTCATAACTACACCAATAAATACGGCGAAGATCAGTGCCGCTTTGTAGACTCTGTTGGCCTCTCCCGGGCGCTTGAGGGCATAGCGTTCCGAGACCATTTTACTTAGAGTGCTTGGAATTCCTGCCGTTGCGACGGTCAGCAGCATTAGATATACAGTATTCGCCACGGTGTAGGACGCGTTGCCGACCGCTCCAAAAATATGCTCAAGCGGAACCCGCTGCACCAGGCCGAGGACCCTTGCCACCAATGCGGCGGCTGCCAGGATCAGCGTGCCTTTGATAAAAGATTCTTTCTTAGCCAAACCCATTTCCCTTCTTTCTCATGATCCAAGTCACAGCATTAACATTCCTACGCAATCCAGATAAAGAACAGGACAATCATCACAATCTCAAGAATAATCTTTACGACCATACTGCTGAATAGCCCCACAACTGAGCCTACTCCGACCTTAAGTGATTTTTGAAAAGAGGAGCCTGCCAGCAACTCTCCTGCCACTGCACCGACAAACGGTCCAATAATCAGCCCAAACGCGGGAATCACAAAAGGTCCTATGATCGCACCAATGGTACTCAGCCAGACGGATGCTTTGCTGCCGCCAAACCGCTGAACGCCCCATGCGCCAACCGCATAGTCGGCAGCCAGCAGAACGACGACGATCAGTGTCTGAATCGTCCAGAATCCCCACCCGAAATGCTCGAAGGTGAAGAACCACCCGTACACCAGGAAAGCGGCATAGACTGCAATAACGCCAGGCAGGACGGGAACTACCGCTCCCGCCAGCCCGACGATGAACAGACCAATAACCAGAATCCAGCCTAGGATGTCCATCCGGGCATCACTCCTCTGCAAATATAAACTTCTGAATAACCTCGGCAATCCCATCATCATTGTTAGATGAGGTTACGTAATCCGCGTTCTCCTGAACCGCAATCTGCGCGTTCCCCATGGCTACGCCGAGCCCAGCGGCCTGAATAGCCGCCAGATCATTCAGGCTGTCGCCTACGGCAATCACCTGTGACATTTCCAGTCCTAGCAATTCGCATACCGTCTTAATTCCCGTGGCCTTGTTCACACCCTGCGGGTTAATCTCGTAATTGTAAGGCGAGGAGTTCGTGATCTCAAGACCGCCCATCTCCTGAAGCCTCATTAGAATCTTGTGGCGCAGCTCCGCATCTTCGGTATGATAACCGAACTTAATCCACTGGTTCGTCTCCAGCAGAGCAGGGTCCCAGTTCTTCTCATTATATGTACCCTCAACGGCGTACGCCCAGAACCAGACACCATATTCTGCAGCAATCGCATGCATCTTGGCAATGAGTTCTTTATCAAACAGCTCTCTGCGATATAATTCGTGGGGTGTCTTCCAGACCTCACTTCCATTTACAGTCACCATCGGCGTCTGCAGCCCAAGCTGATCTCCAAAGGGAACAGCCTCGTCAAAAGATCGTCCTGTGGACAAACAGACATGAACGCCAGCAGCCGTCGCCTTGCCGATCCACTCCGCTGTTAGCGGCGAAATCTCGTGATTGTCCGTCAGTAAAGTCCCATCCATATCAAGTGCAAGCAGTCGGTATCTCATCCGTTCATCCTCCATCTTCAATCTATATATAGATACACTTAAATTTTAACATTTGAATGGGTATATCTACACGGGATGCTTGGACTTCCGGCCGCTGTTATCTCCAGCATTCTTGATTCATACCACTCTTAGCGGTGAAATTCTGGAGACATAGGCGGTCGCTTGCGCTCCTGCAGTTCCAAGCTTCCACTTCGTCACGCCCTCCTGTATGTTATTTTTAAAGTACACTATATAATTCTCTGTATTAACTCTTACACATATCTTAGTCATTCTACCACAGGTCCAACTGACCAACAAAGAACTCCAGCCACAACCAAATAACCGCGCTACGGCCTTGAAGGCTGAAACCCGGTTATTTGAGATTTGGATCTATACTATTCATGCCTCTGTTCATCCTGCCAGTACAATGAACGCCAGAACACCGAGCGTGATTTTGGCCCGCTGTAGCGGACTCTTCTTCACTTTAATCTCCATGGGTTACCCTCCTTAGTAAATGGTGGATGTGACTTCAGCCAACAGAACATTTGCAATCAGTAAATAATGTTTCCTTAATGCAAATTTTATCCAAAAGAAGGATAATAAGCAAGGGGAATACTCCCCCTGCTTCATAAATATTCAGCCCAAATTTTGAAAGGAAAAACTCAAATCATAAATAAGACGATCCCGACAGACCGCTAAAGTCTTATCAGGATCGTCCTCACATTAAAATTTACCGAGCCGATCCTGCTGCTTGCCCTGCTTGGCCCGTTGTCTCGGCCGCTTTGCCTGCTGCTCCATCCTCAGCTTTCTTCAGCGTTTTCTTCGGGATCCCGTCCAGGCCATACTCCATGTCGTAAGCGTCGAAGATCTTCCGGGCGACCGGCGCCGCACTATGCGCTCCGAACCCGCCTTCTGGAATCACAACCGCTACCGCCAGCTTCGGATTCTTCCGGGGAGCAAAGGCGATGAACACCCCGTTGTCGACGTTCTTTCCACCGACGCTTTGGGTCGAGGTCCCTGTCTTACGGGCAAAGTCATACGGGAAGTTGTCAAAGGCGTCGACTTCGGTTGCCATCCCTTTTATAATTTCATCCCAGTAAGAGTTCTTGAATTTCTCTTCATTAAGAACCTTCGGTTCGAACTTCTTCACAATTTTCCCTTTGGCATCCTTGATCATGTTGACCAGATGCGGCTCCATTCGTTTGCCGCGGGAGGCCAGCATGGCTGTATACTGGGCAAGCTGCATTGTTGTATACTTCCCTTGCTGTCCAAATGAAGCGAAGGCAAGCCGGGATAGTACGGTCTCTTTTTTATTCGTATATTCCCGGAATCCGAGATATTCATTAGGCAGATCGACACCTGTGGATACACCAAGTCCGAACTTCTTCATGTATTTGTCCCACAGATTGATCCCTTCCTCCCCAAATTTCCGATAGAGCCGCTTCCCGACCATATCAACCATAAATGCATTGGAAGAATGGCGGATCGCATCTGCCGGGCTGCGTAGATTTTCATATACATGTCCCTGGGAGTTCTGAACCCTTGACGAATCGTTCTTACCGAAAGTCGCGTAACCTTTATCATAATAAGGTGTACTGGTCGTGAACAATCCTTCGGTCAGACCGATCAAGACCGAGAGCGGCTTCACTGTAGAACCAAGCAGAACAACCGATTCGGGGTGATGTCCCTTCTTCTGACCGGAGCCGAAGGAGCGGATCGTCCCGTTCTGGTACACATTCTTGATCTTGTCATAGTCGTCACTTGAAATTCCCCCGGTACGCCATACATTCGGATCATAGTCCGGCATACTCGCCATGGCGACTACATTGCCCGTGTTCACTTCCATGGCTACCGCGAATCCCGTTCTGGCATTTTGGTGATAATCACCACTGACCGGATGCGTGTGCAGCCAGCTCAGCTGATCCATAATCGCCTTCTGCGCAGCCAATTGAACATCGCTGTCGATGTTCAGGTAGAGGTCATGCCCTTTCTCTGGTGGGGTTACGTCAGCCACGCCGCTGGCCATGTTCCGCGGATCAACCGAGACGCTCTTGAATCCGTTTCTCCCCCGCAGCTCGTCTTGATACCGATACTCCAGCCCGTCAAAGCCGACATCCTCCGTATCGGTGTACTGAAGAGCTGGATCATCGGCCCTGCCGGTCTTCTGCTTATAGAAATCCAAGCTGGTCGAAGCCCCTTTGAATTTCTTGATATAACCGACAGCCTGAACCGCAAGTCCATTCACGCCATCCTTCGGATCGGTATAGTAATTACGAATACTCTCCTCTACCACGTCGATCCTAGGATATTCAGACTTATGTTCCATGAAATAAGCGATTTCTTTATTGGACAAGCCCACCTTCAGACGACGGGGTGTAAAACCACCGCTTAGGCGTGACTTGAGATCCATCGCCTCCACAACCTGATCCACGGTCAGCTTCTCGCCGCCCTGGTCCCCCAGTTCGTTGAACTTGGCGACCAGCTTCTTCGCCAGCACCTTCGCATTCGCTTCATTATTCCCCGTGTACTCATTCGTCAGAGTCATATACAGCGATTGAACGGGTGTGGAGTAAGCTAATTTGATACTCTTCCGGTCGTAGATCGTTCCCCGGATTGGAGGCAGCGGAACATTAATAATATTGGGGTCTCCTCCCTGCTGCTTAACAATCTCAGGACCTTCTACAAATTCCAGAACAGCTAGACGGATAATAATAATCGTGAAAATAACAAAGGAACCAAAGAAAAACAGATTCAGACGCTTAATCAGATCTCTCTTCTTAAATGCTTCCTGTTCCTGCTCATTGGGATTAGCATGTACACGCATAGGACTCGGGGACACCTGCCTTGTCATAAAAGGAATTATTTTCCTTATTATCATATACATTTCCCTACCGCCAAAGCAAATAAAAAAGACGATCCTGACAGACTGCATAAGTCTTATCATGATCGTCTTATCCTATTTATCTAGTGGTACCTGTTGTTTGGCCAGTTTGGTCTGTTTGTCCTGTTCCTGTTGTGCCAGCGGCTGTACCCGCTGCTGCATCCTCAGCCTTCTTCAGCGTTTTCTTAGGAATACCATCCAGGCCATATTCCATATCATAAGCATCGAAGATTTTCCGGGCAATTGGCGCAGCACTTTGCGCACCGAATCCCCCTTCAGGAATCACTACCGCTACTGCAAGCTTTGGATTGTTACGCGGTGCAAAGGCGATAAACACCCCGTTATCGACAAGCCTTCCGCCAACACTTTGGGTCGAGGTCCCTGTCTTACGGGCAAAGTCATACGGGAAGTTGTCAAAGGCGCTGACATCCGTAGCCATCCCTTTCAGAACTTCATTCCAATAAGAGTTCTTGAATTTCGCTTCACCAAGAACCTTGGGTTCGAATTTCTTCACAATGTTCCCTTGGGCATCCTTGATCATATTGACCAGATGCGGTTCCATTCTTTTGCCGCGGGTAGCCAGCATGGTTGCGTACTGGGCAAGCTGCATCGTGGTATATTTCCCCTGCTGTCCGAAGGATGCATAGGCAAGCCGGGATAATGCAGTTTCTTTCTCATTCGTATACTCCCGGAATCCGAGATATTCATTAGGCAGATCGACACCTGTAGATACACCTAGACCGAACTTCTTCATGTATTCATCCCACAGGTCGATCCCTTTCTCCCCATGTTTCTTATAAAGTCTCTCCCCGACCATGTCTACCATAAACGTATTGGAAGAGTGGCGGATCGCATCTGCCGGGCTGTTCAGATACCCGTATACGTGACCCTGGGAGTTCTGAACTCTCGAAGAGTCATTCTTACCAAAAGTCGCGTAGCCCTTGTCATAATAAGGCGTACTGGTCGTGAACAATCCGTCATTCAGACCAATTAAGACGGACAGCGGCTTAATCGTAGATCCCAGCAGAACTACAGATTCGGGATGCTGCCCTTTCTGTCCTGAACCGAAGGAGCGAATTGTTCCGTTCTGGTACACATTCTTGATCTTGTCATAGTTGTCACCGGAGATTCCCCCGGTTCGCCATACATTCGGATCATAATCGGGCATACTCGCCATGGCAACCACATTTCCAGTGCTCACTTCCATGGCCACCGCGAACCCTGTTCTGGCATTCGGGTGATATTTACCGCTGACCGGATGTGTGTGCAGCCAGCTCAGCTGATCCATAATCGCTTTCTGCGCAGCCAACTGAACATCGCTGTCGATATTCAGGTAGAGATCATGGCCTTTCTCTGGCGGAGTCACATCCGCAATGCCGCTGGCCATGTTCCGCGGGTCTACCGAGACGCTCTTGAATCCGTTTTTCCCGCGCAGTTCGTCTTGATATTGATACTCCAAGCCGTCAAAGCCGACATCCTCTGTATCGGTATACTGCAGAGCCGGATCATCCGCCCTACCAGTCTTCAGTTTATAGAAATTCAAGCTGGTGGATGCGCCTTTAAACTTCTTAATATAGCCGACAGTCTGAACAGCAAGTCCATTCACGCCATCCTTCGGATCGGTATAGTAATTTCGAATACTCTCCTCAACCACATCAATGCCGGGATACTCCGACTTATGCTCCATGAAATAAGCAATTTCCTTATTGGACAGTCCCACCTTTAGACGACGAGGTGTAAAGCCACCGCTTAGACGCGACTTGAGATCCATCGCTTCCACAACCTGGTCCACGGTCAGCTTCTCACCGCTCTGGTCCCCCAGTTCATTGAACTTGGCGACCAATTTCTTCGCCAGCTCCTTCGCATTCGCTTCATTCTTTCCGGTGTATTCATTCGTCAATGTCATGTAAAGCGATTGAACAGGTGTGGAGTAGGCTAATTTGATATTCTTCCGGTCATAGATCGTTCCCCGTGTAGGCGGAAGCGGGATATCCTTGACGGCCAGATTACCTCCCTGCTTAATCAGACTCGGCCCTTCTACAAATTGAAGAATAGCAAGACGCACAATAATAACTGTAAAAATAGCAAATGCAGTGAAAAAAAACAGATTAAGCCGAATATTGAAATGCCGCTGCTGCGCCGCTTCCTTCTCTCTCGGATCGTCCTGGTAATTCTTTTTCATCGGTTCCTCCTACTTACTTTGACAAGCTTGGTGTTCTCTGTATTTTAACATAGCCCTGCCTCGCCCCGCGAATTTCTATAGATCGGTTCGTTAGACAGCCTTGTCAGCAATGTGCGTCTCATTAAAAGCCTTTGGATTGAACCAGTCTCCACTTTGAGCCCAGGTTGGATCAAGAGGTACCCATTTCTTGGACTCACTTAGATAGACCTCATTCCAGGCATGGGGGCCATAGCCGCCCTGACCGTTGTAACCAAGTCCTGTGATCACCTTCACTTTTAGCCCTTGCGAACGAGCCATGACGGCATACAGGCGAGCATAATCAATACAGACTCCAAGCTTGGTATCGAATGTCATCTGTGGAGTCTGTTCATGCCAAATTTGCTTTTCCTCGTAATCCTTCACTTTGTTATAGTCATAGTTAACACGAGTTCCTACCCAATCATAGAGCTTCCGGGCCTTCTCTTCATCGGTTGAGGCTCCCTTGACCACGGCTGCAGCAGCTAAGGTAATATTGTCCGGCACTTGAGCGTCAAGAACCTCGTATCTGCGCTGCATAATCCCGTTAAGCTCTTCTTCCACGCTGCGTGTGAACACAGGAAGCTTGTCTTTGATCAGACTTCCGGATAAAGGCTCGATAATAGTCTGTGCGCCTTCACGATATACCGGTGATGCCTCAACATAATGGCTGAATTGGCTGTTCGGATACAAAGTTACAATGATAAATAAGGCAGCAATGACCACGATGCAGCGCGCCCCGCCAATCACAGCACCAATTCCGGCACCCGCAAGTCTGCTTAATAGGGAAGAGGGTCTTTCCCTGTCTCTTCCACCCCAACGGCTGAACAGGGCCGTTCCTCCGAACACCAGCGCTGCCGTAATCCCAAGAATGGAACGGATGATCCAGTATCCAATTATGAAGACCACAGCGAATCGCATAAGCGGGAACTCACGGATGGCTGTAATGAGGGTATAGTAAATTTGTTCCCATTTGCTTAAATCCCGTGCCGGCAGAGCAACCCCGGACAACCACTTCTGAACAAGGGGCGACAGCCACATCGCAAAAGGAACGGATAAGGCGATTCCCACCAAGGACAAGATCCCTCCGCTAATCAGAGAGAATAGACGTCCTGCGGATCTGGAACCGCCCCGAAAGAGTCCCTGTAGAACAGAGACAGCCATAATCAGTATTAACAGTAAATTGACAAAATTATAGTTCTGCACATTTTGAACCCAGCCTTGCACGTTCCGCAAACCCCTCTCTTGATCGATCGCTAGGACTCAAAATGGTGGGTGCTATTTTGAGTTCCTTTTAGCTTCTTGAATGAAAGCATTAAGTGCATCACTTCGGCTCCATTCGCCGAGAGATACGTCCCGGAATGTAACTTTTACTTTATCGCTGTCCGGCTTCCCGGTGACTTCCAGATTGGGCGACTTGATCACATACGATCCATCCGGATTGTTCGTGAACTTGGCTTCCTTGGCTTCAGTTGTCATCATCTTGATAGCTTCACTCTTCACCGCATCCGTAGTTTGCGTGGTAAGTGTAGAAGCCACCTGTCCCAGATCCTTAAGCGAGATTCCACTGTAAATGACCAGGAAGGCCACGATAACCAGAATCAGCCCCCACTTGACCACAGTCTTGACTAAATTCACAATCAGCAGCAAAGCGACCAGTGCAATTACGAACACGAGCCAATTTTGCTTAAAAAAATCAATCCACACTTGCACGTCCATCCTATTTATACACTCCTAATTTCGTCATTTTGTGGAGCCTTACCGGCAAACGCCAAGTTGCTCTATTTATTATACATGATGGCCATATGGGATGTCAGCCTAACCCCCTGAGGGGGTTCTACCCAGTGAATTTAAGGAAATATGTTAAAAATAGCATAAGTTCGTCCCGCTGAACGTACAAGTATAGGGACTGAACTAATCATTTCACACTCTTGCCTATAAGTAATTCTTAAATTCAACTTATATGCTTCCGAAGCGAGTTTTACTTCGCAAAACTTAAGCTTATGCTTTCGAAATAGTTTTACTTCGTAAAACTTAAGCTATATAAGTTCAAATATTGAGTTACGTACTAGCCAGCCGTATGAAATGTTCTTACGATCGCTGTTGTTCTCAGACTTCTTAATTGAATTTTATAGGTAGAAGTCTGAGAACAAAGGCGAACGCTGCGCTTCTCCAGAATCATTTCACACTCTTGCCTATAAGTAATCTTAAATTCAACTTATATATGCTTTCGAAGCGAGTTTTACTTCGTAAAACTTAAGCTTATGCTTTCGAAGTAGTTTTACTTCGTAAAAACTTAAGCTTGTGCTTTCGAAGTAGTTTTACTTCGTAAAACTTTGAGGAGGGACGGTATGAAGATCGCATTTTGGCTCTATTTTTTTATGTTCATCGCTTTTTTTGACCTGCACGCCCAGTATCCGATTCTCACACCGTTCGCTCTGTCACTAGGGGCCGCCCCCACTTTCATCGGGTGGATGATGGGGATCTACTCCATCACCCATCTGCCGGGCAATCTGCTTGCAGGCCGAGGTGTGGACAAACATGGCAGCCGCCGCTATCTCATCTTCAGCTTGATCTCAGCCGGGATCATCCTGCTGATTCAGGCTCATGTCACTGCCCCCTGGCAGCTGCTCGTGCTTCGCTCACTGAGCGGTTTCGTGCTTGCCTTTCTGGCCCCGGCCTGCCTGGCCCTACTTGCTTCCCTGTCTGAAGACCGGATCAAGCAGGGTAAACTTATGGCCGGACATGGCGTAATGCACACGCTCGCATCAGTCGTGTCCCCGGCAGCAGGTGCTTTCCTGGTCGCCAAAGCGGGCTTTGGCTTAACCTTTCAGTCCCTGGGTTGGCTCCTGATCGGAACCGGAATTATTGCGGTCTTCATTGTTCATGACCGCCAGGGAAGCAGTCCAGAGCTAGCACACTCGGCATTACCGGAGGCAGGCAGGGAATACGCCGGCTTTAGGGTTATTCCCATGAGGTTTTATCTTCTGCCGCTCTTTGTTGCCTGTGCGCAGGGAATCCTGTTCTTCGAGCTTCCCCTGCAGGCCGGTGGACTCTCCGGAATCCTCGACACCGGAATTTACTTCTCTTTGCTCAGTTTAGGTGCTCTGGTAACTCTCAGCATGCTCTTTCTGCACCGATACTCGCCTTACGTGAGAGCTACAGCGGGAGTGCTTGGAATGGCGCTGGCTTTCTATTCCATGGCTTCTGCCTGGAATGTGCCCCTGGCGGCATCCCTATTCTTTCTTGGCATGTCCAAAGGTGTGCTCTTTCCGGCAATGGCTTCTCTCTTCATCGAGTTAAGCGGCGGCAAGCGACTGGGGACTGTCTTTTCCCTGCAATCGATCTCCATGTCACTCGGCGCTTTTCTTGGTCCGGTGGTGGCGGGACAAATTCGTCACGTCTTCTCTCCTTACTTTCTTGCCTTTCTCTTACTTATGGTTCTACTCGTCACCGTCCCCCCGCTTCGCACCAAACCAGAGTCTCCGACCGGAACCGGCAAGACGCCAACTACGGTAGTATGACGGCAGATAAATTTATTCTGTTTAGGCTGATGCACAAGACCCTACAGGGCAAGGATCATACTCTGTTTATGTACTAACAACCACTTGAAGGCAGGTGAATGAATCATGAGTTACGCGGGTAACTGCGGTCCTGGACCAGTCGGACCAGGAATGGGATTGTGGACTTCTACAGGTACCATCCTTGTTCTCTACATCTTGCTCGTCATCATCCTTCGCACTCCGTTCTTCTAAGATTAAGATCTGCTATACAGTAGGAGACTTGCCTGTTCAAGGCAGGTCTCTTTGAATTTTGCATGGAAAACCAAGTTAGGTTTACACTATAGAGGAAAGCCAAGCCTGTGAGGTGAGCCATCATTCCTGTATACATCATTGTTGAAGGCAAGAACGACCGCAGCAAGCTGCGCCGGGTGCTGAATGAAGAAGTTGAAATTCTATGCACCTTTGGAACCCTGAACAGCCAGAAGCTCGAGACACTCCGCAAGAAGATCAAGGATGAAGAAACCTATCTTTTCATGGACAATGACGCTTCAGGCAAAAGAATCCGCGGCATACTCAGAGACACCTTTCCGGATGCCGGACATATCTACACCCGCCGGGGCTACGCCGGCGTTGAAGGTACACCTGATGAATATGTCATTCAGCAATTAGAAAAAGCCGGCCTGGAGGAATACATTCTATATCCTCCACCCGGCTTCTAGCGGACAAGTCCAGAGACTTGTCTCTTTGCCCTATTCTTTAGCTAATCGTTCTACCTCGGCCGCTATTTCCTCGGCGCTCACGTCACTTTTATAAAATTTGCGGTAATTCCCTTCCCGGTCTACAAGTGCAATCAGATCGGAGTGCGCGAAGTTGCCGTCCCTGTCTTTATTAATGATGAACTGGAACGTATTCATTGCAAATTCGGCCGTCTTCTTCTCGTCTCCGCGCAGGAAGTACCAGCCGCTGTAATCGGCACCGAATTTATCCCCGAACTTCTTAATCTCCTCACGGGTGTCCCTTATGGGATCGAAGGAAATCGATACAAAGCTGGCGTCCTTGCCGAACACGCCGTCTTTCTTGAGCAGATTCTGGATCTGCGACATCTTGAAGGTGGTCAGCGGGCATACATCCGTGCACTGCGCGAAGAAGAAATAAAATAGCCGTACCTTTCCGTTCGTATCCTGCAGGGTAACCGTCTTCCCGTCCACGTTCTCCATGGAGAAATTCTGGACGGGACGGATCATTGGAATTTTGGGTTTACTGTATGTATCAACTAGAAGATATCCTGCCAGAATCACGCATATGGCAAGCAGGATCCAGGTCCATTTGTACTTTCTAAGCATTGTTAAAGCCACTCCTCCTTGGATGATTATCTTAAAAAAAGAACCCCATGCTGCCATGGGATTCTCTTGGTACTTCGGATATCCGGCTTAATGATGAACTGTATCCAGAATCATAACAAGCAGGGTAATCATTAGATAGCTGATGGAGAAAAGAAATACTTTCTTTGCCCAGGTATCAGTCTCCGCCTTCTTGCTGAAGCCCATCAAAGCCATGTACAGCCACATGACAGCTACAGCCTCGCCGATGATCAAGAACCACATGCCTGTATATCCATAGGCATACATAAGCGGCGGAATAGGCAGCAGCAGAGCAAGGTAAGGAATCATTTGAACTTTCGTTCTTGCAATTCCCTTAACAACAGGAAGCAGCGGGAACCCAGCTGCCCGGTACTCCTCAACCCGGCGAATGCCAAGGGCCCAGAAGTGCGGTGGCTGCCACAGAAACAGCAAAGCGAATAACAGAATCGCTCCCAGGTCAATCTTTCCAGTCACGGCAACGTAACCGATAACAGGAACTGCAGCACCCGACACGGCGCCGACTGAAGTACTCCAGGTCGAAGTACGTTTCAGCCACATGGTGTAGATCCCTGCATATACGACAAAACCAACAATGCCGCAAAGTCCGGCGAGAAGTCCGGAGAATGCGAACAGTACGCCAAATCCGGCAATCCCCAAAATAATTGAATACCAAAGCACAACGGCCGGCGCAAGCTTGCCCGTAGGAAGTGCACGACCCTTAGTCCGTTCCATCTTGCTATCAAGCTCACGGTCGTAATAGTTGTTGAATACGCAAGCTGAAGCCATAATAAGAACTGTACCCAGAAGTGTCAAAAGAAGCTTTCCATATTGTAAATCCCAACCGGATGCGAGCCAAAATCCTGCAAAAGCGGCAATCAGATTGGAGCGAAGGATTCCGGGCTTGGTCAGCGCTACAAAATCTCTCCATGTGGCAGTATCGCCGGTCGGTGATGGTCTCATAGCAATTGCTGGGGAATCCGAAGGAGCGGTGTAGCTATATTGTTTACCCACGCGGATTGTTCCTCCTTATTTGGTCATAGCGGGACAACGTTTCATCCTCTGCTATAAACTTTATCATATCAAATTGCTCAAGTGTTTGACAATTAGCCAACAATCCAAGTCATTGTATGACAATTCAGTGACACCGATACAGGAACAAAGACGAAGCCGGACATATAGTCCGGCTTAGACAGTTAACCTGTTCAAGTATGAATGGAGAACGGCTAGACAGTCGCGGAAAGCTTGCACTTTCAGCCGCTGCCCATCTGAATTTCTTGCCTGTCTTAAAACACAAAGGCCTAGGCTTTCGGCAGGAAGCCCATTCTCTTCTGCACTTCGGCAAGAGTTCTAGCAGCCAACTCTTCCGCCCGCTCTGCGCCCTGACGCAGAATATCCGTAATTTCACCGGATTCCCGAATTTGACGGTAGCGTTCTTGAATGGGCTCAAGCTTGGCGACGACCACCTCGGCAAGATCCTTCTTGAACGGTCCATACATTTGCCCTTCATAGCGTTTCTCAACCTCTTCTATTGACAAGCCCGAGCACTGGCTGTAAATGCTGATCAGATTACTGACCTCTGGCTTGCTTGCCGGGTCATACTTCACTTCACGGCCGGAGTCTGTAGTAGCCCGGCTGATCTTCTTGCGGATCTCGGCTGGGGAATCCAGCAGCGCGATATAGCTGCCCGCATTCGGATTGCTTTTGCTCATCTTATTAGATGCATCGTCCAGCGACATGACCCGTGCGCCCACTTTAGGGATATAAGGCTCAGGAATGGTAAAGAAATCACCATATCTATGATTGAACCGGCCTGCCAGATCACGCGTAAGTTCCAAATGCTGCTTCTGATCCTCGCCAACAGGTACCAGATCAGCGTTATACAGCAGAATATCCGCAGCCATCAGAGATGGGTATACGAACAATCCGGCGCCTACGGAATCTTTTCCCGAAGACTTATCCTTGAACTGGGTCATCCGCTCAAGCTCGCCCATTGAAGTCAGTGTGGTCATAATCCAGCCGAGCTGAGCGTGCTGCGGAACATGGGACTGCATATATACATTTGCTTTATTCGGATCAATGCCGGCCGCAATGAACAAAGCAGCCACAGCCTCGGACTGCTCACGAAGGGCCTCCGGCTCCTGGGTCACTGTTATGGCATGAAGGTCGACGACCATGAAGTTACAATCATATTCGTGCTGAAGCTGAACGAAGTTCTGCATTGCACCAATGTAGTTGCCAAGCGTGAGCTTGCCGCTCGGTTGAATGCCGGAGAGCACGATTTTTTTCTTCATCTGTAAATCCCCTTTATCATGTATTCAAACACAAAAAAACCCACATCCGTAAGGGACGTGAGACCGTGGTGCCACCCTAATTCGCTATAAGTCCTTGCAGCGGACTTCAGCCTTAGATTCCTGTAACGGGGAATGCCGTCCGAACATACTGGGATTCGCCCCTACTAGGCGTACTCCGTTCCTTTCGTCACTCCGGGGTCCATTCCTCATAAAGCCGCCTCACCGGTTCGCATCATCCACCGGCTTTCTGCAGGAGGCATCTCCTGACTACTTATCCCCATCAACGCGTTGCATATCTTTCAAGTTTATGTTTCCATATTAAATGTGCCTAACCAAATCTGTCAAATCAGATTTTCCGTCCCTCAGCAAAAGTGTTATGATAGGTCTAGCTTTGAATTTTGATTATAGTGGGAAAAGGAGCAACGATATGAAAAAAGTGACCAAAGGGCAATGGAACGGCTACGACACCTATATTTTACATAGCCGCGAACTTGAAGTCACACTGTTGCCACGGCTCGGGAATAATGTTATCGCGCTTACCGATAAAGTGCAGCAGCGTGAAGTGCTGCGGCGGCCCGAGGAGAACGAACTCGATTTTTATCTGCAGAAACCTTACCACTTCGGCATTCCTCTTCTGATTCCACCAGGTAGAATCCGCAGAGGACATTTCGAATATGCCGGACAACATTATCAATTCGATCGTAATACCGCTAATGACAACCATATTCACGGACTCCATCGCACCCAGTGCTGGCGGGTCAGTGATATTGAAGAAGATGAAGAGGGCTGCGCAATTACAACTGAATTCCTGACCTCTGATGATCCGGAATGGATTCGGCAGTATCCTGTTCCACTGAAGCTTGAAATGACCCTGAGACTGCAGGGTGCTTCATTATCCCAAACTTTCAAAATCACACATATGGGTGATAAGCCCGCCCCATTCGGTCTAGGACTGCATACATGGTTCCTGCTTGATGGACAGCCCGATGCCTGGACCTTACGTCTTCCGGTAACGGAGACCTACTTGCTAGATGAAGAGAATGTCTCTACCGGTGAAACGGCTCCTTTAGGCGAATTAGATCGTCTGAATACAGGCCTGAATCTGAAAGGCACGAATTTTGATACCATGTTCAGTGTCGGCGGCAAGCCTGCCGAAGCGCTGCTGCAGCGTGAAGACGGATATGCTATTCGTTACTCGGCTGATCCTGAATATTTCAAGCATTGGGTTCTCTACACCAAAGGGGAGGCCGATCAATTCTTCTGCATTGAACCGTATACTTGGCTTCCCAATGCACCGAACCTGAATCTGACTAACGAGGTCACTGGGCTTATTGATCTTCAACCTGAACAGCAGCTTACCCTTCAGGTGAATCTAGACATTGTATACCCTTCCTAAGCTATCTACGTTAAGACGGTACCGCTATTACTGCGGTTACCGTTTTTTTATTATCTCCTTAATGAAATCCCCCGTATTGCTCTAATATTTACCACCTCTTATACTCTGATTTCCTGTGCATATTTTATGAGTCTGAAACCATACTAACATCACTAAGGTCGAAGGAGGTGACAAACATGGCAGGTTCAAACAACCGTGGCGGAAGTCGTCGCAGTAACAACCTTATCGTTCCCCAAGCGAACCAAGCATTGCAACAATTGAAATTTGAAGCAGCTCAAGAGCTTGGTGTAACTATCCCTCAAGATGGTTACCTTGGAGATAACACTTCCCGTGAGAATGGTTCCCTTGGGGGCTACATCACAAAACGTCTCGTGCAATTGGCAGAACAGCAATTATCGGGTCGTTCTAACCTATAATTTGCGTTCTATCCTACAATGATATACGAACAAGCGGTCTGCTCTGAGCAGGCCGCTTGTTTTTGTGTGATTCCTGCATTCCTATTGACAACGAATGGAAAATGAATCAGCAGCTGTCTGGGCTGGTTCCTGATAATGTTTTAGAGCTAAGAACTGATACCGCTCGGGAGAGTTTTCTCTCTATCGCAGCATTAACTTGTATCAGCTTCATTCTATTTCTTGTTCTATTCACCACCAGCGGAGTTCTGCCTAAGGGGATTAGACAGCAGCACACCTGATTGTGACACTAACTTCGATTATTAGTAAAAGCAGGGCTTCCCTGATCCGCATCATGCGTATCAATTAAGTCCTGCTGCTTCTCTGCTGCTGTTCACTTGCAGTTAGCTATTCATGATCATGAATTAAGAATGCTCTTGATATGTATGGGTAGTTTCTTTCCTTGGATACCGAATCATTAGGTTGGCCATATTATAGTTAGATTCAAGCGTGGCATCAACAATAACGATGTCCTTGCGAAGTGCAAATTCATAGCTGATTTCACCATGTGTCCAGTGACGCTTGAAATTGAGCGATTCCAGAGCCATTTTTCTAAATGAAGCTTGTTGAACTGTAGTTAATCCTAGATCCTCCCCTGATAAATGTCCGTTTCTCCCACTAATCGGATTCTGGCGGATACCGAACTTGCCGATAACGTTGTTGCGGATCTGTACAAATACAGTCCCTGACGTAAGTCCTGTTAACTCTCCCTCTAACTCTCTAAATACTATATCCAGTTGTCTTGCTAATGAAAATTGTTCTGTCTTCAAAATATCCACCCTCCCTTCCCCTTTATGTTTCCCTAATATAGGGCTTACGTCTCATTATATTCCATTCTAATATACCCATCAACAATAACCTACAAAATTGGGTAATTATGCCTATATAAATATAATTTTCAATTTATCTTCTTTCAGCTTTCGTCACTACTCCTTAAATTACGACAAAAAACCGCTCAGCCAGTCAGACACAGTCTCACTGAATTGAGCGGTTAAAGTTTGCATTTTGCTGATTATTTATTCGGTCATTTCAAGGAATTGCTCGACATCCGCAACAGCCAAAGATACCGCTTCCTGCCAGAAATCCGGCTGGGTCAGGTCCACATTCAAGTGCTTCTTGGCCAGATCTTCCACCGTCATCCGGCCGGTATCCTGCAGCAGTGCATCGTATTTCTCGGCAAAAGAATCACCTTCACGCTGCGCCCGGGCAAATATGCCTGTACTGAACAGGTAGCCAAAGGTATACGGGAAATTGTAGAACGGCACATCTGTGATGTAGAAATGAAGCTTGGAAGCCCAGAAATGCGGGTGATAAGAAGCCAGCGCACCATTATAGGCTTCTTGTTGGGCTTCAACCATGAGTGCAGAGATTTCTTCCGCATTCAGCAGACCTTCCTTGCGCTTCTCGTAGAACCGGGTCTCGAACAGGAAGCGGGCATGTATGTTCATGAAGAAAGCAACACTGCGCTGGATTTTGTCTTCAAGTAGCGTAATCTTCTCTTCCTTGCTAGCGGCATTCTTCACCTGGGCATCCGACAGAATCATCTCGGCAAATGTGGAAGCCGTCTCGGCCACGTTCATGGCATAACTCTGGTTGAAGGGCGGCAGGTCATCCATAACATATTGATGGTAAGCATGACCCAGCTCGTGAGCGAGTGTGGATACATTGGATGCCGTTCCGCTGTAGGTCATGAAGATTCGTGTCTGCTTGCTTTCAATCATAGAGGTACAAAAGCCGCCCGGACGTTTGCCCTTCCGGTCTTCGGCTTCAATCCAGTTCTTATTGAAAGCATCTACCGTGAAGTCCGCCAATTTCGGACTGAAGGTCCTAAATTCTTTTACGATCTCCTCAGCCGCATCATTATATTCGATCTTGGTATCCGTCTTTCCGAGTGGAGCTTCTACATCAGCCCAGCTAAGACGTTCTACACCCAGCAGCTTGGCTTTGCGCTCAAGGTATTTCACAAATATCTGTTTGTTCTGTGCGATTACAGACCACATGGTATCGAGCGTCTCTTGGGACATCCGGTTAATACTGAGCGGCTCCTTAAGGACATCGTCCCATCCGCGTCTCTCATACAGCTTCAATCTGAAGCCTGCAAGACGATTGAGCGTATCTGCGCAGTAATCACTGACTTGTTCCCAAGCATTCTCCCATTTCACAAAGGTTTCTTCACGAATCTCACGGCTTGGATTATGCAGCTTGTTATGGGCCTGACCAGCGGACAGAACAACCTCTTCCCCATTGTCCTCTGTAAAAGGAATGCTTACCTTGCTGACGATCGTATCGTAATGCTCTCCCCAGCCATGGTATCCGTCTACAGCCAGGTCAAGAATGAGACTTTCCTGCTCGGGAGGCAGCTTCTCGCGGGTTCTTTCGCGGCTCTCATTCAGCGAGAAGGCGATAGGTGCAATTTGGGGACGCTTGATCCACTCTGAGAACACCTCGTCCTCTGTTGCACGAAGAAGGCTCTCAAATACCGTAGTAAGGCCCTGTAACTCAGCCTTGAGGGAGGTTACCTTACCTGAGAGCTGTACTGCCTTCTTGTCCGTTGTATCTTGGGCAGTCAAGCATCCCACATAGCTTCCTGCTTCAGTGATTCGGGAGTAGGCGCTCTGAAGAGAGTCAATGAAGCCGTCCAGAGATTCCGTATCCTGGACGGTCTTGGGAGCTTCAAACCCCTTCACTTGCTGCTTAAGCTCCTCAATATCCTGCTCCAGCTTGCTGAGAAAGGCTTGGAATTCTGCTGAAGAAGACCCCCCGGGGAACAAGGACTCCAGATCCCAAGTCAAGGAGACAGGCTGTTTAAGTTGTGTCATGCTATTCATCCCTTCTATATCTGTTGATTGATTAGAGGCCAAAAGTGTATAACTATTATATTAGCCCCCAGGGCACACAAGGAGGAGCCAAATGAAACCACTACAAATCTCAGCCGAAACCGCTGTTAAATTAGCCGAGAAACTCGGAGTACCTTTGGAGAACCTTATGCATATGCCGCAGCATATTTTACTGCAAAAAATTGGCGAGCTTGCGAAAGAAGATGCAGGTTCAGCGGATAAACCGAAATCATGATTCCCTTCGAGAAGGCACTTCCCTATGATATTGTGATGGGTGACATTTATGTACAGGAGTGTCCTTTCTGCGGCAGTGAGCATGTTCTGTTACCCATGAAACCACACGAAATTCTAAGCGTCCGCGAAGGCAAGAAGAAGCTTCTTGTCTTCCCATGCTGCCATACCCGGCTCACCATCCTCGATAGTGACTCGGACTATCTTCTGACGAACACGGTCGTTCGTAAATAGTTCCTACTACTACAAAATTATTGAATAACAGGGGAATCGCCGCAAGGTGCGGCGGTTCCCCTGTTGTTATGAGTGTGAGGTTAGCCTTGCATTTCCTCGGGAATTTCCATTTTGGCAGCCAGCATATCTTCTCTCAGCACTTGCCACTGTTCACGAGAAGCCCGGATCATGGCTGCATCCATAATTTTCTTGTCATTAATTACACGTGAGAACCAGCGTACTGCCTCTGAATACTGGCCTAGACGCCTGTTCAGCTCCCCAATAAGGTACATGAGTCTGGCATCATTGGCTCCGGCTCCTTCCAGCTCATACACGCGAATATAAGATTCAAGGCTAAAGCGGAGGAAACGGTTCTCCTGATCCTTAAGGTCTTTGTAACGATAAAGCCAAGCAATATGATGAAGCAGACTGGAAATAATCCGTTCCTTCTCCTGAATGGCCTGGGCACAGAGAAGCGCGAGCTTATAAGTCTCAAGCGCGGTATCCCAGTCCCTTGAACCACCGAAATCACGGAGCACAATCCGGTTGCCAATCTGCTTCTTAAATTCGGCCCGCTGGGCATCCTTCAGACGCTCGTCAAAATTCTCGGAAAAAGCAAATCCGCATGAGGGACACACTCGTACTACATAAAAATCAGGGTTCTCCTTGGCATAATACCGGCAGAAATCAGTATCCGTCTTAACAGCTCGCTTGAAGCTTGGTCTAACCCTTGATGTTGTAAATTCATGTTCGCATTGAATACAGGTTACCTTAATTGTATAGAGCGGCTCTAATTCCAATGTGCCATTCTCCCCTTCATTTATTCCATTTAACTAGGAGTATTTATAAAATGGTGAGCAGGTCCCGACAGACGCTGTAGTATAACAGCCTGAAGCGGATCCTCTACCCCGATCTCATGCAGTGCAGCAGCCATACAGGAAAGCCACGCCTCCGCACGTTCTTCAGTAACTGGAAAAGGCAGGTGCCTTGCACGCATCATCGGATGTCCATATTGATCAGAGTACAGTGATGGTCCACCGAAGAATTGGGACAGGAACATAAACTGCTTGTCCATAACAGGTGTAATATCCTCGGGAAACAAAGGTCCCAGCAGAGGCTCCGCCTGTACTCTCGGGTAGAAAGCCTCAACCAGCTTACGCAGGGTGCTTTCACCGCCAAGATTCTCATATATAGACAGACTTGGGTTGAAATTCATCTAATTCTCGCCAACTTCCCTCTAAGATCTGTAGGGCATGAACAAAGAACTGAATCCTCATGTTCATTCCCCTAGTTGCACAGTACCATTATACCAAAAAACGGGCCTTGATGTGCGCCCATCCCAATATGCAAAAAAAGACGCTAATAGGGATTAGCGTCCTGATGACGATCAGTTGGTTAGTAGCTTCGCCAGTCCTCTTCACCGGAATGGACAAGAGAGGCGCGTATAACATACACAAAGGCGCATACGAGAACACCGGCAACAAAACTCATATCCATCACTCCATCCATATGAATTAAATTCAGGCCGAAAGGTCGGGCGCTTCTTGTATTTGTATTTTATCATAACCCTGCAAAAAAAACAGCCCATTCTGAAATCGCTTTCTCAGGTTTTTTGTACTGTTTGTCCATAGGATCTCATATGTCTAATTTATAAGCTGAGGCAATTATTGAGGGGGCCCTATGCGCATGTTTCTAAAAAAATGGAGCGTTCTGCTCCTGTTAATAGGCTTAACCCTGTTATTCGGGCTTATGCTCGCGTTTCCGGATTCATCCTGGAATGCGGCAGTCCGCGGGCTCGCTATCTGGTGGGACGTGCTGTTCCCGTCCCTCTTTCCTTTTTTTGTAATTTCAGAGATGATGCTCGGTTTCGGTATCGTACATTTCATAGGAATGCTCCTGGATCCTCTGATGAAGCCCCTATTCCGTATCCCTGGCAGCGGTGGATTTGTGGCGGCCATGAGCCTGGCTTCCGGTTATCCGGTCAGCGCCAAGCTAACCTCCAAGCTCCGTGAACAACAGCTGATTACCCGCGAAGAAGGGGAGCGGCTGGTCGCCTTTACGACCACATCCGATCCGATCTTCCTGATCGGAGCTGTATCTGTAGGATTCTTTCATAATCCGCAGCTCGCCGGAACTCTTGCTGCGGCTCATTATGGAAGCTCCTTCATTGTAGGACTTCTCATGCGCTTCCATGCACCCAGAGCCACCCCCAGCCCTGCGGCAGCTGCAGCCCGGTCCGGCTTCAGCTTCCGCCTGGCTGTGAAAGCCATGCATGAAGCACGGCTTAGTGATGACCGTACCTTTGGCGAGCAGCTAAAGCAGTCCGTGGTCTCTGCACTGCAGCTTATGACCGTCGTAGGAGGACTTGTAGTCGTCTTCTCCGTACTGCTGGAGGTTCTCAGTGCATCCGGTCTTATGACTCAGCTGTATGAGCTGATTCGGCAGGTCCTTTCTATTCTCCACCTACCTCCCGCTCTTGCGGAACCTCTTGTAGGAGGAGGCTTTGAGGTTACACTTGGCGCCAAATCTGCCGCTGCGGTTCCCGCCTCTGTTCCACTGGCCTTCAAGGCAGCCGCCGCCGCATTCATCCTGTCCTGGGCCGGCTTATCAGTTCATGCCCAAATTGCGAGCATACTTAACGGAACCGGATTGCGCTACTTCCCCTTTTTGCTGGCAAGATTGGTTCACGGGGTGCTTGCCTCGCTGATGGTCCTATTCCTGTGGCCGCTCACAGGTCCTGATACCGAGGTGTTTCAAAGCTTCGAGGATTCGTCCATCTTCCAGTCAGGCTGGAGCGGACTGCCCTCAGCTATTCTTCTTACCCTGCAAGCCTTATCTCTACTGCTTATTTTGTCCGTTATCATCCGGATCATTCAGCATCTACGGAACAAAAGAAAGGCCTGGAAATGGAAATGAAACATTGTTTTCTGTCCTGTAATTGATTATGATCGGTACAAGACATAAGGCAAAGGAGCTTTCATCTTGAGATATTACGTTCTTGACCGCGGAGATCAATTATCTGTCGAGTTAAGTGAGCAATTTCATAAGCTGGCGGCCGAAAATGGATTTAAAATGGATGCCGAATCCCCCGAAATTGTGATTTCTATTGGTGGAGACGGAACGATGCTGCATGCCTTCCATACTTTTATTGACCGGATTCCCTCCATCGCATTTGTCGGGATTCATACGGGTCATCTCGGCTTTTATGCCGACTGGAAGGCCAATGAAATCCCTGAGCTGATTCAGCTTATGGTAGGTCACAAGACTCCCGAACAGCCAAGACCCCGAATTGTGAACTATCCTCTGATCGATATACAGGTACAGAAGAAGTCGGGGACTTCGTCATATATTTGCGTGAATGAGTTCACTCTCAAAGGAGTCGATGGTACGGTCGTTGCACAGGTGGATATTAATGACCAGCAGTTCGAGATGTTCCGGGGTGACGGAATATGTATCTCGACCCCTGCCGGAAGCACAGCCTATAACAAGAGCCTCGGTGGGGCCATTATTCATCCTTCTATCGAAGCACTGCAGATTACCGAAATCGCCTCAATTAACAACCGGGTATTCCGGACTGCCGGATCGCCGCTGGTGCTGCCCAAGCATCATCACTGCGATATTTATTCCCGGAAAGATCAGCGGCTGCTGCTGACCATTGATCATATCAACCACCCTGTCGATGATCTGATATCGGTTCGCTGCCAGGTTGCCAAGCAGAAAGTTAGCTTTATCCGTTATCGGCCTTTTCCTTTCTGGAACCGGGTTCGCAACGCGTTTCTCGGCTAAATAGGTTTAGAGCATGTACATGCTGTGCCAATGATCCTGTGATCATTGGCTTTTTGTTATTCCAAAGTGGCATGAGTTGGACTATTGAATTACACGTAATACGGCGGTGTGAAACGATCTTAAGGTGATTGTTTTATTCCGGAATTTCTGAGCATAGCCTATATTAATCTCTATTTGCTGAGTATGGAAATATATACAAAAATAATCGTAGACTTTAGCGCGTAGCAGTGGTATAACGAGTCTATCTGCTTTCATTTGACCTCAAGGAGTGCTTAATTTCGTGAAACGTATTACTTCCGCACTAACTGTCCTTACTCTATCTCTGGCCCTATCTTTACCGGCCTCTGCTGCTTCCAAGACGATCAAAGTCTATATTGATGGCAGCCCCATCAGCTTCTCCGCTGGAGCACCTTATACCCAACAAGGCACGACCCTTGTCCCATTTCGGGCCCTCTTCGAGAAGCTCGGACTTAAAGTGGATTGGAATGCCAAAACACAGACGGTAACAGGAAAGAAGAACGGTCTTGCAATCGGCCTGACGATCGGCAGCAACCGGGCCACCGTTAACGGAGTCGTCAAGAAGCTTTCTACCACCCCAGTCACCGTTAAAGGTACTACCTACATTCCCCTCCGGTTCATTGGAGAAGCATCCGGCGCTGATGTGGAGTGGGACAGTGACTCGAGTTCCATCTACATTCATACGGCCGCATCCGTTGCACTCGATGAGCAGCAGATTCGAACCGTGCTGAACCAAAGCATCGCCTACTTTAACAATAAAGACATTGCCAAAGTAGCTGATCTCGCTTCTTCGGATTCCCCAATCAAGGATAGTGTAGACTCCCTTCGGCAGGAGGCAGAGGATTATCCTCAATTCAGCAAACTAGCGGACCTCAAGATCGTGAATCTCGATCAAAGAATGGGAGAGGCCGTTGTCCAGACCACCGAAGAAGCTACCCGCACCGGAGGCATCTATATCCCGGACACCCGGGTTACTTATGTGTACACCTTGGTGAAGGAAGAGGGTTCGTGGAAGATTTATGATTTCAGTTCCCAGCGTGTAGACTACTTTGTCTCACAAGATACCTTGGCCAAATCCATTACTGTCCCATCCAGTGATGAGACCAGCCTTAAGCAGCTCATTGATACCTACATCAAGAGCTTTAATGACAAGAATCTGGACGGTATGCTCTCAACACTCGATCCAAGTCTTGCGACCGATGATTTCAAGAGCGATATCACCTCTTACTTCAAAGAGTATGAATTCAAATCTACCACTCCTACCGTCAAAATCATCAACTACACGGCAGAAGAAGCCGCCGTATATGTAGAGGAGAATGAGACCGTTAAGGCAGATAACGAAACTTATCAGCAGACTTATAAGTACGTCTATGTTATGGGCAAATCCAAATCAGGCAGCTGGCTGATTACAGATACTTTTACATTGGCTGAATAATTAGTAAAGGAAGTCAATAATCTATGATTAAATTATCAATCCGAAATGCACTTATCAGTACAACTCTTACCCTCTCTCTTCTACTGCTTCCAGGAGCTGCATTTGCCGCCGATAGCCAGCAGACAGCCACTACCGGGACTACGGAAGCCACCCAGGCTTCCGATACCCAGCTTATTCAGGAAGTGCTTGACTACATTAGTGCTCACAACGTATCAGGCGTTAAGCGGGAAGAGCTCATTCGGGCAGCCATTGAAGGTATGATCTACCAGCTGGATGATCCCTACACCTCCTACTTCACCGCAGATGAACTGAAGCAGTTCCAGGATTCCATCAACCAGGATTATGTAGGCATCGGTGTCACTTTGTACTTTGATAACAACAAGCTGTATGTAGACAGTGTAATATCCGGCTCACCTGCGGAGAAGAGCGGTCTCAAAGCCGGGGATGTGATCACCCGGATTAACGGCGAGGCAGTGACGGGACCCGATACCGCAGCGGGTCTGGCCGGCGAGGAGAACACCCAGGTTACAGTTACCGTACAGCGCAGCGGCAAAACCTTAAGCTTCTCAGTGACCCGTGCCGAAATCTTCCTGCCTACCGTGAATGCGGCAATCACGGACAGCAAGATCGGCTATATCCAATTGACCAGCTTTGCAGAGAATGCGGATGAGGATTTTGCCGATGCCCTAAGCAAGCTTCAAGCCTCTGGCATGAAGTCACTGGTTCTGGATCTTCGTGATAATGGGGGCGGTTATATTGATACCGCTAATAATATTGCGAAGCATTTTATAGACAAAGGTATCCTAATGTACACCCAGGATCAAAGTGGATTATTAGTTCCCCAGACCATCACAGATGGCGTAAAGATCGGAGTACCCGTAGTGGTGGTTACGAATGAGAACAGTGCCAGTGCCTCCGAGATTCTAACGGGCGCCCTGCGGGATAACCACGTAGCTACCACGGTAGGAACAACTACTTACGGTAAAGCCCGCATTCAGAATGTGATCTCCCTGTCCAACGGAGATGCGCTCAAGCTGACTACAGAGAAATACTTGACCCCAAGCAAGGAAGATTTCAACAAAATCGGCCTTAAGCCCGACTTTGAAGTGAAGAACAGTACGGCTCAGCTGATTACCGCCTTCTCTCTTGCCGGGATGAAGACCATGAAAATCAGCGGAGATAACCATTCACTAAGCGTGAACGGAAAGTCCTTTAGCGGGACACTGGACACGATTAAGAAAGGCAGCTCCATCTATGTTCCGGCACGTGTGCTGACATCGCTGGTACTAGGAGAAGTGGCTTGGAACGCGAAGGACAAGAAGATCATCGTAACTGACGGTAGAGGACAGCGTAATGGCTTCACCGTGGCATCCAATCAAGTAGTGTTCCAGAATCAAGAGAGCTATATTGAGATTCATGCCTTTGTGAAGAAGTACCCTTCGTTAAAATGGAGCTATAGCCAGAACAAGCTAACGCTTAGCACCCCATAAATCAACCACAAAAAAAAGGTTCCCGATTATTCGGGAACCTTTTTGTTATTCGGCTGCGCATCCTTGGATGGGTCTGGTGCTTGCACCGCGCCGTCCTGCACGGTCTGACTCTTGGCCGGTGGCTCAACTGCCTGTGCTGGTGGTTCAACAGCCTGTGCCGATGGCTCAGCTGCTTGTGCCGGCGGATCAACCTGCTCTTTAACACGGCCCTGAACCTGTGCAGGTTTCGGGGCTGTCTTCGGCTGCTCGGGCTCATTCCCGAGCTTGTCCGCGGACTGTTCTCTCGGTTCGGATGAATCTTTGATCACCGCTTGCGGTTCACGGGGAACATCCTTGACTCTTTGAAGCACAAAATAAGGACATCCAAAATTGCAGTACTCATTAATATAATCCATGATCCCGGAAATCGAAGAGTCCTTGTTCACTTTGGGATGATTATCCCGGTAGAATCCCTTCAGACGCAGCTGATTATAGCCCCAGTCCCCGATAATATAGTCATATCGCTCAAGTACATCGCTGTATCTTTGTTTAAACGCCTCAGGATCCCAGCCATTTCGGTTCTCCTGAATAACTTCGTAGCTTTTGCCATTAACCTGGATCAAAAGAACGTTCCCCCTCTATTCCCCTTAAGCTGTCGTGTGAATGCCTTCCTTATTGCTCTTGGCAGATTTCACCTGCTCATGGGCATGATAAGAACTGCGGACAAGAGGTCCGGATTCCACATGGCTGAAGCCCCGCTTCAATCCTTCTTCCTTAAGCTTCACAAATTCTTCAGGACGGTAATACTTCTCCACATCCAAATGCTTCGGAGAAGGCTGCAGATATTGACCGATCGTAAGGATATCGACATTCACCTCGCGCAAATCGTCCATAGCCTGAAGAATCTCATCCCACTCTTCACCCACACCCAGCATGATGCTGGACTTCGTTGGAATCTCCGGCTGCATTTCCTTCGCTTTCTTCAGAAGCTCGAGTGAGCGGCGGTATTTCGCTTTCGCCCGAACCCGGTCAGACATCCGTTCCACCGTCTCGATATTATGATTCAGGATATCCGGCTTCGCATCCATAACAATCTTCAAGGATTCCGTATCCCCAAGGAAATCGGGAATCAGAACTTCCACACTGCACAGGGGCAGACGGCGGCGGATCGCATGAATGGAGCCTGCAAAAATTTGCGCTCCCCCATCCTTAAGATCGTCACGGGCCACGCTGGTAATTACGCAGTGCTGCAGGTTCATATTCTCCGCAGCTTCGGCTACGCGCTCAGGCTCTTGAAGATCAAGCTCTGTCGGCATCCCTGTATTGACAGCGCAGAAACGGCAGGCGCGTGTACAAATGTCACCCAGAATCATAAAGGTAGCGGTACGGTTAGCCCAACATTCATATATATTTGGACAGCGCGCTTCCTCGCACACCGTATGTAGTGTTTTGGAACGCATCATGTTTTTGATGTCCTGGTAGTTCTCTCCGGTAGTCAGCTTAATCCGAATCCAATCCGGTTTTGGCTCTTTCACTTGTTTAGACAAGGGTCTGACCTTCCTTCTTTTATAGTTCAATCCATATTTCTGCCCATTATTATACCATGAAAGTAATTGAAATACTTCTCAGAATAAAATAACGTAACTTGTTCCACATTAAAGGAATCAGACTTACGGCCTGAATTATTACCCCTCAGGCAGCAGGAGGAGGACATACAGCGTGAATAACAGAAGTTCATTAGGGAGTCAGGTCCGCTCTATTCTTCTGGGTTTGTTGATTCTTGCCCTGGTCTGGATCGCTCCATCTCCCCGGGCTATGGCAGCAGAAGCCAAGGACAAGACTAAAGATACTGCGAAGCAGGACTCTTTCCTCGCCCGGCGACAGCTCTACGAAGAGATGGGCAGCCTCTTGCATATACCTTGGTATAGGCTTGCTGCAGTAGACCAGTATGAAAGGACTCTTACACCTAACTCCAAAGAGGCTAAGTCCGAGAATCGATTGACCCGGATATCTTTTCTCCCTCCTGTCTGGTCGGGCTGGGTGAACCCGCAGCCTGAGGATACGAATCCCCTATCCATTGCTTTGTTCGGAGGGATGGGGAAAGACGCAGACGGCGACGGGATTGCAGATCCGAAGAACGACAGGGATGCGCTTTTTACTATGGGGCGGTATATCAACAGCTTTGGTTATGCCGAGGACGATTTCCGCATTGCTTTATGGAAATACTACCAGAATGACCGGGCTGTTCAGCGGATCAGCCAATTTGCCCGAATATACAAAGCTTTCGATCGGCTGGATCTGTTCGAGAATGCATTCCCGCTGCCAATCTCCAGTATGTACAGCTACAATGATACCTGGGGCAACTCAAGGCATTGGGGAGGCTTTCGAATTCATGAGGGCAACGACTTGTTCGCTCCCTATGGAGTTCCTGTTCGAAGCGTCTGCTACGGTATTGTGGAGATTAAGGGCTGGAATCCATTCGGCGGATGGCGGATTGGAATCCGGGACCTCAACAACCGCTACCACTACTATGCTCATCTAAGCGGATATGCGAAGAATATAAATGTAGGTGATATGATGACACCAGGCCAAGTCGTGGGCTGGGTAGGCAGCAGCGGCTACGGCCCTCCAGGTACTCAAGGCAAATTCCCGCCGCATCTTCATTTCGGCATATACCGCGATAATGGCCGGAGCGAGTGGGCTTTCGATCCATACCCTCTATTAAAGAAATGGGAGTATGCTGAAAGAGCCCGCCTTCGTAAAAAGTAAAACAAGGGCCGTCCCTTAGTTGGGGCGGCCCTTGTTTTGCGGCTAAAGTCCAGTGGGCGGTATAAGGATCTCTGACGAGCGCCGGCTCCCTTCCCTCTTATCCCGAAGGATTCGCTGGAAGCGTAATATTCGGCGCATTCGGGCTGTTCTCTCCAACCGGATTGCCGTTATTATCATAATAATAAGTCGGCACATCGCCAACAACCAGCAGATAGGAGACAGGAATCTCGGTCTCTACAGATTGAGGAACCATATCAAATGGAACCACGACCGATACCTCGGTCTTCACCCGCAAATACACCTCGACCAGAATCATATTAATCCCCGCATTTTGTCTTCGGGTATTCAGATCGACCTTCACATCACTCTTGGGTTCAATACGGAACGGAATTTTGGGACCAAAGGAAGCAAGAATCGGACTCCCCAGCGCTTGACCGAGCGGGATGTTCTCGGACAGCTTGGAGATTCGGTCCAAGGTGGACTGAACCGTGTGAATGGTATCCGAGGTGATTTTCATATGAGCCGAATAGTTGAGGACAAAACCTTTTATTTTGCCCGTATCATCGGTCTTCCACTCAATTAAGTCATCGAACTGCTTCTGGTCCTTCACTTGGGCCGTGATGGCCTCATTGATAGATTCTGTAGCAATCTGCTTGACCCGGACTTTGGCCAAATTGCTGATAGGCTCTTTCATCTGACTTTCGACATACAAGAAGAACTGCATCACGCACACAATGACAATAATTACTGAGATCAGCCAGACCTTTCGTCTGCTGAACTTCTTTCTCTGCCTACGACTGTGCCATCTCCGCCGTCTTCTCCACACTGACAGGCCCCCCTACTAGCGGTCAATCTTCACTAACTGTACGGAATGATTCATCTCATATAAGTTATGCGGGACAGCTCTGAAAAAGAAGAACAAGACCTCTACCCGGCGGATAGGGTCCATTTGGCTAATCTATATTTATCTGTACAAATCCTATATATTTAAGATGAGAACCTATTACATCAAGGAGGTTAATCAGCATGAAGCAGGTTAAGGCGTTTGGGCCCCAGGATCTGAGAGTGGTAGATGCGGAGCAGCCTTTGGCCGGTACCGGTGAGGTTGTCGTTGAAGTCAAGGCGTGCGGAATCTGCGGTTCGGACAAATGGTTCTGGCATGTGCAGGAGCCTTCAGACTATGTAGCAGGACACGAAGCAGCCGGGATTGTGGTCTCGATTGGTGAAGGGGTGCAGCATCTTCGCCCCGGAGATCGGGTAGCTGTCAATAATGTCCGGGGATGCGGGGAGTGCCCGGCCTGCCGGCAGGGACAATTTGTTCGCTGTGCTCATGGAATTACGCATATGGGATTTGGATTTTCAGAAATGATAGCGGTTCCAGAACGAAATTGCCTGGTGCTGGATGACGCTATAAGCTATGAGGCAGGCAGTTTGATCTTCGACAATTGGGGAACCCCCTATTCTGCCCTGCAGCGGACAGGGATGGGCGAAGGTGACTGTGTTGTGGTTACGGGCTGTGGACCGATCGGTCTTGCTGCCATCACACTAGCCAAGCTTCGGGGGACCAGAGTGGCAGCAGTAGATCCGGTCCAGACAAGACTGGATGCGGCTATCCGGCAGGGAGCTGATCTTGCACTTCTCCCTGAAGGGGCGCCTAATTCCTTGCTAGAATGGATAGGGCCTGAAGGTGCCGACTATGTCCTGGAATGCTCAGGCAAGCCATCCTCATATGAACTCGCCTTCTCGGTTCTGGGAATGGCCGGTACTCTGGTCGTGATCGGTGAAGGTGCCCAGGTTGAGATTAGCTCAAGCGAGCTTATTCATAAACATCTGACGTTGTCAGCTTCGCTGTACTCCACCATGCAGGATGGAGCCGATGTTCAGAATTTAATGCTGCAGGGATCGATTGATCCTATGGCATTTGTTACACATACATTTCAATTGAAGGAGCTTCCTTCAACATTTGGCCAGGTTATCGAATGCAGTGATGGGCTGCTTAAAGCGGTTGTGGTCCGCTGATCTTTCAGGTGTGAGGATTATATTAAAAGGAGTGATCGGCATTGAGACTAGGAGGACAAGTCTTTATTCAGAATACGGACCCGCAAAGCTGGGCTGCGGCGATTAGGCAGGAAGGGTACCGCGCAGCGGTCTGCCCGGTTCAAAGCAATGAGAACGATACCACTATTCAGGAATATCGTGCAGCCGCTGAGCATCACGGCCTTCTTATTGCCGAAGTCGGTGCATGGAGCAATCCGATCAGCCCGGATCATGAAGTACGCTGTAAGGCCCTGGAATACTGCAAGGCCCAGTTGGATCTTGCTGAGCGCATCGGAGCCAGAGTCTGCGTCAACATTGCCGGTTCTCGGGGAGCGCAGTGGGATGGTCCCCACCCGGACAATTTCTCTGACGACACCTTCTCACTCATTGTGGACACGGTAAGAGAGATTATTGATGCGGTAAAGCCAAAGTCAGCCTATTACGCTCTGGAGACCATGCCTTGGGTTCTTCCAGACTCGGCGGATACGTATCTTGCTCTGGTCAAAGCTATTGACCGTGAGCAGTTCGCCGTTCATCTTGATCCGGTAAATATGATTGCAAGTCCTAGAATCTACTACAGAAATGCCGAGATGATCACGGATTTCTTCACTAAGTTGAGACCTTATATCAAAAGCGCACATGCGAAAGATATTCGCCTTGGCGGCAATTTAACGGTTCATCTTGAAGAGGTATTGCCGGGTACAGGCGCACTGGATTATAAGGTATTCCTAAGCGAGTTAAGCCGCTTGGATCCTGATACGCCGCTGATCATTGAGCATCTTCCGGATGAGGTGCAGTACCGCAAGGCCGCAGCCTTTATCCGCGAGACCGCAGCAAGCCTTCAAATTGAGCTATAAACCCTTGACCCTATATAGGGTCTTTTTTATTGCCGTCAATATAATCCTCCTTTTTCAACAATTTATTACGTTGTTTATCGATTGCGAACCCCTTAGACTATTAGTGTAAACGTTTGCACACGGAGCTTGAACACACGTGTGAGTCTCCCGTCCCTTTGTCATCGAATGGCTGGCTGCTCTGCCCGTCACTCCAAATTCTTTGAAACCTTGTTCCAAGCCTGATTCATATCAAGAGGAGGATGATCTATTTGCACGTTACCAAGGCTACAATGAAAAGAGGCTATTTATTTACTTTAATCTTCTCACTGATCTTCTCAACTTTCCTGACTCCATTCACGAACACAGCGAGAGCTGAAGTAGCGAATGACTTTCAGGCTTCTGTCATGGCTCCGCTAACTAAGATCACGGACTGGAATGCGTTCAAGAACCAGCTCAAGACACTTAAGGACAACGGCGTCTACGCCCTTACAACCGATGTATGGTGGGGAGACGTAGAAGCTGCTGGCGACAATCAATTTGATTGGAGCTACTACAAGCAGTATGCGGATGCGGTGAGTGCTTCGGGCCTCAAATGGGTTCCTATCCTCTCCACACATGCTTGCGGCGGAAATCCAGGGGATGATTGCAATATTCCGATTCCATCCTGGCTCTGGAGCAAGGGCACTGCAGATGAAATGAAATTCAAGAGCGAGACCGGCTATGTGAACAACGAAGCCCTCTCCCCTTTCTGGAGCGGACTCAGCCAGCAGTACAACGAACTGTACGCTTCCTTCGCCTCCAACTTCTCAAGCTACAAGGGGCTGATCGCCAAGATCTACCTGAGCGGCGGACCATCCGGTGAGCTTCGCTTCCCGTCCTACTATCAGGCAGCAGGCTGGAGCTATCCGGCACGTGGGAAATTCCAGGTCTATACGGATACTGCCAAGAATGCTTTCAGAACCGCAATGATTAGCAAGTACGGTTCGTTAAGTGGAGTTAACCAAGCATGGGGTCTTCAATTGACAAGTACAAGCCAAATTAACCCTCCAAGTGACGGGGATTCATTCTATTCAACTGGCGGTTATAACACGGCTTACGGTAAAGACTTCCTGTCCTGGTATCAAGGAGTTCTGGAAAATCATCTTGGTGTGATTGCCAAAGCTGCACACACGAATTTCGATTCTGTATTCGGTGTACGTATCGGTGCGAAGATCTCCGGTATCCATTGGCAAATGAATAATGCATCGGCTCCGCACAGTGCCGAGCATGCCGCAGGGTACTACGATTACAATAAAATTGTTCAGAAATTCAAAGACAGCGATCTCGATCTCACTTTCACTGCTCTGGAAATGCACGATAGCGGTATAGCACCAGATTACTCACAGCCATCCACGCTCGTGGACACCATCTCTTCCATAGCCAATGCCAAGGGCGTTCGTCTTAACGGAGAGAATGCGCTGCCTACAAGCGACTTCCAGAAAATCGAACAACAGATTACGAGATGGAATTACAATGGCTTTACTCTGCTGCGTTTCGCAAATCTCGTGAACCAGGATGGTTCTCCTACAAGCAATATGGCGGGCTTCAAGCAATACGTAATTAGTCATGCCAAGCCTATCGTTGATCCGAATGGAAATAAAGTAACGATCTATTACAAAAAAGGCTTCACTACGCCTTACCTGCACTACCGCCCAGCTGGCGGAACTTGGACTACGGCTCCGGGCGTAGCCATTCCAAATGCTGAAGCAGATTACCCTGGATACGGTAAGATCACAGTGGATATCGGTTCAGCTACCCAATTGGAAGCCGCTTTCAATAATGGCAGCGGTTCATGGGACAGCAACAATACGAAGAATTATTTCTTCGGTACAGGTACTTCCACGTATACGCCAGGCGCTAACGGAGCCGCTGGAACCATTACTCCTGGGGCACCTGTTATAAATCCAGGTGATGCATCCGTTACTATTTACTATAAGAAAGGCTTCACTACTCCATACATCCATTACCGTCAGGAAGGCGGAACGTGGACTACGGCACCAGGCGTTGCAATGGCAGATGCCGAGTCGGATTATCCTGGCTATGCCAAGATTACTCTGCCGCTGGGAAGCGCAACCCGCATCGAAGCCGCTTTCAACAACGGCAGCGGTTCATGGGACAGCAACAATACGAAGAATTACTTCTTCAGCAAGGGAATTTCTACTTACACGCCGGGTGCTAATGGAGCCGCTGGAACTATTACTCCTGGCGCGCCGGGCAAACTTGATAACGCAAGCGTTACTATTTACTACAAAAAAGGCTTTACCACTCCATACATCCACTACCGTCAGGAAGGAGGAACCTGGACTACAGCTCCAGGTTCCGCTATGGCGGATTCCGAAGTAGCTGGCTACGCCAAGATCACACTTCCTCTCGGATCAGCTACTCGTATCGAGGCTGCCTTTAATAACGGCAGTGGGACTTGGGACAGCAACAACACCAAGAACTACTTTTTCAGCCAAGGAACTTCTACTTACACGCCGGGTGCTAACGGAGCCGCTGGAACAATTACTCCTGGTGCGCCAGATGGTAAGACCACCGCTACAATCTACTACAAAAAAGGCTTCACTACTCCGTACATCCACTATCGCCAAGAAGGGGGAACCTGGACTACAGCTCCAGGTTCCGCAATGGCAGACGCCGAAGCGGCTTACCCTGGCTACGCTAAGATCACACTTCCTCTCGGATCAGCTTCCCGTATCGAAGCCGCCTTTAATAACGGCAGCGGTACTTGGGACAGCAACAACACGAACAATTACTTCTTCAGCCAAGGAATCTCCACCTACACACCAGGCTCTAACGGGGCCGCAGGCACAATAACATCCGGGACACCAGATCTGGGCGGTAACACAGGCACCACCGACTGGAGCAAACAAAGCATTTACTTTATCATGACCGACCGGTTCAGTAATGGAGATACGTCGAACGATAACGCTGACGGCTTTGCATCTGACAAGAACGATCTTACGAAATGGCATGGCGGGGACTTCCAGGGGATTATTAATCAGCTGGATTACATCAAGAACATGGGCTTTACAGCGATCTGGATTACACCGGTAACCGCACAGAAGAGCGCCTATGCCTACCACGGCTACCATACTTATGACTTCTACTCTGTAGATGGACATTTGGGAACGATGGATAAGCTGAAGGAACTTGTGAACACGGCTCACAGCAAGCAAATCTCGGTTATGCTCGATGTGGTTCCGAACCACACGGGTGACTTCCAACCGTATGACGGGATAGCTAAGGCTCCATTCAATAATCCTGATTGGTATCACCACAACGGAACAATTACTAAGTCAGATTACGATACTAACAATCAATGGAAAATCGAGAACGGTGACGTTGCTGGTCTTGACGATATTAACCAAGAGAACCCAGCTGCCGCGAATGAACTGAAGAACTGGATTAAATGGATGATTGGCGAGACAAAAGTCGATGGCCTGCGTGTAGACACGGCCAAGCACGTACCAAAATGGTTCCTGAAGGATTTTGATACAGCTGCCAACACCTTTACCATGGGTGAAGTTATGGACGGTGATCCCAATAAAATTGGCGATTACACCAACTATCTGGATGCGGTAGTCGACTTCCCTATGTACTACACGATTAGAGATGTGTTCGGTCATGATGATTCTACAACCAAGATCAGAGACCGTTACAATCAAGACGGCAGCTACCGTGACGCTAAGCTTAACGGCATATTCCTGGATAACCATGACGTGAAGCGATTCCTGAATGAGGCTTCCGGCAATCCTAGCAACCGTTCGGATAAATGGCCACAACTGAAGGCGGCACTCGGCTTCCTGTTGACTTCACGTGGAATTCCAATTGTCTACCAGGGAACTGAACTTGGATATGAAGGCGGAGAAGATCCGGATAACCGTAAGGATATTGTGCAGAATCCAAATCATGATCTGTACAAATACATTGCCAAGATTAATGCAGTTCGCAACAGCCATCCGGCTCTGCAAAACGGCTCCCAGAAGGAGAAGCTGGCTGATGGTGCATTCTACAGCTACCAGCGCTCCAACAACGGAGATGAAGTGGTTGTCATCATCAACAACTCCTGGAGCACGGCGTCCCGCACGGTTTCAGGGATTGACAACCTGGGTAACGGAACCAGCCTGAAGAATCAATTAGGTTCGGATTCGGTACAGGTTAATAACGGTTCGATTAACGTAACCTTGGGACCAAAAGAAGTGAAAATCTTGGCGAAGGCAAGCTAATTAGGCGAGGTTAAGAGATCCCTCCTCTCCTCTTAGTGGATTGCATTGTCAGGACTACAATAAGTATTTGTTGAGATAGCTTACATGTAACAAGCAACCCCCATCCGGGATTGGATGGGGGTTGCTTGTTAATTTTTTAAATAAGACTGCTTAATGATAGAAATTGTCTTGATAGATTAACTTAATGATGGAATAACCGCACTCCTGAGAAAGCCATAACCATACTGTATTCATTGGCCGCTTCAATAACTTCCTTATCCCGTGACGACCCACCCGTCTGCAGAATGTATTTGGCCCCACTTAGTGCAGCCCGGTCAATATTGTCCCGAAAAGGCAGGAAAGCATCTGATGCAAACGATACCTCCTGCAGTCCAGTCAAATACTCTCTTTTTTCATTAGGAGTAAGCCTATGAGGTACTTCCTCGTAACACTCTTCCCAAGCTTTTCGCTCAGGTACGGTAAGATCGTCACAAAGCCACTTATCTATGGCGTTATTTCTCTCCGTAGGTGAGATCCCCGCGCGAAATTTCATGGTTAGAGCAGCTGGATGCTGCCTCAGATACCAGTTCTCTGCCTTCGATGCAGCGAGTCTTGTGCAGTGGATACGGGATTGCTGCCCTGCTCCCACGCCAATCGTCTGCCCATCCTTCGCAAAACATACCGAATTGGACTGTGTGTATTTCAGTGTGATTGCAGCAATTAACAGATCTCTCTTCGCGGAGTCTGGAAGGTCCCTGTTCTCAGTTACTATATTGTCTAAAGTCTTCTCGGTGATTACCTTATTGTTTCTGTCTTGAACCAGGTTAACCCCGAATAAAGTCCTCTCCTCTATCAGTCCCGGCTCATAATCGGGATCGATCTCAATAATCAGGTATTTGCCCTTTTTCTTGGCCTTGAGAATTTCTAGGGCATCATCATCATACGCAGGCGCCACAATCATGTCGGAAATTTCCTTTTTCAGCAATTTGGCAGTAGAAAGATCCACTGGATCACTTAGAGCCGCACAATCCCCGAAGGAGGAGATGCGATCCGTTCCCCTTGCCCTCGCATAGGCGACAGCCAGAGGTGACAGCTCTATACCAGCAACCCCATAAGCCTCAGCCAGTTCATCATTTAAGGGACTATACACAGCCGCTCCAGCAGGGCTTACGTGCTTAAAGGAGGCTGCCGCAGGTTGCCCTATGGCTGATCTGAGCTCTCTTACAAGCTGATAAGCATTAAGTGCATCGAGTAAGTTAATGTAGCTTGGGTCACCATTAAGAATCCTGAAAGGCAGCTTCCCCGGCGATGTGACTCTTGCGTTCCCTTGATTCGGGTTAATCCCATACCGCATTTTGATTTCTTCCATTTGTCCTTCACCCTTTCATAGCAAATAAAAAAAAGTGTTTGATTAGATCAAACACTTTGCCCAGGCGAACGGCTTATATATCCATGAGCTCCCCCGTGGTGACCCACGTTTCATCGCCAGTAGCACATGGTAACAGTCTTGTATACAAGGTTGATTTTACCAAAATATCCCTATGGGATCAAGGTGATCCTATGCGATGACTAGGCTGCTGACAGCCTTAGGCTTGGTTCGTTTTTGGTTTTCTTTTCAGATACCAGATCAGGATGAGAACCAGAACAAGCAGCACAAAGCCAAGCAGCACATACTTATGAATGGCTTCGGTCACCGCCAGCCAATGCTTGCCAAGATAAGTTCCAAGTGTGATAAAAGTGAACGCCCATAATATCGCCCCCGGTGCAGCATAAGAGAGAAATGTACGGTAACGCCATCCGCTGATCCCGGCAAAATAAGCCGTGAGATGCCGAACACCAGGTATGAAATAGCCCAAAGTTAGGCCGATTTTGCCAAATTTCTTGAACCAGCGCCGGGTATGATCAAGCTTCTCCTTGGTAATCCGAATTTTCCGGCCATGCTTCTCAAGCAGCGGATACCCGAACTTCCGTCCAATGAAGTAACTGACACTCATTCCCGCAAAGCTGCCCACCACCGCGACCAGCAGGGTCAGAATATACGACAGTCTCCCCTGGGAGATGAGATATCCCGAATACGTCATCAGGACTTCGTCGGGTACGGGCAGACCAATAATCCCGAGCACCAGTGTTCCGAAGATTCCGATATAACCATAATGTGCGATGAGATAAAAGATTTTGTCTTGGAGCATCTGGATGGACTCCTTCTCTTGATGCCATCAACTTGGCATGTTGGTTATGTGTGAAAGTGAAGGAGAGAAATGTGTTCTATCCTCTTCTTTACTTTAACCAATTCTTTGTTGGAATTTTCGGGTTTAATAAGATGCTTGTTCGAGATAAGCCCCTCTTCACGTATGGATTCAGATGGGGAATTAAACCGCCATACCGCTCGGATTGAACAAGGTAGCTTTATCGAATCCTGCCATTGCTCTTTTGCCTGTTTATAATTAATTTGAAAACTATCTTTAATTTCCGTGTGTATTTCCTTAAATTCCTTTAGGATCTGCTAGAAGAAACATAACAAACAAAACTAATAAGATAAATGCGATAAGCGCAAAAACAACCAATGTTCATAAAACAACATTCATATAGAACCTACGATCTTTCCTCAATTAGAAAATTCACTCCCAATATATATTTACGATCTGCTTTGGTATATTTAATATGTTTTCCGCCAAGCCCAACTACTTTCGTACTTATGTAAATAGCCTGATTCTACAAGTAAAAACAAAATAGAAGCCGACAACCCATCGGCTTCTTCCCTGAACTCCAGCCCTCTACCGCCCCGAGAACTCCCGCTGCCTGAGCGCCTCATACAACAGAATCGAGGCCGCCATGGCCACATTCAGCGACTCGGCATGGCCCTTCATCGGGATGATCAAGGCATCGTCAAGCTCAGCCTGAACCGGGGCCGACAGACCGCTGGCCTCACTGCCGAACAGCAGCCAGGTCGGACCCCTAAAATCATACTCGTAACATATCCGAGCTGCCTGAAGGCTCGTTCCTGCCAGGCGGATCCCCTTCTCCTTCGCCTTGGGAAGGATCTCGGTTAAGTCCACTTCAATCACCGGAAGGTGAAATATAGATCCCATAGTCGATCTGAGCGTCTTCGGGTTGTAGATATCCGCACACCCTGGACCCACAATCACCGCACTTGCCCCGGCCGCATCCGCGGTGCGGATAATCGTGCCTACATTGCCCGGGTCCTGCACTCCATCCAGCACCACGACCAGGCCGTTATCCTGCTCAATCAGGGCTTCCCATGAACTGCGATGCTTGCGGATTACGGCAAACACAGGCTGCGGTGATTTGGTATCGCTGCACTTTGCGATAACGGCTTCAGACACCCCAACCCACTCTACTGACAGCTTTCCAGCCCCGGCCTGAGCCAGCTCTGAAGGGATGCCGTGATCTACCGAGTAAGCGATGACTTCAATCTCGGCTTCCGCTTTGAGTGCTTCCTGCACGAGGTGGATTCCTTCCACGAGATAACGCTGCTGCCGGTCCCGATGCTTCTTCTCTAATAGCTGTGCCCACTCTTTAACACGCGCATTCTGCGGCGATATAATGTCCATATTCTTCATCCTAGCCTCTAAATTTGGGAATAAGCAAGCTCAAGCTTGGTCAAGTCACTCTTCTCACCGACGATGACGAGAATATCGCCTTCAATTAACCGGTATAGCGCATCCGGCGAAATATTCATTTTTGTCCCGTTCTTTATGGCCATGACGTTGCAGCCGAACCGGGCACGAATATTAAGTTCCTTAAGATTCTGACCAATCATAGCCGAATTTGCTCTAATCTCCAGTATGCTGTAATCATCAGACAGCTCAATATAATCCAGAATATTAGGCGAAGCCAAATGGTGCGCAACCCGCTGTCCCATATCCCTCTCCGGATAGATGACTTTGTCGGCACCGATCTTCTGAAGTACTTTGCCATGCAGTTCATTCTGAGCTTTGACTACAATGACAGGTCCACCCAAGTCCTTCAAGATTAAGGTGGTCAAAATACTGGCCTGAATATCCTCACCAATCGCGACGACTACCACATCGAAATTACGGATTCCAAGCGCCCGTAGCGCCTCTTCCTCAGTTGAGTCCGCCGACACCGCATGCGTAACAATGTGAGACACTGCCTGGGTACGCTGCTCGTCCGAATCAATGGCCAGCACATCAAACCCCATCGTACTTAATGAATTCGCTACACTATATCCAAATCGGCCCATTCCGATCACTGCAAACTGCTTCTTAGCCACGATTTAATCTCCACCTGCCCGGTAATTATAATGCAATTAGTATACCATACTCTAAAGTGAACTTGAATTTGCAAAGGCCAGTTCGGGAACAGTAAGATGCGGCCCTTTTACACCATCGTCTACATTAAAGGAGGAATTCGAGTGGGAATCATGCTGGATCTGAGACAAGCAGTCGTTCATAAAGTTCATGGTCAGGATGAGAACGGCCTTAGAAGCATGATCGAAGGTTCTGTGGATGGACCGGAAGCTGCTCTTCCCGGTCTTGGTGTCATGTTCGAGATGATCTGGAAACAGATGGACAGAAGCAGACAGGACGAGCTAATCAGCCTCGTTAGTCAGCAGCTGAAGACCACCGAACTCAAACCGCTGCGTTAGTAAAAGACAACCGGAGCCCACCAGGCTCCAACTCTCAAAGCTGCAAAAAAACCCCTCTCCTTGCTCACACAAGGGGAGGGGCTACTTAACCCATAGAATATCGATTATGGAGCAGTCTCCAGGAACTTAGCTGTCGGATTTTTCTCCATCGCGGTTCTCATCGCATATTCATTTTCGAACAGGACTACATAGTTATCCTTCTTGTCTCTCACAAGAGTGGAGTTAATCCGGAATTTGGATGGATCGATCTTATCATCAATAATCCAGCGGGCGAACTGATAAGGGACGCGCTGAAGCTGCACATCTACCCCGTATTCCCCTTTCATCCGGTACTCGAACACCTCGAACTGGAGCTGTCCAACTACGCCCAGAATCGTGTCGTCGAAGCTAACCGTGTTAAATACTTGAATCGTACCTTCCTCGGTGAGCTGATCGATTCCCTTCTGGTACTGCTTGTGCTTGAGTGCATTCTTAACCGTTACCTTGGCAAAAATCTCCGGCGAGAACGTAGGAAGCTCATCAAACACAACCTCGCTGCCTTGACTGAGTGAGTCCCCAATCCGGAAGATACCCGGATCGAACAGACCGATAATATCACCCGGATAGGCCTCAGATACAATGTCTCGGTCTTGAGCCAGGAACTGCTGCGGCTGGGAAAGCTTAATTTCTTTGCCCGCCCGCACATGCTTAACGGACATTCCCCGCTCAAATTTGCCCGAGCAAATCCGCAGGAACGCGATCCGGTCGCGGTGTGCCGGATTCATGTTAGCCTGAATCTTGAACACATAACCGCTGAATTTCTCGTTCGTCGGTTGGATAATTCCCGCCGTGCTTTGACGCGGTTCCGGCTTCGGTGCAAGCTCCAGGAAGTTCTCAAGGAAGGTCTGTACCCCAAAGTTATTGACAGCACTGCCGAAGAATACCGGTGTCAATTCCCCCCGTCTTACTTTCTCGTAATCAAAAGGATCTCCTGCCACATCAAGCAGCTCGATATCCTGGCACAACTGATCATGGAGATACTCTCCCGCCATTTCACGAATAGCAGGGTCATTGTAATCTTCAACCTTCTTGACTTCAATCGAAGAATGGTCGTCTCCTTGGAACAGCTCGACCTGGTTCTTCATCCGATCGTATACGCCGCAGAGCTCACGTCCTGATCCGATCGGCCAGTTCATGGGAACCGAACGGATTCCCAGCACTTCTTCGATTTCTTCCATCAAGTCAAATGGACTGCGTCCTTCGCGGTCCAGCTTATTAATGAAGGTGAAGATCGGAATTCCCCGTTTGGCGCAGACCTGGAACAGCTTTACCGTTTGGGCTTCCACGCCCTTCGCTACGTCAATCAACATGACGGCACTGTCAGCAGCTGTAAGCGTCCGGTAGGTGTCTTCACTGAAATCTTGGTGACCGGGCGTATCCAATATATTAATGCGGTGTCCGTTATAATCGAATTGCATTACCGAGGAGGTTACAGAAATCCCCCGCGTTTTCTCAATTTCCATCCAGTCACTTGTTGCATGCTTGCTTGCTTTACGGGCCTTTACAGATCCCGCAGCCCGAATCGCTCCCCCGAACAGCAGAAGCTTCTCCGTCAATGTCGTTTTCCCGGCATCCGGGTGGGAAATAATTGCAAACGTTCTACGTTTGTCTACTTCCTGCTGCAGCACTTCTGACAATGCTTTGCTCATTTCTCACTTATCCCTTCGTTCCACAAGTCATGTTTTATATTGTAACATATTTTATCCGCCTGTACGCAAATCATCCTCATGCATATCATACATGAGGACAACGTGCTTGGTTCTCTTAAATTATAGTTAGCTCAAACTGGAATTTCCCAAGGCCTAGGCAGGTTATCCCTGGTTCTTGATCCAGATTACATTGTCTTCATCCTGTCCATTGACCGGCCACCAGTGGAAGCCGTCTTTGGCCAGAAGATCATGTGCTTCCTGCGGTCCCCATGACCCGGCCGGATAATGCTTAATATCCCCAGGATTCTGCTTCCAGGCCTGTGCGATCCGATCGATAAATGACCAAGCCGTAGCCACTTCATCCCAGCGAGTAAAGTAAGTAGAGTCTCCTTCGGCAGCGTCATGAATCAGGCGCTCATAAGCCTCCGGTGAGTTAATCCCCACTTGGCAGCTTTGGCAGAATTCCATAGCCAGAGGCTCGATCTGGGATTCGGTACCCGGCTTCTTGGCATTGATTTTGATATAAATACCTTCCATTGGGTTAACCCGAATGACGAGCAGGTTGGGTTCCAATGTATGCTTTTGCCCTAGGTATACATTCGTAGGCATATTTTTGAATTCAACTACAACCTCGGTTGTCTTAACAGGTAGGCGTTTGCCGGTACGGATGTAGAAAGGAACACCAGCCCACCGGAAGTTGTCCACAAGTACTTTTGCAGAGAAGTAAGTCTCGGTGTTCGAGTTAGGATCCACTTTATCTTCCTCACGGTAAGCAGGAAGCTTCTGATTCCCGCTCTCGCCTTGTGTATATTGAGCCCGCACCACATTCTCCTCAACTTCCGCTGCGGAAGCATAAGGACGAAGCGAGCGAAGAACCTTCACTTTCTCATCACGGATATCCTCAGGCAGCAGACGGCTTGGCGGCTCCATAGCGATCATGGTCAGCATTTGCAGCATGTGGTTCTGACCCATATCACGCAGGGCACCAGCATGGTCGTAATAGCCTCCACGCTCTTCTACACCGACAGTCTCACTCAGCGTAATTTGCACATTCGCGATGTGCTTGTTGTTCCAAAGCGGCTCGAAGAAAGCATTACCGAACCGGATAACTTCGATGTTCTGCACCATTTCCTTACCGAGGTAGTGGTCAATACGGTAGATCTCTTCTTCTTTGAACACGTGACTGAGCTCTTCATTCAGCTTTTGAGCGGACAAGAGATCGTAGCCGAACGGCTTCTCAATCACGAGACGGTGCCAGCCGGCGCTGTCCAGCATGCCACCTTTTTGCAAATTAACCGACACGCTGCCGAACAATTCCGGAGCAAGTGCTAGATAGAACAATCGGTTGCCAGGAATTCCATAACGCTTCTCCAGAACTTCCGTTTGTTCTCTAAGCTCATGATATCCATCGATATTGTTAATATCGAGGGATTTGTACTCGAAGTGCTCAGCGAATCTGTTCCAGTGTGCTGTGTCCAGAACTTTGTACCGGCAGAACTCCTGAATCGAGTTGTATAGATCGTCGTGGAATTCTTCTCTAGAACGCGGTCTGCGAGCTACGCCAATAACTGCGAAATCCTCAGCCAGCTTGCCTTCGCGATACAAAGAATAGATTGCAGGGAACAGCTTACGCCGTGCCAGGTCACCAGTTGCTCCAAAAATAAAAAATACTGCTCCAGGGGTCTTTAGTGCATTTAAATTTTGTTGATCTACCATGGCTCCTCATTTCTTTCTATGTAGTATAGTTGTATATTTATGCACGAGGCATAATGTATTTCGCATCCATAAATTTCATTTGTGTTGATTAATTTTAGCATATTCATGTCGAGGATGCTATCCACAACCATTGCGATCAGATAACTCTTACTTACCTATTCAATAAAAAGATATTATATAAAGACTTACATCCTGGTCAGCCGTATGAAATGTTCCTACGATCGCTGTTGTTCTCAGACTTCTGAATTGAATTATTATAGGTAGAAGTCTAATCACAAAGCATAGGCTTCCGATGTAGCTTTCTTTCAGAAAGCTTGCAGGCGAACGCTCCGCTTCTCCAGAATCATTTCACACTCTTGCCTATAAGTAATTCTTAAATTCAACTTATATAGATTAATATTCCACAGTCAGAACGGGCGATCCGATCGACAACTCATTTACCCCTGTTCCCGTGTTCAGATGAATGGCCATTTGCAGCCCGATCTCCGTGTTCCCGCTTCGTACGGATATCGGAAAGCTTGGAACTTCATAGGACTCCGAGGCGGTGTACTGATCCTGAAAGCCTTCTACCCGGTGAAGCTTGAAGAAAGCTCCAGCTTTACTTTCTGCCTCACCAAGAAGCTTCATGACATCTTTATCTTGATGACCCGCTGTACCCGCTCCTAGTGCCTTAGCATTCCCTTGCGCCGCCGCATTCCACTGAATATCCACACCAAGTCCGCCCAGCTTCCGCCCAACATCGGTCTGGGCCTGCTTCAGCTCTGCAGTATCCCCTTGGTAGATTCCTTCGATCTGTGCCACTACATATAAGCCCTCTTCCCTATTCGTCACAGAGAACTTCACCGGTACCCGTCCGACTTGCCCCGCAGAACGATACACAAGGTGATCCTGTACCCGGGCAGCTGACGGCTTAGCTAATTTCAATTCTGCCGCAATAAGTTTGGCCCCTTCCTTGGGCTCATATGCAGTATTCCATACACCCTGCCATTTTATGATGATATTTAGCGGCTCACGGGTAATGGAATTTCCTGCCGCTAATACTGCATCCAGCTGCTTCTCTGCATCTCTTATGTAATCCGAGCTTACGCTGCTGGAGGCCTCCTCCTCGTTTTTGAAGCCCAGAACGCCCAATGTGAGCAGTATAACAATAAAGATCAGTCCCCACCGTTTAATCATTTCCTATGACACCCTTCCGCATCAAATCTATCAATCTATGAATCAGGATGTCCTTCCGCCGCTCACTTTATACTTCTTATAGGATCACAAAAAAACCGGAGACCTCCGTCTCCGGTTAGCTTCTGCCTCTATATCTTACTCGGCCAATCCATTCTTGTAGGCATAGATGGCTGCCTGTGTACGATCTTCCACATGCAATTTGGCGAGGATGTTGGTCACGTGAAATTTCACGGTTTTGACGCCAATAATAAGTTCATCAGCAATATCCTGATTGGATTTCCCTTGTGCCACTAAACGAAGAACATCCATCTCCCGCTCCGTGAGCTCCTCATGCGCCGCCGCTTCCGCCTTAGGTTGACGGAATCGGTTCATCATCTTAGAGGCTACTTGAGACTCCAATACCGACTGGCCTCTGGCCGCTGCACGTATAGCATCTGCCACCTCAGATGCTCTTGAAGTCTTAAGAAGGTAGCTAAACGCCCCGGCTTCGATAACAGGATACATTTTCTCATCGTCCAAATAACTGGTAAGTACAATTACTTTGCATTCCGGATACAGCTTGAGAAGCTGACGCGTGGTCTCAATCCCATCCATCCCTTCCATCACCAGGTCCATCAGAACCACATCGGGTCTGTATTCCTGGGCCAAGCGAATGCCTTCCTGCCCGCTGCTGGCTTCACCAACTACTTCAATGCCATCCTCAGTTCCCAGGACAGCGGCTAGGCCAATGCGCACCATTTCGTGATCATCGACCAGCAGTACTTTAATTGGAATCTCCGTCTCCATCGTTCTCATTCCACCCGCCTTCCTCTATCATTAAAGGTACTGTAATTTCAATTCGGGTTCCAGCTCCCGGTGAAGTAATGAATTGAATGGAGCCGCCAATTTCATGGATGCGCTCCTGCATCGTCGATAACCCGTAAGATGTCTGCTTCTTCTCATCCATTTGAAAGCCGATTCCATTGTCTCTGAGAATAACTTTAACAGCTTCAGGACGCTGGTGGATACGAATCTCCATCTTGTCGGCCTTGGAATGCCGAAGCGTATTGGAGAGCGCCTCTTGAATGATCCGGAACAAGTGATTCTCAATCCCTTTGACAAGCTTGATATCAGGATCCATTTCCAGTGTAATATCCATAGGCACTTTACTCTTCAGCTCTCTAACCAACTCCGCTACCCCTTCCGATAGCGCCTTACCTTCCAGGTATACCGGCCGTAAATGCAGCAGCAGTGCCCTCATCTCCGACTGAGCCACAGACGACATCTCCTCAATCAACTCCACTTGTCTCTGTGCCTTGTCAAAATCCTTCTCTAGCGTTCGCCCCACCGCGGTTGCCGTCATCGAAATCGCGAACAGCTGCTGGGATACCGCATCATGGAGTTCCCGTGCAAGCCTCTGGCGTTCCTCCACAATCGCGGATATTCTAGCCTGCTCCGCCAGTTGGGCATTATGGGTGGACAGCCGCTGCAGGGAATTGACCTGCTCTTCCCATCTTTTACCGATACGTTCTAATTGCTCTCCCAGCCGCCCGATCTCGTCTTCGCCAAGCTCCGGTACTGACCTGGACAGATTCCCCTTCTCCCATTGCAGCAGAGAATCTCGGAGCAGATCCATCCTTCTTTTCACGCTATAGATTTGATAGAGTCCATAAGCTGCTCCGGTACCAACCAACAACAAACCTCCTGTTAAAGATGCCTGGATGACTTTGGTCCATGAGGAGGTAGGACTTAAATAACCATATGTATTAAGCAGGTACAGAATAGCGCCGCATAAAAAGAAAGACAGGAGAATCCCGTCACGCATACTGCGAGAAATCATGTTCACTGGTTTTTTTCGTCTCATCAGGGACTCCCCTCCTCTCTATGATAAACGTATATCAATATCTCCTACGAGGTAAGAAATCATAATTTTCACTTTTTTCTCCCGCAATTCGTAATTAGGCGAACGCCAGTACAATCGGTTCACCATGCCGGTCTCTTTATCTGGTCCGAACTCAATCTGCCCGAACATGACAAAGGCCTCGATTTCAACCCCGTAATCCTCCGAGATCACGAGATCAATGTCTCCAACTACTCCCTGAAACATGATGATATTCTCAGGCTCTTCCACTATGGCCAGGGACAGATCAATGTCATGCTCACCAAGCACATGCCACATACTGATACTCCGAAGCGCCCAAGGGTCGCTGTCCCAGTGAACACCTGCAATGAAATTCTGCTTCTGAATATGGTCTCCCCGGGGGAGCATCTTTTTAACTTTGGCATAGAACAACCCAAGCGATATCAAAATTACAGCTACAACGAGCATCAAATGTTCAAGTAAAATAAGTCCACTGCCTATGGCCAGCAGTATATAGCCGGTCTTGACCTCTTCTCCCTGACGGATTTTGTAGACTCCGTAGACAAGAAATAGCAGGGCTGCAATGGTAAGGAAGTTGATGCCTTGACCAAAGAACAGAAGAAGTCCGAATCCGATAAGCATAATGGCCACAAAAGATTTCCTTTTATCCATGCTGCACCTCCTGTCTAAGTATAAAAGATCCATCCGTCCACATATAGGGTCTAGGCTCCAAAAGCTCGGAAAAGCCATGACGGTATCTGCATACCGTATGGCTTCACCTCAACTAGAATATCATATTCCACTAATGGACGGTAGTTATTCTTTAGATGTTGTTGTTTCTGTCTTGGCAGTTGGATTCAGCTTGGATTTAAGTGCATTCAACTGCTCTTCTACCCGAAGCTGCTTCTCTGCATCCGCAGGGCTGATATAAGAACCAGCACTCGCCGATGGACGGTAAGGCGTACCCAGTACATCTGCTTCGGCTTCCATTTGAAGAATTTTCTCTTCCATGCGACTGAAGCCTAGTGCTGCACCTCCACTTTCAATGGTGTTCAGCGGGTTAGCCTGGGACAACTGCTTTTTGGCTTTAGCCATTTGTGCACGGGCTACAAGCTCATTACGCTTGTTGCGCAGCTTGTAGAACTCATCCTTCATATCATGGAGCTGCTGCTGCAGATCCGATGCATGAATTTCCGCTTGAGCGTGAAGATCTCTGAATTCAGTTTGTTTTTGATCAAAATGAATTTTCTCTTCGAGCAGACGGCGGGCAATCTCTTCCTGGCCGTTCTTGAGAGCAGCTTCAGCTTGGGCTTCACGCTGTGAAGATACACGATAAGCTTCTTCCAGGCGCTGTTTCATGCGGCGCTCATTCGCCATTTGTTTCGCAACCGTTACCTCAGCATCACGAATCTCGGCTTCCATATCCCGAAGATATTGGTTAAGCATAACAATTGGATCTTCCACTTTATCGAGCATTTCATTAACCGACGCTTTAGTGATGTCTTTAATTCTTTTAAATACTCCCATAATTACAAATCTCCCTTCTCATATTTGGAAAGCTTACGGCGAAGCTCATCCAATTCTTTTTTCAGTGCCTTTTTCTCGATGTCATCCATCATGGAATCTAAATTTGAAGCCTCATCCTGTCCTTTAAAAGAAGAGCTGGCTGGCCGCCCCCCATGAGAAGGGTTCCCTTGAAACGGGTTGCCCCCAAAAGGGTTACCTCCAAATGGATTTCCGCCGAACGGGTTATTCCCATACTGTCCGTTACCACCATATTGGCCATTTCCGTAAGGAGGCCGCTGATTGTAGCGTGGATCTCTGGGATCATAGCCGCCAGGCCCTGGTCCATATTGTCCGCCGCCCGGCCATCCACCCTGGTGGTAAGGATCATAAGGAACATACGGCTCTTTAGATATAACAAGCGACGCGATCAAGTAGATCAGAATCGTGGTGCCACCGGAAAAAGGAATACTTACGACTGTCAGCAGTCTAAGCACACCGACGTTTACGCCAAAGGTCTCTGCAAGTCCCCCGCACAGACCCGTAATCCATCGGTCGCGCCGGGAACGATATAATGTGCCCATCGCAATTACTCCTCTCCTCGTTTGTTCAGCTTCTGTTTAAGACGCGCCAGCTCCTGTTCCAGAGTAGATTGAATCGCTGTTCCCGCCTGATTGAACAGATCCTGCCCTGCCTTGCGAAGATCTCGCAGGCTGCGGGCTTCCCATTCCATATCGGAGACCCGATCTTCTAGACGATTGAACATCTTAGGTACATCCTGTGTGCCATAGCTGCCCATGCGCTGATTCATTCTTTGCTGGAGACGAAGGGTTTCCATTCTCGCATAGTAATACTGTCTTTTGTTATATACAGCTTGATATTCTGTCTTAAGCTCATTCATTTGAGCTTCAAGCTGGTTAAGTGCTTCAAGACTTTGGCTGTAAAGATCCGAGTACTGCTCAAGCTTTTCTTCATACAGCAGTTTCTCCTGAAGAGCTAGCTTGGCTAAGTGCTCCTCGCCTGCTTTCAGAGCCAGTAATGCCTGCTCTTCTCTCTTGCTGAGCATGGTGCTTGCATGATCGACCTGCTGCTTCAATTGTCTGGTATGCCCGGAGTATTGATGATGCAGCTTCTCAGCCTCTGCAATCTCCTGCCGGGTCTCAACCAGGAATTGATCGATAAGCTGAACAGGATTTTGTGCTTGCTCCAGACGTTCATTCAAAGTAGCTACCGTAATATCTCTTACCCGTCTAAATACACTCATGATTGTTCAATTCCCTCCTAACCTTAATAGTACTGTGTATTAGTAACTCCGTTTATTTCTAAGTGAGGAAATACCGTATACAATCAGCCCGATACCGAGCAGTGGCACGATGATCCAAGCCAGCTTGGAGATCAGGGAAACCACACCGATAAACAATACGATCCATCCGAAGAATGCGTTACCTCTACGAATACCATAATATCCAAGGGCAATCATTACGATGGCTATCAGAATACCGAACAGACTGCCGAAGAAAGGCGTCAGCTTGCCTAACAAGATCAGTACCCCAAGTGCAATAAGTACAATTGCAAATCCGCTTGGTTTGTTATTTGTTCTCATTTCTTTCACCGCCTCTCTTTAAGTTCAACCTTATGTCTTTATTCTAGGCCTTAACGCGATTTCCCAAAACGGACCGTGGACGGTTTTTCATACTGGACTTAGGTCGAGGATAAGCCGGGGCTTCAGATAGAGCGCGCACTGGCCGTGCTCTGCAGCTACGAAGGGGACTCTGTGGCTAGCTTAACCTTCAGGTGACAACTCGGGGTTACCCGTGCCTGGTAATCTGATATAAGTATTCGATATCTCCGACTGCCGTCTTCTGACACCAGTCGCTTGCTGCAGGCATCTTGCGTGACCACCACTGCATACTATAGGCACCCTGCATGACCACTTCTTGTATTGCGGCGGCCTCCAAATATAAAGTTCGTCATCGAATCTTTTCTAACGTTGATAAACAGTCCCCCTCATAACTCCCCCTACTCTCATGCCTCTCATAACAGTCATATCTCTCATAACTTTTTCTTTCATTGATACCGAGTCCGGCGTAATCAAAAAATCCCTGATCAGCGAGGACCAGGGATGCTAAATCTTCATTTTCTTCTAAATGAATTAAAAGCCGTACTGCTTGAGGAAATTATCTGTTTGACCATTTAAATCTTTGAGGCGAACCAGAACATCTGCGGCTTCGGCCCGTGTAACCACCGCATCAGGTGCGAACATACCATTCTTCAGATCAAGCAGCTTCAGCTTCAGCACAATTGCTGCTGCTCCTTTATTGGTAACACTGCTTGCATCTGCTGCTCCAGAAAGGTCTGCCGGTTGATTGTAATACTGAGCCAGCTTATTATACTGCAGCATTTCCACTAAATATTTGGCTAGCTGATCACGGGTTAACTTAGCATCCAGTGCTAACGTGCGTTCTGGATTCACAGTGATCCAATTGTTACTAATAAAGGTCTGCAACCCTTGATAATACGGACTATCCTCGCTAACTCCAGCAATTGAACTATCGTCGAGACTACCATAGAAATTTCCGAGATCCGGATTCACAGCTCTAGCCGCCATGTTAATCCACTCACCTTGGGTTATTTGCTCATTAGGAAGGACAAGCCCATTGTTATCCGGGAGAAGTACCCGATATTGAACAGCTTCGGCTAAAGCTTTTTCTAAGGGATGACCTTTAATATCAGTAGCTTCTTTAGTAGTTCCAACTCCATATGGAGCATAAATTTCACGATTTTTCCCCGTTATAGCATCAATGGGACTAAATGATTGATAAATACTGCCAAGTACTGGATCAGGTACTGGCGAATATACCAGTTTAACATTTACAGGGACCGTTCTTCCATCAGGCTGGTACATGCCGCCAAAGCGCTCATATTTCAGCTCCAATTTCAAATCTTTCAGGTAAAGACTTTTGGCCTGCTCTTTAGAAATCACAGGCTTGTTCTCCGGGAGAACGGAACCGTCCGTATACCCCCAAGCATAAAATGAACGAATCACACCATCAGAGCTAAGGCTCAGATCAACAGAGTCATTCATAACAGGAATTCCATTCATGTATCTCTTGAAGCTGTATTGATATGTCGATGAGGAGATCTTCATATCCCTATCACGAACAGAGGTAAGTCTATATTCACTTGCTGCGTTAGGGACTAATTTTTTCACGATCTGAAAAGCCTTTTCTTTAGCTTCTTTGGAGCTTAAAACTTTACCTTTTGGCTTGTATTCTTCCTTCACTGAAGGATAGTAAGTATTATAACTGAATGAAAGAATTCGACCTGATCTTGCCTCTACTTCTGCATTAAGGCCCTCATCCGGGGCGCCGTTTGCTTGTTTGCTTCTTAATGAAATATTCCATGCTTTCTGGGTAGGATTGTTCCAGTTTCTAGATAACTGCTTATACTCAACTGTGAACTCAGAAGGAATAGAGATCAACGATTTAACTCGCTCTACAGCTTCATCGCCATTCTGGATTGTTTCCTTGGATGGAGTGAAGTTGCTACCTCCCGAAGGAATTACTTCAACTTTTTGGACGCTCTGAACCATCCCTGCTTGAGGATCGGTCTTCTTCCCCGTACCAGCATCAATGCTGTACATGCTGCTATCAACCGGTGCATATCCCAAGAAATACTTGGGTGATTCTCTGGGGTTAAGTCTCTCAGGGATATAAGCCAGCTCCACATCAAAGCCATCCTTGAACTTCTGTTCCGCAGTTTCCAGCGTAATAGCTGGTTTAGAGGAAGGATACTCAGTGTATGCCTTATTCCGGCTGTATGCCGTCACCTCACCGTAATTATTAACCCCGACTTGAACCGTCTCCGAATCGGAATAAAGGCCATTAATAGGCACCTTGAAGTTAAAATAATAATCTTGAGCTACCAATAAGGGTCCGTTCTGCCCTTTAAACTCATAGCTATCTTTCAAGCTCGTTACATCAAGACCCTTAACTTTAGAACTTAACCATTCTAAGGCAATCTTCTTGGCCTTGTCTTGATCAACTTTGGCAGCTCCTTCTTTGGTATACAGTTGAACCAGACGATCCGGCAGATTAATAGATATTACTTCACCAGTCACACCATCCACTTGAGCGCCGAACGAGGTCCCCCAATTTCCTACTTGGAAATTATACTGAAGCTCCCATTTCTTATCATAATCCTCAGGGTAACTATTCTGTATTCCAAAGCCCGCTGAGTTCAACGTCGCCTTAGACAGCAGAGGAAACATTTCCTTAAGTATTTTTTCAGCTTGGGCGGAAGAGATCTTAGCCCCTTTTGGAAGTTTGTCTCCTGTTATACTAACAGCAGTAGGGGCAACTACTGTGCTGCTTATAGGCTTCGTATCGCCGTTCGCAGTTACAGTTACATTGCTATCTGCCCACGCAGCGGTGGGACCACTTAACATAAGCAGTACTAGAGTACACGCCGCAAATACAAGAGGTCTATTCTTACCTCCATATGTGTTCTCTTCTGATTTCTGAGTTAGGCCGTCGTTGCTGTTGTGCTTTTCATTCATTAGTACTTCCCCTTTCCCTCCAGGTGATAAATGAATCATATAATAAAGAACAATTTGGAAATGGAAAAGTTTGGTCGTTTTGAATAAATAAAATAAAAAAACCATGAACATAATGTTCATGGTTTCTATAACTTCTATGCCGGTGAAGGGACTCGAACCCCCACGGTTTCCCTCACGATTTTGAGTCGCGCGCGTCTGCCAGTTCCGCCACACCGGCATGGTGTGATAATTCTTCCGCTATAACAGAGGAAATTATGGCGCGCCCTAAGAGATTCGAACTCCTGACCTTTTGATTCGTAGTCAAACGCTCTATCCAGCTGAGCTAAGGGCGCAAGTATTAATACTGTGTTGCTGTCTACCTAATTTAAAAGATGGAGGCGCCACCCAGATTTGAACTGGGGATAAAGCTTTTGCAGAGCTGTGCCTTACCACTTGGCTATGGCGCCATAAGATGGAGCGGACGACGGGAATCGAACCCGCGACCCTCGCCTTGGCAAGGCGATGCTCTACCGCTGAGCCACGTCCGCATATTAATGGCTGGGGGTATAGGATTTGAACCTATGCGTGACGGAGTCAAAGTCCGTTGCCTTACCGCTTGGCTAACCCCCAACATTAATCATAACAATTTAAAGTAAAATGGGGCGATCGATGGGACTTGAACCCACGAATGCCGGAGCCACAGACCGGTGCG
>NZ_RZNX01000006.1 GCF_003994465.1 Paenibacillus zeisoli | reverse complement strand
AAAGGCGAACACTCCGTTTCTCCGGAATCGCCCGACCCTCTCCGCTCGGCATTAGCTGAGAAGGATAAAAAGGGCCACATAGCTGGCTTTCGGCGCCTGCATAAGAAGATCTAGCTGCAACAACCAGTAAGTAATTCAATAGCTAGGCACAACAAAAACCACCGAATCCGGGCCTTATTCCCTCGGTGGTTTTTGTTGTGCCATCCTCCTGTTCCTAGATCAAATATCAGAAAAGGAACTGATCAACTTGCTACTTATTTCAACTTATCCTACTTCACCAAAGCCAGCGCCAGGCCGTCATAGGCCGGCAGGAAAGTACTCATCAATCGTTCGTCCTGAGCAATGGTCTCGTTGAATTTGCGCATTGCCTGCACGGAAGGGCCGTTCTTGTCCGTGTTCAGCGTGCGGCCGCGCAGCAGGGTGTTGTCCCCTGCGATGATCGCTCCGGGACGTGCCAGCTGGATCGCATACTCCAGATAATTGGGATAATTCTCTTTATCCGCATCGATGAAGAAGAAATCGAACTTGTCCCCCTTGGCATGCAGCGCCTCCAGGGAGTCCAGAGCCGGGCCGACCATATAGACCGCTTGGTCGGCATAGCCGGCTTCACGCATGTTGTCGTGAGCCAAATCCGCATTCTCCTGGCTAATCTCCAGGGAGACGATGCGTCCTCCCGGGGCTAATCCGCGCGCCAGGCAAATGCCGCTATATCCACCCAGTGCTCCGATTTCGAGCACGGACTCCGCCTTCGACATTTGCACCAGCATGGTCAGGAGACGTCCATAGCCTGGCACGATGGAGACGTCCTGAATTCCTGCTGCCGCAATGGACTCTTTTACCCTGAGCAGAGTCTCGTCAGCCTGATACAAATCCTCACTATATTGTTCTGGTGTGATCATGAAGATCATTCCCCTTTCTTGAACCGAAATCGGGTACAAACATCCGGGCTCTTGAAGCGAAAGCCCAATTGTATGTTTATGTACATTGTCCTATACTATACTGAATGAACATCAACAGATAAATTGTATGATTATTAAGGCATTCCCACAAGTCAAAATGGAGTTGAGATCATGTCAAGGCAATTAGAATTAATCGCGACAGCACCGATGGGTCTGGAATCCATTGTTGCCCGTGAATTGAAGGATTTAGGATATGAAGATGTGAGTGTAGAGAACGGACGTGTTAATTTCACAGGCGATTTCATTGATATCTGCCGCTGTAATCTGTGGCTCCGGACTTCGGACCGCGTGCTGGTGAAAATGGGGGAGTTCAGCGCTGTAACGTTCGACGAGCTGTTCGAGGGAACCAAGGCGCTTCCTTGGCAGGACTGGATCCCGGCCCATGGCGAATTCCCGGTCGAAGGCCGGTCGCATAAATCCCAGCTCAGCAGCGTCCCTGCCTGCCAAGGCATCGTCAAGAAAGCCATAGTCGAGAAGCTGAAGGAAACCTACCATACCGAGTGGTTCGAAGAGAACGGCCCAAGGTATGTGATTGAAGTTAATCTTTTGAATGACAAAGCGTTACTTACGTTGGATACAACTGGTCCCGGACTGCATAAACGCGGTTACCGCAAGCATGCGACAGAGGCTCCGCTGAAAGAAACTCTGGCAGCCGCCTTGATTCTGCTCAGCCGCTGGGGTCCGCACCGTCCGCTATATGATCCATGCTGCGGATCGGGCACGATTCCAATTGAAGCTGCCATGATCGGCTGGAACATTGCTCCCGGCTTAAGACGCTCCTTCAATTCCGAGAATTGGCCGGTGATCGGTGAGGAGTTGTGGCAGGAAGCACGCGAAGAAGCCTTCGATGCGGTACGTGATGACATCCCGCTTCAGATTACAGGCAGCGATATCGATGGGGAAGCGATTGAGATCGCCATGGCGGCTGCGAAGAGCGCAGGACTTGGCAAAGAAATCACATTCAAAAGACTTCCCGCAGCCAGCATCACCCCAGAAGGCGACTTCGGCTGTCTAATCACCAATCCACCGTATGGTGAGCGTATTGGTGAGGAGAAAGAAATCCGGAAGCTGATCTCCCAGCTCGGCAGAGTAGCCGCTGGACTTCCAACCTGGTCTTTCTTCGCTATTACTCCGACCAAGCAATTTGAGCAGGACTTTCACAAAAAAGCGGACAAGCGCCGCAAGCTGTTCAATGGCCGGATCGAGTGTCAATATCTTCAATTTCTTGGGCCTCTTCCCCCTCGTCGTTAGCACGAAGGGGAACTTGTCCATGTAAAGGAAGGAGCGCTAGGGATCGAAGTGAATTTACTAGAAAAAAGCGGTGCTGGTTCATCGTTGAGACGTGTGTTTCAGTATCGAAATCTGGAATACTTACTATTTATCGCCGTCATAGTATGGAAGCTGGCTTACATGCATTCACATCTGCATGCGAACAACATCGACATGAGCAGACTCGATTATGTTATTGCCATCGGCTCCATTATGGCGGCTTCCTTCTGGACGTTATGGCTTCCGAGAAGAGGCCGTGGCATCGCGCTTAGCATCTTGAATCTTCTGCTAACTGCCCTGATCTTCTCGGACCTGGTATACTATCGGTACTTTCAGGATTTCATTACTATTCCGGTGCTGCTGCAGGCCGGCCAGGTAGGTGAACTGGGCGGGAGCATCCGCGAGCTGATCCACTGGACTGATATCTGGTTCTTCATCGATTGGATCTTCTATATTCCCATGATCTTCATCCTGGCTTCCCGTAGACGCCGCAGCACTGTATATGAGCGTGGAGCTAGAATAAGTGATTCTCGTCTAAAGAGAATCACCCGGCGTCTGATCACAGGAATGGTCACCTTAGGCCTCGGTCTTGCGCTGGCCTTAGGGCCGATCCATTATTATACTTCTACCTGGGCTGTCGGTCTTTTTGCCGGGAACTGGTGGAATATGGCGCTCTACAATGTAACAGGGCTACTCGGGTTTCACTATTATGATGCTTACAAGTACGGCCTTGAGCACTGGGGTCCGAAGAAACAGCTGTCGGATCAGGAACTTGCAGACATTAAAATGTGGTATGACAAGGCAAGCTCGGATCGCCCGGTTATGAACGAGACTTACGGAGCGTACAAAGGCAGTAATGTGATGGTCATCCAGGCCGAAGCCTTCATGAACTTCATGATTGGCAAGCAGGTGAACGGTCAGGAGATCACCCCGAACTTCAATAAGCTGATGAAGGAAAGCCTCTACTATTCCAATTATTATCATCAGACCGGACAGGGCCGGACTTCCGACGCCGACTTCTCCTCCCACAGCTCGCTGCATCCGCTGCCAACCGGGTCTGTCTTCACCCGTTACCCGGACCATCAATATGATGTGCTGCCCCAGATTCTGAAATCAGGTGGGTACACCACCGCGGCTTTCCATGCCTATGACAGCAGCTTCTGGAACCGGTATACGATGTATAAGAACATGGGTTATGACCGCTTTTACAGCAAAAAGGATTACGTGATCGATGAGCCGCTCGGATGGTCACTTGGAGACAAGTCCTTTTTCAAGCAATCACTTGAGTTCATGGGCAAGGAGAAACAGCCGTTCTATTCTTATCTGATCACGCTGTCCAGCCATCATCCTTATTCCCTGCCCAAATCTGTACAGCAGCTTGATGTAGGCGAGTTCTCCGGAACGATATTCGGAGATTATCTCGAAGCGATTCATTATACCGATGCGGCGCTTGGTCAACTCGTTGATCAGATGAAAGCCGAAGGATTATGGGACAAGACGATCTTGTACTTCTATGGCGATCATGATAACTCAATCAAAGATAAGTCTTATTATGAGAAATTTCTGGGCAAAAGCTTGACGGACCTGGATATGGAGCAAATTATGAATCAGGTTCCGCTGCTCGTCCACCTGCCTGACGGGAAGCATGCCGGGGTCTATGATGAGCCTGCGGGGCAACTCGATATGACTCCGTCCTTGCTGCATCTGCTGGGGATCTCATCCAAGCCTTACTATATGATGGGAAATGATATTTTTGATGATCGGAGTAAGATGGTTGTTCTAAGATCTGGCGCGTTCACCGACGGGGCCATCTACTATATTCCTTCAGCAGACGGTGTGTTCGAGAATGGGACGTGCTATGACCTAAACACCCGTCAGAAGACCGAGGTGGAGCGGGCAAGAGCCGGATATGAGGAAGCCAAGAAGCAGCTCGATTATTCAGATAAGACGATTATGTACGATTTGATACAGAAGTTCGAGGAAGCTGTTCCGCAGGGTCGTTAGACCGGCGGGCAGCTTTTTTGCCTTAAATATAGATTATCATCAAAATGTAAGCTTCAGCGCAGCTGCATGTTAGACAGGCGTTAAATTCCCAATAAGTGGAAAAAAGCCCGTCAAGCGCTTCGGCTTGTCCGGACTTCTATGGATGTTCCCAGTACCCATCGGCGCTGGCCCCTATACACGGGGCTTCTTCACGAAAGGCTGGGCTTTCGCAAGCACTTCATCTTCTGTTGGTGCGCTGACATAGCGGCCATTAATATAGACGAAAGCCCGTTTGCCACAAGGACCGCAGTAAGACTTACAGCCGACCTTGATCTCGGCATCTGGAGCCATCTTCTGGAGCTTGGGTACGAGCGTCTTCAGACGGACGTAATTGCATTTATCGCATACGCGGATATCGTTAGCCATGCTGCTTCCCTTCTTCTATAAAAACTAGTAATTTCATGATTCCTAGGACACATTCTAATACAACGTATAAAGTCAATAAACGTATTGTACCTTAACTCGTCAGGATGGCGCAAGATGATGGATCACAGCTTTTTTGCAGCTCAGAAACAATTCACACTCTTGCCTAAATGTAATTCTTAAGTCAGCTTATAAAGTTATGCACAAAAAGACCGCGCAGGGCGTATCAGCCTGTGGCCGGTACGCTGCGAAGTCTTATTACTCCTAAGTCACTGCCGCTTAGATTAGTGATCCCCGTGATTGCCTTTGGAAGGGTTCGTGATGACAAATCCTTCTTCCGGAAAATACAAGTAATCAATCTTCACACCTTCCAGGAACGGGTCGCTCAGATCCACGATTACATCGATTTCTTTGTCCGTGGACACTACCGTATCCTTATCTGAAGGCTTGACCAAATCCAGACCATAGTGAGCATGGTCCCCATGAGAATGCGTGACGAATACTTTCAGCGCAAGACCTTTGCCCTGGTTCTCTTCCTTCTCAAATTCTTTCTTTATGATTTTCGCAGCGTTGCGTGTAATCTTGACACTCATGGCTTTCTCTCCTATTCGTATGTTAAACCTAATATGGCTATTGTAAATAATCTGCCCCCCGCATGCAAGGAGCAGACCACAGGTCCATCAGGAATAAGGAATCTTACAGGAGTGGATACTTCTTCTCAGCGCGAGTAACGAACCAGTTCATCAAGAACATCGACACCGCGATATCATCCAGCGGCATGAAGGGCATCACATCGGGCAGTACCCAATAGAGCCCCGCCGGAACCAGGAACAGCAGCTTCTCGGACAAGGGTATTTGGGAGGACGTGATGAGTCTAGGCAGCCGGCGGAAAATATGGGCCCAGCGCTTGAGCGACCATAATTTTTGAAGTTTCATGTATGTCCCCTCCTATCAAATAAAATGATAACATCAAGGTGCAGTCGTAACTACGGGAAATGCTTGGACTTTCGGCCGCTGTTGCCTCCGGATTTCCTGATTATAGATAGGGTGGTCGAAATCCGGAGACAAAGGTNGGGAAATGCTTGGACTTTCGGCCGCTGTTGCCTCCGGATTTCCTGATTATAGATAGGGTGGTCGAAATCCGGAGACAAAGGTATATGCTTCCGATGTAGCTTTCTTGCAGAAAGCTTGTAGGCGGTCGCTTGCGCTCCTACAGTTCCAAGCTTCCCCTCCGTTACAGCACCCTTAGGTGTCATTTAATTTGTATAAGTTGAATTTAAGAATTACTAATAGGCAAGAGTGTGAAATGATTCCGGAGAAGCGGAGCGTTCTGAAAGCTTTCTGAAAGAAAGCTACATCGGAAGCATACGCTTTGTGATTAGACTTCTACCTATAAAATTTCAATGAAGAAGTCTGAGAACAACAGCGATCGTAGGAACATTTCACACGGCAGCCTACCATGTAAATCATTAGTTCAACTTATATAAGTTCAAATAGTCTACCCATAGGATACCCGTTTTCCTGGTTCCTGAATAATTCAGGATCGCATCGCTTCCGCGAACAGTTCGGATACTTCCGCATAGATTCTCTCGAAATCGGCTGGCGGCAGGGGATTGACGCCTTCTCCGGCCTCAATTGTGAAGCCCGGTCTTCTAAACTCCTTGATGAACCAATCCTTGTACCCGGCATCACTCCCGGTCAGCTTAACTGCTCGGTAACCCGATGCATAGGAGAACCGGTGAGCCAGCTTCTGAGATTCATAAGGTTCCAGATCCCGGTAGTTCCAGTAGATCTCCTTGCCCTGCGTATGCAGGGATAGAGCCAGCTCGAAGTTCTCCCACCGGGTCAGTTCCGCAAGCGCTTTCGCTTCGGGCTCTGTAAGGGGCGCCGAACCGCCATAATCCTGGGATGCAGGCATGTGGATCCCGCGCCTCTGCTGTTCCTCTTCCCAATAGGCCGGGAACTGGTCATTTAGGTCCACCCCGTGAATATTCGCCTTCCAGCGGCTGAAGTCCATGCTTCCTTTATTCCAGCTGATCAGTTCATCTGCATTGGCGTGGGAGGCAGTCACACCTTCTTGAGATAAATTCACCCCGTCCGGATTGACCATGGGCACTGCCCACAAGGTGAACTCCTTCAGCCACAAGCATGCTTCTGTGCTCCAGCGCTCCGTAGCCACAGCGCTCGACGCGGCGATCTCTTCCACGAATCGCAAAAGCAGCGGAGAAGTGATCCATTCATTCGCATGCACCGAGGCGTTCATATGAATGGCACGAGGTCCGGTGCCCAGGCGAAGACAGTGAATGGGCTTGCCCATGACACTTCGTCCGATCTCCAAGACATCAAGATCAGGGTAAGCGCACTGCAGCTGCTTGAGCTGCTGAATGAGGTCTTTGTACAAATATTGATTTCCTACCTGAACAATTCGTCCTCTGCCATGTTGCGAACAGAATTCCATGAACCCACCTCTTTCCACATTTTTAACGCCTGTACGGAAGAGCATATCAGTTAAAATGCAGTGTTTCTTTTCTACCATTGTATGCTCGGGATACTTCGCCATGTTAATGACCAGAACAGCAAATACCCCGGAGAACCTAAGTTCTACCGGGGGTACTGCCAAGCTGAATATTTATATAAAACACAGTTAAATTTCCGCATATATGAGTAAAGTCATAACTTCGGGGGAAAGTTTGTTTCAATTATCCGCTCCGCCCACGTTTACTCTGAATATTTTTATTCTAACTGCGTTTTATATATGTTGTCTTCCGGGTCTTTACCCTACAGCACAGGATTCTGCCATACAACAGGCGTAAGATTGATATGTTCACCAAGCCACTCACATGCAATGGACTGGAACATTTCCGCGTCCCCGCTGCAGAAGAACTGATGAATCGGCGTCTCTTCGCCGCGGGCGAGCTGGCCTTTCTGGTACAATACCGTGCTGATCTCCCGCGCTGTTTCATCCGCTGAACTGATCAACTTAACCTTAGGTCCCATTTCAAGCTGAATCGCTTTCTTAAGGAAAGGATAATGAGTGCATCCAAGGATTAGGCAGTCGATGTTATTCTGCTTGATTTCTTTGAGGGCATCCCTTACGACTTCCGCCGTCTCCTGCGTATCGAATACCCCCCGTTCCACCAGCGGCACAAGTGTAGGACAAGCCTCACTTACCACATGAATATAAGGAGACAGCTCTTTAAGAGCCGCAGGATAGGCGCCGCTTTGAATGGTTCCTGCCGTACCGATTACACCGATATGTCCTGTCTTCGTTGCACTGATGGCCGCTCGGGCTCCAGGGCGAATAACCCCGATGACTGGAATGGAAATCTTGGATGCAATGTAGTCGAGCGCAGCCGCTGTAGCTGTATTGCAGGCAATCACGATCATTTTTGGATTAAATTGAATTAAATAGTCAACTATCTGCTCCGTGAACAAGCGAACTTCTTCCGGTGTGCGAGGGCCGTAGGGAGTACGTGCCGTATCTCCAAAGTAGATGACCTTCTCCCGGGGGAGCTGTCTCATGACCTCTTTCGCTACCGTCAGTCCTCCTACTCCCGAATCTAGTATTGCGATAGCTTGCTGCACGAACATCCCGCTTCCTTTTTCATAGGTTGATATGGAAGGAACTTAACTTAATTGGCTTATACATTCGTTCGTTCCATATGATTCTCACCGTTACTTTATGACATCCGGTCACAAAGCGTACCTAAATATTAACCCAATTTATGCGGGGGGACAAGGAAAGTGGAATATCTTACAAAATGCAAATAAGACCCCGAAGGGTCTTATGCTATATGGCAGTTACTTGAACACTTTCAGCAAATTACTTGACGGCTTCGGCAGACTCCGTTAATTCTGCATCAGTGGACTCGTTATTGTTCTCCGAAGCGGAGATTTGGACCACGAGCTCCTCCTCACTCACGCCTGCTTTAACTTTTTTCTCACGAAGTGCTTGAATGCTGCTGACTACATCATGAGCCTTGTCTTTTACCTTATTGATCACTTCGGAAGTATGCTCACCCACCTTGCCTGCAACCTCACGGGATTTGTCGCTAACCTGACGCGCACCGTCCGCGATGTCCTTGCGTAGCTCACTGCCTTTCTTAGGAGCGAGCAGCAGGGCTGCCGCCGAACCGATTACACTTCCTACAAGCGCGCCCAACCAGAAATTCTTTTGACTCATTTAACATCTCTCCCTTTCGGCACCCGGATATCTAAGACCAGCTTCATCAGGGCGAATGCCTATATTGTTGATTCATTATAAGCAGCCTGGGCTCGTCTTGACACAGATGAAGATGAATTTCGGGGAAATTATTCTGAACGCAAATAAAAAAGCCCAAACCAAGATCCAATGACCATGATTCAGGCTTATTTTGCTGATTGGATGCCCGGACTTATCTGTTGACCCGGCTGCCACAGCATTTATTTAAGTTCTCGGTCCAGGTAATCTCTAACCTTCACCGCAAAAGACGTAAGCGCATCCGGCAATCCGGCCACCAGCTCACTCAGCCCATCTTTGCGCCAGTCAAAATACTCCTGAACCAGTGGCCTGCGAAGCCTAACCAGCTCTGTCAGCAGCTTGGCAAGCTGGCCGTCAACGACTTTCTCATCCAGCATGATGTCGATGATATCCTCATAGCTGCTGGCATCCCGCATGATGAAGCCGTCGATGAGATAGCTCCCTACATCGGTCACGACTTCAATACCCAGATGCAGCGCTCTCTCCTCAGCGAAGGCATAGAGAAGCTCCAGATTCTGATTTTGCTTGGCCTCGGCCTGATTCAGCACCTCGATAATCTGTGGAATCACGTTAAGCCGCCGCTCAATCTGTTCCCGGTTCACATAATACATCAGTCAGAACCCCTTAAAATTCAAAGTCTACAGCAACCTGTGATTCACGCACCTGAACCATATGCTCAATCACTTTCTTGTGCTCAGGATGAACCTGATAGCCCTGAAGATCTTCAAGCGAAGCGAAGGTTGTAATCAGTGCAATATCATAAGAGCGCTCGGAGTGGATGACATCGGAGCCAACCTGAATATCCACCAGCTGCTCTACTTTCCCTTCCAATCCGCGAAGTACGGATACGGTTCTCTCTACACTCTCAGGCGAAGAATCTTTCAATTTGAACAGGACGACATGCTTAATCATTTCGCGTTCTCTCCTTGTAGTTCGAAATGGTGTTTCAAGTGGATAACCCTTAGGAAAATATATCATGGTTGGGGGAAAAGCAAAAGTTAACCGGCTGTATTCAGTTGTAGAATTAGCAACGAAGCTTCGGGTAGAATGACCTTATATCACAACTTATCTAATTCATGTATCGTCTATATATAGAATAAGCCTTATTTAAATCATAGGAGCTGAAAGTATTCCATGAGAAGACACGCAATGATACTATTGTTGCTTGCCCTATTCGTTACAATCCTTACAGTTGGATGCAGTCGCGAGACTAAACAGGCCGACATCTACACCGCTGCCGGGAATATAGCTTCTTTAGAGAGAACAGGCGGAGTTACAGATGGAGTACGCTCGGAATATGTAGTCAAGCTTACTGAGCTAAAGCTAGCTCCGCAGAACTCAGATCAGCAAACTGGCTTTTTCTCGGTTACTAAGAATACCGTGATTTATCGAACTACTCACAACAAAAAGATAAAAGTTAATGTTCCAGCAATCGAAATAGGGAGGCATGCCGAAATCACCTGGCGTTTCGCTAATGATCATCTCATTGAAGCATTAGAAATTGATATGAAATAACAGCTTAACTTGTGAATCTCTAACAATTTAAATGTAGTTGTGTTTCTCAAGTTCCATTTGCATCTACCTGTCTAATCCTCAAAAAACAGCGGCAAATGCGCCATATGCGCCTCCAGCATCTCATCAAGAATCGCCCTGCCAACGGCGACCGAAGGCACCAGGGGATGGTGCGTTATCGCCTGCAGAGCAAGATCCCGATCACCGCTTACTGCGGCCTTGATCGCCATGCTCTCATAGGCCTTCACCGCATGAAGCAGGCCTTTCACATGCTCGGGAACATTTGTAGGCATCAAGGGAATAGGGCCCTGCCCTGTAACAACGCAGTTAATCTCGATGCTGGCATCCTCCGGCAGGAAATCGTATACGCTGCCATTCGGTACGTTCAGCGTCTGAATATCATTGCTGCCTTGATACAGCGAGCGCATCAGCTTCACAGCAGCCTCGGAATAATAGGCGCCGCCGCGCTGTTCCAGCTGCTTCGGCTTCTCCTCGAGCGCCTCATCCTTGTAGAGCTCGAACAGCTCCTTCTCCACCCGGCTTACCACATCCGCCCGGGTTCCATCTCGTCCAAGTGCTTCTTTCATTTCTTCATACTTTTCGGTCATCATATAGTAATATTTCAGATAATAAGTTGGAACCGCACCAAGGGAACGCAGGAAGTCACTATCCCAGCCTACGGTAGGCACATTCTTTGCCGAATACTCGCGGTCTCCGGCTAGAATCTCGGGCAGCTTCTCTTCCCCATCAACCAGTGCAGAGGTAACCCAGTGCAGGTGATTAATCCCCACGAACTCAGGCAGTACACGGTTCTCATCCACGTTATACACTTCGGCAAGGAACTTCTGGAAGTTGATGGGTGAGTTGCACAGACCCACTGTCTTCACTTTCGAGTATTTCGTAACTGCCTCTGTGATCATACCCGCCGGATTCGTGAAATTAAGCATCCAGGCATTCGGCGCAAGTTCTTCGATATCCCGGCAGATGTCCAGAATTACCGGAATGGTGCGAAGTGCTTTGAACATCCCCCCAGGACCGGTGGTCTCCTGACCGACAACCCCGTGACGAATCGGAATATGCTCATCAAGCTTCCGGGCTTCCAGCAGCCCAACACGAATCTGTGTACTTATGAAATCCGCATCCTTGATTGCCTCGCGGCGGTTCAACGTTAAGTGTACCTCCATGTGTATGCCCGCCTTGCGGACCATTCGTCTAGCCAGATTGCCGACAATATCAAGCTTCATCTTGCCTGCTTCGATATCCACCAGCCACAGCTCAGCCACCGGCATGTCGTGATAGCCTTGAATTAAGCCTTCCACTAATTCGGGAGTATAGGACGATCCTCCACCGATCACCGCAATTTTCAGTCCTTGCTTGTTAATCATTACACTCGCTCTCCTTCCGATTTAGAAAACGAAAATCGCTCCAGCATCCGAATCACTTTCTCATTGGCTGGGTACCCCGCTTCATCCATAGCACTGAGCACAGCACCCGCCACTGGCTCCATCTTAATCCGAGACACCGCAGCCTTCGGGGCCGTCTTGCGGAGTTCTTGCTTAATTGCTTCTATCATGCTGTTCTGTCCGCTTTTCGCAAGCACACTGCCGCCAAGAACCACATCGAATACCTCATCCTGCATACCAAGGCGGCGGATTAATGCAGCTGCCGCATTGCCGTGCTCGGTCCCCTGCTCCCACAGGAAGGACCGGGCCAGCTCATCTCCCTGCCGGGCAGCCTCGAATACAAGCTCGGCAAGCCTGAGCGGAGGACGTAACTGATCATCCAGGGCGGCGTCCAGCATATGTGGAACTTCAGGGAAATCGGTCTCCCGCAGCACCAAATCGTGCAGCAGGGTCGGCTTGCCGCGCCCATCCCAAGCACGTACAGCAGAGCGGAAGGCGAAGTCCGCCAGACTTCTGCCTGACCCATGCCCATCACCGAACAAGTAGCCGAAGCCCCCATACTGAAGCTCTTCCCCAGACCTGTTCCGGGCAGCTGCGTTGAAGCCGCTCCCGCTGATAATCACCGCACCATAAGACCTTGAAGTTCCTGCACGCATAGCGATCATCGTATCACAGGTAATCCGGTAATTAGGGAATCCAAGTGCCCCAATCATGGGCCGCAGAATCTTATAGTCCGGTTCCCGGTCTGCCCCGGCAAGCCCGAAATACGCATAGGTCACATCTTCAGGTGATACCCCCGCCTCGTCCAGAGCTGATCGGCAAGCCAATGCAATATTCTCCTCAGCCTCCTTGATACCGGTCTGATGGTTCCCGTTACCTGCAGCACCTTGGCCCATGACTTGTCCGTTACTATTCACGATCAGACTGTGCGTCTTGCTTCCTCCCGCATCTACTCCAAGGTAGCAATTCATCCCACTCATCACTCCTTCTCCCTTACAGGATACAAAAAAAGAACTATCGCATTCTTCTGCAATAGTCCTCTCAATTGATACTATCTTACTATTCTCTTCGATCCCCATGCAGGCGTCTGCGCATAGTGGAAGGCGAGACACCGAAATGCCTGAGGAACAACCGGTTAAAGTTCGATAAATTACGAAAACCACAGGAGATCGCAATATCAAGAATAGGATCGCTCCCCTCTTCAAGCAGCCGCACAGCATGAGACAGCCGCAACTGGACCAGATAATTCAGAGGCGAGCTGCCCGCCGCCTGACTGAATAACGTGCTGAACCGGGAAGGACTGAGGTGTACAAGATCAGCAAGCTCCCGCAGCGTCCATGCTCTGGATAGATCTCCTTCCATATTGCGGATAACCTCCCGCATCAGCTCAAGCTGACGGGGCGGCATGAAACCGGCCGAAGCGGGGTCTGCATCGAAATGCCGGTTGACCTCAGCCAGGAAGAGCATGAGCTGCCCGATGATGACCGAACGGCTGGAACGCTTATTCTGTATATATTCCTGATAAATATTCTCGATATAAGTTATCATCACCTGACTCTGAGTATGACCGTTCACAATATGATGAGACGGGCTGGAATCATGGCTACGAAATGGTAAAAGCAGTTCAGGATCAAACCTTTGTCCGCCCGCAAGCAGCTGCGGATTGAACATGATGACAATCATTTTGAGATCATGCCCCTCATAAGCCCGGTGCAGATCATTCGAATCAATCAGGAACAGATCTCCGCGCTCAAAAGGGTATTCCCGGCCGTTAATCACATAAGTGCCGCTTCCTTGGGCAATTAGGTTAATCTCAAGCGCTCTGTGCCAGTGCAGGCGCTGAAATGAAGGGGAGACTCCAAATGTACAGGAGGCCGTAAGCGGGAATTCAGCAGGAAGATATATGTCATCACGGGCAATGGGACTCAGATTCAACGGTTTCAATGCGGGATCTCCTTCCTGACATGACAAGACAAGTTAATACGATATGAATCTATTGAATCATACCCCCACTTACTTAACAACCAAGAGGTCCTCAGAGATCGAAGAACTCAAGAATGATCTGGACAATGTGTTCAGAGGCGTATCCATCCCCAAATGGATTGCTGGCTTCAGACATCATTCTGTACGCTTCCTTATCATCAAGCAAAATAGCCATCTCACGATAAACACGCTCGGTCCGTGTTCCTATACATCGAAGCGTTCCTGCCTCCACTCCTTCAGGCCGCTCGGTCTTCTCCCTCAGGACAAGAACCGGCTTGCCAAGGGATGGCGCCTCCTCCTGAATCCCGCCTGAGTCCGTCAATACGAAATGACAGCGCGCCATGAAGTTGTGCGTAGCTACAACATCCAGCGGTTCGGTGAGATGAATTCTTGCCTTACCGCCAAGAATCTCCCCCGCCAGCTTCACGATCTCCGGATTCGGATGAACCGGATAGATGAACTCCACGTCCTCACGCTCTGCGGCAATGCGCGCAACGGCTTCGAACACTTCTTTCATCGGATTGCCCCAATTCTCTCTCCGGTGCATCGTCATGAAGATCCATTTGCGGGACTTATCCAGCTTCGCCAGGAGCGGATGATTGAACTTCTCCTGGATGGTCCACTGGAGGGAATCAATGACCGTATTGCCGGTAACATGCACATTCGCAATCCGGTTCTCGGCGGCGAGCTGAAGTCCGGACTGGACGGTTGGCGCAAAATGCAGATCGGCCACCCGGCCGATGAACTCCCGGTTCATCTCCTCCGGATACGGCGCGTATTTATCATAAGTCCGCAGGCCTGCTTCTACGTGTCCAATTGGAATTTGTGAATAATAGGCGGCAAGTGCGCCCATAAATGCGGTGGTCGTATCCCCATGAACAAGGACTAGCTGGCATCCCGACGAACGGATCACCTTCTCAAGACCTGTCAGCACCGATACACTGAGCTCGGCCAGGCTCTGTCCCGGCTTCATCAGATCCAGATCATAGTCGGGCTTAATCCCGAATACCTCAAGCACTTGGTCGAGCATTTCTCTGTGCTGGGCTGTCACACATACAACCGGTCTGAGGCCGGGGGTACGCTCCAATACTTTTACAAGGGGGGCCATCTTGATCGCCTCTGGCCTCGTACCGAATACAACGAGCACACGAACCTCTTCCATCTCTATAATCTCCTCCTCTAGCAATATCGGGATAGTATATGAGAGTGCGCCGCAAAGCGTATCCGCAGAGGACCTCAAATGAGCTTCCTTCCAAATAAACAGACTCTTTCAGCCGCTTGCTATAACCAACTATTTTTGCCATGAGGCGGGCCATTGGCGTTATTCTATGAAGCTAGTAATGCATAGGATGGAGCAAGCTTTCACAAAGGAGGGAAAAGCATTTTGGCTGTCATTATTTATCCCAAAACTATGAATTGGACATTTATGAAACAGCGGCCTCAGCAGCTGATGACCCAATTCGGAGCTCTGGGACATCAAGTGTATTTCGAGAATCTGGCGCCGCTCTCCCCCCATCTACAAGAAGTTGAGCCTGGCGTTCATCTGTTCACCGATCACCAGAGCTTTATGTCACGGACGCTTCCACGCCTGCGCAAGGAACAGCCGGTAGTGGTCTGGACGACCTGGGCCAAACAGCGATCCAGGCTGACCTTATTCAAGCCGGACGCGGTAATCTATGACTGCTGCGATGAATTCCCGCACTGGGCAAAGTATGAAGCCAAGATGGTTGAAGCATCTGATCATCTTGTAGCGACGGCGAAGTCTATTAAGACACGGCTTGAACTGGCTTACCCTGACAAACCCGTCACGCTAATTCCCAATGCGGCGGATCAAAGCTTGTTCGATCTCCCGCCGAGCGCACGGCCTTCCGATCTTCCTGAAGGCCCGATTGTCGCGTATATCGGCGCATGGGCTTACTGGGTTGATCATGCCTTGTTCGAGCAAATCGCCCGCACCTACCCTGGAGTTAACTTCGTCTCCATTGGAGCTCCTTATGGCGATATTCCATCTTATACGGAGCTTCCCAATGTTCATGTGCTCGGCGAGAAGCCGCACAGTGTACTGAAGCAGTATTTTCCTCATATTGATGTCGCTATTATTCCTTTCCTATATCATCCGATCACGCTGGCTACCAATCCGGTCAAGGCTTATGAATATTTGGCCACCGGGGTTCGCGTGCTGTCCACAGCACTGCCCGAATGCATTCATATGGAGCCTCATGTAACTACGGCGACGACGCATGATGATTTTACCGCCAAGCTCGGTCATATGCTCGCCACGCCGGATTCCGAAGCGAACCGGAATGCAAGAACCCAGTATGCCCGGCAGAATCGCTGGCAGGAACGGGGAATCGCAGGAGATGAGGTTATTTCCGAGGTTCTCCGCAAGAAATCCTTACTGTAATGAACGGGCTGGACTCCCTAATTGAAAAAAAGGTGATGGCGATCCCTGAGTCCTTGCTATTCGATCCAAGGTTGTATGCTGACCGGCTAATACGTCTGCTGGAAAAGAAAACCCACCCCCAAGGGGAGTGGGTACTCTGGAATCCTGCGGCGGTTGCGGTCAGCAGGCCTGTAATGGATTGGCTTGAGCGGCAGATCACCGGGATGCCGGAACTTAATCATATCCGGGTTATTGCGCTGGAAGGCGCTCGGGCAGTTGCCGGAAACCAGCAGAAATCCAGGCGGCTCTTGGTGCATGAGGAAGCCGCCAATGCCTCGCATTCGCCTGCTGGGGCTCATGCACCCTGTGTTCCTTTGATATGGCGGCGGGATTACTTGCTTCAGGAGCTTGGTCGTGCTTTTGATCCTTTGCCTTCGGCACTCTATCTGCCCTACGAGATCATGCCAATGGATCCGCATCAGATCGCAATTATCCCTGTTCCGCCAATTCTTCATCGCAATGAAATCGAAGAACAAACTCCCCCAGATCCAGCGCACCGTCCACTTCATTCCGGGATACGATGGCGGGTGATCCCTTCCCGCCCCCAGCTTGAAGGTGTGGTGCCTGTTATCGCCAACAGCCGTGTCTACCGCCAAGCGGCAGATACCGGGCTGGAGGGCGGCTGGTCTAGCGTCCAGCGGCAGGGTGGCGGCGGAGATGGACCAGGAACTGGGAGCAATGACCCCGCTGGGGCGAGTGGCGAAGATGAGCCGGGGGTGCACAGCGGTTGGCCCGCTCTTCGCCAGACCGGGAGTGGATTTGCCTTCCATCGGTCTGGCAGCGCGAACGATCCGGGAACTGGGGCGAGTGGCGGCAAAGCCGCCCCATCCCAGCCTGGGAACAGCTCTGGCCTTGCACGGCATAGCGGCCGTGATGCCGTGCCCGGTGCCGGGGCAGAAGGCGACCGAACCACCCTTGCCCAGACAGAGAACAGCCCTTCCCTTGTTGCACGGCAGGGCGGCCATGAAGCAGAACGAGGCGCCGGAGCAGAACGGAGACCGTCTGCCCCACCAACCCATACCAGCCCGGCTGTCTCCATCCTTCTGCCGGTCTACAACATGCGGGCTTCGCTCGGATGGGCGGTAAGGTCGGTTCTGGCCCAGACCTTACCGGACTTTGAGCTGCTCATCGGAGATGACGGCTCGGAGGATGGGTCGGCAGATCTGCCGTACCTGCTAAGCGACCCGCGGATTCGCATTCATCGCTTCTCCCCTAACCGGGGCAAGGTGTTCGTGCTTAACGAACTACTAGCCTTGGCGCGGGGCAGGTATGTGCTGGAGCTGGACGGGGACGACTGGCTCCAGCCCGAGGCGGCGGCGCTGCTCACCGCCGCCATGGATGGCGCGCCGGAAGCGGCCATCGCGACCGGCGCCAGCGGCCTGTGGCAGGGCACGCGCCACCTAGGCCCCTTGTGGCGCGGGGCCTTGCCTTACCGCGGGCACCGCGCGGACGCTGATGCGGCCGCCCCGCTGGTGCCGCGGCTGTACCGCGCGGCGATGCTGCGCGGGATCGGCGGCTGGCCGATTAGAGCCGGTGCGGATGCACGGCTCTTCGAGGACATTGCCGTCTGCGAGGCGCTGCTCGCCGAGCATCCGCACCCGGCCGTCATAGATCGGCCGGTGTATCACCGCGTACTCCGCGCTGACAGTGTCAGCCAGCGCGGCGGCGCGCGGTATCCCGCCTGGTTCAAAGCCCAGGCGGATAATATGAAAGGAGGACATCCGCAATGAATATTGCTGTCTGTGGTTATTACGGGATGGGCAATTTCGGTGATGATCTGTTCCTGCGTACTTTTCAGCAGGTCTTCTATCCGCACCAGGTCTATCCCTGGAACTCGCAGCTTGATCCAGATAAGACGGACGCCGTCATCATTGGAGGCGGCGATCTGATTACCCCCTATGCTTTCAACAGATACTATTTCCCGCCTGAACTTAGAGACAAACCCACCTGGCTGTACGGAGTCGGCATCGTGGATGCCTATCCCGAGGAGAGCTGGCCCGCCGCTCAGGTCGGACTGTACCGCGAGACCATCAGCCGCGCGAAGCGGGCGATATTCCGCGATTCAAGATCTGCGGATATTGCTAGACGTGCTGGCTTCCACAAGAACGTGGAAGTCGCACCGGATATGGCTTTTGGCTACAGGCAGCCGCGATATCCGTATAAGCAGCCCTCGCAGCTGCCTACAATCGGCATCTGTGTGTTCGCTTATGATTCCTTCCCGTTCGATTCCTTTGTCACACTAATGAAGTCCTTATCGGAACGGGGATATCATCTGCGTCTTATTCCAGCTGTAAACCATCCGAATGGCGGAGGATACTCTGACTATCCGATGTGTGTCCGGCTCAAAAACCGGCTTAGGGAGCTGCGTCCGGGTGCATCTATTGATATTTTGCCGCTGCTGCTCGATCTGGACCTGACCTACAGTGCAATCCAATCCGTCGATTATTTAATCAGCTTCAAACTCCATCCAACTCTGGTTGCACTGCGCGCAGGCATCCCAGCCTTAGCCTTCAGCGGGATGAGCAAGATTAAGAGCCTGCTTGCGGCATTTGGACTGGAGCAATATTACTGCAACTACAAAGAACCTCTTGAAAGCTTCAACCCGGTTATTGATGACTTTCTTGCTAACGGCCCGAATCTGGTTCGCTCACGTGCACGTCAGTTCCGATTAACCGAGCGGGAGAGCTTCAAGAGTCTGCTGCGGCTTCGTAAAGATATTGAGAAGTACCTGCTGTGGCATGGAAAATAGACCTGATTTAAGGAGGAATTCACATGTGGTTTTTTGGAATTGGTCATCTTAGACGAGAAGTGAAGCATCTTGCGAAATCCGTACGGCATCTGACGGAGCGTCTGGATGAAATAGAGAGAAATCTGGCTTCCGGCTTGTTCCCAAATCCTGCTCTGCAGGAGGTTCTTCAGGAAAAGATCGGGCAGACCGTCACGATCAGCACCGCCAGTGCAACCGTGGAAGGTATTCTGCTGACCGCAGGAACCGATGCCTTAGAGATCCGTGAGTCTACAGGGGATTTGGTGCTCATTCCTTACTCCCGGATCACTGTTCTGCAGTAACTTTAAATAGACACCTAACACCTATGAGAGGAGCTTGCTCTATGAATTTCCGTAAGCTTGCCCAAGGCTTCGTTGGCAAAGAGGTTGAAGTTCTGACACCTAACGATCTAATCTCCGGCACTCTGATCTCGGTTGGCGATACCACCGTGCTGCTAAAAGTACCCCCTGTCATATACGGTCCGCCGACGGATCTCGCCATAATTCCTTTACAGGCTGTAGAATTTATTCGTGTCGTAGCCTCTTAAAGCAGTACAGCAAAGCCCCGGGAATTCACACTTCCCGGGGCTTACATATTATCCTGGCATGACTCTACAGATACCCAATTGAGAGTAAGGGCATCCGGTCCCGAACTTCATCCCTTTTTTGTTGATTATGGTCTCAATTACATACACTCACGTACAATTCTCTTGATTCTGTCAAGCCCTTCCCACATGTCCCCGGGACCGTCATAAATAAGAACATAGGACCCTTCGTAGCCTTGGTCTTTGACTGCGGTTAAGCATCTTCTGAATTCGTCCTCATCCGGAACCCCATTCTCATCGTAACGAGCTTTCGCATGGACGGATACACTATGGGGTATTGTATCTGCAATCTCTGCATATTTAAGCGAGCCTTTGAAATTTCCAAAATCAGTGATCATTTTCATACCCTGGCCCGTTCTCTCAAGAATCTGAAGGCAGGTTGACGCGCGAGACGTGAGCGCTTTGAAATTCTCCGTAATGACCTCGACTGCATAAGATTTGGCGTACTCAGCCAGTTCAGACAAGACTTCTGCAGAGCGCTGAATCGCCTCCTCATCCGAAGAATCAGCCTCACCGGCGATAACCCGAATCTTCTTGGCCCCGCTTAAGGAGGCAATCTTGATCCAGCTGCGGATATAACCTATGTCCGATTCTCTTCTTACTGGATCGACAGTCGTAATATCACCATAATCAAGAAGCAGGGTGTCGAACTGTACTCCAGCTGCCTGGAAAGCTTCTTTCAGTTGATTCAGGTATACTGGATCCACAGCCAGAAAATGAAAATGACATATCTCGACAGCCTGGTACCCCCTTCGGGCCGCTTCAGCTGGCAGCTCCAGCAGAGTAAGGATTTGGGGTTGATCCTGAATATCCATTTGCTGAGTCTCGTTCACAGCATCCCAGATCGTCAACCTCAGGGGTCCGAGTAGCCGATGAAGGCTCCAGGTGCTTACGGATAATTATGACATAAGGATCACTCTCCAAATCTCTAATTTTTTAGAATTCAATATCATTCCAGCATAATCAGTACCTCATTACAAGTAGAGAATTTATAGGTATTGGGCTGCAACCCGACTCCTTAATCCTCGTATAATCCTTAGAAGGAGTGGTCATTTCCATGTCAAACCCTATGCCTATTGGGCCAAATTCGGAAACACAAGAAGAATTGAGAGTCATGCTTAAAGAGATAGAGTCTTGGGAGAAAAGCCAGAAGGATCTCTGGTTCTGGGAGAAAATCGGGCGGCTGCCCTTTATGCTGTTGGATCGCCTTACCCCCAAATTCATACAGAAGAAGCTCGGACAAGCTATGGATGAAATCGGCGGCTTCGTGCAGACCGGCGGACAGTATCTGATCTCCGAGTCAGCCGTGCTCAGCAAGCTTCGTAGTGAAGCGGTCCGCAGAGCCGGCGACGGGGCTTCCCATGTAGAGATTGAAGATCCATTAACCCTGGAGTCGGCCCGCCATCTGCCGATCACCGTTATGGACAAAACCAGTGATGAACTGGTCCAGAGCCGGGCTGCCTTCGCCACCGCCCAAGGGGCAACGACCGGATTCGGAGGCTTATTCACCTTAGCCATTGATATCCCTGCCATCCTAGGGTTGTCTCTTAAGACAATCCAGGAGATTGCCATTACTTATGGTTATGATCCCAAGGAAAAGTTGGAGCGCATCTTCGTGATAAAATGCCTGCAGTTCGCTTCGGCCGATATTGTCGGCAAGAAAGCCGTGCTTGAGGATCTGGCCGACTTCGGTAACGAGAACCGCCAGCGGGAGTCGCTCTCCCAGCTTCAAGGCTGGCGCGAAGTAATCGCTTCCTACCGGGACAACTTCGGATGGAAGAAGCTGTTCCAGCTTGTTCCTGTCGCAGGAGCACTCTTTGGCGCCATCATCAACCGGGGGACGCTCCAGGATGTAGCCGAAGCAGCTACCATGCTCTACCGGAAGCGGCGAATTCTTGAACGCCTGCGGGAGCTGGAAGCTTAGAGAGGGTGGATTCCCTGGATTCTTTGGGGCTGCCTCGACTGAATTCTTTGAGCTCACTTACAGTAATCGTATGCTTTACCTGACTTCCTTGGGCTGCCTGTCCAAGGATCGATACAGCACTTTGGCAGAGATAGGGGCCGTCCCAATTGCAAAAATTCAAAGCTTATAGACAACTCTTCTAAGAAATGGAGGCAAAGCTCTAGCCCAAGGAAGTCATCCTTGGGCTGGAGCTTTGCTGTTTGGGTCTATCGCTTGTTTCCTCAGGATATTGTGGGCGGGTGAAAGCCCGCCCACCTTCAGACTCACTTTCGAAAGACTTGGCAAAGAGTGAATCCATAGAGGGGGTTCTTGTTTTATGGTTCGTTGAAATTTCGCTCAAATTTCGCCGAAAGTCTGCGGAGAGACAGACTTAAGGACAAGCGAAAGCGGTCGCCTTTGTATTCGGATATATTCCACTGAAAATCATTCTATATATCCGAATACAACAGCGATGGGAGTAACGTTCGTTCTCGGAGCTTTTAGAACACAAACCGAACTCCTTAACAAAGAGCTGTCTTTTTCTCTACTGCCAAAAAATTTGCCAACCAATTAAGGGAACTAAATTTTGGTTTCTTTTGTCTAATGAGTAAGAGGTGAAGAAATTGGAACAAACACAGTGGGAATACATGATTCATATTGATCAGATGACTCCTTCGGATCTTCATGATCTCATGAATGCCTTCGGTCAGGATGTCTGGAATCTGGCCTATATCCTGACTCGAAGGCACGATTTGGCGGACGATATTGTGCAGGATGTTTTTCTAAAGGCTTATTCTTCGATTCATACGTTTCGCGGACATTCGGCGATCAAGACCTGGCTCCTGTCCATTACCCGCAACACATCTATTAATTATTTGAGATCCGCCTTTGTGAGAAAAGTCACCCTTTTCGAGTGGATTAACACTAAGGAGTCCTCCCCCTCAGCAGAGCAGAAAGTGATGGAGTATACCTTCTCATCGGAGATCTGGGATACCGTGCTAAAGCTGCCGATCAAGCTGAGAGAAGTCCTAATTCTCCATGCGAAATACGAGATGACTACCAAGGAGATCGCCGCCATGCTCCAGCTGTCCGAAGGTACCGTCAAATCCAGATTATTCAGAGCCCACGGAAGAATGGCCGCGTACCGAAAGGAGAGTGCTCTCTATGAGTAAGGGAACCGAAGAGCTGTATGATCAATTGAAGCAGGGCCCTTTTCAGCACCGGACGTTCACCAAAGACCATATGAACCGTATCGTCCATGAGGCAACTAAGCAGAATAAGCGTTCATCCCCTACCAAATCCAGGCTAGTCTGGGCTGCGGCCGCTTTTGTAATCATCATCAGTATTGGAACAATCTATGCGTATCTAAAGGGAAATCCGGCCGCTAAAGAGGTTGTTGCGACTCCTCCTATCGTCAGTCCGAAGGTTCAGGAATCAACAAGCGACATACCCGTGAAGCCCGACAAACCTAGCGGACAGCTGGGGGAACAGCTTCCTTTCACTGCTGAAATGGTGGAGTCAATTACGGTTAAGCCCTCAGGTAAAAGCACTGAAATTGCCGTTCCGAAGTCACGTTACACAGTGATCACAAACGGATTATATTGGGAGGACCTCTCCATCGCCAAGGCAGAAAATGACACTCCTGACGACAAACAGGTACAGATTCGAATTCATACCTCCAAAGGGGTTTACAGCGTGCCCTACAGCCTGGACAGCAATACTTATCAGCTTGGAAGTGCTCGCTACTACGCGGATGACCAAATGCTGCGCTTGATGTCTGGGCTGCTCGAACCTGATTCAGACCTGGCGAAGGTCGAACGGCTCTCGGCTGCAGCGCAGGAGGAAGTAGACAGAGGCGAAATGAAGCGAAATGACAACCTAACCTATAAGGCCGAACGGTTAAATGTAGACGGGAAGGATACTAACGGCTGGCTCAGTCAACTTGGACTTCAATCAAAGAGCTACACTTTCGCGAAGAGGTACTATAATAGCTTGACCCAACGTGTGAGCAACGTACTCTATTATAAGGAAACAGGCATAATTGCTTCGGCAAGTGAGGTCATTTTTCTGGACAGTAAATTCCAGACCCCGGATGGGATCAAGGTCGGTCTGACCAAGCAGCAGGTGCAGTCTAAGCTCGGGAAGCCGAATATGGAGACTGACTCCAGTTGGGATTACCGCGTAGGCGACTCGTTAAAGTTCCATCTGTATTTCGAAAATAACGAGGTGATCTTCATTTCCCTGACTATGCCCGCGTAAATCACCTGCCCAGCAAGAGAGAAGAGGCCTTCCGAACACCCGGAGAGCCTCTTCTTCTGTAACTCTATTTTGCTATAGATTCAGATCACCGGTCACTGGACCTGGACCTTCTCTCCATCTTTCAGCGTATACTGACCTGACACCACCAGCTTATCCCCGGCTGATGCCCCCTGAATCTCCTGATAAATTCCGCTCAGTCTTCCGAGTTCGATCTTCACCTGCTGAACTTTGTCTCCTTTCAGCACGAATATATAACTATGGTCCCCATCGCGGACGATGCTCCCTGTAGGGACAGCGAGAACGCTCTCCTCTTCTTCTGTAGTTAATTGAACCTGTACTCTGGAGCCAGGAACAAAGAAGGCGTCTTTGTTATCCGCTGTCAGCTGAAGAGTATATAACCGGGTAGTCGTGTTTGGAACGCCGGAGAGATAAGCAACTCGGACCTCCCGCTTATTTTGCGGCTGATCGGCATAATAGACACGGACGGTCTTCTTTCCCTTGACCAGCTGCGCCAAATCTTCGCTAAGCTCAGCTTGAATCGTTACTTGATTGGCATTAAGAATTAAGCAGGCCTTGCTTCCCTGTGTTATGCTGGCTCCTGCCGTTATGGCCAGCTCGGCCAGCGTTCCGCTGGATGGGGCTGTAATATTATAAGTATCCAGGGTCGCTCTTGCCTGCTCGAGCGATACTTTGGCTGTCTCGAGTTGAGATTTGGCGGCAGGTACCGAGCTTTTGGATTCCAGGAACTTGAGCTGTACCTTTGAGGTTTCCAGATTGTCTTTGGCTGTGTTGTACAGCTCTTCATTATTTGCCCGGGTTGCTTCCTTCAACTGTTTCTCATAACCGCTGATGGTCCGCTCCAGCTGTGCCCGGTTCGATTCCAGTTCTAGCTTGGCTGAACTCAAAGCTCTCTCCGCACTGGACACCGAGGCCTCTGCTGTTGCTACAGATAAGCGGGCTGTCCCGGAGGAGATCCGGGCAATAACTTGACCTTTCGTAACCTTGGCCCCATTATTCTTAAGTATTTCGGTTATTGTACCCGATGCCTCTGCAATGACACCAACCTGTACCGAGGCATTCACATCCGCGACCTGCTCCCGGGGAGGGCCCATCGAATGCACTCCAATATCCTCCACCTTAACTTTAGAGATCCCGGTTGTCCCCTGTACCGGTGACACCGTCGAGGCTGAGGTACAGCCGGCTGCAACGGTTGCCGTTAGTACAAGGCAAGCTGCTGTTATTATCCATTTGGCCGTGCGCTTCTTCGGATTCAATCTCACCATCATTCACCTTACCCTTTCTTTACATATCCAGGCTCTTCTCTTCCCTTGGCTCCTGTCCCTTGTCAGATGAAGACCTGCGGAATAATTTCTTCCTGATCGAATCGAGCAGCTCGTAGATGACGGGAACAACTACGAGTGTCAGAATGGTAGAAGTCGTTAACCCTCCAATGACAACGACCGCGAGACCTTTGGAGATCAGCGTTCCATGAGACAGTCCCAGCGCCAGTGGAATCATAGCGACAATTGTAGCTCCGGCAGTCATAATAATGGGACGAAGCCGAACCCTGCCAGCTTCGAGTAACGCGTGTCTGACATCATAACCGCCCTTCATTAATTGCTGTGCCCGGTCAAGAAGGACAATCGCATTCGTGACTACGATCCCGATCAGCATCATGAAGCCGATTAGCGAGGTAATATTAATGGCTTCACGTGATATTAAGAGGCCTAGCAATCCTCCAATTACAGCTAGAGGCAGTGAGAATAGAATGGCGAAAGGTGTGCTGGCATTACCGAAACACAGCACCATAATCAAATATACGATGGCAATAGCCGCACCCATGGAGACGAACAGCTGACTAAAGTTCTTCGCAATTTCATCGGTTACCCCACCTGCGCTGGAAGATACCCCTTCTGGAAGCTCAATGGCATCCAGTGCAGCCGCAACCTTGGAGCTTACCGCAGCTTTATCCGGCGAGTCGATGGATGCCGTGATGCTGACAACCTGCTTCTGCTTCTCACGCTGCAGCGCAATGGGAGCTTCCACCTTTTCAATTTTGGCAACTTCGTTCAAATATACGATGTCACCTGAAGAGGTGCGCAGTGGAATTTTGCCCAGCTGCTGAATAGAGTCCTTATCCGCTGAGGAGAGCTGAACCTCTACCGTATACAGAATGTTGTCAAAACGAATGCTGCCCATCTCCGTCTGTTCAATCCAGCTGCGGACCGTATTTTGGATGGCTGATGTACTAAGTCCGAACCTCTTGGCTTTGGTCTGCGACACGGTTGCGATAACCTGGGTTTTGGCATCTCCTAGCGTATCCTTGATATTTTTAAGCTCAGGGAACTGCTTGATTTTAGCTTTCACCTGGGCAGCTGCCTGCTCCAGCATCTTCTGATTATCCCCTGACAGAACATAGGAGAAGTCAGTTGAGCCGAGCCCTCCGCCTCCACTCGATAAGGAGTCTGGAGTCACCTCTGTTCCCTTTGGAAGCTCGGCTAGAATCAAAGCCTTATACTGTTCTTTGATCGCCTTGGCGTCTGCATCATCATTCAGTTCTGTATTAATCTGCACCATATAGGGAAGCTGCTTATCCGTCCCTCCGTAACCGACAAGCGATTCGGTGAAATTAAAGATTGGGTTCCCTTGATCGTCTTTCGCCTGCTTCAGCAAATTCTCAACCTGCTTCGATTGGGCATCCGAGCTCTCTATTGAGGTGTTATACGGCAGCTTGATCGTGAAGCTGAGCTGGCGCCCGGCTTCGCCGTCAGACATGTTATTCACAGCAAGACTTGGAATGGTAATGAACAGAGTCACAACAAACACAATCCCAGATAACAGAAGCGTCTTGATACGGTGGTTCAGACACCAGGTCAGAATCTTTTCATAAAAAGCAGCCGTTCTGCCGGTCTCCTCCTCATTATGCGTTCCCAGATTGACGCCCCGCAGAACCATCAGCTTGGCCATTAGAGGTATGACCGTAAGCGCCACAAGCAGCGATGCCATAAGAGCACAGGCTACAGTCAAGGCAAAAGGCCTAAAGAACTCACCAATCATTCCGCTAACAAAGGCAATGGGAAGAAATACACCTACTGTCACCAGCGTAGACGAGGTGATCGCCATGGAGACCTGACTTACAGCGAGGAGAAGAACCGATTGATTTCTCTCTTTAGCTTTTTGAAGATTCGTATAGATGTTCTCAATAACTACGATGCTGTCATCCACAATCCGGCCAACTGAGATGAATATACCTCCAAGTGACATGACATTTAGCGTGAGACCGAGATAGTTCATCATGATAAAAGTAATCAGAATCGAAAGAGGGATGGATACCAGCACAATTGCCGTCATCCTAATGTTGCGAAGGAACAGTAGGATGATCAAGGAGGCAAGCACGACACCAATAATTCCTTCGCGCAGCAGGCCGCTGATCGATTCCCGCACCTCATCCGCACTGTCATATACCTTCTTGAACGTGATGTTCGGATGGGCAAGCTCCCATTTCTCCAGAAGGGAATTGGTCTCATTGGAGAATTCTACAGCGTTGGCGGTCTGGGTTTTATATAGATTAATCCCGATTGCAGGCTTGCCGTCAACTCGGGAAATGAACTCCGACTCCGTTACGGCCTTGATCTCCGCCAGATCCTTAAGTGTAAGAGACTGTCCTTGACTGGATACGAGCTCCAAATGGTTCAAACTGTAAATACTATCGAGTTCTCCCGTAACCCGCACCATCTGCGTATTTCCATCCAGCTTGATGGTTCCCACTGTCCCCGAGGCCAGCGAGGCCTGAATGGCGGCGGTAACGTCCGCAGGAGCAAGGCCATAAGCATTTAGCGCATCGGCCTTCAATTCAATATCGAGCGAGGTCCTTCTCGCTCCGATCGTATCGATATGGTCGACTCCTTTTACAGAGGAGAATCCCGACTTCATCTCGCTTTTATACAAGTTATCCAGGTCTGATTGACTCATCCCTTTGTCCGCATAAACGGCTAGATAATAAGCAGGGATAGAGGCAAATCCCAAGGTCGATACGATCGGTCTAGAGGCTTCCATAGGAATCGGAACTCCCTGGATCAAGCTATCCAGGTCCTGTTTCTTCTGGTCGAGATCCACACCCTGGGTGAACTTCACCATTACCTCGGAGCCCGTATCACTTGAGGTGGAGCTGATCGTCTCTATACCCTCAACATTGGCAATTTTGTCCTCAATGGGCTTGGATACCTGACTCATAACATCTTCGGGAGATGCAGAATAAGCAGTAGACACTACCATATATGGAAATGATACGTCCGGCATATTCTCAAGCTTAAGCGACCCTGCGGAATAAAAACCCGCACCGAACAGAATCGCAATCATAATCAACATGGCCGAAGCTTTATTCATGGAGAATCGTATTAGGCCTTTCAAACAGTTACCTCCTTTAACTTTAATGTTTATCCAGAGCGAGTCCCATGATAACCCAGCAATGTAAACTGAATATTTCCTGAATATTTCCTAAATCTTTCCATAAACTTAACTCCAATAATTAGTATCGATTTAATAAGCCAGAGACCCTATAATATAGTTAGGAACAAAGGGATTCTCATCATAATTCGGGGGTAAGATATGAAACGAATTAAGTCCAAACTTCTGTATGTAATTCTCTCAGTTTCCGTTCTGCTTCTATTAGTTCTACTTGTCCTGAAATTAAACACGAATCATTCATCGGAGGTCTCCATTTCAAAGGAAGCCGCCAACAGACCTGAACAGATAAAAATCATGGTTGATGATACACATTACTCTTATATCAAGGCTATATCCGAACAATTTGAGAACCAGTACGGCATTAAAGTTAATATTATTTCTATGGACTTCAACCTTCTATATCATCGTATAGAGAAAAGTCTGAACCAATCCAATACAGATCTAGATTTAATTCTTGTAGATACCGTATGGACCCCAGAGTTCGCGAGGGCCGGCTATTTAGAACCGTTGAGAAACTATGCCCAAAGCAATCTCAGAGATAAAATAATTCCTATCGCATATGATCAACGAATAATAAGCAACGACCTGTATGCGCTTCCTGAACTATATGCCTTTCCACTTTCTATCGAGGAAAAATTTCTATACTATAATGAGAAATTGCTGAAGAGTGCCGGTATCTATGCGCCCCCAAGTACTTGGGAAGAGCTTAGCGAGATGACGCAGTATATGCGGGATAAGGGTCTGATTGACCACGGTATGATCTGGGGCTGGTCCCCGGGAGAAGGCTTGGTCTGTGATTATACGCTTCTGTCGAATGCCCTTGGGGTGCAGTCCAAGGATGTGAATGGACACTGGATTTTTGATCAAGGTAAAGGTGTTACAGCATTAAGCTTTATGGCACACTCACTGGAAAGCGGCTTATCTGATCCCTTATCTTTGAGATTAAGTGACAGAGAGGCTGTGAAGAAATTTGCTGAGGGGAAGACGCCCTTCATGATCGGATGGGCTTATGCGGATAAGATGCTGAATCAGAAGGCTGATTACAAAATGTCTCTTGTACCTGGGTTCAAAGGTTATCAAAAGAGTTCAACGGTAACGGGCGGTGGTGCACTAAGTATTACCCGAACCTCAAGACATAAAGATTGGGCATGGAAGTTCATCGATCTGATAAACAGCTCCAGAGAGCAAATATCACCGAAAGACTATATTGGAAGTATCCCCGTCTGGAATGATCAGATCTCATATTTTGAGAACTCCGACAAATATCTGAATCGTAATCTGATGACCGAGCAGTTCGAATATGCGATTAACCGTCCAACTATGTCCTCCTATGTAGAATGGTCAAATATCATGCAAACCTCTATTGATTCAGCCTTAAACGGGAAGTTGACGGCTAAAGAAGCTCTAAATGAAGCCAAACATAAAGTCCTGCAGCAAGAGATTAAATAAAAATTTCATCCTTCGAAAAGCAGAAAGGGTGTTCCTAAGCAGTTACAACCTAACTTAGGAACACCCTTCTATTATTTATATCTTGGATTTGTATCAAGAACATTTGATTGAGGTTTTCTCCTTATATTCGGAGGGCGTGATGCCATAATATTTTTTGAACACCTGACCGAAGTATTTACCATCCATAAAACCTACGTTATTAGCAATTTCCTGCACGGTATGACGTTGGCTGCTGTTCAGCATTTCTTTGGCTTTTTCCACGCGCAGCACGGTTAAATACTCATTGAAGTTTATCCCTTTCTCTTTCTTAAACAGACGACTGACATGACTTGCAGACACATGGAACGTATCCGCAATATACTGAAGATTCAAAAGGGCATCAGAATAGTGGGTATCTAAATACAAAATAATTCTGTCACTTAAAGATCTAGCCCTCTCTACTTCCTTTCTCCGGTTCATTTCATCGCATACTCGAATTATAATTCGGCTGATCACGGAACAGTACTCATTAAAAGTACGCAGTCCCGTAATCTCGGTGATGGCCTGAGTGATTTGATTCTTCGCTTCCCCTTGGGGAACGTGCTTGGACAGCCCAATAAGGAAATCAAGACAGCTGTTAAGTGCTGCGCTCTTGTTCCGTAACGCCTTGATATTTGAGGCAAAAACCTCCCAATAGAATTTGGCCTCATTATAATCGCCTTCCAGAATAGATTCAGTCAGCCGAGGATCCATGAGAGTATTCACTTGTGCGATAGCGCTTCCAGAAAACGGTTCAGGTTTGTGGAGTCCCCAAAACAATTGAATATCCAGCATTTTCAAAGCCTGTTGAAAGGAATCGCAGATTTGCTCCATACCTCTAAAGCTGGATCCAATCCCCACACTTACTTGTTTCTTCAGATAAGTACTCACGTTCTCCAGGCACAGGGTTGTGGCTTCGAGCACCCGTCTCTGCATAATAATCTCTTGAATACTAGCATCTGTCTTCACAACAACTACACTCTTGCCTTCAAAATTGACTATTGTTGTATTCATATCAAACAAGCGGTAGGTCTCTGTAACTATATTATTAACTGCGAATTGATAGATAGAAGCATATTCTGCATAGGATGGATCGGAAGCTTCATATAACTCGAACACAACGATCTGACCACTGGTGACCTTGATTCCGCATTCTTTCATTTTCTTAACTGTATTCTCAAGCTCCCGATTTCCATTGACGATCAGATTCATAATCATACCCGATTCCAGAATATCAAGATTCTCCCGCTCAGCATCCCCGATCATCGGCGTATGACTTTGCATTTTGTCAATCGCTTTAAGAATACACGCCTTCAGATCGGCGATTTCTATCGGTTTGAGTAAATAATCAAAGACCTGATGTCTCATTGCCGTCCGGGCAAATTCGAAATCGCTATAACCGCTTAATAATATGGTAATGATGTCAGGGTATTGTCCCCTTATATATTCAGCCAGCTCAAGACCGTTCATTCCGGGCATCTTGATGTCCGAGATCACAATATCGGGTCTTACCTTCTCAATAACTTCCTTACCCTCCTGTCCATTAGAGGCTGTTGCAACCACGGTACAGTTCATTTCCTGCCAGTTCACCTTCTCACTAAGACCCCGGCTTACGATAGCTTCATCATCCACAATCACGATTTTATACACCCGCCAGCTCCCCCTTCTCTTCAGATCGGTAAGGATCGCCCGGATATTTCACTATGGGCAAAATAATCTCAATAATCGTTCCACTATTCTCGGCACTGACTATGGTTAGTCCATATGGCTCGCCAAACAGCATTTGAATTCGCTTGTGTACGTTCTTAAGACCGTTCCCGGTTCCTTTCGCACTTCCCGGATTCTCTTCACCATTAGACTGAAGCAGAACTATTCTCTTGTTCTCCTCAATCCCAACACCGTCATCTATGACACGTAGTTTAACGTAATTCGAATCCCGGACTCCAATGATGCTTAAATGGCCTGTGCCTATTTTATTCTCCAGACCATGAACGAACGAGTTCTCCACAATCGGTTGAAGGACAAACCTTGGAATGTACAGCTCCTTAAGCGAATCCTCAATGTGGATAGCAATCTGAATTTTATTCTCAAAACGGGTCTTCTGTATCGATAAATAGGCATTAATATAATCCAGTTCCGATTGAACAGGTATCATGTCTTTACCATCAACCAGATTGGATTTGAGTAGATGGGCCAGGGACACGGCAACATTCTCGATCTTCTTGTTCTCTCCGTACATAGACAGCCACCGAATCGTATCCAGCGTGTTATACAAGAAATGCGGGTTAATCTGAGCCTTCAACGCTCTAAATTCCGATTCTCTCTGGGCAAGCTCTTTTTGATAGACTTCAGAGATTAAATAGTTAATCTTGTGCATCATCCGGTTAAAGCTGCGCCCAAGCCTGCCGAACTCATCTCTACGTCTGATATCCACCTTCTGATCGAACTCATCGGTCTCCACCTGATCCATCACCTTCTTCAAGTCATGCAGCGGAGCGATCAAATGCTTGGTGCTGAGCCATGTGAGCACTACTCCAACCAGCACTCCAATGAGACCAATGCCAATAATCCATTGCCCAATCAGCTCCGTGCCCTTTGAAATTTCCTTCAAGGGAACCAGGGATACGACTCGCCAATTCGCCTGGTCAGAGACATAAGTGGTGAAGAGCATCTTACCGAAGGGCTCAACTTCGAGAAGAGTCGGGACACCCACGGCCTTGTCCTTGGCTTTGGTCAGAAGATCCTGCGCATTGATCTTCGGATCCTCACTGCTGCTGACCAGTAAGTTATCCTTCTCATCAAAAACTAAACTGTACCTGGAAGTCTCGGACTGCAGCCGTTGCTTCAAATAGTCGTCCTGAAGCGAAATGGTGATGTATCCGAGCATCTTTAACGAATCCCGCTGCCTTATGGCACGTTCGACATAAATCACTCCGTTATTAACCCGCCAAGTTATTCTTCCTACGGTATCATACCGCTGTTTTCTCAGCTGGGATTGAACATCATCTTGGATGTTGGGATTTCCTGATGGGTTGTAATTCAGCTTCACCAGGAAATCCTCGGTGTTGAACAAATACACCGATTCAAATTTATCTGTGGAGTACATGACTTTGGCCAGAAGGACCTGTTCAAGCTGTCTGCGTTGTTCATAAGACATCATCTGGCTCGCCTGAAGCATCGTCTGAAGCTCCGCATCCTGCGAAATACTGTCCATAAGCTTGCCCATATAGGAAATAGCATCATCCATATTCTCACTCATAAATTGGACCTTTTGAGCATCATTTGATTGGGCGTCCTTCAAATGAAAGTTAAAAGATACGATATAAGTGACCATATCGATGATGCTAACTACAAAGATTAACATAATTACAACCATAGTAATCATCTTACGTTTCACGCTTGAAGATAAGTAAGTTCGCAGTGAATGCTTCATCGTCCGGTAGCTCCTTAGAACGTAAGGTGATAAGTATCTCTATATAAATCTCATACTATCAAAAATGTGATTTTTCGGGTAATTGTAATCTTTTACATCACGCCTATTAAGTTAGATGAATTCAGGCCGGACATTCACAATAGAACGTCCAGCCTGTTCAGCGTTCCACCTGCAGACTCTCTGTGTCAGGCAATCCCAGCAGAGGCTTTGGACTTGAGCATTCGTGAGATGGCGAGTGCTGCAAGTATAATAATTAGTCCCCGTACGATAGGCTGCACGAACGATGAGATATTAAGCAGGTTCATTATATTCATAACGACGGCAAATATCAGTAGTCCGATAAAGCTGCCGCCTATCGTTCCGCGTCCACCTGTTAAGCTCGTTCCGCCAACAATAACGACGGCTATGGCCACCAATTCAAACTGATAACCCGAACGCGGCTCACCCATTCCAATTCTGGAGGTAATCAGCATACCTGCAAGCGCAGCGAGTACCCCACTAATGATATAGACCCAGATTTTAACGCGCTTCACGTTAATTCCGAACAGCCGCGAGGTCTCCTCGCCCCCTCCAATGGCTAGCACGTGTCTTCCAAACGGGGTGTGATTAAGAACCACATATCCAATAATAAAGACCACAACCACATAAATAGCAGGAAGAGGAATACCAAGTACACTACCATTTGCTAGATACGAAAAGGCTGGTGTAATGTTTCCGAGAATAGGTCCGCCATTCGTATACCAAAGTGTTACTGCCCGGAAAATAGCCATCGTTGCGAGTGTAGCCATAAACGGTTCAACCCGGAATTTAGTAAGGACAATCCCATTGATTGCGCCAATCACCGCTCCGATCAACAATACGAGCACAAGGATTCCTGCTAGTCCTAACTGCTGCGAGTTAGCACTTACAACGGCTGCCAAGGCCACGATAGAACCTACCGAAAGGTCAATTCCGCCTGTGAGAATTACCAGGGTCATCCCTACGGCAATCAGAGCACTTTCGGCGCTGAACTGAAGCAGATTCATTAAATTGCTGTACGTCAGGAACTTATCAGACAGAAATGTTCCCACAATCATCAACACAACAAGAGTTGCTAAGGGTAGATAGGTTCTGAGTTTTTTCATCATTTCACCTCTTGTAAAGCGTATTCCATAATTTTCTCTTCCGTTGCTTCACTTCGGTCCAGCTCACCCGTGATCGTTCCACCCGAGAAGACCAGGATGCGGTCGCACATCCCCAGAAGTTCCGGCAGTTCGGAGGATACGATAATCAGGGACAAATCTTTATTTAACAGTTTGTTAATTTCCTGATAGATTTCCATTTTGGCACCTACGTCAACTCCCCGCGTAGGCTCTTCGAGAATAAGAATCTTATATTTGTCCAGAAGCCATCTACCGATCAAGGCTTTCTGCTGGTTGCCTCCGCTTAAGCTGCGGATAGGGGTCCTGATATTTTTCGGCCTCACCGACAGCTGCTCTACCAGTTCGTTCGCTTGCTTCACTTCTTTGGATCGATTGACGAGCCCATTCTTCCTGAACTTCTTCAACGAAGTGATGGACATATTGGCTCTTACGCTTAAATTGAGAAACAGCCCCTGTGATTTACGATCCTCTGGAACAAATGCGATGCCCCTTGAGATGCATTGACGCGGGTTCTTCGGTGAGAACGGCTTCCCGTCAAGCGTAATTTGACCTGAGTAATGTTTTACGAGTCCAAACAGTACTTTAGAGATAATATTACCGCCCGATCCCGCAAGTCCCGCGATCCCAAGGATCTCCCGTTTTTTCAGACTAAGGTTAACGTCATGTAGAACACCTGGAAGATGGAGGTCCTGAACCCGAAGCACTTCATCGCCGATGGTCTCCGTATTCACAGGGTAATATTCCTTAAGCTCACGCCCGATCATCAGCTGAACCAATCTCGTCTCGTCGGTATCTCCTATGTCCAATGTCTTTACGTGCTGTCCGTCCCGCAATACGGTTACCCGGTCAGCCATCGCGAAGATCTCTCTGAGACGGTGGGAAATGTAAATGATCGTCACATTTCTTTTGCGCAGCTCGGCGATCGTCTTGAACAGCACCTGCAGTTCATCCTCATTCAGATTCGCGGAAGGCTCATCCATAATTAACAGCTCCGCTTTGAACGAGACAGCCCGTGCGATCTCCACCATTTTACGTTCAGAAATGCTGAGATCTTCCATCTTCTTATAGGGATCAATCTTGATATCCAGGTTATTCAGCAGTTCCTTGGCCTCCTGGTACAAGGCTTTCCACTGCAGTAAGGTGCCTTTGCGAGGTTCTCTGCCCAGATAAATATTCTCTGCAACAGAAAGTGCGGGAATCTCCTGAATTTCCTGGAATAACGTGCTTACACCGCTACTCTGGGCCATATAAGGGGATAAGAACTGAACGGTCTGGCCCTTGAAATGAACCGTTCCCTCTGAAGGAAGATGAACGCCGGACAGAATCTTGATCAGGGTGGATTTGCCTGCCCCATTCTCTCCGACGATGGCATGAAACTCCCCTTCATGGATCTTTACATTAATATCTTTAAGTGCATAATTATTGCCAAATTGCTTGGAGATACCGGCTAGTTCGAGTATAACGTTATCCATATGATTTCCCTCTTTATCCGTATTTGTAGGTCTACTTATTGTTCTTCGAGGCAGAGAATATGACAGCCCCCAGAATAATGAGTCCTAAAATAAACTGTTGAATATAAGGATTCATGTCAAGGAAGACTAGTAAGTTAAACAGCAAACCCGAAAGTAACGCGCCCAAGAATGCTCCCCAAATGCTGCCTTTACCGCCTGACAAGCTGGCCCCGCCTACAACAACCGCGGCTATCGCACTCAGTTCCATACCTGTTGCCCCGCTGTTGCCGGACATCGGCTGGTAAGCACCTGTTCTTGAAGCAATCAGTAGGCCGGCGATGGCGGCGAATAGACCGGACAGCACATAGACGATCAGCTGTACACGATTCACATGAATGCCGGAGTTATGAGCGGCAATCCTGTTGGACCCCACACTGTAGACCTGTCTGCCAAATACGGTTTTGTTCAGAATGATGAAGCCGATAATATACAGAACCAGCATGATAATCACCGGGTATGGAATTTCGCCCAGATACCCTCCGCCAATCTCAAGGAAGCTATCGCTGGCATCTCCGCTAATCCCTTTTCCCTTTGTCATGTAAAGGGTCGTGCCGTCAATGATAACTTTGGTGCCTAAGGTAACGATAAAAGGCTGCAGCTTTCCATAAGTGATGAGCAGGCCATTCATCAGCCCGAAGAACATTCCCAGGGCCAGAACAATGATAACAATCATGCCCGTGGACATATTCTGCTGAACCAGCATAATGGAAGCTAAGCTTACGGCCTGCATGATCGAACCAACCGATAGATCAATTCCCCCAATCAGTACCGTCAGAAGCATCCCGATCGATACGATGGCCGGATATGAGATCTGCCGAAGCAAATTCGAGGCGTTGTAGGAAGTGAAGAATTCCGGCGAGAATATAGGAGAGATTGCCGTAATCAGGACGATAAAAAGCAGCAGCAAAGTCTCTTCCTGTTTGAACAGTGAACGTGCCTTCTGAATAGTAGTTTCCATCTGCCTGAGTCCCCTTTTATGGATGCAACAAATATGGCTTTGCATCAGCAAGTGTTGCAAAGCCATAGCAGCTTCAAAATTGAGCGTTCTAATTTATTACAAGATTAATCTTGGTACCAGTTACATACATAAGGATGGTTCGTAAGCGACTCCGGTCCGTCCTTGCGGATAACTACTGTATCTTCTACACGGGTTCCAGCATATCCAGGAATCAACAAGGTGATTTCGAAGGCAATGGTCTGATTCTCAACCAGAACGTCCTGGCTGTCTGGACCTACTACTGGAATTTCCTCCTCCGGATCCATACCTGTAGAGTGAGCACAGCCGCGGCCTTCTCCGGCCATATGCGGATAACCTTCACGTTTGAGCACTTCGTTAGCAGCCACATCCGCTTCAGCCCCGGTCATACCCGGTCTTAGTGCAGACATCCCCGCTCTCCAAGCTTCCAGACAAGTATCAAGCAGACGTTGTTTCTCAGGGTCAACTTTACCGTATGCCACACCGCGGGCCATGTCAGAAGAATAGCCATTGTATCTGCAGCCGATATCGATCAGGATGGTATCGCCTTTTACAATTTGACGGTCACGCGGACGTGCCAGGAAGAAGTCACCGGAGTTAGGGCCCGATTGAACCATCATGTCAAAAGATACGGTGTCTGCGCCGCTCGCAAACATGTGTGCCATCGCTTGACGGGTAACTTCTCTCTCCGTCAGTTTCTCGGTTGCCAGCAGCTCATGAATTTTCTCAATCCCCATATCTGCAAGGCGGCCTGCCACCTTCATGTTGCGGATTTCAGTTTCACTCTTGATCGATTTCAGGTATTCGATAATGTTGGTCTTCTGAAGTACAGATTTCGGATTCAAACTGTCCTTGATGATCTCATAGAACTCAAGTGCGCAGTATTTCGAACCGCTGAGGCCGATCTTTGCAGAAGGCTTGCCCTTCTGGAAGTCCTTCAGTACATTGCCGAGTTCTTGACGGATTCCTCTTACATCTGAGAACCAAGTCTCATCCTGAGCGTAGGAGACCAGACTTCCTTCAGCGAACAAAGTCGGCTCACCATCGAGTGGAATGAACACCATAGCTGGATAAGGGAATACCCCATCAAATGCCCGGTAGTTAGCCAACCAGCGAACGTTACTCATCCGATAAGAGTCGGAATATACGAGCAATCCATCGAGCCCTTCAGCTTCCATCTTGATTCTTGCCTTTTTCACACGCTCTTGATATTCAGCCACCTGTATCTCTTGCATAGCATCCTCGAAACCCATTGTAATTCCTCCTAAGTTCAAATTTTGGTTGTATGAATCTGTGTCAGGTTAGTCCTTAGAACGTTGATTTCGGATCGTAATATTTATCTACATTGGATTTATCAATAACCGGGGAGTCCAGAATGACACGCTTTTGAATTTCTTTGCCGTTAGCCGCATCAATTGCCAGCTTCACAGCCGTCTCAAAACTCCATTCATTCTTCACGGTCATCATCAGCTCATTCGTATTCTTGATTTTCTCCAAGGCTTCTTTCTGGGAGTCCATGCTGACCACCTTGATTTTGTCCATCCGGCCAGCTTTCTTGATTGCCTCAATTGCCCCTAAAGCCATCTCGTCATTTTGAGCAAAGACTACGTCAATATTACTGTTCGCCTGCAAAATATTCGTCATGACCTGCATCGCTGGCAGACGTAACCATTCTCCAGACTGCTCAGCTACAATCTTGATGTCCGGATACTTTTTGATCTCAGGCATAAATCCTTTCGTACGCAGCTGGGAATTGGTGGATTCTACAACGCCATTCAGAATTACCAGATTTCCTTTGTTGCCTAGCTTGTCCGCAATGTACTTGGCTGCCTGCTGTCCCATCAATACTTCATCCGAAGCGACAAAAGTCGTATACGGAATTTTGTCATCTTCCGGAACCCCGGAAGCAGCGATGATGAGCGGTATCTTCGCCCGATCGGCTTCTTTGTAAGCCGGGTAGATCGCATTACCGGAAAGGCTGCTTACGATGATTGCGTCAACCTTACGGGCAATCAAGCTTTCAATGTTAGCAATCTCCTTACTTGCATCCCCTTGTCCGTCTGTTACAATGAGTTCAACTCCAAGATCTGCGGCAGCCTTCTTCGCTGTATCCACATTAGCGATCCGGAACGGGTGATTCATGACAGTCTGCGAGAAACCGATTACAATTTTCTTTTTGCCATCTGAGCCACCTGAAGCCTTAGAGTCCTTAGCTTCACCACAGCCGGTAACAACCAGAGTGAACATCATCAGAAAAACTAGCATTTTCACTGCACTCTTCTTCATTTTCCTGCGCCCCCTATAAATATATTTGGTCTTGACTGATTAACTGGAACATCATTCAACCTATTTATAAAGGTTGACACATTCACCCCCATCGCGGCAGGAACGAAGTAAGCTTGCTTGCTTGTTCCTCTTAAGTTGGTGTTGCTCTGTGGCTATGAACTGATTATATCCTCTCTCTTACCGCCGTAAGGGTTGAAAAAAGTGACATCAAGGTCGAAACTTTTGATTAGCTACTCAGCATGGAACAGCCGTAATGTATAGGGCGTTCCAATTAACATAACCACTTACTGACCTCCGGATGGATGAATCATCCCCCTCTCTCCAACACAAACCAAAAAGCCACTTCTATGAAGTGGCTTTGGACTTTAACTAACAAGACGAACCCTGTAGGCTCAGTGTATTCTGTTCTTATCGAGCTAAGCTCGCACCGGCTCATTCCACGCTAGGGTCAGGCTTCGATCCTTATGCTTGATCGTGATCGACTCCCCTTCAAGAAGCGTATACTGAACGCCTTCCCCATCTACGAGGATCTCCAGTAGCGCGCCCTGATTAACAATTTTGAAGCGGTAGCTCTCCCACTGCTTGGGCAGCACCGGATTAAATACCAGCATGCCATCAATCAGGCGCATCCCGCCAAACCCGTTCACAATCGACATCCATGAACCGGCCATCGCTGCGGTATGCAGGCCGTCCTTCGCATTCTTGTTGATATCATCCAGATCCATACGAACTGTGCGATCGAAGTAAGAATAGGCATTCTCAAGTTCTCCAATCTCGGCGGAAACAATGCTGTGAATACAAGGCGACAAGGACGAGTCATGCGTAGTTAGCGGTTCGTAATAGTTATAATTCCGAACCTTCTCCTCCAAGGTGAACTTGTCTCCAAGCAGGAACATCGCAAGCACAAGATCAGCCTGCTTCAGCACCTGGTGACGATAGATCACAAGCGGATGGAAATGGAGCAGCAGCGGATATTTGTCCGCAGGTGTGTTCTCGAAGTCCCATTTTTGCTTACTGAGGAAGGTGTCGTCCTGGGCGTAAATATCCAACTCCTCATCATAAGGAACGAACATTTTATTCGCTGCCTCTAACCAGACTTTCATTTCCTCGTCCGTAAGGTTAATGCGGCTGCACAGCTGTTTAAATTGATCCGGATATTCACTTCGCAGAAGCTCCGCGGTCTGATAAGCATAGTTCAGCTGATCCTGAACCATAAGATTCGTATACGCATTGTTATTGACAATCGCAGTATATTCATCCGGACCTGTCACCGCATCAATACAGAAGGCACCGCCTTTGGCAGGATTGAAATGTCCCAGATCCACCCAGAAACGTGAAGTCTCGAACAGGATTTCAGCTCCTTTGCTGACCAGGAATTCCGTATCCCCCGTTGCAAGTACGTACTGCTTGATCCCGTAAGCAATGTCTGCATTAATATGAGCCTGGGCGGTGCCGGCTGGAAAGTATGAAGAGTTCTCCTCCCCGTCAATGGTTCTCCACGGATAGAGGGCTCCCTTCTGGGACATTACGGCTGCCCGCTCCCTCGCCTTGTCCAGTGTGGAATAGCGAAATTCCAGCAATGAACGGCTGATCTGCGGCTGTGTATACGTGAAGAAAGGAAGCATGTACATTTCCGTATCCCAGAAATAATGACCTTCATACCCCTCTCCAGTCAAGCCCTTTGCACCAATATTGGTCAATCCATCACGCCCTACCGATTGCAGCAGCTGAAACGCATTGAACCGAATCCCCTGCTGAAGGGCGGGATCGCCGTTAATCTCTACATCAGCATGTCTCCAGAATTCTCCCAAGAAAGCGGTCTGCTCCTGAAGGAGAGCCTCGAAGCCCGTAGCCGCCGCCATACCAAGAACCTGCTCGGTCCTTTCAAAGAGTTCAGCTTCCGGATAGTCCTTAGATGTGTGGTAAGAGATGTACTTCGTTAGGGAAGTGCTGTCCCCCTTGAGCAGGGGAACCGCATATTCCACCGTAAGGCGTTCCTCTTCCTTCTTCCCAGTTACAGCTACCTCATGGCCTGCATTTGAGCTTAACCCATGGCTCATCGCCGTTACTAACGCAAACTGCGTATGCCGGGTACGCTGCTTCATGATCGCGAATTTCTCTGAATGCTCCATGCTTTCCATAATCAAGCTTGGCAGCGCACTCCCTGCACCCAGACGCGGATCATCCGTCGCCTCCTGCTGAGCAATCCTGCCATCCATAGCCGAAGATAAGGTCACTGTTCCTTCAAAATTAAGCGCCGTAACCTCATAATCCACGGCCGCCAAATGCTTATGGGCAAGCGGTACCAATCTGCGGATTCGGATCCGCACCTGATGGCCAGCCGGAGATTCCCAATCTACCTCCCTCAGGAGATAGCCCATCTTCATATCCAGCTCACGCTTGTAACTGAGGACCCTGCCTCGGTTAAGATGGAACTGCTCTCCCTCTACTCGAAGCTGGATAATCTGGGCATTGGTCACATTCAGCATCGCTTGGTTGCGTGAAGGATAGCCGTAGGCCCCCTCAGGATATACAATCGGTTCCGAATCATAGAAACCGTTCAGATAGTTCCCGGTAACCGAAGTTCCTTCGCTGCCATGAAACCCTTCCTCGAAATTTCCGCGCATTCCAATATAACCATTACCAGTAGCGAACAGACTCTCACTTCTCTGGTTGTTCAAATCATCATAAGTATCTTCACCCAGGCTCCAGTCCGCATAAGGATAGAGAGGCTCCGGGTGTTCGTATGGTTTCATCTTCATCTAGCTGTACGGCCTCCTTGTCTTCCTTCCTTGATATCTGTAGCTGAATCCATATCTGCTTACTTCATTATCCCTTAACCGATCCACCCATCAAGCCTCTTACAAAATACTTCTGCAGCAGGAAGAAGATCGCGAGCGGCATCAGCATCGAGATGAATGCTGCTGACGTTAACAAGTGCCAGTCGTTGCCTCTGGAACCTACAAGGTCCGCAATCTTCATGGACATGACCTGAACACCTGGCTGGTTGCCGATAAAGATCAGCGATACAAGATAATCGTTCCACACCCACAGGAACTGGAAGATGCCAATCGACGCGAGCGCCGGTACAGATAAAGGCAGAATAAGCTTGCTGAAGATTGTAAAATGATTCGCACCATCCATAAATGCGGATTCGAACAAATCCTTCGGAAGCTGGCTGATGAAGTTGTACATGAAATACGTCACCAGCGGCAGACCAAAGGCGGTATGAGCCAGCCATATGCCGAGGTAGCTTCCGTTTAGGCCAAGGGAAGTATAATCCTTAAGCACAGGAATCAGGGCGACCTGTATAGGAATAACCAGCATCGCGATGATAATCACGAACAAGGTCTTGCGGCCCGGGAACCGGAGCCAAGCGAAAGCATATGCGGCAAAAGAAGCGATCAGCACCGGAATAACTGTGGCCGGTACAGCAATAGTTAGTGTATTCCAGAATGCCTGGGACAAGCCGGTACCCTTCTCTGTCGTTTCACTGCCGTCTGCATTCTTAAGGGTATATTCCTTACCTGTAATGACGTTGTTATAGTTATCCAAAGTCAGATCTGTGCTGGTTACCCAGCCCTGCTTCTCGATGCTAATGACCCGGGCTCTGCGGTTCTCCCAGATCAGACGGTTCCCATCTACCTCTACACCCGCTTTTAGCTGGTCGTCGGTATAAGTCTTGCCGTTAACCTCAATCGGCCCGCGCAGATCCACGTCCTTGGGAAGCTTAATGGTGTCCCCGGCAGCCTTCCACTCCTGATGGGGCAGCACCTTCCACCAACCTGTGCTAAGAATATCTGCAGCAGGCCGGAAGGATGAAATCAAGAGCCCCAAAGTAGGAAGCAGCCAGATTAGACAAATGAAGCCCAGTACGATGTTAACGATCCACTTGCCGCTTTTTCTTTTCTTCTTGAAGGCCATTTAGAATCCCCCCTGCTTGCGGAACTGACGCAAATTAATAAAGATTACAGGCAGGACAGCAATCAACAGCACGATGGCCAGCGTAGAACCATAACCGAAATTCCGGTACATGAAGAACTGCCGGTAGAACTGCGTTGCCACTACCTCTGTATCGTATTGACCCCCCGTCATCACCATGACGACGTCAAATATTTTCAGCGTAAAGACGATAATCGTCGTTGTGACCGTCAAAATCGTTGTGGAGATAAACGGAATGATAATGCGGAAAAATATTTTGATCTCGCCAGCTCCATCGACACGTGCGGCCTCGAGAATGTCATCAGGCACCCCTTTGATCGCCGCGGAGAAAATGACCATGGCAAATCCGGTTTGCATCCATATCAAGATAATAATCAGGAAAAAGTTATTCCACGGTTGCAGCATACTTGCCCATGCTTGCGGCTCACCGCCAAGCGCGACCACAAATGCATTCAGCAGACCAATCTGCTCATCACCAGGTTGGTAGTAATAGACGAACTTCCAAATGACACCGGCTGCCACGAATGAAATAGCCATAGGCATGAAAATAATAGATTTCGCGATTTTCTCATAGCTGCTTCGATCTGCAAGAATAGCAATCAGAAGGCCAAAAGCTACACAGGCCAGTGTTCCCACGAACACCCACAACAGATTGTTGCGAAGTGCCGTCGCCATCAGATGATCACTAAAAATAGCGACATAGTTCCCCAAGCCGACAAATTTATCGGACGAAGCATTAAAAAAGCTCAGGTACAGCGTTCTTATCGCAGGCAGTACAAGCAACCAGCCTAGTACAATGACGGCAGGTCCTATAAATATAAAAGGTAATATTCTTCTGCGGACATAGTCTGGATACTGCTCGGCTGCCCAGCTCAGGGTGTAATAGATCAGGTAAACGCCCAGAACACCCCAAAGGACCGCAAGAACCGCAGTAAGCAGCGGGTTTAATGTCGAGTCACGAAAAAACTTAAAGATCAGGCCATTAACGACAATATTGGCGAGCAATACGCCAAAGGACAACAACACCGCCCTCATGCTGATTCTTTGCTTGGCTTGTGCATCCATAATTGATCCTCCTCAAAGTTTTGCGAAGCAAAACTCTCATCGTAAGCATAAACTAAGTTTTGCAAGGCAAAACTTTCTTCGTAAGCATGAGCTTGTTTTGCGAAGCAAAACTCTCATCGTAAGCGTAAACTAAGTTTTGCGGAGCAAAACTTTCTTCGTAAGCATTTAAGAGAACAAAAAGAGGGGCGGTTCAATCACCTTTCAAGCTGCCCCTCTTCCTGCTCTAAGCTATCTAGCCGCCTATTCTGGCTTAAGATTGATTAGTTAGTTTTTCCAGCCAGCCTGAATTTGTTTGAGTGCATCGTCCAGTGTAGCTGTACCACTTACATAGTCTGTCATACCCTTCCAGAACGTACCTGCGCCTACTTTACCAGGCATCAAGTCAGAACCGTCAAAGCGAAGTGTCGAAGCCTCTTGAACCAGCTTCGCCATACGGCGATCCGATTCAGATTGGTACCAGTCCAGGGAAGCGTCATTCATAGGTGCGATTACACCACCAGATTGAACCCAAGTTTTGATAGATTCACCTGTTGTGAAGAACTGCATAACTGCACGTACTTCCGGACGGTCATTGAACATTGCATAGATATCGCCCGCTACAAGTACTGGTTTGCCGTATTTCTCATCGATTGGCGGTAGGTAGAACCAGTCGTAGTCTTGATCGACTTTAGCTGTTGTAGGGAAGAAGCTGGTAATAAAGTTACCCATCAGGTTGAACCAAGCTTTTGGAGGGTTATCGAACATTGGTTTTGGAGCATCCCCGAATGCTGTAGTTACAATCGACTTCGTTCCGCCGTATACGTAGTCTTTGTTCATCCAAATTTTGGACATTACGTCAACGGCATGCTTCACCTCAGGAGAAGTGAATGGAAGCTCGCCTTTTACCCATTTATCGTAGTTCTCAGGTGTAGTTGTACGCAGCATGATGTTCTCGATCCAGTCCGTAGCAGGCCAGCCTGTAGCTGCACCACTCTCAATACCGATAGCCCATGCCGGATCTCCGTCCTTGGCAATTTGTTCAGTCAAAGCCATCATTTCATCCCAAGTTTGCGGCACTTTGTATCCGGCTTCATCAAATTGTTTCTTTGGATACCACACTAAGCTCTTCACGTTACTGCGGTTCCAGATCCCCGCCATGATCTTGCCGTCTTTGCCGTCCATCATGGACATATCTAGCCAGCTTTGGTTGTAGTTCTTCTTCATCTTGTCCTGATCCAGCACGTTGGTCAGGTCAACAACTTTACCTGTCTTGGCAATCGAATTTAGAAGACCTGGCTGCGGGAAGTCGGCAATGTCCGGAGCGCTTCCGCCGTCAACACGGATGTTGATGGTGGCTTCAAATTCCTTGGAGCCTTCGTATTGAATATCGATCCCTGTTTTGTCTTCAAAATCCTTAATGCTGCTTTCAAATTTCTTCTGGTCCGCGTCCACGAATGGTCCGAACATGGTTACTTTTGTACCTTTATATTCACCTTTCAACGCCTTATCCAGTTCAGCACCTGCTGCTGCAGTGGTTGTCGTGGTAGTGGTGTTGTTATTATTGTTATTCGTATTCGTAGAAGCCGCAGGATCTGTTGGGCCGCCACCACTTCCGCAAGCGCTGAGCATCATGGTTAAAGATAAGCAGGCTACCATAAGTAGTGAAGCTTTTGTTTTTCCTGTCTTTTTCATCTTCGTACACATCCCCTTATTATTTGATAAAGAATAGCAGTGACATTCTTCCTTCTGTCGGTCCAAGACCGGTCTGCCGGATCACCTCCTTACAAGGCTGTTCAAGATGGATCATGAATTATCTTCATAATGAGCTAAATACCATCAATTTAATATAGCGCTTTCACGAGTTCTGTAAAAAATAAACTTACTGTCTATAAAAAACAAACTTAACGATAAATCAAAGTACCACCTTAATGCTAAATCCTATAAATAGCACTTCAATCGACGGACAATTATGTCTTAAGTGCTCCGAATGAACTTTTTTTGAAAAGCTTTTCAAAAAGGCTGATATCGTCCATCATTTCTCACGGGATGACTCTCTGACAATCAGCTTGTGATTCATTCGTTCTCTCACGATCTCTACTGTTCCTGTAGTGACAAGTTCGTGCAGCTTCTCCGCAGCCCTGTAGCCCAATTCGTAGGTTGGCTGTGCAATCGTCGTAAGCTTTGGAACAAACATCCCCGCCATTCGAATATTATCGAATCCTACAACGGACACCTGGCCTGGAACAAGAATGCCTCTGTCCTTCAAATACGAGATCGTCCCCATGGCAAATTCATCGGCGACACAGAACACGGCTGTCAGCTCCGGGTAATCTGTAAATAATTCATGTGCAGCCTGATAAGCATGCTCAAAACGATGGGCCGCATATTTGATATTGCAGGAATTTCGCTCCAGTCCAAATTCAGTGAGCGCCCTTACAAACCCTTGATAACGCGGGGGTCCCGAGATGGAATCATTGTGATTGAAACCGATCATCCCTATCTCTTGATGGCCAATCTCGATGAGGAACTTTACCGCATCATAGGCAGCAGCCTCATCGTCAATCTCCACACAGGGAACATCAAATTCATCAGAATGGGACGAGACCAGCACAAACGGAATTCTGCATCCAACCAGCTTCTCGTAATACTCCGGGTACAGCACGTCACTCGCGAATACGACTCCATCCACCTGCTTCTCGTGAAAGTTGTCAATGTAAGAGAGCAGCCGGTTCTTATCCCGGTCTGTGTTGCAGATCATAAGACTGTAACCAAGCTTAATGCATGCATCCTGCATTCCCCTGATCACTCCGGCAAAGTACAAATTCTCAATATCCGGGATAAGCAGGCCCAGCGTAAATGATTTCTTATAAATCAAACCTCTGGCGAAAGAATTGGGTTGATACTTAAGCTTCTCTACAGCCTCCAATACGCGGATACGCTTGCTCTCTACGACCGATTCCGGGGTGTTCATCACACGAGATACTGTGCTGATCGATACATCCGCCATCTTGGCTACATCTCGAATTGTTGGCTTCATGATCATAACTTCCTTCTTTTTGAGAACCTTTTCAAAGTGATTATAACAAGGTGAAATTGTAATTGGCAAGACTTTTTTTGAAGCGCTTTCAAAGTACCCTTCCGTCTACTATTTTTGCGATTATATTACCGGCCTTTTTGGCAGTTCATCACCCTATGATTCTTTTAAATTATTATAACAACCGTTCCATAAGAATGTCTCGAACTCCAACCAGCCTGCTTATTCGGTAAGCTGCCTGGAATGGACAAAAAGATCCGCAGCCTTTAGCAGCCAGCGGATCCTTTGTTCATTTACTATGAATCTCGTATTGTTAATTCCTTTGCTGTTACAATTTCTTTATTGTATTCCCTTTACCCCGTTGTCTGTTCCCCGGTGAAACATCTTGCCAAACACCTTTCTAAGGTAAGGAAGAACATAGAAGTCAGCTCCGAATTTACCAGCATTGGCACCTGCTACGACGATGAAGATTCCTAACATGATCATCCATGGGTTAGTGCTTACAGTTCCCGCATACACGAACATGAAGTTCATTAACAATCCGAAGAATGCTGCTGCTGCTGTTAGACATCCAAGGATGAGTCCAAGTCCTACCAGGAATTCACCCAGTGGAATTAATATATTAAACAACTTGGCATTGGGGATGGCGAAATGATTCAGGAACGCTACGAAGTTCGGATACACCAGATCACCTGTTGCTTTATCCATAACCGGCTTAGCTACCGCACCTTTCAGGAAGCCACTTGCATCAAATCCACCCGTTAATTTATGCCAACCTGCGTTAATCCATTCCCAGCCAACATAGATCCGAACAATAACCAACAGGACCGCTGCAATCTTGTTTTCTCTTAACCATTTAATCATCTTAACCATCTCCCTGTTCTTTATGTCTTTATTGTAGGGCCGCCAAGGAGGTCGTACTGTGATATACCTCACACTTTTGTGATTTTTTTCACATTTAATTTTAAATAGATTTATTTCTTCAAAAAAGCAGCTTCGGCAAGTGTTTTCACCGAGCTGCTTATTAGAATTTACCTATCTACAGTATCGATACTATCTCTAGATCGTCTGTATACTTCCGCCCTCAAATGAACTGACTTCGGCCTGGGCTTGCTCCAATTCGTCCAGGCTTCTGATGAACTCTAGACCGATTCCTCTCTCTTCCAACTCATACTCCAGCATATCCAGAGTATTGAGTCTGCGGATTAACGAAGAGGTACGATTATCCCCGTTATTCACCAGAGTCTGAATGTGCCCCGCACAAGACTTGTCATATACCCCGTGAAGGGGATAGCTTACCCCGCCAATCCACGGAATTGCGGCCTCATAACCCGCCTGCTTACGCTCAAGTAGCAGTGAAGCCGCCTGGGCGGATATATAAGGCATATCGCTGCCAACGGCCCAGATACTCTGATGTGAGGAAAGGCTGAATCCTGCATACATCCCTCCCAGAGGTCCTCTTCCTCTGTAAAAGTCGGTAATAATCCGTATGCTCGGATCGAGAATTTTCAGAAAAGGTCTCGGGTCTGGAGTAGCGACGATGATCTCCTCGCATATTTGCAGCATCTCTCTGACTTGGGTTTGAATCAGCGGTTCACCCTGGTAAGGAAGAAGCGCCGCCATTTGACTATCTCCCTGTGTGTCGGAACTGCCTGCCAAGATCAATCCCGTTAACATTATATCTCCTCCTTCATTCAGATAAACGGTAAGTCCTTTCTTGGCTTAAGTCCAAAAAAGGCATAAACCCTGGTGTAATTCCAAGGGATTATGCCGTACACCTTCATTCATCTTCTAATTCTATTGACCGAAAAATACGGAAATTTCCCGTTCTGCGTTCTCGGGGCAATCTGACCCGTGAATCACATTGGCTTCTACTGAGGTTCCATAATCTCCCCTAATCGTGCCGGGTGAGGCTTCAGCAGGATTGGTAGGCCCGATCATACTTCTTGAGAGCTGTACAGCATTCTCAGCTTCCCAGACCATAGCGAACACCGGACCTGATGTAATATAGTCGACCAGTTCCTGAAAGAACGGCTTTGCACTTAAGTGGGAGTAATGCTGCTCAGCCATGGCGCTGCTCATTACCAACTGCTTAGCATGAATCAACTTGAATCCTCTGTGCTCAAAGCGGCTCATGATATCGCCAACGATTCCCCGCTTGGTGCCATCCGGTTTTACCATTACAAATGTCTGTGTGACTGCCATATGCTCATCTCCTTCGGATACTTTCTCATTTTAGTTCGTCTAGAATCCCTCATCTGTGCGCTAGGTCACAGCTTCTTCAGCATGCGACTCGGGCGCCAGCGCACAGCAAGCTGCCGCCCCATTCGGGAGAATCCCCCCAGATCGGGCTCAATTAACCACTTAGTTAATCGCCGTGTCTGCGGCAAAGCAAGGATAACCGTAATGGTCAGTATTGCTGCACCCAGAATGACAAGATCGGCTGGTTGACGAACATATTCATAAAGCCCTAAACGGATCCCACTTCGTATGAACAAGCCGTGAAGCAGGAAGACATAGAGGGTTCTGGAGCCCAGATTTGTAACTATCGAACGCTTCTGCGGGATGAAAGCCAGAAAAGTCAGGCTTCCCGCAGCCTGGAGCAAATACCAGCCGATCCGTGACAGGGCTGCAGTAGTTCCCCCTGTGCCCATCTCAGCATAAGTGAATTTCCCGTACAGCCAATCGGGAGTCCCATGCCAGGCCAGCAGGGATACCACAGCAAGAAGAAGTATAGACAGCGCCCCCTGCACAAGACGGCTTGATCCGCTGGATAAGACCAGCAGCTTTCTTGGATGCACGGTATAACCGGCTGCGAAGAAAGGCAGAAATACAAACAAGCGGGATAAGCTGAGCCAGGAGCCGTCACCGCCCAGATAACCGGCAACTACACCTAGAGCCATGGATATAAGAACAGGATGCTTGATGTTCAAAGCACACATAATCCGGAGCAGAACGCGCCAGCCGATATGCGCAACTAAGAACCAAAGCATGAGGTAAGGAATAAAAAAGGAATGCTTCTGCTGAGGAACCTGAAAGAATAAAACATCAACCGTAGAGTACAAAGTCTGGAATATGACGTACTGAACGGCAATAGAGCAAAGGGAAGCCCATCCATTTCGGCCAAGCAAATTATGCCTGGAGAAATATCCAGTCACAAACGCGAACAGTGGAATATGGAATATAAAGATCCAGGCATGCAGATTCTCCATTACCCCAAAGCGCCCCATAATAGGCTCAATCCCTGTTGCGATTACGACCAGCAGAATCAAAATAAATCTTAAATTGAGCATCCAGGTATCATAATTGACCTCTGATAAACTGCTGTCTTTCTCTTCTTGAATATCCATTTGTCATGTCTCCGTTTCTCTTCCTGGAAGAGGATTTTCTCTTTATCTCTTCTTCCAAGCCTCCTATACCCGGAGTGTAACAAACGCTGTAGACCTGCAATATGATTGAAGTCACAGCCTACCTGTGATCAACCTCATAGTTTTATCAGGGGATTTCTGCATAAAGATCAGTGGTTTCCCTGATAACGATAAATCGAAGATCACGATATGATGAATTCAGACGAAATACAAGGAGGACGAACGGATGATGACCAAACAACTAGGAAGAGAAGTAGCGACCCAAGATCAGGCACAGGGGATTCGGCAGTTTTTTTCGGAGGAGAATTTTGATAGGCTTACAAGCATTATGTATCCCAAGAATGTTCACAAAGGCTCCAACCTATTCTGGGAAGGTGACACCGCGGATTACCTGTACTATGTTCGCAGCGGCCGTATCAAAGTAACGAAATCAGCGGACGACGGCAAAGAGTTCACCCTGTATCTTCATAACAAAGGCGATCTTATCGGTTATGGGGATGTATTGTCCGAATCCGTTCATATGCTTAGTGCGGAAGCGCTTGAGAATTGTGAAGTGGGTGTTATTCAGCGCAAAGACCTTGAAGTCCTGCTCTGGCAGCATGGTGACCTGGCTGTGGAATTCATGCGCTGGCAGGGAATGACCCACATGCTCACTCAGACGAAGATGCGCGACCTTCTGATGTTCGGGAAGACTGGAGCACTCTGCTCCCTGCTCATCCGTCTGAACAACTCGTACGGCCAAGCTCACGGCAAGCATCGCCGCCTGTCGATCAAGATTAACAACACCGAGATGTCGGATATGATTGGAGCCACTCGTGAAAGTGTGAATCGTATGCTTAGTGATCTGAAGAAAGACGGGATCATTGACATCGAAGAAGGTCATATTGTGATCTACGATCTTGAGCACCTTCGTGACGTGTGTCACTGCGATAACTGTCCGGCACATATTTGCAGAGTGTAGATATAGACATGTTTTGCAACTCTTCTTGTTCCTTAAGGTCCGGTCTCATCCAAAGTTCGTTCGTCTGCGAATACAAGGTCATAGCTATACCAAAAAGCACCTTCAACTGCGAGTTGGAGGTGCTTTTTGGTGTTGTATCCCTCAGGGTCCGCCTTATGTTCAGGTACCGCAAAAGGTACGGTAAGGACGGTTCGTAGGTTCAGGCAGCGTGGTGTACTCAAGCTGGTCAGAGGAATAGGAGAAGGGATCCCCAAGAACCTTGAGCAGCCGCTCCATCACACTGTAATCTCCGTGGGCTACAGCCGCCTGGAGGGCTTCCTCAACCCGGTGGTTGCGCGGGATCACAGCCGGATTGCTGCTTCGCATCCGTTTTTGTGAAGCGGCCCTGTCTCCCGGCTGTCTGTCCAGCCTTGCCTGCCACTTCTCCTGCCATCCGGCAAAATCCTCTGTGCCGTAGAGGGGATTCTCCTCTTGCTTGCCTATTGTAAAGGCCCGGAAGGTATTGGTGTAATCAGCACCATATTTCTTCATCATATCAAGAAGCTCTTGAATTAGTGTCTCATCTTCGGGCTCTGCATTTAAGATTCCCAGCTTGCCTCTCATCCCAGCCATCCAGTGACCATGATATAACTCTCTAAAATTATAAATCTCGGCTTCAGCCAGGCGCACCGCTTCCTCCCGGTCGCTGTGCAGCAGCGGAAGCAGAGTCTCGGCGAACCTCGCAAGGTTCCATGCAGCAATCTGCGGCTGGTTGCCGTAGGCATAACGCCCATGCAGGTCAATGGAACTGAAAACGGTCTCCGGGTCATAAGAATCCATGAAGGCACACGGCCCGAAGTCGATACTCTCTCCGCTGAGTGCCATATTATCCGTATTCATGACCCCATGGATAAAACCCACTAGCTGCCACTTTGCGATCAGCTCGGCCTGCCGCTTAACCACTTCCTGAAGCAAGCTCAGGTACTGGCTATCATCTGTTCCAACTGCAGGATAATGCCTCTGTATTGTATAGTCCGCCAAGGCTTGAAGCTCGCCAGATGTGCCCCAGGCCGCAGCATACTGAAAGGTGCCTACCCGAAGATGACTGGCTGCAACGCGGGTTAGCACTGCGCCAGGCTGCTCCGTCTCCCGATATACAGGCTCACCTGTTGTCACTACCGCCAGGCTCCGCGTAGTTGGAATTCCAAGCGCATGCATGGCTTCACTGATAATGTACTCCCGCAGCATCGGCCCGAGAGCTGCCCGTCCATCTCCGCGGCGGGAGTACGGCGTTCTGCCCGAGCCCTTCAGCTGAATATCGTAGCGCTCACCTGCCGGAGTAATCTGTTCACCAAGAAGTACAGCCCGTCCATCTCCAAGCTTGGTAAAATTCCCAAATTGGTGCCCCGCGTAAGCCTCAGCAATAGGCAAAGCTCCGGAAGGAATCTGGTTACCGGCAAGTTCCGCTACCCCTTCCTCAGTCTGCAGAACCTGAAGCTTCAAGCCCAGGGCATCTGCAAGCGGGCCATTGACTACGACTAACCCGGGCGCCTGAACAGGGGTCGGGTTGACTTCCGAGAACAAGGACTCGGGCAGACGAGCATAACTGTTGTCCAGATTCCATCCAGCCCCTGGATTCGCTTTTTTCTCCGTCATGTGTATCTCCTTCTTAAGGCATTCTAATACACTAATTCTGCAAATTAGTGATTTGCCCTTGTAGTGTGATCTTCTGCTTATATATTATACCCTCATTTGGACTAACCCAAAAAAAGACTGCTCATCAAGCAGAAGGCACTTGAGGCAGTCTCTTTTTCTACTTCCAGATTTCGTCGGCAATCTCCTTGATAAAGGCCAGCTTCTCCCACTGCTGTTCTTCAGTCAAGATATTCCCTTCTTCTGTCGATGCGAACCCGCATTGAGGACTGAGACAAATATGGTTTGGTGAAGTCTCCTGCGCGTTCAGACTGAGATGGGTAATATAAGATAATTCAACGATGCATCTTTAAGGAGGTAATATTGTGAACAACCGTACAATTCTTAGTCATACAGAACATCGTCCTATTCCATTACCGGAGGGACCTTGGGTAATGAAACAAGTGTGGAGGCATTTGTTATTCGCTCACTGGCCCGTCCATGAGGCTGATTTGCTTCCTTATATTCCACCTGGACTTAAGCTGCAGCAGTGGGAAGGCAGGCCGTGGATAAGTGTTTCCCCATTTTGGGTTGATCCACTCCGTCTAAGAGGAATCCCCCCGGTTCCATTTACCCGCCGTTTTCTTGAATTAAATGTTCGAACATACACTGAGTATCACGGCAAACCTGGCGTCTTATTTCTGACTTTGGAGGCCTCCAATCCATTAGCTGTTATCGCCGCCCGAACACTTGCCCACCTCCCATATCATCACGCCAAGATGCACGCGCAATTTGTGGATCACTCCATTCAATACAGAAGCACAAGACATGCCTCAGATAGGCAGAAAATGGAGTTCATTGGATATTATAGACCCTTGTCCGATTCAATCTTTCATGCTGGGCCCGGTACGCTTACCCACTGGCTCACTGAAAGATACTGCCTGTTCACGACAGACTCGAAAGGACATTTGTATAGCGGTGAAATTCATCACCTTCCATGGCCACTACAAGAAGCCGAGCTTGAGATAAAGAATAATACCTTAACTAAATCACTGGGTCTGGAACATGACCGGGAACCTTCTGTTCTTACATTTACAGAGCGGCTTGATGTTCTTTTCTGGCCGATAAAAAAACTCTGATCTTAAGTATTCCATATGCTGACACGGACTGAGGGATCTTCGAACATGCGAGAATAGCTATTTACTCCGATAGATTTCAGTTCCTTGGCTGCCTCTCCGGTTAAACGCTAAATTTGTGAGAACCCCTGAGGGTTCGCCCGTGCGGAAGAAGACTTCGAGGAATAGCTTCAAGTTCAGGAGCACGGGTCTGAATCTACCGCTAAGAGGCCTCGTCGAGAACGCTTCGTCAGCCATTTAAATCGAGATTCGGACATCCCTATAGGGGTTGCCATGCAAGTGTACCTCCAGGCTCCATAAGAGATTGGTGAGGAAAAAGCGGAGATGCCGCTTTTTTGGTTTACTTTTCACAGCTGCTTTAAGAAATGATATTTCAAATATTCACAGAAGCATGGAACGGTTGTTCATCCACGTATGTGACACCATTCACATTTCAAACAAAAAAATAAACCCTCGAATTAATCGAAAAGTTTTTCTCTAGGTATATGCGGGTAAGAACTTCGCCCATTTGTACGATCCCTGCCAACTGCACAAAAAGCCGCCAGGAGCATTCCTGACGGCCTTCAGTCCTACGCTTAATTTAACCCCTGCGCGGTTTCCCCGGTTCGTTTGTCCACTAGTGCTACCCGGCTGTTGACCCATAACAGAATCGACAAGAAATAGCAAATGGCCGTAAAGACGATCACTGCGGTGAATCCGTGGAAAGAGGCATACAGCAGCCCAGCCACATAGGCTCCGATCGTTGTAGCCGTGTACATTACCGCATTCGAAAGGGAAGCAATCGTTCCCCGCGCCGTGGCCGACAACGTCTGCAGCAGCGACATCATAACAGGAAAGATCGTGCCCGCGATCATATATATGAAGAAATATAAGCCCTTGACTGCGATGCCGGAAGGGGCAAAGTTCAGCGCCGCATAAAGCACAAGCATCAGCGTAATGCCAAGCGGAAGAACGACATGACGACCCCATTTCTCCACGACGCGGCTGCCGAAAAAGCTGCCGACAATGTTGCCTAGTCCCAGAAAAATCAGCACGGAGCCGATCTCGGTAATGTTCATGCCGAACTTGTCGGCCAGCCACGTTCCCATAAATGTGAAAGCGGCGAAGTTTCCGGTTTGGAACATCAAATAGGCAAAAAATGACTTTTGCGCTTTGCCTTCCCGCAGCAAGGTCAAGTAGCGACCGCCGATTGAAGGCTGTTTGCCGGTAACGGCTGGTTTGAAGTCCGGAACGAAAATAAGAATTAAAATCAGCAGTAGTACCGAGAAACCGCCAATGATGAAGAAAGGCAAATGCCACGATCCTACGGCCAAGTATGTGCCGATAGGCACCCCAAGCGTCTGGGAAACGGCGAGACCAGCTGTCGCTATCCCCATTGACTTGACGATTTTATTCGGCTTCACGAGCATCGGGATCGTCGCCCATACCTGCGGCGAAGTAAAGGCGGCGCTGATGCCCGCCAAGGCGCGAAACGCGAACATCGACCAAAAGTCAAAAGCAAACCCGCACAGAAAGGTCGATATAGCGAAACCAAGCATCCCGTAAATCATTACCTTGCGACGGTTCCAGCCGTCGGAAAGCGGTCCGGCCAGAAGGGCAAACAGTGCGTATCCTACTGAATAGGCTCCCATCATCCAACCGGAAGCTTGAATGCTGACCCCGAACTCGCTTCGCAGCGTCGGTAGCAATGGCGAGATCAGAAAGGTGTCCGTTCCGATGACGAACATAATTAAGAAATACAAACTTAACACTTTAGCCATGATTCCTACTCTCCCCGTTTGTAATAATGGCAATCCTTCAAAACAGCACCCGTTCCTTACACCATCGAATCAGGTTACAAAATGTCTGTCGGCAGCAAATTCATGGAGGAACAATTTCAGCAAGTACTCCTTGTACTCGCTTTTGGGCATACGCTGGATATTGGATTCCAATTGCGATAGCGTGATGTATCCCATGCGATAGGCGATTTCCTCCAGGCAGGCGATTTTCAAGCCTTGCCTTTTCTCAATCGCCGCCACGAAGCTGGAAGCTTCCAGCAAGCTTTGCGGCGTGCCCGTATCCAACCAGGCGATGCCTCTGCCAAGCAGTTCGACCTGTAGCGTCTGCTGCTGCAAATAATGTTTGTTAATGTCGGTAATTTCCAGCTCCCCTCTGGCCGAGGGAACGAGTGTTTTGGCAATGTCCAGCACACTGCTGCTGTAAAAATAAAGACCGGGTACCGCATAGTTCGATTTGGGCTCGCTCGGCTTTTCTTCGATGCCGACGATGCGTTTGTCTTCATCGAATTCGATTACGCCGTAGCGCTCGGGGTCATTGACCCAGTAACCGAATACGAGACCTCCTTCCCCCATGCTATGCTTGCCATGAAGCTGGGTATCGAGCCCGTTTCCATAAAAAATGTTGTCGCCTAAGATAAGACAAACGGACTCCCCGCGAATGTATGGCTCGGCGATTAGAAAAGCCTGGGCTACTCCCTCTGGCTTCTCCTGCTCCTCATAATGAATTTGGATGCCCAGACGAGAGCCGTCGCCAAGAAGCCGTTGAAACATAGGAATATCGTGCGGCGTCGATATGAGCACGACTTCGCGGATGCCGGAAAGCATCAGTGTCGAAAGCGGATAATAAATCATCGGTTTGTCATAGACGCAAGCCAGATGCTTGCTGGCTGAACTTGTGATCGGATACAGCCGGGACCCTTGCCCACCCGCCAGTAAAATACCTTTCATTGGACTACCACTTCCGTTTGCAAACGGAGGGGATTCGCCAAGTACCACTCAACGGTTTTGCGCAAACCGCTAGTCAGCGATTGAGCAGGTTCCCAGCCCAGCTCCGATTTTATTTTAGTCGCTTGGATGGCATAGCGCTGGTCATGGCCTGCCCGATCGGCAACGAAGGTAATCAGCTGCCGCAGCGCCTGCACGTCCCTGCCCGTGTAGTCGGCCACGATTTCGCAGAGTTCCAGAGCCAGCTCCAAATTGCTCTTCTCGTTATTGCCTCCGACGACATAGGTCTCACCTCGGCGTCCCTTGTGAATGACTTGCCAGATAGCGTCGCAATGGTCTTCCACATAAAGCCAGTCCCTGACATTGCTGCCATCGCCGTAAATAGGCACGGGTTCTCCGTGCAGCAGCTTGCGGAGCACGGTGGGGATCAGCTTTTCGCCATGCTGGTAAGGACCGTAATTGTTAGAGCAATTCGTTAACGTTACAGGCAAACCGTACGTATGCGAATAAGCGCGAACCAGATGGTCGCTGCTCGCTTTAGAAGCGGAATACGGACTGTTCGGCGAATAGGGGGATTCTTCGGTAAAATAACCATCTTTGCCCAAAGAGCCGTATACTTCATCCGTGCTGACGTGATGAAACAGATGTAGCCCAGCGGCTTGCCAACTAATTCGCGCCAGCTCTAGCAGTTGAAAAGTCCCTATGATATTCGTACGAATAAACGCTTCCGGGTCTGCGATGCTGCGATCTACATGACTTTCTGCGGCGAAATGGACGATCGTATCCGGGTTATACTCCCGAAATACGTATTCCAGCTCGCGCCGATCAGCAATATCGATCTGTTCGAAGCTGTAATTCGGATGTCCGCTGATCACTTCTAAATTTTGACTATTACCCGCATACGTCATGGCATCCACATTGAGAAAACGATGCTCAGGGTGCTGCGGCACAAACCGATTCAGAAAATTCGCGCCGATAAATCCTGCTCCGCCCGTCACTAGGAATTTCATGCCCATCCCTCCTCAGATTATATTTTCTTTCAAGTCAGATACCATGTAGTTCAGAATCGTTGACATATGAAATACTTCCGTAAGATAAAACCACCACTTCCCTTCGCGTATCATCACATATTTCTTGACAGGATACTCGGCTCTGTCGAAAACAAAAGGATGGTAATTAAGGGAATGAGGACCTAGTTCCTCATAGCCCGCGAACAGAATCTGCCGGCGGTACTCCATTTCTTTAATCAATTTGCCCAGAGGAACCTTCCCTTTCATAAGCTGTTCCTGGAGAGCGCCGCTTAGCACCTGAGGATTGCCGTACACAAGATTGGTCGAAATCACTTCATTTTGATAATAGAGCGAGGTTACTCTGCGCAGAAACGGACCCGCGTCTTCGATCGGAAAATGCAATTCGGGCAATAACTCCCTGCGGAATACCCACTCCTGGTCATGAACCTCCACCGTTACTTCGCCGCCTACGATCAATTCCAACATCTTAGTTGTCGAACCGTCGCTATGCAAAAGAATGTCTTCGAATCTTCCGATGACGGATTCACGTGATTTACCTCGATATTCAAGCAAATAATCAGTATTGGCCCTCATTCTCCGATCCCTCCGTTATATCTATCTTTATTTATGAAACCATCGCAACCCACGTGCGGCTAAGTAAATTTTCTAACATATAGGCTGTGTGCAGACAAATAAATCCCTCGTCCGTCGTATCCGAAACGCCGCCTAGTTGCCGTCCGAAGCCGCCGTCCGGATTCTGGTGAGCGCTCATCCATTTCTTGCAGGCTTCGATATTGGCCGGATGCTCACCCAGAAGATAGAGCGCAGCGATCGCATGATAACTACCCACGAAACTGCGCGCCCGGCCTGGCCGGTAGACAAAGCCACCGTCGGGCATTTGGCAGCTTTGCAGCCAGTTCACCGTCAATTCGACATGCGGAGGCTCATATCCGAGGATATATAGGGAACTGATCGCCCGATAAGCCGAAAACGTTTCTGACGGAGCTCCCGGATGGATACCGTAAGCTCCTTGCTCGTCGGCACATGACACGATGAATCTGGCACACGCCTCTTTGTCATGCGGCTCCGCATCCAGCGCTTTTAGCGCTGCCACGGAGAGATTCGTGTGCCATATGTCGCTTCGGTAGCCGGGGGCATTGCCGAAGCCGCCGTCGGGATTTTGGCAGCTTTGCAAATACGTGATGCAAGCGGCAGGATGCGACGGAGCTTCCCCCAGAATATGCAAAGACAGCACGCCGCAATAGGTGGTGAACGCTTCGCTCGGATGACCCGGCTGCTCGCCGAAGCCGCCGTCCGGATTCTGGCAAACGCGGATGTTGGCCGCCAGCAAAGCGGGCTCGGGCACTTCTTCCTTCAGCACGTGAAAGTCGGCCAGCACATGTAGCGTCGAGAACACTTGGCTGGAGCGGTCGGAGCGAAAGCCAAGCGGCGACCGGTAAGGCGTGAGACCGTAGCCGCCGCCGCTTCTCGTCAGCTTCAGCCATTTTACATACTGCGGGATATCAATATACGGCGCAGATAACGCATGCAAGCTGCTTGTCAGTTCCTCGTCCAGCTTGTGTTCCAGAAGGTCCACCTTGACGGACACTGGTTCGTTGTACGCAGCCGCCTCCCTGAACTCGGAAACCCGTGCCGCTGTCAGCGCGAGTCCTGCCCATGCCTGCGTGTACGCCTGCTTCTGCTGGAGGGGAACATATGCGAAATTGCCCGCGTGGAACGAGCCCGGCGTATGCGGCGGCACCCAGAAATGCCGTCCGAGCGGCACAGTCGGATCGACAGGAGTCGAGAACCAGTTGCCTTGGCCATGAAAGACGCCGCCAGCTCTGTGATCCGTATAGTTATGAATAACATTGAATGCGGTTCTCGCAACTTCCTGAAGCTCCGGTTTCTGTTGCCAGCCGATTTCGTGCAAGGCGAGCAGTAGGATCGCATGGTCGCTTACTTTCAGCACTGGAAATGGCGACGCGCTGCCAAAATAGCCCTGGATACCGTCTACCTCAACCGTCCCATCGGTGCGTGAACGATCCCAATAACCGCCATACATCGGATGAACCAGATGCCGGGCGATGAACGCAATGAGCTGCTCCGCTTCCGCCAGCAGGTCCGATCGGTTGAGCGTCCTGGATAGACGAGCCAGCGACAAAGCCGCCAACGCCTGCGACTCTAGCCGCTTGCCGCCAAGCAAGATCGGCGTTCCTTCGGCGCTCAGCTTGTCGTGTGCGCCTCCCTCCTTCTTGTCGATGAACAGCACCAGATGATCAAGCGCGCTGTCGCGCTTGGCGCGGAAATCCGCATGAGGCTGCAATTGTTCAGCCAAATCAAGCGCAAGGACGCTCAGTGCCGCCGTCTTCAGATCACGGCGGTCATCAAGCTGACTACTCCAATCGCGGTTCAGGATGGAAGCGAAATTGTGCGTGTGGAGAGCTGCCGAAATATGATCGACTAGAAGCAACCCTTCTTGTACGAGGCTGCTGTCCTTCGCCACAGAACCGGCTTCCAGCAAGGCAAGCGCGGCGAGCACTTGCCGACTCGCAGTTTTGACGTAACCAGGCGCATGCGGCCGCCAATAACGGTCAGTAAGTTCGATGTACCCTGCATTTTCCGGGTCTTTGAGCTGCAAAAGGCTTTGCGCGAGTACGGCTGCTTTGTCTGCATGGTCGGCCGACCGGCTTAGCGCCCATACTGACAAAGCCTGATCCTCCAGTTGCTTATCATCACAAATAATATCAATGCCATTCGCATCCAGAGACGTTACGACGCCTCCATGCGCCTGATCGACCAACGCGTTCCATAAGTAATCCAGTTGGCTTTCTACCTGTTTGGTTATGGTCATCTCTACACCTATCCTTTTCAACTTATTCGTTGGCTATCTTGATTTGACGCCTATGCGCAGGAGCGCTGAGCCGAAGCATGCCGACAACTGCTGCGGCGATGGCCGACCCGCAGATCCATCCCACTCCCATGAAGTCAAAATGTTCCAATATCCAGCCGTTCAAGGCTACCCCGACCGTTGTACCCGCGTACATCGCCGCATTATTCAGTGACATGACGGTCCCTCTAACCTGCGGTTCCAATTCGCTGAGCAGAGAATTGAAGGCCACGAGCGATGCGCCTCCGCTGAATTGCCAGACGACAATAGCGAGCATGACGAGCAGCGAATGAGCCGACAAGTAGGGCAGCGAAAGCAAGCTTCCCGCCATCAGCAGCATGAAGAACAGAGCGACGGAGCGTTCTCCCCACCGGTCAGAAGCGTACCCGCCTGCCAAATTGCCCGCCAGATTGCCGCCTCCTATAGCCGCGATCGCCCAGCCCATACCGACAAGCGACATATTCATGTATTTCCATAGAAATACTCCGATAAATGTGTACATACCCAGACTTCCCAGACTCATGAAAAACATGACCCCAAGCCCTGTTAACGCTTGTTTATTACGGATAGCGCGGCTCAAACCCAGGGCGATGGCCGCTGGCAGAGATCCCTGCGGTACCTTCGGGGGCGACGTTCTGTTTCGCGCAAACCCATTCATGAACGTCAGACTTCCCATTAATGAAAGCCCAGCAAGCATGAAAAAAGCCGATCGCCATCCCCATACGGACGCGCTCCATGCAGCCAGCGGAACGCCCAGGATTTGACTAAGCGAAAGAGCCGACGTTACGATCCCAAGCACTCTCCCCCGTCTTTCGTAAGGAAAATGGTCGCCGATAAGCGCCCAGACCTGCGGTGATATGGCGGCTGCCGCCACGCCGGATAAAGCGCGAAACAGCAGCATCATCCTGTAGCTTTGCGACAGCCCGCACAGGACTGTAAAGACCGTGAACAAACTCGCGCCTCCCAGCAAAATGCGACTGCGTCCGATACGATCGGACATTGGTCCCAGGATAATCGCGGAAACGGCGTAGCAGCCCGCATAAGCCAACACGAACTGCCCTCCCTGCGCTTCTTCCATATGGTAGGCTGCTGCCAGCTTAGGCAGAAGCGGCGAAACGAGAAACGTGTCGCAGCCGACCGTAAAGATCAGCAGAAACAATATAGCGGTCATGCGTGCTTCCTGGAGCGTGGATACCGCCTTCATCGCTGCAAAATGGCTTCCTGTCTGGCGGCAGCCCCGGACTGTCCCGCCCGCTTGATCCACTCCGCAGCGCGAAGCGCGCCTTCGGCATCGGGGGCTACGCTGGCATACGCAGCTTGCAGCCTCGCTGCTTCCTGCGGATCACGCAATTTCAGAATCTTGCTCGTTAGAGCTTCGCTGTCCAGCCCCAACTGTACGAGATAGCCCAGCAGCTCTAGACGGCGGAATGCCTCAAGCTCGTGGTATTCCTTGGGAGAACTGAGCAGAAACACCGTTGGAATGCGCAAGGCGGATATTTCCGTTACGGTGATCCAGCCCGGATGGGCCAGCACGACGTCCGCCGATCTCAGCAGCGGGATCCAGTTGGGCACATACGTGACGCAGACGACGCCTTCCGGAACGTCAAGCTGTTCGCGGGCGATCAGAATCATTCTTGCATGCGGAATGGCTTCTTTCACGCTGGCGTACGTATCCAGATAGGTTTTTTGCATCGCCCGCATGTTTTCCCTGAACATAGCAGTGCCGCCCATCGTCGCCACGATCAGGAACTCGCCCTCTTCGATGCCGAATTGTTCCCTTTCATGGCGGCGGTCAAGCGCTTTGTCGATCGGGCGAATCATGGGCCCGACGAATTTCATCTTTCCCTGTTCAATCAGCTTTTCGGCGACCGAGCCTCGATCTATCTCTTCCACAAATGGTTTATCTGTCAGCACATACGTCGCCGAACCGGTCAGGGAAACAAACAGCTGGTTAAGCACTGTGCGAACCTGCTCCAGCTCTTCCGCATGAACGGTAAAACCGGCGCGAATTAGTTCTTCGTCAGATGTGCCCGTAATTGTGAAGTTATACCTTTCTGTGACCAGCACGCTGGGAATGCCGGCTATTTGTGCAGCGGCCAAAGCACTGAAGTCATAATCAGAAACGACGACATCCGGATTGGATTGAAGCAACAGATTCGTTAGACGCAGAATGCGTTGGGAATTGTAGAACATAGGGGATAAATAATTTTCTAACATTGTATTCCAATCTAAAAAGTCGGATAAATGCGAATGTTTGGAGTGGTCAACGGCCTTTTTCGGGGATAAATCAATCACCTCCACGCCGATTTCCTCAAACAACGGTGAAAAAATCGATTGCAGCGATCCCAAATAGACCTCAATAGTAAGAGATGGATCAGAATGTAGCAATGCCCGGGCCAACGAATATATTCTCATGTTATGCCCCGAGCCTGTAACTATAGGAATTAAAGATATACGCAAATACTTCATCTCCTTTTTGGGCTGGTGCTGTGATCATTCTTGAATGATCGATTGGGCAGGAACGCCTGATACGGTATCATAGGGAAGAACGTGTTTAAGGACTAGTGAGCCCGGAAGGATAACCGCTCCTTCTCCTATCGTAACGCCGCCGATAATGATACTGTCGCGGCCTATGCGCGCTTTGGACTCGACCACAATCGGTTGTCTGAGCTGCGGCAAACTGAGAAATTCGTATTCATGGGTTGTCGTTACCATGAGCACCTCATCATCAATCTCTACCTGATCGCCTAACCGGATGCCGCCAAGTGCTTCGAGAATGACGCCCGTGCCAAGCACGACATCGTCGCCAGCGTGAATGCCTCCTACTCCCTCTTCATTCGCGCCGCCGATCAGCACGCTGCGGCTGCCTACACGCAAATGACGGCCTGCCTGAATCGTAGCGGTAATAAAACAGTCATCGCCGATCTGCGCTTCGTCGTCTGCCAGTGGTGTCTCTCTGCTCCTCTGCCGGATGAATGAAAGAAACTCGCCGAATTCGGGAATGCCGTCATTCGTAACCTGGCGCATTTTGCGTAAAACGGCTGGCCGTCCGGCAGCAACCATATAGTCCGGCACATCGGACGTGACATAGCTACCCGCTCCGATAACGGCACCTTCGCCAATGCGTACGCCTGGCTCAACCGTCACCCCCGCTCCAATCCAGCTGTAGCGTCCGACGCTGATCGGAGCATCCTGAGTTCCCAGAAGCCGGCACTTGGCTCCCATCATGGAGGCTTCCCCCAACTGAACATGCTGGAGACTGCAGCGAAAACCGATAAAGACGCCATCGCTAATGTTCGAATGCATGATGCTTGTCCCTCTGCGAATCCAGCTTGAGCGGTCGCTGACCGAAGATGAAGCAAGAATAACAGTCGGCTCTACCCATGTGCATGCGTAAGTCTTCAATCCTCCGCTCCCTCCGCTCCACTATTTTATATATATTCCTAATTCTGTATTTACCTGAATTGTAACAACTGCAAATGCGATAGTCAATATAAATGTTATATATACATTTTTATTATAGATCGGATTTCTTCCCTCGCCAATGTATCGCCAAATCGTCAATTCGCGTATAATAAAATTACTATCTAGCCAAAGCTGAGGTACCCATATGTTATCTCTGGAAAAACAAATTCTCTACATGATTCGACATCGACACTATATGACAACATCCGAGATTATTGACATTTACCAGCATCGCGGCAAGAACTCCCAAATTATCCGGAACACCCTCGCCTCCCTAAAGCAGAAGGGATACATTGCGGTGGAAAACCGCTCTTATTCCGTCACCGAATCAGGCTTGTCGGTCATTCGCAGCCTGCAGATCAAAATGAATGAAGTGGAGCAGCCGTGGGACGGTCTCTGGTATATAATCATGTTCAGCTTCCCGGAGCGGCTGCGCTCTCTTCGCAATTCCTTCCGGCGGGAGCTTACCCAGGTCGGATACGGTGCGTTATATGATGGCGTTTATATTTGTCCTTTTAATCGAAAAGACGCGATTCTTGCCTTTGCCCGAAAGCATGGTTTGGAAGACATGATTTGTATGTTGCACGGACAGATGGATGTCGGTGACATTACTGCTGTGAAGGCCAAGCAAATATGGCCGATCCAGGAACTTCAGAAGAAGTACGAAACATTTATGCGCTGGTCTGGGGAGAAGCAGAAGCAATTAACCTTTTCCTTAGAACGAGGTGAGGAGATCACGGCATGGCAAGTGCTGCTCGAGATTTTGGAGCTTGGGGAAAATTTCGGTGAAGTTTTGCTGGAAGATCCTTTCCTTGCCCGCGAGCTGCTGCCCGATCAATGGCCCATGAAACAAGCATGGAACGCCTACAATCAGTACTTGCAACAACTGCTTCCTCTGCTGCAGGCGGATACGGAACTACTGTCCCTGATTGTTCCCACTACGTAGACGTCACCGTCAGAGTATGGGGCGTCCTGCAAACATTAAAAGAGGCAAAGAGCTCACACTCTTTGCCTCTTTTTTCATAATGTAGTGAGAATTATTTCCTGTAAATCATTGAAAGAAACTCACTTCACTCGTATGAAAGATGGTTATTTGATTCTCGTAGCAGATGGTTGTTCGATGAATATTCCTACCACCGTAGAGAATCTAATTACATATGTGAATGCCTAAAAACAAATGTAAAGCCACAGATTTATTATTAAAACTACATCTTACATATACCTAATAGGTATGTTATAATCTGATTACCACATTTTAGGGAAGTGAATGTAATGGGGTTTGTTATATTAGGGCTTCTAATGATTCGTAGTCTATCCCAGTATGATATACGGAACGCGCTGCAGCAGAAAGTATCTCCATTTTTCAGTGCAAGTCTTGGTAGTATACAAGCCGCTCTGAAGAAGCTGGAGAGCCTGGACCACATTGTATGTCATGAAGTAACTGAGAATGGGCGAAGGAAGAAGATCTATTCCATCAACCAATCAGGAACACAGTATTTTAAGGATTGGATGTTATCCCAGGTCGCACCCAGCCGTTTGGAGCAGGATGTGACTACCCGGTTGTTTTTCTTGGGGTTAATGACTATGACAGATCGTCTGACTATTCTAAATATAGTGGTTGTCCAGCTCGAAGCCTCTGTTCATGAGTTCGAAGCTGCCTTTCTGGAGGCTAATCATAAGGAAATACCTGACCATCTTAAAGACATAGCAGCCTATCAACTCAAAACATTGGAGCTTGGGCTCTATTATCACCAGAGCATGTTGGAATGGTTCACGAAACTCTCGAAGGAATTGGAGGCACAGCTGAATGGAGAGAAAGATGAGTATGCGTAAGCTGAATTTTAAGAATACTGACTATTCCTATATATGGATTGCCAATGAGGGAAAAGAAACGATTGTGATGCTGCATCCGGCCTTTGCTGACCATACCATGTTCGAGCAGCAGATCTCCCATTTCAGGATGAACTATCAGCTGATTCTCCTGGATTTGCCCGGTCACGGGAACAGTTCGCTCCTCAGTTCCAAGGTCACTATGCAAGATGTACCAAATCTGCTGCACCAAATCTTAACTGCTAATAACATCAGCGCCTGCCATCTGCTGGGTGTCTCCATGGGATCTCTTGTCGCCCAGGCCTTTGCGGATCGTTACCCTGACCAGGTAAAGTCGGTAATCATAGTAGGCGGTTACTCCATACATAAAGCGAACGAGATTATATTAAAGGGCCAACGAAAAGAGGGCCTAAAGTGGTTACTGTATATGCTGCAGCCCATGAGGAAGTTCAGGGATTATGTGTCTTCCGTCTCCTGCTATTCGGATGAATGCCGCGCCTTGTTCGCCCAAGGGAGTAAGCATTTTAACAGACGCTCCTTTCGGTCCATGGCAGGGATGAACACTTTTTTTAGACGAAAAGATAACCCCATGCCCTATCCTCTTCTCCTTATCGTAGGCGAACATGATCTCCCCCTCATCCGGGCAGCTGCCGATGAGCTGCATCAATTAGAAGTACATTCCCAGCTCGTGCTTCTTCAAAGAGCCGGGCATTGTGCCAATGCGGATACACCTCATGAATTTAACAAGACGGTCGAACAGTTCTTATCGGAAATTCATTAATGCCCCTTAGACTTCTGCATTATGAAGCCCCTTTACGACTTTCCGATGCTTCCGCCCCCTGCGGCCATCACTCAAGAGTGCAAATAGAATCCCCGGCACAACCATGTAACTCGCGACCTTAAAGGTGTGGTTAAAGGCTTGAACCGATGCGTCTTGCATCCGGCTTGCTGCACCCGACAACACCAATTCGATCTCTTTCATCTGACCCTGGCGATCATCGTCAAGGGTCTTTTGTTCCTCCAGATTAAGCCTAGAGATCGCCTGCTCTATACTCTGTTCAATCCCCTCACTATCCGTCGTACTATCGATACCGGTTACTCCGTCCTCAGTGCCGCCCCGGCTCTGAAGCTTGTTCATGACACTGACCAGGATCTCCCGGCTGGCTGGCAGAAGCTTCGAGTCATTCTGAATGGCCTCAGCACTTAGAACCTTGGCGGTTTCAACCTGATCGTTGATATTGAGCTGGAACAAGGTCACTATGATAGCTACTCCAAGCACACTCCCAAATGCCTTGGACATGTTGATTACACCTGAAGCTATCCCGACCTTCTCTTCAGGAACATGGCGGATGGCCGAAGACATGACCGGCGCCATGGTAAGACCTACTCCAATCCCCGCTGCCGCCAGCCGGATCAGCACATCTCCAACTGCAGAATTCACACCAAGGCTGCTTAAAGAATAAGTAGCCCCGCCTATTACAGCAACCCCTGAGGCCGCGAACCAGCGGCTGCCGTACTTACCCGACAGACCTCCCGAGACTGCCGAGCTCACGATGGACCCTACTGCCAGCATCGACAAGACCAGCCCGGCCTTAAGTACAGTCATTCCTAACACGCTAATTAGGAAGAAGGAAGTCAATAGTGCGATATTGGATAGTGCAGCGCCTACGATAAGCAGGGTTAGTGAGGAGCCGTTGAATGCCGAAATTCTAAGGAGCATAAGAGGAAGCATAGGCTCCTTCACCTTCCACTGGATATAGAAGAATATCAGCAGACAGAACAATCCGGCACCCATCAAGCTGTAGATATAACCAGAGTTCCAGCCGTAATCCTTTGCCTCAATTAAGGCGTACGTAAGAGCAAGCATGGCTCCCGTGATTCCAAGCATCCCTCCGTAATCGATCGACCTGCTTGCTGAATCATCTCTGGATTCTTTTATGAACAGCAGGGTCAACAGGATACTAAGCAGCCCCAGTGGCACATTTACAAAGAAAATCCATGCCCAACTCAGCTTCTCTGTAATCATCCCACCCAGAGAGGGGCCGCATGCAGCAGCCAATCCAGCAATAGCGCCCCATACGCCAATGATCACTCCATGCTGTTCTTTTGGAAAGGAGGTTGTCGTTAAAGGAATAGTCACAGGGACTATAATCGCACCGGCCAGACCCTGGATTACTCTGAAGACGATCAGCATCGCAAGACTTGATGAGAAGCCGGCAAGGAGTGAAGCTAAGGTGAATACCACAACGCCAATAATAAATACTTTCTTCCGTCCGAATTGGTCCGCCAGCCTGGATGCGGTCAGAATGAGGGCAGCAAAAGCTAAATTATACCCGTTCATTACCCAGGAAATCTCCGACACGGTCCCGCCAAAATGACGCGTCATCTCCGGTAAAGCAATGTTAATTATGGTCGTGTCCAATAGAGCCATGAAATAACCCAGCACAATCGCTGTAAAAATGAATACTCTTCTGAGTCTCATACTCATTCCTTAACCCTCCTTATAATATGAACTTTTGTTCATGTTTGTAATTATATGAACTATAGTTCATATTTGTCAATCGAAATTATGAACTTTAGTTCACCTTTCGTTGACAGTCCGAAGTCTCTCCTCTACAATCGAGATACAAAAGGGGGACGGGAATGTAATGGGCGAGACTGAAGATAAAGTAAGAACTCCACAGCAGGAGCGGAGCATCAAGACCAAGGAAGCCATTATTCAGGCAGCCATGAAGCTTTTCTCCGAGAAGGGCTATCACAATACCAATACGAAGCAAATCTCTGCTGCAGCAGGAGTATCGACCGGAAGCTTCTACTCCTACTTCACGGATAAGAGAGCTGTGTTCATAGATTCTCTGAAGCTTTATAATGAAAATCTGTTAGCCCGGGTTGATGCTTCTCTTGGTGAAGTTGACTTCAAGAGTATGGACAAGCATACGGCCATTGCTCATATGGTGGACAGCCTTCTTGAGTCGCACCAGGTCTATTCGGAGTTCCATAAGGAACTTGCGGTTATGTACAACTCTGATAAAGAAATTCAGTCGCTTATGGATGAACAGTTCGACCTTGGCCGCCGCAAAACTTTGAGCTACCTTCAACAGGGTCAGGGCGATCTTAAGGTTGAAGATCTGGAGGCTGCCTCATGGGTTGTTTTCGAGGCCCTGAACAGCATTGTCGATATGATCGTGTTCTCACCCAGGAACGTCTCCGCTGACCGCCTGAAGAATGAGCTCGTCCGCATGATTGTGGTTTATTTGTATAAATAGGCATGGCTTAGCGCACCAAAAAGCCGTATAGACACAAGGTTAGCTTGTATCTACACGGCTTTATTTGGGTTCATGAACCTATGTGTCTCTGGCTCAAGCAGCGGACATATAAGCAGCCCGCTACTAGCTTAGGGATTGTCTTGTAAATTCGATAAAGGCAGCAGCATCATCCCAGCTTGGGAACCCGGCCTGAGCCAGCTTATCACTGCCCCCGCCTTTTCCATGATAGGTTCCAAGATTCTCTTTGAAGTAAGCCCCGCAGGAAAGCTCCTGGTTCCCGTTCTGGGCAAGGACAACCTTATGTTCCTGCTCTGAAGCAAGCAGCACATACCGCCCGCCGCCTTCACTCAGCTTGACCGCAAGCGTCTGCATATCCTTCATCGGCTTGTTCTCAAAAACATGCATAATTAGACTGCCTTCAGCTCCGGATAAGAGCTTCTGCGCGAAATAGCTGTCGTTCTCTGCCTTTACAGCTGCCAATTCCAGTTGAAGCTGCTTATGCTCATGCTCCCATTTCTCCAGGCGATCCAGAATTTCATCCCGGCCCGTATTGAATTTGGTCGATAGGCTTGCGAGAATCTGCATGCTTGCATTGAACTCTTCGAGCGCCCGGTATCCACATTTGAAATAGATTCGGGTATTTCCCTTCTGCTTCTCAGACTTCAACAGCTTGATGATGCCGATCTCCCCTGTCGAAGTAACATGGGTCCCTCCGCACGCATTATATTCCACACCGGCAATCTCAACAATCCGAATGTTCTCCGTCACTTTAGGCTGCTTCACCAGTGGGAGGTGCGCGGCTTCTTCGTTAGTAACAAAATAACTGTCAATACTGCGGTTCAGATAGATCAGACGGTTGGCTTCACATTCGATGGCGGTCAACTGTTCGTTCGTCAAATCCAGCTTGTCTATATCAATCGTGGCATAGTCGTCTCCCAGGTGGAAGCTGACGGTCAAGGCGTCAAGCAGATTCAGACATACAGCTGACAGCAGATGCTGGCCGCTGTGGTGCTTCATATGGTCGAACCTCCGCTTCCAATCCACCCGGCAGCTGACCCGCTCCCCTTCGGGCTGGCGTTCCAGCTTATGCAGAACCGCATTCCCCTCAAGAATCACATCCAGAACAGGGATCTCATTGATCCATCCCAGGTCACAGGGCTGTCCGCCTCCATGCGGATAATAAGCGGTCTCCTCCAAAGTAATATAGAGCCCGTCCTCTCTTTCGAGAACCTGACTAATACCCGTCTGCCATTCGGTAGTGTAGGCGGAATCATAATAAAGCTTCTTGGTCATTATCCAGTTCCTTTCCCATTTAGACCTTTCCTAGTTCAGTACAACTTCGGTATTGCACAAGCTTACTATAATTCCATCTTCACGCCAATGGCATACTCTCGAATGAGAGAGCAACAAATTGAAACTTCCCTTGTGATAGAACTGGAGATGAGACAATAAGAAGGAGATGAGTATATGAATACGTTACAAGGTAAGACAGCGCTGGTCACAGGGGCCAGCCGCGGGATTGGCCGTTCCATTGCACTGCGTCTGGCTCAGGAGGGCGCGTTGGTTGCTGTACATTATGCCAGGAACCAAGCTGCAGCGGAGCAGGTAGTTCAAGAGATCAATAATTTTGGAGGCAAAGCATTCGCGATCGGCACAGAGTTCAGTACATTAAATCATATCGAAGCGTTCATTCATCTGCTTGACGTACAGCTGGAGGAACAGACGGGAAGTACAGAGTTCGATATTCTCGTAAATAATGCGGGAATCGGCCAGGTGTTATCCTTGGAAGAATTAACTGAGGAAGCGATAGATGAGGTCCTTAACATTAATGTTAAGGTCCCGCTCTTCCTTACCCAGCAAGCGCTCCCACGGCTGAGAGATGGCGGACGAATCATCAACTTATCCTCCGTCGTGACCCGAACTGCCTACCCCGCAGTATTCGGTTACAGCCTGACCAAGGGCGCGATTAACACCTTCACACTGGCTTTGGCCAAACACCTCGGACCACGCAATATTACCGTTAATGCCATTCAGCCGGGTATTATCAATACGGACATGAATGCAGGGACACTGCAGGATCCTGATGGAGAAAAGTTCGTAGCCGGCCTCTCCGCATTCAACCGGGTAGGCCAGCCCGCAGATATTGCGGATATCGCGGCCTTCCTGGCTTCCTCAGATAGCCGCTGGGTAACGGGTCAGCTTATCGATGCTTCCGGCGGCTCACATTTGTAAGCTTTAGTCTTCTTAATTTTTTGTTGCAAATGCAATCATCTTTGTTGCATTTGCAACAAAGATGATTTATATTCAAACTTAAGAATTGCCAGTAGGCATGAGTATGGAATGATTCCTTCTCACACTCATGCCTTATCTGTAGTTCAATAGTTCAAATATATAAGGGGTTCATTATGAAAGAAATTCTTCGTGAAATTGGAATGATAGCCAGGGCACTAGATTCCATCAGCAATATAGAATTTAAGGAACATGACCTTTCCAAAGGGCAGTATTTGTACCTTGTGCGGATATGTGAACATCCGGGAATCATTCAAGAAAAGCTGGCTGAGATGATAAAAGTCGATCGAACTACAGCAGCCCGTGCTGTCCAGAAACTTGAAAATAGCGGGTTTATCGAAAAGAAAGAAGACAGACATAACAAAAAAATTAAATTGCTCTTTCCAACAGAGAAAGGGCAAAATGTTTATCCTTTTATAAAAAAAGAAAATGAGCATTCCAACCACGTGGCATTAGAAGGCCTGTCAGAAAGAGAAACAGAAACGATCTTCAATCTTCTCCAAAGAGTAAGAAGCAATGTGGAAAAGGACTGGGAGTTTGTAAAAAAGGGAAACAAGAGAAATTATTAATTGCACAAAGGAGCAGCTTATTTCAATGACAATAAATATACACAAGTGTACCCTCGAAGATTTAAACACGCTTCAGGAAATAAGTTATGAAACCTTTAATGAAACATTCAAGCATCAGAATTCACCGGAAAATATGAAGGCCTATATGGAAAAGGCATTTAACCTAAACCAAATAAAGAAAGAATTATCCCATATCTCTTCTCAGTTCTATTTTGCTTATTTTCATAATGAAGTCGCTGGGTATTTAAAAGTTAATTTTAATGGGGCCCAGTCTGAAGAAATGGGTGAGGATTCGCTGGAAATCGAGAGAATCTACATAAAGCCCAATTATCAAAAGCACGGGCTTGGTAAATATCTGCTCAGCAAAGCTGCGGAAATTGCGAAAGAACGTAATATGAAGTCAATCTGGCTAGGTGTATGGGAGAAAAACAATAATGCGATCTCCTTCTATAAGAAGATGGGGTTTGTGCAAACAGGAGCCCATCCCTTTCGTATGGGGAATGAAGAACAGGTGGATTTCATAATGACCAGAACCTTAATATAGGCTCAAACAAAAGAAAACCCCTTGTCTCACATCTACGGGGCTTCTCAGCATCTTAATTTTGTTATTTGTTTGTCTTTTCGGCTTAACTCACCTGAATGACTACACTGCCCTTCTTATGGCCTTTCTCTACATACCTGTGAGCTTCAGGAATTTGCTCCAGCGGGTAGGTTCGATCAATGACGGACCTTAAATTCCCCTGCTCCATAAGCTCCTTGATGAACAGGAGATCCTGAGGAAGTACCTTGGCAATGCCCTGTCCATCCACGGTCACGTAAGAACCGCCGGGAGTTAGTGCATTCTTGCATCTGGATTTTGAGCATTTCCCGACCGCATCGAAGATCAGGTCATAGTGCTCATTTTGACTAGCAAAATCTTCTTTCGTATAATCAACGACCCTATCGGCTCCCAAGGACTTCACCATTTCCAGATTGGCTCCACTGCACACCCCGGTCACCTCGGCTCCAAAGTACTTTGCAAGCTGTACCGCCGCAGTCCCCACTGTTCCAGAAGCGCCATAGATCAGGACTTTCTGGCCCTGCTGAATATTGCCTTTTCCCAGAAAATATATCGCTGTAGTTCCTCCGAATAAAATAGAAGCAGATTCTTCATAGGATACATGTTCCGGCTTGATCTCCATCAAGCTATTCTCAGAAAGGCAGGCATACTCGGCATGGCCGCCGAATTTCATCCCGGTTAATGCAAACACCGAATCGCCCACCTTATACCTCTTAACATCCTTGCCAACAGCTTCAACCACACCTGCTAATTCGACTCCAAGAACAGGTTTTCTAGGCTTACGAAGACCCAGAACCAAGCGCATGGGAATCCACAGCAAGAGAGGGCTTTGAAAAGCACGAACCCTGATATCCCCCGCAGTTACGGTCGTTGCATGAACCTTGATCCGCACCTCATTGTCCTTTGGCATAACCTGGTCTACTTCCCTGAGCTTGAGCACATCTGCTGACCCGTACTGTGTACATACTATCGCCTTCATAAGATAGCCTCCAAACCTGAATTTGCAACTAGTATATTCGCAGTACGGTATGCTCATATAGCTACTAAAGTATGGTTTTACAAAATAAAGGCCACCGTAATGTGCGCAGGGATCACAGCAGCCCCAGTGCTCGGGCACGTGCTACGGCCTCAGTGCGCCTAGATACCTGAAGTTTATCAAATATAATCCGGTTATGCCCCTTAACCGTAGTCAGTGCGATATGCAGCCGCTCGCTAATCTCAAGATTCGAGAGCCCCTCTGCAATGAGGCGAAGAACCTCGAGCTCCCGCCCACTTAATGGCTCGATTAGGGTTGCAGCCTGGACAGCGCGGTCGGAATGATCAGAAGGAGCGAGGACCTGACTTTTCAGTCCCTCTCCTTGAAACGCTGACAGCAGCTTACCTACATAAACCTTCATGATTCCATGAGCAGCCGTCTCACAAAGAAGCCGCTCGATATCACTGCCCTCGTCTAGAAAAATCCGGAGGAAGCCGCTCGGCTCAGCCATCGTTAGAGCTTCAGTCAAAATTTTCACAGCTGCTAATTTATCTCCGTGTACATAGAGAACAGCAGCCTGCAGTACCATCACCTTGAGCGTTTCATCGTGAAGCTGCTTCTCCTGAGCCTTATTCCGCAGTAGCATAAGTACCGATAGTGCGGCAGTGGTATCACCCTGTGCCAGATGAAGCCGGGCTTTAGCTAGATGCAGTTCGTGTTTCTGTGCTAATTGGGCGGCTGCCTTGAGCTCCCCTTGGCGAAGCAGTAAGGTCACGTGTGCGGCTGCAATGCGGGGAAGCTGATGATCGAAGTTGTGCTGCCTGGCGATCTGATCAGCCTTGGCCAGAATATAGGCAGCACTGCTCACCTCTCCAAGTGCAAGCTTTATTCGGGCCAGGAACAATTCACCCGCAACGACTCTATCCGCCTGTTCGAGCTGCTGTGCTAACTCTACACTCCGCTGTCCTAACTCTTGGGCACCCTCCAGGTCGTTCCATTCATAACTTAACCGGGCCAAGCCCAGGTACGCTTCACAAGCAGCCGGCAGCGGCGGATCTCCTGCCATATCAAGAACAAGCCGGTAGGTCTCAGCTGCGGCATGAAGCTGATTGTCAGATTCCTGTATGATTCCAAGGCCCAGTGTGGCCATAATCGTGATCATGATATGCCCGATCCTCTGACTGTTCGATAACGCTTCGGCGTAGGCTTTACCGGCTCCGGCACGATCCCCGAGAAGCTGGTACGCATAGCCCAGTGTCCAGATCGTCGCCGTACGGACAGGCAGGTTGTCAGGATGCAGATATTCCAGAGCACGACGAGACTCGGCCATGATCACCTCGGCCTGGTGCCTGCTGACTGCCACTGTGGCGCGTATGGAAGCGATATGTCCTATTAAATCACGAGCTTTATCGTTCTGCCCGGCCGCTTGCAGAACTTGTTCAGCAGCTGAAAGCTTCTCCTCCACTCCAGACATCTGCCCCCTCATTAATAGCCCGGAAGCATACATCACACAGAGTGAAGGTCTGGCATCCATTTCCTTGCCCGGTAAGGATTCGAGCCAATTCATGACAGGAACCACCGCTCCACGGAACAGCAAGGGCATTCCATCCCCCTCTGCCAGGTGAACAGCCCGGTCTATATCCCGGGCGAATACGGCATGGTGAAAGGCTTCAATGGCAAGCCCGTGTTCTTCATACCAGCTGCTGGCACGAAGATGGTAGGAATTCTGTCTGTACTCGGGGAGCCGCTGTCTCAGAAAATCGGCAAAAAGATGGTGATAGCGATACCAACAGCGCTCATGGTCCAGCGGAACGAGGAAGAGGTTCGCACGTTCCAGATATTCCAGGGTATCCTGCCCGGTAGAGGGTCCGGCATGATCAGGATCTGTCTCTCTGCTGAGAACGGCATCACACAAAGGGCCGCACAACCGATCAAGGATGGAGGTGCCCAGAAGAAAGTTCTGGACATATTCGGGCTGCTGCGCCAAGACTTCTTCCATCAGGTAATCCGTTATGAAGCGATGACTTCCAGTGAAGGATTCAATAAAGCTGCTGATGTCGCTAGACCCCTGCATGGAAATCGCAGCTAATTGCAGTCCCGCGGCCCAGCCCTCCGTCCGAGTCTCCAAAGCTGAGATATGCTCAGCTGTAAGGGATAAGCCTGTCTCCCGGCTCAGAAATTCAGTCGTTTCAGACGAGTTAAAGCGCAAATCCGCTGCCCGCAGCTCTGTTAATTGTCCCCGAGCGCGCAGGCGGGCCAGAGATAGGCGCGGATCCGTGCGGGTAGCCATAACGATGTGCATCTGCGGGGGCATATGCTCGATCAGATAGCCGAGGGCATGGTCAATCTGTCTGTCATGAATCACGTGATAGTCGTCCAGAACGAGGACGAATGGGTCTGAAATCGTAGTAATCCCCTGAATTAAAGCGGCCAAAATAGATTCGATGGGCGGTGGTTGCGGGGACTTAAAAAGCCCAATCAGCCCCTCCTCCATACTACTGGCTCCTACCGACTGCAGCGCAGCAAAAAGGTAGGTCATAAAACGGGTAGAATCGTTATCCGCTTCATCCAGCGATAACCAGGCGACTTGTCGCTCGCAGCTTGTAAGCCAATGGCTGACCAGCGTAGTCTTGCCAAAGCCGGTAGAAGCAGAGATTAGTGTCAGCTTACCCGGTAGACCCTGATTCAGTCTCTCAGTCAGACGTGAGCGGGCAACAAGACTTGGCCGAAGCGGGGGAATATATAGTTTGGTATACAGGATTGGAGTAGTTGTCATACCCTGATTATAATAAGGAGAATCATGGACCTTCAATAAAAAGTTCAACAGATTACTGCGGTATGGACTCATGTGCTAGTTGTTTTTATAATGGAATTTACAGGAAAGATATTACTAATCGCGAGGTGATGGAAGCAGAATGATCGAGGACACGATAAGATCAAAGGACTATACCCAGGTATGGAAATTTCTTTTGGGCTCAAAACTGCTTATTGATTTTACATTATCGGGGGTCTTCTTTTTCCAGCAATCGCTCACGCTATTTTGGAGATTGAGTTTGGTGATGATATCACTGGCGGTTTTTCTACTCATCAATTTCTATTACTTTACCAAGCGAGATAGGAAGAACTGGCTTATTCATGTCCTCATTCTGGATTTTCTACTATCCGCTTCTTACGGGTATGTCTATGTCGCCGGAAATTTCCCCAACCATTTATTTATTGGAATTACAGCCTTGGCGATCCTGATGTTAATCAGAAATACGCGAATGCAGATCTTGGCCAGTATTCTGTTATTGATCGGGTATCTAGTTACAATGGGAAGCATTGACTGGTATCTATATCAGCGGTTTGATCAAGCTAGCTACTTCACTTCCTGTTCATTTATTATTTTTGCCGGAATTGTGAGCTTTCTTCTCCAAATATATCAACGCGGGCGCCAGGAGACGATTCAGCTCTATACCCAGCTGAAGGAATCGCACGAGCAGCTTAAGAACTATACTCTCAAAGTGGAGGAGTTGGCCGCAGCCAGAGAACGTGTCCGAATTGCCCGGGAAATCCATGATACCGTTGGTCATAAATTGACCGCATTATTGGTCCAAATGCAAGCGGCACGCAAACTAAGGCCTATAGATTCAGCACGCAGTGAACAGACCTATCTCGAGTGTGAAGATCTTGTCCGCTCCTCTCTGCAGGAGGTCCGGCTGTCCGTTCGTACGATTCGGGATGAGCCATTCAGGTCAACTTCTCTAACAGACAGCCTTAGACAACTAGCTGATGAATTCACCAAGCTCGCCGAGGTCCAGACCGTCTTCGAAGTAAATGGGAACCCTCTGCCCTTACCTGCTAATCTTCAATTAACGGCCTATCGAATTACACAAGAGTCCCTTACAAATGCTCAAAAGCACGGTCAAGCAAAGCAGGCCAAAATCTCACTAACCTACTCCGTGAACGGGCTGTCTCTATGTATATTTAATGACGGAGAGATCCCCTCGGAGCTAAAGCCGGGGTTTGGATTAATCAATTTGCAGGAAAGAGTGAAGGAGTGTAACGGAGACGTGCGTTTTAGTATGGATAGCCAGGAAGGCTTTGCTGTCGAGGTACAGCTCCCTTATTCTCTACCAGAAATGGAGCGTGTGCTGAATTGAGAATTCTAATCGTGGACGATCAACGGCTTATGAGAGAAGGTCTCGCGACCCTCATCGGCTTAGAACCGGATATCGAAGTCGTTGGAACCGCTGTGGATGGAATAGACGCCTATTCCAAAGCGCTTGAGCTGCGGCCGGAGGTGATCTTGATGGATATCCGGATGCCAGGCATGGACGGTGTCGATGGATCGGAATTGATCCTGAAGCATTTGCCGGAGACCAAGATCCTGATTCTGACCACCTTTGATGACGCAGAATTAATCTTGCGGGCAATGGATACAGGTGTCCATGGGTATCTGTTAAAGGATATGCCGTCCGAAGCCATCGTAAGTGCACTGCATACCATTTACAATGGCGGAACCGTGCTACAGCCCGATATTACCGCAATGCTGCTTAGGGAGCTCAGGAGCTTATCCAAAATCAATCAGCCGGAAGCTCATCCCCTAAGGCTGAGTGAACCCCAGGGACTCCTGCTTCTTACAGAACGGGAAAGAGAAGTACTCGCTGTACTGGGCCAAGGGTTGAACAACAAAGAGATTGCAGATTTGCTTCATATTACCGAAGGGACTGTGAAGAATCATGTCTCAAATCTTATAGCCAAACTTGGGATGCGTGACCGGACACAAGCCGCTATATTCTCAGTTCGCCACCAAATTCAAGTTTAACTACAAGGGCATGACTTTTGGCATAGAGTATGCGAATCTGCATATTCTAGCGATCAACTGTTCTGCCTTTTTGGCTTGAAATCCATTACTTCTCACAGATTTGCTTACACACCGTTCTGAGTACAATCAAAGTGTAAGAAATTTGAGGAGGAGTTATGAAGATGAGAAAAATACAAATAGCCTACTGGATTGTCACGGCGTGCACCCTAATAGGGTTCCTACTTAGTGCCGTCAATGAGATCCTTAGATCTCCGGACACCCTAATTTCAACAACACAGGTGCTGGGTTACCCTGCTTACTTTCTGACCCTTCTGGGCGTGGCAAAAATCATAGGGATTATGGTACTCGTTATTCCCAAATACTTCAGACTCAAGGAATGGGCCTACGCCGGTTTTACAATTGACTGCATTTCCGCATTCTGGTCCGAAATCGCTGTAGGTAATCCTAAAGGCAGTATTAAGTCCGTTGTGGTCTTCTTGTTCGTGATGCTCTCTTACTACCTGCTCCGCAGAATTCAGAAAGGTGCAGATTTACAAGTGTCTCAGGAATCCAAGCGTGTCCATACTGTATAACAAGGATCACGAGCTCTAACGCATAGTTCCGGGCAACCTCCCGAATTGCAGGTTTAGATTTTGTGAATATTGGGTATAAGAAGCCTGAATCCTGGCATCCGTATAACTCCAATCCTACGAAGGAGCGATAGTCATGAATATGAAGCAGCTCGATCGAATCCGTACGGGAAAAGGGTTTATTGCGGCCCTAGACCAAAGTGGCGGAAGCACACCCAAAGCTCTGCTGCATTACGGAATTGAAGAAACCCGCTATGCGAACGAAGATGAGATGTATGCATTGGTTCATGAGATGAGAACCCGGATTATCAAGAGCTCGGCATTTGATTCCCGGTTTATTCTCGGGGCTATTCTGTTTGAAAATACGATGGATCGCGAGATTGACGGCCAACTTACGGCCGATTATCTATGGGAGAAGAAAGGGATTGTGCCTTTCCTGAAAATCGACAAAGGACTCGCTGATCTCGAAGACGGGGTCCAGCTGATGAAGCCCAATCCGGGCCTCGGGGATCTGCTGAAGCGGGCGACCGGACGCGGCATCTTCGGAACGAAAATGCGCTCCGTCATTCATGAAGCTAACCCTGCCGGGATCAAGAAGGTCGTTCAGCAGCAGTTCGCCACAGCCAAACAGATCATGGACATGGGACTTGTCCCTATTATTGAGCCCGAAGTCGATATTACCCGCCCGGACAAAGCCGAATCGGAAAAGCTGTTAAAAGCCGAGCTGACCCAGCATTTATCGACCTTGGACCCGCACGCACAGGTTATGCTTAAACTCTCCATACCGAGTGAAGACAACTTCTATAGTGATTTAATGAACGAGCCCCATGTTGTAAGAATTGTGGCCTTGTCAGGCGGCTACTCGCAGACGGAAGCTAACGAGAAGCTCGCCCGCAACCACGGCTTGATCGCCAGCTTCTCGCGCGCCTTATCCGAGGGACTCACCGCCGGGCAGAGCAACGATGAATTCGACGCCATGCTGTCCCAGTCTATTCAGAGCATTTATGAGGCTTCGATCAAATAAATCACCAATTGAGCAATTAGCTTCATCGATAAGCAAGGTCTTTAACGCCCTCGAACTTGGAACAAAGTTCGGGGGCGTTTGTCTCAATATATTGCCCTGAAACGGGATATCCTATGGAGAACCAAGTCACTGTTTAAGGAGGTTCATCTCCTATTTCTATTCCTGTTGCAAAATCAAAACACACATGTTATATTGATTGAGCCATCAATTATTGATACGTCAATTATTGAGGTATCCAGTAATTGATTAAGCAATGGCATCCCCATTGTTCATGTCCAGATTCACCCGGGAGGTCTAGTCATGACATGTAATGTTACCAAAGAAGAGCAAATTATTACTCTGCTGAACGCACTGGGCAACAAGATAAGCCCCAAGTTCGAACGATGCACCGGGATCAGTTCATCCCGCTTCGAGATTCTTCATCAACTGGACCAAGTTGAGGAGATCAACCAATCCATGCTGCAGAAGGTCATTAATATTGATAGTGCTGCCATCACCCGTCATTTGAAGCAGCTGGAAGCCGATGGCATGGTCAGCAGACGCAAAAATCCGGAAGATAATCGGGTCACCTTTGTACGTCTTACAGATGATGGCCGCAAACATATTGAAGGTTACAAAATCGAGAAGCTCAGCTTCATGGATCAGATTTTCAAGGATTTCAGCAAGGAAGAGATTGACTCCTTGGCAGATTTCCTGGAACGTATGCAGAACAATTACTTTTGAACCCATAGACAGAGGAGAGAATCACGATGACAACAACAATTCAAAGAACCAATGATTTCAAAGAAATTACTTTTGGCCGCCGTTCAGTGAAGGCTTATGATCCCGATACCAAGATCAGCCGTGAAGAAATGACCGAGATCCTGGCTGAAGCTTCCCGCGCTCCATCCTCAGTTAACATGCAGCCTTGGCGTTTCCTGGTTGTTGACACGGCTGAAGGCAAAGAGAAGCTGGCCCCACTTTCCAAGTTCAATCAGACCCAGGTGCTAACCTCATCCGCCGTTATTGCGGTGTTCATTGACATGAACAATGGTGAATATATGGAGGAAATTTTCGGGAAAGCGGTAGAACTTGGATATATGCCGCAAGAAATTAAAGAAATGCAGATGAATGCCTTCAAGCCTTATTATGATACCATCTCAAAGGCTGATCTCCGTGATGTGAACCTAATTGATGCAGGGCTTGTATCCATGCAGCTGATGCTGGTGGCTCGTGCACACGGCTATGATACCAATCCAATCGGCGGTTATGAGAAAGACCAAATTGCCGAAGCTTTCGGCATGGACAAGGAACGTTATCAGCCCGTTATGCTGATCTCGATCGGGAAGTCGGCCAAAGAAGGACACCCTTCCTACCGTCTGCCTGTGGAGACGATTACTACCTGGGCGTAAGGTCAGGCGACCTTTACCGTATCATCAACTTACACCCTATGGAGGTTGAACAAGATGATTATCATTCACGCACATTTGCAAGTTATACCGGATCAGGAAGTCGTTTTTCTGGATGCTGCCAAACAACTGATCGCTGCCACACGTAATGAAGAAGGCAATATCAGTTATGACCTTGTCAAAAGCACGGAGCGCGAGCACCACTACACCATGATTGAGCTGTGGAAAGATGAAGCTGCTACGGCTGCTCATAACACCAGTGCGCATTTTCAGGCTTTTGTTAAGCAGGCTCCTGAATTTATGGCCGCTCCGATGAACGTCGCGGTATTTGCCGGAGAAGCTGTTCAGCGCTAAGGTAGCAGCCGGACATCATCCAGGTTGGGCAGACTTCTGCCATTTACCCGGAATACAATAATCCATCCAGAGCCTTAATGAACAGTTAAGGATCTGGATGGATTATTTGTGTTATGCTCCCCACTAGGCAGCCGGCGGGCCGGAATCTTCGGATCGGCCTGCGATCCTAAGTCCGGCGCATGTATGCACGTACCGTCAGCGGCGCGAAGACAGCCACAATAACAGCAACGCCGATGAGGGAGATCGTGAGGTCCGTACCTACCGTCCCATGATTGGCCAGATCCCTGACGGCAGTGACCAGATGAGAGATCGGATTGATGTTCACGAACCACTGAAGCCATCCGGGCATCGTATCGACAGGCACGAAAGCGTTGGAAAGAAAGGTTAGCGGAAACAATACAATCATAGAGATCCCTTGAACGCTTGAAGCGGTGCGGGCGATCACTCCGAAGAAGGCGAAGATCCAACTGATCGCCCAAGAACACACGATGACCAGCACTCCAGCCAGAGCCACATATCCCAGACCCCCACCAGGCTGGTAACCCATAATATATCCCATAGTTAGAGTAAGCACCGTTGCAATCGTATAACGGATGGTGTCTGCCAGCAGGGCTCCGGCCAGAGGTGCAATCCGGGCGATAGGCAGTGACTTGAACCGGTCAAACACCCCCTTATCCATATCCTCACGCAGCTGGACGCCGGTGACAATCGAGGTCGTGATCACGGTCTGCACAAGGATGCCTGGAATAATGACAGGCAGATAATTGATTACGTTCCCCGATATAGCTCCCCCAAAAATATACGTGAACATCAGCGTGAAGATAATCGGTTGGAACGTAACATCGAACAATTGCTCTGGGGTGCGTTTAATCCGCAGCAGACCTCGATAAGCCATCGTAAGCGAATTGCGAATCGTCTGGCCGATACTCGTATGGTTTTTCAGGTGGCGCTGGGAAGCCGGTTTTATTGATGTACTACTCATACTCCTACCTCCTCAGTTACGTGTGACTGACCTGACACTTGCGAGTCAGTTTCTTGTATACCCTCTCCCGTAATGGTCAGAAATACCTCATCAAGAGTGGGCTTCTGCACACTGATCTCGGCCAGGTGGATTCCTCCACTACGAAGGGCAATCAGCAGATCGGTGACCAGGTCGGCTTCTGCCATCGGCGCCGTTATGCGTCCGGCCTCTGCCGATACATTGGAACGAACCTGAAGCACCTGTTCTACAATGTGGCGCGCTTCCTGAATGTCCTGGGTATCCTGGACTCTCAAATGCAGGGACGAGCTGCCGACAGAAGACTTCAGTTCATCTGCCGTTCCCTCTGCGACGACCCGGCCGCGATCAATAACCGCAATCCGGTCAGCGAGCTGATCAGCTTCATCAAGGTACTGGGTCGTGAGAAGTACGGTTGAACCCGTGTTCACCAGCCGGTGAATCGTATCCCACATCTGCGCTCGCGTGCGCGGATCGAGTCCCGTTGTAGGTTCATCCAGGAAAATAAGCGGCGGCTGCGCAATGAGGCTTGCCGCCAAATCCAGCCGGCGGCGCATACCTCCGGAGAATTTCTTAAGCGGACGGCTGGCCGCTTCTGTTAGACCGAACTCCTCCAGCAGATCCGAGGCCTTACGGCGCGCCTCACTACGAGTCAGTCCAAGCAGCCGGGAGAAAATAATCAGATTCTCCGTCGCGCTGAGTGACTCGTCAACCGATGCGTACTGACCGGTTACTCCGATCAGTTGACGCACGATCTGTGACTCTTTTACCACATCATGCCCGAAGATTCGTGCCGAACCTCCATCCGGCCTTAATAAAGTTGCAAGCATACGAATTGTTGTGGTCTTGCCTGCTCCATTCGGACCAAGCACTCCATAGATCGAACCGGTGCGCACCTTCAAATCCACGCCATCTACTGCACGATTGCTGCCAAAATTTTTGATGAGTCCGTGGGCTTCTACAGCCCACTCCCCTTGATCTGAACCTGCTTTCCCGTACCTATTATCCACTCCGTCTCCCCCTTGTTAACTGATACTAACAATCTTATCTCGCAATGATAAATGGAGTTTAAACTGTAAGTTCTACCATCTTATTGCATTGTAAGAAATTCCATTCAGCTAATACACTGGCGGGAGAATGATTTGTAGATCGGTCTCGAGTCTGAGAACCAAGCCTGCTTGTCATGCCTTCAACACAAAAAGCCCCCGCAAGGCGGAGGGCGTTCTGGCTGATGTACGATGTATAACTATTCTGTACGTCTTTATCGGGATCTGCTGAAGAACAAGTTGACTACGAAATGAAGCGACAGAAGGGCAAACAGCACCATATTGACTATTACGGATACACTTCCAGATACGAATAAAGCCATATAGATCATAGCCAGTACCATATAAAGGTTAGACTCATCCAGTATGTCCATCAGTGTACGCATAAACTTATTGTTCAACATGACGAAGCAGCCTCCCTTGTGATTTATGGAATAATTATACATTTTCGAAGGATGATTGACAAATACCGGAATTCTTAAAGTTATTTTCGGCTGGGAGTCAGTCTTATATCTTCAACACAAGTTTGCCCACTGTGTTTTTATTTTCAAGGAGAGCAAGGGCTTCAGCAGCCTTTTCCAGAGGATACACCCCTTGAATCTCTGCATGGATCTCTTTTTTCGCCAGCATATTTAACACTTCCCGGGCCGCTTTCCCAGCCTCCACAGGATTACTGTCGCTATATCCACCTAATGTAAAGCCTGCGAACTGATGATTGGAGAACCATATTTGATTAAAAGAATGCATAACATCCTCTTCACCGCTTGCATTTCCTACTACAACCAATTGTCCCAACGGGCGAAGCACCTTCAGACTTTGCTTACGCATACTTCCCCCAACTGGATCAAAGACAGCATCAACGCCTTGTTGTCCAGTTGCCCGAAGGGTCTGCTCTACAAAATCGGTTCGGAGGAATAACTCATCATACCCAAGAGATGCAGCGAGCTTTATTTTCTCGTGACTCCCTACGGTCCCAAGCACCTTTCCTGCACCCAGACGTTTCGCCATTTGGCCCAGGAAACTGCCCAGCCCGCCAACCGCTGCATGGACAAGTACACTATCCCCTGTTCTTATTCTATGTACTTCTTGTATGGCCAGGTAAGCAGTCGTCAGATTCACAATCGAGGCTGCTGCTGTCACCAGGTCCAGGTCGGCTTCTAGTTGATCCAACGGAACTGTTAGATCCGGTCTTACGTTTGCGACGGATGCAAATCCGCCCAGATCATGTAGGGTCATCGAGGCAACGGGCTGACCAACATAGAAACCCTCCACGCCTTCACCGATGGCACGTACATACCCCGACACTTCCAAGCCAGGTGTAAGCGGCATAGGATAAGCGGCGTTAAATTCGCCGCGGCTCAGCAGCACTTCGAAATAACCTACACCTGCATAAGCAACATCAATCGTAAGCATACCTGGAGCTGGCTGCAAATCCGGCTTTTCCTGTATTTTCAAGCTCTCAGGTCCTCCGGGTTGATCTATAATAATAGCTTTCATTTTGTAACCTCCTATATTTGATATAGGATAATTATATTTCGCGTCCAAGAAGGTAACCAGTTTGCAGTTATACAGGTATCCTTACTAACAGGCTTATTTCAGAAATTCCCTGAGTTTTAGTTCCGTATCGGTACCCGCTACGGGTGTAAATACACAGCAGTGTAGATTGGCATCTCCGTTAATGCTAGAGAACGTATTTAATTGAAAAAATAAACGTCCGGCGGCGGGATGATCAAATGTGTAAAGTATAGCTGTCTTCTGCCGCACCTCATGAACACGCCATAACGCGAGAAACTCCTCGCTTTCCTGGCACATCTGGCTAACGAATTTCTCGTTCCAAGGATCGCCCACCTGCTGGTCAAAGGATGACCGAAACACGCCGATGGTGTAATCTGCGAACTCTTCCCAATTCACCAACTGCTTCCGTAGGCTGGGCTCGGTAAATATCAACCGTGTCATCACACGTTCTCCAGCGGGTATCGCACTGAAATTCACGATAGCCTCAGTTGCCACCCTGTTGTAGGCCAGCACTTCAGTTCGGTGGTTGGCGATAATTGCAGGATAGTGCAGTTGGTCGATGATCTGTTGCAATCCTGGGCTCATTTCTGCTTGCGGGTAAAGGTCACTCTTCCCGCCGTAATTGGCTAAACGGAGCAAATGAAGCTGCTCCTCTGAAGACAATTGCAAGGCTCTTCCGACACTCTCAATCACTTCTCTTGAAGCCGTGTTCACTCTGCCTTGTTCCAGCCAGGTATACCAAGTAATGCTTACGCCCGCAAGATGAGCCACCTCTTCTCTCCGTAATCCCGGCGTTCTTCTTCTTCCAAATCGTCCAGTCGTCTCGATATGATCCGGTTTGATCCGTTCGCGGCGAGATTTCAGAAATTCTCCGAGTATTTTCGTTCTATGATTATCTGAGGACATTCAGTAGCCTCCTTTTTTGCGTAAATAACTCTATTATACAATTCAGCAGCTCATTTCCAAGTTGTGACAAAAAATAAAGCTTACACCGCGCATTTGGCCCCAGTGTAAGCTTCATAAGATAAGAATCTGCTAGTAAACCCGTTTACCTGTTGATCGTTTCTATTAGTAGCGAGAGGACTTGTGCACTTTCTGCACGAGTAACTTTCTCGTATGGCATAAAGAGTTGGTTACTGCCATGAATTATGCCAAGCCCTTGCTGGGCATACCTTTAAAGACATGGGTTACTAACTGCTTTACATAGTCTTCATCAATCGGATCCCCCGTAACCAGCAGACGGTAGAAAATTGGGCCATAAAGGAGATCTGTTAATAGTGCGATATCGAGACTCTTCTCTAGTTCTCCGCGCTGAACCGCCCGGTCCAACATATCACGAAATTCCTGCCGCCGGGGCTGGATGTAGCGGGTCCGAAAAGCCTCAGCCAGCGCAGAATCAACCTGCCCTTCGCCTATAATCTCCAGTAAAATCGTGCCCTCACGTCTTAACATAAACCGGGCCATATTTGTGGCATGTTCCAGAATATCCTGAAGTACAGTGCCTGTGTCCGGTACAGGCAGTCTAGCAGCTGCAGCGGATAGGAAGCCATCCATCACTACAGCGGCCTTATTAGGCCACCATTTATAGATGGTAGCTTTACTTACCTTGGCTCGCTCAGCGATCTTTTCCACCGTAACCGCTCCAAAGCCAATGTCCATCAACAACTCATAGGCAGCCGAAAGGATGGAACTTTGCGTCTCCACATTCCGCGGACGGCCTCTTTTTGTCTGCACATGAATCCTCCTTCTCTCGTGATACCCGTTGTAAACGCTATAAACTATACGTTTAGTATACAAAATACAAAACTTAAAAAAAAGCCTATTTACAATACGATACGTTCAGTATATTATATTAACAAAAATAACCAATACTAAACGTTTAGTATTTAAATGAGGAGGATAATTATGCTTAACGTACAAGGTACTCAGGACAGCCGCATCTCACGTTGGATGATGTTTCTGCTCGCAGCGGCATGCGGACTTATCGCTGCCAATCTCTATTATGCTCAAACCCTGGTTGGACCGATCCGTGATGCCATTGGCCTCAGTACTGGATCAGCAGGATTGATTGTTACAGTTACCCAGATCGGTTATGTAGCCGGGCTGCTGTTCATTGTTCCGCTTAGTGACATTATTGAGAATCGGCGTCTCACCGTTATCATGCTTTTAATTGCGGCTGCCTCACTGCTAACTGCTGCATTTGCACCCGTCGCGCCTTTGTTTCTGACCGCATCTCTTTTTATTGGAATAGGATCCGTAGTAGCCCAGATTCTAGTGCCATTCGCCGCCTATTTATCGTCCGAAGAACAGCGCGGCCGCGTGGTCGGCAATGTAATGAGCGGACTCCTGCTCGGCATCATGTTAGCCCGGCCGCTCGCAAGCTTTGTAACCAGTCTTTGGGGCTGGAGAGCTATATTTGTGCTGTCTACAATTGTGATCTTTTTATTGACTGGATTGCTATCCATTGCACTTCCTGTGCGAAAGCCAACTCCTGCAGTACGTTACGGTAAGCTAATCCTCTCCTTGGGCTCTATATTAAACAGCATGCCAGCATTAAGACGTCGTGCGCTGTATCAAGCTTGTTTATTTGGCGCTTTCAGCTTATTTTGGACCGTCGTTCCATTACATCTAGCCGATAACTTCGGGATGTCCCAAGTAGGTATAGCATGGTTCGCCCTTGTTGGTGTAGGCGGCGCCATTGCTGCGCCGATTGCAGGAAGATTGGCGGATCGAGGCTGGAGTAAAGTGTTAACAGGTACAGCTATGATTGTGGCCGTATTGTCCTTCTTGTTCATCCATCTGTTCGAGAGCTCTTCAATCTTTGCTCTAGTTCTTCTCTTTGTATCGGCAATTACACTCGATATGGCTGTGTCGGGGAATTTGGTGGTTAGTCAGCGTGTAATTTATTCACTCGGGAACGAAGCAAGAGGTCGCTTGAATGGACTATTCATGGCTATCTTCTTCCTTGGCGGAGCCATCGGATCATCCATAGGGGGATGGTCTTATACCCAAGGGGGCTGGAGTCTTACATCCCTTATTGGAACGATCCTGCCGGTCTTGGCTTTGCTCTACTTTCTCACTGAGAAAAAAACATCCACAGTAAAGGCTTCCAGGAATTGACACTCCAAAACCCCTGTGATATATTGTGCATATACAACATACACAATATGAAGCGGAGGTTAGGCTATGCTGGCATTAGACATTAAGAATCTCAGCAAGAGGTATGAGCATTTTCATTTGCAAGACGTATCTTTTCAACTGGAACAAGGCTACATCATGGGATTTATCGGGGCCAATGGCGCTGGGAAAACAACGACCATTAAGTCTATTCTGAATTTGACTCGTATCGATAGCGGAGAAATTCATATTCTGGGTAAGAACATGGCCGAGCACGAAGTCGAACTGAAGCAAGAAATCGGCTCAGCATTTGGGGACATCAACTTCTATACCCGCAGCAAGATCAGCTCACTAACGAATGTGATTAAGACATTCTACCGGAACTGGGATGATGCAACCTATCACAGGTATATGAAGAAATTCAACCTTATTGAAGACAAGAAGATTGCCGAGCTGTCCACTGGAATGAAGGTGAAATACAATTTGGCCCTCGCATTGTCGCATGGCGCAAAGCTGCTTATTCTGGATGAGCCCACCAGCGGGCTCGATCCGGTTGCCCGGGATCATCTGTTGGATATTTTCCAAGAGCTGGTGGGCAGCGGAGAGATCAGCATTCTTTTCTCAACCCATATCACTTCCGACCTGGAGAAATGCGCGGATTATATTACTTATCTCCACAACGGACGAATCATCAACAGTGCCGAGAAAGAAGAGTTTATAGATACCTACCGCCTGTTGAATGGAAGAAAGGAACAACTGGAGCAGATCAAAGACCGACTGATCTCCTACAAGACGAACTCGTTCGGATTTACAGGCCTGATTTATACTACGGACTTGGACCCCGCGCTCCATCTTACATCCACCGTGCCTAATCTTGAGGAGATCATGATCTATTGCTCGAAGAAGGAGGATACGTATGTATAACTTGCTGAGGAAAGAACTAAAGCTTGGCGTAAGTCCGTTCTTCTACGTACTGCCTTTTCTGACCGGTGCTTTGATGCTGATTCCCGGGTGGCTGTATTTCCTGGTTATCCTGTACTTTTGTTTTATTACGATTCCGAATATGTTCGGAGGATATAAAAGTCAGAACGATCTGATGTTCACAAGCATGCTACCTGTAACCAAAAAGGACATAGTTAAAGCCAAAATATCCTTTGTTGTTATTCTGGAATTGCTCCATATCGTTGTTGCTGTTATTTTTGGCATGATAAGCATTCGCTTATATCCTAAACTGACCTATCTCTTCTTTGCCCCTTCCTTAGGCTTTTGGGGACTCTGCTTCGTTATGCTGGCAATCTTCAATATCATCTTTATACCCATGTACTACAAGACGGCTTATAAATACGGCGCTGCTTCCATTGCATCCATCACAGCTGCTATCCTTTTTGCCGGGGTCGCTGAATGGCTTGGCATAGCCAACCCGTTTGTGTTTGATCTGTTCAAAGGAACGGGTGCTGGTAATTTGGCCATCCAACTATCCATCCTGCTCATAGGAATTACAATATTTGCGATATTTACGATTATCGCTTATCATATTGCAATCAAACGGTTTGAGAAAGTGGAAATCTAATGAACATTGCTATTTCGAACACCTCAGACAAACCTATTTACCAGCAGCTGTTTGAACAAATCAGCGCACAAATCCTTAAGGGCGAGCTAGTTACTGGCTATAGCCTGCCACCCATACGACAGGCGGCCTCGGAGCTCCGTGTTAGTATCATAACCGTCAAGAAAGCGTGGGAAGAGCTCGAACGGCTTGGTTTGATCTACACCGTTACAGGCAAAGGATGTTTTGTAGCCGAGCTCTCGTCCGGCGAGATGCTTCACAAACGCAATGAAATGCTCTTGCAGCAGATGCGAATTGACGCTTCATATTACAAATCCTTTGGTCTGACGATTGAAGAGGTCTTCGAGCTTATGAAAAAAATTTATTGACGCTCCATCTCATATACCTTATGAAGGGCTTTATAGAACAGATCCGGCTGGTCCATCATGGTCATATGTCCGGCATCAGGAATCATGTAGAGCCCTTTATTAGGGGCCACGATCTCCTCAAAGTATTGCTGTGCAAGGACATAAGGGGCCTGCCAGTCGTTCTCGCCCAATAAGTAGTAGACGGGCACCTGATATTCTGCCTTCTCCTTACGAAGATCGAAATCGCCCAGAAATTCATGCAGCTTGGCATTCGCCTTGAAAATTTTCATAAAAGCCGTAATATCGGATAAGCGGAAGATAGGACTTTTAAATACGGTTAACCACGCTCCAAGACCGAGCTTTATTGCCAAATTGTATTTACCTTGAAGCTTTCTGACCTTCTCACATTTCTCAAGGAACTCACGGTTAAATACAATTCTTGAACCAGGATATTCGCCAATCGATTTAAGCCTGGCAAGCGATTTGTGATCACCGGCCTGCTCGATCATTTCCTTAACCTTGTTATATCCGATCCGTTCATTCTCCAACATATTAATAACGGGTCCAACGGCAATGAAATAGGATACTTCCTCAGGATACCTTCTTATCAACATGGAACCCAGTATACTTCCCCATGAATGACCGAGGATCACGATTTTCCTCTTATCATATTTCGTCTTCAAATACTGAATCACAACGAGTAGATCCTGCATGAGCAATTCGAAGTCTGGTAGTTGATCCGGATTCTTCGTTAATGTCTTCCCGGTTCCCCTCTGGTCCCAATGAACGACCGTATAGATCTCCTCCCATGATTCCTGGAACGCCCTCGTGAACAAGGACTCGGCAGAGCCTGGTCCCCCATGCAGGAACAGCAGCACAGGGTTTGCGGGATTTGTTCCTCTATGGTAGAGGAATTGACGGATTCCGTTAACGGGAACATACTCGGCAATACAGATCGGTCGCTTGGCATTATTCTTCATGGTTCCGCTCCCCACTCGTAGACTGCTGTCTGCGTCTTCCAAATTCCTTAATTACCCTTGCCTGGATATCGCTCAGATCCTGAACAGGCTCTAGCTTGCCTTCTTCTTCAAATCCGTCTTGTTCCTCGCCATCAAAGCGGTACATCTTCTTGAGCAAGTTCCACATTTGCTCCAGCTCCTCTGCTCCAAACTCTGCAAACAGGTCTGTCAAAAAATAAATGCCTTTCTCCGCCACTTCCACCAGGACATGTTGTCCCAGCTCTGTAATGGTGACATTGACTGCACGCTTGTCCTTTAGGCTAGGCTTAATGAGAATATATCCGTTCTTCTCCAGGATGGTAATGATCTGCTTCACGCTCTGTTTGGTCGTTCCAAGCTTCCTCGCAATGTTGTTAATCGTAGTCTCATCCTGCGGCAAATGTGTAATGGCAAGCATGGCCATGTACTGCCTGGAGGTCAGCTTTTCCAGGTAGGCATCGCCTTTCATCTGGATCTTGTTAGCTAGCGAGAACAATGTTGCATAAGTCTGCTGCATCAGAAACAATTCTTTATAAATATCCATAATTAGTCGAGTTAGCTCCTTCAATTTAGACAGTATAAGTTCTAAATAAATTATAGAGCACATCTAAAATTCAGTCAATATACTGTCTTTCAGTCGAGCCGTTCTTGGCATCCATTTATCATATTGAAAAAGTCACCTGGGTTGGGATACTATGCTAAACTCAAAATGGAGGTGCGTTTAATATGAAGCTCGTAAGATTGGAAGGACTTACACTGCTGGCTGACGATGTTGGCCGATTGGCCCGATTTTACCAGGAGGTCTTAGGATTTGAGATTGTTGTTGAAGAGGATCATTATGTGGAATTTAACAATTCAGGGGTGAGATTAGCTATTTGCTCTAGATCTCTGATGTCCGAGAATACCAACGGCTATTCTTCTTACAGTGAATTTCGCAAAGGCCAAGCCGTAGAGCTTAACTTCCAATGTGATTCGCCGGACCAAGTACACGCCTTGTACAATGAGTTCGTTTCGAAAGGAGCCATCGACGTCACAGCCCCACAAATCAAGTCTTGGGGTCATACAACGGGTTTCTTCGGCGATCCTGAGGGAAATGTACATTCCATATTTGCGGTAAATCCTGTGTGAATTGCGGTAGGTCTTGCGTGACGAGTGTTTCGGTTCGTCCCCATTGTCCTGTTAGTAAAACCCCGATCCTACTGGATCGAGGTTCCTTTCTTGCGTTTATGGTCAGCAGTTATTCAACTTACCAAGGCAAAGCCTCCTGCTTATGGAAGAAGCCTCCGCTAGGCCCATCACTAGGGAGTGTAGCCAAGTACACCGCCGTCTCCGCCCCTTCGGGAATTTCCATGACTGCGCCGCTTCCACCCATGTCGGTTTTGACCCATCCCGGATGAGAAGCGTTAACTTTAATCGGGGTATCCTTAAGCTGAATGGACAGCTGAGCAGTCAAGGCGTTCAGCGCAGCTTTGGAAGTTGTATAGACAGGGGCGGCAGCCATTCCGTACATTTCGTTCGTGAGAATGGTTCCAATCGATCCGAGGATGCTGGACTGATTCACAATTCTCCCTGCCGGGCTCAATTTCAGCAAAGGCAGCAGTGCGAGGGTCAGCGCATAAGCACCGAAAAAATTCGTTTCAAAACCGCGCCGCATGACATCAATGCCCGTACCTTCATGATCCACATAGATTCCCGCATTGTTCACGAGAACATCCAGCTTACCATATTCCGTTTCAATCCGATCGGCTGCTGATTGGATATGCTCTGCGTTCGTAACATCCAGTTCAATCGGATAAGCTCGGACTTGTTCAGCTTGCAGCTGTTCGGACGCCTGTGATGCCTTTTGCAGACTTCGTGCCCCAATCAGTACAATCATGCCTTGCTTTCCTAACTGACGTGCGATCTCCAGGCCAATTCCTTTATTTGCCCCTGTGATCAATGCGATTTTCTCACTCATTCTTTAACGCCTCCAGATTCGTATTCTAGTTATGTACCGTTCAGTACATAATGGCTAAAAAAAACTTACTCCAAAAGAGTAAGAATTTCCGCAGCGACATGTTCGACCCGCGACGGACTCGGTTTCATCTTCATCGTCACCGTTAATCCAATCGCGGTTAATGTCAACACACGCGCAATTGAAGATGGGTTCAGTTGATCGGGTAATTCGCCGGACTGAATTCCGCCTTCAATTGATTTCCTGAACAATTCGGTTAATCGGGCTTCAAACTCTTCTGTAATCTGCGCGAAGACAGGTTCATGAGGTGCCAATTCAACCATCGTATTCACACATAGACAGCCAAAGTCCGGATTACTCCCGCCCGAGCCCTCAATGACCCCTTGAAAATACGCAAGGAAAGACGCTTTCACCGAAGGCATGCTCCGAAGCTTGTTCTCGACATAGGTAAGACTCAACTCTACATAAGCTCTCAGCGCGGTCTCAAACAGTTCTTTCTTCCCACCGAATGTAGCATAGAGACTTGGCCGTGCAATCTGCATACGTTCGGTAAGGTCGCCGATGGACGTTGCTTCATAGCCCTTTTCCCAAAAAACCTGCATTGCTGCAGTTAATGCGACCCGTTCATCAAATTCTTTCGGTCTTACCAAGAGACATCCACTCTTTCTGTACTGATCAGTACAAATTGATTGTATTTTATTCCCTCCTGCTTTGTCAACGTGAATTGTTAATACAAAAAAACACCGGCCCGTTAAGGTCGATGTTCTTTGCACTTCAGTCCGTCTTGACTCATAGTTTAGTCGAATTTGTTTAGCGAATCGGTCAAACGCCTCAAATGATTCAATAAGCTATTTTTGTCCTCCGGTGTCCAATCCCCCAATGCTTCTTGCATAAGCCTCTGGCGGGTGGAATTAATCATGGAGTAAATTTCCTTCCCGTAACTGGTTAATTCGGACAAGCGAATGCGTGAATCGTCGACTGATGGATAGGTGTGCACCAATCCTGCCGCCTCCAGCTTATCGATTTGGCGGCTAACACTCGAGTAATTCTTCCCCATTAGGTTGGCCAAATCGCCAACACTTGTCGATTGAAGATGAGCGATGCCCCCAAAAACCTGAAAGGCTGCTGCCTCCATCTCAACACCGGCACTGGCAATCATTTTCTTATCACGATCCGTCCGGTTAATCATCGTAACCAAATCAATTACCGCTTTAAAAATTAGTTCTTCCATGAAGCATATTATACCCTCACAACCGGTCTCGGCGTCAAGGGAGCATGCCAAGCAGCTTCAATATCCTGTAAGGCAAACTCCGCTACAGCAATGTTTATCTTCCCCTCTGCAGCCATTTCAAAAACGCTTTTAGCAGAGGACATCATATCAGCTAGGGAAACACTCCTTCCCCCGCTTCCAAGCAGTTCAATTGATGAGGCGCGAAGGATCGATGAGGGAACGTTGATCGTTTCCTGCCCCGACGATGTTCCGATACTCACAAAACGAGTTGTCTGTTTTGTGCCCGTCTTAGCGATAGCTGACATGATAGCCACAGCGCTATCACCCCACAAATAGTCAAGTACAACGTCAACACCCCCGGCAACAGCTGGCATTAAGGCATTTTCAAATTCATTACTACCATCTTTGACGCTCATATCGAATGCAACGACTTCATCAGCCCCAAGCAATCGCAATTTGGACTCATTACGCCCCGTCACAATGATTTTCATAGCTCCCAGATACTTGGCTATCTGAACAGCTAAACTGCCGGATGCCCCCGTGGCCCCATTAATCAGAACAGTTTGCCCGGGCTTGAAGTGAGCCCGATATACCAAAGCTGCCCATGACGATGTAGCCGGATTAGCGATAGCGGCGGCGGTGATATCATCAAGGCCATCTGGTAAAGGGACAATCATTGTCTCCTTGACCAAGGTTTGCTCTGCCAGACTGCCATAAGGCGCGGTAGGCTGCGCAAAGTATACACGAGTGCCATCTTCCAAAGTACCCACTCCGTCTGCACCAGCTATGAGTGGGAAGTTAACTTCTGATGAGTAATGCATTCCCATGGAACGGAATTTGCTAAGTCTACTTAAAGCTGCCGTCGAAACGTTAACCAAGACATGCCCCTCCGTGGCAACTGGTGAATCACACTGACCAAACACAAGGGTTGCCCCCATTTCCTTCACGATGGCTGCCTTCACAGTTCATCAGCACCTCTCTAATATATTTATGTGCAACTTGCACATAAATAGAGTATCACAATTATGTGCATATTGCACATTTTTGACAAAGACTTGTACATTGGACGACCGGGGGTTATATATGAACCGGCGCTGCGTGCGGACTGAGCCTATTACGATCAGGAGGTCGCTTCAGCCCAAAAGTAAAAAAAGAAGCACCACAACTTTAAGTTGTGGTGCTTCTTTTTTATGAGCCCTAGGGGGATCGAACCCCTGACCTCATTGCTAATCCCCATTCTCAAGTTTGAATTTATCAACCCCTTCCAGATCAGATTCCCGGTAAATATGATATGCTGGAAAAAAAGTATCCACATATAACGGAAACCCCATCGCGGCGGCGCGAACACAGAAATGACGATCCTCCCCCCAAAAGGAAAGATTTTTAATAGGATTAAAGTTCACTCCAGCAACCATCGCTTGACGGCTGATAAGGGTACACGCCCCTAATCCCCCTATTTCATAAACTCCTGGCACCTTTAATTGAGTAATAAATTGCTCGTAGCGTATGGCTCTATCCTTGTCGCTTAACTTCTCTCCTCTTTGCTGTTCCCACTGCGTATACTCGTCCTGGAGCCATACTTGAGGCTGAGGTGCAGTATTCGGCTGCCATGAAGTCCAAAAGATTTCCGACACAATATCTTTTCCCGAAGCGACTAGTTGTTCAACCGTTTTGGGATGCAGCAACAAATCCGAATCAACTAAAAACAAAAAGTCGTACTGTTCATCCGTGGCATGTCGGATCAGGGTATTCTTAAATTCTGCCACTTTCCAAATAAGATGTTCGTTCCAAAAATGCGTATTCTCGTTCCGGTAATATTCGTCTCTATACTTGGATTTCTGCACCATGACTGGGTTTGCTATCTGGGCAAACTCTTGAAGCATTGCACTAGATTGTTCGTCTTGGTTGTCGTCAATAAAAAAATATCCAAACTCTACATGGTCCTGTCTTAAACGACACAGAGAACTTAAGAACTCACGTAATATGGCCGGCTTTTGATGGACAGGGCTTCCGAGCAACACACGTTTTTTGTTCTCATTCATGAGAATCACTGTCTCCTAGGATAGTTTCCAAATAACGTTTATTTTGGATAACCCTTGGATCAGTCGGTCGATAGCTGCGGGCAATCTCATTATGATTGTAAGCAAGCCTGTATTCGCCAATTCGGTCGTAACATACACAAAGCTGAAGATGAGGGAGCCAAGATGAGCATGTATGGTTGAAGAAGCCCAGGTTATCTCCTGGCAGTTTGTATTGGGTGGCAAGCTTATACCAGAATATCGCTGTCCGTATTTCGTCCTGGCTCAAAAAATGATATCCAATACGACAACAAAATTCGGGTCGTGGGCTGCTGTATCGGAAGGAGCGCAGAGAGGATTCCAACTCTTTTTCACGATTACCGAGCTCGTGGTAACAATCCGCTAATTTTCCGCAGGAAGAAATAATATCTTCAATCCACCCTTTCTCAGAAGCAAGAAATTGCTCGTAATAACAAATCGCTCGATCGTACATCTTGTGATCAACGAGCTCATTTGCAAAATAATATAAGTCCCTTGGAGTAAACACCTCGCCGCGGAGTAACCGTTTTTCATAAATGTTAAGATTCCTGTCGCTGTCATGGTGGAGACTGCTGTGTGTAATGGCAACATCGCTATTCAAAATATTCCCCCACACCTCAAGGTACTCGTGGACTGCACCAATCCATTGGAACTTATTTTCCCTCAATACGAGTCGATTACGCCGAACACTCGAAGTCACATTCCCAAATTCATCAAAAGCCAAATGGTACTCCATTGTAACGGAATCAATAGATGGATCGAGCATCTCTTTGAGATCCATAAGTTTTTTGCGATCCTCATCCTTTAACTCATCGTCCGCGTCTAACCAAAAAATATAATCTTTATTAGCGCAACTGAAAGCATAATTCCGGGCGGCTGCAAAATCATCGATCCATTCAAAGCCGTAAATTTGGCTCGTATATTGAAGTGCAATTTCTTTCGTGTTATCACTTGATCCCGTATCTACAATAATGATTTCTTCAACAATGTTCTGAACAGATTCCAAACATCGACCGATTGTATCCTCTTCGTTTTTTACAATCATACAAAGACTTATGGAGATCAAATCGCTCACCTCATTACAGTTATATTCTGAGGGAAATGGCATGTGAGGCGTCGTCCTAATTAAACCAAGCATTTCAAAACAAAAAAGCGGCTACCCAAAAAAGGATTAGCCGCCTTTTAACTTAAGGCTGTATTAAAGCTCCCGTAAGGGTGATTGCTCCAATTGCATTTGCTGTACCAACAGTAGTAAGTGCAGCTAACGAATACGAAACATTACCCGTTCCAGGAGTTAGATCAACGTGGTCAACACTTGTAGCTGCAAATGTGTTATTTCCAACCGCATGTTGATTAATGCTAAATATATTAGTTGTCCCACGTTGAATTTGCAGTTGGAGTACTGTATCACCTGAAGTAGAAACCCAACCTACGATTCCCGTTAACCACACCCTACTTCCTGCCGGAACTCCTGTTATTGTAATAGTCTTTAATGTTGTTACGGCAGTTGTTATCGGGATTGCCGAACTTCCCGTCGTATTTGGTGAATTCTCCGATACCTGAAACTGTTGGAAGACCCCTGCCGTGCCGGTGGCTCCCGTTACTCCTGTGGCTCCTGTTGCCCCGGTTGCCCCAGTCGCTCCGGTGGCTCCGGTTGCCCCGGTTGCCCCGGTTGCCCCGGTGGCTCCGGTTGCTCCGGTGGCCCCGGTTGCCCCGGTTGCCCCGGTTGCTCCGGTTGCTCCAGTGGCCCCGGTTGCCCCGGTGGCTCCGGTTGCTCCGGTGGCCCCGGTTGCCCCGGTTGCCCCGGTTGCTCCGGTTGCTCCAGTGGCCCCGGTTGCCCCGGTGGCTCCGGTTGCTCCGGTGGCTCCTGTTATTCCCGTTGCTCCAATTTCCCCAGTCGCTCCAGTTTCCCCAGTCGCTCCGGTTGCTCCCGTTGCTCCGGTGGCTCCGGTTGCTCCCGTTGCTCCGGTGGCTCCAGTCGCTCCTGTTACTCCCGTTGCTCCAATTTCCCCAGTCGCTCCAGTTGCCCCAGTCGCTCCGGTTACTCCCGTTGCCCCTCTTTCTCCTGTTGCCCCGGTTGCCCCAGTTACTCCTGTCGCTCCCGTTGCTCCAGTTTCCCCGGTTGCTCCAGTTGCTCCGGTGGCTCCGGTTGCTCCGGTTGCCCCGGTTGCTCCGGTCGCTCCGGTTGCGCCGGTTGCTCCAGTCGCTCCTGTTCCTCCTGTTGCCCCGGTTGCTCCGGTGGCTCCGGTGGCTCCGGTTGCCCCAGTCGCTCCGGTAACTCCTGTTGCTCCTGTTCCTCCGGTGGCTCCGGTTGCTCCGGTTGCCCCGGTGGCTCCGGTTGCCCCAGTCGCTCCGGTGGCTCCGGTTGCCCCGGTTGCCCCTGTTGCTCCTGTTACTCCCGTTGCTCCGGTTGCTCCAGTTGCTCCAGTCGCTCCTGTTATTCCCGTTGCTCCAGTCGCTCCTGTTATTCCCGTTGCTCCAGTCGCTCCAGTTTCTCCAGTGGCTCCTGTTACTCCCGTTGCTCCAATTTCTCCTGTTGCCCCTGTTGCCCCTGTTGCCCCAGTTACTCCTGTCGCTCCAGTTGCTCCAGTTGCTCCAGTTGCTCCAGTTGCTCCAGTTTCCCCTATTGCTCCAGTTACTCCTGTCGCTCCAGTTGCTCCAGTTTCCCCTGTTGCTCCGGTTACTCCAGTTGCCCCAGTCGCTCCTGCTTCCCCTGTTGCTCCTGTCGCTCCGGTTACTCCAGTCGCTCCGGTTGCCCCGGTTGCTCCTGTTGCCCCTGTTGCCCCAGTTACTCCTGTCGCTCCGGTTACTCCAGTCGCTCCGGGTGCCCCGGTTGCTCCGGTTACTCCCGTTGCCCCAATTGCTCCTGTTGCCCCTGTTGCTCCGGTTGCTCCAGTTGCCCCAGTCGCTCCGGTTCCTCCTGTTGCTCCTGTTCCCCCGGTGGCTCCAGTTGCTCCTGTAGCTCCAGTTGCTCCGGTGGCCCCAGTTTCCCCTGTTGCTCCAGTTGCTCCTGTCGCCCCTGCTTCCCCTGTTGCTCCTGCTTCCCCTGTTGCTCCGGTTACTCCTGTTGCCCCAGTCGCCCCTGCTTCCCCTGTTGCTCCGGTTACTCCCGTTGCCCCTGTTTCTCCTATTGCCCCTGTTGCCCCAGTTACTCCTGTCGCTCCTGTTGCTCCTGTTGCCCCAGTCGCTCCTGCTTCCCCTGTTGCTCCTGTCGCTCCAGTTGCTCCAGTTGCCCCAGTCGCTCCGGTTACTCCTGTTGCCCCTGTTTCTCCTGTTGCCCCTGTTGCCCCTGTTGCCCCTGTTGCCCCTGTTGCCCCAGTTACTCCTGTCGCTCCAGTTGCTCCTGTTGCTCCAGTTTCTCCTGTTGCTCCAGTTTCTCCTGTTGCTCCAGTTTCTCCTGTTGCTCCAGTTTCTCCTGTTGCTCCAGTTTCTCCTGTTGCTCCAGTTTCTCCTGTTGCTCCAGTTTCTCCTGTTGCTCCAGTTTCTCCTGTTGCTCCAGTTTCTCCTGTTGCTCCAGTTTCTCCTGTTGCTCCAGTTTCTCCTGTTGCTCCAGTTTCTCCTGTTGCTCCAGTTTCTCCTGTTGCTCCAGTTTCTCCTGTTGCTCCAGTTTCTCCTGTTGCTCCAGTTTCTCCTGTTGCTCCAGTTTCTCCTGTTGCTCCAGTTTCTCCTGTTGCTCCAGTTTCTCCTGTTGCTCCAGTTTCTCCTGTTGCTCCAGTTTCTCCTGTTGCTCCAGTTTCTCCTGTTGCTCCAGTTTCTCCTGTTGCTCCAGTTTCTCCTGTTGCTCCAGTTTCTCCTGTTGCTCCAGTTTCTCCTGTTGCTCCAGTTTCTCCTGTTGCTCCAGTTAGATCGGCTGCCCCAGCGACTTCGGTCACTCCATTCAAAACAGCAGGATCGGGAACATATGTTGGATCATTTGGATCAATTGGATCATTTGGATCATTTGGATCTAATGTTTTAGAATTTTTAAGTTCTCTGATGTATCTTAATGCTTGATGTAGTTGAAGTAAGGCATCTACAACCTCTTTCCTAGCACGAGTTGTTTTTTGTCTTTTCACAAGGTAAGTAGCTTTTCGTAACTCTTTCATTGCCAAATTAACTTTTCTTACACACCTTTTTCGTAACCTCTCCCTACTATTCATTTTTCCCTCTCTCCCGGTATTTTCGAGGGTACGTATTTTTTTTATTTAAGCTCCCTAAAGCTTTACCAAGAATGACTAAGGTGGTTTCAATTTCGTCCACTGCACGTTCATATCTTTCTCGTCTTAAATGGTGTTTTGCTCTCCGCAGTCGTCGGTTTGAAACATTTAAAATACGTATTCGATTCCGACTGGCCATCTATTGTTCTCCCTTCGGAAATTGTATTTTTCTTTGTCCACGATTCTTTCTGGGTATCACAACATTGTACGGGCAGGAGATTAATATCAGCACGATATTCGCCTATTTATGAAAATTCTTATACCAATCCCTTATCCCACCCAAACTACTACAGATGTTCTACGCAACATCCAAGCTAGGACTTAAAACCAGAGTCCCCTCACTTAGTTAATTTATTGACAGGCTGGCATATTACATGTTAAATTATTTCTTGTGTTTAACTCGGGGCGTTAGTTCAGTGGGAGAACGCTTCGCTGGCAGCGAAGAGGTCAGGGGTTCGACCCCCCTACGCTCCATAATGTAAAGACCCTTTAGCAGGGTCTTTTTTTGTTTTGTATATAACCTACCTTTAACCCGCATTTACATATGCTTATCTTCTCTATTCCTTACTTCTTCCAAGCAAATTGTTCAGTGATATATCATTTCTAACCTGCAGCAAGCAGCTCTTTTATGTATTAAAAAAGCTATGCATATACATAGCTTTTAGAGACTTAATAAATTAGATAACTTACTATATTTGGCTTAAAAAAGAGCTTGTCCGATTTACAGCACGCGACGAGCCGTGACGTAAGTTTTGTCCCAGGTGCTTCCCTTGAATGTTGAGATGGTAACACCAATACCTACCCGGTAAGTATGAAGCAGCTTCCCATTTCCAATGTAAATGCTTACGTGATTAATCACGCCATCGCGGTTCGTATCGGAGAACACCAGGTCTCCTGACTTAAGCTTACTTTTAGACACGTACTTGCCGGCTCTGGATTGATCTTTGGATGAGCGTGGAATACGGACGCCAACCTGCTTGTAGAGATACTGAGTAAATGAAGAACAGTCAAAGCTGCTAGTGACTCCGGTTTTAGCTCCGAACTTATAAGGAGTCCCCAGAAATCTTTCACCAGATGCAGTTATACGGTTCGCCTTTGTGCTGCTGGTAACCGTCGCACTTGTGGCCGCATGTGCTGATTGAGCGTTTAATAAGACACTTCCGGACAAAGATACCAAAAGGCTTAGACTGATTCCTACTATGGTTTTACCAATACGTCTAATGTTCGTGTTGTTCATGATGTACTCCCTTGTGTTCGTATTGGCGGCGTGAACCGCCTTACCCAAAAGTAACATATTTGTAACTTCCATTATGTACCTAACTATTTGCAAACTACCAATAGATCAAGGTTTATCCTACTTTATTAAAAGTTGATTAAAATTCCATTCTAATTTCTCCTTGACAATCCTGGTAGATTCGTCCTCTTCTTCCGCATCTGCACAGTAAAGTAAAAGGCACGAACAGCTTATAAAGCAAGCTGCTCGTGCCTTTTCGGCTAACCTTTTCATAGTTTTATTTATCTGATCTCTAGTCCAAAAGCGTTCTAAGCCGTCTGAGCTTCCTCCCCTGATGCTTGACTAACCTTCGTATGCGTTCTGCTCTTCCGTCCGTCGATGCTAACAGGAACATCCCCATCAATAGTCACTCTGCGAACCACACGATGCTGATCCCCGTAGTCATTTACGGCGTAATGCTGTGTAGCCCGGTTATCCCAGATGACTACGTCTCCAACGGACCAGCGCCAGCGGACCGTATTCTCGAGGCGGGTGATGTGAGACTGGAGCAGTGAGATTAGCTGTGCAGAATCGTTCGCGGAGAGACCTATTATTTTCTTCGCAAAATGTCCCAGCAGCAGTGTCCGTTCCCCGGTCTCCGGGTGGACACGTACAAGCGGATGCTCGGTCTCATACAAGGTGGAGACAAACACTTCCTTGTGATGGCGAGCCGCTTCCTCCGTGATCTGCTCGCGGTGGGCAGCATAATCATACTGATTCGTATGCACCGCCCACAGCCGGTCCACAAGGTTCCTCAGTTCCTCAGGGAGATGGTCATACGCTGCGGCGGTATTGGCCCATACGGTATCTCCCCCTGCTTCAGGTATCACCACGGAACGAAGAATCGAAGCCTGAGGATAAGCATCTACGAAGGTCACATCCGTGTGCCACGAATCCGCCCGTCCTCCGTGAGCAGAGTCCAGCTCAAGCACATATTCTGTTCCATTCTTAATCGGTACCGTTGGATGAGCAACCGGAGCTCCAAATATGCCTGCAAGTGCTTCCTGTCCGGCATCATCCAGATGCTCCTGTCCACGGAAGAAAATTACTTTGTACTTCAGCAGAGCCTGACGGATCTCGGAGATCGTCTCAGCATCAAGGTCTGCCCCCAGACGAACACCGTGAATTTCTGCACCAATTCGGCCCGCAACCGGCAGCACCTGTAGACCCTTGATAACTTCCTTGTTCACCAAATTACTCATCATTAGTTCCTCCTTTTATTTGGATCCTGAATTAGGATTTGAAACCGTTAAGAGTTAACCGTTAAGAACTAAGAATAGCTTTAGTTGACGCTATACAGCACGGCTGCATCTTCAAAGGCCGCAGGATGCACCGGCCGCTTCAATTCGAGATGATCCCGCAGAGTTGTTCCTGTATACTCCGTACGGAACAATCCCCGTTTCTGAAGCTCGGGTACAACCAGATCCACGAATTCCTCAAGCCCTCCCGGCAAATACGGCGGCATAATATTGAATCCGTCTGCCGCTCCGCTTAGGAACCACTCTTCTAATTGATCTGCAATTTGTTCCGGAGTACCTAAGATCTCGCGGTGGCCCCGTGCACCGGCAATCCGCTCATACAACTGGCGAATCGTCAGATTCTCCCGCTCTGCCAGGTCCTTCAGCAGAGTGAACCGGGTCTTGCCTCCATTAATTTGATCCAGTTCCGGAAGATCCGGGAGCGGTCCATCCACCGGATATGGTGATAGATCGAAGCTGATCAGCTGAGACAGCAGACTTATCCCCGCCTCTTCAGGAATCAGCTGCTCCAGAAGCGCTTTTTTCTCTTTCGCCTCCTCTTCCGTTCTTCCGATAATCGGGAATACCCCAGGCATAATCTTCAGATCCTCCGGCGAGCGTCCATACTTGGCTAATCGCCCCTTCACATCACTATAGAAGTTCTGGGCTTCCTCCAGCGTCTGCCACGCTGTGAATATCACTTCCGCTGTGCGTGCGGCAAGCTCCTTGCCAGGCTCGGATGATCCGGCCTGTATGATCACCGGATACCCCTGAACTGGGCGGGCAACATTCAGAGGCCCTTTCACCGAGAACCATTCCCCTTTGTGATGTAGGGTATGAAGCTTGTTCTTATCGGCAAAAGCCGCATTCTCCTTATCAAATAAGAAGGCATCGTCCTCCCAGCTGTCCCACAACCCCGTGACTACGTTAAGGAACTCTTCCGCCCGTTCGTAGCGAAGGGAGTGAAGCAGATGGCTCTCCTTGTTGAAATTGAGCGCTTCATCCGGGTTCGCAGAGGTAACCACGTTCCATGCTGCGCGCCCGCTGCTCAAATGATCCAGTGAGGCAAACTTTCTGGCCACATGATAAGGCTCGTTATAAGTGGTCGATACAGTTCCAGCAAGTCCAACGTGGTCCGTTACGGCGGCCAAGGCGGACAGCAAAGTAATCGGCTCCGGACGTACGGTTACGGTCTGGGCCACGGCCTCGGCATATTTCTCGGAGACCGAGTATCCGTCAGCCAGAAACAGCATGTCAAATTTGCCTCGTTCCGCGGTCTGGGCCAGCTTCTTGTAGAATTTCAGGTTCAGCACTTCCGAAGCTTCCGCTCCCGGAAATCGCCATGCTGCCACGTGATGGCCGGGTGTCATCAGAAAGGCTCCGAGTTTCATTTGCCGCGTACTCTTGCTCATAGGGTTTCCTCCTCATAATGGACCGTGATATTTACTAGATAAGTTGAACTATCGAATTACACGTAGTCAGCCGTATGAAATATTCTTACGATCGCTGTTGCTCCCAGACTTCTTAATTGAAGTTTAAAGGTAGAAGTCTGGGAGCAAAGGCGAACGCTCCGCTTCTCCAGAATCATTTCACACTCTTGCCTACTAGTAATTCTTAAGTTCTCTTATATGGATAAACTCAGAACCATTCCTACTAATTCGAGACCTGCTTCCAAGCGGTCAATTTCTTCTCCAAAGTCACGAGCGCGTAATTCAGAATGACACCAAAGATCGAGATCGTAATGATCCCTGCGTACATCTCCGTAATCTGAAAGCTGAACTGTGTGTACTGGATGAAATAACCAAGCCCCGACTTGGCTCCTGCCATTTCGGCAGCGACGAGAACCAGGATGGAGGCCGATCCGGCTTGGCGGATGCCCACAAATATGGTAGGAACAGAAGCGGGCAGTACCACTTTCCGGAATAGCTGTACCGGAGATAACCCCATCGATCTGGCGGATCGGATGAGCAGCGGATCCACATTTCTGACCCCACTGATCGTATTGAGCAGCAGCGGAAATACGCAGGCATAGAAGATAATGGCGATCTTGGAGGTCTCTCCGAGACCGAGCAGCATAATAAACACCGGAAGCAGCGCAAGCACCGCTGTATTACGGAATAACTCAAGCAGCGGGTTCAGGTACTGCGCCACGCTCTTCCACCAGCCGATAGCCAAGCCCAGCGGAACACTGACCACCAGGGCCAGGGCAAATCCTCCAATAGAGCGAACGAGACTAACTTCCATATGTTCGGCAAGATCCCCCGAGAGGAGCAGGCTCCACCACGTGCTCAGCACTTCACTTAGAGGAGGCAGAAACGTAGCATTGGTCCAGCCGAGACGCGGAGCCACTTCCCACAGAACCATAAACGCAATTATGACAATAGATGACCTGAACGCCAGAAGCAGCTTCTCTATGGTCCAGCCCAGCGCTCTCCTCTGGGTGCTCTGTTCCTTCTTCTCCAATCTGACAAGTACTTCTCCTATTCCTGCTCCTGCTCCCGTATTAGCCATGGGTAGCCGCCCCCTTCCCGGATATTTTGCCGGTCCCCGACTGCAGACTGCGGTCCTTCTCCTGCTCCTGCGCGAGCTTGACTTCATCTTTTAGCAAATCCCAGATTTGGTGCCGCAATCTGACGAAGTCCGGATGAGCACGCAGATCCTCCTCTGATGTTCTCGCCTCAAACGGAACTTCAATCACTTCTTTAATCCTTCCCGGCCGGGAAGTCATGACAGCAACACGCTGGCCTAAATAGACGGCCTCCTCAATTCCATGAGTTATGAAGATAATCGTCTTCTTCGTCGCTTCCCAGATCCGCAGCAGTTCACTCTGCAGCGACTCCCGAGTCTGGGCATCCAGCGCGGCAAAAGGTTCATCCATCAGCAGCACTTCCGGATCGTAGGCCAGGCTTCTGGCAATCGCGATCCGCTGCTTCATCCCGCCGGACAGTTCATGGGGGTAACGATGCTCGAAACCGGCAAGACCCACAAGTTCGATATATTCCTGAGCGATAGCGCGCCGCTCTTTACGCGGAACTCCCTTCGTCTCGAGGCCGAACTCTACATTGGCCAGGGCCGTCTTCCAAGGAAATAAGGCGTACTGTTGGAACACAATTCCACGGTCCAGATTAGGCCCGGTTATAGGCTTGCCATCCAAAAGGATCTGTCCACTCGTCGGCGTGGTAAGACCCGCGAGAAGATCGAGCAGGGTGGACTTTCCGCATCCTGATGGACCTACAATCACCATGAATTCGCCCGGCTTCACGTCCAGATTAATATGGTCCAGTGCCTTTACAGACTGACTGCTGCCTTTCAAATCTCCGGGTCTACGCCGGACTCGAAAAGATTTATTCACCTGCTGAATGCTGATTTTAGCGGAATCGATACTCATCAATAACACCCCTTTTCTGATTATGATGCGAGTTACTTGGCCTCATTCAAGTAAGGATTGAACTCATTGGTATACAGATCTTTCGGATTCAGCTCTCCCTGCTTGATCGTGCCCTCCTTAACCAGCCAATCGACCCAGGTGCTGAATTCCTTCTCGGCTATAAGTCCGCCCTTCCCGGCAATTCCGGTACTCTTCCAGTACTTAATCGCCTTGGTATCCTCCTTGCGGCCGCGATTCTTGATAATCTTCTCGTATCTCGCCACAACCTCTTCACGCGGAGTTGTCCTCGCCCATTCAATGGCTTTGGCTGTGGCCTCCACGAATTTTCGCGTGGCCTTTGGATTATTCTTGATAAATTCATTGGTTAACACGTAGCTGCCTGCGCTGAACGTTCCGAACAGCTCCTTATCTGTGAAAAGAGGATGAATGCCACCGCGTTCCAATGCTTTGTCCCGCAGGATCCCACCAAGTGTGGCTACATCCACCTGATTGGCCCGCAGCGTCTGTTCCGTTGTAACTGGCGGAACAACAACTAGCGTAACCTGGTTGATCTCATCCTGAGTCAGGCCCTGTCTGTGGAGGTACTCTTTAATCACGAATTCGTGGTGGGCTCCAAGCGTATTAACGGCAATTCTTTTGCCAATTAGATCCCGGGCTGTCTTAATGGAACTCCCGTCCAGCACGTAATATCCGCTCCAGGTGTTATCATCAACCCCATAGTAAGAAATGACCGGAGTAATTGGCGCTTTGGCAGCAAGCAGCTTGACAATAGCTCCATTAAACGCTCCTCCGAAGTCGGTATCTCCAGTCACTACAGATTGGATATCCTGCGGTCCGCTGATTGTATTTCCGATAAATTTCAATTTGAGCGGAGCCAGATAACCGAGGTCTTCAGCAAGCTCGGGATAGGTAACCGCACCCACATTTCCCTGGTAACGAAGCTCGGCAACTTCCAGGCCATTCTGGCCGGCTGCGCTTGCCGATGGGGTTTTGTCTTTGCTGCAGCCGGACAACACCAGCGAGGATACAAGCATCAGGGCCATAGCCGTACCGGCAATTTTAGAAATAGGATTCATGAGAACAACCTCCATCTGCAATTTGATATGCGCTTTTAGAGCGGATGAACCGGTCTTATACATTTGCTGCAGCAAAAAAGACACATTCATCTTCAAGATGATCGTGTCTCCGGTGGTCCGGTCGATTAACGCATAAAACCAATCGACTTACTATGATTTGAATGTTATATTACATTTTGCCTCTGCTATAGTCAATACCTTTTCTGGAAATAAATATTATTTTCCTTAACTTCACTTTCGCTTTTCAAATGTCTATTATAGTCCGTAGATGAGCAATCAATATAAAAGCAGTCTTTCAAGGAGGAATTAGAATGTGCCCCAGAAATGTGGAACGTGACCAAAGAGTTAGAGATGAACGAATTCAGCTTATTCTGGATTCAGCTATAACCGTTATTTCTACTAAAGGCTTCGGATCGACAAGCATCAGCGACATCGCGAAGGCAGCAGGGATCAGCATCGGTACGATGTATCATTACTTCAGATCAAAGGATGAAATTTTTGCCGAAGTGCTGAAACGGGGTCAGCTGGATTATGGAAAGAGAGTGTTGGAGCTGGCCGAAGAACAGGGAACTCCAGCGCTTATCAAGCTGCAGGATTTTGCCGCGGGCTGGCTTGCCAATCCGATCAACTGGGCCTATACGATCATGCTTCAAACTGCCAGAACTACGGATACAGTGCCGCTGGAGATCAGACAAGCCGTAACCGACAGATTCACGGCGAACCTTCAGCCTCTCGCCCGTATTATGGAGGATGGGCAGCAGGAAGGGACCATCGTTCAAGGCGATCCGCTGAAGCTGGCCTTTTATCTGGTCAGTATGATCCAAGGCTTGACGCTTCAGCAGGCACCGGGATTCGAGATTCCCATATCTATTGAAGTCGACAGATTGATAGGATTGTTCCAAGCTTAGAATTCATTTAACTAGATCCAATTGAGCATACCCGAGTTAACTCATAGGAAAAAAATGATTGACACCCCAAACTCCCCCTGATAGAATGCTCATAACAAACCGAATACATATTCAAGTTGTGACTTTATCTAATTTGCAATGATAATTATCACATTTTCGACCAGACAGCTGGAGACTTGGCAATAGGCATACAACGGGCATGAATATCCTGCTCTGTATCCTTTGCCTTCTCTTTTGTGAATAAAACCAATTAAACAGGTTTGTTTAATAAACTTTAGGAGGCACGGTTATGTCTGAGCATTCTTTGGTCATCGAACATCTCAATCGTACTTTTGCTTCTCCCGCGGGTCCTGTCCACGCTCTCTCGAATATCCAGCTCAAGGTCAAACAGGGAGAGTTCGTCACGCTCATCGGTCCCAGCGGTTGTGGCAAGAGCACCCTGCTCAAGATCGTGGGCGGTCTGGATACCGGGTACGAGGGCAAGGCCGAGCTGAACGGCAGACCGATTACCGGTCCTGGCATTGAGAAGGGTGTGATCTTCCAGGAACCGCGCCTGTTCCCATGGCTGACTGTAGAGAAGAACATCGCCGCCAACCTGTCCCTTAAGAATCCGGCCGTTCGCCGCAGGGTAGATGAACTGATTGAGCTCGTTAGGCTCAAAGGATTCGAGAAGGCCTATCCCCGTGAGCTGTCAGGAGGCATGGCCCAGCGTGTTGCCATTGCAAGAGCTCTGCTGCGCAGTCCTGATGTGCTCCTGCTCGACGAGCCCTTCGGCGCGCTGGATGCTTTTACAAGAGCCCATATGCAGGAAGTGCTGCTCGATATTTGGCAGAACAACAAGACGACGATGCTGTTCGTCACCCATGATCTCGACGAGGCTGTTTTTCTCGGGGAAAAGGTCGTGATTATGAATCCCAGACCCGGTCACATTCGCGAAATTCTGCCGATTGACCTGCCCTTCCCCCGTTCAAGAACCGGAGCTTCCTTCCAGGAGCTGCGCCGCCTGGTTCTCCAGGCTTTTGAGAAAGGTGAAGAACCCGCGCTCGATTTGGGGGCAGGGATTTAAGCCCTTGCAGTGCATCATAAACCTACAAAATTTGAAGTTACTAGAGGAGAGAATGAGATGAAGAAACGGATATTTGCTGTGCTGATGCTGTTGGTTGTACTTACTACTGCAGGTTGCGCGTCCAAGGATCAAGCGGCAGCTACTACGACAGCGGATGGCAAGACGAACTATCAAGGGCTCACCCTTAAGCTGGGTGTTCAAGGAAGCGGCGGCTTATATGGCAAAGCCAGAGAAGAGAAATGGTATGAGCAGGCTTTCGAGAAGCTGGGCGTCAAAGTGGAATGGGCAGAATTCCAGAGCGGACCGCCGATGACGGAGGCCATGGCTTCAGATAAGCTGGATTTCGCAGCCCTCGGGAATATGCCTGTGATCGCGGCCCAAGCGGCGGGGATCAAGTTCGAGATTATATCCCAAATTCTTGACGGGAAGCAGAACACGGCAATCATTGTGCCGGCGAACAGCACGCTCAAAGATATTAAGGATTTGAAAGGGAAAAGGGTTGCCGTTACCAAGGGAAGCAATGCCTATAACCTCCTGACGCGTGGACTGCATGATGCCGGAATTGAAGCGTCGGAGGTGCAGATCATCCAGCTTCAGCCGAATGAGGCTCAGCCTGCTTTTGACTCGGGCAAAGTTGATGCCTGGGCGACCTGGGATCCTTTTATCACCATTAACACGCTTACCGGAAAAGGAAAAGTGCTGGCAGAAGGCGAGTCTCTTGGCGTTCTTGCCCCGTCCTTTGTGATTGTTCGTAAAGAGATCGCCGATAAATATCCGGAACTTGTCACTACTTATTTATCCGTGCTGGAGAAGTCGCGGCTATGGGAAGAGCAGAATTCAGCTGAGGCCACCAAGAAATATGCGGCAGACTACAAAATTCCTGAGGCTATTGTCGGAGGCATGCTGAAGCGATCCAAGTCCATCAACATTCCGGTCAGTCAGGATATTATTACAGAACTTCAAAAGACCGCGGACTTCCAGAAGTCTATTGGAACCATCCGCAGACAGATTGATGTATCGGAAGTCGTGAACAACAAGTTCATTGAAGAAGCACTCAAATCCGCGTCATCCACTAAATAGCATTTCGAAATGAGGCGCTGTCCATGTTCCCTGCAAGCACTCGAAATAAGACACTTCAAGGCGGGCTTCACAGCTCGCCGCAAATCCGGAAAGCACGTCAAAGATCCGTTCGCCTGACGAACCGATGGATCGGACTGCTGCTGCCGCTCACGCTTCTCGTGGTCTGGCAGGCTGCTGGCTCTGCGGAGCTTCTTAATCCCATATTGCTGCCGGCTCCCTTCGATATTTGGGAAGAATTCAGGGCCATGCTCCTCAGCGGGGAGCTCCTCAGCAATCTCGGTATTTCGACATGGAGAGTCCTGTTCGGCTTCTTGATGGGAGGTGGACTCGGACTTGCCGCAGGTCTATGGGTAGGCTTCTCCCATAAAGCCGAGAGGCTGCTGAACCCATCCCTGCAAATGCTGCGGACACTCCCCCACCTGGCCATTGCGCCCCTGTTCATTCTATGGTTCGGATTCGGGGAGGAATCCAAGCTGCTGTTGATTGCCAAGGGATCCTTCTTTCCGCTCTATATTAATACATTCCTCGGCATTCGCAGCGTGGATAACAAGCTGTTCGATGTAGCCCGAGTTCTTGAGTTCAGCCGCATGCAAATGATTATGAAATTAATTCTGCCAGCTTCGCTGCCTAATATCCTGCTTGGTACCCGCCTCTCACTTGGGGTTGCCTGGATTGGTCTGGTCGTAGCCGAGATGATGGGATCTACATCGGGAATCGGCTTCATGATCAATGATGCCCGGTCGATGTCTCTGACGACAGTCATGTTCGTCGGGATTGTGGTCTTCGCCATCGTAGGCAAGCTTTCGGATTCACTCGTTCTGCTCGTAGAGCGCAGGCTGCTCCGCTGGAGAGACAGCTTTCAAGGGGAGGGAGGTCAATAATGGCACAGCTTATCCATCAAGAAGTCCGGGGAGAGCCGGACACCTCTACAGTTAAGACATCTCTGAAATACAGGAAGGAACTTGGCTGGCTTAACCGGGTTCCCTTCTGGCTTCACGGACTGCTTGTTCCTATCGTCCTGCTAATCATATGGCAGATCGCCGGGGATACCGGACTCGTCACCAAGGAGCAGCTGCCCACGCCTCTAGCCATTATGAAGAGATTCATAGAGCTTGGGGCAAGCGGTGAGCTGTATCATCATCTTGGAGTAAGCGCCCTTCGGGCCCTAAGCGGCTTCATGCTGGGTTCAGTCATCGGTCTGCTGGTCGGAATGTTCATCGGGATTGGCAAAATCATCGAACGAACGCTCGACCCTTCCCTGCAAATGCTGCGGACTGTACCGCTGCTCGCTCTGATTCCCCTATTTATTCTTTGGTTCGGAATCGGCGAATTCAGCAAAGTTTTGATGATTTCACTAGGGGCCTTCTTCCCCGTCTATCTGAATACATTTCTCGGGATCCGAAGTGTGGACACCAAACTTTATGACGTGACTCGGATACTCGGATATTCCCGCTGGCAGCAGCTGACCAAGCTCATTCTTCCTTCTGCACTGCCGAATATTTTGCTAGGTCTGCGTCTGGCGATGAGCACTTCCTGGCTCGTTCTCGTCTTCGCCGAACTCATGGGAACCAGTGCCGGTATTGGCTATATGATCGAGGATGCCCGTACGTATTCCAATACGGACATTGTCTTTGTGGGGATTATCCTGTTCGCGCTGGTCGGATCTTTATCCGATATTGCTGTTCACGCTCTAGAGAAGCGCTGGCTAAGCTGGCAGGATACATTTAAAGGTTAACCATACTTCTTCTCATTAAAAAGGAGGCTTGAGGCAGCATGACCCAACGTACAGATCAGCTACACCTGGGCGCATTCATCTATTATGCCGGCCATCACCATGCCGGATGGCGTCATCCGGATTCCGGAGTCGAAGGCATGTATGACTTCGATCTTTACCGCTCTATTGCCGAGACGGCGGAACGCGGCAAGTTCGACATGATTTTTTTCGCGGATTTATTATATGTACAGAACGTAGACATGGCCGCATCAGGCATGCTCGATCCGATCACGCTCCTGTCTGCGCTGTCCGCGGTGACCACCCGGATTGGTCTGACGGCTACCGTCTCCACGACCTACAACCATCCGTATAATGTAGCCCGCAAATTCGCTTCCCTTGATTATATTAGCAAAGGCAGAGCAGGCTGGAATATTGTCACATCCCAGCTGGACATTGAAGCCCATAATTACGGGCTGCCCAAGCATCCCGATCATGCCCTTCGCTACGAGATGGCCGAAGAGTTCGTCGAGGCCGTGACCAAGCTCTGGGACAGCTGGGATGATGATGCGCTTGTCCTCGACCGCAAGACCGGTATCTATGCAGATCCCGGCAAGGTCAAAGCCATTGACTACAAGGGAAAATGGTTCTCGAGCAAAGGTCCGCTTAACCTTCCAAGGCCTCCGCAAGGGAATCCGGTGCTCATCCAAGCCGGTTCATCTCCGCAGGGTCAGCAGTTCGCCTCCAAGTATGGCGAGGTCATCTTCACGGCCCAGCAGTCGCTGGAAGCTGCCAAGGCTTTCTATGAAAGTGTGAACAGCAAGCTGATTGAAGCGGGAAGAAAGCCGGGAAGCCTCAAGATTATGCCGGGAATCTCACCGATTCTCGCAGCCACCGTGGAAGAAGCTAGGCGTAAAGAGCAGGAGCTCATGGAACTGATTCCGGCCGAGCTTGCTGTAGCTGCTCTATCCGGTATGTTAAGTTATGATCTCTCCGCCTATCCTGCTGACGGACCTCTGCCCGAGATCCCGGATCCTGTTGAGAAATCTAACGGAATGAAGAGCCGTATTCAGCTCATCATGGACACGGCTCGTTCCCAGAACTTGTCCATATTGGAGCTCGGCCGCAGAATTCTTGGGGCCCGTGGTCACCTGCAGTTCGTTGGCACGCCGGAGCAGCTCGCAGACCTCATGGAACAGTGGTTCCATGAGCGGGCATGCGACGGATTCAATGTCATGGGGCCAGTTCTTCCAGGGGATCTGGAGATATTTACAGATGAGGTCATCCCGATTCTGCAGCGAAGAGGTCTATTCCGCAAGGAATACACCGGGACTACGCTTCGGGAGCATCTGGGCCTGGATCGACCGGAATCGGGTCATTTCAGCCGTGGCCGCGCTGAGAAATCTGCGATCAGCTAAATGGCCCTCATAGAGCACCGCGGCTGAAGCTTGTCCGCAGCAACAAAAACCCGTGAGGCTATGGCCCCACGGGTGTATTACATTATAGGCATAGGCTGGATAATTGTAATTAACTGCTTCTGCAGCTTCAGCTCTCTTTGAATGTTCTCAAAAGATTTCTGAAGCGAAGAATCCCAACACATTGAATCCTGTCTAATATAGCTTAGAACTTCACCACAGCTTTGAATGAACCTCTGTAACTCGCTGCTCGATTCAGGCATACCCAAGCACATCTCTTCGATTATCCCGGAGTAATCCGAGATCAGCTTGATCTGAATTTCCCGCTCTGCAGGGGCAAGCTCCGACCATTCATAGGCACCGCCGTCCACAACTTCCACCGAACCATCAACATATTTCAGACTAGAGTGACAGACGATAAACCTTTGAATCTGTTCTTCAAGGACTTGGTAGCGTTCCAAAATAATGTGTACATTGTTCATAAATCGCCCCAATCTCACTCCTGAATGCGAAAGAACTTCCCTATAGTCAATAACTAATCGGGAAGCCCTTCAACTAACGACCGCAAACAGTAAGTTAATTCCATTATACCCTTTATCGACAAAAAAGTACATCACTATCTTTACGTCGAGAAGTAAATGTCCTCCTTGCCTGTAGGAGGAGTGGTTGCATTCCAGACCGCTGCCAGCGTATCTGGCAGACTCGTTGCTGCCGTAATATAGTCTCCGATCAGCGGAACAGGCGTTGGAGAATTACCATTCGGATCGAAAGACGCATCCGTCAGACGCCGGTTGGAGAAGGACCCCCCACCGTTGAATGACTCCGCTACAAAAACATCGAGGAGAAAGCCATTGACCCGATTAGTGTAATAAATAATTCGAATTGTCCCCGTGGAGGGCGAGACCGTAATAGATGGGAAGAAGTTCTGAGTTCCTGGCGGCGCTCCGGTTATACTTGTGGGAATAGGCCACAGTTGTCCATCTGGCGAGATAGAGAGTAGAATATCCGAATATCCATTGCGGAAGTCATTCCAGGCAGCGTATACGTTGCCGCTTCCGAGGCCGTTCGATATGTCCGCACCAAGAGTTAGATTCGTCTGGACACGAAAGCCGTAACCTGGTACCGGGAGAGGCGATGGAACGGGAACCACAGATGAAATCAGGATAGATTCCCGCGCTATTTGCGGAAAGAACGAGGCTCCTCCATCATAGGAAATGCGCAGGTTGGCGGACGGATTCGTTGGCCCTGTCAAGATATATCCGGAATATACCTCTCCGGATAAGCCTACCGCAATAGCAGCCCGGTCATGGAACCCTCTTGGATCACTAAGCCGCTGAGGAGTCTCCCAGCTTGCACCCTCATTTACAGACCGCTGGAAGAAGATCGCCGAGAAGTTGAAGAGCGGGGTGTAGCTGACATACGCATTGCCCCGGTAAGGACTGCCCGGTGAACGGTCTACGGCAATGAAGGGCTCATCATTATGGATAATTACCCCATATCCCCGCTGCACAATGACTGGTGGATTGAAATTCGCCCCGTTATTGAATGAAGTGTAGGTAACAATAGTCCCATCATTGATTCCATTAAATACATGAGCAGCAACAATGAACGTATTAGGAAAAGTATAGTCCACGGTTGGAGCCTCTGCGCTCTCATAACCACTCGGCTGGGGGAGAATGCTGCTGCTCCAGGTCTGGCCCCCGTCCGACGAAATGGATACACCAATCCGCCCCGTTCCCAGGCTGTCATCTACATACACTACGCACATGAAATTGGATAAGACTGAATTCACAGCAATCGAGGGCTCGAAATGATTCCCCGGTAACGCCCCCGTTATATTTACAACTGGCAATCATCTCACCTCCTTTCTCTCAAGGGAGATTTGTCAATCTGTCAATCTGGCTCATTTCAGCCTGTAGAACTCTCTGCACAACACCGCCTACAGCATCAAGACCAAATACATGAATCACTGCACTTGTTGCGCTGAAGTAATCCACCTGTACTTCATAGAAACCGCCCGCATTGATTGGATATGTGAAACTTTGGATAGCCTGTGGCGGCAAGGCAATTAAGTTATGCCCCAACGGCGTCCGCGGCCCATCGGTTATCCCCCATTGGAATACCTCAAGTTCAATACTTGCCGTCAGATTAATGGAGTCATTAATACAAATCACTAGAATTTGACCAGCCGCAGTTGAGCCCGTTGAAGGATTATATATGGCTCCGGTTGTGTAGGGCATCTCCCATGCTCCCCCTCCCGCGTTTTTGACTACTTTATAAAGACGTATAGAACCCTCCATTTAAAATATGCGAATGACGGTATAGAGAACAGGCTAAACGGCAATTATTTCGCGATTCTATCACACCATCATGGCTGATATACAGGAATAAATAGAAGTCAAGCATATGTTACCTGTGTAGTATATTCCACCCTTCGGAGGTGATTGATATGACTCTCTCTATTATTGATTTTGGCCGCAGTATTCCAAACAGCTTCACCCAGTCAACGAATATTCCGCTTGTTGCTATCCCAAGCGCCAACACACTGGCCAATTTCGGCCTGCTTACCAATACTGGCGGCCTGGTCGAACTTCATGTGAGCTTAGGTTTACAGGCTACTGCTGGAAGCCCTACCGTCCTCATCTCCCTGATTCGTGACGTGACGGAAATCGCCAATACCCAAACGACAATTTTCACCGTGAATGCCTTGGAGACGCTCAGTTTCTCGTTCGTAGATGCCAATGCTCCAGCCGGCTATCACTCTTATACACTTCAAGCCTCCATCACGAGCAACTTTGCCTTCAATAGGGCAAGTGTTGTCGGGCCAATCGTATTCTCAGGAACCTCTCTGGCTTAATTGCATCTGTAAGTTTATTGATGAGCATCTATTCATACTAAAAGCCGGAGCTCCTCGAATGGAGTTCCGGCTTTGTTACAACTATATCCTGTTATCCTTACTCGGCAGCTTCCTTATATTTGATATCCAGCAGCTCCCCGGTATCTTCGTTGAATTGTACACTTACATAGACACCAAATTCCTTGGAGGGCTTCTTCACGATCAGCTTGAACTGCTCCTCATAGATATGATCTTTAACCGGTTTCCGGCCGATATGCTTATAGTCGGTAATGTCGGCATCGTACTTCTTCTTCGCCTCCAGGACAGCGACCCTGCCCCACTCGGCATAGGAAGGTTCCGCCATTGCCAAACTCTCCGTACCCAGCATACTTATAGCCAAGGCTGTGAATAATGTAATCACCCATCTCTTTGCAGCTCGCATGAGATCTACACTCCTGTCTTTGAATTTTAAATCTTAGTATTCAAAGGAGATGTTGAAATTATACAGATGGGTCAGCCTGCGGGCAGCTCTACCTATAAGCTCCGGTAATGTCCCTGATCTTGATCCACTGCCAATCCTCACCCAGCTGCAGCTTGATCTCACGGCTGTGTGTATGAATAGAAGTGACGACACCCCGCAGCTCCGTGTCTTCATATTCCCCCCACAACCTAACCGTGACCGCTGTACGGCCTCTGAGCGATTCATTCAGCGCGCGCTCGATCAGCTCCAGCTCTTGGGCATCTACAATTGGCTTGGTACGGCGATCCCGCTCGCGGCCTGCCCGAATAATCGCCTCTTTGTGCTCCGGCAGCATCATCCTCGACGATTCCCACAATCCATTCGCTTCCAGCTTTCCTGCCATAACCCTGTCCTCCCGTCTCATATCATTCCAATTCATCTTCATTATATGCGAACACCTGTTTGTATTATATCCAGTTAGCTCAATCTAAATCAATGTAAATAAAATCCTTCTCAAGTACAACTTATATAGCAGGAATTGAACAAGCTGGGTAAGAATATAAGAATGATTACCGTGCTGGCGGCGAAAGGTATAGATTTAAGTCAGACCCGGCTCGGATAATTTAAAAGAAGCTTGTTCAGGCAAGCTATGGAGGACACAGAACAAGTATGCCCAGCATTCGTTTAGCGGAGCAACCAGAGTTTGAGACATTGACGCGTATTTGGCTTAATGCCACATTGACCGCTCATTCTTTTGTGAATCGGGAGCACTGGGAAGCGAGTGTCCCCGATATGGTGAATAAGTGGCTTCCTATGGCGGAGAACTATATGATCGAATTGGAGAACCCTGCTAGGATTGCGGGGTTCATCTCGCTCGTTGATAATTACCTCGCTGCTATATTTGTTGATCCTCAGGATCAAGGCAGGGGAATGGGTACAGAACTTTTGAACAAAGCCAAGAAGCTTAAAGATAGCTTAACATTGAAAGTCTATCAGAAGAACGAGTCTGCACTGCGTTTTTATTTAAGACACGATTTCGTTATTGACCATGAGGAGATAGATGGTTCCACGGGTGAGAAGGAATACCTTATGACGTGGCACAAATAAAAAACCGTTCCCATGTAATAAGTACTTACAAAGGAACCGCCTTTGTTTTTATGGATGAGTTTATGGACTACTTATCCAGTAAATTTACAGAGTAACAAGCTGCCTCAGATAAGGCATGAGCTGCGGATACAATTCCTCCTGACTAAGCCCGATCTCCAGGATCGCCTGAATGTAGCCAAATTTGTCGCCAATATCATATCTCTTCCCGGCGAGTTCAAGAGCAAGCAGCCCTTCCGTGCCGCAGATTCTGTGCAGCGCATCCGTAAGCTGATATTCCCCGCCTGCTCCCCGGTCGATCTGCTCCAGCACGGAGAAGATCGAAGGCTGGAGAATATAACGTCCCATAATGGCCATTTGGGAAGGTGTCTCCTCCGGAGAAGGCTTCTCCACCAGTCCGCTCACCTGATAAAGTCCATTTTCGGCGGAGGAAGAATCGATAATTCCGTATTTACTTACATCAGATAACGGGACAGGCTTAACGCCGACTACCGGCTTTCCCGTCTCTTCGAACACGGAGATCAGCTGTTTGAGAGCCGGAGGCTCGGAGACCATAATATCATCGCCGAGCAGAACGGCGAATGGCTCATCTCCGATGAATTGCTGGGCGCAGAGGATGGCATGGCCGAGGCCAAGAGGTTCTTTTTGCCGGATATAATGAATCCCTGCAAGCTCACTGATGGCCTGTACTTCCAGAAGAAGATCGTGCTTGCCCTTCTCCTTCAGGATGCGCTCCAGCTCCACGGACTTATCGAAGTGGTCCTCGATCGATTTCTTGTTGCGGCCGGTCACGATAATGATGCTCTCAATTCCGGATTGAACCGCTTCTTCTACGATATATTGAATCGCCGGCTTGTCGACGATCGGCAGCATTTCTTTGGGTTGTGCTTTGGTCGCCGGCAGGAAGCGGGTGCCGAGTCCGGCGGCGGGAATTACGGCTTTTCTGACTTTCATATGGATTCACTCCTGTTCTTCTTATCTCTAGTCTGTTGTCCGAACACCAGATAGCGGCTTCCCGCGTAATTAACAAGGATAATCGCTGCTGTGGCAGCCAGCTTGCAAAGCGTGAGATTCATTCCTGTACTAGCGTACAGCGACTTGAGCAGTAACGAAGATAGGGTTAGCGCTGCAAGATTCACCAGTATAAATCGAAGAAGCTCATGCTTTCTTTTCTGGGCGCGCACCGCACGAAAGGTCCATCTGCTGTTCAGGATATAGCTGTTCAGTACACCGCAGCCATAGGACACAATCTGGGCGGGAATAACAGGGGTACTCACCCAGATGAGGAATGTGAATACCCCCAGATCAATTCCGGTATTCAGAAGTCCAACAAGCCCGAATTGAATCAGCCGGGTCATCCTGCTGTTCATGCCTTGATTGTGTGCTCCGCAGGGAGCTGCTCCTCTTGTTGAATCCCGTGCACTTCATTCACGATATAAAGCGGGCGCCCCTTCGTCTCATCATAAATCCGGCCGATATATTCACCAAGCACCCCAAGCATGATCAGTACAAATCCATCGAACAGCAGCATAATTCCAATGAGGGAAGGCCAGCCCTTACTGGTGGCCCCCGTGAACAATGCCAGATACAGAACATACAGCAGATAGATGAAACCAAGGATGGACAAAGTTATTCCTGCATACCCCGCGAGCTTCAGCGGTTTGTAAGAGAAGGACATGATCCCGTCCAATGACAGCTTGATCATCCGTTTGAGGGGATATTTGGTCTCCCCGGCAAGACGTTCATCCCGCTCATACTCCACCGCGGTCTGACGGAAGCCTACCCAGCTGACCAATCCGCGGACGAACCGGTTCTTCTCAGGCAGGCGCTTCATCTGCTCCACAACCTTGCGGTCCATCAATCGGAAGTCACCCGTATCTACCGGAATATTAATATCAGTAGAAGCCCGGAGAACGCGGTAGAACATGCTGGCAGACCACTTTTTGAACAACGTCTCCCCGTTCCGTTTAACCCGCTTCGCGTAGACAACCTCAAAGCCTTCCTTCCATTTATCAATCATAGAGAGAATCAGTTCAGGAGGATCTTGAAGATCCGCATCAATGATAATAATAGCTTCTCCAGAAGCATAATCCATACCTGCTGTAATGGCGATCTGATGCCCGAAATTCCGGGAGAAATCGATCAGCTTGACGGTGTCATCCCAGCAGCTGTAATCCTTAATAATCTCGGCACTCTGGTCCCTGCTGCCGTCATTTACGAATATTAACTCATAGGCTTCCTGCAAAGTTCCCATTACTTTTTTTAAACGTCTATACGTCTCCTGAATAACAGCTTCTTCGTTATACATCGGAATCACAACTGAATACTTCGCTTGTGCGCTCATACGGTCGCTCCCTCCTTAGAAAATAAATTTATTTCACGGTAACTTCGTAAAGAGTCATATTTCCATCCGGTCCGCCCTGCATGAGGCCTGAATCCGTCTGCTCCGCTGTACTTCCGGATTCATTCCATTCACTAGAAGGAATTTCAGTACCGTGGTCTTTGATCCAGGTTGTAAGCTCTGAACTTCCGCCACGGCCGCCCATTCCACCGCCAACCAGGAAATACTTCACTTTGCTGCTCTTCACCAGAGTTTCAAGCTTAGCAGTTGTATATACAGGGTCTGAACCTGAGAAACCACCCATAATGATGACAGATTCATCTTCATCAATCATATAAGGAGCCGCAGTACCATAATTCGTCGTGGCGAATAAGTACTCCTGACCTGTGTTGTTCTTCTTCAAATAAGCAAGCAGCTTGGTATTCACCTTCTGGCTTTCGCCCATGCCTCTGCCGCCTTGACCCGCATTCGATCTGCTGTCGTTCTGGGCTGCAGAACCCGGTGAAGTATCTGATGGTGTAGTGTTATTCGCTGAATCTCCCCCTGCGGGGATACCGGTTGAGCCGCTTCCGGAATTCATTCCAGGCGGAGTCATATCGCCAAACGGTCCGTTCGCGCCTCCAGGGAATCCCATCCCCCTCATACCGCTGGATGTTCCAGGCCCGGCCTGCGGGATCATGCTGTTAAGTCCATACGTAAGCGGAGTCCATGCCCAGAATACCGGCCCAATCATCAGTACCAGGAATCCGGCCACCGCCGCGGTATGCTTCCATGATTTCTCCTGTCTGCGGATGTAGACAAGCACCCCTGCAGCCACAATGCCGGCTGTCGCTATGGCGATAGACCATCCAGTTCCGATGGTGCTGTTATACGCCTGAACAATGTAATATTGAAATGCGGCTGTAACGATCACGGCTGCCGGAAGCAGCCAGGACTTCCAGCCGCTCCGTTCGCGGTAGGAGGTCCACATTGCAGTCCAGCCTGCGCCAACCAGCGCCGCAATCGGAGCAGCGAGCATGATCAGATAATAATGATGAAAGAAACCCGCAATGCTGAAGAACACCATAACCGGCCCAAGCCAGGCCAGCCAGAACAAGGCTTCTTTATGCTTCTCTGTAATGCTGTTGCGGCGAATCCCTGCGAACAGGGCAACGAGGCCGAACAATACAAAGGGCAGTAGCCAGCTGGCCTGACCCGAGAGTTCAGTCTGGAATAGGCGCAGCGGACCCGGGGTTCCTGTTCCGAACATGCTTCCCATACCTCTGCTGCCATCATTTCTGCCATTCTCACCAAAAGGCGGCATGCCTTGGCCGTTCCATCCACGGCCGCCGTCGTCCTGATTCATGCCGGCCTGTGGAGCCTGGTTGTTAGCTGACAGGGCTGTGTTCGACTGATTGTTGTTCGCTTGAGTACTATTTGTTTGACCAGATCTTGATTGAGCACCGCTGTTCGATGGAGCATTGTTCGAAGGATCGCTGTTCAATTGAGTACCATTGGATGGACCATTGCTCGCCTGGGCGGACCCGGACTGATTCATTCCTGAAGAACCCCCACCGCCTGCATTCCCCATACCTGTCTGACCCGGATTCTCTCCGTTGAAGCTGCCTCCTGGAGGCGTTCCAGCGCCCATGCCGCCTTGATTCCCGGTCAGACGGGATACGCCATTATAACCAAATGCCAATTCAAGAACCGAGTTGGTCTCACTGCTTCCGATATAAGGTCGCTTGTCTTTCGATATGGAGTCCACGGTAACCGCCCAGGACAGGGATACGACCATGAGAACCGCAGTGCAGCCGGCAAGTATACTCACCTTTCTTTTCCAGCTGGCTTTGACGGCAAGAAGATAGAATAAGTAGAATGCGGGAAGAACCATATAAGCTTGGAGCATCTTCATATTGAAACCAACGCCGACCATGGCAAAAGCGCCAAGCAGATTCCATATACGATTCCGCCGGATCCCCCGGAACAGCAGCCAGGCTGCAAGCAGCAAAGTAAATACCAACATACTGTCAATGTTATTGGTTCTGCTTACAGCTACGGCTACCGGCATGCAGGCCATGACAAGCGCCGCAATTCTGGCCGATGCCAGTCCAAAGGTTGGCCTCACCAAGAAGTAGATGAGCAGCACCGAGCCAATCCCGGCAAGCGCTTGAGGCAGAATTACACTCCAGCCATGAAGACCGAAGATATAAGCACTGATCGTCTGAATCCAGAAGGTAACCGGAGGTTTGTCCACGGTCACTGAGCCAGCCGAGTCAAGCGACCCATAGAAGAAGTTGTGGAAATTCTGAAGCATACTTGCGACAGCTGTTGTGTAGTAAGTGTTGGCATACTGATCATTCCAAATGCCATACAAATTCAGAAAAGCTGCTAGCAGCACGATAAGAATCAGAAGCTTATCCGTGCACATTTTCTTTAATAGTTTCATATTCCAAATCCACTCCCTTGATTAACCTGCACTAATTGTGCCATCCTTAACTGAAGTGAAATTGAGTGCTGGCTGAATGCTAGCTGAATGTTTAAGTCCAGCGCCTAATCAGGCGTATTTTTCAGACAAATTTCAGTTAAATAACCGATAATACAATAGGAATGCACCTGCCAGAACTGCTTCAGAGAGAGGAAGAACCTAGATGAAACCAACCAAGGGAATCAAAATATTACTCGTTGACGATGAGCCGCATATTCTGCAGTTTCTTGAAATGGGTCTTAGTAATGAGGGATTCGAGGTACAGACGGCACCCGATGGAGCGATTGCGGTAGAGGTAGCCGTCGACTTCAAGCCGCACGTAGTGATCCTCGATGTGATGATGCCCGAAATGAACGGCTTCGAGGTGGTTAAGCAAATGAAAGCTGATGGCAATAATGTGGGCATTATTATGCTCACTGCCAAAGACGAGGTGGAGGACCGGGTTAAAGGATTGACTTTGGGAGCGGACGACTACATGGTCAAGCCCTTCAGCTTTGATGAACTGCTGGCGCGGATCCAGGCACGCCTGCGCAATCAGTTTCCTGATTTGCTGGGAGAAGTCACGCAAGGTCCATTCCGCATTGATGACCGCAGAAAAGAAATCATTTACAATGACAAAGCTCTTGAGCTATCTCCTACAGAATATGAGCTGCTCAAATTCATGATCATGAACTACGGGATTGTGCTCAGCAAGACGCTGATTCTGGACCGGGTCTGGGGATATGACTTTGGCGGGGAAGAGAATATCGTTGAGGTCTATATTCGCTCACTTCGAGAGAAGCTCGGTGACAAGGAGCACAAGCTGATCCGTACGCTCCGCGGTGTAGGATACCGGGTAGATCTGCCATGATCAAGAAAGCCCGAAAGTTCATCCGTAATCGATTAGTACCGGGCTCTCTGCGTTCCCAGCTGCTCGTACGTTCCTTGTTCATCCTTGCGGCCCTGCTGATTCTCATCGGCGGTCTACAGTACTGGCTGATGAGAGACTTCCTTTACCAGAGTCGTGCTGAGGGAATGCGGGCACAGATCATGTCCATTCCCAAAGGGTTACTTCGTACCACCCAAGGAGAGATCTTCCCTGATTCGGATCATGAGGAACAAGAGAAAAATCATAATGCATCGAATTCCTCTGCATCAGATTCCAGTATGGAGCGGGAGGGACGTCCTTTTGTATTCAGAGAAACCTCCCTTGCCTTAATTAATACTGACGGAAGCTTTACCGACATCTCGGGGGAGTTTGGAATGAAGTCCCCACAGCTGTCTGCTGCAGAATATACAGCGCTCATGACTAATTATCAGGATTACCATGCTCATAAGAATTACGTAATCGCGCAGGATTCTACTGGAGAAGAGCAGCTGATTGTATTCAGTCCAGCCGGTCCTCCCAGCGAGTCCAAGGGCCTTCTCCAAATGGGCACAAGTACGGCTCCGCTGCAGGAGCAGCTGCTTCAGCAATTGCTAATCTTTGTCGTGCTGTCCTTTCTCGCACTAGCCGGGGGTGTAGTTCTCTATATTCCTGTGCTTCGCCGAACGCTTGTCCCGCTGTCACGAATGGTTGAGGTTGTTCAGCAGACCGATGCCGGGAATCTGGCGGAGCGCTTCCCAACGGCTCAGGGCCAGGTTGAAATTGACCGCTTGTCCACTTCTTTCAACGGCATGCTGGAAAGGCTCGAGCTGTCCTTTGAAGCAGAGCGGGAGTCCAAAGAACTGATGAGACAATTTATTGCGGATGCCTCTCACGAGCTCCGTACACCGCTTACCTCCATTCACGGCTTCCTGGAAGTGCTGCTTCGCGGAGCTGCTGACAACCCGCAAAAGCTGCAAGCAGCCCTAACCAGCATGCATGGAGAATCCAGACGCATCAACAAGCTGGTCGAGGACCTCCTCCTGCTCACGAAGCTGGATCAAGCCCCTCAGCTCCAATTAACCGAGGTACGGCTCGATGCCCTTCTGCGGGAAATGGAGCCTCAACTGCTCATGCTTGCTGGCCAGCGGAATGTACGCTTTGACCTGACTGCCCATGTGAGAACGGCAGCTGATCCGGATAAGATGAAACAGGTCGTACTCAATTTATTTCATAATGCAGTACAGCATACGCACGAGAACGAAGGGGTTATTACGGTATCCCTGAATGTCTCGGGGGAACATGCCGAATTGACCGTCCAGGATAATGGCAGCGGCATAGATCCCGAGCATCTCCCTCATATCTTTGACCGGTTCTACCGGAGCGAATCGTCCAGAACCCGCAAATCTGGCGGCGCGGGTCTGGGTCTCTCCATTACCAGGTCTATCATTGAAGCTCACAAAGGAACCATCTGTGCCCAGAGCAAGCCCGGCCGCGGAACTTCATTTCATATCACGCTGCCGACCGTTCAATAGAAATGTTAACAACCCTTACCGGACATCCGGCAGGGGTTGTTTTTTATTGACTAAAACAAACGACATACCCCTTTAACCCCCTCCAAATTCCCAAAATTACTTAAAATCAACCGCCTTACAGCCGATATAAAAAATATACATAATATTCGACAAAATTATCATGATTCGACAAAAGCAAAAATGACGGGTTAGGAGAATGAGTGTGTCTTTTCGATTACGTACTTTTTTCACGATCGCCCTTTCCGGGTTGATTGTAATATTAACGGCCGTGTTAAGCCTGGTTATCGGCAGAGAATCTTCCAAGGAAATTGAGAACACGATCGGTTCCTCTCTGGCTGAAGTGTCTTACCAGATGGCTGAGAAGCTGGACTATTTCATGTGGTCCCGGGCCGGTGAAGTTCAGATGCTAAGCAAGCTTGATACTTTCCGGGACGCCAAAAGTCCAAGTGATATGCGGAGACTCCTGGATGAATTGAAGAGGAGCTTTCCGGTCTTTACCTGGGCCGGATTCACCGATCCAAGCGGTAAGATTCTGGCATCCACAGATGGAATTCTGACCGGGGTGAATGTGGCAGAACGTCCCGTGTATAAGAATGCGCTCAAGCAAACGTTTATCGGCGATGTACACGATGCCAAGCTGCTGGCCAAGCTGATCCCTCATCCGAGCAATGAACCCCTGCAGTTCGTTGATATCAGCACCCCGGTATATGGCAGCAACGGGAAGCTGGTTGGCGTGTTGGCCGCACACTTGAGCTGGGAATGGTCTAGGGAAGTGGAGAAGTCTATTCTTTCACCCCTGAAGAATCGTCTGAATGATCTGAGCATTATCGTAGTTAGCAAAAAGGATAATACCGTTATCCTGGGCCCAGCAGACATGCTGGGTAAACCTCTTAAATCGGACCTCCTTGCTCATACGCAGTCCGGTGAGAATCATTGGAAGACCGAGACGTATGCGGACGGTAAATCCTATTTGACTGGATACGCTTATGGAAAAGGCTACTTGTCCTATCCGGGACTTGGATGGTCCATTCTGATTCGCCAACCGGTGGAGATCGCTTTTGCCTCTACGGATCATCTGCGTCTTACCATTCTAATTACTGGGGTTATAGCGGCTGCCATATGCGCTATTCTCGGATGGTTGATTGCCGGCTGGGTTGCACGACCGCTGAACTTAATCGCCAAGGCGGCCGACCAGCTGCGGAAAGGCGAAGCTGCCGAAATCCCTCATTACAAGCGGATTTATGACATCGATGTGTTATCCTCTTCTCTGCGGAATTTGGTGGCGGATCTCACTCATACCGAGGACAAGCTTGGTGAAATGTCTGTGCTTGCCATGCATGACAAGCTGACAGGGCTACCCAACCGTATCGCGCTCAGCGACTATCTGTCGCAGGCCCTGCGTGAGGTCACAGGGAAAGCCTCTACCCTGACGATCCTCTATATGGATCTCGACGGCTTCAAAGCGATTAATGATTCGCTCGGGCATCAGGCCGGTGACGTTCTGCTTCAGAAGGTCGCAGAGCGCCTGAAGGACATCGTCCGGGAAGATGAGCTGGTCTGCCGAATGGGCGGCGATGAATTTGTTATTGTCTTATGTACTTCTGTGCAAAAACCAATGATCGAAGCCACTGCCGTCGCTAACCGAATTATCAAATCGATCAATGAACCTTTCCATATTGATGGCCAGACGGTAACCGTTGGCTGCAGTATAGGGGGCGCCCTATACCCGGTGGACAGCCCTGATCCGGTGGAAGTTCTTAACCAGGCTGATGAAGCCCTGTATCTGTCCAAAGGGGCAGGCAAGAACTGCGTAACCTTTATTTCGAGCAGCAGTTTAGGTAAGATTTCTTAATCAAACATCATATCCACCACAACGAAGAACCCCCTGCCGGATAATAAGGCAGGGGGTTCTTGCTGCATGTCACCCCCATACGGGTGACATGTCATTCGTCACTTTGGACAGGCCAGTTGGGAGACAGGCCTGTCCTCTATATATAAGGTGAAGAAGAGGGATGCCCTAAATATACATCCCCTAACTTAAATGAACCTTATATAAATCTGAAGAACAGATTAAAATTGTAAAATCAGTTCGTGCAGAATTTAATTTGAACCTTTTGCAGGAAAGTTGCCAATATCTATTGTAAGACCCGATTGGAGGCCGGCCCGATGGAGGACATAGAGATACACCCTTGGCTTATCCGGATGAGTCAAGGAGATGAAGAAGCATTTCAGATGATCTATCAATTAACAAAAGACCATGCTTACAGATTAATCTACTATCTTGCTTCAGACAAACAGGAAGTAGGAGATCTGATGAGTGAGGTGTATATGGAACTCATGAAAAGTCTGGATAATTATCAACAAGATCAAAAATTCAGTTCATGGTTCAATGGTCTAATCATCAGACAAGTACGAAATTGGCAGCGAAAAAGCTGGTTCCGGTTTCGCATTATTGAGAAGCTAAAATCAGTAACCTCCTTCGACATGACGGACAGGGATTCGGAGCTTCGAACGGCCGTCTTATACAGCCGCATGGAGCTGCTTCCGATACTGGAGGCATTACCGCTGAAGTTTAAAGAAATTATCGTTCTTAGATACTATCAGGATTGTTCATTGGAAGAAATATCTGATCTGCTAAAAATTCCGTTAGGCACTGTAAAATCCAGACATCACCATGCCCTCAAACACATGCGCAAACACTTTAAAATTCAGGATCAGAGAAAGGAGATGAATGGATATGTCCATGGAAAATCAGCTCAAAAATGAGTTTCACCAAAACTCAAAAAATATCGTTCCTCCTCCTTCTCTGGATTCTAGAATCATGGCGATATACCGGGAGAGCCTGGCGGCAAAAAAGGAGAAGAAACAAATGAAGAGATTATGGAAGTTACCCAATATCGCAGTAATCGGTTTATTATTTGTTCTATTGTGCGGCTTCGCTTTGGCGGGTGGCAAACTTCTTTTCCAAGAAGAGCTAGGGAATGTGAAAATTAATTACACAGCAAATGAGGAAGTAACGCTGGATAGCGGCCTATTGGAGAAAATGCGCCATTCTCTAAGTGAAGTTAAAGCTAAGTTGAACAAGGGGGAGACCGCCGTCTTATACTTCGCAGAGCTTGGAGCGAATAGATACGCATTTCAATCGGTATCGAATCCGGAAGTCGTTAACGACCTAGACAGCTGGAGCAGAACAGTGTCTCATCAGAATCCTACCGAACACATTCCAGAGTCTCTGCCTGGATCATTCAAGTTCGCCCAGGGAATGGAGTCACCTGCCTATGGGGCTTTTATCGATAGTGCTGCCTTTAAACTTCTGGATGACATGAAAGTCGAAAGCAAACAGACGGGAAAAGATGTGGTTTGGCGTAAAACAGCTGTAAAGTCAAAGCCGGTTTTTAATTTTTACACTTCCTTATACCGCAATGCGGAGCAGCAGACGATCTATTATACTTTGCAGATTCCAAATGAAAAAGTTAGGATGGAGGGAATTACCTCCCCTACATCCGTGTATGAAGATCTGAACATTCATGGGCATCCAGCTCACTACACCTTGGACAATCAATCTTTATACGGGGCCAGCAAGATCGCTCAGTACATCCTATGGATGGAGGAAAAAGGAGATCAGACCCTCATTTATCAAGTCGGAACAGACTCTCCAACTGTTACAAAACAACAATTAATCCAAGCGGCTCAGAGCCTATAATAGCTGATTAATTCCGCTGCAGCGCAGTCTTAAGTAGACTTGAATATACAGTAAAGGGCACCTGATAGTTCAGGTGCCCTTCTCTTCTATTTAATTACACCTGCAAAGGCCAGACGGAAATCGGTACCCGTACAGGATTCCGCGCTGCCGTGAATGACTTCGATCTCGATCTCATGTGGACCCTCGGTCAGATCATCCGCGATCACCAACAGCCGGAACCATCCTTCGTCACCGACCCAGGAAGGCCGGTCACGGGAGGAAATCTTCCACTCTCCCCCATCCAGGCGGTACTTGAATTCTGAGGAGGCTTTGCCGAAATCAAAGCCAAGCGCAAGGCCGCGCCCCTCGAACTCAAAGGATAACTTGGCTCCCACCGCTGCGGTCTCCAGCACACGGTCAATCCATTCGAGATTCACCCACCTGCGGATAACCCAGGGTCCCTGCCACTTCATGTTCTCAAAGGGGACATGTTCTACCCGTTCCCAATTGTTCGGATTCAGCGGATCAGGACGGTTCCATGTGCTGGAACCGGGTGTTGAACCGTTATTTAGTCCGTTGTCAGATCCGTAATTGAGTCCGGATTCTGATTCCGGTTGTGTTCCCAGCTCAAACTCCGGTTTAGCTCTAAGATCAGATCCTGAACCATATCCAGATTCAGTTTCGGGCTCTGCTCTCAGTTCAGCCCCAGGTTCATCTCTAGCAGGCTCCGCCTGTCGCTCCACCAATTCCCGTTCGAGGAATTTGATCACACTGTGCGCATAGCTCAAGCTTCCGCGCTGAGTCGGATGCAGACCATCCGGGAGCCACTCCTGCCATCTCATCCGGCCCTTCTGCACTTCATCCAGGGCATATCTCCCCATCCAGATGGAGCCGAGACCATAATGAACACCGAGCTGTTCAAGCTCGGCAATGGAATCGGGCACTTCTCCGTTCATCATAGCTTCATACATTTCCTGCATGTAAGTATAGGTAAGTACAACATCGCGGCCTTCTCCTGCCAGCAGCTGGCGGATCAGTCCCTCGCGCGTCCGGCCGCGCTTCTCCTGTGGTTCTCCGTAATCATTCACCGCATATTCCACGAAGACCAGATCAGCGCCCCGGTCAATCAAGTCCCGCTCTGCACGGAACACAGCCAGATCACTACCCGTAGCTCCAATAGCGGCATTCTCTACCTTCAGGGTAACCTGCGGAAATACTTCCGAGAACCAGGCTATAACCGGCTCCGGCCAGTTGTGACGAGGCCGTGCATCCGTGATGGAGCCTCCGATAAAACCAAGCGTGAGCGTACCTTCGCCGATCCGCTGCAGGGTCCGCTCCAGCCGTCTGCGATGATTCCAAATCTGTGTCATGAAAGAAACCCTCTCTCCCTGTTATAGCGTAGACATTACCTGAAATAATCGGTCAGACAGATAAGGTAGATACTCATGTCCATATTCATGGTACAGCAGTACGTCCTTCTCCGACTGAATTTTGTTATACGCAGCAAACTGGGTTGAAGGTGGACAGATGGGATCACTTAGTCCCGTGATCCAAAGCACTTTGGCCTGAATCCGGTCAGCCAAATTCTGAATGTCGATATAGCCAAGTCGATTGAACACCTCGTCCTCCCGCTTATGGTTTGGGTCGAACATGCGGAAATAGTAGACGAGCTCTTCATAAGCACTGCTTGTAATATTCGTCTCCCATGCCCGCTTATAGTCAGACAAGAAAGGGTGCACAGGAACAAGTGTCTTCACACGCGGCTCAAGTGCAGCACAAGCGACAGCTAGGGCTCCGCCTTGGGATTGACCGTACACGCCGATCCGTTCAGGATCAACCTGATCCATGCTCATCAGAATGTGGACTGTCTGCACCGTATCCAGGAATACATTCCGGTAGTAGAGTTTATCTGGATTCGGATCATCGAGTCCGCGAATAATGTGGCCCCGGATTGTCGTGCCTTTCACATTCAAATTATCCTCGGACAGGCCGCCCTGACCCCGGCAATCGAGTGCCAGAACGGTAAAGCCATGCGCCGCATAGCCTGCCTTCTCCAGCCAGTCTCCGCTATCGCTGGAATATCCGTGGAATATAGCAAATCCAGGACCTTTCCGACCCTCATGCCGTCTGGGTCTGGCCAGCTTGCAGTGCACTCTCGCCCCGCCTACACCTGTGAAATACAGATGAAAGCACTCGGCAAGCTCGGTCTGGAACTCCGCAGGCACAAGCTCATAATCTTTGCCCTGCTCCGCGAGCTCCTTAAGGCCGCGTTCCCAGTACTGATCAAAGTCATCCGGTCTCGGACTTCTTCCCATATAAGTCTTCAAATCTTCTATCGACATTTCAAAAGCCATATCCATTCTCCTCCCTATGCATAAACAGCCCGTCTGAGACGGGCTGTCTTGATCATCTTGTTAAAGCTTCGTTCATATAAAATGAACCGGAATACCTAATGGGAAAGGCAGGAGCAACGGAGGGGAAGTTTGGAACTGAAGGAGCGTGAGCGATCGCCTTGATCTCCGGATTTCAACCGCTAAGGCGGTTTCATTCAGAAATCTGGAGATCACAGCGGCCGGAAGTCCAAACATTCACTGGAGTTGCTAACTATCCTGACTCATTGCAATTTTCAGTTCATTTCATATAGAATTCCTTAACAATCTTCTCGGCAGGCTTGCCATAGACGCTGTAATCATCGTTGGTGGAAGCTTCAGCTTCGTCGTACAGAAGATGACGCCAATCCCACAGGCCGAAGCCCTCTACCCACGATCTGCGGCTGGTTTTGTCGAACATATCCTGATAGAAATCCGCCTGCTCCTTGAGATTCACATCTCCCTCAAGCCCCCAGTCGTTCGGAATCTGGGAAGAACCCGTACGGCTTGGGCACCCTGCTTCCGCAAAGAAGAAGGGCTTCTGGAACGGAGCAATAATCTTCTCGATCCGATCAAGCTGATTATCCCAGTCGCCAAGCGGATAATAACCGCTGGAAGAGATGACATCTACAGCATCCCACCAGCTGACATTACCTTCCTGATACTTATCTGTATTATAAGTGACTGGCCCGTGATAATGTTCGCGGATCTTCGCGATACACTGACGCCATTCATCCGCGCGCCGCTCCGTCTGAACCATTTCGCAGCCGGCAATATACATCTCGCAGCCGGTCGCCTGTGCAATGGCTGCATAGTGCTCCTGGTAGTCCGTGTAGCTGGCGAACCAATCGCGCCATTTCGGCTCACATGGAACATCCAGATCGAAGAAATTGATATGCGCTCGCCACGTGCCGTCTTTGACATTTACCGTGGGCTTAAGGATCGTCTTGAACCCTAACGTTCTTGCATACTGAATCATATCGATAAGCTCTTCGTCGTCTACGATATGCTGTCCCTTGTAATCAATGCTCGTAGACTGCGGGGTATCCTGAAGTGCAGCTAGTGCAAAAATAACATGGGTTGTGCCCGTTCTCTCCTGGAGAAGTCTAAGCGACTCCTTCGCTTCCGGCTTCAGAAAATCTCCCTTGCGTGCCATCCAGCCGTAAGTAAATCCTTTGATGTAATCCATTCCTGGCAGCACTCCTTATTTACATAATCCCGATTTCGTGATCGTCTCCTACCACTTCATTAGTTTCTTTTACGTAATTGATAATTTCGTCTACAGTTGTGTAAGCTACACCTACATAAGTATCTGCTGCGCCGTAATAGATCGCGATTCTGCCTGTAGCCGCATCATGAAGCGTCGCACAAGGGAAGACCACGTTATCCACAAAGCCTCTCTCCTCATACCATTCTTCTGGAGTAAGTACATAAGTGCTGGAACGGTACTTCACTTTGGATGGCTCATCCTTATCGAGAATGACGGCACCCATGCTGTAGACAAGCCCGTTACAGGTTCCGGTTACGCCGTGATAGAACATCAGCCAGCCTTCGGAAGTTTCAATCGGAGCCGGTCCGCCGCCGATCTTAACGGACTGCCACCAGCCATCTCCACCTTTGGACATCACATGGCGGTGTTTGCCCCAGTATACAAAGTCCGGGCTCTCACTGAGGAATACATCACCAAACGGAGTATGACCGCTGTCACTTGGACGGGACAGCATAACGAAATTGCCATTAATTTTTCTTGGGAAAAGAACGCCATTACGGTTAAACGGAAGGAATGGGTTCTCCAGACGTACAAAAGTTTTGAAATCATCGGTCTTCGCTACACCAATAGCTGCCCCGTAGAAATCAGTGCACCAGATAACGTAGTAGGAATCCTCTACCTTCACCAGGCGTGGATCATAAGCATAACGCGGCTGGAAAGGCTCTCCCTGCTCATTCACGAATTCAATGCGCTGTTCGTCAATCGTCCAGTTAAGTCCGTCTTCACTAGTTCCCATATGAAGGTGAGGACGACCATTAATCGTCTCAGCTCTAAATACCCCGATGAATCCGTCGCCATAAGCTACAACCGCACTATTGAAAATACGGGCAATTCCCTTAGCCGGATTTCTCTTCACAACTGGGTTCTCGGAATGGCGCCATACAGGACCTACGCTGCCTTCCGGCTTATCCTCCCAAGGCATTTTGCTAAGGTTCTCTCCAATGATCTGATATTGTCCCATTTTAATTCTCCTTTGGTTATCTATATATTTTATAAGTGCTTCGATTACTTAACTGAACCTTGAGAAAAGCCGTTATAGATGTATTTTTGCAGGGAAACAAACGCAATGGTAATCGGAATGATCGAGATAATGATTGCCGCTGAGATGACTTCCCACTGCGATCCGTAAGGTCCCTTGAACTTAAAGAGTGCCGTTGAGACCACTTGCAGCTCTTGGCTCGGCATATACAGGAACGGCGTGTAAAAGTCGTTGTAAATGTTAACCCCTTTGACGATGATGACCGTCACAATAGCAGGAGCCAGCAGCGGAAGAATGATTCTGAAGAAAATCGTGAAGTATGAAGCTCCATCAAGCATGGCCGATTCATCCAAAGACTCTGAAATGGAATCCAGGAACTGCAGGAAGATGTAAACCGCGATAATGTCTGTACCCAAATAGAGCAGAATCGGTGCAAAGCGTGTATCAACCAAGTGCAGGAAATCGATAATTTTAAAAGTTGCTACTTGCGTAGTTACGCTTGGAATCAGGGTTGCCAGCAGGAAAGCGCCCATAAGCAGCTTGCTTCCGCGGAATTTGAACCGGCTTAATACAAAGGCGATCATTGAGCCAATAAGCGTAGCACCCACAATAGATACGATAACGATGAAGATGGTATTGGCGAAACCAAGCAGCATTTTTCCGTCTATGAACGCTTTCTTGTAGTTGGCAAAATTGAACCAGTCCGTTGGAGGCTGCAGCGGACTTGAATTCGCGTATTCCTGCCCCGTCTTGAGGGAAGCGAACAGGACAACTACGATCGGAATAAGCACCACAAAAGCAGCTATGATCAAAGAGAGGTATTTAAATATGCTTGCAGCCGTGTATTTGAGTTTATACATATTTAATCCTCCTTCTTGGACAGCAAGTTCTGAAGTATGGTGACAATTACTACAATGAAGAGCAGTACGACAGCCATTGCAGATGCAAGTCCAAGCTTACTGAATTTAAATGCTACGTCGACAGTCTGGATTACGAACGTATTACTTCCGTTGGAACCGCCTGTCATAATGTATGGAATATCGAAGGCGCTGATCGCACCGCTAATGCCGAGAATTAGGTTAAGCTGAACGATACGCTTGATACTTGGAATGATAATATGGCGGAATTGATGCCATTTGTTCGCTCCATCGATATCGGACGCTTCATATACGTCTTTACCTACTGAGGAGATCGCCCCGAGGAAGATAATAAAGTTAAAGCCCATATATCTCCAGATGGAGGCTCCAGCGAGTGAGACGTTGATAATATTCGGGTTAAGAAGCCAGCCTTGTGAGAGACTGCTAAGTCCCAGGAAGTTCAGGATCGTATCCAGCGTTCCGTCCGGCTTGAAGAAGAAGAGGAAGATAAATCCGATAGCAACCCCATTAAGCAAGGAAGGAAAGAATAGGACGCCCTTGAAGAAGTTCTTGGCGCGAACCTTGAAGCTTAGGATCGTTGCAAAATATAACGCGAGGCCCATTTGAACAAATGTGGCTACAAAATAGTACAAGCTGACTTTAAAGACGGTGAAATATTTTGGATCCGTGAAAATGGTTTTGTAGTTCTTGAAGCCGACCCATTTATAATGGTCGCTGTATCCATTCCAGTTCGTAAAGCTGTATTTAAACATGTTGATCACCGGCAGATAGGCAAAAGTGAACAATAAAACGACCGGTATCAGGGAGAAGGCTATAATGATTAATTTTCTCTGATTTTTATAGCTCATATTTTTGAACACCACTCACACCTCCAATAGTCCCTGCCTCCCTATAAGGAAGAGAAGGAAAACGAACACACAGTTCGTTTTCCTCATCTCCTCATGAGAAGCTATTTCTGATAATTTCTCTTATTCACTAGCAACAGATGCACGTGATGCTTTCCACTTATCATTCAGATCTTTCATGATGTCATCATAAGATTCTTTCTTGTTACCGATAGCCGCTTCGATAATACGTTTCTTGAAGTCAGGCTGCCAGAGACCAATTTCAGAGTCTTTATCGATTTTGTCTACAAGACCTTCTTGACCTGCTTTAGCTGGTGTTTGGAACTTGAATTCAACATCTGTGCCTTCAAATTGCTTCAATGTAGCAGGAAGCTCAGCGCCCACAGCAGGGCTCATACCGCCGCCTTCAGTTGTTGGATAAGTGGATTTGTTAATGAACCAGTCAATCCAGGCTCTAGCTGCTTCTTTATTGCTGCTCTTGGAGCTGATACCAATGGTGTAGTCATCCGCAAGTGGCATGATAACTTTCTCAGCATTGGTTGGGAAAGGCATGAATCCGATATCTTCAGGAGTCTTGCTTAGACCTTGGATTTGTCCGATAGCCCAAGATCCGAGAACCATAGTACCGATTTTGCCATTAGCCAGATCTGCTTTAGAAGTTTCCCAGTCAGTCGTTGTAGGATCTTTCTCGATCAGACCTTTTTGAGCTACATCGTACATTAATTTGTAGAGTTCATAATGTGGTGAACCCTTAACAAAGTTGTCGTCTGTGTTGGCTTGGGTAATGTTAACGTAGTCCACGTTACCAGCTACAGTTGTCAGATCAGCTTCCCATTGAGTTAAAGGCCAACCAGCTGCATAGTTCGTATAGAGTGGAACCGCAGCACCTTTGTCTTTAATCTTCTGGAGAGCTGCCAGGAATTGATCAGGAGTTTTTGGAACTTCTGTAACACCTGCATCTGCGAATACTTTCTTGTTGTATACAAGACCGTTGAAGTTAATTGTTGTTGGAATTCCGTAGACTTTGCCGTCTACTGTTCTTTCTTCCAAACCGTTGTATTGCTTCTTCATATCATCGTAGTTACCAAGTGGCTCGAAGAATTGAGGTGTGTCAGCCAGCGGAATGCTGGTTGGCAGCAAGAGCACATCACCGTAGTCGGAAGAGTTCATACGAACTTTAATTTGTCCTTCATAATCAGACAGCGCTTGGAATTTAACATTGATGTTTGGATATTCTTGTTTGAATTTCTGAGCGTAATCCTTGAACACAGTATCCACGATATCTGTTTTTTGTGTGATTACTGTGATGTCCCCTTTAAGGTCTTTACCAGTTGCAGCAGTTCCGGTTGTTCCGGTGTTTGTGCTGCCAGTGTCCTCACTTTTAGAGGATGAACAACCTACCATTGCAAAAACCAGGAGCGCCGACATAAGTCCTAATAGCATTTTACGTCTTTTCACTTTATGAAACCCCTTTCTTTAACCTTTATAAAGTTATCGTTTAAGTTACAACTTGATCTTACAATGATACCGCTTTCTCGTCAATCCATTTTTTTAGGTTTCTTGTTAGGTTTTTTTAAACACTCAAAAAACCCCTTATATATCAAGGGTTTTTAAGATTCGCGCTGTTTCTTCTTCCATCTTTTGTGGGTTTATTATTATGTCAAAAGTTACTTTATTTTATTCTCCCCTCTTTCATTGACAAAGGATTTAAGGATTATTAGAATGATATTATAAGTTAACGGTAAACATTGTTAAGTAACTTAACTTGCAGTTATGCTAAATCCTTTGTAAGTCTGAGATATTACCATGTGAAGATGCACGATTTGATCTTTATAATTAACAAGTTAGCTAGTATACTAAAGAGTGATATTTAGATGATTCTGGAAATTGAGTGCAGGAGTGATAGGTGGTGATCGGATGAAGAACAATGTTACTATGCGGGATATAGCCATGAAACTAGGCGTTAGCAGTGTTACAGTCTCCAAGGCCCTGGGGGATAAAGAAGGGGTTAGTGACGAATTAAAGGCTAAGATCAAGCAGGTTGCGGCTGAGATGAACTACCGGTACAATACAGCGGCTAAGTCAATGAAAGAGGGTCTTTCTTACAATATTGGCGTTATTATTCCGGAGCGATTCACCGGGCTCGCCCAATCCTTTTACTTGAGAATATATCAGCACATCTCCAGTCTGCTGGATAGTTACGGCTACTATGGCATTCTCAACATCCTCAACAGCGAGGATGAAGAGCAGCTTAATCTCCCGAGAATTTACTCCGAGAAAAAGGTAGACGGGATCATCGTGATTGGTCAGATCAGCAAAGAATACATTGAAGTGATCGAAAACATGGATCTGCCTAAGATCTTCACCGACTTCTATGACGAACATGCGGATATCGACTCTGTCATCACGGATAACTTCTATGGTTCTTACGAAATTACGAACTATCTCATCCGTAATGGACACCGGGATATTGCCTACGTCGGTAACCTTCATTCCACCAGCAGTATTCAAGACCGCTTTCTGGGATATTATAAGTCCCTGCTTGAGCATGACATTCCGTTAAATAACAACTACATTATCAATGACCGGGATAAGCGAGGAAAGTACATCGACATCGAGATTCCAACCCCTTTACCTTCCGCTTTTGTCTGCAACTGCGATCAGGTCGCTTATCTGTTAACGGATAAGCTGAAGTCCATGGGCTACAACGTTCCAGCAGACTGTTCCGTAGTCGGATTCGATAATGATATCTATGCTACGTTGACATCCCCTTCTCTGACCACGGTTGAAGTGGACATTGAACAGATGGCAACAACCTCGGTGAATTCCATTATGCAAAAAGTAACCCAACCTAACAAGCGCTTCGGGCGCGTGCTAGTTCAAGGTAAGATTGTATATCGTGATTCGGTCAGATCACTGAACGAGAATCATGGAGACAAGGTACAATCCATTGTCGTATAGGTAATGAAAAGGCTCTCTCCCCAGGAATTTAATCCGGGGAGAGAGCCTTTTTATGTATCTAACACTTCGAACAAATCCTGTGTATGCCAAACAGCAAGTCTTCCTCTTGTCGGAGACTTGCTGTTTGGCAATTCTTAATTCATTACAACAAAGGCAGGCTTTTCACCGAGTAAGTCTAATCAATTAGCTCCAACCAGGGTAACCTCATCCATATAGACAGCGGAATCTCCTGAACCCTCGAAGGATTCCAGCTTCAGCCCCATGGATTTAACTTGATTCAGGTCCGTTACACTATCCAGAGAAAGAGTAATTGTAGCAAAGCCTGCAGAATCCACATTGGCGGTATCCGGCACTCCGCTATCGAACCAAGACCAATTGCTTCCTGTCTTGATATATAGACGGGCTTTGGCCTTGCCAGCAGAGAGCTTCACTTTAACTGTGATTGATTTAAGGCCTGTCAGATCGAGAGCCGTATCATTCTTGAGTTCAAACGATCCGGTGCCCAGGGTAAAGGTCGACTTCAATGCCTGCGCTCCTTCAGAGTGCTCAGCCGCAGTCACTTCAGGCGCAGCTGCACTGGCCTTGTTCTCACTGGAATTCAGACCCCAGCCTTGTGTGTCGCTTTCGAAGTCATACAGAATCCCTGGAGCATGTGCACTGCTGTCTGACCCAGAACCTCCGTTGGATAGAACTGGCGCCGCACTATCGTAGACAGCCTTAATGTCATCGAAATACATGGTGTTCGTTATTGTCCCGGTATAGCTGCCAACTGCATTGGTGTAAATGGAGAACTTGCTCACCGTCTTTAACAGCTCCTTGGTCAGCGGGCCTGTTGCACCATGTACAGGAACAAATTCTGCAAGATTCATTTTCTCCAAGCGAGCGTCGGTAGTTGAGGTATTCGGATAATACTCATAATCCCCCGTCTTCACATGAATCTGGATGACCAGCTTCTGCCCCTTTCCATCCGGCTTAATCCACGCCTGCAGCTGGTTGAATCCAGACCAATCTACATCGTTGAGCGTCTTGGATACCCCCGCATACCCTTGAGAGGCAAGGGTGTAATTATAGGCTATGCCGTAGTTACCGCCTTGTTTGTTGTCTGTATTCAGAGTTACCATCCCGCCATCACCTTGCGAGATATACTTGGCCGCTGCCGCATCGGAGCTGCCCATGTATCCTTCGAAATCATCCACAACTGCCGGATCTGAGGTTGGTTCCTGATACACACTGTAAAGTCCAAGATTATCTACATAGACGGAGCCATCTCCACTAAGTCCATTTCCAATCAAGGAGAATGCTAGACCTGTAGCATTGGCAGAAGCTTCTGGGTTCGTAATATCAATACTTACTGGATATACATAATAATTGCCGTCACTTGTCTTGTCCAAATCTGTCAGCTTCTTCGTGGTCATGTTCATACCGAACTTACCCGGGTCAGAATAATCCGGTGGAAGCTGCACAACAGCCTGAATACTGGCGTCCGCATTATTCGCACCAAGGCTGACAGGGATATAGGCATTAAATTTCACACGTTTGATTTCCTTGAGCATAGCCGTGTCCAGATCTGACAGTCCAAGCTTAAGCTCCTGCCAGGTGTCCGCTTGCTGCAGCCCGGCTACATCCAGCTTAAGTGCTCCACTTCCGTTGAAATCAGCGGATTTGAGGTCCATCGTCAACGTGTTGCTCGCAGACCAAGTTCCATTATTCAAGACTCCGCCAATGCCGTTGTCAAATGTGTACTGCTTCAGCAAGGCTTCCGGAACTTTGACGAAGACTTTGCTAGTCTGGTCAAGCTCTGGCTGCAGGACTCCATTCGCATTGTATACATGTACGGTAAAAGCAGCTGTTTTGCCATTTAGAGCAGCGTCTGGCGACCAGTCTGCCGTGTAATAGCTCTCTGCGGCATCCCATACCATTGGAACTTCAGTAGTAGACCCCTCCACCGAATAAGTAACCTTGGACGGATTCTCATTCAGCACTCTAGCGCGAATCTTCGTAGTAGCCGATCTCACGGTAGAGCCGTTAACCGGGGAGGCGATATGCATGAATGGCTTCTCGGTGCTGGCTTTCACTGATTTGGCGTACACATCTCCAACTTCCTTGGCAAATGCCGTATATGGATCGTTGTAGAATTTAACGAAATCAGGAAGAAGCTCATGACTGCCTAGATTACCTGCATCTTTGTAAGGAACGAATAGATTTCCGTCCAGATTAAAGTTCGCCCATGTCAGCATATAGGCGATCCGCTTCGCATTCGGATCATTCTTGATCGCATTCAGCAGCTTGGTGAACCATTCCACATCTTTGTTGCCAGAAGTCTTCATCCCCATTGGACTGTAGCCAAATTCGGAGAACGTTGCGATTTTACCCTTGGAATCTGCCAACTTGGAGATCATAGCCAGGTCGCTGACTAGGCCGCTTACGAATCCATCACTTCCTGGATTGTCTTGGTTATCGTATTGGTCCATACCCAGAATATCTACATAATCATCCCCTGGGTAAGTAGCCAGATATTTGGACTCCGTTCCGCTAAATGCACCATTTGGAGAATATACATACAGCAGGTTATGAACTTGCTTAATATCACGCAAATATTCCACGGTATATCTGTAGATTTCTACATACTCACTTTGGGTTGTAGTCTGAGCGCCCCACCAGAACCATCCACCATTCTGCTCGTGGAACGGACGGAACATAACTGGAATCAGCTTACCTTGATCATCCTTCAGATTGTTCGCAAGCTTGGCGATTTGATCAAGAAAAGCATTAAATTCCGCGTTCTTGTCTCCGCCGGGGAGAATATGCTCTACAACACTTCCTTTGGTATCATTGAAGCTTCCACCCGTTACAAAATTCGGCATATGCGAGCTGAGTGTAATGATCCCGTTCTTATTGTGAGCCTTCTTCATCAGGTCAGCCAGATTCTCGCGGCTCTGGTCTGGGTCGTTCGCAACACCCGGCTTTTCTTTCCCTTCGAGGCTCAGCGTATCCCACCCGTATACAGCAGGCAGGTCACCAACTGAGTTCAGAACGTCGGATTGTTCACCCGAGATTGTAGTCTCATTGGCAAAGGACAGCCCGACATCCGTCGCATGCTGATGGCCGAAGAGTACCTGCTTCCCGCGTGTATCCGACAAATAAGCGAACAAGGCGCGTGTCGTATCCGAAGCCTCGGCATCCACTAGATTCGCGGTTCCAACAACCGGTCCACTGTTGCCCCCGCCGCTTCCCGGTGTCGATCCATTTCCACCTGTAGAAGCAGTGCCTTGAGAAGCTCCTGTCCCTCCGCTGCCTGCGATAACTTGACCCTTATTAATACTGAAATCTCCGGGAACAGCCGGGTTTCCGTTAACTTTTACATTGCTAGCCTTAAGGATGGATTCGTTAATATTCCCTTTTGAGTCAATCGTTGTTCCAGCAGCCGTGCTTAGTATTTCAAGCTTCTTGATCGTTGTTCCGCTTTCGGCGATTAATTCCAGGATTTGATTAGCCACAACATGATCAACTGAGGTTCCTGTACCGAGCTCGAGCTTGGATTTGCTGTTCGCAACCACTTGCCCCATTGCAGTGGTGCCTGTTGCTAGCACTCTAACACTGCCTTCTTTACGATTCACATCGACATTACCCAGCGTTGAGTTACGTACGATAATCGTATGATCTCCACCCCCGGCCACAAAGGTCGTACCCTTCACAGTTACATTATCAAGTGTGACTTCGCCGTCAGCAATCCCGGAGGACAGATATAAATTCCCGGTAATCGTGGTATCCTTCAAGGTTATTCCTTCATGGTTAATAACCACATTCCCCTGGATATTGCCTCCTTGTAAGGTTCCTGCATTCGCATAATAACCTGCAACCAGCTTGTCGATCAGGGTAACAACTTCGGCCCGAGTGATCGGAGCATGGGGCTTAAATGAACCGTCTGGGTAACCGCTTACAAATGGAATCAGTGCATTCACGGCATCTTTGGCATAAGCGTTAATATCCTTTGCATCGCTAAAAGATGCCGGATTACTGCCTTTAAGTACAAACGCTCGTGCAAGGAGGGTTACTGCATCCTCACGTGTAATTTTCGTATTCGCACGTGCCTCATTGTTCTCAAACCCCTGGTAATACCCTGCTTTCTTCGCAATAGCGAGGGCGTCCGAATACCACGAATCTGCGGATACATCCGAGAATGAAGTGCCTGATTTGTCATAATAACCAAACACCTTGTTAAGTATAGTCGCGAACTCTGCTCTCGTAATCGGCTGGTCAGGATGGAACGACCCGTCTTCATAACCACGAATCAAGCCATTTGACTTCCATTTCTCAATACTCACATTAGCCCAATGCGTACTAGCTGTCGGTGATCCAGCAGACTCATTTCCTGAGGCCGCGTAGGCTGATCCAGAGGACGAAAGCAAAGAGATAACAAGCAGTGCTACGGTTGATGCGGATAACATTTTCCCCTTCTTCACGAACATACCCCTTTCAAAAACTTATTATTAAGTTAACGGTAAACTCACAAAGATTTTATATTGATAGCGCTTACTAGTCAATATTGGATCGTAAATTTAGTTGTTTTTTCACATTTTCCGTAAAATAACCTCTTTAAACTCCTTCAATATGAATTGACAGAAGGTTTTTAGGCATTTAGAATTAAGTTATAAAGTTATCGTTTACTTTACTTTTGGAGGTGTAATTTTCTTTTGCAAAAATTAAAAACCGAAGTAGCCCGGGAATTGCACGAACACATCCTTCCCTTCTGGTCAGCATGTATCGATGAATCCCATGGTGGATTCTATGGCGAAGTCAATTATGAACTCCAAAGAAATGAACAGGCAGATAAAGGCGGGATTGCCACATCGAGAATTTTATGGGCTTTTTCTTCTGCTTACGTCATCACGAAGAATGAGAAATACCTTCCATTTGCCACTCATGCCTATAAATTCCTGCGGGATAAAGTTATTGACCATGAATTCCTCGGTTTGTACTGGATGGTTGATTATAAAGGCAACCCTGCTGACACCAGAAAACACGTCTATACCCAATCGTTCGGAATATATGCTCTCAGCGAATACTACAAAGCATCCCAAGATCCGGAAGCTCTTGAGCTTGCCAAGCAGCTCTTCCTACTGATCGAGGATGTGGGATTTGACAAGGAGATTAATGCTTACAAGGAAGAATTCGACCGCAAGTGGACGGAGACTCCTAATGAGATGCTCAGCGAAAATGGGGTTGTAGCTGACATTACGATGAACACACATATTCACGTTTTGGAAGCGTATACGAATCTCTACAAAGTCTGGCCGGACATCCGTGTTAGAGCAGCACTAGAGAACTTGCTTGAGATTCTCTATTCCAAGATTTACAATGCCGAGACCAAATACCTGGGTGTGTTCTTCGACAAACAGTGGACCTCCCTGCTTGATCTTAAGTCATTTGGTCATGACATCGAGGCCAGCTGGCTGATGGATCAGACGCTTCGGACACTGGGCCTTGAGAAGCCGGAATATGTTCAAATGGTCATCGATATTGCGTACAATATCGCAGATCATGCTATGCAGGAAGACGGCTCCATGATGAATGAACAAGAGGGGGATCATCTGGATAAGACTCGGGTATGGTGGGTACAAGCGGAAGCAATTGTAGGTTTCTACAATGCCTATGAGCGGACCGGGGATTCTAGATTCCAGGAGCTTGCTGACAACCTCTGGATCTATATCAAGAACAATCTGATTGATGAACGCGCTGGTGGAGAATGGTACTGGTCTATTGATCCGGATGGCACACCTACACCAAGAGAAATAAACGGGGCATGGAAATGTCCATATCATAACAGCCGATTCTGTCTTGAAATTATGGAAAGGGTGAACGAATAACCATGATACATCCCAAATATAAAGAGGTTCTTGCCAAGCAGGAACAGCTGATCACTCGCAAGAACGAACTGAACGAGGATTTTTACAACGGCGTATATGACAGATATAAATATCCGGTAATTACCCGTCATCACGTTCCAGTTCACTGGAGATTTGATCTGAATGCAGAGACTAATCCGCATTTCATGGAAAGACTCGGAATTAACGCTACCCTGAATCCTGGCGCTATTTACTTTGAAGGTAAATACTATCTGGTTGTCAGAACCGAAGGTTTGGATCGTAAATCGATCTTTGCTCTCGCTGTAAGTGACAACGGGATCGACAACTTCCGCTTTATCGACACTCCGCTGACATGGGAAGATATCGATGCTGCTGAGACAAATATGTATGATATGCGTCTGGTACTTCATGAAGATGGATGGATCTATGGCATTTATTGCTCCGAGAGCAAGGATCCTGAGGCATCTCCATTTGATACTTCCAGCGCTGTAGCCCAGGCTGGCTTTGTCAGAACGAATGACCTCAAGACATGGGAGCGCCTGCCTAATATTCAGACCAAGTCTCCACAACAGCGTAATGTGGTGCTTCATCCTGAATTGGTGGATGGTAAATACGCCTTCTACACTCGTCCGCAGGATGGCTTCATCTCCACAGGCTCCGGCGGCGGGATTGCCTTTGGCCTGTGTGATGACATCCTAAATCCGGTGATTGATCAAGAAGATATCATCGATGAGCGCAGATATCATACTGTATATGAAGTGAAGAACGGCCAGGGTCCTGCTCCAATCAAGACCGACAAAGGCTGGATTCATATCGCTCACGGCGTGCGCAACACGGCAGCTGGTCTGCGTTATGTACTCTATACTTTCGCTACAAGTCTCGAAGATCCAACGAAAATTATCGCAAAGCCGGGCGGACACTTTATTGCCCCTTATGACGATGAGCGCGTTGGCGATGTGTCAAACGTTATCTTCTGCAACGGTGCAGTGGTGAATGAGAATAATGATGTGTTCATCTACTATGCTTCCAGTGATACACGCATCCATATCGCGACAACCACGATCGAGAAGCTGGTGGACTATACGTTCAACACACCGGAGGATCCATATCGTTCCCTGGACAACGCCCTTCAGCGGAAGAGCTTGATTGAACGGAACGAGGACCTGCTCAAGAGCAGTAACTAAGGCAGTAACTAAGGACAGTAACAAGGGCAGTAACTTAGTTCAGTAACTTAGTGCAATAACAAAAAGCAATTGGCGGATCTCCCGTCAATTGCTTTTTTGGTGTTCCTTCGATTTGGTGATGCTTCAAAATGATCATAGATCCGAGATGATCATTCCTCGAGTTGATCGTATCTTAAGTTGATCATACACCAAGATGATCCTTCCTCGAATGGTTCATGCACCCGAGTGATCAAACTTCGACTTGTTCACATTTCGAGATTACTCTTCAACACTCTTCAACACTCTTCAAGATCACACTTCTTCATTTGCTGCTTCACATAAGAACCAGACTTAAGACTTCACAGCTAGCTTCTGGCTGATGTACAGACCGGCAAAGGCCCCGGCCGCTCCACAGAGACTCACCAGGAGAACCAGATCGTAAGATTGCCAGCTGAGGAGAAACGAGATCCCGCTGCCAAATGTGGTGCCAGCCAAGAATCCGAGCGACAAGCCTGCGCTTTTCTCCATTCTCATCCTCACCTTCATTATCACTCAGTCATCCACTACTGTACTTTTGGATAACAGACTCTTAAGCTCCTTCATGAACATGTTGATGTCTTTGAACTGTCGGTACACCGAGGCAAAACGGACATAAGCTACTTCATCCACAGGATAGAGCTGTTCCATCACAAGCTCACCAATATAACGGCTCTCAACCTCAGCGATGGCCGTATGCCTGAGCGATCTTTCCACTTCCGACACGATGGTCTCCAGCTGCTCGACAGAGACAGGACGCTTCTCACAAGCACGAATCAGACCACGCAGCATCTTCTCTCTGCTGAATTCTTCCCGGCTTCCATCCTTCTTCACTACAATCAGCGGGGTTTCTTCCACCATCTCGAATGTAGTAAATCGCCGACTGCACTGCTCGCATTCTCTTCTGCGGCGAATAGAGCGATTATCATTGGCAGGTCTCGAATCGAGCACCTTGGTCCCCAAATAATCGCAGTAAGGACACTTCAAATCATCACTTCCTTCATCTCTAGGATTCCCAAAAAATTCATGTTTCTTTCCGTAATGAGATTGCGAGTCACGAGACATAATAGTTGTACCAACCGGAGGAGGTGAACAACAATGGCTCAAAACAACAACAGCAGCAGCAATAATCTCGTAGTAAGACAGGCATCTGGAGCTCTCGAACAAATGAAATACGAAGTTGCTCAAGAACTGGGTATTGCTTTTCCACAAGACGGTTACGCAGGTAACCTGACTTCTTATGAGAACGGTTCAATCGGGGGTACAATTACGAAACGTCTGGTTACCCTTGCTGAACAACAACTAGCTGGACAATTCCGCCAATAGTCAAAGTTCTTACCGGAGCATTTGGGCAGGGTGACCTGCCCGGGTGCTCTTTTTCTAATCCAAAGTCCAGCTAGAACTCCTTGTAGATACTCACATACTGCTCATAATAATGAGTAACTCTCTGTACGTAATGCCGGGTCTCACCAAAAGGAATATCTTTCGAGGTCTCAAGCCGCCCATCCCATTTACCGCTTTTCAGCCAACTCTTCACTTTCGTGGGTCCGGCATTATAAGCCGCAATCACCGCGATCGGATTACCGTCAAATTGATCATACAAGGACTTCAAGTACCAGCTTCCGATCTGAATATTTTTATCCGGGTCTTCCCTCAGGCTTTCTAGTGAGACATCCTCAAAATTAGCTTTGTCAATGACCCACTCGGCCGTGTCCGGCATAATTTGCATAACCCCTAATGCGCCTTTGTGCGATTCCTGATCGGTCTTATAATTCGTCTCTACACGGATAATAGCAGCAACCATGAATGGATCGATCTGATTCTCTTTGGCATAAGTCCTGATTTCGTCTTTATAGTGGATGGGATAGAATAACGTCAGCCACCCGCTGTTGAAGAACACAAGTACCGTGAATCCAAGAAACAATAAAAGCAGCACCCTCTTCTTACGCAGCCACTTCATAGCAATCCTTTGCGAAGCCAGAATTCATCAATCTGCCGCTCGGTGTGTTCAAGCCCCAAGCTGTTGTCAATGACAACATCAGCCAGCTTCCGTTTCTCTTCAATATCCATTTGAGCCGATATTCGTGCTGTGGCTTCCTCCTTGGATAACCCATTTCTATTCATCAACCGGGTTAGCTGCATCTCACGCGGGATATAGACAACCATAACTTCTTCAAAAGAAGATCCCTGCCCTGTCTCATAAAGAAGCGGAATATCCGAGACGATAAGACGTTCCGGGTACATAGCTTCATATTCTGCGGCCCGCCCGCGCATTTCTGCCCGTATGGCAGGATGGGTAATGCCTTCAAGAACTTTTCTCTCTTCTTTATGTGCAAAAATATGCTCCCCCAGCTTCTTCCGGTCCAGGGTTCCGTCCGCAAGAAGCATAGCTTGTCCGAAGTGCGCGATAACGGCTTTCAGTACAGGATGTCCAGGCAGCATAACCTCTCTGGCTACCACATCCGCATCAATCAGTATCGCTCCCCGCTTCACAAGCATTTGCGAGACCGTACTTTTCCCGGTTGCAATTCCACCGGTCAGTCCGATATTCATTTCTTCACCTCATTAATGCTTCTTCTTGGTCTTATTCGTCTGAATGAGCTGGCAGCTTGGACAATAATGAGTACCGCGTCCCCCAACCACAGACTTCTCTACAGGTGTACCGCATACCACGCAAGGAGCCGCCTTGCGCCCGTATATTTGAAGCGAGTGCTGGAACATGCCCATCTCTCCTTGTCCATTCACATAGGACTTGATCGATGACCCGCCTGCTTCCACCGCTTCACTCAAGGTAAGCACGATAGCCTCGTACAGCCGCACAAGCTCCTCCTGATCCAGTTCATTACAGAGCTTCTCCGGATGGATTCCTGCGCGGAACAAAGCCTCATCCACATAAATATTCCCAAGCCCCACCACATATTCCTGATTCAGCAAAGCCGGCTTGATCTTGGTCTTGCGAGCTGCAATAACCCGCTTGAACGCCTCAAAAGTAAACGCCTCATCCAAAGGCTCCAGCCCAAGCTTCAGCAGTGGCTTCATCTTGAATTCTTCTCCGGGATTGAACAGATGCATCGTACCGAATTGGCGCACATCTTTGTAACGAAGCTCGGTCCCATCTGTAAAATGAAAGATCACATGGGTGTGCTTCTCCACCGGCTCACTGCTGTCATAGACGCCATATCGGCCTTCCATCCTCAGATGTGAGACGAGAACAAGCCCGTCCATGATAATTCTAAGGAACTTGCCTCTGCGCCCAACATCAATTATAGTGTGTCCCTGAAGTTCAAGCCTAAACTGTTCTATATCATCAGGTCTCTGGATAATCCTCGGCAAAGAGACCGTAACGTCCCTAATGGTCTTCCCCGTAATCAACTGACTAAGTGTTCTACGGACTGTTTCTACTTCCGGCAATTCCGGCATCGTTCATTCACCTCGGGTACTTCCTAATAATAACGGTACAAGCCGCAGGGCACAGCGACTTTTATTTCGCTTCGTACCAGTTCAACCCACTGCTGACCTCCGCTTTAAGCGGAACGGACAAAGACAGCGCCCTCTCCATCGTCTCAGGGACCAGCTTGGTCATGAGCTCCAGTTCATCTTCCGGCACTTCAAATACAAGTTCATCGTGTACCTGGAGCAGCATACGGCTTTTTAGTCCATGTTCTCTAAGCACATCATTCATCAGAACCATAGCCAGCTTAATAATATCCGCTGCCGTCCCTTGAATTGGGGTATTCATCGCTGTACGTTCAGCGAATGAGCGGAGATTAAAGTTCGATGCGTTAATCTCCGGGAGGTAACGACGGCGTTCCAGCAAGGTTGTAACATACCCGTCGCGCTTCGCTTCCTTGACGATATCGTCCATATACTTGCGAACCCCTTGAAATACCTCGAAATACTGATCGATGAATTTGGCAGCTTCTTTACGTGTAATGTTAAGGTTCTGGGACAGCCCATAATCACTGATTCCATATACAATTCCGAAATTGACGGCCTTCGCGGAACGGCGCATGTTCGAATCCACCTGCTCGGGTGGTACGCCGAACACATCACTGGCAGTCTTCGTATGAATATCCATATCATTGACGAACGCTTCCTTAAGCCGCTCATCACCGGAGATATCCGCCAGTACACGAAGCTCGATCTGCGAATAGTCTGCCGCCAGAATGTGCCAGCCCGGCTCGGAAGGTACGAATACTTTACGAATCTTGCGGCCTTCTTCCATCCGGATCGGGATATTTTGCAAATTCGGATACTGGCTGCTGAGCCGTCCCGTTGCCGCAATGGTCTGACGGTAATACGTGTGGACCTTGCCCGTCTCCGGGCGAATCTCTTTAAGCAGACCTTCCACATAAGTGGATTGGAGCTTGGCCAGTTGGCGGTACTCCAGGATGGACTGCACAATATCATGATAAGGAGCCAGTTTCTCCAGAACTTCAGCATCTGTAGAATAACCAGTCTTGGTCTTCTTGATCACCGGAAGTCCAAGCTTATCGAATAGGATTTCGCCCAATTGTTTCGGGGAATTAATATTAAATTCCATGCCAGCCAGTTCGTAGATATGCTGAACAAGTCTGCGGATCTGAGTCTCGAACTCTTTTCCAAGCTCCTGAAGGTCTTCACGATTCACGGCAATTCCCTGCTTCTCCATATCGGCAAGAATACGGGATAGCGGCATTTCAAGCTCAAAGAACAAGCGGTTCATCTCGTTCTTCTCCAGCTCCTGCTCCTGCAGTGGGATGATCTTCTGGGCAGCTGCCGCTTTATGGGCCAAATGAAGACTCAGCACCCCGGTGTCAGGCACTTTGTACTTCGCTCCTTTGCCGAACACCTCATCATCCGGAGCCAGGAAGGACAGCTCATACTTGGATGCCAGGCCGCTAAGCGTCTGGTTGTTCTCGGTAGGGTCGAGCAAATAAGCGGCGAGCTGAATATCAAACGCAGCCCCTTCAAAGACAATACCCTGCCAGTGAAGAGCCAGGTCGATCCTGTGAAGATCATATCCCTTCTTGGGAGCTTTGGCATCCGCAAGCCACTGCCGAACAGGTTCGCCAGCTGGGTGCTTCAGCAGTTCACTAGAAATATAGTAATGGCTGTCCTTCGATGAAAGAATCAGCCCGATAATATCAGCATGGTGCGGATTATCCCCGTTCGTCTCCACATGGAGCACTTCAATCTCTCCAAGCTTCCCCTTGAGGGAGTCTATTCCCGCTTCGTCCACCACGGTAACATGAATAGGCTCAGCCTCATGAGCCGGGTTCGCATTCTTCTCGCCGGTATTCGGGCCAGCCGTGAAGGAAAGACGTTCAATCAAAGATTTGAACTCAAGCTTTCGCAGCATGGGTGCTGCTTTCTCTTCCTCAAGACCGCTAAATGCCATGTCATCCCACAGATGCTCCAACGGCACCTCGCGGAAGATGGTGGCAAGCCGCTTGCTCATACGCGCGTCTTCTGCATGATTGATGAGGTTCTCCTTCTGCTTGCCCTTTAACTCATCCGTACGTGCAAGCACTTCTTCCACAGAACCAAATTGATGGAGCAGCTTAAGCGCGGTCTTCTCCCCAATACCAGGAACACCTGGAATGTTATCCGAGGTATCTCCCATCAGACCCTTAAGATCTACGATCTGAGCCGGAGTCAGACCATATCGCTCTTGAATCTCCTGCACGCCGTAAGGCTCCACCTCAGAGACCCCTTTACGGGTAAGGGAGACCTTCACGTTGTCCGAGACTAGCTGCAGCATATCTTTATCCCCGGTAACGACGATAACCTGCCGGCCGGACTCATCAGCCTGTCTGCTCACAGTGCCGATAATATCATCCGCTTCGTAGCCTTTAAGTTCAAACCGCGTTATGCCAAAACTGTCGAGCAGCTCCTTAAGCAGCGGAAATTGTTCTGACAATTCGGGAGGCGTCTTTTCCCGGCCTCCTTTGTATTCTTGGTAACCCTCATGCCGGAAAGTCTCCTTGCCCGCATCAAAAGCCACCATCATATGTGTAGGCTGCTCCTCCTGAATCAAGCGCAGCAGCATGTTGGTGAAACCATACACTGCATTGGTATGCATTCCGCTCGAATTCGTCAGCGGAGGCATGGCGAAGAACGCGCGATAAATAATGCTGTTGCCATCAATCAGAATCAATTTTTCCATACTACACCTCGTTCCTTCGTACTACTATCTAACTCTAATGATAACACAAGGGCTGTCCGATTAAGAAATTAAAAAGAGGCGCCTATTTCAAAAGGCGGCCGCACATTTTGTTGAGGAGTTCGGTTTGTGTCCGAAGGGCGCAGGGGACGAACGCTGCTCCCATCACCGTTGGCTTTGGATTCCAGGAATGAATGTTAAGCGGATCTTCTGAAGAAGCATAGCAGAGCAAGACAGCAAAACGCCAGTCAATAAGGATTACTCCCCTGACTGGCGCTTGATTAACTGTTTTTAATTATTTAAATCCGGACGCTGACCTGTAGCAAGATACACAGCACTCTCTCCAATGTTAGTGGCGTGATCCGCAATACGCTCAATGTAGCGGCCAACCAGAGTCAGCAGCATAGCCTGCTGCACATTGTCTGGATTTGCCGTCATAAAGGCATATAGATCGCGGATGATCTGACTGTACAAATGATCGATTTCATCATCATCCTGAGCCATTTTATAAGCTAGATCCGTATTCTCATCCAGATAGGACTGCAGCGACTCTTCAACCATGATGCCTGCCAGTTCCGCCATCCGTGGAATATCGACAAGGGGCTTGATCAGCTCCTGTCCTTCAATCCGTAAAGTTACTTTGGCAATATCAATGGACAAATCACCCATACGCTCCAGATCGCTCGAGATCTTGAACGCAACAATAATACGGCGCAGATCCTTGGCTACTGGCTGCTGGGTAACAATCAGGCGCGATCCGATCTCCATAATCTGTTCTTCCATTTGATTGAGATCGATATCCCGCTTAATAATAGCTTCGGCTTTGGCTATATTTGAGGTTTGGAGCGTGTCAATTGCTCCTTTGAGCGCCTCCTGTACGTGGTCGCCCATCGCACGGAGCAAATTCCGCAGTTCCTCTAAGTTTTGATCAAATTCTTTTCTACGTATCATGAACTAGATGCCTCCTTCTACTTAACCAAAACGACCGGAAATATAATCCTCGGTTCTGGAGTCCTGCGGGGTTGAGAACAGCTTCTGGGTTTCATCCGCCTCAACAACTTCTCCATTCAGGAAGAAAACGGTTCTGCCTGAAATCCGTGCTGCCTGATGCATGTTATGCGTTACCATGACAATTGTATACCTATCTTTTAACTCCTGCACCAATTCTTCAATCTTGAGTGTAGAGATCGGATCGAGCGCCGACGTAGCCTCATCCATGAGCAGGATATCCGGTTGTACAGCCAGTGCTCTGGCAATGCAGAGACGCTGCTGCTGTCCACCTGACAGACTTAAAGCGGAACGCTTCAGGAAATTTTTCACTTCATCCCAGAGCACGGCCTGACGCAGACTTTGTTCCACGATTTCATCTAGCTCTGATTTGCTGCGAATACCGTGAAGACGTGGACCATAGGCAATATTATCATAAATAGATTTAGGAAAAGGATTCGGCTGCTGGAACACCATGCCAACCCGCTTGCGCAGAGCTTCAACGTGAACATCATCACTATAAATATCGGTACCACCGATCTTCACGGCTCCTTCAATCCGGGTGCCTGCGATCATATCATTCATCCGGTTAAGGGTACGCAGCAAAGTGGATTTCCCGCATCCTGACGGTCCAATGAATGCTGTGATCGCCTTCTCGGGAATGTCCATGGATACATCCTTTAGCGCATGATAAGATTCGTAGTACAAATTCAACTTGTCAATATTGATGATCGCTTCCATGTCTCTTCTCCTTCAATTAACACCTTTTTAAGATAAAAGAAGCCCGCAGGCTTCAGATTAACGTAAACCTATTGATTCTGAACATACATATCGATCTTACTAGTTTTGTGTAAAGGTGAATGTGCAGAATTGTAAACGCAGTGTAAAATATCCGGGTCCTTAGTACCGGAAACCAAGGTTTCCCTTAACCCTGAATTAGTGCAGCTCTGACAATCGCTCAAGCTCCTTCATGACAAGATGTGCTCTCTGCGCAGCTTCATCTGCAGACAAGTGCATCTCCTGGCCACGAAGCTCTACAATCTGTACGGCTTCAACCAGGGATTCAAAGGTAGTATCCGCTTCGGCAACCCGGCTCTGGCTTCCTTCAACCTCGGCTGCTGAAGCGGCAGACATGCTTGCGGTTTCACTAATCATTTCGCTAATCACCGTAAGCGTCTTTCCGATCTCTTCCGAGAACTTCATCGTCTGAGCCGACAGATTGCGCACCTCGTTCGCAACCACCGCGAATCCGCGTCCGTGTTCCCCGGCATGGGCAGCTTCGATAGTTGCATTCATGGCTAACATCCCGCTGCGATCCGCGAGCTCTTTGATACTTCTTGTGACCTCCGAAATTTCAACTGTTCGCTGCAAGAGCTCCTTGACCTGCTTTTCCTGGTTATTCGTAATGGTTAATACCCGGTGAAACGACTCACGTACCTGCCGGAGTTCCGACCTACCGGATCTGACCAGGCTGCTCATCGTCTCTGCCTCACGAAGACTCCGCTCTGCCGCTTCAGATACGGCTTGAACAGAGCGTTCAATCCGCTCAAGTCGTCCATGGCTCTCCTGGACAGTTATGACTCTAGCCTCATCCGCTTGCTGCTGCAGGCTCCTGGACATCACCATAAGATCCTGAACAGTTAATACTCCTCTTACTTTCCCTCGATCTGTAAGGATCATGCATTGGTAGAAGTGCTCTGTGTCTCGGCTTAATGCCGCATCAATTAATCTTTCTGGAGCATCTGTGACTTCCCGAACCAAAGGCTCCTGCTCAGCGAATTGAACTGCAGCTTTCTCATAGAATAAATCTGATGCGAATCGGCCGGCGAACAGCCGATAGAAGCTATCCCGCATAATTAAGGAAAGGGAGCCCTTCTGCTCATCAACAAGAATGACACACGGAATCACTTCATCTGCTCGGAACTTTCGAAGCACTTCCCCACAAATTCCCCTCGAATCCATAACCGGAACTTCACGGCAAAATAGTTCTGCCGACACATCAAATTCACTCGTGACACTATGTTCGATAGTTGTAACCTTAACGGCTTCATCTGTCTTTACTTGCATATGTATAGGTGTAATCACTTCTGTAGCAGGTCTTTCAAGGACTGCAGAGGCTTGATTGCTCACGGTCTTCACTCCTATGACTTTATTCCTATACCTAGAAATATAGGACAATACTATTTGTGGAATGTTAACCGAGCCCCGCTAAATTGTAAAATACGTATAACCCAAATAAAAACCCATCATTTTAGCCAAAATGATGGGCAGTTCTCTTCTTATTGACAACCAGCTTATAACCGACTCCACGGATCGAATCAATGTGGACCGATTGCGGGTCTAGTTCGAGCTTCTTGCGCAGTGAGCTTACATGGACATCCACCGTACGCTGGCCACCAATATAGTCGAAGCCCCATACCGCATTCATCAAATCATCCCGGGTCATAACCACGCCTGGCTTTCTCGCCAAATACAGCAGGACCTCGAATTCCTTGGGACGAAGGGTAATATGCTCCCCGCCAAGCGTCACTTCGTACTTCTCCGGGTAAATAGCCAGCTCACCTAGACTGATCTGCGACTCAGGCTGCAGCTGAGGCTTATCCCGCTCATCCTGCCCCGTGGATCTTCTCAGGACAGCGGCAACACGGGCCAACAGCTCGGCTACCCCGAAAGGCTTCGTAATGTAATCATCTGCTCCTGACTTAAGCCCCTGCACCACTTCTTCTTCTGCATTCTTGGCTGTTAGGATGACGATTGGTGTCTTCACCCCTTCACTCCGCAGCTTGGACATAATTTCAAATCCGTTCATCCCCGGCAGCATTAAATCCAGCAGAATCAGATCAAAGTCTGATTTGAGCGCAGCATCACAGCCGGTCTGTCCATGCTCTTCTACTGTAACCTCATAACCTTCATTAGAAAGATTATAGGATAATAATCTGGATAAGGTTGGCTCATCCTCAATAACCAAAAGTCTATGCGTCATATATACTCTTAGTACCCCCATTTTTTCAAATCGGAATAAATGTTGACAAATGTTGACATGGATAGCATATCACGAGAGTGTTAACGGTGTGTAAAGTAGTCAACTTTCTTCTAATACTACTCTACATTGTGCAATAAAGGTAAATCCAGAATAAACATTGTTCCCTCGCCAACCTTGCTCTCGACCCGGATTGTTCCATGATGAAGCTCGACCAGGTGCTTCACAATCGATAGTCCCAGTCCTGTCCCGCCTGAGCTGCGCGAACGGGCCTTATCCACCCGGTAGAAGCGCTCGAATATTCTCGGCAGGTCTTTCTTCGGTATGCCGATTCCGGTATCACTGATAATAAAACGAACCTTCTCTTCTTCGCCGGAAATCTCGGCCACGCTCTCCGCCGTAACTTTAACTCTGCCGCCGTCCAGTGTGTAACTGATTGCATTGGACAGAAGATTCATGAATATCTGCCGCAAGCGGTCTTCATCTGCTTCCATGAACAATTCCTCAGGAATCTCGAGCTTCATAGTGATGAACTTCTTGGCTGCCGAGGACTGCAGGACTTCGAAGATGCTTCCAAGCAGACTGTGTACGTGGACTGGTGAATATTCAAGCGGCACACGTCTGGATTCTATCTTAGACAGCTCTAGAATATCACCAATCAAGCGGTTAAGACGGTCGCCCTCATCATAAATAATCTGCAGGAAAGAGCGGCTGGTCTCTTCATCCTTGACCCCACCAGACAGCAGTGTCTCGGCGAAGCCTTTGACTGCGGCGATCGGTGTCTTGAGTTCATGCGAGACATTCGCAACAAATTCACTGCGCATCACTTCCAGCTTGCGAATTTCCGTGACATCTCTGAGCAGGAACAGCATTCCACGGTAAGACCCATCATCTTCAAACATGGGCACACTGTCAAAATGCAGAATTTTCTCTTCAGGATCGTAGATGGTCCGCTCTTCACTCATTTGCTCCATGCGAGAGATTCCTTCATCCATGAAGCGGGTCAGCTCGTAGCTGCGCTTGATTTCATGGTACAGCTTACCGAGCATATAGGTATCCTTGAGCCGCAATATCCGCTCGGCCTCCCGGTTCACAAGGGCAATCCTGTCATTCGTATCCACCATAAGGATACCGCCGGTCATATTAGACAGCACACTCTGCAGAAGATCCTCGTTATCACGGATCCGCTTAAGCTGATGTTGAAGACTGTCTGCCATCCCATTGATGGCATTGCCGAGCTGCCCGATTTCATCCTGACGCTCCAGATTGACACGGGCATCATAATCCAGCTTGGAGATCCGGTGAGCTACGGTAGTGATATGTTCAATCGGTCTCGTTAGACCAATAGCAACACGGTAACTGACCAAAGCTGCGGCCAGGAAAAGCACTACAAGTCCTCCGATCATCAATGACCAGCCTCTGCGAAGACCCTCTTCTACAGTCTCAAGGCTCATAGACAGCCGAATGTAGCCATCAAATCCCTGCTTGGAGACCACATGCCTGGCTACGTAGAGCATATTCTCATGCACCGTGCTGCTGTAGCGAATCGATGTACCTGTATTCCCGTTCTTCTTCGCAGATAAGACCTCTTCACGAGTACTATGGTTACCCATTTTGGATGGATCACTCTCGGAATCACCGATGACCTTCCCACTCAGGCTGATAAAAGTAACCCGGGAATTCGTCAGCTTATCGATCTCCTTTGCCCGATTGGTATAGTAGGTCATTGCACCTGAGTTGCCTTCGATTCTTGGCAGTTCCAGAGTACTGGATATCAAATTTATTTCCCGGGCCATATTGTCTTCAAGCGCGGTAACATGGGAATCTTTGAACACTTGGGCCATGGTAAGACCTGCGGCGAGCATCGAAATCCCCACAAGACCCATTAAAATCAAGGTTAAACGCATTCGAAATGTCTTCATGTTTTCTTCCTTTGAAAATATTTTAGTAGGATTAGAGCTTGCTTCAATCTGCTTCTATTGGTTAACATTGTTAGTATTATAATAACACAATGTAATGAGAGTATTATCTTTATAAAACTTAGTTAAAATGGCCACATTTCGGGTATGAACATAACTTTGGGTAATGTTTAGACTTTCGGATGTGGATGAAATCCGATGATAACCGCGGCCGCATTCGCTCTTCCCGTACGTTACACCTCAGCTGTATACCCTTTATCTAAGTCCGCTTTATCTATTGTAATTCTTTCGGAAAGAGGTCTAGTTCATGGATTATCACTTTTCTGCTTATATGTACAGACTAAAAGCCATTCATCGCTGGAGTCTGATGCGGAGCACTTCCACAGAGAATGTGGCAGAGCACTCCTTCCATGTAGCCATTCTGGCCCATCTCCTCTGTGAAATTGCCAATCAGCTCTACGGCAAACATCTTCAGGCTGATCGCGCAGCCACGCTGGCCCTGTTCCACGACGCCACGGAGGTATTCACGGGGGATATCCCGACACCTGTGAAACATCACAATCCGAGGCTGCTCTCTAATTTCCGAGAAATGGAAGCCATTGCTGCAGAGCGGCTTGCCTCCATGATCCCTCCGGCCCTTAAGCCGGTGTATGAACCTCTGCTCGATCCTGCCTCCGAGACTGATAAGGAGCTCCGTAAGTATGTAAAAGCAGCTGACAGCCTTGATGCCTACTTGAAATGTACCTGGGAGGTTGCCTCGGGTAACCGCGAATTTGCAGCCGCCAAGGCACAGCTTCAGAACAAGCTTGAGAGTTTGAATATGCCTGAGGTCTCTTACTTCCTGGTTCATCTGGCCCCAAGCTTTGAATTAACTCTAGACGAGCTGTCGGATGAGCTGGACGAATGACGTTAATTTCACATCCTATAATTATCGTAAAAAAAGCGGTATCTGAGTCCGTAGACTACAGATACCGCCTTTCCAAGTTAAAAAGAAAGCGTAGGCGGTTATCCGCCTAGCTTACCCGTTCACAATCTCGCCGCCATTCACATGAATGACTTGTCCGCTGATATAGGATGAATCCTCGGAAGCGAGGAATACATAGGTCGCAGCCAGTTCTTCCGGCTGACCCGGGCGCTGCATTGGCGAATCCGCACCGAACTGCTTCACCTTCTCTTCATCGAATGTCGATGGGATAAGCGGAGTCCAGATCGGTCCCGGTGCAACCGCATTAACGCGAATCCCCTTCTTGCTGACGAGATTCATCGAGAGCGAGCGCGTGAAGCTGACAATGGCTCCTTTGGTCGATGAATAGTCCAGCAGCGCAGGGCTTCCTTTGTACGCTGTGACGGAAGCTGTATTAATAATCGTGCTGCCTTTCTTAAGATGAGGCATGGCCGCTTTGGTCAGATAGAACATCGCAAAAATATTGGTACGGAACGTACGCTCGAGCTGCTCTGCGGTAATATCCTCGATATTTTCTTGTGGATGCTGTTCCCCCGCATTGTTGACCAGGATATCCAGGCTGCCGAGCTCGCTTACCGTCTTCTGCACTGCTTCCTGAGCAAAAGCTTCATCGCCGATATCTCCAGGGATAAGCAGGACCTTCTGTCCTGTCTTCTCAACTTCAGCCTGTGTCTTCTTGGCATCATCATGCTCATTCAAATATACAATCGCTACATCAGCGCCTTCTTTGGCATAGGCCAGAGCAACAGCACGTCCGATCCCGCTGTCACCTCCGGTGATGAGCGCTACCTTACCTTTCAGCTTGCCGGCCGGCTTATAATTACCCTCATACTGCGGCAGTGGAGTCATCTGCTCCTCGATACCCGGTCTTTGGGACTGATGCTGTGGTGGTAGAGTCTGCTTCGGTTGTTGATTATTCTGTGACAATATAATCTCTCCTTCCTTAGTTGAACCTGGGTTTCATAACCATGTCTATATGGAATGAACGTCCAATTCATATAGGATGCCAACAATGGCTTGGACATTATACCTACACATACTTACCACCAACCTGCTTGCAGCAAACAGTGTCCAAGAAAGACCAACTCATCTAGAATTTAATATTATAACGATCAAAGAACCAGTTATCATCAAACCTTCGGTTTGTCTTATACCTTTCTCTGGCCTGAAATGCTCCCGACTTCTTAATCTCAGACTCCCAGCCTTCAGACTCTTCATTCCTGCCCACAACCTCCCAAGTCTTCAGCAATCTCTCTTCGTTAAAATGCAATACTGCCATTCTAAGCAGATGGTACCCTCTGTAATCGACGGGAGGAACATAAGGGAACTGGGTTCGCTCAACCAATAGGAGATGAACGGCAGGCTCGATCCGGCACCGATACCCGAATAAGCCCATTCGCAAGGAGAACTCGGCTGCAATCGCAGTTTCCTCCTTGAATTCACGATCAAAGCCTCCTATGCTTTGAAAGCTCTCCAGCTCTACGGCTATACATTGCCATGGCATAACCGCAGCCTCAAAAGAAGGAGGCAAATCATAAATCCACTCCGTGGTAAACTCCGGTAGATGAAGCCATTGCCCATAGCCGATTTGTCCGGATGTGTCTTTAATTCTGGATATTCCAGGACTGGTGCAGTTCGCATCCCTGCCCAGAATTGGTGCGATTAATTTCTCCATCCAGTAATCCTCAAAATAAAGGTGACCCGAACAAAATATACACACCTTACCTCTGGCTATCTCCGCACCGCGGTTTCTGGCCTCTGCCGGCCCAATGCTGCCAGTCCTGATATAATGAACCGGTGCCGAAATACGGTACCCATACAGAAACTCACAACAGCTGTCAATCGACCCATCATCAACAATAATAATTTCATAGGGGAGCGCGGTCTTGGACACTTTCAGTGACTCTAGCGTGGTTAGAAGGTTCATACCTTCATTTCGCACAGCAATAATAAGCGATACGATGGGTTGTTCCGCTGTCATAACGTTTATCCTCTCTTACTTTGGTCATACTTATAGCATTACTTTCTGATCCGTTTTCCATTTTAAACCAAATAAAACTATAAGTAAATATATATAAAACTTACAGTATATTAAATTCACCTCTCATATTATCTACTTTTATACTAGGAGGGGTTATATGAATTATGATTCGCTCGGCAAAAGATTGCGGCAGGAACGCCGCAAGATGCACTGGACCCAAGAAAAGCTGGCAGAGAGAATCGATGTCTCCGACGCATACATAGGACAAATTGAGAGAGGAGAGCGCAGTCTATCTCTGGATACTCTAATCAGACTGGCTAATGAACTCGGGGTCACCGTTGATTATTTGCTTCACGATTCCATTGAGATCACGGATGATCAATTCGTGGATCAAATTCGCCAGATCATGATGAACCGTTCCGCCAAAGAGAAACAGATGGCTCTGGATATGATCAAACTGATGTTCACTCATCTGGACGATCTCTCGAAGACCAAAGAATAAGTAATGCAAGCAGCCCTCTTCCGGTAGAATCAGCCAAGATTCTGCCAGAAGGGGGCTTTAAGCTTCAAGCCAAGCTGTTGAATGAAATTAAAGTTTTAGACTGAGTATGTTGGCCCCACGCTGCTTGTCGAATAATAAAACCGTAAGATAATGTAAATAAGTATCAGACTTGGCCCAACTATAAAAACAGCGGTAGCCTTTGACGAGAAAATAAAGTCCTAGACTACCGCTGTTTTGTTGACCTATCCGTTCAACTAACGTTCTCCGTTAGTTGAACGAAACTATTGTTAATCTTCACTTTTGATTACTCTTCTACCTGTCCCAAAATGACCACTAAAATAATCAAAGTTAAATAATTTTCCAGGACTATTAGTTTCGAACTTAGTTTCGCTTAATTGTGCACGCTTAATACTGCTTGGACTTGTAAAATCATAAGGAAGTGCTTCGTCAGAATTAAAGGTTAATGTAATCTTGGGGTTACTTTCAGTAACAATAAAGACCGATGCGTAAAAATCGGCTAGAAATGAAAGATAGCCTCCACATATGCATACTACATTTCCTTCACTGAGTGTATACGGCCACGTATAATATTGCTCCCGAACAGCTCGGTTATTTATTTCTTCTAACAGCTTAATATCTGCTCCCTTCACCCTTGTTATTAGCACCTGCATTTTCCCAAAAACAAAGAGTGAATCACTATCAAATTGAAGCCCTTGTGAGGCTAAGTGGTCTTTAAAATCGAAAATATTAATGGTTGAATTCATGAATTCAAACTTATACTCGCCTTTAATTTCACTTTGAAAACTAAGAAATATCGTTTGTTTAAGATGAGGCTCTTCGCCAACTATACCATCAAACTCTTTACTACTTATATCAAGTGTAATTTTCATTTGTAGCGGCACTCCCATTCAATAGCTTTTACACATATTTAGTTACTTGGTTCAATTATCCTGCCCTTAAGCTTAACGAAGCTGCCGTACATATTCGCGGCAGCTTCGTTAACTTCCTTTATTTCACTGTCGTATCCCGATAGCTTAATGATCTATGCTTGTCTTTGTGTTCTAATCCATTCACTTGTCTAATTGTCTCTCCATGACGATCCAACCAAGAGGAAGGTCAGAGAGTTGAGCCAAGCTGGGATCAATATTGACCATTTCTTTTAACGACAATAGACGCACATAATCTTCCTTTACTTCCTCGCCATCAAGAAATTGCCACATTCCATCGTCTTCGTCATGTGTTACATATAAAATCGTGCTTTCACGCTTCAGGATTCTATCGATGGTTAGGACAGCTACATTTTCTGCATCTTCAAATGGCCATAGTTATTTCGACATATTTCCACCTTTTTCTTAAGACTATCGTATCCCGTTAGCTCAATGGAGCGGCAGCTAAATTTAACTCTGAACTGTACAGTTTGTTTTCTTTAAGAAAGGACTTCAAATTGTGGTATCGAATATGGACGGCAACAAAACGATTATTCTTAGTAAATACGAGCAGGGTTGGATAATAGTTTTTGGACTTGCCGACAAACATAATTACTTCGGTCACAGTTCCGTTAATCCAATTATTTGTAATACTAAACGGGGGGGTGAGTGGTATCTTAATCGCAATCCCTTCGGTCGGCTCAATTTTGAACGAACCAACAATACCAATTATTGAGGAGAGCCAATGCTTGGCTTGGTTTTGTAATATATTTGAATTGGGAATTAATTGTACGACTTCGCCTTTTCTAATATCGAATACTTCTGCTCCCTCAGTTGCCACAACTGTTTGAGGAGTAGAAAGACTAATTGCCCCGAATACAAGCAACAAACAAATAAAAATCTTCAAGCTGAACCCTCCCCTTTTGATGAAGGTATTGTTTCCCAACTGAATAAATTAAACGCATGCAACCTAAACATCACACGAAACTACCCGTTTAGTAAAATGAGCAGGCTGCGATAGCCTGCTCAACATTAAGTCTTATTCAACAGGGTTTCCCGTTATAATTCTCTTACCGTTGTCACAACAAATCCTGATTCGTAATTATGATTGAATGTGATTGTATACTTCTTGACCTTCTTGTCTCTTTTATTTTCAATAACTCCTTGGACCGTTGCCAATACATCTAATTCGTAAAAACCACCCTCGACTTCTCTCATACCCGTTACTTGAAATGGGTCAAACCAGTAGACGTATTCCTTTCCTCTCTTCAAGTAACCTTTTTCTTGTAGGGCTAGTAGTGCTCTTCTTTGCAACTCTGTTGTTAACATACGTTCCAGTTGTTCTTCTCTTGTTTGAGGAAATCCCCATAAATGGACCCATTCAATTGAATCTTTTTCTTTAGACACTTCGCCATTCGGTTTAGCAGCGGTTACTGACTGTATGGATAGTATAGTCCCAATGGAAAGGACCAGAATGGACATAAATTTTCTATTCATATCATCACCTACCCATAGTTTCCCACTGTTGAATTTGTTTTATGTATCCAATATATTGTTACGTTATCCTGCCCTTTAGCTTAACAAGGCTGCCATATATATTCTTGGCAGCCTCGTTAATTTCCTTATTCAATTATCCTTCACAGTTAGTTTCATCTCACCGTTTAACTGCTTTAAGAAATGCTTCCTCCGTTTTTATTGCATCGTTTCCTTCACGTCTAGTCCTTTTATTTGATGAAATTGAGAAAGGGACTGTTCGTGGCTGCATTGGGGCAGTAACCCCTGCCCCCTTCCTATGATAGTCAAGCGGAAGGGGCTTTCCCTTTTGGCGGGAATCCGAGGTCAATCGTCCGAGGAATGAGGATGCCGGCTTGCTCGTTCATTGTAAAGCTCGCCCCATTCTTTCATCAGCAAAATAATTGGGTTCAAAGTTTTACCAAATTCGGTTAGAGAGTATTCTACCTTTGGCGGCACCTGATTGTACGTTTTGCGCTCAATGATCCCTTCACGTTCGAGTTCCCGCAATTGCAAGGTAAGAATATGATGCGTGACCTGAGGGTAAATTCTGCGAAGCTCGCCGAACCGCTTCGTTCCGCTCATTAAGTGATAAAGAATCACCCCTTTCCACTTTCCACCAATAACATCAAACGTCGTTTCGACTGGACACTTTTTTTCTGGAGCATTTGCCATCCCATTATCCCTCTGCATAGTATTATTTTTGATACTAGGTATTATTAATTTGCGTACTATAAGTATATTACTAACTTAAATATAATGAAATAGTCAAGGCATCCAATATGTGAAGGGAATGATTTCAGTGGGGAGAGCGGAAGACATAAAGAAATTTGAGGGTCAGACAGCGATTGTTACTGGAGGCGGCACCGGAATGGGCCGTGCTGCAGCGCTAAGGCTCGGCAGGGAAGGCGCCAATGTCGTCATAGCGGGTCGACGAACGAAAGAGCTTCAAGAAGTTTATGAAGAAATTGTCTCTCAGGGAGGTAGTGCCCTCGCTGTTCAAACTGACGTTGCCGATCCTCGTCAGGTCGAAGCGCTTGTAAATAAGACGCTGGATGTGTTTGGAAGTTTGGATATCGCTTGGAACAACGCCGGCATTCTTGGTGCTTTTTCACCTTTACACCAACTATCCTTTGAAGATTTTGATACTCTGATGTCGGTCAATCTGCGTGGTGTGTTCGCCTGTCTGAAATACGAGATCGCAGCAATGCTCGACCTTGGAATCCGGGGCTCGATCGTTAACACATCTTCGTGGACAGCGCATGGAGCAATGCCGGGTACTTCAGGCTATGCAGCCTCCAAGGGTGCACTCGATGCAATGATGAGAACCGTGGCGTTGGAGGTTGGTCCTAGTAACATTCGAGTGAACAATGTCAGTCCTGGAATGATTGCAACCCCAATGTCACAGGAGGTTCTAAGTGACGAGGCTACGGCGCGTCCCTTTATCAAGCAAACACCCTTACAGCGGGTGGGCCAATCCGAAGACGTGGCGGATGTCGTAGTCTGGCTTCTCTCCGACGACGCTCGTTTCGTTACTGGCCAGAGCATACTCGTAGATGGAGGTTACACGATCGGCGGATTACGCCCGTGACTGAACGAAGCGATATATTGAAGCCAAACGGCAGCCAAATGATTAATTCCCGGCTGCCGTTTGGTCGTTCATAGATCCATATACATCATGGCTGTTGTACAAGTAGTTGATGGACTGTGAGTTTTCTTACAAACAGCACTAATTGAATTGTGATGCCCGTTAAATCAACTTCTAATCTCTAACGTCTTAACCTTCTTGTTCTCTTACACCTAAACTACAATTGAGAAAAACTGAAGAAAACTGCCCGTTAGCTTAATGAAATACCGTCAGCCTAATACTTATTTTCTCAGTTTAACACTTAATTTTTCTAGTCCAAGACTTTATTTTCTTCTGATACCAGCGACTCAAAAAAGCTGCATCCCCAAATCTGGAGATACAGCTTTATGTATAATGGAGCTTAGATTACAGTATTGAAGACCATGAAGTACACGATAACGACAATAATTATAGCAAGCACGGAGCTGAGTGTACGAACTTTTCCGATATGATCGGTAACTTCGTTCTTGGCACGAATGCCTTCCACAGCCAATCGAAGCGGCTTGCCGATAATTCCACTAAGCGCTCCCGCCGCAAGGAAGAGTACGATAACAACAACTATCCAGGGCATGGAGTAATTCCCCTTGCTGATTAAGTAACCTCCTGTCAGGAACTGAAGAATCAGTCCGTATTGACCGAAACGGTTAAGCGTTCTCACTGCAGAGACGGTTCCTTCCTGTGCGGAAAGAGACAGGCTGCCAAGACGTCCCAGCACAAAAGGCAGCAGGATGTAAAAGCCGAGTGCCAAGGAACCCAGAACGTGCAAAAAAATCATTGCGTTTGTCACAACTGAACCACCTTTCATTATTTAGATTAATTACAATCTATTATATCCATAATTTTGATTAAAGAAAAGGAAAGCTAGCTATCATTCACGGTAATTTAACCAATTCATAGGTAGAAAGCATACCTACTTACAAAAAAGCCGGCCTCTACGCTGCGATTCACAGGTAAAGACCGGTTTTATTCCAGCAGATTGCCATTTAATTAACCTTTAACAACCTTGATTACACTTCGTACGGATTCAGCGGATTTATCAAGAGCCGCCTTCTCCTCAGCCGTTAATTCAAGTTCAAATAACTTCTCAATCCCGTTGCCGCCCAGAACAGCCGGGACACCCAGGAACAAATCATTGTACCCGTATTCGCCCTCTAGCAGTGCGATAACCGGAATAATGCGTTTCTTGTCCTTTAACACGGCCTCTGCCATCTGTACAAGGGAAGCTGCCGGAGCATAATAGGCACTGCCGTTACCAAGCAGGTTAACGATCTCGCCTCCGCCTACACGGGTACGCTGGACGATCGCGTCAATACGTTCTTGTGGAATCAAAGTATCGATAGGAATCCCGCCTACGCTGGAGTAGCGTACCAAGGGCACCATGTCATCCCCATGTCCACCCAGAACGAAGCCGCGGACATCTTCTACAGATACATTAAGCTCTTGAGCGATAAAGGTGCAATAACGCGCTGTATCAAGCACACCCGACTGGCCGATCACCCGATTCTTGGGGAAGCCGAGCGCCTGATAGGCCGCATAAGTCATCGCGTCAACCGGGTTGCTCAAGATGATCACAATAGAGTCCGGGCAATATTTCTTCACATTCTCACAGACGGAAGCAACAATCCCCGCATTTGTACTCACAAGGTCATCCCGGCTCATGCCCGGCTTCCTAGCAATTCCTGCTGTAATAATTACAATATCAGAGCCTGCAGCATCCTCATAGCTGGAAGTTCCTACAATGCTGCTGTCAAAGCCTTGAACCGGGCTTGCTTCGAGCATGTCCAGAGCCTTACCTTTAGTTGGGTTCTCAAGTTGTGGGATGTCAAGCAGGACAACATCGCCAAGTTCCTTTTGCGCAAGCATCAAAGCGGTAGTCGCACCTGTAAAGCCGGCGCCAACCACAGTAATCTTTTTGCGTTGGATTCCCACTATAGATAGCCTCCTACATGTTTTTAATAACTTGATCCGCGAACTCCGAGCATTTCACTTCAGTAGCGCCTTCCATCAGGCGGGCAAAGTCATAAGTAACGGTCTTGTTATTGATGGAGGTCTCGAGACCTTTGTAGATCAGGTCAGCAGCTTCCTGCCAGCCAAGGTGTTCAAGCAGCATTACGCCGGACAGAATAACAGAACCCGGGTTAACTACGTCAAGATCCGCATATTTAGGCGCTGTACCATGGGTTGCTTCGAAGATCGCATGACCTGTCAGATAGTTGATGTTCGCGCCCGGTGCAATACCGATACCGCCAACTTGAGCCGCCAATGCGTCAGACAGATAGTCCCCGTTCAGGTTCAGGGTAGCGATCACATCAAAGTCTGTCGGACGAGTAAGTACTTGCTGCAGAGCAATGTCAGCAATTGCATCCTTGATCAGGATTTTGCCTGCATCCAAAGCTTCTTTCTGAGCTGCATTTGCCGCATCCGCACCGGATTGTTCCTTGATCTGGTCATACTGTGCCCAAGTGAATACTTTATCGCCGAACTCCTGTTCAGCTACTTCGTAACCCCAGTTCTTGAAGGCTCCTTCTGTAAACTTCATGATATTGCCTTTGTGCACAAGCGTTACGCTCTTGCGTCCATGATCAATGGCGTATTGAACAGCCGCACGAACCAGACGCTTGGAGCCCTCTTCGGATACAGGCTTGATGCCGATACCGGACGTTTCCGGGAAGCGGATCTTCTTAACGCCCATCTCATTCTGCAGGAAGGAGAGAACCTTCTTCACTTCCTCCGTACCCTCTTGATATTCAATACCTGCATAAATATCTTCTGTGTTCTCACGGAAAATAACCATATCCACCAGCTCCGGACGCTTCACTGGAGAAGGAACGCCGTCGAAGTAGCGCACAGGACGAAGACACACGTACAGATCCAGCTCTTGACGCAGGGCTACGTTAAGAGAGCGGATACCGCCGCCGATTGGCGTAGTCAAAGGCCCTTTGATGGCTACGATATATTCACGAATCGCTGTAAGCGTATCCGCTGGAAGCCACTCGCCGTATGTATTGAACGCTTTCTCTCCCGCGAAGACTTCATACCATGCGATCTTCTTCTCTCCGCTGTATGCTTTCTCAACAGCAGCATCAAGAACACGTACGGATGCTTTCCAGATGTCGCGGCCTGTACCGTCACCTTCGATAAATGGAATAATAGGACGGTTAGGCACATTAAGCTTACCGTCTTGAATTTCGATTTTATCACCCTCGGTAGGCAGGTTAAATTTCTCAAAGTTCGGCATAATTACATGTTCCTCCTTAATAATTATAGGTCCGTTTCCGGTATGCATACATGAAGAGGGGGACGACCGCTAAAGCTCCCGGGTCCACCTCTTCCGCTTATTCTATCATAACTTGCCAGACTATCTTAATTCAATCGGGATATATCTTTGATTGTAAAGACCCGTATACTCTGCACGAGGACGGATGATCCGGTTGTTATCCAGCTGCTCCACAATGTGGGCCGTCCACCCGGACAGGCGGCTGATCGCAAAGATTGGTGTGAACAGATCTTTCTCGATCCCGAGAAGGGTGTATACAGAAGCTGAATAGAAATCCACGTTCGGCTTGAGGCCCTTTTGTGAAGTAACCAGGGATTCGATCATGACAGACATCTCATAGAGCGAAGAGTCGCCTTTCAGCTCACTCAGCTCTCTGGACATTTGCTGCAGGTGTTTGGCACGCGGATCGCCATTCTTGTATACGCGGTGGCCAAAGCCCATAATCTTGTCTTTGTTATCCAGCTTCTGCTGAATGTACTCCTCTGTCTTCTCCAAGGAACCAATCTCCGTAAGCATCTGCATAACCGCCTCATTAGCACCGCCATGCAGAGGTCCCTTCAGAGTTCCGATTGCCGAAGTCACCCCGGAGTAAATGTCAGACAGAGTTGCTACGGTAACCCGTGCAGAGAACGTGGACGCATTAAGCTCATGATCTGCATGAAGAACCAGAGCGGTGTCCAGCGCTTTAACGGCAACCGGATCCGGCTCATCCCCAGAGAGCATATACAGGAAATTGTAAGCCAGACTTACTCCCTGCTTAGGTGCTACTGGCTCCTGACCTTTACGGATGCGGTCAAAGGCTGCAATAAGTGTCGGAATCTGTGCTTGCAGCTTAATCGCTTTGTTCTGGGTAGAATCGTGGCTGATATCGCCTGCAGTCTCATCATACAAAGCGAGTGCAGACACACCGGTACGAAGTGCAGCCATTGTGTTCGTATTCTTAGGAAACAGCTTAAGCTGCTCCACAACCTCGGAAGGGATGGCAGCATATTCACTGAGTTGTTGCTGCAGAGCACCAAGCTCAGACTGCGTCGGCAGCTTGCCATACCAGAGCAAATAAGCCACTTCTTCAAAACTGGCATGCTGGGCGAGCTCATCGATATTAATTCCACGGTAAGCTAGCACGCCATCTTCAATGGAACTGATAGAAGAAGTCGCAGCCACAATACCTTCCAGGCCTTTGGTAGCTGTCATAGTACATCTCTCCTTTATTGGACATAATTAAGGCAGAATAAAGCCAATGTAAACATTTACATTTTGAAAGATTGGAAGAGTAACGGTGTGCAATGATAGATGTTACACCTGATGAAACCTTATTTCATCATACTGGATTTTGGGGAGCAAGGGAACATCTTAGCGCCTACTGTCTAAATCAAATTGTTTTATCGGAATCATAAAGATTTTTTTGGAAGCGATTTCAGGTGTGGTTAATTCGGCCTTCTATTGCCTTTACACGGTCTTTTCCCGCATACTATAACATAATTAATAGATGAGGATGAGCTGCGGTCCATAGTCTCCCAGTTCATTCGTAGAATACTCGACATCACATGGAGGAGATTGATTTCTTGGACAATATTGTGGTCAAAAGGTTACTTCGAGGGATTTGGGTCATTGCCGTTCTCATTCTTATCGGACTAGCATTCTACTGGCTTATTCCGCTGGTATACCCTTTCCTGATTGCCTGGCTGATTGCCTATGCTATGAATCCATTCACACATTTTCTTCAAAAGAAACTTAAGATGCCAAGATGGCTGGCTGTCACGCTAGGCCTTCTGGTGTACTTCGGCGGAGCCTTTATTATCCTATCCGCAGTGGTTACCCGATCGGTGAAAGAATTGATTCATCTTACCCAGTCGTTCGATCTGCATATCGAAAAGTGGAAGTTGTTCTTCACCAATTGGGCTCAAAGTGATGGAATCCAGAATATCATCGGAGAGATCAACAAGTTCATTCAGAATAATCCGGATTACCAGCATACCATTAATCAGAATATCAATCGGACCACGGAGACGATCAGCTCCATGGTGACCCGAATCGTCACCGGCTTCCTGAATGGGATTGTGAACCTGCTAACCTCACTCCCTAACCTGGGTGTTATCCTCATCGTGATCATGCTGGCTACGTTCTTCATCGGTAAGAACTGGGAACGTCATATGCGCACCATGACAGGTTGGGTCCCGCTTCCGTTCCGCAAGACAGCGAAGGACGTATGGGGGGATCTTCAAAAAGCCCTGTTCGGCTACCTGCGTGCCCAGTTCATCATGATCTCCATAACCGCTGTAATCGTGCTTATAGGGCTGCTTATTCTAGGTGTAGACTCTGCATTTACCTTTGCCTTGTTAATAGGCTTTGTTGATCTACTGCCTTATCTCGGGGTTGGAACGATTATGGTTCCCTGGCTCGTATATGCTTATCTTTCAGGAGATATCCGGCTTGGAATCGGCCTATCCATCCTTTATGGAATTATCTTAATAGCCCGCCAATTGATTGAGCCAAAGGTATTGGCCAGCAGTGTGGGGCTGGATCCGCTGCCTACGCTTATTGGGATGTTTGTAGGCCTTAAGCTCTTCGGAGTGCTGGGACTCATTATCGGGCCTGTCACTTTTGTCGTGATTTCGGCTGTGAACCGCGCGAATGTATTCCGGGATTTAAGAAATTATATTGTGAATGGCCGTCTCCATTGATGGATGTCCATCAAGCTCATTACACAAAAGCCCTCAGCTTCTACCTAACCGGGAAGCTGAGGGCTTTTCTCTTAGCGCCGAAAAAATGTTATAGTACCATCCTTCATTTTCTTGGCGACCCATTTGACTAAAAATATTTTATACAAAGGCCGGGTTAATGGAAATACCATCGTGAAGCCAATTGCATCCGTTATGAATCCAGGAATCAGCAGCAGCAGGCCTCCGATTAATATACAAAGTCCATCAACAACCGTTCTTCCGGGAATCTGTCCATTGTTCATCTGTCCTTTAACCGACTCAAGTACCTTCCGGCCCTCAAACTGAACCATAAGTCCGCCGATAATGGACGTAGCGAGAGTCAGAAATAGGGTTTTGCCCACGCCAATCCGCTCTCCTACCTGTGAATAGACCCAAGTTTCAACAAACAACAGAACTACAATCCATAGGAATACCCATTTACGCATGAGATTGCTCCTTCTCCTGAAAGCCATACTCCTTACATGAGTTATACCTCATCTCTGAAGCTTATGCTCTTAATAATATGCTATCAAGAGCATTGTACAGGTTCGGAAGCTTTTTATCCAGCCTTACCGGCTTCCAGTCCTTCGTGACCCAGACGTGACTCGTAGAACCCGTCACAAGCAGTTCACCAGGCAGCGGTTCTGAACCGTCGATGGCCCCCTCTATGTCGTTCTCAGCAGGCAGGATGCGTCTAATTTCATAAGCGTAGCCCAGCCTCAGTGGAGAGAATGAGGTTACCCGAGTAAAGACGGTGATCTGATCATCATAGTGGGCAGGCAGCTTGAACTGCAGATTCGCATCAATAACCGGAAGAAGAACACCTTCCTGCTCAATCGCCCTGTAATCAAATCCCAGCTGACGAATCATCTCCGTCCTTCCCATCTCGAACCAGCCCAGATAGTTGCTGTGATAGACGACAGCCATCTGGTCCGTCTCCTGATACCGTACCCGAAGTTCTGCCTTGAACCAGCTGCTGCTTCTTCCCTCGCCTCGATGTTGTGTACCCATATGCGCGCTCCTATCTGATTGATCTTAGATTTCAGGTCCATCGTATCATAACAAAAAGCAATGGTTCGCCGCTGCCGGTTGCTCCATTGCTTTGTGTAAGTTCCAAATTCAAAATATAAGATTAGCCCCGGATTTGACTGATTTTCACCAGATTGGTTGAACCGGAACGACCCAGTGGAACACCTGCAGTAATGACTACCAGATCTCCCTCTTTAACTAGACCGGATTCTACTCCGCCCTTCATAGCGCAATCGAACAGCTCATCTGTAGAAGAAGCTTGTTCGCCTTTAACTGGTGTTACGCCCCATGCCAGTGCAAGACGACGCAATGTTTGGTCAACCGTTGTCACTGCAATAATTGGAGATTGCGGACGATATTTGGATACCATGCGAGCTGTGTATCCTGTTTCGGTTGAAGTGATGATCGCTTTCGCGTTCAAGTCGAGAGCAGAATTCGCTACCGCTTGGCTGATTGCTTCAGTCACTGTAGTCTGTTGAGCATGGCTTTGTTTCTCGAAAATTTCGCGGTATTTCAAAGCGGACTCAGCCTTCTCAGCAATACGGGACATGGTAAGTACAGATTCAACCGGATATTTACCGGCAGCTGTCTCACCAGACAACATGATGGCATCCGTGCCATCAAAGATTGCATTGGCCACGTCACTCGCTTCTGCGCGTGTTGGTCTTGGGTTGCGCTGCATGGAATCCAGCATTTGAGTTGCAGTAATTACCGGCTTGCCTACGCGATTACATTTCTCAATCATAGTCTTCTGAGCCAAAGGTACATCTTCAGCCGGGATTTCAACACCGAGGTCACCACGGGCTACCATCAGTCCGTCGGACACTTCCAATATTTCATCCAAGTTATCGACACCCTGCTGGTTCTCGATTTTGGAGATGATTTGAATATAAGTCGCGTTGTGCTTCTCAAGAAGCTCACGAATTTCAAGAACGTCACTTGCTTTACGTACGAAAGAAGCCGCGATAAAGTCAATGCCTTGCTCGATACCGAAGATGATATCGTTCGCATCCTTCTCTGTAATACCCGGCAGGGAAATATGTACGCCCGGTACATTAACACCCTTCTTGCTCTTGATTGTTCCGCCGTTAACAATGCGGCATTTGATCTCAGTACCTTGAATGTCTACTACGGTAAGGCCGATCAGACCATCATCGATAAGAATCGTGGACCCTACTTCTACGTCATTTGGAAGCTCACTGTAAGTTACTGAAATACGGTCCTTGTCGCCAAGAATTTCTTCAGTAGTCAGAGTGATGAACTCGTCTTGTACCAATTCAATCGGTTCAACTGCCAATTTGCCGGTACGGATCTCAGGACCTTTGGTATCAAGCAGAATTGCAACAGACTTTCCAAGCTCCTTGCTGGCTTGACGAATCGTCTTGATTCGGTTGCCGTGCTCTTCAAAATCTCCATGAGAGAAGTTGAGACGGGCTACGTTCATTCCCGCAAGAATCAGTTTCTTCGTGTTCTCCAAAGACTCACTGGAAGGACCGATAGTACATACAATTTTCGTTTTACGCATTTGGGTTTCCTCCGTTTTAGGGTTTCTCTCTTTATCTTCTTTTTCCAACAATTAAATCTACTACAGAATCAAGAATTTGTATAGGAACTTTGTCATATTAAATCATTACCCAGCTGGACAAAATCTATAATGATTTTTGCTTTATTTCTTGGCGACGCCAAATTTCCCGATTTTACGGAACTTCTGGTAGCGTTCTTCGCGAAGCTCATCCGCAGTTTTAGAACTTAATTCATTCAGATGACGGACCACCGAAGATTTAATGCTCTCGGCAGCAGCTTCGTAATCTTTATGAGCACCGCCCTTGGGTTCAGGAACAATTTCTTCAATCACTTCCATCTCAAGCAGATCCTGCGCGGTAATCTTCATCGCTTCTGCCGCCTGATCGGCCTTAGAAGCATCCTTCCACAGAATAGAAGCAGCTCCATTAGGAGAGATGGCGGAATAGATGGCATTCTCAAGCATCAGTACGCGGTTGCCTACGCCCAGAGCAAGTGCACCGCCGCTTCCGCCTTCACCAATGACCACACAGATCACAGGCACACGAAGGGAAGCCATATCCCGAAGGTTGCGGGCGATCGCTTCAGACTGGCCTCTTTCTTCTGCCGTAATTCCGGGATAAGCTCCTTTGGTGTCGATAAAGGTAATAATTGGACGACCAAATTTCTCGGCCTGCTGCATCAGACGCAGCGCTTTACGGAACCCTTCCGGATGCGGACTGCCGAAGAAACGGGCAATGTTATCTTTGGTGTCCTTCCCGCGCTGTTGGCCCAGAACGGTAACGGGAGTGTCATTCAGCTTGGCAATGCCGCCTACAATGGCAAGGTCATCCCCGAATAGCCGGTCTCCATGAAGCTCAATGAAATCAGTGAAGATCAATTGAATGAAGTCAAGTGAAGTCGGACGCTGATGATTTCTGGCCAGATGCATCTTCTGGGAAGGGGAAATTGCACTATAAATCCCCTCTTCGAGCTCGCGGTATCGTTCTTCCAGACGGGTGATCTCATCACTGAAATCAATCCCTTTCTCGTCTCCGAACTGCTTCAGCTCGTCTATCTTCTTGCGCATCTCTACCAGAGGTGTTTCAAAGGGCATTTCTCCCGCCACTTAATCTCCTCCTTTCACTGTGTGCAGCTCCAGCAGCTTGGCTAATACACTCTTCATTTCCTTGCGGTGCACAACCAGATCCAGCTGGCCGTGCTGCAGATTGAATTCCGCTGTCTGGAAGTCATCCGGCAGCTTCTGGCGGATGGTCTGCTCGATGACAATTCGTCCGGCGAAGCCAAATACGGCTCCCGGCTCGGCGATAATAATATCTCCAAGCATAGCAAAGCTGGCGGAAACGCCTCCGGTAGTCGGATCCGTAATCACCGAGATATATAGACCGCCCTGCTCGTTGAAACGGGCGAGTGCTGCACTTGTCTTCGCCATCTGCATAAGACTGAGTATACTTTCCTGCATCCGGGCACCGCCCGAAGTGGAGAAAATAATAAGCGGAAGTCGGCTTTCTGTTGCAGCTTCAATAGCTCGGGTGATCTTCTCCCCAACAACAGAACCCATACTTCCGGTGAAAAAGTCAAAGCTCATGACAGCCACAATAACAGGAAGTTCCGATATTGTGCCCTGTCCGGTTACTACGGCTTCACGCAGTCCTGACTTGAGGGTCTGCTGCTCCAGCTTCGTTGCATATCCCGGGAACCCAAGCGGGTCTTCAGACACAAGATCTTCATCGTATTCTACGAAACTGTCTTCATCCAGAAGATAACGAATCCGTTCCATGGCATTTAGGCGCATATGATAACCACAGTTAGGACATACCTTCAGGTTCTTGTCCAGTTCTTTGCTGTATTGAATAGCTCCGCAGCTGCCGCATTTGTTCATCAGCCCTTCGGGAATCTCACGCCTCGGGCGATCTGCTTGATCTGCGGTCATATCACGACCATGTCTTTCTGACGGAAGGGTCGCGTACTTCCTTTTTTTCTGGAATAAGTCTTTAAACACAACTACACCTCTCCAGCCATTAATTTGCTCTGCCGTGTCTTGCACAGTTAATCCTATATAGCATCATCCTGCTTCACCCTGATCTCATGGATGCAAGATGGAATTCAGTACTTCTTGTACCTCTTCAAGTTCTCCGGAAGGTACCAGAATTTCAAACTGCTGTTTGGATAAATTGACAGGACGTGTTTGGACAAGAAAGCCTTCTTCCATAAGCTTGTGCTTAATCCTGTCCGCAATTCTTGCGGTAGGCGCAATATAGATTACTGTCCACATGTCCTATTCCAAAGCCCCCTAACCTTCAGTTTCGAGCCCGTATAATAGAGTAATGATAACATAATCTTCAATTTTCCCGCAACAGAGGGAGATAGCGGCGGAGCCAAGGGAGCATAGGCTTTCGCCGCTATATGCAGGTACACGAACATTCTATGTTGGCTTGACTGGAATTATATTCCTTAATGATGCCAATCCAGGAGAGTCTCTTATTTGGTAATATACCCTAAACCTACCTTACTCTTACAGTCTCCGGGCCGAGCAGCCGCTCAATTTCACGGAACAGCTCTGGCGAGGGCTTGATCCGGTAACGATCGCTCAGCGCCAGCAGCTTCTGGGAGCTCTCATAGAACAGCACCGTGGTCATGGACCCGGGGTGCTTCTGGAGCAGCTCCTTCAGCTGCTCCAGCATGGCCGCATGCTCCGCCGCGGCCGCAATCTTGATGAAGACCCGCTGCCCTGCAGGGGTCTTCCCGGCACTGCCCGGCGCCCCCGAAGCGGCGCCGGGTGAACCTGCCGCTGCCGCGCTGCTGCGCTGCGGCTGCGGAGGTTCCGGGCGCCGCGCTGGCTTCGCTGCGGCGCTGCCCTGCGCGGACGCGTTGCCCGGCCCGCGGCCTGCGGCTGCGCTGCTGCGTGCGTTCGCCGGCGCGTTGCCCGGCTGACGTGCGCCCTGCGGCGCGCGCGTGCGCCGGGCAAGGCGCAGCTGCCCGAGGGCTTCTTCGCTCAGCGGGGCGACTTCGTCGGCCAGCAGCTTGAAGCCCTCGTCCTGCTGCTGCACGGTGGCACGCAGGGCTAGCAGCGCGCCCTTCTCGACCAGGGCGCGGCTGCGGTTCCACACTTCCGGGAACAGCACGACCTCGCTGCGCTCGATCTGATCCTCCAGTTCCATGAAGGCCATGGCTTTGCCCTGCTTGGTCGTGATGGTCTTGATCGACACGACCATCCCGGCAACCACTGTCTTGCTCTCATCCGGGGCTTCCGCAAGGTTCATCAGCCGGTCGATCCCGTCTGCGTCCAGCAGATGATCATAATCATCCAGCGGGTGACCCGACAGGTAGAGACCCAGCAGCTCACGCTCGAAATCCAGCTGCTGCACTGCACTGAACTTTGGAATATCCGGATACTCAATTTCCCAGTTGGGTGTCTCTACGAAGTCAAATAACTGAATTTGCAGATCATCGCGCTCTTTACGCCACTTGAGTGCGGCCTCTACCGTCTCGTCCAGCATGGCCAGCAGCTGCGCCCGGTGACCCGGAAGCGCATCGAAAGCGCCGCCCTGAATCAGAGACTCAATGACACGCTTGTTGCAGACTCTAAGATCTACCCGGCGGCAGAAATCAAGCAGGCTGTCGAAGGGACGCTCCTTGCGGACGCGAAGAATGCTCTCCATCGCCTGGGTACCTACGTTCTTGATAGCTGCAAGGCCGAACCGGATGACCCCGGGAGCCCCCGGCTCATCGGCGGGCTGCGGAGTGAACAGCACTCCGCTGTAGTTCACGTCAGGAGGCAGCACTTTAATCTCCATTCGCCGGCATTCGACGATATACTCTGCCACCTTCCTGTGGCTGCCCATCACGGCGGTAAGCATGGAAGCCATGAAATGAACGGGATAATGGGCCTTCAGGTAAGCGGTCTGGAAGGCAAGTACGCCATAAGCCGCCGCATGGGCACGAGGAAATCCATAGTCCGCAAAACGGACGATCATATCGTAGACCGCATTTGCGTCTTCCTGATTGTATCCTTGCTTCAAACTTCCGGATACAAAGTGTTCCCGCTGCTCGTCCAGCACTTCCCGCTTCTTCTTCGAGACAGCCCTGCGAAGCAGATCCGCTTCCCCGAGAGAAAAGCCGGCCATAGACGAGGCGATCTTCATAATCTGTTCCTGATATACAATAATCCCGTACGTATCGGCGAGCAGCGGTTCAAGATCTGGATGCGGATACTCCACTTCCACAAGGCCATGCTTCCCTCCAATGTATTTGGGGATAAACTCCATAGGACCAGGACGATACAGAGCCAGTACCGAAATAATATCTTCAAATTCGGATGGCTTCAGGTCCCTGAGCACACGCCGCATCCCGGCAGATTCCAGCTGGAACACCCCGGTCGTCTCTCCGCGGCCAAGCAGCTCGTAGGTGAGTGGATCATGATCGGAAATGTGATGGAAATCCAGCTGCTCTCCGGTCTGCTCCTGAATCCAGCGCAGGCACCGCTCGATAATCGATAAGGTGCGCAGTCCCAAAAAGTCCATTTTCAGAAGGCCTATCGACTCCAGACTTTCCATCGTGTACTGCGTCAGCGCCGTCGTCTCGCTGCCTTCCTGCAGCGGAACGGCATCGGTCAGCGGATCACGGGAGATCACTACACCTGCCGCATGGGTTGAAGCATGGCGCGGCATGCCTTCAACCTTCTTCGCCATGTCCAGAAGCCCTCTTACCCGGGGCTGCGATTCATACATGGCTTTCAGATCCGGACTGAGCTCCAGAGCACGCTGGATGCTGATTCCAAGGCTTCCTGGTATGAGCTTGGCCGCCTTGTCCACATCTCCGAACGGCACATTCAGAGCCCTTCCGACATCCCGAACCGCTGCACGGGCCGCCATCGTACCGAAGGTAATAATCTGGGCCACATGCTCCGTACCGTATTTGTCCACGACGTAAGCGATGACCTCATCCCGCCGTTCATCACTGAAATCAATATCGATATCCGGCATGGTTACCCGCTCCGGATTGAGAAAGCGTTCAAAGAGCAAATGATACTTCATCGGATCCACATCTGTAATCTTGAGAACATAAGCCACCAGACTGCCCGCTGAAGATCCGCGGCCCGGTCCTGTAGCAATTCCGGTTCGGTGCGCATAAGCAATGAAATCCCATACGATCAGGAAATAATCGGAGAACCCCATTCGTTCAATAACACCAAGCTCATACTCCAGCCTCTCTTCGAGCTCTTTCCTAAGCTCTGCGTCAGTCCAGCGAGGAGAGCTGCTGTAGCGGGCGGACAGCCCTTCCCGGCAGAGCTCGGCCAGATAACTTCCTGCGCTCTTTCCTTCCGGGATCGGCTGATAGGCAGGAAGAATATGACGGCCAAATTCAAGCTCAAGATTACATTTATCCGCGATAACCGAAGTGTTGGCAATCGCGTCCGGGATATGCGGGAACAAAGCTTGCATTCCCTGTGCGTCTTTTAGATACAGCTGATCCGTAGGAATCCTGAACCGCTCTTCATCCTCTACGGTCTTCCCCGTACCGATGCAGATTAGCACATCCTGGACCTCGGCATCCTTCTTCTCCAAATAATGAACATCATTCGTGGCGACCAGACTGACGCCCGTCTCTTCAGCCAGCTGCACAAGCAGCGGATTGACCTTCTTCTGCTCAGTTAGTCCGTGATCCTGAAGCTCCAGGTAGAAGTCTTCCCCGAAGGCGGACTTATACCGAAGCGCCGCTCTCTTGGCCTCTTCATATCTTCCATGCAGCAGATGCTGGGGAACTTCTCCGCCAAGACAAGCGCTTAGCGCGATGATACCCTCGCTGTATTGATTCAGAACCTCCCAATCGATTCTCGGTTTATAATGAAAGCCTTCCAGATGGCCGATCGAGCACAGCTTCATCAGATTCTTGTAGCCGGTCATATTCTTGGCAAGCAGGATCAAATGATAGATAGGCTGATCTTTGCGGCTGCCCCGCTCCTTGCGTGAGCCTGCCGTAAAGTACATCTCACATCCCAGGATTGGCTTGATCCCGTGTGCCTTGCATAATTTATAAAAGGGCACTGCCCCATACATCACCCCATGATCGGTAAGCGCAAGTGCATTCATCCCAAATCCGGCTGCTGTTTTGACCAGATCTTCCACTCTGGCCGCTCCATCCAGCAGGCTGTATTCACTATGCACATGCAGGTGAACAAAGTTGTCCATATGCAGGTTCCTTCCTCCGTCACATCAGGGCGGGTTCTCTTCTTAAAAAATTAATATTTATAATCAATATTTTATCATAGACGGCTTCGAAGCGCCCATACAATGGTATAGGAGCGGCCGGACAAGCGAAGCTTGGGACAGCCCCCGGAATGTATACAAGAAAGCGAGGGGCAGGGGCATGAGCACCTTTATAAGCAAAGCACTGCTGGACTTTTTTATAGCATTCGGAATTGTACTGGGGGGGTCGCTGCTGGGAGGCATCGGGGCAGTCGTCTCGCTTCAGCCGCCAACCCAGACGATGCTGGATGTATCCGATCGCATCAAGATCTGGGCGCTTGCTGCAGCCATCGGCGGAACCATTGACCCGATGAGGGTCATAGAAAGCAATTTTTTTGACGGAAATCTGTCTCCGGTAATCAAGCAGATCCTCTTTCTGCTGTTTGCCTTTATCGGGGCCCATCTTGGATCAGAGCTTGTGAAATGGGTCTGCGGCGGAGGGAAAGGGTGACGGATACGATGAGCAAGAGCCCCCGCGAACGGGTTCGTTCCTTCGCCCAGCTTACTTCTATTTTTATTATCGGCATGGTCATTGGCGCAGTCATCTATAACAGCATCTTTCATCTAAGCTACAATCAGCTCTGGATCGAGAACAAGGATCTTCAAATCGAGCTGAGCCAGTCTCAGGACGAACTGAAGACCATGAAGAAATTCAGCAAACGCCAGACGATTATCAAGTCGATCAAAATCCGGGTTGAGGAGGGTGATCATACGCTCGATCCCGTAGCCTCCAAAGAAATCGTCCATAAATTGCAGCAGGAGCTGCTGGTTCTCCGTGGTCGCAGCATGTTCGAAATTGACTCGGATGCCAAGATGGCAAGAACTTTCCTTAACCGCAAAATCTATATCGTCCGCGACAAGGAATACGCCGTACAGATCAAGACGATGCTCGTCAGCGAGGGGATTCTCCAGATCTGGATCGAGGTGAAGCCTTACATCCGCAGCTAAATGATGAAATCCGGAGACAAAGCAATCTTATGTTCATTCCCTATCCGCATTCATGTTACAATCAGAACAGAATGTCCATGGATAAAGGAGCTGCTCTTCTAAAATGATTCAAGCCATTGAATACGTACTTTATGCTGTATTGATCATTGCTTGTGTATGTTCTGTATATTTCAGCTTTCGGTCCCGGCGCTCCATCGACCCCGCTGTACGCGGAATGAATGCAGCCAAGAACAACGTCAGTATGGGTGTAATGCTTATTGTGCTGGCGGTCATCCAGATGTTCATGTTCACCGGATCATCGCTGCGCGTCGTCATCGGTGCTTTGTTCATGGTTCTCGGAGCTTTTAATATTTTTGCCGGGCTGCGCAATATCGGTTTCTACACCCGCAGACAATCCTAGAGCCTTACGCATGATCAATAGACTGGAGCGTCATTACCGCCTTGGCGACAAGACTGTCCTGATGGGTCATGGCGATTTCCAGCTTGCATGCGCGCCTGCTAACCTCAAGAACGACCGGTGAGATGACAACCGGGTACTCAATCTGAACCGGCCGCACGAAGTAGGTGGTCAGATTGTCCACAATATGGTCATTGCCGTTCACATCCTTTGCTGCACTAAGGCCTGCCTGACTTAGCAGCGCTGTTAGTACCCCCTGCGAGATCGTCCCCAGATTCGTAGACATTTGGGGCGTAATCATCCCGTGAAAAAATAACCGTCCGTCCTCTCCCCGCTCTTCTGCAAATCCATTCCACATCAAATGCTCAAATGTCTCGCCCAGTTGGGGCTGATTCTGTGCATCACGCATCGCCTGCAGGACTTCCTTGCGGGTCACCGAAGAGATCAGCTTGCGATTGCGGTCCACAATTGGCAGGAAATCAATGCCTTCCCACGTCATAATCTGTGCAGCTGAAGCCAACGAGGTATGCATGCCCGCTGTGATCGGGTGACGTGTGAGCAGCTTCTCAATGCTTGATTCCGCCGGAATGTCTTCAACATCCTTGCGGCTGATAATGCCGATAACCCGATTCCACTCATCCACGACCGGAAAGCGCTGGTAGCCCGTCTCTCTGGCCAGCTCTTCGAAATCAGACACATTGCTGTTGACCTTCAGCGTGCTGACCCTGACTCTTGAAGAAATAATATCTTCTACCAGCATGATCTTCTTCTTGATCAGACGGTCGAAGATCGCTCTATTAATCATGGAAGCTACCGTGAACGTGTCGTGTCTGGAAGAGATAATGGGCAGCGACAGCTTGTCAGCCAGCTGCTTCACCTCCCGGCTGGTCCCAAAGCCTCCCGTAATCAGCACCCCCGCTCCCTGCTCCAACGCCAGAAAGTGGGCGTCCTCCCGGTTCCCGACGATCAGCAGGCTCCCAGCATCGATATAACGGGCCATAGCGTCAATCTTCATGGCGCCGATCACATACTTATGCAGCGTCTTCTGCAGGCCCTGCTCTGCTCCTCCAAGTACGTGACCTTCAACAATATCCACTACGTCCCCGAATGAAAGCTGATCTGTAATGTTCCGGGGTTTCTTCTCCACACGAACTGTACCGATCCGCTCCTTGGTGATTACAATCCCCAAGTTCTCAGCTTCCTTCACCGCCCGGTAGGCGGTCCCTTCACTCACCCCAAGATTCTTGGCCAGCTTGCGGACCGAGATTTTGGTCCCTATCTTTAGCCCTTCGATATGCTGAAGCAGCTGTTCATGCTTAGTAATTGACTCTTCATGCCCTTCCAACTGTTATACCCTCCGATCAAATCTGTACTATTCTGTATCTATTATACATCGTTGTTTTATAAAATACACATCGCAGTCTTCAAAACAAAAAGGATGGCCCGCGGGAGCCATCCTTCTTCGTCTATGAACCTCATTACGCAATTACAAGCCTTGACTCTCTTTCTTCTCACCAGCCCACTTCCGCTGCCAGTCCATCAGCTTCGCCTTGCGGATCTGGTCCAGCGCCCGCTGCTTCTCCGCATCGACACCGAGCAGGAAATGCAGATGGGCGCCGATAATCAGAAAGGCGAACGCCGCCCAGACCATGCCGAACACGGATACCCAGCCCGCACCGGGCTTAAATGAAATCATGGGCAGGGCATAGATAAGCATTGCCAAAGCGATCAACATATAAATCACATTTTTCCATTTGCTCTGTCTCATCATTACAGCAGCATCTCCTTCGCTCTCTTAATCTATATTTCTACTCTATGAAGGAGATGCCCGAAATATGAGACAAGCGGCACAAAAATATTTTACATTTGAGCGCCGTACAAATGCTGAAGGCTGTCCGCAATAATTTTGTTCACGTCCTGGATAATCACGCTCAGACGACGCTCAGCGTCGAACAACCGGCGGATGTTCAGGTTGAGGCTAAGCACTTCGAACTGCTTCTCCATGTTCTCCATCTCTTCAGGCGAAGGCATGTCACCGGACATCATCCGCTGCTGAAGCTCATTCTGACGATTGCGGAATTCATCCAGCATTCTCTTGCTATCTGAGTCGGCATCAATAAGCTTCACTGCCGCAGTGATCTCCTGTACCTCCTGGCTGTCCTTCAGAGCTTGTGCCAATTCATGAGCCTTATCGTAAATATTCATCTGTTCATTCCTCCTGATTTGTCTTCAATGATTTCATGCAAAACAGTTTGTCCTTTGAAAAAGGGGCAATCACCAAGGGGTTTATGTCCTCATATAGTGAATTACATGCATTCCGCAGATACCCTTCTCCGGCAGAATGATTGCGATATCCCTTCATTCTGCACGTTCATCTACCCGTTGCGGTTGGAAGGAGATCCACTTCATGTCCTCCAAAAAAGTATCGGTACAGATCATGAATCCAGGATTACTGGACGAAGATACCATAATCCTCGGGGAAATGATGGTTAAGCGGTGGAAGATTCCAACAAACCGCTATCTTCAGCTTTCTTTTGGATCGTTCAAGCAAAACGTCAAGGTTCTATCTCTCCCCAGGTATGCCGGTATCCGAATCAGTCAAGGAATGGCGCATAAAATGGGCCTTGCACCAAGGTCCTCCCTGCATCTTTCCTTCAAGCGGGGCACTTCCCTGCTTCGGCTCGGACCGCTCATAGGAGTACTGATCAGCCGGGATTATCCGGATTCACCTGACAGACCCTTTGGTTCAATAACGATGTTCTGCCGGGAAATGATCCATGCCTGCAAGAAGCAGGGAGCCTATGCTTACTTCTTCACCACCGATCACATTGGACCCGATCCTGATCACATCCAAGGGTGGGTATATAGTGACGGCTGGCGCCAGGCAGATCTGCCCGCTGCCGATGTCTTCTACAATCGGCTGACTTCCCGCAAGCTTGAGAACAAACCTAGCGTACAGCATTTCATGAAAGAAGTAAAATCCCGTTACGGCAGCCATTTTTTTAATGAAAAGTTTCTGGACAAAACCGAAGTTTTCGATGCATTGAAGACGGACCAGGCCTTACTTCGTTATCTCCCGGAATCTCATTTGTTCCGTAATTACGCCATGCTCAAAGCGATGTGCAGCCGCTATCCTGTCGTGTTCCTCAAGCCGATCAGAGGAAGTCTTGGCAAAGGAATCATTCGGATTTCGAAGAATCCCGAAGGCACCTATCAGACACTGGCTACCCAAGTCGGGGGTGCACGCAGACAGAATTTCGAGTCTTTAACAAAGCTCTTCTCTTCGCTTTCCGGGAAAATGAAAACCACCCGCTATCAGATCCAGCAGGGACTTACTCTCATCGATCTGTCGGGAAGACCTGTTGACTTCAGAGCTTTGGTCCAGAAGAACCGGCTCGGCAAATGGGAGATCACCTCCATCGTGGCCCGTATCGCAGGAACCCAGCACTTCGTATCCAATCTTGCCCGGGGCGGATCTTTAAGCACCGTCAAGGACGCAGTGAGCAAGACCTCGCTCCCAGCAGAGGTTAAGGCGAAGGCGGGCCTTCGTCTGAAGAAGGCCGCACTTGATATTGCCGGGGGCATTGAAGCTCATATCCCGGCCCATTTTGGAGAGCTTGGGATTGACCTGGCCATGGATACTTTCGGGAAGGTCTGGCTGATTGAGGTCAATTCGAAGCCGTCCAAGAATGACAATACCCCGCTTGCCACCGGTAAGATTCGTCCATCCGTCAAGCGCATGATTGACTACGCCACCTATCTGTCCGGTTCATAAAGGAGGAACCTGTTATGAATCAAAGGTTCACTCCAGCAGCCGGTGCCGTGATGGGGGTCATGGTATCCGGGAATCTGAATTCATTCCCCCCATTTGGCGAGACGGTCTTCTGCCGCAGGCTGACCTTGGCGGGAGCCAAGCACAATTTAAAAGTCTACGTATTCACGGCTGAAGCAGTGCCTGAGGATGGAACCATCTTTGAAGGGTATCAATACAGCCGGGGTAAGTGGCTTTCCGTTACTTTTCCAGTGCCGGACATTATTTATGACCGGGTGAATTACCATGATCCCTGCCAGCTTCAGACTATTCGTCAGAGGCTGACCCGCATAACAGAAGACGGCCATCATTTCCAATACTTGGCCAGGGGCCTCTCCGGGAAATGGAATGTATATCAAAGTCTAAGGCGTGCGGAGATCTTCCGTCCGTATCTCCCGAAGACGACGAAATACAAGAATTCCAGGCAGCTCGCCAGATGGCTGTTACACCATGATCATGAAGTATTTCTAAAGCCTCACAGCGGAACACATGGCAAGATGACCCTGCATGTGCGTCTTGCTGATGATGATCATCACATGATGCTGATCGGCAGAGACAACAATAATGTTCTGTTCCATAAGCATTTTCATGAATGGGAGACAGGTGCAGCCTGGATTGAACGTTTCATGGGAGAGCGTGCCTTTATCATCCAGCCCTATCTGCAATTAACTAACGCAAATGGCAGGCCCTTCGATGTACGTGTCTTGATGCAAAAGAATGAATCCGGCCGTTGGGGCTTAACCGGAATGGCCGTCCGGCTCGGTGAGCAGGACTCGGTGACTTCCAATCTGCATGGAGGCGGAACCGCGGTTGAAGCAGGTCGTTTTATGAACCTGGAATTTGGTGAGACCGCTGCTTCCTTGATATTCGGCACCATCCGGCGTCTGTCCGCGGAAATCCCTGAATATCTGGAAAGCTGCTTCGGACGGCTTGCCGAGCTTGGCATTGATTTCGGGGTCGACCGGAAAGGCCGCGTGTGGATTATCGAGGTAAATTCCAAACCCGGACGTTCCGCTTTTTTTCAAATCGGAGACCCAAGGAGCGCGCGTAAATCGGTAGAGAATCCCGTGATGTATGCCCGCTATCTATGGCTCCGGCAACTTAGGAGGGTAAATTCATGAGCATGACCTTTTGTAATGTTCACTTCACGCAGCAGCCCCAAAAGATCGTCTATGTCTCCGGCGCACTGATGAAGAGCCTCAAGCTTTCCGGCAAAAAGTCAGTGAAGCTCAGACTTGGAGGCGAGCGTATCCCGGCTCTCGTGAAACCGATCAACAAACAGGGTAACCACCTGTATCTTGCTTCAGGCGTAAGGAAGGGCATCAAGGTCCCGATGTCAGGCGGCGTCTTTCTGCGTAACCTGGATGCTGGCGAGGTTCAGATTGGACCGCTGATCGGTATACTGTCTGACGGCACCAGCTCGCTGATTAATCCCTTTGGTTCTCGGACCGGGTTCATCAAGCAATTGCTGCGGGAAGGCAGTAACCAATCTTATATTTTTGCTTTTACACCCCGGGATATTGATTGGCAGGATGAGTCCGTCAACGGTTATTTCCTGACAGAGACGGACCGGTTCACAAGAAAGCGGGTTCCGCTTCCTGATGTTGTCTATAATCGTCTCCCCAGCAGACGGGCTGAGACATCCACCTCGATAAATCAGCTGAGAGAGCGTTTTATAAGAAAGAAAATCCCTTTCTTCAACTGGAGCTTCTTCAACAAATCGGATATTTACCGCTTGCTTGAGAATGATCCTCTGGCCGCTCAGCATATCCCGGAATCTCATATGAATCCTACACCCGAGCAAATCAAGGATATGCTTGACCGGCACTCTTTCGTGTATTATAAGCCTTCGGCTGGAAGTCTTGGTAAAGGAATATACAGGTTATCTTATGTACCCAAACGAGGCTATTATGCCCGTTACCGCAACACGAAGGGAAATGTGCTGCAGCGTTTCGCCACGTTTAGCAGCCTGATCAAGACCCTGCAGACCCGGCATGGCCGTACGCTGCGCAGCTACGTAGTTCAACAGGGGATTCGTCTCATTGAGATTGATGCCTGCCCGCTAGACTTCCGTTTTCATATGCACAAGAATGGGAAGAACCAATGGGTTGTGGTTGGAATTGGCGCCAAGAAAGCCGGTAAAGGCAGTGTAACCACCCACCTCAAGAATGGGGGTTCCCTGCTTACACCTCAGCAGGCGCTCAGCCGTGTGTTTGGCGCTAGAGGCGAGGAAGTGCTGAACAACGCCAAGAAGACCGCCATTACGATTGCAGAAGCCATTGAGGCCCGCGATCAGCATCTCATCGGTGAGATCGGCTTTGACTTTGGTATCGACAAAGACGAGAACATCTGGATGTTTGAAGCCAATGCCAAGCCTGGACGTTCGATCTTCCGACACCCCTCGCTCCGTGCTGAAGGTAAAGCCTCGGTTGAGCACATATTGGAACACTGCTTATACTTGAGCAAATTCCGCCGGAGGGAAGGCGTATGATTGGCCTGCATGAGGAACCTAAACCGCTCATTGCCATATTAACAAGCCACGATAAATACAAGCGATTCCAAGGCAACCGCAAAAACTTTCGTGATATCGCCAAAATGGGCAAAGATCTGGATATCCCCGTATTTGTCGTGACCTCCAGGGATCTGAAGCTGTCCGGCAATAAAGTGCTCGGTTATGCATTCATACAGGAAAAGAAGCTTTGGGAGGAGCAGTGGTTCCCTCTCCCCAATGTCATCTATAACCGGATTCCACAGCGAAAAGCAGAAGAAAGGCCTGCTGTTCGGAGAAAAATCGAGTCATGTCTGGCTCACCCGGACATTCATTTGTTCAATCCATTCTTCTTCAATAAATGGGAGCTGTTCGCCTGGCTGAGGAAATCCCACTCGACCAAATCATTCGTCCCGGCCACCAAGAGGCTGACCGGATATAAAGCCCTCTCGGCTATGATACGGAACTATCCGAACCTGTATCTCAAGCCTGAAAGCGGCAAGGCAGGCAAAGGCATCATGCGGCTGAAGTATGTCGAGAATGAATCCAATCCTTTGCAGCTCACGATTCAGTCTCCCCGCAAAATCATGGTGGTTAAATCCTCTTCCCTCTCTGAGATCTGGAAGAGAATCCGCAATGAGATAGGTATGACAAATTATATCGTTCAGGAAGGGATCGAGCTGGTGTCCCATAACGGACGGCAGTTCGACCTACGTGTCCTCGTCCAGAAGAACGGAAAAGGACAATGGCTTGTTACCGGAATCGGAGCCAGGCAGGCAGGCCACCGCAGAATCACCACACATGTTCCGCAGGGCGGCAGTGTGGAGGATCCTGAGGAGCTGCTTGCACTTGTCTTCGGCCGGGAGCTCACTTCCGGCATGATGAACCGTGTCAAATCCAATGCCCTGCTTATCGCTCGGCAGATCGAGCGTGGATCAGGACACATGCTTGGTGAAATGTCCATGGATCTGGGCGTGGACATGGAAGGGAAGATCTGGTTCTTCGAGGCCAATGCCAAACCGATGAAATTTGATGAACCTCATATCCGCAAGAAATCACTGGAGCGTATTTTTCAATACAGTCAGTATCTTGTCAAGCAATCCTATAATTCTTAAGAGGATAACGAATATGGATATAACTTTAATCATGCCTGATCAGGACAGCTCCTGGAGCAGAATGCACAGCTCTGTTCTGGGCTTCACACGAAAGTATGGAGGCAGCCGGATCACCCGGGGTGCCTACCGCGAAGTTCAAAAGCTCACCCCGGCCGCCCTTAGGCAGCCGGGGTGCGCACTGTTCATTGCCACCGTCTCTACTGAGGATGGAAGCCGCCTCGCTGGGCTGTCCTTAATGACCGGATATGGTGAACAGGCCGGCATTGTCATCGTCCATCCTCTATACCGGGGCCGGCACATCGGAACCAGACTGCTTCAGGCTCAGCAGCTGCAGCTGGGCAGACTCAACTGCAGGGTAGCTCTGGATAATCCCTCAAGCCTCAAAATGTGCTTCAATGCCGGACTCACAGCCACAAGGATGATCCAGGGACCAACCGGTAAGCCTACTCTGGTTCTTGAAGCAGGGCAGCAGGTATATCCGCATACAGATGCGGCGGCAGTACCCCAAACTTGATCTGAAGAGGGTGAGCTCAGTTGTCACAACCTGTCTTAGGAATTCTTACGTTATACCTTAATGAGAAGAAGCACCTGGAGGAGCGCTCCATCTACCAGCGGATGATTACGGAAGGCCAGAAACTGGGAATGGATGTCTTCGTCTTTACCCCTGCGGATGTTCATCAGAACAAAGATATAATTCATGCCTTGATCTATGATCCCCAGAGCCGAAAGTGGTCTAGAAAGTGGCGCAAATTCCCGGATCTGATTTTTGATCGATGCCGCATACAGAAGAGCAAGCGATTTGAACAGCTGAAGCAGTTCAGGTCCAAATACGGCCATCTTCACTTTCTCAATCGCCCGCTCCGTGATAAATGGACGATTCACCAAGTCCTGTCCAAGAGGTCGAAGTTCCGAGACCATCTGCCTGATACCGTGCTTTTTAATAACCTAAGTGATGTATACAAGCTGCTTAAACGGTGCAATCCCATCTACCTCAAGCCGATAAATGGTACAGGAGGACGGGGCATTCTGAAGATTGAGAAGATCGGTCCCAAGTTATATCAGATTCAAGGGCGTAACCCCCAAAGAAAAATCATTTCTCCCCAAAAGCTGCATCCCTCCCGCCTGGGTCCTTATCTGCTGGGCTGGAGGTCATATAGCCGGTATATTGTACAGGAAGGAATTCGGATTCAGCTGCCTAATGGGCGGGTTCATGATTACCGGGTCCTTGTTCAAAAGAACGGATCAGGCGAGTGGGAGGTAACCGGCGGTGCGGGACGTGTCGGGGTCCCTCGAAGCGTCACCTCCAACATTCACGGCGGCGGGCATGCCGTGCCTATGAACACCCAGCTCAAGCATTGGTTCCCTTCGGAAGAAAGAAGAAGCGAGATCCGCAAGACGACAGACCAACTATGTCTGGAGATTGCCAAATATCTGGAAGACACCTATGATGCTCTGTGCGAGCTGGCTCTGGATATTGCCATTGATAAGCAGGGCCATATCTATGTGCTTGAAGTGAATCCGAAGCCGGCCCGTGAAGTATTTGCCCTATCAGGGGATATGGAGGCCTACCGTAAAGCCATTACCAGGCCGCTGGAATACGCGCTATGGCAGTATAATAAGAAGAACGACAATAAGGGTGACATTAAGAATGACATTAAGAACGACAAACAGACCGCCGCTGAATAGCGAGGGTCTGTTCGTCGTTTAAGTTAAAATCGCTCCATCGTCTTACACAGACTGGCTGTACAGATCCAGCAGTTCGCTGAAGGAATGGATGATCGTATTCGATCCTTCCAGTTCATCTTCACCGCAAAAGCCCGCATAGGCACACCCAACGACCGTTAGGCCGTTCTCCTTGCCTGCCTTCACATCCGAGGAACGATCCCCGACCATCCACGCACTCTTGATTCCATGCTGACGAAGCAGAAGTTCAACCAAGTGCACTTTGGAAGCTGTCTGGTATTCTCCTGCGCTGTATATATGTTCAAATAAAGGCATGATTTGATGTGCGTCAGAGACACCTTTTACATAAGCCTCCAGACCATTACTCGCCACAAAAAGCCGCACTCCCTGCTCCTTCAGCCGCCTTAAAGTGTCGGCAACACCCGGATACAGCTCTGTGGGATCTTCCTTAAGCCCTTTAATCTCGTTCTCCAGGAACAGCTTATCCGCCCGCTGCTGAACCGATTTGTCATGATCCGGCAGAACTCTGGCCCAAATCTCATCCATTACCATGCCCACACTGTCCATTAAGCGCGATACGGGAGGCTCATCCCCTTCATACAACCCTCCCTGCGAAGCCCTTCAAACATCCGGTGGTAGGCGGGTACGAGCAGGGTCTCGGTCTTAAACAGCGTTCCATCCATATCAAAGATCATCGCTTCCGGCTTGTTCAGTCGTCTGGTTGTATCCATGGTCCAGTCCCTTCGCTACATGGAATTGAATAAAGTTCCTTTCTTAATTCAATTCCATACATGTATTTATTTCCTGAACCTATGATATACGACAGGTTTGCTCAGTTGCAAATGACCTAGTAATTAAAAAACTCTAAAATTGATCTATTAAGAAATGCTGCTTACAATTTGACTTAGGCCTTCATGAATCGGCGTTGCCGGCCGGCCAAGCAGCTTCTCGAAATCATGGCTCTCAATTTCCAGTGTACCTTCTCGAATTCCTTTCTGAATGCCAATAAGCATAGGGATGAGGAAATCCGGGAGTCCAGCACCTTTCATGATATCTGCATAAGCCGTATCATCAACCTGCTGCAAAGGCACTTCCTTACCTAAGACATGACCCAGAGCCGATGCAATCTCGTTCTGAGTTAACAACTTGCCTGACAGCTCGTAGATTGTATTGTCGTGCCCCTGTCCGGATAATACAGCGGCAGCTGCTTCTGCGTAATCCTGCTGCATCGCCCAGCCTACTTTGCCATTTCCTGCTGATGTTACCCACGGAGCTCCTGCGATTACACCCTGAATACTTGGAATCTCATTCTCCAGATACCAGTTATTGCGCAGAAAAGAGTACGGAATCCCAGTTTTAAGAATCGCCTCTTCTGTTGTTTTATGCGTAGGAGCAAGGAAATTCTTACTTTCATTGGCGTTCGCAATACTCGTGTACGCAATGAATTTAACCCCAGCACGCTCTGCAGCAGCTACAGCAGCTTGGTGTTGGCGAATTCTTGTGTCATTATCCACATCTGTGGAGATCAATAACAACCGGTCAATTTCGGCAAATGCCGAATCCAAAGACTCTGGACGATCAAAATCACCCAAACGCACGTCAATCCCTTGGGCGCGAAGACTTTCCGCCTTTTCCGGATTCCGAACGCTGACAGAAATCTGACTTGCCGGAATGGATTTCAATAGCTCCTCGACCACTTTGCTTCCCAGTTTGCCTGTTGCCCCAGTCACTAATAATTTCATTTGTTATTCCCTCCTAAAATCATATCTGTCATAACCATAACGGTTACAACGAATGTATAAAATAAGAGCTCTCGAAGGAGCTTTATTTCTCAAACTTATTAACCAGCTGACCTATAGTCGTATGGGCCAGCCTTTGTTCCATAAGAGACTGAGCATCTCTCAATTCATCTTGAAGAACATTCTCTATATTCCTTCCAACTAAACATCCAATATTGGGATTCTCGTGGATTCGGAACAGCTGGTTCTCTTCGGTCACATTCACAGCACGGTAGACGTCCAGCAGTGTAATCTGGTCGGGGTCCTTGCGTAAAAAAGCACCGCCTACTCCGGGACGTACATCTACTAAACCAGCCTTTTTCAGCATCCCCATAATTCTTCTGATTATGACCGGATTTGTATTAACACTGCCTGCAATAAAGTCTCCGGTACAAGCATCCGGATAGACCGCAATAAGAGAAAGAGTGTGCACAGCAATGGAAAAGCGTGTACTGATTTGCTTCATGTTAGTCACCACCGTTGTAACCATTATAGTTCTAACCAAGGCATAAGGTCAATATCTAATATGCATATCAAATACCAAAAGTGGTCCGCACTTTGCGAACCACTTTCCTGCTGTCAGAAAATTTTCTTGTTATCCCGCTCATCCTTCAGAATCTCCACCGCTTCACGGAACCGAAGCGAATGGATAATCTCGCGCTCCCGCAGGAACTTCAATCCATCCTGCAGATCCACGTCGTCCGTCATGTCGATCAGCCATTGGTATGTAGCCCGGGCCTTCTCCTCTGCAGCGATATCCTCATACAGGTCTGCGATCGGGTCACCTTTGGCTTGAATGTAAGCTGCTGTCCAAGGAACACCGGCCGCGTTCTGATAGAACAGGGCGTGATCATGGGCGACATAATATTCGCCTAAGCCCTGTGCATCCATCTGCTCTACTGTAGCGTCTTTGGTCAGCTTATAGATCATCGTGGCAATCATCTCAAGGTGGGCGAATTCTTCGGTCCCAATATCGTTGAGCAGCCCGATAACCTTATCAGGGATCGTGTATCGCTGATTCAAATAGCGCAGTGCCGCGGAAAGCTCACCATCCGCGCCCCCATACTGCTCAAGCAGATATTTTGCCATCCGCGGATCACACTTGCTTACCCGCACGGGATACTGCAATTTCTTCTCGTATACCCACATGGTGCACATGACCTCCTTCAGCTTGAACTCTCACTGTCTAATAACAGTGTAGGATTACTTGCATCGTTCAGATCAGCTACACGGCCGCATCAGAAAGAGAGGCAGGTGTTACACCTGCCACGGCCAGGGACTCTCCGACCACTGCCATGGATATTTGGAATAGGCACGGCCAAAGTTCTGCAGCGGTCCATACAGCCGCTGAAAATGTTCGGCGAGCTGGGTTCTTTCCTGGGTTAGAATATTGAACTGCTGAATGGCCTGCAGATCATCCGGGTGCGTATCCAGATATAGGTTCAGTTCCACAAGAACAAAATCAAGGGATTGAAGCTTCTCCAGCAGCTCATAGTACTGCGGATCACACACTGGTTTTTCAGGTGCGCTCATGCTCTCACCGTCCTTTTCCCCACTTAGATTCATACGGGCTGTACAGGGCTGGCCATAAGGTGCCATGAAAAAGAGCCTCTCTTGGACTGAACTGGGGCATATTCGGCGGCTGGAACTGCATAAAAAGATGCGGCGGAGTGGAATATGTTTTGCAGGTAATTGGCGGACAAGGATCACAAGGGCCTATGAAAGGATACCAGGCAATTTCCTGTGGATGCATCACGCATTTTCCTCCTTTTTTTAGAAAATCCATATTCTTTAACACGTCGAAAATCCATACCAAGCCAAAGCCCTTCCTTTTTTAACATATGTCATTCGCCCAGAATATGAACCTTTAATTCCTGATGGAACAAAAAAACTCCCTTCAGAACGAATCTTCATCGTTCCAAAAGGAGTCCTACTCTTTACGTCTAAGTTTAATTATCTTTCTCTTGCTCCAGATTCTCTTCCGGCACTGGTATTTTCACAATTTGGCGGATATGAATGCGGGTAATTCTAAGCCGGGTTGCCTCGGCAACCTCAAATACTACCCGGCCCATCTGTACTTTTTTCCCCTTGACCGGAGCCCCCTCCAGTTCCTTGAAGAGCCAGCCACCGATCGAATCGACCTCATCATCCTCAATTTCGATTCCGGTTAAGTCATTCACTTCCTCCAGCAGAATTCTTCCGTCTACCGAATAGCTGCCATCAGGCAGCCGTTCAATCTCCGGACGCTCATCCTCAAATTCATCGTGGAGATCTCCAACGATTTCCTCCAGAATTTCCTCTGCGGTCAGAAGTCCAGCCGTGCCCCCATACTCATCCACAACAAGCGTAAGCTGGGAATGCTTCTTCTGCATAAGTCTCAGCACTTGACTGATCTCCATCGATTCCGGGACATTCAGGATAGGCCTGATCAGCTGCTCCAGATTATTCCCATGTCCGTGTTCAGGCAACAGCAGATCTGTAATGTGGACAAATCCAATGATCTGATCCTTGTCCTCAACAGCCACAGGATATCTGGAGTGCTTGGTCTCACTCACAATTCTCAGGTTCTCTTCCCAAGACAGGTTGGTATACAGACAATCCATATCTGTACGCGGCAGCATAATCTCACGAGCAAGCAGATCCGAGAAATCGAATATATTATCCATCAATTTAATTTCGTCTTTGTCAATTACCCCACTCTTCGCACTCTGATTCATCAGAATCCGAATTTCTTCTTCGGAGTGGGCGGCCTCCGCTTCACTCGCAGGCTCAATCCCTGCAAGTCTAAGCATACCGTTAGCGGCCGAATTCAGGAGCCAGATGACCGGCATAAAGATTTTATAGAAGTACAGCAGAGGAGCCGACAACCACAGGGTGGTCGATTCTGTTTTCTGGATTGCCAGTGATTTAGGAGCAAGTTCTCCAAGAACGATATGTAAGAACGTAATAATACAGAATCCAAGCGCAACAGATACCGTAGTGATTAAAGTGCCATCTGTGATACCCATTTTATACATAAGGGGTTCAATAAGTAATTCCGATATGGCCGGCTCCCCTACCCAGCCGAGTCCAAGCGAAGCCAGTGTGATGCCGAGTTGGGTAGCTGACAGGTAAGCATCCAGTCTTTGGTTAACCTTCAGTGCAAATCCGGCACGTCGGTTCCCTTCGCTAACCAGCTGTGTCAAGCGCGATTGACGCATCTTTACCAGCGAGAATTCAGCTGCAACAAACACTCCGTTTAAGAAAACCAGAATAAACACCAGCAGCAAATTTAAGAATAGTTTCCCTACTTCAATATCTGAGTGCAACACCAACGCCCCGTTTCTATAATGTGATCGCTGAGCGCGATTTGAAATCAATGTCTTTATAATACATATCCTTCACAAGCAAATTCGGACCACAGCACCCCGCAGCATCGCAGTAACAATTCACCGTCTTGTTGAGCGGATGGGTATGAAGCCACTTGTTAAAGATCTGATCAAGACTCTCTGTATCCACATTGCCAAACGAAGGAATGGCTGCGAAGTCTGTCACGAATACCTCTCCTGTGAACATGTTTACATTGACACGATTTCTCCCATCCGGATCATTCCGGACAGTAACCATCGGCTCATCTCTTAAGCGCTGAATCAATTTTTGTTCCGTCTCGCTTGGGCTGCATGCGAAGAATGGGAGCGTTCCGAACAGCATCCATGTGTCCGGATCTCGTGCATCCAGCAGCGACTCCACGGACATGCAGATGTCCTCCAAAGACAATAAAGGGAGTCCCTCGGCAAAATCAGCCGCATACATAGGATGCACCTCATGTCTTTTACAGCCCATTTCCAGAATCATCCGGTGAATCTCTGGTAATTTGCGGTAAGTGCGGTAATTGATCATCGTCTCGGCCGAGACGAACATTCCCGCCTGACTGAGCCTGATTGAGTTCTCCATCATGGTCTCATACATCCGCTCAGCCACTTCCCGTTTCACGGAATGCCCACTGCGGGCAAAGCCAATTTCATGGAAGTCATCTGCACTCGTATAATTGAACGAAATATGCATGACGTCCAGATAAGGAAGCAATTTCTCGTAACGCTCATAATCCAAGGTCAGATTCGAATTAATCTGGGACTTGATCCCCCGTTCTTTGGCATAACGAAGCAGCGGAATAATCTTCTCGTCTACTGTCTGCTTGCGGAAGGTAGGCTCCCCGCCAGTAATACTGATCGTCTTCAGATGCTCTACTTCATCCAGCCTCTTCAGTACAAGAGACAATGGAATCTGCTCCGGTTCCACCATGACAAGGCTGTCTCCAACCGCACAGTGCTCGCATCGCATGTTACAAAGATTCGTGATTGTCATCTCTACACTCGTAAGCACGTGTCGTCCGTGCTGCCGAAGGGATGCAATCGGATCCCAAGGATCATTACCCGGATGAATGACATTCTGAGGATCTAGTGGAAAATTAGCTATACTCATGATTTACACACCTTATTTCTTTTATTAACCGCATTCTCAATTTTCTTAATCTTCATCATATCATGATCTTGTCAAGTGCGCACGGCACCCACAGCACAAAGCCCGTCCACAAAGGACGGGCTCAGCTCCGTGACTATGTAATTAAACATACGCAAGTTCCGGTTCGGTGCCTTCCACATAGGTAATTACGACAGATAGTTTGACGGCCAGGTTGACCTCATAGGGTACCTTAAGCATTTCGCCTTCAGGCCCCGAGAACACCCGAATCACCGGCCGCTGTGGAACCTCGTGATTGATTCTCACGACAACTCCCTGCTCCCCTGTACTAAGGCCCACGGTAATTCCAAGCGGATAGATCGCCACGTGATCCCGGAATACCTCCAGTTTCTCTTTCTCATACAATGTTCCGCAGCCCGCATACAGCATTTCTGTAGCTTGATGAGGAAGCAGTGCAGATCGATATATCCGGTGGGTGGTCATGGCATCATACGAATCAGCAATAGCAATCCAGCGCGCATATTCGTGGATCTCATTCTCTCTAATCCCTCTAGGGTATCCGCTGCCATTGATCCGCTCGTGGTGCTGCAGGGCACAATGGGCCGCAACCAGGGGAACTCCAGGCTCATCCTTAAGCAACTTGAATCCGATCTCGGTATGCAGCTTCATTTGATCGAACTCATAATCCGTCAGTTGATCCGGCTTCATTAGAATGGACGACGGAATCTTCGTCTTGCCGATATCATGCAGCAGTGCACCCAATCCAAGCACAGAAAGCGCGTCATTATTGTAGCCGTGAACCTTTCCAAGCAATAAGGTGTAGACGCAGACGTTCAAGGAATGGCGATATAGATAATGATCTGTGCTGTTGATATTCATCATCATAATCATAACGTCTTCCCTGGAGGACAAATCCGACAATATTGATTCCACCACTTTAAGGAAAGACTTGCCGAGGAACGGGTAGACCCTCCCTTTTACCGAAGATTCCGTAATCTTGCGAAAATTCGTACGGATCTCCTGCATAGCCCGGCGCCGGGTTTCCTCAGAAATCATCTCAGGGATCTCCACGTCTTCAGTCAGACGGTCTGCAATATAGACTTGATTCAGGCCGAGTTCTTTCAAGCGCCGAATAAGGCTGTCGTTAAGTTCGGCATTTTCCGAGAGGAGAATGAGCCCTTCATCGTTGTAAATTTTTTTGGCCAGCTTCATTCCCGGCTGGAGCGAGGTAACAGATATTAGCCGCAAGTGGGTCACTCCGTCTCTTAAGCAATTTTACTCAGTTGTCAGACCCCTTGCTCCCGTATTGGGGGAGTACCGATAGACCAACCGATTAACGCATAATAAAAATCCAGAATACTGCCGCAAGTACAAAGCGATAGTAAGCAAAGTGTCTTAATTTAATTTTTTGCAGAAGCTTAAGGAAGGCCACAACCACAATATAAGCTACTACAAAGGAAACGATGAATCCGAGGATAAAGTATCCCAGGGTGCTTCCGGTAATATATTTGTAGGAATCAAGCAGTTCATATCCAGACGCAGCACACATCATCGGAATTGCGATCAGGAAAGAGAAGTCCGCAGCCGCTTTATAGCTTGCTCCGCTCAGCATACCTCCGGCAATGGTCGAACCTGATCTTGAGAATCCCGGCCATAGAATAGAAATACATTGATAGAATCCGATTAGCAGAGCCTGACCGTAGGACAGATGGTCGATCTCTTTGGCAGTTACGCGGGCTTTGTTGTTCCCGAACCACTCGGCAAAGATCATGAACACACCGCCGACTACCAGCGCCCAAAGGACTGTACTTGTACTGAACAATTCCTTAATCTGGTGGCGGAATATAAATCCGACAGCAAGGCCTGGAAGACAGCCGAGGATGACATGGACCAGATTAAGCTTGCGTGTTGGAACCTGCGTCTTGAAGAGCTGCTTATCTTTCTTCAGTCCAAACAGATTCAAGATACGCTCACGATACACAATGGCGATAGCCAGAATAGCACCAAGCTGAATAATGATCTCGAAGGTCTTCATCTCCGGAGACTGGTCGTTATACCCCATCAGCTTAGCCGAAAGAATCATGTGTCCTGTAGAGGAGACCGGAATAAATTCGGTTAGTCCTTCAACGATACCTAAAATAATTGCCACAATTAAACTCATAACATCCTCCTAATTATATCGGGTGAAGCTCGTTATTATTTTACCTCACCCTGAATTGTTACCCATCTCTTATAAAAACTGCTGTCCACTGCTCCCGGCTCCTGAAGCTCTGTCCGAAGTAAATCCCTGATGAATTCCGGCAGCATATATACCTTATCCGTTCCCTGTGTCAGCCGCTCGTAGCCAATCCCGAACGTGAACATATCCAGAGTGCCTACCACATATTCTTGTTCAGGCTCTATCGGAACCCCGGCCAGATTCGCTTGGACGATTCTATGATAAGGCTTTGCTGCTGGATTGTACAAGACTTCAAGACCATCAACGCATAAATTCCCAAGTACCTTTCCACGAAACCCGTAGCCATAAATAACTTTTTCTGAGATTTCAGGAAGAAGCGACTGCTCAAGGCTGTACAGAATATGCTCGCCACGCAGACGCATCCGGCAGGGGTTAATCGGTGAAGGACAGCGTGCGTGCAGCATGCCTGCGCTAATCTCACCTGCAGGAAGACTATCCAAGAGTTGTCCAGAATTCACTAGAGAGAGCTCCCCACCCGTAAATCTCCTGACCGCCTGAGCCAGCAGGTTCCCGAGCGGGGACTCCCCGGTATACTCAATGCGCAGCTCCTGTGTCGTTATGGCCACCGTTTGCATCAGTCTCTCCTTGGCATGCCGGCCATGAATTTCAATGGCTTCGCTAACCTCTGAGTTCTCTATGCCCGGTTGCACAGGCAAACAGCAGCCTGACAAGAGCCGCAGATTCCCGCTATGAGAGTCTTGAGCCAAGTTAATCTTGCCAAGATAATGACCAAATTTCTCCGCGCAGGCAAGATAGGTTTCTCTGATCCTTAGCGGCTCTTCGAGCAGATGATGGGTATGCCCGCCAAGAATTAGATCCAGGCCATCCACCTTCTCTGCCAGCTCTTTATCCGTATGAATGCCAAGGTGTGATAGCAGCACGATGTAATCCGTCTGTGGCTTCAATATCTCCACTTGTTCAGCGATTTCAGCTGCTGCATCAAGCACATCCCATCCAAGCAGCCTGTAAAATTCAGCATAAGGGGCTGTCGCTCCAATAACTCCAATCTTAAAACCTGCCTTATGTAGAACCGTATGCTTCTTCATCCATACCGGAGCCTGCCCGGTATCCCGCTCTCTAATATTACAGCACACTACCGGGCAAGTCAGACCTGCATAGGCCTGTGCGAGCAGTTCTGGTGTAAAGGTCAGCCCTTCATTATTACCAATCGTCACCGCATCGTAACCCATTAGATTAAGCACGTCCACATTGGCTTGTCCCATTGAACCTTCGGTTTCTACAGCCATTCGGTCCATATGATCCCCAATATCGAACAGTAGGAATTCTCCTTCACCTTTACGTTCCTCATTGATCATGGAGGATATCCGGGCCATAACGCCAAAATGACTATGTAAATCGTTAGTGTGGAGTATCGTCAACTTGTTCTGATTCGATTCCGGCGGCATGAACGCCCCTCCTTTTTCCTAATCTGGCTTGTAACCTTACTTCCCTATATCTATGATATATTAAAAGAGTTTAGAAAGCATTCCGAGGTGATAAATCATGCAATTAACCGTAAAACTATTCGCCGGTCTTGTTGACCGAATAGGTTCTTCCGTGATCGAGTTTGAACTCTCAGGAGAATCACCAACCACTTCCGATCTGAAACAACAGCTGGCTGATACCTACCCTTCAGCCGAAGATCTTATTGCCGTCTCCTTCGTAGCCGTCAATCAAGAATATGCGACTCCTCATCAGCCTATTACGGCCGAGGATGAGATTGCCCTGATTCCACCTGTATCTGGTGGTGATGGCCAGGAGCCGAATGAAACTTATCGTTCCCAAGATGGGCAGTATGTTATTACACGGCACCCTCTATCTGTGGATGAGGTGACTTCTAAAGTAATCAATGCTAACCACGGGGCAACCCTGTCCTTTGTAGGAACCACACGTGAGATGACAGGTGCCCAGCGGACCGTCCACCTCGAATATGAAGCCTATATTCCTATGGCACTATCTGGCCTTCAGACTATTGGAACGGAAATTCTGGAGAGATGGCCGGATACGAAATGTGCGATCAGTCACCGGATCGGTCATGTGGATATCGCAGAGACCAGTGTGATCATCGCCGTATCTTCTCCGCACAGGGACATTTGCTATGAGGCCAGCCGATATGCAATTGAGCGTCTGAAGCAGGTTGTCCCGATCTGGAAAAAGGAAGTCTGGGAAGATGGGTCCGAGTGGAAAGGTCATCAACAGGGACCATGGAATCCCACTCTCCCCCTATAGACACCTATCAGGGTGTCTTTAAGCCTATTAAAATTATTGTCAGTCCAAATATTTCCTGCTAAAATGAATAACAAATAGCAAATTAGGTCGAATGAGGGGGAAATTTATGCGTCGCCACGTGATGGAGCTGGCTCCAGGTGATCGGATAGAGAATGATATTTTTAATAACAACGGGGTATTTGTCCTGAAGAAAGGCACGATACTTACCGATGAATCGATCGTAAAGCTCGTACAGCATAGCATTGACTATGTCGATGTTGAACTGTCTGTCGCCGAAGAACCTCCACTGAGAAATATAGAGAAGATGGAGCTTCAGTTCAATGACGCCATTGATGCCTTTGAGAGTATTTTTCTGGAATCGCTAACAACCGGCAAATTCGACGAGAACGATGTGGATGACCTTCTAAACCCGTTATTGCGCGATCTCACCTCTCAAAAGGATGTCGTCTCCCTTCTTCTACTGCTTGATAAGAAAGACAACTATACATACAACCATTCCATGCAAGTAGGTATGCTGTCTTACTATATTGCCCTCTGGTTAGACTATCCACATGAAATGGCATACAAAGCAGGCAAAGCCGGATTCCTGCACGATATCGGCAAGAGCATGATTTCTCCAGAGATCCTGAACAAACCGGGCAAGCTCACCCCGGAAGAATATGAAGAAATTAAACGCCACACCATTTATGGATCTGAGATTATACGTAATTCCACCAAAGACGAAATATCCGCACTCGTAGCCCTTCAGCACCATGAACGCGAAGACGGCACTGGGTATCCAAATGGCCTGACCAGTTCAGAGATCCACCCTTTTGCCAAAATCACTGCGATTGCAGACGTCTACAGCGCCATGACCTCTAACCGGGTATATCAGAACAAGCAGGAACTTATCACAGTACTGCATGAACTCTACAGACTTAGCTTTGGCAAATTCAGCGCTGAGCCGACCCAAGCTTTCATCCGCCATATGCTGCCTAACTTTATCGGCAAGCGTGTACGTCTCTCCTCCGGAGAACTGGGCTCCATCGTTATGACTAATCCTTCCGATTTCTTCCGTCCACTCGTGAAGACGGATACTAGATTCGCGGATCTCTCACGCGAGATGAATATTGATATTCAGGAAGTATTCATGGAGTAGTACTTGCTAAACGTATTGAAAGAGTATCCACATGGATACTCTTTTTCATTTGGGCTGCTGATAGCTCAACATGGGCCGATATACAAATATAGGTAATTATTTTATAATAAAATCTAAATTTTGGTTTAATCATGCTTTCCGAAAGAAGGGATGTAATTAGTGGAAATTATTAAGCTCTGTCTCTATTTAATGGGCAGCTTAGGTATGTTATTATTAATTTCTCATGATATTACAGCTAAGAGGTCCAATAAAACTACCTACCTTTCCAAGAACACTGTTCTTCTTGCCCTGCTCCTAATTTGCTATATTTTTGTTTCTATAAGTTCAATAACTGACATTATTTCTTATTTTAATCGTTAAGGACTCCAATTCTAATACAAATCCTCCTTAGTTCCTCCCTAACAAAAACGTGCCCGACTGGCTTAATCACGCAAGCGTGAAAGTCAGTTCGGACACGTTTTATAATTTAATCTCAGGTTGTAAAGACCTATTAATAAGGCTTAACCAATTGAACCTTCCATTTCGAACTTGATCAGACGGTTCATTTCCACCGCATATTCCATCGGCAGTTCTTTGGTGAACGGCTCAATGAAGCCCATAACGATCATCTGAGTCGCTTCAGCCTCAGTCAGACCACGGCTCATCAGGTAGAAGAGCTGCTCTTCCGAAACCTTCGATACGGTCGCCTCATGCTCAAGGACAATGTTATCATTCATAATTTCGTTATAAGGAATTGTATCCGAAGTGGATTCGTTATCCAGGATCAGTGTATCACACTTGATATTGGATTTAGCCCCCTCAGCTTGGCGTCCAAAGGAAGCCAGACCACGGTAAGTTACTTTACCGCCATGCTTACTGATGGACTTCGAGACAATGGTAGACGTTGTGTCAGGAGCCAGGTGAATCATCTTGGCACCTGCATCCTGGTGCTGGCCTTTACCTGCTACAGCGATCGAGAGCACGCTGCCTTTAGCGCCGCGGCCTTTAAGAACTACGGCAGGGTATTTCATGGTCAGCTTGGAACCAATGTTACCGTCTACCCACTCCATAGTCGCATTCTCTTCAGCTACCGCACGTTTGGTAACCAGGTTATAAATGTTAGGTGCCCAGTTCTGAATCGTGGTGTAACGAACGCGAGCATTCTTCTTACAGATAATTTCTACAACCGCACTATGCAGGGAGTTCGTGCTGTAGATAGGAGCTGTACAGCCTTCTACATAGTGTACGAAGCTGTCTTCGTCTGCAATAATCAACGTACGCTCGAACTGACCCATGTTCTCGGAATTGATACGGAAGTACGCTTGCAGCGGAACTTCACATTTCACACCTTTAGGAACATAGATGAAGCTTCCTCCAGACCATACCGCACTGTTCAGTGCTGCAAACTTGTTGTCAGCTGGCGGGATAACGGTTCCGAAGTATTCACGGAAAATTTCCGGATGCTCGCGAAGAGCCGTATCGGTATCTGTGAAGATAACGCCTTGATCTTCAAGATTCTTCTGCATGCTGTGATAGACTACCTCAGACTCATACTGAGCGGATACACCCGCAAGGAACTTCTGCTCAGCTTCAGGAATACCCAGCTTGTCAAAGGTTTCCTTGATCTCGGAAGGAACTTCCTCCCAAGTCTTACCTTGCTTCTCCGAAGGACGAACATAGTACTGGATATCATTGAAATCAAGATCATCCAGATCTCCGCCCCAACGAGGCATTGGCATTTTCTCGAACTGCTTCAGGGATTTCAGACGGAAGTCCAGCATCCATTCCGGTTCATTTTTGATCTTGGAAATCTCGGTAACGATCTCAGGGGTCAGTCCTTTACCAGACTGAAAAACCGCCTTGTGCTCGTCACGGAAGCCATATTTATACTCTTCCATATCCGGGGCTTTCTTGGCCATTGTAATTACCTCCTATAGGTTTGTAAGCTATATATTAATCGTTGTGGTCGATGCCTTTGCGCAGAGCATTCCATGCAAGTGTGGCACATTTGATACGGGCAGGGAATTTATTCACACCGGACAGGGCTTCCAAATCCTCGTAATCATCAAAGGTAACCTCTTCACCCTTCATGAGCGAAGAGAATTTGTCGGCAAATTCCAAAGCTTCATCAAGCTTCTTCCCCTTAACGGCTTCCGTCATCATGGAAGCTGAAGACATGCTGATGGAGCAGCCTTCACCCGTGAACCGGGCATCTTCTACGATTCCATCTGCAAGTTTAAGCTGCAGCGAGATTCGGTCACCGCAAGTAGGATTGTTGAGGTCCACAGTAACCGTATCGTCATCGAACTTTCCACGGTTACGCGGATTCTTATAATGATCCATTATGACACGCCGGTAGAGATCGTCAAGTTGTGTCATGCGAAATACTCCTTTGTCTGGACTAGAGCCGAGGCCAGTCGGTCTATATCTTGTTCTGTATTATACAAGTACAGACTGGCTCTTGCTGTAGAGCTCACATTCAGCCAACGCATCAGCGGCTGACAGCAGTGGTGACCTGCACGTACGGCGACACCAAATGAGTCCAGTACTGTGGCAACATCATGAGGATGCACATCCAGCAAGTTAAAAGTGACTACGCCGACATGGCGCTCATTGGGGCCATAAATGTTGATCCCGTCAATCTGGGAAAGCCGGTCCATCGCATAAGCAGCCAGCGTTCTTTCGTGGCGCTCGATTTCATCCATCCCAACTTCCTGGAGGAAATCAATTGCGGCAGCTAGGCCAACGGCTCCAGCAATAATTGGAGTGCCTCCTTCAAACCTTGCAGGCACATCCTTCCATGTGGACTCATACAGTCCCACATCGTCAATCATTTCACCGCCAAACTCAATCGGGCTCATGGAGTCAAGCAGCGCTTTTTTGCCGTACAATGCACCGATCCCGGTTGGACCGCACATCTTGTGGCCTGAAAGGGTATAGAAGTCACAACCCAGCTCCTGTACATCCACTTTCAAATGCGGCGTGCTTTGCGCTCCATCCACCACTATAACTGCACCGTGACGGTGCGCAATGTCTGCAATTTGCTTAATGGGATGAACAACTCCCATTACGTTGGAGACATAGGCAATCGCCACGATCTTGGTAGCAGAGGTGATCGTTGCCTCCGCAGCTTCTACGGTCACTGTTCCATCCTGTTCAAGCGGGATGAACTTGAGGGTTGCCCCTGTCCGCAGTGCGAGCTGCTGCCAAGGGATGAAGTTGCTGTGATGCTCCATTTGGGTAATCACAATTTCATCACCTTCGCTTAGAACAGAAGGTCCATAGGATGAAGCTACCAAATTCAGTGCGGTTGTCGTCCCGCGAGTAAACACAATCTCTTCCGGGCGCTTAGCCCCGATGAATTTGGCTACCTTCTCACGAGCACCTTCATAAGCATCGGTTGCACGGCTTCCCAGTGTGTGTACGCCGCGGTGAACATTTGCGTTATCCCATTCATAATAGTGCTTTATCGCATCAATAACAGCACGCGGCTTCTGTGAAGTAGCCGCACTGTCCAGGTATACAAGTGGATGGCCATTGATCTCTTGGTTCAGGATTGGGAACTGTTCCTTGATCCATTGGCTGTTCATTGTCCTAGCTTCCTTTCAACCAAGCTTTGCAGTTGGTTTTGCAGCTGCTCCAAAGGAATATCAGATACAACTGGAGCAAGGAATCCATATATGATCAGGCGCTCGGCCTGGGCTCTTGAAATCCCACGTGACATTAAGTAGTAAATCTGTTCTGCATTTACTTGTCCGACGGAAGCAGCATGACCCGCAGTTACATCGTCTTCGTCAATAAGCAGAATTGGGTTTGCGTCTCCGCGCGCTTTCGGGCTGAGCATCAGTACTTTCTCAGTCTGCTCTCCGTTCGCTTTGGTCGCACCCTTTTCGATTTTGGTGATCCCGTTAATAATCGCTGTTGATTCTTCGCGCATAACCGCACGGGTAATCATCTGACTATCCGAGCTTTTGCCGAAATGAACCGCTTTGGTAGTCAAATTCAGCTTCTGTGAACCTGAACCTACTGCAATCACTTTAGCATCGGAAGTCGAACCATTCCCTCTAAGAACGCTCAGTGTTTCGCTCATGGCGTCTCCGGCGTTCATCTCACCGATGATCCACTCGATGCTGCCGTCATTCTCAACAACTGCACGGCGGTAAGTCAGATCCGTGATTTGTCCGGCCAAGTGATGCACAGATGCGAACTGGACTTTAGAGCCCGCTTTTACAAATACCTCTGCTGCTCCGTTATGAACAATGGCTTGGTTCAGATCACCTGAAATGTAATTATCCACGTAAGTCACACGGCTGTTACTGTCAGCTACAATCAGAACGTGCGGGGTGAAGGAGGCACTTGCATCATCAATCAGGAATACGGCCTGAAGCGGAACTTCAACCTCTACATTCTTAGGCACATACAAGAATACGCCACCGTTCCATAGAGCCGCATGAAGCGCAGTCAGCTGATTCTCTTCAGCTGGAATGGCAGTGAACAGATGCTTCTTAACCAGATCGCCATGCTCACGCACTGCAGTCTCCAGGTCTGTGAAGATCACTCCTTGAGCGGTGAGCTCAGGAGACAGCTTGGTAAATACCACGCCCGAGTTACGCTGCACAATCAAATTGCTGTGCTCATTAATATCAATTAGGCTGGACAGACTTGCAGGAAGCTCTTCAGACGTTTGAGCGCCTTGACGAAGCTTTCCGTAGTTATCCAGTGTCCAACGATCCAATCTTGTTTTCTCCAGTTTAGGCAGTTCAAGTCCTGCTGCTAATTCCAAAGCTTTCGAACGAATCTCGGTTACCCATGCAGGCTCACCGCTCGACTTTGAGAATGCCGCCAAGGCTTCATGATTAACCGGAAGAATGGTTTGTGTAGTCATATGTTCTCCTCCTTCCTGCTTACGCCTCTTGACCAACAGTCTCGTCTTCAATACCCAGCTCTTCTTTAACCCAATCGTAGCCTTCTTTCTCCAGACGCTCTGCAAGCTCAGGGCCGCCGGATTTCACAATACGTCCCTGCATCATAACGTGTACAAAATCAGGGGTAATGTAGTTAAGGAGACGCTGATAGTGGGTAATAATCAAGAAACCGCGGTCTTCACTGCGCATGGTGTTCACACCATTAGCCACAATACGAAGAGCGTCAATATCCAGACCGGAGTCGATTTCATCAAGAACCACAATTTTCGGATCAAGCAGCATCATTTGCAGAATTTCATTCCGTTTCTTCTCACCACCGGAGAAGCCTTCATTCAGATAACGATGGGCAAACTCAGGATTCATTTCGAGTTCCTTCATCTTGCCTTCCATTTGACGAATGAATTTGATAAGGGATAGTTCGTTCCCTTCACCGCGACGTGCGTTGATCGCACTGCGCAGGAAGTCGGAGTTAGTTACACCTGTAATTTCACTTGGATACTGCATAGCCAGAAACAGGCCGGCACGTGCGCGCTCATCCACTTCCATCTCAAGTACATCTTCACCGTTCAAAGTTACATTTCCGTCCGTAACCTCGTATTTAGGATGCCCCATCAAGGCAGAAGCCAATGTACTTTTACCAGTACCGTTCGGGCCCATAATGGCATGAATTTCGCCACCTTTTATGTCAAGGTTAATGCCCTTTAGGATTTCCTTGCCTTCGATTGTTGCTTTCAAGCCTTCAATAGTGAATTGTGTAGCCATGTTTAGTCTGCTCCCTCCATTTAATCAATAAAATAACAGTGTGTTCCACGTATATAGTTAATCGGGACGTCTCCCTCACTGCCTGCGATTATACCATAATGAGTATCTGATTAGAATTATTCTAACTGATTCTCATTGATTCTCATTTCATTTTACCCTACTTCGAAGGGTTTATCAATCTGCCCAAGCTTCCTTATATCGTCGATAAAAGCCTTTTATCCCTGTAAATCAACACTCTTCTTGTCTAATCGATCCCTAAAAAAGGAACAGGCCTGACTGTATTCAGTCAAGCCTGACAATTTACGATCTGCTCGGCAATCGCATAATAGCTCCTGCCTTCTCTGTTCTGCCCCATAAATATGGAGCAGCATCTTCATCTGCCGTCTTATCCGAGATAAGAACGAAGCATCCACATATGCTTCTCAAGCTCACCCTTGAATCCTGTCAGCAGGTCGCTGGTAGCTTCATCTTCAGCTTGATCAGCCAGTTCAATGCCTTCGGAGAAGGATTCCGACAACGTTGCAAAGTCTTCAATCAGATTCTGCACCATTGCATTTGGATCTTCCTTACCTGTTGCTTCTTGAATTGTAGCAAGATCCAGATACTCTTTAAGCGTAGCTGCAGGGCTGCCTTTAATCGCAAGCAGGCGCTCGGCGATCTCATCCATTTTCAACGCAACTTCATTATAAAGCTCTTCGAATTTCACATGCAGCGTGAAGAAGTTGTTTCCTTTAACATACCAGTGGTAATTATGAATCTTTACATACAATACATTTAAGTTAGCTATCTGCTGATTAAGGACTTGTTCCAATCCTGATGTTTTAGTTTTGCTGGTGGATTTTGCATCGGCTTTTGCCATGTTCATTCCCTCACTTTTCATTTCGGAATTAGGATGATGATCATTCCATCGGGACAGGCCCGTGAATGATAGTTATCTTGTCCAGAACGTTACCGCTCCATGACTACATTTTACCCTTTCCAGTCCCGTGCGAAACAACCATCTTCCTTTTAAAAAAAGATACAAAAAGGAGTACTTTTCCGATATACTAACTTAAAGAAATTTGATCCATTTGTTGATTGAATAATGTATCTGCGGAGGTGTTCCACTGATGTCTGAGTATCATCCCCTGTCTCTTGAAGAGGCAGTCGCTTTAGCCAGAACTATTCCAGACCATTTCCGTCAGGATGCAGAATTGTCTGTAGAGGAAATTGGTGATGGTAACTTAAATCTGGTATTTCGGATTACCGATTCCACTAAAGGAAAAGGCCTTATAATCAAGCAAGCTCTTCCATATGCCAAAGTCGTTGGGGAGTCCTGGCCTCTGAGCCTGGACCGTGCAAGAATAGAACGTGAAGCTTTGGAAATTCAGCATTCTCATGTTCCAGACCTTGTGCCAGCCATTTACGCTTACGACAACGAACTGGCTATTACAGTCATGGAAGATTTAAGTGATCATACCATTATGCGCAAAGGGTTAATTGAAGGACAGGAATACCCACACTTTGCTAAACATATCGGTCGATTCATAGCCTCAACTTTATTCTATACTTCTGATCTGGGCATGGATCAGCAGGCCAAGAAAGAACAGCTTGGGCGGTTCATTAATCCCGATTTGTGCAAGATCACAGAAGACCTTATTTTTGAAGACCCTTACCGGGATTCACCTAATAACAACTTCAGTGAAGATATTCGTCCTGATGCCGAAGCGCTTTGGCACGATGATGAGCTGCGGCTGGAGATCGCTCTGCTGCGGGAGAAGTTTCTGACCCATGCGGAAGCTCTGCTTCATGGAGATCTGCATACAGGCAGTATATTTGCGACCCGCGAATCCACGAAAGTTATTGACCCCGAGTTCGCATACTATGGACCCATGGGCTTTGATATCGGGGCTGTCATTGCCAACCTGCTGCTGAATTTCGCTGCCCAGCCAGGATGGAGCAGCAATTCTGAGGAACTCCATGCGCGCCGGCTTCGTCTGCTGACCATGGCCCAAGGAGTATGGAAGCATTTTGAGACTCATTTCCGTGACCTGTGGAACCGTGATCTTGTGGATGTAATGGCGAAGACACCTGGTTATCAGGATATGTATGTTCAGAAAGTCCTCCGGGACGCCATTGGATTTGCAGGGGCCAAAATGATACGCCGTATCGTCGGTCTGTCCCATGTGGCGGATATTGACACGATTCCAGGTGCAGAGCTTCAGCATCAAGCCAAGCTAACTGCTCTGAAAATAGGTAAAGCACTCGTAAAGCGCGGCCGTTTTGCTAGCTCGATTGATGAGATTACAGGCATTGCAAGACAAGCAGCCAAAGAAGAAGAGGTATCGATATGAGCCCAAATAACGATATAACTACTTCCTCATTACAAAATATAGACAATAACGGACCCCTTCTCAGTCTGCGGTGGGCGGAAGATCGGCTGTTCCTTCTGGATCAGCGTCTTCTCCCTGAGCATATTGAGTTTCTTGAACTAACAACACCTGAAGAGATTTGGGATGCTATTGCCTCGATGAAAGTAAGGGGAGCTCCGGCAATTGGAATTTCAGCCGCCTATGGCGTGGTTCTTGCTGCCAGAATATACGATGGAGAACCTTCCGGGTGGCTGGCGCATGTGACCAAGGCTGCCGAGTATTTGGCAACATCAAGACCAACAGCTGTGAACTTGTTCTGGGCGCTGAATAGAATGAAGGACCGAGCTGCGCTCCTCGCCGAGGAACAGCCAGAGATTGAGACCCGTAATTTGGGGCTAATGGCCGAAGCTGTTCTCATCCACCAGGAAGATGAGGAGGTATGTCGTCTGATCGGGGAGCATGCCCTTCCTTTATTTGAAAGCGGAATGGGTGTGCTTACGCACTGTAATGCCGGCGGGCTCGCGACGGCCAAATACGGAACTGCACTGGCTCCTTTTTATCTGGCAAAAGAACGCGGAATTCCACTTAAGGTATTTGCGGATGAGACACGGCCAGTGCTGCAGGGAGCAAGATTAACCGCATTTGAACTTCAACAGGCCGGCATTGATGTTACCCTATTGACCGATAACATGGCTGCAGTAGTCATGTCCAAAGGTTGGATTCAGGCGGTCATTGTAGGTACAGACCGGGTTGCTGCCAACGGCGATGTTGCCAACAAGATCGGTACCTACGGGGTAGCTGTACTTGCCAAAGCTCATGGAATCCCGTTCTATGTAGCTTCGCCTTTATCAACAATAGACTTGTCTACCGCCACGGGTCAGGATATTCCAATTGAAGAGCGGCCTGAGAGTGAAATTACAGAAAGCTTCGGGAAACGCACGGCTCCTGTCGGAGTAAAGGTATTCAACCCTGCCTTTGACGTAACTCCTCATGAGTATGTAACGGCGATCATTACAGAGAAAGGGATTGTGCGTCCCCCTTTCAATACGAATCTTCCAGCTCTCTTTGATAAATAACCGGCTGTTATAAATTGGTACAACGCTGTGTCCGCAAGGACTATGCTCCTTTACAAATTAATGTTATGATTTAAGAAAATGCAGGATATGAAGGGGCCTATGACTAACACGAACCATAACGAGCAGCTTGCCTATTTGTTCAATGTCGATATTTTAATCAAAGATAAATCTAATGCTATGGCCCTTCAAGCTCTAATTCAGCTGCTTAATTCAGGCAATCTTGTGGATTACCGGATTAAGTCAGGTGTCGAACTTGGAGAGATTATTGAAGCAACTCTTAGTGCCAAGAGACAAGCCATGATTTCCAAGGCTTTTCGCCATCCTGCTGAAGAGCTTGCTTCCAAGGCACAGGTCAAGGAAGAACCTAAGGCTCCCGCAGCCAAATCTGCACCTGATTCCGGGAAAGCGAACAGCAATCCCATGGAGAACATGAATGATGCGGCCATTCAATCGTGGATTCAAGACTATGTTACGAACAATAAGCTTGTCCGGCTCTCGATCGAACGGAATCGTGAACGGACCGCGATTCCCTGCCGCATTTTGAACTATGCTCCTGATACAAGGACTCTTAGTGTTTATCACGTGGATGAGAAACAGGTATACACCTTCAGACTCAATGAGATTATTGATTTAGTGGATGCCTAAGAGACCAGATAAGACCAGCTTATAAGAAAGGGCGTTTTTCGGTTTCCTACCGAAGAACGCCCTTTGTTCATTTCTTGTTATTGAAAGCTTCCAAAGCCAACAGCAGCCAGCCTCCAATAAAAGCCACTCCGCCGAAGGGAGTAATGGCCCCCAAGATTTTTATACCAGTAATACTTAATACATACAGACTTCCTGAGAACAGTATAATACCAATGACCATAAGACGCGCAGCCCATTTCAGCTTGGCAGTTTCTCCCCATTGACCTGCTGCCAGAGCGATCAGGATTATACCTATAGCATGGACCATATGGTAATGAACACCTGTCTCATAAGTTGAAGCATGAACTCCGAGTACCTTTTCAAGTGCGTGCGCGCCAAAAGCCCCGATTGCAACTCCTAACAATAACAGTATGGCTCCAATTCCAACATATCTGCGATGCATGACTTATGTTCAGCTCCTCTAAGTTCTATGTGTAATTCCGGACCTACTCAGCTGCTATCTTAACGTATTCTTGGTCCCTTTTGCTACAAAAAGGAATGTATTTCACAAAGTTTCCTTGATTTTTTCTGGATTTTATGAAAAATTAATACGAGATTAAGTTCTATTTCAATCAAAAAAGGAGCATTACTAATGGAATTCAATACAAGCGAAATGAACACTTCACCTGATCCAACTTATAAACATTCTGGACCTGGTATAGCCTCATTTGTAATAAGTCTAGTTGCTTTGATTGCCTATGTAGCAGCCATTGTGACTATTTTGGTCACCACCCGGGATCTGGTCCATAGCGGTCTCCCCATCACCAATGATTTGATTATTAATCACGCCGGATTTTTGGAAGCCGGATTGATTGTGATTGCCGCAATTATTCTCACCCTGGTCGGCTGTATCCTTGGTATAATAGGTCTAGCGCTCAAAAACCGCAAGAAGGTATTTGCCATACTCGGAGTCGTTATATCTGCGCTGCCACCCGCTTTTATGCTAATTCTTGCCCTCATCCGAACTAGCTAAATGCAGGTATAGCGTCCTTAAAGTCAGAAAGTCAGAAAGGTGAATACTATGGGACAAATAAAGATTTTTACAGACAGCACCTCAGATCTCCCACCCGATCTTATAGCCAAATATAGTATTGGAGTAATTCCATTATATGTTGTATTTAATGATCAGAATTTTCGGGATGGTATTGATCTATCGCCGCCAGAACTGTATTCCAAAGTTACTCAGACAGGTAAATTACCTAAGACAGCCGCACCGTCTCCTGCGGATTTCATTTCAGCCTTCTCTCCTTACGTAGAGGCGGGCGATCAAATCATTTACATAAGTCTTTCTTCTGAACTGTCTTCAACGTATCAGAATGCGATTATTGCTTCTGGAGAATTTCCCGAAGGAAGTGTACATGTCTTCGATTCTTTGAATCTGTCTACCGGAATCGGAATTCAGGTTCTCAAAGCCGCTAAAGCAGCTGAATCAGGGCAGTCCGCGGATCAGATCCTGTCACTGCTTGAGAAGATCCGGCCTAATGTGGATACCGAATTCGTGATTGATTCGTTAGAATACTTATATAAAGGCGGCCGGTGCTCAGGTATGCAGAATCTGGTTGGCAGTCTTTTGAAAATCCGCCCAGTTATTAAAGTTCTTCAAGGGAAAATGACACCAGCCTATAAAGTGCGCGGAAGCCGCGATAAGGCCCTCGATCAAATGGTCAATAATGCCCTCTCTAACATGGACAAGATGGACAAGGATACTCTCTTTGTAGTTCATACCCTGGCTGAGCAGGATGCCATCGCAATGAGCCAATTAATTAAAGAACGAACCGGAGTTCGGGAAGTGCTTCTTAGTGATGCCGGATGTGTAATTTGCAGTCACTGCGGACCCAAGACGATTGGAATCATTTATATAACTGAAGAGTAGGATTGATCTAAAAAAGCTCCCTAAAGGCATTACATCTGCCTTAGAGGGAGCTTTTTTTAAATAAACTACTTTATTTTAACAAGCTATCTCCGTCGTTCCTCGAGTGCGCTGCTCCATTCAATCAGTTTGGCCTTGATATCCTGAAGCTTGAATGGCTTTCTGATATAGTCTTCTATTCCACTAGTCAAGCCGAGCTGTATATCATCATAATCAGCCTGTGCCGCCAAAGCGATAATAATCGGCTTATCTCCCTGAGGAACCACCTGACGGATAATTCTTGCGGCTTTAATTCCGTCCATAACTGGCATTTTGATGTCCATAAATATCATGTCGTATCGCTTACGGCTTACTTCTTCTACCACCTCGACGCCGTTATGAGCTACATCCGCAGTGATACCTATCCGTCCAAGCATCTGTACAAAAATTTGCCCATTCACGGGGTGATCTTCGGCAATCAACACTTTCAACTCTTTAAACTGTAACCAATCCTCAGACTCCGGCTCTCCATCAGAAGGCACTATTTTCGCTAAATCTCCTTCGCATGCCTTCTCCTGCAGCGTTAATTCCTCATCATGACTGATCAGTGTGAAACTAAATGTAGATCCGACTCCTTCTTGACTTTCGGCTGAGATCGAACCCCCCATGAGCTCAACCATTCTTTTGCAAATAGCTAGTCCAAGACCGGTTCCCCCATACTTGCGGTTAATCACAGGATGCAGTTGGGAGAAAGTCTGGAATAGTCGATCAATCTTATCCTCAGCGATTCCTATTCCCGTATCTGAAATTCTGAACTCAAGCAGCAAGGATGGGCCAGCAACGGCAGGTATCCGGTGAACTGAGATCGTAATACTGCCTGTGTCCGTAAACTTCAATGCATTGCTTACTAGATTAATCAGGATTTGCCTCAAGCGGGAAGAATCACTTCGAATTGTCCGAGGAATGGCAGGATCAATCCACCATGTTAAGCTTATATTCTTCTCCATGGCAGCCGGTGTAAATAAATCAATCACACTGGTTAAAGAGGCCGAGAGATCAAACCAATCATAATCCAGAGCCATTTTGCCGGCTTCCACTTTACTGAAATCCAGAACGTCATTAAGAATGCCAAGCAGAGCTCGCCCGCTATCGGAGATAATATCCGCATACTCGCGCTGCTCCTCTTGAAGTTGTGTCTCCAGCAGGAGGTCTGTCATACCGATTATTCCATTAAGCGGCGTCCGAATTTCGTGACTCATCATAGCCAAAAATTCTGACTTTGCTCTCGTTGCCCGCTCTGCTGATTCCTTCGCCCTTACGATTTCACGTTCATTCGTTATATCATTAAATACGACCACCACACCAACGATTTGCTCACGGTCATACAAAGGCGTTGCACGGTAATTAACAAGAAAGCTTGAGCCGTCTTTTCTCCAGAATACTTCTTCATTAACGGTACGGGGTCTTCCGTCCCTGAACGTCTGATGAATCAGACATTCATCAACCGGGTATGGGCTTCCGTCACTTCGCGAATGATGAATCAATTGATGATTATCGGTTCCAATAAACTCTGCAATATCATAGCCCAGCATTTGAGATGCGGCCGGATTAACAAAGATTGTTTTACCCTCTTCATCAAGTCCGTATATCCCTTCAGAGACCGAATTTAGGATTAAAGAATGCTGATAGCTGAGCTTCTCAATCTGTTCTATATACCGCTTGCGTTCCGTGATATCTGTAGCAATTCCGTATACGCCCACAATGTGCTGATCTACAATAATAGGAACATTCGTTACATTAAGTTCCACTGGGGTACCGTCCTTATGCAGAATTGTCGTCTCGTAAGATTGAGGTTTCCCTTTCATGGATAATTGGAAATAGTTAACCGTCTTACTCAATTCTGAACTGCTTATAATTTGGCTGAAGTTCATACCCAGTAGTTCTTCCTTACTGTAACCCGATAGAACTTCCAGGTTGGAGTTCAGAGTTACATAGTTGCCTTTGAGATCAAGGGAATACACAGCCGACGGGCTGTATTCGAATAATGATTTATACCGCTGCTGACTCTCCTGCAGGCTTCTTTCACCATTCTTCCGTTCGGTTACATCACGAGATACCGCAACAACCTCAAGGATCTCTCCAGTCATATCATCAAAAGTATACCTTCCCGTGCTTTCAAACCAGATGTACACACCATCCTTACGTCTGATGCGGTAAGTAACCGTATATTCGGAGTGAAATTGCAGCTGAACGGACAAGTAATCTTGTACTACCTTCACGTCCTCAGGATGAAAATAGTCAAAGGCGCTAGTGCCAACAAGCTCTTCCGGTTGGTATCCAAGCAAGGTGATACAAGCAGGGGAGGCATAAGAGTAAGTACTTTTCTCATCCGATTTGTGTTTAGAAATCAGATCAAGCGAGTTCTCAGAGATAAGCCTATACTGCTTCTCGCTCTCTCGGAGTCTCCTTTCCATCTGGTTGCGATCGGTAATATCCTGTACGATCCCGAACATTCTCCGGATTCGGCCTGTTTCATCGAGTTCTATGTCCGTTTGGCTGAACAGAACTTTATCCTTATCTCCAATCCCTATAACCCTGAACTCTAACTCAAAAGATTGAACAGCCTTCGATGAGACAGCTTCTAATGCCTCGGTAATCATTAATTTATCATCGGGATGAATAACCTTCAGCCACTCTTCAAACGGAGAGGAGAATTGACTGAAATCCTGTTCGTAGATTCTTGTGAACTCATTGGAACATGTGAATCTTTGTTGCTGGACGTCCCATTCCCATGAGCCGATATGAGCAATTTTTTGAGCACGGGTAAGACTCTGTTCACTCCGGCGCAAATGCATCTCAGCCTGCATTCTTGGCGTAATATTCCGGGCAATAATTAGCAGCTTGTCTGCTTGAGTACCGGAGTCCTGAACTTTCTGAATACTCGCTTCGACCCATACCTCACTTCCATTCGCATGGCGAAGCCTTCCCGTTAAAATACCCGTAGATGCAATTAGATCCTTGTTCTCCCAAGTCCCCTTATCTGCGAACAGCTCCTTAAGCTGTGTTCCGACCAGCTCCTCAGGTGTGTAGCCAATAACGTTATGAATAGCCGGAGAAATAGATAGACATATCCCTGTTAAAGTAGCAAATGCAATTACATCCTTAGCATCATTAGTAAGCACTTGATATAATTTGTCGGACTCCATTAGACGCCTCTGCATTTCTTTCGTTAAGGTGACATCTTTAAATATAGAATGAACACCCACAACTTCTCCCTCAGCCGTAATCGGCACATAGGTTACATCTAAATCAAGGATTTGACCATCCAACCGGGTGAAATTCAACTCAAAACTGTTCGTCTCCCCTTGCAATGCCTTGTTCAAATAGTAACTTCTTAACGTATCCCCATTATTATTGAACAACCGATGTGCAGGAGTATCTCTGAATCGCTCCAGCGTATACCCGGTCAATCTTTGCGCCGCCGGGTTAGCCTTTATATAGTAACCATTCACATCCAAAACACAAATGGCATCGGGATGATTCTCATAAAGGGACTGATAGGTGCTCCCCTCCACAATCAGCTGCTTTAACAGCTCGTTCTTATGGTCCATCATGGCCGCTTCCTTTCTACGCATGAATATCATTAAATATTTGCGCTAAACAGATAAACGTTAGGTGTGAAATAGACGGGGGGCTATATCTAAGAGACCTGGTGTATTTAATCTTTGGTTCAATCATTCAATTAACAAATTAGTTTAATTCTAACCTATCCCTTTGGAGACTACTAGTGAAGCTCATACCTGAATATTCCAAGAAAGCTCCTATATAAGGAAAAAGAACGTTATGATTGAATCATCATAACGTTCTTTACTCGTTCAAAGCGGGTGATGGGAATCGAACCCACGCTATTAGCTTGGAAGGCTAAAGTTCTACCATTGAACTACACCCGCAAAATTTATGGTCGGGACGACACGATTTGAACATGCGACCCCCTGGTCCCAAACCAGGTGCTCTACCAAGCTGAGCTACGTCCCGTAATACTTACCACTCTACATTAATTACAAAATTACAATCGGGACGACACGATTTGAACAT
>NZ_RZNX01000005.1 GCF_003994465.1 Paenibacillus zeisoli | reverse complement strand
TTTTCAAAGATCAATTTCTCATTTGTCGTTGTCGTCGTTCTCGGTGACAACTTTTATATCATAACATGTTCTCAACAAGTTAGCAAGTGTTATTTTCAATAAATATTTTACTTAGCTGCTAAAGTCGTTGTTTCTCATGTCAGAGTTAAAACTTTATCATGACAAGCTGTACTTAACAAGTCATAAATAATGGAAGTCGCAGACACACCGTTAATAGACAATAACATACACTATCCTAAACGCTAAAGAAAAGGTGATGAACATTGGCCAGTTTTTCTGAAGCCTACCAACTTAAGGAGAAACTCTCCAAACAATTACTTAAAAAGCCAGGTATTCACGCTGTAGGCGTGGGACTTCACCGTCCTAAGTCTCCCCGTTCAGGCGCAGCTGTTATTGTCTACACTGACAAAGCTTTAACGGCGAATGCTAGCAGAAGACCTTCCCGATTAACTTTTAATAAAAATGGTAAAAAGATTATGGTTCCGGTCATATACAAACCCACACCTAAGATTCGTTCGCATGCACTTGCTAAAAGATCCTTCACTAATCGAATCCGTCCCGTCATTGCCGGATACAGCGTGGGAACACCGACAGCTTCAGGAACAGCGGGTTTAATCGTTAGCGGCCGAACAGGCAGGCAAAAATATATCTTTAGCAACAATCATGTATTGAACGAAACAAATTCATCTCTGTACTCGGCAACTCTTCAACCTGGAGGAGCTGACGGTGGGAGCGTTCCAAAGGACAGAGTAGGACGCCTGAACCGGTTTGTTAAACTTAGCAGTACAAAACCCAATTATATTGATGCCGCTATTTCCCTTCCAATTCGAAACAGCATATTGAGTCCGCGGTATGCCCTAGTTGGAGTTCTTCCAGGCTATGTAACGTCCTACCGGATTGGTGACAAGTTCAAGAAAGTCGGACGTACCACTGGCCTGGTAAGCGGAACAGTTGATTCGATCCATACTGATGTCAAAATTTCATATGAAGGTTATGCTGATCTGGGGACAGTGACTTTCAAAAATCAAACTGTCATCAAAAGCTCAAATCCCATCTCACTTCCTGGAGACTCTGGCTCAGTGTGGTTAACAAGCAAGGGCAACTACGCTGCTGCAGTCAATTACGCAGGCTCGAGTGACGGGCGCATGTCGATTGCGTATCCCGTTCAATGGGCCATGCAGGCTCTTAATACTAAGGTTGCGCAGCCTACAGGTACAGGTGTAATCAAGAAGATCCAAGTACCCGCAAGCAAAAAACAACAATACGTTCGGCCACTGACCCCGAAGCAGCTGAAAGGGATTCGTGTACTGCGTGCAAGTAAAAAATCAAAGTAGCTGCTCGGCAAGCAATCGGTACGAATCAAGACGAGTATCATAGTCAGAAATAGGGCTGAGAATAAGAAATTCACGATTTCCTAAAATACTCTGGAGCTTGCTAAGTTCCTCATGTATCATATCCGGGCTTCCAACAAGGCAGTTCTTTGACATTGATGCAGCCGATGAGGTTATTAACGATCGAGCCTCAGCTTCTGATCCCGCACATATAACGGAGACTGCTACTATGGTCTCTGCACTCTGTGAAAGCTTACCGGGCTTGAAATGTTCCCGGTAAGCTTTCAAGACACCTTCTCCGTTCTGCTCACTCATAAAATGACCAAACACATATCCCGTTCCAAATTGCGCGGCATATCCCCCGCTTTTCTCGTTCGTTCCCAGCATCCAGACTTCCGGCGGCTTTTGTGGAATTGGACGGGCCAATACTGGATGATCTTCATATTTGTATTTGTTCTCGAAGAACCTGATCAATGAATCCATAGACTCAGGCATATCAGCCACATGCTGAAGGAAATTCCCGCTTAATGCCATTGAAGCATGTGCTGGGCCCCCGGGTGCACGCCCAATGCCAAGGTCAATCCTCCCCGGATACAAACATGATAACAAATGAAAGGACTCAGCTACTTTCATTGGGCTGTAATGCGGTAGAAGCAGAGCACCTGATCCTAATCGAATTCGCTGCGTTCTTGCACCAATGTGAGACATTAATATTTCAGGGGAAGTACAAGCAAGCCCTTCCAGGTCATGATGTTCGGCGACCCAATATCGATCATAACCCCATTCTTCACTTAGAATGGCCAGACGAGCTGCCTCCTGAAGAGCAGCTTCTGGCTGAACGCCATTATATTGGGGGACAAGGTCCAAGACGCTAAGTCTAATCGATTCCATGGTTGACTCCTTCCGGATTTTGATTCTTCTCCAAAGGGTATGTTACTATAAAACTGTAAATTAATTACCAATTATCGCAGCGAGGTGAGACATTTGAAACTGACTTTTCTGGGACATTCCACCGTATATGTTGACACTGGAGAATACAAATTCATTGTTGACCCCTTCCTTACCGGGAATCCCTTGGCCACGGCCAGCGCAGAGGACATTGAAGTGAATTATGTCCTTCTTACCCATGGCCATTCGGATCACATTGGTGACGCCGAGTTGATTGCCCGAAGAAATAACGCCACAATCGTCGGTATTGTGGAGCTTGCGAATTATTTTGAACAGCTGGGTCTGAATACGATAGGGATGAATCTTGGAGGCTCATTACGACTGCCTTTTGGGAAAATAAAATTCACTCCTGCACTTCACAGTTCGTCTATAACCAGAGATGGAGTGAATCTCTATCTGGGTGTCGCTGCCGGCATCATCATACAGCTGGATCCGATTACCTTGTACCATGCAGGAGATACAGCTTTGTTCAGTGATCTGAAGCTCATTGGTGATCAACATCAAGTGGACATTGCGATGATTCCTATTGGAGATCATTTTACGATGGGGCCAAACGATGCATTGCTTGCAGCTCAGTGGATTAATGCCAAAATCACCGTGCCAGTCCACTATAATACCTTCCCTCCCATTGAGCAAAATGGAGATGAGTTCGTCAGCCGGCTCAAACAAGCAGGTCTTGATGGACAAGCCCTAAAGCCCGGCGATTCAATTGATCTAACCCGGCTGTCATAAACACCCGCACACACCACAATTATTTAGTAACCAAACAGCCCCCTATTCCACAATGAAAGGGGGCTTTGATATAAATTTAGATCTAAACAGCCAGAACAACCATTCCAATACCTTCAACTTCAAGCATATCGGAGTTTACGCTTCTAACCCGTTCTTGACCATGGAGGATTGTCCACTCCCCGAGTGCAGGAAGCTGCAAGGACACCTTATCCCGCCTAGCATTATATACAACATATAAATGTTCAGCAGAATCTTCTCCCGCATGATTCCGAAGAGTATAGGCAACTGTATTACTCGGACTAGCTTCAAAGCGAAGATGCTTCCGGATTAATTCGGACGACTCCAGCCTGAAGGCAGGATGCTCTTTGCGGAGCTTGATTAACTCTTTCATAAACTCTACATCATCCCTGTATTCTGCACACCGTTCCCAATCGAGCCTGTTAACTTCATCCGGAAGATTGTAGCTGTTCTCAAAACCAACTTTGGAACGGCAGAACTCTTGCCCGGCATGAATAAAGGCTATGCCTTGGCTGGTTAGCACAATGGAAGACCCAAGTCGGTGCATTTGGCGTCGAATCTCGTTCTCCTGCCCATCGACGGACACCAGAATTTTATCCCAAAGTGTATGATTGTCATGGCATTCCGCATAGGTCACAGTCTGTGTAGGCTCGGCGGCATAACCTTTGATCCAGTCATCAAAGTCTATACAAGCTGTAACCCCTTGCTTGATTGCATGCTCAAGCCCTACCCCTCCACTAACAAAGCCCTTCTCTCTCGCTTCAAAGACATGTCCTCTTATAGCATCCCGAATCACATCATTAAAAAAGGCAATTCCCGGCATCTGAGATGCTTGGTTCTGATTCGCTCTCTTATGTGAAGGAAGCTCGGTCTCCATAATCCAGCCTTCACCAATCGTGACCAGGGAAGGATCTATTTCATCCAGTCTCCGCCGGATCTCGTTCATGGTGTCCACATCCAGCAGGCCCATAAGATCAAAGCGGAAGCCATCAACGTGGTATTCCTTAGCCCAATGAAGAACAGATTCGACAATGAACTTGGTCATCATTTTCCGTTCAGAGGCCACGTCATTTCCACAACCGGAGCCATTTGAGAACTCCTGTTGACTGTTATAACGAAGGTAATAACCGGGTACAAGCTTTGTGAAATTAACGACATAACCATCGTAGACATGATTATATACCACGTCCATAATAACCCGAAGACCTTGGTCATGCAGGGTCTGTATCAACTGTTTCAGCTCGCGTATACGGACTTCCGGTTGATACGGATCTGTCGAGTAAGAACCTTCAGGAACGTTGTAATTCTTAGGATCATAACCCCAGTTATACTGAGGAGTATCCAGACGTGTCTCATCCACACTTTCGGTTGAGTAATCGTAGAACGGCAGCAGTTGAACATGAGTTACGCCTAGGCTTAGGATATGATCCAGCCCCGTCTTGATCCCTTCCGGTCCTCGTGTTCCGGTCTCCGTCATGCCAAGATACTTGCCCTTATGCGATATTCCACTTTCCGGATGGATAGAGAAATCCCGAATGTGCGCTTCATAAATTATCGCATCTGTTACCTTATTAAAAACAGGCTTATCTTCGGTCCATCGATCCGGATTTGTACCAGCCAGATCAATAATTGCAGCCCGATCGCCATTAACTGCAACGGCGGTTGCATAGGGGTCTGCAGCTTCATTCCATTGATCTCCAATGCGGACAAGATAGGTATATAAATATCCCTTCAGATCCTCATTAACCTTCAAAGTCCAGGTTCCCTGAACATCTTCAGTCATTGGAAACAGCCGGTCGGAACGACCATCCCATGTGCGGTATAAGACTACAAATGCCTCACTAGCCGTAGGCGCCCACAGACGGAAAGCGCAGCAATCTTTGCTGTAGCGAACCCCCAAGTCATCTCCATTATAAAAAAAGTGATCATCAAACTCTGGTGCAAAAATGGAGACACCACCAGTTCTGGCGGGATCTCCATAGTCTATGTGAACATTTCTGTCGATCTGTACGGACAAGCTGACTCACTCCTTGGAATAAAATCATGGTAGGGTTGGCAACCGTTTGCACTGCAAACTATTTACCATTATAAAGGAGTTTATCGGCTATTTGAAGACGAAAAGTAAGCCTTCGACGATTATTGTCTCCACTTAAGCAGGATTCTATCTCGGCCCCGTTAGGCGGCTAGACTCAATGTCTGATTTACCCGTAATGAATGGGGCTGAATCAAATCGCTTTGCAGCTTATTGATTAGAATATCTGGTTCAGCGAGATCATTATTCAGCATCTGAATTAATAGATCAGCATCTTCGTGGCGTATTGCCAGAAGGTACAGATGAAGCTTGGCTTGAGATTGTTGAAAGTCACTGAAGGAAGAGTCAAATGAACTCTGCCCTTCCTTAGTCAGGTTAACCGAGACAAGCGCTGTTCTCGCCCTGTATAGAGCTGATTTTACAGCACCCTCAGTCATATTCAGCTTATCCGCCACCTCGCGTGAACTGTAAGACAGAACGTCTCGTAACAAAAAAACACATCGCTGTAATGGAGACAGTTGCTTAAGGACAAGTCTGATTGCATATGACACATCGTCCCGATCTATCTCAGCATGGCTTTCCAGCTGGAGTTGGTACTCAAGATCAGCTACTTTACGTTCAAGCACCTTGCGCCTGCGCATCTGGTCAATCCATTGGTTACGCGCAGCTCTAAATAGGTAAGCCCTTGCATTCTCATGATATTTAACCCCTTGAATGACAGGCAGCGCCTTCAGACAAATATCTTGGACCAGATCCTCAGCCTCCCACTTCGAGCCGGTCAGCGTGAGGCAATAGCCGAGTAATGAAGAGCGGAGCTCCGAGAGATCTGCTGCGGGTACAGGGGCAGGGAGTTCGACTGATAAGTTAATGCTCATAGCAACCTTCCTTTCACAGTTCTTCGTTATTAAACGAAGAATACCCGGCTAAGGATACGCCAATTCCATATTTCCAAACAAATTATCTTTCGAACAGGTTGCCAAGTCCGCCGAGAATACTACCTTCTTCCTTACTTCCTCCAACGCGTGCAGCTGACATAACCCGGTCTGCCATGCGGCTGAACGGAAGGGATTGTACCCATACCTTGCCAGGACCGCGCAGTGTTGCGAAGAATAACCCTTCTCCGCCGAACAGCGCGCTCTTAATTCCTTTTACAAATTCAATATCATAATCCACGCCAGCCGTCATGGCTACCAGACAGCCAGTATCCAGTCGAAGGACTTCACCAGGGTTAAGATTGCGTTCAATCACGAGACCGCCTGAATGAACAAATGCCCAGCCATCTCCCTCGATCTTCTGCATAATGAAGCCTTCTCCACCGAAGAAACCCGCTCCAAGCTTGCGCTGGAACTCAATTCCGATCGAGTTCCCTTTCGCGGAACACAGAAACGCATCCTTCTGACATATGACTTTACCGCCCAGCATTTGAAGATCCAGCGGAATGATTTTACCCGGGTAGGGCGCGGCAAAAGTTACGTTCTGACGATATCGGCCCTCGTTAGTGAAGACCGTCATAAACAAGCTTTCCCCTGTTAGCAGCCGCTTTCCGGCACCCATTAACTTGCCCATCATTCCGTTCCCGCGAGCCCCATCGCCAAAAATCGTCTCCATCCGGATATCCGTATCCATCATCATAAAGCTGCCAGCCTCAGCCACAACACTCTCTGAGGGGTCCAATTGAATTTCAACACACTGCATTTCTTCGCCCAGTATTCGATAATCAATTTCATGTGCACTCATTAACAATCGCCTCCCATTTGACTTTCTGTATTATTTACGTGTAAGAGTTCTCATAGTTGCACACTAAAAATCAATTAAATCTCAAGATAACCCTTCCAAACGTCCATACCTAATAGTCTTCTGTGTAATATGATGTGTATTATCCCAAGAGAGGAGTTGATGATTGTGGCATTGCAACCGTCAAATTGCCAAGGTCCACGTCCAATTTATACAGATAAAAAAGTAATTTATGAAGATGTCTACAAACCCGAGCTTGTTCCTGTTGTGCATGAAATTGAGGTCGTAGAACGGATTCACCATGTGCCAGTACCTGTTCATCATGTTGTCGTGAAGAGAAGAGTCGTTCACTGCGGATACAATTGTTAAGCCGAATAAGAGCAGCCGTCCTAATTCTCGAACGGCTGCTCTCGCTTTAACCTTGCTATTCATCTACTAGGAGTTTCTCATAACATACACTAACCTCTGTCTGTGTATATTCACCGTACGTACGGATACGCTCATATCCATATTTCTCATATAGGGCGATAGCCTCCGGCTGATTAATTCCTGTCTGAAGTCGAACTGTACGATACCCATCTTCACGAGCCGACTGCTCAAGCTTCTCCAGCATGGATGAAGCGATTCCGCATCCCCGGTACTCTTCCTTCACATAAAATCTCTTGAGCTCTGTCACCTGTTGGTCAAGCGGTCTAGTTGCCCCGCATCCTACAGGCTCATCGTTCCAAAGTGCAAGAACAAAAGTGATGGATCTCGCAGCAGGGTCGTTGAAATCTATCCCAAAGATAGGTTCACCGGGATACCTCAGCCTCAGCTCACGATCAAGCTCCTCTACCAGTCTATGAAGGCGTGGATCAGAGCTGCTAGCCTGTTCGAGGGTAAGCGGACTGTACGTAGTCTGGTCTTGGGCAAGCGGCTCTGCGGGGTCTATAACCTTTCCTACAATAACCAGATCTCTGGCAACATCGTCCAGCATGGCCACTTCCGGCAAATACCCCCATTGGACAAAACCAAATTTCTTGAGAAGGGACAAGCTGGGTTCATTATGGGCAAAGACAAATCCAACTAGACGCGTGAGGTGCAGCCGGGGACATTCCCGAATCGCTCTCTCAATTAGAATTTTGCCAAATCCTTGGCCGCGGTAAGCTTCTGATATATAGATACTGATCTCGGCAGTCCCGTTATAGGCAGGTCTTCCGTAGAACGATTGAAAGCTTAGCCAAGCTGCAATCTCATTACCGACCCGCAGCACCCATAGGGGTCTGCGATCTGGAGAGTGTTCATGGTACCAGGCAACCCTGCTCTCTACAGAGATTGGGTCTAAATCTGCCGTTACCTGTCTTCCAGCAATGGTGCTGTTGTATATATGTACAATTTGTTCAAGATCATCCAGCTTAGCATCGGTTATCGTATATGGGATCATAATTTCTATGTGCCTCCGGTGATGTGTATATTTTGTAAGTCTCTAACTACATTATACATCGGTACCGGGAATGTTAAAGAGCTGTCATATAATCCTGAATTAATAATGATTAGGTTGAACGGCGGGATCGCATAGCGGGAACAAGTGTAGGCTTTCCCTCACCTGGCTCTAAAAATGCTTGGTATTCATCCGAATCGATACCATATAAGGCAATTCGGCCCTCTTCGTTATAATGGATGCCCCAACCAAATTTCTTAGGAAGCTGGGAAGCCCTCAGACAAGGATGCGGCTTACGGAACAGCTCTTCCCAAATCTCGTCAGCATGACTTGTGACATAAGAAGCATCCAAATCTTTGTGCCGTATATGGATTTCATAGATTAACTCCTTTTCGTTATAACGATAAGGGTTCCTCGACAGCAGATCAAATTCAATTTCATAAGCCGTTTTCTTGGCCCTTGAGGATACAGGTACCGTGCTGGTTATTACAGGACAGTCGGCTGATACTATGATAAAAGTGTTGGTGTAACTCATTCCCATCTTTCCTTTCCGCAAAATACTTATACCCAGTATATACCACCTTGGAGCGGTTCCATTCAAATAAAAAAGAGGGCAGCCACAGGCTGACCCTCTTATCACGGTTAGTTCATCGACATTTGACGAACTGGATTGATTCTCCAAATTTCGTTCGCATACTGTTCAATCGTGCAATCACTCGCAAACTTGCCTGAATGAGCAATATTAATTATAGATTTCTTCAGCCACTCCGTCTGATTCCGGTAAGAGGCTTCAATCTCCAGCTGGGTATTTACATAAGGTGCAAAGTCTTTGAGCACGAAGTATTCATCATTGTGATTAAGAATCGAATCATAGATCGTCTCAAATTCTCTTGGCGATGTGCAGAAAGGTCCTTCCTGGATGAGCTGATCCAGGACTTGGTGGATACGCGGATCACCCGCATAGATTCCTCTTGCATCGTACCCGCCGTATTGATAGTAGTCAAATACCTGATCGGACTTGAGACCAAAGATGAACATGTTCTCATCGCCCAACATTTCATGCATCTCAACATTGGCTCCATCCAGTGTCCCGATCGTCAAAGCCCCGTTCATCATAAACTTCATGTTTCCGGTTCCGGAGGCTTCTTTGCTTGCGGTGGAGATTTGCTCACTGATATTGGCAGCCGGAATAATCTTCTCTGCCAGCGATACCGAGTAATTCTCCAGGAACACAACCTTCAACTTCCCGCCCACATCAGGGTCATGATTCACGGTATCGGCCACTACATTGATAAGCTTAATAATTCGTTTGGCCAAATAATAGCTTGGAGCAGCCTTAGCCCCAAAAATAAATGTACGAGGAACCCTGTCAAGCGAAGGATTCGCTTTGATCTGATTGTATAAGTGCATAATATGGAGCACATTCAGAAGCTGGCGCTTGTATCCGTGCAGACGTTTGACCTGAACGTCAAAGATTGAGTTAGGATCGACGCTGACCCCATTCTTCTCTTGAATATATGCAGCCAGCTTCAGCTTGTTCTGCTGCTTAATGCTGTGAAGACGATCCTGGAACCCTTTATCCTCGCTAAACTTATGGATATCGATCAGCTTGCGGGGCTCTGTAATCCAGTCGCTCCCAATGGATTCATTGATGAGCTCAGCAAGCCCCGGATTGGCATGCATCAACCAGCGTCTATGCGTAATACCGTTTGTCTTGTTATTGAAACGTTCCGGATACAATTCATAGAACGGCCGCATTTCCTTCTTCTTCAGAATATCGGTATGCAGCGCCGCCACTCCATTCACGCTGTGGCTGCCCGCTATGGCAAGATGAGCCATTCGGACCTGATCCGAGCCGATAATCGCGAGGCGATCGATTCTCTCTTGGTCATCGGGATTCTGTTCATGCAGCATGCTGCAGAAGCGCCTGTTGATCTCTTCGATGATCATATAGACCCGCGGAAGCAAGTCTCTGACCATTCCCGTCGGCCATTTTTCAAGCGCCTCACTAAGGATCGTATGGTTCGTGTAAGAGACGGTCCGGACGGTAATGTCCCAGGCCTGTTCCCAGCTGTAGCCTTTGACATCTACGAGAATACGCATGAGTTCCGGAATGATCAGCGTCGGGTGCGTATCATTAATGTGTAGGGATACCTTCTCAGGCAGATGGTCATAAGACAGTCCCAGCTTCTCAAAGGTTCTTAGTATGCTCTGTAGACCGGCCGAGCAGAGGAAATACTGCTGCTTCAATCGGAGCAGCTTCCCTTCGTACTGCGAATCGTCCGGATACAAGAACTCCGAGATCGACTCTACCGAGCGATTATAGTTCAGGAAATTATAATAGTCATAATGCCTGGATGCCATTCCCTTACTGCTGCTCAGCATAGCGGATTCCGCACTCCATAGACGAAGTGTGTTCACATGATGGTGTCCGTAGCCAATCACAGGTACATCATAGGGAACCGCCATGACCGATTCATAGTCCTTTGTCTCAAATATCCATCGTCCATTCTCTTCGCGTGCCTCGACTTTTCCCCAGAAACGAACCTCCACCTTCTTGTCTGCACGTCTTACTTCCCACTCATTCCCCTTCTGCAGCCAATAATCCGGCAGTTCTACCTGATCACCATCAATGATCTTTTGTTCAAAAAGACCATATTTATAGCGAATTCCGCATCCATGACCTGCATACTGAAGCGAAGCGAGTGAATCCATGAAGCAGGCGGCCAGGCGGCCAAGGCCTCCGTTTCCAAGTCCAGCATCAGATTCCTGTTCTTCGATGTCCTCAAGATTCCATCCCAGCTCCTGAAGTCCTTCGCGCACGATATCCAGAATACCGAGATTCAACAGGTTATTCCCGAGAAGACGGCCAATCAGGAACTCCATGGAGAAATAATAGACCTGCTTCTCCCCACGCTGCTGATATTCCCGATTGGTTGCTGCCCAATCCCGACCTGCATACTCCCGGATCAGTCCACTGAGTACCTTATATACATCCGCGCTCGTAGCTTCCTCGAGCGGCGTCCCAAGTTCCCCTACCAGACTTTCACTGAAGACTTTCTTGAAGCTTTCCTTATCGGTAAACAAAATAAATCCTCCTGTCGGGCACTCTAATCGTAGTTTAAAGTGTACTGCTCTTCGCTATGACAAATGGCCTCTTCACATCCCCAACAAGCATACGGTCAGGGGGAAGATTCACATCTTTATCCAGTATCACATTCTCAATAACGGCATTCTCTCCGATCACACATTTCTGCATAATGATAGAGTTGGTAATTTTGGCACCCTTCTGTACCTTTACTCCACGGAACAGAATGCTGTTCTCCACACTCCCGCCAATTACGCAGCCGTTTGCAACCAGTGAATTATTTACACTTGCGCTATCGAGATATTTTGTAGGTGCCTCATACTTTATTTTCGTATTTACGGGCCGTTCTTTGAATAGACTGGTGTAATTTTTTGGACAAAGCAGTTCAAGACTGTTCTTGTAGTAGCTCTCCACCGAGTTAATTACGGCATGATACCCTTTATATTCATAGGCGGCAATCTTCATGTTATGATGATTCTTTTGAATGGCATCTCTGAAAAAATAGCTGTCGCCATGCGCGATGCAGTGCCTTACCTGCTCCAGAAAGAACTTTTTCTCCATAATGAACATCTCCATGTAGACGTTCGGATGATCTTTCTCATGGTGGATATTGCTTACGAAACCATCTTCACCTATCTCAAGCCGCAGGCAGGGATCGTGTTCAGGCTCAAGCTGATCTACTTTGGTGTAGATCAGAGTCACATCCGCCCCAGTCTCCTTGTGATAATTGAAAGCCTCACAGAAATCCACCTTGCACAGATGCTGGCTGCCGGAATGCAGGATATATTTGGCCTTGCCGCGTTTGAAGAAATCCAAATTATTGCGCATGTGCTGCAGGTCCCCGTGAGAGGTATCTGAGGAATCGTTCCAGTCAGGAGGGAGAACAAAGAGACCTCCCCGCTTCCGATCAAGATCCCACGGTCTCCCTTCACCCAAATGGTCCATGAGCGAGCGGTATTTGCGCCGGACAAACACTGCAATATCTTTCATTTCGGCATTAGCCATATTGGAAAGTACAAAATCAATCAACCGGTATCTCCCAGCAAAAGGAACAGCAGCCCCGCAGCGGAAGTAGGTTAGTTCGTTCAGAAGGTCCAGTTCATGATCCAGATTAATAACACCCATTAGTTCTGACATGGGAACACCGCCTTTATCTCAGTTATTGGTCGATACCGAAACTCCCTGTCCGTTCAGTGATGAGAGCTCTTCCTCAGTAATTAATAGTATTTCGTCCTCATTAGATCGGTCCTGGCCGAGAACCGTATTGTCCTCAATGACAAGGTTCTCACTGACGATCGCTTTATGAATTCGGACATTCTTGCCTATTTTCACCTTGGGCATGATCACAGAATCTGTAATCACACTCCCTTCACCAACCTCAATTCCATAGAAGAGCACAGAATGATCGATGTTACCATGGACAATACACCCTTCATTAATGACACTGTTGGTTACAGTTGCATCCGGAGCAATATATTGTGCAGGCTGATTTGGACTGCGGGTATAGATCCGCCATGTCGGGTCATTCAAATCAAGAGGGGGATTGTCAGACAATAGATCCATATTACTCTGCCACAAGCTTTGGACAGTACCCACATCTCTCCAATATCCCTCAAAAGGATAGGCATACAACACTTTCTGGTTGCTCAGCATCAGAGGAATAATATCTTTCCCGAAGTCAAATGAGGAATCCGGATTACGTTCATCCTCATACAAGTGCCGCTTGAGTACATCCCATTTGAATAAGTATATTCCCATGGAAGCAAGCGTGCTCTTCGGATGCTCCGGCTTCTCTTCAAACTCATAAATACTGAGATCCTCGTTCGTATTCAAAATACCAAAACGGCTGGCTTCTTCGAGCGTGACGTTAATGACGGAAATTGTACAATCAGCGTTCTTTTCCTTATGGTATTCAAGCATTGCATCGTAGTCCATTTTATAAATGTGGTCCCCGGAAAGAATGAGAATATGCTCTGGATCATACTGTTCAATAAACTTCATGTTTCTGTATATGGCATCAGCTGTACCTCGATACCAACTGCTGCCATCCTCTTTTTCATGAGGAGGAAGCACGAAGACGCCTCCATCTTTGCGCTCCATATCCCAGTCACTGCCTACGCCAATATATGAATGCAGGACGAGGGGTTCATATTGGGTAAGAACGCCTACCGTGTCGATACCCGAATTCGAGCAATTGCTGAGAGGAAAATCAATGATCCGGTATGTACCTCCGAAATATACAGCAGGTTTAGCCAGGTTCTTGGTGAGACCTTTCAGTCTTTTTCCTTGACCGCCGGCAAGCAGCATCGCAACCACTTCTTTTTTCTTCATCACGATATTCCTCCTTCACATAAAAAACTCTCAAAGACCGATCCTTTACAAGCTCTCTGGTCTAATATAAAAAAAGATTAATCCGCCTGCTAAACTTTAGAACAGATTAACCTTGTTGGAACCTACTTACCTACATAATCAAAAGCTCCTATTCTTCATATATTTAAACCAGAATGAGTTCGTATAATCCCGCGTGAAGCCGCCTTCCATATATTATTTGTATTGAATAATTCGTCCAATAATAACTCTTAAATCCAATCATAAAAAAAAGGCCCTGATAGGTTAACATATCAAGGCGTCTAATCAAGGTTTGTGTGTTAGGGCGACATATACCGTCCGCCTTTAATCTTAAGTTCTTCCAGGGCTGCATTGCCCTTTTGATTCAGGAAGAATGCGTTCTTGCCTTCCGCACCCGCCCACTCCATACCCAGGAGAAGTCCGTTCTTGGTTGAGGCTGCGAATAAGAAAGAGAACATCTCCGGTGTGACTTCACCACCATCGTCAACCCGCCATGTCGAATTGGGATCATAATCGGCCACATAATCTTTGGCGGCGAGAAGTTGCCCATGCTTCAGTATGATCGAAGCAGTGACCTTCTTGTCCTTCTTCTTGAACTGGACCAGATAGATTTGATGGTCAGTGCCTACTTGTCCGATCTCCCAGATTTTCTCGATTGGCAAGGATTTCTCTCTCTCAATAGCCTGCTTCACAGAATCTTCTACAGCGTCCTTGAGCTTGGTTGTGACGGGAATGATCGCCTTGAGGTTGAGCTCGCGATCATTAACAAGGTAATACGTCTGATCTGGCAAAGCTTGCCCTTCAACTACCTCAAAGATCATACCCTCGAGATTATCGAAATTGTTCGCCCATTGTCTGCCATCATCCTTGTCACTTCGACTCTGCTGTCTGATAAATTTCACATCAAGAACTCTCCCGCCTTCACCAATCGCCTTATTCAGCTTCGTATCGCGGCTGCCTGAGAAAGCAATGAGATATTTGCCTGAACGGTCAGCAAAACTATAATGATCGGTTAGCGCAGCAGCATCAAGAAACACCTTGTGTTCTGGTGGCTCTTCCTGCTGCTTGTATTTTGGATTTGGAGTCGTCGGCGTTACTTTGTGAACGGTAGAGCCTTGTTTTTCAATATGCTGCGTACTGCTGTCTGAGCATCCTCCAATGGCAAGCATTGCGCCAATCAGAAGCATGAACTTCCTCACTTTCATTCCCCCTAGCTTCAATCATTCTGTAAATGTAACGCAGCAGCATAGGGGAATGTTTCAAAATTTACCAGTTATTATTTTCGCTACATCCTAAGTATTCATTTCCTGGGCTTGATTGAGCTTCTTGAGCACTTTGTTGATGGAAATAGCAGCCATAGCCCCATCGCCCATAGCGACAGTAACCTGCTCTGCATGGACGCCCAAGTCCCCGGCAACCCATAAATTCTCTATGTTTGTCATTCTGGAACGCGGATCTGCCTCCACATGCTTGTTATGATGCAACTTGGCGCCAAGATCCTGTGCAAGCTCAGAGTGAACGTGATTCCCTCCAAAAGCAATAAAGCCTCTTTCCGCCGGGATTACGGTACCGTCTTCAAGAATAACGCCCTGCAGGTTCGCTTCCTGCTCTTCCAGCACCCGGCTGATGCCTGCTTCGATATACCGAACTCCTTGATTCTTTAATTCCATAAGGATCATCTTGTCTACAGCCTGCTTCTCATGATTAATATAAATCATTTCAGAAGCCCGTTCAGCAAGCAGCAGAGCCATATGGGCACCCGGGTTGCCCGAGCCCATCACCACCGTCACTCTGTTGTGGATCTCATAACCGTCACAGTCCGGGCATACATATACGGACTGTCCCATCGTCTGAACGAGGCCCGGTATATCCGGGAAGCGGTCCATTAGTCCAGTGGCAAGCAGCAAAGTCCTAGCCTCATAGCGTTCGCCCTGTTCTCCAGTAAGCTGGAATACCTGATCTTGTTTGGCTGCCTTAATCACTTTGTCATGAGCAAACTGGACACCGCTCAGAACCGCCTGGGCTTTCCCTCTCTTCCTAAGTTCCACACCGGATATCCCCTCCGGCCAACCGAGTATGTTATGATAACTCCGGCAAAAGGTCGACCTTCCATGTCCGGAATCAATAACAAGAATTTTATGAGTCATATATCGTCCCAGCTGAATAGCCGCCTGAAGACCCGCTATTCCGCCTCCGACGATGATGCAATCGTAGGTCACTGAATTACTCCTCCTGTCTCTATTCACTAGTTAGTCGATTCAGATAAGATACAAACATATATTTAAACAGCGCTGCTTTTTTCAAACCTTTTCCCCATTAGCTTCTTCAACACTTCCATAATTACACTTTGTCCATAAAATAAACCGGTCATCCTGCGAACGGTACTAACCCTTCTTCGGAAGATGATGTATAATAAGAACATTGTGCCAACATGTGACATTTCTCACCGTTTTTAGGTATGAATCGATTTGACTCTCATTTCATTAATCATCAATTTACAGGCGGGATATTACTTTGAAACTCTTGAACAAAAAAGGCTTTACCCTCCGGTTCAGCATCAGCTTTCTTGTCATTGTTGCCGTTCTCCTTACGATGCTGATCGGCATGATCTCTGCTATCCAAGTTAATCGTGATTCCCTGGTGTCCAGTTATCTGCAGAGCAATAACCAATATGCCAAGAAGCTGGCTTCCAACACCGGAGACCTGCTTACTACAATGAAGCAGAATATTGTATCCATAGCAGCGATCGCAAGGCGAGGCAACAGCATGAACACAACACTGCTTGATGATCTTTACCAGGAGAACCGGCAGTATTTCAATTCGATCTTCATTGCCAATGAGAACCGGGTTATCCAGTTCATGAGTTCCAATACGACCGGAGTACACCCCGGAGACAAGCTGACCTCGGAAGCAAGCAGAATCGCGATAACATCCAGAACTCCTTTCATTTCCAACCCTTACCGAAGCAAATCGGGAAGATATATTATTCTGATCTCGTCACCTATCTTTAGCCAGAAAGGCGAGTATAAAGGTTTTGTGGGTGGAACGATCTATCTGGAAGAGAAGAATGTGTTAAATTCGCTCTTAGAGGAGCATTTCTTCGGAAACGGTTCTTACGTATTTGTGGTGGAGAAGACGGGTCATCTGATCTTTCACCCGGATAAGAAGAGGATTGGGCAAGCCGTAGGCGGGAATTCTGTCGTACAAAAGGTTATTGCCGGGGCCAATGGGTCCCAGAGAGTGACCAATACGCAGCACCACGATTTTTTTGCAGGGTATGCCTATGATCCCATAAGCTCTTGGGGAATTATCGCACAGACGCCAACCTCAGTTATTGAAGGTCCGTCCTCTAATTTGATCAACAAGATGCTTCTACAGTCTCTGCCCTTTCTCATTCTGGTCCTTCTAATGGGTTGGTGGGTTGCGAATCAGATTTCCAGACCACTTCATACTCTTGCTAAATTCTCAGATGAGGCGACACTGAATCTAGGCAAAGGAAAGAGTCTGCCTGAACTTCGGTCCAATTATTACGAAGTACGGCTGCTGTATCAGAGTGTCAAGATTGCCTTTCAGAATATCAATCAGGATATGAGTCAGCTTCGCGATGAAGTGAAGATGGACGGATTGACCGGACTCGGTAACCGCAGATCCTTTGACTCAGTCATGACCAAATTAACAACAAGACATACGCCCTTCTCAATGATTTTGTTAGACATTGACCATTTCAAGAAGGTGAATGATACCTATGGTCACCTAACCGGGGATGAGGTTCTGAAATTCCTTGCGGGCATGATGGAAGATTTGGCGGGGGATCGCAGCCTGAATTTCAGATATGGCGGGGAAGAATTTGTGATCCTTGTGAAGCATGAGGACACGAACTACGCGTTCCAAATGGCTGAGCGAGTAAGAAAGATTCTTTCAGTTACGAAGAGTCCGACAGGAGAACCCATCACGATCTCGCTTGGAGTGGCTACTTTCCCAGTTCACGGGAATGAGACAGAAGAGATTATTATGAAAGCCGATCAAGCGCTGTACCAATCCAAAATAAACGGTAGAAATCGCACAACTCTAAGTGAAGGTGTGGAACAGAAAGAAGCCTGACATTTCAGGCTTCTTTTTGTTATTTCTATTCTTTTGAATCATAAAAGATATGTCTCGCTTCGATACCACTCTCCTTCAATTCCAGAAGACCAATCGAATAACGGGACTCCCTCCGTTTGTCCGTGGCAGAGCCAGGATTAAACAGAAGAACACCATTCACCTGCTTCAGCAAAGGTTGATGCGAATGACCGAACAAGATGGCGTCCACAGTGTCTTCCCTGAACGATAGCTGAGCCTTCTCTTCTGTAGTTCGGCCGACAAATGGTGTATGGCCATGCACGAGTCCAACTCTGTAAGGTTCAAGAGTTAGAATTTTCCGGTGGCCGAACCGGTCAATTATTTCATCCGGGTCATTATTACCTGCAATCCCTTCAACAGGGGCAAGGGCAGCAAGCTGCTCGTAGACATCCATGGTGACCCAGTCTCCAAGATGGAGAATCAGATCTACTCCGCCGAACGCTTCAATTACGGCAGAAGGCAGCTGCTTGGCGGATCTGGGCATATGCGTATCCGAGATGACTCCTATGATCATTGATAATTCCTCCTATCGCAGTGGGGACGCAGCCATACGAATATAGGTATGCCGGCGGCCGCGGATCGCTATGGATAATGCCTGAATATTCTCGGGAACCGCAATACCGCCAAAACCAGCGTCCCCGATATGAAAGACATCGGCACCCGCTCTCTTGGCACTCAGCGCAATCTCCCGGATGGTGGATTCATCCGATCCTTCCTGACTTGTCCCGATCGCAGCCAAGGCAAGAGCTCCTTTGTCCTTAACCGCGGTAATGATCGCCGCAAGCTCTCTTTCCCTTAGACCCGGCACGGTACCCGGTGCAGGTAGAAGAACTATATCCGCTCCCGCTTCCGCGAACCGGACAGAAGCGTCGATATCCGTGACTTTCCCCTTGGTACCAGCTCCGTGCATTTTACCAGCAAGGATAAGGCCGCCAAAATGTTCCTTGGCAAGCTGAATGGCCTGCAGGATTTGTTCGTTCGTTACTCCGGTCTTCGGATTGCCCGTTAAGCAGATGAAATCAAAACCAAGCGTCTTAGCTTCGGCGAGCGAGGCTGCCGTGGCTCTTCTGCCCTCTGGCAGCGTATCAAGAGTTTCTAACTTATCCGCCCCTTCATCAACAGGCTCCAGATTCACCCCAACCGGAAGTCCTGTCAGCTCTTTAAGCCTACGGATCACTCCCCTGTCTGAACCCGCCTCGGATCCCGTATTCGGATGGAAAGTACTCTCCGCAATAACTCCGTGAACGCCTGGATTAAATACATCAAAAAGATTCAAAAGGATCATATCGGCACCGAACGCCTTGGACAGCTCCGCATTGGAAACCTCGGGCAGAAGGGACTTCGTAACCACATTCTCCGAGATAATGGTTCGTCCCTCGGCCGCTAGAATGGATTGCTTCAATTCCTCACGATTCATCTGTACGAAATCAGAAGCTCTGCAGTCCAGTATTCTCTTCATCAAAGCCACCTCGATCTCCTATTTGCAACTCACTCTCATGTTAACATACCCTGCGTTAACTTATTAAGTAGACTCTCGCTTCATAAGGCCGAAGCTGTAGCTTCAGGATATCCTCTTCCGCAGCTGTTTTGTAATTCGAGATTAACAGCTTGGCCCCTTCCGGGTTCAGATCATTAGGCCATTCAAAAACCGGCTGCTGGTCGAAAAAATTAAGAATAACCAAAAGCTTATTCTCCTCAAAAGTTCGCGTATAGGCATAGATCTCGGTATGCAAAGGGAGCAGGAGCTTATACTCCCCATATACCATAACTTTGTGCTCCTTCCTTAAAGCGATCAGAGCCTTGTAATAATTGTAGATGGAGTCCGGGTCTTTCTGTGCAGCCGCCACATTGATCTCCATATAGTTGGAGTTCACATTAATCCAAGGCTGCCCTTTGGAGGTGAACCCGGCATGCTCGGTATTATCCCACTGCATGGGGGTCCGGGCATTGTCCCGGCTTTTTTTCCGGATCGCCTTCATGATCTCCTCCTCAGGAACGCCTCTCTCTCTCCTCTCATGATAAAAGTTCAATGTCTCCACATCTCTATAATCCTCGATGGAGTCAAAGGATGGATTCGTCATCCCGATCTCTTCTCCTTGGTAAATGTAGGGCGTACCTTCCAAAGTCAGGAGGAACGTAGCCAGCATCTTGGCTGAAGGCACGCGAAAATTCAGATCATTCCCGAATCGGGATACCGGGCGGGGCTGATCATGATTCCCCAGGTAGTTCGCATTCCATCCTTGGTTATGAAGTACGGTCTGCCACTCGCTCATTACTTTTTTGAGCTCAATGAGGTTCCATGGCTTGATCTCCCATTTCCCGCTCCCAGGTGAAGCGGCATCCAGATACATATGCTCAAATTGGAACACCATATTCAGCTCACGGCGAGTGTCTCCCACATAATCTAGGGCCTGATGGGGCCCGAGTCCTGAAGTCTCTCCGACAGTCATGATATCGTAAAAGTACAGAACCTTATCATGGAGATTTTGCAGCAGGGTATGAACTTTATCCAGATTCGAGAACAGCTGATAAGCTCTAACAGTCGGCAGATGATTGGGGTTCTCTGCGTCAGGCAGCCCCTGGGCTTTGACAATATGGGCTATGGCATCGAATCGAAATCCATCAACCCCTTTCTTCAGCCACCATTGAATCATGTTGTGAAGTTCATCAACCACCGCCGGGTTATCCCAGTTCAGATCAGGCTGCTGCTTGGCATATAGATGGAGATAATAACTATCGGTAGTAGAATCATGTTCCCAGACAGAACCGCTAAAGTATGATTCCCAGTTGTTTGGCGGCCCGCCATTCTTGCCTTTACGCCAGATGTAGTAATCGCGTTTGGGGTTGTCTTCCGAAGATCTAGACTCGACAAACCATGGATGTTCATCCGAGGTATGATTAAGCACTAAATCCATCATCAGCTTCATGCCGCGGGAATGGACCTCACGAAGAAGACGGTCGAAATCCTCGAGCGTTCCGAACTGCTGCTGAATATCACAATAATCACTGATATCGTACCCATTATCATGATTCGGCGACTTGTATATGGGACACAGCCAGATTACATCAACGCCGAGGTCCTTCAAATAATCCAGCTTGGAGGTAATCCCTCTAAGGTCTCCTATTCCATCTCCGTTTGAGTCTTTAAAACTGATTGGATAGATTTGATAAACCACACTTTCCTTCCACCATTTGGGGTTCATCCTGCAAGGCCTCCTTTGTCTATGTAAAACAATTCCTGTTTGTATACTTTTAAACAAGGTCAGCCAATTAGAACATTCTTTGAGAAAAAATGAAGCTGCTTAGTTCAACGGCAGACCAGGCTTATCCTTTACATTTCTCATCTCATGTATAATAATCAGGGCTGGTCAAAAAAAACTGTAATCACATCAGTAACAAGTCGCACAAGAAAGGAAGTGTAGGGTCAATTCATGAATAGATTAACTTTAGACACCGTGCCCTCACTGAAATTATCACGCTCGCGCCGATTATGGATGGCAGTAATATTAGGTTCATTATCCGCATTCGGACCCTTGTCCATCGATATGTATCTGCCCTCGCTGCCGAAGCTCACAGCTGACCTGAATACTACCGCTTCCCTAACTCAGCTGACGTTAACCGCCTTTTTGCTTGGACTTGCATTGGGGCAGCTGGTCGTTGGACCCCTTAGTGATGTGAAAGGGAGAAGGTCTCCTCTGATGATTTCTCTGGCGGTGTATGCAGTATGCTCTCTATTATGCGTATTCTCCCCTTCGATCGGGGTATTAATCGTACTGAGATTTATTCAGGGGGTTACCGGCGCAGCAGGGATTGTTCTATCCCGGGCCATAGTCAGGGACTTATACTCCGGTACAGAACTGACCAAATTCTTCTCTTTATTAATGCTTATTAACGGGGCGGCGCCAATCCTTGCTCCGATTATAGGTGGACAGCTGCTGCGTATATTTCCATGGCGCGGTGTATTTGTTGTTCTGACGCTAATTGCAATTGTCATGCTTGCAGCCGTCTACTTCAGTCTTCCCGAGACTCTTCCCAAGCAAAAAAGAGCGGCAGGAGGTATTCGACAGACCTTCTCCACCTTCGGCAGGCTGCTTAAGGACCGTGTCTTCATGGGATATACGTTGGCCCAAGGTCTTGTAACGGCCGCGATGTTCGGTTACATCTCGGGGTCGCCGTTCGTCATGCAGGATATATTTGGCGTAACCCCTCAGACGTACAGCCTGATCTTTGCCATTAATGGTATAGGGATTATTGCGGCCAGCCAAGCCACCGGACGACTTGCAGGCCGCATTCGGGAAGAAAAATTACTCGTTGTCGGCCTCTACATGGCAGCATTGGGTGCCATTATACTGCTAATGGGCCTTATCTTGGTTCCCCGGCTGATTGCGGTGCTGCTGCCGCTCTTCTTCGTTGTAGCTTCCGTAGGCATTGTTGGAACAACCAGCTTCCCCTTGGCCATGAAGGAACAGGGCCATTCGGCAGGAAGCGCCTCTGCCCTTCTTGGACTGCTTCCCTACATATTGGGTGCGGTCAGTGCGCCGCTGGTTGGGATAGGCGGTAGCCATACCGCGATCCCGATGGGTGTGGTTATCGCGATTGCGGATATCTGCGCAATTGGTTGCTATTACCTTCTGGTCCGCAGAACGGCGAACCAAGCTAAGAATTGAGATTGGGGATACAAAACAGGGTACACCATGGTTAAGTCCACGGCGTACCCTGTTACATTTTAAGATGGAGATTCTGCAAATAAAGGCTTGAAATAAAGCCCGTAGGCTTTGGCAGCTATAGCTTCAGGCGTATAGTTATTGTGACGCCGAAGATAGATATAGGAATCCGGTGAGAACAGGAACAAGAAAGCATTGATAATGAAGCAGGGGTCACAAGGCTTAATCTCATGGTTCTCGGCCGCTTTGTCCAACAGATCACGAAGCGTTCCATAGATAAATACATAGGGAGGTGACTGGGAGAATTCAAAGCCCATCTTCTGCATTTTGCAGTTATCCTCCAAAGCACCTATCCAGTTCATCATATCCTCAACGAAACTCACCCATTTATGGACAACCCGTTCAATCTGATCCCTGACAGGCCCTAAGTCCTGCTGAATTCCGCTGCGAATATCCTGCATAACGGCAGCCAGTTTCTCCTCAATCAAATTCAGGCAAATATCCCCGATGCTTGTGTATCGTCTATATAAGGTTCCCTGCCCGATTCCCGCCGCCTTGGCAATCTGGTGCATACTGACTTTATCTGCACCCCTCTGCTCGATCAGTAATCTGGCATTCTTTAATATCAAATCATTAATCTCAAGATGGCTTCTACTCTCTTCATGAAGCGGCATAGACCAAGTTCTCCTTCTAAGCAAGTAATGGATAAACACATCAACTCATTGTAACCTTTACTCTCTTAAAGGATCAATACCTATCAGACATGGGCTTTGGCCGCTTGCTCATGTGGAACGGTGCTCCTGCGCATAAATAAGGACAGAATCAAGGCTAGAACCGTCAAAACTGCAGCGAACCAGAAAGCATTATGCACACCAGCCGTCATTGCTTCCGCAAGCTGCTTCGGATTGTTCGGATCTTGAACTCCGCTTAGATACCGTGTCTGTCCAGAGGACATGATACTGATGAATAGCGCAGTACCCACTGCTCCGGCTACCTGCTGAATCGTATTCATAATTGCGGTGCCATGTGGATACAATGGACGCGGAAGCTGATTCAGCCCTGTTGTCTGTGCAGGCATGATCACCATGGACAGCCCGATCATCAGAACGGAATGAAGAATAATAATGACGAACACTTCCGATGTGGTCGTTACTCGCGTGAACATCCACAGGGTGATGGTCATGATTACAATTCCGGGAATAACCAAGGCTCTTGGCCCGAATCTGTCAAATAAACGTCCGGTGACCGGGGACATGAAGCCGTTAATAATGCCTCCAGGAAGCAGAATAAGGCCCGCAGTAAAAGCTTTAAGTCCCAGTCCGCTAATCATAAACATCGGCAGAAGGGTCAGGGTTGAGAACAAGGTCATCATCAGAATGACCATTAGAATGACAGCCAGAGAGAACATAGGATATTTGAAAGTACGCATATCCAGTACGGGCTCGGTAAGCTTGACTTGACGAAGAACGAACAAGATCAGGCCAATAGCACCGGCAATCAGGCAGGTAATGACCAGGGGACTAGACCAACCGACACTTGGGTCGCCTGCACTGCTGAATCCGTATACGATCCCGCCAAAACCAATTGTGGAAAGTAATATGGAGAAGATATCCACCTTGGGGCGGGTAACTTCTGATACGTTCCGTAAATAAATGAACGCGAAGATGATCGAGAACAAGGCAAGCGGAAGAACTGAGAAGAACAACCAGCGCCAGTTCAAGGAATCCAGAATTAATCCTGCCAGTGTGGGGCCAATAGCTGGCGCGAACATAATGACCAGACCGATCGTTCCCATGGCTGCCCCGCGCTTCTCTGGCGGATAAATCGTCAAGATGGTATTCATCATCACAGGCAGCAGCAGACCTGTTCCAAGAGCCTGCACCAGCCGGGCGACCAATAAGACTCCGAAGCTTGGCGACAAGCCGGCAATCAGAGTCCCAGCGAAGAACAGAACCATTGCACTGATGAAGATCTGTCTGGTTGTGAACCATTGAATTAACAAAGCCGTCACCGGAACCAGAATTCCGATCAACAGCATATAACCTGTAGTCAGCCATTGAATTGTCGAGTATGACACCTTCAAATCCTGCATCAGATCGGTAAGGGCCACACCAAGTAAAGTTTCGTTGAGCAGGGCCAGAAATGCCCCTATCATGAGAGAGATAACTATTGGAAGCCGTTTAATCTCGCCCGTAGGGACAGCCGCTCCCGAAGTTGTACTCGCTGTATTCATTGTAATCCTCCTTATAAGTATCTCTATGTAGCGACATTGCACAGTATAGCGTGTAGATTAAAAAGTCTCCGCTCTCCCTTCCCATGTTTATATATCCATCACGGACAATTGTCCGCATGTTGTATAGTAGCAGACAATTGTCCGCACAGTCAATGTAAACAATAAGTATATCTATTTGTTCATAATTTCTATTCCAACCTCTAGAACACAAATAAACCGTTCCCAGTAGGGAAACGGTTTGTTTGTGTTGTTAGCTCTAGTGGCAAGCTATGCTGCGCCATCTGCCCGTTATTCTTGAACCCAGGCGGCGGCGCCTCTGGCTTCAAGTTCCATCACCAAATCTTCGCACAGCTCATGCGTCTTGAGCGCATCTCTGGCTGAAGGGTAAGGATTTCTCTGCTCTTTTACCGCGGTTAGGAATTCATCGATCACCTGATCAAAGCCTCTTCTATAGAGATTTGGATCCCAGTCCTTGAAATGGGTATGCTGTTCTGCCCCGTTGTTATAATGGATGGTGGCATTCAGATTTTTGACCGACCACTTGTTACCGGGATTCATCACTTCCAGTATCTCTTCATTAACTCCGTTATCCCGGTTCATAATCCCCATACAGCTGAATCCCTGACCGTCCAGCTGCAGCATCACATGATACAACTTCCCGTCTTCTATACGGGCAGAAATATGGGTCTCTGTTATGTCCCCGGGTGCCAGAAACCGAAGCGTATCTACAACGTGAATGAAATCATCCAACACGAACCGCCGGGCGATATCAGGATGATGCAGACGATTTTTCTGCAAAATAATCAAGCGGCGTTCTTCCACACTTTTCAGCTGAGCATACATCGGCGCAAATCTACGATTAAAGCCTACCATTAGAATTCGCCCAGTCTGCTCCGAGAGTTCCACAATCCGGCGGGTTTCTGCCAGCGTGTAGGCAACGGGTTTATCTACATAGACATGAATCCCTGCACGAAGCAATTGATCCACGATAGCAGGATGTGATTCCGTTGAGGTATGTACGAAAGCCCCGTCTATCCCCGCTGCAATAAGCTCTTCCACCGTTTGAACATGCTCACGGATCCGGTACTTGGAGCTTAATTGATGGAGTGTCTCCAGGTTACGGGTACAAAAGATCAATTCAATGTCCTCTCGAGCCGTTATTACCGGCAAATAAGCCTTTTGTGCGATACTTCCCAGACCAATAATACCAATTCTCATAGGTCAAATCCTCCAATTTCAAGCGTGTAGTCCCTCTATTATAAGGTCCAAGAGACTACTCTTCATAGATCATTTTGCGTGTCATTCCACCGTCAATAACCAAATTGGCCCCCGTGATAAATGTATTGTCCGGGTGAGTCAAATAGAGACAAGCTCTGGCTATATCGGCCGGTTTCCCTACTCTGCCCGCCGGATGCTGCTGATGATCCTCAGGGCGGAGTGACTCGTAGTCTTGAGTCTCAATCCAGCCTGGACTGATGCTGTTCACTCTGATCCCGTCCTTGCCAAGAGAGATAGCCATCGCATGGGTCAGTGAATTTATCGCACCTTTGGAAGCCGCATAGGCTTCTGAATTCGGCTCTGACATTACAGCCCGTGTTGAGGATATATTCACGACCGATCCCGGGATCCCAAGCTCTGTCATATGCCGGGCCGCTTCACGTGCAGCAAGGAAGCAGCTGCGAACATTGGTGTTCAGTACATCATCCCATTCTTCCAGCTTAAGCTCGTAAGGAGATTTCCATCGGGAGACACCTGCATTGTTAATCAGGATATCGATGCGCCCAAATTCCTGTACCGTCTCCTGTATCAAACGTATAATATCCTCTTCCTTTCTTACGTCACAGGAAGCGAATACGGCATTTCTTCCTTCCTGCCGAAGTGCAGCTGCAGCAGCAGCTCCCTCAGCCTCCTGGATATCAGCAAGAACGACCGAAGCACCTTCAGCAGCGTAAGCTACCGCAATGGAGCGCCCGATCCCGTTTGCCGCACCTGTTACGACGACAACCTTCCCTTCATATGACACAGCAATCCCTCCTGTTCAAATGAGCATTATGCCCTTCCGCTCGCAATTTCTCTAACAAGTTCCGGGAACCAGTCAGACAATGAATGAAATGAATACCCTGCCTGAACCGCTTTACTCGTATCCATAACCCAGTCTGCCGGCACACCAAACGGGGATTTGTGCTCTGGCTGACTATCTGGCTGTATAACTGCAGTCTCTCCGGTGATTTCTTCGATGATACTTAGAATCTGACGGACGGAAAGGGATCCGCCGGACGCTGCGTTAACAGGACCATCCACCTTACCTTGACCAAGCCAAGATAGGAACTTCGCTGTTTCATCTGATGAAATGAGGCTGAGTTTCGCAGCCGGATTGGGTACGCCGATAGGCAGCCCCTCCTTCACATGCTTCACGTGGAAATGCAGCCTTTTAGTATAATCATCTGGCCCGAGCACAATCGGAATCCGCATGGCGGTAACCGGGAAATTAGCCTGTTGGAACAGGACCGCCTCGGCCTGACGTTTACCTTCCTGGTATGTGAAGTTCGCTGACGGACCCTCAAGAACGGGATACGTGTAAGGATCATAATTGTTCTCGGTCAGGAGCCGATCCACGGGATTATATACAGAAAGAGTTGATGTCATGATATAACGACCAACACGCCCATCGAACGCCTTAACTGCATGAATGGCATCATTCGGCGAATAGCAGATGTTATCATATATGGTGTCCCAATCCCCTATGGATGCCGTACGCAGCAGGTCTTCCTTGTTCGTTCTGTCGAGAGTTAGGTGCTTGACCCTCCTGCTGAAAATAACCGGTGTGTTGCCTCTGGTAGCCAAGGTTACATCATGTTCACCCTCTCCGAGAAGAAGTTCGACCAGTTTTTTGCCAAAATAACGGGTTCCCCCGAAAATTAATACATTTCCCATGATTCTTAACCTCCTATGAAGTGTATTCACTTAGTAGGTGAAATCACACCGAATGAAGTTACGTCTGAACAGTTCGTGAAGAGTTCTCTTAAATAGTAAACATTTGAAAGAAACTATACAACAAGGCAGGTGGTCCGCGTCTTTTTCAGATGGAATTGGCTTATAAGGCTTTAGTACCTAAAACAGGGTAACTATACCCATTTCCACACTTTGTAAAAAGGCCCTAAATCCCGAGTTTATGAGTCTACTTTCTTCCATAATTTATGAATATTGTGGGATACCCAAATGAAAACACTTCCATAATAATGGAGAAATAGAAGTTTTCGCCTCATTGCACTATCATCTATTAAAAATATCTGGGAGGAGTGTCAAAGTTTGTTCCATACTATAATTCGCAAATCTGCATATCTTATCACTAGTCTTACCGTTGTCTCAGGGGTCTTCGCCACCAGTGGATACGCCGCTCAAGAATCCCAGAAACCCGTGATTGAATGGTCACATGAATATGGAAAGGGTCAGCTGTCCTCTAATGGCCGCGGTGTAACACCTACCCCCGATGGCGGCTATATCATAGCCGGAGACGTTACTGGAACAGACCCGTCCAGTTATGGAATTACACAAGCCTATATTCTTAAAGTTAATGCCTCCGGCGAGAAAGAATGGGAACAAAAAATAGAGCATGGAGACTCGGAATATACCTACGCTTATAAAGCGGTCCCGACTAAAGACGGCGGATATATTGTAAGTGGATCGACCAAGAACTATGATGGCAAGCCGCACAGTGTCGCTTATTTAATGCGATTAACTGCTGAAGGCAGTGTAGTGTGGGAGAAAGAGTACAGTGACGGATACTCCAATCAATATGGCGAATCCGTTGTGGAAAGTGAAGATGGAGGGTTTGTAGTGACTGGCTACAGTGCAACTTCATGGGGAGAGGCTCCGGCCTACGTACTCAAGACGGATGCCCAAGGTAACAAGCTGTGGTTCAAGAAGTTCACATTCGGTAGCAATCAATACTTTAATGATATTACCCCTACCTCTGATGGCGGTACGATTTCAGTAGGAACGATTAACTCGATGTATGGCTCCGGTGATGATGATGCTGCTATAGCAACCAAGCTGAATGCCAAGGGTGAAGAAGTCTGGACCAAGAAATATGTTCAAGGGGGCCCCAAACGCTCCGCGTTCTCGATTACACCTGATAGTGATGGAGGCTATATGATCGGCAGCAGAACCAACGGGGATATTAACATCCTGACCAAGGTTGATGCTAACGGTGAGGTAATCTGGGAGAAGACCTATGATCCGACTCCAGATCGTGAGCTCTTCACACAGGTCGTCCGCACTAAGGACGGCTATGCGCTTCTGGGTGAGAACGAGAAAGGCCAATACCCTGATGAGCAGAATCAATTTGAGGTTTTGAAGGTGGACAAGCAGGGCGAGGTTCTGGATAATGTTCTCTTCGGAGAACCGAATCTTTATGCTATTGGCAGAGGTGCGGTCTCACCGGATGGCGGATTTGTCCTTACCGGCCAGGCCAACCAGGGTGAAGAATATTATCTTCAACTTACCAAGCTTGCTGGCAGTAATGCAGAGCAACCTGCTGTAACCTCTATTGAGTTCCCGGATACAACCAAGACTCTTGAAGTAGGCAAAAATGTGGCAGTACACCTTAATGCAGTATATGCAGATGGAACCAAAGCTGGGCTTACGGAACCGGTCACCTATACCTCGGACAACGAGAATATTGCGGCCGTAGATGGATCAGGCCTGATTACCGGGAAGAAACCTGGCAGCACTACCATTACTGCTGAATATAAAGGCCTTCATGCTCAGCTCCGGGTCAATGTCTCGGCGAGTGGAGATCCTGGAACATCAGACGGTGCCTTCTATCTGGATTCAGATGAATACTCGTTGTCCGCAGGGACTTCTCTTGATACGATCGCCATTTTCAAGGACAAAGACGGACAAATTCATGATGTTACCAAGCAGGCTATCTTCAAAAGTGAGAACCCTAAGGTCGCCGAATATGATAAAGACGGCAACATTATCGGAGTACACGCCGGCATTACACATGTTACAGCGGAATATAATGGTCAAACCTACAAAGCTTTGGTTCAAGTTGTTCGTGCCTACGTGCCGAGATAATCATGAGAGCCATCCTTAGGGATGGCTCTTTATTTAAAATTAGAGCCTGAATCTCAATAACTCCCCCAGCTAGAATTCCACCAAGCATTTAACACATCAGAGCTTTTCATTCATGATTGCCTCATTACCAAGTACATACAGAGCAGGCACATATATTATTTTAAAATTTCGGGAGGAGTGTCAAAGTTTGTTCCAATCTATTATTCGTAAGACCAGTTATGCTCTTGCATGCCTTGCTTTAGCTACAGGAATTCTCGCAGGCCACAGCTATGCTTCTTCAGTGAATGGGAAGCCTGTTATGGAGTGGTCACATCAGTTTGGTAAAGATCAGCTGTCCACCAATGGAAGCAGCCTGGCTCATACCTCGGATGGGGGATATATTGCAGCAGGTGATTCTAGGGATAACAGTGACGGAGAGACAAAAGCCTATATTTTGAAGCTGAATTCTTCTGGAGGCACCCAGTGGCAGCAAACGGTTCAGCATGGAGAATATACCTATGCAAAAAAGGCTGTTGAGACCAAAGACGGCGGGTATATAGTCAGCGGAACTTTCAGCAGTGATGACGGTAGACCTCATAATGCAGTCTTTCTAACCAAACTTACTGCCCAGGGTATCATAGAATGGGATCAGGAATATGACAACGGTTCTAATGTGAATGGAGATTCAGTCGCAGAGACCAAAGACGGTGGTTTTGTTGTAACCGGTTATACCCTTTCGGCCTCTGGTGAAGATTCTGCCTATGTACTGAAGACAGATGCCCAGGGACAGCAAGAGTGGTTCAACTGGTACCGGTTCGGCAGCAATCAGCACTATAATGATATTATTGCAACTCCAGATGGCGGTTCGATCGCCGTGGGTACTCTGGATACCATTATCGGTGACACCGGCAGTGACGGGGCCATCGTGACCAAACTAAATGGCGACGGCGAAGAACAATGGACCAAGAAATTCATCCAGCTGAATTCCGGACGTAATGCTTATTCCATCACTTCCTCAGGTGACGGCAATTATGTGATCGCAAGCTCTGCCGAGAAAGATGGCCAAGATGTTACCTATCTAACCAAAATGGATACAGCCGGCAAAGTAATATGGGAGAAGAACTATGATCTGAGCGCAGATCGGGATCTCTTCACCACTGTCACGCGAGCAGGACAGGGATTCGCCCTAATTGGGAATGTCCAAAAGGGATCTTATCCTGATTATGACAACCATTTCGATGTGTTAAAGGTAGATGAGAATGGTGAAATCCTGAATTATACGGTTCTTCCTGACCCGAATTTGGACGGACTGGGCCGAGGTACTGCTTCACCGGATGGCGGAATTGTATTGATGGGAACAATCGCAGCTGGCAATCAGTACATTCTGCAGCTGGCGAAGCTGGCTGGACAGGATGAGCCACCTCAAGAGGGCAGCTTCTATCTGGATTCTGATGAGTATTCCTTAACTGCGGGAACTACTTTGGATACTATCGCTTTATTTAAAGATAAAGAGGGTTTGGTTCATAATGTCACGAACCAAACCATCTTCAAGAGTGATAATCTGAAATTGGTTGATTATGACAAGGATGGCAACATCAACGGCGTACATGCGGGAATTACTTATATTACCGCCGAATATCAAGGACATACTTATCGGGCTTCGGTACAGGTGGTTCGAGCTTCTGTTCCGAAATAATGAAGATCGCCTATATTAGTTGAAATATTGATTTACACTTAAGGCGGCCATGTGAAATGTTCTTNGAAATATTGATTTACACTTAAGGCGGCCATGTGAAATGTTCTTTGAGTAATTCTTAAGTTCAACTTATATAGTTAAATAGAGATGTATAACAAGAAGCCCTGTCCAATTGGAACAGGGCTTCTTGTTATACATCTCATCTATAGCCAATTCTTCGATAACAACTCATCTAAAACGTATCACGTTTGACAGAATTTATCGGCATGAACAAACGTATTATTCACTTACTTTGTTACACCACTGGCTGTTCTAAAGTATCTTCCATTCTCTGTACCCGCTCTATATCTGCTGCTACCAGCAGGTATACTCTAGATTCATAGGGTTTGAGGGCAAGCGTCTGAATGCTCTCCGAAGGATCTGCTTCATAATTATGAATAAGCAGCTCCACGGAATCATATTCCCAACCAATCGGGCAGTCGAACAGCGCTTCATTCGCTGAGAGATTCGAGATCACCAGCAGCTTCTCATTGCCAAGTGTACGGCTGTACGCATACAGATTCGGGTCCTGCTGTGGCACAAGATCGTAAGTACCATACACGATTACCGGATTTGCCGCACGAAGAGCGATTAACTTCTTGTAATGGTGGTAGATCGAGTTCGGGTCCTGGATCTGCTTCTCCACGTTGATATCAGGATAATTCGGGTTCATCTTCAGCCAAGGCGTCCCTGTTGTAAAGCCTGCGTTGGCCTTATCGTTCCAGTGCATAGGTGTACGGGAGTTATCACGGCCGTTCTTCCAGATAATCTGCATGATCTCTTCATGGCTCTTCCCCGCTTCCCGCTCCAGCTGGTAGAGATTCTTAATGGCCACATCATTGTAATCATCAATGGAATCGAACTGCACGTTCGTCATCCCGATCTCCTGCCCTTGATAGATAAAAGGCGTGCCCTGCATAAGGAAGTACATGGTAGCCAGAGATTTGGCAGAGGCCACCCAGTACTCCTGGTCATTCCCCCAAGTTGACGTTGAGCGGGGCTGGTCATGATTCTCGATGAAGAGTGCGTTCCAGCCTCTTCCTTCAAGTCCTTTCTGCCAGCGGCTTAGCGTCTCCTGCAAGGTTTTAATATCCAGCCCTCCAGTTACACTCTTGTTCCACAAGGCCAAATGTTCAAATTGGAAGATCATGTTGAACTTGCCCCGCTCTTCTCCCACCCATTGATCCGCCTGCTCGGTCGATACCCCGCTGGCTTCCCCAACGGTCATGATATCGTATTTGTCGAATGTCTCCTGCTTCAATTCCATCAGGAAGTCGTGAATGCCTTCACGGTTCATATGACCCTCGAAGGACGGAACATATTTAAGTCCATCCGGGTTCGGCATGTCCGGGAATCCGGCTATTTTCTTAATATGGGAGATGGCGTCTACACGGAAACCGTCAATTCCCTTATCCAGCCACCAATTCACCATCCCGTATAATTCCCGGCGCACGTTCGGATTCTCCCAGTTCAGATCCGGTTGTCTTGTTGAGAAGACATGCATGAAATACTGCTCGGTCCCTGCATCATACTCCCATGCTGACCCCCCAAAGATACTCTCCCAGTTGTTCGGCTCTGTACCTTCCTTCGCATCGTTCCAGATGTAGTAATCACGCTTTGGGTTATCCTTGGAGGAACGGGATTCGATGAACCAGGGATGCTCATCTGAAGTGTGGTTAATCACCAAGTCCAGAATCAGCTTCATTCCACGTGCATGCACCTCGTGCAGCAGCTGATCGAAATCCTCCATACTTCCGAACTCTTCCATAATAGCCTGATAGTCCGAGATATCGTACCCATTGTCATCATTGGGAGACTTAAAGATCGGGCAGATCCAGATCACATTGATTCCGAGGTCGTGCAAATAATCAAGCTTGGAAATGATTCCTTGAAGATCCCCGATACCATCTCCGTTGCTGTCCATAAAACTCCGCGGATAAATCTGATATGCTGTTGCTTCTTTCCACCAAATTCTTTTCATAGTAGCTCCTTTATATCTATAAGTTGTCTTGATTATATGATTCGTCGTGTGCATATTTTGCGTGCACGAACTTTGTGCATACGATTGCACTAATATTTATGTGACTATTTTAACGTGTTTACGGCCGTTTGTCGCTAGATTTTATAAAAAAATAAATTGGGAATTCTCATCCCCGTTATCATTACAAAAAGAACCACCGCAGGGCTCATAAGCCATGCAGTGGTTCAGTTAATTGCCTTCATCGTGTCCTTGCCTATTCGCGTTACGAATGACTAACAACCTCCAGCTTTCCTTGCAACCGCAGTGTCTATCTTCTTGGTTCAAACAAGCTCTTAATCAGCGAAAGCCCGCTGATCACACCTAGGAAGAAGTGACCGTTACGACCTATAATATCCGCATAGTATGGGATCTCAGGCATCTTCGTGTAACTGGACAGAAGCACATAAATCAGCAGAATAAAGCTTGGAAGGAATACGGCGATGAACATCGGCTTGTTGAAATTGGATCTGCCCGGCAGACCAAACAGAGCACTCAAATAGATTCCCAGGATGAGCGCAAAGGCTGCACTAACCCACACCACTCTTTTAATATTGAAATCTACTTCCGACTGGTGTGCTACTTCCCCCAAATAATGATTACCATAATAGAGCAGCAGAAGCGCGCCGATGATCCAGATAATATAATACATATAGCCTTTTCTCTTCATAACAACTCTCCCGCAATACAGATTCAGTTAGGCATATCGGCTTCGGACTGCAGGGCCGCCTTGTGATCACTTAGATCACGCTGGCCTTTGACATGCTTTAACTGGGCGACAATGATAAGACTGATGACCACGAGCAGGAACCAGGAACTGATTTTGCCGAGATGGACCATCTGCCAGGCATGCTCTTGATCCGGATAACGCCAAGCCCCAAGCAGGGTTGAGATATTCTCGGCCACCCAGATAAAGAATCCAACCAGCAGAAAAGAGACAACGAGCGGCATCCTTAAGCTTAGCTCCTCAACCTTGAAATAGATCTGTGTCTTATAGAATATGAGACATAACAGCCCAATCAGAACCCATCTATAATCACCTATAAAGTGATGTGTGAAGAAGTTGAGATATATTGCCCCGCTAATCAGCCACGGCAGAACAGGTCCCGGCCAGCCTATAATCCGCAGGTCCATTCGTCTCCAGGCCTGGCAGATATAACTTGCCACACTCGCATACATAAAGCCACTGTAGAGCGGCACACCATAAATTTTGCTCCACCCGGGCTCAGGATAGGACCAGGACCCCATATGTACTTTGTACAGCTCCAAGGCCAGTCCAATAACATGGAAAAGACAGATGACCTTGAGCTCGTCGATCGTCTCCAGACTGAATAACACCATAGCCACCTGAGCTACAATACAGATCATCAGGATCAAATCATACCTGGGTACGTAGGGTACATGGATGACCTTGGTTATGGCCAAAGAGGCAAATATAATCACCGGAAAAATACAGCAGAGTGCCTCTTTCCAGCCAAAAATCCATAATTTACGCCAAAATTTCATTTTTCACCACCACATTACAAATTCACAGCTTGATCATCATATGAATATCTTCGGGTTCAAGCTGGTACAATTCCTCTTCCACCTCAGCAGTCAACCGACTCCCGTAATGGGTGTAGAATTGCACAGCGGACTGGGTTTCGGTAGAAGACACATACAGATATTCAGCCCGACGGCTGATCGCTTCCCGTTTCACTTCGTCCATGATTGTTCTTCCAATGCCCTGTCTCCGGTAAACTCTCGATACATACATCAGATCCACCTGGAGCTGGTTCAGATTCTTGCCACGGAACTTAGAGCCCAGAACCCCAAAGCCGGCCAATCTAGTTCCATCAAATGCACCATAAGCATACCCACCGCCGCGCAGCTGTTCCCGGAACCTTGCCTTCAGCTCTTCCAAGTCAGGCAAATCCCATGTGGGACATTCATGCCCGGCCTGGATCTCTTGGATACGACCTCCCTCTGTCCTGTAAACCTTCTCAATATACTCCGAGCGATCAATATGTGCAATGAATTCCGCATCTTCCATCGTCATTGTTCTATATCTAATCACGTTCTCTTCTTATCCTTTCATTCCGTGTAAGTCCATTTCAAGCAAGATCATATCTCTGCAAGGAATCCCGTTCTCTACTATGGGCTTATCATAATGCTTGATGAAATAATCCCGCAGGACACCTACTATGCGAAATCCATTCTTCTGGTAAAAGGCCAGCTGATCCAGGCTGGAGTTCCCAGTACCTACCTTCAAATAATGATAACCAGCCTGACGGGCAGCATCAATGGTATATTGCAGCAGCCTTGTTCCCAAGCCCTTGCCTTGTGCATCCTCAGCTACAGCGAGGTTAGCGATCTCGGCAGTGTCACCCTGGCGGGGCACAAGTACGCATATCCCTAAGACCTGCTCGTCTTCCAGCAACTTGTAAATGGAACCATTATGTATATAGGTTGCAATCCTTTGTTCATCGGGATCAGCCAGGAGCAGCAGGTCCATCGGCAGAGGTTCGGTATTCAAATGCTCTCGAATAGATATCGTTGAAATTCAGGTTCCCTCCTTACATTCATTGTTCGGTTCAAATTGAATTAATAGCATATATCTCATTATACCATTTCGTAAGATTTCGCACTTAAGTAGGAAAGTAATTCGGAAGAATTAAAGATATAGTACCTGTTATTTATTGGGCTCTAATACCATAATTGTAATATATCAGTACACGAAAGGAGTTATATTCATGACTAAATCGACTTCATACGGACTGACATACAAATCTATCATCTTAGCTGCCGGATTCCTGTTGACCCTGTCTGCATCCGGGGTGAGTTATGCCGCCGAGGAGAACGTCATCAAGTTGGAAAATGAAGTGACCATCAAAACGAGTGTCGTAGTTACCTTCCCTACCCAACCGAACACATCCGGCGGATACACGACGGACCACGGTGAAGGTGGGATGATCAGTCTCCCTAATCCTCCTGGATCAGGAGATACCATTATAGTTGGCGGGGTTAAAGATAATCCGCCTCCTTACACAACTATTCTTGTGTCTACGCCAGGAAGCTTCTCTCTCGATTCAAATGAGTACTCGATTACTGTCGGAGACACGCTCGATACAGTGGCCTTGTTCAAGAGTACCCAGGATTCTGTCCAAACCATTAAGTCACAGGTAATCTATTTCAGTAAGAATCCCGAAATAGCTCAAGTTGACTCGCAAGGGAACATCACAGGAATCCACCCGGGGCTGACTCAAATAACCGCTTGGTATCAAGGACAGCAATTTACAGCACCCGTCCTGGTGGTTAACTCTTATCTCTCACATTAGTTCATATGTAATTGGGTGAACTATTCGGCTTTCTCTTGACAACAAGGCTGCACTAAGTGCAGCCTTGTTTTTTTGTTGAGTCACAATGACCCTCTTTCCTGAAATATCTAATTCATGCCCACCCCCCGGCATGGTATAATGGTCAGCGCCGACAGTCCTGCCAGCAAGATCCCAAGGAAAGAAGATGAATTCATACCCATGATCGCAGACATTCTAGTTCAAGTCGTGCTGCCCATATTTATACTAATCAGTATTGGATCCGTGATGCAGTATATTTTCCGGCTGGATCTCTATACGCTAACCAAGATCAACTTTTATTACATAACCCCCGCGGCGGTCTTTATCAGCATGTACAAATCAGAAATGTCGCCTGCGCTCTTCGGTAATGTGGCCCTGTTCTATACCTTGTATGTATTGATTCTGTACGGAGTCGCTACGCTCGTATCAAGGCAGCGTAAATTCACAAAAGGCATGAAGGCGGCTTTCTCGAACAGTCTGATTATAGACAATGCCGGGAATTACGGACTGCCGATCAACACTTTGGCCTTCAAGGGGGATCCTCTTGCCGGTTCGATACAGGCCCTCATTATGTCGATGAACAGTCTGGTTACATTCACTTATGGGGTCATCTCCATTCAAGGAGCGAAGACGGAAGGTTTATACCGCCATGCGATTAAAGGCTTCTTAAAGATGCCCGTTCCCTATGCCTTGGTGCTGGGACTCTTGATGCATATTTTCAGTGTTCCGCTTCCGATGTTCATCTACCAGCCCCTACAATATGGATACCAGTCCATGGTAGCCATCGCCCTGCTGACGCTCGGGGCACAGATTATCAAGTATCCGCTTAGGCTGGACCGAATCGAGGTCTACTTAAGTGTGGGACTGAGGCTGCTGCTCGCTCCTGCTGTAGGATTTATTCTGATTCTGATTCTCGGTCTTAAAGGGATTCCAGCTCAAGCCCTGCTCATTGCCTCCGGTATGCCAGTTGGCGTTAACACCTCGATTCTGGCTGAGGAATATCAGAATGAACCGGATTTTGCTGCTCAGACGATCTTGATCTCTACTCTGCTCAACGTGATTACTATAACCGGGTTGATTTCCCTGACCCAGTTCGTGGCCTAAAGTAGTTCCGAGTGTTCCCGCATACGCACAGCACAAAAAGAGAGAGAACAGCCCGTTCAGGCCGTTCTCTCTTTTTTATGTGAATCTTCCTTTACGGATAAGCCGTTTCATTCTCCAGTGCCTGTAGGTGAAGAAAGCATAAACTCCCAGGTACGTCGGCAGAGTAATAATTCCATTCCTAACCTCAAGCGTATCTCTAAATAGAACTGCCTGTGGATCCGAATCCGACATTACTTCCATGGTGTGCTGCCAGAACTTGAGGAGCAGACCGTGTTCATCCGTGGATACTCGCTTCGCGGAATGATCTATTCTCTTAAAAAGAATCGTATGATGACCGAGCGGAATACACCCCAACATATACATTTGTAAAGGATACGCGCTTCCTTGGGCCCACCTCTTAGGATAACCACCGCTCACCCTGCTGCGGAAAACCATTAACGGAGCGCTAACCATTTGGAAAGTAGCCGGTGACTGTAAATGCTCCCACATCTTATCCGGCGAAATCCCTTTAATCTTCGACTGCATCACAATCCGCATGCTGAGGTCCACTCCGAGGCCAGAATACCATAGACCACATGATCGATATACCGGTTCCCATTAAGCTCTGCCTGCCGGATGACCCCTTCCTCGGTGAAGCCAAGTCTTACCGGAATGGATCTGCTCTTCTGATTACCATATTTGAACATATGAATCTCCTTAGGCTCAAATGCGGCCTACTCCTTGTGTTTATATAACTTGCCCTATGGATAAATCTTAAGCTGAGCTTCTCCAGCGACTTACACTGCTTCTTGTAGCTCTTTATCTTTAGGCAGGAATACCGTGAGTAGCCCAATCAAAGGCAGGAAGGCACATACCTTCATAACGTTGGTAATGCTTGTTGCGTCCGCATAATGTCCCAGCACAGCTGAACCAATTCCTCCGAGTCCGAAAGCAAGGCCGAAGAAGAGGCCGGACACCAGACCTACTTTACCTGGTAATAGCTCTTGGGCATACACTACAATAATCGAGAATGCCGAGGAAAGGATGAACCCTGCGCACACTACCAGAACGCCAGACCAGAATAGACTGGCATACGGCAGAAGCAGCGAGAACGGTGCTGTGCCAAGAATGGACAACCATATAATGCTTCTTCTTCCATAACGGTCTGCAAGCGGCCCGCCGAAGAAGGTTCCTACAGCTGATGAGGCCAGAAAAGCGAACAAGAACCACTGTGCAGTCTGTTTCGTGATCCCGAACCCATCAATCAGAAAGAACGAATAGAAGTTCGTAATGCTGACCATGTACACGTTCTTGGAGAAGACAAGCAGAACCAGAATTGTCATAGCCGCAATCACCTTTGCTCTGGATAAGGTGCGTCTGCCACCCGCCTGTACTGCAGAAGCTTTCCTTCTTGGCTTCAGTTCCTGAGCGCTGTACCACTTGGCAACCCGGTACTGGATAGCGATAGCGATCAGCGCCGCGATACTGAACCAGATTACGCTGAACTGTCCAAGCGGGACGAAGATCAGCGCGGTCATCAAAGGTCCCAGTGAGCTGCCGAAATTCCCGCCGACCTGAAAGATCGACTGGGCCAGCCCCCGCCGTGGACCTGCCGCCAGATAAGCAACACGGGAGGATTCAGGATGAAATACAGATGAGCCTATACCGATCAGCGTGACTGCGAGCAGAATAAATAAGTAACTTGGAGCGAAAGCCACCAGGACAACGCCCAGCAGCGTAAAGCATACACCGAAAGGAAGTATGTAGGGTCTTGGCCTAAGATCTGAATAAATGCCAACAACCGGTTGCAGAACAGAAGCTGTGATATTCATGGCAAAAGTGATCCAGCCGATCTGTCCATAAGTCAGTGACAACGAATCCTTCAGTACCGGAAAAAGAGCTGGAATGGCCGACTGCATGGCATCATTCAGCAAATGAACTATACTTACAGCAAATAATATTGGAAAAACGGTCGTGCTGTTTACAGCGGACCTCATAGCGGCAGCAGCTTTGCTCACCAGTCTCCCTCCCTTTCTTTTCGTATATAGTTTAAATGGAATCATGCCACATTTTGGGAGCGTTGAAAAGAGAAAATGTAAATTTCACGAAGAAATATACATAACTTTCCTATCAAACCGTTTGTCTTATTAAAGGAAATCATTAAAACTAGAGGTGGAGACGGAAATGAAGCCTTATCTAATCTTTGATTTTGACGGGACGCTCGCCCAGTCCAAAGCATTAACGATTCAGATTTTTAATCAGCTGGGTGTGAAATATGGAGGAAGAAAGATTCAAGACGCATAAATTCCGGCGTTGTCGAATATGTCTATCCCGGAGAGATTGAAAGTGCTGAAGGTGCCTATGTATAAACTTCCGGCCTTGTTAATCGAAGGCAAAAGAGAATACAAGCGAAAAGTCGTGAATCTGGAACCTGTTAGTGGAATTAAAGAGGTATTGATCGAATTGAAAGAGCTGGGATATTCTCTGGGTATCTTATCTTCTAATACGGTGGACAATATTCATAAATTTATAGAAGTTCACCATATGGATTATTTTGATTGTATTCATTCAGCAACCAACTTATTTGGCAAACACAAATCCATCGCAAGCATGGCAAAAAAACTAGGATTAAATACAGATGATATCCTGTACATTGGAGATGAACTGCGCGATATCGAGTCTTGCACCAAAATAAACACCAAAATGATCGCCGTGACTTGGGGATTTGATTCGCTAGAATTACTTACCCAGTCCTCTCCCGACTTTATATGTCATACTCCCGAAGAATTATTACAATTAATTACGCAAGAAATAACGAATCCTACTTAATCAGCAGGAGGCAAAAGTCTCAAAGTAACAGCAAAAGGCTGGAGCAGTGGCTCCAGCCTTTTGTGTAATTGTACTAGAAATTGAAATTGTCCGGATCGGGACCCGTGCGCTCGTTCAGGTTAAGCGAATCTATGGCAGCCATGTCCTCCGGGCTTAATTCAAAGTTGAAGACATCGGCGTTGCCTGTGATCCGATCTTCATGGACCGATTTCGGGATAGTGATGATGTTGTTCTGAAGGTCCCAGCGAAGGACAACCTGGGCCGCCGTTTTCCCGTACTTGTTACCAATCGCTTGGATTGTCTCATCCTTCACCACTTTGCCTTGAGCAAGTGGAGACCAAGCTTCTACCGCAATTCCCTTCTTCGCACAGAAATCACGAATTTCCTTCTGGCTTAAATAAGGATGAAGCTCGATCTGATTCAAGGCCGGAACCACTTGAGCATCCTCCATCAAATCCTCTAAATGATGCACATGGAAGTTGCATACCCCAATGGCCTTGGCTTTGCCATCTTGGTAGATTTTCTCGAGTGCCTTCCAGGTCTCTTTGTATTTGCCTTTAACAGGCCAATGAATCAGGTAAAGATCCACATAATCAAGACCAAGCTTGCTTAAGCTGGCATCGATTGCCGCTAATGTTGACTCGTATCCTTGATCTGCATTCCACACCTTGGTTGTGATGAACAACTCCTCACGCTTGAGTCCATTCTCCTCCAGTGCTTCGCGGATAGCTTGTCCTACGCCTTCCTCGTTCTTATACGCTGCGGCGGTGTCGATACTGCGGTAGCCGTGACGAATTGCGGTCTTCACCGAGCTCAAGACTTCATCGCCTTCTTTGACCTGCCAAACGCCAAGACCAAACCAAGGCATTTCTACTCCGTTGTTTAGCTTGACTGTATCTTGTAAATGGTTGGGCATGGATGTGAATCCTCCTTAGAATGTAATAGCTTAGTTAATTCATAAACATTATAGGAAATCGCGCCCTGAAAGAAAAGAAGGCACATATTTGATACTTACCCAAGCGGGGCTTAATATACCCTATGAAAGGTGTTTTTTATGAATTATACTAATCTTTAGTTCCGTCCATCCAAGGATGAAAATTGTTAAGATCTAGGGGATTGTGAGAGTATGGAGAATTCCGATTATATGCCTTCAGGCAGCGGAAAGAACGAACGGAAAAAGCGTTTTTTCGGACGTGGGGGTGTGAAATATGCTCTGCTAGAGCTGCTCACCCACGGACCTAAACATGGCTATCAAATGATCAAAGCACTTGAGGAAGAATCTGGCGGGATCTATGCACCCAGCCCGGGGTCGATCTATCCGACCCTGAATATGCTGGAGACAAGAAAATTAATCTCTTCTGAAGCGGTGGAAGGAAAGAAAGTATACAGTCTGACCGAATCGGGGCGGCAATTCCTAAACGACATGCCGATTCAAGAGCTGTACGGAGCTTCAGCCTATCGCAAGGAGCTGTACCGGATTGAACGTGAAGGACATGGTAAAGGATTCAAAGACGAGCTGTCAGAGCTGCTGCTGCTCATCGGCAAAGCCGAGAAAGCAACGGTCGGTCATCCTTTCCACTGGGAACGGTTCCGTTCCGCCCTGGATGAGCTTAAGGTGCAGATGAACACCATAGTGGATGACCTGGACCGCTCAAGAGCAATAACACCCAAGAAGAAAGACACCCTCTAGGCCAAGAAAAGTTGAGTGGGTTTGGCTCAGCTGTCTAATACAGTTGGTTGGAAGTTATCGCTTCCCGTAGAATATCGATCTCCTCCTGGCTGATCTCATAACCGGCAAGCTCTCCAGCCGCTTCCTCTGGGATCACGCCAGCAAGCACTAGGCACCACAGCATACGCAAAATATACTTATCCATAGGCGCCACAAATGCAGCTTCAGCGAATCCGTCAATCCGAGCAGATAAATCCATGAATTGATCATAGCGCCTATCTCTATATGCCTGAATCAGATCGGCCTGAATATTAGGGAAGGCGGCTCCAAGCCCAACCAGCGCGCTCTCTGCTCCGCGCATAAGAGAATACCCGAACATCCGGTCCTCTCCGGTGAACAACAGTTTGTCCGGAAAATGAATCCGCATCAGGGAGGAAATGTCCTGCATCGTCATAACGCTGTCGAGTGTGGCCACCTTGATCCCGATTACTTGAGAGAGTTCCATCAATCGCTCAAGCACTTTCAGCGTGTAATTAACTCCGCCGGCTTCTTCGTACAGATAGAACAGAATAAGCGGATAACCTTGATCCGCCAGGCTCTGGTGATAGGCAACAATCGCCTCATCCCGTTCAGCGGGAGGAAGATCGCGGAAGATAACTGGGGGAAATACGAGCAGAGCGTCCGCTCCCCCGTTCATGGCATCGGCAGCCATCTCATGGCTGGACGCGTACCAGCGCTTCACCCTCTCCTCTGCCTTCCAAGCCGGATCGATGAGAGAACCGGAACCAGCAACGATGGCCTGCTCCGGCCCAAGATTAGCTCTCCAGCACCGAAGAACATATTCCCTTTCGGGCCTTGTTAGCTGCAGACCTCTTCCGGTGTGCACCCATAGGGCAACCCCATGTATCCTCTGCGCCGCCATATACTTTGCATAATTCTCATGTGCTTCCACATGTATGGTTCCATCCGCCGAACGCGGAACAGGAACAGCCGGAATCATGCCTCCGGTTAACTGTTCCCTGATCTGCTTATAATCCCGCATGCTTGTTATCCTCCTATACCATGTACAGAAAGTATTCCCTTCCTTTGTTCCTGTACCAGGAAGCCAAATCTCTAAACCGGATAATTCCATCCGGACAATCAATCTCCTGGTGTTCTTTCAGATGCAGCATCCAGGTAATCAATCCCTCTGCGGGGTGAAAATAGAGCTCATGAAGCGCCCGCTCCGTCTTGCTTCCCGTGCGCATTCCAAAGGCTGAGTTCGGCCGCTGGAATATCGTATGCATTTGCACACTTTCCGCGCCCCGAAGCGCATATTCCGCGGCCATCTTACCGGAATGCACATTCCCTGTCCCCGATATCGGAGGGATAGGACTTCTCAGCTTACCCTGAATTTCCAGCTTTCGCAGCCTTGAAAGAATCCTGAGATTACGCGTACTCAGATCCGGTCCCCCATAGGCTGCTCCCTCCTTGCCGAGAAATTTAAGATGTGAATCGTACAACCGATTCGCATACACCACATAATCCGGCCTGGCCCGGCCTTCTTCCAGAAGGGTGCGGACCGATTCCAGCTGAAAGCGGTCATCGAACATCGTGTTCATCAGCTTGATACCAAGCTGAATATCACTCTCGGGAACCGAGGTTTTGATTAGATAAGGGACTTGTCTTAACCACTCAAGCACCGTGTACTTTTGACTGGCCAGACCGGAACCCGCTACCGTAGGACTGAAATCCTTCTCCATTTGGAGCGGTCCAGGCTCCCCGGCTTCCTTCCATACTTTATATAACATCTGAGTTGTATACCGATATTCATCAAGCTGATAACCGGGATCGCTTTGGCTTGGCAGGTGATATTTACATGAGGGAACAATAACGGTTCCGCGGGTTCTTCCTTCTGCCAGGGCGGCCCTGAAGAAATCCAGATAGGCTTTCAAGCTGCCATACCATCCTCTTCCCCTCCAGGTCACATTCCATCCAAGCTCACCCGTCTCCTTGCCGGTGATCTGATTCACCACCATCCGGGTCTCCTTCACCGCCCACTCCTTCATAGACCTGCTCCCATACTGGTTCTCGGCAATGACGGTCTTCAGGACAACAAATCCTAGCCCGGCTTTCGTATCCGCCTTTACTTGCTCCAAATTAACCGACAGCTGTCCAGATGCTTTGCCAAAAGGGTTCCTTATGGACGCAGCACCATACCGTGATGAGACATCTACTCCATAGCGATCCAAAATATATTGTTCAACCTGATCTGGCATGCCTTCCCGGAAACGGTCATAATCCGCTTCAATCCGGGATACCGTCTCTTTGCCGATTAGCGGCCTCGCCGGTAAGATAGGCCCATTCATCATCTTCAACCCCCTGTATGTGATCAAGGTCCTTGAAGACTCTATTCCACACTTTGCTTGCAGTCTCCTGTCCCTTAGGAGGAATTTTACATAGAGTTATCAATTGGAATTATTCACCTGGAATTTGACTCGATTGTAATTCATCCATGATCCTGAGTGTAAAATCTGCCAGAAACGCCGCGCCATGTATTAGAGCCTTCTCGTCAATCGTCATTCGGGGATGATGAAGCGGAAATTCACCTCGCCCGCTGCCTCCGGCACCCACGAGCAGAAAGGCCCCCGGTACCATGTCCATATAATAGGCCATGTCCTCACTTGTCATCTGCGAATGCTGCATCTGAACAATCGCAACCTCATCAGGTGCTTTACTCAATGTCTCTTCTGCCCACAGAATCAGCTTCGGATCGTTCACCGTTGGCGGATAACCATAAATGTAGCTGACCTCAGCACGCCCATTCATTCCCGCCGCCACGCTGCAGGCGAGCTCCTGAATTCGCTTGGCCATACGCTGGCGCGTATCTTCTCGAACCGCACGAACCGTGCCTTTAATCTCCACCCGATCGGCAATAATGTTCGGCAGGCTTCCACCATGGATGGAACCCATGCTGAGCACCACAGGCTCTGCCGGATCACTCTCCCGGCTGATCAACGACTGCAGCGCGGTCATCACATGCGCCGCGACCAGAATCGCGTCGACGCCCTGATGCGGAGCGGCGCCATGCCCGGCAGTCCCATGGACCGTGATGTTCACATGGTCCATGCTTGCCATAATGGTGCCGGGCCGCAGGCCGAAATGGCCGGTCGGCAGATCCGGCCACAAGTGAAGGCCGACAATCGCATCTACCCGGGGCGACTCCAGTGCCCCCGCTTTAATCATATGCCGGGCTCCGCCCAGCATTTCCTCTGCCGGCTGAAAAATAAACTTCACCGCCCCCGCCAGCTCTTCGCGAAGGCCGGTCAAGATTCGGGCTGCGCCCAGCAGCATCGCCATATGCCCATCATGGCCGCAGGCATGCATCCGCCCTTCATGCAGGGAAGCGAAGGGCAGTCCCGTCTGCTCCTGAAGTGGGAGGGCATCCATGTCGGCGCGAAGCGCAACAACCGGGCCGGGCCTGCTTCCTTCGAGCAGCGCCACGATGCCCGTACCGGCAAGCCCGGTCTGCACAGCCAGACCCAGCTTGCCAAGCTCGCCTGCCACATAGGCCGAGGTCAGCACTTCTTCAAAGCCTAGCTCCGGATATTGATGCAAATGACGGCGAATGGCCGTGAGATCTTCACTTAGTGACAGGGCTTTTGTCCAAATGCTCTCTTTATTCATGGCCGGCTCCTTCCAAGGTAATGTGATAAATTTGACGGGGTCTGCCGCGTCCTGCCGGCTGCTCCTCCCCTACAATACGGGCAATCTCGAACTTCTCCAGCACAGCCATGATCCGGCGTGCACTGCGCAGAGTTATGCCGAAGCCTTCAGCCAGCTGGGAAGCCGTGAACGTGGTCGTCCCAAGCCGGTTGCAGAACGACTGCAGCTTGTTGATCGTGCCAACACTGAGGCCTACCTTCTTGGCAATGGACAGAAGCTGCGGATCCTCGCTGCGCACTGAATATTCCAAAATCAGCTCCGAGCCCATAGGTCCATACACAAGACCATCCTGCATGATCAGGAAGCAGTTCCCGCCTCCGCTCAGCTTCGCTTTAAGCAGGGCCTCTCTTGCCTTGCCTTCGGCTTCATTGGCGGTTCGGCCAATTCCGATTCCGATGCTGGCTTTCCACTGAAGCTTCTCCATAATTTCCAGCAAGAGCGGTGCCTCCTGGAACTTCCTCGTCGTCTGCTCAATAATACCCCTTGTCGTAATGAAGGAGACTTCATCCCCATCAGTCCACTTGATTAAAGCCTGTGTCTCTTCTCCGTAATCCAGCAGGATCTGCTGCAGCACAAGTTTTTTGCGCTGAAGCTCATATTCGGAGGCAACTTCCTTGGAAACCTTCATAAAATTATCAATGTTCATAATTCCTACTGCAATCTGGGAGCTGCTGAACTTGAGGCTCTTGGCTTCAAGCAAAGCCCGGTTCAGGGTGTCCCTGATGGAGGAAAGCGTTGGAATCACTCTGTACACAGGAACACCGAGCTGCTTGAGACGCTCATATACCGAGGTAACCGAGGTAACCGTGACTTTTACCTTGCCTTCTTTCCAGAGCTGATGGTGAAAAGAAACCAATTCCTCGGTCTCAATGCCCACTGAATAGGTTTTTACATAAAGCTCGTATTCAGTTATGCCGATTTCCGTTAGCCGCTCCTCAATTTCCTCCCGATCGAGGACATCCACGCTGATCTTAAGCCCGTTATCACCCAGATGAAGAACTTCATCTCGAATGAAATCGAAGAGCACTTTGTATAGCGCTGTACCCGAGTATTGTACGTGAACCATCGGTTTATCTTTGATTAATCCCAGGGCAATCTGATAGGGGATGGGACCAGTGAACAGAAGAATATCCGCCAAGGTTCCCACCTCTGCAGCAAGCTGAAGGGTGTCCTTCTCGTGCTGGTACGCTGCTGGAATCATCGTTAGACCCTCATACTTCGACCCAAGCTCCATTACCGCCTGTACTAAATCCTGTGGACCAATTACGGCGACTTTTAAATTCAGGGTCATGCTGATCACCTCCATGCCTATTTACGAAAGAACATGGTGCAGGTAAGTCTGAATTTCTGCGAGAGAACGACGGGCCAGACTAAGGCATGAATCTCCAAAATACTCAAACGAAATGTATCCATCATATCCAGACGCAAGCAGGTGAGCGATCAGGTGTCTATGCTCGCAATCCCCTTGAAGCACTGGAACAGGCTCACTAAGGTTCCAATTCTGGTGATCCCAGAGGTAATTCTTGAAGTGCACGTGAGATATCCAGGGGTAAAGCTCTGTAAGCACAGGCATGGGATCCTGCCGATCGACATAAAGGTTAAAAGGATCATAGATCAGCTCTACACTTGCGGACCCGGTCTCCTGGGTGAGTGCCCTGATCCGGTCAAGACGGTCAACATACGTGTTGTTATGAATTTCGACCGCAAGCCGGATTCCTGCATCGGCACAACGAGCTGAGGCCTCCCCGAGTCCGTTCATGGTCTGGATCCATTCCTCTGCGCCGGCATGGGCTGAGGGTACATGCCCGGCAAAAGTACGGATTCGCGGGCTGCCTACTCCCTGTGCGAGCTCAGCTGCCCGGCCTATCTGGTTCATATCTTCGCGAATATCCTCCGCACTCTTGGAGAAATACGCATAAGAGGCTATGGCTGGAACTTGAAGCCCACGGGCCATAAGAAGCTCCCGGGCCTCCTCCAAGGTTCCACCTTGGCCAAGGAAGTCTTCAAGATGCTGAGACCACAGCTCTACTCCGTCCAGAGAGAGACTCTGGGCCGCATCAAGCACTTCAAGAAATGACTTGGATTTCAGTCCGGTCGAGCAGATGCTGTACTTCCACCCCGGAGATTTAGATTGTTTCAAGGAACTGTTCCCCTCCTTGCGCATCCGAAGCATATATGGCTTCTATAGCCGCAATGACGGTTCTGGCGTATGCACCGGAGCTCTCCGGCTCCTGTCCGGAATTGATCCCCTCGAGTAAATCTCTGAACTGGAGAACAAAGGGGTCTTCCTGTACCTCCAGCGGGGACTGCTCATACTGTCCATTTCGCGAGATCCACAGTCCTTTTCCAGAGATAAGCCTGGCCATTCCTTGAGTGAAGATCAGGTCTGTAGTGTCTACGGATACACCTTCATAACCAGACTGAACAATAGTGGCGGACAGGCCATCTGTTGTCTGCAGGAAGACCATTCCGCTGCCTTCCACATCGCCTTTAGAGCCGTAGTAACTTAATGCTGCACGGATACGGGCAACCCGGCTTCCGGTAATAAACTGGATTTTGTCGATCGAGTGGGCGCCCAGATTCATCATAATTCCTCCTCCCGACTTGGCCTTCTCAAAGAACCAGTCGGGGCGGTCGTCCTTGTAATAATGAAGATGGCGGGTATCCTGGATGGCGATAAGCTCTCCAAGCTCGCCCCTCTGGATCAGCTTCTTCGCCTGTATATTCGCAGGAAGGTAGTGCTGGGTATGGCCGACAAGGAGGGTGATCCCGGCGGATTCCGCGGCTTCCAGAATCTCGTCGCACTCCTTCACATTAAGAGCCATCGGCTTCTCAAGAAGGAGGTGACAGCCCTTGGAGCAGCACCAGACTGCGATCTCCCGGTGCAGGTAATGCGGGACCGCAATGACTACGATATCCGGCTTTTCCACCAGCACCATTTCACGGTAATCCGTATATGGAGTTATGGCATACTCCTGAGCGAGTGTGGTACCTTTCGACAGATCGGGATCCGCCACGGCAACGGCCGTCATCTCAGGCAACTGGCGGATGGCATCCAGATGGTTCCGTGAAATAATACCTCCACCGATTATGGCTGCCTTGTAGCTCATGGGGTGTTCCTCCCTTCAGTTCTACTTGATCCCTGCAGAATTGCTGCCCTGGACAAAATATTTCTCCGCGAACAGGAACACCAGCAGGATCGGCACGAGACTCAACATTGCAGCGGCAACCACGTACTGCTCGCTCCCGTTATATTGACCACCCAGAGACAGAATCCCGATCGGGAGAGTAAAGTTCTCTTTGGAGGTCAGGAAGATCGCCGGCGACAGAATCTCATTCCATTTCGTCATGAAGGTGAATACCGCAAGTGTGGCGAAGGTCGGCTTGCACATAGGCATGAAGATTCTCCAGTAAATCTGGAACGGATTGCAGCCGTCCAGCTTGGCGGATTCCTCATAGTCCTTCGGAATAGCAAGGAAAGCCTGGCGCATCAGGAAGATTCCAAAAGGCTGGGCGAGCCATTCAAGCAGCCATAGAGGTGTCAGCGTATCAAGCATCGACAGATTTTTGAAGATAACGAACTGGGGAATAATCAGAACGACAGGTGGAATCATCATCGTTCCCAGCACCACCATGAACAGCGAATTCCGGAACGGGAACTCAATTCTCGCAAAAGCATAGGCCACCATGGAGCAGGAGATCAGCGCTCCGATGACAGATAGTACGGTGACAATCGCGCTGTTCATCGTATACTGTCCGAACGGGCCCAGCTTCCATACCTCGCTGTAGTTGCTCCACTGTACCGGATTCGGAATCCACTTCGGAGGAACAGCCGTGTACTGGGCATAATTCTTGAGTGAATTGAAGACTGTCGACAGGAATGGCACGAACATGATCAGCGAGCTGATCGTAATGATGATATAACTAACGGATTTGCGGAGCTTATATCGATTCATCTGGGGCAACCTCCCTCACAAATGTTCTCGTCGCTTATTCATAGTGCACCCACTTCTTCTGCAGGGTGACCTGTACGATCGTAAGAATAAACAGCAGCACGAACAGCACCCAGGCGATCGCGGAAGCATAACCCATCCTCAGGAAAGAGAAGCCTTCGCGGTACAGATAGATCATGAGCACAAGGCTTGAATTGTTAGGGCCGCCCGCAGCCGTAGCATCCTGTGCTCCACCCGTCATGACATAGATCTGCTCAAATGCCTGGAAGGTGGAGATCGTACTGAGCACAACAACCAGAAAAGTGGTTCCCGAGATCAGAGGAACTGTGATATTCATGAATTTCCTGAAGGTTCCGGCTCCATCAATCTCTGCGGCTTCGTATACGTCCGAGGGCACATTTTGCAGCCCTGCCAGGAAAATCACCATAATGTAGCCGATCCCTTTCCAAACCGCAATGAGCACCAGAAGCGGGATCACCAGATGCGGATCCTGGAGCCATGTCTGCGGTTCAAGGCCCATCCGGTTCAGGAAATCATTCGCCAGACCAAACCGCGTATTGAAGAACGCATCCGACACATACAGAATAACGGTCCAGGAAGAAATAACCGGGAGGAAGTGGGCCAGTCTGAACAGCTTGAGTCCTCTAAGCTTCTGATTAAGCGCCGTCGCCAGAATCAGGGCAAAGATCGTCTGAAGCGGAACGAACAGGACTGCAAAATATAACGTATTTCCAAGTGCCTTCCAGAAGATCTCCTCATTGAACAGCTTCGTATAATTCTCGAGCCCCGTCCATTTCGGCGGGTTAAGGATATCGTATTCCGAGAAGCTGAAGTACAGGGAGGCTAGCAGCGAACCGAGAACAAACACAACAAAGTGAACAAGATAGGGGGCGACCATCACAAGGCCCCATTTTCCGTCGGAATTTAATTTCTTTCTACGCTTGCGGACCACATTCTTGACTTCCGTATGCGCAAGTTCCGTATTTCCCATCACGATCCCCTCACTTTCTCCAGAGATCCGGCTTTCATGGCAGCGCCGGAAGACCGGTGGAGTTATATGGACAAATGCTATAGCGTCTTCTTTCTAAATGGATACGGGCAGCCCTGTCACATGAAGTGGACAGGACCGCCTATACCCGCTCCGGGAGAGCTGTTATTTCTTCTTGTAGAATTCGTCAAGTACCTGCTGCACATCTTTGTCAGCGGTGCTGAGTGCCTGATCTACCGGAATTTCGCCCTGGAACGCACGGTTAATACTGTCATTGAATTTACCTACCCACTCACTCCATACTGCATTAACATCCAGGGTACCCGCAAAATCAAAGCTATCGAGGAATGCTTTCTTGTTGGCTGGCTTGCCGTTCAGGAACTGATCGGAATTGGCAACAGATTTCTTAACGGGTACAGCCTCCCCAAGTGAAGCCCATTCCTTCTGAGCTTCATCTGTAGTAGCCCAGAATTTCACCCATTCCCAAGCCGCATCACCAATTTGGTTCTCTGCCTTCTTGTTAATCACCCAGCTGTTAGCGATTACCGGGGAGAAACGTTTGCCGTCAGGACCTTTTGGCAGCAGGGTAACATCATAGTTCAGACCTGCATTATTGGCATCCATCGTCCGGGCGTAGATCCCGATCCGCATGGCGGCTGCCTTACTCGGGAATGGGGCCATATTGCTCTGGAAGCTCTTCAAATCAGCTGGAGTTGGAAGCAGGTGACGATTCATACCATCCACGATCCAGTCGAGCGCCTTCTTGTTCTCCGGAGAGTTAATAATCGACTTTTGCAGAGTTGGATCAAGAACTCCGCCGCCAAAAGATTTCAGGACAGGCATCCAGCCTTCCGTAATACTGAAGAAGGTTAATCCATACTGCTTCACTTTCTTGCCATCGAACGCCGCATCTGTAGCATATTTACCATTGGTGTCTAGCGTAAGCTTCTCAGCTGCGGCCTTCAGATCATCCCAAGTCCAGTCCGTAGTCGGATAAGCAACCTTGGCCGCATCGAACAAGTCTTTGTTATAATAGAGAACTCCAATCTGGATTCCCTGTGGTACGCCCCAATACTTGCCGTTCACGTCTTTATTGAAATCCAGGCCGTAGTAGTCATCATGTTTCAAGTCTTTGCCGATGAGGTCGGTAAGATCTTTAAGGGCTCCGCGTTCAGCATATTTAGGGACAAGTACCCCATCTGACAGCCATACATCGGGTGCGTTACCTGCCGCAATCTGGGTATCCAGCTTTTGGAAAAACTGTCCGTAAGGTGCGGATTCGGTCTTCACTTTGATGTTCGGGTGGGAATCCTGGAACTTCTTGACCAGCTCCTGCATCTTGGCGTCGGTCTGAGCAGAGGAATAGTAGCCGAGTCTCAATTCCACCTGTTCTTGTTTTTTGTCTCCAGGAGAAACTTCACCTTCCTCCTTCTTAGTACTTCCCGAGCATGCTGACAAAAGGATGGAAGATAACATAAGCACAGCAAGTATCAAAGCTCCCCTTTTGAATGCCAGATGTTTCATGATAAGCCCCCTTAATCAAATTTATAAACAAAAGTAATCACATCTGATGTCAGCAATTACTTTCTTTTATATTCATAAAACTACCCAGTTCATTCTTATTGGTCAACGTCCTTAATAAGACCGAATTTGCGCCGAGAATATGGGAGATTAATCCATTCTGTTAGATGAAGCGCTTCCATAAATGAGCCAAACAATGCGGGAGAAGCAGCTAGCTTCTATCCGCGGGTGAATAATAGATTATATTTTCAAGATCAAGCTTTCTAAAGGTTTATTTGACTTCTTGCGGACGGCCAAGACCTCGCCCGTCAGGTGGACACCTGCGAACTGATATCCCTTCGGACCCTGATGGGAAATGAGGAGGGTATCCACTGTATCATCCCGTACAATTTCGACCACAGTTGCCAAATCAGTATCCACCTGCCGGCCATAACTGTCCTCGCAGCTTCCATATCTTACTTGAAGGCTGGTCTGTTCATCAGGTCTCTCGGGATAGAACAGTGTAACGAACCGGGTCACACCCTGACCGGATTGCTGAAGTACTGCTTTCACAGCGGGGGTCTTCTCGTTATAATTTCTGGACACCCACGAAGATTCAAACCTGATTTGAACCGGCGTAACGGGAATGATTCTCAGAGAGGGGCCAGCACAAGAACCATGCTGCTCGGCTGAAGCAATAATCTCCTTCGGATCCTGCAGCTCGGTCAGTGTCATTCCCTCGGCAAAATGCAGGGGAAGCTCATACTCATGCTCGCCATGAGAACGAAGAGTATCGACTACAACCCAGTAATCCGGCTTCATGAATACAATCTGCCGCTTGATCTGAACAGGCTGCCCAAGTCTCCAATATCCATCGTGACCTGCTTCAGCATAGTCAAATGAAGAGCTGCTTCGCCATACGCTGCCGAGCGGATTGGCTTCCTCTTTCCACCTCCATGAATCCACATATTCCGAGATCGTCCTGCCGTCTACTGAGATAGTGTTGTGCTGCAGGGACTCTTTGAAATACCGCCGATCCTCGTTCTCCATATACGTACAGCGACCCGGATCAACCAGAAATTCTTGGCCGTAGGCGGATAAGCTGAAATGAAGCAGATCGTCATGGCCATGTGCCCGAATTACATCCATATGGCCTGCATCGAAGAGTAAGTATTTGGAGTCAGGTGACCAATCACTGCGCATGAACATATAACCGCTGTCTTCCAGCAGAGTGGAGCAGAAAGCGGGCTCCGCGGCTATCAGTTCTTCATAACGGTGGTAACCGTCACTGCCGAAATACCAAATGCCTTCATAATCCAGATGCTCGTAGCCCTGGCTCTTCAGATCCCCACGCCCGTAAAGACAGGCTCCCCGGCTAAGAACATCCCTTACATCCGTTCCATCACTATCTCCAAGCATAGGCTGATGCCCATCAGGCTGGACAAAGGAAAGTGTAGCTGTGTACATTCGGTCCAAGGTCTGCCGAAGCGGGTCTGGAAGCTGAATCCCGTTCACCTCACTGAGCCATACGGATTCAAAGATGCAATGAAGAACCTCGTGGTGATACATCGTGCACTGCTCATTGTGCATCCCGTCACCAAATACCTGAATGGGGGCCATTTCAGACAATCGATGTGCCGCTGTTTTGAGCCACTCCGCAGACTCTTCAAACTCGGGGAACAGCAGGGCCAACTGGAACAAGCCATTGGTCTCGAGATATCCCCAGTTGCTTTGTCTGTCATGAGTAGTATATGCACGGTTTAGGTATATGCCATGCAGGTGTACCGCTTCCTTGAAGAGATTCTCCTCCTCCTCTGTCCAGAGCGGAGAGGAGCGGACACAGAAATAGCCTTTTAACCAATGTGTAATCCTTATTCCGCTGTCCAGCTTCCGCCAGGTATCCTTCACATTAAAGGCTCTGCCGGCGCTGGCCTCGAGCTCCTCAAGAGAAAGAGGATTCTGCCTGATCCAATCCTTCATCAGCCGGATATACGCGGACACATACCGATCTTCATTCGTCAGCCAGTAAGCCTGCCCGAGCTCGCTCATATATCTGGCACGATTCAGCATGACAAGCCACTCCAAATCATCGTGATGACGATAATTCCAATTGATCTCGTCCTGGAAGCTCACGGGTTCCGTACATCGTTCCATATCCCATCGATGGGTGAAGATAAACGTATTCTCACAGGCCAAATTGGATCGGTGCAGCACTTCCTTGACTTCTTCTGGCCAGTTCCTGAGACAGGTGGACACGATAAACTCCTTATCTTCTTGTGACCAGTAGAATCGTGGGCTATGGGTCTTATTCTGAGTATTCACTTGGCTCGACTACTCCTCTCTGATTGATCCTGAGGGCGGCGGATCACCAAATAATCGATCCTTGATCTTCCTGCCGGTTGGCGTGTCAGCAAGCCCGCCCATGGCGGTCTCCTTCAGTGTATTTGGCATCGCCTGACCAATCCGGTACATAGCTGCAATTACCTCGTCGGCAGGGATCACGCTCCTCACCCCTGCCAGCGCCAAATCTGCAGCCACCAGTGCGTTCGCTGCACCCATGGCATTGCGCATTACACAAGGTACCTCGACCAGTCCCGCGACGGGATCGCACACCAATCCGAGCGTATTCTTCAAGGCTATGGCAACAGCCTCGGCCGACTGTTCCGGCGTGCCGCCAGCTAATTCAACTACAGCACCAGCTGCCATCGCAGAAGCTGATCCAACCTCAGCCTGGCACCCGCCTGCAGCACCTGAAATAAAAGACTGGTTCGCGATGACCATCCCGATGGCTCCTGAGGTGAACAGGAAGCGAACCATCTCCTCCCGGCTAACCCCAAGCTCAGGCGCTAACCCGAATAAACATCCGGGTATCACGCCACAGGCACCAGCCGTCGGGGTCGCTACAATCGTGCCCATCGCAGCGTTGACTTCATTGGTTGCAATAGCCCGGCTAACGGCATTTAACATTTTTCTGCCAGATACCGTATTTCCGCCTGCAGCATAAGCGTGAAGCCTCTTGCCTTCCCCGCCTGTCAGACCACTGTGCGAACGAATATCCTCGGTGAGTCCGCGTTCGACTGCCTGCTCCATGGTCTCCAAATGAGCCAGCATCCGGCTGATCACATGTTCGCGGGTATGATCAGAAGCCGCCATCTCCTCCCGGATCATGACTTCAGAGATCGAGACTCCGGCATGCACTGCTAGCTGGACCAACTGTTCGATTGTCTTGAATTCCATGGCAGCTGCACTCCTTTCGCGTGGTCTATAGAGGAGCTATAATGCGGACCCCGTGTACATGGGCAAAAGCCTCGATCTTGCTTCCCATTGCGTCATCATCCATAGGCTGGTCGGTTTCAATCAGCAGTAGAGCCTCCTGCCCCTTCCCTTTACGAGACATATGCATACTTCCAATATTAATTTGGTGATCAGCGAGAACCTGGGCAATGGAGGCAATCATGCCGAAATGATCCTCGTGGAAGACCAGCATCGTCCAGTAATCTCCCGTCAGATTCACAGCGAACCCTCCGGCTTCTTTGACTTCGATCTTTCCTCCTCCTATAGAAATGCCCTTGATCTCCAAGCTTCCTTGATCATCCGTCAGGATAACTCTAACCGTATTCGGATGCTCCTCGGGATCGTCTGCCTTTGAGATCAGGATATCAATATCCAAATCCTTCGCCATGAGGAGAGCATCCTTGATTCGTGGATCAAAAGTATCAAATTGCAGGATGCCGCCAACCAGGGCCACATCTGTTCCATGGCCTCTATACGTTTCGGCAAACGAACCATAGAGCACGAACTCGGCCTTCTTCGGCGGCCTGCCAAACAGCATGCGGGCCATCCTTCCGATTCGCGCTGCTCCGGCGGTATGGGAGCTGGATGGCCCAATCATAGCCGGACCAATAATGTCGAATACGGATCTGAATTTCATAGGTTCAACCATTCCTCAAGATGCGCCTTCACAAAGGCATCATCGTTCAGATGTGGATACTGCCGGTATACCCGGTCGATCTCTTCCATTTGTCCTTCCGATAGTTCCTCTTCCGGATTCAGGCACCATCTTCCTTCCAGAAGCCCCTGCCTGCGCAGAACCTCATGGATGCCTGGAATACATCCGTGGAATCCGTGAGAAGGATCGAAGAAGGCTGCATTGGAATCGGTAATCTGGGCTCCCCGTTGAAGCAGTTCAGCCGGGATAGCGGCTCCTTTGTCCCGAAGCTCCAGAATCTCATCAAACAGCTCTACGGCTGTCCGTGTCCATACGGCCCAGTGCCCAAGCAAACCTCCGGCAATTCCTTTCTCGATGGTTCTCCCCTCTTCCTCGAACCTGTAGGTAGTAAGCAGATCGGCTACGATGCTATCATCATTGCCCGTATACAGCACAATTTCATCCTTTCGGCTCGACATGCAGACTGCCCGCACGACATCCAGAGTCTGATACCTGTTGAAAGGAGCCATCTTGATGGCTTTAACACCCGGAATCTCCGCAAACTCCCTCCAGAAGGAATAACTGAGCGGCTTACCTCCTACTGCGGGCTGGAGATAGAATCCAAATACCGGAATAATGTCCGCAATCGCCTCGGCCCGCTTTAACAGCTGAACTTCAGTCCAGTCACCCAGACCGCCAACGCTTACAAGCCCAAGATCGTAATTGTATTTGACAGCAAGCTCAGCCTCCCGAAGTGCCTGATCGGTTGGCCCGCATATGCCTGCTACCTTGATCAGCGGACGGTTAAGCCCGGCAGCTTCCACCTCTTCGGCCGCAAGACGCAGGACCGGCTCTAACAGGTCAACGCCCGGGTCACGTATTTCAAACTGCGTGCTGTGCACGGCAACCGCGATCCCTCCTGCACCGGAAGCCATGTAATAGCGAGTTAATGCCCGCTGCCGGCGCTCATCCAGCTTACGGTCTTGATTCAGCGCCAAGGGATGTGCAGGGATAACCGTCCCTCTCTCCAGCAGGCTTTGGACCGAAGCGCTTAGCTCACGAGATTCTCCCATTTAGAACGCACCTGTCCTTTCTTGGAAATGTGTAGGTTTGCCCAGGGTCTCACCTCCCCTTGCCACCCATTCCAGTGTCCAGTCGATCATTTCCCGGAGCGATACCCGAGGGTAGCCGAACAGTTGATGCGATTTGGAAGCATTGCTCAGAAGTGCCGTGTCCCGCTCCTCGCCCGTAAAAATCGGCTGCTTGCCAAGGCCGTCTCCGAATCTTTCTGCCAACCAACGAATGGAAACGGTTTCAGGACCTGTTACATTAAGCGTCACGGCCGGGGAATCACCGATCAATAGGGATCGGATCGCCATTTCATTGGCATCTCCCTGCCAGATTACATTCACTTGGCCCATTCCCAGATCAATGGGACGACCTTCGTTCACGGCACTGGCAACCTCAAGCAGGATTCCATATCGTAAATCTATGGCATAATTCAGACGGAAATTCACAACTGGGGTACCGTTCTCTCTGGAAAAATATTCAAATACACGCTCCCGGCCCAGACAAGACTGCGCATACTCCCCAATCGGTCCAACCGGATGCTCTTCCGATGCTCCACCAAGGGATACTGGAGTCAGCGGATAAATATTACCGGAGGAAAAGGATACAATTCGTGAATTGCGATACTTCTCGGCAACACGTCCGGGAAGATAGGCATTCATGGCCCAGGTGAAATACTCTTTTCCTGTGGTGCCGAACTTGTTCCCGGCCATATAGATGACATTGGGCACATCCGGCAGTGCACGCAGCGCCTGATCACTCAGCAGGTCCGCACTAATAGTCTCAATCCCGAAATCTTCAAGCTCCTTCTGCAAAGTGCCTGATGAGAACCTGGATACACCAATAATCTTCTTCTTCACACCAGCAGCCTCGGCTCCCCGCCTTGCCAATTTAGCCAGACTTGGTCCCATCTTTCCGCCGACGCCAAGAATCAGGATATCGCCATCCAGCTTAGCCAGATCAGCGGCCAACGCAGCAGACGGCTCACTTAGACACTGCTCCAATTCGGATACTGTTTTCACTACCCATCACCTCATCTGTTCATTTAATCGCCTGCTCTGGTATTTCTACCCCCATAGTAGGACCCCCTATATTAAAAGACAACGACTTTAAATAGACCCTTAATTCAAAGCAAAAAGAACGCCTCCAAACTGTGAGTTTGGCAGACGTTCTTCTAAATTCTAAGGGAACAGGGTCAGAAAGAGATCATAGCCCCGCTTTCATCAAATAAGGCGGAAGGATTCCAGGCCACTTCCCAGACATGATTCTCCGGGTCGGCGAAGTACGCGGTTCGTCCTCCCCAAGATGCTTCGTGAGGCTCACGGAGAATCTTTGCTCCTGCTTTCCTGACCTGCTCCATAATGTCGTCTACTTGCTCGGGTTCTTCCACATTAATAGCAAGCGTAATCCCTCTAAAGGCAGGCTCCACTGGCTGAATGCCCGTTAGCTGAAGCCCGGCATCCTTTAACAACTCTTCATAAGGATAAAGGGACAGCAGCACACCCGCCGTGGTGAACACACTGTACTGATCATTGCTAGTAGGTGTTTCTTCCCAGCCAATTCCACGGTAAAACGCTCTCAGCTTCGGCATAGAGAATGTTCCCAAAGTAACAAGGGTGACGCGCTCGGGTACCATTTTGACATCCCTCCATAATTTGACTTGAGCCGGTTGGAACAGGTATTCCTCCCGCCTTGGAATAACTTACTTAAAAAGTTGTATCCTCTATCTTACCTTTTAATCCGTGAAAAAACTATAAAGCCAGTGTCTAATTTTGGCGTTGAATTCATTTATTTATTTACCCCGGTAAATATTTCATCAGTCTATCCCGGGTATGCCTGTCCTCTACCCGAGTGCTTATGAACTAAAACCTACCTTGTTCATGTATCCTCTCCCCTAGGCTGGTCTATAAGACTATCGAATGACAAATTGCTAATTTTGGAAGAAACCAGTTACTTTTGTATCTAAATTCCAATCCGGATTGTAATCTTCCTCTATCTTTCGACTGCATGTGAGAAAAGCCGCCGCCTCCGCGCAGGTTCGACTTCAACAAATAACATAGTTAAACCGTAGGATATGTTTCCTGTCAAAAATATGTAAACTCTTAGTATCATCAATCTATCATTTTTAACTACTAGACAAGCATCCAAATCGAGAAGGAGGAAACCATTTGAAGCCTATTTCACGTCAGCAATGGCTGGTCGGAGTTCTTAGTGTATCCCTAGTTCTTGGCGCAGCTTCTCCTGGCCTCGCATCCGCTGCTTCAGCAGATGCCCAGACTGCATCCAAATTAAAGGTCCAATCCAGATTGAGTTCCAATCTGAATATTCCCCGCAGCGGTGAGCTGACTCCAAGTGCCGCACCTCTTCTGAAATCTTCTGCCTCACCGCAAAACTTCGTTCCTGAAAGTGACAGCAGCAGTCTGACTACGGTGATTGTGCAGCTGAAGAATGATCCGATCAAAGTGTTCGAGAAACAGTCTGCCGGGGCCAGTCTGGCAGATCATACGAGCAAGGTGCGGATTGAGCATAATACCTTTAAGTCGGCTGCCCAGGCGCTGCGCGGACTGACATTTAAGAGAGAGTACTCCAAAGTGTTCAACGGGTATTCTGTCGAACTTCCCGCGAATCAGGTAGACGGCCTGCTCAAGCTGCCAGGGGTGAAGGCTGTATTTCCTAACCTGACCTATCATGCCACTCCGGTCGAATCCACGGGTGGTGAAGTAGGACCCTCCGAGGATAACAGTATTCCTTACATCGGTGCTCCGAAGTGGTGGAATGAAGGCTACAAAGGTAAAGGTGTAAAAGTAGCTGTTATTGACACGGGTGTTGACTATAATCATCCAAGTCTTAAAGGAGCTTATAAAGGCGGCTACGATTTCGTAGATAATGACAAGGATCCTTTCGAGACGAAGCCAGATCCAACCAAACCTCCTGTTGACGGCAAACCTTACGATACCGAACATGGCACACATGTATCCGGAACGATCGTGGGACGAGGGAATCCAAATGATCCGCAGGGCACACAAGGATGGGCACGAGGCGTTGCGCCGGAAGCTGATCTGTATGTCTACCGGGTACTTGGACCTTATGGCAACGGATCAACCGAGAATGTCGTTGCCGGCATTGAGGAAGCGGTTGCCGATGGCAATGACGTAATCAACCTTTCTCTGGGCTCTGACTTCAACAATCAATATACAGCGGACAGTGTGGCCGTAGATAATGCAGTGAAGGCTGGAGTCGAAGTGGCCGTATCCGCAGGTAATGAAGGCCCGGGAGATGAGACACTCGGAAGTCCGGGCGGTTCCCAGCTCGCGATCTCCGTTGGGGCTTCTACCCCTCCTGGTGAGACCCCTATCTTCAAATCGGCTGAGCTTGGTGATCTGTATGCATACTTGACCACCTACTCGCCCGAGCTTAAGGATAACAAGGACGGCTGGGGAGTTGCTTATGCAGGTCTTGGCAAGCCAGCTGACTTCGCCGGGGTGGATGTTAAAGGCAAGATCGCTCTGATCTCACGCGGCGAAATTTCCTTCCATGATAAAGCTGTAAATGCTAAAGCGGCGGGCGCTGCCGGTGTGATCATTTTCAACAATGTTCCAGGTGAAATTCAAGCCACCCTTGGCAGTGAAGGCGATTATGTGCCAACGTATACCATCACTAAGGAAGATGGACTTAATCTGAAAGCGAAGGCTGAAGCATCGGATTACAAAATCCATATCGGTACTGTCCATGAACAGGATCTGCTTGCGGATTTCAGCTCTCGCGGACCTGCACTTCCGGACTATTCGATCAAGCCGGATATTACAGCACCAGGCGTAGCTATTACTTCATCCATTCCTTCCTGGACCGGGGATTACAGCAATGCCTATGAATCCCTGCAAGGGACAAGCATGGCGGCCCCTCACGTGGCAGGAGCAGCAGCCCTTCTGATTGAGCGTTTCAAGTCCGAACGCAAGGAGAAGCATCTGGATCCTGAACAGATCAAGGCACTGCTGACCAATAATGCGGTAGAGATTCATGACCGCTCAGGAACGCCTTATTCGGTTCAGCTTCAAGGGGCGGGACGGATTGATCTTAGCAATGCTTTGACAGCAGAAGCGATCGCTTCGGTCAAAGAGAAGCTGCCAATTGAGCTTCAGGGATCTACGAACAGTGAGTATCAGACCGGAAGCCTGTCCTTTGGACAGCAGGCAGGCGGCTCCACTGTAACGAAGGAGATTACGCTGAAGAATATTGCGGATACCAAGCAAACCTATGATGTACAGGTGAAATGGAGTGCCGATGGCAAGAACGTTCCTTCTCTCGTCTCCTCCACCCAGCAGATCACACTGCAGCCTGGACAGAAGCAGACCACCTTTACGGTGAAGCTCACCATTCCTAAAGGAACACCGGAGAGCAAATTTGAAGGTCAGGTCCTCCTGGTCAAACAAGGGGACGGCCATACCCTTCGTCTTCCGGCAAGCGTATATGTTGGAGATGCATATAAGCTTGGCGAAATTAATAATATCGCCTTCTCGAATGATATTTTCTCACCGAACAAAGATTATCTGGCCGATACAACCGACGTTTCCTTCAATGTGAACTATCCAATTAAAGACTTCGATTTGGTTGTTAACAGTGACACAGAAGGAGATCAAGGCATCCTGTACAGCGGACTTAGCCATGCCCCGGTTCATAATCCAGACACGTATACGCTTCCCGACTGGGATGCCAAAGTCACTGATCATGGCCAAGAAAAGTCACTCAAAGATGGGCTTTACTGGCTGACACCGGTTATCCATGACACGAACTCACGACTTGATCAGGAACGGGCGCCGTTCGTCGTCGACCGCGAAGCTCCGAAAGCTGAGATTGATCAGCCAGGGCTTGTCATCAATGAAGCTGATGGAACTAAAGGAACCATCTCCGGACAGGTGTTGGGAGATACCCTCCTTAATGTGCTTCCAAATGTGAAGTATTCTGACGTAATTGGCGTCGCCGTATTGACCACAGATCCTAGCGGTACTTATACTCAAGCCGATGGTGTGGTCGATGACAAAGGACACTTCAGCGTGAATGTTCCTGTCTATCCGGATATCGACAACAGCTATGAAGTGTATGTGTATGATGCAGCCTCCAATGGTCTGCTGACTCCGCTTGCCACCCTGAAGAAGAACCAGGAGCAGGCCAAGATCTTCGCTGATCCAGCGACCCAGGAAGTCAAGACGAACACGGAATTCCAGGTTGGAATTAAATTTGCTACTACAGCCAAAGCCAACTCGGCCTCCTTCAGCCTTGTTTATCCGAAGAACTTGACCCTGAATGCCGTGAAGCTGAACTCAGCAGTAGTTCCTGATCCCCAGAATGCGGTGGTTACGCAGAATATTGTCGATGCGCCGAACGGGGACAAGCAGCTGAACTATTCAGTAAGTTTGAAGAGCGGTACTTTTACTGGCTCAGATCAACTTGCTAGTGTAAGCTTCCAATCCGCTACTGCGGGCCAATACGCCCTTACACTCGCAACCGCTAGTGTGAAAGCTGGCGCTGTACAAGTCCCTGTAACTGGACTTAATACGGTACAAGTTGTTGTCAAATCCGGGGGCACAGATCCAGGAACGCCTGAACCGGGCGTGTTCAACCTTGATTCTGATGATTATTCCCTGTTAGTGGGAGAACAATTTGAGACCGTAGCTCTGTTCACGGATCAGAATGGCAAGGTCACGAATGTCTCTTCAGATGCCGTGTACACTTCCAAGAATCCTAAAGTGGTTACGGTTGACAAGTACGGCGTCCTTACAGGTGTGAGCAAAGGTGTTACACAAATCACGGCGACTTATAAAGGGCATACCGTTACAGCCGGTATTCTGGTTGTTGTTCCATATGTGAAGCCGTCGAGTTCCAGCGTTTCTGAGCAATAATGAAAGGTCTGTCCCGAAAGTGAATAAGGGGCTGCCCGGCAAAGTCCAATGTGACTTACCGGGCAGCCCCTTTTATATTCGTTCAACTATAAATTCACCTGAACCCCACTCGGATTCCGGTCAAATTATGGCCCTTAATTATGTAGCTCAGCAGCTTCGCTGACATTAGATTACATCCGAGTATAGTCTGTGCATCATCTGTTCATTGAGCTGCTGATTGCGCAGTTTTTGTCTTGCCCGGTACAGCAGAATTTTGAACCTTGATAACCCGATCCCCATCATATCTGCAGATTCCTGATACGAGAAGCCTTTGAAATCATACAGAAGCACAGTCTGCCTCTGGACCTCGGTCAAGGAATCCAGCATTTCAGAGACCGCCTGCTGCTTCTCCTTGATCATGAAGAGAGACTCCGGTGTATCCATCTCCGGAAGCTCATTGAAGTAATCTGTATCATAGGATTGCATCCGGTTGTCTTTGCGCATTTTGTCAATGAACACACGGTAGGCCACCCTCAGCAGCCACGGTCTTACCCGGTCTTGGTGTTCAGGCTTTAGATTAACCAAAGCCCGGGAGAAAGTCTCCTGCATCAAGTCCTCCGCCAGATGGTGATTTTTCCCTAGATACAGCAGATAACGATATACGTCTTTTTTGTATTCTCTATATATTTTCTCTATTTGAGTATGGTCCATTAGACTCTCCCCCTGATATTGATTGTTCATAATTAGTTACTGCTTCAGCTTGAAACCGTAGTCCAACAGCTTGCTGGAATCCAACCATACACCCTCAGCGGTGGAGTGAAGAACCACACTGATCAGATTTCTGCCCTGCCTGCTTGCAGAAGCCACCAGACAGTACCCTGCTTCATCGGTGAAGCCTGTCTTAATTCCATCCGCTCCCTGAAAATAATACTCACTGCCGCTTTGAATCAGCTTGTTGCGATTGGTGAATGTAACATGGGACAGCGCAGCTGTGTGCTTCTGCTCAGCAGTAATACTTCGGAACTCCTTATTTCTCATGGCTGCCCGGGCGATCATCGCCATATCTTTTGCCGTAGAGTAATGGTTCGGGTCATGCAGGCCGTGTGGATTCACAAAGTGAGAAGATTTCGCTCCCAGTTCCTTAGCCCGGGCATTCATCAGACTCGCAAAATATACTTCCGACGCCTCCGGAGACATACTGTGTCCCGAGTCCAGTCTTGCGATATACCTGGCTGCGGTCCGGGCCGCATCATTCCCTGAAGGCAGCAGCATCGCTGCGGCAAGGTCTTTTAGCCGTAACTTCTGCCCCTGCTTGAGCCCGGCAGAACTCTCGCCCGGCGTTCGGAGGTTTACTTCCTTCCCAACCGTGATGAGATCATGCGGATTTCCTTTCTCCAGCGTTATGAGCGCTGTTAGAATCTTGGTTGTGCTTGCCGGGTACAGCCTCTCGGTATCATTAATGGAGAACAGGATATTTCCTGTATCTTCATCCATAAGCAGAAGTCCTTCTCCCTCCAGACCAGGCAAAGAAGGGTGATTCATATCCCTCCACTGCATCTTGACCTCGTGCATTAGGGCGGTCGTGTGCCGCATTAAATTCCCGGAGCTTATTTCGACAAGCAGAAGTACGATTACAATAAACCCCGCCATAATCGCTATTTTTCGGTTAATCACTTTAAAATTCTCCTCTACTGCATCCATCAATAATTCTATTATCCGGGGTATAACTTTCGCTGCGCCTAAGAAAATATTAAGAATATATTAAGATTTCCTATAAGTTGGTAGATTAGGGGATTTAAACTTGTGTATGATAACGACAAAAAAGCATGCCCCTCCTCAAGGGAGTAACATGCTTTGACGTTCTTAATGGTTCATACTCGGTGCATTCTGACTGATCCGTACGGTGAACACCGTCCGCTCCTCATCACTTGTAACCCGAATCGAACCTTGGTGAAGATCTACAATGTGTTTGGCTATGGCAAGTCCAATTCCCGAGCCGCCTGTGTTCTTATCTCGGGACTTCTCCACCCTGTAGAACCGTTCGAACAAGCGCGGGATATCCGAATCGGGGATCGGTTCGCCATAATTGATGACATCTATAACCGCTTCCTGCCCTTCAACTCTCCCGCGAATATCCAGGAACCTGCCCTCATTGCCGTAACGGATCGCATTTGAAATTAGATTCTCATATACTCTTCTAAGCTTGTCACCGTCCGCCATCACAATCATCTGGTTCTGCTCGAAGAACAGCCTGGACTCCATTCCGCACTCACCGAGCTGCCACTGGAACTGCGCCGTAATCTGATGAAGCATCTCCACCAGGTTAATTCTCGACTTATTCAGGGTCATCTCCCTGTTACGCAGACGTGTGTATTCGAATAAATCTTCCAGAAGCTGCTTCAGCCTTAATGATTCCTCATAGGCCATGTTGTTATAGTATCTGAGCTCAACCTCATCCCGGTACCGATCCTGATCGATAAGGCCAAGATACCCGGTAATGGTAGTTAGTGGCGTTCTAAGGTCGTGAGATACATTCGTTATGAGTTCATTCTTGGTCTGCTCCGCCCGCCGCTCTTCCTCCAGCGATATTCTGAGCCTTTCCATCATCCGGTTAATGTCAGCAGCGAGCTGACCAAGCTTACCTACCGAACGGACCGTTACTTTGCGGTCAAGCTGTCCCTCTTCGAGATTGTGCACCTCTTCAATAAGCAGGGCCAGGTAATTCTGCTCTTGTCTTCGGCTCTCTCTGCGGTAAAGATAGATTCCCGTTAATACGATGACCGGAAAGGAGGCGACGTAATAAACCTCTGGACGACCTAACCCATAATAAAAGAATCGGACAACACTGACGATATCCATGTATCCGTAGTTGTAGTAAAGGTAATTAATCACAATATAGAGCAAGGAGCACAGTATGGCCGAGACCACGACGGTCCAGAAGAACCATTTGAAGAATCTTAAGCTAGATCTCAATTTTGTAGCCTACCCCCCATACGGTGCGAATCAGCTTCTCTCCGTGCATCTCCTTCTCCAGCTTGTCGCGCAGGCGGCTGATATGGACCGTGACCGAGTTGTTATTCTCGAAGTACTTGTCCTTCCAGATCAGCTCAAAAATATCCTCTGAACTGAACACCCTGCCCGGCTGGCTGGCCAGCAGGAAGAGGATGCTGAATTCGATCGGGGTAAGCTTAACCGGACGATCGTCCACTTTAACCGAATGGGTCTCCTTATCAATCTGCAGGGAGCCAAGCTCAATCAGATGATCTCGGGCCGTCAGTGCCGGCTGGGCACTGTAGAAGGCTCGTCTTAATAATGACTTAACCCGGGCCACCAGCTCCAGCGGATTAAATGGCTTCACCATATAGTCGTCCGCTCCGGTCATCAGGCCCGTTATTTTATCCATATCGCCGTCCTTGGCGCTCAGCATCAGAATGGGGGTCATATTCGTCTCCCTGATCTTGAGACATACCGTAATCCCGTCCATTCCCGGCATCATGATATCCAGAACAACCAGATGGATCACTTCATTCTGCATAATCTCCAGTGCCTTGAAGCCGTTCTCGGCTTTGAACACGACATAACCTTCATTGAGAAGATAAATTTCGATCAGCTTCGCAATTTTGTCATCATCATCTACGATCAGTATGTGTCTTTCCATACTCTTCATCCTTTGTCATTGATTTGTGCTTGAATCATCATATCATGATTCTGAATTCCGTTTTCAAACAAAAGGTTAAGAAAGAGTTAAGAAGTTCTTAATATTTTGAAGGATTCGGCAATGGGTTAATACGTTACAATGAGGATCAGTCAGGAGGAGTGGAACCATGATTCTATTTATTCACCGAAAAGATCTGCGCACTCAGGATCTAGCCGCGTTCGAGCGGATTGCCGGCCTAGGAGAGCAGGGCCTGCATGTATTCATTGCCGATCCCGCGCTGCTTACCTCTATACGCAAAGATGAGCATAGTGGGGTTCACTTTCTGAGTCAGGTAAGGAGATTGCAGGAATTATATATACAGGCAGGACGGAACCTTCATATTCTATATGGGGACCCCGCTGAGATTGTGGATTCCATCCTTGGTCAGTATCCGGTTAGCGAATTGGTAGTTGGACGTGATTATACGCCCTATGCGCTCGCACGGGATCATAAGCTTGAGAAGAAGGCCGAGCAGCATGGCGTTCCGTTCACCTCACTTCCGGATCAGACCTTGATCGATCTAGAGGATTTCCATGCTTTTGCCGGACGTAAGGAGCCTTATAAGGTATTTACGCCCTTCTATCGCAAATGGAAAGAATATATGGAGCTTTTCTTCCGGCCGCCGGGATCTGTCTTGGTGTCTGATTTGCGTACCGCAGAGCTAGAACCGGAGCTCTCGGATCGCTTTCGGCTTCCATTTGTTCTGGAGGACTACCCAGTTGCCGAAGAGCCGAGCATTCGGCTCGCTGATTTCATTGAGGACGATCTGCATAATTATGAGCAGGGACGGGATCAATACGGATCGGACGGGACAAGCCGAATCAGCGGGATACTGAATACCGGGGCGCTGTCGATTCGGACAGTCTACCAGCGGGTGATGGGCATTCCGGAAGGCGAAGCCTGGCGTAGACAGCTCGCCTGGCGAGATTTCTATCTGTATCAATCAGTGTTTGACCCGGACTTCTACCACTACGAACAGCGCTATGATCTGTCCCTGCTGGACGATAAGCTGTTCAGCGCCTGGGCCAATGCCGAAACCGGAATTCCGGTTATCGATGCAGCCATGACGCAGCTGAACGAGACCGGGCAGCTGCCTAACCGGCTGCGCATGGTGACGGCCATGTTCCTCACCAAGAACCTGCTGTGCCCCTTCCCTCTGGGAGAGGCCTACTTCCGGCTCAAGCTGGCTGACTACGATAACGCCCCGAACCGCGGGGGCTGGTTGTGGAGCTCCTCTCTCGGCTTCGATGCAGCCCCCTACTTCCGGATCATGAATCCGGTGAATCAGTCGGAGAAGTTCGATCCTCTGGGCACATATATCCGCAGATGGCTTCCGCAGCTTGCGGATGTAGAGGGACGGGAGATTCACCGTCCGCGGCCCCATGCCATTGTGGACCTGAAGGCTTCCCGGGAGCGGGCGATCGGGGTTTATAAGGAGATATTAAGGAGCAGGACGGTGGGTGGACCTGAATAAACCACGGTAATTAATTCCGCATTTGTGATATACAAAGAGGACACCTGTACTCCTTGAGAAGATAGGAGTGGACTTTCTGGAAAGAATGGGAGAACTGAAACCTGTGCTCTGATTAAGCTAACGGGCAGGATTGATTAACAAAAGCGGGTGGCAAGAAAGTAGGTGGGTGCGTTGAAACTTAAAGGAACTATCACTGAACAGGAATACAGAAAGGAATTACAAGCATCGAAAATTCGCTTATTCAATGATAAATCCATGTCCAGGTTTTTAAGCATTATTAAAGAAAGCTTTCCAGCAATGAAATAGCATACATTCTTTACTGGATACCCGAACAAGGTGAAGATATTATCACTTTCCTAGTGGATACACATTCCGTAATTACAATTGAGCTTGATCGTTTCGATCAACAAGTTGACCCTATTATTGAGATGTATCCTGTTGAATTATTACTTAAAGGGCGTAGCAAAATGCACCAAATCAAAATTGCAGTGGCTTTAGATTTGGCAACTAAAGATTTGAACCAAGAGAGATGAGATTAAGCTAACGGGAAACGATAGTTAAATAAGGGAAACTGACTAGGCTGCCAAGAATATATATGGCAGCCTCGTTAAGCTAACGGGCAGGATACTAGGGGAATATAATATGATCAAAGGGCAGCAATAACAACTGCCCTTATCTCAATATATAAACAACTCATCGACCTTCACACCCAGCACTCGGGCTAAACGGAAAGCCAACTCTAAGGTTGGATCGTATTTATTGTTTTCAATGGCATTGATGGTTTGACGGGAAACGCGGCACTTTGTAGCAAGATCGCTCTGTGAAAATTTATGTTCTTCTCTCAGTTGTCTGATTCGATTTTCCATTAAGACAGTTTCCTTTTGGCTTGGATATAAAAGATAATATAAAAAATAAAGCCTACCAAAACAACATCGAATCCATTTTGTAAATTACTTACCCAGCTTTGCGGTATAAAAGGTCCCACGGTTACCGTTTCCTTATAGAACTCCTTTACAAAAGGAATCTCTCTAATTCCCCTTTCTATGCTATAAAGCATCATGCCAATCCAACTGGATTGGGTTGCTCGTTTCCGGATTTCTTTCTGACGTTCGTCACCACCACTTGATTTATGACCGCATATGAACATGCAAGCGAAAATGACACCGGCATAATATATAGATATGAAAATTTGTACTAAAATTCCCAACCAGATCCCTCCTGTAAAAAAGTTTTTACACCTTGATGATATAAGAAAAATAATTTAGTGTCAAATTCTTTTGACAAACATTGGCTGAAGATTACTGCGCGTCATTGAAGTAACGGGAAACTATAGCTCAAAGGTAAAGAACCGGTAGCCACGGGAGATTGTCGGTTTTCTCAACTAACGGGCAGTTTAGTGGAATTCGAAGGTTTATGATAATCTTATTTCAAATGCAATATATGAGGGCGGAATTGCTATGAATAGTGGAAACATTACCAACAAAATTGTAGTTTGCGATTATGTAGGGACATATATAAATGCATTAACACGAGGAAAGGAATATGAAGTGTTAGTTGAAGATGAGGAAAAACAACAGTTAAAAATCGTAGGTGATAATAACCGAGCGAGATGGTTTAGGAGAAACCTTTTCCTTCCTGTAGGAACTAAGGTAACCATAATGGTTTCATGGGAATTTGATGATGAAATAATCGACTCAAGTGAAAAATCATTAGAACACAATAAGAAGTCTAGACCAACAAAATCAACTATTAAGTTCAACTAGACCGCTAAGCTAACGGGATACAATAGCTTAATGAACCGCCTTCCCCACAAGTCGGAATCTTGTAATCAAACTATCAATATTGGAATATAACTTAGCCAACATAATAAAAAGAAGTCTTGCTTTACCTAGTTGAGCAAGACTTCTTTTACTATCAAATTGACTCTTTGTCCTCAATTAACGCTAATCTTATAAAAAAGCCTGGCTAAGATCAGCCAGGCTCTCATTCTACCCTATTTACCTTGCCTGATTCCATCTCTCACCGGAATTCCGAAATTCGGGGTTCCATTCTCGTTCCAACCGAATACCTGGGCCCGGGTATGCCGGTTCGGGTCATACAGCGGATCTCCGGTGATCTCCTTATAATTGCGGGCATGATAGATAAGGACATCCTGTCCATCTTCAGATACGGTGAAGCTGTTATGCCCTGGTCCATACTGGCCTGTCTCTTCATTCGTCTGGAACACCGGTTCAGGCGACTTGGTCCAGGACTGTGGATCAAGCAGATCGGATGATTCGTCGGCGCTTAGCAGACCCATACAGTAGTTATGATCTGTTGCACTTGCCGAGTAGCTGATGAAGATCCGTCCATTACGCTTCAGAAATGCCGCTCCTTCATTTACCTTAAAGCCGATCACTTCCCACGGATGCTCCGGTGTAGAGATCATGACCTGCTCTCCGCTCAGCGTCCATGGATTGCTCATGGCCGAGATATACAGATTGGAGTTCCCTTCAATCTCGGGATCCTTCTGCGCCCATACATAATAGAGCCTGCCTTGGTGTTCAAAGGTCGTTGCATCCAGCGCGAAGCTCTCCCAAGCTGTCCGCACCTGTCCCTTCTCCACCCACTCCCCTTCCAACGGATTGGCAGAAGTATTCTCCAGCACATACATCCGGTGATCGAACAGACCTTCCTTCGTCTCTGTCGTTCTGGCTGCAGCGAAATAGATATACCATTTCCCTTGGATAAAATGAATCTCCGGCGCCCAGATGTTCGCACTGAGCATCCCGGTCTCGTATTTGCGCCATGCTACTACAGGCTGGGTATCACGTAATCCTTCCAATGTGGAAGAACGGCGAACTTCAATCCGGTCATACTCCGGAACCGATGCGGTGAAGTAATAGTACCCATCATTATGCTTATATACCCAGGGATCAGCTCGCTGTTCCACCAAGGGATTGTTATATTCTCTGGTTGCGTCCACTGTTCTCGTCTCCTTTAAATTAAGCATTATCTGCCCTATATATATTTTCTCACCATGCTTAGCTTCGTCAGTCTCCGTCCTCTTTCGCCGGGATAGCAGTTACTCTCCCCACCTTGACTCTCCCGGATATGGACATTCGGAATCCAGCAGCTTCGCTCTCACCGCCACCAGACAACCACAGTGCCTGCATGTGGTTCCATATTGAAGAGACGGGCAGCTAAGGCAGCGGTCAAGACGCCGCTCGTACTCTTCATCGCTTGCCGCGATACGATTCAGTGTCGCCATTTCAACCAGCCGCGCTAGCTTCTCTGGTGATACCTGAACACTCTCCGAGCAGCCTTTGCAGCCTTGGACACTCTGCATAACCCGGCGCATCTCTAGTTAAGGGACAGCACGAGGACAGAGGCCGGCGGCAGTTCAAATTCAAGAACTCCATCCTTCAGAACCGCTTCCTCAAAAGCAGCTGGAGCTACCAGATCCGGCTGCTCGAACGTATTGTGTGCGTTCAGGGAAGTGTGGGTCAGAATTCGGCCTGACACCTGTCTATTATTCGCTCCTTCAATATGACACCTGAACTTGGCACGTTCTGCATGGTGCAGATTACAAGCCGTCAAGTGGATTGCTCCCTCGGAATCCTGGGATGCCGAGACACTGATCTGAGGAATGGATACATCCCCATAGGTGTATTCCGGGCTGTCGAACTGAAGTTCGAGCAGCTGATTATCCATATGAACCTGGTACATATCGAACACATGGTAGGTTGGCGTCAGCAGCATTTTGTCACCCTCGGTTAGAATCAATGCCTGAAGAACATTCACCATCTGGGCAATGTTGGCCATCTTTACCCGGTCACAATACTTGTGGAAAATATTCAGGTTAATGCCTGCAACCAGCGCATCCCGCAGTGTATTCTGCTGGTACAGGAAACCAGGATTCGTACCGGGCTCTACATCGCACCAAGTGCCCCATTCGTCAATGATAAGCCCGACTCTTTTCTCGGGATCATATTTATCCATAATCTCGGAATGCTTCACAATCAGCTCTTCCATGTAGAGCGTATTCTTCAATGTGGCGAACCACTCATCTGTGCCAAATTCTGTAGCCGAGCCTTTGCTCCCAAACCAGTTACCGGATGGAATTGTGTAGTAATGAAGACTGAGTCCGTCCATCAGCCCCCCCGCTTCGCGCATCAACACCTCGGTCCAGTGGAAATGATCTGTATTCGGACCGCAGGCAATTTTGTAGACCTTATTCCCGCCGTAGTTCCGAACATAAGTGGAATAATGCCGGTACAAGTCCGCATAATATTCCGGGCGCATATTCCCGCCGCAGCCCCAATTCTCATTCCCCACGCCAAAAAATTGCAGGGACCATGGCTCATCACGGCCGTTCTCACGGCGCAGGTTCGCCATCGGGGATTCCCCGTCAAAGGTCATATATTCCACCCACTGCTGCATTTCGCGAACTGTACCACTGCCCACATTTCCACTGATATAAGGTTCCGTATTCAGAAGCTCGCACAAACGCAGGAATTCATGTGTTCCAAAGTGATTATTCTCCTCCACACCGCCCCAATTGTTATTGATCATCCTAGCCCGCCCGGACGCCGGTCCAATTCCATCCATCCAGTGATATTCATCAGCGAAACACCCGCCCGGCCAGCGCAGAACCGGAATATTCAGGCGTTTCAGAGCTCCGAGCACATCGTTACGGATACCTTCCGTATTGGGAACGGGCGAATCTACACCCACCCAAAGTCCCTCATATACACATCTGCCCAGGTGCTCCGCGAAATGTCCGTACAAGTGACGGCTTATTTGGCCCTTCTTCTCCTCTGCATTTAGCTTTATGTTTATCATTATGACTCGTCCTCTCCACTCCAGATTTATTGACCCGATGCGGCTTGCTTGCCCCAGACTGAGATCCCTTTCTCATCCATTCCGGTAAAAACAAGTGTCTGGCGATTCTGCTCCCAATCCCAGGATGGCAGCAGTTGAACTTGTTCCACCTTCCCCTTGCCAGGTTCGGGGTTATCCCATGTCAAAGTCAGCGTATATTTACCGTCAAAGGACCAAGTCCCTTGATCCGCCGAACCCTTAATGGACCCATCGCTCATAAGTTCAACACGGCTTGACTCCACTTGACCATCTACAGACGGGTCCATAATGAGGTAATCCCATTCTCCCGCAATCAGAGATTTGGGAATATTCTGTTGGGTCTCTCCCGCGTACCGCTCCGGTGACACAACAGGCCAGCCGTCTTCGGTCCACAGGATCTTGCGGACATGCAGGTAAGACCAATTCTTGTCCTGTTCCCCCCGTGCATGATGGACAATGAAGTAATTCTCGCCGTCCTTCAGAACGGAATTGTGTCCTGGAGCAATCCATCCCGGATCATCCCCGAGTCTGTAACCGCCAAGAACTTTATTCCCCACTTCATATTGGGGCTTGTAAGATGTATCCGTCATTTCACGTCCGTTATAATCCACATATGGACCTGTAAGGGTATCCGAACGGGCAACCCGTACGTTATAGTCCTCGAATAAGGAATCATAGGAGACAAATAAATAATACTTCTTGAACTTCTCGTTATATACGATGTAAGGTCCTTCCACCGCTCCGTCCTCGGTGACCCGGTCCCGTGCGGCAATCAAGGTGCCGAACCCGGCTTCTGCAGGCTTGCCGGTCTCGGGGCTCAGCTGAATGATATGAATTCCTCCGAAGAAAGAACCATAGACCATCCACATCTTGCCGTCCGCGTCCGTTATAACATTGGGATCAATCGCATTGAGCGTGTCTTCATTTCTCGTCTTGATGACAGAGCCCTCATCGGTCCAAGGCCCCTCTATTGAACGGGATGTAGCCATTCCGATCATAGATTGTCTGCTGCCAAAGGTCGAAGCTGAATAATAGATACGATAGGAATCTTTGTATTTCACAACATCAGGCGCCCACAATCCGAGCGCACCAGACCAGGCTTTGGCTTCAGCAGGCACACCTGGCAGGGCGTACTGCACCCATTTCCAATGAATGAGATCGTCTGATTGGCGGACCATGACGCCTGGCTTCGGTTCCCCGCCAACCTTCACATCGGTCGAGAACACATAGTATCCCTGATCCGTCTTGATAATGCCTGGATCATGAGCATTGTTACTAGTCCAATAAGCCTCATTGTCAATTACAGAAGTATCATACATGGTGAAATCGCCGGGAGAGGTAGGGAATACGGGCTTCGCCGTATTGTCCGCCGTACATCCGCCTGCCCCGAATAACAGAAGCATAGGAATAACCATAATCGCCCTCCATTTGGCCTGTGGATTCATCCCTTAACTCCGGATATAGCCACCGACTCAATAATTTGTTTTTGGAACACCAAGAACGTAATCAAGACCGGCAGCAGTGCAATGATGGAAGCTGCCATAATTAACGGGTAGTCCGTCTGAATGGCATAAGTCGCATTATAATTGGCAATAACGAGCTGCAGCGTCTGATTCTCCGGGGAGTTCAGATAGATGATGGGTGCCAGATAATCGTTCCAGATTCCCATGAACCAGAGAATAAGCTGAGCAGCAACCGCCGGCTTGATTAGCGGGAAAGTGATGGTCGAGAAGAGTCTGAAGTAAGAGCTGCCATCGATCTTGGCCGCCTCAATAATCTCGTTCGGCACGCTGACGAGGTACTGCCGGATGAAGAAGATCATGACGATATTTCCGAACAAACCCGGAACAATCAAGGGCAGCAGCGTATCGACCCAACCGAGCTCCGAGAACATAATGAACTGCGGGATCATCACTGCCGGATAAGGAATCATGATGGCAGACAGCAGCAGCAGGAAGATCTTATTCTTATGTGGGAACTTCAGCTTGGCGAACGAGAACGCTGCTAGACTAGATGTGAAAGTACCCACTATAGTTACACTCAAAGCTACAATTAAGCTGTTCGTAATCCCGGTAAGCAAAGGGCCCTTTTCCCATATTTCCGCGTATTTATCCCAGTGGAATATATCCGGAATCCATTTTGGCGGAAGTGCAAATACATCCTGCTGATCTTTAACCGATGTGGTAAGCATCCATAGTAGTGGGGCAATCATGAAGATCGCGCCTATGGCCAGCAGGATAAAAATAAAGAAGTTGGCCGTACGTCTTTTTTGTGAATGGGACATGTTCGTATTCGCTCCTTTCTCCTTGTGCTCAATCGGCCTCGTAGGATGATTTCTCGTTCATTTTGAATTGGATCAGAGTAATCACAAATATGAACAGTCCAAGTACGACGGCCATGGCTGAGGCGTATCCCATTTGCAGATTGCCGAAGGCCTTCTGCCAGATGTAGAACACCACGGATGCGGAGGAGTACTCTGTGCCACCGGTCGAGGTCATAATGTTAATTTCAGTGAAAATTTGTGATCCGCCAATAATGCTGGTCACGACGATGAAGAACGTCACCGGCTTCACCATCGGCCAGGTAATATGTCTGAAAGACTTGAAGCCGGTGGCCCCATCGAGCTCTGCCGCTTCATAGTACGTTCTTGGAATGCTCTGAAGTGCAGCCAGATAGAGGAGCATTGTATAACCGAGACCTTTCCATACGGTCATGATAATGATTGCCGGCTTCACGGTATATTTATTGGCGAGCCAGTTCGGTCCTTTGATGCCGAACAGCTCAAGGAACTGATTCACAAGTCCATAATCCCCGTTGTAAGCCCAGTTCCAGAGAATCGAAATGGCAGCCAGGGACGAGATCACCGGGACGTAATAGATAACGCGGAACGCTGTAGTTCCAGGGATTCTGCGGTTAAGCCCGAGAGCCAGCAGCAGGGCCAGGAACAACCCGATCGGAATGCCAATCATAAGATAAATGGTATTGAAAGCAGCCTTGTAGAACAAATCATCCGAGAATAGATCCTTAAAGTTGCTTAAGCCGACAAAGCTCATCTGACCAAGTCCGTCCCAGTCTGTCAGAGACCCGTAGAAGGAATAAATGACAGGGAACAATGTGAAAATCAGCAGTCCCAGCACGGGAGGAAGTATGAACAAATACCCGTATATTCTCTCTTTTCGATAGAGATTTGATTTGGTTTCCATCGGTTTCACCTCAGCTTCGGATACCGGAATGGCAAATGATGTTAGCCATCAGGCAGCTAACATCACATGTCCGGTTCGTGGTTACTTCTTGGATTTATTCTCCTGCTCGATGGCTTTGTCGAGAAGCTTCTGCATTTTTGGCTGCTCCTGCTTCACGTAATCTGCCGCAGACATCTTGCCGTCAAGAACTGGCTGAATATCCGTGAAGAACAAGTCATACCATTCGGAATTGTAAGTGAAGTTAGCCGGCAGCGGTCTGCCATATTCCTGCACAATTTGAATGAACTCTTCTTTGTTAGCCGGCTTGGTGGAGGTATCGGCTGCCCATGTTTTTGCCATATCGACCATGTTCGGAATTTGTACTTTGGCTTTCACCAGCGCGTCCATACCTTCCTTGGAGGAAGTCAGGTAGTTCACCAGCTCCACGGCTTCATCCGGATATTTGGTTTTCTTGGATACCCCGATACCAAGGGAACCCGTCCATGTTGCTGATTTGCCAGTAGACCCGGCTGGGTAAGGAATAAGATCATAATCGAACGGCAGCTTCTCATAAGTTGACATATCCCATGGACCGACAGGGAAGAAGGCGAGCTGCCCTTTCATCCAGCGCTGATACGTATCGAGAGTCTGGGAATCTGCAATGGAAGGAGTTACTTTAGCTACGTTCTGCAGGTCGGCCAGATATTGAAGGGCTTCAGCGAACTTAGGATCATCCACGGTGACCTTAGTCTTGGTGGAATCTATGAAATCTGCACCATTACTCCATGCAAAGGACTGCAGTGCCCAAGTAATATTGAAGCCTGATCCGAACTGATCGAGCTTACCATCCCCATCTGTGTCTTTGGTCAGCTTCTTCTGAACATCCAGAAATTCAGCCCATGTCATAGGCTTATCCTTATCTGGCAGTGGAATGCCAGCCTTCTCGAACATGGTTTTGTTATAACCGAGCGCAAATGGCCCAACGTCCTTCGGCATACCGTAGTTATCACCTTGACCTGCCATATTGCCGTCATAACGATAGAGGTCTACACCGTATTTCCAGATGTTGTTCAGATCAATATTCTTGTTCTTCTCGATATATGGAGAGAGATTCATGAGTACGCCGCCGTTCACGTATGCTTTAAGATCTCCTGAGCCGAAATAAAACACATCCGGAAGCTTATTCCCGGTAATGGCTGCCTTTAGCTTGGTTGCGTATTGATCTGCTGTAGTGATAACCAACTTGACTTTAATATTGGGATGATCCTTCTCAAATTGCTTAACCACATTCTTGTAGGCTGTCTGTTCGTCAGGACCTCCACGGAACATAAAGGTAAGCTCCTTGTTCCCTCCTTCTGCACTGCTTGAGCTGCCTTTGCCACAGCCTGCCAATACGGTTGAGAATACAAGAATCAATGAGACCAGCATCAACCAACCTTTTTTCTTTGTCACAATAACCCCTCCTGTAATCTAATAAAAGATAGAAAGAACTGAAGATGGTCTAGCCAGATATGCAGATCGCTAGTTCATGGATGGGCTGGCTGCGAATAATTCAATTCGAGCTACCAAGAAACCTGAGTTGGAACCGCATTCATAAATCAATGAGCTAAATCAGTTAATTCAAGTTTGCCTTGCTTAAACGAATCACGTTCCACGATGCTTTAGTCAGCCGGCCCCGTACATAGCCGTCACTGCATTCGGCAGTTCCCCTGGAGTGAGGTCTCACCTTCTCCTCGGCCGCGGTGTTCACGGCTTTCAAGTCAGCGTGTTCAAGCACAATGTGCTCGGCAAGGCGATAACCCTCAAAACTTCGCACATCACACTCAAGTTCAAGAGCTTCCTCCAAATGACGGTTAACCGCAAAGATCGTCACTTCCTCAGCTTCTTCGTTGAAGACAACAGCACTATCCAGATAAGGAACATCGGTGTAATCCTGCGCGTCATACTTCGGAGAATCAACAATAGGCATGAGTGAGACACCCCGTCCATACTGTGAAGCGTGAAGATATGGATAGAAAATCGTCTGCTTCCATGCCCTGCCGCCATTCTCCGTCATAATTGGAGCAATAACGTTGACAAGCTGGGCCAGGCAAGCCATCTTCACCCTGTCCGCATGTCTCAGAAAGGTAATCAGCATGCTTCCGACAAGCAGCGCATCCTCGAAATTATATACATCCTCAAGCTGCGGAGGCCCGATACTCCAAGGTTCAAGCTTCGCGTCTGAATCATTGGAGTGATACCATACATTCCACTCATCAAAGCTGAGCATCATCGTCTTCTTGCTGCGCTTCTTCGCCTTGATGTAGTCACAGGTCGAAGCGACAGTATGGATAAAATGCTCCATATCCATGGTTCGGGCCAGGAAATTGGCCGAATCGTTATCCCGGTTCCCATAGTACTGGTGAAGAGAGACATAATCCGCTACATCATAGGTGTGATCCAGTGTAACCGCTTCCCATTCCGGGAAAGAGGGCATTCCAGTGCTGGAGCTTCCACAAGACACCAGTTCTATCGTGGGATCGACCAGACGCATGGCTTTGGCTGTCTCATAAGCGAGTCTGCCATACTCCACCGGCGTCTTCTGTCCTATCTGCCACGGCCCATCCATCTCATTTCCAAGACACCAGGTCTTAATCTTGTGCGGCTGTTCGTATCCATGCTTACGACGCAGATCACTCCAATAACTGCCACCTGGATGGTTGCAGTACTCCAGCAGATTCCTTGCAGCGTCCACACCGCGGGTTCCGAGGTTCACAGCCATCATGACCTCTGAGCCAACTCCCTTGGCCCACTTCATGAACTCGTTCGTTCCCACTTGGTTAGGCTCAACTGTTCTCCAGGCCAGCTCCAAACGCTTCGGACGCTGATCTACCGGACCTACTCCGTCCTCCCAGTTGTACCCGGATACAAAGTTTCCTCCCGGATACCTTATAATCGGTACATTTAATTCTCTTACCAGCTGCTTAACATCCTCCCGAAAGCCTTCTGGGTCGGCTGCCGAATGTGCGGGTTCATAGATGCCTCCATATACGGCCCGGCCTAAATGCTCTATAAAGGAGCCGTAGATGCGATTGTCAATTTCAGCGATTCGGAATGCTTGATCCACGACCATTCTTGCTTTCATTGCAGTTAATGACATGTGTCCACCATCCGTTTTAATAATTAGTAAAATGATTTATAATATACTTAATGAATACGTTTACATTTATAAATTAACATATATGATCTGTGTTGTAAACAAATTTATTTAAACCTTTTTATATTTTTATAAATCAAATGTCTAAAAGTAACATTTTAGTTGATTTTTCTTGTGTATTCAGCAGTTTAGTTCACATTTATATAAATACCATCTGTGAATTGATACAAAAATTTGCCGATTATTTGAATTATAATACAATTTTTGATTCGCACCTTTATTTAAAGGTATCATTAGTTTATAATTATCTAAAATAAACTCGAATTAACTAATTCATTTTGGAAGAAGGTTCATAACCTATGATATACATCAAGGATTTGATGAGTGGGATTGAAATTTTTAAAGCTTTAAGTTCTGAGATCAGAATACAGATCCTTGAACTGCTGGCTAATAACCAGGCCTTGAACCTGAATGAACTTGCCACGAAGCTGAATTTAAGCAACGGGGCCATCACCATGCACATTAAGAAGCTTGAAGAGAGCGGACTTATCGAGATCAATACCTCTGTAGGCAAGCACGGCATCCAAAAGATCTGTTATTTGAATAAAGACAAATTGATTGTTGATTTGCGGAGCAAAGATATGGAGAATTTATACGAAGTAGATATTCAGGTTGGACATTACAGCGATTATCAGGTATCCCCCACTTGCGGACTCGCTACCAAAGACAGTATTATCGGAGATTTTGACGATCCTCGATATTTTGCAGATCCACAGCGTATTGATTCCGAGATTATCTGGCTGTCTGAAGGCTATCTTGAATATCGGATACCGAATTATCTCAAGCCGAATCAATCCTTCCGGGAGATTCAGTTCTGCATGGAGATAGGATCAGAAGCACCTGGCTACTGTGACAACTACCCCTCAGATATTTATTTCTACTTAAATGGGGTTGAGCTTGGGTTCTGGACAAGTCCAGGGGACTTTGGGGACACCCGCGGCACGTTCAATCCGGAGTGGTGGCCGCCCCACCTTAATCAATATGGAATGCTCAAATTAATTCGGATTAACAATGAGGGCAGCTTTATCGATGGCTGCCGGATTTCGGATGTAACTCTGGACCAAATCCAGCTGAACTATAAGAGCGAACTCACCTTCCGTATTGCAGTAACAGATAAGCCGGTTAACAAGCGGGGCTTGACCATCTATGGCAAGCATTTTGGCAACTACGGTCAAGATTTATCCGCACGCGTGCTATATAACGTGGAAGAATAATAAGAAGTTAAATAAGACGCACGTCTTATTTATTCAGAACGTCAACAGGTATATAGAATGAAGGATCACGTCTACTTCTTAGACGTGATCCTTTTGTGTATTAAGCTTCGTTCAAGGCGCGAAGAAGCGTATGCCGATTGCGGAGACGATGAGCTGTGCGCAGACTCTGCTCAAGCAGCTCATCGTCAATCCCCAGTTCGGTTCTGTCAGCAGGACCCCCTGCAACTCGGAGCAGATCACGGATTGCGGATTCTGGAGGAATCTCAGCTATCCATTGCTGAACCTCAGCCGCGTGTGCCCGTAGGGCTTCCGGCTCTGCCCCGGGATAAATCCCCTTATCTACGGCTTCGTGATATACACGTGAGATCTCCGCGCAGGCTGCACCCACTTTCGCCCCATGAAGGATCGCCCGCCTGCCTAAGCGAAGGTATTCCATTTCCCAGTAATGGGAAAGGTGGTGTTCAGCACCAGAGGCCGGATGTGACTGCCCGAACAGAAGCATGGCCAAGCCTGATTCAATGAGTGCCGTCATCAGTGTCCGGATGCCTTCCTCGGTTCGCTTCCCGATCGCCTCCACCTGTTCAACACAGGACCACAGCGCCCGCTGTGTAATTACAGCGGCCTGTTCATCGTAAGGCTCCCCTGCGGTAAGATGTGAGAATTTCCAATCGAATAACGAGGTGTACTTGGCGAGCATGTCCCCGAATCCTGCTGCAACTAAAGGCTGGGGTGCTCGTGTGAGAATATCTAGATCAGCAAATATGGCAAAGGGCGGAACGGCCGCAATCGTTGTCTTCACTCCCCTTATAATTAGGGGAGCTCCCGCAGAAGTGAATCCGTCCACAGAAGGAGCAGTAGGTACGGAGACAAAGGGCACCTTTGTCTTATGACTCACAAAACGGACGATATCATGAATCGTTCCGGAACCCACTGCAATCAGACAATCCGTCTGATCGGGGTTCAAACTTAGAAGCACTTCAACAATCGATTGTTCATCAGCGACACAATCGCCCTGTGGATTAGGGCTAATCCGCATTTCGCCAACCTGGATTCCCTTGTGTTCAAGGAGATTGAAGAGATGTTCACCTGCGGCCTTATACGTATTCTCATCAGCAACGAGCAGAACTCGCCTGTACTCTCGCTCCAGCAAGAATGGAGCGACCTCATGAATGGCGCCTGAGCTAAGCGACACTTGCTGGATAGCCTTGATATCGTTCAAGATACTCATATCAGTAGACAGCCTCCTAATCTGCGGTGTCTTCTATTCGGCAGATTTCTTAATCGCCTTCAGGCGCTTCATCACATCATTCTCACCACGTCCAAAATAGTCATGAAGCTTGCTGTACTCCTGGTACAAGAGCTCATAAATTTCCACATTGGCGGGAATCGGCTTGAAGGTCTCTTCCTTAACTCTGGCCATGCTTGTAGCCGCATCAATGATCGAATCGTATCCTCCGGCTTCCGCTCCGGCGGCAACGGCGGCGAACATCGCCGCCCCAAGAGCCGGTGTCTGCTTGGAGTCAGCAATATAAATTTCGCGGTTGGTCACATCGGCATAGATCTGCATAAGCAGACGATTCTTCTGCGGCAGTCCCCCGCAAGCATACAGGGCATCTACAGGAACCCCATTTGAGTGGAAAGCATCAACGATTTTCCGTGTTCCAAATGCAGTAGCCTCCAGCAGCGTACGATACACTTCCTGCGGCTTGGTTAATAGAGTCAAACCAAGAATCATACCGGTTAGATCGGTATCTACCAGAACGGAGCGATTGCCGTTCCACCAGTCGAGAGCAAGCAATCCCGTCTCTCCAGGCTGATACTTGGCAGCTTCTCTCTCCAGCCACTGGTGAACTCCCAGACCTTCCTTCTCAGCCTGCTCTTTTACATAGGAAGGGAGCGACTCTTCGACGAACCACTCAAATATATCGCCAACGGCGGATTGCCCCGCTTCATAACCGTATAGTCCCGGTATTATTCCATCCTCAACCACACCGCACATACCTTCTACCTGCTTCTCTTCCGTACCCAGCAGCATATGGCAGATGGAGGTTCCCATGGCCATGACTAATTTCCCTGGGGTTACCACACCAACGGCTGGAACCGCAGCATGAGCATCCACATTGCCCACCGCCACTGCGATACCCGGCTTAAGACCGGTGAGTTCAGCCATGGCGTCCGTTAGCCCGCCTGCCGATGAACCCAGAGCAATCACTTCTCCACGCAGCTTCGTATCCGTTAGATTCTCAAGTCTGGGGTCAAGTGCCTTGAAGTATTCCCGGCTAGGGAATCCCTCCTGCTTATGCCAGATCGCTTTGTATCCGGCTGTACAGCTGTTCCGTACAACTTTCCCTGTCATTTGGGAAATAACCCAGTCCGTAGCCTCCAGAAAAAGATCCGTACGATCATAAATCTCCGGAGCTTCGTCAAGAATCTGCCAGATCTTTGCGATCATCCATTCGGAGGAAATCTTCCCGCCATAGCGGGGAAGGAAGGCTTCTCCGCGTTCAGCAGCAATCTGATTAATCTTGTCGGCTTCCGGCTGGGCGGCATGGTGCTTCCACAGCTTCACCCAACTGTGAGGGTCATCCACGTACTCCTTATGGAAGCACAGCGGCTCTCCGGCTTCATCAACGGGCAGCATCGTACAAGCCGTGAAGTCAATTCCAACCCCTATTACATCCTCAGGGTTAACTCCCGATTCCTTGATGACCGCAGGAATGGATCTTCTAAGCACCTCGAGATAGTCATCCGGGTGCTGCAAAGCCCAGTCATGCGCAAGCTTAATCCCTGAACCCGGTAAATATTCATCTATAACATGATGAGGATACGGAGTTACATGATCGGCAACTTCATGACCGCTCGATAAATCCACAAGTACCGCACGCCCCGACTGGGTTCCGTAGTCAACACCAATCGTATATTTTTGTCCCATATTGGCTTCCTCCCGCTATTCGAATTTGATAAAAGTAATTAGTTCTGTCCGTAATAAGCGTTCACACCATGCTTCCGCAGATAATGCCGATCAAGCAGCACTTGATCCATAGGTGCGGCTTCTGGATTGAGTGCGAGCATCCGTCCAGCAATCTTCGCCACTTCCTCCAGCACGACGGCATTATGCACCGCATTATGAGCATCCTTGCCCCAGACAAATGGAGCGTGTGCATGAACCAGTACACCAGGGATCTGATTAGGATCCAGGTTCTTGAATCTTTCTACAATCACATTCCCGGTCTCCCGTTCATAATCTCCTTCAATCTCCGCCTTGGTCATGGGACGAGTTACCGGAATTTCGCCATAGAAATAATCCGAATGAGTTGTTCCATAAGCAGGGAGCGCACGCCCTGCCTGTGCCCAGCTGGTTCCCCAAGGAGAGTGTGTATGCACAATTCCCCCGATTTCAGGAAATGACCGATACAATACGACATGCGTTGGTGTATCGGATGAAGGACGCAGGTCCCCCTCAACAACCCGACCTTCCAGATCAACTACAACCATGTGCTCAGCCTTGAGGTCCTCGTAAGGCACCCCGCTTGGTTTGATCACAACTAGCCCTTGCTCCCGGTCAATACCACTGACATTTCCCCATGTAAAGGTGACCAGATTATGTTTGGGCAGCTCCAGATTGGCCTCCAGCACCTGTTGTTTGAGTGCTTCAAGCATGTACAGACACTCCCTCTCCATTAAGATGTTGTACGTACAAGTCATCGTATGAAAGTCCACTTATGGACTTCGTTAATTCTTCGTTTGTGCTTTATTTACGCTTAAAAACAGATTGACGCTTAATGAGTTCCGGCTCGAATACGGTGTCCTCATAGGTACTTCCTTGTTCGATCATACTGATGAGCTGCCTTGCAGCCATCTCGCCCATCGTAGTCTTGGGATGAGTTAATGTGGTCAGACGTGTGCCCAAGGACAGACTGGAATCATCGAATCCGATGAAGGAGATGTCTTCTGGGATCCGAAGACCGCACAACACAGCTGCCTCCATTAGACGCACCGCTAATTCATCGTTATAACACACAAAGGCGGTCGGGCGGTTCTGCTCGTTACTTTTCAGCAGCTCTAGAGCCTGCTTGTAAGGTAGATCCTGCTTTTGCTCCGTGGTATACGTAACTACCCGCTGCGGAGATACGGTGATCCCAGACTCCCGATGAGCATGCAGGAAGCCTTTTAACCGGTTCACGCCTTGAAGGTCATCCCGCTTGAAGAAGCCGGCAATTTGTGTGTGACCGTTCTCCAGTAAATGCGCTGCCGCCTTATATCCACCCGCCTCATCGTCCACTCTAAGACTTGGACACTCCAGCTCACGATACTTCTCGTTAATCATCAGGTAGGGAATGTTCTTCTCCTGCAGCTCCAGAAAGTAACCCAGATTGGGATTGCCCTCCGCGCTTTTGGTCGGTTCAATAATGAGACCGCTGAGGGGCTGGCTTGTCATTAATTGGAGGCTCTCCATTTCCTTCTCTTTCTTATTGTCCGTGCTGGACAGGAGAAGCCGGTAACCTTGACTGCGAAGCTCCGCCTCAGCTCCTCTTACAATATGCGGAAAGATATAATCGGAAATATAGGTTGTAATTATGCCGATCGTCTTAACTTGTTCTCCTTCACGTCTACCGGGGTTTCTAGCAAAAGTCCCCTTGCCCTGAATCCGCTCCAGCCAGCCTTCCTTCTCCAGCTCACCAAAAGTCTGACGAACCGTCTGACGGCTTAGCTTGAACTGTTCGGAAATTTCGTTCTCGGACGGGAACTGTTTGCCGGTCTGCAACCTGCCAGACTCCAACCAGGAGAGAAGCTCTTCTTTCAATTGTAAATACTTAGGAATTCGTCTATTACTCATACGTCACCTCAGCCACCGCTCTTGTTATATACGGATTATTGTAACACAGACTGGGTGAACGAAGCAGATCTCATCGCTGCAGACGGTATGCTGCGTCACTCCATAACAATTCATTCTTGAATCTTGGAATCGTCGTATTCTTATCAATAATGACCGCCTCAATCCCGGCCATCTCGGCGAAATCTGTCAGATTCTCTGCGCTAATTGCATAGGAGAGAACCGTATGGTGAGCACCGCCGGCCAAGATCCATGCCTCTGCGGATTCGCGAAGAGATGGCTGCGGCTTCCACAGTACCCGTGCAACCGGCAGGTTGGGCATTGGCTTCTCTACCTGAACGCCATCCACAACATTAACAAGCAGGCGGAACCGGTGACCAAGGTCTATGAGCGAAGCATTCACTGCTGGCCCCCCTTGTCCGTCAAAGACGATCCGTGCCGGGTCTTCCTTGCCCCCAATCCCAAGCGGATGAACCTGAATCGATGGCTTGGTTGCTGCAATGGTCGGGCATACTTCCAGCATGTGAGCACCCAGAATCATATGATTGCCCGGCTCGAAATGATAGGTGTAATCTTCCATAAAGGAAGTGCTCTTGTTATCCGCCAGCACTTTGAGAACACGTGTCAGCGCGGCTGTCTTCCAGTCGCCTTCTCCACCGAACCCGTATCCGGCTTCCATCAATCGCTGTACCGCAAGTCCCGGAAGCTGCTTAAGACCATGTAGATCTTCAAAGGTCGTTGTAAAGGCTCCAAATCCACCATCTTTCAGGAACCGTTTGAGCGCAATCTCTAGCTTGGCTTGATAGGCAATCGAGTCACGTACCGGTCCGGCACTTAAGCCTTCTTTGGTAATCGTGTATTGCTCCGCATATTCCTCAAGCAGCGTCTTCACTTCAGCATCGCTAACCTCCTGAAGCACAGTAGCGAGATCGCCAATCCCGTATCCATTTACAGACCAGCCAAGCTTGATCTGCGCCTCCACCTTGTCGCCGTCAGTAACAGCTACTTCGCGCATGTTGTCACCAAAGCGAGCAACCTTTAACCGGCGGCTCTCTGCATAAGCTGCTGCGGTGCGCATCCAGCCGGCGATTCCATCACGGACTTCGCCATCCTCCCAGTGTCCAACAACAATTTTGCGGGCAATTCCAAGGCGTGCGCCGATATGGCCGTATTCACGGTCTCCATGAGCAGATTGATTCAGGTTCATGAAATCCATATCAATCGTCTCCCAAGGAATATCCCTGTTGAACTGGGTATGGAAATGAAGTAGAGGCTTCTGCAATTGGGACAACCCGGCAATCCACATTTTTGCAGGTGAGAAGGTATGCATCCAGGTTATAATTCCCGCACAAGACTCATCGCTGTTAGCCTCAAGAATCAGCTTATATATTTCATCCGGTGTAGTTACGATTGGCTTGAAAACAACAGGATAGGTGAACTTCGGATCCTTATCCAGCTGCTCCGCAATAATGCGGGAGTGCTCTGCCACCTCTTGAAGTGTTTCGGGTCCATATAAATGCTGACTGCCTGTAACAAACCAAAATGAATGCGGTTTCAAACTCATTTACTAACGCCTCCCAGAATAATAGATTCATATATTCAACTTTTGATACTTATACGTACAAGCTATGTGTAATTTAATAAATTAAGTATTTGTACGTACAACTTGTATTGACTACATTGTAGCTTCATCCCTAAAAAAATACAACCCTATTTTTCACCAAGTTCGGGTAATCAGTCCAAATAAAAAAAGCACCTGATCGGTGCCCATAAATATCGCCTATCCTGCTATTTATTTAGAATCACTTTAAAGGTAGTTCCTACTCCGGGTTCACTGACCGCCGTAATCTCGCCTCCATGGATATCTATAATCTTCTTCACCAAAGAGAGACCTAGTCCGCTCCCTCCAGCTTCACGATTTCTCGATTTATCCGCTTTAAAGAATCGTTCAAAGATATGAGGCAAATCCTCAGGGGAGATTCCAATTCCATTGTCTGCTATCTGAACCTCTACCTGGCTTCCCAATTTCCTCATCCTAATCTTGATCCAACCGCCGGGCTTCGTGAATTTAATACTATTATGGAACAGGTTAATCCATACCTGACTCATCAGGTCTTCCTCAGCTTTAATCATCGTTTCTTCCAGCTCAAGTTCAATGTTGAGATCCTTGTCGCTCCACTGGGTTTCAGCCGACAGGATTACCCGCTGTATTTGCTTATCTAGCCTGTAATGTTTCTTCTCGAACAGCGGCACTACGGATTCCAGCGTAGTCAGCTTCAGCAGATTGTCACTCAGCTTGGAGAGCCTTTGGCTTTCTGATTCAATAATGGCCAGATAATGCCTTCTTGTCTCAGGGCTAACCTCATCTTCCTGCAGCAAAGCCCTTGCGAATCCTCCGATAGAAGTGAGCGGGGATTGAATTTCGTGGGACACGTTAGAAATAAAATCCTGACGCATGGTCTCCATTGTCCCGAGCTCACTGACCATCTCGTTGATTGTCGCCACCACTTTTTCATATCCTTCTTCGTACTGCTCTATATCCAGGCGGACCGAGAAATCACCTTTAGATACCCGTTTCATCGCGTCGATAATATTATTAATTTTTCGAATTTCTTTTTTTCTCAGCAGCAGCAGGCTAATGATTGCAAACGTTGAAATAAAAAGAAAGATGCCCATTCCAAAAAAGATTACATACTCCGTATACTCCTGCACCGAACTTGGTCGGCTTTGATATAGTGACTTAATCCCGTATGCGGCTGAAGCGGCCCCAAAGGCGACCACAATTAACAGAAGGATGTCGAACACTAGCCTCATGATACTTTTGAATTTTTTCAATCTTGAACCTCCAGCCGGTAACCCAGTCCCCTTATAGTACGGATTCTAAATTTGCACTTAGTCTCTGGGAACCGCTCTCTCAGCCGATTGATGTGAACATCGAGCGTCCGCTCGTTTCCTTCAAAATCATAGCCCCAAATTTCTTCAATCAACTGGTCACGTGTTAATGTTGCACCTGGATAGCTTGCCAGCTTGAAGAGCAGCTCGAACTCTTTCAGGGGCATATTCAGCGCCTCGGAGCCCAAGGTGACTTCATAGATTCTGCGGTTCATTTGAACCTGTCCTGCAGTTACAACCTGAGAGCAGGATATCTGATACCTCTTGAGAAGAGCCTTGACTCTGGCTAACAGAACGGGAGGTTCAAACGGCTTAACAAGGTAATCGTCGGTTCCAAGATCAAATCCCTTGACAACCTGTGAAGTCTCGCTTTTTGCCGTCAGGATGAGAAGGGGAAAGTCATAGTGGGCACGCAGCTCCTTGCAGAGCTGCCAACCGTCCATATTTGGCATCATGATATCCAGAATGACCATGTCTACTTTTTCCTTCTCAAGCAGGTCCAGTGCCTCAAGTCCATCCGAAGCTTCAATACTCTCTAACCCTGCTCCATCAAGAAAAACAGTGACCAGCTCCCGAATGTGAGGGTCATCATCAACTACCATAATTTTGGCCATCAATAATCACCCGACTTCTCTGTTAAGAATGGTTCTTCCTCAGCAGATTTCTGGAATTGTTGGGTGGCAAATTTCCTGTACATCTCATGGGACTGTAGCAGCTCTGCATGAGTACCTTTTCCCGTAAGTTTGCCTTTATCAATAAAGAGAATCTGATCTGCTCTTACCACTGTGGACAAACGGTGTGCAATCACAACTGTCGTTCTGCCATTCATCAAATTCAGCAGAGCCTTCTGGACCACCACTTCGGACTGGCTATCCAGGCTGGAGGTTGCTTCATCCAGCATAAGAATCTTAGGATCTCTTAGCAGCGCCCTGGCAATCGCCAGACGTTGACGCTGTCCACCTGACAGCTTGAGGCCGCGTTCTCCTACATCTGTGTCAAGTCCGCCAGGCAGATCGCGGATAAACTGGTCAGCATATGCCATCTCGGCGGCCTTCCAGATTTCCTGTTCATGGACTTCGCGGTCTACCCCATAGCAAAGGTTCTCACGAATTGTCCCGGCCATCATCGAACTATCCTGAGAGACATACCCAATCTGCCTGCGCCATGACCTTAACGAGAATTCGTCAATGGGCTGGCTGCCAAGCAGGATTCGGCCTTCATCGGGTAGATAGAACCTTTCCAGTAATGAGAAAAGGGTTGTCTTACCGCTCCCGCTGGGTCCTACGATGGCAGTGACTTTTCCTGGTTGCAACTCAAAAGAAATTTGATGAAGTATTTGCTCATCGCGATTATAACTAAAGGACACATTCTCAACTTGAATTGGCTGATTCGCTGCAGGAGACTCGATTCCCCCTGTATACTCTTCCTCTTCTGCATTTAGAGTCTCAATGATCCGCTCAGTGGCTCCCTTGGCCTTCTGGAACTGAGTGAAGAAAGTGGTAAGCTGCGTCATGGGCATGACGATCTGAATAAGGTAGAGGATAAATGCAACCAGCTCCCCGGCTGTGAATACCCCACTGGATACCTGCATTCCCCCATAGCCGATAATGACAACCAGCAGCATCATCAGGACAAGTGAGATGACGGGGCCAATCCATGCGCTAACCTTTCCTTCTCGAACGCCGAACCGGAAGAGATTTGTAATCCCCTCTTTCCCGTTCGCATATTCTCTGCTTTCCGCATTGGAAGCCTTGACTAATCTGACCTCGGAGAGAACCTGGTTGAGGGTAGCCGAGAATGCAGCCGTCTCATCCTGCATGCCTCTGGAGATCTTATACATCTGACGCCCCAGAGGAACAAGGATCAGAGCGGCGATTGGAATCACGGTGAACATAATTAGCGTCATCTTCCAATTCAGATACAGCAGAACTGCTACAGAGCCCACAATAGAGATTATCCCGCTAAAAAAAGCTGTGGCATGCTCAGAAATCAGAGTTTTCAGAATCAACGTATCGTTCGTCATTCGGCTGCTGGTCTCCCCGACCCGGTTCTGATCGTAATAAGATACCGGCAGGACAAGCAGCTTCTTCCACAGCCGGTCCCGGAGGGAGGCCACCACCTTCTGACCGGCATAGTTAAGGAGATAGATGGATACTCCTCCTGCGATAGTCTGGGCTATAAAAGCCGCAGCTATAAGCACGATCTGGGTAGAGCTTATGGAAGACAGGGAGAATCCGTCGACCAGATTTTTTGTGAACATAGGAATCACAAGACCCACCAGGGTGGAGACCACACTGAGGATTATCGCAAAGGCTAAGGCGGGAATCGAAGGCCGGGTATCCCGGATTAAGCTGAACAGCGAGCCATGCTTGTTATTCAACTGCATTTCTTTCATAAGCTGCTCTTCCTTTCTAACTGCATCTGCGGTACGGATAACTAGCCGCAAGAGAAGAATAACTCATAATTATGAACTGAACTTAAACCTGGACGAACAATCCAAGTTTATAAATGCTCGATCTCAACACTAAGTACATGATCAATCTTCTTGATAAAATAATAAATCTCCGTCGTATATTCCTTCTCCGGTGCAGCAATCACCATATCAATTCGCTGTCTGCCATCGTCGAGGTCTTTAATTCTCAGTCGACGGATCTTGTGAACAGGTCCGGCAATAGGCTGGCCAGGTACTCGCTTACGTTCAATATGGCGAATCAAGTCGGTCATATAATCATTCGTCTCCATCACAATCTTCACCGAGACGTCGCGCTGATTGAGCTTCTCAGGTCCAATTGATTTGATCAGGTACGGCACGAAATTAACAGCAATAATTAACAGTACCACGGCTACTACAGCCTCAATATAGAATCCGGCTCCAATGGCAATGCCAAGGCCGGAGGCCGCCCAGATCATGGCCGCAGAGGTAAGTCCGGAAATTGCATCATTACTTCTTCTTAGAATGACACCTGCTCCGAGGAAACCGATGCCGCTGACGATCTGTGCAGCAAGCCGCATGGGATCCATGTTCGGATGATTCGGTCCGGCAAACCGATCAAAGGATTCAATCGATACAAGTGTAACCAGACAGCTGGCCACACAGATAACCATACTTGTCTTAATGCCCAGCGGCTTCTGCTTCAACTGCCTGTCGATACCAATGAACAGACCAAATAATAGAGCAAGACACATTTTAACAACCATTTCAAGTTCCATTGTGCGCATTCCCTTCGTATGTATAGTGTGAGTATAAGTGTAATCCTTTGCTTTTGGCAAATTAACACAACCCGTACATGTTTGAAACACAAAAAAAGAGCCGCAATGGCTCTTTCTCTTATTCATACATATGAAGCTGGAACACAAATTATTAGAATTTGGCTGCGAGTTCAGCGGCTCTTTTCACGCCATCTTCAATAATGGATGCGGCACGGTCCTGGAACTGGTTGTGACCTTCCACAACGACAACTTCAGGATTCGTGATACCCCAGAAAGCCAAAGTAGTCTTAACATAGTTAAGGGACATTTCCATAGCGTCCATTGGAGCTTCAGAATACACACCACCGCGAGCTTGAAGCAGAGCGATCTTCTTGTTGTTAACTAGACCAACAGGGCCCTCAGCTGTATATTTGAACGTTTTGCCTGCTTGGTTCAAGTAGAACAGGTAAGTAAGAAGCTGTGCCGGAATCGTGAAGTTCCAGAGTGGGAACGCGAATACGACTTTATCTGCACCAAGGAATTGATCCAGGTAAGTATTAGCCAGGTCAGCAAGACGCTGTTCCTCAGCTGTTGGCTCGATGCCGTTACCAAGTTTGTACAATCCTGTCATCATGTCATTATCAAAGTAGGGCAGATCTGCTTCGAACAAGTTAAGTTCAGTAACCAGGTCGTCTGGGTGAGTTTCTTTATAAGTCTTTACAAAACTTTCATACAGTTTCACAGTTACGGCTTGCTCAACCGGTCTGTTGTTTGCTTTGACAAATAATACATGTGCCATTAGGGAAAAACCTCCTGAATATGTTATGGTTGGGGAAAGAACTTATATAATGTTACTTTCGTAAATATAGTATCTGTTACTTTTACCTATTTGTCAACATTTTATTTATGCTGCAGAGAGCCAGTTATCTGAAGGGTAAGCCTACTCCCCTTTAGCGGTAATTTACCCCAAACCCCCAACGTTATTCATCCGAAATCCAGCGCAGACGATTAGCATAGTGAAGAAATAGACACAGCTCTCAAGAGCTGTGCCTTAATCATTAGCTAAATGACGCTATACATTAACCTTCACATGGGCTTCACGGAATTTCTCGGCAGCTGCGACCATGTTACGGAGTGAATCCACAGTCTCCTGAACACCTCTTGTCTTGAGTCCGCAGTCCGGATTAATCCAGAATAACTTCGGATCCAGTACCTGAAGCGCGCGTTCAATCATAGAGACCATTTCGTCCACCGAAGGGACACGCGGGCTGTGAATATCATACACTCCAAGACCAATACCAAGCGGGTAAGTATGTTCCTCGAAGCTGTGAACCAATTCCCCGTGGCTCCGGGACGTTTCAATGGAGATGACATCTGCATCAAGAGCTGTAATGGAATCGATAATGTCATGGAATTCACAGTAGCACATATGGGTATGGATTTGGGTTGTATCCCGGACAGTAGAAGTGCTAAGTCGGAACGCCAGTACCGCCCAATTCAGGTAATTGTTCCAATCCGCTCTCTTCAGGGGCAGACCTTCTCGCAGGGCTGGCTCATCCACTTGAATCATTTCAATACCCGCATGCTCAAGGGCTTCCACTTCCTTACGCAGAGCAAGGGCAATTTGATAGGAGACGTTCTCACGGCTGAGATCACTCCGGACAAAGGACCAATTCAGAATGGTGATCGGACCTGTTAGCATGCCTTTAACAGGCTTCTTCGTCAAGGATTGTGCATATACCGTCTCTTCGACGGTCATCGGTTCAATGAAGTCAACATCACCATAAATAATCGGCGGCTTCACACAGCGGGACCCGTAAGATTGAACCCATCCTCCACTTGTAAAAGCAAAGCCAGCGAGCTTCTCGCCGAAGAACTCAACCATATCAGTCCGTTCGAATTCCCCGTGTACCAGTACATCGATGCCAATTTCTTCTTGCTTGCTAATCCAGTCACGAATTTGTTCTTTGACGAATTCGCCGTACTGGCTGCTGGACCATTCCCCTTTGCGCCACTTTTGACGTGCCGCCCGAATCTCTGTAGTCTGAGGAAAGCTTCCGATCGTGGTAGTTGGCAGGAAAGGGAGCTTCCACTTCTTCTCTTGCGCCACCTGTCGAATGGAGAAGTTATGCTCTCGATGAGAAGGCTGGTCAGCGATGTGATCGACAAGACTTCTTACATTCTCACGATTTCGGGCCGGAGAAGCAGATAGCGCCGACAAGGCTTCACGGCTCACCTGGAATTCACTTGCTACCTGCTCTCCGCTGGCCTGCTTGGTCAGAAGAACGAGTTCATTCAATTTCTCTTCTGCAAAAGCTAGAGCGTTCTTCAAGACCGGCTCAAGCTTGGTCTCTGTACGGGCAGTGACCGGTACGTGCAGAAGACTGCTTGATGGCTGTACAATAACTTCCGCACCCTTGACGAGCTGCACGATTTCACTAAGCAAGGACGACTGGGCATCCAGATCTGCACGCCAAATATTTCGGCCATCAATGACTCCTGCTCCCAGGGTCTTTTCCTGTGGGAAACCGTGCTGCCGTAGAGCTTCCAGATTACGCCCTTCGTCATGAACGAAATCCAGTCCAATACCTTGTACTGGTAGAGCAGCAACCTCAGGGTAGAATTCTACAGAACCGAAGTAGGTTTGCAGCTGAATGGAGAGGGTTGTTAGTTCCTGATTTATAGCTTCGTAAATGGTTTGGATATATTTCAAATCCTGCTCATTCACAGATGTTACGAGAATAGGTTCATCAATCTGAACCCACTTAACTCCCTCTTCTTCCAATTCCTTAAGCACACGAAGGTACAAGGGAAGGAATGAATCTATCACATCCTGCAGTTTAGCTGAATCATAACCTTTAGAGAGTTTGAGGAAGGTATACAGACCAACAAGAACAGGACGTCCCTCAATACCCAGCTTCTCCTTGGCTTCACGGTAAGCAGCAAGCGGACGATTCACCGTTAGCTGAGGCGTAATTCCTGATAACTCAGGAACAATATAATGATAGTTCGTATTGAACCATTTCGTCATTTCACTAGCTGCTGCTTCTCTGTTCCCGCGGGCAATTCCATAATAGGTTGAGAGTGGCACTTCCCCACCCTGATAGCTAAAGCGATCAGGAATGACCCCAAACATGGAAGCTGTATCCAGAATATGATCATAGTAGGTAAAATCATTTACAGGAATGATCTCAATTCCTTTGTCCTTTTGTAGCTTCAGGTTGCCAAGGCGAATCGCTTCTAGCTGTTGATGCAGCTCATTCTCTTGTATTTTACCTGCCCAGAACGCTTCAATTGCTTTCTTCCATTCCCGGTTCTCCCCAATACGCGGGAAACCCAGGTTACCGCTTCTTATGTTACTCATTTCCTACCCCCATCACTATTTGTAGTTAAACATAATTAAAAGGGACCTTCTCTAACCCGGGTAGGTTAAAGAAGGCCCCGTAAGTGCACATAAGGGTGGCAATCTCTAACACCTCCCTATCTCCCGTAGGTACATCAGTGCTGTCAGAACAGGCAGGTCTCCTGGCTTCAGAATCAACGTCAATTGCGGCCTTCCCAGCTTAGTGAATAAGCCAGTGGCATGGATCGCAATTAACTCCTCTGATACAGTGGCGGGACCGCGCCGGCTTCACACCGGACTTCCCTATTAAGTCTCAACCCCATTGGGTCTGAGACACCTGTTCCCACGTTATACAATTATGTTTATAGGTATAATTATAAATCAAAATTCATAATAATACAATCGAATTTTCACAGAGTCACTTCTTTTTCAATGAGGCGAGTGTTTCTCCAGCAGTGATTTTGAACAATTTTGACTTGGAAGCTCCAAGCTGCTGGGATGTATAAATGCCCGTGTGACCCGAGAATAAATAACCAATTACGCAGGCCATCAGCATATATACGGCTGCCTGAGAGCCGAATAATTCAATCCCCATAATAAAGCAGGCAATTGGCGTATTCGCTGCCCCACTAAATACAGCTATGAAGCCAAGCGCCGCGAAGAAGCCAACCGGCTCATGGAGCCATAATCCGAGCGTACTGCCTAATGTGGCCCCAATTACAAACAGCGGTGTAACCTCCCCGCCCAAGAAGCCTGCTCCCAGAGTGAGGGCAGTAAATAGGATTTTGCCAAGAAAAGCAAAGTCCGGCACATCCCCCGAAAAGGCTCGCTCGATCAAAGGAATCCCAAGTCCCAAGTAGTCTCTTGTCCCGAAGATGAATACTAGGAGGATAATGACAGCACCTCCAACAAAACTGCGCACGGCAGGATGTGCAATTAGCTTCGCATATGTACCCTTGAAGTAGTGAGTCAACGAGCTGAAGAGAAGTGCACTCAGACCAAAGGCAATCGAAGCAGCCAATACTTTGAGAATGGTCAACGATGAAAGTTCCGGAACCTCGCCAATAGAAAAATGCACATGATGGATTCCCCACGCCGTAGTCACCACATTTCCTACTACACTCGCGATAAAGCAAGGAAGAAGAGCTTCATAACGCAGCATTCCAATCACCAGCACCTCAAGAGCAAATACAGTTCCAGCAAGCGGAGTGCCGAATACTGATCCGAATCCGCCACTTATGCCGCACATGAGAATAATACGCGTATCTGCTGCATCCAGCCTCAGCAGCTTGCCGAGACGAGCTGCAAGGCTTCCTCCCATCTGAATTGCGGTTCCTTCCCTGCCCGCAGAGCCGCCGAATAAATGGGTTATAATCGTTCCTCCAAGCACTAAAGGGGCCATCCGCAGGGGGATGCTCTCCTTCCCCTGGTGAATCGTCTCAAGGATCAGGTTATTACCTTTGCCAGCATTCTTCCCTATCTTCAAATAGAGGTAACTCATCAAGGCTCCGCCTACCGGAAGCAAATACAGCAGCCAGGCATGATTCATTCTGCTGTCTGTTGCCCATTCCAGGCCTGCGAGGAAGAGTGCCGAAGCACTTCCTGACAGGAACCCCACAACACCCGCGATCAGAATCCACTTCACCAAAAAGATAACCAAAGCAGCCTGCAAATACCGGCTTGAAAATCCATGTATCCGGTCACGGATTTCATAAAGTTTGTCCACGATCAAAACTCCTTATTGAATACATTACAGCAGCGTTAGCAGCCAAAGTCTTCGTCTTGAATTGTATTTCTAACTTTAACCGAAATTGTCCCTCTCTGCTTTATGCAAAATGCCCAAGCACCTGTCCAAATCAGTCTTGACCTGCTTACGATAGAGCTCGGCCTTCTCTTTTCCATCATTCGTAAAGTGATACAGCACAATCTCCTGAAAATCAACGCTGGGGTCATTTCCCTTCAGCTTCTTCGTTCTATACAGAACGCCTTCTTGCACTAATTCATGAAGCGCACGGTATATCTCACTTTGCGGAGGCAAATAGCCATGGGTTTTGAATTCAGCCTTTAGATCTTCAAGCATTTGATACCCGTATCTTCTACGTTCCTCTACCATTTTGATCAAGTATAATTTCAAGAATGCCCGCTGCGCAATCATAAATGCCATATTCTTAACCTCCCACTCTACTTTGATTAGAATTAATATCTGATTCTATTATATGAAAATTTCATAATAGTGGTCAATTCGCCATTTTTAACCGAATGTGATGAGGTAGATGGGTACTTATGGTGGATTAGTGAGAGGGTTGCTAAGTGCGAGGAATTTTGGTTTACTATTGTGAATTTTTCATATGTTGAAATATTAATTATTCGGTTTGTAGATGGTTTGCTTTGTAGTGTGTAGGTGATTATTTTTTGCTTGGTTGATGCTTGCTAAGCTGCTTGTTGTCTAACTAGTTATCTTTTGTTGGTGAATTGGGTTAGGGGTTGGTTGGTTGGTTGGTTGGTTGGTTGGTTGAGTATTACTTGACGATCGAATGAGGGGGATCGATTTCGATGATCGGTAATTCAAATAGACTCAGCCCCCATCTTTTGAGAAGGAGGCTGAATTGAGTTAACTTACTCACTTAAGAGACATAGCTTTGGATTAATGCGTTACACTCGATCTGAAGTCGTCTCGACTTGATTTGTCCGTATGATAGAATACCACATCACCATCTTGAAGATTATAGGAGTTTCCATAAGGATCCATGACGATATTATTAAATCCCTCAAGCTTCCACTGATTCATTAAAGGTGCGTGAATATACTGCAAATGAGGCTCCTTCAAATTCCCTTGATCGATAGTCTCTAGGTTGAAATTAACAATAAAATACCCATTTTTCAAAAAGACAGGACTTCGATCCGTCAGACCCTGATGCGTCCTACCATACTCAGCAAGATTTGTCCCTGCAGCCACCCCATAAATATCCGCTGGCAAGCTATACTCTCCATACCACTTCTGTATAGACGCATTCGCTCTTTGCATGTCCACGCCAATGGGAATATTCAACTTAGGTCCAATCAATGTACGAACTGCTTCGGGCAGCTCTAGCTGCTTTAATCCGCCAACCGGAGTCTTTTTCGTAGAAGCTTTGTCAATATAATTCTGTAAGAACGTATCCCTGCTGATTTCACCAACTTGTCCAAAATCAAAATAATGATCATACTTGTACAAAGCTGTATCCGATAATTCCTCCATTGGCACGTTTCTTAATCTGTCATTCAGAATTACGTATCGCTGACTCGTATCTTCCGGCGAACCAATTCTAACGAAACTCTTCTCGCCTGCTTTATAGTAGATATCTATCGGGGTTCGCGTCTTTCCGTCTTCGCTCATATAATAAAAGCTTGGAGTAATGCGAACAGAATCTTGTACATCGAACATATTACCTTTGGTCTTCAGGTCAAACTTAAAGTGATATCCTGTCTTGACGGCAACGTTCTTATAGCCCGGTTTTGGATGACTACCAGGGTGTATTGGCAGCGTGAAAGGGTACATATTCCCCCTCTTGTCCCCATCAATTCCCTTAAGCCCAACCCAATAGGAATAGCCGGATGGTGTAGAAGTCCTTGGATAAGTCCTAAACACGGTTTCCCATAAATAATCCGCTATATCGGTTACATGAAAATCATACATTCGGCCAATCACCTCAACCGGTACTGTTTCGACGGCTGCATGGTTAGCCAAATTTGTATTTGCATTTAATTGCTCTTCAAATGGCGATGGTGCATTCTCGGCTATGCTGCGGAACTGAATATCATAATTCCCTTCATTTACCCATACTGGCATGTAGAAAGTGGTATACTCCTGTGTTACCGGAATATCCACCCATGTATCTTTGTATATGTATTGTGTTCGATCCTCATTGTACACATCGAATGGAAACTTTACCTGCTTATTTCGTGTATATTTCGCATAATCGCGATTTCCATACCCTGGATAGATAGCTTCATTCAAATGCTGCCCAATCGTTGGGATCCTTACGAAAAATGGCCGCTCTAAGATTAGTGCTGAACGATTAGAATTGGGGTGAGTCTTTTGATTGTGCGCTTGGTCATCTGAGACTAAGGAATAGTTAACGACCGGCGTATGGACGGTTACGGTATTGATATTTTGGATATCAAAGTCTTTATCTCCATTGCCCTCCACATCATTAGGAAGCATTTCATAGTAAATGGTACCTGTACTTGGCGTATCAGCTTTGTTCTCCAGGTCGGTGCTTATCAATTGATGATCTTCAAAGAGCATTTTGTCCGGGATCCGCGTTGGCGCTGGGATTGAAGTTGGAGTCGGACCTGAGCTGCTTACCGTATTGTCACTCATAATCGTCAATCCATTAAAGGTGACCCTATCATTCTTCACATCCGGAGGCATAGTCTGGGCTTCAGCCATCCCCTTCAGTATTGCCGTATGATCCGGTATATCAAGCGGTGCGTAACCCGTTGAAGCCAGAACAGGAGGAGTAAAACTTATCGTTCCCGTACTCTTAGGAAATACATGATCATTCACATCACTGCTATTATCCGTATCTACATCAGGAGGCGTATAATCGCGAGGTTCCATGTATACATTGCCGCCCGGGAGAGCATAATTCTGCAATTCAGCGTGGTTAAGTCCCATGACTTCCAGCTGCTTGATTTCCCAATAGGAATAATTACGCGGAGTCAAATTGAAGCTGTAAGTCTTGGTCACCGTATCTGACTTCTCGGTATCCGGCTGCGGAACCGGCTTCCCATCAGAGTCGATAATGTCCGGCTGCTTTTCTTTCCATGTGCGTGAATACGTCACGTCTATGGTGCAGCGGTAGTCAATCGTACCTTTCATATTGGCAAAGGTGTGCTGGAACAGGTAGTTCCTTCCCCACGCCTGGCTGTACAGGTTCTCGCTGGTCGGAATCGCCTTCACGGCATCAAAATGCCGGCCATTTGCAACATCATCTCCTAGAATCTCGCCCGTTGCGTTCGGGTTCATGAACGAGATAACAGGACTTACTGCAGCAGAAGGTGGATTGATGGTTGGAACACAGGAGCCAGTTGGAGGAGTACCCGTAGTTTTAATATCTACGGTTACAACCTTCTCGGTATGCAGCCAATACTTATCCTTCTTCCAATCTACACTGATGATAGAAGTCCCTTTAGCCACCCCAGTAACAACGCCAGTAGCACTCACGGTGGCCACACCCGGATTGCTAGACTTCCACATCACGTTACTACGAGTTGTTACATCTGCAGGTGTGCCGTAGGCTTTCTTCGCTTCCGAAGTGGCCACAGTTGATGTAAAGTTGGTAACTTCATTAATCGCAATCTTGCTCTTGCCGGCCATGGCAATTTTCTTCTTCTCTACATAGTTAGCTCGCCAGGTCACATGGACCTGGGTGGTGTATCCTGCGTTCCACTTGTTGCCTGAGAACTTATCGTGTTTGTTCCATATATAAGCATCTGGTGGGCTTTGGGTTTCGATGTCCCCACCGATAACTGATGTAATTATAAGGTTGGCGCCATCTGGAATTCGCAATGCACGTGTGGTACTGGTTTGATCCTCTAAAGGAGTCTCATTATTAGCCCCTATGATTTTAGGATCAGTCATCAGTGTAGAATCTTTCTCTTCGCCGTCAATTAATTTGTATTTTGCTTTAGGCAAATACTCTGGTTCGGTCATATTGATTTTGTTTTCAAATTCCGGTCCTTTCTCCGGATAGGGGGAACTTGTTGATCCAACAGAATTATAAATCACCGGGCCCCGATTCGTTTCAGCCACCCACCTTTTATCGTCCCGCTGATAAAGATAAACGCCAGGGTTTGCATTGGATTCAACTTGCCCCTCTCTAATCCAAGTTTGTTCAGCTTTTCCTCCCTCTGTGATGGTTTGGGTCATCGACTTCACATTCGGCAGTACAGCACTAATGTTACCGCCTGCATTGACAATTAACGATCCTACCCAAAGAAGATTAGAGATAATTAGTGCACAACTTAGCCCGATTAGAATGTTTCGACTTAATCGCCCCATTTTATAGCTCCTTTAGAAATTCTCAATCTAATTTGTAAATATTGAACGATTCCCCCCCAGAAAGAGTAATTACTGCTCCGTTGCGTGTATCATAAATTGGAAGATTTGACCTAACATACCCACTACCCCAAAATTTTACCTCTTTTCCTTTTTTAAAGAACTTTTCTTTGGTAACGAGGCCCATCATCGGCATCGTCTTGATTCCATATTTCTCTATCGTTCCACTTTTAAATCCGGTTAAATTTAAAAAAGTAACCGTGGTTGATCCTAAATACGTCATTACATCCATATTGTCAATATTAGAAGTAAAGGCATACTCAACAAAAGTTTCATATCTATCTATCCCCATCTTGAATGCCGATCCATAGTCCTTATCAACAAACATTTTCCCATATAGATTTTTTACATCAGTTGCTTTTGATGCGTTGACAAGGATAAAACGATTCACTTTAATTGTTCCAACATTATTTCTCAGCTGGCTTGGCACATTTCGGATATTCGTAAATTTTTCCTCAACACTACCATCTTTCCCATACTTAAACCCCAAACTAATCGCATTCGTCCCTGTGAGCCCGACTTCCCGCATTTCCTTCAGATCCTGGAACGCCTCAGCCTTCTTGTCCTGAATAGACTCAAATCGGCGCAGGATCACGGCAGCTTCTGCTCGTGTAGTTGTTTGAGCTGGGCCGAAACGGCCATCCGGGTATCCCCCCATTAGCGCGGTTCCCAGGGCAACCGAGACATATGGATAGTCGGCCTTATTCAGACCGCCCTTATAATACTCTGCGACCGGCACGAGTGTATCTGCTGTGTCCGACAATGCTTTCTTAAAATCGGCATCCTTGGCCGCCAAGCCTGAAGCCACCCATTTGGCCAGCTCTCTGCGTGTCAGCGGTGTGTTCGGACTGAATCCATTTGGGTATTCGCCCGGCGAAATAAATCCCTTGCTCACCGCAGTATTCACCTCGTCTTGGCTCCAGCCAGGAATGCTGCTGAACCCTGCCTTGCTTGGATCTGCGTCATTGTTGGACGCTCTGGCAAGGATCGCCGCGAACTCAGCTCTGCTGATCGTCGCGTTCGGGTTGAATTTCCCCCTTTCATCTCCCTTCATGTACCCTTTCGCTACCACATACTCAATATCCGGCTTCGCCCAAGCAGGCAGCTTATCTTTGAATTTAACTGCTCCCTCTGCTATTACTGACCCAGCAGCACCAAACACACAGCCAGCTGCGATCACTCCCGCCATAACTGTGTTCATCATGAACTTACTTCTCATAGTCCTTCCACTCTCCCACTCTGTATGTACTGCATATTCCCCATCAATTAGATGGTAAAATCTAGAATATAGTCCTATATTAACTTCTATGGAATAGGTTTACAGTCCTCCTTCGCTTTGTAAAAACGACAAAAAAAGCCGCCACCTTATGACTAAGGTAACGACTTGATGCTTTCAAGTCTTCATCAATATTCTGTTAATGACGAGAGCGCTTGGTATCTACCCACCCGTGCTCTAATGCATATCGGGTCAGCTGCACTCGATTCTCCAATTGTAACTTATGTAAAATATTTTTCAAGTGATTTTTGACAGTCTGATCAGAAATTTGCAATTCTCCAGCAATCTCCCGATTCGTCATCCCTTTGGCCACCCAATTTAGAATCTCCCTCTCACGGCCAGTAAGCGGATGATCAAGCGGGTCCTGCCTTGGAGCAGAAGGGAACTCCTTAAGTATCTGATGGGCCAGATCACTGGATAGCGGGGCCTCGTCAATCATGATGGCTCGTAGGTATTCAACCCAAGTAGAAGGGGCTAGATTCTTCAGCAAAAAACCCTGTGCCCCCTGCTTTAGCGCCTCAAATAAATGAGCGGCATCATCGGAGACCGTAATCAGCACAATTTTGACATAAGGAAATCTAAGCTTAATAATACGGGTAGCTTCCAATCCATCCATCTCCGGCATACGAATATCCATCACAATCAAATCCGGCATGAATTTCTCAGTCAATTCGATAGCTTCTGCCCCGCTTGAGGCAACCCCGATCACTTCAAAGAATGCATCCTCCGCCAAAATATCACATATACCTTCTCTTGCAAAAGCATGATCATCAACGACCAGTACGCGGGCTTTCAATGCTGAGTCCCTCCTTTCTCAATCAAGACCATCGTCATACCTTTCTCGGAGCCGATAGAGATCGTCCAGCCCATCTCTTCTGCTCGCTCTCTCATAATTTTCAGCCCGTACTTGTCCCGGACTTCTGTATGTATATTGGCACCAAAGCCTGGGCCATTATCCGTAACCCGAACCCTCCAGCATTGGCTATCTCCCTCGCCTTGTAATGTGATTTGGCTGGCAGGAGCATGCTTCTTGGCATTAAGCAGAGCTTCCCGGATACAGGCTAGCAGTTCCACCTGCTCTTTAGCCGTAAAATCTGCATCCTTCAGGGCCCAGTCCATCTGAACATGGACCTGAAGCTCATCCATCATTTGTATAATCCGATGCCGCAAGGTCATCTGTCCGAGGTTACTTGCTGCGGGCGGATACTTCAGATTGGAGATCGATTGGCGAACATACCGATTCACTTCATGAACCGTCTTACGCAGCTCATCCAGTTTCAGTTCACCCCCTGCTCCAGCCTGGTTCTGTCTGCGCTCGGCTTTGTCAATTTTGACAGATAGCAGAAATAAGGACTGAGCAATACCATCATGCAGTTCTCGCGCCAGCTGCTCACGTGCAACGAGTTGTGCCTTCTGCGCACGCTCTTCATTCAGCTCATTCTGCACCCTTTCTAGCATAGCAAACAGTCTGTATAGCAGTGTGATGCTTACTACAAATAGAATGACAGGAGTAATGAAATTACCAAGTCCCATAGATATGTACGAAACGAGAAATTGATGCCTTACAAACTCCCAAAGTCCCACAATAATCGAGGGTACGATTAGAATCATCCACTTGATTTGCCGATATGACACTTAACAACGCCTCTTTCATCCAAGTAGTATATCCTTGTCCGAATATACGCCATGAGCTGTGCCGAAGCAAGGTACATAAGTGAAACTTATAAGACAATAATCAATATGTTGAAGCTGAAGATTCTGATGATCATAGACAAACAGGGCGGTTGAATATCCGCCCTGTTCTTGTAATTTCATACTTCCTGTTCAATTACATCAATTTCTTGATATCATCCTTGATGGATTCAGACTGAGGCCCGAATACTACCTGGACAACGCCCTTACCCAGACGCATGACACCGGATGCTCCAAGGTTTTTGAGTGCAGGATCGTTCACGGCTTTATCATCTTTCACAACCAGGCGTAGACGCGTGATACATGCATCGATCGATTGGATGTTATCCGAACCGCCAATGTTAGCCAGAATCTTGGCCGCTTTACTGTCTCCTGCCGCAACAGAACTGCTGCTGCCTACCACACCTTGATCGTCTGACAACACTTCATCTTCACGTCCCGGTGTCTTCAGATTCATCTTCACAATAAGGACTCGGAAGAGGAAATAGTACACCAGGGCAAATACAAGACCTACAGGAATCAATAGGAGCGGCTTTGTTGCCAATTGATAGTTGATGGCATAGTCGATGAAACCAGCAGAGAAGCCAAATCCAAGTTTAATACCCAAAGCGTACATTACGTAACCTGCTACCCCTGACAATATGGCATGGATACCATACAAGACAGGTGCCACGAACATAAATGCAAACTCAAGCGGTTCTGTAATCCCTGTCAAGAATGAAGCAAGGGCCGCACCAATGAAGATCGAAGCGACAGCTTTCTTTCTCTCCGGCTTGGCGGTATGAATAATCGCAAAGGCGGCGGCCGGAAGAGCGAACATCATGATCGGGAAGAAGCCGGTCATGAACATGCCTGCAGTTTTATCCCCTGCGAAGAAGCGGTGAAGGTCGCCATGAATGACTTTGCCCGCAGCATCAGTGAAATCACCAATCTGGAACCATACAATCGAGTTAATAATGTGATGAAGCCCGAATGGAACAAGCAGCCGGTTGGCAATCATGTGAATCGCACTGCCGATTCCGCCCAGACCGACAATCCAGTTGCCGAAGGTATCCAGTGCGGCTTGCACGGGTCCCCAGATCAGACCAAATACAAGACCTGTAATAACCATGGTAAAGGCAGTAACCATCGGCACAAACCGTTTGCCTCCAAAGAACCCAAGCCAATCCGGGAGTTTGATATTATGATATTTCTTATAAAGGTAAGCAGCGATGCATCCCACTATAATACCGCCTAATACCCCCATGTCCAGCTTTGCATCTTTACTCATCAACGTATCGAATACCGTAGGCACCTTCAGCAGCACACGCTGTAGAATCAGGTATCCAATGGCTGCAGACAAGGCTGCCACAGCATCTCCCGCGAGACCGATAGCCACCCCGATGGCAAATATCAGCGGCAGGTTATCAAATATGGTAGTTCCCCCTGCATCCAGAAACGGGGCAATATACTTGTTAATAAACTCTCCGGCACTGCCCATGTGGAAATCCTTGATGTAGTCAATGTTTCCGAACCGCATAAGAATTGCAGCTGCAGGTAGTGTCGCGACCGGGAGCATCAAGGACTTCCCGATTTTCTGAAGAAATGACAACATCACACTTCACCCTTTCAAATATATTGGCCTAAGCCTTAAATATCGCTGTAAGAATGACATCTCTACCGGATTGGACCGGCCCGAGGTTCGTCTCGATGTCCTCCGTCAATTCTTCAGCGTTTGTTGCTATCACGGATGTAATCACCGGGTAACCTGCTTCCTTAATCTTCGGGATATCAAATTCAATCAAAGTCTGCCCTGCCTTCACAGTATCGCCTGTCTGTACATGGCTTATAAAACCTTCTCCCCTAAGGGAAACGGTGTTGATTCCAATGTGAAATAACAGCTGCAATCCGGACGAATGTTCCAGGATAACCGCATGTTTGGACTTAATAACATGTATCGCGGTCCCGTCAAATGGGGCTGTAAGCTTACCCTCGCTTGGCTCAATGGCCATTCCTTTACCCATGAATCCACCCGCAAAAGCTTCATCCGGCACAGCGCTAAGAGCTACAGCTTCTCCCGTGACAGGGGCATAAATCTCAACCTTCTTCTGTTCAGTTGATTTCTTTCTCCATTTAGAGAACATATTTTGATCCCCCACCTTCATAGTTAGTGTAATTAATTAGTGGTCCGGTAAAGGCGATATAGATGCATGGCAATATAACAGATTTCCTCTTCGGGTACTGGCTTGCCGATCTGCTCTTCCATTACTTTTCCCAATCGCTTGGCTAATGAATACTCTTCTTTGTACTCTATCCTGATATGGTTAACAAAAGGATTATCCACCTTTGTATCCTGCATAATCCTTTCCAGGGAATACCTCAGATGAAGCATCAGCCTTACATGACTCATACTTCCCTGTTTGAAATTCACTATCTTCTCCTGTTGAATCAGCTCCAGCAAATGGTTAACGATATTGGATGCCTTGACCAGCTGCCCCACCGGAACATTGCTTACAGCCGAATAGACATGGTAAGTAAGAAAGCCTATCTCATCATCAGGGACATGTACGTCGAAAGCCTCGCTAATCATCTCCGCTGCTTTGGAAGCGATTTCAAATTCTTTGGGAAAGCTTAGCTTCGTTTCTTGTAAGAAGGGATTAATAATATCCATTCCGTTGCGAAGCCGATATACCGTGAACTGAATATGGCTCGGTAAAGCTAGATAGATTTTGTCGTTAAGCTTACCGGGCAGGCTTGCAGAAATATACTGAATGATCTTATCCGAGATATGCATCACCTTGGGATCAAAGTCTTCCATCAGGCTCTCGTACTGACTCCATTGTTCGCGATCCTCCAGCTTAAAGCGCTTCTCTATTCTAGGATCATTAGCTTCAATCGTTCCTGATCCCTTCACTGCAAACCCAATTCCTTTTCCCAAGAGAACGTATTCTTTGCCGCTGGTCCCTCTCTGAGCCATAACGACATTGTTACCGATTACACGTTGTACTTGGAGCAGTTCCGCATCTTTCATGACCTTGGACCCCTCCTTATTATGAAAAGTCAAAAAGAGCCAAGGAAAAGGAACCATATACAATAAGGTTAACTTTCCTTGGCTCATGCCCGTTACGGTAACACGCCACTAAAGTGTTTTCATTTATGAGCTAATCATAAATCAATCACTTCTCACCGTCAACTGGAAAATCTAGAATGTTCACTCACTCAATTCACTTCAGATTGCCTGGTAGGGCTACCCCTATTAATTGATGATCCGTCTGAATGATCGCCATCCCCTGTTCAAATTCGGTCGGACCATAATTGCGAGCCCCTGTATTTATGGCAAATACCTCCGTGCCTGTCGTGAGTTCGTACGCCCGGAAGACCCCATCCGTCTGCCCCATATATACGCCATTCCCCAAAACTTCAACCTGGGCAGCAGGATTATCATTCTGGTATTCCACTGTGCTCCCGTCTGAAATGTTGATTGATTTATGCGTAGTATAGGGAAGCTTTGATCGTTCCTCGTAGAAAAGCCGACCTTTATAAAGCTTCATCAAGGGATTATCCATCTCATACTTCGTTCCCCTAATCTCTTGATCAGGCTGGTCCGCATTGCCTGTATACCTTGTTAAATCAAATTTCACCAATGTATGATTGCTGAATGCATACAGATTGTTCCCTTCAATCAGGGCATTATTCGTATAACTGTACATGCAAGGAGCAGGATGATTCGACCAGTTATACAGATAGTTCTCTTTCTCTCTTCCTGTCTTTAGATCAAATTGTTTAAGTGACAATTCAGCTTGCGGCTCCTCAAACAGATTCGGCTCATAGACGGAATAGACGGATCCATTTCTAACCTGAATGGGCAGGTGCTGCTGACTTTTTTCCCAGAGCAGCGTTCCATTCTTCGCATCAAAAGCCTTGAGGGTCACCATAAAATTAGCGATTCCCGTATAAGTGCGGAAGACCACGCCTTCCTGCTCAGTGAGCTCCGGGGATCCAGAGACCGCAAAAGTATCATGATTCTCCCACTTTAATGCACCGTTTCTTGCATCAAAAGCAAAGATATCAATACCTCTTAGAATGTAAAGGGTATCTCCAAGGAGTATCAGTCTTTCCGCTTTGGTAACTGTTCGGATGGAAACCCATTTAATTGCGCCTTTGGAACTCACTGCATAGACTCTTCCATCGTCATAGGTACCATACAAAGTCCCTTGATTGTATTCGATAATTGGGCTTAGCTTATTGCCAAAACTCCAAGTTTGTCGGCCGTTTGAGACATCCCGTGCAATCAACTTACCTTCATTCACAATGTAGACTTGGCCCTCTCCTGCGGCTGCACGGGATTCGACCTGCTGCTCATCATGGGATGCTGACAGCGTAACCGTCCAGGCAGGACGACTGAATTGCGTAGCCGCAGGCTCCGTCCAATAAGTCTTAGATAGTGTTGCCCTTTCTGCTGATACCGCTGATGGCGTTACTCCTAAAGTTAAAGTTCCTGCAACCAGCCAGACCAAAGCGGCTGAACTTATGAATTTGGCATATTTGTTCATCATTGATCTCCTTTAACTTGCCTATTTAGCTGCATTTCAATCGGCTCGGAATGATCTTTAGCCAAACCAGTTATACTATAGCAAAATTGGTTAGGCGGTAATTGAAAATGACGAAAATTCTATCTATCTATACTCAAGACATTCGAAATATCGCAACCAATTGGACAGCCTCTGTAGTTATCCTTAGTCTCATCTTGCTGCCTTCTCTTTACGCCTGGTTCAACATTGAAGCATCCTGGGACCCTTATAGTTCAACTCAGGGCATTCGAATTGCGGTCACAAACCTTGATCAGGGCACTTTTATTCAAGGTAAGCCAATAAATCTCGGACTGGAAATCAAGAAGTCATTAGAGACAAATACTAAAATTGGTTGGGTCTTTGTCTCCCACGAAGCCGCTCAAAGGGAACTTAAATACGGGAATTATTACGCAGCTATTGAGATTCCAAGGGAATTCTCACAGCGCATTGCCAGCGTGCTCACCCCTAATCCGGTACAAGCGGAAATTCATTATACGGTCAACGAAAAAATCAATGCAGTAGCTCCTAAGATTACATCGAAAGGAGCCAGTTCAATTATCCAGGAGGTTAATCAAAGTTTCGTCAAAACCGCAAATGGTGCTATTTTCAAAATATTCAACGACATCGGGGTTCAACTGGAACATCAGCTGCCTTTAATCAACAAAATGAAAGGGCTGCTTTACAAGCTTGAGACCCTATTCCCGGAAATTAACAATGGCGTGGATGTGGCAGTTAAAGACCTCAAAGTAAGCCATTCCCTCGTCCAAGAAGTACAAGCCCGTGTTCCTGAGGCTGCTGAGCTTGCACGCAAAGGAACTGAATTCAGCACATCACTGATTCAATTCCTGGATCAAAGCCGTTCAGCATTAACCTATGCAGCTCCCCAAGTCAAACAGACTTTAATTCGCATTAAACAGTCTCTTGATGCGGCCCAGCTTGGAATAACCGCTGCAGAAGGCTTACAGGATAACAAATCCTCCGATGTCGTGCTGACAAATATAGACCGTGCCCAGCAGAGTTTGACTGAGGCCGTGGCAGCTGCCCACACTTTCAAATCCCTAACAGACAGCATTAATGCAGTTGCTCCCTCTGGCGCTCTTACCGGCATATCCACCGAAATGCTGAGTGTTATTGCAAGAATTGAATCTCTCCAGAACATGCTAGGGCAAGCTTTCCAACAAGGACAGGGTAAAGAGCCAAATGTCTTATTAGTGAATACCTCCAAGAAAACGGTCACCCTTATTAGTTCTGAACTGGATCGAATGATCGGCAGCTTTGATAGTGAGATTCTCCCTAGTCTGCAAGGAGCCATCGTTCAAGCTAATAATACAGCTGCTCTAACCAGAACAACTTTGATTAAGGCTCAGCATTCCCTCCCCAAAGTTCAGCAGATTCTGATCGATGCGTCGAAGGGGCTTACTTTAGGCTTGAAGGAAGCCAAGCTTGTACAAGAGCGGCTGCCTCAGGTAGAAAATCAAGTCAAGGCAATCGGAGACAGACTACGTGCTTTGGAGAAGGAAGGACGCCTGGAAGACCTCATTAAGCTGCTTGAGCTAAATTACGAGAAAGAAAGCGAATTCTTCTCCGAGCCCGTTATTCTAGCGGAGAGTAAGCTATTTCCGATTCCCAACTACGGCTCCGCCATGTCTCCCTTCTTCACCACCTTATCTCTCTGGGTGGGAGGCTTGCTGCTTGTATCCATGCTCACTGTTAAAGTTAAATCCCAGTTAGAATTTTCAAGCTGGCAGGTATACTTGGGGAGATTTCTTACCTTTGGTACTCTGGCTTTGCTCCAATCAGTTTTTGTATCAGCAGGAGACCTTTTCATTCTTGGGGCTTATGCCAAAGATAAACTCCTATTTATTATGTTCAGCTTGCTGATCAGCCTGGTATTTATGCTAATGATCTACACTCTCGTCTCCGTATTTGGTAATGTCGGAAAAGCCATGGCCATTGTGCTGCTGGTGCTGCAATTATCGGGTTCAGGAGGAACCTTTCCCATACAGGTCACGCCTCTCTTCTTTCAGGCGATCTACCCTTTCCTGCCGTTCACCTATGGAATCGGCCTTCTTCGGGAAGCTGTGGGAGGAATCGTCCCAGAGCTTGTGATTAGAGATATCCTCGTTCTAACCCTTTATGGATTGATTTCGGTTCTGCTCGGTCTTGCCCTCAAAAACCGAATCAATCGCCTTGCTGCACCCCTGTTACAGAAAGTCCGAAAGAGCGGCCTGATTCATTAACAAGCAAAAAGAGTCCGCCGAAACTCAGCTGGACTCTTTTTGCTTGTTATGAGTACCGGTTAATCCGGATTATTCGTGTAGTCAGATTAGAGTCTAGGATTCGTATCTGAATAACGGGACGCATTCAAAGAGCGGTTAGTCCGGAATGTATCATATACTGTAGACGTGCGCTCATCCTCATCAACCAGGACAAGGATTTTCCCATTATTCACATAATCTCCGTATTCGTTCGCTTCATCCTCAGGAATTCCAAGGCCGATCAATCCGCCTACCAGACCGCCTGCGCCAGCGCCGACTGCGGCTCCTGTAAGTGTGGCTGCAATTGGACCCGCTGCAAGAATAGGACCAACGCCTGGAATCGCAAGAAGTCCAAGTCCTGCCAGCAGTCCTGTTACACCGCCAACAACACCTCCTGTTGCGGCTCCTGTAGCCACGCCCTCCGGTGCTTTGGAACCCGTCTCCTCCGAGATAGCAGCCTGATCATCGCGGTTCTTAGTAATGACCGAGATCTCATCTGCCCGGAATCCCTGATTCTGAAGAGATTCAATCGCTGCGGTTGCTTCTCGGTCCGTATCAAATACACCCACTATTTTTTTAGCCATGTCAATTGCCTCCTTTGATTTAACTGTTCCCTCCATCATTACCCCGATCAGGAAGCAATTAACCATAGGAACTACCCTTATTTGCGATCAACAGGCGGGCGAACCCGCTTCGTTGCCGTGGCTTCGAGCGGGTTATCAGGCCAGTAGTGCTTGGGATAGCGGCCTTTCAGATCTTTTTTCACGTCAAAGTAAGTGTTCGTCCAAAAGCTGCGCAAATCAGAAGTTACCTGGACCGGCCGGGAAGCCGGGGACAGAATATGCAACGTAATCCCTGCATGTCCATGAGCTAGCCGCGGCGTATCCAGTAGACCGAATAACTCCTGAAGCCTGACGGAGACATAGGGAGCACCGGGACCTTCATAGTTCACAGCAATTCTGGAACCGCTTGGGACCATGATATGAGTTGGAGCTTGCTGTTCCAGCTCCTGCTTCTGACTCCAGTTCAGGAGATTCTCCAGAATTTGATACAGCTTCAATGATCTAAAGTCAGACTTCTTCTTGAATCCATCAAGATAAGGAGACAGCCACGGCCCTGCATTCTGCATAAGCGCCTGATCCGATACATCCGGCCAATCCTTGCCGCAATACTCCCGCATGAACTGAATTCTCGCTTGAAGCTGCCTAGATTTCACATCCCAGGGAAGCAGATGAATTCCACCATCTTGGATTGTCCTCAATAGAGCCGTCTGAATTTGTTCTTGAGTGGGCTTTATATTGGCTGTCTCCTTAATCACAATGGATCCTAGCTTGAGCATGCTCCTGGCTCTGACGGTTCCTGTACCTTCGTCCCATTTAATCTCAACCTCTTCGTTCATTTCCTTTCTGTAATGCAGCTCAAGCTGGCTCTCCGTAAGCGGAGCAGCAAGTATAATCCTTGCTTCTGTACCTTCATCATCTACTTCCGCGGCGACAATATATTTCTCCTGAGACAGTTGTTCGCCACTAGGCATCTCCGCTCCACGGCCGCTGCGCAGCAGGTAACGCCCATCTTGTCTACGCTGGCCAATCCGGTCCGGAAAAGCAAAGGAAACCATTAAGCCGCACAGCAGATCAGCAGCTTCTATCGTTGGGTCCTTTTGTTCACAGCCAGCATCAGGAAGTCTTGAGCTCCACTGTCTGCTCTGGATCAGAAGCCGTTCCACATCAGATCCGAGTGCTCCGCGCAGGTCGGTTCGGCCCGCTCCTACTAAGGAAGCCTTGGTCATGACTTCAAGCCTTGCCCGCAGGTCATTATTCATGCCTCCTGAGGTATACCTAGGAAAGATGTCCCTTTCCTCGAGGAGTACGGCCAGCAAGCAGGCCAGCTTGCCCGCTCCCAATCGGGAAGCCTCCAGGATCATATGAGAAAGTCTAGGATGGAGGCCAAGTTCGGCCATCTGCTGACCGTGTGCTGTAATACTTCCGCCCGAGTCCAAGGCTTGAAGCTGAATGAGCAGACGCTGGGCTTGAAGGAAGGAAGAAGCCCGTGGCACATCCAGCCACTGCAGCTCAGCTGGCTCCTTCACCCCCCATACAGCAAGTTCAAGAGCAAGCCCCGAAAGATCTGCCTCCAGGATCTCGGGAGAAGTCCGTTCAGGCAGCTGACGGTCCTCTTGCTCGGTCCACAGCCGGTAACATACGCCCGGAGCTGTTCGTCCCGCCCGCCCTCTGCGCTGGTCAGCCGAGTCCCTGGCGGCCCGCATGGTAACCAGCCTGCCCATACCCGTTCGAGCAGAGAACTGCTGTGTCCGCCTGAGTCCGCAGTCAATAACAACCCGGACTCCCTCTACCGTCAAACTGGATTCAGCTATTGAAGTAGCCAGCACAATTTTGCGGTGTCCTGGATGTGGTGCCCGGATTGCATCAAGCTGTTCCTGTTGCGGCATGCTTCCATAGAGGGGAACAACCTCTACATGGGGCGGGAGTTCCTGAAGCAGGCTCATCTGAACCCGGCGTATCTCACGAACTCCTGGTAAAAAAGCCAGAATTCCACCTTCATGTCTGGATAAGGCTAAACGAATGGTTCCCGTCATTAAGGATTCAAGCGGCTGACGGCTCGGCTCCGTTAAATATATAGTTTCTACCGGGAACGTTCTCCCCTGGCTTTGCAGTACAGCTGCATCGTTCATCAGGCGGGAGACCGGATCAGCAGCCAGGGTGGCTGACATGATCAATATACGAAGGTCCTCTCTAAGAATCGCCTGACTCTGCAGGGAGAGAGCGAGACCTAGATCCGCCTGAAGATTTCGTTCATGATATTCATCGAATATAACCAGTCCGGTTCCATCAAGCGCAGGATCTGTCTGAAGCATCCGTGTAAGAATGCCTTCGGTGACCACTGTAATTCGTGTTCTAGCGCTAGTTCTGCTGTCCATCCGAATTTTATAGCCAACTGTTGCACCGACTTCCTCTCCGAGCTGCGCAGCCATGAAGGCTGCCGCAGATCTGGCTGCCAATCGGCGTGGCTCCAGCATGACAATGCCCAGTCCATTCAGCCAGGGCTCCTCTAATAAAGCAAGCGGGGTGCGAGTTGTCTTTCCTGCTCCAGGCTCTGCCAGTAATACGGCACAATTGCTCTTATTTAATGTGTCTTTCAAATCAGGAATAATCTCATCTATGGGCAAGCTCATGTATAACACTTCTCCTTGCGATTCTATCTGGCCCAGAGGCTTTAACTGTGACCTAATCATAAATGGAGGTTAATTCTCTGTCAAAACCATACATAAAAAGAGGCCTCTAGTCGTGCCCAAAGGCATAACCAGTGACCTCCTCATTTATGAGACGTAAATTATTCGAACCTTCCGCTTATAGCCGGCTCATATTGTTGAAAAGCTGTGTTCTCAGTCAAACGCCGCTCTGCAATCATCATCCGCAGTCTAACGGTCTTCTCATTTAACTGCTTGTATAGACGCTGCTTCTCGCCTGGGTCATTGCAGGCCTGCAGCAAATCCTCCAGCTGCAGGCACTCGCCTCTCAGGGTTAACTCTTCAGGGACATAACCTGCATTCTTCATCACTTTATACGCAATACGAAGATCTTCAGGGATATGGGACAGATCTTCCATTTGTAAAGGCTCACCTTTACCTGGAAGATCCTCGAGCTCCCCCCTGTCAATTGCTTCTGTTATTCTCTGTTCAGCCAGCCAGGTGAACATGCAGCCCCACAGCTCCTCTCCAAATTTAGGTTACAGTAATGATTCTGCTCCATCAATAACGATTCTTGCTCCTGTAATATGCTTCGATTCTGACGAGGCCAGGAAAGCAACCAGGTCAGCTACATCCTCCGGTTGACCCGGTCCATCAGCCAGCGGCTGACTTCCTTCAGGATATTCGACGGGGATCACAATTTCTTTCAATTCATCACTCGGCTCAGAGGTCTGATCAATATTGGTGGCTATAGCACCAGGGCAGATCACATTCACTCTGATCTTGAATTTGGCCAGTTCGAGTGCTGCCATCTTCGCAAAACCAACTTGTCCCGCTTTGGTTGTACTGTATGCTGACATCCCGAACCCTGCAAACCGGTCACTTCCGTTGATGGAACTCGTAATAATGATGCTTCCCTCCCCTTTTTCTTTCAAATAAGGGAGCGTATACCTCACGGTCAAGAAGGTACCGTTCAGGTTAATGCGCAGCGTTCTTTCCCAGTCCTCAAAGCTCATTTCTTCAATAGGCGCCAGCACACCGTTAATACCCGCATTGGCAAAAACAATGTCAATACCTCCAAAGTAGGAAGCAGCCTCTTGAACCGCCTTCTCCATGCGCTCCGGATCTGAGACATCCACATCAAATGAACGGGAGACACCACGGAATATATTATTGATTTCATGCTCAGTCGACCTTGTGCGATCATTTTGTAGATCAAATAGAGCCACCTTCGCCCCTTCTTGAGCAAGCCGAATTGCTGCTGCTTTCCCAATTCCAGAGCCCGCACCTGTTACTATAGCTGTTTTTCCCTGAAAACGTTGTCGATTGGTCTGATTATTGGGCATGATTTTACACTCCTTCTCTCTATTTATAGGATTTGACTTAGTTAGCATTATGCTTCTGTCACAAGATTACCCACAAAGTGATACTATTTAATCAAAAAGTCATTTATTTCTAAATAAAAAAACAACGCCAGGTTTATTTGGCGTTGTTGATTCACGTTGTCCAAGCTAGCTCAAGCCAAGAGGCGTCATCTTCCAAATGCGCTTTTCCCGCTTGTTTTATAAGGACTTGGTTCAATATAACATTGATCGCTGATGGCTCGATGCAGCCATCCAACCGTTTAAATCCATCCGTGTAGATCATAAGGCGGTGATTCTCGTCTGCCTTCAGAAATTCTTTCGTATACACATGGGGAGAACCTCCAATGAATCCCTGGCGGCCCGACCACCGCTCTTTGGTAACAAAAGAACCAGGCTCTATTGTCACCTCTCTGTTATCCACCCATCTTCTCAACCGGCAGTCTCCCTGCCAAGCCAGCCACAAGCTTCCTCGTGATCGTCCGGCTTCCGGAAGCTCAATTCTCCCGCACAAATACATACTCTCTGCCCCGCGGGAGCGTTTCTCCTCCAGAACTTCTCTCAAGAGAAGCGGCACATCAGAGGGGATTTCGAGCTTGTCAGCTGCCTCTGAAGCTTCTGGAACCAGTTCATAAAGAAACTGTTCAAAACCTTCCTTGGTTAATTCCCTGGGTTGACCTAACCAGCCGAATATACGGCTTCCTAGGAACCTGGCCGCGAAATCTCCGCGATAGGACAGAGACACGCCATCACAGATAACAAATCTGCAGGAATAGCCCTCGATCGCCACTGCCAAGTAATCCTGACTGGCCTCCCCTGATTCCAAGGTTTCATCCGAAGGGCTGTATGTATACCGACAGGTGAACCGGCTGGTAAGCTTCTCCGCAAGGGGATAGACTTCATTCTGGTGACTTGTCCACTCAAAACTGGACGGCAATGTGCGCGTAAATTTATTTCTCAACTCGTCTGCCTCATCTTACCGGTGTCGCGGCTGACATCTGGAAGCCTATGGAGACAAGCTCCGTACAATTTCCGGGAAGCAGCATTAAGGCACCGGGGGCAAGCTGATAATCGGCCTCCGCAAGCATCTCCCTGTAACTCTCGGGGAGTACCGAAGACATTTCGCGAAGCTTAAGTCCAGCCCCTTCCTTCAGAACGGTTCCCCTGTCAATTCCCTTCCATCTTCGAGGCTCATGGATGGGCTCATCAAGCACATGATCTGAAATAAATATATTCTCCACCAGAACATTCCCATCCTCAACGCCCATTGACATAATTCGTTTCACGATGGGCTCCGGGTCCTCGCCCGTAGTAACCCCATCAGTCATGTGACAGATCAGAGGAGCCGGGCAGTCCTGCATTTCAGGCAGCTCGGCCTTTAGAATTTTCTCCGCTTGGGCAAAGGCTTTGGCGGAGTCCGAGAATCTTTTTGGTGTCAGGTCGGGCAGTTTCCCCATGAGAGCAATCTCATCAATTCCCTTGACTCCCCCAAGCAAATCATAAACCTCGTCGCTGTAGGCCAACAAAGCAATCCGGTAGCGGGGTGTCAATCGGTTCCCCTTGGTCGATCTGAATACCATCTGTCTTACCGCCAGCGATAGAGCATCGTATACAATATCAATTCGTCTGCGCCCTTCCATCAGCAAATTCATGGAAGCACTAATATCAATTAAATATATAATCAGAGCCGGTGTCCGTTGCGAGGCCTGAACTGTGTACTTCATTCAGCATTTATCTCCTTTAATTGCTCCATATCAATCCTGTTCTAGATATCGGGCAGCCCGGCGCTACTCTTAGCCAAAAACTTTTTGAGACTTGCTGCTCGCTTAGCCAATTTCGTATTTTTACTGAAAAAGCCGGAATCTTGGCTGTATATATCCAGGAACTGCCAGGCGTAAGCATTGGCGGTGGTAACACTGCCTGTTTTCAGCGCATTATACGCCTGGTTAAAAGAAGCATTTAGTTTAATCACCTGCTGCTCCCGCTTGGCCGCCAGAATTCGTGCTTTTTCTGCATTTTCGCGTTTCTGCTTTTCAAGCTCGGCTTTACGGGCCGCTTCAGCCTTTTGTTGGGCGGCAGCCTCCGCAGCCAATCGTTCATCTCGTTCTTGTTTCCACACCAGGTACTTCTCGTATTGCATCTGCCGGTCATACTTTAATTGTGCTTCCTTTTGTTTCTCCAGCTCTGCCTGCTTCTTGGCTTCTTCCCGCCGCTTAGCTTCTTCCTGCTTTTTGCGCTCCGCTTCAAGCTTGGCGGCTTTGGCTGCTGCCTCAGCTTTGGCTTGTTCAGCCAGCTGGTCCTGCTTGACTGCTGGAGCTTTAACCGGACTTTGAACAGGCGTTGTCTTCGACGGTGCTGCAGCCACAGGCTGCTTGACCGGTTCTACGTGTTGAACGATAGCAGAATCCCCGGACTTCGAATTCTCAGGCAAAGCATAGAGAAGCCCTGTTCCGATCAGTAAGACGAGAAGAACTGCTCCAGCATATAACCCTATTTTACGTTTTGAAAATAGATGCCTGGATAAGGCTTTAGCCGCGAGAGGCTCCTCTTCTAGACGCGCCGCTTGAACAGTAGTTAAGCCCTGGACAGCTGCAGTAAGCTCTGTATACAAATCTCCCCCGGAAGGAGAGTCAGCAAGCGCCTTTCTGTATCCTTCCAGCGCCAATTCTTTATTTCCATCTTCTTCTTGCTTTCTCGCCCATTCGACCAAGTCATGAACAGTCCGAAATTCAGGAATTTCAATTGACTGCTGATCTTCCGCTGCTGCAGTCGGGATCACAGGAGTAGACTTAACAAGATCCGGACCAGCTGCCTTAATCGGAGATTTAGGGGTAATCATCGAAATCACGACCAGCCATTCTCCAAAGGTAGGACAGTTGCGGACATCATCGCTCTGCCACGCCCGAACAAATAATTCGGCGGCAGCTTTTCCCCACCGGGATTCAAGACTTTGGACCATATGGTCGTATCTGGCACTACGGGTCTGCATCTCTTCGGGATCGAAATAGCTCTCTCCCCACGCCTCATCCAGAATACGGGGATCAGACCAACACAGCATCTCAGCGAGAATGACAGCTCCGGCGAATCGATCTGCATAAGCGTGCCAAGGTCCGCCAGTGCTTCGATGCACCGGCTGCCCCGAGGCATAGCCAGGAGATCCGGTAAAGTTAACATCTGGAGGATCGAGTCTTGGACTATACAGCTGCTCCACATCCACCAACTCAATCGCCGAACTGTCTTCCTCCGCGTGTTCTGGGATACGCCATGCGGGCAGCAGAACATTTGGAGAAGACAAATCACAATGAGCCAGCCCTTTCTGCTCCATCGCAGAGCCAACGGCTGCAAGCCCTCTAGCCAGTTCCCAACTCTCTTGGGCAGTCAGTTGATCACGGTGAGCAAGCACATCCATCCAGGTTGAACCGTTCACCCATGGCATAAGCACCGCATACAGCATATCCGGATACTGCGCGATTAGCGCTCCGTTCGTCTCCGGCGTAATCACGAGTCGGGAGCATACTTTAAGGCCTGGCAGCGTGCTGAAGACTTCCATATTCTCAGACTGATAGACCAGAGCAGGATTCCTGTATTTAGGGTAAAAGATCTTCAGTGCCTTAGCCTCGTCCTCACCCCCGTGTTCAGGGATCAGCTTATACACCGTGCCCTGCCTTCCGGCCTGAGCATAGGCCATACCCGGCGCTGCTGGATGCTGTCCGACCAGATATTTCGTTTGGCTAATATAGACCTCATCCCCCGGGTTAGGCTGAAATGACATCAATACTCCCTCTTTCTTCCACAAATATGAATAATTCTGAATTAACTATGGCTTTGATCAATGGACCGAAACTTCTGAGAAAGTGATAATAATTCTTGGCTGATGGAATCCAGAATCTGTACAAAAGACTGCATTTGCTTGTCAGCCTCCTGGAACTCCTTAATGAAACGTTGTTTGGTAACACCTTCCCATTCATTCTCCATTCCCTGGACTGCATTCGTTAAGTTAGACACAATTTGTCTGCTTTCCTCACTGCTTTGCTTAAACTGCTTGGCAATTTGCTCCACATGTTCCGGGCTGATCGTTATACGTCCTGCCATTTGTGTCTTCCTCCCTGTCTATAAAATGTAGATTCTTTCTTAATCTAGAATGATGTCTCATTCAGAGGATTTCTGCTTGTTAAACAGCTTATCTAAATGCCGCATTCCCGCCGGCTTCTTGCCGCCTGGAATCACTCTGATTCTGCGAAGCTTCAATGGACGATGCACGACTGCAGAAGGATTAGTAAACTTCCATGCAGGCGGGTTGTTCACTGCTACCTGCAGAAGCTCATGCTCATCTGCTTCGGCTCCCATATTGTCAACACTGGTCTGCTGCTGAATTTCCTTGGAACGCAGCTTGTCCGCAGCTCTAAGGCCAAGAACATTGGAACCAGGTGTATGCATTTCCCACTTCTGCCTTGGTCCCGAGTTCTTCTCGTTCCTCACAGCCTGGACCGCAGATTCCGGGTTGGAGATTACCCCATGCATTTTATAACTTCCGGGTAAAATAACTGGATTTCGCACTGCCAGAAGACCGGCATATAGAGCGGCTGCGGTTCCAACTGCTGCAATTGGTGTTCCTTTTGTGTAAGCTGCAGGCTCATGCTCAAGACCTTGAAAGGCATCTGCCTTTGTCTCAACAAACCGGCCAATCCGGTGAAGCTCGGTATGAAGCTGCTCAGACAAACGATGGGCTTGCTGCCATTGTTCTGTAACAGATCCGAGAGGACCGCTCTCCTGAATCAGTGAGTGCAGCAGCTGATTAAGGCCAGCCGCCATTTGGCGCAGCTGTTCTGCAGATTGCTGGAGATTTTTACTCAGCGTCCGCATTTGCTCGGGTTCCATTCTTATACGCATCATTATCACCTTTCCTCTGCTTCAGAAGGTCTCTCCAACCACAGCAGCAGCATTGTGTGAAATTGCTCTCTTGTCGTCGGGGTAGCAATCAACCAGTCTTCATCATCTTTTGTGCTCATGCGAATTAACCAATTCATAGATTCATTTACGATAAAAGCCGCACCCTGGGTCTCCCAGTCCGTTCCGCTCCATACAGACAACTGAAGCTCTCCGTCGGATATCCTTGTTTTGATGCTCCTGGCCAGGGCCAATGCGCCCTCATGATCATCTGTGGATTCTGCAAGCTCTGTGCTGATCTCATCCACGCTCAATTGTCCGCTATTCTCATATAGCTCGTTAAATTGTTTGCGGGATAATAGCAGAGCTGGCATATTCTCCGGGGACTTGGGATTCCATTTCATTCGGTTCACCAAAACCTCGCTAGCCTGTCTCACATTACCGATCTCAAGCAATTGATATTCAGGGGAAGAATCAGCATTCTTCCTAACCTCAACGACTTTCTCATCTGTTACATGCAGATAACCCTCAAAGCTCTCTTCATCATTCGTGTATCTCACCCAGCATGCACGTTCAGCCAGACCCGCAATAGCCACCTGCGAGAACACTTGGGGTGACATCTCCAGCTCGACCCCATTGTTCACTTGGGTTAAATATCCCTTGCTAAGCAAAGAATTCTTGGCACTTTCCCATTCCTCGGCAATTTCCTCTGATAAATATCCACGGAATGGGTCGTCGATCCCGAGCAGACGATCCGAGCCCAGAATGCCGGCAAGAAAGAACAGTTCCTTAGTTTCCAGAGTGATTACTGCTGCATTTTGTGAGGCATTTGCCGTCACCATTTAGCCCACCTCCTCTCCGACTAACACCTTCCACTTTTCCCCAATCTTATTGATCCATTCCTCTTTCGCTTCGATATTGGTAAATGGCAGAGCTGCTTTAATTTTATCGTACTTACGTCTTACATAATAACCCTGCCCTGGCGGCAGAACGGGCAGCTCGCCATTACCCGCTTGGGTCTCTGACATCGGAATCCGGAAAAAACTCAGGTCATTCGCATCCCGGCTTCCCAGCAGAAATCCGCTTTGGCAGTTTCGGATCTCGGTGAACCAATCCACTCCAAAGGTTGGAAAGTCAGACGGCACACCTGAGATTATGACATGAACACCCAGTTCTCTCGATTTCCTTATGAGACCTGTAAGTTTGTCTTTAAGCGTGAAATCCTGCATTTGACGGGCAAGTAAATCCGCATCATCAATCATCAGCAGCTTGGTGGCTCTTGGCGAATAAGACATTCCCACTGAATCGGAGACATCCCCTTGATGATCAAAGAGCTTGTCAACCATTTCGGCAAGTCCCTTGTCTCCAAAGCAGTTGCCTTTAATATGAGGAATCCCTTGCAGTCCAGCCAGCTCATTTGTGGAGTGACGGTTATCTACCGTGTAGATCTCAAGCTGCTCCGGTGGATAATTCCAGGCAAGTGACAAGAGCCAGCTTGTCAGAAATAAAGTCTTTCCCGCCTCCATAGGTGCTCCTACAAGAAAGTGGGGTCCTAATTCCAGATCTGCCCCGAAAGGCTTAAGATCCTCGACTCTGATTCCAAGCGGAGCTCGAATTCCGCTGTGGACACACTCCTGAACCACTTCATCCAGAGTCAATGCGACCGGCAGTTCACGAATAGGTTCAGGACGCGGGCCTCTCCAGCTTCGATCCAGCTCAAATATCTGATAACGCAGCAGTTCTGCTCTCTCGATCTCATTCTCACCCGGCGAAGGAAGTGAGCCCTGGAATTCCAATACACGGGACTCCCATTTGACATGCCCCCGTCCAGGTGGCTGTTGTATATCTGCTCCGCCAGCTGCGCGTAAGCCCATATAGTAATAATCTCCCGGATCAGCAATCTGGAAGGCTATGCATCTTGGTATACTGCTGCGCAGCTTCTCCAGAATATCTCCAACACGATTCGCGCTAAGGATCACACGTATCCCGGCTGCTGCACCCTCGCGCAGAATGAGATCCAGCTTTTCATTTTCAGCAGGAAATGAACCTTTGAACAGATAATAATCATCGATGACGACTACAATTTCCGGTAGTTGTGGATTCACAGATCTGCGGTATTCCGCCGCAGTCTTCACGCCAGCTTGTACGAATTGCTGTCTTCGTTCATTTGATGTAAGCAGCAGATACCGAAATAACCGGGACACGCGATCTTGGTCCTCAGGCGTGATGACATTGCCGATATGTGGAAGGCTAGCGAATTCCTTCATCGTTCTTCCCATATCCACCACGTACCCTACCCAAGACTCAGGAGAATAGCGCTTAGCCAAAGACATAATTAAGGTTTGAATGAAGGTGGTTTTCCCTGAACCAGGCATCCCATAGATAAGTAGATGTCCATCATCCAGTTCTATTTGTAGTGGAAGCTGCTGCTGCCCGGTAATATCATCAGCCAATCCAACTACGGCTGACAATCCTTCTTTGTTCTCAACCTCATCATAAATTTCCAGAGGCCCAATTTGCTCTGGCAGAGGAGGAAGCCATGGCCCCACTAGTGGAGTAATTCCCAAATTCTCTGCTGTCTGCTGTACAGACCTGATCACCTCTTGCAACTGCTTAGAGGTATGGTGGGCTGATGACACCGGCAAAGACTCATTCAAGACTAAAGGTACTCGTTCCCCACTTAGTCCGAGCTTGAAGATCTCAGCCGGGGCTTTCCCTTCAACCAAATATGGAGCACTGCTCCAGGCGAATTGAAGCTGCTCGAATACTTCCCCGCTGCCGACCTGGAAATACCCGCGTCCTGATTTGGTAATCCATGCGGCATCCGGCACTTTAAGCATGTCCCTGCTGTCGCTTTCCTCCTGAACCCGGAGGCAGATCCGGAACCTGGCATTGCTCCAGATCTTGTCATCGACTACACCGGATGGCTTCTGGGTCGCCAGAATCAAATGTAAACCCAGTGTTCTGCCAATTGCAGCTATACTGATTAACTCATCCATGAAATCCGGATGATCCCGTTTCAGCTCTGCGAACTCATCAATCATTACAATTAAATGCGGCAGAGGTTCACCTGTCTGGAGCAGATAATATTCGTCGATATGCTGGAGATTTCCAGCATCCTTGAGAATCTGCTGCCTCCGCACAAGCTCGGCCCGAAGTGATACTTTTGCGCGATGAATCATTTGTTTGTCCAAATTCGTCAGAGAACCCACGACATGGGGGAATGCCTCCAATACATTCGACATGCCTCCACCCTTGTAGTCAATAAGCAGGAAGTTGACATCATGCGGATGATATTCCATCGCCACACTTCCAACCAAGGATTGGAGCAGTTCACTTTTACCTGATCCCGTCGTGCCCGCTATAAGACCATGTGGACCATGACCCTGACGCTCTATCTTGTCATGAAGCTGTAAATGCATCGTTTTGCCGCCGGCCTTTACGCCTAAAGGTACCGGTAGCATCTGCGGAAAGCGATTCCGTTCCCATGATGCAGCAATGTCATAATCCGAGAGTTGCTTAATTCCCAGCAGTTCAAGAAGGGTTAAGGCTGAAGGAATTTCCCCAGCTGAAGACTTCTTCAGCTCAATCGGCGCCATTCTTCGGGCTAATGAATCCATTTGCTGAAGAGATATGCGGTCCACCGTCATCTGCTGGGTTACCGCCACTCCATCTTCTTTTCTGAAAATGTACGCCGCATTCGTTCCTTTACACTCTACAATAAGCTTGCATTGTCTCGGCAAATTCTCTGTGGAGTCCGCCAGGACCAGTACAGAAGCATTCAGGCCTTCCTCCTGGTTCATTAACAACGCATATAGCGCTTCGTCCTCAATCAGCCGATCTTGAGTCAGAAGTGTAATATAATAAGGCTGATCCACCTTTTGGACCTGGCCATAAGATCTCTCCTGTCTTGCAATTCGCGGACCAAGCTGCTGATACAGCCACTCAGCGAGTTCCCGGATCTGAATCGGATTGGCAGCTATGAACCTGCGATCCTTCCCTTCATTCCATAAATGTGGAAAATAGCGCATCCAGTCCCAATGCTCCCGCTCGGTCTCCCCTATAAATGCAGCAAGTTTCACCTCATCGGGTGAATGGTTAATAGTAACTTGCGCAATCAAAGCGCGAACCAGGCTGCGAACTTCCTCCCCATTTCCAACAAGGCCAATAATTCCGCCTTCTATTAAAGGAAGGGTAACAGGACAATCAGGCACATATTGATATCTTTCTTGCATCCCAATAGCCTGATCAACCAGCGGGTCATCTACAAATTCATTCTTTCTAGGTGCCTTAATCTCCACATGAAAAGGTACGCTTCCTGTACCTGCTCTGACCTCCAGGAAGTCCGCATCTCCTGCGGATCTCTCCCATAAGGCTGCGGATCGCTCGGAGACAATGTCCACGGCCAATTCAGGATGCCGGTGTACGGAGAGAAGCAGTTCCCTCTGCTGGGAAGCTTTTGTCTCGAATTCTTCCTTATATTTATCAAGGATTGTGCTATATTTGAGTTCCCTTTCCTTTTGCTTCTGATCAAAATCTCTGTTCCTAGCCCAGTACATCGCAAAGGGCAGCGTATACGTTAGGAGCACCACAATGAGGGCAATTCCTTCATACATCGTAAAATGCGAACCCAGCTTGTCTGCAGTAATATTTAAGTATATGATAACCCCTACTGTGATTACGGTTAGCAGTGATGGCCATACAAACAACAAAGGCGAGAACACGGGTCTAGAAGGCCCTTCTGGCGGCTTCAACATTTCTATCTGAGCAGACTCAATTGACTTTTTCATTCTAGGTGATCTTTGATAGAGAATACTCACCGAACTCCTCCTAGCTCCAAATTACTAGTTTCATATTCCTTCATCAATGGTGCTATATGTGCGCTGTATTCTGACAAAAGCCCCCTCCATTAGTCCGCTATTTCGGGCTTCGCTCGAATTCGGAATAGGGAACCATGGACCCTCCGGCAGCCTGCCTTCAAGAATATATCTAACTTTCTCTTCATCTATTAAGGGTTGATATGCGACTTCCTGTATAAGCAGTCTAAGCAGGTCCAAGGCTTTAGTCTCAGGAGAGAACTCAATGTCGAACCACTCTGCCTGATCTCTGCCTTTACATACGGTTACAATCACGAATGCTACCCAGCCTTTCGATTCAATCTCTATTAAAAAGGATCTATATCTATAATCATATCACTGTTGACCACTAGAGGCTTGCTGCTCTTACTTTATTTGTTACAAAATGCCCATAAAAATGGGTAATTTATCTTAGTTTCAACTAAGGCTGTTACTTTTAATATCTCCTATACGTATCTAAATTTAAGAGGATGAGTGTCAGCACTATCTTTTAAGGGTAAACAGCAAAAAGAGACAGCAAGTGCCTCTCATCCATTTATTTATTTAGGAAGTTATAAGGTTTTTTTAAGCTTATTTTAATAATTGTGTTTTAGTATTATATTATGAAACCACTGTATAGAGGTGATTAAGTTGAGAATCCTGATTAAATTCCAGAACAACACGGTTCCTGTTTACTTTGCAGCAGAAAGCAAACAGCCCATCCAACGAACTATTAAACTTTTGACAAGCGCGCTTGAGAAGAAGTTCACAACCGGTAAGAGAGCACTTAAGAAATGTCTCACGTCATTGATCAGCATTGAAATTGAAGGCTCAGAAGCGATTCTTCATAGCAAGAGCGAATTTGATTCCTTAGCTCTCTCTTTATATTAATACTTGTGAGAATTGATATTAAGGAATCACACATAAGGCAAGACTGAGGTCCATGGAGAGCTGGTTTAACCCGCTGTTCTCTGGACCTCTTCCTCATGCCATGCTTTCTCGACTCGAATAAGGAATAACGTCAGCAGATTACGACGGACTAGTTCATGATCACACTTCTCCAGTTTTCTTAGAATAAAACGGTCAATAGCCATCATGCCCACCTCCAAAGAGTTAGTTAAACCGGGTAAAGGAACTTCTTTCCTCTGACCCGGTTACTTGTAATTTAACCTTTTTATTTAATTTTAAACGCTACGGTAGGATTAGATGAAAAGCCCTCTATTTCGACAATTTCACGTGTCCTGTGCGGTTCCCCTTCAAGGTCATACGGTAGACTGTCATACCTATCAAGCCTATTCCCGTCAGTGCATACATCAGCTTGGCTGCTGCGGTTCCCGTATCACTGCCTGTGAATATACCGTGGAACAAGGCCATGAAGAATATGGGATAAGAGAGCAGATGAACCGCGTACCAAAGCGGTTTTTTAATCTTATTTCTTAGATCACTGGTCAACAGCAGTATCAGCATACCATATACCGCGAGAGTCCCTACACCGTATGCGACCGGATGAGTGGGAGTGGTGAACGGAATCCAGATTTCCTTCCAGGTGAAAGGACTGTACTGATCAACATAAATGATCATTCCGTGTGTAATTCCTATGAGAAACCCTGCCCAGGTCGAGCGGGTATGCCATTTATAGAGTACGGCTTTGGTCTTGCCCGCAAAAGACGGCATTCCATGCAGGATGCCGAGCATCATTCCTGAGAACAGAAGCAAATATGACACAATCCCTGATACCCTTATAGCCTCCCATATGGGAAGGCTCATTAACCAATCCGACATCGTGACTCCTCCTTATCTGATCTTGTATTAAATTTGAATATCATGTACGAAATCCAGTTTTAGCTTAGCTGTAATAGGTTCTAGCTGATCTTTAGGCCCGCGGTAATGGATCCGGAACTCCTCGTCCACCCATATCAGGGTATGGGTAAGATTTTGACGCGTTAGCCAGGCTAGTCCTTCGATTTCACCAAGAATGCACATGCTCTTCGAGATGACTTCACATTCAGGAAGATGGCTGCCCAGTACGGTGCATTGTACAATATTCCCCTCAGCTGATGATCCGGTTCGTGGATCGATCAAATGATGAACCTCCACTCCATTTGGGCCAACCCACTTTCTCTTGGTACGGCTTGAAGTGGCTGCTGCGCCGCTATGCAGCTCCAAGCCGACGATGTCCCTTTGGGGCTCAAAGGGGTCTTCGATTTGAATGGTCCACCGCTTCCCGGATGCATGGCGATTCCAGACGGTCAAGTCCCCGCCTGCATTAATGCAGAACGCTTCTATATCTGACTGTGCTCGAAGCCACTTGCTGATCTCCTGCACACACCAACTCTTTACGATGCCGCCAAGGTCAAGGGTTGTCCCCGGATCTCTTCTGAACATACGGGTCACCGGATCGAATAACCATCTCCTGGAGGGGATAGCTTCAACCGAAGATTCTCCGTTTCTCTTCCTGCTCTGATGCGTCTCAAGCTCTTCAAAAGTGCGATCATATCCCAGCCATTCCAGCTCGGGCAGAATCGCAGGTTTAAAGGCACCTTCGCTAAGTCGAGTGAACTGCCGCGCCAAACTCAGCACCTCCGACATGGCAGGGGATACATTTACCCAACCAGATGACGCGTTCAAGTTACAAAGCTCGCTCGTAGAAATAAACCGGCTGAATCGTCTTTCCTGAACCTCAAACCAATTCTGTACTCTTAGGGCGTAGGTCTTGAACTGACTAAGCTCCGATACCGATAAATGAACTTCTACTCTGGTATTCATTGCCCTAAACTCTGTTGTCCACGCAGGTGATTCGGTTCGGAGCGTACTCATGATCCACCTGACCGGGTCTGGAAGGATGAAGAAGGTGCCTGGTCAGAGAACCCGTCATTCGAGTTTCCCTCAGAGCTTCCATTCGAGATGTCTCTAGAGCTGCCATTGGAGCCGTTATTCGAGCTATCCATCGAGCCGCTGACAGAACTGCTATTCGAGCCGTCGTAAGAGCCGTCTCCGCTCTCCCAAGATTGAAAATCCCTGTGATGACCTGGGTGTCCATCCTGAGGCTGGAATTGACTCTCATCCATATTATTTTGCCAATCATTTATCGCACGATCTGAATCGGTGCTGTTCGTCTGATCTACAGTTCCACTTGCGCTATCCAGAGCAGCTACCTGCTGGTGTGCGGTTTCAAAAGCTGGCGTCATTTTCAGCCACTGTAATGCCAGACCCGCTGCGAGAATACCTGCCGCGCTCGCTTTCCATTTGCGCCATTTATCTTTTTTTGCCATGTTGTATTTCTCCTCTCTTCTGCAGCTCTGTCACTAGAGATAGTGTACTAATCTTAGCTTAATAAACGCTGAACGCAGGCTGAAGAAACGCCCAAAATCTCCTTCTAAAACAAAAAAAGAAACCAGCCTATGCAGGCAGCCAAGAGCCGTGGCTGTCACTTACAGAGGTGGTTCCTTGATAACTTGAATTGAGTTCAATGTGATGGAAACGCTAGGATTTGGTAGCCGTTTGCTCCCTGAGCATCCTTCTTCTCAAAGGGTTAAGCTTTAGTACCCAGGCTGTAATCAAAAGCAGTAGTCCGTTAAGGACAAAGACGAAGGAGATGGGAATAAACCCGGCCGCAGCCCCTCCTGCAATCGGACCGGCCATGCCTCCAAGCTGATTGGCAGACTGGTTCAAGCTGAACGCCCGCCCTCTAAATTCCGGCGCGGTTGCCTTGACAATTAAGGCGTTCAGGGATGGATACACCGCGGCGAAGAACAAGCCATACATGAATCTCAGAATTCCGAACCCGTATAAATTGTGGAAGACCAGCTGCAGTAGGTTACCAAGTCCTCCGCCGACCAATCCAATAATCAGCGTATTCTGGTATCCGATTCGCTGGCCTATCTTGCCCCATATTGGCGCAGCAATGACCGTTGCAATACCTACAGCCGAGAAGATAATTCCTGAGCTTAGGGAAGCATCCCCCATCGAAGCGCCCAAATCTACAACATAAAGCGTCAAAAGAGGTTCGAGCACCATCACCGAGGTGGTCACGATCAGCACTACAGTCAGATGCCGGATCAACGGACGATTCGCGATTGCCTCCTTGAAATCATCCAGTACATGGGATCTGGCTTGATCCCGATGAAAGTTCTCTTCTTTTACGAAAAACAAGGCGATCAGTGCAGAGATCAATACTACGCCCCCTGCGGCCAGAAAGCATTCCCGGTAACCAATATACTTGCTCAGAACCCCTCCGATCATCGGCCCGACAATACTTCCTGCGGCTCCTGCCGTTGACATGATTCCAAGGGAATAGCCAACATTTCTCTCGGGGGTGTTGGTTGCTACAAGTGCAATAGCTGAGGGCACATACCCGGCCAGCAGACCTGATAGTATGCGGACTCCGAGCAGCTGATACGGATCTTGGACTAATGAAGTCAGAATATAGACACCACACAGACAGAATCCCGAACGCAGCAGCATCGGCTTACGTCCGTATTTATCTGAGAGTGATCCCCAGTATGGGGCAATTAAGGCCCCAGCCAGAAAGGTAATCCCAAAGGTCAGTCCGGACCACAAGGTGACATTCGTGCTTACCCCCAAATCATGGCTGATGAACAAGGATAGAAATGGAATCACCATTGAATATGCCATACTGCAAAAGAATACACCGCTCCAGAGAACATAAAGATTTTTTCTCCACGAAAATTCCACTTCGCTCACCTCTGTCTCTTTTCCCTCACGTGCATGGGAGACTTATTGCCGTCATTACCCGTTCTGCTTAACTCGATACCAATAATGATACAGCCGGTTAAAATTTAGTTTGCTGTACAGATTTCTGGCCGCGTGATTGGATTCGACAACTAACAGGTACGCATGCAGAGCCCCGCTCGTTCTTCCCCATACCAACATATGTAACAGCAAGCTGAGACCAAATCCTCTCCTTCTTCTGGATGGATCAGTCACAATATCATAAATGCCCATATAACCCGCTTGAATCACACAAATGCCACATGCCACCGGCTCACCCGCATCATATAAAGTGAAAAATCCCTGTTTCAGCGGGCTAGCCATAAGCATACGGAGGGCTGTATCCTTGTACTCCGGCTTTAGACCTCCCAATTGGCACAAACGCGCCAGCCAGTCATGGCTGACCTTGGAATCCACTGTAACCTGGCCATGTAGGGCTTCCGGTAAATGGCTCTCAAGTTCAGGGTCACCGAGTCCCCTGGTCATCACAAGTGTAGTATCTACAGACTTGTATCCCTGTTGTTCCAGCGCGGAATCCAGCCCTTTACTGCTGTCAAACGACGTGATCTTAAATACGGGATTAAGTCCATTCTGCTCATAGATGGTTTCACATTCATGGATCTTGACAGACAAATCCTTCAATTTAGAGGGGTACAGTGGAGTCACAGAATTAGAGCGTTTGGAATAGCCCTCTGTGAACCGCAGCAGCCATCCGTCATACACCACGGTGTGCAGGGCGGGCCATGCGTTCAAATTCATTTCCTCTATCAATCTCTCTTCCACCATGAACCCCCTCACCTCTATAATTGCGAGCGTAGCGATTTGTTAAGCCCCGGTTTATAATAGAATTGATTATTCTTTATATACTAAAACTTTTTTATAGTTTTTCACAGTCTTTCATAATTTTTTCACAAAATTAATTCAAGGGGATGCTAACACATGGCACTTATTCAATGCAGATTCTACTCGGAAGTCCTTGGACTTAACACCTCAATGACCGTAATTCTGCCAGATCCTGAACTCCCTGATTCCGGGAAATGTACAGCGCCATACCCTACTTTATATCTCCTTCATGGTCTATCTGATGATGATAGCGCATGGACAAGACAGACCTCTATTGAACGCTATGTAGCAAAATACAAAATAGCAGTTGTGATGCCCCAGGTATTCCACAGCTTCTATACAAATATGGTTAGCGGCGGAGCCTACTGGACCTTTATTAGCGAGGAACTGCCGCGGATCGCTCGTTCCTTCTTCCCATTATCCAGCGCAAGAGAGGATAACTTTACCGCAGGCCTGTCTATGGGCGGCTATGGCGCCTTCAAGCTCGCCCTCAGTCACCCGGAGCACTTTGCAGCCGCAGCAAGCTTGTCCGGAGCTGTGGATGTGAAGACGATGAAGGATCGCCATCCAGAGCTGTATGCCCAAATCTTCGGGAACAAAGATATCCGCGGTACTCAGGACGACTTGTTCCATCTGCTGGAGCACACCAGTTCGGCAGATGGAGCCAAACCGAAGCTGTACCAATGCTGCGGTACTGAAGATTTCCTTTATGAAGATAATCTAGCCTTTAGAGATGCCTTAAGCAATTCGGGTATGGATTATATTTACGAGGAAGGCCCGGGAGACCATGACTGGGAGTACTGGGATGCACGTATCCAAGACGTTCTGGCCTGGCTGCCCATTAAGCGGTAGTAGGCTGAGATAAGCACATAGAACAGGGCGCCCGCAGCAGATTCATCTGCTTGCGGGCGCCCTGTTCTGTGCTCTGAATTCCAATGCCTAGGATTACAATTCAAGGATCATAACTGAGGAGTCCTGCTGCATGCCATTCATCCCTGCTCTTTCAGGGCGGTGGGTCAGCATCAGCTCCTGCTCGGTTACATATAGAGGAATAGTCGGTAGCTCGTTCAGAAAATGCTCATTCATCAGCACTTTGAAATCCACCTCAAACTCCGGAGAACCTTGAATCACCGGCATCTTTCCTGTTTCATTCACATAGTCGTCCACGGCGTTCTGTACGAGATCCAGAAAGTATGGGATGTGACGTTCCTCTTCAGGAAAAATCTCGTACGTCTCGCGGGAGAGATAAAATTTCTGTTCGGGTACACCGCCAAGATACCGGCTAAGTCTGGACAGATCTATCGTCCCATCGCTTTGCAAGAGCGACATCCGGTTGATGGGTGCCGGCATCTCATCCTCATACTTGAGCACGGCTCTTCTTACATCTTCAAGTGTTACATGTATGGCGGCACGATTCGTGTGGTTACGTTTATTTTTCCAGAACAACATAATGGATACCTCCCTGTTATTCATCTTTGTCAGGAAGCGCTTACATTATTATTGTATCCTGAAATTTATTTTTTGCATATGGTTAATCGCTAACTTTATGCAATTTTCGCAAAATTTTTTTCTTCATTTCAGGGCTCTCCAATCGGTCCACATTTCCCGCGGATTAAGCTCATACTCCTCATTCTCCCTATACATGAATTGGTGCATGATCAGCTCGCGCCGAAGTGTAGCGTAATCCTCGTGTATAGGTTTGATGAATTCGTTAATCTCGCGCTCTCCATATTTGTGTCCGGGAGCAAGCTTCGAGACCATATATTCCAGTACAATCAGCTTCTTCTTAAGCTGCGCCGGAATCTGTTTCATGTGCCCGTCTTTGGTAAAAAAGTTACGAAGCACTGACTCCTTAAGTGACTCATTCTTGTCCTCCATTTCTTCCACGATCTCCTTCTTCTTAAAAATAAATTGCTGAGTAGCCAGAGCATGATTCTCAATAAAGTAACGATTGAGCGAGAAGTACACCGTGTTCTTCTCCCTGCGCTCATTTAATAATGAGGCCTGCCTAAGCTTGGCGGCATGATGAGTAATGGTGGGCTGTGATAAATTCAGACGATCAGCAAGTTCCTGGCCGCTGGCCTCTCCTTCAGAGAGCAGCATCAACATGCGGAGCCGCATTGGATCACCCAAGGCTTTATGATAGGCAACAAGCTTATCCAGCTGCATTATATTCACCTCAATTGGATTAGATAATTATCTAATTAGATATTAATCAAATTACTTGCTAATTGTCAACTGTGGAAATTAAGTTTCAATTGCTGTAGGATTAGAGTGTTTCAATTCAAAGGGTACCCGGTACCTACCGTGTCAAGAAAGCATATCATTAGAGAGTTAGAAGGAGGACTTCCATTGGAAGATGTAATTATTATTGGCGCTGGACCATGCGGGCTGTCCGCTGCCATCGAATGCCAGCTTCAAGGCTTGTCCGTATGTGTGATCGAGAAGTACAACATCGTTCATTCTATTTATTTATATCCTACACATATGCAATTCTTCAGTACTTCAGAGCTGCTTGAGATTGGGGGCATTCCGTTCGTAACCACGCTGGACAAGCCCTATCGGCATGAGGCCCTGGCTTATTACCGCAGAGTAGCGTCGCACTATAATCTTCGTGTGAACTGTTATGAAGAAGCTCTCAGCATAGATCGTCAGCCGGATGGAACTTTTATTGTCAGAACCCTGACCTCATCGGGTGTCCAATTGGAATACCCGGCTCGTAATGTCATCCTGTCCTCCGGTTATTTCGACCATCCTAATATTCTCGGTATACCTGGAGAAGACACAGAGAAAGTAACTCACTATTTCCGCGAAGCCCATCCTTACACTGGAATGAAAGTAGCCATTATCGGAGGCAGTAATTCGGCAGTAGATGCCGCGATGGAGCTGCTTCGTGTGGGTGCAGAGGTTACGATTGTGTATAGAGGTGAGGGCATTTCCTCCCATATCAAGCCTTGGGTCAAACCTATTTTTGAAGCCATGCTTGAAAAAGAACGTATTCACATGCGCACTTCCTCCCGTGTAGTCTCTATTCTTCCTGATCGTATCGTTATAGAGTCGCTCACAGAGGGAACAACGGATGAGCTTGAGAACGACTTCGTTCTGGCCCTGACAGGCTTTCGGCCGGACCGTAAGCTGTTGGCCTCGGCAGGTGTCCAAATGTCCGAAGACATGGATAAGCCAGTCTTTAATCCCGAGACGATGGAGAGCAACATCCCGGGGCTGTATATCGCGGGGGTCGTAGCATCCGGCCGGAACGCGAATGAAGTATTTATCGAGTCGGGCCGCGGACACGGTAAGCTTATTGCCAGACATATTGCGCGAGCTCCGCTTTCGGAGTCCTGAGCATGATGACCCAGATTGATATTACGGCACTTCTTCTGTTATTTATGGCGGCGCTCGGAATCATCAGCGGCAATATGCCCATAACGGTAGCCATGATTGTACTGCTGCTACTAAGGGTGACCAAGTTGAATCAGGCCTTTCCCTGGCTGGATAAATACGGACTGACCGCAGGGATCATTGTGCTTACGATCGGTGTAATGTCACCTGTAGCCAGCGGTAAGCTGTCCCCCCAGATGCTGTGGGCCTCCTTCTTCCATTGGAAGTCACTGTGTGCCATTGCCGTCGGCATACTTGTAGCCTATCTTGGCGGCCGGGGTGCATCCTTGATGACCAGTCAGCCCACAGTCGTTGCCGGCCTGCTAATCGGTACTGTAATTGGTGTTGCCTTCTTCAAGGGAGTGCCGGTTGGCCCTCTCATTGCAGCAGGGCTATTATCCTTGTTAATTGGCAGAAGCTAAGCCTAGAATAGTAAAGAGCCCTCATTAGCCCCTTTTAAAGCGGCAATGAAGGCTCTTTCTTTCTGTTGACAGCACTTTTTTACTGTAGATTCTGAATACTATAAAGGCCTGCGTATACTCCCTCGTCTGCCATCAGCTGTTCATGCGTACCTGACTCGACAACCTCCCCATCCTTCATGACATAGATCCGGTCCGCATGGGTTATTGTAGACAGCCTGTGCGCCACAACAAGCGTGGTTCGATTGGTTGACAGATCTCTCAGGGATTGCTGGATCAGATGCTCAGACTCGAGGTCCAGCGCAGAAGTTGCTTCGTCCAGAATGAGAATCGGCGGGTCTTTCAGAAATACACGGGCTATCGCAATCCGCTGCTTTTGTCCTCCGGACAGCTTCACGCCCCGTTCCCCTACCTCCGTATCATAGCCTTGAGGAAGCTTCATAATAAAGTCATGTGCATTCGCGGCTTTGGCAGCCTCAATAACTGCCTCCTCATCCCCATCCGGATTGCCCAGGATGATATTATCTCTTACCGAGCCGCTGAACAGAAAGTTATCCTGGAGTACCATACCCACATGACTTCGCAGACTCTGCATCGTATAGTTCCGGACGTCCTGTCCATTCACCGTGATTGACCCCTCCTGGATATCATAGAATCTGGGGATCAGCCCGACCAGGGAGGATTTGCCTCCGCCGCTCATTCCTACAAAAGCAATCGTCTCCCCAGGTTGGACACTCAGATTGATATCTCTCAGCACCCAGCCTCCTGCATCCTGATATTTGAACCAGACGTTCTTGAGGGATACACTGCAGGAATCGGCCTGCAGAATCTCAGAATCGGGCTCGTCCTTCATATCATAGGGTTCCTTTAACAATTCATGTACCCGTTCCCAGGAAGCCGTGGCTTGTGTTAGCGTGGTTGAAGAATTGATCAGGCGCTTCAGAGGGGCATACAGCCGGTCAAGGTAACCGAAGAAGGCCACAAACGTCCCTAAAGTCAGATGGCCCTGAATCACTTGATATCCACCATAGCCAATAACCAGTAAAGGCGCAATGTCAGTTAGTGTGTTGATAATGGCGAAAGTCCAGGCGTTCCAGCGGCTCTGTGCGAGTCCCTTTTGAAGAAAAGCCCCGTTCGTTCTTCCGAACAGCTTGCGGTCATATCCTTCCAAGGCAAAGCTTCGAATGACTGAAATCCCCTGAATTCGTTCGTGTAGATAGGCCTGGATCCCTGCCAGGGCGGCCGAACGATCCTTGGTCAGCTTCTTGAGGCGCTTGTACAGTATTTTTACGGCAAGGGCATAAAGAGGCATAATAGCAACGGACACCACAGTCAACACGGGATCCAGATAGAGCATAAAGCCAAGCACAAAGATAAGAGTGAACAGATCCAGCCAGACGTTCATCATTCCGACTTCAACGATATTCTTGGTCTGCTCTGCATCGTTAATGAAACGGGATATAATCTCCCCTACCTTGGTGTTCTGATAATAACGCAGCGACAAGCGCTGAAGGTGCTCGTACAGTCTATTCCGCAGATCGAACAGGATTTTGGCCGTAATATACTGGGCGAAATACTGCCTTGCATACTCAACAGGTCCCCGGACGATCACGAACAGGAAGAATGTAATTCCCAGCACCAGCATCAGCTGCTGAATCTGCTGCTGTACAGTCAAGCTGTGATTCAGCACAAGGTCATCTACTACATACTTAAGAATGAGCGGAAGCAAAGATGGAATCCCGAATTTCAGAATCCCGATCAGCACAGTTACAATAATCCATTTCGTATACGGCTTTACAAACACAAAATAAGCTTTCCATTGATTCAATAGATGCGCACTTCCCTTTGTTGTCATATTTGCAGGCAGAACTGATTTAAGCATTCACCCTGTTTTTTTAGCATTACAATTATGATATACTCTAATGCATAATTTGAAGAATGCGAGGAAACTCATGCCACGTCGATTTGTTATTGAAGCGGTGATGTTAGCGATATATGGGGAGATTACGGCCCCAGAAGTACCCGTTGAATATATTGTACCTTATCCCACAATCATGGAGCTATATGAGTTTCAGAACAGCTCTGAGCCTTTGATGGGCGACCGGAGCGACGATCTTTACGTGAAGAGCAAAATTAACGAGCTGATCGCTTATTTAGAGGAGCCTTTGAACCGTAAAAAGCTTGAACGCGCATTAAGCGTCCCTTGGTCCAAAAGCCCTTCCATTCTCTTAGGAAAGTCTGTCTCCCTTACCATTGTAAATGCTCTCGATAATGAACAGTACGGTGAATTTCTGGATCCTATAGAGACGGTTATTGTACTTACTTCTCTTAAGGAGTTCACTCCCATTCTTACCGACCAGCCCGAATTGATTGGTCGGATTATTGAGGCAGAAATACAGGTGCAGGTATATGACATTCAAGACTTTAATTTCGCTTTGGAGCCCGCTTTCCCGGATTCACAGCAAACATAGTAACAGGCCCGCAATTAGCGGGCCTGTTACTATGTTTGAATAGCACGGATTAAGCTGTCTTATCTTTGGCCTTCACATATTCATAAGCGATATCGTCGGATGATTCTTCGTAAGTCACCTTCAAATCATATCCTTCCAAATACCACAAATCCTGTTCTTCCATATAGAACTTAATCCCTTCCGCCTCTATCACACATCCGGGTGAAGCGGGATTCTCTACGCCAATACCGAGGGAAAATCCGGGATGAATATGGCCGCCGGCACTGTAGCGAACGAAGAAACGGATCGCCTGCCCCTCCTGAAGCTCCAACTCCTTTTTATACCACTTTGCTGCTGAATCGGTAACGTGGATCATCAGTTCATCTCCTTCGTTCTCTCTCTGAAGTGGAACACCTTAGGGTATTCCTTAATGCCCTCATACACCATTGTAGACCATGAGCCCCGGAATGCCAAACGTCCTTTATTAGATCATAAACAAAATTAAGTTTGACAATTTTCCGAACCGGGTGATAAAATCGTCAGCGTACGAACATTTTTGAACAAATTTCCAAAAGAAAGGGTGAACACGGTGTTTAAAGATCAACTCATGACCGCTCCTCAATATGCGGCAAAGTCACAACAACTGAATACCGGAAGTAACCCTGCAATGATCGGAATTGGCTTTTAGCTGAACTGGAATCTTGCTCCTGGAGCATCTTACTTTGTTCTGCGGCGGTTACTTGTGCTCAAGTAACGTACGCGTGCTATGTGAACCTGAATAGGAAGGCATATCGTTTACGGACGATATGCCTTTTTTGTTTTCCCGTGAAATTGCAGTGTTATTTCTGAGCAAATTAACTTTATTGAAACTAAAGGAGGGAACCCTATGTTCTCAGTTCTAAGGAATTTGGGCTGGTTTTTCCGAAGGGAAAAAAGGCGTTATACCGTGGGTCTGGTTCTGCTGATCGTAGCAGGAGTTGCCGAGCTTGCGCCGCCCCGTCTTCTGGGTAATGCAATTGACGAGATTGTCAACGGATCTATTTCCTGGACATCACTTACGCGTTATATTCTGATGATTCTCGGAATGCTTGTCTTTATTTATTTCATTACGTACATATGGATGCGCGAGCTATTCGGCGGATCTAACCTGGTGGAGCGGCTGCTGCGATCCAGATTTATGGCCCACCTGCTTCGGATGACACCACCATTCTTTGAGCGGAATCGGACTGGAGACCTGATGGCCCGGGCGACGAACGATCTTCGCTCGGTGGCACAGACGGCTGGATTCGGCATGCTGACCTTGACGGATTCCACCATCTTCCTGGCCGTCATCTTCATCGCAATGAGTACTATAATCAGTCTGAAGCTGACTCTCGCCGCCATTATTCCCCTTCCCTTCATTGCACTCGCCATGAGCATTTATGGGAAAGTCATTCACCAACGGTACACGGTTGCACAGGATGCTTTCGGAGACATGAATGACCAGGTGCTTGAATCGGTAGCCGGGATCCGGGTAATCCGGGCCTATGTACAAGAACGTAATGATGAGAAAAGATTTGAATCCATCACGAATGATGTCTACGAGAAGAACCTTGCCGTAGCCCGGGTAGATGCATTTTTTGAACCTACGATCCGGTTATGTGTCGGTATCAGCTACGCCATCGGCCTTGCCTACGGGATATATCTTGTATTTCATAATGAGCTTACACTTGGAGAACTTGTCTCCTTCAATATGTACCTCGGGATGATGATCTGGCCTATGTTCGCCATTGGTGAGCTGATCAATGTCATGCAGCGGGGCGGCGCCTCTCTGGACCGTGTAAACGAGATTCTGTACACCAAACCGGATGTTGAGGATAAATCTACACCTGCCGAGGTCTCACAACCTGAACGTATTGAGTTCAAGGATGTTACCTTCCGCTATCCAACATCCTCCGTAGATAATTTGAATCAAATCAACCTTAATCTTCACCCAGGGGAAACACTCGGCGTAGTTGGAAGAACCGGCAGCGGGAAGTCTACTCTGCTTAAGCAGCTTCTTCATGAATATCCGCTCGGTACTGGTGAAATTCTGATCTCTGGCGTCCCCCTTGAGAATATTCCTGCCGAGAAGCTGCATTCCTGGATTGGTTATGTGCCGCAGGAACAGATCCTCTTCTCCAAGACCGTTCGCCAGAACATCCAGTTCGGTCTTAAAGATGCATCAGACGAGACAATCTTGGAAGCAATCCACACGGCGGCCTTCGATCAGGATCTACAGACGTTATCCGATGGATTGGATACGCTTGTTGGTGAGAAAGGCGTCGCCTTGTCCGGCGGACAGAAGCAGCGAGTTTCACTGTCCAGAGCCTTCATCGCAGATCCTGAGATTTTGATACTCGACGATGCATTATCAGCGGTCGATGCGCGCACAGAGGCAAGAATTATTGAGAATATCCGGAGCAAGCGTTCCGGAAAGACCACACTGATATCCACTCATCGCCTCTCTGCCATTGAACACGCAGATCACATTATTGTCCTGGAGAAAGGACAAATCATTGAACAAGGAACCCATGAAGAGCTGTTATCCCAAGGCGGTTGGTACCGTGAACAGTACGATAGACAGCAGGTGGAATCCAATCTTTCAGACGGGGAGGTGTCCTAAATTGCACACAAGCACAGGAAAATCCTTATTTAAATACGCTTTAACCGCCAAGAAAACATTTATTCTGGCATTAATCATGCTCGCGATCGGAGTGGCAGCAGATCTTGCAGGCCCCTTCATCGCCAGGACAATGATCGACGATCATGTACTGGCCATTGAGAAGTCCTACTTCCAGACTCAGACCAAAGATGATTACACGGTCTCGTACAATAACGAACTCTATAAGCGAGAAGACCGTTTTAGTCCTGGAGAGCCAAAAGGGCAGGAAGTTCGCATCCTTCAGGTTGGGAGCGGTTATGTAATGGCTTTTGGCGGGGTAACAGCCAAGGACGGTGATAGATCCTTTCAAGATGGGAAGCTTTCCATTACACATGGATCACAGACCGATACTTACTCAGCCAAACAGCTTAGCAATGATGAGATCTATTCGTTCTACAAGCCCGAGTTCCCCGGTATCGTTCAGCTGCTAGGCTGGTATCTTGGTTTTCTAGCCATTGCGATCGTGATGGAATTCGGCAAAACCTACTGGCTGCAGTCTTCAGCCAACCGTGTTATTCAGAAGCTTCGTCTGGATGTCTATGCGCATATCCAGCGGCTGCCCGTGAACTTCTTCGACAATCTGCCTGCAGGCAAGGTCGTCTCCAGGGTCACGAATGACACAGAAGCAGTAAAGGATCTATTTATTGCGGTACTCTCTAATTTTTTCACAGGAATTATCAATATCATTGGGGTCTATATCGCTTTGTTCCTGCTGGATGCCCGCCTTGGACTTACCTGTCTGTTCATCGTCCCGATCCTGGTTATCTGGGTGGTGCTGTATCGGAAATTTGCCACCCGCTACAATACGATTATCCGTTCCAGATTGAGTGAGATTAATGCGATCATTAATGAATCCATTCAAGGGATGTCCATTATTCGTGTGTTCCGGAGACAGAAACAGACCACGGAAGAATTCGAGTCCCTTAACGATGATTACATGAAGCATCAGAATAAGATGCTAAATCTGAATGCATTTACCTCTCACAACCTGGTTAATGTACTACGGAGCGGAACGTTTGCGATCATACTTTGGTATTTCGGTTCTTCCGCGCTCGGAGGAGCAAGCGTAGTGTCCCTGGGTGTTCTATATGCCTTTGTGGATATCCTTGGACGCTTGTTCCAGCCGATCACCGGGATGGTCAATCAACTGGCCGCGCTCGATTCTTCCATGGTATCCGCCGGCAGGGTCTTCACCTTGATGAACGAACCTGGTGAGCAGGTAACTGACGGATCTATGCCGCGTTATAAAGGGAATGTTGAATTTAAAGATGTCTCCTTCGCTTACAAACGGGATTATGTGCTCAAAAATATCAACTTTACAGCTCAACAGGGACAGACGGTAGCCTTGGTAGGACACACGGGCTCAGGCAAGAGTTCAATCATTAACCTGCTGTTTCGATTCTACGACCCTCAGAAGGGCGTAATTACCATTGATGGCACTCCTGTTACCGATCTACCAAAACAGTGGATTCGCCAGCATATGGGGATCGTACTGCAGGATCCCTACCTGTTCACGGGAACTATTGCCTCTAACGTCAGTCTAGGGGATGAGCGGATATCCAGAGAGACCGTAGAGAAGGCTCTGCGAGATGTCGGAGCACAGCGCATCTTGTCCCATCTTCCAGGAGGCATAGATGAACCTGTCATTGAGAAAGGAAGCACCCTGTCTGCCGGGGAACGCCAGCTTATCTCCTTCGCGAGGGCACTGGCCTTCGATCCAGCTATTCTTATTCTTGATGAGGCCACTGCTAATATCGACACCGAGACCGAAGCGCTGATTCAGTCTGCGCTTGAGGTATTGAAGAAAGGCCGAACAACCTTCATTATCGCGCACCGCCTCTCCACTATCCGCAGTGCAGATCAAATTCTGGTGCTGCACCGGGGTGAAATTGTGGAGCAAGGAACCCATGACGAGCTTCTCGCCATGGGCGGCAAATATCATCAAATGTATCAGCTTCAGCTCGGATCTTCTGCCGAAATTCCGGCTGCGCCTGGAACTCAGCATCCTATAGTCTTAGACCCCGTACCAAGGGGGTCATAAGCCAAACAAAGCCGCTCCTGTATCCAGGGGCGGCTTTGTTTATTTATAAGCAGTTTAACTTAGCTTATTATTAAGCAAGTTCAACTCTGCTTATTTATAAGCATTATTAACTTTGCTTATTTATAAGCATTACTAACTCTGCTTATTTAGATAATGCAATTTCAACATTATATTTGCTGCTGAGATAAGTCTCTGTCTTCGTATCCGTAATCACCTGAGGGTACATCTTGTCAGGATCAGGAGATTCAAGCTTGTAATAGATTACGGCCGTCCCTTCAGCAGTGAAATCCACCTTCTCAATCGAGATTCCGTATCCAGGATTCGGCTGCTGCGCACGTGTAAGGACTACTCTGTTAATTTGATCATTAACCTTCTCGATAGAGAAAGATACCTGCTGAGCCTCATTCTGAGCAGCCTTATGGTTATCCACGAATTCAGCGGCTTTATAGACCATCAGTGCGGCTTCCATCCGAGTGATTTTATCCTTCGGGTGGAATTTCTGACTGCTGTCTAGTGAAGCGATCTTCATTAGCAGCAGGTTCTGAATGCTGCCCTGATAATCCGGTGTTGTTTCGCTGTCATCAGCCACCTGGATGTACATCTTGATAAGAGGATACTCCCCGGTCGCCCGGATTCCCTTGTACAAAATATGGGCGAATTGTTCCTTCGTCAGTTCCGTTGATGGAGTTGCTGCCAAGTCTACCGGAATTCCATTTGCCTTCGCAATCTTCAGCGATTCTGCATACCATGCTGCACCTTTGTCCAGCTGTGCAGACGAGTCCGATTTGAGCTGGAGCGCTTTCACAACCAGATGAATCCCTTGAGCGGCCGTAAGCTTGCCTTGTGGGGCGAACTTATCCTTGGTTATTCCCTGTATAATTTTCTTGCTTTGCAGCGACTTGATGACCTCAGAGTCCTGCCCCTTAACATCCGAGAAGGCCGAAGCCGAGGAGACAGCCATCAAAGAACAGCTCAAGGCCAGTGCCGCTATGGCTTTACTTTTATTTTTCATTCCTAAACACCTCCACCCTCTTAACGGCACTGAAGAGGAAAATGTTGCATTAATCTTCCACCTTCACCTGATCATACAGATGACGTGAATACCGCTGAAGCTTCAATTCGAGAGCCTGAGCTTCATCTTTGAAAGCTTTAAGCTCTTTTATCATGGCCGCCCTCCCAACCTGGGAAAAGGTCTCATGGATCCGTTCCTTGAAATAATCATGAACTATGTAATTTCTTTGCTTCCATAACCGGGTTAACTGCTCTGTCTCTTCTTCGGAAAAAGAGAAGTTATGCTGGATCTCCCGTACCAGCTGACCAAGCGAACTGCTGAGCTTAAGCTGGAATAGCACCGTGAAATCTTCTTCTGACGGAACCTTTCCATCAGCCACCTTCATCAGCATGATTAAGTTTGCAAGCTGCTGTTCAAGAGCCTGAGAGTAATATACGGCCAAGCCGAAATAAGAAAAGAGTTCTTTGGCCTGTCCACTGTCCATTCCATTTATATTCTTCATGACGAACCATCCTTCAAGTTACAATATCATTCCATTTATCATAGCAGGATGTATTACGCAATCAAACCATTATAAGACAGAAATACAATAAAGGATGTCCCAGAGCCAGGAAATGGCTGCTGGAACACCCCCTAAATGCATCATGAATTAGGACTTAGGCAGCTCAACAACCCATCCCTTAGGTCCTTCAATTCGGCCAAGCTGAATCGATGTGAGTGTCTCATACAGCTTGCCTGCAAGCTCGCCTGTCTCTCCCTGATTAATGATTAACTGTTCATCACGCCAATGCAGTTCACCAATTGGAGAGATTACTGCTGCAGTACCAGTTCCAAAGGCTTCTTCCAAAGTCCCCTCCTGATGAGCTTGATAAATCTCTTCCATGGAGATCTGCCGTTCTTCAACGGTGATTCCCATCTGCTTAAGAAGCTCGATGATTGAATTTCGTGTAATGCCATCCAGGATACTTCCATTCAGAGCAGGAGTAATCACCTTGCCGTTAATCTTGAAGAATACATTCATACTTCCTACTTCTTCAATATATTGCTTATGCACGCCATCCAGCCACAGAACTTGAGAGTATCCCTTCTCAGATGCTTCTTCCTGGGCTTTGAGTCCAGCAGCATAGTTCCCGGCCGTCTTGGCATTACCAACGCCTCCGGCAACGGCCCGGACATATCCGGATTCTACATAAATCTTTACAGGATGAATTCCCTCTTCGTAATAAGATCCTACTGGGGAAAGGATAATCATGAATTTATACTGAGTCGAAGGCGCTACACCAAGAGCAGCCTCTGTTGCAATGATAAAGGGCCGGATATAGAGCGAAGTTCCTTCGGATGAAGGAATCCAGTCCTGATCCACCGTGAGCAGTTTCAACAGGGCATCCAGGGCAAGTTCTTCATCAAGCTCAGGTATGCTGAGTCTGGCATTGGACAGATTCAGACGTTTGAAGTTCCGGTCTGGACGGAACAGTAAGATACGGCCATCATTAGTGCGATATGCCTTTAGACCTTCAAAGACACTTTGTCCATAGTGGAAAATTTTGGCTGCAGGGTCGAGTGTGATGGGCTGATAAGGAATAACCCGCGGGGAATGCCAACCCTTACCTTTGTCATAATCGAGAATGAACATATGATCCGTGTAGTATTTACCGAATCCGAGTTCATGGTCGGCTGGCTTTTGTTTCTTGCTGCTGCTTTCTTCAATCGTGATTGTATAGGTCATCTCATAACGCTCCTTCACTGCTGCACATTAATTAATTAAATGTTATCATTACTTCATACATATTGAAAAGGATCAATTTTATCGGAATTCCATACTTTTTAAGTATATAAGGAGTGCGGACCTTATGGATTTGAGACAAATGCGTTATTTTCTTGCTATTGCAAGAGAAGGTCAGATTACAAAGGCAGCCAGAGTGCTCAACATGGAGCAGCCTCCACTAAGCAGACAGCTCAAGCTGATTGAGCAGGAGCTGGGTGTCACTCTTTTTGACCGCAGTGGAAAGACTCTTCGTCTTACTCCGTCAGGAGAACTATTAAAGGAACGCTCTGAATCGCTCCTGCTCCAATTCAACGAAACGATAAAGGAAGTGAAGGAACACAACGAAGGGATCCAAGGCTCCCTATCCATCGGATCTGTAGTGTCTTGTATTTCCCTGCTCCCCCGTCCTATTGAATTATTCCGTGAACAGTATCCCAAGATTACATTCAAGATTATGGAGGGAGATCACTTTCTACTGGGTGACCAGCTGGCTAAAGGCATGATTGAACTCATCGTCGCCCGGCTTCCTTTTGAAGCAGATTTGAATGAACAATTCGAGGTTCTGCCTCTTCCTTCGGATCCTTATGTTGCTGTCGTTCCAAGCGAATCGTTCCAGGCAGGCAGTCTCCGGACCATGAATATGCGTGAGTTGGCGGACCTGCCCTTTCTCACCCTGAAGACAGATCAGACCACACGCATGCACGAACAAGTCCTGCAGGAATGCAGAAGACATGGATTCGAGCCCAATATCATATGCGAATGCTCCAGTGTGGCCATTATTATAGCCCTTGTTGCTGCTGGAATCGGCGCTACCGTACTGCCGGAGTCGGTCATGAGTGCATTCCCTATTCCCCAGATCCGAACGGTACAATTATCGGATGCTCATTTTCAATCGGACGTAGGCTTAGTGTGGCTAAAGGAACGATATTTAACCAAGAGTGCACGGCGGTTCATCGAACGTTTCGCCCAAGATGTTTTATCTTAATTACAATGGCCATTTTCCGTATATTTATCTCGGGTTGCTACTTCTTCTATGAAAAAAATCCAGGCCAGCAAATCGCATAAATCACGATCTGCCGGCCTGGTCTCATTAACTCAGTGTTTTGCCATTCATTTCAAACTCGGTTTGGTGCCATTCCCGAATCATACGCTGTAGAAAATGACCCTCTTGATTTCCTAATCCATATTGGTTCTCCTTGACGATCATCTCGCCAATCCGTCGTCTCAACATTTCACTTCGGCGTTCCAACACTTCATCATAAGCCAAGTATGCCATCTCCTCTTTCGTTTCTTTGCGAGCAATGAACCCACAAGATCAAGTATAAAGACAATTCCTTTGTTGGTAAAACGGACTATACCGTCAAAAGATTAGCTCAGGTCAGCTGAGTTAGAATGGAAGAAGCAGGTCCGTCCATATTTATAGAAATCCTTACATATCCTCACGGATCATCCAGATTCCTTCCACTCTGTGGAAGTTAGGTGTATAGGAGACGATGGACTATCCCCGGCTGCGCTGGCTGCCTGGTGGTGTCTACTGCCATGTCAGTGAGTTCAGTTAGGCACTATGTACACAGCTAAGCTCAATCATCCGCTTGCAAGCATCGGCGCACTTTTGGCAGTGATCATGCTCATGCTGAGAGCACTCCTTGGCACATGCTTCGCATGCTTTGGCACACAGCTCCATAATTTCTTTTGCAAAAATGGTTCCACGAGATAAGGCATCAGCTGTAAACATACAAATGTCAGCACATTCCCGCACAAGACGGATACAGTCTCTTAGCGAAGCTAATTCATATTCCTTCAAGCTAGAGACATAACAGTAATTACAAGCATTCATACACTCCAGGCTGGCATCTATAAATTCGCGATATTGTTGATCTTGAGTCATAATAACCAATCCTCCTGAACATTTGTTCTCGAATATGCTCGATTTTCTTACTATGTAATTACCGTACTCCGTCCCAGTTGAAACGAGACCCTGCCAAATTCCTAGATACTACCAGAGGATTTTACGCTTTCCTCCAGCTCTATCAATCGGCTTGCCAGCAACTGCTTGTCAAAATGCTCCCCGATAAACACCGCGACATCCGGTATATTGCCTTGTGGGTTAATCCTCATATAATCCGATTCACGGTAAGCATACTGAAATAAGAAACGGCTGGAAGTATCCGAGAATGTCAGGACCCCCTTGCCCCGGTAGATGTCTCTTGGCAGCTCTTTGATGAATTGCTCGAACAATTCACTATTTACGGCAGACCGGAAGTAGTGCGTATACACGGTGACATGTTCATGCGAGGCATGAGTGTGATCATGCTCTCTGTGATCGGACTCCTGATGACCGCCTTGGAACTGGAGCAGCTCAGACAGATTAACCTGACACTTCACAGCCGGAATAATCCTTGCAAAAGAGTTCCAGCTTGCAAGCTGCCCGCGCAGCTCGTCCGCCTCTTCCTGATCCACTCTATCGATTTTGTTCAAAATCAGCACCGATCCGCAGCGAATCTGCTCCTGCATCAGCCGGTAGGTCTTCCCCTTCTGAGTTCTCGCCAGTTCAAGTAAATGAGGTGCATCCACGACCGTAATCATCGGCTTGATCTCCAGCTTCTGATAAAGCGCGACCTCTGCAACCGCATCAAGAACCTCCATCGGGTTAGCTGCGCCTGTGGCTTCAATTACGACCACGTCAGGCTTTTCCTTGGCGATCAGCTCGGACATTTCACTGCTTAAGTCCGCACGAATGGAACAGCAGATACACCCGCTAAGCATCTCAGCCATGGGAACTTCCTCTTCCACAAGAAGACCATCCAGGTTCACATCTCCAATTTCATTCATAACTACAGCTGGCCTAAGGCCTTGATTCTTCCAGTAAGTAATGAGCTGCTGAAGCAGTGTCGTCTTACCGCTGCCCAGAAATCCGGATAAAATATACACAGGTATCACTTGTTGTTGTTCCACGTTCATCATTTCTCCTCCGCCCTTGTCAATAAACCTTGAAAGCGAGTTTACTACATGCAGATTATGGATGCAAGCGACAGGATCGATGAGAGGTAAAGACTCTTCCTTTTAGGGTAAGTCTATAGTTTGTGCTAGAATAGGATATGCCCATCTATAACTCTCTTAAATTCCTCAACAAGAAAGCGAGAAGGTTACTATGCTCAGATCTGTAGATGAACACCGCAGTGAAGCTCCACGCTCTGTCAGATGTATGGTTATCACGGTATCGGATACCCGCACTCCAGAAACCGATAGCAGCGGCACGCTAATGAAAAGCCTGCTTGAAGAGCACGGTTATGTGATCGAAGGATACCGGATCGTTCAGGATGACTATGATGATATTCGTCAGCTGCTTAGAGAAGCGGCCGCAAATCCGGCAATAGAAGCTGTTCTCCTAACCGGAGGTACCGGCATCGCTCCGCGAGATACGACTTATGAAGCAGTCCGAAGTCTTCTGAACAAGGAACTGCCCGGATTTGGAGAAATATTCAGATACTTAAGCTTCACCGAGGATATTGGTTCTGCAGCCATCTTGAGCCGGGCTATTGCCGGTACAATCGGCACTACGGCCGTCTTCTCTATGCCTGGCTCTAAAGGTGCGGTTAAGCTGGCGATGGAGCGGATCATTCTTCCGGAGCTGCGCCATGTCATGCGTGAAATATACAAGAAATAATACGGCATAACACAAAACACTTCTGTCAATAGAGACAGAAGTGTTTTCGCATTAGATTGAGATTAGGCTTGAATCAGCCGAGTCTTACCACTTGTCTACCTACCGCTTCCCCGGCGAGTACGACCTTAAGCGCCCTAGGCAGCTCTTCTAGGCTGAACTCGCTGATTGCCCGCTTGAGAACCCGTTCCGGCTTCCATTCCCCGGAGAGCTGATCCCACAGCTTCTGGCGCAGCGGCATCGGACACATGACCGAGTCAATCCCCAGCAGCTGAATTCCGCGCAGTATGAAAGGATACACGGTGGCGTCGAACTTACCGCCGCCCGTCATACCGGACAGGGCGATAGCTCCGCCATACCGGATCACCTTGAGCAGCTCACCGGTGCCCGGGCCGCCGACAGGATCCACCACGGCGGCCCACTGCTCCCGGCCAAGCGCGCCCTTGGCCGCGCTTGCAGCAAGCTCGGCGCGCGAGATCACGCCCGCCGCGCCCAAGTCCCGCAGCATCGCCTCCTGCGGGGCTTTGCCTGTGCTGGCCGTCACCTCGAAGCCCAGCTTCGAGAGGATGTCGACGGCCATGCTGCCCACACCGCCGGTGGCCCCGGTGACAAGAACGGGGCCCTTCTCCGGCGTAAGCCCGCTGCGCAGCAGCAGCTCCGCCGAGAGCGCCGTTGTGAAGCCGGCCGTGCCAATGGCCATGGCTTCCTTGGCCGAGAGGCCGTCCGGCCGGCGGACTAGCCATTCGGCCGGCAGCCTTGCGTATTCGGCGTACCCGCCTTCATGCGACACACCAAGCCCGTATCCTGTGCAGAGCACCTGATCTCCTGGCCTAAATTCACTGTTCCCTGGCTCAATCACTTCGCCAGCCAGGTCGATCCCCGGAATGAACGGATACCGCTGCACAATTTTGCCTTCTGGAATACTTGCCAAACCATCTTTATAGTTGACACTGGAATACTGTACCTTGATCAGGACTTCTCCTTGCGGGAGATCCTGCTGCCCGATCTCCTCCACAAGAGCGCGGAACCCCTGCTCATCCTGGTGTACCCGAAATGCGCGAAAAGAAGCATCCATGTGATTTCCTCCTGAACAACTCGCTAGATTTAATGTCAAAATCCCCCGTTAATCCCCGCTTCTCGAATGATCCATGTCGAGTTACGCTGGATTTCCGAATTTCCTGCGCTTTCCCGAGAAATAATCGGGAACCGTCTATTCCTCGAGGTCAGGTTCCAAATACGCCTCAAGCAGTTTTTGCTTCATATCCAGGGTCTCCTGGCTTAAGCTGACCCGGTATATTTCAGGGTTCAGCTTACGCAGATACTCAGGCCAGAACAACTGCATCTGCTCCTTATGATAATCGCGAATCTGCTCAAGCGTTGGAAGCTCATAGACAAGCTTCCCTTCTACAAAGATCGGTTCCAGCAGCTTAACAGCATTGAAATGCTTAACGGTCTTCTGGAGGTAAGGATGCAGCGGATTAATCAATTTCAATTTGCCGCCTGCCTTAGGATTCTCCTCATGAGGAAGGTTAATATAATCCGCAATGGCCTTGTTGCTGCCGCTGCTGATAATGCGATAGACTTCCTTTTTGCCTGGGGTTGTGACTTTTTCCGGATTCCCCGAGATCTTGATCGTAGGCTCCATCTTGCCGTCCTTCTCTCGTTCAACAAGCTTGTAGACTCCGCCCAAGGCTGGCTGGTCTGCCGCAGTGATCAACTGGGTGCCTACGCCCCAAATATCAATTTTGGCTCCCTGTGCTTTGAGGTTGAAGATAGTATTCTCATCCAGATCATTAGATGCCACTATTTTCACATAGTCCAGACCTGCTTCATCCAGCATTTTGCGGGCTTGAATGGACAAGTATGCCAAATCCCCGCTGTCTAGTCTAATTCCAACCATTCGTTTGCCTATAGACTCCAGATGCTTCGCTGTCTGAATGGCATGAGGAACTCCGCTCTTCAGGGTATCAAAAGTATCGACCAGCAGGGTAACCTGATCCGGCATAGCTTTGGCGTACATCTCGAAGGCTTCCTGTTCATTATCGAACAGCTGTACCCAGGAATGGGCATGGGTCCCCTTGGTCGGAATTCCGAACAATTCACCTGCGAGCATATTGGAGGTCGCATCGAATCCGGATATGTATGAAGCCCGTGCTCCCCAGACTGCGGCATCCGCTTCCTGGGCTCTGCGGGTTCCGAATTCAAGCAGCACATCCTGCTCTGCTACCTGTTTGATTCGGGAAGCTTTGGTTGCAATCAAGGTCTGATAGTTCATGAAATTAAGTATTGCAGTCTCTATAAGCTGAGTCTCCATAATATTGCCTTCCACACGAATTAGTGGCTCATTCGGGAATACCAATGCACCTTCACGCATGGAGTGTATGCTTCCGTGAAATTTGAAGCTGCGGAGCAGATCCAGAAATTCCGGCTTGTAATTCTCTTCCTGCTTGGCCAAGTAGGCCAAATCCTGTTCCGTGAAGTGCAGATTGTTAATATAGCTAACAATTCGCTCAAGCCCGGCGAATACAGCATATCCGTTCCCGAACGGCAGCTTGCGGAAATAAGCCTCAAAGACGGCCTTTCTTAAATGGGTTCCATTCATCCAGTGTGCATAAATCATATTGATCTGATATTTATCGGTATGAAGCGCTAAGCTATTGGTTTGCATGTCTCTCTTCCTCTCGCTTCCTGCCTCAAGTGCAGACAGTTAATTAGGCTTGTTCACTGTGCTTGACTTCAGCACCAAGACTGCCTTTGAAATGCCCCAGTGCCCAGTGATGTCCTGCTTCATTAAAGCTGGCAACAGCATCCTCGAACACGGTGATTCTGAATCCTTTGTTATAAGCATCCACTGCGGTATGCAGCACACAGATATCTGTACACACCCCGATCAGATGAACTTCCTTAATCCCCCGTTCGCGAAGCCGCAGTTCAAGGTCTGTTCCGCAGAAAGCGCTGTAACGCGTCTTATCCATCCAATAAATCTGCTGCTTATGATCCTCATATACCTGCCCCAAGGAACCAAAAAGCTCCCGTCCCTCGGTTCCCCGAATATTGTGAGGCGGAAAAAGCCGGGTCTCCGGGTGATAAGGATCTCCTGCTTCATGCATATCAACTGCCATGACCACGAAATCACCCTGGCGAACATATTGTTCGGTCATCTTGGATACCACAGGCTCAATCAGGACAGCCGGCTCTCCTACAGGGAGACTGCCATTCACAAAATCATTAGTGAAATCAATCACGATTAAGGCTTTCATAGGTCATCTCCTTTATTAGTTTATCCCCAAAAATCAGGTGTAGATGGACAACTGCGGAGTAAAATCCGTAAATCGGTACAGCTGCGCGGGCCGCTGGGAATATTGATTGGACAACAAAGGCTGTCCGTTCTCATCTCTTACTTCCTCCAGAATCCCTTGTCTGCTGCGGGTTGAGGTGATTTTACGAATGAAATTAAGCTCTGCAAAATCAGGCACAACCGTCTGAATAACCTGATAAAGCTCACTCAGTGTGAAATGCTCAGGCAAGAATTGCTTCGCAATTGTAGTTTGAAGCATCTGCTGTTGTATTCTTTTGTAAGCATCCTTAAGGATTTCACGATGGTCAAAAGCAAGCTCCAGCTCTTCAAGCGCCTCCTTCATCGTGAACAGCCCCACCTTCTGGGCATCATCGGCCGCCTTTCTCTTCTCAAGTACCCATTCTTCCACAAAAGCAAAAAAAGCATGGGAGATGATCCATCCCCTGGGGTCCCTTCCAGGCTTGCTGTACACGCCCAAATATTCAAGGTGCCTACCTTCTACTCCTGTCTCTTCCATCAATTCTCTGCTGGCTGTCTCATACAGAGATTCGTCTTCCTGCGAGAAGCCTCCTGGAAGAGCCCAAGCCCCGGCGAACGGCCAACTTTTGCGCCGGATCAGCATGACCTTGAGATCGAATATTGGCAGTGATTTGGTTGCGGCACGTCGCTCCTGCTTCGTTAAGGTGAACATCACAATATCAGCAGGAATTCCGTCCGGGGTTCTGTACTTCTTCGCATCATAGGGCGGCCTATTCTGCTCCTGTCCATTTGTCATCATACATCACCACGTCATTTTATTTGTCTGAAGATTAATCTAATTTATTACCTTTTTTTCTCACTGGGTAATCGGAAAGTTGCGGTTGCCATGCAGCCCAAGACCTCATCCTTATCACGAATCTCAGCGTGCAGAGTAAGAGTCCGGTAAGTTTCATGCACGGGATATGCGGTCACAAAGAGTTCTCCCAGGCCCATCGGTGCGAGAAAATTCACATTCAAATGTGTCGTTACTCCCTGACGTCCATCCTTTGCTGCAATCACAGCAAAACCCATCACCTGATCCATGAGAGACGAGAGAACCCCGCCGTGGACAATCCCCATCGAATTCAGGTGTCGTGGCTCAATCGTCAGCGCCGCTTCAACCTTGTTCTTCTCGACACTCAACACGCGTCCTCCGAGATGCCCCCAAAATGAGTTGTTACTTCGTTCCATGATTTCTGCCCATTCCATCCTGTAGTTCCTCCATTCACTGTGTCTCTGAGCATTCATGCATAATGAATAAAAAAAGTGCGGAAGTAGTAAGCCCCCGCACATCATTCCATTAATCGCAGCTGCTTGGAGCCGCTTCGGTTCCAGCTTCTACATTCACTTTCTGCGATACCGTGTCACGGATAACAGACACGACAAGCTGAAGCAGATAATTAATATCGCTCTGACTTTGCTGGAATTCGGTCACAAGCGGAATACTGTCTATTTCATCCTGAAGCTCTTCAATTTCCTTCTCAATTTTGGCAACCATCGCTTTGTTCTCAAAGGACTCGAAGGCCACAATCTCCTTCTGCTTCTTCTTAATGGTCTGGATAAGGCCTTGGACACGCTCATGATTTTGGATTTTTTGTTCCGCCTTCTTGAAGTGTTCCACTTCCTCGCTGGTTCCAATCAATTCAGCAAGTTCCTTGGCTTTCGCCATAATATCTTCACGAATGACCAAATCTTTAGTATCAAAAGTAGGCATTCCGCAATCATTATACTGCATGTTATCAAGCTGTCCCATGGTACAATTCCCCCAATTTATAGTTTAGCCATATCTGCCTGACTTATTATACTGTTGTTACCGGTTCGGGAACGATATTTCCCTTGATGTACCAAGTCATTGGATCTGTGATCTCCACATGTACGAACGTACCGATCAGATCCGGGGATCCTTCGAAATGCACCAGCTTGTTACTTCGTGTTCTTCCGGCTAGAACCTTCTCATTATTCTTGCTTTCACCTTCAACCAGGACCTCAACAACCGAACCTACAACTTTATCGTTGCTTAGGCGGCTGTTCTCGTTAATCGCATCATTCAGACGCTGCAGGCGCGCCTTCTTGACTCCCAGAGGGACATTATCCTCCATCACTGCAGCTGGAGTCCCTTCCCTTGGCGAATAAATAAAGGTATAGGCCGAGTCGTAACCAACCTCTTTGACCAGAGAGAGTGTGTCTTCAAACTGTTCATCCGTCTCACCCGGGAAGCCTACGATAATATCCGTAGTGAGAACCACGTCCGGAATTGCTGACTTAATCTTACGGGCAAGATCAAGATAGTGCTCTCTGGAGTATTTTCGGCTCATTCTCTTCAAGATTTCCGTGCTTCCGGATTGAACCGGAAGATGGATATGTTCAACCAGATTGCCGCCTTTAGCCAGCACCGCTATGAGATCATCATCGAAATCACGCGGGTGTGAGGTCATAAAGCGGACACGTGGAATATCAATCTGTCTAAGGTCGTCCATCAGATTCGCAAATGAGTATTCGATATCGGTAAAGTCTTTGCCGTATGCGTTGACATTTTGTCCGAGGAGTGTAATTTCCTTAAATCCTTGCCGCGCCAGCTCGCGCACTTCGGCAATCACGTCTTCAGGTCTGCGGCTGCGTTCTTTGCCCCTTGTAAAAGGAACGATGCAGTATGTACAGAACTTATCACAGCCGTACATAATGTTCACCCATGCCCGCATACCTTCCCGTTTCTTCGGCAGATTCTCAATGATATCGCCCTCTTTGGACCATACTTCTACCACCATCTCTTTGCTGAAAATCGCCTCTTGAATCAAATGCGGCAGACGGTGAATATTATGGGTACCGAAGATCATGTCGACAAAGCTGTGCTTCTGCATAATCCGGTTCACAACGTTCTCTTCCTGAGACATGCATCCACAGACGCCAAGCAGAAGACCCGGTCTCTCAAGCTTAAGTGTCTTTAGATGTCCAAGCTCTCCGAACACTTTATCCTCCGCATTCTCTCTGATCGCGCAGGTGTTCAGCAGGATCAGATCAGCCTCCTTGCGGTCTTCCGTGGACTGATAGCCCATTTGCTCGAGCAGGCCTTTGATGGTCTCTGTGTCATGCTCATTCATCTGACAACCATAAGTATATACGATGTAGCGCTTGCCTCGTCCCAAGTCCTTCAGGCTTTCCGGAACTGTGTTCTCATACAGGACTTTTACGTCTTCCTTACCGCGCTGCTTCTCCTGTCTATGATTGGGTTCAGACATAATGTGAATTTCCCGACCACGAATTCGTATTTTTTTGCCGGTTTCGTCCTCAGAAATGACTTTGGCATCTGAGAAATCAAAATATTTGGAGTAATCCTTTTTCTTCTCCGCCATGCTTCCGGTTCACTCCTTCAAATCATCTATCGACTCCCGTCTACGGGAGATTACAATAAAAAAGCATTACATCAAATTATACCATACCTAAATCCGCTAATCTATTAGGTTTGACCGCAATCCAAAAAACCGTACCCTGATCGGGAACGGTTTTTTGGAATCAAGACATGTTACCTTAGAAGCTTCGCCAATTTAGAAACCTTTATATTGAGGCTCTTCATTTTCAAGCTGCTGAACACGGCTTTCAACTTGGTTAACAATCTGCTGAGTTTGGGCAGCTGCGTCTGTGAACAGGGTTTTAGCCTCTTGGTTTTGAGTACTCAGTGCAAATGCCTCCAAGCTCGCTTGGGCACTCTTCAAAGATGCAACGGTTGTTTTCACCTGCGATGCAACGGTCATCAGAAATCACCTCCTTATCCTTCTAGGCTCATAATTTAACCTGCCCCGGTCGATTTCATAACTGGAAAAAAAAACACCAACTTCCAGTATCTTATTTCATTAAAAATCAAAGCAAATACAAATAATTGAGAGGATAAGTTCACTGCTGAGTATACAGGAAGGAGATCATCTGTAATGCCTGAATGGTTAGAAGTTGTTATAAGGACACTTGCCGCCGTAGTTTTCCTGTTCATCCTTACCCGGCTGCTCGGCAAGCGGCAGATTTCCCAGCTATCTTTCTTTGAATACATTACGGGTATTACCATCGGAGATCTGGCTGCAGTCGTATCCTTAGAGCTGGATGGCAGTTGGTACCTTGGCGTTATATCCTTGGCTGTATGGGTTGCCATCTCGTTGTTAATTGAGTTTCTACAGCTAAAGAGCAAGAAAGCCCGTGGAATCATAGATAGCAGCGGTACTGTGCTGATCAAGGACGGTAAGGTATTAGAAGATAATTTAAAGAAAGAGAAGCTCACCAACGAGGAGTTACTTGAGCAGCTGCGGAAGAAGAGCGTCTTTAAAGCCGCGGAAGTTGAGTTTGCCGTAATGGAACCTAATGGTGAAATCAATGTGCTGCTCAAAAAGGAGAATCTTCCTTTAACCCCTGCTATGCTGGGCATCAAGGTAGCTCCCGAGGTTGAACCACAGACCGTCATTCTTGATGGGGTAGCTATGCTTGAGCCGCTGGCTACAATTGGCAAAAGTATGGCTTGGCTGAATACTGAGCTGGATAAGTTGGGCGTGTCTCTGGATAACGTATATTTAGGACAAGTAGATGCCTATGGCGGACTGTTTGTTGACTTGTACGATGATCAGATTAAAGTACCCGAGCCTCAGGAACGAGCGCTATTGCTGGCTAATTTGAAAAAATGCGAAGCCGACCTGGAAATGTATTCACTTTCCACGAAGGATAAGCAGGGCAAACAGATGTTTGAACAATGCTCGATACAGCTGGACAAGGTTATCGGCAGCATCAAACCCCTGCTAAAAAGATAGGAGGCAGACATCTTGGCGAATACAAAAAAGAACAAACAAAAAAATCAAAATAAAAAACTGACTCCTGTCCAACAGGACTACAAGGAGCTATCTCAAAAACATGAGCCTAAGCGCCCTGTATTCCTAAATTGTATCCGGGCCTTTGTCAGCGGTGGACTGATCTGTCTGATCGGTGAATGTATAAGGCAGTGGTTTATCCACTACGGGGGATTTGATGAGAAAAGGGCTGGGGATCCCACCGTAGCTGTTCTGATCCTGATCTCCGTTATCATCACTAGTCTCGGATTCTACGATAAAATTGCCCAGTGGGCCGGAGCGGGTACAGCTGTTCCCGTTACCGGATTCGCCAACTCCATGGCCTCGGCAGCGATAGAACATCGCAGAGAAGGAATAGTACTGGGGATTGGATCAAATATGTTCAAATTAGCCGGGGCCGTTATTGTTTTTGGTACTGTGGCCGCTTTTCTAATTGCTTTGTTCCACTTTTTATTTATACCTGGATCATCGGGAGGTTCTTGATATGTTAAAGGGTCATCAAAGCTGGGTGTTCGAGAATAAGCCCCGTATTATATCCACAGCCACCATTGTCGGTCCTTTTGAAGGCCAGGGGCCTTTAGCTGCAGATTTCGACATTATTCACGGAGATCTATATCTTGGTCAGGACAGTTGGGAGAAGGCTGAGAAAACCTTGATCGAGGAATCATGCAAGCTGGCGATTGAGCATGCCGGTCTGACGAAAGAGGACATACAATTTCATTTTGGCGGCGACCTGATGAATCAGATCATTAGCAACAGCTTTGCCGCACGCTCACTTGGAATCCCCTACATGGGACTCTTCGGGGCCTGCTCGACCTCCATGGAAGGACTTGCCCTTGCCGCGCTTGTGGTTAATAGCGGAAGTGCTAACTATGTCTTAGCTGGCACCTGCAGCCACAATGCGAGTGCAGAGAAGCAGTTCAGATACCCTACAGAGTACGGTTCGCAGAAGCCGCCAACGGCACAGTATACCGTTACCGGCGCTGGGGCAGCTGTGGTGTCTCCTTCAGGGAATGGGCCTGTCATTACATCAGCTACCATCGGGCGTGTTATCGATATGGGAATAAGCGATCCCTTCAATATGGGTGCTGCTATGGCCCCTGCCGCGGTTGATACCATTGAGGCTCATTTTCGCGATCTTCAAATTGAACCCAGCTATTATGATCTCATTGTGACGGGAGACTTATCCAAGGTTGGGTATGCGATCGCCAATGATCTGTTCAAAGAGCATAACTTTCCGATCGAGCAGACTACTTATAAGGACTGCGGTATGATGATCTATGACTATGACAAGCAAAATGTTCAGTCGGGCGGAAGTGGATGTGCCTGCTCTGCCGTTGTCACTTACGGCCATCTCTTGCGACGCATACGCAAAGGTGAGCTCCGCCGTGTTCTCGTTGTTGCAACCGGCGCTCTGATGTCCCCTATCTCCTCTCAGCAAAAAGAGAGCATTCCGTCTATCGCACATGCGGTTTCGATTGAACGGCAGGAGTTCCAGGGTTAGCAGCTATGTACGACACAGTTAACATGTTCACACATTGAGATTACCTCACCAGATTCTTTGATCTAAACCACAAAACAGCCATATTCGGTGACAAAAGGGACATTGTTCTTTCCTACAGTTTCAAAAAGACGAGACGTAACTGGTTATACCCCTGTGTACTTGTCAGGGTATAACCAGGGCCTCTCGTCTTTTTTAGTTGCATTCAGGTGATCCAAGTCATGGAGAGGAGTTTTTGGGACTGAAGAAGCGCCAGCGTTCGCCTACAAGCTTTCTGAAAGAAAGCTACAACGGAAGCATTCGCTTAATCCTCCGATTTCATCCACCTGGAATAACCCAGGAAATCGGAGGGTAACAGCGATCGTAAGCCCAAACACTACTCATAATGACGGCGCGAAATCACCCGACACCTCTCATCAATTAAAAAAGACGAGACCCAAGGTCCCGTCTTTCTCCACACAAATCTATTCGATAATTTCTGCCGTGTCACCCGTTTTGGCTCCAGCAGCATTTGCTTCATCTGTATCGATGTGCATATCCAGAGCATAAGACTCAGACACACGTGCGATCACATTCTCAAGAATCAATCCACGCTCACCGCCAAGACGAACTTTAAGCAGCTGCTGGTCTTTAATGCCCCAATTAGCTGCATCCGAGGTATGGAAGTGAATATGACGGGCTGCCACAATGACACCCTGCTCCAATTCAACTTCGCCGGCAGGACCTTTTACAGTAATTCCGGGAGTCCCTTCGATCTTTCCCGATTCACGCACCGGAGCTTTGACTCCAATTGCAAAGGAATCTGTACGGGATATTTCAAGCTGTGAAGCAGGGCGCGCTGGTCCCAGAATACGTACTTTGTCAAATTGGCCCTTTGGACCAATTACAGCTACAGTCTCATTGGCAGCAAATTGACCGGGCTGAGACAGGGGTTTAAATTCAGTCAATTGATAGCCTTGTCCAAACAAAGCATCAATATGTTCTTGAGTTAAATGAATATGACGTGCCGATACACCTACAGGTACAGTTTTACTCATGATAGAGTGTCAACTCCTCTTTTTCTCTATAGTCTTTCAAATTCGATAACCATTATACTCCTTTCCGAATCAAAAGGAAAAGGCAGCGGGAATTCCCCCACTGCCCTACAATCAAATTATCTAAATTCTGCTACAAGTTTGTCAAATTCACTTTCAGTCAATGACAAGTTCTGACTAACAAGTGGTTCCTCACGGAAACCGGATACCAGATTCTCGTAGCTTTTCTTCGTCTTGTTCTGATAAATAAGACCTGTAATCATGCTGTTAGTCTCCATTAGCTTGGTCATTGCCATAACCCGGTTACTCGGATCATAATCAGGCACAGTTTCCAAATTCACGATGTTCTCTTTGAACCAGTCGTAAGTGTTCACTTTGTTGAACGTTACACAAGGACTGAATACGTTGATCAAGGAGAAGCCTTCATGCTGGATCCCTTGCTCGATCAAAGAAGTTAACTGCTTAAGGTCACTAGAGAAGGATTGAGCTACAAATGTAGCACCTGCAGACAACGCAATCTCCAGAGGTGACAGTGTAGTCTCAATTGCACCTTCAGGGGTACTCTTCGTCTTAAAGCCTTCACTGCTTCGAGGTGAGGTTTGGCCTTTAGTCAATCCATAAATCTGGTTATCCATAACAATGTAAGTCATATTGATATTCCGGCGAATCGCATGAACCGTATGGCCCATACCAATTGCAAAGCCGTCGCCGTCTCCACCGGAAGCTACTACTGTAAGATCACGGTTGGCAAGCTTAACCCCTTGAGCAATCGGAAGAGCACGTCCATGGATACCATGAAGGCCGTAGGCATTGATGTAACCGGAAATCCGTCCGGAGCAGCCGATACCGGAGATTACAGCAAGCTGTTCAGGCTCCAAACCAACATTGGCTGCTGCACGTTGAATAGCCGCTTGTACGGAGAAATCGCCGCATCCTGGGCACCAGTTTGGTTTGACGTTGTTGCGGAATTCTTTAAAAGTTGCCATCTTACACCAGCTCCTCACTTAGTTTCTGAGCAGATGGTCCATCGCTCAGCACTTTCTTGCTCTCCGAATATACTTCTGAAGGTAAGAACGGGTTACCGTCGTACTTCAGAACACTATTAATTTTCTCATGCAGGCCAACATTCAGCTTAATCAAGCTGGCAAGTTGTCCAGTCGCATTATTTTCAAGAACGACAACGTTCTTAGCTTTTTGTAAATGTGGAAGTACTTCTTGTACCGGGAAAGGGTGCAGCAGGCGAACCGTCATATGGCTCGTCTTGATACCTTCCGCCTCAAGATGTACACGGGCTTGATCGATCGTTCCACCCGTTGAACCCATGCCGATAATCAAGAGATCCGGCTCTTCATGAGAGCCTTGAATATGAATCGGGTTCTCAACTTCAATCTTATCCATCTTGCCCAGACGTTTATCCATCATATGGATCCGGTTAACCGGGCTTTCCGATGGACGTCCTGTCTCGTCATGCTCAACGCCGGTTACATGGTGAATCCCGTTCTTGGTGCCAGGAAGGGCACGGCTGGATACACCACTCTCAGTAAGCTCGTAACGTTTGAAGAGCGAACCATCTTCACGATCAGGGATCTCGGTTGCAATGTTACCACGGTCAATTACAATCTTATTGTAGTCTAGCTCTTCACAAGACTGTTTGCCCAAGGACAACTGGAGGTCTGTAGCCAGAATGACTGGCACTTGATATTTCTCAGCCAGGTTGAATGCCTGAACCGTATCATAGAAGCACTCTTCAATTGAACTAGGAGATAGAACAATCTTTGGAATCTCACCATGGGTTCCGTAGATCAAGGCGTGAATATCACTTTGCTCCTGCTTGGTTGGAAGACCTGTACTTGGACCCCCGCGCTGGGTATCTACGATAACCACTGGCGTTTCCGTCATCCCGGCTAGGCCAATAGCCTCCATCATTAGAGACAGACCAGGACCAGCAGAAGCTGTCATCGTTCTAACACCTGCATAATTGGAACCAATTGCCATGGTAATGGCTGCGATTTCATCCTCAGTCTGAACAACAGTTCCGCCAAACTTTGGCAGCTTCTTGATCAGATATTCCATAATTTCAGAAGCAGGTGTAATCGGATAAGCACTCATAATCCGGCAGCCGGCTGCAAGGGCACCCAGTGCAATTGCATCGTTACCGATCATGAACAGCTTTTGCTTGCCGTCAGCTGGTTCAAGCTTGAACTCTTCCAGTGGTCCGCCTGCAAGCTCCAGCACGTACTCCGCGCCGCGGCGTACAGCTTCAATATTCTTCTCAACGATTGCCGGACCTTTACGTCCGAATTCCTCTTCAACTGCTTTATTAAATACTTCGAGAGGGAGTCCGAGCAGCGCCCAAGAAGCCCCTGAAGCAACCATATTCTTCATTAGGGAAGTTCCAAGCTCTTCCGCGATCGCCGTAATTGGCACCGCAAACAAAGTAGCTTTTGTTCCTTCCGGAATTGTAGGATTAAATTTAGCATCTGCGACAACGACTCCGCCTTCACGAAGCTCGTGTGCATTGAAATCAATACTTTCTTGGTCAAAAGCAACCAGAATATCCAGGTCATCGGAAATTGCCCGAATCGGCGTCGTACTGATGCGAATTTTATTGTTTGTGTGCCCGCCTTTAATCCGTGAGGAGAAATGACGATATCCATACAAATAGTAACCTAGTCTGTTCAATGCTGTAGAGAAAATGCGGTCTGTACTTTCTACACCTTCACCTTGCTGTCCACCGATCTTCCATGATAATTGATTAATCAAGATCGCCCACCCCTTCAATCGTATCACATTAAGAGATATCCACTTGCATGAATTTAGAGAATAAAAGAGACATCGGTATGTCTTAAGACCTATGCCAGTTATGAATATTCTGTAGCATAACCATGTCAATTTTATGTCTATACAGACTAAAAAGCAAGCGTTTTCTCGAGATTTTCATATAGTTGTTTGCGATTGAAACGATCTCTACACAAGATTGATTAAAGCGTTTTCTTTCTTTTTGGGAGATGGATTCTTAAAAAGGCTTCTGCATTTCCAAAAAGCCATCTTCTTACCAGTGCCTCAGGATAGTGCTTAAGGAGCTCGGAGACCAGATTTGGATAGCGGGCCGCATTCTCCAGCCCGGATACATACATATCAATCCCATCAAAATCTGAACCGAACATTAGATTATGCTCTCCTCCCAGTGAGCAAATATGTTCAATATGTCTCAGCAGATCCGGTAAATGAACCGCCCCTTTTGACTTCACAAAATTAGGAAAAAAAGTTACGCCTATTCTTCCGCCCAGGCTGATAATGGCTTTGATCTGTTCATCATGCAGGTTCCGGGGATTAGGACATATGCGGTAGGCATTGGAATGTGAGGCTATGAACGGCTTAGCTGCCTGTGTGGCCAGTGTGGCCAGCTCCCAGAAGCCTTTTACTGATAAATGTGACACATCAAGGATGATCCCTAGGTCATGGCAAGCCCGAATGAGTTCTTGCCCCTTCTTGGTGAAACCTCCGTTCCGCGGCTCCAGAATTCCGTCTGCTGCCCAGTTGGCGTAGTTCCAAGCAATTCCCAAGAATCGGATTCCCTGCTCAAAGGCTATCCTTAAATACTGCAGATTAGCCTCCAGCCCATCTGCCCCCTCCAAGGAAAGCAGTCCCCAGGAGTGGTTATTAAATTCTTGATCCATTTCCTCCTGCCAATAAAGGGGTCTAATGCCGCTGCTCACTACTTTCTCCTGGAAAATGTGGATTTGATCCAGCACATGACTGAACCTTGCACTCCCCAGCCTTTCAGATATATAGATAGCAAAAATCTGCAAACTTATATTTCCCTGCTTCAGCTTCTCCAGATCCACATCCAGCCGGCTGTCTTTTTGAAAATGAATATCTCCATTGAGCTGCATTTTGCTAAGAGCATCACAGTGAAAGTCTATCACCTCATATTTCATAGCCCACTCACCTTCCTCTGATCCAGGGTAAAGATTTACCATCACTTCAGCAAAACTACATGCAAAAAAGCCCGTCTACAAATGTAAACAGGCAGATACATTACCCTAAGTTATCTAGGCTCTACGATTAATTTGATTGCCGTCCGGTCTTCTCCATCAATGACAATGTCCGTGAAAGCAGGAATACAAATCAAATCCACTCCGCTAGGAGCTACGAATCCCCGGGCAATCGCGACGGCTTTGATGGCTTGATTAAGAGCACCCGCTCCAATAGCCTGTAGTTCAGCAGCCCCGCGCTCTCTTAATACTCCTGCTAGTGCACCGGCAACGGAGTTTGGATTGGATTTTGCTGAAACTTTTAATACCTCCATGGTAAGTACCTCCTGGGAATGATGGTTTGATTCCACTAATTAATTCTATTCGTGCACAGTGAAATAATTCCTTCTTTTACCATCCTTATATTACCAGTAGTTTACTTACCCTGCTAGCATCAAATCTAATCCATGATCCATTCATCTTCCAGAATTCTTATTTTCTTAATACTCTTGGCACGCCCCGTTCCGTCCTCAATGTCTACCAGGACAGCATGGAAATGCCATTTGCCCGAGTCAACCTGGAACCTAACAGGAAGCTGTGTTTTAAATTTCCGCAGTACTGCATCCTTTTCCATCCCCAAGATACCTTCCCGTGATCCCACCATACCTACATCGGTAATAAAGGCGGTTCCGCCGGGTAGCACAATATCATCATTGCTTTGTACATGTGTATGCGTTCCAACTACCATGGACGCTCTGCCTTCCAAATGCCAGCCCATAGCAATCTTCTCAGAGGTAGCCTCAGCGTGGAAATCTACCAGAATGTTCTTGTGCTTTTGCCGGAGCCGGTCGACAATATCATCAGCCGCTCTGAAAGGACAATCGATTGCCGGCAGAAACGTTCTTCCTTGCAAATTAACAATGGCTAACTCCTTGCCATTTGCCTTAATAAGAGTACTTCCCAGCCCTGGAGTCCCCGGAGGAAAATTAGCAGGGCGTATCATTCGAGGTTCATTGTCAATAAAATCAAAGATCTCTTTATTATCCCAGGTGTGATTTCCCATAGTTAGACCGTGAATACCCATATCAAAGAAATCTTTAGCGATCGCTTCGGTTATTCCCCGACCTGCCGCAGCATTCTCACCATTGGCGATAATAATATGGGGATTATGCTTTGTTTTGAGCGAAGGAAGTGTCTCCTTTAACGCCTTCCTGCCTGTATTCCCTACGATATCTCCGATAAATAAGACTTTCATGTACGTTCAATCCCTTCTATTCTGCGGAACCTCTTACATTAAGTTACAATCCCACTCAATGAAAAAGCGGCCCCTTTGAAGGGACCACTTCTCAGCATTTCCTTTACTTTGCGTATTCAACCGCCCGTGTCTCACGAATAACAGTAACTTTGATATGACCTGGATAATCCAGTTCACTCTCAATCATCTTCGTGATATCTCTTGCCAAGCGGAAGCTTTCAGCATCATCAATTTTCTCAGGCTGCACCATAACACGAACTTCACGTCCGGCTTGAATAGCGTATGACTTCTCAACGCCTTCGAAAGATTCGGAAATTTCCTCTAATTTCTCAAGACGACGGATATACGTTTCAAGTGTTTCACGGCGGGCTCCCGGTCTTGCTGCGGACAGGGCATCAGCTGCTCCTACCAGCATCGCAATAACGGAAGTAGCTTCAACATCACCATGGTGAGAAGCTATACTGTTAATAACAACCGGATGCTCTTTGTATTTCTTCGCCAGCTCTACGCCAATTTCAACATGAGAGCCTTCCACTTCATGATCAAGCGCTTTACCAATATCATGCAAAAGTCCGGCACGCTTCGCAAGTACGATATCTTCTCCAAGCTCACCCGCCATAAGTCCAGTAAGATAAGCCACTTCCATCGAATGCTTCAGAACATTCTGTCCGTAGCTTGTCCGGAACTTCAGTCGGCCGAGGATCTTGATCAAGTCCGGATGGAGAGCGTGTACACCTACCTCGAATGTAGCTTGTTCCCCATACTCGCGGATACGTTCATCCACTTCTCTGCGAGATTTCTCAACCATTTCTTCAATTCTGGCTGGGTGAATCCGGCCATCTGCCACCAATTTCTCGAGTGCAGTTCTTGCAATCTCACGGCGAATAGGATCGAAACCTGACAGAATAACCGCTTCCGGCGTGTCATCAATAATCAGATCTATGCCTGTAAGCGTCTCGAGAGCACGGATATTACGTCCTTCACGCCCGATAATCCGTCCTTTCATTTCCTCGTTCGGCAGCGTGACCACAGATACGGTAGTCTCAGCCACATGATCCGCAGCACAGCGCTGAATCGCCAAGGTAATGATTTCTCTGGATTTCTTATCCGCTTCTTCTTTAGCCTGCTGTTCGATATCTTTGATCAGTTGAGCTGATTCGTGTCGTACTTCCTGTTCGACGTTCGTTAGAATAATGCTGCGCGCATCTTCCATAGTCAGGTTGGAAATACGTTCTAGCTCGGAGACCTGGTTTTTGTAAATCAAATCGATTTGCTGTTGAGTTTCCTCAATTCGTTTCTCTTTGTTGGCCACTTGCTCTTCTTTGCGTTCCAGTGATTCTAATTTTTTATCCAGCGACTCTTCCTTTTGCAACAGTCGTCTTTCCTGCCGTTGGGTTTCATTCCGACGTTCACGAATGTCTTTGTCAGCTTCGGCTCTAAGCTTATGAATCTCATCCTTCGCTTCGAGAACCGTTTCTTTCTTCAGTGCTTCTGCATCTTTCTTGGCATTGTCCAGGATTTGACTGGCAGCATGTTCAGCACTGGAAATTTTAGCTTCTGCAAGAGATTTGCGAATAAAATATCCGATCACGAACCCAAAGAATAGTGCGGCTACAACGAGAATAATCGAAATCCAAGGTTCCATTTCTGTTCACCTCCTCGTTGATTAGTCCAAGGCATTCCCTGGGATGTGTGCAGTTGTCAATAATGTTACATTCATCATCATACAAATAAACGATGTACACATGCCAATTCAGTAAGCTGCTCAGGAGAATTCTGTTCAATCCACAGAATATTCAGGCAGTATACCCTTATAATTGGTGATAAGAATCCAAATATAGAAGTCACATTCTTTGGAAGGAAAAAGGGACTCTATCGATAAAGATTCAAATTCATTTTATTATTTGATGAAAGAAATTGTCAAGCATATGACAGCGTTCATCATCAAAGCGCCTCATTCAAAATCCTCATAATCGGTTTCGCCCTCTATTGGATCGTCTTGTTCCTGTACTAATGAACGAAGTACCCGCGTTACAAGCGAGCCAGAAAAGCCGCGTCTCATCAGATAAGCTCCTGTCTTTCGCTTTCTGCCCAGAACATCTCCACTCGTCTGCCGCCATTTCTTCGCACCCATATCGAGAGCGCTCCGATACTCCTCTTCCTCAGACACACTGCCGAGGGCTTCCTCAATCAGAGGCTTAGAAACGCCCTTCTGGCGCAATTCCTGTCTAACCCACATCTTCCCCTTGCCCCGGTTCTTAACACGCTGTCCAGCCCATTCCTGTGCGTAGAGCGCATCATTAACGAGTCCTTCTCTTTCAAGCCTGGCCACGGTCTCAGTTATGACCTGATCTTCCCGGCCCTTTTCCTTCAATCGCTGGGCTATTTCCCGAGCAGTCCGCGGCTTGCGGCTCAGGTAATTCAAAGCATCCACGTAAGCCTGCTGCTTCTCATCAGCAGCTATAATTTCGAGCAGATCCGACTTTGTAAACGTGTTCCCCTTGATCATCCTATATTTGATCATGACATCTTCATGAACTTGAACCTGATAGGGTCCAAAATGTATAAGATATCGGAACTTCGGCCGCTTCAAACTTTCCACGGAAGTAATACTTAAAGCCTCATCTTCCGGAAAATCCGCCAATCCGTCAAACTCTTCATCATCCTGCTCGTTTTGTTCAGAAATATCATAAATTCCCCGCTCTTCGAGCTGCTTATTCGTTCTCGAACTAGCATACTTTCCCCGTCCATACGGAGTATTCTTATACTTACCCTCATCCATTGTAATATTCTCCCGCAATATAATAAGAAAAACGCCCTGTCTCCGGTTAACACCTTCGATCAGAGCGCAAACTTAATTAATTATTCATCTGCAAAAAGAGCAAGCTCTTCTTTGCTTTCTTCTTCAGCTTCACTTGCAGTAGCCGCCGGGACAACCGTCGTCAAATTGCTGGCTTCGCGAATCTTGTTCTCAATAACATCCGCAACTTCAGGATGCTCTTTAAGGAACTGCTTGGCATTCTCACGTCCTTGTCCAAGACGTTCACCGGAGAATGAATACCAGGCGCCACTCTTGTCAACGATATCCTGTTCAACTCCGATATCAATGAGACTTCCTTCTTTGGAAATCCCTTCACCATACATAATATCGATCTCCGCCTGCTTGAATGGAGGAGCTACTTTGTTCTTAACAACCTTGATTCTTGTACGGTTACCTACCATATCGTTACCCATCTTGATAGTTTCGATACGACGTACATCCAATCGAACGGTTGAATAGAACTTCAATGCACGGCCACCAGGAGTAGTCTCTGGATTACCGAACATAACCCCGACTTTCTCACGCAGCTGGTTAATGAAAATTGCAATAGTCTTGGATTTGCTGATGGCCCCGGACAGCTTCCGCAGAGCTTGGGACATCAATCTTGCTTGAAGACCTACGTGAGAGTCTCCCATTTCACCTTCAATTTCCGCTTTAGGAACAAGGGCGGCCACAGAGTCAATAACGATAATATCCACAGCTCCACTACGAACGAGTGCTTCCGCAATTTCCAGAGCCTGTTCACCTGTATCCGGCTGGGACAGAAGCAATTCATCAATATTAACTCCAAGTTTGCCCGCATAAGATGGGTCAAGCGCATGCTCTGCATCAATGAACGCAGCTTGTCCACCTGTCTTCTGCACCTCAGCTATGGCATGGAGAGCAACAGTTGTCTTACCTGAAGATTCCGGTCCATATACTTCAATAATACGGCCGCGGGGTAATCCGCCTGTTCCAAGAGCTATATCTAATGCTAGAGAACCACTGGGAACGATTTCCACCTGCATATGAGTGGATTCACCAAGCTTCATAATTGATCCCTTACCGAACTGCTTTTCTATTTGACGAAGCGCCATATCCAGCGCTGCACGACGATCTGACATTAGCTCACATCCTTCAAAATGATAAATACAGGAAAGCCTTACATATATAATTGTACCTTGTTTAGAAGCGTTTGCCAAGCATTTTTTAGAACATACATTCGTTTTTTTCTGAGCCGAACACCCCTCTTCAGCGGTGCCGCGATTCCAGAGATTAACACAAAAGAACCGCAGCAACACTATAGTTTGCTACGGTTCTTCCGTCTCTTAATTATAACTTAATATACTTCATGCTGCAAGATTAGGATGCAGTACTAGGTTCATAAGTGCTCAGAAATCTAAGATTTCTGGGCTTGTAACTCTTTAAGGCGAAGCCAGAGCCGATAAAGGATAGCCTTGGCAGATCTGACCCGAATCGTCTCACGATTGCCTTTAAGATTCAATTCATATGTTGCGGTTGCTCCGTTACGTTCTGAGATCCCAATGTACACGAGTCCAACCGGTTTTCTTTCAGAGAATGCCGGGCCTGCGACACCGGTAATTGAAAGTCCAAAGTCCGTATCCGTGATAATCCGGACTTGTTCAGCCAGCACAGCTGCTGTCTCCTTGCTTACGGCACCAGGTGCTTCTTCTCCTTCAAGGAGATGGGTCGGTACATTCAGAAGCTTCTTCTTCATTTCATTGGAATAACATACTATTCCACCCAAGAAGACGGTAGCACTTCCGGGGATAGATGTAATTCCCTGCATCAAGAGTCCACCTGTACAGCTCTCGGCTGCACTAACCGTTAAATTCATCTCGGTCATCATTTCCACAATAATCTGCTCAATGGGCACATCGCGATTTGCGTATAAATAATCCGATAGACGTTCCTCAATAACCTTCTCCATAGCGTCAAGCTTATCCAAAGCTTCACTTTCAAGTGCAGCCTTGGTCGAAAGACGGATGGTAACTTCACTTTCCTTCGCATATGGAGCTATAGTCAAATCACTCTGGGATTCAATCAAATCCAGCAGTTTTGTCTCAAGTGCCGATTCCCCTATCCCAGCAAACTTCAACATTTTGGAGTAAAGCGGAGTTTCTGCAGTAAGTACATGACTCATGATCCAAGGCTTTGCCTGGTTCTCGAACATAGGCATCAGCTCTTTAGGTGGACCGGGCAGCACAATATAATGCTTGTCTTCATGAGAGATCGCGTTCCCTACAGCAAGCCCCGTCTCATTCGGAAGTGGAGTCCCGCCATCGATGGCCAAGGCCTGGCGTCGGTTATTCTCCGTCATAGGCTGTTCCCGATCCTTAAAGAAACGGTCAATGTTGTCCATCGCTTGGCGGTCAATATGAAGTTCTCGTCCAAGACTTGCGGCCAAAGCTTCTTTCGTCAGATCGTCTTGGGTCGGCCCAATGCCGCCTGAGAAAATAATAAGATCTGCACGCTCCTCTGCGATCTTGATTGCCTGCTGGAGTCGTACCTGATTATCCCCAACGACAGTTTGAAAATAAACATCGATGCCCAGAGCTGCTAATTCCACAGACAAATAGCGGGCATTTGTATTTACGATTTGACCAAGCAGCAGCTCAGTACCCACAGCAATAATTTCAGCTTTCATAGGCTATTACAACTCCTTCGTTAAGAAGGGCAAAATGGCATCCTCTTCTAGTTAGGTTTACACTTTCGAGAAAGAAAGTATATTCTTGTTCTTAATAAAATAGTCAATTCCGGAGTAAATCGTAATCAGAGCCGCAATCCAAATCGCAACCTCATCAAATGGGAACTGTACCCAGGCAAACGGAAAATTATTGAGAAGTAGGGCTGAGATCGCAACAATTTGAGTGATTGTTTTAATCTTACCCCATTTACTCGCCGCAATAACAGAGCCCTCGAGCAACGCTACTTCACGTAGTCCGGTTACAGCAAATTCACGGCTGATAATGACAACAGCAATCCACGCATCACACTTGCCAAGTGCAACTAGGGAGACCAGGACTGCAGCGACCAGAAGCTTGTCTGCCAAAGGATCCAGCAATTTCCCCAAATTGGTGACCATGTTATTCTTGCGGGCTAAATAACCATCAATACCGTCCGTGCTGGCCGCGATAATAAACAATAAAGCCCCAATCAGATGATTCAGTGGAAGCGTGTAGGTTCCCCAAGTCAAAGGGTAGGACCACCAGTCCATGTTCAGGTTCACAAGCAGGAATACAAGCATAACCGGAATCATAAATATGCGGGCTAAAGTAATTCGGTTGGGCAAATTCATAGAACACCCTCCCCTGACAAGTCTTCAATAGAATATGTAAAAAAATGAACAAAGTTATACTGCTTAAGAACTATGACGTAATCGTTAGCTGTCATCTTGTACCCCCAGTGATCTGCTGCCGTTCCCCATTTATCCCTACAAGTATAATATACGGCTTATACCGTGTCAAAATGAAGCAAGGTCTCGAAAAATATGCATTCTAAAGGCACATCAGAGACCCTACCGGTGTCATTTAAGATTAGTAAATTGAAGGTCAACAGACAGGTCCGCTTTGCGAAGAAGCTGAATCACACTTTGCAGATCATCACGGCTTTTCCCGGTTACCCGGACTTGATCACCCTGAATCTGGCTCTTCACCTTAAGCTTGGAATCCCGGATAAGAATATTGATCTTCTTGGCATTATCCTGGTCAATCCCTGACTTTAATGTAATTCGTTGGCGAACACTGCCAAGCGAGGCGGGTTCCACTTTACCGTATTCCAAGTTTTTGATCGGCAGACCGCGTTTGATCATTTTGGATTGCAAAATATCAATAACGGAGGTCAGCTTGTACTCATCGTCCGAGGTAACAACCAAAACATCTTTCTCGACTTTAATTGAACTCTTGCTGTTCTTAAAGTCATAACGGGTCTCTAATTCGCGCTCGGTTTGCTGAATTGCATTTGTTAATTCCTGCATGTCTACTTTCGACACGATATCAAAAGAACTTTCACTGCTCATTTTGTCACAATCCCTTCGTTCGTCTTATGTTTTATTATTATATGAAAAACTTTCTTGTAACACAAACAGAAACAGGCGTCATACCGGTTCAACCGATATTAACGCCTGCTCTGAGGAAGTTGCTGACTAATTGGTGCTTGTTCCAGAAGTATCCGATTCCGTAGTAGTAGACTCCGTCCCACTGGTTGAATTCTCGGTAGAAGTCGTTGAATCACCAGCACCGGACTCATTTGTACTTTGAGCAGATGTACCGTCATCCAAGTTAAGCTGAATTTTGGTCGTATTCTTTCCGTCCGTCACAACCTTACCGCCAACCGTAATTACGGTATTGTTGGAATTTCCTGATTTAATATACAGCCCTTCAGGTCCTAGATCGTAACTTTGTGTTTCTCCATCCTCAATATTCTGATAGAACAACTTCTCACCACGGGAAGTTCCTTTGCGAACTTCCACCCAGCTTTTACCGGAAGCTTTAATTTCAACTTTGACCGGAGCCGTTCCACTGCTGGTTACTTTGAACTTTGTCGTACTGCCTTTCTTGCCATCAGGTGTTACGGTAGCAGAATCAGAACCTGACGCATTCTCCGTACCTGTTGTATCTGTACCTGTACCCGTCTGCGTTCCGTTAGTCCCTGCATTCGGTTCCGTTGTTGTTCCTGTCCCAGGTGTCGCAGCCTGTCCCTGGCTATCCGTTCCGGCCTGTCCGCCGCCTGTGTTACTGTCACCGCCCTGCGCAGGAGGAGTAACAGTCTCAGTCTTAGACGGAGTCGTAGTAACTGGCGTCTTGGTATCTGTAACTGGAGTTGGATCAGGTGTCTTCGTGCTGTCAGAGCCACGGTTACTCGAAACCACAATGTAAATCACTATGACGATCAAGGCGGCAAAAGACCACATGAGTGTTGTTGAAAGCCATTTCGAATTCCGCTCCGTAGCGGCATGGCTGCTTCTTCTCTTCTGAATTACCGGCTCCATGGTAGGTTCCGGCTCTGAGACCGGAACATCCTTGCGATGCTCCTCAAGCAGGCCATCTGAATCCACACCAACCGCCTCAGCATAAGTTTTGATAAAAGCCCGCACATAAAAGCTTCCTGGGAGCACCTTGTAATCTCCCGCCTCGATGGCTTCCAAATATCTTTTTCGAATTTTTGTCATTTCCTGAACATCGTCCAGCGACAAACCTCTTTGAAGTCTGGCCTCCTTCAGTTGCTGGCCCAGATCCGACATACCATCACCTCCTGTCAATATTCAGCGCAAAATTATACATCTTCCGTGTAAAGCGTAGTGAACGTATCATAGACGATTTCCTCGTCCGGATTGTTACGCAGTTCGATAATAATATCAAAGTCGCTGTATTCGTACTTCGATTCTTTAATAAAGATATCAGGATGTTCAATGACCTTTGTTGAAGGCATAGTCATGATATCTTCAAGAAGCTGGTAATGCTTCTCATTTGAACGAATGGTGCTAATAATGCCATCAATGATAAATACATTGTTCGGGTTGTACTCTTCGTCAGATAACTGACTGCGGACCGTCTGCCTTAATAACGTAGAGGACATAAAAGTCCATCTTTTCATGGAGCAGACACTGCCTGCAATAATGGATTCGGTCTTACCTACCCGAGGCATACCTCGAAGGCCAATAACCTGATGACCCTCTCTTTTAAATAATTCACCCAAAAAGTCAACAAGCAACCCAAGCTCGTCGCGTGTAAACCGAAATGTTTTGCGGTCATCCGAATCCCTATTTATATAACGGCCATGTCTGACAGCCAAAATATCCACGAGCCGAGGGCTGCGCAGCGCAGAGACCGTAATATTATCAACTTTACTGAGCATTTGACCCAGGAGAGCAATCTTCTCATCATCATCACATTCCAGCAGCATACCCCGGGTTTGGCCTTCAACCCCATTTATGGTTAGAATGTTGACCCCGAGCATACCGAACATGGATGCGATATCCCCCAGAAGCCCCGGCCGATTTCTATGTATTTTGTACTCCATATACCACTGTGTATGTTTCAACCGGTTCACCTCTTCCATCCTGCTAACTTTATAAATTCGACAAAAAACTTCATAAACCCTGCCTAACACTTATAATCTGATGAAATAACACAAATTCGTGTTATTTTTATTCAAATCCACATTACCTGTTAATGATATATAAAATAATTTTGAAAGGCAAGTCCAGCTCAGAATATGGCAGAAAAGCTCCCACTAAGGGAGCTTTTCCAGGGTGCTGATCTAGGCGTACTTCTTAGCCAGCTTCACCATTAACTTCGCAATGGTTCTGCGCTCTTCCTCATTGCCCACATCCCAGATCTCCTTAAGAGCCCGGTTTGAAGCGTTCTGAGGATCAACCTTGTCGTCTAGAAACCCGCCGATTTCGTAGGCTAAATTGGAAATGCTTTCTTCACTCATACCCGCATTTTCCGCATGTTTCACCCGGTCTCCAAGGAACTTCTTCCAAGAATCGAAATTATTCAGCACTGTTGACATGATAAATCCTCCTTCGCATGGCGTTAAGATTTAAGATCAACAGTTGTAATATGTGATGATCCGGATTAGATTATACAGCGGGATATATTGGGGATCTACGTAATCCAGCCGCCGTTCGGACTAATGATCTGACCGGTGATGTAGCCCGATTCAGGCAGGGCCAGGAAATAGACCAGTGAAGCCACTTCTTCAGGAGTAGCCAGTCTTCCAGCAGGAATTTCCTCCTCCAGCCGGCGCAGCTCTGCTTCCTCAAAGCTGGCCATCATATCCGTATGCACCGCACCTGGCGCTACGGCGTTAACCGTTACCAGAGAGGGGGCTAATTCTTTGGCAAGCGCCTTGGTAAAGGCGTTAACCCCTCCTTTGGCGGCCGAATAAGCAACTTCACAAGAAGCTCCTGACATCCCCCAGATGGAGGACACATTAATAATTCTTCCAAACCGCATCCGGACCATATGAGACATAAATGCTTGTGTACAAAGGAATACACCCTTAAGATTCACATTCATCATATCGTCCCATTGCTCTTCAGTTAGATCCTCCAGCATTCCGTAACTCGCAATTCCAGCATTATTCACAAGAATGTCCGGGAACAATCCGTGCAATTCCAATTTTTCTTTCATGCGCAGGATATCGTCTTTAAATCTTAAATCCGCACTAATGGTAAGTACTTTGGCACCATATGCCATACATCTGCGGGCCGCTTCATTCGCCTTCTCATGCGAGCTTCCATAGTGAATGATCACATTTAGGCCTTCCATAGCGAAACGTTCCGCAATAGATGCTCCTATTCCCCTGCTTGCACCCGTAATTAATACGGTCATATTCTTGATGTTCTTCTCTCTCCCACTTTCAAAGCTCATTCAGGGCTCACCACAAGCGACACAGCCATCTGTTCCCAGTTAATATGCTCTTTAAGGCGCTGATTGACATCTTCTAGCGTAATCGACTCGTAGATCGGGAGAACCTCGAACAGGTCCCCACCCCTGAAATTATAACGTGTGAACTCATGCGCAATATTCTCAGGGGAATTCATCATACGCAGATATCCGCCAATCTTCTTCTTCCGGGCACGTTCAAAATTCTCCCGCTTAAAGCCCGTTTGAATAAGGGCGTTCACTTCTTCGGTGATCACTCTTAGCAGTTCTTCCGGATCACGGGTGTCGCCACCTATTGCCGAGAAGGCATAATTCGGATCACTATTATACTCATGACCGAATCCATCTGATATCAGATCCTGATCGTACAACTTTTGGTATAGATCCGTACTGGACCCGAACAACAGATCAAGGGCAAGCTTGGTTGTCAGATCCAGCTTAATCCGCTCCACACCTGTAATTCCAAGTTTTGTCTCTTTGAAACCGAACAAGCATTTTGGAAGAGACACAGGTAATCTTGAGGTGCGTCTTCGTTCATTCACACCAGCTGGTTCAGCATCGAACAATCGCTCAATTTTACCTTGCGGCTTATAGTCCTTACGGGCCTGATTCGCTCTAACCAAATTAAATACCTCTTCAGGCTCAACCCCCCCCACCACGAACAGAAGCATATTGCTCGGATGATAAAAGGCATTGTAGCAGGTATACAGCGTCTCTTTGGTGATAGTGCCAATCGATTCAACCGTTCCCGCGATATCAATATGGACGGGATGAACCTTGTACAAGGCTTCAATTAGACCGAAATATACCCGCCAGTCCGGATTATCTGCATACATGCCAATCTCTTGGCCGATGATCCCTTTTTCTTTGTCTACATTCTGATCTGTAAAATAAGGGTTCTGCACGAAGTTGATCAGGGTCTCCAGATTAGCTGAAATGTTCTCGGTTGACGAGAATAGATAGGCGGTCTGATCAAAGCTTGTAAAAGCATTAGCCGAAGCACCTTGAGAAGCAAACGTAGCGAAAATATCGCCTTCAGGCTCCTCGAACATTTTATGCTCCAAGAAATGGGCAATACCATCGGGAACAGAGATTTCTTCCTCACCTTCCACGCGGAAATGATTATCTATCGAACCGTATTTAGTAGTAAATGTTGCGTATGTCTTTTGGAACCCCGGCTTTGGAAGAACATATACTTGAAGTCCGTTGTCCATCACTTCATGATACAGGGTTTCCTGAAGTTTCTCGTATTGAAATTTCTCCACCGGTTATTCCCCCTTCTCGCCTTTCAAAAAGTAAACGGTATCTAGATGGAACGTCTGAGCGGCTTCCGTTACCTCCTTGGAAGTAATTTGTTCTACCTGCTCAAGCAGCTCATCGGCGGATCGTTCCTTACCTGAAATAACCCGGTTAAAGTCATAAGCGATCATCTCAAACGCGGAGTCCTGCATTTCGACCACATGATTGCGGATCATCGCCTTCGTCTGGCTCAGCTCAAGGTCACTGATCTCACCCTGGCGCATAGCCTCAAGCTGATTCTTAATGATTTCAAGCGCTTTCTCATAGTTGGCGATCTCTATCCCGGACTGAATTGTTGCCATCCCTTTGTGACCGTCATACCTTGAAGAAGCGTAGTAAGCCAGACTTTCTTTCTCACGTACATTAATAAACAGCTTGGAATGTGGGTAACTGCCCAGAATTCCGTTGTATACCAGTGCGGAGGCGTACTCATCACTGCCATAAGTGATCGAAGTGCGAAGGCCAAGATTGAGCTTGCCCTGATTCACATTCAGGCTTTCTTCAACGGTTCGAACATCTCCGGTGTTAAAGTTAACATTGGTTCCTGTGTACTGCTTCGCCTGCGGACGTTCGATCTTGAAGCTCTTCTCCACCAGGCGGATAACTTCATCCAGAGAAGTGTCTCCCACGACATACAAGTCGAGGTTCACTTCCTGCAGCCAATTTGTATAAGCCTCATATAGACCCTCTGGGGTAATCCCGCTCAGTTCAGCACGGCTGCCAAGCGGATGTAGTCGGTAAGGATCATTCCGGAACATTTCTTCAAGGCACCGCTCAGCAGCATAGCGGATCTTATCATTGATAATGGATTCCAGCTTTTTGCGGACCGTTTCTTTTTCTGCTGCGACATAAGAAGCACGGAAACTTCCGTTCTCGGTCACAGGCTGGGTAAGTACTTCTCCCAGAAAAGAAAAGGATTGCTCCAGCAGTGATTCCTCACTGTTCACAAAGGAGTCGTTGATCGTATCCATGCGCAGCTGGACGATCTGATAATCGCCTCTTTTATAAATATCAAAGCCAAAACCTGCACCATACAGATGTTCAAGCTGTTCTCTGAACTTGGTGGTCTCCGGATAGGATGCGGTACCTCTTCTCAGTACAAACGGAATTAATCCCGTAGTGGCAACCGTCTCTTCTTGCAGAGGAATTCCGGCATATACAGAAATCGCGAAAGTCTTAAACCTCTTGGTCGGCAGTACATGAATTCGGATATTGTTGACGCTTCCGCGTTCAAACAAAGACTTGTTCAAGGACAAAACTCCTTTACGAGAGACTATTGTAAGCATATTTAAACCAATCTTTTGCCTAATTGAGCCAAATTTAAATCCATTCTATACCATACCAAAGTAAAGAAGCAACCGGGGACCCCCTGAGTTGCTTCTTCTATCTACCTTAACTTTTACATACAGAAGATGTGCTTCCCAATGGTCTTAACCTGTGGTCTTGTCCAGATCCATTTCGATGTCGCTGTCTCCGGATTGAAGTAGTACAGACACCCCCCAGAAGGGTCCATGCCGTTTAAAGCCTCTCTGACTGCCTTTCGGGATGATTCATTCGGCTCAAGCCAGATCTGTCCGTCAGCAACGGCAGTGAATGCACCGGGCTGAAAAATAACACCCGAGACCGTTTTGGGGAAGCTTGGTGATTTAACGCGGTTCAAAATGACTGCGGCCACTGCGACCTGTCCCTCGAACGGCTCTCCTCTTGACTCCCCATTCACCGCATTAGCCATAATTTTGAGGTCATTCTCGGATAGACCAAGCGGGTTAGAGGCCGAAAGCTCACCGGAATTGTTGTTATCAGTCTTGTTATTCTCAGCTGTAGGAGTTTTACCCGTATTCTTCCCTTGCTCAGCAGCACCCGCTCCTGAATTCTCGTCAGGATTCGGGTTATAAGAGGAAGCTTTCGGTTGCCAATCCTTGGTTGCGTTGTAGAGCCTTAGCTTGGTTTGGGCACCCGCTAGACCATCTGCCTTCATTCCGAATTCAGACTGAAACCATTGCAGCGACTTCTTAGTGCTCTCCCCAAAATGGCTGTCAAGCTTCCCGTGATAGTATCCGAGAAAAGCGAGTCTGCCTTGAAGCTCGTAAACATCCTGTCCAAAAGCACCCAGCTTAATTACCTGGGAACTGAATACCGGTATCGCATTATCGTGACTCTCTTTTGTGGCTGGCGTGATATTCGTCTTACGCAGCTGGTATGTTCCAAGTAGAGTACAGACCAATAATAAGACCAATCCGGCAGCCAACCAGATTTTCTTGTTGTTCATACGTCAAGTCCTGCCTTTCTCTTGTGTGTTAAGATGGTAACTTTAGTATGACAACCCCTGCCTCTTCCTATGCACCGTAAAGAAAGATCGCAGTCAAATCAAAAAAGAGCCCACGCAGTCAAAGTGCGGGGCTCCTTCGTAAAAAGTCTCAATATTAAGAGCTTACTCTATTCTGTCTATACTGTTCCATCGAAGTAAGTACCTCTCTTGGCTTACTTCCTTCATAGGGGCCAACTATACCTCGGGCTTCCATAGAGTCAATAAGGCGGGCAGCACGAGTGTAACCTACCCTCATACGGCGCTGAAGCAGGGATACTGAGGCCTGCTTGGCCTCCAGCACAATCTGGACAGCCTGATCATACAGCTCGTCGAGCTGTTCCTCAGGCTCCCCCGCCGTGTCATCGATTTCCGGGATTAGTGTCTCGTCATATTCGGCCTGGGCTTGTCCACGTACATAATCCACTATGGACTCCACTTCCTGGTCACTCATAAATGCTCCCTGTACCCGAACTGGCTTGGAAGCTCCCATTGGCATGAAGAGCATATCCCCGCGGCCAAGCAGCTTCTCAGCCCCTGCCATATCCAGAATGGTGCGGGAATCGACCTGCGAAGATACGCCAAAGGCGATACGTGATGGGATGTTAGCCTTGATAACCCCTGTAATGACATCGACCGATGGACGCTGAGTCGCAATAATAAGATGAATTCCTGCTGCTCGGGCCATTTGTGCAAGGCGTGCAATCGCATCTTCCACATCATTAGCCGCAACCATCATCAAATCCGCTAGCTCATCCACAATTACTACAATGTAGGGTAAAATGGCTGCAGGATTCTCTTTCATCATATTATTATAACCTTCCACATTACGCGCACCGGATTTGGAGAACATCTCATAACGCTTCTCCATCTCAACGACAATTTTCTTCAGAGCGAGCGATGCCCTTCTTGGATCTGTCACAACCGGAGCAAGAAGATGCGGAATTCCGTTATACATATTAAGCTCAACCATCTTAGGGTCCACCATCAGAAACTTAACTTCGTCGGGCTTCGCCTTATATAGAATGCTTGTAATAATACCGTTAATGCATACGGATTTACCTGAGCCCGTCGCTCCGGCAACCAGAAGGTGGGGCATTTTGGCTAAGTTGCCCACAATAGTCTGACCAGAGATGTCTCTGCCAAAGGCGATAGACAGCTTGGACTCGGCATCCTGAAACGTTGGCGTCTCCATTACTTCACGCATCGTGACCACGGATACTTCACTATTCGGCACCTCAATTCCAATGGCCGACTTACCGGGAATAGGAGCTTCCATCCGGATATCTTTGGCTGCGAGGGCAAGTGCAATATCATCCGTCAAATTCACAATCCGGCTAACCTTGACCCCTATGTCCGGCTGAATCTCATATCTAGTAACGGCAGGTCCGCGTACAACTTCCAGCACTTTAGCCCGGACGCCAAAGCTCTCCAGCGTTGCTTCAAGCTTACGAGCAGTCTGCATGTAATCTGCCTGATCACCGGCTTTAGCTCCGCTGCTCCCCTTGGACAATAATTTAAACGATGGGAGTCGGTATGGTTTGGGTGCAGGCTTAGGAGGAAGCACCGGCAGAGTACCCGTAAGTTCATCTTGACCAAGCCCAGATTCCCCTTCTAACGTCACCCCGCTTGAGTCTACTGCTGCAGCATTAACCGGATCCACTGAACCCGGTGAGACGAAGGATACTGGAGACTCTTCATCTGGATGCTGTCCAGAATCATCCTTCTCATCGTAGGTCCGGTCCTCCCGCTGTATCTGGTCAAAGAAATCACGAATGATCAGACTCGGTTCATTCCGCTGCGGCTCTGCGTCAGAAATCGTATGTAACTCCACATCATTCCAATTCACATCTGCAGACTCATCTTCCCGTTCATCTGCAGAAGATATAGCTTGCTCAGCTGACTCGCTCTTGTCTTTGAATCCAAGTAGCTGGAAGAAGACAGGCTTAGTGCGGGCTTTCTCCGGAGCCGGTAGAGACTCTTCGAGATCCTCATCCTCATAATCATCAGCTTCTGGAATAGAATTAATCTTGATACCTTTAGACTTTGTTCCGGTCTTTCCCTCTGCAACTGCTGGAGAAGGACGAAGCAGACGGTATTTCCTGCTTAGCTGAACAGCCAGTTTGCCAGTCCGATTCTTAAGAATGCTAAATAGTTCTACGTAAGACAGATTGGTTATAAGCATGAAGCTGATAGCGAACATCACAAGCATCATTAACTTGGCACCTGTAAGTCCGAATAAAACATAAAAAAGAATAAATTCAAGTGCGCCTACATAACCGCCACTGATATCCAGATTGAACATGGAGGCTACACCGGTTGATCCCACCTTAGTTAGAGCGAACTGAAGATCGTGATGAATCTGCAGCAGTACATTTCTTGGTGTAAGCGGCAGCACAGGAGCAAGCTTATACTGCATGGCGGATATAGTGCTCATGAGTGCAAAAGCACATACGATCATAACCATGCCTGTTCTTCTGGAACTCCACTTGGATGGCCATTTGCGATGAATCATAACAGTCAATCCAACATATATTCCCGTAAGGGGAATAACGAAGTAAAACTTGCCGAAGATCATGGCGGACATTTTAAACAAAGCGTGTCCAACCGCAGCTTCTCCTGCAAGAGCAATTATGGATAATGTGATCAGGATGATCCCATAAATTTCATACTTAAGAACATTGCCTAATGAAGCTTTTTTCTTCTTTCGCTTTCCGGCCAATAGGACCACCCCCAGAAGAATATTATAACATATTCCATGGGGGCAACCTATAGGATAACCCGTCGCTTAACGTCGATTTTGAAGGGATGGCAGATAAACAATTTCCTGACCGGGCGCATAGCTTGGATTCAAATAATCTTTAAGCTCCCCTCTTAGCATCCGGACAATAGTTGCCCTGTTACCCGGCTCGAGCCGTACCTGGAGGAGTACCCCGTCCATTTCTACTTCTCCGTATACCTCCTCCATTTCCGAGCTCTCCCATATTAACTCCCAAGGAAGGATGGTGTAGTGGGTCATTGAGTCAGACCTCCTGTCTGCGCACCTTTTCTTTCGCTAATCAATCGATTCAAATAAGTCAGGGCCTCTCCTATCCCGCCCAAGCCATCGATAAGTCCGTAATTTACGGCATCCGCTCCGCCAACCGCGGTTCCTATATCCCTATTGAGATCTCCCGTCTTGAACATCAGCTCTTTGAATAATTCAGAAGAAATTCTGGAATGGGAGGTTACAAAGCGAACTACCCGTTCCTGCATCTTCTCAATATATTCAAAAGTCTGGGGAACACCAATTACGAGCCCTGTCATGCGGATGGGATGTATGGTCATCGTGGCGCTTTCGGCAATAAAGGAATAGTCAGAGGATACTGCAATAGGCACACCAATGCTGTGTCCCCCACCTATTACTACAGTTACAGTTGGCTTAGTTAAAGAAGCAATCATTTCGGCTATGGCCAGACCCGCTTCAACATCTCCACCGACTGTATTTAAAATAATTAGAATTCCCTCAATTTGCTTATTCTGCTCAGCGGCCACCAACTGGGGAATTAAGTGTTCATATTTCGTAGTTTTGTTCTGCGGCGGGAGTACAATATGCCCTTCAATTTGACCTATAATGGTCAGACAGTATAGGTTAGATACTTCTGCCGCAGGCACCGATGTTTGACCAAGCTGCTGAATATATTCTACAACCGGAGATTTTTTCTCAGCAGGTGCTTCAGGAGGCGGTAATTCCGAGCTGAAATTCATACTATCAAGCGAAAATTGCCAGTTATTCATCATGTTCATCCTTCCACTTTACGCTTATTCTGCAAATTGTGCCGGTACCCGGTTAGTATGCCGTGAACCTTTACTGAGATATGCATAATATAATAAAGCCTCAGGATATAGAAATGCCCCCTATCCTGCCAAGAACCGTCCAATTCCGGCAGGATAGGGGGCGACTGTGTGCCCAAATTATATAAGCTGCTTATTATACTTCCATAATAATTGGAAGAATCATCGGTCTGCGGCGAGTCTGCTCATACAAGAAGCGTCCAAGCGCATCCTTAACATTTGTCTTCAAGGAAGCCCATTCATTCACGTTCTCACTCATCAACCGAACTAGAGTGCTTGTAACAATACGGTTAGCTTCATCAAGAAGCCCTTCCGATTCTCTTACGTATACAAAGCCTCGGGAAATAATGTCCGGTCCGGATACAATCGTACCATCCTGTTTGCTCAGGGTTACCACTACGACCAAGATACCATCCTGGGAAAGCAGTTTACGATCACGTAGTACAATGTTCCCGACATCCCCTACACCAAGTCCATCAATAAGAACATTACCGGCAGGGACCTTACCTGCTTTGCGTGCAACACCATTCTGAATCTCAACCGTATCCCCGATCTCAATCAGGAAGATATCTTCCGGCTGAATCCCTACGGATTCACCCAACAAGGCATGCTTACGCAGCATACGGTACTCACCATGAATCGGAATGAAGTATTTCGGCTTCATCAAGTTCAGCATCAGCTTCAATTCTTCCTGGCTACCGTGTCCGGATACGTGTACACCGGAGTTGGAACCGCTGTATATGACTTCCGCACCTAGACGGAACAATTCGTCAATCGTACGTCCCACATATTTCTCATTACCCGGTACTGGCGTAGCTGCAATAATTACAGTATCCCCCGGCAAAATATCTACTTTACGGTGTGTAGAACGTGCCATACGCGTAAGCGCAGACATTGGCTCGCCTTGACTGCCGGTAGAAAGAATAACTACACGGTCGCTGGCCATTTTGTTCACTTCTTCAGGTTCAATCAGAATACCATCCGGTACATCCAAATAACCGAGCTCTGAAGCGATAGACACAACATTGACCATACTGCGGCCAATTACAGTTACTTTGCGTCCTGTTGCAAAAGCCGCATCGAATACCTGTTGAATCCGGTGTACGTTGGAGGCAAATGTTGCAACTACTACACGCTGCTGAGCTTTACGGAAAATATCTCCAAGAACCACACCGACATTTTTCTCGGATGGTGTGAATCCTGGCTTCTCGGCATTCGTACTATCCGACAGCAGGGCGAGAACGCCTCTCTGTCCAATTTCAGCCATACGCTGCAGATCTGCAAATTGACCATTGACTGGAGTATGATCAAACTTGAAGTCACCCGTATGCACTACGTTGCCTTCCGGGGTTTCGATGCAGACGCCCACAGAATCAGGAATACTGTGGTTCGTCTTGAAGAAGGTAGCCTTCAGTGAAGTTCCCAGCTGGATCTCCGAATCCGCATTAATCAGAATGCGTTTCGTATCGCCGAGCAAATTAGCTTCCTTAAGCTTGTTCTCCACCAGACCCAGAGTCAATTTAGTTCCATAGACCGGAACATTAAGATGTCTCAAAACATACGGCAGTCCACCAATGTGATCTTCGTGCCCGTGAGTCAGGACAATGCCTCTTACTTTATCGCGGTTCTCCGTTAAGTAAGTAATATCAGGGATTACAATGTCGATACCCAGCATGTCCTCTTCCGGAAACTTAAGACCGGAGTCAATGACAACGATGTCATTGCCATACTGAATTACGTACATGTTCTTCCCGATTTCTGCGACGCCGCCCAGTGCAAAGATCGTTAGTTTATCAATGTTATTTTTTTTGGACAAGTGAATCTAACCCTCCTAAATGTATTGGACGTCGTTATCATTTCGATTATACGGAGTGAACTAACACACACCATAAAGGTCACTCTTTAGCCAACCCGTATATAGTAAAATTTCAAAAATATACCGCACCCAGTCACTTGACCTCATTATACATGATCAATTTGCCAAAAAACAAGTCAATCACTGATCACCCGATATAGTTACCTTGCACCACAATGAAAAAACCAATGCCTAAAGTAGCACATCGGTTTTTAGCAGATCAGCCTATATTTGACTTTTACATTGATAAATCGACAATTTAATTAAACAATCTCCGAATAGAAGCAGATTCTTCCTCATTTGGTGGAACCAGAGGCAGACGGACAGAACCCACCCGAACTCCACGCTCGTTAAGCGCGAATTTGACCGCTACAGGATTCGGGCACTCGAACAATCCTTTGAAAATAGGCAGCTGCTGTTGGTGAAGTGCGGCTGCTTCAGCCACGCGGCCTTCCAGATGAGCCTGAATCATTTGTTTCATCGGCTCACCGATAAGATGACTCGCTACACTCACGATTCCGTAGGCACCTACAGCAAGTGCTGGCAGTCCGGCTGCGTCATCCCCAGTGTAGACTAGGAATCCTTCAGGTGCCAGATTAGCAACTTGAGCAACCTGATCTAATGCTGCACACTCTTTGATGGATGTAATATTAGGAATTTGAGCAAGTCGGAGAATCGTCTCTGCATTCATACTAATCACGGTACGCCCAGGAACGTTATACAGCATCACCGGCAGTTTGGTTGAATTCGCAACAGCTTCGAAATGACGATACAAGCCTTCCTGGCTCGGCTTATTGTAATAAGGAACAACAACAAGTACGCCATCGACGCCCAGCTTCTCTGCTTCCGCAGTCAAATGGATGGAATGCGCAGTGTTGTTGCTGCCGGTTCCTGCAATAATTTTGCATCGGCCGGAAGCGTGCTTTACAGCAAAATCGAACAACCGGAGCTTCTCCTCGTCACTGAGTGTAGGAGACTCACCTGTAGTTCCGCATACTACCAATGCATCTGATTTTTGTTCATCGATGAGGTAATCTATAAGCTTCGCTGTCTGTTCCCAATCGATATTTCCCTGCTCGTCGAACGGGGTGACCATGGCTGTAATTAATCTTCCGAATTCCACCTTTACTCCTCCTTAAAATATGATTACGCCGTTCAAACACAATATCCGAAGGTACACGGGTCACCGATGTAATTCAAATTTGTTATGCAAAGCACGGAGGGCTTGAACCATATCCTCTTTGTTCACAAGCACCCAAATCGTTGTATTCGAATCTGCAGATTGAAGAATTTGGATATTATGCTCACTCAGTGCTTCTACGATCCTTGCCATTATTCCCGGAACTCCATTAATGCCCCCGCCAATCACGGATACTTTAGCACATCCATTCAAGATTTGCGGTTCAAAACCAAGTTCATCCAGCACGGCTGCTGCTTTGATACTATCGCTGTCGAAGACCGTATAAACGACTCCTGCAGGGGTTACATTAATAAAATCCACACTAATTGAATTCTCTGCCATGGCTTTAAAAACCTCAAGCTGCAGCTGATGCCCCTTGCCTGCCGAATGCACGGTAATCTGGGTAACATTGCTTACATAGGCGATCCCGGTCACGAAACGATCCACAATGCCTGTCTGAACGTCTTTGAAGCCTTCTGGATTAGCAACCAGTGTGCCTACATTATCCGAAAAGGTGGAACGAACCCGAACCGGAACACTTGATTGCATAGCAATTTCGACCGCTCTTGGGTGTATCACTTTAGCCCCTTGGTGGGCCATATTGCAAATCTCCGCATAACTGACATAGGATAAAGGCTTTGCATCCTCGACAATGCGGGGATCCGCGGTGAGTATTCCATTCACGTCAGTATAGATATCTACAATTTCAGCATGTAAAGCGGCTCCAAGTGCTGTCGCTGAAGTATCGCTTCCGCCTCTGCCCAAGGTTGTAAAATCACCGTTCAGACTTTGCCCTTGAAACCCGGTCACAATCACGACGTCCTTTGTATCCAGCTCATCAAGCACTCTTGCTGGTACAACATCCAGAATCCGGGCATTCCCGAATTGCTCGTCTGTGCGAAAACCAGCCTGAGCTCCAGTCAGAACAACGGAAGATATCGATTCCTGCTCGAGCAGCCCACACAGAGTCGTAGCCGAAATGATTTCACCACAGACCATTAGTAAATCCCTTTCGCGGGCGGGGAGCAGTCCTCCATTAACGGCAGCCCAATCCAGCAGCGTGTCCGTTGCGTAGGGGTCACCTTTTCTTCCCATTGCGGATACAACCACGACCAGCCGATACCCTGCCGCAAGCTCTCTGCGGATATGACGAACGACATGTTCCCTTGCCTCAGGCGTAGCAAGAGATGTGCCGCCAAACTTCTGCACCATGATGCGCATTGCTATTCCTCCAGTATGTTGTCAAAAGAAGACATACGCCACCTTTCCGCTAAGAAAGGAGCGTATGACCAGGGGTTACTTCGATTTATTAGCCGCGATAATCTCGGCAATTTGTACCGCATTCCATGCGGCACCTTTCAGCAGATTATCCGATACAATCCATAAATTCAGACCGCGTTCATTCGTCAAATCACGACGAAGACGTCCTACAAAAACATCATTCTTACCAGCAGCATCTGTTGCAAGCGGGTACAGCTGATTAGCCGGATCATCTACAAGAGTAATCCCAGGGGCATCAGACAGCAAGCTGCGGATGTCATCCATATTGTAGTCTTCTTTCAATTCGACATATACAGATTCTGAATGACCATAGACAACCGGGATACGAACACATGTCGCAGTAACCAGAACCGATTCATCATCCAGAATTTTCTTCGTTTCACGGATCATTTTCATTTCTTCAAGGGTATAGCCATTGTCTTGGAATTTATCAATTTGCGGAATCGCATTAAAGGCAATTTGGTGCTTGACTGGCAATGAGCCTACAGGAAGAATATCAGGATTCGCATCATTGCCTTCCAATACTTCCTTCGTCTGGCGTTTCATTTCATCAATGGCCCGGGCACCTGCACCAGATACGGCCTGATAGGTCGATACAATAATCCGGGAGATTCCATAGCGGTCATACAGCGGCTTGAGAGCTGCTACCATCTGAATGGTAGAGCAGTTCGGGTTGGCAATAACTCCCTGATGCTCATTGATCTTGGATTCATTGACTTCAGGAACCACAAGCGGAGTATTCGGATCCATACGGAACGCGTTGGTATTATCGATACATACTGCTCCATAACGTACTGCGTGAGGAGCAAGCTCCTTACTTACATCTCCGCCTGCACTGAACAAAGCGATATCGATACCTTCAAAACTGTCCGGGCCAGCTTCTTCAACGGTAATTTCCTGTCCCTTAAAAGTAACGCGGGATCCTGCAGAACGGGCCGAAGATAAGAGCTTCAGCTTATCGATCGGGAAATCTCTCTTTTCCAATAATCCGATAATTTGTTCTCCTACAGCTCCCGTCGCTCCTACTACCGCGACATTCAATTTCGTTTTACTCATCTGGCTCGTCTCCCCTTCTCTAATCGGTACTATATATAATAAGTTTATTATTACTATGGTTAAGCTTGCTGAGCGTGTTCAATAATCAAAGGCTGGAGCTGTTGTCCTTGTAAAGCGGCATAGCAGGTTTCAGGGATTAGATCCATACGCGAAACTAGTGAATTCGGCTTCCCTGTCGGGTTATCCTGCCCGAATGGAACGAAATAGATATTCTTGGCTACTACCAACTTGGCAATATTGGCCAGATTGAAACCAAGCCCATCGTTGGTGGAGATAGCAAGAACTACCGGTCTACCTGTGCGAAGCTGGGCTTTAGCTGCCATAAGTACAGGACTGTCTGTCATCGCACTCGCAAGCTTGCTTGTCGTATTTCCCGTACAAGGCGCGATGGCCAGCACATTCAACCGCTTGGAAGGACCGAGCGGCTCCGCTTCAACAATTGTAGAAATGATATCATTACCTGTAATATCTTTCAACTGTTTCTGCCAATCCTCAGATTTGCCAAAACGTGTGTCTGTCGTTAATACCGTCTGCGAAATAATGGGTACAACCTCAGCTCCTCCATCCACAAAGCGCTGGATTTGAGGCATCACTTCAGCAAATGTGCAATGAGAACCTGTAATCGCATACCCCACTGTAATTCCTTTCCAGTTCACTGAACATCCCCCCGTATCTTCTGTTCCAATATCGACTGACAAATACAATTTGCCATAATAATTCCAGCCGTTTTGGGAGCGACGATACCGGGTAAGCCAGGAGCTAAGAGCGCCTTCACGCCTCTCTTCTCCGCGTAACGAAAATCCGTTCCACCTGGAGCTGAGGCAAGGTCGATAATAACGGCCTGACGGGGCATTTTTGCGATGATTTGCGCTGTGACTATCATAGTCGGAATTGTATTAAAAATCAAGTCAATATCGGCGGCCTGATCGGCCAAATCCGTTGTCATAAAAGGCTTCCAGCCCATTTCAGCAGCCCGGGCGAAGTGGTCCTTCCGCCTAACTCCCGCCTTCACCGAAGCTCCGAGTGCCTGCAGATTTCTAGCTAGGGTGAACCCGGTCCGACCAAGACCGAGCACCACACAAGTTGAACCGTGAATGGTAATATCCGTATTCTGAATGGCCATCATCAGTGCGCCTTCAGCTGTAGGAATTGAATTATAAATGGCGACATCATCACGTTCCAAAAGCTCAAAAAGTTCAAGCTTATATTTTGCAATTAACCTTCGAACGAAGTCTTTAGCCATTCCTGTGTAAATGAGGACATCCTTCGGTAACGATGCAAAATGTTCTTCTTGCAATATAATCGGCTCTGAGGAAAACTGCACCGGTACTGACCCTTTCTCATCACTGGCGACCACCGGTAATACCAGTACATCAGCTGAAGCAAGAAGCTCTGTCGTCAGCTTTTCCGATGACACTCCAGCGGCAGGAGGCTCCTCAAGTTGATCGAAGCCGACAATCCTTACGTTAGCATCGAGCTCAGCACATTTGCGGATGACCTCAACCTGGCGTGCGTCTCCGCCTAGGAAGACAATCGTAATACCCGTAAGCATTGCAGGAGATCACTCCTTTCCTAACAGCACATATAGAGCATCTTATGCGCCTGCCTCTGAAGGGGTGAAAGCCTCCCTCGCGAAAGAGCAAAAAAAAGCTTGCATCCTCGGTCATACGAGGATGCAAGCTTGATTAAATTATTTGCCGGTATGGCCAAAACCACCTGCGCCGCGAACGGTATCGCTAAGTTTATCGACCTGCTCCAGCTCAACTTCAGGAACCTCCTGAAATACCATCTGAGCAATCCGTTCGTTACGGGTAATGGTGAACGGCTCATCTCCAAGATTGATTAATAGAACTTTAATTTCTCCGCGGTAATCTGCATCAATCGTTCCTGGCGTATTCAGGCAGGTTATCCCATGCTTGTAGGCCAGTCCGCTTCGCGGCCGGATCTGAGCTTCCAGCCCGGCTGGCATTGCAATAGCAAATCCTGTAGGGACTAGTATACGAGTCCCCGGCTCCATAACCATTTCTTTCTCAACTGCTGCATACAAATCAAACCCGGATGCCAGTTCTGACATTTTCTTCGGAAGCTCAATGTCTTCGTTTCCGGGAAGTCTGTTAATTTGAACCAGATACGACAAGTTCATCTCTCCTTAAACCATTTATCACTTTATCCGATGAACCTACCATAGCCAGGGAGAAAGGACGCTCAAACATAGTATCAAGCACATACCTTATATCTTCCATTTGTACGGCTTCAATTCGTTCAATCATCTGATCAAGCGTATAATGCTTACCCAGCATTAGCTCGTTCTTGCCAAGCCGGTTCATCCGGCTTCCTGTGCTCTCAAGACTGAGAATAAGACTGCCCTTAAGCTGCTCCTTCCCTTTCCTGAGCTCGCTTTCGCTGAGACCCTTTACGGCTGTCTCATGAAGAATCTCTTGGGTAAGCTCCAGAACGTCCTTAGTCTGTTTGGGCGCTGTCCCGGCATATACCGTAAATAGTCCACTATCTGCATGAGAACTATGATAAGAGTACACCGAATAGGCAAGTCCTCTCTTCTCCCGAATTTCCTGAAAAAGTCTGGAGCTCATTCCTCCGCCTAACGCATTGTTAAGCAGCACCATGGCATACTGACGTTCATCATCAATAGGTAGTCCCTGAAAGGACAAGCAAATATGATTTTGTTCCGTCTTCTTGCGGCGGTATCTCAGTCCACCGAGGAAATCAGGCACTTCCAGCAGACTTTCGCTTCCTTCATTCCCGAATTCTCCAAAATACCGCTCAAGCAGTTCCATGATTCTGTCATCAATATTGCCTGCTACACTAATCACGGTATTCTGAATGGTATATTTCTCATTCATATACTTCCTAAGATGATCTGCTCCCATTGCCTGCAGCTTCTCTTCCGTTCCGAGAATTGGGTAAGCCAAGGGATGACCGCCGTATGCTGCTTCCGTGACCAGATCATGCACCATATCGTCGGGAGTATCTTCGTACATGGAGATTTCCTCAAAGATCACATTCTTCTCTTTGGCGAGTTCCCCCTCATCCATCTGAGATCGGAAGAACATATCCGCTAGTACATCTACCGCAATGGGAAGATGCTCATCAAGTACCTTTGCATAATAGCAGGTATATTCCTTGGATGTAAAGGCATTCACATTGCCGCCAATGGCATCGAACTGTTCCGCGATATCCTTGGCGTTATAGCGCTCAGTTCCCTTAAACAGCATATGTTCAATGAAATGAGATATCCCGTTGATTCCAAGGCTCTCATTGCGGGAGCCGGTCTTAACCCAAATGCCAAATGAGACCGAGCGGCAAGTAGGTATTTTCTCCAAAACCACCCGAAGGCCGTTTTTCAGCTGCATTCTCCTCACTAAAGGCCCTCCTAAACTTCCATGCCAATTATCTACACGGTGATTGATTAAGATCAATAAATGCACCATTATCCTATCAAAAAAAGCCAATTTCCTCAACTCTATGGCTTCGTAGTTCTCGAAGGAGAGAGTGTCTCTTCTACTGTACCCAGCTTCAGGCCTTTCCGCTGGACTGCGTCAATCATCCCCTTAAGTGCCTCCTTGGATGCCTTGGTTGGATGCATCAGGATGAGTGAACCGGCTTCTACCCGCTTACTGATCTTGGCCACCACACTTTCGGGAGAAGGATTCATCCAGTCAACGGTATCCAGTGTCCATAATACAGTTCTAAGCCCCTGCCCGGCGGCAATCTCAACCGTTTTCTGGTTGAAGTCTCCCGAGGGAGGTGCGAACCACTTATTATCGACGCCAAGTGATTCTTTGAGCAAATCCTTTGTTTTGCTTATCTCAAGAACAGCTCTGCTCTCACTTAATTGACTCATATTCGGATGAGAATAGGCGTGGTTTTCAATCTGGTGACCTCTCTTCTGAATCTCCTTAGCAAGCTCCGGATTCTTCTTAAGCCAGCTCCCATCGAGGAAAAAAGTCGCCTTTACTTTGGCGGCATCCAGCGTATCCAGCATCGGAGTGATATACTCGTTACCCCACGCGACATTGATCATAAAGGAAACCATTTTTTTGTTCGGGTTCCCCCGGTAAATCGGTAATGCACCCAGCTCGTCGAGCCCTACTTTGGCGGGTATTTCACGATAGACGAAAGGGATATCGTTCACGTTCCAATCCGCAGCTTCCGTCCCTTTCTTGAGTGCCAGCGCACGCTGATAAGTCTGGTCTACATCCACCTCCAGGCCGTTATAGCCAGGAATCGCTTTCCATACCCGATCATGGACGGCGTTAATGGGCTCAACTTTCCGCTTAATAGCCTCTTCCTTTATCTTCAAGAGCAGGGCATTGTCTTCCGCACTGCTGCCAAATAGTTCAAAGGCATACTGTTCCACAGCAGCCTGTCCACGAGACTCGACAAATGCCCTCACTCCGCTCAGCTGACCTATCAAAAGCATCGTGCTTAAGGTAACCACAATGATTGTTAGCTTTCTCCGATCCATCTCCAGGATTCATCCTTCCAAAGCAGTTTTGTCCTCATCATATGTCTATATGTACAGGTTTATGCACGCTTGGAGATGTTCTATGAACAGCATAAAAAAAGAGCCAGAAGTTTAACCACTCTGCCTCTTTTTTATATCCCCAATGAATCGGGTATGCTGTTGGATCCTACTTAGCTGTCTCTGCGGTCAACACAGCTTTACGGGACAGGTTCACACGTCCCTGCTGGTCGATTTCTGTTACCTTCACGGTAATTACATCGCCGATCGCAAGAACGTCTTCCACTTTCGCTACGCGCTCTGTAGAGACTTGCGAAATATGAACAAGGCCGTCTTTGCCCGGAAGAATTTCTACAAATGCTCCGAATTTCTCAATCCGTTTCACAGTGCCTGTGTAAATTTCACCAACAACCACTTCTTTAACGATACCTTCAATAATGGAGCGGGCTTTATCGTTCATCTCCTGATTCGAAGAAGCGATAAATACGCGTCCATCCTGTTCGATATCGATCTTCACGCCAGTCTCTTCAATGATCTTGTTGATGATCTTGCCGCCGGCACCAATCACATCACGGATCTTGTCCGGATTGATATTCATAGTCAGAATCTTAGGAGCATACTGGGATAATGTTTCTTTAGGCTTCTGAATGACTTCCATCATCTTAGAGAGGATGAACATACGTCCTTCTTTGGCTTGTCCAAGAGCATCCTGAAGAATAGCACGGTCAATTCCATCAATCTTGATATCCATTTGAATCGCGGTAACCCCTTCAGCGGTACCCGCAACCTTGAAGTCCATATCACCGAGGTGATCTTCCATACCTTGAATATCTGTCAAGATAGATACGTGCTCTCCATCTTTGATCAGACCCATAGCCACACCCGCAACAGGAGCTTTAATAGGTACACCCGCATCCATCATTGCAAGTGTACTAGCGCAAATACTTGCCTGGGATGTTGAGCCGTTCGATTCTAGAACTTCGGATACAAGGCGAATGGTGTACGGGAAATCCACCTCAGATGGAATTACTTTCATCAAAGCTCTCTCACCCAATGCTCCGTGACCAATCTCACGGCGGCCAGGTGCACGAAGCGGACGGGCTTCACCCACACTGAATGGAGGGAAATTATAGTGGTGCATGAATCGCTTGGACTCTTCGAGGTCAATTCCATCAAGAATCTGAACATCGCCAAGAGCACCCAGGGTACAAATGCTAAGCGCTTGAGTCTGACCACGAGTGAATAATCCGGAACCATGGGTACGCGGAAGCAGATTAATATCACACTCAATCGGACGGATCTCATCGAGCTTACGTCCGTCAGGACGCACTTTATCATGGGTGATCAGACGGCGTACTTCTTCTTTGACAATGTCATGAAGCACTTCTTTAACATCCTTTAAGAGCTCCAGCGATTCTATGTACTTTTGCTCAAAAAAGGCCACGGTCTCATCATTAACCGCATCAATGGCGTCTTGACGAGCGTGTTTCTCAACAATTTTAACAGCTTCAACAAGGCGTTCAGCTGCGTATTCACGAACTTCCTTGTTCACAGTGGCATCTACCGCATGGAGCTTCACTTCCATCTTCGGCTTACCTGCAACCTGAACAAGCTCTTCGATTGTATCTACAATCTTCTTAATCTCGTCATGTCCGAACATAATAGCTTCAAGCATAACTTCTTCCGGCACTTCATTGGCTTCAGCTTCCACCATCATGATTGCATCTCTGGTTCCTGCCACCACAAGATAGAGGTCACTTGCTTCCTGCTGAGCGATATCCGGGTTAATGACGAATTCTCCATTCACGCGTCCAACAGCTACGCCGCCAATAGGACCGCTAAATGGAACATCCGAAATACTAAGCGCTGCTGATGTACCAATCATGGCTGCAATTTCCGGCTCGCAATCCTGATCCACGCTCATCACATAATTCACGATTTGCACATCGTTACGGAAGCCTTCCGGGAACAATGGACGAATTGGACGGTCAGTCAAACGACTTGCAAGAATTGCCTTCTCACTAGGACGACCTTCACGTTTGATAAATCCGCCTGGAATTTTACCTACTGCATAAAGCTTCTCCTCATAGTTAACGGTCAATGGGAAAAAGTCCAAATCTTTCGGTTGTGTAGATGCTGTCACCGTACAGAGAACCACAGTATCACCATAACGAACAGTAACTGCAGCATTTGCCTGCTTCGCAAGTCTTCCTGTTTCGAGGATCAGGGTCCTTCCTCCGAGCTGCATTTTTACATGGTTTTCCATGAAATCCCTCCTTGTCTTCCTCTAAAAATTATATGTTCGGTATCTATTTCATTATCTCCTGCTTGTCCCATCTTCATAATAATACAGTGACAAATGTTCTGGCTGAACCTAACAGCATTGCACACAGGAGCTGATTCAACAAAATAAGCCCTATCGTAAAAAGCAACCAGGCAGCCACCGTTCGCTTTGATCAAGCGCATCCGGCGGCAACCAGGCTGCTTCGGGTGTTGAACAAGATTAAATTAACGACGCAGGCCGAGTTTTTCAATCAGCGCGCTGTAACGTTGAACGTCTTTGTTCTTCAAGTAAGCAAGAAGCTTACGACGTTGTCCTACCATCTTCAAAAGACCACGACGTGAATGGTGATCTTTCTTGTGGGAACGGAAATGGTTCGTCAAATTGACGATGTTCTCCGTAAGGATAGCAATTTGCACCTCAGGTGATCCAGTATCGGATTCGTGAGTTTTGTGCTCGTCGATCAATTGTTGCTTACGTTCTTGAGTCAATGCCATCCTGATTCACCTCCTTCATTATAATCGCCATCAGCCTCGTTGCCGCCGGTGAGAACGAACAACCAAGCTAAGGTTGCAGCTACCCGCTCGAATATCTTCTCGCGAATAACGTTAATTAGTATAGCATACCTGAACAACAAAAGTAAACTTTTTACTTCATTGTTCCAAACTATTTAACAGGCTGCGAGCCGTATCTGCATCTTTGGAGATCTGAGTGATTAACTCGTCAATCGATTGAAACTTCCGTTCCTCACGAATATAACTTATCAGTTCAACTCGCAGACCCTGACCATAGAGGTCACCAGTGAAATTGAATACGTGCACCTCGAACCAGGGCTTGCTAACTCCACTGTGGAACGTTGGCTTCACACCGATATTCATTACCCCATGCAGTTCTTCTCCGTAATGATTCACTTTGACTGCATAAACTCCATTCTTCGGCAGAACATACGGCTCGGCAAGCTCAACGTTTGCTGTAGGAAAGCCAATTGTCCGCCCTCTCTTCTCCCCATGAATAACTGTGCCTGAAAGTGTATAAGGACGGCCAAGCCACTCATTGGCAAGGACAATGTTGCCTTCCATAAGATACTTGCGGATTCCCGAGCTGCTGACCTTCTCCTCATCAATGACAAAAGGAGGAACGGTATACGTCTCAAAGTTACCTTTACCAAGGGTCTTAAGCATTTCTGCCTCACCTTCACCCTTGTGGCCGAATCTGAAATCAAATCCCACAATCGCTGTATGAATTTGCAGGGGAAGCAGCATTTCTGTTACGAAATCCTGGGGACTGATCCGAGAGAAGTCTTGATTAAACTCAACGACATATAAGAAATCAACGCCTGCCGAGCCCAAAAGTTCTTCCTTCTCCCGGGTCGGTGTCAAGTAACCCTCATAATCGCCCTTCTTCATGACTTCCTTCGGATGGGGATAGAAAGTCATGACAGAAGTAGGGACTTTATGAACAGTTCCTTCCAGAATCGCCGCTTGGATCACACTCATATGCCCAAGATGCAGACCATCAAATTGACCTAGAGCCAGAATTTGCGGCTTGGCGAAACGTTCGATAATTTCCTTGCTTAAAGGATAGGATATGTGTATGGTTTCCAAATTTCTCACCTGCAATTTCCGCTAAAATACTATTGCTGCAGCCTATTCTTCCGGCAAGAACACTTTGACTGCAGCAATTGCTCCTGTCTCCTGCTCCCGGTGAAAAATCCCAAGAAATTTCTCATCCGGGCCATATAATCGAATGGGTTCTTCACTCTTGACCTGGGGCTGCACGGCTGATCCCGAAAGCCGCTGCCCTTGAAGCGCAGCCTTTACCTTCTCGGGACTAACCTGATGAGCAGCTAGGTGTGAGATTGCTTGGTCAACCGGAATCAGATATTGACCTAAGGTCCCATTCTGGACACAGGCTTCGACCTCATCAAATGTCAGACATCGAGCCAAAGGAATTCCTGCGGACATCGTCCTCTTTAATTCCGACATACAGGCCGGAACACCAAGTGCCCTGCCTATATCCACGCAGAGTGTACGAATATAGGTTCCTTTGGAACAAAGAGCCCGAAATGAAATTGTCGGATTCGGACCCTCTGGATTAAATGATGTTAATTCAAGCTGATAGATGGTAACCTCACGAGCTTTACGCTCCACCGTCTTCCCCTCACGGGCGAGTTCATAAAGCCGTTTGCCGTCCTGCTTCAAAGCAGAGAACATCGGAGGAACCTGCGAGATCTTCCCCACGAACTGTTCTAGAACTTCAAGCACCTGTGCCTTATTAATTTCAATATGATCCACACGCTCTGTGATAGAACCGGTCATATCTTCCGTATCTGTTGCTATACCCAGGACCAGTGTAGCTTCATACTCCTTGGGCATTTCCTGCATGTACTCGACAACCCGGGTAGCCCGCCCGAGACATAATGGAAGCACTCCTGTCACTTGCGGATCCAGTGTACCCGTGTGTCCGATCCGTTTCATTCTGAGCATCCCCCGGGCTTTAGCTACCACATCATGTGAAGTAAAGCCCGCTGGTTTGTGGATCGGGAGAATTCCTTCGTAACCATTCATAGCTGCACTTTCACCCGTTCTACAACCTGCTTGATAATCTGCTCCAGATTCCCTTCAATTCGCGCTCCGGCAGCCCGGACATGCCCGCCTCCCCCAAAGCTTTGGGCAACTGCGGCAACGTCCACTTTGCCTGCCGAACGCAAGCTGACTTTCACTGCATTATCATTGATGACTTTAAACAGCATGCCAACCTCAACACCCTGAATATTACGTGGGTAGTTGACAATGCCTTCCAAATCCTCGTTAGCTGCTCCGGTCTCGATCATATCCTCCGGCGTAATACTAACCCAGCCAATTGTACCGTCCTCACTAAGCTGAAGCTTATTCAGCGCTTTTGTCAGGACACGAAGCTGCGGGTAGGTCAGCTGTTCAAGCAGCAGCTCGGATAAGCCCGGACCGTCTACCCCATACTGTAAGAGCTTCGAAGCTGCTGCCATAACTTTAGGTGTTGTATTGGAATAACGAAATCCTCCGGTGTCAGTCAGCAGTCCTGTATACAGAGCCGTGGCGACATCTTCAGTCAGCTCAATACCCATAAATTCTATCAAATCGAACAGAATTTCAGCAGTTGCCGCAGCTTTAGGATGAATAAGATTGACGCTTCCGTATGCATCATTCGTAGGATGGTGGTCAATATTCAGGATGTGAGCCTTCTCCGCAAAATACTTCTGTGTCTGTCCAACCCGCTGAAAATCAGCACAATCTACACAAATGACGTGCTTGTATGTAGTCTCAAGGGGATTCTCCGACAAATCGATAATCTGATCTGCATGCCACAAATAAGACATTCTACGCGGAATAGGGCCTTCATTAACCATAGTATAATTTTTACCCAGACATGAGAGAAGCCAGCCCACCGCTAGGGTGGAACTGACTGCGTCTCCGTCCGGCTGTACATGCGATACTACCAAGAAGTCATCATGCTCCATAAGAAATGCTTGCGCATCCCGGAGCTCCTGTTCATTGGTCTGCATTGCCGGTCACCTTCTTATTTGTCTTCGTGAGAAATCTCTCCAAGCAGCTTCTCAATATGGCTGCCATAAGCAATCGATTCATCAATCTTGAAGATAAGCTCTGGGGTATGCCGAAGCATGACCCGTTTGCCTAACTCCGAACGAAGAAAGCCTTTGGCTTTCTCCAGGCCTTTCAGTGAAGTCTCCTTCTGCTCGGCATCCCCAAATACGCTGAGGTATACTTTGGCCTGGGACAAATCACTTGTCACTTCAACGCCGGTTACGGTGATGAATCCGATACGCGGATCCTTCATCTCCGTCTGAATCAGAACGCTGAGTTCTTTTTTTATCTGTTCGCCTACGCGACCTGTACGGTTCTTAGCCATGCCTACACCTCACATTACTTGCGTTCTACAGTCTCCATAACAAAGGCTTCGATAACGTCGCCTTCCTTAAGATCATTGTAACCTTCAACGGTAATCCCGCACTCGTAACCTTGTGCTACTTCTTTGGCATCGTCCTTGAAGCGTTTCAAGGAATCAATCTTGCCTTCAAATACAACAATGCCTTCGCGAATCAGGCGGATCTCAGCCGAACGGGTAATCTTACCGTCCGTAACCATACATCCGGCAATAGTTCCGACTTTGCTGATCTTGAACGTGTTACGAACTTCAGCATGACCGATAACACTTTCTTTGTAAATCGGATCAAGCATCCCTTTCATCGCCTGTTCAATCTCTTCAATGGCATTATAGATAATACGGTGCAGACGAATATCTACTTTCTCTTCGTCGGCTACCGCTTTGGCGCGTGGTTCCGGACGAACGTTAAAGCCAATCACGATGGCATTCGATGCCGCTGCAAGAATAATATCCGATTCTGTAATGGCACCAGCACTGCTGTGAAGGATCTTAACACGAACGCCTTCCACTTCAATCTTCTGAAGGGAGCCTTTTAGTGCTTCAACGGAGCCTTGAACGTCACCTTTGATGATGACATTAAGGTCTTTGATTTCTCCGTCTTTGATGTGCTTGAACAAGTCATCCAAGGTAACACGCGTATTGGAACCCATTTCAGACTGACGCTGGGTAATCGACCGTTTGTCAGCAATGGAACGAGCTTTACGTTCGTCCTCGAATACCATAATTGGATCGCCCGCTTGAGGCACTTCGGTCAGACCGGTAATTTCAACTGGTGTTGACGGCCCAGCTTCTTTCAGACGGCGTCCCTTATCATTAACCATGGCACGTACACGTCCGAAACAGTTACCCGCAACAAATGCATCGCCGACTTTGAGGGTACCATGCTGAACGAGTACGCGAGCCACTGGTCCGCGTCCTTTGTCGAGCTCAGCTTCAATTACAGTTCCGCGAGCGCGTTTGTCCGGGTTAGCCTTATATTCATTGACTTCGGCAACCAGAAGAATCATCTCAAGCAATCCTTCTAGACCGATTCTTTGCTTGGCGGACACATTGACAAAGATCGTATCTCCGCCCCACTCTTCAGGGACAAGTTCATAGTTCGTTAACTCTTGTTTTACACGATCCGGATCCGCGTCAGGCTTATCGATCTTATTCACCGCTACGATAATTGGAACCCCTGCTGCTTTGGCATGGCTGATTGCTTCTACGGTCTGAGGCATAACTCCATCATCAGCAGCCACAACGATAATCGTAATATCCGTTACCTGCGCACCGCGGGCACGCATGGTTGTAAACGCTTCGTGGCCCGGTGTATCCAGGAACGTAATCTTCTTATGGTTGATTTCAACCTGGTAAGCACCGATATGCTGGGTAATTCCGCCCGCCTCGCCGCCGGTTACGTTAGTAGAGCGAATGGCATCAAGCAATGTTGTTTTACCATGGTCAACGTGACCCATAATGGTAACAACAGGAGGACGTTCCTTCAGATCTGCTTCATCGTCCGTTTCTTCCAATGTTTCGAAACGATCATCTTCAACATGGATCTTAATTTCAACTTCAACGCCATAGTCCCCTGCCAAGAGTTGAATAGTATCCAGATCAAGCTCTTGGTTAATGGTTGCCATAACACCTAGTGTGATAAGCTTCTTGATGACTTCAGAAGCGTCCTTATGAAGCAGCTTCGCCGTTTCGCCTACTGTCATTTCACCGCGAACAATGATTTTCTTAGGTGTGTTGTCGATTTTCTCACGGCGTTCCTGAGGCTGAGCATTTCTGCCCCGGTTATTCTTCCCGCCACGGTTATTCTTATAACCGCCTGGTTTGTTATCGTCAAACCGATTTTGTCCTGGTCTGCCATTGTTGTTATTGCCATTTCTCTTCTGGCCTTGGCCTTGCCCTTGACCGCCACGGTTCGAAGAGTAATTACTGCTGCCTGAAGAAGCGGTTCTAGCCTGGGGCTGTGAACTGCGGTTCTGTTGGCTCTGCTGAGGACGAGGCGTGCTGGATGCATGCTGTCCCCCGCCTTGAGGACGCGTGTTGCTGGATGCTTGCTGTCCTCCACCTTGTGGACGTCCATTACTGCCGTTACCAGCGCTACTGCGATTTCCGTTATTTTGGCCAGAACGGCCTTGACTTTGCTGGCTTCCGCCAGCGGACTGGTTACTCCGAGTTTGTGTCGCCTGACTACTATTCGATTGATTTTGGGGTTTATTATTATTCATGCGTACCTGCTTTTCCAGTTGATTTTTGTTTGTATCCTGATTAGATTGCGGTGCAGCTTGGTCGGATCTTGTGTGATCCGCACGCTGACCGCCTTGTTCTTGGACTTGGCTCTTCGGTTGATGGTCTCCTCCTGCGGAGACCGGGGCCGGCGATTTAACATGTGCTTCCTTTGACTCAGAAACATCTCTTTTGGCTGCTGCATTGCTCTTGATGTCTTTAAAGAATTTCTCCACACGAGATACCGCATCGTTCTCCATTACACTCATGTGGTTATTAACGGGAATATCCAGACGTTTAAGAATGGTAATGATTTCTTTGCTGCTCATATTAAGCGATTTTGCATATTCGTATACTCTAAGCTTATCCTTGTTATCTTGTTTACTCAATATACTCCACCTCCGACAAATTACTCACTGTTTTTCGAATCATCGCTGCGAAACCCTGATCCGTCAAAGCCAGCACAATCCTCTCCGGTTTGCCTATGCTTGTACCCAGCTGCTCCCGTTTAAATCCGATTATCAAAGGGACTTTATACGTCCCGCATTTGTCGCGGAATTTCTTCTGTGTGTTCGGGGAAGCATCCCCCGCAAGAATGACTAGTTTAGCTTCGGATGAACGAATGGCCTTTAATACAATCTCGTCTCCGGTGACAATTTTCCCTGCCCGCATGGCCAATCCGAGCTGGGAATACGCCTTATTCATCGTCATCACTTTCCTGATTGGCCATTGCAGTAAATTCATCTTCTACAGCAATGAAGTCACGGGCAAGCTGCTCATAAATTTCAGGCTTTACTGTCGCCTTCAACGCCCGGTCAAGCGCACGGTTCTTATGTGCCAGCTTGAAGCAGGACACTTGCCCGCACAGATAAGCGCCCCGTCCTGATTTCTTTCCGGATAAATCAATCAGAACCTCGTCTTCGGGTGTTCTTACTACACGGATCAACTGCTTCTTCGGCATCATCTGCTGGCAGGCGACGCATTTACGAAGCGGTATTTTTCTTGGCTTCATCTGTATGCCCCCGCCTTTGTATTAATCTATAGAAATGGAATCTTGCGGAAGTTCTTCCGTCGAGGTTCTAGGTCTTCCATATTCTTGTTCCGCCTGACTCTCGCTCTTGATATCGATCTTCCAGCCAGTCAACTTCGCAGCAAGACGGGCATTCTGACCCTTGATCCCAATAGCTAGAGAAAGCTGGTAATCCGGAACAATAACACGTGCCATCTTCTCACTCTCAAACACTTCAACTTCAAGCACTTTAGAAGGGCTAAGTGCGTTAGCGACATATTCCTGTACTTCTTCCGAGTAGCGAACGATATCGATCTTCTCTCCGCGAAGCTCGTTGACAATCGTCTGTACACGCAGCCCTTTAGGACCTACACATGAGCCAACCGGATCTACTTCTGGATTGCGGGAATAGACAGCGATCTTGGAACGGAAGCCAGCTTCACGAGCCACAGAACGGATTTCTACTACACCGTCAAAAATCTCAGGCACTTCAAGCTCAAACAACCGCTTTAACAGTCCAGGATGTGTGCGAGAGAGAAGAATTTGCGGCCCTTTAGTCGTATTCTCGACTTTGGTGATAAAAGCTTTGATCCGATCCCCGTGTTTGAACTTCTCATTCGGCATAAGCTCATTAAGCGGAAGATGGGCTTCTACTTTACCAAGGTCCACGTAAATGTTACGGGCATCTTGGCGCTGTACAATCCCGGTCACGATATCTTCTTCCTTATCAACAAAAGCATTATAGATCAAGCCCCGCTCCGCCTCGCGGATACGCTGGGTTACAACCTGCTTCGCTGTTTGGGCTGCAATACGCCCGAAATCACGAGGAGTGACTTCAATTTCAGCAATATCGTCCAGCTGGAAGTGCGGGTTAATCTCCCGCGCTGCCGGAAGTGAGATCTCAGTACGAAGATCCAGCACTTCTTCCACAATAAGCTTGCGGGCGAATACTTTGATTGCTCCAGTGTGACGATTCATGTCAACACGTACATTTTGCGCAGTATTAAAATTGCGTTTATAACTGGAGATTAAAGCAGCTTCAATCGCTTCAAACAAAATATCTTTGCTGATTCCTTTTTCTCTTTCCAATTCATTCATAGCTTCGATAAAATCCATACTCATTTGCTTCAAGCTCCCCCTTTCATAATTCACCGTTCTTGTTTCTGTTAGAAAATAATAGCCAGTCTGGCACTGGCAACTTTCGAATACGGGATGGTGTGCTGCTTCTTTCCCGAAACCACGAGCAGTTCGTCGTTCTCAAATGAAAGAAGCCGGCCTTCAAATTCCTTAAGGCCATCAATCTGCTCGTATGTAGTCACAAACACATCTTTGCCAACAGCCTTGAATACATCTTCCGGCTTCTTCAGCGGCCGTTCGGCTCCAGGAGAGGATACCTCCAAGAAATACGCCGTTGAAATCGGGTCATTGGCATCAAGCTGCTCACTTAAGTATTCACTGATCCGCCCACAGTCATCGATATCGATGCCGCCATCTTTATCAACGAATACGCGCAAGAACCAGTTATTGCCTTCTTTTACATACTCAATGTCTACTAATTCAAAGCCGTTATCCGCTAAAAAAGGCTGGGCCAATTGTTCAACATGTGCTTTGATTTTAGGTGTGCTCAAGCGTTCATACCTCCAAAAGAAACTTCATTCCTATATACCAAAGAGTAAAGAGTGGGTTTCCCCACTCTTTAAACAACGGTTCTATCTCCATGATTACCAAAAAAATTATAACATAGTCCAGTAACACTGACAAGTAAGAGACCCTGACTGCACCAGCCCGGAGGCCTTGTGCCATGAGGAATTGGGCAGCTTAAGAGAAGACCCGAAGGCTGTCTAATAAGGCAATCTTTTACCTAAAACAAGGAAAGCTGGTTGCTCTCAGGCAACCCTCTGAATACCCCCATTTGGCTCAAAAGCTCAACAACGGTCTTACTGGCTTTGGACTTCTGCTGGAAGTCCTCGATCGAGAGGAACTCTCCTTGATCCTTCGCAGCTGCAATATTGCGGGCGGCATTATCACCAATCCCTGCAAGGGCGGAGAATGGTGGGATCAAGGAATCCCCATCCACAGTGAACTTCAGCGCATCCGAACGATACAAGTCGATATTCTGGAACCTCAGTCCTCTGGCCGTCATTTCCAGTGCCATCTCCAGCATCGGGAGCATATTTTTCTCCTTAGGCAGCGCCTGGAATCCCTTTTGCTCGATTTCTTCAATTCTACGATAGATCGCTTCGTACCCTTGACACATCAGCTCGAGATCAAAATCTTCAACACGAACTGTGAAATAGGTTGCATAGAATTCGATCGGGTGATAAAGCTTAAAGTAAGCCGTACGAACAGCCGAGATAACATAGGCCGCCGCGTGGGCTTTCGGGAACATGTACTGGATTTTGAGGCAGGAGTCAATGTACCACTGAGGCACTTTGCATTTCTTCATCTCATCAATCCACTCGGGCGGCAGACCTTTACCCTTACGTACACTTTCCGTGATTTTGAAGGCAAGACCTGCGTCCATACCCGCTTTATAGATCAGGAAGAGCATAATGTCATCCCGGCACCCGATTACGGTCTTAATGTTACATGTATTATTCTTGATCAGCTCTTGTGCATTGCCAAGCCACACGCCTGTTCCATGGGACAGTCCCGAAATCTGCAATAAGTCTGCAAAAGAGGACGGCTGTGATTCCACCAACATTTGCCGTACGAACTTGGTTCCCATCTCAGGTACCCCGTAAGTAGCTACAGGGGTCCGAATTTGCTGCGCTGTTACACCAAGCGCCTCTGTAGAGTTGAACATACTCATGACCTTCGGATCATTCATGGGGATGGTCGTCGGATCTACTCCCGTTAAATCCTGGAGCATTCTCATCATGGTCGGATCATCATGACCCAGAATATCAAGCTTAAGCAGATTCGCATCGAAGGCGTGATAGTCAAAGTGAGTAGTCTTCCATTCTGAGGATGTATCGTCAGCCGGATACTGGACCGGCGTTATATCATCTACCTCCATGTAATCGGGAACGACTACGATACCACCCGGGTGCTGACCGGTGCTTCGCTTAACGCCTGTACAACCTGAAGCCAGACGGTTCAGCTCGGCTGCACGCCACTTTTTGCCATGATCCTCTTCGTATTTCTTCGCAAATCCGAATGCAGTCTTCTCGGCAACTGTACCAATTGTACCTGCACGGAATACGCTCTTCTCCCCAAACAACTCTTTGGTATAGTTGTGGGCATGTGGCTGGTATTCTCCCGAGAAGTTAAGATCGATATCGGGGACTTTATCCCCTTTAAATCCAAGGAACGTCTCGAACGGGATATCCTGTCCTTCTCCCTTCAGCTTCCCGCCGCATTTAGGGCAGGGCTTGTCTGGAAGGTCAAAACCGCTCGGAATACTTCCGTCCAGGAACCATTCGCTGTATTTGCACTCTTTGTTCAGACAAAGATAATGGGCAGGCAGCGGATTAACCTCAGAAATTCCAAGGAATGTAGCTACCACAGACGAACCAACCGAACCCCGGGAACCAACCAAATATCCATCCTGATTGGATTTCTTAACAAGGCGCTCAGAGATCAGATAGTTGGCGGAGAACCCGTATTTAATGATAGGCTCAAGCTCTTTCTCAAGCCTTGCGACCACCACTTCCGGCAGTTCTTCTCCATAAAAAGATTTCGCCGTATCGTAACAGGTCTGCCGGATTTCCTCGTCCGCCCCGTCAATAATAGGCGTAAACAGCTTATCCGGGAAAAGCTCTAATTCCTCGAAGGATTCAGCCAGCTCCGATGTATTTCTCACCACAACCTCAAGGGCTTTCTCTGTTCCAAGGAACTCGAATTCCTTCAACATCTCTTCCGTCGTGCGCAGATGGGCATCTGGCTTACGGATATCCTTAAGCGGGCTAAAGCCAGTGATTCCGTGAATTGCAATATCTCTATACAGCTTGTCTCGGGGCTCCAGATAATGCACATTACCTGTAGCAATAACCGGCTTGCTCAGCTTCATCCCGATCTCACACACTTTACGAACGGCAGTTTCGAGTTCTGCTGGGCTGCCAACAAGTCCTTTCTCCACGAGATGCATATACATGGTAAGCGGCTGAATCTCCAGCACGTCATAGAACTGAGCGACCTCCTCAGCTTCTTCCACCGACTTATTAAGCACGGCTTCGAAGAACTCGCCCTTTTCACATCCGGATATAATCAGGAGACCCTCACGCATTTCCACCAGTTTGGACTTTGGAATGCAGGGCACACGTTTGAAATACTGAGTGTGGGACAAGGAGATAAGCTTAAATAGGTTCTTCTTACCTACCGCATTCAGCGCATAAATGCTGCAGTGAAATGGACGTACATTGGACAAATCTTTACCGACATGATCATTCAGGCGATCCAGCATCGTAATCCCCTGAATCTTAGCGGCATCTTCGAGCAAGCCAATCAGGATCTCACCAAGCGCAACCGTATCATCAATGGCCCGGTGATGATTCTCAAGGGAGACTTTATATTTGGCCGCCAGCGTATTGAGGCGGTGATTTTTCAAAGTTGGGTACAGCAATCTGGCAAGTTCAAGTGTATCCAATACAGAGTTGCTCAGAGGCTCCATATTCAAATCTTTAAGCTTCGCATTGATAAAGCCAACGTCAAATCTGGCATTATGGGCCACAAGAACGCCATCTCCGGCAAACTCGATAAATTCCTTCAGTACAGGCTCCACATCTGGGGCATCCTTAACCATGTCATCATTAATGTTGGTCAGCTGCTGTATGTTATAAGGAATACGTTCATGAGGGTTGACGAACGTCGCGTAGCGGTCAATTTCTTTGCCTTCTACCATCTTGATCGCAGCGATCTCGATAATGTTGTTCTGTGTAACTGAGAGACCCGTAGTCTCTATGTCAAATACGATATACGTTGCTGTCTTCAGCTCTAACGGACGTGGTTCAAGCACAACAGCCACATTATCATTGACTACATTGGCTTCAACGCCATAAATCATCTTAATTCCGTTCTTCTTCGCCGCCTTCGCAGCATCAGGATAACACTGAACGCCACCGTGGTCGGTAACAGCTATTGCTTTGTGGCCCCATTTTGCAGCCATTTTGACATATTGATCAATTGGAGTTACAGCATCCATAGTACTCATCGTTGTATGAAGATGGAACTCAACCCGCTTCTCAGGAGCATTATCCTTGCGTCCGGCAGGCGCTCCAACTTCCGTTAGATCTGAAGGGATCATCACAAGCTCGGGAATCTGCATGAAACGATCATATTCGATTCGTCCACGTGCCTTCACCCATTTACCATTAGCCAGCTGGCTCATGATCTTAAGATCTTCCTTGTTCTTGGCGAACATCTTCATCTGCAAAGAGTCACTAAAATCAGTCAGGTAATAAGTAAAGAGTGTGCTTCCATTACGAAGCTCTTTGCTCTCCAGACCAAAGATGGTACCCTGAATCGTAATCTTTTTCTCTTCATCCTGAATGTCCTTAAGAGGTGTTGGCTGTTCCTTGATTTCATAACCAACCTGAAGTTTGACCACTTCCCCACTATCATCGTCAGGCTCTGGCTCAGGTTCCATACTGGTCATCATCTGCTGAATAACTTCACGCTCTTCCTCGACAATCCGCTGCTGGAATTCTTCAAATGCTTCATTACGACCTTCACCTGTCTGAAGCTTTACCCTTAAAGGAAGTGCAAAATAAGTCTCATAAAAGGTCACTACCGCCCGGTCTATCCCCTTCTTCTTGGCAAGCTCAAGTGAAGTCGCATCACTCATGGAGATAACAACCAGGTCCTGCTCAACCTCAAAAGTCGCTCTTGTCATCCATCCGTTAACTGAAGGGACCTCTCGTTGAACCCACTCCAGAAATAGCTTCCAATACTCCTCAACGATCTGTGTGCTTGTGATCATACTGGCATATTTAAACTCAAAATTAATTTTTGAGATATGCTGCATCCTCTCCTGAACCTGCAGACAAAATGTCCGATAGACCTGGCCAGGCACCAGTGTTTCTTTATGAATAACGATCTTCCATTCTTTATTACTTCGACTTACTTCTACTTTCTCAATCCATCCATCCAGGAAATGGGCATCAATTAAAGCGCCTGGAATTTCCGTCTGCTTCATCAAGAGCTCAAACCGTGTTCTTTTGTCCCCCGCTTGGCTCATGTTCCCCTCCCCTTCTTACCACAATGTACTTTTAACTCTTTAACAGGCTTACACTCATAAAAGCTTGATCTAGTGCTTTCTCCATCAATTCGATTGAGGGAATAAAAGAGGCCCCCAGACCGAGAGTTGCGGGCATACTTGCCCAATCAACATACTGCCGGAAGCCCCCTTTGTAATATGTGCAATGCAGATGACCTGCCAACTTAATAAGCTCCTCTATTCAGGACGCTTATTTTTTTAGTAGGCTCTGGCAAATAATACGGTATGCTTAGCTTGCTCGCCGCACACGAGACACGTATGCTTCTGTACCTCTGTCTTGAAAGGAATGTTGCGGCTCGTTGCTCCAGTCTCACTCTTCACGGTGTCCTCACAAGCTTCCGACCCGCACCAGCCAGCAAGGGTGAAGCCGCGTTGTTCTTCCACTTTGGCTTTCATCTCATCCAGAGAATCTACCGAATAGAAATTCTCCTCCCGGAAGGATTTGGCGCGATTATACATCTCTTGATGAACCTGCTCCAACATAGCTTGAACTTCCTCTACAAGATTAGCTTGCTCAACTACCTTCTTCTCGCCGCTGATTCTGGATACTAGAACACATACTCCGTTCTCCATATCACGAGGTCCAATTTCAAGACGGATCGGAACTCCGCGCATTTCATATTCATTGAACTTCCAACCAGGACGTACATCAGCACGGTCATCAATACCTACACGGATACCGGCTTTCTTCAGCTCACTGAACAACTCATCCGCTTTGCCCACAACCAGATCACGAGTCTTAGGAGGACCGATCGGAATGATCATAACTTGCTTAGGAGCCACTTTAGGTGGGAGAGCAAGGCCTCTGTCATCCCCGTGGACCATGATCAAAGATCCAATTAGTCGTGTGCTGACACCCCATGATGTGGTGTGAACATACTCCTGTACATTTTCACGATTCAGATATTTGATCTCAAATGCTTTGGCAAAGTTAGTACCGAGATAATGAGAGGTGCCTGCCTGAACGGCGCGACCATCCTTCATCATTGCTTCAATCGAGAAAGTATCTACTGCACCTGCAAACTTCTCTGATGGAGTCTTCTGACCTACAATAACCGGAATTGCAAGATAATTCTCTACAAAGTCACGATAGATCTCCAGAATCTTCATCGTTTCCTCACGAGCTTCCTCTTCATTCTCATGCGCCGTATGTCCTTCCTGCCAGAGGAATTCACTTGTGCGAAGGAATGGAAGGGTACGTTTCTCCCAGCGAACTACATTCGCCCATTGATTAATCAGAACCGGAAGATCACGATAAGACTGAATCCATCTTTCATACATATGCCCGATCATGGTTTCCGAAGTCGGACGGATAGCAAGACGCTCTTCCAGCTTCTCGCCCGCAGCTTCAGTTACCCAAGGCAGTTCAGGGTTAAACCCTTCCACATGCTCTTTCTCTTTCTGGAAAAAGCTCTCCGGGATGAACAAAGGGAAATATGCATTCCGGTGCCCAGTCTCTTTGAACCGGCGATCCAGCTCCTGCTGAATATGTTCCCAGATCTCATAACCGTCCGGCTTAAATACAATACAGCCGCGGACAGGTGAATAGTCCATAAGATCCGCTTTCTTGATTACATCAATATACCAGCGCGAGAAGTCCTCCTGCTGGGGCGTAATTTCGGTCACAAACTGTTTATCATCGTTCGCCATAAGAAACGTTGTCCTCCCATTAAATAACCCATAATTTCAATATGGATTGAACTAAAGACTGCTTGATCGATTCCTTTAGTTCAATTCCATAAGTCTATCCATTAATCAAACGCAAAATATCATTGTATGTCACTGCAATCATCAACAGGAACAGCATCGCGAAGCCAATGAAATGCACCATGCCCTCCCGGCTCGGATCGACCGGCTTGCCGCGAAGTGCCTCAACTCCCAGGAAGACCAGACGACTTCCGTCCAGTGCCGGAATAGGCAGAAGGTTGAAGATTCCCAGATATAAGCTAAGAATGGCCGCCCAGTAAGTCAACTGTACAATCCCTTGCTTGGCGATTTGACCTGTAACTTCGAATGTACGAACGGGTCCGCCTAGATCATTCATGTTGAATTTGTTAATCAGCTGCTTGAAGCCGAGAAAGATCGCATCTGTTGTATTTACCATATCCTCACCAGCCGTTTTGAAGGTTTCTCCAAAAGAAGCACTTCGGGTCGGAAATACTGGAGTAACGCCTACTTTCCCACCTTCCTGACCTGCCATTTCCCTAGGTGTAAGGGTTACACTTATAGGTCCACCATTTCTGATTACAGTCCAGTTCATGGGTTTATCTTTGGAGGCGGAGATTAGTTTGATCATGTTCTCCCGATCTGCCCCAACCTTAACTCCATTGATTGTGTCTATAATATCACCCTTCTGCAAATGAGCTTCATCTGCCGGCATACCTTTGGATACTTCACCAATTTCCAGATAGGTGGGATTCTCAATTTGAATTCCCGCCATCTGTGTATGCAGAGCGAACAAAATAAACGCCAGAATAAAATTCATTAAAGGTCCAGCAAAGATGGAGAGTGCACGCTGTCCAACGGTTTTGCTGCCATACTGCCGATCCCTTGGGGCAATCTGTGTTTCCTTCCCTTTTGCAATTAACACAGCCTTGGGGTCCACTTGATAGGTCTGACTATCCCCATCCACATCAAGAATAATCTGAAGCTTATCTTCCAGATCTGCAGACTGAACTTCACCTCGAATTACGTTCTTTCGGTTATCCAGCCTGTCCAGATAAATCTTGGTCACCGTTTGACCCGAAAGCCGAAGTGCAATAGTCTGACCAGGCTGCACGCCTACCAGCTCCGGATCTTCACCTGCCATACGGGCATAACCCCCAAAAGGCAGAAGTCTAAGTGTGAACTGAGTCTCATCCCGCTTATAAGAAAAAAGTTTGGGGCCAAAACCAATCGCAAATTCGCGCACCAGTATACCGGCGCGTTTCGCAAAGTAATAGTGTCCCCACTCGTGAACAGTAACGATGAGAAAAAACATCAGTACCGTCAGAAATATAATCTGCAGCATTTCCAATCGAGAGCATCCTCCTTTGTTATCAGGTCGCTGTGTATGATTACCCTGCTAATTCTTCACCATTCATACTACTTCCGGACCGGAGTATCCAAGACTCTCTACTACCAGACCAGTCCCTATAAAAGGGAAGCTGTCTCCCTGGCCCAACGATCCGTCTCATGGATCGCTTCAAGATCAGGGCTTGCCACCACCTTATGACGTGACAAGGTTTCTTCGATGATAGATTCAATCTTCAGAAACGAAATTTCCCGGTTCAAAAAGCGGGCAACTGCAATCTCATTTGCTGCATTAAATACAGATGGAGCCGTACCACCTATTTTACCACATTCGAAGGCCAGTCTTAAACATGGGAATCGGATGAAATCCATTTCGCGAAAGTTCAGACTGCCGATCTCGGCGAGGGATAACCGCGGAGTCTTGGACACCCAACGATCAGGATAGGTTAGAGCATACTGAATAGGTACGCGCATATCCGGATTACCCAGCTGTGCAATGATGCTGCTGTCTTGGAACTCAACATAGGAATGAATAATACTTTCCGGATGAAGCAAAACGCCGATCTGCTCATAGGGAAGATCAAATAACCAGTGAGCTTCAATCACTTCGAGACCCTTATTGACCATGGTTGCTGAATCAATTGTGATTTTTGCTCCCATAGACCAATTGGGATGCTTAAGCGCGTCCTCAACAGTTACGTTAGAGAGCTGTTCTCTAGTCATTTCACGGAACGAGCCTCCGGAAGCGGTTAATGTGATTTGTGCGATATCGGACTTATTCTCCCCATTGAGACATTGAAAAATAGCCGAATGCTCGCTGTCGATCGGCAGTAGAGAGACCCCTTTGTCTCTTGCCAACGAGGTAACCAAATGACCTGCTGTGACAAGTGTCTCCTTGTTGGCAAGGCCAATAGTTTTCCCTTCTTGAATAGCAGCAATGGTAGCCGGAAGACCTGTACTGCCGACAACTGCAGTGACTACCGTATCGGCATCCGTCCCCGCTGCGATTTCAATAAGCCCTTCGGGTCCATAGAATAGCTGCACACCCTGAGGCAGAAAAGGTCTAATCTCATCTGCAAGCGCTTTGCTTCCAACAGAAGCTTTCTTCGGATTAAAGCGTTTCACCTGGTCTAGGAACAACTCCAGATTAGTGCCGGCAGCCAAACCTTCAATTTGGAAACGATCCGGGTATGCGGAAACGACGTCCAGCGTTTGTGTACCAATAGAGCCGGTTGAACCGATGACTGACAGTTTCTTCATAACATACCTCTCATCTCTTTGCCAAAGTAACATTTTTAGTTGAAGGGAAGCAGCATTAGAATATGTACAAACGGAAACACCGTGATCCAGCTGTCACACCTGTCCAAAATCCCGCCGTGACCAGGAAGCAATGTTCCTGAATCCTTTATTCCATATACTCGCTTGTATGCGGACTGTACCAAGTCTCCCAGCTGGCCAACCACAGCTGCCGAGGCACCAATCACGACAGCAAGACCAATGGATAATAGTCCGCCAGAGAATACGGCGAATAAGGAAGCCGTTATAATAGCGATAAGGACACCACCAAGCGCCCCTTCCACCGTTTTGTTAGGACTGATAGCCGGCCACAATTTATTCTTCCCCCATTTGCGCCCTGTAAAATAAGCCCCCGCATCACTCGCCCAAATGGAGAGCAGCAAAAGAAAGGTCCAGAATAACCCATGTCCATCAGGCGTATTACGGGATTCCGCTATATAGGAGAATCCAACACCCACATAGACTGCACCTAGGAAGTGCATCGCTACATGGTTAATATTAGTAGAATTCTTTGTAAATACGGTAACAAACAAAAATAAAAGCATTAACAGCCATATAACTTGGAGCGGCTCAGGCAGGAAAGGACTACCCAGCAGCTTCCACGGAAATACGAGCATAATGACACCGATGAAGCCAAGTAATGCTGTTCCGCTCCAAGGCAGCGTTTTGGTCATACGAATAAATTCATAGTAACCAATAACTGACATGATCAGAATTAAACCATGATACCAAAGTCCACCGGCGAGGCAAGGCCCCAGAAATAACACGCCCGCAATTAGGCCTGTAATGATTCGCTGCTTCAAAGATGTCCACCTCCGTCCTGCTTAAGATAACCCGCCGTACCGCCGCGTTCTTCTCTGGAACTCAGCGACAGCTTGAAATAAATGATCTTTGGTGAACTCCGGCCAATAGATGTCCGTGAACCAAAGCTCACTGTATGCCAGCTGCCATAACATGAAGTTGCTGAGCCGGAGCTCGCCACTTGTACGAATTAACAAATCCGGATCAGGAAGCTCAGAGGAGTGAAGATGGGCCCCTATCCATTCTTCTGTGACATCATCGGGAGAGAGTGTTCCCGCGGCTATCCCCTTGGCAGCTTCCTTAAATGCATCATTAATTTCGCGTCGGCTGCCGTAGTTCAGTGCGAAGTTAAGAACCAGACCTGTATTATGTTTGGTACGTCTCATAGCTTCTTCCATAGCCGCAATCGTATGCTTGGGAAGCTCTTCGGGATGTCCCATCATTTGAATTCGTACGTTCTTCTCAATTAGTTCTTCCAGCTCAATCGCCAGAAATTCCTCAGGAAGACGCATCAGGAAGTCCACTTCATCCTTGGGTCTTTTCCAATTTTCTGTTGAAAAAGCATACAGCGTCAAAAATTTAATACCTATTTCGTCCGCTGCGATCGCAGCGCGTTTGACAGCTTTCATTCCGTTCTGGTGTCCAACAATTCGCGGCAAGCCGCGACGATTGGCCCAACGTCCATTGCCATCCATAATGATGGCAACATGACTTGGAACGTTGTCCTTTGACAAGCTCGGAAGAGTCTGCTTTTGTTCTTTTTTCCACCAGGATTGAAATACTTTAATCATTCCTTTTCCTCCAAGCGGTGATGAAAAAGAGACAAACCCCACCATATAAGGAGGGGCCGCTCACGTCTCTTAAACTTCCATAATCTCTTTTTCTTTCGCAGCGAGCACTTTGTCAACTTCCGCGATAAATTTGTCAGTCGTTTTCTGAATATCGTCCTGATGACGACGGGACTCGTCCTCAGAAATATCCGTCTTCTCGAGCTTCTTAATATCATCATTGGCATCCCGGCGGATATTACGAATAGCCACCTTAGCTTCTTCACCGTACTTCTTCGTTGTCTTTACAAGTTCAATCCGGCGCTCTTCTGTAAGAGGAGGGATCGACAAGCGAATGGTGACACCATCGTTAGCCGGTGTAAGACCGAGATCAGACTTTTGAATCGCACGCTCAATATCAGCCAGGGATGATTTATCCCAAGGTTGAATCAGCAGTGTACGGGAATCCGGCGTGTTAATGTTAGCCAATTGATTGAGTGGAGTAGAAGCGCCGTAATATTCCACATGCACCCGATCAAGCAGAGCTGGAGTAGCACGTCCGGCACGAAGAGTCAGCAAATCTCTCTTCAAGGATTGAATAGCTTTATCCATGCGTTCTTCGGCATTCTTCTTAACCGATTGTGGCATTAGTCTACACTCCCTTTAACGATTGTGCCAATTCTCTCACCAAGAACGACACGTTTAATGTTGCCTTGCTCCGTTATCGCGAATACGATAAGCGGGATGTTGTTGTCCATACACAGCGAGGATGCTGTTGAATCCATTACACCCAGGTTCTTGCTGAGTACTTCCATATAAGTCAGCTGCTCGAATTTCTCAGCAGTCGGATCTACAAATGGATCAGCAGAGTAGACACCGTCTACCTTGTTCTTAGCCATCAGTATAACTTCGGCTTCAATCTCTGCTGCACGAAGAGCTGCAGTCGTATCCGTTGAGAAGAACGGGTTACCGGTTCCTGCTGCAAAAATAACGACGCGTCCCTTCTCAAGATGACGGATCGCTCTCCGCCGAATATAAGGTTCAGCAATCTGCTGCATGGCGATCGATGTCTGAACCCGTGTAGGTACGTCAATCTGTTCTAATGCGTCCTGCAGGGCAAGCGAGTTCATCAGAGTAGCCAGCATCCCCATGTAGTCCGCAGTTGCACGGTCAATCCCTTTGGCGCTGCCTGCAATACCTCTCCAGATGTTACCGCCTCCGCAGACAATGGCAACTTCCACACCAAGCTCAACGACCTCTTTGACCTGCTCTGCAATGGAGGTAATGGTTTCGGCATCTATACCGTAGCCGTTCTGTCCGGCTAAAGACTCTCCGCTGACCTTTAAGACAACACGTTTAAATACAGGCTGTTCCAATTGCAAACCCTCCACTTTAAATCACCGATTTCTAAAGGCCTTTTAGTTAAAAAAGAAGGAACACGGCGTGTTCCAGTCTTTTTTAGAATCCATTTAGTTATATTATACGCTTTTGCGAATGGATCTAAAATATAAATATTTCAGTCCTCCAGCAAAGATAGAATGGTTAGTTTTTAACTTGGGACAATACTTCTTCTACGAAGTTGTCGACTTTCTTCTCAAGGCCTTCACCAAGCTCATAGCGTGCAAAACGACGGATCGAGATGTTCTCACCAATCGTGCTGATTTTCTCGTTAAGCAATTGAGAGATAGTTTTGTCCGGATCTTTGACGAAAGATTGCTCAAGCAAGCAATATTCTTCGTAATATTTACCAATACGGCCTTCAACCATTTTTTCTACGATCTTCTCAGGTTTGCCTTCGTTAAGCGCTTGTGCTTTCAAAATTTCCTTTTCTTTCTCAAGCTCTTCAGCCGGCACTTCTTCACGACGAATGAATTTAGGGTTAGATGCTGCAATGTGCATAGCGATGTCGCGTGCGAACTCTTTAAATTGATCAGTCATAGCTACGAAGTCTGTTTCGCAGTTAATTTCCACAAGCACACCGATACGTCCGCCAGCGTGAATGTAAGATTGAACAACACCTTCTGTTGCGATACGGCCTGCTTTGTTTCCTGCAGCAGAAAGACCTTTCTCACGAAGAATCTCCATTGCCTTCGTAAGATCACCGTTAGCTTCTTCCAAAGCTTTCTTGCAATCAAGCATACCCGCGCCTGTTTTTTCGCGTAGTTCTTTTACCGCTTTTGCATCTACTGCCATGAGTATAACCTCCATCAATTTTAGTGGGAGTAAATCTTAATTTTATCCTTTAAAAAAAGGGTAGTGAGAGGTTTTAGCACCTACCAACCACCCTTTTTCATTTAATTCAACATTTATTGAAGCTAATTAAGCTGTAGTTTGTTCGCCTTGGTTCGCTTCGATCACAGCATCAGCCATTTTACCTGTCAGCAATTTAACAGCGCGGATCGCGTCATCATTACCTGGGATAACATAGTCGATTTCGTCTGGATCACAGTTCGTATCAACGATACCAACGATTGGGATACCCAGTTTGCGGGCTTCAGCAACCGCGATACGCTCTTTGCGAGGATCAATGATAAAGAGTGCACTAGGCAGACCCTTCATGTTCTTGATTCCGCCGAGGAATTTCTCAAGACGATCTTTCTCCTTACGAAGAATGATAACTTCTTTCTTAGGAAGAACTGCGAAAGTGCCGTCCTCTTCCCATCTTTCCAAAGTCTTCAAACGATCAATACGTTTTTGAATAGTTTGGAAGTTAGTCAGAGTACCCCCGAGCCAACGTTGGTTAATGTAGAATTGACCAGCGCGCTCAGCTTCTTCTTTAACAGAATCTTGAGCTTGCTTCTTAGTGCCGACGAAAAGAATTGTTCCATTCTCTTCAGCCACACTTTTCACAAAGTTGTACGCTTCCTCTACCTTTTTGACTGTTTTTTGCAAGTCAATAATGTAAATACCGTTTCTTTCAGTGAAGATATAACGATCCATTTTTGGGTTCCAGCGACGTGTCTGGTGACCGAAATGAACGCCTGCCTCAAGCAGTTGTTTCATGGAGATAACTCCCATCTTCACACACCTCCTAATTGGTTTTTTGTATGATGCCCTCCGCTGATGTCATCTCCCGTTAAAACTTCCATAATGGAAGCACCGTTAACGAAATCAGTCAGCGTGTGTTTTAACACCGTCATTTAATATAACATAATTGAATTCGCCTTGCAATATAATCTCGATAATCAAAAAAAGCCGTTCCAGGAAGGTTATTTCCCGAAAGGCTTTGATGTAATTTTGGATATAATCGATGACAAACTTTCACCTGGTTTAAAAGTATAAGACCCTGTCTGCAGGCTGTAATTCGCTTTGCTATCGATCGCAGTCTGAATGAAGGCACTCTTGTCAGAGATGACTCCCGCGCTCTTGAGGCCGTCTGCTACCTTGGACAGATTATCTCCGGATGAGATTTTAAAAGGAATCTGTTCCGGCTTACTAGGTTCAGCCGCCTTAGTCGTCTTTGGAATATTCACTTTGGGAGTGCTGGGCGTACTGGCAGAATCCGTCTTATCCGGATCAGCCGGTGTTTTAGGTGATGAAGTGGATTCTGGCGCTGCAGGAGTCTTGGACGATGAAGGAGTTTTCGGATCTGTCGGCGTGTTCGTCTCCGTCTGATCTTTCTTCTGGCTTTCTTCTTTGGTCTTAGCCTCCCACTCCTGTTGGGTTAGTACCTGCTCCGTTCCAGCATAGACCTTCATGCCAAGTCGCTCAGCAGCCTCTTGGACCTGCTGCTTGGTCAGAAGCTGGGTAGCCTCATTCCCCTGACCGATTAGCATGATTTGCAGCAAGAGGGCGCCTAGAATCAGCCCTACACCCAAACCAACCATAAATGTTCGGTTCTTCATGAGGGAGACTCCTCCTTGCTTGCAAGCTGCAGGATAAGCTGAACTTCACCGCGCTGCAACTTAAGTGCCTTGGCGATGCCATCAATAGATTTACCTTGATCATATAGATCGAATAGCTCGGGGTAACGATCTCGAACCCTATTACGCGGAGCAACGATCTCCTCCTGGGCTGGTGATTCCACTACTGGAGTAGCAAATGCTTCCTTGCTGGCAGCTGCTTCCTTGCTGTTCCCCAAGTGCGTAGGCATAGATTCCAGCTTTCCCACCCTGGATTCTTGCAATGACGTGATTTTCTCCACTTCAAGCAATCTGGAACGCAGCTCGGCAACCTGCTCCTGCAGTGATAACTGCTTTGAGGTTGTATCTTGTTTGAGCTCAGCCATAAGCTCAATAATTTCTGTATTTTCCTTTTCGATCTCGGTCATATAGTGTTCTAATGTAGCCTCTACGTCAGCGGCTCCACTTGATACTTGCGCCCCACCTGACTTGCGTGATGGAAGAAACAAAGCATAACCAATAACGGCCGCTCCCAGCAGAACAATATAGAACCATGGACTTCCCATTGGCATATTTCTCACCCAATTTACTGTTTGTAGTTATAAGAAAAGCACCTATAGGTGCTTTTCTTGTTAAATGAAAGAATTCAAACTTTACGGCTGTTGTTACCGCCATTATAAAGAGAGATCTAGATGATGTCCTTTAAAAGGATGCTCGGCTGCTCTATCTTTCTCCTGTTCAGGTGTATCCTCCCCCTGCTGACGGTTCCTATCTTCACGGGAAGGATGTTGGTGATCATCTCTAATGGAAGCATGAGTGGATTCATCCACCTGTGCACTACGCCTCCGCTCCCGATCACTGCTCTTGATGTTGTGATCCTCTAAAGCGTGTTGATGATGCATAGGTCTATGCATGGCATCCTGCTGGATCCGGCCGGCTTCGCTCGTCCGTGGCACTGCAATTTGCAATTCAACCGATTTGAAATCCATGAGATCCCTCCACCCGGAGATAAGGAATTAGACGTACGCAGACATTGATATATCGCCTTCACTATAATAAAAAGTCATGCGGGATATCGGGTCTTTAATAAATTTAGTATAGCGTCCGATCACAATTTTGGAGCCGCCATAAATCATTTTCAGCACATGGACTTTAGCTTTGCTGGTGTCCTCGAGTGATTTCTCGATTTCAAGCATTCGCTCTTTGATCTCAGCCTGCTCCCTTAAATGCTGTTTCTTGGTTAAGCCGAGTTTGGCTCTCATTTGCATCTTCTCCATATTTAGCTTCCCTACGGATGCCAGCTGATCAAGGAGAGTAAGAGCTTTATCGGTCTTGTCCAGGCTCGCCAAATTCTCCTTAAAGTGATTTCTTAGCTCAGCCAGCTCGTTGCGAAGCTCAGGCAGAACACCTACTTCCACTGTTGTGGTCGTAGACATGGGATTACCTATAATCCTGGCAATCACTTTCTCACCGGCTTGAATGTTACCGCCTACAATAAGTCCCTTTGAACCGCTGCAGATCACATCCCGGCCTGCCCGAATATTGGAGTGCATTATGCTTTGAGTTACCAGCACATCTTCACCGGCATAGACATTGCCGTCTTGGATGAAACCGCTTTTAACGTTATGGCCGGCCTTGATATGTCCCTTGTTATAACCGATAATTCCGCTCGTAATTTCAATCGATCCCCCGGCTTCCAATTCAGCTCCCTCAACCCCGCCAATTACACGAATGTCTCCTGCAGCTGTGATTCGGAATCCGGTTAACACGTTACCACGAACGATAACCGTCCCTACAAAGTTGATGTTACCTGTGTTATAGTCGACGTCCCCGTTAATCTCGTAGATAGGAAAAACGTTGATTTTCCCTTTGTCCGTTCGGGTTACGAGCCCGTCAATAGCTGCATATAAAGCTGTCTGTTCCGGGTTAAGCACAACATTTTTACCGATCTTGAATCTAGCCTCTTTACCTGGCTTAAAAGGAATCTCTTCCCCGGTAACAGCCACCCCCGCTTTGCCAGGGACAGGTGGAACAAGCTCTGCAATAATCTGTCCCCGCTGCAAGTTATTTAGGCGGACTACATCCTTGTAGTCCACACTTCCGTCTTCATTCTCATTAGGACCGTGCTGCTCCTGATCAAGAGGTATCGCATATCTAATGAATCCATCCTCTCCTTTGACAGGAGCTACGCCCTCCGCAATCTGAGTGGGCTGGAATGCAGAGCCAGCAGGGTTAGCTATAAAGCGATTCAAGGCATCCAGCTGAATCCCGTAATTAATTCCGTTGACTGATAAAAAGTTCTGCAGCTGTTCGATACTGCATGTGAAGCCCTCTTCATCCTTAATCAATTTGAGGAAGGCCGCACTCTTATCCTCTGAGAATGTTATGCTTAAATATTGCTTTAAATCCAAATCTACATGCTCACCCATCCCAAACTCCCTCATTCCTTAAATTCATCTAAAACTCTAGTCATCTTGCATTAACAGATCCCGCTGTTTATCCAAGCTGCCACGAAGCCTTAGGATCGCTTTGGAATGCAACTGAGAAATTCTCGAAGGGGAAAGTGACATGACCTCCGCAATTTCGCTTAGTGATAAGTCTTCATAATAAAGTAAAGAAACGACCGTACGTTCTTTTTCAGTCAATTTCTCGATTCCCTTAGTCAGTGATTCTTTTAAATGAAATTCACGGACTTTATAGTCCGGATTCTTGGCTTTGTCATCAACGAGAACAGAGAGTCTAGTCTCTGATTCTTCTTCCCGTATTGGGTCCTCCAAGGAACAGAGGGTCATAACTGCTACTTCCTGAAGCATGTGCTGAAACTCTTTTATTGAAACATCTAGATGCTTACTCATTTCCTCATCGGATACTGTACGAAGATACTGCTGTTCCAACTGCTGGTAACCTTCTTCGATTTTCTTAGCTTTCTCTCTTACAGAACGGGGAACCCAGTCACCCTGGCGAAGCCCGTCCAATATTGCACCGCGGACTCTCCAAGACGCATATGTCTCAAATTGCAACCCGCGTTTGTAATCAAATTTCTCAACTGCGTCAATGAGTCCCATTACACCATTACTGGCTAAATCATCTTTGGATACATTTTTGGGAAGTCCCACAGCTAACCGGCCTGACACGTAATCCACGATCGGAAGATGCTTCTCAATCAGTGTCTTTTTTGCCTCGATATCGCCGTGTTCCTTCCATCTTTCCCAGAACTCAGCATAATTAAGAGGCATTGATTTACGCTCGTTCAATTACCTCACCCTCCTTATTTTTCTGTCAGGTGACGAAGGGCTTTAACCATCTCTTCAGGATCCTGCTCGGATGTCTTGACCAGTTTCGGCGGATTGAGCGGTGAGAATCCACTTGGCTCGCTGGGTACATCAGGTTTTTGCTTCAGGAGATCATTCAATTCTTCACTCTCATCCGGCGTTGTCAAATCCAACATGGTTCCCAGGTCCTCATCCTCTGCCGCAGCCTCCATCTCGGGAATAACAGGGTCCGAGGGAGAAGTTCGCAAGAATCCGAGCAACCATCTGAGGGCAAAAGCCAGTACAAACCAAACTGCAAATGCTATACAGCTTCGTATTAAGCTAGTCGATAATATATTGTTGCTGAAAGATACTATAAAAGTAATTATAAAACCTATTGCTCCAAACAACCAGTTAAACCCTATTTTTCCAGCCATGGCTACAATTCCTTTTTACCCATTTGTACACTTCGTATGAATAATATACCCGTTTCGCAATCCATTTCTATCGTGCGGCCGTAATTCCCTCCCGTATCTTCCCCAATGAGAGGTACTCCAAGCTCTTCAAGCTTCAATTTGCAGGACTCTACATTTCTGGGTCCAATCCGCAATGCGTCCCCTTTTCCGGCAAAGCTGAACATCTGGGAACCGCCAGCCATCTTGGCCACCAGGCGTTTAGGAGATGCCCCAAGTGCTATAACTTTCTGATAGATCGTAGGAACAGCCGTATCTGCATATTTCGCTATATTAAGGACTCCATCGCGAGCTATATCAGAAGAAGGCAGCATGACATGGGCAAGCGCCCCCACCTTAACGTACGGATCATAGAGAGTCACCCCTACGCAGGAGCCAAGTCCTGTCGTGCGTATCAGGCCTTCTTTCTCAATCACATCGAGCTCGGCCATCCCTACTTTAATAATGCGCTGTTGATCAATCATGATTCTTTGGCACTCCCAGGGCGGTGAAAATTTGGTCAAACGATTCAGGATCCGGGATAAGGAAGAATTGACCCTCGACTTCCTGTTGTCCCTCTATGAAGGTTGTATCTATTAATAGAGCATCATCACCCATTTCACCGAACTGTAGAAGTCCATAGCTCAAAATCGCTCCAGCCATGTCTATCGCAAGCGCCGGCACTGTAGGAGACATGGACAGACTGGTGAAATCAGCAAGAGAGGATAGGTAGGAACCGGCAAGAATATTGCCGATTTCAGACATTGCCGACCACTCCATTTCGCTGAATTCTTCCTCATCTTCTACCGTAAGATAGGCAAATCGTCTAAGCAGCTTCTTCGCCGCTTCGGGACTCAGAATGAAGAACAGGTTGCCAGGTGCGTCTCCCTCCACCCGGAAAAAGATAGCGAGCACAATTTTCTCTGCGCCGCCTACCCTCTCCGCAATAGCTTCGAAGGGAAGCATTTGAACTTTAGGCACGGCCATGTCGATCGGCTTGTCCAGCAAACAGGACAATGCGGTAGCGGCGTTACCAGCTCCGATATTGCCGATCTCCTTCAAAATATCCATTTTAAATTCCGCATAGTCCTTAAACAAGTCCACCGCTTAGCCCTCTAAACTTTCCAATTGAATGATTTCATTTCTGTTGAGCACTTCGGATAGATTAAGCATAATCAGCAGCCGCTCTTCAGAGATACGTGCAACTCCATCCAGATACTTAGCTTTGATGCCCCCTACAACTTCAGGTGGTGAATCAATAATATCTGTATTTAAATCGATAACATCATTGGCCGAATCCACAATGAAGCCGACTTCCAATTCCTCGGCTGCCACGATGATAATACGGCTTTGCTCCGTAAATTCCGCTTCAGGAAGTCCAAAACGTCCTCGCAGATCGATGACAGGAATAACGACACCACGAAGATTTATGACCCCTTTTACGAAAGCAAAGGTCTTAGGTACCCGCGTAATCGGCAAAATCCGTTCGATGGTCTGCACTTTATCTACTTCTATTCCGTACTCTTCTTCCCCGAGCTTGAAAACAATAACTTTGATGTCTTGTCCCATTGTAATTCCTCCTTAATGGTTGTCCGCTGTAATTCTGGCTTAACTACCTATTACTTGATAAAAGTATTAGGATCTATGATAAGAGCAACCTGTCCATCACCCAGGATGGTTGCACCAGCAACACCCGGAATTGAAGGAAGATACTTTCCAAGATTCTTGATTACGATTTCGTTCTGGCCAATAAATTCCTCTACCGTTAATGCTGCCAGGCGATCACCCTTGCGAATAACAACAATCTCGGTTTCTTCTTCGGCTGCCTCATCAAAATCTGGCACATCGAATATCTTAGCAAGTGAAAGCAGTGGAATGTGGGCATCTCGGTACGGAATCATGGTGTATCCATGCAGAGAGCGAATCTGATCACGCTTGATCATACCTGTCTCTACAATAGAGGACAATGGAATCGCATATTTCTCACTGCCAAGCTTAATCAGCATAGCCGAAATAATCGAGAGTGTAAGCGGCAGCTGTACCGAGAACTTCGTGCCCTGCCCAAACTTGGAAGTAATAAGAACTGTACCACCGAGAGATTCAATCTTGGTCTTAACGACATCAAGGCCTACGCCGCGGCCGGAAATGTCTGAGATGACCTCTGCCGTACTGAAACCGGGAGCGAATAGCAGCTGAGCCACTTCGTCATCGGTAAGGGACTTCGCCTCCTCGGCCGAGACAACCCCGTTCTTCACGGCTTTGGCAGCAACCTTCTCGCGGTTCACCCCGTACCCGTCATCTTCGATCTCAATAAAGACATGGTTACCACTGTGGAAGGCACGAAGCTGAACAGTACCGGTCTCCGATTTCCCAGCAGCAGCGCGGTCTGCAGTTGTCTCTACACCATGGTCAACGGCATTACGCAAAAGGTGAACCAGCGGATCGCCGATCTCATCGATTACCGTACGATCCAGTTCCGTCTCCGCACCCAACACGACAAGATCAATCTTCTTGTTGAGTGACTTAGCCAAGTCTCTAACCATGCGCGGGAAGCGGTTAAATACGGTGTCAACCGGAACCATTCGAAGCTTGAGAACAATATTCTGTAGGTCTGTACTGACCCGGCTCATATGCTCTACCGTCTCGGTCAATTCCGTTCTCTTAATTTCACCTGCAAGCTGCTCTAGTCTAACCCGGTCAATCAGAAGCTCACTGAAGAGGTTCATGAGAACATCAAGTCTATCGATATCTACCCGAATCGTTCTCGAAGGAGCAGCTGCTTTACGAGCGGGAGCATCTCCGGATTGTGCTGATTTGGGAGCCGGTTCAGTGGATGCAGCTGGTGCTGGAGCCACAGCGGCCGGAGCTGATGGCGCCTCTACAGCAGCTGCAGCTTCTGAAGCACCGGTCTGGGACATCTGTCGAAGAGATTCCGCATCTAGTGCTATTACCTTGGCACTACCAATTTCGGAAACATTCAAAATCATACTTTCCAGCTCAGATGCATCTTTTTGTGTTATGTAATAGAGCGAGAAACTACGATCAAACTTCTCTTGTTCAATATCCTGTACGGTTGGATGCGATTTCACGACTTCACCAAATCGTTCAAGAAGGTCAAATACCATATAAGCTCGGACTGCTTTAAGCTGGCAGTCCTCACGGATAGCCACCTCAATATAAAGAACTTGGTGGCCTTCTGCTATCGATTGTTCCAATACGGAATACTGGAACTCGTCCAGCTGAAGCGAATTATCGGCTCCGCTTGTCTTAGCTGATGATGCAGCTGCAGGAGCAGAGGAGGCCAACGGATTCTCTCCTCTAACTATGGCTTGGAGGTTAGCAACGATTGAAGTAACATCCTCCTTGCCTTCCCCGCCCTGAGTAATATCCTGAACCATGGATTGCAGCGCATCCAAGCCTTTAAACAAGGTGTCAAAGATGAAATCCTGCATCTTCAGCTTGTTATTACGAACGAGGTCAAGCACGTTCTCCATTTGGTGTGTAAGGGATGCAAGATCCTCGAATCCCATGGTTGCAGCCATACCTTTCAGGGTATGGGCAGATCTAAAGATTACCTGGACGATCGATATATCCTCCGGATTCTCTTCCAGTTCCATCATTTTCTCGTTTAGCGATTGCAGATGATCATTTGACTCATCAATAAACATGGATAAATATTGATTCATGTCCATGGTGAGACACCTCCTCAAGGATAACTTCCCGTTATTTCACTACTTGTATAAGCTTCGGAGCTATATCATACAGCGGTAATACATGACTCACGCACTTCAATTCCACCGCGGACCGCGGCATTCCATACACGACACAAGTTTCTTCACTCTCTGCAAATGTAGAAGTCACTCCCGCGTCATATAACTGTTTCATGACTCTCGCTCCATCGCTTCCCATACCTGTCATTAGAACAATATGCCGCTTAAGGGACTCCAGTGGCTGAAGTGACTCGTACAAGACATCAGCAGACGGCCTGTGACCATTGCGTAAGTCATCTTTATTCAGAGCTATCCGGTATCCGTCGCCACTTGATGGCTTAACTGTGATATGAAAGCCGCCGGGGGCAATATATGCCCACCCTTTTTGAAGCTCCATTCCTTCCTCAGCTTCAACTACATGAAGCGGGCTCAGGCTGTTTAGACGCTGTGCCAGAGAGTGAGTAAAATTGGGCGGCATATGCTGAACAATCACTATGGGAGCCGGGAAGTCAGCTGGTATCATTTCCAGCAGTGTCTTTAATGCCTTAGGGCCGCCGGTTGAACATCCGATTGCTACGATATCGGTATAGCCGCTGGAACTTTGGTGAATTGTTGATCTGTGTTCTTGTCTTCCGACTGCTTCACGCTCAGCCTTCTTACCGTCATGGGAATTCGTATTCCCTCTAACGTTTGCCACATCGCCTGCAGCTGGTGGCCTGCTTATTGCCGATATCCGTTCATGCGCCTCTTTAGACGGCATAGGCTTTAAGTTTGTTGCATGGTTTTGAGCAGGGTTATTTGCAGGTGTGCCAGACAACCCGGTTTGCTCACGATTCTGTCCCCTCTTGCCCAGATTCGCCAGACCTCCCGATCTAGTCCCCGGCTGCGCCTTGGTCTGGGATTTGCCCAGCAGCGGATTCGCTACTTGTTCCGGGCTATCTTTAAGCGGCCTCTCTTTGACGGTCTCGTTCCTAGAGACAGACTTGCCAGATGAGGTAGGCGGAGACTTTAAAGGTTCTTGGGTGGTTAATGGCTTCGCCAATATCGCTAAGTCTGCGGCAATTCTTGCTTCCCTGCGTTCTTGCGCTTGCATAGCGGTTACGATCTGCTCCCGAAGCGCCTTTCCGACTTCATCAACACCTTGTGAACTTGTTGTCATTGAAGGTTTACGGATGAAGTCGAATGCGCCAAGCTCAAGTGCCATGATCGTCTCCCGCATGCCTTCTTCATTAATACCAGACAGCATAATAACCGGAAGTGGCTTGTCTGCCATTATTTGCCGAAGTGCCTCAAGCCCGTTCATCTCCGGCATTTCCACGTCCATGGTGACAAGATCAGGCTGTAATTCTGCAATGCGTTTAATTGCCTCTTGCCCGTTTTGAGCTGTGCCCTCTACTTTAAGCTGAGGGTCCTGCTCAATCAAATCCGAGATAATCTTTCGCATAAATGCCGAATCGTCAACTACTAAAATGCGATAAGGCCTCATGTCTTGTTCCTCCTGTTCCCATCATGAAGAATCATTTTGTCCGTTTTAGCCATTTGTGTAAAAATCCTTTGATTCCAGTCAAGGTACCTGCATCTTGCATTGTGCCATTCGCAATATAATTGGCGGCAAGCCTTTGTATATCACGAGAGGCGTTACAGTTAGGATAAGCTACAGAAAAAGGAACTTGTTTTTTTACGGCTTGTACCACATGGTTATCATCACTCATAAATCCGAGCATCGGTATTTCAATATCCAGGAACTTACGGGCGACCAGAGATATTTTGTCAGCAACCTGCCGAGCTTCCTTCTCATTCTCAACCCGGTTAATCATCAATTGGAATGGAACTGCCTCTTCCATACCGCCAACTACTTTAATCAGCGCATATGCATCCGTTATGGAAGTTGGCTCCGGCGTTGTTACAACAAGGCACTCATCAGCAGCAGTTATAAATTTCAAAGTTTCTTTCGACAATCCCGCACCCGTATCAAAAACAATGTAATCCATTTCATCGGAAATTTCTTCAATCTGCTCTGTAAAATAGTTCAGATCTGAGTCAGATAACGTGAACAGATCGGCCAGGCCGGATCCTCCAGGAATAAAAGGAAGAGAGTCCATTCCATGCTCCATGATCTCACGGATATTCTTCTCACCTTTTAATAAATGGTAGAGATTATATCTTGGCCTTACCCCCATCAACACATCAATATTCGCCATTCCGATGTCTGCGTCAAATAGTAGAACCTTCTTGTTAAGAGCTTTTAAGGCAAGGCAGAAGTTCAACGTGAAATTGGACTTGCCAACTCCCCCTTTTCCACTGCTGACTGTAATAATTCGCGCACTTCTTGGGGTCCTCTGTTGTTCCTGCTGCTCCATGGACGATACTAATTGTCTGAGAGATTCGGCCTGATCGTTCATTGTCTTCGCTCTCCCAGGAGCTCTTGAACCAACAACTCAGGTGTGGCGGTAAGTAGGTCATCCGGAACATTCTGCCCATTGGTCAAATAAGTAAGCTCAAGCGGATACTCGCGAATCAGGTTAAACATAGGACCGCAGGTATCCGTTTCATCCAATTTAGTGAATATAACTTTATCTAATCCATAACGGCTGAAGTTATCTGTGATTTTCTTCATATCCCGACTCTTGGAAGTTAGGCTTAGCACCAAGTAGGTTTCACTTTGTTCATCCCGGCTCAGCAGGCTGTGAAGCTCGGCTACGAACAGCTCATTCAAGTAATTACGTCCGGCTGTGTCCATAAAGATGAGGTCGCAATGCTGGAACCTCTGAACAGCGCGGTGTACATCACCGGGAGACTGAACCACTTCAATAGGTACATTCAAAATCGAAGCGTACGTCCTAAGCTGCTCGATCGCGGAGATCCGGTAAGTATCAGCAGTGATAAATCCAACCTTCTTTTGTCGGCGGAAAATTTGGTCGGCGGCAAGCTTCGCAATGGTGGTCGTCTTGCCTACCCCCGTAGGGCCGGCAATATATACGATTCGGCTGCTGTCTGAAATGCCTGAGCCAATTCTCCCGTCTAAAAAGTTGAGGATTTGCTCCCGAACAAGTCTTACGGCCGCCTCTTCGTCTATGGGTCCCTCATCCGTCCACTGCAGGAACGCGTTAGAGATCCATTCCTCCACTAGTTCCGAAGAAACACCCTGCTCCGTCAAACGATGCTGAATTTCGATCAAGGCTTCTGGAAGCTCCTGCTCGCCATGATCACGGGAAGCCAGCTTACTCATCATCGCTTTCATCTGCTGGATTTCCTCGAATAGACGATCATCCTTGTAACCTGCTGCAGCGGTCTCTTTGGCTGACTGGGATACTGCTAACTTCGTTCCAGTCATTTCCTCGGAGGCTACGTTAATCTGGGTATCCATTAACTCTTCGGGCGAGACTTCCTGTCTCTCAAGCTGATTCCTTACAGCTGGTGAGTCGGCCGTGCGGACGGGCGCGGCGACATGGACAAGCTGATCTTTACGTTCATCCGTGATAATCTGTGCAGATTTCCGATAAGCAGCAGGTACACTAGCCCTCGCTACAGGCGCTGGGCTTGCTACAGTGGCAGGATAGGCGGCTTGACGGGGCTTGCTGTCTGACTGTTGGGCTGATTCACCCGATTCAGTAGCTGCAATAACCTCGATCCTTTTCTTCTGAAACATGCCAAGGAACCCGCCAATCTTCATCTCCTTGGTACTTAAAATCACTGCATCCTTACCAAGCTCAGTTCTAATCTTCTGCATCGCATCGGGCATTGTCTCGACGATATATCTCTTTACTCTCATAGATTCACCACTCCGACACTTTGAATTTCAACATTCGGCTCCAGTTCGCTATACGACAGGACGGGGATGTCCTGCATCGTCCGCTCAATAACCTGGCGCAAATACATTCGAATCGTTGGAGATGTAAGAACAATCGGCTGTTGACCTGACTGAATCAGTCTATTTATCTGTTCAGTCAGCTTCTGGTATACCGTCTGTGTAGATAGCGGATCTAGAGCCAGGTAGCTGCCTTGATCCGACTGCTGAACACTTTCAGCAATCTTTTTCTCAAGAGTAGGTCCTACGGTGATCACCCGCATGGTCTCTCCATTCTGGGTGAACTGCTGGGTGATCTGCCTGGAGAGTGCCTGTCTTACATATTCTGTGAGCACATCTGGATCCTTCGTGTAGGTACCGTAATCCGCAAGGGTCTCAAATATCGTCACCATATCACGTATAGAAATCTTCTCTCTAAGCAGCTTGGCCAGAACCTTCTGAACATCTCCCACAGAGAGAACAGATGGGATAAGATCATCCACAAGAATAGGATAATTGTCCTTGAGATTGTCGATAAGAGTCTTCGTCTCCTGACGGCCAAGCAGCTCATGTGCATGTCTCTTGATCATTTCCGTTAAGTGAGTAGCAACTACCGAAGGCGGGTCAACGACAGTATAGCCGGATAACTCGGCACGTTCCTTGGTAGGTTCATCAATCCAGAGAGCCGGCAGCCCAAACGCTGGCTCCTGTGTCTCTATACCGGTGATGGTATCATCATCATAGCCTGGACTCATCGCCAGGTAATGATTAAGCAGCAGCTCGCCGCCTCCCACGGTATTTCCTTTTATCTTAATCACATATTCGTTAGGTCTAAGCTGAATATTGTCACGGATCCGAATAACAGGCACTACAAGTCCCATTTCCAGCGCACACTGTCTGCGGATCATAATTATCCGGTCAAGCAAATCCCCGCCCTGCTGAGTGTCTGCCAGCGGTATAAGGCCATATCCGAATTCAAATTCAATAGGATCTACTTGAAGAAGGTTGATCACACTTTCTGGACTGCGCACCTCTTCGATCTGCTGTTCCTCCTCTTGCTGTTCTTGAGCAACCTGGCGCTGATTCATATTGTTCTGCATTCGCCATGCGGCATAAGCCAGAAGACCTGCAAGGGGCACGGTGGAGAAAATCCCAATCGGTGTGAATAATCCAAGTGCAGTAATGGTTCCTGCAACAATATAGATTAATTTCGGATAAATAAAGAGCTGTCCGGTAATATCATCTGCCAAGTTCCCTTCTGAAGAAGCACGGGTTACGATAAGACCCGCTGAAGTGGAAATAAGCAGAGCCGGGATTTGACTGACAAGACCATCCCCGATGGTAAGGAGAGAATACGTTGAGAGGGCGTCCATAAAAGACATTCCGTGCATCGCAACTCCAATAATGAAACCACCAATCAGGTTAATGACGAGAATGATGATGCCTGCAATGGCATCCCCTTTTACGAACTTACTCGCCCCGTCCATAGCCCCGTAAAAGTCAGCTTCACGTTCGATTTTGCGGCGGCGTTCTCTAGCCTGCTGTTCATTGATAAGACCCGCATTCAAATCGGCGTCAATACTCATCTGCTTACCTGGCATCGCATCCAAGGTGAAGCGTGCTCCTACCTCAGCGACACGTTCAGAACCTTTAGTAATAACTATGAACTGTACGACAACGAGAATCAGGAACACGATAAAGCCGACTACGGGCTGACCTTGAGATACCCAGCTGCCGAAAGTGGCAACCACATGGCCCGCCTCGGCTTGTCCAAGAATCAACTTGGTTGTCGAAACGTTAAGAGCCAAGCGGAACAAGGTGGTAATCAGCAGCATGGCCGGGAAGATGGAGAACTGCAAAGCCTCTTTGGTATTCATGGCTACAAGAAGAATCATCATAGCCAGTGAAATGTTGATCACTAGAAGAACATCAAGCAGCCAGGTCGGGATCGGGAGGATCATCATAAGTACGATACCGATAATACCGAGCAATACCGAAATATCTTTTATTTTCATGCTCTCCCCGCCTCCCATTCTGGTTTATTTGACTTTCCCTTTAAGCTTATATACATAGGCCAATACTTCAGCAACGGCTTGGAACAAATCTGCGGGAATACTGTCCCCGATCTCTGATCGTTGAAACAAAGCTCGTGCCAGCGGCTTGTTTTCCATAATTGTAACCCCATTATCTTTCGCGATCTCCCTGATTCGAAGTGCGACAAAATCCTGTCCTTTAGCAACAACTTGAGGCGCCTCCATCTGAGTACCGTCATACTTCAACGCTACCGCGAAGTGAGTCGGGTTTGTGATAATAACGTCCGCTTTGGGTACTTCCTGCATCATACGCTGCATCGCCATATGGCGCTGTCTTTCACGGATCTTCCCTTTGATCTGCGGATCGCCTTCCATTTTCTTATACTCATCCTTGATGTCCTGTTTTGACATCTTCAAGCTCTTCTCATGCTCGTATTTCTGATAAATAAAATCCAGGATTGCTAGAACAAACAACCCTACTGCGGTCTTAATTCCTAATTCAAGTGTTAATTTAACTGCAAATGAAAAGGTATCTTCCACTGGAAGCTGGCCAAGCTTGGCAATATCGCCTCTGGCTCCCCAGATAGTCGTGTAGACCAGATAGCAGATTACGGTTAGTTTAAGTATCGATTTGAGGAACTCTACGAAAGATTTCATAGAGAAAATATTTTTAAAACCTTTTATCGGATCCAGCTTGTTAAATTTCATCTTCAAGCCTTCTCCATTTAGCATAAAACCAATTTGGGCATAGTTCGCGACCAATCCAACTATAATAACAACCACAAACACCGGCGCAAGCATTAGCAGAATCTGCACACCATAATCGCCGAGCAGGGTCATAACATTCTCTTTCGTTACATCCATGGTCAACCGGTTAATGAATACATCGGTGTATAACGCAATAATTCTAGTTTTGAGAAATCCTCCAAAGGCCATTAAACATAGAAAGGAAGTAAGCAGGATCATCGCCCCCGAAATATCCATGCTTTTGGCTACCTGACCCTTTTTGCGGGCATCCTGCCGTTTCTTCGGCGTTGCCTTCTCTGTTTTGTCGTCAGCGAATAGCTGCAGGTCGAGTGCGTACCTGAACTGCAAGTAACTCCCTCCTTGCTTAACCCGGTCTCTGGCCAATTGCGGCCATCAGATTCTCAAGCGACTTGAACATCACCTGAAACAAATACTCAAATGCATAGATAAGGCTGGGCATGAGCAGTAATAGCAGCAGCAAACCCACAATAATCTTCAGGGGAACGCCAATAACAAAAACGTTAAACTGCGGTGCTGTTCTTGCCAGAAATCCCAAGGCTACATCTGTCAGAAACAACGCAACTACAAGCGGTGCCGACATCTGAAATGCCAGAATGAAAGACTCGCTAAATGTTCTGAGTAAGAACTCGGACAAACTACCGCTGTATATCCTGCTAAAAAAATCATTGTTCAGCGGAATCCAATCATAACTTCGCATGATGGCTTGAAGCAGATAATGGTGTCCGTTAATACTTAGAAAAAGCAGCGTGGCCACCATGTATTTAAAATTACTGATCATTGGGGCAGAAGCCCCCGTCATTGGATCTATGACATTGGCAATACTGAATCCAATTTGGATATCAATAAAGGCCCCTGCCATTTGAATGACTGAAAACATAAGAGAAGCCACATACCCCATTAATAAACCGATCAGTATTTCCCGGACAATAAAGAGAAAAAAGGTTAAGTCCACAGGAACCGTCTGATTAAATCCACTTACTAAATAGACAATTAAAGCGACCATAGCAGATAAGCCGATTTTGAACGTCCCTGGCACCGACCGTGAAGCAAAGATCGGAGCTACCACAAAAAACGATGCAATTCGACAAAAGATTAGCAAAAAAACAGAAAACCCCTGCAGCAACATATCCATGTTCATGCTGGTTAACCGATATAACTGGACAAATTACTTAGTATTCCAGAGGTAAAGTCAACCAGTGTAGTTAAAATCCAAGGACCGAACAACAAGAGTGCCAACAGGACAGCAACAATTTTTGGAACAAAGGCAAGCGTCTGCTCTTGGATCTGAGTAGTAGCTTGAAATATACTAATAATCAAACCTACCACCAAACCTAAAATCAGCATAGGTGCGCTGACTTCCAAAACGGTATAAACGGCTTGTCCGGCCAATCCTATAATAAACTCCGAACTCATAACCGTCCCCCTTGTTTACTTAGTGTGATATACGCCGAAAGACTGCCTTGTTTGTCATGTGCCAAAGCTCATAAGCAGAGACTTGACGACCAAATACCATCCGTCAACAAGCACAAAGAGCAGGATCTTAAATGGCAGTGATATCATTACTGGAGGGAGCATCATCATTCCCATCGCCATGAGCGTACTTGAAACTACCATATCTATAATTAGAAAAGGTATAAATATCATGAATCCCATTTGAAAAGCTGTTTTCAGTTCGCTGATCGCGTAGGCCGGAACAAGAACTGTTATCGGAATATCTTCGTAGCTTTTAGGCTTTTCAGTCTTCGTATAGCTCATAAATAACTGTAAATCCTTGTTCCTTGTATGAGAATACATGAACTTCTTCATCGGTACAGCCGCTTTCTCAAGGGCTGCCGTCTGGGTAATCTCACCCTTTAAATACGGTTGAAGCGCTACATCATTAATCTGAGACAGCGTCGGGCTCATAACAAACAGCGTCAAGAATAACGCAAGACCTACAAGCACCTGGTTCGGCGGCATCTGCTGAGTACCTAACGCACTTCTTACAAATCCTAGGACAATGACAATCCGGGTGAAGCTTGTCATTAATACCAGTATGGCCGGAGCCACACTGAGTATAGTAATGAGCAATAAGATAGATAGAGAACTTGTGCTAGGTTTGCTCCCGTCTGAATTTCCGACTTGGACACTGATATTAGGTATCGGATCAGCTGCAGAAGCTATCGTAGTGGAAAAGATACTTAGAAGCATCATAAGTAAAGCGACAATAATGACCTTTTTCTTCATTGAACCCTCTACCGATCTTTAGTTTGTTCGTCCTGCAGCAATTCTTCCATTTGCTGCTTCCGATTGGGCAGCTTGCGAAGCTTGGATTCGAACACCTCATGAAAAGGCGTCTCTACCAGTTCCTCACCCTCGGATGGAGGCTCCTTGCGGAACCGGGATACTAAGCCGGACAGGGCGGATGTGAGGTTTCCGAATTCCGGCGTCTCCTCTTCAAAGGAGCTAAGCAGAACTTCAACCTCATCAGGATCAGAAATCTTATCCAGCAGGGAAATATCTTCGCCCACGCCGATCAGATAAACGGTGTTTCCGATCTCAATTACCTGAAGAGATTTATTGGGACCAAGTCCAACGGCTCCCACCGTTCTTATAGAGCGGGTCTTGGAGAAAAATCGGTTGCGTCTTCCTAAAAAGCGGATTAAAAGAACAATCAGAACAATAATGACAGCCAGAACAACAATAACCGTAATTAGGCTGGAATAGAAATTACTGCTGTCGAAGCCTTTCTGGTCTGAAATGGCCAGGTTCATAGGCCTATCCTACACACCCAGCGTTTTGTTGATTGCTTCAACAACACGGTCCGATTGGAACGGCTTAACGATAAAGTCTTTTGCACCCGCTTGGATAGCGTCAATAACCATTGCCTGCTGGCCCATTGCGGAACACATAATAACCTTAGCTCCGGCGTCCATTTTTTTGATTTCTTTAAGAGCAGCAATTCCATCCATTTCAGGCATGGTGATGTCCATAGTAATTAGATCAGGACGAAGCTCTTTATATTTTTCAATCGCTTGTGCTCCATCTTGTGCTTCACCCACTACCTCAAAACCATTTTTAGTCAGAATGTCTCTGATCATCATACGCATAAATGCAGCATCGTCCACGATAAGAATTCGATTTGCCATTGATTTAAATCCTCCCTAACCTTCTCTATTGTAATTTTTGAATGCGGTCCCACTGGCTTACTATATCTGTGACGCGTACGCCGAAATTCTCATCAATTACGACTACTTCACCTTTGGCAATTAGTTTGTTGTTTACCAGGATGTCGACAGGTTCACCAGCTAGTTTGTCTAGTTCTATAATGGATCCTTGTGAGAGTTCTAGGATATCCTTTATTTGTTTTTGGGTCCTACCTAATTCTACGGTGACTTTAAGGGGAATGTCCATCAGTAAGTTCAAATTATTTTCATCTACATGCGCCATTGAAGGGGCTTGTAGGTTTGAGAATTGAACTGGCTGCACATTATAATTCCGGTTCGGTACACCTCCATAATGCTGAGGCTCTGCATAAGGCCTTTCCTGCGGGTAATGCGGCCCTGGGTAGTAATCCTGCTGAGGCGGCATTCCCTGCTGATATGGAGCCTGGTAAGGCGGCTGAACTGGCGGCTGCTGCTGATGCATAGGCTGCTGCTGGGCAGGCGGATGCATAGGTGCTGGCGGCTGCTGTTGGACAGGCGGCTGATGTACAGGCGCAGGTGCTGCTTCCGCGGCAGGTGCACTTTCCTTTTGAGCAGGTGCAGGTTCTTGCGCTCCACCACCAATAAGGCTGTTGACCATATCTTTAGCAAATTGTACCGGAAGAAGCTGCATGATCGTCGAATCAATCAAATCTCCGATGGTTAGCCTAAATGATATTTTTATAAGCGTTTCATCGGGCGGAAGGTTGCTTACCCCATCTCCACTTGACGTGTTCAGAATGTCGATTCCCGGAGGCGAAATATTAACGAACCGGTTGAAGATCGTCGACATGGATGTCGCGGAGGATCCCATCATTTGATTCATCGCTTCTTGCACGGCACTGACATGAATCTCGTTGAGTTCCTCGTCGGCAGGATTTCCATTGCCTCCAAGCATCAGATCCGCAATAACTTGGGCATCTCTAGTCTTGATAACCAAAGAGTTGATCCCTTCAAATCCAGCCACATAAGTGACATGAACTGCTACATGAGGCTTGGGAAACTCAGCTTCAAAACGTTCTCTGGTAATAATTGAAACTTTCGGAGTCGTGATATCCACTTTCATGCTGAGCAGTGTGGACAATGCGGTTGCGGCACTTCCAAAGGTGATATTCCCGATCTCACCCAAGGCGTCTTGTTCCAGTGCGGACAGATAATCATCAACCGTCTTTTCATCAGATTCAGATCCACTCTGTCCAGCCTGTTTCAGCAGGGCATCAATTTCTTCCTGGGACAAATAGTCTTTACTCGTCAAATCCTTCAACTCCTTCATTGACAATTTCATCAATTTGAATGGCGACACGGTCTTTCATCGTACCCGGACTGCCGATATACTTCAATCTCTCACCAACCCGGATGGAAAGTCCCTCCTGCACCGGCTTGTTCAGTGCGATAACGTCACCTACCGTAAGTCCCAGGAACTCGCGGATAGACAATTGAGATTCCCCAAGTTCTGCAATGATTGGCAGTTTCGCTTTGTTAACTCGATGCTTCAGCGCTTCCACTTCTTCAGGTGCACGGGATTTCTTCTGGGAGACAAACCAGTGATGAACGGAAAGCTTAGGCATAATTGGCTCAATTACTACATGAGGAATACAAAGGTTAATCATTCCCGAGGTATCCCCGATTTTGGTACTGAGCGAAATAAGAGCTATTGTCTCATTGGGTGACACAATCTGCATAAACTGCGGGTTGGTCTCAAGAGCTTCCATTCGCGGAGAAATATCTATGACCGTCTTCCAAGCTTCCTGCAGACTTTCAAAAGCTCTGCTGAAAATACGCTCCATAATGATCGTCTCAATTTCTGTCAGGTTTGCGATCTTGGAAGGAGCGGTGCCAATTCCACCAAGCAGCCTGTCCAGCATGGCATATGCCACGTTAGGATGAACCTCCAGAACCATTCTGCCTTCAAGCGGCTCTGCCTCGAAAATGTTCAGAATTGTCATTTTCGGAATGGAACGAATGAATTCGTCATAAGGCAGCTGCTCGACCTGCACGACATTAATTTGGACAAAGGTTCTTAGCTGAGCGGAGAAATAGGTGGTAAGGTACCTGGCAAAGTTCTCATGAATTCTTGTCAAACTCCGAATGTGATCTTTAGAGAACCGGACGGCTCTTTTGAAATCATAGGCCCTGATCTTCTTCTGTGTGTCTTCTTTTTTAAGTTCTTCAGCATCCATCTCACCGGACGAGAGTGCCGCAAGAAGGGCATCAATCTCATTCTGCGATAGTACATCTACCAACTATCTCACCCCCTTAAAAGGATCTATATTCTTTCACGATATGCTAAATAGTAGACATGATAAAGTTAGTAATATCGATCTGAACAATATTCCCTTCCGGGAGTGTCTGATTAATCAGGTTCTTCAGCTTGTTGGCCAGCTGGTCCTTGCCTTTAGCTCCAGTTAAATCGTTAGGCTTCGTATCGGCAAGGGTTTTGATAATGATCGATTTTGCGTTGAAATTCATGATCTTATCAAATGCCTCTTTGGACGAGGAGTCATTCAATTGAAAGGCAAAGTCCATAATCACGACATAATTCGGATCCGACAGGTTTGTCTTTACCTGTTCCATGGTGCTTGTCACTTTCACGAGTTCATCCGCACTCAGCTTTTTCTCTTCTACCTTTGGCTTCTCGCTCGTTGTTGAACTACTCTTGTTATTCATTGTCATTACCAGGTAGGCGGCCATCACGACCAGGATTAATGCCAACAGAATCGTGATTATCCATGGCGCCATTTTCTTCATAATAATTCCTCCGTTTGTTGCACTTTAATAGTTGCCGCATGAATGCCGATTTCAGTGTAATATTGCTTCACCCGCATCATGATCTCGGCAGACTTTTCCAATACGATGAACCGTTTCCCTGTAACCAAAGTTACATAAGTATCCGGGGTTTCCTCAACGGTCTCGATCAGTAGTGCGTTAAGCCACATCGGTGAACCGTTTAAACGCGTGACAGCAATCATGGCGACCCTCCAGTAAAAGTTCCGGAGGAGGGCTCACCTCCCCCGGTTCTTAAAATTAACGTTTCAAGTTAACAACTTCCTGCAGAACTTCGTCAGAAGTTGTAATAATCCGTGAGTTAGCTTGGAAACCACGCTGAGCCACGATCATCTCTGTAAATTCTCCTGTCAAATCAACATTTGACATTTCTAGCTGTCCAGCGACCATGGCGCCTGTACCATCAGTCACATTGTTCGCTGTTGTGTATACAAGATCATCCAAGTTGGCATTAGGCGTCGAGCGGTACAAGCTGCCTCCAACTTTCTCAAGGCCTTCAGGGTTAGTTACCTTAACTACTCCAATTTTGATATCTGAGTTCGTGGTTCCATCGCCCAGTTTCTGAATGATCGTGCCATCTTGTGAGATGGTAAATGCCGTAGTTGCAGGATCCAGCGTAATAGGAGCTCCTTCGGAACTCAGTACGAGCATACCGTCGGAAGTAACCAGGTTGCGCGCTGCATCCATATGGAAGTCGCCGGCACGTGTAAGGAACGGAGCCTCTTGGTCTGGAGATAACTTGACGGCAAAGAATCCGTCGCCATCAATCCGCAGATCAAGCGGATTGTTCGTTGTCATTGCGCTTCCGCCCGTGTGCAGTGTATCTACAGAGCCAATCGAAGTTCCCAGACCGATTTGTTTGGAGTTAACTCCGCCATTGGTCCCTTCAACCGGTGTAGTAACCCCAGAAACCGTCTGGCTCATAATATCCTTAAACATAACGCGTCCAGACTTAAAACCTACAGTATTAACGTTAGCAATGTTGTTACCAATTACATCCAGCTTGGTTTGGAAACCGCGCATACCTGATACACCCGAATACATGGACTTTAACATGAATAAATTCCTCCTTAAGTGTTGAACCTCGTAAGCTGCTTCAGTCGATCCACAGCTGTGCTTGGCTTCCGAATCCGGGCCAGCCAAGATAATCGAATTATTGAATGACTACGGCACTATCAATTTGAGTGAAGACATTGTTCTTCATACTGCTGCCATCCATTGCGGTGACTACAGTTCTGTTATTTACATTAACTATGAGCGCCATGTCCTTCATTAGGATTAATGAATCCTTGGAGCCTTTGGCAGCTGCACTGTCTATGGCCGAACCGATTTTCTTCAGCTGCTCTGGCATTAGCTGAATGCCTCGTTGCTCTAGCCTTTTCACCGCGTGGTTACTGAATTTCACCATTTGGTTATTCAGAATATTCTGAAAGGATGCTCCCTGCTGTCCGCCTTGAGGGGCAGTTACGCTTCGCTGCGATGCAGCCGGGGGAATTTTACCAGGATATAAGCGGCCTACTGAGATGGGATCACTCATATGGTTCCAGCCCCATTGGCATCTGCTGCCTTGGTATCTTGTACATTGTTAATCTGGGTAATCTTATCGATTGCAACTTCCCTGCTGCCCACTTTGGCGTATTGAACACCTCCGCGGATGACGATGGAATCCACGATTCCATTAGCTGTCGTAGTCGTTGTAACAGGCTTTCCGGTATTAAAATCAAATCCGCTGGTTTCTGTTGTATCGATCCAGGATACCTGCTTACCGATAAGGCCCGAGAGGTTACCGAGATTCTGATTCATCGCTGTCAATTGGCCAGAAATGTTCATTAACTGCTCTACAGAAGTGAACTGCGCCATCTGGGCGATGAATTCCTTATCCTCAAGCGGCTGCATTGGGTCTTGATTACCGAGCTGGGTAACTAGGATTTTGAGAAACTGATCCTTACCCATCGTCTGGTTATCTTTTGATGATGCTTTGGCCACATTCTGTGTAGAGTAATTGGGCCAGGCTACATTCGTTGGTGTAATATCCGCCATGTTTATGCCTCCTTCCTTTTATATTTATAAAAAGAATTGTTTGTTTCACTAAGCTTTGGCTACAAAGGAACTTCCGTAATCCTCCTCTTTCGAGCGGACTTCACGTATCCATTCATTCCATTCCTCAGTCATATCCGCTGCGGCAACCGCATCTTCACTACTGAGATTACGCTGTCTGCCATTTTTCTTTTGCTCACCTTGGCCTGCTCCGCTTCCTGGTTGGCGTCCATCATGGTACATATGTGAGGACAACGAAGTATTCTGCGTCACTTCGAGTCTTTCAACTTGGATGCCTTGGGATTGAAGCGCTGACCGAAGCTGATTCATTTGTTGTTCAAGTGAATCCTTCGCAAAAGCATGTTCTGTAGCAAATTGAGCGACCAGATGTCCGTTTTGCATCGTAATTTTGACATCAACCTGTCCCAAATGCTCCGGGAATAGCGAGATTGTAGCTTCTGTCATTCCCTGAAGCTTGACAATGTCCAGCTTGCTTACGACAAAACCACTCATTTCCTTGGCAAACTTCTCTACAGGCACTGCTGTCGACAGAGGCTTGGCAGGAACCAGACCTGAATCTCTGATTTGAAGCTGCCCAGCAGTCACGATTGAGGATGAATCCGCAGGTTTAACCCCGTTATCCTGTCCCGTAATTTCTTCTGCCGCCTCACCTGTCTGCAATAGACTACTTACAGACTTCACACCTTCAGCCGGAGTATGCTGCCCTTTAAACGTTTTGGATACTAGAATCGGAGCTGCTGTTGAATTATCTTCTTGCTGTGTTTGAGTTTGTGCTTGACTACCTGCTAATTTCAGAAGGTCTTTGAGAAGTCCTGATTTCGCACCCGTATCCATAGAGGTTGGAATTGCAGTTATATCTTCAGCCATTTTACCAACCTGTTTGCCTAGGTCAGTTGCCGGTGCAATTACAGTTTGTAAGGACTGAAGAAGCTCTGCAATCTGCGGCAGGGTTTGAGCGACTTGAGCAGGTTGAGCTTGTAGCTGGCTGAGCAGCTGCTGCACTCCATCTTGTACCGCAAATCTAAGTGTGTCGGCATTCTGAGCAATAAGCGGAAGTTCCTGGCTATTACCCTCAGCACCTTCGCTTGCTTCACTTCCATCCGCAGACTGAGCTTGATTCAAAAAAGCCTGCATTTGCTGAAGCCAATTCTGCAAAACTGCAATTAAGGATGGATCAGCTGCGATAGCATTATCCAGTGAGTTCACTCCCTGCACCAAATCCTCCAGTACAGTGGATGTTTGTGGGTCTGTTGTGTCACCTGAAGACTGATCTATAGTTGGTTGTGTTCCTGTTCCAGCTACAGTAGTCTGACCGTTTGACGCAGTTGCCTGAGCAGGAGTAGCTTGACCGCCTAAAGTACTTAACAGCATTTGGACCAAGGTCTGATTGAAAGTAGGTACTCCTTGGGCCGTCTGGGTAGTTGTTGCTTGTGCAGTTTTGGCTCCACTCGGGTTCACAGACACAGCTGATGTTCCATTTCCTGCTGATGAGTTCACAATTAAGCTCATTTTCTTTTTCACCTCCTTTCAATAGAGTCAACATCGTAATTTTATTTACTGAGCATTTTATTAAGGATTTTAGCCGCTGTCGCAGGCTCCTTATCGTTCATCGCTGATAGGATTTCCGATCTTGATGTATCATCTACCGATTTCAATATTTTCAACGTTTTGTCCGGACTCGTCTTATTAGTCTCAAGCAGCAGCTTGGCCGCATTTTCAGGAGTCATTGCCGCAAATGTCTGACCGATCTCCTGATCGCTTAGTCCTGTTGATGAACTTGTTGCTGCCGGTGTTGTCGTTGCACCTTTGTTCAACCGGGATTGCAGGGCTGCGATAGCCATATCCTCTGAAGGTTTGGCATCTTTAAGCAGGATAGACACATCAGCTGCTTTCTTGGGGTCCATTTTCTCCAGAATTGCCGCCTTGCTCTCATTGCTCATCGCATTCAACATCTGGACCGTTTCTTCGGTGGTCAAGTTACCCAAGATTGCTGCTGCCTTACCCGGGTTCATGGAGCCGTACAGGTTAGCTAATTTCTTCACTTCTTTTTGATAATCACTTTCCTGCTTCACTGCATCTTGAGATTTCTGATCACTAACAGCTTTGTTCGCTTCATCCAGCTTGGCTTGAAGCTCCTTAACTTTATCAGCTTGAGCCTTGGCTGCTTCATTAGCTTTCTTAAGGTTTGCATCCTGCTCAGAGACTTGATCCTTCAAGCCTTTGATTGTCGCTTCTGAACTTTCTGCCTGCTTGGTTGAAGCTGCCGGATCAGGAAGCCAATCTTTCACAATCGGAATGTTATTACCGATCTTTAGAAACTCATTCTTGAAGTTCACATTAAACAGCGTGAGCAGTACGCCAACGAGTACTACCGTGAACAGGATGGGTGTAACTATGAACAAGAAACGTGCAAATCCCTTGCCCCCGGATTCTTTTTCCTCTTCCTCGATGATCACTTTTGCCAATTCTAACCCTCCTTTACCTCAAAACTGCCTGCCCTTCTATGCTCTTTGGGCCTTCATGGCAAACCGGATCGTAGCCATCTCATCCAGTTCATTTTGTTCGCGGAGAAGTATTTGCTGCTCAAAGCCTGCTTTTGCTTTTTCTTTCGCTTTCAACCAAACCTTCTCATCCAGCATTCTTGTACTCAGCTGGGATTGCTTGTGTTCCACATTCATCTCAGCACTTTCAATATCTCCAAGCTTGCTTTTGATGCAGCGATCCAAATGATCAACATAGCGTTGAAGCTCTTGAAGTCTAAGCATGGATGAGGCACCCTCAGAGAGCATCGCTGCACTCGCTCTGGCTTTGTCTTCAATCAAGTTCTCGAGCGTGCGCTGCTCGGCTTGCAGTTCACCTATTGCTGCAGAAAGCATCCATTCCGCTTGAGTCTTCTCATTCGATTTCAAATCGACCACTTTTTGATACATATACTTGAATTTCATTCTCTAAGGTCAGCTCCCCATAAACTCTGAAATCAAATACTCTTTAGATTCCTCAAGCGTCACTTTCTCGTGAACCTTCTGTTTGGTGAAATTCCATATCCGCTGGATCGCCTCAATGGACTCATCGATCTCTGGATTCGACCCTCTTTGGTAGGCTCCAATATTAATCAAATCCTCGGAATCCTTATATACGGACATTAAGCGTTTCAAGTTATCTGCAGCTTCTATTTGATCCTCCGGAGCAATATCTTTCATAACCCGGCTGATACTCGCAAGAATATCAATCGCAGGAAAATGCCCCTTGTTCGCAATATTCCGGTTAAGTACAATGTGACCGTCCAGAATCCCTCTAACCGCATCCGCAATCGGCTCATTCATATCGTCACCATCGACCAGAACGGTATAAAAGGCGGTGATCGAACCCACCGGGCCTGTCCCAGCCCGTTCCAGCAGCTTAGGCAGCGCCGCGAACACGGAAGGCGTATATCCTCTCATAGCAGGGGGCTCGCCTACTGCAAGTCCAACCTCACGTAGAGCCATGGCATACCGGGTTACCGAGTCCATCATCAGCATGACATTCATGCCTCTGTCCCGGAAATACTCCGCGATCGTAGTGGCTATCAGTGCCCCTTTCATCCGAATGAGTGCCGGCTGGTCAGACGTGGCAACGATGACTACCGATCTCTCCAAGCCTTCAGGACCCAGATCCCTTTCGATGAAGTCCAGCACTTCGCGTCCGCGCTCTCCGATCAAGGCAATAACGTTCACGTCCGCAGAGGTATTTCTAGCGATCATCCCCATCAAGGTACTTTTCCCTACGCCTGATCCGGCAAAAATACCCACACGCTGTCCCTTACCTATAGTCAGAAGCCCGTCTATAGCCCGTACGCCAATACTTATTGGATCTTTGACCCTCGGTTTGCTTAGCGGATTCACCGGCTTACTGTAAGTTGAGTAATGACCCATCCGGGATGGCAGCATGGATCCGTCCAGAGGCTGGCCGAGTCCATCCAGAACCTTACCCAAAAGCTCTGAGCCCACCTGCACACTAAGCGGCTTTCCGGTTCCGACTACATCACAGCCTGGTCCTATGGAGTGAAGCTCTCCGAGAGGCATCAGCAGAACTTTGTTATCTCTAAATCCAACGACTTCAGCTTGCAGAGGAACCGAGGACTTTGTTGGATAGATATAGCAGACATCTCCTATGCTTGCATCCGGTCCTTCGGATTCCACCATCAGGCCAATGACCTGCGTAACCTTTCCATTGACTCTGACAGGATCAAGATGCCGCAGATGCTCCACATATCGTTCAGAATCAAGCTTCTTCATAGTGCTGTCCCCGTTCTTCGCCCTGCAGTGAAATCCGCATTAATTCCTTTTTAATCTCAGTAAGCTGAGTGTCAATTCTTGCATCAACACTGCCAAAAGAAGAACGAATCACACACCCACGATCCTTCACGGTTGAATCGGGAATAATCTGAAGCTCTGCCTGTGAATCAATCACTAGACTCAGTTCTTCTCTTGCTCCCTGCACAAAGTTGAATTGGGATGGAGCCACACAAAGCGTTAAAATGCTTTGGTCTCGCTTTCTCGCCAAGTTGCGTTTAATTAAATCAAGCGTGTACTCGGGCTCCAGACTAAGCTGACGTTCTATTACTTTCTCAGCTATAGAAGTACTTAGATCCACCAGAAATGGTTCAGCCTCCTGTATAATCTGGTCTTTAGCCTTATATGCTTGTTCAAGTACTGCAGTGGCTTCCTGCATCATCTCATCAATCTCAGTCTGAAGCGTACGAAGTGCTTCATCCTTGCCTTCCTCGTAACCCTGATTGAACCCTTCGGATTTCACAGCCTCGATCAGATGTTCATCCTGCTCTCTTCGCTCCTGCCACCACTGTTCGATTTGCTCTCTGGCATCAGCTAGGATTCGTTCCGCTTCTTCCGAAGCTTCCCTAACCTGCCTCTCAGCAAAATCTTTCGCATCGCTAAGCATCTGACGTCTGGTCTCTTCAGCCTCTTCGCTCTTCAAGCGGTTTTGCTCAGCTGCATAGGAATATGGCTGCTGATCTCCAGATTCATGATCTGCGTTAGAAGGATAGTGTTTGGACAAATCCAGTTGTTTCAGCATCTCAACAGGAACGTATTGAGTAGATTTGATCAGATTAGACAATGATGTCATCTCCTCCGCCGCGGGCAATTATAATTTCACCGGATTCTTCCAGTCTGCGGATCGTTGCAACAATTCGGGTCTGAGCTTCCTCTACATCACGAAGCCTTACAGGACCCATGTATTCCATTTCTTCTTTGAAGGTATCGGACATCCGCTTTGACATGTTGCGGAAAACAGCTTCACGAACTTCTTCACTCGCCACCTTAAGCGCAAGCTGGAGGTCCGCATTCTCGATATCCCGGATGATACGTTGGATCGAACGATTGTCCACATTGACAATATCCTCGAACACAAACATCCGCTTCTTGATCTCTTCGGCAAGCTCCGGATCCTGAATTTCGAGTGAATCGAGAATGGTGCGCTCTGTTCCCCGGTCTACACCGTTCAGGATTTGCACAATCGACTCGATACCACCAGCACTTGTGTAGTCCTGAGTTACTGTAGCGGATAGCTTCTGCTCTAGTACTCTCTCTACCTGAGAGATAACCTCAGGAGAAGTGCTGTCCATGACTGCAATTCTTCTAGCAACTTCCGCCTGCTTCTCTTGAGGCAGGGAAGACAGAATGACTGCCGCTTGTTCAAATTGAAGGTAAGACAGCACTAACGCTATGGTTTGGGCGTTCTCGTTCTGAATAAAGTTTAGAATCTGATTCGGATCAGCCTTGCGGGCAAAATCGAAAGGTCTCACCTGCAGCGTAGCCGTCAGTCTGTTGATAATATCGAATGCCTTCTGTGTACCCAGGGCTTTCTCCAATATTTCTTTGGCGTAGTTGATACCGCCTTGAGAAATATACTCCTGAGCCATACAAATTTGATGAAACTCGGCCAGAATCATTTCTTTCTCAGAACTATTTACATTGCGAACGTTGGCAATTTCTAATGTAAGCTGTTCGATCTCGTCATCACGAAGATGCTTGAATATTTGAGCTGAGACCTCTGGTCCAAGCGAGATTAGCAGGAGTGCTGCTTTTTGCCGGCCGCTCAATCCTTGATTAAGTCCTTTAGACACTACGTTCACCTCTATTCATCAGCCAGCCAAGTCCGAAGAAGGTTAACGAACTCATCCGGTTTTTTCTTAGCCAACGTTTCCAGCTGCTTGCGTACTTGATTTTCATTAGTAATCGAATCCAGGTTAATGGATGGAAACTCTGTTGGCATGGCCAGAGGAACATCTTCTTCGATCTCTTCATCTTGATTGCGGCGGCGCCGATAAATTAAGTATCCGATACCCGCTCCGGCCAGCAGAAGCGCTGCACCGATTCCCCAGACCATCGGACTGGCTAAGCTCAGACCACTTTGTGATGCACTGTCTGTCTGGAAGGCTTGGGAGAATACCGAAACTTTCTTAGCCAAGTCAGTATCCGTATAAGTAGTGCCAGAATCCGCTAGATATGAAGCTACAATGTTCTTCAACACATTCTGGATAGCATCCTGTGTAGGCTGATCCAAAGAATTTTTTCCCGCAGGTGGTTCAACCATCACGTTTATGGTTAAATCTTTTACTGTATAGGGACTTTGCACAATTTCCTTGCTAATTCGGTTGACCTCGTAGTTGATTGTAGAAGTACTTTCATCCGATGAGGTGTCCGAAGAAGAAGTAGATCCCGGATAACCAGGCACATCCGTTTGACCTGTACCTGATACTCCACCGCTGGCAGGTGTTCCTTTACCTGTATAGCTTTTTTGGATCTTTTGAGCGCTGATCTCAATCCCTTTCATGTTCTCAGTATCAACCGGCGTTACCAGGTTTTCTTTCTGGCTTACCTGATCGAAATTGAGTTTGGAGGCTACCAGTACATTTATCTTGTCCGGGCCAGTCAGCCTGGAGAGAAATTGTTGGACACTCTGACGCACATCGTTCTCGAACTTCTTCTGAAGTGTCATATTCTCCGATACAGCACCGGTTAGACTTCCCGCCTTTCCTCCGTTCTTTCCCGTTGCAAGTAACTCACTGTCATCACTGCTTTGGATCGTAATATTCTCGACTGGAAGATTTGGCACAGCAGTTTTAATCAGATTATAGTATCCATCAATCGCGCCTTGATCAGGACGAAATCCCGGTTTGAAGCTCAGAACCACGGAGGCCGAAGCCTTCTCCTGCTCATCTGGACTTGCAAATACATTCTCAGCAGGCAGATTAATGAGCACCTTCGCTCCACTGACACCCTGCATATTTGTAAGCAGCTGCTCTACTTCCCCGTTGAGGGCTGTCTTGTACTTCACATTAAATTCGTTATCTGTCATTCCAATTGGAGAAGACGTTGTACCGAACGTTCCCGCGAAACCAATTGAGCCATTCTTAACAATCCCCTGGGAACCCACATCTACTTTTGCTCTGGCAGCCTGTGTACTTGGTACCGAGATGCTTTTTCCATCTGCACTTAATTGGTATGGAATATTACCCGTTTCCAGATAGTTAATAATTCCGGCAGCATCCGTAGAATCCAGATTAGTAAAAGCTACTTCGTATTGTGTCTTGGAGAACTGCATTGTTAAGAGAATGATGGCAAGCAGAATGATAGATACGGTGGATATTAATAAAGTTTTTTGTTTTTTCGTAAAATGGTTCCAGTACTGGCTTATTCTTTCTCTGTACTGGGCAATTCTCTCATTCACATCGTCACCTCATCCGAAACTTTTGCTAAATTGAATTACATTTGCGTTCGCATAATCTCCTGGTAAGCTTCGATTACCTTGTTCCGGACTTGCGAAGTGAGCTGCAAACTCAATAAAGCCTGTTCAGAAGCGACCATGACTTGATCCATATCAACCTGACCGGTTAAATACTTTTCTCCCATTTTTTGGGCGTTCTGTTCCTGGTTTGCGACACCGTCAATAGCGTCCTTGAGGAAAGAGCCAAAGTCTTTGACCGTCTCTGACGGGGTGGCTGGTGTTGATTTGACTTGGTTTTGAACCAATTCAAGTGGTTTTATCGCACTTGCGACTGTACTTTGAATCATAAGACACTCTCCTTACCTGTTCTATTTGGTCTATTTCCCTATTTGCAGCGCTTTGGATTCCATAGATTTAGATGCGTTCAATGCTGTAACGTTAGCTTCATAAGAACGGGTTGCCGAGATCATGTCCACCATTTCTTTAAGCACATCTACATTTGGCATATATACATAGCCGTCTTTATCAGCATCAGGACTCGTAGGATTATATACTGGCTTGAAAGCCGTCTGATCTTCTTGGATCGCACTAACCTTCACTCCCTGGCCAGCCGATGGTTGCCCGCTTACTGCTGAATTCAGCATCTTGCCGAACTCGGTTTCGTTTGGACTCAATACTACCATTTTCCGTCGATACGGAACGGCCTGTCCGTTCTCCACTTTAGCCCGTGTTGTTTCTGCATTGGCAATGTTAGAAGAGATCACATCCATCCGAAGCCTTTGAGCAGTTAGTGCTGAAGAACTAATATCAAAGCTGCTGTTAAGTCTCAAATTTAAGCTCTCCCTTCTACTGCAGTCCGCATCATTTTGATACGGCTGTTCATCTGCTCAATATAGGCGTTATATCTAAGTTGATTCTCTGCTAGTGACGACATCTCGGAGTCTATATCAACATTGTTCATATTGTTGTTCATGGCAGTAGATTGATCTGTGGTTATCAATGTATCTGGAACGTTATTAACGGGCCCAATAGCAAAGTGCTTGGGGTCTGTTTGCCTGCCCCGGAGTACTATTGTACCGTCTTCTACCTGACTTTGCAGCAAGCTCTCGAAAGAAACTTCTGATCTTTTAAAATATGGAGTGTCCACATTCGCGATATTGTTGGCAATGACGCTTTGTCTGGTGTTTGCAGCCTTCAATGCGCCTTCCAATCTATCAAACCCTACCCCATTTAATAACTGCACATCCATGCCCCCCAAAAAGATGAAATATGACCTAATTATTCTGTAATACATCTTTCCATATCTTACGCTAAAAATCCTCTAATTTCGACATTTTTTTCTACTTTCTATCTCTTTCCATTGGCCTATTATAGCAAAAACACTAATAATGTCATATATCCTAAGTTTCGTAGAGAATGGCCTATAATACAATGAGAAAAAAGCCCTATTTTTTTAAAAAATTTGGTAATTTATTATAATTATAGCTAAAATCTAATTTCTTTCTTTCAAAACCGCTAAAAATCGACATTCAGATTCCTTGGTATTTCGGCAAAAGAAAAACCGACCCTTAAGTCCCGGAAAGCAGGACCTTGGTCGGTAACTAACTTCATTTACTTCATTCTATAAGATATATTGGCTTAAGTCCCGGTTCTTGGCAATATCACCCAGCTTTTCGATTACATATTGTGGGGTGATCACCATTTTATCAAGCGTGAGCTCGGGAGCCTCAAAAGACAAATCCTCAAGCAGTTTCTCGAGTATAGTGTGCAGTCTTCTGGCACCTATGTTCTCTGTGTTCGCATTCACAGCTGCGGCAATATTGGCAATCTCTCGAATGGCTTCGCTTGAGAATTCAATTTCAATATCTTCTGTACGCAGAAGATCGATATACTGTTTGGTTAAGGCATTCTGCGGTTCCGTTAATATCGACACAAAATCCTCTAAAGTCAGACTGCTGAGTTCAACGCGGATGGGAAAACGGCCTTGCAGCTCAGGGATCAAATCCGATGGCTTAGCCACATGAAAAGCCCCTGCGGCAATAAACAGAACATAGTCGGTCTTCACCGGACCATATTTGGTCATTATGGTTGAACCTTCAACAATCGGAAGGATATCGCGCTGTACCCCTTCTCTTGATACATCGGGACCGGAGCCTTGACCCCGGCTCGCTACTTTATCAATCTCATCGATAAAGATAATTCCGGACTGCTCCGCTCTGCTGATTGACTCCTGCACGACATCATCGTGATCAATCAGCTTGTTAGCCTCTTCCTGAATTAGCACTTTACGCGCTTCCTTTACGGTAAGCTTCCGTCTCTTCGTCCGCTTAGGCATGAAGCTTCCGAACATCTCCTGCATATTCATCCCAAGCTGATCGTTCCCCTGCCCGGCGAACATGTCGAGCATATTCGGCGCGTTGTCCTCTACATCGATTTCTACAGTCTCATTCTCAAGCTGCCCGGCAAGCAGATTGAATCTTACTTTCCGGCGTTTCTCTGTAATTTCGCTGTCCTGCTCTGCGTTATCTTCATTTACCTGGTTTGCGCCCTGATTCTGATTTCCGAACAGCATTTCAAAAGGATTGCGCTGACTCTTGTTCTTGCTAGGAGAAGGGACAAGAATGTGAACAAGACGCTCATTGGCAAGCTCCTCGGCTTTATCCTTCACTTTCTCTGTACGTTCCTGCTTCACCATGCGGATAGCAGTCTCTACCAGATCGCGAACCATAGATTCTACATCTCGACCCACATATCCTACTTCTGTGAACTTTGTAGCCTCGACTTTGACAAAAGGGGCACCAACCAGCTTGGCTAACCTGCGTGCAATTTCAGTCTTTCCCACACCCGTTGGACCCATCATCAAGATATTCTTTGGTACAATTTCATCGCGGACCTCGTCGCCAAGAAGATTACGGCGGTAACGATTACGCAGCGCGACAGCTACCGATTTCTTTGCCTGCTTTTGTCCCACAATGTATTTGTCCAGCTCAGCAACAATCTGTCTGGGGGTTAATGCCTGATTCGTCATCTAAAGTCCCTCCTTGGCTCTCTATATCTACTTACAGTTCTTCTACGATAATATTCCCGTTCGTGTATACACAGATCTCAGAGGCTACCTTCAGCGACTCTCTGGCCATATCCTTCGCATCCAGGTTGGAAGCATGACGCTTGAGTGCTCTGGCTGCCGACAAGGCAAAGTTACCACCTGAGCCAATGGCCAGGACATCGTCATCCGGTTCAATAATCTCTCCTCGGCCCGAAATGAGCAGCATGCCCGTCTTATCCATAACAATCATCAGGGCTTCCAATTTGCGCAGCACCCTGTCTTGGCGCCAATCCTTAGCCAGTTCAACAGCTGCCCGCTGAAGATTCCCATGATGCTCTTCAAGCTTGCCCTCAAATTTCTCAAACAAAGTAATAGCATCCGCTACGGATCCGGCAAATCCAGCAACTACCTGACCTCTGTACAATCTTCTTACCTTCTTAGCCGTCTGCTTCATGATGACACTCTCACCAAAGGTTACCTGACCATCCCCTGCGATAGCTCCCTTGCCATTATGGCGAACTGCACAAATTGTTGTTGCATGAAAAGACATTTCCATGGATATCACCTCATCTTACTTTATGATTGAACATATATTTTCAAGACTGAAAACAGATACACCGCCCTATGAGTTAGGACGGCAACTGGTTGTTGTTATATAGACTCACTGTTTATGAACTTCTCGAGACTGCTCAGCGCACGCCGGGCAAGGGCCTCATTCTTCTCACTTTTCTTCCTGTACCTCTCTTCTAGCTTAGGGAAAAGTCCAAAGTTCGCATTCATAGGTTGAAAATGTTTGAAATCAGCCGTTGTAATATAACGGGCCATACTTCCAAGGGTGGTATCCTCCGGGAACACAATGCCTTCCTGCTCCCTAGCTGCTCTCGCAGCATTAATTCCGGCAATCAGCCCTGAGGCCGCCGACTCTACATAGCCTTCTACCCCAGTCATTTGACCTGCAAAAAACAGCTTCGGACGCTTCTTGGTCTGATATGTAGGCTCAAGCAGAGTAGGAGAATTAATGAACGTATTACGATGCATTACTCCGTAACGAACAAATTCTGCGTTCTCCAGGCCCGGAATCATGGAGAAGACCCGCTTCTGCTCTCCCCATTTCAAATGGGTCTGGAAGCCGACCAGGTTATACAAGGTTCCAGCAGCATTATCCTGGCGCAGCTGAACTACCGCATGCGGCAGTGTTCCGGTGTGCGGATTCTTCAGACCAACCGGCTTCATCGGTCCGAACAAGGCAGTCTGCTTGCCGCGTCTCATCATAATTTCGATCGGCATGCAGCCCTCGAAATAGATTTCCTTCTCAAACTCTTTTACCTGGGCAACTTCTGCAGTAATCAGAGCCTCATAGAAGGCATCGAATTCTTGCTCGGTCATCGGACAGTTAAGGTAAGCGGCCTCACCTTTGTCATACCGGGAAGCCAGATACACTTTCTCCATGTCTATGGAGTCTTTCTCAACAATGGGAGCAGCCGCATCATAGAAGTAGAAGTATTCTTCACCCGTCAGCCCTTTAATTTGTTCGGATAGCGCTGGTGAGGTTAGAGGGCCGGTAGCAATGACAACGATCCCCTCAGTAGGGATCTCCGTTAATTCTTCATTAACTACGGTAACCAAAGGGTGCTCGTGAAGTGTTCGCGTAATATCTCCGGAGAACCCGTCACGGTCTACCGCGAGAGCTCCTCCAGCCGGAACTGCGTTCTTATCTGCTGAACTAAGTACGAGGGAGTTAAGCCTACGCATTTCTTCTTTCAGAACACCCACCGCATTGGTAAGACCGTTCGCCCGAAGTGAGTTGCTGCACACCAATTCAGCGAACTTGTCGGTATGGTGCGCAGGTGTCTTCACAACCGGCCGCATTTCATATAAAGTCACCGGGATACCGCGGCTTGCAATCTGCCAGGCTGCTTCACTGCCTGCCAGACCTGCTCCGATTACGGTAACCCTTGCCTGATCTGTCAATTTCATAACCTCCTACAATATTGCCAAGCCATTCAGAAATGAATGTTCACTCGGATGCATCGTCGTCATTTTCTTCAACTGCTTCTGTATAGTCGCACCCCGTGCACTGAAGCTTCGTCCCTTGCTTATTGCGTTTCTCAATCAGCAGAGAACCACACTGTGGACAAGGCTTGGGTGATGGCTTATCCCAAGATACAAAATCGCATTCCGGATAACGATCACATCCGTAGAATACCCGCCCTTTTTTGCTGCGGCGTTCCACCACATGCCCTTCTTTACATTTCGGACAGGTCACACCAATATCCTTGATAATCGGCTTCGTATTTCGGCAGTCCGGGAAGCCCGAACAAGCCAGGAATTTACCAAATCTTCCGAGCTTGTAGACAAGCGGCTTGCCGCATTTCTCACAAATCTCATCAGAGACTTCATCCTCGATCTCAATTTCTTTCATCTCTTCTTCCGCTACCTCAAGGCGCTTCTCGAAGGACTCGTAAAATTCACTCAGCACTTTGACCCAGTCTTCCTCGCCTTCCTCGACATGGTCAAGATCACCTTCCATATGTGCGGTAAATTCCACATCAAGAATTTCAGGGAAGAACTGCTCCATTTGTTCAATTACCAGTTCGCCAAGCTCCGTAGGCATGAATTTCTTCTCTTCGATAGCTACGTAACCACGTTTTTGGATGGTCTCCAGAGTTGGCGCATACGTACTCGGGCGTCCTATTCCAAGCTCTTCCAACGTCTTGACCAGACGGGCCTCTGTGTACCTTGGAGGCGGCTGGGTAAAATGCTGCTTCGGATCAATATGATCAGTCTCCAGCACATTCCCTGTCTTCAGTGGAGGGAGGAATTTGTCGTCATCTGTTGTTCCATCGTCATTTCCTTCCACGTAGACCTTCATGAAACCATGAAATCTTACCTTGGATCCTACTGCCCGGAAAGTCGCATCTCCAGCAGCAATATCCACAGAAAGCGTATCCAGAACGGCAGAAGCCATCTGGCTGGCCATGAACCGTTCCCATACCAGCTTATAGAGTCTATATTGGTCCCTGCTCAGGAAAGATTTAATAGAATCAGGATCGCGCAGCGCAGAAGTTGGACGAATGGCTTCGTGAGCCTCCTGGGCATTGGCTGCTTTCTTGGAGTATTGGCGCGGTGATTCAGGCACAAATTTATCGCCATATTTATCAAGAATGTAGGCCTTTGCCTCTTCTTGTGCAGAAACAGCAATTCGTGTAGAGTCTGTACGCATGTAGGTGATCAGACCCACGGTACCTTCCTTGCCAAGTTCTACGCCCTCGTATAACTGCTGAGCCACTGACATGGTCTTGGCCGCTCGGAAATTTAGCTTTCTCGCAGCTTCCTGCTGCATCGAGCTCGTTGTGAACGGAGCCGAAGGATGGCGAAGACGTTCCTTCTCCTTTACCTCACTGACCTTGAATGAAGCTCCTTCTATCGCCTGTAATACCTGCTTGACTGCGCCTTCATTTGGCAGCTCCATCTTCTCGCCCTTAAGCCTATGGAATTTAGCCTCGAATGAGGTATCTTCAATCTTTAATGCAGCTGTAATGCTCCAATATTCTTCCGGAACAAACTCAGAAATTTCGTTCTCCCGGTCGAGTATAATCTTGACCGCCACAGATTGAACACGCCCGGCGGACAATCCTTTCTTGACCTTTTTCCATAAAAGAGGACTGATTTTGTATCCTACCAACCGGTCTAGTATACGCCTAGCCTGCTGGGCATTAACCAGATCCATATTAATTTTGCGGGGCGTCTTGAAGGCATCCTTAACCGCATCCTTGGTAATCTCGTTAAACACAACTCGGCAGCTCTTGCTGGCATCTACATCGAGCAGATGGGCCAGATGCCAGGCAATCGCCTCTCCTTCACGATCGGGGTCAGCCGCCAGATAAATATTCTTCACTTTTTTGCTCGCACTTTTCAGTTCCTTCAATATAGAACCCTTGCCGCGGATGGTTATATATTTGGGATTGAAGTCATTCTCAACCTCAACGCCAATTTGACTCTTGGGCAAATCGCGAATGTGACCCATAGACGCTTTCACGATATATTTACTGCCCAGATATTTGCCGATCGTCTTCGCTTTCGCTGGAGACTCGACAATAACTAGTGAATCCGCCATAGGTTCATCCTCCTCTCAAAACACTTTACAGTATACTTTAGCAATGCATTTATAGTTTGATTTGTCACTCATCTAGCCAGTGTCTGAACTATATTATTTTGTAAATAGAACCAGGTAATTGCACGACCTGCTTTTTTATGATTAAAGATAACAGAACTGAATGCAAAAGTCCAAAATCCCATCCGGTTCTTGAGAGCAGTCCATCAAAGCTTAGGGTGCTCTGCTCCAACATATGGTATATGTGCTGCTCCTGTTCTGTCAACTTGTTTCCTTCTGACGATATTTCTTTCATGGATGTGTCTTGAACCATCGCAACCCCGTACTCTTCTAAAATATCCTCTGCCGAGGTCACAAGCTTAGCCCCCTGCTTAATTAAGCCAAGGGTGCCGCTGCTCTTTGGAGAGGTTATCTGTCCAGGAACGGCGAACACATCCCGGTTGGCTTCCATGGCTGAATCCGCAGTAATTAGCGAGCCGCTCCGGACATCAGCTTCAACCACCAGTGTCCCTCGGGTAAGTCCGGCAATAATCCGGTTACGCTGAGGAAATAGCCCCGGATGTGCAGGTGTTCCGATAGGGTATTCTGACACTATAAGCCCATCAGCAGAAATCTGACGGTATAACGCCGTATGCTCAGAAGGATACGCTGTATCAATTGCGGTGCCAAGTACTGCGATCGTTGCTCCACCACAGCGGAGGGCTGCTTCATGACAGACCCCATCAATCCCTCTAGCCATCCCGCTCACAATAGTCACATTGTGCCTGCACAATTCAGCGGTTAGCAGCTCTGCAACTTTCCGCCCATAGGCTGTAGGCACTCTTGTGCCAACCATTGCAATCGAGAACGAAGTCAGCAGACTCCTGTGTCCAATTAGGTACATTACCCAGGGAGGGCGAACGGTTTCCTTCATTAATAGAGGATAATCCTCGTCCAGACGGGTTATCACTTGTATCCCTTTTCTATGAATTAATTCCTCTCTTTGCTCCAGCCAGGTCTCGGTGAATGGACCTGCCATTTTGATCGCTTGCGACTCGGTTAGGCCACAGTCCACCCAGTCTGAAGCTGTAAACTCGGCAGCATTCTCCCAGCTGCCCGTTTCAAGAATTCGCTCTATGCTCTTCCACCCGATCCCAGGGCTCTCGTGAAGTCCAATCAGTACTCTCCTCTTCATCATATCCAATTTTTACTCCTCCTTTTTAATTAACACACCAGACCTATTGATTCGCTCCCGAACTAAAACAGCTATAAGCATTGGTTCACCAAATATGGGCAACAAAAAAAGCAACCTTCTTCCCGTCATCGAGAAAGAAGGTTGCTTACCTTTAGACAAAGTATAGCATATATTGGAAGTTCAATTCTAATTCAAATTACACATTGGACAGGATTGTCTTAATGTGTCGTACACTGGCTAAGAATGCCGCGCTCTTCAAGTACAGTCACCAGCGTTGAGCCCATTTCGGCTGGAGTTGGAGCTACTTTAATGCCGCAGGATTCAAGCTTGGCGATCTTTTCTTTGGCTGTACCTTTACCACCGGAAATAATCGCACCCGCATGACCCATACGTTTGCCTGGAGGAGCAGTTACGCCGCCAATAAAGCCAACGACTGGCTTTTTCATGTTATCACGTACCCATTCTGCCGCTTCTTCTTCGGCCGTCCCGCCAATTTCACCGATCATAATTACGGCATGAGTATCCGGATCTTCGTTAAATCTAGATAGAATGTCGATGAATTCGGAGCCTTTCACCGGGTCACCGCCGATACCCACGGCAGAAGACTGGCCAATACCGCGAGTCGTCAATTGATGAACCGCTTCATAGGTAAGCGTACCACTACGGGAGACAACTCCCACATGACCTGGGGTATGGATATACCCTGGCATGATCCCGATTTTGCATTCGCCTGGTGTGATTACTCCTGGACAGTTCGGTCCGATCAGTACGGTGTTCTTGCCTTCCATGTAGCGTTTCACTTTCACCATATCCAGTACAGGAATACCTTCTGTAATACAGATAACAAGCTCCATCTCTGCATCCACAGCTTCCATAATGGAGTCCGCAGCATAAGCTGGCGGAACATAGATGACGTGTGCAGTGGCACCCGTTGCTTCTTTGGCTTCACGAATCGAGTTGAAGATCGGCAGAGTTACGGTCTCGCCGTTCTCAAGTGTAATGTCAATACTTGTACCGCCTTTGCCCGGAGTCACACCTCCGACCATTTGCGTGCCATATTCAAGCCCGCCTCTTGTATGATACAGTCCGGTTGCTCCCGTAATACCTGAGGTGGTGACTTTCGTATTTTTATCGACCAAAATACTCATATCCAAAGCCTCCTTCTAAATTCCGTATTATGATACGAGCTCTACGATCTTGCGGGCACCATCAGCCATGGAATCCGCAGAGACAATAGCAAGTCCCGATTCAGCCAAGATATTCTTACCTAGTTCGACATTTGTTCCTTCAAGTCGAACCACGAGCGGACGATCCAGTGAAACCTGTTTAGCCGCTTCAACAATCCCTTCAGCGATAACATCACAACGCATGATTCCACCGAATATATTAACGAAGATACCCTTAACTTTGCTGTCGGACAGAATAATCTTGAACGCTTCGGTTACTTTCTCTGCTGTTGCACCGCCCCCTACGTCGAGGAAGTTGGCAGGGTCGCCGCCATAGTATTTGATAATATCCATTGTAGCCATGGCAAGGCCAGCTCCGTTAACCATACAGCCGATATTCCCATCAAGAGCGATGTAGCTGAGATCAAATTTGGACGCTTCAATCTCCTTCGCATCCTCTTCTTCCAGATCGCGAAGTTCAAGAATATCCTTATGGCGGAACAGTGCATTGGAGTCAAAGTTAAGCTTGGCATCCAGCGCCATAACTTCGCCATCTCCTGTAACTACAAGCGGATTAATCTCTGCAATAGAGCAGTCCTTCTCAATGAAAGCGGTATATAGGGCCAGCATGAATTTTACAGCTTTGTTCACCAGTTCGTTCGGAATGTTGATCGCGTATGCTAATCTGCGGGCCTGAAATACTTGAAGCCCAACAGCCGGATCCACCACTTCTTTGAAAATTTTCTCTGGCGTTGCTGCCGCAACTTCTTCAATCTCCGTGCCGCCTTCCTCAGAAGCCATAAGCACGACACGTCCGGTTGCACGATCAACAACCACACCGACGTAATATTCCTTACGGATGTCACAACCCTGCTCGATCAGCAGGCGTTTCACTTCTTTGCCTTCTGGCCCAGTCTGGTGCGTTACCAGTACTTTGCCAAGGATTTCATTTGCATAGTTACGAACTTCATCCAAATTCTTCGCTACTTTGACGCCGCCAGCCTTACCGCGGCCACCAGCATGTATTTGAGCCTTCACCACGACCACTGGGCTGCCCAGTGCTTCGGCTGCTTCCACGGCTTCATCCACCGTAAATGCCACCCGTCCTTGCGGAACGGTCACTCCATATTGCTTCAGGACTTCTTTTCCTTGATATTCATGGATATTCATTCTAGAATCCTCCTATCAACGGGCGGTTATTAAGGGTATAAGAAATTCCATATAATTTCAAACCCACAATATTGTATCATGTTTTTAAAACGCTTTCCTTAAAAAGTTCGGTAATTCTACACTTTTTTTGATATCGTTTTCATCGCGGGATGAGAATGATTCATTTCTTCTCACTAGGATTTGGAAAACTTTTCTACCCCGCCTCTCTAATCCATAGTACAATAGACTCAGCTCTTCACGATAAAGCAGCGGGAACGTTAGTTATCAAAAAACATCATGCCCAGCTTGACTTATTAGAAGAATCATCCAATAATTAATCATACTGTCTTGAATATGAAGGAATGTATAAGGAAGCACCTTTTTCCTCACGGTACCTGGCTAGCATGCCAATAATCCAAAGTGAAAGGGTGTTTTTTTGTTATGTATGGAAAATTGTTCAGCTCGTGCTTGTATGGGATAGACGGTGTAATGATCGAGGTAGAAGTGGATCTGTCCAGCGGAATTCCGCAGACTTCGATTATTGGTCTGCCCGACTCAGCCGTCAGGGAGTCCATAGAGCGAGTGCGCTCAGCCATCAAAAACTGCGGGTATACCTTCCCCATTCAGAGAATCACGATTAATCTGGCTCCCGCAGACTTAAGGAAGGAAGGCTCTGCCTTTGACCTGGCTATTGCCCTGGGACTTCTGACCGCTAGTGGACAGATTACTTTGCCTGATGAGGAGAAAATGCTGATCATAGGAGAGCTGTCCCTCGAAGGCGGGCTGCGCCCCGTGTCTGGCGTACTATCCATGGTAGATTTAGCGAGAAGACAAGGCTTCACCTCCGTTCTGCTTCCAAAGTGCAATGCGGAAGAAGCTCTCCTCCTTGATGGAGTGAAAGTATATGGACTGAGCCATCTGAAAGAGCTTGCACCTGAAGCCGAACTGTCAAAGGGTTCTCAAGGAGGTCCCCTTCATATCGGTTCATTCCACCACTTGAAAATAGAGCCCACTGCCAAGGAGAAATTGGTGAATCACTTCTCCGCCGCACAAGAAGATTACAGCGATGTCCTCGGCCAGTTGCATGTAAAGCGTGCTCTCACGATCGCTGCCGCTGGCATGCACAACATCATTTTGATTGGCCCTCCGGGAACCGGCAAAACTATGCTTATCCGCCGTCTACCCACTATTCTCCCACCTCTGTCCCAGGATGAATCTCTTGAAGTTACAAAGATCTTCAGTGCTGCCGGTAAACTAAAGGAGCCGGAGGCCGGCCTTATTCGTGCCAGACCCTTTCGGTCACCACACCATACAATCTCAGCAGCAGGCATCGTTGGCGGAGGAACCATTCCTAAACCCGGTGAGGTCAGCCTTGCTCATAAGGGAATCCTATTTCTAGACGAGCTGCCTGAGTTCTCACGCGGGGCCCTAGAAGTACTGAGGCAGCCACTTGAAGATCGCGCTGTAACCATAAGCCGAACTAGGGCGGCATTTACCTTCCCGGCTCATTTCATTCTGGCGGCCTCGATGAATCCATGTCCGTGCGGATACTTGGGTGCCGAGCCTCCGCTCCCGCTGTGCACCTGCGGTCCAGGCCGCATTATGCGCTACCGTGACAAAATATCCGGTCCCCTGCTTGACCGGATTGACCTGCAGGTTGAAGTCCCCCGGCCCGCGGATTGGCCTCATGACCCAGCTCCTCTCACATCGGCAGCCATGAGTGAGAAAGTCCAGGCGGCACAGGTGCGGCAGCAGGAGCGCTACAAGAGTTATAACATCTCCTGGAACAGTGAGTTGTCAGGAAGAACCCTGCGCCGGTTCACGCAGCTGAATGGGGAAGCCGAGACATTGATGAGGGCCACCTTCGAAGCTCTTGGATTGAGCATGAGAGCCTATGACCGTATTTTGAAATTGGCGCGGACTATTGCAGATATAGACGATTCTGATGAGATCACTTCCTCTCATGTGGCGGAGGCGATACAGTATAGGCAGTTGGACCGCCGCAGCCGGGATTTGATGGGGTAGCTCGGGTAGCAGGCCTGCATTAAGTCGGAAGATCGGTGATGTAAAAGAAGAGAGGACGTCAGTACCCAAAATCGCTCTTTCGCCCACCTAGTAACCTTAATCCCTTACTGACAATAGCATTCAGAATTTGTCATCAGGCATACTAACTTGTTAATCGAAGGCTCTCTAAATTATTTAACCACAACATATACCAATAAATGAGAATAATTGATAAAATTGGATTACTAGCAACTTGCATGATTGGATATATAGCAAAGTTCCATTTTCGATAAGTGTTGAAATTCCAAGGTTTGTTCCCTCTCATATTGCCAACTGAACTAATGGAAGCACGGTGTACAAGAAATACATAACAAATAGGAGATGAGTTATATGAAGATAAGATACATCTTTGCACTTACCGCATCCCTAATTATTACTGCAATCACCTCTTCAATCATTTACTCCGGTTCAAATGATGTGTGGGTTCCTAAGGAAACGATAAAACGAGAATTTGCCGACTTAAAAAAGAGCCTTGATGAACCACAAGACTCAATGCCTAAATTAGTTATAGGTAAGAACATCGAAATCAGTCAAAAACAATTTAAGTTTTATAAGAGAAATTATGAATTAACAGGTGAACTCACAAGTAACCAGCAAGGAATTACCTCCCAGTCTAAGTTAAATGATAGTGATCTTATAGACAATCTGGTTAAAGAAGAGCTTGCAGTAAATTATGCTAAAACACTAGGTATAACTGTTTCAGAAGAAGAGATCAGTGAGGAAGTTTCTCGAAATCAGGAGGCTATAGACAATCCAGACACAGATAAAGGAAACGAACTAATCAAAGAACTTATGAAAAACCGAATAAAAATAACAGGTTTGACAAAAGAACAATTTTGGAAAAGCAAAGAAACTAGATATGAATATGAAAAAGAAATCTTCCTCGGTAAGCTCGGTATAAAGTTAATCGAGGAAAAGAAAATTAATGAATCTTCTGAAATGAATGCATTTGGAGATTCCCTTTTGGCAGACTATAAGAAACAAAATACTATTAATTATGATGCTCTTATTAAATAAACGATGCCTTTCATAACACCTCTCTTGGGATTCCGGGATAAAGCAGGCTTATCCAGTGAAAGAAGGTTATAAGCAAAAAAAGAGACCCTAAAGCTATAAGCTTCTTTAGAGTCTCTTAGGTACCTCGTTATGTAACCTGCTTAATAAAAGATCACACCACAGGTGGTTCCATTCCAATGGAACTCCATTCTTCCAGGGAAGGCCCGTAAACGCCTGGAACCGGAAGGCCTGCCTGACGCATCAATACCGTCATCTGTCCCCGGTGATGGATCTGATGGCGGATCAGCACCGTAAGTGTGAGCCCTTTAGGCCATGTGTCGCCATACATCTCGTTCGTCTCTGCCAGGGTGCTGTCGGTCCACTGCTGCCTAATGGCTTCACTCAATGCCTTGCTGGCTTGACGGTAGCTTTCAGCAATAGCGCTCGCTGTGGCTGGAACAGGTGCATCCTCATGCGGGGCTTCGAACACAAGACCTGTCCGTGATAACATCTCGTGCAGCGTAGTGACGATATGCCATGCAATCCGCCCTAAAGTCCGATGATTTGGGACAATAGCCTGGGACAAGGATTCATCTGTCAACACATCCAGAATGCTCTCAGTCATTGCACTTTCATGTTTCCAAGATTCCTCAAACGATTTAAGCGTTGTGAACATAGCAACCAGCTCCTTAATAAAAATATATTTTGTTAAAAGGCATTTTCCACATGCTCCATGGATTCAACTCGTCCGTCATGTCCCAGCAGAACAGCGATAACATCGAACCTCACGATCGCATCAGAACAATTCCTGCTATGAAGATACACGGCAGCTGTTGATCTAACCTGGCTTACTTTACGGGGAGTGACCGATTCCATTGCAGTCCCATAAGACAGCGATCTGCTGCTGCGGCTGCGAACCTCCACAAAGACGATTACCCGGCCAAGTTCGGCGATGATATCAATCTCGCCGCTTCGACAGCGCCAGTTCCGCTGAATAATCCGGTAACCCTTATTCATTAAATAGGAAGCCGCCTCATTCTCAGCAAAGCTCCCCCTTTCCTTCCGCAAATCCTTATATTTGCCTTTGCTCCTCAGTTCATTCTCCACGGCTGAGTCCCTTCTCTGCAGCCCGGTCCGACCGGTAGATGAAGCTGAGTATTTCAGCTACCAAAGCATACAGCTCCGGCGGGATCTGCTGATCCAGATCTAGCTTAGATAGCACCTCCACCAGGGCAGCATCCTCCTGAACCGGGATACCGTGCTCTTTCGCTTTCTCCAAAATCCGTTCCGCCAGATGGCCCGTCCCTTTGGCCGCAATGACCGGTGCTTCATGCTCCGAAGGCTCATATTTCAAAGCCACGGCCCGTTTCATAGAAAGATTCCGTTCTTCAAACTTCTCCTTCATATCCGGAAATCTACTCCTTTATAAGCCGGGGGAACATAAAGTGGCGGTACGCTGTCCGCCCCTGGCCTCTTGGATGAGGTATCCATCGGTTCTGCTTTCAAGGACAACAACCTATACCCAGCCGATTCGATGGCGTCTTTGATCTCTTCCTGCCTGTTTTCAATAAAAGCACCTACCATCTCCTGCTCACTGTGTATCTTCAGGATGACCTTCTTGTCAGCAACCTGAACATCCACCATGACCTGGCCAAGGTGCTTCATTTGCAGATCGAACCATAGCCGGCAGTTCGAGGCGTCCAGTTCCCCACGCTTGCCGCGTCTGGACTGGATATGCACGGAAGCCGTCTGATCCCCGTCCGGGCCGGTAAACGGCAGGAACATCGTCATCTGGGCAAAAGGAGCCGTGCGATCGGTGTTCATCAATAGCTGCTGTCCGGTAAGCTGGTTCACCAGCTGCTTCGCGGTATCCTGCAGCTGCGGTGGCAGGTCACTTGAATCAAGCACCTGCATGAGCATGCTCTTGAGCGTCTCCTTAATCGCGGCGGCAGGCTCTGCAGCCGCCGTGGGCACATCCGGCAGCGCCGCAGGGCCTGCGGCCGCCGGGCTTACCGCCGCCGCGGGGCCGCCTGCCGCGGCGTGCCGCTCGTGCTGCCCGGCAGGCACAGCCGCGCCGGGCACCGAC
>NZ_RZNX01000004.1 GCF_003994465.1 Paenibacillus zeisoli | reverse complement strand
GTCTGCCATTCCACCACGACCGCATATGAAGTTTAAAATGGTGAGCCATGAAGGACTCGAACCTTCGACACCCTGATTAAAAGTCAGGTGCTCTACCAACTGAGCTAATGGCTCTTACTAAGAATAAACATGGTGACCCGAAGGGGATACTCGTTCTTCGAACGAGACTGCGATGTAATCCTACCGAAGCGAATGCTCCGACGAACCCTGATGGGTTCTCATCCCCACTTGAAGCTGAGTAATAAAAATGGTGACCCGTAGGGGATTCGAACCCCTGTTACCTCCGTGAAAGGGAGGTGTCTTAACCCCTTGACCAACGGGCCATGCCTTAGGTAATTCATGTTGTTCTCGTGTGACAACAAAAATGAGTATATCAAAAACAAATACGGCTGACAAGCTTTTTTTTATATTTTTTGATGATCAGGTTTTTTGCTAAGTACTGAACTTTGGATAAGCTGAAAAATAGCGTTAAATACAGGAAGCAATCATGATCCCAAATATCGCCCATGCTCGTTCAGCAATAGTTGATCGTGTATATAAGAACAGGCAGCTCCCTCCTGACCTGACCCGCATAGGTGAGAAGAACAAAATAAAACCAGGAGCTTCTATCTACAGAAGCCCCTGGTCATTATGTAAGTCTTATTATGTGAAATATGGCGGAGAGAGAGGGATTCGAACCCTCGCACCACTTACGCAGTCTAACCCCTTAGCAGAGGGTCCCCTTATAGCCACTTGGGTATCTCTCCAAATAGAAATGGCTCCCCGAACAGGACTCGAACCTGTGACAACTCGATTAACAGTCGAGTGCTCTACCAACTGAGCTATCAGGGAACAATAATTTATACTTAAATTAATTTATCATGCTGATTTAACAAAGTCAAGAATTACAGGATAAGAATCATCTGGAAATATTAGTAAGCCAGTGATAGGAAAGACCCGGCCGCCTGGCCAGGTCTTTGTAGTGGAAACTCAGGAATCCTTTCTGTGTCGATCCAGACCGATGATCATAATGATGAGCACAAGCAGTTGAATAAGTAGTTCAGCACTCATGGTGCCTCTCCTCCATTCCATCCGCAAAATACTCCTTCGGCCCAGCTCTCCTCTCCCAGAAGTTCATCTTGTACGTTCCCACTATCATATATATGTAAGACATGCTCACTTATGAGCATACAAGTTACTTGCTCATGTAAAATATTGTTTAAACTCCTTTGCCGCCCAGTGGATTAAGTTTGATTTGCTCTATTCTGGCGATAAGCGGCTTGGCTTTCTGAATCAGCTCTCTTGCTCCTTCAAGAGCGAGGGATGCTTGATGAGCTGACGCATCGTTCCATACTTCAGTTACCCATACACTATTCGGGTCGTTATCCGGAGTGTTAATGATATATAGGATGCACCCTTCCACTGCTTCCATTTCGCATGCCGCTTCGAGCAGGATCTCAACCAGTGCGTTACGTTGACTATCATGCGTAGTGAATTTTGTATATAATCCGAATCTGCTCAAAATCTAATCCCTCCATTAAGTATCATTATGATTAACTTGCATTCTTCCCTTTATTCGATGCCTTGTTCTCACATTCCTTGCTGTATAAATAACCCAATATGCTAAATTCCCTTATATAGCCAAAATAAAAAGAACCATCATCTCCGCTTCCGGAAACCTGGTTCTTATGCTTGATCAGATAGATTTTCTCATGCTTGGTCTTGGTTGTTCTTGTTCGCATATCCGCGTAAACAAATGGACTTCTTCCTGCCTCAGGATTGCGCTTGCCATCACGGGCCAGCTTGTCTCTTAGCTTCTTGGCATTTGATTTGGCCAATCGGATCACTCCTTATTCTTGAGTTGATCTAAGTATATCACGGACGATCATTCACGGAGAAGATCAAAGTTCTGCCATTCTCAAATTACCTGAACATCTCCCGCACCGGTAACGTCCGGGATCCACCTTGCGCTTGCGCAAATATTCCATCCTGCAGCGTGTGCAGACCAGCTTGTAGCGGTACGGCTGAGGTCTTCGGCCGGAGGTACCCGGCAGCGATTGGCAGTAACGGCTCCCTTTTACCATGTGAAGTAAGGCCTTAAATTCAGGATCCCTATGCTGGTACCCTCTCCCTGCCAAATGCAGATGATAGTGGCACAGCTCATGCTTAATAATCTTCTCGACTTCCTCTCTTCCGAACGCTTCAAGCTGATGAGGGTTAATATCAATGTGATGGGTTCGCATAAAATATCTGCCCCCTGTCGTCCTAAGCCGAGAATTAAAGGAGGCCTTATGCCGAAACGGCATACCAAAGCTGTGTAGGGAAATCTCCTCCACCCAAGCTTGCAGCTCTTCGTTGGTCACAGGTATCATTTCCCCCTTTTATCATTCCATAAATCGCTGTACAACACTTGAATTTTAACTTCTGATTACGCTACACTGTCAAGTAGGAATTACTTGGAGGGAGTCACCCAATTATGCAGACCATGCGTTACGTCATTTTACAATCTAATCATGAACTTCAATTCGTGGAGATGCCTGCGGACTATGCTTATCAGCTGAGTGCATTGAACCTTCGCCTTCACAAGGAAATTGCCAAGCTGACGGCCGAGCAAATCCCTACACTTCCCAAAGCGGTTGCCGAGTGCGACCGGCTCGATCTGCTTGAAGAGACAAACCACATCATCAGCGGACTGGAATATATCAATACGCTTGAAGCTTCATTCTCATCGATCAAAGAGACCAGCTATCCGCTGATTTCCCTGCTTACCGAGATCCGTGCTCTACAGGCACAGCTCGAACAGTGGTACGAAGAAGAAGCAGAGCAATCGGTGTAGGACCTGCACACTTCCGGGCTTCTCCCCATATGCTATGCATATTAAAGGGAATCCGACAGGAGGGTGAGCCTTTTGCCAAAATGGCTCTGTAATCAGATCATGCGGGCTTTTCACAAGAAGGACCGGCGTCAGATCAGGCTGCTTAACGAGTGCTGGTTCTTTTACTATAATCGCCCACAAGATAATCACAATGCAGGTCAACTGTAGCTAATGAATAGCTCCTAAGAAGCCATCACTGAGTCGCCCGCGACTTCGTGGTGGCTTCAAGTCTTTTGTGAGATATATAACAGTAAATATCGATCTCAGTATGTTAGAATACGATTATTTAATTCTAAGCTATTGCGTAAAGGAATGTGACTTATGGCCAAACTTACAACCTACATTTTCTCGGAAGACGCCAGGTCTCAAGCTGAGTTCTACATCAAAGCGCTTGGAGGAGAAATCCGCTCTGTGACCACTTATGGAGATATTCCTGGGACGAAGGAGGAGTTAAGGGACAAAATTATTAATTTAAGTTTTGTTGCCGCCGGAGTTCATTTCTTGATGTCGGATTTCGTATATGACTCATTACGTTACGGAAATTCCACTACACTGATGCTAGAGTTCGAATCGGAGCAGGAGGCACGCAGAGCTTTCGCTAATCTTGCTGTAGATGGTAAGGTAAAGCTTCCACTTGAGCCTGCATTCTGGGGAGCTTTGTTCGGCGAGATCGAGGATAAGTACGGAATCCAGTGGATGATTACCACGGAGCCTAAGGCAAACCAAGCCCCCTGATACCTATCGAATCAACTCCCATTCAAGCTCGTTATATAAGCACAAAGGAAGGTTGCCCACCACAGATTAACTGTGGAGGACAACCTTCTTTACTTAAAATCCTAGTTCTTCTCAGGATCACGCATCGTCAGGCCAACGCGCCCTTTCTTCACATCCACGCTCAGTACCCAGACGGTCACGTTATCCCCAACGGATACCACATCCATAGGATGCTTCACATACCCGCTGCTAAGCTGTGAAATATGAACAAGCCCATCGCTCTTAATCCCGATATCTACGAAAGCGCCAAAGTCGATTACGTTGCGCACGGTCCCCTGCAGCTTCATTCCAGGGGCGAGGTCTTCAATCTTCAGCACATCCGTACGGAAAATAGGCAGCGGCAGCTCCTCACGCGGATCACGCCCCGGACGCTGCAAGCTCTCCAGAATGTCCTTCAGTGTGGGTACGCCCACGCCAAGGCTGTCTGCTAGCGGCTCTGGCTGAAGACTCGACAGCTGAGCAGCCACTTCTTTGGAGCCCAGCTGCTGCGGCTCAATGTTCAGCTCCTTAAGCAGGCGGGTAACCACAGAATAGGATTCCGGGTGAATCGGCGTGCGGTCAAGCGGATCACTGCCTCCCGGAATACGCATGAAGCCGATGCACTGCTCATAAGTCTTGGCTCCAAGACGCGGAACCTTCTGAAGCTGCTTGCGGTTCGTGAACTTGCCGTTCTCTTCGCGGAACTTCACGATGTTCTTCGCTGTAGTTGCATTAACCCCCGAGACATAAGACAGCAGAGACGGTGATGCGGTATTCACATCCACTCCGACATGGTTAACGGCGGATTCAACCACCGTCTTGAGGCTCTCCTCCAGATGCTTCTGGGAGACATCGTGCTGGTACTGGCCGACGCCGATGGCTTTGGGATCAATCTTGACGAGCTCGGCAAGCGGATCCTGGACCCGGCGGGCGATGGAGACCGCGCTGCGCTCAGCGACATCAAGCGCCGGGAATTCCTCCTGCGCGAGCTTCGATGCGGAGTAGACGCTGGCTCCAGCCTCGCTGACGATCAGGTAAGCGAGCTCCTGCTCCTCACGTTCGGCGATAATCTCAGCGACGAACTGCTCGGATTCGCGCGAAGCCGTTCCGTTCCCGATAACAATGAGCTGGATGGCGTACTTATCAATCAGCTCATTAATTTTGGCGGCAGCTTCACGCTTCTTGTTGTGCGGCGGTGTCGGATAGGTCACCGCCACCTCGAGCAGCTTGCCCGTGTCGTCGACAACGGCAAGCTTGCAACCAGTCCGGTAGGCGGGGTCCACGCCAAGGACGTTCTTGCCCTTCACGGGCGGCTGCAGAAGCAGGCTCCGAAGGTTGCCCGAGAAGATCGAGATGGCCTGATTCTCGGCCTTCTCGGTTAGCTCAGCCCGAACCTCACGTTCAATGGAGGGAGCAATCAGACGCTTATAGGCATCTTCAATTACGGTATGAAGCGCAGCCTGAACCGAAGAAGGGCCTTTAATAATTTGGCCGGCCATATATTTATGAACCGGTTCTGCCGGAACATCCAGCGAAACTTTAAGAACACTTTCACGCTCACCACGGTTAATAGCCAGAATACGATGCGGTGGCATCTTCTTGGCCAGCTCCCGGTAGCTGTAATACATTTCATAGACCGATTCTTGTTCAGCATCCTTCGCCACCGTATCAATCATGCCATGATCGAATGTATATCTGCGTACCCAGGCCCGTATAGCAGCATCATCCGCTAGAATTTCAGCCACGATATCCATGGCCCCCTGAACGGCTTCTTCCGCTGAGTCTACTCCCTTGTCCGCGCTGGCATACTTCACAGCTTCAGCAAGCAGGTCTCCCTGCTTGGGCTGGGACAAGAGCCATTCCGCCAAGGGTTCAAGTCCCTTCTCCTTCGCTACGCTCGCACGTGTCTTCCGCTTCTGGCGGTAAGGGCGGTACAGGTCCTCTACTTCCTGAAGCTTCCCTGATTGCTTGATTGCCGCGGCGAGCTCTGGTGTCAGCTTACCCTGTTCATCGATAATGCGGATGACCTCGCGCTTCCGCTCTTCCAGGCCGCGCAAGTAAGCTGCCCGTTCTTCAATATTACGAAGCTGGTTCTCATCCAGCTCTCCTGTCATTTCCTTACGGTAGCGGGCAATGAACGGGATGGTGTTCCCTTCACCCAGCAGCCCGATCGTGGTGCGTATTTGTTTGACGGAAATTTGCAGTTCCTTGGCGATCTGCTTTACGATCCGCTCCTGCTCTTCCGCTTGAACTTCCTGAGGCGTGACTTCCACCAACGTGTCCATATCTGACAAATCTAATCCCTCTTTCTTGTACTATATGTAACTTATTATCACAAACTTCAGCCTATATTGCCAGCAGCCTGATACCCAAATAAAAAATGCGCCTGAGTCTCCCCGGCGCACCTCCTATAATCAGGTCATGTTTAGTTAGAAATCAATCAGTCCCACACTGATAAGCAGTGACTCATCCACCTTCTTCATCGTCTCTTCATCCAGATGGGTGATCTTGTCAGTCAGCCTTTGCTTGTCAATGGTTCGTATCTGCTCCAGTAAAATGACGGAATCCCGGTCAAACCCATGCGTAGCTGCTTCAATCTCAACGTGAGTCGGCAGCTTCGCCTTCTGAATTTGAGCCGTAATCGCAGCAACTATGGCCGTTGGGCTGAAACGGTTCCCGATATCGTTCTGGATAATCAGCACCGGTCTTACCCCTCCCTGCTCGGAACCGACAACAGGTGAGAGATCAGCAAAAAATACGTCACCGCGCTTTACGATCATGTTCACACCCCGCTTACTAGCCGATCCAGAGTGCTGTCCGCATCTTCCTCCGCATGGAACGCTTCAGAGGCCATGGTCAGGTTAATCTTCGCCATCTCCATGTAACCGCGCTGCATGGACTCACGGATGAACCGCTTCTTCCGTTCGTTCAAGTAGAGCTTCATTGCCTGCCTAATAAGTTCACTGCGGTTGGAATTCTCCATAGCTACAATCCCATCCACTTCTTGCAAAAGATAATCTGGCAAGCTGATCATGATTCTTTTGGTGCTCTGCATATTGGCCAATTACTTTACACCCCCACAAACCTTTCGACCTTCTTTCCTAGGACAAGTATATCATTATCCAAGGAAATTTATACAAAGGAATATATGCTCCCTGTATATCAAGTATGCTGCATTTCATTATAAACGGAAACCACAGTGGCGTACATACCATTTGTCATTTTCCAATTACTTGATATATTCGTGATACTCCGGAACAAATCCTTCATACGGTGAAAAGTTTTAAGGATATTCAATTAATTGGACCTGGTCTCAATCAGTGGATTCACCATGAGTTCAGGCACTCCTGAACGTGTGTAAAGCCGCGGTATACGATGAGCCAGCAGACAGATTATCTCGTAGTGGATGGTGCCGAGCTCGGAAGCCAGTTCGCCTGCGGTGATGGTCTCTCCGCGCTGCTGGCCAATGAGGACAACCTCTTCTCCGGCTTGAATTTCCTCTGCCATATCGGCAAAAGTTTGCAACGATACCATACACTGGTCCATGCAGATGGTTCCAACGACAGGCACGCGGCGTCCGCGTATCAGAACCTTTGCTTTCCCCGTCAGCATACGTGAATATCCATCCGCATAACCGATCGGAAGCGTACCTATCAGCTCCTCGGCTTCAGTCGCATAGCGTATCCCGTAGCTGATACCTGAGTGCGGGGGCAGCGTTTTAACAAATACTACCTGTGTTTTCAGTGTTAATACCGGGCTTAGCTTCACCTTAGTCTGCTCGACCTCTGCGGATGGATACAGACCGTATAGAGAAATACCTATACGAACCATATCGCAAGAGATCTGTGGCATATCTACGGCGACAGCACTGTTGCCCGTATGTATAATCGGGATTTCATAACCCTGCTCCCGCAGTGCTTCGCACGCGCCCTGAAAACGTCGGTACTGCTCCAGTGTATAGGTCTTATCTTCCTCATCTGCCGTGGCATAGTGGGTAAATAGACCCTCTACCTCCACATGCGGCACCGCCATCACTTCTCCCACAAATCGGGTCAGCTTCTCACCAGGGAACAACCCCAGCCGCCCCATTCCCGTATCCACTTTAATGTGAACCTTGAGCTTACCCGGGAATTTGGAGGATTCCATCTCCCGAATGGCGCTCAGCACTTCATCACTGAACAGGGCAATCGTTACGTCGTTCTCCCAAGCCGCCTGAATACCATGCGGAGGCACATATCCCAACACCAGGATAGGCAGTGTTATACCTGCCTGCCGCAGCTCCAAAGCTTCATCCAGAAACGCTACGCTAAGATAATCAGCACCGAGGCGCTGCATTTCCTTGGCTACTTGTACCGCTCCATGGCCGTAAGCATTAGCTTTCACACAGGCCAGAAGCTTCATACCCTCAGGCAGGGCCTGACGGAATGCCAAATAGTTGGCTTGAAGAACGTCCAGATCAATTTGGACTTGGGTGGGTCGATAGTTTACTTGCAATGAGGTCACCTTCTCTAATGTTTGAAAATCCATTAACACAATAAATTAATGTTAATGTTCTCTGTGGTGGCTGTCAATTAAGATAGAGAAACCTTTTTCTGCAAGTAAACCAGCTTTCCGGCAGAATAGTTAAGGCGAACCTACCACATATGCAGCAGATAAAAAAGAGGACGGATGGACGGTGTGAAGGGAAAAGAATTATTCCTCCCTTCAGCCGTTATCCGTCTACCCAATATTATTTACCCGTTTGATCCTGCATAGAAGCGGCAATCTTGATCATTTCATTTGCCGGCAGGTTGTTGCTGGTAAGATTGAATTCCAGGCCATCCACCGTCCAGGCCAGGTTCTGTGTCTCTTGATCGGAGCCGGTCAGATACCCCCAAGTGAAGCCTAGATCAATGACCTGACCATTGGCCGCCAAAGATACTGAACGGTCTGCTGCTCTTCCTTCGGTTAGCGTATACTGGTACGTTCCATCATAACGGAGCAGTACTGCGCTGTTCTCGCTGCCTTCGATGACCTTCTCTTCTTTCTTGGCTACACCCTCAGGAAGGTAGGTCGGCATAATGACCCCGAAGGTCTCATTCATGGCGGGAAGCTTGGCAGAATCCTGAGCCTCAGCAGCCTTATCGTCCGCTGATTGTGCCGCTGTATCTTTACTGTCCGTGGACGGAACAGCTGCTTGATTCTGGTCCGGGGTCTTTTCGACTAATTGTCCGTTCTCGTCCACTTCCAGAATGGTGCCTTTGGAGTCTGGCGTAGAGGCATTCAAGTTCTGCTGCATATCAAATGACTTTTTGTCAAAACCGGCATCGAACTTGAACTTGTCGAATTTCACTTCAACAACGACGTTGGCGTTAGAGTCTGAGACCTGGACCTGCTTTGGCGCATAGTCCTTCTTGTTCAGCCAAATTTTCTGACGCACGAGAGTCTGGGTATTATAATTGGCTGCCACATCAAACACATAGCTGTCCTTGTCATCCACAAATTGGCGGGATGTATCGTTCAAGATGCTGCGAACCAGGGTCTGATACAGATAGACCTGTCCTTGATTCTCCGGCCAATCGCTCTGGAAACGGAAGCTCTTGTTCAGGCTCGGTGTAAGCACGTACACCCCTTGATCGTTGCGGAGCACAATCTGGGTCACATCTTTTTGCGCGTTCGTTAAAGCAATGCGGTAATAGGACGGGTTCTGATACCATACTTCCACCCGGTATTCCTGAGGCTTCTCGCCGGTATGTAAGGTCATGGTTCCCGTACCTTCATAACTTTCCATCTTTGTAACGACTTGATCCAAGTCTTTGACAACATCAGCAGAGTTCTTTGTTCCGCAAGCAGCCAGCAGCATGCTGAAAGCTATCACCATGGTTAGCACCCATGTGATTCGACGCATGGTATCATCCCCTTAGCCCATATGAATTTTCCTAAACTTGATACATGTCTATGTGGGAACTTGGACGATTATGCGGACATGTTTGACAAGCCGGGACTTTACATGGGAGCTGCAAAAAACTACCAAAATAAAAAAGAAACCCTTGGTCATCAATGACCAGGGTTTCTCTACACTAAGGAAGTCAAATGACTGTCCTTCTAGGTTCACAGCATATTCTGCGCTTCGGCAGCTGACTAGCGGCTTGTTCTTGACGTGCGCTGCGAGCTACCAGTGGTGTCTGTGGTGTCTTCTTCTTCCAGGCCGCTCCAGCAAAATAATAACAAGCAGATCGAAAAGGACCAAAGGCAGAATTAGGGGTGCAAAAGTGACATGGGCCTTCGTATCCTTGCCGTGCAGCGAGGAGGTATTCAAATACAGCCGCTTGCCGGAGACTTTCACAATAGTTCCGTACAGGATACTGCCTGTCTTGGTCTTGATCTTAACCCGTTTGTTCAAATACTTGCGAGCTTTCGCGTGATTAGACAACTTTGCCATTGGTTATCACCTCCACAGGTTCATGACTCAATTTACGCAGTCATAAGCCTGAGGGTGTGGGCTGGCCCGTAATATCTCACACAAATTCATATCGACGCGTTCTCGCTAAGAGTTCACGCCGGGATTCCGAACCGCCTGCTGCCCAGTCTTCGCTCTCCTCGGAATATGAACTCCTACCACCCATTTACCAAATGGAAGCTTCGCCAGTATCCACGTAAAGAGACTGCACATCACCATACATAATATAAAAGCGATCAGGGTACGCAGGGTGATACTCCATTCGGCGAATAGGCTTCCTTCCAGGGCATAAGCGAGCCGCAGCACGGCGGCATGCATCAGGTAGGCTCCATACGATAACGCGCTGATTCCAGCCAGCATACGGAGCAGGAGTGGATTACCACTGTTCTTTAATGCCATCGCGATCCGGTGGAGCACAAATATCGAGCTTGTCAGGAAAATAACCATTAGCGGCTGCAGCAGAGCCACCCCATTAAAGTTAATATGAAGCCCGTCTGCACTCTCAAAACCATTCACCAGCCGATAGAAAAAATAGGCTGCGAAGCTGATAAATACCGGCCAGTAGATGAATTGTCCCTGCTTAACCCATAACTGCCACCTGGGAACGTTCATACCCGCCGCTGCACCCATCAGGAAATAGAACAAATAATAAAGCACATTCCGGTCCGCATAAGTGGTGAATAGCGGAGTGATCGCCGGAATATCAGCTGCCGAGAACATGCCGGCTATCATACCGATCAGTGGCATCAGCCCGATATAGGCAGCCCCTGCTGCCCCTACCGCCCACGGACGAACCGATGGACGCAGACGTTCAAATACTCCCCTCACCCATCGCCGGAACAGCGGGAACAGCAGATAGAACTGGATCATCATGAACACATACCACAAATGATAGCTTGATTTCCCAGTGATTAACCGCTCCGTGGCAGCTAAAATTTCTTGTAGATTGAGGCCCGGAAAGGCGTGATTCAGATACATATAAAAGATGGACCATATGAAAAAAGGTGTTCCTATGTCCTTGAGCCTTTTTACCAGAAATGAGCGATAGTTCAGTTCTCCATCGTAATTGTAGAAAAGTACCATTCCAGTTATAAAGATAAATACGGGTACCGCAAATTTTGATAGGATGACGAGCAGGGCCAGCAGTACACCGTCAGCAAGACCAACATCCTTCAGGTAGCCATAATGGGCGACCGCATGCTGGAACACTACCCCTGCAAAGGCAATCGCCCGTAGAAGTTCAATTTCTAGTATTCTCTCTTTTGCAATTCTAGTCATTATGCACTCCTGTTCTGTCACTATGAATTCGCTTATCAATCCATCTATTATAACAGGATTGTCCTAACTTCAAGTTCCCCGAATATATGGAAATGTGAAAAGGAGCCGTCCCAAAGTCATAAGACGGCCCCCTATTTGTATAGAAGTTCGGTTTGTGCTTGAAAGACTCCGAGAACGAACGTTGCTCCCCTCGCTGTTGGGTTTTGGATTTCTTGAATGAATGTTAAGCGGATAAAATCCAAAACCATAGGCGACCGCTAGCGCTTGTCCGCAATCGTTCGTCTCTCCGCAGGCCTTGGCTTACAATACGTATTCATTACCTTCACAGCTGCTTCGCTGGAACCAATACCTCCTGCTTCACCTTCTCGCGCTTCGCGCCCATGAAGCTGTAGATGACCGGCACGATCAGCAGGGTAAGCAGTGTCGAGCTGACAAGTCCGCCAATAACCACCACTGCAAGAGCACGGGACACCAAGCCAGCCTCGGTGGATAGAGCGAGCGGAAGCAAGGCGCCTACCGTAGCAATAGCTGTCATCAGAATCGGACGCACACGGGTAACTCCGGCTTCGATCAAGGCCTGCCGTCTCTCCATCCCCTTCTGTTCATTCTGCTTCACCCGGTCAAGCAGTACGATGGCATTGGTTACCACGATGCCGTTCAGCATCAGCAGTCCAATCATCGCCGGCATCCCGATCGGTTCACCTGCCAGGAACAACCCTCCAATCGCTCCAATTATAGAGAAAGGAATAGAAGCAAGAATGACGAATGGCAGCATGGCCTGACCGAAAGCTAGCAGCATTACAAAGTAGACAAGCACAATACTGATCAACAGGGCAATCCCCATGCTGACGAAGCCATCATTCATTTCCTTGGCGGCTCCTTCAGAAGTCCAGGACACTCCGTTCGGCAGCTTAAGGGCATTCATGACTGCAAAGGCATCGCTGCTCACTTTAGCTGAGTTGTTATCGGTAATCGAGGCATAGACCTCCATATATTCTTTCTGGTCCAAATGGGCAACCTGGGTCCGGCTTTGGATCTTCTTAATCACACCCAGATCCCCAAGCTTCACCGGTTGACCTAAAGCGCCGGTAACTTCCTGTTCCTTAAGCTGCTCAGTGGATCCCGTATGATCTGTCTGCAGCTTCAGAATAACATCGGATGGCTTATTGTTGATATCCATGCTAGCAATCGTGCCTCCGGTGACCATCATTCTGAGGCTTGAGGCAACCTGGGCCGGTGTCAGCCCTTTCTCAGCCACCCGCTCATGATTCAGATCAATGGCAATCTCCGGCTTCTCTCCTTGCGCCGAGCTTCGCACATCCGCCAAACCGTCAATTTTACGGATGGCAGCCGCAATTTGATTGGCTCCTTCTGTGATCGATTCCCGAGTTGGCCCGTTGACAATAATGTTCAGATTGTTTCCGCCGATCCCGCCTAGACCGACCAGGATAATACTTTCGGCGCCCTTGATCTTGGAAAATTTCTTCCGAAGCTCTTCACCCATACGGGTCGTATCCGCTTCTTTAGTTACTTTGAAGGCAACGCGCCCATCTTCATTTCCCGCACGGATAAAGGTACGCTCCACCCCTGGCTCAGCCTTGACTACCTGCTCTACATCCTTGACTACCTCCTGCGTTAAAGCTTCATTTGTCCCTACCGGCATGGTGACATCAACATTAAAATTGGTCGGCTTCTCCGAAGGCAGGAAGTTGAACCCAATCGCACCCGCGGCCGGGATCGCCATGCTTCCGGCAAGCAGCACAATCGCCAGAGTGAGCGTCACTGCTCTGTGACGAAGGACTCCTGTCAGCATTCTGCGGTAGACCTTTTGCAGGCTGCCTTCCTTATGCTCCTTATGCTTGATCTTGAGCAGGAATAGTCTCGACATGAGCGGGACAATGGTCACCGCGACCAGCAGCGAGAACAGCAGCGAGATTACAATAGTCCAGGCTAGCGGGACGAAGAATTTACCAACAATGCCTGGCACGAAGGCCAGCGGCAGGAAGACCGCCACGGTCGTCAGCGTAGAGGATGTGATGGCAGATGACACTTCGCGGGTGGCCTGCTCGACCAGCTCCGGATTGCGTTCCTGAGCTCCCCGTACCCTGCGGAATACATTCTCAATAACCACAATCGAGTCATCCACGACCCGTCCAATCGCTACAGCGATACCTGCAAGAGTCATCATATTCAGGGTATAACCAAGCTGGTTCAGTACAATAAATGAAGCCAGCATCGACAGCGGTATGGAAATGACAGCAATCAAGGTTGAGCGCAGGTTACGCAGGAACAGCAGCGTTACCGCAACGGCCATCAGACAGCCGAGCAGCACTTCGCGAAGCATGCCATAGACGGAGTGCTGGATATCCTCAGATTGATCCAGCAGAAGCTCCTGCTTGATTCCTGAGGGAATGGCGAGGCTGGATAACTTTTGCTTAATCTGCTTAACCATACCAACGGCATCTTCTCCGCCTTTTGACAGAACACTGATAGTTACCGCCGGTTCCCCATTCATATGGGTAATTGTTTCATCTGAGGCACGGTATGTAATATCTGCAATCTCGTCCAGTGTAAAAGAGTTCAGCTTAGCTTCCCCTCCAGGCGCAGATTGGGGCGCACCAGCCGCGGCAAACAAGCGAATACTTTTAACGTCTTCCATAGATTTCAATGTATCATCCATACGGACAGGCAGAATCTGTGAAGATGTCTTGATGTCACCGATCGGAATATTCACGTGACTAGCTGTAATCAACTGCTGGACCTGATCGAGAGTAAGGCCTTTCTCTTTCAGTTTCCCGGGTTTAACCTGTATGTATATTTGCTTGTCCTGAATGCCCTTTACTTGAACTTGGCCTATGCCCTCAGCTGATTTTACAGCCGGAACAACTTCGCCCTCTACGAACCGCTGCAGCTTCTCCTCATCTGCTCCACTGTAAGCAACGGTATAGATCTCAGGATCCAGCTTCTCGCTTGTAAAGACGGGCTCACCTGTGCCCTCGGGAAGCTTGGCTTTGGAGACGATGTTACGAGCTTCCTCTTCAATCTTGTCCATATTGACCGACATGCTGGTCTTGATCACACCCGAATATGCATTGGGAGCACCCCACGTATATACGCCCGTAACACCCTCTATATTGCTGAACTCCTTCTCAAGGACCTCTCCAATATCTCTCATGGACTGCTCGGGTGATGCACCCGGGTACACGATATTTACATGAAGATAAGGAATATCCACATCAGGATATTTCTCCATTTTCATTTGGCTGACCGCATAATAACCCCCTGCAGCCAGTACCGCTACCAGCAGCAATATTGCTGTGGCATTCTTCATGCTAAAGCGAATTAAAGATTTCAATTCATTTTCCTCCCCAAAAGTTGGTCTCACATGTTGAAAGTATAGGGTACCGGCCAGTGACCGAATACCTTCTGGAGGAGGTAATTGAATCTGGACCTTAGAGCCGTCATTCACTGGACTTTGGCCCAGTAGCCAAAGCGTGAGATCTGTGCTTAATTATAAGTAATAAACTCAAGTTACAAATTTTGCTACATATACCAAGATACCGGATGAGGAGCTTGGGCTTAGTTCATTTTAGTGGATTATTAAAAAGAGAAGTAAGGAGAGGGATGAAATCGTACTATGAAGAGTAAAGAGAAGCAGCTCGTCAAGGAGTTCGCCTCGGATTCAAGGGTGCTGTTCATCACGTTTATGCTGATCGTGTACATGGTTGTTACACTCATCACTCCCTACAGCCGTTGGACGTGGTCCGCAGTATTGGGAGGATTACTGGTCTTTTTCATTGTCGAATACGTCTCGCACCGATTTATCCTGCACGGATGGCTATCGAGAATCATGCCGAAGGCTCATAAGGGACATGACAATCACCACAAGAATCCGCAGGATTTCAAAGACATGCTCACACCTAATTCATACAACGTACCAGTTCATCTCTTATTCTGGCTCGTTTTCACCTTGGCTTTCCAAAGCATTCACCTGGGTAGTGCGCTTATGTTCGGGGTAGGTGTCTATCACCTGCTCTATGAATGGGTTCATTATGTCTCGCACCGACCGATTACCCCTCGTACACGCTTTGGAAAGTGGATGAAGAAATACCACTTGCTTCACCACTTTAAAGACTCCCAGCATTATTTCGGAGTCACGAATCCTGCGCTGGACATGATCCTTGGAACCGATCAGCTGCCTGCGGGAATGCCTAGCTCAGCGGAAGGGTCGGCTGCTAAGAAGTCATCCTAGCGCTTTCTGCGCTATTTGCAGCCCTGTTCACACTGCCGCTCCCAGCGGTTATGCATTGACTAACGCCAAGCCCGCCTATTATGCTGGAATAGATATTTTCAGCGGGGAAAGGAACATGCAGCTTGGCACAGTTATACTTCAAATACGGAGCAATGAATAGCGGTAAGTCCATTGAGATTCTTAAGGTAGCCCACAACTATGAGGAACAGAACAAGCCCGTTCTGATCTTCACACCGGCGATCGACACCCGGGACGAGATTGGATTCGTGTCCTCCCGTGTCGGTATGCGAAGACAGGCCATTCCGATCTATGATGACACTGATATATTCAGCATAGTAAAGAATCACGAACCTAAGCCGTACTGCGTACTGGTGGATGAGTGCCAGTTCCTCAAGAAGGAAGGCATCCGGCAGCTTGCCCGGATCGTAGATGAGCTGGATGTACCCGTCATGGGGTTCGGGCTCAAGAATGACTTTCAGAACCGCTTGTTCGAAGGCAGTGAGCAGATGTTAATCTATGCCGACAAATTAGAAGAGATGAAGACGATTTGCTGGTTCTGTGAACGCAAGGCCACCATGAACCTGCGGGTTGAGAATGGAAAGCCCGTGTATAACGGTGAACAGATCCAGATCGGCGGCAGTGAAGCCTACTATCCGGTATGCCGCAGATGTCACGCAAATCCACCATTATAATAAAAAGTGGGTGTCCCCAGGTTGCTTGAACCGGGACACCCACTCTGTTTATTCCAAGAGACCAACGCAGCAGCGTCCTCTAGAACATATTCTTCCTGCAGTAAGCACGCCAATCCAATCTCTAACGTCGGGATATCTTTTCTAATACATATGGACAGCTGCTCATCTTCACCATCTAACTTGAACTTGATGAGCCCTCCATCTCTTGCAAATGCCCTGAACCCCGGCGCCGCCGGTTCATGAATACCAAAGACAAGGCAATTAGGGTGAGAATCACCGCTAGCCAACGAAATCCCCCGAAGCTGAACTTGCCTCCCATTACGATACCGATCAACAAGGAAGATAGAATGGTTCCCAGATATCTGGAGGTATTGAATAACCCAGATGCTACACCGATGATCTCCTTCGGAGAACTTTGGAACAGGGCTGCCTGCATGCCTACGTTATTCAGCCCGTTACTAATCCCGAATGCAGCTAGCGCCAAGCATACACTGATCACGGGTGATGTCTGATTCAAGGTCACGATCCATACGGACCCAAAGGCCATCAGAATGGCAGACATGAGCAGCGCCGGCCGGGGCCCTGACTTATCAATCCAGCGTCCTGCCAGTGGTGACGTCACCAAAGAGGTTAAGCCCAGGGTCAGCATAAGCATTCCTGTGTGGAATTCGCTTACATGCCGAACCGTCTGCAGGTAAGAAGGAAACCCGAAGAAGAGCGAATAATATAGCAGATTAACAAGGATATATTGAACATTGACAGAGGTCATCGCAGGATGCCGTGCGAATGTCCGCAAAGGAATGAAGGGCGCCTTCGTCTTGAGCTCATATCTTACGAATCCCCCCAGCGCCGCGAGGCCGATCAGCAGGGTAATGAGGCTGCCTGATGAGATTTGTCCGGTTGATTTGGCTGAGAGCAGCCCATAGAGCAGAGCAACCAGCCCTACGGTGAAGAGCAGAATTCCTGATACATCAACTACAGCAACCCATTTCCGAAAAGTCATGTCCCGCGCAGCGAGAAGTGCAGATTGCTCTTCCTTAGGTATCGTCCTCCAGGCGAGCAGAAAGCTTGCCAGCACAAACGGAATATTGACCAAAAAGATAGCTGGCCAACCCCACCAATGGATCAGAACACCGCCTATAAAAGGGCCAATCGCTGCTGCTCCGGATAGGAATATAGACAAGACAGACAGTGCAGTTGCTTGTCTCTCCGTTATATAAATGCGTATGATAGCCATCCCCACCGCAACCATCATGCTGGTTCCGATCGACTGCACAACGCGCAGCACAATAAGCATGCCGAAGTAGGGTGATATCGGAGCCAATAAGGATGCCGCGAAGGATATAACAAGCCCGGCAAGGAAAATCCTCCTACGACCGAATAAATCACTGGCTTTACCCATGACAGGCTGTGCGACTGCGCTTGCAATGTAGAAAGAGAATATGATCCAGGACACGCCTGTAAAATCCAGTTTGAACACATTTTGCAGACTTGGAAGAGCCACAGATACCATCGAAGAATTTAGTGGATTGAGCAGAATTCCAAGACATACTGAAATCATTAACCACCTGCTGCGAGCATTCAATTTCGCTCCCCCTCTCGTTATTGATGTTATCGTACTGGAAACTCGTCATTTATTCCAACGCATTTCATGTTATGATTTCATAGACTAGAAGGAATGAGCGGAGGTGTGAAATGGAGCTTCTACAACTTCAATATTTTATTGCTGTAGCCAGATTGGAGCATGTAACGGAAGCCGCGCGAAGTCTGCACGTGACTCAATCTTCGCTAAGCAAGACGATTCAGCGTCTGGAGGAGGATTTAGGTGTCCCCCTATTCGACCGAGTAGGAAGGAAGCTGCGGTTAAATGAATTCGGGAGCAAATTTCTTCGCCGCGCCGAAAGGGCCCTCTTTGAACTCGAACAGGGGAAGCAGGAGATTAGCGATTTATCAAGTCCCGAACATGGCACACTCGAATTGGCAGTAACCGCAGCAAGCGCACTGCCCTATATCCTTCGGGAGTTCCGGAAGAATCGGCCCGATGTCCAATTTTATGTCCAAATGCTAACCACACAAGAAATGGTTACGCTTCTTCACAGGGGAGAGGTAGACTTCTGCTTGTCCTCTCCATCTATACACGGGGATGATATTAATACCCAGATCGTGTTCTTCGACCCGGTCCTTGTTGCTGTTCCCAAGAGTCATAGACTGGCAGGCCAGGATAGCGTGAGCTTGGCTGAACTGAGAGATGAGTGGTTTGTCGGTGTGAAAAGAGGCTATGGTACACGTGATTTAACGGACTCGGTATGCCAATCTGCCGGATTCTTGCCAAAATACGTGTACGAGGGAGATGAACCTGCAAGGTTAGGCTCACTTGTGGAAGCTGAAATTGGCATTGCCTTCATCCCAAGCACAGCAAGCAATGCCAATGATCATATTCACTATCTCCACGTGGAGGGTCATGAATTGGTGCGAGAGATCGCATTGTTATCACATAAGAGTCGCTACATTTCGCGGGCAGCCCAGGAATTTCGTGAGGTGGTTGTGGAGTATTTCGCGGCGATGGCGGCAGGGGAAAAATAAAACAGCAGCAGAATTAGACTTTATGACTCAGTCCAATTCTGCAGCTGCTTTTTGTATTCGAAGTTCGCGCTGTCAGCAGGAATACCATCAAGGAGCTCTCCCAATATGATAACCGTATCATAGGGGATTCTCCCTTCAGATTATTATTTCTCAGAACCATCTCCCGCCGGGAGCCCGTTCTGCTCGGGGTTAATCCAGATCGTAAATCGAGCCGACCTTGAGTCCGTACAGTTCGTTGTATATTTTCTCGGCGTAAGCGTCGGTCATGCCTGCAATATAATCAATGATCATATGCTCCCAGGTCCAGATCGGGTGCTCTCTCTTCTGATCCCGGTCAAAACGGCGGAGCCAGTCGCCCGGAATAATGGACTTCGAAGTGTGGGGGTCCACAAAAGCATCCCAGAGCCTTTTAATAATCCACGCACTCCGCTTCTGCAGGCGCTGTACCCTGAGGTCCCGGATCATGGTAACCCAAGCGAAGCTCTTGAGCACACTGACCGTCCGCAGCATATCCTCGTCCTCTTCCCCATTCCTCACAAAGGTCACCTTCTGCCAGTTCCCGTCCGGAATGACGCCCAGGCTTCCCACGAAGAGGCTTACCCAATAAGCCTTAACTTCCCGGCGGGTCCTTGACGAATCGAAGTCACAGGTCGGCAGCTTCTCATTCCAGACCCGCAGGAACGAAGTCAGCACCTCCTCTGCCTTACTGCGTATGCGCTCATCATCCCATCCCTGCCAGCACGGATCCTCCAGCGTATTCACCTTCTCCACAATCAGCTGCTGGATATGCGAGTCCTGCATGAAATGTTCATGCACCTCGATCTTCCCCGCCTTGATCCCATCCTCCAGATCATGCGCCGAGTACGCGATATCATCACACAGGTCCATCAGCTGGGCTTCCAGCGTCTTCTTGCCCGCCGGGATGCCCCAAAGACTGCGGATCTCAGAAATATACTGCCACTCATGGTGATACATGCCCTTATGATTGACCGTGCCGGGAAATGGATACTTGTTCGTTCCCAGCAGCACCGCATCCGACAGATTCAGCCCGTCCAGATCCTCCCGCTTCTCCAGGAACATCATAAGCCGGAAATTATGGGCATTTCCTTCGAAATGCTCGTATTTCTGCCGCATTGTGGAGCGAATTAGCAGCTCATTGGCAGCTGGATCAATGCTCTTCTGCAGCTCCTGCTGCACCTTGTCCTCGATCAACCGGTCCAGAATCCCCGCGAGCACCTCTTCTCCTTTATGCCCAAATGGCGGATGCCCGAAATCATGACAGATCGCCGCACATTCCACAACCTCGGAGTCAATAATGAGTCCCGGATTGCCAGCCCGCGCGGTGTCAATGCCCGGATAGGAACGAATCAGGCTGCGCGCAGCTTCCCTCGCAATCTGCGCCACCTCAAGAGAATGGGTAAGACGAGTCCGGTAGTAATCGCCGGTTCCGGCCCCGAACACCTGGGATTTCCCCTGCAGGCGCCGGAAGGTAGGTGAATGAATCAATCTTGAATAGTCACGCTCGTAAGCCGCCCGTGCATTCCCATGCCCGTGCCCCGTCTGATCCGGGTACTGCCTGTGCTGCCTGAGTCCATTAACGTCCATAACAAAGCCACTCCTAATTATTAGATCTGCTATATGAGTTGAACTAGTGATTTTACCTGTTAGTCAGCCGTGTGAAATGTTCTTACAATTAAGTTCAACTTCTATAGCAGGATTTTAGTAATTTTTAACTAGTGTACTTCCAGACTCTGTGTGAAGTCAAAAGGAGAATCCCATGTCCCTACCAGGCATAAAATCCTGCGGCAGCTTGCGGTCGCACCAAGGGCCATTTTTATGATATGGTAACCTTAATTGTAATTTGTACCAGCAAAGGGGAATCACCATGCCAATTAGAAGACCACTCCTGACAGAACAGGACTTTCAGGAGGCTTTGGACCATCAGTACCGTATTCGTGTATTTCAAGATGATCATCTGGTAGATTCCGGCGGAGTCATTATCCGCTTTGATGACCTGACTGTCATCCTGCAATCGAGCGTAAGCGAACTGGCGTATCATTCACGCAAGGACTGTCAATTTTTTGAGATTCGGAAATAAAAGGATATAGAGGAGGAGTAATCATGTCTATGTTGGTTGCAAAAAACTGGCTACTCGCGAGGCTCTACGAGCAGGATCAAGTCATTGTGGACTGCCGCTTCCAGCTCGGCAAGCCTGAAGTAGGACGGCAGGCTTATGACGCCGGCCATATTCCAGGCGCTGTCTACCTGGACCTGGAGGCAGACCTGTCGGGTCCTGTCCAGGCCCATGGCGGACGCCATCCCCTGCCGGAGCTAACGGCACTGGAAGAGCGTCTTAGCCGGGCCGGGATTGGCCCGCAGACGAGAGTCGTTGCTTACGACGATCAGGGCGGCATGTACGCCGCGAGGCTGTGGTGGCTGCTGCGCTATGCCGGGCATGAGCAGGTCTATGTGCTGAGCGAAGGCTTCTCCGCATGGGAGGCGGCGGGTTACCCCGTGAACGCCGAGCAGCAGGTGGTCATTCCGCAGACGTTCACCGCTCAGCCGCAGCGCGGCATGTGGGCTGACGTCAGCGAGGTGCGCGAAGCCTCTGCCGCCGGGGCACACGGCGCGCTGCTGGTGGATTCGCGCGAAGCGAAGCGCTATATCGGCGAGGAAGAGCCGATCGATGCCCGCGCAGGACATATTCCAAGCGCGGTTAACCGCTTCTGGAAAGAGGTGCTTGACGAGCGCGGAGCCTGGAAGAGCGAGGCCGAGCTGAGGGAGCATTTTGCTGATATTATTCAAGAAGCTGAAGAAGGCCGCGACGTTGTTGTATACTGCGGATCTGGCGTGAGCGCTTGTCCGAATGTGCTCGCGCTGCACCATCTCGGGTATACGAACGTGAAGCTGTATCCGGGAAGCTGGAGCGACTGGATCAGCTATGAGGAGAATCCAATAGCTGTGGGAAATTAAGAAAAAGCTTAGCATCATATAAATATGATGAAAATTTTAAATACATCGTCACTGAGGCATGGGCTTTGGGCGGTGTATTTTTTATTCTTAGAACAATGAGTCAACGCACCTGTCCAGGAACATTACAAATCAGGTCGTTTCAGATACTGGCTCTAATGTCCTTGTTAATAGAAATATGGTGGGATCCCTGACAAACCAACCAATGGAATAAAACACCTAATATCTCCGCAAGTTAAAATTTAACAACCCTTAAGTTTAGTCAGCAGCAATTAACATGTCAGGGACAACAAATAAACAAACATACGTTCCATTACTAATTTACCACTATCATAGTAAAATGGTCATATATCCCATTTGTTATTTGCCAATCGGGAATGAATTCTTTAGGGAATGAGGGGATGAAGAATGCTTGATATGGAGTGTCTAGTTATTTGATTTTTGCGAGCAAGCTACATCACTGAAAAATGGAAGCACTTAAGAAAACTATATTTTAAATATCCCTTTTTTCAAAAAAACACTTACGGGGTGAAAGTAGTGATTAAAGAATTATCTATAAAAAAAATAGCGACTTATAATGATTTAGGCGTTACCTATAGTGGGTTTAAGAAAATTAATTTTCTTTACGGTTCAAATGGAAGTGGAAAAACATCACTATCAAATGTTATGAAAGATATTGATCACTTCTCGGAATGCAATATAGATTGGGTTTCTCAACCATTAAAAACATTGGTATACAATCAAAAATTCGTAGAGGAGAATTTTCATCAAGATTCAAACATAAAAGGTATTTTCACTTTAGGTAAAGAGTCAACAGAAATAAAAAATGAAATTCTTGAAAAAAAGGGGTTAGTAGATATATTAGATGGTGAGATTCGGAGAATGCGCAGTAACTTATCAACTAAGGAGGAGGAATACACCTCAAATGAAAGTGAATTTATAGAATATTGTTGGGATTTGAAAAGGAAATATGATGACGAGTTTTTGCAAGCTTTTTCGGGTGTTCGAAATAATAAAATCAACTTTATGAAAAAATGTAAACAAGCACATTCAATCGAGAACATACTATGTGATTTTGAAGATTTACGCACTCGTTCAAATAAGTTATTTAAAGGAACTTTAGTGAAAGTTCAAAATATTCCCTTAATAACTATTGACGAACTTAACGCTCTTTGTATTAATAAGTTATTCCAAAAACAAATTGTTGGTAAACAAGATGTTGATATTGCGTCTCTCATTTCAAGGCTAGCTATAAGTGATTGGGTTAAAAGTGGATTCGATCATGTGCATAAGTCAGAAGGTAAGTGTCCTTTTTGCCAACAGTCATTACCAGATGGTTTTCTACATAAGTTGGAAGAATACTTTAATGAAACTTATGAATATGAGATGAATGAGTTAATAGATTGCGTTGACTTATATATTAAATTATATAATAGTCTTGAAACGACGATCCAAGCTCTACTAAATGAAGAGTTGCCATATATCGATAAATGGAGAATTAATCAACAGTATGAGTTAATTAGATCAAAAAACGAAATTAATCTCGAATTGATTGACCAAAAGCAAAAACAACCTAGTAAGAAAATTGAATTGACTTCCTTTGATGCATTTGTAAAAAATATCAATTTGGAAATTGATAAAGTAAATCTAGAAATTCACGGACATAACAGGATGGTTGATAACCGAGCCCAGGAAGAACAAATATTGAAAGACCAAATATGGAAATACATAGCGAATGAAAATCTCCATATTCACGAGATCTATGTGCGAAAAGAATTTAGCATTAAAAGTGCTATTACGGGGATCAAAGCTGGCATATTGTCAAAAACATCTGAGAAAAATAGGATAATTTCCGAAATTCAGAGTTTAGAAGCTCAAATTACCAGTGTAATTCCTTCCGTTAATGAGATGAATCGTATGTTAAAGGCGTACAATTTTACTAACTTCAGTTTTGCCCATACACAAAGCGAGGGTAATTATCGCTTGATACGTTCTAATGGAGAAGATGTAAATCAGACGTTAAGTGAAGGAGAAAAAACATTCGTAACATTTTTATATTTTATGCATTTGTTGAATGGAAGTAATAACAGAGATCTTATTTCAGAGAATAAGATTGTTGTAATTGATGATCCTATTTCTAGCTTGGATAGCAATATATTATTCATTGTTAGCAATCTCATTTTGAAGCTAATCGATGACATTAGGAAGAATCAGAACAATGTGGTTCAATTATTTGTTTTAACCCATAATGTTTACTTTCACAAGGAGGTAACTTTTCAAAAGAAGCGTTCAAAGGGAATAAAGTTAAATGATGAGACGTTTTGGATAATTAGAAAAGTTAATAATGTTACTGAAGCTCAACCTTACGATTCAAATCCAATAAAAACCTCGTATGAGTTAATGTGGAACGAGCTTAGAGCAGCAGCAGAGAGTAGTACTTCATCAACTACAGTCCAAAATCTAATTCGTAGAATCATAGAAAATTATTTCAAAGTATTTGGTAATTTTAGTGAAGACGATATATTGGGTAAATTCGAGGAAGAGGAAATGGTAGTATGTAAATCGCTTTTATCTTGGGCAAATGATGGGTCCCATTTTGCTGGTGATGATTTGTATATTGAACATCCATTAGACACAAATGCTAGATACCTAAAAATATTTGAGAAGATATTCGAGGTAACAAATCATCATGCTCATTACAAAATGATGATGGGCGTTGAGGAAGTTAACCTGAATGAAATCAATCAGGCACAGGTATCGTGATAGAGATCAAGTCTTTTTAGTTCAATTCCTCTTCATATGCTTGCCAACTGGTGCGACTGGATCAGCTATTAGGAGAATCCGGTAGCAACCGGAGAAGAGTAAGAACAAAGAAGCCGCACTAGACGCGGGTTGTAAGGGCTGTGGCAGGTTGCCGAGAGGCGGGCTGCTGCGGTCCTTTTTTAGGTTCCGTTGCGCTGGTAAACTGCATACCTTTGCGCCCCTGCTACTTCCTTCTCCATGACTAACTCACCATTTTGCTATGCTGTGTCGCTTCTGCGTTCTACTCGCCAGCTGCACAGTCCTCTTTAGATTACGTTACACTCGGCAGCTTGCCATGCCTTTCCGCTTGCTGCTTCGCCATGCCTAGTTCTTCACTCTTACGATGCTGTCCCTCTCCCCTTGGTCTCCAGCTGCAAGTTGTTGTACCTCTTCCCCTCCGATCTGCATGGGTCATTTCTGCTGAAGCACACCCCCCTCCCACTTCCATCATTATGTTGATATATTGTTTCACTAGTGTTATATTACACATGTGTAATATTAATCATTAGGAGCCTGAACATGAATCCACTTTCGAATGTTGAATTTACGCTGCTGCAAATTATCGCGGAATGTAATCAAGCATCGGGTTACGACATCAATAAGCTAATCGATCAACGAGGTTATAGGGAATGGGCCAATATCGGTACGACTTCAGTCTACGCAGGTCTGAAGAAGTTGAACGATAAGGGCTTGATTGAGCACGAGGAATCCGGCGAGAAATCCGGGAAGGGTCCTATGCCGACTCGATTTGTTGTGACCGAAAAAGGCTTCAGGACGCTGAGGGATGATGTCATTTCAAGCCTGTCTTCTTCACGGGAACGCGATAACCGGTTCGATCTCGGGCTTGCCGCATTACCTGTTGTGGAGAAGGACGAGGCGATTGAAGCTTTGCGTAAACGGCTGGATTTTCTTGGCGAGACAATGAATCATCTTAGACAGATGTATGAATCGCAAGGCGGCGCTCATTTACCGCTACACGTTAGGGCACTTTTCCTTCACCCAGTGAGTCTTATCGAGAGTGAGCAAGCGTTCGTCAGCAGGATCATTCATGAATTGTTAGAGGAGGCGGAGGAACGTGAGTAGAATCATTGAAGATTTTGTGTCTTATCAAGGGGAGCATTGCGAGACGACAACCGTGGGCAACTTGCTTCAATTTGCTGGGATTCGGCTATCGGAGCCGATGTTATTCGGATTAGGTCAGGGATTCGGTTTCATTTATTGGGATTCCAAGCAGATGGATTTTCCCTTCATTGGGGGAAGAGTGAAGCCGGATGAATTGACCTCCTGCCTGGCATCCCGGCTCAATCTAACCCTCAGGGTGCAAGAGAGCTCCTCTGTCAATAAAGCGTGGCAGAATGTGCTGAGCTTTATTGAACGCGGAGTTCCGGTTGGCCTGAAGTTAGACTCCTATTACCTGGACTATTTTACGAATAAAGTGCACTTTGCAGGTCATTACGCAGTAATCTATGGCGCGGATGCCGAATACGCCTACATGGCGGATACAAGCCAGCAAGGTGGACTCGTGAAGACACGACTGACGCAATTGGCCATAGCCAGAAACGCAAAGGGCCCAATGAGCTCCAGAAATCGTTCCTTTACGATTGAGCCGCCTGATACGCTTCCTGAGCTAGTACCCGTAATACGAGCGTCTATAACCCAAAATGCACGTGACTATCTAAATCCGCCCATTCGCAATATAGGGAATAAAGGCATTCTCAAAATGAGCCAAGAAGTCCTGAAATGGCCTTCTAGAAGCAAGAATATCGATGCAGATCTATGCTTGACTGCGCTGTTGATGGAGAAGGCGGGAACTGGCGGCGCTTTGTTCCGAAACTTATATCGGGATTTTCTTGAAGAATGTATGGCTCATCTTGGAGACTCAAGACTGGACAAGGCATATAAGCTATTTGCGGAAATTGCGCCCATGTGGGTCAGCGTGTCTTCTACATTTGACCACGCAGGGAGAACGGGTAACTATCAGGAACTGAAGCAGGCTTCCGAGCTTTTGACTGAGATTGCGAGTAAGGAACGTGAAGCCATGGAGCTATTGTTGACCGTGTGATTCTCTGGTTCAAACTCACAGCTCCCTGGATCAGTTAGGAGTTGAATCCGATGGCTGCCTGCAAAGCAGAGTAGATTTAATTAGTGTTACCATCTAAAGGAGTACATTGCCCTAATGGCGATGTACTCCTTTAGATCAATATAGTGTTGTAACAACAAGTCGACATAATTGGTCAACAGATGGTGATCTAGTATGATTACAGCGGAATTCACCGCATTAATATTTTGACAGCTTGAATAGGGGTCTTGCAAACTTGCGAAGCCAATAAGCAAATACGGTCATGGCAGACCAGGAGCTGCGCTTGTTCTGGATGTATTGATCATTAATAATATAAGTTCGTGTGGAGGTAGGGTTCTTCAGGCCGAACTTTTCCCATTTACCCGGATCATTCGAGCCCTCGAGCCTTACAAGCATCTCCTCTGAAGCACGATTGATTTTATCGGGAATTTCATCAAAGGCTTCGGTAATTTGCACATGAAATTCGTCGATGGGACTGCGGCTGGCTATGCTCTCCAGGTGGATGCCTTCGCGAAGGTAAGACACGTAGGCTAGATGCTCAGCCCAGAACTTGTCGATATAAAAAAGCCGTACCCGCTGCTCCGCAGGACTCATCGGCTTCATGCCTTTCAAAATTGCAAGCCGCTCTTCGTATAGAATTCGTCTCTGATCCTCCACCATATCCGAATAACCATTCAGCTCCTGCTGGATATCGAAGTTCTGGCCCATAACAACGCGCTGAATATGTATGATTTTATCGCGGAGTACCGGATCTTCGAGTGGTTCATCCTGCCTCGGGGCGCGAATTGCTTTGTGAATACCGAACCGAAGCAATAACTCGTCCTCCAAGCTTACGAAAAATACGGAAGCGCCAGGATCGCCTTGGCGTCCAGAACGCCCGCGCAGCTGGTCGTCGATTCGCACGCTTTCGTTCACATGCGTCCCAATTACATACAACCCGCCCAGGTTGGCGACAGCTTCTGCCTGCATGGGGTTGCCGCCGCCAAGCCGAATATCCACGCCGCGTCCCGCCATATTCGTGGATACCGTTACGGCACCGATTTCACCTGCTTTGGCAATGATCTCCGCCTCTTCTGCGTCGTTTCTCGCATTCAGCACATGGCACGGTACACCAGCAGCTGATAGCGCCTCCGCCAGCAGGTCAGACTCCCCGACACTTGATGTGCCAATGAGAATTGGACGTCCCGTCCTATGGACAGACGAGATTTCGCGTACAAGCGCCTTGAGCTTGGCTTCTTTATGGGTATAAATCTGATGCGGATGGTCGATTCGTATGTTTGGCCGATTAGACGGAATTCGCACGACCTGAAGCTGATATACAGCCTCGAATTCCATTGCCGAAGCGTATGCGGTAGCCGTCATTCCGCAAATTTTCGGATACAGGCTAATAAAGTGCTGAAGGGTGATCGTCCCGAGGATTTTCCCACCAGCTAAAGATTGCAGCCCTTCTTTGGCCGCAAGCGCAGCTTGCAATCTTTCGGGTAAATGCCTGTTCTCTGCCACCCTGCCGGTATATTCGTCAATCAGCTCGATCATGCCATCCCTGACGATGTAATCAACGTCTTTCGTCAATAATGTCTCCGCGTGCAGCGCGCAATTTAGCGATGATAACAAGCCGTTATTATGGCTATCGTACAAATTACCGCATCCCATTAGCGACTCCGCTCTCGCAGCGCCCGTTTCATTCAGGTATACATTTCTCTGAAACTCATCAAATACGTAATGCTCCCCTTGCTGCAGCTTCCGGGCCACTTCTGCGAACAAAATGCCGTCATTCTTGGAACTGACCGGCTCGCCGGCAATAACTAGCGGTACCCGTGCTTCATCAAGAAGCAGTGAATCCGCTTCGTCGACGATAACGTAGTGGAAAGGACGATGCACCGTATCGGCTTCTGATAGCGCAATCGTGTCGCGCAAGTAATCGAACCCCGCCTCTTTAGCCGTAACATAGGTTATGTCCGCAGAGTACGATTCCCTTTTCTCGTAGAAGGTCATACCCGCTTGAACTGAATCAACTGTTATCCCAAGGAACCGATAGATCGGGGCCATCCACTGCGCATCCCGATTTGCCAAATAATCGTTAAAAGTCAGCACATGAACGCCTTTGCCCGTTAACGCATTTAGATAAGCAGGCATAACAGCTGAAAGCGTCTTGCCTTCACCGGTATGCTGCTCAATCAAAAATCCCTCGTGCAGAGCGATAGCCGCCATGATTTGGACTTCATAAGGACGTAATCCCAGCTTCCTCTTTGCTGTCTCGCAGACTAACGCATAAGCATCGATGAGCAGCTCCTCCAAGGGCGTGCCCATTCTTGCTTCGTTCTGCAGTCGGACAGATTCCACTTGAAGCTCCTCGTCGTTCCATACCTCCAAATTTCGTGTCATGATGAGCTTCGCTTTGTCCTGATAGACTCTCAGCTTGTTGTGTGTATCGTAGTCTCTAAATCTCCCAAACAATTTGGCTGCTACATTCATAGAAATTTGATCTCCTCTCGTTAAGAGACACAAAAAAGTAGTGCTACGAGTATACCATATTTGGATAAATGTGGTGAATAGAGATAGACCCGTACCCAAGCGCTTACGAAAGAAACAACGTCTATCGTGTTCTGAATGATTCGCAGTGACCGCACGCTTGGCTGGTAATTTTTAGAGGAAATCATACCCATCCCGCCGAAGTAGGATTGTAATACTTTTAATTCAAAAATATGGAGGTTTGAAATGCATTCAATGTATTCCAGGTTAAAGTTTGTTCTTCTTGCTCTCTGCGCATTGCTGCTTTGCGGGACGTCTTACCAAGGTGTCTCCGCTGCAGCTGCGGGCAGTCAGAGCGTGAAGTTCACGAAGATTGCAGGAGGATATTATCATTTTCTGGCTTTAGACACAGAGGGCAACACATGGGGCTGGGGGAATAATATTAATGGTCAGCTGGGTGACCACAATGTCAGCTATCACAACGTACCTGTTCCAATCAAAGGGTTCGAAAATGTTAAAATTATTGACGCAGGGTATGATCATTCAACGGTCGTAAAGCAGGACGGAACCGTATGGCAGTTGGGTCAGGGCCAAGACGACTCGGTGCCTAGACAAATAAGCGGGATATCCGATGTCATTGACATAGCAGACAGCGCCTACTATACACTTGCTCTTCGCAAAGACGGAACAGTATGGGGCTGGGGAAGCAATAAAGTCGGGCAACTGGGGAACGGTCAAAGTGGCAATGATGAAGTAGTTCCTGTTCAAGTTCAATCTCTTTCCAATGTCACCGCTATCTCAGCTTCCTTCGATGAAGGTCTCGCCGTCACTTCAGATGGGAATGTGTGGCGATGGGGCGGGGTCATCCAATGCAGCGGCGGGAAGTGCAAGAAGGAGATCGTTACCTCCCCTGGTCTTTTTAACGGATTAAGCAGCGTAAAGTCTCTATCCGGCGATATCGCGCTTTTGCAGGATGGCACTGTTGTAAAATGGGGCATAAATTACCAAGGGAGTATCGGAACTGGAGAGATGCAATACAGTTACTTTAAAGATCCGATCCCGTTACCTTCCTTAACAGACATTGTTCAGGTGTCGGGAACTCACGCGGTCACCAAAGAGGGTCAGGTATGGTCCTGGGGGCCGAATGAATATGGCCAGGTAGGTGATGGAACGACAGAGTCCCGGCCAAGACCTATCAAGCTGAGCAAGATTGACAATGTGGCGGAAATTGCAAGCGGAGAAGAAATTACGGCAGCCCTAACCCGTGATGGACAGCTATTTGAGTGGGGAAATAACAAAGAAGGGCAAATTTCCAATGAACCCGCGAATATAATGGCTCCGACTCCTGTACCAATGACACGCCAGACGGTTACTTATGCTTTGCCTATCCCTTGGCATCCTAATGATTGGACCTTTGCTTGGACGTACCTGGATGACAAGGGCTCTGTTGTAAAAGACGGCCAGACTTATTACCGGGTCAAGCCTTTCTCGGAAGGACTCGCCGCGGTTCATCGCGCCGCGAACGACTTATGGAGTTTTATTACCCCTACCGGTGAACCTGCATTCCCGGGTGAGTATAAGCTCATCCGAGATTTCCATCAAGGCAGGGCTGCCGTGAAGGACGACAAAGGCTGGCAGTTCATCAACACGAAAGGCGAATATATCGGCCAGAACCGTTATCCAGACCTGAACGATTTTGCCAGTGGACTTGCTCCCGTACTGGTTGGCAAGAAGTGGGGCTATATTAATTTATCCGGTCAAATGGTCATTGCACCGCAGTTCTCATCCGCACAGTCCTATGCCAATAACCTTGCAGCCGTGCAAATCAATGGTAAATGGGGATTTATTGATACAAAAGGAAAGCTCGTGATCAAAGCGGTCTATTCAGCTGCAGGATCCTTTACGGGACCCGCGGCTGCGGTCAAGCAGAACGGGAAATGGGGCTTTATCAATAAAGCGGGAGCTTGGATCATAAAGTCTCAGTTCGAGGATGCAAAAGCATTTTCAAACACTCTACTGGCCCCTGTAAAAATAAAAGGAAAGTGGGGCTATACCAATCTTCAAGGCAAGCTCAGCATATCGCCCCAGTATGATGATGCAGCTTCCTTCCAGGAGGGCTTGGCCAGCGTGAAGAAGAACGGGCTTTGGGCGATCATGAACAGTTCAGGCAAGAGAATAACAGGATTCGAGTTTGTCGAGGTTCGGCCTTACAGCAACAAGTTGGCTTGGGTTGTTACCAAGACGGACAATGGATATATTGATTCTACGGGCAAGTGGTATTACAAGGCCAAGATTGTCAAACTTCCTTGATTCATACTGACAGAGAATGACCACTCTGAGGAACCACCCCCTCCCAACACCGTGCATTGTGAAATGCCAGTTTTCTAGCAAAATCTCTAAAAACCTGTCTTCTGCATACACACAGAGACAGGCTTTTTTCACTTCCACAAGCTTTACACAGATTATATCCGCATATAAAAAAAACCGGACAGCACCATCGCTGTCCGGCCTATCTCAAAGATCAATCATACTCGTTATACTCCCATTCGCCTTCCGGCATTTCATACTCATCCGAAGAGAAGCGCTGCTCCTTGAATGGGTCAGCCGTGTTATGGAAGCCATGACTTTCCCAGAAGCCCTTGCGGTCTTCCTTCATGAATTCGATGCCTCGGACCCATTTGGCGCTTTTCCAGAAATACAAGTGGGGAACGACCAGCCGGAGCGGATAACCGTGCTTGGGCGTTAAGGGCTTGTCGTCATAGCGGAAAGCAAGCAGAACATCTTCATGCAGCAGATCCTCCAGCCGCAGGTTCGTCTCATAATTCGTATCCGCATGAATCATAACATACTTCGCCTCTGGCAGAAGCCCCAGTTCTTTCATGAAGTCCTTGAACTTCACACCCTCCCAGCGGGTGTCGAACTTGGACCACCGAGTTACGCAGTGGATATCGCTTTCGGACTTCGACTGCGGTAAGGATTGGAGTTCATCCAAGCTGAAGATTCGCTCCTCTTCCACTTCGCCAAATACACGCAGCGTCCACCTGTTCAGATCATATTCGGGTACCGGACCTTCGTGCAATATCGGGAACTTGCTGGTCAGCGTCTGTCCGGGAGGCAATCGATGCTGCTCGGAAGACTCCGTTTGCTGCCGGTCCGGGACTTTGGCTGCTTTCAGCCGATCGGCTTTGTCATGCATGGGATCAAGCCTCCCTTCTACCCATTAATTTAGATCGATGGCATTACATTCCCGCCACTGACGGGCACGTAAGCTCCGGTTATAAAGCTGGCCAAGTCAGAAGCCAGGAATGCCACCACGTTGGCAATTTCCTGATCTGTCCCGCGCCGCTTAAGTGGAACCGATTGCTCGTAGGATTCGCTATGCTCTGTGTTGTTATTCCGGTCCCGCTCACTGATCGTCCAGCCCGGCGCAACCTGGTTCACGGTGATCTGATGCTCCCCGATCTCTTTGGCCAGCACACGGTAGACGCCATCCATCCCCCGCTTGCCCGCCACATAGGCGGACTGGGTAGGGAAGTTCTGCATGGAGCTTTCTGTGTTAATCGCAACAATGCGCCCTCCCTGCTGCTGGATCATATGGGGTACAAATGCCTTAGACAAGTGAACGGCCTGCAGCACGGTCGAGTTGAACTGGTCCAGATAGTCAGCCGGATCCTGCTCGAGCACCGTGGTCCAGCTATACTGGGAGACCGCATTGGCTATGACAATCTCCGGAAGCTTAAACTCACTTTGCAGTGTATCTCTCATCTGAAGGACGGAATCTAGGCTGGAAATGTCCGCAGAAATAACAAATGCCCTGCGGCCAAGCTGTTCAACCTCCTGCCGAACGGACTCCGCCTTCGCTAGATTGCTGAAATAATGAATAATAATATCGGCCCCGCTTTGGGCAAGTGTGCGTGCCATTACACGACCCAGCTCTCCACTTGCTCCTGTGATCAGGGCTGTTTTGCCTGCCAAATCAATGGAAATCATGCAATCCCTCCATTCACCTATTCATTCTCGATCGTATTCAGCGCCGCGAAAGCAAGCGGTCCGAATCCCTCTGAGGGCTCCCCCTGGGGCATGTCTACGTGGAAAATAAACCTGCTGCCATCAAGCTCTTTCACAATATACTCATAAGTGGCTGACTTGCCCGAAGAGAGCAGGAAAAGCTTCGCATCCCGCATTAACGGATTGATCTCTTCTCCAATCAGCTTAGTCACTTTACCATGCGGCTCAAGCTTCTTCCTGCCCTTAGTCTCCAGATCCTCAAGATTAGAGTCAGAAGGCAGCTTCTCAATTCTTACCGCATAGTTCTTATCGATGTTCATATAGAGAAGCCCCGCCTTCGAATCAAATGTGAACTGCTCCGGGATATAGAAGGAATACCCTTCACCCTTCACAAGCGAAGCCGTCCGCTGCTCGGTGTTCCCCTCCAGGGTCACTTCCAGCTTCCCGGTCTTTGGACGTTCCTTGGCGGCTGAATCCCCTGAACCAGATGCTCCGCCAGATGCCGCCTTCGTAATCTCGGTCAATACTAGCTGTTTGGCCGCCGAATCGCCTAAGCCCGTTTTCTCCTCATATTTAAAGCTTACATTATCGTTCTTCTGCAGTCCCGCAACCGCTTGATCCATCCCTTCTCCCAATTGAAAAGCGGCCGGGTTACCGTCCATAATAATCTCAACGGTATGTGGATCGGCAAGGCCTGTGAATGTTCCCGTGCCTTCCTTCATCACCATTTCTTTAGGCTGATCTTCCGGCTTATTGGCCGTCTCATTCTGCCCCGTCTTAGTTGGTGCCTGCCCGGTTGCAGGCTGTTCGGACTTCCCGTTACTGCATGCGGCCAAGGCAAGCACCATAACCATCGCCAGCAGAGCGGAAGCCATTTTCAATTTGTTCGTCATATCCATCAACACCTCCGATCATTTAAACGCAGAGATCCCCTGCCAGGTTGCACCGATCACATTTCACAGGACCATTCCCCCTAAATAGATCCATAGATATTCCTGTATAATTTAAGAAAAAGATATTGACCTTCACGTTACGTTAAGGCGTACAGTTAAATGGTCAGGAGGGACGCCAAGATGGAATATACCATACAAAAGCTCGGTCAGCTTGCTGGTATCAGTACCCGAACGCTCCGCTATTATGATGAGATTGACCTGCTTAAGCCGGGAAGAATCAACTCTTCCGGTTATCGAATCTACGGCCAAAGTGAGGTTGATCGGCTCCAGCATATCCTCTTTTACAGAGAGCTAGGACTTAGTCTGGAGCAAATTCGGGAATTGATAAATACCGCTTCGTTTGATAGAGCCAGGACACTCAGTGAACATCTGAAGCAGCTCCTTGGCAAAAGAAAGCAGCTTGACCTTCTTATCGCAAATGTGGAGAAGACGATAGCTGCCCATGAAGGGAGAATGGTTATGACAGACCAAGAGAAATTTGAAGGCTTCAAACAGAAGCTCATTGACGACAATGAGCAGCAATACGGACAGGAGATCCGCGAGAAATATGGTGACGATGTGATCGATCAGTCCAACAAGAAGCTGAAGAACATGACACAGGCCGAGCACGAGGAGCTCACCCGCCTTACTGATGAGCTGTACTCCACCTTGGCTGAAGCCTTCAAGACAGGCGATCCCAGTGGCGAGTTGGCTCAGAAAGCAGCAGATCTGCATCGACAGTGGCTGACCTACCACTGGACTCAGTACAGCAAGGAAGCCCATGCGGGGCTCGCCAGGATGTATGTGGATGACGAACGCTTCAGAGCGCATTATGACGAGAAGCAGCCCGGCACTGCCGAGTTCTTGAGGGATGCTGTTCTTGTCTACACAGGGGTCGGGCAGTCCGAAGCGAATTGACCCTTAAAGAACAAGTACCCAATAGAGGCCATTTCATTCACGAAAAAGAGCCGTATCGCGGGATCTCAGCGCAAGTCGAGAACCCAGATACGGCCCTGCCCGTTATTTTAGCATTTTCCTGATTATACGCAGAGCATTCTTGGATGATGGATAACGGAATGTGAAGTCAAAGCGCGTCGTCTGATAGAGCACGCTTTTCTCATGAGAGAAGGTCTTAAAGCTCTCTAAGCCGTGGTAGCTCCCCATTCCGCTGTCCCCCACGCCTCCGAAGGGCAGATAAGGGGTGGCCAGATGCATCAGTGTATCATTAATCGTTCCCCCACCGAAGGATAAGGAACTAATCACTTGATTCTGAATCGCCTTACTTTGACTGAACAAGTACAGGGCGAGAGGCTTCGGATGGCTGCGAACACGGGCAATCAGCTCCTCCAGGTCCTCATACTCCAGCACCGGGAACACCGGCCCAAAGATCTCCTCCTGCATCACAGGCATATCCCAGGTTATTTGATCCAGAACGGTAGGCTCAATCTTAAGACTCCCCTCATCCGACCGACCACCCAGCACCACTTGTCCATCCTGCAGGAACATCACCAGCCTGTCGAAATGGCGCCGACTCACAATCCGGCCATAATCCGGGTGGCTTAGTGGATGCTCTCCGTAAAAATCACGAATGACATGGCGCATTTCCTGAAGCAGCTGTTCCTTCACGTTCTTATGAACCCACAGATAATCCGGCGCCACGCAGGTCTGGCCTGCATTGGTGAATTTGCCAAAGACAATTCTTCTTGCCGCAAGCACAAGGTTTGCATCCTCATGCACGATACAAGGGCTTTTGCCCCCAAGTTCCAGGGTCACTGGGGTAAGATGCTTTGCCGCTGCTTCCATGACAATTCGCCCTACGTTCACACTGCCAGTGAAGAAAATATAATCAAATTTGCACTTAAGCAGCTTGGTACTTACCTCCACGCCCCCTTCCACTACAGCAACATGCTCCTCCTGAAACACTTCGGCCAGGATGCTCTTTAGGATTGCCGATACCGACGGGGTCAGCTCTGAAGGCTTAAGAACGACCGTATTCCCTGCTGCAATAGCACCTACAAGGGGAGAGATGGCAAGCTGAAAAGGGTAATTCCAAGGCGCAATGATAAGCACCGTACCATACGGCTCCGGGACAATCATGCCTTTAGAGCCCGTGTGTGTAAGGGCCGTTCTCACCTTGCGCGGCTTCGCCCAGCGAGCAAGGCGTTTGCAGATATGTCTGATCTCCTCCAGCACAATTCCGATTTCTGTACTGTAGGCCTCCAATTCTGATTTGTTCAGATCCAGACGCAGCGCTTCCATGATCTCGGCTTCTCTTGATTGCAGCGCATCTCTAAGACGGGTCAGCATGACTCGTCTGTACTCTACGCTTCGGGTACGGTCCTCGTCATAGAATTGCTTTTGCCTGGTGAGTAATTCCTTAATGTCTAATTCGGAAGCTTCGTTATTCACGTCCCTTACCTCTTTCTTGATTGATCTTGGGTGCTAATCATCTGAGAGGAGCAGTACAACTGGACAATGGTCACTCCCCATTATATGAGCGTCAATTCGCGCATCCGCAAGCTTAGGCTTAAGTCTTGATGAGGCCAGAAAATAATCGATACGCCAGCCCACATTCCTCTCACGCACTTTAGGCATGTTGGACCACCAGCTGTATGCATCCGCCTTGTCCGGGTAGAAATACCTGAAAGTGTCGACAAATCCGGCCTCCAGCAGCTGGGTCATCTTCTCCCTCTCTTCTGGAGTGAAGCCTGAATTATTGCGGTTCCCCTTCGCATTCTTAAGATCAATCTCCTGGTGGGCAACGTTCATATCCCCGCACACTAAGACTGGCTTCAGCTTATCAAGCCCCATCAAATAGTGTCTAAACCTGTCTTCCCATGCCAGCCGATAATCCAGTCTTGCCAGATCTCTCTTGGCATTCGGGGTATAAACATTCACCAAATAGAATGATTCATATTCAAGCGTAAGCACACGGCCCTCCGGCTCGTAATCTTCCTCTAGACCGTATCTTACAGAGATCGGCTTTATTTTGGTAAATACAGCTGTCCCCGAATAGCCCTTCTTCTCGGCATAATTCCAATACTGCTCGTATCTCCCGTTATGATCAAGCTCAATCTGCCCCTCTTGAAGCTTGATCTCCTGAACACAAAATATATCTGCATCTTCAGCATCGAAATAATTTTGAAATCCTTTATTTACACAGGCCCTCAGACCGTTTACATTCCACGATACCAGCTTCATATATTCCCCCTGGACTAGGTAATTTAACCCATATTGCATAAACGAGCCAAAACATCTTTAGTAACAGCCTAAATTATACGATATATAGAGAACAAAGACTTGAAATCTTTTAGACACCGAGATGAAAGAAGGCTGCAAGAATGAGGTTTATTGTGAATCAGAAGGTTTCCGTTAAAATTATGGGATTAATCTGCCTATCTGCGGTTTTTATGATTTTGATCGGCCTATCCGGCTATTATTATCTCGACAAAATCAATAACAATGCCAAGCAAATGTATACGCACAATATGGTGCCGAACGAATTGATCAGCCAGATCATGACGAACAATGCTCAGATTAACACGCTGCAGCTGGAGCTGATGATGTCCGATAATCAGAATGAAGCGAAGCAGAAAGAGATTAGCGATGAGATACAGCAGATCATCTCAAACAGCATCGCCGCCCAGAAGCAAATTGAGGCGATCGGCCTGTCCCCGGAAGCCAAGCCGCTGTACGACAGCTTCAAAAGCAAGATTGGAACGAGCAATCAAGCTAGGGATGCCATGCTGAGCAAGCTTGCCGCCAATCAGATTGATGCGGCATATCGGGTCTTCGACTCTCAGGTGATGCCGATTCGAACCGAGATCATGAACACGCTCACCAAGATCAAGGAAATGAACCAGAAAGCCGCAGCCACTTTGAACGAGAGCAACAAGAATGATGCGGCTGACAGCAAGCGTAATACCATTATTTTGCTGATCCTATCCGTTCTGGTATGCGGAGCCATCAGCCTGATCTTATCCAGAATGATCACCCGCCCACTGGGTAAGCTGAAATCTCTCATGGTAGAGGCCCAGAACGGAAACTTAGCTGTAAACGGATCCTACATCTCTAAGGATGAAATCGGCGTACTATCAAAGGGCTTCAACGACATGGTAGACAGTCTTCGGGAGATCATATCCAAAATCGGCATGCATGCTGAGACGCTATCGGCAAGTTCCGAGGAACTGCTTGCCAGTTCCAAGCAGACCAGTGAAGCCAGCGGACATATTGCGGTAGAAATCCAAGAGGTCGCCGAAGGATCGGACACCCAGTTTAATAGCTCCAAAGAATGCAGCCGGGCTATGGAGGAGGTTGCCACCGGAATCCAGCGGGTTGCCGAATCCGCAGCTGATGTCTCGAATATCTCTCAATTCGCGGCAGAACAAGCCCATCTCGGCGGGAATAAAATTGAGTATGTTAGCAGCCAGCTCGACTCCATATTGCAGACGGCACGCTCCTCCGAAGCGGTGATCCGGAAGCTGGATGAGCATTCCCAGGAGATCGGCAACATTGTCGATATGATCAAGGGCATCTCCGGGCAGATTAACCTATTGGCCCTGAACGCTTCCATTGAAGCGGCCCGGGCCGGGGAACACGGCAGAGGCTTTGCCGTCGTAGCTCAGGAGGTTCGCAAGCTGGCTGAGCAATCCAACCAGTCATCCGAACAAATCTCCTCAATTATTACGGAGATCCAGACGTCTACCGTAGAGGCCGTCAAGATGATGGAGAAGGAGAAGGCCGAGATCTATTTAGGCCTTGAAGGCATGGAGCAAGCGAAGCTCTCCTTTAACCAGATTACCCAGTCGATTCAGGATGTGAGCCAGCAGCTTGAAGAAGTGTCTGCCGCTTCCGAGCAGATCTCCGCAAGCTCCGAGGAGGTTAGCTCCTCCCTGCAGACTACGGAGGAGATCGCAGCCGCTTCATTCACCAGAACACAGAGTGTCGCTGCAGCTTCCGAGCAGCAGCTTGCAACCATGAAAGAGGTTGAAGAAGCTGTGCATTCTTTAACGGTCATGGCCGTAGAGCTCCAAGGGCTTTCTTCCCGGTTCAAGCTGTAACCGCTAGGTACGCCCCTGCCGGACTTGCATATCAATTCCAATTCTCAGCAGATCATTTGAATCTAAGCAGCAAAAAAACCTTCGATGCCGCCCCATAAGTGAGCATCGAAGGTTTTTTCTATTGATTCATCCTGCCTTACTTGTCCCCGTAAAATTTCTCCAGTTCACGGACAATTTCGTCCTGATCATGGTCAACTACTTGCTGATATTGAGGCTTAGTCAAGAGTGCAGAAATCTGCTCAGGGAATTTCTGTTCAATCATGCACAAGGCGATAGCCTCATCAAATTTGGCCGGATGCGCGGTAGCAAAAGTAATTGTCACCTCATCCTCTTCACTGCATTCCTGATACGCAGCGATTCCGCAAGCAGTATGCGGATCCAGCAGGTAATCATACTTCTCATTATACTCACCGATGTATTTGAGGCACTCATCATTAGAAGCGCCATAAGCAGCAAAATCATTCTGTACACGGGCCAGAAGCTCCGGACTTACCACAATCTTGCCTTCGGTCTGCAGCTGCTTCATATACTCGGATACCTTCTCCACATTCTCATCCAGCAGGTAATACAAATATCTCTCAAAGTTGCTCGCAACCTGAATGTCCATGGACGGACTGTGCGTGCTCTTGAAATCGCCCGGCTTGTATTCTCCCGTGCGTACAAAGCGTTCCAAGATATTGTTCTCATTCGTGGCAATAATCAGCTTGTGAATAGGCAGTCCCATTCTCTTGGCCAGGAAGCCCGAGAAAATATTGCCGAAGTTCCCTGATGGCACACTGATATTAACTTTCTTGGACGCCTGAGCCTCGGCATCAATATGGAAGTACGCGTAGAAGTAATACACGGTCTGCGCCAGGATCCGCACAAAATTGATGGAGTTGATGGCACGCAGATGATGCTTCGCTTTAAAGTCCAGATCTGCGAACAGATCCTTGATGACTTTCTGGCAGTCATCGAAATTCCCTTTGACCGACAGATTGAGCACATTCTCATCATTTACCGTAGTCATCTGAAGCTCTTGAATCTTGCTGACCTTCTGATGCGGATGCAGAATACAGATCTTGATCCCATCCTTGCCCCGAACGCCTTGAATGGCGGCCGCTCCCGTATCCCCGGACGTAGCACCAAGAATATGAATAATCTCATTCTGTTTCTTCGAGACATATGAATAGAACTCACCCATAAATTGAAGGGCTACATCCTTGAAAGCAAAGGTAGGACCATGGAACAGCTCCAGGATATACAGAGAATCATTGATCTTATTAACCGGAGTCACTTCAGGTGTACGGAAGCTGGCATAACTCCGCTTCACCATCGCCTTTAGATCTTCCGCTGGGATCTCATCATTAATGTATAAGGAGAAAATTTGCTGGAATAATTCCTCATAGCTGAGATTCTTCCATTCCTCCAGGGCCTCAGGGGAGATTACCGGAATCTCGGCAGGAATCATTAGTCCCCCATCATCAGCCAGCCCCATGAGCACGGTATCAATAAAACCTTTGGGTGCAACCTGCCCCCGTGTACTTACATATTGCATACTCTGCCTCCAAGTGTGAAATTTGATTATGTCTATATTAACCTTTCAGGGAGCCGCAACCAAGTACTATTTTTCAAAAAGCAGCAATTCCCTGGAAGTTAATTCTCGGATTTGGAATCTGGGGAGCCCGTGATACAATGAATAGATTGTATATCAGCCAGTCAAGTCATATCTAAGGCAGGGACCACTATGAAATCAACAGCATCTTTACGCACATTTAATTTTTTGTATTTTGCTCTATTGGCCGTCTTTATTCCATTTCTACCTGTGTATCTTAGCGAGCAAGGGCTGAATCCTGCACAAATCGGCTTTGTAGTCGGCAGCGGCGGGTTTATCACCATAATCGCCCAGCCGCTCTGGGGGATGATCAGCGACCGGACCAAGACCATCCGCAAGGTGCTCCTCCTGCTGCTCGTATTCTCTACTCTGCTCGGTTATCTGCTGTATGATTCTTCAAGCTATACGCTGCTGATTACCTATGCGATGCTGCTCTATTTCTTCCTTATGCCGATCGATCCGCTAACCGAGAGCCTGAATTTTAGAATCGGCGAAGCAGAGGGAGTAAGCTACGGTTCAATTCGGACATATGGGGCACTCGGATATGCCGTCATGTCGCTTGCTGCCGGTTATATTATGACAGGCTATGGAGCTCACAGCCTGGCCTTTCTCTTCGCATTTATCGGCATAGCGGGCTTCATCATAAGTTTATTCATGCCGGACGCTCCTGTTGCGGGCAAACCGGTCACATTGGCAAGTCTGAAGACGTTCCTCGGCAACCGGGAAACGCTGCTCTTCCTGGTTCTGGTGTTCATCAGTTCGGTACCCGCCCGGATGAATGATACGTTCCTCGGTGTATACATCCGTGAACTGGGAGGAAATTCGGAATTAGTCGGTCAAGCCTGGTTCCTCGCCGCAGGGAGCGAGATTGTCGTCTTCGCACTAAGCTTCTGGTGGATGCGCAAAGGACATGAGCTTATGATTATTTCCATCGCAGGTGCCTTCTACTTCCTTCGATTCTTCTTATCGGCCTGGGTCACGGAACCTTATCTACTTGTCCTCCTGCAGGTGCTTCAAATCGCTACTTTCCCGATATTCTATTCGGCAGCTATTCAATATCTCTACCGGATAGCTCCTGTGGAGTGGCGTGCAACAAGCCAGACGGTACTGGCCCTTCTCTTCTTTGGCGTCTCGGGGATTATCGCATCCTACGCGGGTGGAGCCTTATATGAAGCCTTTGGCGGCAAAACCCTGTTCCTCACCATCTCAGTCATGTCCTTCATGGGGATGCTCTTTGGGATCATATTGAACCGGAAATATGGGACACGAGCACGAGCCTCTCGAACAGAGTAGATATCTAACTCATCCAGTTCTCCACTTGACTCTAATTACAGAACTACAGCCCATTTCCTAACGATACTAGGGAAATGGGCTGTTTGAGCTTATTGTATGTTGGATTGTTTCACTTGTACTTTAACTAAAGAAGGCTCAATCTCTGGCTTTCCAGAATTGAACCTCTTTCGATACTCTATGTATTTGTCTTCTTCGCAGTTAGAATGACGTATACCTTATTCAGCCTATTTTCTCAGACCTGAATTCGATGAACCCATCTTCTCGCTCAAAATATCCTTAAAGCTTCTGGAGTTATCATTCATACTATCTTTCTTCTGCATGTTCATGTTCTGAGGTCTATAAGGTTGATAGTGATTATATGCCATAGGCTGGTGTACGCTAAGATTCAAAATGGTTCCTCCTCAACTCACAATTTATTCATAGGACAGATGATAGGACTAGTCCCACCCATACTTTGTCTAGAAATAACTTGATTTCGTTATTACAATACCCGAATCCGATATAACGTAAACACCTTTTTCGATAATAGGGAGTAAAGGGCTAGGGATTATGGCCATAAAATAAATGAATCGTGACCTGAGGGATATTATCTGCGAAAAAAGGGCTAGAAAGATCGCCCGGGGGAATGGGACCCCTACTTTTGTGAAAGCGCTTGATTTTGAGGACCATAGACATACTAGAATTTAGTCAGATAGTCAGTGAAAAAAATCACGGTGCATAACATGTGGCTAGAGGATTTTGGTGAAAAATGTCGAATTATCACTACTACATTAAATTATGACAGAATAGAGGAATGTTATGAAAATTCGAAACAAACTGTTGTTATCTTTTAGCGTAGTCATTGCACTTCTAATCTTGATCTCAGGACTTTCCTTCTATCAAATGAAGCGATCGCAAGTGGTGGAGCAGGAGGCTTCCCATGATGCCAATTTCAGATATTCGCTGAAGGCACTTCAATACAGCCTGGCCGGGTTATCCAACGACGAACGCGCTTATTTACTGAGTGGGGATAAGAAGTTCCCTCAGGAGATGGCTGTAAAAAACAAAACCGTACAGAAGCTCTTCGTCTCTCTTAAAGCCAAGCCCGGCCTGGATGCTGCTTACCAAAAGGTCCTTGCTGAATTAGAACAGGACTATAATAATTATGCTGAAGCAAGCCAGCGCGTCCTGGCCAGTGTAGGTGCAGGTAGATCTGCCGAAGCCGTTAATATTCACTTCCATGAAGAACGCCAAGTCCGCAAACAGTTAGAGTTAGCCCTTAATCAGCTGATCGAGGAAATAGATAAAGAAACCGCTGATGAAACCCTCGAAAGGCAACAAGAGAACCAGCAGCAGGAAATGCTTGTGTTATTTATATGCATAGCCGCGGTGATTGTTGCCTGGTTAATCGCTTGGCTTGTCGCCCGCTCGATCACCAAGCCCATGAGAGTCATTAACCAGCAGATGAGAGAAATTGCCGAGGGACACGGTGATTTGAGCCGTGAGATTCAGCTTCAATCCAAGGATGAGCTGGCTGATATGGCAGCTTCTTATAATGAAATGATCCGCAATCTGCGTTCGATACTTATTCAAGCCAAAGATACGGCTATCCAAGCTGCCGCTTCTTCGGAACAATTAACAGCAAGTGCCGAGCATACGACCAGAGCAACAGAATATATTGTGGAATCCACCCAACAGATTGTGACCAGTGCCGATCGGGAACAATCTTACGTAGCCCAAGCTGTAAATGGCATTCAGCAAATATCTAATGGTATCCAAGTTGTCAAAGATCGCAATCAGGAGGTTTCTGGATTATCTGCATCTTCTCTTGAGGCCTCAACTCAGGGAGCCTCCGCCATCCAGGACATCGTGATGGAGATGCACGATATTCAGACCACAGTTCAGGAAGCTGCATCCGTCATCCAATCCTTAGGTGATCGTTCCCAGCAGATTAATGGAATTACCCGGATGATTACGGAGCTCGCCAACCGGACAAATATGCTGTCACTTAATGCAGGGATTGAAGCGGCAAGAGCAGGCGAGCAGGGTAAGGGCTTCGCTGTTGTGGCCGGAGAGGTCCGCCAGTTGGCCAGACAATCACAAGAATCCGCAGAGCAAATCAACGAGCTTATTCAAGGCATTGTCGCAGATACAGATAAAGCCGTTACCGCCATGCATGCAGGCACTGGAAAAGTCGCACAGGGACTCACAAAGACAATTGAGATGGGCCGTATGTTCCAGACGATTGAGGCTCAGGCGGCCGAAGTGTCCGCCCAAGTCGATGAGACTTCTGAGACTATTCAGAAGTTGTCCTCGGGGAGTCAGCAGCTGGTCACCTTCATGGACGAGGTCTCCAAATCCAGTGAAGAGGTCGTGGCAGCCAGTCAGAACAACTCAGCTTCCACGGAAGAACAGCTAGCCAGCATGGAGCAGATCGCTTCCTCCGCTCATGAGCTTTCTAGACTCGCAGAAGATCTGCACGGGGTCCTTTCCAGGTTCAAATTGAATTAATAATTAATATTCCCCCCCAGCACAGCAAAGAGAGCATGAATCCTCCAGGATCCATGCTCTCTTTCATTCAATTTATTCAGTTACAATATCATGGACAAGCACGGGAGCTTCAGCTTGATCTGCAATTCGGATATTTGCGTAAATCATTTCGATCACATCATCCACCTGTTCCCGATTCGCATGGATCGTAACCAGGGACTCTCCTGCTTTAACCTGATCTCCGATCTTCTTGTTAAGCATTAAGCCCACTGCCAAGTCGATCTCGGACTCCTTGGTCGCTCTACCCGCACCCAGCAGCATCGCCGCGGTACCAATTTCATCGGCCACAATCTCAGCCACAACGCCATCTGACTTGGCCGGAACCTCGATGAGGTAATCCGCTCGTGGAAGCTTCTCAGGATCATCGACGATCGAGGCATCCCCGCCCTGATTCGTAACGAACTCTTTGAATTTCTCCAACGCTTTGCCGTTCTTGATCACTTCCTTCAGCTTCTCTTCCGCTTCTTCCAGAGAAGAGGCCTTACCCGCCAGATAGACCATCTGACGACCCAGCGCCAGGCAGAGCTCTTCAAGATCTTTCGGCCCGTTCCCTTTCAAGGTATCAATCGCTTCCTTCACTTCCAGGGAGTTCCCGATAGCATAACCTAGAGGCTGGCTCATATCGGAGATCACCGCCATCGTTCTGCGTCCAACATTGTTGCCTATGCTGACCATGGCATGAGCGAGTGCCTTGGCATCCTCCGCGGTCTTCATAAATGCGCCTGCTCCAGTCTTCACATCGAGTACGATGGCATCGGAGCCCGCTGCAATCTTCTTGCTCATAATGGAGCTTGCGATCAGCGGAATTGAGTCGACCGTAGCGGTAACATCCCGCAGCGCATACAGTTTCTTGTCCGCAGGCGTGATGTTACCGGTCTGGCCAATTACGGCAATCTTGTGATTATTCACAAGATTCGTGAATTCTTCCTTTGTAATCTCCACGTGGAAGCCGCTAATGGCCTCGAGCTTATCAATCGTACCTCCGGTATGCCCAAGCCCACGGCCGGACATTTTGGCTACCGGAATATCAAGCGCTGCAACAAGGGGAGCGAGCACAAGCGTCGTGGTATCGCCAACCCCGCCCGTTGAGTGCTTGTCTACCTTTACCCCTTCGATGCCAGACAAGTCAATGGTCTCACCGGAGTTCACCATTGCCATTGTCAGATCGGCACGTTCCCGGTCATTCATATCCTTGAAGAAAATCGCCATTGCCAGCGCACTGACTTGATAATCAGGAATATCGCCCTTGGTATAGCCGTCGATAATGAAGTTGATCTCTTCTGTAGCCAGTTCCTTGCCGTCGCGCTTCTTCTCGATTAAATCCACCATTCTCATACTTCCACTCTCCTCACTTGATCTCGCAAGCGCTGTCCTGCATATAAGTTGAACTATTGATTTACATGTTGGCAACCGTGTGAAATGTTCTTACGATCGCTGTTGTTCCCAGACTTCTTAATTGAGTTTACAAAAGGTTGAAGTCCGGTCACAAAGGCGAACGCTTCGCTTCTCCAGAATCATTTCACACTCTTACCTATGGGTAATTCTTAAATTCAACTTATATATCCTAAGCCTATAGGGTGATTGCCGTATCCAAGGCAACCTCAAGCATTTCATTGAATGTGGTCTGACGTTCTTCCGCAGTAGTCTCTTCGCCTGTCAGAAGGTGATCACTCACCGTAAGAATCGTCAAAGCATTTACTCCAAACTTAGCGGCGAGCGTATAGAGTGCCGTAGTCTCCATCTCCACAGCCAGAACTCCGTAGTCCATCAGCTTCTGGGTGATGGATTTGTCATCCCGGTAGAACATATCGGAGCTGAAGATATTGCCGACATGAAGCTGAAGTCCTTTTTCCACAGCACGGTCATAAGCCGCTTTGAGCAGCGGGAAGCTCGCAACCGGCGCGAAGTCATATCCGCCGAACACATTGCGGTTCATACTGGAGTCGGTGGAAGATGCCTGGGCAAGAATAACGTCACGTACGCGAATATTTTGCTGCATGGCGCCGCAGGTTCCTACACGAATCAGATTCTTAACGCCGTATTCGCTGATTAATTCATTTGCATATATGCTAATCGACGGAACACCCATACCGGTGCCCTGGACGGAAATTCTCTTGCCTTTATAGGTTCCGGTGAACCCCAGCATCCCACGAACCTGATTGTAGCAGGTAACATCCTCAAGATATGTATCTGCAATATACTTGGCCCGGAGCGGGTCGCCCGGCAGCAGAATGGTCTCGGCGACGTCGCCTTTTTGTGCATTAATATGAACACTCATGTGTGAATCCTCCTAAGTAAAAATAGTCTAAATAAGTTGGCCTATATAAGACGCAGCTAAGTCTTTTACATTTTGAGGTACGGTCGTAACTAGGGAGAATGCTTGGACTTTCGGTCGCTGCCCGCCTCCAGATTTCTTAATTTATACCGCGGTGCGGATAAAATCCGGAGGCAAAGAGCATATGCTTCCGATGCAGCTTTCTTTCAGAAAGCTTTTAGGCGATCGCTTTCGCTCCTACAGTCCCAAGCTTCCCCTCCATTACGCCTCCCTGCATGTCACTTTTCTGATTGCGTCTTATATAATTATTTCAAATCAGCCAGGAAGCTGGTTCCATGCTCAGGCAGCTTAACGCCGAAGTTCTCGGCCACCGTTGCTCCGATATCGGCGAATGTGCTGCGCAGCGGAAGTTCGTATCCTCCATTAAATTTCGGTGAGTAGACGAGCAGCGGCACATATTCACGTGTATGATCGGTGCCCCGGTATGTGGGATCATTCCCGTGGTCTGCAGTAATGATCAGCAGGTCCTCATCAGTCAGCTTCGCAAATACTTCCGGCAATCTTGCATCATAATCTTCAAGTGCCTTCGCATATCCTTCCGGATCACGGCGGTGTCCGTACAGCGCATCGAAGTCAACCAGATTGAGGAAGCTTATTCCGGTGAATGGCTCATCCAGCACTTCCACCAGCTTATCCATCCCGTCCATATTGGAGACGGTCCGAACGGCCTTCGTTACTCCTTCTCCATCGTAAATATCAGAAATTTTACCAAGAGCAATCACATCAAGACCTGCATCCTTAAGCTCATTCATAGTCGTGCGGCCAAACGGCTTCAGCGCATAGTCATGGCGATTCGCAGTACGGGTGAAGTTCCCGGGCTCCCCAATGAATGGACGGGCAATGATCCGGCCCAGCATGTAGGGATCATCCAGGGTGATTTTGCGGCAGAACTCACAGATTTCATACAGCTCCTTAAGTGGAACTACCTCTTCGTGAGCTGCAATTTGGAGCACCGAGTCCGCAGAAGTATAGATAATCAGGGCTCCTGTCTTCACATGCTCCTCTCCAAGCTCATCGATGATCTCCGTTCCACTGGCCGGCTTGTTCCCGATTACTTTGCGGCCTGTCTTCTCTTCGATACGCTGAATCAGCTCGTCCGGGAATCCATGCTCAAACACACGAAACGGGGTATCAATATACAGACCCATGATCTCCCAGTGGCCTGTCATCGTGTCTTTACCGCTGGAGGCCTCCTGCATCTTCGTATAGTAAGCCATGGGCTTGTCCGCTTTAGGAACTCCCTTGATTTCCTTAATATTGGAAAGGCCCAGCTTGGCCATATTCGGCATAGTCAGACCGCCGGTCGCCTCGGCGATATGTCCGAAAGTGTCCACATCGTAGTCATCGAACTGCGCAGCATCCGGTGCTTCTCCAATTCCCACCGAGTCCATCACGAGTACGTGAATTCTTTTAAATTCAGCCATATTAACGGCTCCTCTCACCTTGTGTCTTAAATGAACAACCCTGCAACCGTGGCCGACAGTACACTTACCATCGTGGCTCCGAATAACAGCCTCAGGCCAAACCTCGCTACCACATTACCCTGCTTCTCATGCAGACCTTTTACTGCACCAGCAATAATACCTATAGAAGAGAAATTTGCAAAAGAAACCAGGAATACGGACACAATGCCCACCGTATGTGTAGATAACGCCGTATGTTTGCCGAGCTCAAGCATCGCAACGAATTCGTTCGAGACTATCTTGGTCGCCATAATGCTCCCCGCCTCAACCGCTTCCTTCCAAGGAACACCCATTACAAAGGCAAACGGTGCAAAAACAAAACCCAACAGCTGCTGGAACGAGATCCCGAAGAGCCCGCTGAAGATGCCGTTTACGAGTGCGATGAGAGCCACGAACCCAATCAGCATCGCTGCAACGGTAATGGCAACTTTGAAGCCGTCCATAATATACTCACCCAGCATCTCGAAGAATGATTGCTTCTCCTCTTCCCGAACTTCAAGGATATCCTCTTCACTAGTTACCGTATAAGGGTTAAGAATCGATGCGATAATGAACCCGCCGAACAAGTTAAGCACGAGTGCTGTAACCACATACTTTGGATTAATCATCGTCATATAAGCACCTACGATTGACATCGACACTGTAGACATTGCAGAGGCACATAATGTATACAGACGGTGCTTCGGAAGCTTTCCGATCTGCTTTTTCACAGAAATGAACACCTCTGATTGTCCCAAAATAGCCGAGGCCACAGCATTGTAGGATTCCAGTTTACCCATTCCATTTACTTTACTCAAGATGAAGCCAATGTATTTAATAACAAAAGGCAAAACTTTGGCATACTGCAAGATTCCAATAAGCGCCGAAATAAAAATGATGGGCAGCAGAACCGACAGGAAGAAGGGCATTTGACCTTCATTCGCTAATCCGCCGAATACGAAATTCACGCCTTCTGAAGCATAGCCCAGCAAATGATCAAAAACGGATGCGAATCCTTTGATCATGAGCTCGCCAACCCCTGTATTCAGCAGGAGAAATGCGAGTACGGCTTGCAGCACGATCATCAGAACAATCGGACGGAATCTTATATTCCTCCGGTCGTTACTGCCTAAGTAGGTTATTACAACAACGACAAGTATACCCAGCAAAGCTATTGCGTATTTCATGATGTCTGCACCCATTTCTGTTAAGTCAAAAGTTGTGTCTTAAGCGCTTTCACTTTAAAGCAAAAAAGAATAATCCCGAAGGATTAATTCTTCTTATCCATATCTTCTGCCTGAAAAGCTCCCGGAAGGAGTCGTTCCATCGTCCATTCCTCCGTATTGCCACTAAGGTTCGTCAAATAGATCTTCGTATCCTTGTCGCAAAATTCAGCCAATACCTGGCGGCAGGCACCGCAAGGAGATACCGGTCCTTCCGTATCGGCTATAACGGCTATCGCTTCGATCCTCTGGTTTCCTTCGGATACTGCCTTGAATATCGCTGTCCGCTCGGCACAATTGGTCAGGCCAAAGGAAGCATTCTCGATATTGCAGCCCCGGTAGACCTGTCCGCCGCTCAGTACGGCCGCCCCTACCTGGAACTTCGAATATGGGACATAGGCCATCTTCCGTGCCTCTGTGGCTTCTTGAATCAGCTGATCTTTCATGGAATTTCCTCCTTCTTGGGTTAGGCAGTTAAATTAATAGGAAGATGTGGATTGCCCACCCTCCATGATCTTCACACCTGAGCTTGCACCGATCCGGGTGGCTCCGGCTTCTACCATTTTGGTCATATCTTCAAGACTGCGCACGCCGCCAGATGCCTTAACCCCTACCTGATCGCCCACCGTACGGCGCATAAGGGCTACATCCTCAGGTGTTGCTCCGCCAGAAGAGAAGCCTGTCGAGGTCTTGACGAAATCAGCTCCTGCTCGTACAGCAAGCTCTGAGGCCTTAACTTTCTCCTCATCTGTGAGCAGGCTGGTCTCGATAATGACTTTAACCAGCGCTTTTCCAGCTGCCGCCTCTACGACTGCTTTGATATCCTGCTCCACAAGTGTATGGTCTCCATCCTTAAGTGCCCCAATGTTAATGACCATGTCAACTTCACCGGCGCCATTCTTAATGGCATTAGCGGCTTCAAAAGCTTTAACTTCTGAAGTATTGGCCCCGAGAGGGAACCCGATAACCGTACATACTTTAACAGAAGTCCCCGCGAGCTGCTCCGCACAATATGCGACCCAGGTTGGGTTCACACATACGGAGGCGAACTCGTACTTCTTTGCTTCTTCGGTCAATTTAGTAATTTCAGCTTTAGTGGCATCTGCACGCAGAAGGGTATGGTCGATCAACGCAGCTACATTCATTATGGTCAGTCTCCTTTGTGGAAAAGTTATCTTCATTAGGTGTGCTTATCGCATTAGTATCATGTACAGCCATCTTAGCACGCCTCTGAACATACGTAAACGTTATTATGAAATTATGTTCAGAACGCTCTTCTCTTTATTATTATCCTAAAAACATAAAAAAATCTGCCGCAGTACACTACGGCAGATCATTTATATTAATAAGGCTTGTGCGGTAAATTGGTCCGTCACCAGAATATTGGCATACTGTCCGGTAAGAGCCGCCCGGATAGCTTCAATCTTCCGGTGTCCGCCGGCGACCAGGATCGACTTCTCCTTACGCCGAAGGTCGATGAGATCGATGCCGACGGTACGCTGATTAATATCGTCACTGATAATATTACCTTCCGTATCGAAGAATCTGGAGCAGATATCTCCAATCCCCTTGGATTCAAGCAGCTGCTGTTCTTCTTTATTGAAATAGCCGAGCCGGAACAGAAGTGCATCCTCCTTCACAGTTCCCACTGTGAAGACGGCAATATTGGCCTGGCGGCCCAGTTCGATAATTCGCTGAATGTGCCTGTCCTCTTCAACCATCTGTTTCACAGCGGTGTTATCAAAGATAACCGGAAGAGGCAAATACCGGGCAGCCGTATGGAAAGCCTCGGCAAATAAATTAACGGTCTCTACGGCGAACGTATTTACATGAGAATGACTGACGCCGCCTTTTAACTGAACCACTTCTACGCCCTTAACCTGCTTGGGCCGCAGATTCTGAGCAATCTCATACATGGTGGTTCCCCAGGTTACACCGATAATATCTTTGTCCTGCACGATCTCATGGAGGTAATCGGCCGCTTTCTTGCTAATCTGCTTCTGTATCTCCTGGTACTCATTGAGCGGTGAGTAGCTTACCAACACAAGATCCAGATTGTACTTCTTCTTCAGCCGATCACCCAGAACATCCAGATCTTCCAAGGGATCAACAATATCGATCCGCACATATCCCTGATCCTTCGCATACTGGAGCAGCCTCGAAATCGTCGGACGGGAGACGCCAAGCCTTGTAGCAATATCCTGCTGACTGTAATCAGAGAGATAATAGAGCCTGGCGGCCTCGATACTCAGCCTTTGCTTCTCATCTTCCATGGGTCCCCCTCCTCTTCAATTTATATAAGACCGCACTTAATTTTTTTTACATTTGTACGTTTGTAACTACGGGGAATGCTTTGACTTCCCTAATCATTCTATTATAATCGAAATGCAAATGATAAGAGAAGAGCTCGCTGCCAATGAGGCTTACCCATGGCTTACTGCCGGGCTTACCTATGGGGCCAGCTATGGAGCTTAACCCACATGCGCTAAAGTCTGCACAAATTGCTTCATGCCGGACTCGTGTGTACTCTTGAGCCAAGTCTCCAGTTTCTTCTCCCCGCTTAGTACCCATCTGATCTTCTCGCTCACTTGCTGCCGGTAGTCTGCCGAACCCCGGGCTTCCTTCTCAAGCTGAAGGATCATTTCCTCCCAATATGTTTCCCCGGTAAAAGAAATCTCCGGATATTTCCTCGCCAGCGCTTGAACCGATGCAAAGGAATCTCCGCAGAGCAGCGCGGCAGCCAGATAATTCCCGACAAAACGATGGCTCCGATCATCCTGCATGACATGCTCGAATGCCTTGACCGATTCTGCCAGTCTCCCTTGCTTAAGCAGCACTGTGGCATAGAGGGAGCGGTCATACGTATCATCACTCCCCGGAGCCTTGTATTTCTCCATTTCCTTATAAGCAGTGTAGAACGCTTCCCAGTCGTTATGTCTATAGTAATAAATCATTACGCGGAACCAGTTGTCTGCGGAAGGATAAAGCTCTGCGAGCCGTTTCTCGTAAGGCAACTGCTCTTCGGCCAGCTTTTTCCGTTCTTCTCGATCGTCGCTAAGGGCGTCAAGGATTTTAATTAACATCCTGACACTGTGAACATCGGACGGATTCAGCTTAGCAGACTGCTTATAAGCACCCAAAGCTTCATCGAGCTTGCCCCCCAGCAGCAGACGATCCGCATCTGTAAGTGTACGGCTCTTGATCTGAAGCAGAGGTAATGCTCCCAGCGTATTGCTGTTCAGGCGGTAACCGTTGCTGCGGGTCAACAGCTTACCCTTGGCATCATAAGCTTCAATACTCCAAGAATAGGTGGCTTTCGGATTCGAGAATCCCAGAATAGAGTTAGGATCAGGGATCATCACGTTCTCTGAATTGCTGTGAGAAGTAATTCCCGTCTGCTTGTCATACAGATCCGTCACAGGAATCTGAATATGAGTGTCCTGAATACCTGAACGTATACTCAGACCCGTCAAGCCCGTTTCCTCTAGGCCCATCTCCAAGCTGTATGAGGCAGCTCCCTGAACAGGCTCCCACTGGAAATCTATCGAATCCCCCTTGATAACCTGCTTGTTCACTGGAGAGATCAAGTCGAGCAGAGGTCTTAACGTGATGTCTTTCACCAGATGCTTACTTTCATTAAGGTCGATCCAATCGCCTGGCATTACAGGCCAGGTCCAGCCATCAATTTGATTCAAGCTGAATCCCGCATACAGTTGATATATACCGGCCAGGACAACGGGGAATTCATACTCACCTTTAGAGTTGGTCACCGTCAGATAGGGTTCTGCATCAAGAAGGCTATGAGTAACGTCTTTCTTCTCCCGAAGGAATACACCTACCCCTGCGAGAGGTGTGCCGTCACTGCGGGTTACTCTCCCCTTAACTGTAGAGGCGAGGTTCGTCTGCCGACTTGCTGCCTTAAGCTGCTGGCTTAGTGCCGTAAGTCGGCCAATCGGGTCCCAAACTCTTGAAACTTGATCCGCCTGGTTCCCGGTTGATCCGCTTTCACTTTTGTTATCACGAATAGTATGACCTACTATGTCCACTGCCTCCTGAAGCTTTCCTTCACGGGCCAAGAATTGAGCTCTCATGGTCACGAGACGTGCCGTTAGATCCAGACTCCCAATTTTATCCTCAGTCTTCATTAATCCGGTAATAATCTCTTGAGCCTGCTCCTCCTCACCAGCGAAATTCAAAAGCCAGGCACGCTGTATGGCAAGATTCAGGCGGGTGAAGCCATATATCTGGGGTATTCTTTCCTCCGCCTGCTTCAATATAGCTACAGCTTCAGCAGGATTCCCCTTCACATAGAAAGTTCTGGCAAGCCCTGAAGCAGCCGTTCCATATTCACTTTTGTCGGCTGGCCCATTACGGACATAGTCTAATAAGAGCGGCAGCTTCTCGGAATCATCGAATTTTACCGGCTCTGAACGATCAACCCCACCTCCCTCGGTGGAGTCCGGGCCTACTACGACATCGTAACTCTGCTCATCCAGACCCGGAGTACCCGGGATTACATACTTGCTGATCAGCTCCCACTTCTTGCTGCCCTCGGCAGTTGAAATCAGCTTCAACAGCTTCTCCTTGCCCGTAACCTTCCCTTGCTCAAATCCTTCTTCCGCAGCAGTAAGCTCCATTCTCGGAATAACGTACTCCCTGAAGAGAATGAAGATCAAGGCCGCGACAACCACTAGTCCAGCCAAGTGTTTAATCTTGAGTCTTATCTTCAAGTCTTGCCACCGCCCTTTCGTAGTCCTTTTTCCAATAGGTATTGCCATAGGCTTCTATCAAAGGGCCTCGATCAGCGAACTGTTCAGGGTTATGAGATACGGAACTGCTCCATGGGTGCAGGAAGAGGATCACTGCAATGAGAGTAAGTGTACCCGCAGCAGGAATAACGGGGATTTCAATTTCATAGTTCCAGAACATTCGAAGCTGTTCACCCCAGCTGCTGGGATGTGTTCTCTTGAGTACTTCCGTTTGATATGTAAAATGTAACGATTTCAGTTCCTGATCAAGCTTCTGCTTTGGCGTACTAGTACTAGGTTCCCTGTTCATCCTGCCGCTCCTCCTTCTCCCATAAGCTTCTTAACTGATTCCGACCCCTGACCAGCCGTGCTTTAATCGTATTCTCACTTATATTCAGCTGCTCCGCGATTTCCTGGATCGACATTTCGCTGTAATAATATAGGGTAATCACTTCCCGGTAAATGTAGGCCAGCTGATGAATCGCGTCACTTAGCCGTCCGTTTCTCCACTCTAGAAATATCTGAAACTCTGGACCGTGCTGCTGCTCATCCTCCAGCCATGACTCCACTTCACTGCTGGGGAATAGATTCTTCCAGCTCCAGGTACGCTGTCTCATCCGGCAGCGGTTAATCATAATGCGGAACATCCAGCTTCTCAACTTATCTCTGTCTCTTAGCTTGCTGATCTGCGTGTATACTTCAATAAAGGTATCCTGCACAGCTTCTTCTGCAGCCTGCCGATCCTTCAGCAGCAAGTAAGCTGTTCGCAGCAGTTCGTCCCCATACTGATCCATCAGATGCCGAAGCGCCGCCTCGTTCTTCTCTACTAATTCCTGCACTACATCCAGATCGGCTCCCCCCTCCCCTACATAAGATGCCTGCCAGAGAATTTAAGTTGCACGAATATTAGATAGATCTTAGAAAAGCGGCGAATTCCCTTCCAGCCGCCGTAACAGGTCGGTCCTTCCGGTAGATCAGTGTAATTTGCGGATCTGGGACCGTGTTGCCGGGCAGAGGCGCAGTTCGAACTCCGGCAGAAGAAGGATCGTCCATAAGCAGTAACCCTCTTTTCGTATAAAAAGAAATCCCCGCCCGGGACTGCACGGCCAGCTTCACCGCTTCCGGCGAGTCCATCCCAGCGGAGTTCCACAGATTCACTTGATTCGCTGCTGCCCAGCGCTCTGAGAAACCGCGAATGAACGACCCGGCCGCATGCTGGATGAAGCGCTCCTGGGCAATCTGGTTCACGTCAATCTTTTTCAGTGCCGCAAAAGAATGTTCAGCCGGATAAATAAGTACGATCTCATCCTCTTCCAGCACTTCACACTCCAAATTATCCTCGTTAAAAGGTTGATTCGTATGCATGACCGCCAGATCAATATCTGCCTGCTGAAGCATCCTTACAATATCCTCATCGGCCCTGATCTTGATATCCAGATGAATCCCGGGAAATTGACGCATGAATCGCCCTGCTACAGTCGGAAGATAATAATTACCTGGCATAAGCCCTGCACCAATTCGCAGTGTTCCGCGTTCCAGGGTATCGAAATCCGCCACGATATTAATCGCTTCGTCGGTTAAGGATGTAATTCTTTGTGCATAATACAGCAACGCTTTACCTGCCTCCGTCAGGATTACCCGGCCGCGGCGGGTGTCAAAGATCGCCGTTCCCAGCTCCTCCTCGAGGCTTTTCATATGAAAGGTGACTGTTGGCTGTTTGAGACCCAGCACCCCGGCCACATCGGAAATTTTCTTGTATTTATCTATTAAAACGACAATTTTCAGCTTTACAATGTTCATACAATGACCGCCTCCTTCCTCTATCTTAGCCAGATAATTAGATAAAATCTATGCTTACATCAGCTTTTTCTTCTACTTTTTATCACTCCATTTACAAAGTAACGAATTTAGAATGATGAATGGGCCCTATACTTTTAAGAGTCGAGAACAAAATTCGACCAAATAAAAAAAACATTTAGGGGAGATTACGAACAATGAAATTAAAGAAGCTGCTCCTTTTGACTCTTACGCTTGCTTTTGCAGTATCACTTGCAGCATGTGGCAACAAGGACAATACGTCTGGAACAACTACAACTGACAAAAATGCTGATTCAGCTGAAACTACAACTCTTAGCGGATCCATTCTTGCTTCCGGTTCTACAGCACTTCAACCACTCGTTGAACAAGTAGGCAAGAAGTTCATGGATAAAAACTCCGGTGTATCCGTACAGGTTCAAGGCGGAGGCAGTGGTACAGGACTTACTCAAGTATCAGGCGGACAAGTTCAAATCGGTAACTCTGACGTTTTCGCTTCCGAGAAAATGAAAGACGCTGCCGCAGCGAAAGAATTGATTGACCATCAAGTCGCTGTAGTCGCGATTGCTGCCGTTGTTAACCCTGAAGTTGGTGTGACCAACCTTACCAAACAGCAGCTGGTTGATATTTTCACAGGCAAAATCACGAACTGGAAAGATGTTCAAGGTAAAGACCAAGCGATCGTGATCGTGAACAGACCTAGCAGCTCCGGTACTCGTGCTACATTCGAGAAATTCGCTCTGGGAACCAAGACCGAAGACTTGAAGGGCTCAATCCAAGAAGATTCATCAGGTACAGTTAAGAAGCTGGTTACAGAAACTCCAGGTGCCATTGGCTATCTTGCTCTCTCTTACCTGGATGACAAAGTGAAAGCTGTTCAATATGAAGGTGTAGATGCAACGGTTGACAACGTGATTTCTGGTAAATATCCGGTATGGGCTTACGAGCACATGTACACTAAAGGTGAGCCGGATGCTACTACGAAGGCATTCCTGGATTACTTCATGACTGACGAAGTTCAAAACGGCGACGTGGTTGAGCTTGGTTACATCCCTGCAAATAAAATGCAAGTAAAGCGTGATGAAACAGGTAACGTAACGAAGTAAGTTCTAGTAACTCGGCTGGTCACGAATTTATACCAAGAGGCGGAAGAGTAACCTTCTGCCTCTATTTTCAATTTAGAAAGGAAAGAAGGACCTCATGAAATCTAACCAGGATACCCCCCTTCTGCTGCGCAAGCATCGTACTGAGGAATGGATTGGGCGGGGATATACAACCATATGTGTGCTCTTCCTCATTGTTATCATCATATCCATTGTTTATTTCGTAGCTACCAAGGGTATTTCCACCTTTGCCATCAATAACGTAAGTCTATCCGACTTCTTGTTCGGATCCACCTGGAGCCCGGATGATAACAAATTCGGCGCGCTGCCGTTCATTTATGGATCTTTCCTGACCTCTCTCCTGGCTGCGGTAATCGCAAGCCCGCTGAGTGTATGTGCAGCCCTGTTCATGACTGAAATCGTTCCTTCCTGGGGCAAAAAGCTGCTTCAGCCAGTCATCGAGCTGCTTGCAGGAATTCCATCTGTCGTATATGGATTTATCGGACTGAGTATCCTGGTCCCTTTCATGCGCGATACCTTCCCGGGTCAAGGGATCGGTGTGGCTGCCGGAGCCATCGTCCTTTCGATTATGATTCTACCTACCATCACCAGTATTGCTACTGATGCGCTTGGGGCCCTGCCCCGCAATCTCAAGGAAGCTTCATACGGGCTTGGGGCAACCCGCTGGCAGACCATTTACGGTGTCATTATCCCTACGGTTCTTCCTTCTATTCTGACCGGGGTAGTTCTGGGTATGGCCCGCGCCTTTGGTGAAGCTCTTGCGGTACAGATGGTGATCGGGAACGCACCGCATATCCCGACCTCGTTGTTCGAATCGGCTTCTACCCTCACCAGTGTAATTACGCTGAATATGAGTAATACCGTTATGGGATCTGTGCAGAACAATGCACTTTGGAGTATGGCTATGATCTTGATGCTGATGACCTTCGTCTTTGTCTTTGTCGTAAGGCTTCTCGAAAGGAGACATAAACTTTGAAACCGAAAGCCGCCGATAAGCTTGCAACCGGTATAATTGTATTTTTCGCCCTGTTGATTGTAGCCGTGCTCTTGGGCATGCTGGGCTTTATTCTATTTAGAGGGCTCAGTCATATCAGCTGGGACTTCTTGACTTCAGAGCCTCAGACGATCCGCGAAGGAGGCGGAATTGGGCCTCAGCTCTTTAATTCCTTATATCTGCTAATCCTTACCATGATCATTACCATTCCACTCGGCCTTGGGGCAGGCATCTATATGGCTGAATATGCGAAGCCGAACAAGCTGACAGACGCCATCCGCCTTATTGTTGAGGTGCTGTCCTCCTTCCCCTCCATCGTGGTGGGTCTGTTCGGTCTCCTGGTTGTCGTTCAGCAGTTCGACTTCGGATTCTCGCTGTTCTCGGGAGCCATTGTACTTACGATCTTTAACATGCCTTTGATGGTGCGTGTAACCGAGCAGGCCTTCCGCAGCGTACCGAAGGAACAGAAGGAAGCTGGACTTGCCATGGGTTTGTCTAAATGGAAAATCATCACCTCCATCCTGTTCCCGGTGGCGCTGCCGATCATCGTAACGGGCACCATTCTGGCGGCTGGCCGGGTCTTCGGTGAAGCTGCTGCCCTGCTCTTCACGGCAGGAATGACTACGCCGCATATTAACTTCAGCGACTGGAACCCGCTGCATCATAATTCGCCGCTGAACCCGTTCCGGCCGGCTGAGACGCTGGCTGTGCACATCTGGAAGGTCAACAGCGAAGGACTTGCACCTGATGCCGCACAGATTGCCGCAGGCGCATCCGCCGTCCTGGTTATTCTGGTTCTGATCTTCAACCTGCTGGCCCGCTGGCTTGGCAGAGCACTGTACCGGAAATTCACATCGATCAAATGATAAATGATAAGGAAGAGGAGAACGGCTCATGACGGACACCTTACGTACTGAAAATCTTAAAGTCTATTATGGAGAACATGAGGCGGTAAAAGGTATTGACATGACCTTTGCCGAGCAGAGTGTAACGGCTTTGATCGGCCCTTCCGGCTGCGGCAAATCCACGTTCCTCCGTTCACTCAACCGGATGAATGATGAAATTCCGGGTTCCCGTCAGACCGGGAACATCTGGATCGGAGATAAGGACATTAATTCGTCCGAGACCGATGTCACCGTGCTGCGTCAAAAGATCGGAATGGTATGGCAGCGGCCTAATCCTTTTTATAAGTCTATTTATGAGAACATTGCCTTTGGTCCCAAATACCATGGAATCAAGAACCGCAAGCAGCTTGATCAGATCGTAGAAGATAGTCTTCGCAAAGCTGCCCTCTGGGATGAGGTCAAGGACCGCCTGCATACTTCTGCCCTGTCCCTTTCGGGAGGTCAACAGCAGCGGTTATGTATCGCCCGGGCACTCTCGGTTAATCCGGATATTCTGCTTCTGGATGAACCTGCATCCGCCCTGGATCCCATCTCAACATCCAAGATTGAAGAACTCATCGGCGAGCTGAAGAAGTCGCTGACCATCGTTATCGTGACCCATAATATGCAGCAGGCTGCACGGGTCTCGGATTTCACCGCTTATTTCTACCTTGGCAGTCTAATGGAATATAACGAGACAAGCATCATCTTCACCAATCCATCCAAGCCGAATACGCAGGAGTATATATCCGGCCGGTTTGGGTGATTACACAGACAAGTGAACGGAAGCAGGCTTCGGTGGATCAGACCGAAGACCTGCTTTTTATTTGCAGAAATATGGAATAGGCTATTGAAAAACTAATGGTATTAGTTATAATAAAACTAATGTTATTAGTTTAGGTTCGAAAGGAGATCCTGCCATGAGTTTCATTCTGTTTCTGCTCTTGTTCACGTGCCTTTGTGGTTATCTTGATTCCCGTCTTGGCAGACTTAAGAAGAAGGGGGAGAAGCTATGTTAGCCGGCCACTTTGGTCTTGCAGCAGCTGTGAAGGCTAAGGTACCCGAGGTTCCACTCTGGGCTCTCATGCTGTCCACCCAACTGATTGACGTCATCTTTGTCCCTTTGTATGTGAGCAATATCGAGACTGTAGTCAAGACAGGGGTTGGCTATGGGAATCAGGTGATTCACGCGGATTACTCTCACTCCCTGCTCAGTGTTCTTGTGCTTGCTGTCTTGACTGGCTTCCTGGCGAGAAAGCTCTGGGGGAAGCGGGGAGGCTATACCGTGGGCGCCGTAGTATTCAGCCACTGGATTCTTGATCTGCTCGTGCACCACTCTGATCTTCCGATTCTGCCTGGCAATCTCTGCCATCTTCCCCTGCTTGGATTCGGTCTGTGGCGCAGTAGTACCCTATCCATGATAGCTGAGCTGCTTCTAATAGCTGCAGGAAGCTTCATGTATTTACGATTCGCTGTCTCTGGTACAACGGGGAGCACGAAACTCCTTGCCCGCTACTCTGGTGCCATATTGGCCGTTCTTATGCTTCTGTGTCTGGCTTCCGACGTGCTGGGTATAGGATAAGTGCATGAATTGTGCCATTCAAAAAAAGCGTAAGCGGTTATCCGCTTACGCTTTCGGTTCAACCTGCCTCGGAACCAGATTATAAATCTCCCCGCTCTCCAGCGTGTCAATTAACCGGTCAAGCCACAGGTAGTATTCCACAGCTTCTCTCATCTTCCTTTGATCCTCGATCAGAACCCTCTTCACTGCTTCAACCTCTGTCTCGGCAATCCACTTATCCAGTTCCAGTATAGAACGTCTTAGTACATTCAGATTGGTCTCCACAGCTTTACGCCATTTGATGGCGAAGAAGTCATTGAAAGTCTGATACCAGTCGTACTCCACTTCATACAGGTCCTTGCGGGAACCTTTTTCCCATACTTTATTAACCATCTTAAGATCCAGCAGCGTACGTACTCCCGTGCTCATACTGGTCTTACTCATCTTCATTTCCTGTCCCATTTCATCCAGCGTCATCGGCTTGTCTGCAAAGAACAGCAAACCGTACAGATGCCCGGTAGATAGGGTCACTCCATATAAATCCATATTTCTTCCTATAGCTTCAATTACTCGCTTGCGGACCTTCTGAAGAGCCGCTTGCTCCTGCTCATTAAGCTGTTCCAAGCTCATGCTTGCAGCCTCCTATTTAACCTCATTGAACACTTATGTATCTTATCTTAGAAAAAGAGTGCCTAAATGTAAAGAAACGACTTAGATAGCATTTAGGAGGTAGAGTGAGCATTATTCGCATAAACTATGTACAGTATTTTCTGTACGTACTGTATGTACAGATATAAGAATTGATTAAATGGAATTTTTTTTGATAGACTAAGACCTACAGATATAAAAGGGGTGAGCTTTTTTTGGAGAAAACAATTCTTGAAGTGCGGAATGTCAGCAAACTGTTTGGGCCTAACGTGGCTCAGGGCATTCAGCTGTTAGAGAAAGGGCATACCAAAGAACAACTGGCCCGCGAGAAACAAATTACAGTCGGGGTTAACCGCGTAAGTCTCGATATCCGCCAAGGTGAGATATTCGTGATTATGGGACTTTCAGGCAGCGGCAAATCTACACTTGTTCGAATGCTGAATCGTCTGATTGAGCCATCATCCGGGGAAATTCTGATTCACGGCAAGGATCTGCGAAAGATGAATAAGGCGCAGCTTCGTGAAGTCAGACGTAAAAATATCAGCATGGTATTTCAGAAATTCGCTTTATTTCCTCACCGTACGGTGCTTGAGAATGTAGAATACGGAATGGAAATCCAGCAGATCAGCAAGGATGAGCGCAGAGCCAAGGCGGAAAATGCCTTGGAGCTTGTTGGCCTGAAAGGCTGGGGTCCCAAGATGCCTGATGAGCTTAGCGGCGGCATGCAGCAGAGGGTCGGTCTTGCACGCGCCCTGGCGAACGATCCAGAAGTCCTGCTGATGGATGAGGCATTCAGCGCACTCGATCCGCTGATCCGAAGAGATATGCAGGATGAGCTGCTTGAGCTTCAGGAACGGATGAAGAAGACCATTGTCTTCATTACTCATGACCTGGATGAAGCTCTACGTATTGGAGACCGGATTGCGCTGATGAAAGATGGCGCGCTTGTACAGCTGGGCACGCCGGAAGAAATGCTAACACAACCGGCGAACCGCTATGTTGAGCGTTTCATTGAAGATGTAGATTTGTCGAAAGTACTTACCGCTTCGCATGTCATGATACGTCCGGAGACCGTGACGCTGGACAGAGGTCCGCGGGTTGCCCTGCAGCTGATGCGTGAGCGCGGGATCTCCAATCTCTTCGTCATTGACCGCGGAAAGCGGCTACTCGGTGTAATTACCGCCGAGGATGCTTCTACAGCGCTTAAATCCGGGATGGGGCTCTCCGAAATTCTGATTAAAGATGGTCCTGAGGTTAGCCCGGATACACTCCTAGGAGACTTGTTCGAGGTGACCAGCTCCGCGAAGGTCCCACTCGCCGTCGTGGACGAGAATCACCGCCTGCTTGGCGTGATCGTACGCGGTGCGGTACTCGGCGCACTTGCTGGGGATACCAAAGTCCTTGGAGGTGAAGCGTAATGTTACCGAAATTGCCACTAGCGGATTGGATCGAGGCTCTTGTGGGCTGGATGGGCTCTCATCTTGGGGGGTTGTTTGATGCCATAGCTGCAATTATAGAGCATGTCGTAGGCTTCTTTTCTGGCCTATTCTTGCTGCCGCATCCCCTGCTCTTCATTGCTATATTAGGAATTCTCGCTTTTGCCATCGGTCGGCTTCCTTTAACCTTATTTACGGTTATTGGCTTTCTACTGATTGAGAATTTGGGATACTGGACACAGACGATGAATACGCTGGGCCTGGTCATCACCTCAGGTCTCATCTCCATCATTCTCGGTATTCCACTGGGAATCTGGAGTGCTTACAGCAGGACGGCTCATCGCATCATCTCGCCAATTCTTGACTTTATGCAGACCATGCCTGCCTTTGTGTATTTGCTGCCGGCCGTCACTTTCTTCAGTCTGGGTGTAGTACCGGGCGTTATTGCCTCGGTGATCTTCGCGATACCGCCAACGATTCGAATGACTTACCTGGGGATCAAGCAGGTATCCGCCGAGTTGTCCGAAGCAGCCGAAGCCTTCGGCTCCACCACTTGGCAGAAGCTGTTCAAGGTGGATCTTCCGCTGGCCATGCCTACGATGATGGCCGGGATTAATCAGACGATTATGCTGTCGCTGTCCATGGTCGTCATTGCGTCCATGATCGGGGCGCAGGGAATCGGAGCCGAGGTCTACCGGGCTGTTGCCCAGCTCAAGATCGGTCAAGGTTTTGAAGCTGGACTTGCCGTGGTTGTTCTGGCCATTGTGCTTGACCGATTCTCACAGAACCTGTTCAAGACAGGCCGCCGCAAAGCCGTGCTGCAGAATCAGCCACGCCGTCGCCTGATATTCGCTTCAGCCCTGCTCGCCACCCTCATTATAGGGGGCATTGCCCAGTATCTGCTTCTGCCATCAGGAACGTCCGCTGATGCTAACCAGGGAGGCATCGTCGCAAGCAAGTTCCATAACCAGATCATCGGGATTGATCCGGGTTCAGGGATTATGAAATCAACTGCCAAGGCCATGCAGGACTATAAGCTGGACAGCTGGAAGCTGATTGAGGGCTCTAGTACCGCGATGACGGCCATGCTGGATAAAGCCATCAAGAGCAAAGAGCCTATAATCATTACAGGATGGACACCGCACTGGATGTTCACCAAGTATGATCTTAAGTACCTGGATGATCCCAAGAAGACCTATGGTGAATCAGAGGAAATTCACACCATAGCCCGCAAGGGACTGGGGCAAGAACAGCCAACTGCCTATGCATTTCTGGACCGATTCAAATGGACGCCTGAGGAGATGGGCGAAATTATGGTTGCCATTCAAGGAGGCCAAAGCCCTGAGGAAGCAGCCAAGGACTGGGCCACGAAGCACAGGGACCGTGTACAGGAATGGACCAAGGGACTTGCCAAGGTGAATGGCCAGAAGCTCACGCTCAGCTATGTGGCATGGGATTCTGAGATTGCCAGCACCAACCTCCTTCAGTATGTTCTTCATGAGGAACTCGGCTATGATGTCACTTCTCTCCAAGTCGAAGCTGGACCGATGTGGACCGGGGTCGCGAGCGGCGATGTAGATGCCACAGCTTCAGCCTGGCTTCCATTGACTCATGCGGACTACTGGAGTAAGTACAAGAACCAGGTAGAGGATTTAGGGCCGAATATGACAGGTGTCCGTACGGGCCTTGTGGTACCTGCCTATGTAGATGTATCTTCTATTGAGGACTTGAACAAATAGAATGGAAAGTGTTTCTAGATAAAATAACCCCTGTCCTGCCTGGACGGGGGCTTTTTTGTACATATAAATAGATGATTTCCTCTTTGCAAACGTTCCTTAAAGCTTAATCCACTGCTCAATCAAACTTTTGAAAGCCTTCACCTGGAAAGGCTTGGTGATGTAATCGGCAAAACCCGCCTGTAATCCTTTCTCAATATCAGACTTCTGTGCAAATGAACTGACTGCCAATACGGGAATGTGCCGAGTCTCTTCCCTGATTCGAAGCTCCTTAAGAGCCTCGTAGCCGTTCATGCCGGGCAATTGAATGTCCATAAAGATGATATCCGGCTGCCCATTTATAGCGATCTCTATGCCTTCCTCTGCGTTTGCAGCACCGATAAGATTGATATGCGGGATCTTTTTAAAGATATGATCCATCAACGCCATATTCAGCTCATTATCCTCTACATACAGAATCGTATAATTGGGTGAACTCATTATCTTCTTCACTCCTTATTGTTGAAGCCTACGTGCTGAACGAAGGGAGAATAGACCGTAAGACCGTAAGCGATTAACTTCTGGACTCAACAAAAAAAGCCAAAAAAAGAGTTCACTCACTCCTTCTTTGGCTTATGTTCAGCTCATTCTCATGTCTGACCCATTACAACCCTTATGTAATTATTGAAAAGTGTAGGCAATTACACTTCGATCCCGTGTGAAATCCCAATCCACATAAATATCGGATAGTGTCTTGTTAAGTACCTTTGTAAAATCTGTCTCCTGATCCAAGAACCTCTTCTCCATCTTGCGCTTGGTCGATTTAAGTATATTCTCATACCCCATATCAAGAAGTTCCTTCTCGAGGATAATAAGTATACCTTCCCTGATTACAATTAAAGTCTTGGAGTTTAACCACCAGGAGTCAATATTCACAGGCTCCTTTTGAACTAAGCCGCTTACCTTGATGACACTGTCATGAACACTCTTCTGTCCCTGGTACGGTTCGGATTTCTCACTGTAGAGTTCGAATAATCCGACAATCATCCCGGAAGCGTTATGAAGTCCCCAGTCGTAATACATTTCCTGTGTCTCAATCGCAAGCTCAGCCTTCAGATAGGCAGACAGCTCGGGAAGCAGCGACTTCATCAGAAGCTCCCTAGTGTACCTAAGGGACTGCTCTTCTTCCTTATCCAGTAAGAATTGCTCCACTGGACTAATGAAATTCCGAATATGTATGGCGATTCCGCGTTCTCCGAGAGATACGTTAACGGATTCGGGTCCTTTGCCAAAACGATTTCTTAACAGTTTCCCGGTGAAGCTGGCAATCTGGGTATTTTTTTCCTTTAATGTTACCATTCTACCACACCTCCCTTAAATACTAAATGAATAAACAATAATATAGATATTAATAGATTTCCCTTTGCTTGGTCAATTGGTATTTATTTAGCTGATCCTGAATCAAGTTAGCCAGTTTATTATACGCCAAATGCAGTGGGTTTTAGGCGTTAATTGTAAAATTTTTTTATAAACAATTGCAGCTTTCTTCCGATATATATATTGATTCATTAGTGATTATACGGTTCCTTGGAACGCTTCGGTAGCAAGAGGCTATTATCAATCAACTAGAGAGTACATTCAGCAAAGGGGCACACCCATGAAGAAGCGTAACTTAAGAAACAAATCCTTATCCGTACTTTCCACCGCAGTACTTCTTGGAGCATTGACTCCGCATGCTTCAGCTGCCACAACCTTGTCCGACATTCCAAATAACTATGCCAAGCAGGCCATTCTTGAACTGGTCGAGAAAGGCATTATGAATGGAACGGGCAACGGAAAATTCAACCCCACAAGTAATATTAGCAGGCAGGATTTTGCCATTGTACTGGCTAGATCGCTTAATCTTGATCTTAGCAATCCGCCAGCTACAGCCACTTTCAAGGACATTCCCAAAGACCATTATGCTTATGCTGCCGTAGAAGCAGCTGCAAAAGCTGGCCTTGTTAAAGGTACCGGCGGCGGACAGTTTGGAACAGGCCAAAACCTGACCCGCGAGCAGATGGCCGTCATATTTGTTAACGCACTGGGTGTTGACGCTTCAGGGAAAGCCAAAGACCTCAAATTCTCAGATGCTTCATCTATTGCGACCTGGGCGAAAGATGCTGTTGCCGCGGCTGTTGAGTATGGGCTGATGACTGGCAACACAGATGGAACCTTCAGTCCATCCAATAGTGCGAGCAGGCAGGATTTAGCGCTTGTGGCTTCCAAGTTTTTGAAGGAGAAGGTGGTGGTAGAGGAGCAGAAGAAAAATGAACAGGAACAGAACAAGCCTGCTGATCCTGTAGTGACGCCCCCGGTAGTCACGCCTCCTATTGTTACGCCGACACCAGACCCTACACCAATACCGACGCCTACACCAACTCCACCTGTCGTGGAGACGCCGCCGACACCGACAAATCCACCTGTTGATGAGAGTCCTGTACCGGCTCCAGAACAGCCGGATCTTGCTCCACTGCTGGAAGGTGTAGTGATTGCAGCCTCGACTAATGAAACCTTTTACAGCCATGGGGTAACACCAACCTCCGAGCGTTCCGACATTAAGAAAGTCGAGCTTTGGCAGGCATCCTATGGGATGTTCGGGAGAGGTTCATCTGAGCAGCTTGTTGAAGGCTATACTACCTTAGGCGCCGCAATCAGCGATGAAGCTTCTTATCATCTGAAGGTTACGGATAATTCGGGCCAAGTAGTGGAGACCTGGTTCACTATTGACAAAACAACCCCTAGTATTCAAGGCGTTAATTACCAGTCCCAGAATAGTGTGGGGGATGGATACGCCTATGATGCAGGTGATTACATTATGATCGCTTTCAATCGTTCGATTCAAAAGTTCGATACCACGGATATGAACAATTCGGCAGGCTCGGATACTTTGCCTGGGGCACTACCTGGTTTGTCCGTTCAGGCGATTGAGAATGCCCTTAAGAAGAAATCTGAAAATTATACTTTAGGTTCCGGAGCTTCCCTGTACACTCAAAACTCTATGGGCAGCATTAACAATGTGCCTTATGGCAATATATTCAGGCTGGTACTAGGCGAAGGCGCTAATATTCCAGCTGGCGGCCTAACTATTGCTCTGGATCCAGCCAAAATTGTAGGCCCGTCCGGCTTAAGCCCAGCAGAGTCTTTTACGATCACAATTCCTGCAGTTCCAGCGGCTCCAGTAATAAGTGTGAATCATGCTCCCACTGTCAATGATGTAACAATCTCAGGAGTTAACGAAGCAGGCAAGACGCTGACAGGTTCATACACGTTTAGCGACGAGGATCTTGGCGATTCTGAAGGGGCTACAACTTATAAATGGTACCGGGTGGATAATGATGAGGTTAGTAATAAAACTGAAATATTAGATGCTAATGCTACAACCTACACACTCACTGCAGCTGACAGCGGACACAAAATTATTTTTGAAGTTACTCCAGTTGATACCAGAGGAGAAGTTGGTTCACCTGTGGGAAGTGTAACTAATACTGACGTAACAGACCCTGCTCCAACAATCAACGGTCTACCTAATAACAATAACAGTGATACTCAGCCTTACCTGAACCAATCGGTTACGCCTAGTTCAACGGATAGCGATATTATAAATGTCAAATTATCGAAAACTGATACAGGCCTCAATTATTATAATCATACCTATAGTCTGGAAGTAACAGGATATAAGCTAGGAGACAGTATAACTGAGAATGGTTCATATGAACTCGCTGTTACAGATAAGGGAGGGCACACGACCCTGTCCTATTTTACAATAGACACAGTTGAACCTACTCTGTCTGATGATGAGCCTGTTACACAACAGCAAGACGGTTCTGACCCTGCAAGGTATGATAGCAACGATTCCATCTGGATTAATTTCAATAATCCTATCAAAAAGTATACTATAGCAGAAGACTACGACAAGAATGGACTGGACACTACCAATGTGTTCAACTTGGAAGAGCTTGAGAGTGCGCTTCAGGCCGTCAATCCTGTCTATACTTTTGGACAAGACGCAATTCTAATGGCTACAACAGATGGATTCTATATTGGCAACGGCTCATATGCTAGTGATTTTCAAATCATATTAGGCACTAATGCCAATATTCCAGCTGGCGGAGTTACGATCTCACTTTCAGATTCTATTATCTCGGGACCAAGTGGTGTACATTCGGCCGAGCCTATCTCGATCACGATTCCTGCTATACCTGGTGGATCTAACCAGGGACCTGTTATTCCAGGGGGAGACATCTAAAGTAATCATTTCCATATGCAAAAGGATGAATCTGCAAGCGTCTAGAGCTTGCGGGTTCATCCTTTTCTTTACTTGAACGCCAGCACAGAACCTAACCTGTCCAGGCGCCAACCCTAGAGCAGGTTACTTCTTTGCTTCGTTCCAATCCCAATATATCAGACCATTCCTCTTCATCGGGATGGTCTTTATTTGTGTTCTCTAAAAAAGAAAAAACCCTTGATATTCAAGGGTTTTGTCTTTATTACATCATTCCGCCCATACCGCCCATGTCAGGCATAGCTGGTTTTTCTGGTTCTGGCTTGTCAGCGATAACCGCTTCAGTTGTCAGGAACAGGCCTGCAACGGATGCAGCGTGCTGCAGTGCGGAGCGAGTAACCTTAGCAGGGTCAACGATACCTGCTTCGAACATGTTCACCCATTCGCCGTTAGCTGCGTTGTAACCTACGCCGATTTGTTCTTTTTTCAGACGCTCAACGATGACAGATCCTTCTTCACCAGCGTTAGCTGCGATGGTACGGATCGGCTCTTCCAGAGCGCGAAGCACGATGTTCACACCTGTTTTCTCGTCGCCAGTTACATTAACTGCAGCAACAGCGTGATATACGTTCACAAGCGCTGTACCCCCACCGGATACGATACCTTCTTCAACCGCAGCGCGAGTTGCGTTCAGAGCATCTTCGATGCGCAGTTTGCGTTCTTTCAGCTCAGTTTCAGTAGCTGCACCAACTTTGATAACCGCTACGCCACCAGCCAATTTAGCCAGACGCTCTTGCAGTTTTTCTTTGTCGAACTCGGAAGTAGTCTCTTCCAATTGGGAACGGATTTGGCTAACGCGAGCTGAGATATCGTTCTTGTCGCCGCTTCCGTCAACGATAGTAGTTGCTTCTTTGGTTACGCGCACTTGACGAGCGTTACCCAGTTGTTCGATGCTTGTGCTTTTCAGGTCAAGACCGAGCTTCTCCGTGATCACTTGACCACCAGTCAGAGCAGCGATATCCTGCAGCATAGCTTCACGGCGGTCACCAAAGCCAGGAGCTTTGACAGCTACGGCATTGAATGTACCACGAAGTTTGTTCACGATCAGCATAGCTTGAGCTTCGCCTTCGATATCTTCAGCAATGATCACAAGCGGACGAGCTTGTTGAACGATCTTCTCTAGCACAGGCAGGATCTCTTGCGTGCTGCTGATCTTCTTGTCTGTGATCAAGATGTATGGGTTATCCAGAACAGCTTCCATCTTGTCTGTGTCTGTGATCATATAAGGAGAGATATATCCGCGGTCGAACTGCATACCTTCAACCACTTCAAGCTCAGTTGCGAATCCACGGGATTCCTCAACAGTAATAACGCCGTCTTTGCCGACTTTCTCCATAGCTTCAGCGATCAGTTCGCCTACTTCTTCGTCAGCAGCAGAGATCGCAGCCACTTGTGCGATGGATTGCTTGCCTTCGATGGTTTTGGAGATCTTTTGCAGTTCTTCTACTGCTGCGCGAACCGCTTTGTCAATCCCTTTGCGAAGACCGATTGGGCTTGCACCTGCAGTTACGTTCTTCAGACCTTCACGAATGAGGGCTTGAGCAAGGACGGTTGCTGTAGTTGTACCGTCACCAGCTACATCGTTAGTCTTGGTTGCTACTTCTTTAACAAGCTGGGCACCCATGTTCTCGAATGCGTCTTCGAGCTCAATTTCTTTGGCGATGGTCACACCGTCATTGGTGATAAGCGGGCTTCCGAATTTCTTCTCAAGCACTACGTTGCGTCCTTTTGGTCCAAGTGTTACTTTTACCGCATTTGCCAAAGCATCAACCCCGCGCATCATCGCGCGGCGAGCATCTTCACTGAATTTAATGTCCTTTGCCATTATTCAAAAACCTCCCTGATAAATTTAGTAATCAATGATCTTCACTTACGCTTTATATTGAAGTTCGGGACCTCGCAATCCTTAGCCAATGACTGCGTGAATGTCGCTTTCTTTCATAATCAAGTATTCTTTACCTTCATACTTAATTTCTGTTCCGGCATATTTGGAGAACAAGACTACGTCGCCCTCTTTCACTTCAAGAGCTACACGAACACCGTCCTTGTTGACGGAACCGCTGCCGACAGCAATTACTTTGCCTTCTTGCGGCTTCTCCTTGGCAGAGTCGGGAAGTACGATCCCGAATGAAGTTGTTTCGTTTTGTTCGATCGGTTCTACCAATACGCGTTCACCTAAAGGTCTGATCATGAAAAATAGCCTCCTTAATTAGTTATGTTGTGTTAATTGGATACACTTTGAATGTTAATGTTAGCACTCAACATCGTGTAGTGCTAACAACCAACTTTATGATACTAGGTGTGGCGTCAGATTTCAAGTCCCTGTCACCATTTTTTTCTTGGACACGCCCCTTACATCCTATCCGAAGATCAGCCTAAATATTCCTCATTCTTTAAGCTATCGCAAATATAAAAAAGGCCCCTCTTCATTCGGCCAATCCCGGCCTTTGAAAAGGGACATTCAGCTCAATTCTCGTATTTCGCTCTTCGCTCCGCATCCGCAGCCAACTGCTTGCTGTGCATTCTTCCTGACAGCACCACACTGAATTCATACAGAAGAATCATGGGTACCAGCACCAGGAACGCCGAGAAGAAGTCTGGAGGTGTAATCATAACGGACACGACCACCAAGGCAAAATAAGCTACCCGGCGCATTTTCTTAAGACGTTTTGGATTAAGCAGACGCAGCTGGGTCAGGAACAGCACGACAATCGGCAGCTCGAACAGCAGCGAGATCGGCAGAATAATATTCATCATGAACTTGAAATAGTCCGTTATCCCATAAGTCTCGACCAGACCCAGCTGTTTGTTGAGACTTGACGTGAACTGCATAGCCAGCGGAAATACAACAAAGTATCCGAAAGCCACACCAACCAGGAAGCAGATAAAGACAAATGGAATATATTTCAGGGTGGCCCGCTGTTCCTTTGGCTTCAGACCCGGGCTGACAAAGGCCCAGATCTGGTAGATCATAAATGGCAGCGTTACAGCCAGCGCTACGATCAGCGCAATCTTCATATATACATTGACCCCATCCCAGAAGGAGAATGCATTAAGCTTCAGTTCAAGACCCTTGGGTCCGTGGGTGGTCAAATAGTCGTATACCGGATGAGCGACGAAAAATCCGCCTACAAGCACGATAGCAAATAGGATCAGTGTAACAAACAAACGTTTGCGAAGTTCAGACAAATGATCGACAACCGACATTCCATCCTGTTCGTCAGGCATAAAGGCCGCCCTCCTGTACATCATCATATTTCGGACATAAATAAAGCACCTTCCGGTGCCCGTATAGAAGCGAAATCTATGCTACCCTCAAAAAAACTCCTTCCTTCGGGAAGGAGTCTGATTATTCTGGCAAACGGCGTTCAGCTGCCTGCGGCTGCTGCTCTGGCCTAGGCGGCAGCGGCTCCGTCTTCTTCACAGGTGGCTCATCTTCCACAATATCGCGGGTGGCTTCTTTGAATTCACGGAACGTACGGCCCACCGCCCGTCCGAGATCAGGAAGTTTATTCGGTCCAAATAGCAGCAGGGCTGCGATCACGATCAGGATAACTCCGCTCATCCTTGTTCCCTCCGTTCTGTCACATGCTATTGTCCAATCATAACATAACTAAAATTACAGTTACAGCCGAAATGCGCATTTAGTCCTACAGCCGGAACTGGCCTGTAACCATCAGCAGGGCCTCCGGCAGCTGTCTCATGATAGCAGCGAGGTTCTCATGCACGCCCTTGGGAGTTCCCGGCAGGTTCACAATTAATGTACGGCCCCGAATGCCCACGACTCCCCGGAACAGCATCGCCGCCGGGTTCTTCTGCATAGCGCTTGCCCGCATCGCTTCGGCCATACCCGGAACTTCCCGTTCAATAATGCGGCGCGTCGCTTCTGGTGTTACATCCCGGGCTGCCAGCTCCGTCCCGCCGGTTGTCAAGACCAGATTGGCCTGAAAGTAATCCGTCATTTCGATTAAAGCTGCAATAATCTCATCCTGTTCGTCAGGAACAATGCGGTATTCCACAATTTCTCCGCCCAGTTCTTCCTCGACCAGTTCCCGGATAACCTGGGCGCTCGTATCTTCACGTTCGCCTCGGGCTCCCTTGTCGCTAGCCGTCAAGATCGCTGTTTTCCATACCATGAAGTCACCCTCCTTATCCGAATTGGAACATTTAGTTGTCTATACCCCGAGGTTATAATCGCCGCTCTTGCCGCCTGTCTTTGATTTCAGCAGGGTAGGTCCGATGACCATATCCTTTTGCAGCGCCTTGCACATATCATAGATCGTCAGGGCAGCTGCAGAAGCGCAGGTCAAAGCCTCCATCTCCACCCCGGTCTTGCCTTCGGTCTTAACCGAAGCTTCTATATAGAGCTCGTCCTCTCCATTATCGGAGAAGATAATATTCACACCGGTCAGCGGCAACGGATGGCACATCGGGATCCAATCCGATGTCCGCTTGGCCGCCTGAATACCGGCAACCTGGGCCACGGCCAGCACATCACCCTTCCCAACTCGGCCTTCCTTAATTGCGAGCAGTGTAGAGGGAAGCATGCTCACTTTCGTTATAGCCACTCCCGTGCGAACCGTAATCTCTTTGCCCGAAATGTCCACCATCCTGGCCCGGCCCTGCTCATTGAAATGCGTCATCTTACTATGTTCTGATGCTGAATCTGTCAAGATCTTCCCAACCTTTATCGTGAAATGCGATTCCCCGTTGTCCTATAAAGTATTAACGACACCGGCAGCGGTAAAAAGGAGATCCAGCCGAAAATCATGCTCCTCCATCGGAATGCTGGAAATCAACTGTTCGCGGAGCACTAAGGCCGCTAACAGAGGCATTCTTGTACCACTGCATTGTCTCTTCAGTTGTTCCATAAAACGATCATAATAACCGCCGCCAAAGCCAATTCGTCCCCCGGCAGGATCATAAGCAAGCCCTGGGACAATAACAAGATCAATATCGGCATACTGCTCAGAAATCCACTCGGGCAGATGTTCCGCCGGTTCAGGAATCCCCCAGGGACCGATAGTCACGTCCTCTTCCCCTGGAAGCTCATGCAGCGTGAAAGTCTCTGGTCCGGTTATACGCGGAACCAGAACGCGGTCTCCCTGGGACCAGCAGCTGCGAATAAGCGGTAGTGTAGCAGGCTCGTCCCGAAAAGAAAGGTAGGCAAACACCGTTAGCCGGCCCTCACTCTTAGCGGCGCGAAGCGGGGCAAGGATATCTGCCTCCGCGAGGCGGCTTGCCGACTCGGACTGCTCCACTCTTGAAGCTTCAGGGATCGCAGCTCGTATGCTCGTCATCTGGCTGCGCAGCTCTCTTTTGGCATCCGGTATGCCCAATTTATATCACCCTTCGCCCAACATATCTCTCTTTAGTTTAGCACTGTTCTGTCAAAATGAAAACTTGATACAAGGGGAGCTCCTTCATAGACATAGACACCTGTTACATAGCGGTGCAATTGAGGGATGTTTCATGTAAACTATGGATATCAGCGCCTGTATACAGGCAAGGTTGCTTATAGATATGGAGGATATACAAGTTATGCTGCTTCAAGCTACAGATATTCGTAAATCGTACGGTACTACCCATATATTAGAAGGCATCGGCCTGCAAATTCTGGAGCGCGACCGCATTGGGCTAGTGGGCGTGAACGGAGCCGGGAAGTCTACCCTTCTGCAGATTCTAGCCGGAGAAATGTCTTACGACAGCGGACAAATCTTCAAAGCCAAGGAGACCACCATCGGCTATCTTGCCCAGAACAGCGGACTGCAGTCCAAGCGCACAATCTGGGAGGAAATGCTGTATGTTTTCAATCCTTTAATTGAGACCGAGGCTGAGCTGCGCCGCATGGAACTTGAAATCGCAAATCCGGAATCCGCTGAGAACGAGAAGGCTTTCGAAGACCTCTTGGAGCGCTATGCCCGGAAATCCGACTGGTTCAAAGATCATGGCGGATATGAAATGGAGACCCGTATTCGCAGTGTTCTGCACGGAATGGGCTTTGGCTCCTTCCCTCCGGATACGCTGATCTCTACCCTGAGCGGAGGCCAGAAGACCCGCCTGGCCCTGGCCCGGATTCTGCTGCAGGCCCCTGATCTGCTTATGCTCGATGAGCCGACGAACCATCTGGATATTCAGACGCTGACCTGGCTGGAGGATTATCTCCGCAGTTATTCAGGCGCATTGCTCATCGTCTCCCATGACCGTTATTTCCTCGACCGCCTAGTCACCGCTATTGTGGAGATCGAGCGTCACCAATCTAAGAAATATACAGGCAACTACAGCCGGTATATTGAGCTCAAGGCTGCCGAGTACGAGAGTCAGATGAAGCAGTATGAGAAGCAGCAGGACGAGATTGCAAGACTTGAGGATTTCATTCAGAAAAATATCGTCCGTGCCTCAACCACCAAGCGTGCACAAAGCCGGCGCAAAGCCCTTGACCGAATGGAGGTGCTCGACCGCCCTCTCGGGGATCTGAAGAAAGCGAACTTCTCCTTCGAAGCTGAGATCATGTCCGGCAAGGAAGTGCTGCAGGTGGACCAGCTCGCTTATTCTTTTGACAAAGAGAAGCCTCTGTTCCAGAACGTAAGCTTTGATCTGCGCCGGGGAGAGACGGTTGCCCTCATTGGACCTAACGGGATCGGCAAATCCACGCTCCTCAAAATGCTAACCGGTGACCTGAGGCCGACTTCAGGCCGTATTAACTGGGGAACCAAGGTCAAGCTGGGTTATTATGACCAGGAGCAGACCCATCTTAATCCAAAGAATACCGTTCTTGAAGAACTCTGGAGCGCCTTCCCTCACATAGAGGAGGCCCGAATCCGCAGCGTTCTTGGGAACTTTCTGTTCAGCGGCGAGGATGTGCTGAAGCGAATTTCCGCATTAAGCGGAGGGGAGAAGGCCCGGGTAGCTCTCGCCAAGTTAATGCTTCTGAAAGCCAATATGCTCATTCTGGATGAGCCGACGAACCATCTGGATTTGTACAGCAAGGAAGTGTTGGAAGCTGCCTTAATGGAGTATGACGGAACCCTTCTCTTCATATCGCATGACCGTTACTTCCTGAACAAGATGGCGGAGCGTATTGTTGAGCTTCATCCTAATGGAGCTGAGCCTTATTTGGGCAACTACGACGATTACCTGGAGAAGAAGCAGGAGCTTGAGGAGCTTGCGCAGGAGAAGGCCGCAGCCAAGCTGGCCACAGCCAAGAAGGTGGATGAGGAAGCCTTGGAGGTCAAGAACGGTGCAAGATCTTACGAGGCCGATAAGCAGGCGAAGCGTGAGGAACGCAGCCGGCTGCGCCGCATCGAACAGCTGGAACAGCTGATTGCTCAGCATGAGGATAACATCTCGGGACTTGAAGCGGAGCTTGCTGAGCCGGAAGTCTATCAGGACTATGTCGCCGTACAGGAACGTCAGACCCGTATCGACGTCCTGAAGGCCCAGTTATCCGAGGCTTATTCAGAATGGGAAGAGCTGCTTGCTGGGGACTAGACACGTGACTTTGGAAGAGTCCAAAAAAATTTTTAACATATCGGTTACAATTAGCTATAATTATGCACAGCCTTATCCACAATACTAAGAAATTAGTCCTTACTAAAACGGCCTTCGAGGCCGTTTTTTTAGCCAGTTTATCCCGAGAAAACGTTCTTATCCACTTTATTATCCACATTATCCACAAATCGCACAGAAGTTTGTGAAAATATTGTCCCCTTTTTCATGATTCATGTAAATGGGTACTGGGTAAGGGATTCAACATTTTATACACATAATTCAGGTAAACTGTGGATAACCTTGTCCACAACTTGACAACTACGACTAAAGCCCTACGGACGTCGGAAGAACTATAATCAGAGGAGCTTGAATGCTCCAGCTTTAATCGTTACAATATACCAATCACAGTTGAGAAAGGCGGTCTTCTCTTGTCCCCGAAAGTAGTGAATAGCATTACGGAGCTGATCGGAGATACTCCCGCAGTCAGACTGAACCGGCTAGTTGGGACTCATGATGCCGAGGTATATGTTAAGCTTGAATATTTCAATCCAAGCCGCAGCGTGAAAGACCGGGCAGCTTATCATATGATTAATAGGGCTGAGCAGGAAGGCTTACTTAAACCGGGTTCAACCCTGATTGAACCGACTAGCGGAAATACCGGAATCGGGCTGGCCATGAACGCGGCTGCAAAGGGATACCGTGCGATTCTGGTCATGCCTGATAATATGACTGCGGAACGGATTAACATTCTGAAAGCCTACGGGGCAGAAGTCGTTCTGACCCCAGCTGCCGAGCGGATGCCTGGAGCGATCGCCAAAGCATTGGAGCTGCAGACACAGATTCCGGGAAGCTTCATCCCTCAGCAGTTCGAGAATCCGGCTAATCCGGACGCTCACCGAGGGACTACAGCCCTGGAGATTATCGAACAGATGGAGGGCCAGCTTGATGTCTTTGTAGCTTCATCCGGAACAGGAGGCACGATCACGGGAACCGGCGAAGTACTGCGTAAGCATCTCCCTGGTATCCAGATCTATGTGGTAGAGCCCAAGGGCTCTCCTGTTCTCTCAGGCGGGGTACCCGGCCCTCATAAGCTCGTAGGAACAAGCCCCGGCTTTGTCCCTTCCATTTTGAATACAAATGTGTATGATGAAATTGTACAAGTTGCTGATGAGGATGCACTTGAGACCACCCGCCTGCTTGCCAGCCAAGAGGGTATCCTGGTTGGTCCATCTGCCGGGGCAACGGTCTGGACTGCAATCCAGTTGGCCAAGAAGCTTGGTCAGGGGAAAAGAATACTATGCATTGCTCCGGATACAGGAGAGCGGTACCTGAGTATGGATATTTTTTGAGACAGGGAAAGGTGGAGATTGGAGAAATGAGCAGAATAATTGAGGGTGTATCCCATGTGGATCGCGATGAGCTGTACGACCTTCTTCACGACAAGGAGCGAAACGTGCTGGTCATTGACGTAAGGGAATTGGAAGAATACGAGGACGCGCATATTCCTTCCGTTCCACTGATACCTATGGGGGAAATTGCCGCTTATATTAACGACTTCGATAAAGACCGCGAGTATGTCTTTGTATGCCGCAGCGGCGGACGCAGCTTCCAGGTTACGAAGTTCTTCCAGAACCAAGGCTTTAACAAGGTTCACAATTATGAAGGAGGCATGCTGAATTGGGACAAAGAAGTCATCGGCGGCCGCGAAAATGTCATCGAGACTTTTAACCCTCAGCAGCTCGAACGGAAATAATTAATCGAATCTAGTGTATAAAAAGAGCCCTGAGCCCGGCCCGATCATTCGGAGTCCGGCTCAGGGCCTTTTTGCAAATTACAATAGCATTATGCCTGATTACATACTAGTTATAAATAAGCCTAACACATACAAAAATCCAAGAATTACACTAATCCCGCCTGTAAGCAGAAACAGGATCACGTTCTTGCGGTTCTTGGTTCTTTTCCAAATTCCATACACGCAGATGTACAGACCTGCTAACACGGCCAGCAGCCAAATCACATGACCCCAAATTTCAAGCAGCTGAAGCGTATCTGTTAGGAACAGGACCAGGAACAGTGCCTGTATTCCCAGTGACACCCAAGTATAATTAAAGAATGATCGATCAAATTCCGAAGTAATCTCTCTTCTTCTGTTGACCTCAATTACCAATAAAGGAACCACAACAGCCCCTGTTAAAAGCAACACCATGAGCATTATGGTAAACGTCATCGTTCCGACCTCTCTTTCTGACTGTATGGAAGGCAGCAGCCGGTAGAAGTATCCTGCCATCTAATAAAATATGTACCTCTGCATGTCCCAACCCGGATGCCAGTCAAAGTTCTTCAGGCGGGACAGTCACCCGCTTCCCTTCATTCTCATAATCTGTCATAAAGGAGTGCTGCAGATGATTCTTTATGATAATCAGATGATGGAGGGTCACTCTGTCCCTCAGGAAGACTGGCAGATTGCTGCTTATCATGCTTTTGCCGCAAAGATGACGAACCGAGAAGAGAAATTCCCCTGCATTCCCGCGACAATCGGGTTCACGCACAGCCACCTGAGATATGGCTTTGTCACAGATCCCCGCAGCGCCGATGCCGAACGGATTGTGGCCGAACTCATTAGAGACTATACCGACAACTCCCGGCAGTTCGGTAAATATACGTCACTGATTCTATTCTTCCAAACTCCGAATGACCTCAAGAATAAGTTCGCCGTGGAACAATATGAATCCTTGTTCTGGGATCTGCTGAGCAGGACTGCACAAGAGGACAAGCGGGAATGGCCGCAGCATATACCAGAAGATCCATCCAGCCATGTATGGGAGTTCTGCTTCCATGAGGAGTCCTATTTCGTCTACTGTGCAACTCCTGCTCATTTCCGGCGTCAAAGCCGGCACTTTCCTTTCTTCATGCTCGCTCTTACACCCAGATGGGTATTGACCGAGTTCAATAAAGTGCCGAAGCAGGTTCAAATGCTGAAACCGCTGATCAGGGAAAGGCTTGAAGCTTATGATACGATTGGTCCTCATCCGGACCTCAAGCTGTATGGGGCAGAAGACAATTACGAGTGGAAGCAGTATTTTCTTAGGGATAATGATACAACCGCCAGTTCATGCCCCTTCTCTCATGGAAGGTCCAGCAAGACCAAGGCAGGAAATCACTCATCCACAGATTAGATCCGTTCTCATGTCGGTTGAACGCCCAGGAAGTAATGATAGAATTCATGATCTCTGACGTAACCATTTCGCTCATATAGGGATTGTGCAGTGCTATTCGTCACCGCCGTGGATAATTGCAATCCTTTGGCACGTACCTTGCCCGCATAATCCTTAGCGACATCCAGCAGCAGCTGACCGATTCCCTGCTTCCGGTAGGCTTCATCCACATACAGATCATTCAGAAGCAGCAGCCTTCTCATGGAGATTGAAGAGAACAGGGGGTACAGCTGCGTGAACCCGATTATCTGCCTTGTATCCGAATTCCGCACACAGAATATAATGGATTCCTGATGCTCAAAGCGGTCGAACAAGAAGCCTCTTGCTCCTTCAATATCTGAGGCTTGTCCGTAGAAAACTCTGTACTCGTCGAACAATTTAGCAAGTTCATCTAGATCCTCAATAGATGCCTGATGCACCCTGTAGTTATTAGCCATATTGTTTGTATTCCTTTCTAATTCTGCGGTTGAAGTTCATGAATCTTGCACCCTGATAGGTAATCTCGCCTTCATCCTTCTCGACCAGCAGACCGTATTCGCGTGCGGCCATTTGGAATTCGAGCCGGGCTCCATTCTCAAGTTCAAACGTAATATAATAATTCGTTGATGGAGTTGAATTCCCTGCTCCTCCCCAAACTTCCATTCTCTTGGACACAACCACAGCTTGTTTCGTTAATAGATTCTTGCTATTATTAGCCGACCATACCAATAATCCTTTAATAATGGCATACGCAAATGTCCCTATAACAACAAACAGCAGTGTACCTCCAAAAATCTTGAACCACAAGGGAACCTCATCCAGAAACTCAAAGAAACCATCGGGTCCGAATCTGTAAATGTTATCCATGGCTGCACAGCCTTTCTGTCATTATAGTAGTCACGCTCAGACTTTACAATTGACATTATGATAAGAGATTCATATGTTCCTTACTGAAGATCGGTTAGCCTCGCTTGAGGATACCAAGCTTAGTAAGTCAGATGATGTTGAGGACTTCAAGTATCTATCCCTTTTTCCATAATTATACATGTATTTTCGCAATATGTAAGCTTTGTAATGTGGATTTAAGATTAAAATATTTTAAAACTGGATTGGAAACGCAAAAAACCGAAGCCCCTGCGGGCTCCGGCTAATAAAAATAAACTAGGGCTACTCGAGCTTCTTCAGCTCTTCTACCGTAAAGTTCCTAACCACTCTTTCATTGGAGAATTTCTCCGCATTATAGCTGCTGGAGCTGTTCCTTGGAACAGACAGGCTCAGCCAGCTGCCATGCTTAAGCAGCTTGGCCGCATATATAATCTGTCCGACATGGTAAGGATAATGAGCAAGCTGCCGGTTGATCGCCTCGATCACCGTATGTCCCTCGTTGCGGATATAGATAATGTCCAGCAGCTGATCCGGACGAAGTGAGTCCAGTGCCTCAAACAGACAAGCCCAGCCCGCCTCCCATTTCTCCATAAGCGACTCTTTATTCACAATGATATCCTGCTCAAATTCCCCGTCCCGGTCCCGCCAAGGTTTCTCCCCATCTTCTGTTAAGAAATGAGTCCATCTGGACAGCATATTCCCACTCATATGCTTCACTATCGTTGCAATACTGTTGGTGTCATCATTATAGGTCGTGAACAGCTGCTCGGGCTCCAGCTGCTCGATGGCTTTTTCCCCAAGCCTTTTATAATATTTAAACTGACTTTTAACACTATCCAGATAATTTAGGTGGCTATTCATGTCAACCTCACCCTTTCTTTAAAGTTAGAATACGTGATTGCATTCGGTTCACAGATTCGGAGCCGAAGGCTCAGCATGCAGCTCAGCGGCGTTCTGTCTAATCCCAAGGAGGCACAGGAATGCCAGTACAAGACCTGTCGAAGATGCGATGAACAGAACCCTATAACCGAACATATCCATCATCAAGCCCATCAGTGGAGGAGAAATAATAGCTGCGAGCGAGGAGACCAAATAATACAGCCCTGTCCTTGTCCCAATGCTCTCTTCCCTGCCTGTCGAGACAATCCAAGGGTAAGAGTTAATGTTGATGCATGCCCAGAAGACTCCGCCAACGATGAGGAGTACCCTAAGCAGCAGGGTTGACTGTACAAAAATAATGGCGCCGAACACGAGAAGCAGTCCAACTACCCCCGCCGATATAATCCGTTTCTTGCCGTACTTCGCCCCAAGCCAGCCGCTGGGCAGCGCAAATATAAGAAAGGCCAGGGAGAAGAACGTCAGCGAGAAGGATGCTGCTTTATCAGACATGCCTAAGTACTTGGTCCCGTACAAGGTAAATAAGGCCTCTACTCCTTGGTAAGCCACGAACCAGAAGAAGATCGCAAGCAGGATCAGGTATGTTGTGATATCCAGCTGATCCTTGATCCGGACAGGCGGCTTCTTCACAGCACCCTCGGTATATCCCATCGCCTGGGGCTCCTGAATGAAGTACTTGAGTACAAACATGGATAGAAGCATCACTACACCTGCCCCTAAAAATGGCAGATAAGAGCCTATTCCATACAGCGACGAACCTACCCCGAAAGCGAGAACGGAGCCAAGCCCACCCATCAAATTAATAACCCCATTCGCCTTCGTCCGCTGCCGTTCTGGTGTAATATCCGGCATCAAGGCAACCGTTGGGGAACGGAAGAGACTCATGGAGAGATTCATCAGCACCATGAATACAACCAGAATAGGAAGACTCGTGTACCACGGAATCAGCGTAACGAATACAGCGGCAAGAGGCATACCGATAAGCAGATACGGCATCCGTCTGCCATATCTGGTCTGTGTCTTATCACTGCGGTAGCCAATCCACGGTTGGATGAACAAAGCCAGATAGTTATCAATGGTCATCATGAATCCGATCATCGAGGCACTGGTTAAATAATCGTCCAGAAATAAAGGGACAAAAGCATTGTAGAGTGCCCAGGTCAGACTGATACTAAAAAAGCCAAGACCCAGCAGCCATGTTTTCTTCATCCATTAACCTCCTGCTTCAGCTAACAGGGCGGCCAGACGATCCGGATAATCGGTTATAATTCCCGCGACACCTGCATCCATAAGAGCTTTCATCTCGGCAGAGTCATTCACAGTGAAAGAATGATAGGGAATCCCATGCCGGGCAGCTTCTGCCGCAAGCTCAGGTGTGACCGCATATTTGAAAGCGTGAAGGGCATCGGCCCCGATTCCAGCCGCATAGTTCCAAGGCTCATAGAGCCCTTCCATATATAGAATACCGGTACGTATATCCGGGGCAATCTTCTTGCACAGGACAAGAGAGTAGTGATTAAAGCTTGATATAATAATCCGTTCGGAAAGACCGAACTTTCTTACCGCCTCGATGACCTTTGATTCTATTTCCGGGTACTGCACAATCCCGTTCTTGAGCTCCAGATTCACGATAATTTCATGCTTCTGTGCAAGCTCAAGCAGCTGTTCAAGAGTCGGGATCGCTTCACCACGGAAGTCTTCATGGAACCACGCCCCCACTTCCTTCAGCTTCAACTGCTCCAGCGTCAGATCTTTCACCCACTCCGGTGAGCCGGCTGTACGCTGCAGCGTCTCATCATGAATCAGCACCAGATGCCCATCCCGGGTCATCTGTACGTCGGTCTCTATCCCCGTAGCTCCGAGTTCTATACTTCTCTGGAATGATATCATCGTATTCTCCGGGCAGTGACCCGCCGCTCCCCGATGCGCGAAATTGATTAAAGACACTAGCTCATCCTCCTCAGGTAACCGTAATTAATTTGTGCTTATTTCACTATAAGCTCTAAATGTAAAATCCATGTTATGTAGATTGCTATAGCTTCTTTTCCAGAGGTTCAATATGGATACGGTCATTTCTTCGTTTAAGCTCTTCTATGAACGCCTCCTTCTCTTCAGGGGATATAATCACGCTGCCCCAAAGTCCGGTCTTATAATGCACTTCAATAGCATCCCGCGAGAATAACATCCGGTAACCGGCCCAGATCCCTGGATTTCTGGTGATCCTGGTGATGTCGTTATAGTGGATTCTAGACTTAATGAACCCTCCCTTAATTAATAAGTGCTCCTCTGTCAGGACATATTTAAGGTCGGCGACCAACCAAATTAATAAGCCGGTCACAAGCACATCAATGACGCCAACGATAACAAGCTGTAAATAAACGATAGGTGTGAACAGCAGTGGAGCAAATAGTGATAACGTGATCAGCACAAGAGTGCCAACCCACACAGTGACGTAGAACCGGTCCCGGCCAGATCTGAATACAAGGGGTGACATAAGCATCCTCCTTCATCATTTTAACTATAATTTTATCCCAGAAAGGAAAAATAAGGTATCCAAAATGAGATAAAAAAACCTCCTACCCTAAGGTGTAGAAGGTTGGTTGGTAATATGTTAGCTGCCTTAGCATGCCCTGCGATTTATAAGCCCCTCAGCATCCCGCCATCCACCATAATGGATTGACCTGTCACATATGTATTCGCAAATGAACCATAGAAAGTTACCATGCGCGCAAATTCCTCCGGAGTCCCCATTCGCCCAAGCGGGATGGCTTGAACAGCCTCAGCCTGGATAGATTCAAGCGAAGTTCCTTTATTCGCCGCACGCGCTGAATCCAGCTCGGTAATCCGGTCCGTTGCAATTCGCCCAGGGGCAATCGTATTGATCAGGATCCCATCCTTGGCTAGATCTTCTGCCAGTGTCTTGGCCAGCGATTGGACTCCTGCACGAAATACATTGGATAGAATAAGTCCAGCGATTGGCTGCTTAATTGATGTGGAAGCCAGATTGACAATCCTTCCTCCTCCTGCGGATTTCATATAGGGTACTGCTTCCCGGATCATGCGGATTACACTCAGCAAATTAAGTTCAAATCCTCTTTGCCAATCTTCATCGCGCATATCGGCAAAGTTTCCTCCCGGCGGTCCCCCAGCATTTGTGACCAAAACATCCAGGCCCCCTTGGGAATCGGCAGTGGCCTTGATCGCCCGGCGGATCTCCTCCTCATCAGTGACATCCATACGCAAAGTGTTCACTTTATGCCCGGTTGCAGCAAGAATCTCTTCCCGGGCGCTTGTAAGCTGCTCCTCATTCCGGCTAGCTATGGTTACCCGTGCACCTTCCTGTGCGAAGGCTAACGCACTGGCTTTGCCTAATCCTTTGCTAGCTGCTGCCACAAAAACTGATTTGTCTGATAGACCCAGATTCATCATTAGCACCTCCAGTTAATATAGTGTCCCTAAGTCACTTAATCCAGACCGAGCTGCCAGGATAAATTGCGCTCCCGGTTGTTGGATTTAGACAGACAAAAATCCACCCTGCGTTCATCAGGATGGACTAGATGCGAGTTCATATTTAACTGCCAACCGACCATTCTTCCAGTGATAATCCCGGCTCTGCCTTCATAGTCTGCGGCGCGAATTCACCATGCTGCAGCTTGAGAAAAGCAGCCGCTCCGATCATTGCAGCATTATCCGTACAGTATGCAAATGGCGGTATTCTGAGTGTAATTCCCTCACGATCACAGCGTTCAGCCAAGGCTTCACGCAGCCCCCGATTCGCTGCAACTCCCCCGCAGAGCAGAAGCTCGGAAGCCCCGGTCATCCGCATGGCACGTATCGCTTTCTCCACCAGCACCTCGATGACCGACTCCTGAAATCCGCGGGCAATTGCGGGAATATCCGGAGTCTCCCCTCGCATCTTGGTCTGGTTCAGCACATTCAGTACCGCAGACTTCAGTCCACTAAAGCTAAAGTCAAAGGAATCCGGCTCAAGCCATGAACGAGGGAGATCGGCCGAATTCTCAGCCTCATGAGCCAGCCGGTCCACGTAAGGCCCTCCCGGATAAGGGAACCCGAGTGCACGGGCAACTTTGTCATAAGCTTCGCCCACGGCATCGTCCCGCGTACGGCCGATCAGTCTGAACTTCCCTTCACTCTCCATGAGCACAAGTTCTGTATGACCGCCGGATACGACCAGCGCGATGCACGGATACGAAATCTCCTGAACCAGGCGATTCGCATAGATATGACCTGCGATGTGATGCGTCCCGATCAAGGGCTTATCCAGAGCAAAGGCCAAGCTCTTCGCCGCCATAATCCCTACAAGTAGTGCGCCTACCAAGCCCGGCCCCTGAGTCACCGCAACCGCGGACAGCTTGTCCGGTGAGATGCCGGACTGCTCTACGGCCTCCTGAAGCATCAACGTAATACTCTCGACATGCTTGCGCGAAGCGACCTCGGGCACAACGCCCCCGAATGCTTTATGTGTCTCAATCTGACTGAAAATCAAGTTGGAGAGCACTTCCCGCCCGTTCTTAACCACCGACACAGAAGTCTCGTCACAGCTGGTCTCCACAGCCAGAATATAGCTGTCTTGCTCTAAATGTGTATCTAATCCATTCATAAGTCCCATTCGCTTCCTTCCCCATAATGGGCAACAATATCATCAGGCAGATCGCACCACATAATCAGCGCATCCTCTTGATTGTCTGAATAATAACCTTTCCGGAGTCCGACAGGACGAAATCCGAGCTTACCGTACAGAGATTGGGCAACCGTGTTGGAGACACGGGCTTCCAAAGTCATCTTGGTCATTCCAATTCTCCCGGCCAGCAGCATGATCTCCCGCATCAGCCTTTCGCCTAGATGCTGCCCGCGATAAGCGGCACGTACCGCAATATTGGTCACATGGGCCTCATCCACCACGGTCCACATGCCTGCATATCCAATCGGAACGCCGTCCTTCTCCATAATGATATATTTAGCAAAATGATTCTGCGTCATCTCACTGTGGAACGCATTCTCGGTCCAGGGCAGTGTAAAGGATTCATGCTCAATCACCATCACGTCTGGAATGTCCTCAAGCGTCATGGGACGGAACCGGATTCCGTCACCGGCCTGCATGCCTGCAGCTTGTTCTGCTTCCATGTCCGATGCCCCCTTATACGCCGCGAAGCAGGTTCGCTTCCGCTTCCGCAAGCTGGGTATAATTCGGGACGAGCGAATGCACCTCGTCCGATTCGCCGCGCAGGAGCCGGTCCGCGCCCAGCAGACCGGCCCATACGCCCTCAAGCACGTAAGGCCGCGTCTCAAGCCGCCCGCCGCCCAGCAGCGGGCGGAGCGCCTCCGCGGCCGCTCCGTGCACTTCCGTCTCGCCGGTGAACCACACGGCGGACGGCCGCGCCTCTGGCGCGAGCGCCTCCAGGCGTCCGGCAAGCGCTGTAACCCAGCGCTCCATCAGCCGGATGCCATCCGGCGCCAGGCGCCGGGGCAACTCGCCCGGCGCCGCCTCGAACAGCGCGGTATACACTTGACCGCGCCGTGCATCCATCAGCGGAATGATCCATTCCGCTGGGGGCTTGCCCGCAGCAGCCTGCTCCGCGGCTGCTGTGGGTTCCTCGCTGCGGCGCCCTGCCGCAGCCTCGAAGGCCGCGGGCGGCTGGCCCGTGCCGGTGGCCCAACCGCCAAGCCCTAGGGCGGCGAGGCTGGAGATGCCCGCCACCGGCAGAGCCATGGACCACGCCAGAGTCTTGGCCGTGGTCACGGCGATCCGGATGCCCGTGTAGGACCCCGGGCCGATTCCGGTGCCTATGCCGGCAAGCTCGCTCTTCGCGATGCCAGCCTCGGTAAGCACTTCCTCGATTGCCGTAATCAAATGCACCGAATGATTGCGCTCGGCGGTTATATTGCGCTCAGCCTTAAGCCGGCCGTCCTCCATAACAGCTACAGCCAGTGAAGCCGTGGATGAATCGAAGGTAAGCGTATAACTCGGCTTTCCTGAAATATTACTCATCATGCAGTTCCCCATTCTCTCTTTAGGTCCAGCAGCCATTGCCCATAAGGCGCTCCCTGCCCCTTTAAATAAATCTGTCGCTCAGTCATATCCGTCACTTCAAGGTAAATATGCAGATAAGCAGAAGGCAGGAGCTCCTCAACGAGACTCGCCCATTCCACAAGCGTAACTCCCTGGCCTTCGAAATATTCCTCAAGCCCCAACTCGTCCGCTTCTTCCAGCGACAGCCGGTATACATCCATATGATAAAAGGGCAGCCTGCCCTCATATTCCTTAATTAAAGTGAAGGTGGGACTATTCACCTGCTGCTCAACCTGGAGATGCTTCGCGAACAGCTGAGAGAACGCGGTCTTGCCTGCTCCCAGATCCCCATCCAGCGCTATGACAGTTCCAGGCTCCGCCTGTTCAGCCAGAAATGCAGCCAGCTTCTCCGTATCCTTCAAATTCTTCGCATGCAGAATCAGATCTGCTGCTCCCTTATCAAATTCCATGGGATAAACCACCTTTATCCGATCATCCTTGTATTCACATACCCATACATCTGTTCTCATTATATCGGTACCTTGTCCACCCCGCAAGAAACCAGGAATTATTTGTACTCGACCAGCCTTTGTTATTAGATAGCCCTTTTTGTCCCATACTAAAGGTAGTCAGCATGGTGCACGATGAGTGTTAGTATACGATTTCGATCCTGAAAGGAGCACGCCTGTATGCATACGGTATGGAAAGGCGCTATAAGCTTCGGTCTTGTTCATGTTCCGGTGAAGATGTTCTCCGCGACAGAGGATAAAGACATCTCTATGAAATATATTCATAAAACCTGCGGAAGTCCGATCTCTTACGTGAGACGCTGTCCTTCCTGTGAGAAGGATGTAGATTGGGAAGAAATCTCCAAGGGCTATGAGTATGAGAAAGGAAGATATGTGCTGTTCGAGAAGCAGGAGCTTGAGCAGCTGTCCGCCCAAGTGGAGAGAACGATCACCATTCTGGATTTTGTCGACCTTAAGGACATCGATCCGATTTATTTTCAGAAGACGTATTATTTATCTCCCGATCAGGCTGGTTCCAATGCCTATCTGCTGCTGCTTGAAGCGATGAAGCAGACAGGCAAGATCGGGATTGCCAAGATCGCCATCCGTTCCAAGAGCAGTCTTGCCGCCATTCGGGTCATGGAAGGATGTCTCGCGATTGAGACGATCTTTTATCCCGATGAGATTCGGCCCATCAGCCAAGTGCCCAATCTTCCCGAGGCGGCTGGGGTAAACGATAAGGAGCTCGGCATGGCCAAGGTACTGATTGAGCAGCTGTCTACGCCGTTCGAGCCATCCAAATATACGGATGATTACCGCGAATCGCTGATGAATCTGATCCAGCACAAGGTTGCTGGCGAAGAGATCAGCCTGGCTCCCGCGAAGCCGGAGAACAATGTGATTGACCTGATGGCTGCCCTGCAGGCAAGTATTGAAGCGGTGAAGCCTATTGCTACGGACCCTGGACCTGCGGTGAAGAAGCCAAGAGCCAAACGAGGAGCGCCTGCTGCTTCCGCCAAAGATGACCTTACCGGAGCACCGAAGGCAGCGCCCAAGCCAAAACGCCAGAGTGCTTCCAAAGCCAAGAAAACCATTTCTTAACCGTATCTGAAGCCACTTTGACCCAGTAAGGAGTGAACGTGGATGAAATTACAGCCTTTAGTTCCTTTTGAGCCTATCTCTACGGACAAGCTGCCTGAGGGTGAAACGTGGACGGCCCAGATTAAATGGGACGGAGTCAGGATGCTGACCTATTTCGACGGAAATGAGGTTCAGCTCATCAACCGGAAGCTGAATAACCGGACACTTCAGTATCCTGAGCTGACCCGGATCGAGGAATACTGCCGGGCCGAGTCCGTGATTCTGGATGGCGAGATTATTGCGCTGGATCAAGGCAAGCCTTCCTTTCATGAAGTGATGCGGCGGGATGGTTCGCGCAGGGCAGAGAATATTAGGCGAGCACAGCAAGAGGTGCCGATTACTTATATGCTGTTCGATATCCTATATCATAACGGAACCTGGTTAACCGGCCTTCCGCTGCGCGAACGGCAGAACATTCTCAAGGAAGCCATCATGCCTAATTCCTTCGTCCAGATCACAGCCGACTTTCCTTCTGCTGAAGTTTTATATGGAGTAATGAGCCAGCATGGGATGGAAGGAATCGTAGTCAAAGACCTGAGCAGCACTTATGCGCTGGATGGTAAAGACAAACGATGGATGAAGAAGAAAGTCATTCAGGACCTGGTCGCTGTGGTGGGCGGCTATACGCTGCGCGGAGGAATCGTGAACGCGCTGATGCTGGGTCTTTATGATGAGGAAGATCAGCTGTGGTATATCGGACATGCGGGAACAGGCAAATTGACCGTTCAGGATTGGAGATCGCTCACCGAGCGGGTTGCACCCATCACAAGATCCTCCCGTCCTTTCACCGCGCTGCCCTCCCGCAGCAAGGAAGCTTACTGGGTTGAACCTCAGCTGACAGTGAAGGTGAATTTCCTGGAGTGGACACCGGGAGGAACCCTTCGTCAGCCGAGTATTCAGGCCGTAGTCTCCATTGATCCGGCGACATGCAAATTTGGGTCCAGTTGATACAGCGGTTTGGACATACTCACTCTTGGGCATCTTGTTCTATAGTCTTGCGCAGCTTTACTTGCACTCGTACATCCTGCTCTGCCACCCTTTGCTGCCTCACACGCACTTGTACACCTTGTGCTACCGCCTTACGCTGCCTCACACGCACTTGTTCGCTCAGTCTGCTGCCTAGTCTTGTCACATCCCTGCTGTACTGGACTTTATTCGAATTCGGAAGGAGCTGCCCCCATGCCCAAAGCCATCCGCGGCACCATCACTGTTGAGGGACATGAGGTCCCTATATCCAATCCGGGCAAGCTGCTCTGGCCGGAAGCCGGGATAACCAAGCGAGATTACCTGGCAAAGCTGGCTGAACTCTCTCCCTACCTGCTTACCTATTGCAGGAACCGTCTTCTAACCACTATTCGTTATCCGGGTGGCGTTGATGGGCCTTTCTTTTACCAGAAAAATGCCCCCGAGCCCCTGCCCGAGTACGTTCAAACCGTTCTTCACGAGAACATCAACTATATTGTGCTGGATAATCTCCCCACTCTTCTATGGCTGGGAAATCTAGCTTCCATTGAGTTTCACCCTTCCCTCCACTATGTACATGAATCCCTTCCCTGCGAGTGGATGATTGATCTTGATCCGACCCTGGAAGATGACCCGCGAATTATGGAAGCTGCCTCCCATGTCGGCGATATTCTGAGTTCACTCGGTTTAGCTTCTGTTCCGAAAACCTCTGGCGCTACTGGTGTACAGATTATTGTACCTACCGAGTATGGCGTAACCTTTGACGAGCTGAGAACTCTTGGCCATTTCATAGCCAGATTTGTCACAGAACGCTTTCCAGACCTGTTCACCATCGAACGGCTCAAGAAGGACCGCGGAGATAAAATCTATTTCGATTATCTCCAGCATTATAACGGCAAGACCCTCGCAGCGCCCTATACTCCGCGTGCCAAGGCAGCCGCCAGTGTGTCCACCCCATTAACCTGGGATGAAGTGAGGCGAAATCCGCACCCCTCCGAGTTCAACCTGCTCAATATCTCGGAGCGATTACAGCAGAAAGGCGACCTGCTGCAAGCAGTGCCGCCCCAATCTGTAGATTTGATTCTCAAGCATTTAAAAAGTCCTGCCATGAAATAGTACTTGGGCCTGATCCCAGCCGGGGAGTAGACACGGCTATAGAAGCGGCGACAGCATTCGTGTAAGCATTTCAGCGCCCTTCTGCATTCGGGGTCTCTTGGAGAATTCCCGCAGTGAGATGGGCCGGCAGTGGGTGAGATCCACTTCAAAATCATTCATCAACCTCCGAATCGGTGCCTGATCGAAGAGCACGGCTGTCATTTCGAAATTGTAAAAGAAGCTGCGCATATCCATATTGGCCGTTCCCACCGTAGCCAGCAGATCATCAACGATCATGACTTTGGCGTGGATGAATCCCTTCGTGTATTGATAGAACTTGACTCCGGCATGAAGCAGCTCTTCGACATAGGAGAGTGAAGCCAGGTGGACCAGCTTGCTGTCGGAACGATACGGAATAATGATCTTCACCTCGACCCCGCTAACGGCGGCGGTCTTAAGTGCGGTATATACACTTGGGTCCGGGATGAAATACGGACTGGTGATCCATACCCGCTTCTTGGCCACTGCAATCGCCTCAAAGCACATCTCCTGAATCGCATCCCAATGCTGATCCGGACCACTGGTCAGGATTTGAACCTGCTCGTTCCCGGTACAGTGATGTTCCGGGAACAAGGCCGGATCGGAGATTCGCTCACCGGAGGCCAGTCTCCAGTCCGTCAGGAACGTATTTTGCAGGAAGTAGATTGAATCTCCTTCAATTTGCAGATGGGTGTCCCGCCATTCTCCAAGCTTGGGATACAGACCAAGGTAATCCTCACCGACATTAATGCCTCCCAGAAATCCGATAGTCCCGTCGATCACTACAATTTTGCGATGGTTCCTGTAGTTCACGCGTCTGTCAATCGTCGCAATCAGCGGAGGCAGGAAGAAGTAGAATTGGATTCCCGCCTCCTTAAGCTCATTAATGAACTCATTCTTCAAATAATAACTTCCGAGTCCATCGCAGATCATCCGGATCTTAACGCCTTCCCTGGCCTTTCGGATCATGACCTCCTTAAATCTCCTGCCTACTTCATCACTTCTAAATATGTAGTATTCGATATGAATATGATCCTTCGCATTCTCCATCTCACTAAGGATCGCATCATAGGTATCTTCACCGTTCGTAAGTACCTTTGTCCGATTACATCCCGTTATTGGACTTTCCGACAAATGAGTTAATAGATTAAATAATCTCTCTTGATGATGAAACTCGGGATTATGCATTTCCTGCACCGATTCGACAATCTCGGCCTGCCGCCAAAGCCGCCCCTTCATCTCTTGAAACAAACGGGTTCCTCTCCGGCGGAGGTTCTTCCGCTTCTTATAGTCCTGGGCCACGAAATAATAAAGAACGAATCCAATAATCGGGAAGCAGAACAGAATGAACAGCCACGCTACCGTCTTGGAAGGATTGCGGAACTCAAGGATAAGTATTGTAGCGCTCTGAAAAATAAAAGCTATAAGCGCAAACACCAGCCAAAGCATGGTTGTCCCCCTTCTATATGAAATCTTTAATATTATGTATTACTCAGCATTAACCATATTCCTATGTAATACTCACTATACCCGTCTGCAGCTATCAAGATAGTTAAATCTGACTATTTAAGCATGTTATAAGAGAGCTGCGAATACATAAATTATAGAAGTAATGCTGGGTGAATTAAAGGAAAATATCAAAATTCGGCTTTGATGAAAGGAGATGCCATGAGAAATGCAGTGTTATCCCGCAAAATGACCCTCCTTGTCCTTCAGGATGCCAACCATGCCGTAAAGCAAATCCAAGTATCCAAGCCTCTGGTCATTGCTGTGCCCCTTGCCGCCCTTCTCTCCATATCCGGGCTAATTGTTAGCCTCCAAGCCTACTCCGGCCACACCGTTGCAAGTCTGGAGCAGGAGCTTCAGAGCAATAATATGCAGCTTCAGGCTGTGGTTACCGATAAGGATGAAGCCATCAAACGTCTGCAAGCCCAGATTGTTACTCTATCAGCCGAGTCCAAGAGTATGAAGGATAAAGTCCAAAAGGTCTCTGAGATGGAGAAAGAGCTTCAGCAAATTATTAGTAAGTTTGGTACAGGCAAGGCCTTCTCTGCTTCAAGTATACCGGGAGACTCTTCACATATTGGAGGTGAATTTATTGCTGTTCATAATGTGGACACCGCTAGCAGGCTGGCCTATGACACCCAGGATGATTTTGCCGAGATGTCTGAGCTGATTAACGCCATGCTGAGCAGGGTCCCCGCCATGATGGATCAAGCCGAACACCTTCATCAGTCTCTGTCTGGAACACCCTCACTTTGGCCAACCCTCTCCCGAAGTATAACGTCGAACTTTGGTTACCGCTCCGATCCCTTCACGGGTAAATCAGCTTTTCATGCCGGTGTCGATATTTCCGGGGAAATAGGAGATCCGGTCTACTCCGCCGGTGCGGGTACAGTTCTTCAGGCAGAGCATTCGCCTGCAAGGGGGAACTTCATTATCATCCAGCATCCCAATGGGCTGCAGACCTGGTACATGCATTTAAGCAGAATCAGCGTAAGCGTGAATGACGAAGTAACCAAAGGAGAAGTGATCGGCAGGCTTGGATCTACCGGGCGGAGTACAGGCCCCCATCTTCATTTCCAGGTGCTTAAGCAGAATAAGCCCATCGATCCGCTCCCTTACCTGACTCAGGGACAGTAATTAAATAACCTTTATGAATGGAGGATAAATCATGTTCAAAGATAACAAACGTGCGGGGAAAGTTTCGGATACCTTAATCGGAGTCGGCAGTGATATTCAGGGCAAGCTGCGCTGTGAATCCAATCTCAGGCTGGAGGGCAAATTCCAAGGGGAGATTGAGACTACAGGAGAAATCGTGATTGGCGAGTCGGGTGAAGCTCATTCCACAATTAAGGGCAATGAAATTATTGTAGCAGGCAAAGTTTTTGGGGACATTATTACCGAAGGCAAATTAACCATAACGGCGAGCGGCCAAGTAGACGGCAATGTGTCAGCCCATACGCTCGTCATCCTGGACGGAGGCATTCTGAATGGGATCAGCATCATGGAGCGGCCTGTAGTTAGTAGGGTTCCTTCTTCCTCTTCTGCCCCCGCTGGCAAGTCCAAGAACGTTCCCCAACCTGAAGCTGGATAAGAAATCCCTGGTTCTCTACCTATGCTGCCTTCCTACTTCTCTTGCACCACAAGACAGTTTACCGTTCTCCTAAAAGCTTAAAAAAGGGACACACTCTCCAGGAGAATGCGTCCCTTTTCTGTCTGTTAATTACTTAATTTCACTCTAGTTAACTCAAGAACTATTTCGTTATTATCTGCTCTCGAGCGGCACAAAAGCTCTCATCACCTGTACACCGGACCTATAAGTTTGGCGTTATTAAGCCGCGACATCCCTTCTTGTAAATACCATCCACGCAATTATCAGGAATGCTGCCACATAGACAACCAAGACCGTCACGGAGAAGCCGAGGCTCATTCCGTCAGCGTTGGCTGCTATTCCTGCAGATTCTCTCATGGCGTACTGCGATAGATCCATATTGTTGAAAAGCAGATATTTAGCCCAGGCATATTTCGCGGGACTTAAGATAGCACTCAGAATACCGCTTGCAAACAATAGAAACATAGACAATCCAATTGCGAGTCCACTTGCGCGGAAGACTGCCGATATCATAAAGGAAAACACGGTAATTACCAGTACATCTATGAATTTATAAAATAGCATCTTGATGAAATAATCGAATGTGGATGGGCCTGAAGCATTAACCGGAGGAGAAGCAGGGAACAAGATCAGTGAAATAGCTGCCGTTACAGCCGTAAATAGGACACTTATCGCGATCGCGAACAACAGAACGGCCAGCAGCTTCGACAGAAGGACTTTGCTTCTTGTCCAAGGCCTGATGAGCAGCAGCTTAATGGTTCCCCATGTGAATTCTGAAGCTACAATATCGGCTGCGATAACAACCGAGAAAATCGACACAAGAAAATAGATAAAGGACAGATTCGACGCAGCACTCCAAGCCCCCATATTTGAACCAAAAGCACCATCGTTAACCGCAATTATGATCCCAAATAATATAGGCAGCAGCACAATTAGGGCAAGCATGATCCATGTGCGCCATCTCCGATATATTTTCATATTCTCATTCTGTACCAAGGCTAGAAAATTACCCAATTTGCCCGCCTCCCGTCATTTCCAAGAATTGATCCTCAAGTGATCGAGTCAGAACCTGAATGCCGTATACCTTAATTCCAGCAGCTACCAGTCGGCTGTTGAGATCTGCAATCTGCTCCCGGTTGACCGTGACGATCAGACGGCCTTCCTCCAGTCGGCCAGCTGGGGCGAGCTCAAGTGCCCGTTGTGGTTCGCTAACCTCAAAGCCAGTCTCCGCATACTGATCTTCCAGATCCTCCGCCTTAAGCGAACGAACGTCTATCAATTTACCGCTCTGGATAATCGCTACCGTGTCACACATCAGCTCCATCTCTGACAGCAGGTGGCTGGATACAAAGACGGTTGTCCCCTCTTCTCTTGCCAGCACCCGTAAGTAATCGCGAAGCTCACGGATCCCTTGCGGATCAAGGCCATTGGTAGGCTCATCCAGAATCAGGAGCTTGGGACGCTGCAGGATCGCCTGAGCAACACCCAGACGCTGGCGCATACCCAGTGAGTACGTCTTCACTTTGTCATGGATCCGTTTCTCAAGACCAACCAAGGCTACTGCCTCGTCAATGCGCTCCTTGCCAACCCCCGACATCCGTGCATAATGAACCATGTTCTGATACCCGGTTAGAAATTTGTACATTTCCGGGTTCTCTACAATCGCGCCAATATGAGCAATGGCTTTCTCGAAATCCGTCTTAACGCTCGACCCACAGATCACAATATCCCCTTCTGTGATCGACATCAGGCCTACCATCATCCGGATGGTTGTGGTCTTTCCTGATCCGTTAGGACCGAGGAAGCCGTATACCTGGCCCGCTGGAATATCAAGCGTAAGACGATCAATGATGGTCTTCGAACCAATCTTCTTCGTCACATTCGATAAGCGGACGACAGGTTCTTGAGACATATACATTCACTCTCCCTATGTACCCGGTCCGGATATGCCGGACGGTAATTTCTTGATTTTACCATACATAATAATAACGCAAGAAAATCAAATCAGTTTCGTTTTCTCTTGTTGCATAAAATCCGCCAGCGCTTCCTTCCAATCTCTCATCGGACTAAATCCGTTCAGGCGAAGCGCTTGCGGCTTCAGCACCGAGTAGGCTGGACGCCGAGCTGGTCTGGGGAACTCACTAGTTGATACGGGCATAACCGTCATCTTCAGTCCGGCTAACTCAAAGATTGAGCATGCGAAATCATACCAAGAGCATGAACCGGCCCCCGACACATGATAAGTACCGTACTTCGAGGAAGAAGCAAGTTCTTCAAGCTTGTGGGCTAAATCCCGGGTATATGTGGGACAACCAATCTGATCATTCACGACTGAAATATTCTCCTGCTTGCTTGCAAGCTCCAGCATCGTTCTTACAAAATTGCCTCCGTGATGCCCATATACCCACGATGTACGGACAATAAAGAACCGGGAATGAAGCTGACGAACGAACTTCTCTCCTTCCAATTTGGAATAACCATAGACATTAATGGGCTTGGTGGGATGAAATTCATCAAACGGCTCCTGTCCCGTTCCTCCGTCAAAAACATAGTCTGTGCTGATGTAGATCAGCTTGGATTGGATACATTCGGCTGCTGCTGCAATATTGCGGGTTCCATAGGTGTTCACCTGGTATGCCAAATCCGGCTCGCTCTCCGCGCGATCCACGTTAGTGTAGGCAGCGGCATGTATAACCACATCCGGCTTCAGACGCCAGAACACTTGAAAGCATTGTTCCGTGTCCGTAATATCAAGCTCGCTTTGTCCCAGACCATGTACTTCGTAACCTTTACCGGCAAAAACATGCTGCAGCTCACGCCCCACCTGGCCCTGTGCGCCTGTGATTAATATGCGGCTCTTTCCCTTACGAATCTGACTCCTTACCTCACTCATCTGAACTTCTCAGCCCCTTTCCTATTACAAGCCCGCAGAATCATTCAGAAGTCAAACTCAGCATTGGCCAATACCGGATGAACCTTATCCTTTTCCGAAAGAACAGGCTTCGTACCCGGCCAAGGAATTCCCAGCGCAGGATCGTTCCAGAGAATCCCTCTGTCATGTTCCTTGGAATAGACCTCATCCACCTTATACAGCACTTCGGTATGGGGAACGAGTGTCCAGAACCCATGAGCAAATCCACGCGGAATAAGGACCTGTCGGAAATTCCGTGAGGTCAAGATAACAGCCGCCCACTGCCCATAGGTTGGTGAGTCTTTACGGAGATCTACGAATACATCATAAATGGCTCCTGTTAGAACACGTACCAGCTTCGTCTGCGCCTTCGGCTGAAGCTGATAATGCAGTCCTCTCAGCGTTCCTGCTGAAGCAGAATAGGAATGATTGTCTTGTATGAAATGATGAGTGATCCCCAGCTTTGCAAAAGATTCTTCATTGTAGCTCTCAGTGAAGAAGCCCCGTTCATCCTCGAATACATCGGTCTCCATGATGACCGCTCCCGGCAGCCCCGTTTCTATGACGCGCATATCCGAATCCCCCTAACCATGGACTGCCTCAAATGCAGCCCTTGTTCACAGCATATGCTGGCTGTATTCGGTAGGGCACGGCGTGGGCTTTGGCCCTACCTTCTAGTAATAATCCCGGCTAAGGTGTCCTTCTTTCTGTATTCTTTCTTCTGTGTTCCTTCTGTGTTCCTACATCCCTCCTGCCTCCTCTCCATATTTCTCCTCCATCCCTCTTGGTGCAGCATATATCTGACACACAGGGCGAATGGTGTTCACTCCAGCAGTCCAAGCCTCCTATGTTACGCCTTCATTACATGCTACTTCTCCAAGTCCATTTCACCAAATCCATGGATATACGCAAAAAGACCTGTAAGTCCAGCATTCTGGACTTACAGGTCTTAGATTTAGCGATTAGTTGCCAGCGCGGGCAAGCTCGCGCATATTGGCTTCAAATGCGGCAAGCAAAGCTGCTTCGCCTTGAAGGCCTTGATCTTGAACTTTGCGGATCTGCTGCAGCATCCGCTTGTAATCCTTCGGAATAACCCGTACGAAGGAAGCCAGAGACTCATTCCAGTTGTCCAGCACCTTGCGGCCCACAGCACTCTCTGTGTACTCCACATGGCGGCCGATCAAGGAACGAAGCTCTTCCGCCTCTTCCGCTTCCTCAACACGCTCAAGCAGTACCATTTCCAGGTTGCAGCGGTCAAGGAAAGTGCCTTCCGGATCATATACATAAGCGATACCGCCGGACATCCCGGCTGCGAAGTTGCGGCCAGTTCCGCCAAGAACAACCACGCGTCCACCCGTCATGTATTCACATCCGTGGTCGCCTACCCCTTCAACCACAACGTTCGCGCCGGAGTTACGCACCGCGAAGCGCTCACCCGCGATACCGCGGACATAAGCTTCCCCGCTTGTCGCTCCGTAGAAGGCTGTGTTGCCGGCGATAATATTCTCTTCGGCAACGAAGGTTGCTTTCGGTGACGGTCTCACCGCAAGCTTACCGCCTGACAGGCCTTTACCAATGTAGTCATTGGCATCGCCCTCAATCGTAAGCGTCATGCCCTTCGGCACGAACGCTCCAAAGCTTTGACCCGCCGATCCGACGAAATGGAAGCGGATCGTATCTTCCGGCAGACCCGCAGCTCCATATAAGCGGGTCACCTCACTACCGAGGATCGTTCCTGTGGCGCGATCCACGTTCGTGATTGGCAGCTCGGCTTGAACACGCTCGCCGCGCTCAAGAGCAGGCGCTGCAAGTTCAAGCAGCTTTGTCATATCGAGTGTTTTCTCGAGGCCATGATTCTGCTGCTGGGTGTTGTAGCGGTCAGCACCTTCGTGAAGTGCAGGAACATGAAGCAGCGGGCTCAGATCTACGCCGCTCTTCTTCCAGTGATCAACCGCTTGGCTGGTCTCCAGGCAGTCGGTTCGGCCTACCATTTCATTAATGGTACGGAAACCGAGCTCGGCCATCCATTCACGCATATCTTCGGCAACGAAAGTCATAAAGTTGGCTACATGCTGTGGATCCCCTGTGAAATTCTTGCGAAGCTCCGGATTCTGAGTCGCCACACCAACCGGACAAGTATCCATGTGGCAGACACGCATCATGATACAGCCAACCGCGATAAGCGGAGCTGTAGAGAAACCGTACTCTTCTGCACCAAGCAGGGCAGCAACAGCCAAGTCGCGACCGTTAAGCATTTTACCATCCGTCTCAAGGACAACACGGTCACGCAGATTGTTCATAATCAGCGTCTGATGGGTTTCAGCAAGACCCAGCTCCCAAGGCAGACCCGCATGACGGATTGAACCTTGCGGGGATGCGCCTGTACCGCCGTCATAACCACTGACGAGAATGACATCCGCACGTCCCTTGGCAACACCCGCGGCAATTGTACCTACGCCAGCCTCAGATACCAGCTTCACGTTGATACGAGCCCGAGGATTGGAGTTCTTCAAGTCGTAGATCAGCTCCGCCAAATCCTCGATCGAATAGATATCGTGATGCGGAGGCGGCGAGATCAGGCCAACACCCGGAGTGGAACCACGAACTTCTGCAACCCAAGGATATACCTTACGGCCCGGAAGCTGTCCGCCTTCACCCGGCTTTGCACCCTGCGCCATCTTGATCTGGATCTCATCTGCATTGACCAGGTAGTGAGAAGTAACCCCGAAGCGTCCGGAAGCAACCTGCTTAATGGCACTGCGGCGTGAATCTCCATTCGCATCCGGAATGAAACGAGCTGGGTCTTCCCCGCCTTCACCCGTGTTGCTCTTACCGCCTACACGGTTCATCCCGATCGCGATAGACTCGTGAGCTTCTTTACTGATAGAACCGAAGGACATAGCACCGGTCTTGAACCGCTTCATGATCGAAGCTGCAGATTCAACTTCTTCAAGCGGAACCTTAGGACCTGCTGGCTTCAGATTAAGCAGGGAGCGAAGCGTCAAATGGTTCTCGTTCTCTCCTTGAACAAGCGCAGCGTATTTCTTGTATATTCCATAATCACCAGTACGAACTGCCTGCTGAAGCAGGTGGATCGTCTGCGGATTGAACATGTGTTCTTCTGAATTCGCACGCCATGCGTACTCACCGCCAGAATCCAACACGTTATCGTTGCCGTCCTTCTCATTGAAGGCCCGGTAATGCTGAGCGATTGTCTCTATAGCCACTTCTTCAAGCCCGATCCCTCCAATACGTGAAGGAGTCCAGGTGAAGTAACGGTCTACGAATTCCTGATTAAGACCAACAGCCTCAAAGATCTGAGCACCACGATAGGATTGAATCGTAGAGATCCCCATCTTGGACAGTGTTTTAACGACACCTTTAGTAGCAGCCTTAATGAAGTTCTTAACAGCCTTCTCATGGGAAATCCCGCGAAGCATACCTTGTGAGATCATATCATCCAGAGTTTCGAAGGCCAGATAAGGATTCACCGCACTTACGCCATAACCGAGAAGCAGTGCAAAATGATGAACTTCACGCGGCTCGCCGGACTCAAGCAGGATACTTACTTTGGTACGGGTCTCCTTGCGAATCAGATAGTGGTGCAGGCTGGATACCGCAAGCAGCGAAGGAATAGCCGCCTGCTCTTCATTAACGCCACGGTCGGACAGGATAAGGATATTATGACCCTTCTCAATGACACGATCAGCGGCACTGCACAGCGTATCAATCGCTTTGCGAAGTCCCTCAGCTCCCTCGGCAACCGGGAACAAGGTTGGAATCGTCATTGATTTGAAGCCCGGACGGTGAACGTGACGCAGCTTCGCGAAATCTTCATTCGATAGAATAGGAGATTCAAGGCGGATATGACGACAGCTTTCCGGTTCCGGATTAAGCAGGTTGCGTTCAGGACCGATTGTAGTCAGCGTGGACGTTACCAGTTCTTCACGGATCGCATCAATCGGCGGATTCGTAACTTGGGCAAACATCTGCTTGAAATAACTGAACAGACGTTGAGGGCGATCAGACAACACGGCAATCGGAGCATCATAGCCCATCGAAGCAATCGCTTCTTGTCCGGTGGAAGCCATCGGCTCCAATACTTTACGCAGTTCCTCGTAAGTATAACCAAAGGAAAGCTGCTGTTTGGTTACATTATCATGTCTTTGTTCAGGCAGTTCAGGAGCATCAGGGAGATCATCAAGATGAACAAGATGCTCGTCGAGCCACTGGCGATAAGGATTCTCTGCAGCGATGGAAGCCTTCACTTCCTCATCCGAGATAATCCGGCCTTCTTTCGTATCTACAAGCAGCATCCGGCCTGGACGCAGACGATCTTTGTATAGAACGTTCTCCGGTGCGATATCGAGGACACCTGCTTCGGAGGACAAGATGATCAAATCATCCTTGGTTACATAGTAGCGGGAAGGACGAAGTCCGTTACGGTCAAGGATTGCACCGATCTGGATCCCGTCGGTGAAGCCCATTGCTGCCGGGCCATCCCATGGTTCCATTAGGGAACTGTGGTATTCATAAAACGCCTTCTTGCTGTCATCCATGCTTTCATGGTTATTCCAAGGCTCTGGAACCATCATCATGGCAACATGCGGCAGAGAGCGTCCGCTCAAATACATAAATTCAAAGGTATTATCGAACATACCGGTATCCGATCCATCGGGGTTAATGACCGGTTTGACCTTCGCCAAATCTTCCCCGAACACTTCACTTTGGAATAGGGACTGACGTGCATGCATCCAGTTCACGTTCCCGCGAAGCGTATTGATCTCACCATTGTGGATCATGAAGCGGTATGGATGCGCGCGTTCCCAGCTCGGGAACGTATTCGTACTAAAACGGGAATGCACTAAAGCAATAGCAGATTCAAGCTGTTCATTCTGCAGATCCAGATAGAACTCACCCACCTGCTCGGTTGTGAGCATTCCTTTGTAGACTACCTTGCGGCAGGAAAGACTCGGCATGTAAAAAGCATCGCCCTGCTCAGCTCCGCCATAACGGATAGCCAGCTCAGCGCGGCGGCGAATGACGTAAAGTTTGCGTTCGAAGCTCAGATCATCCTTAATATCAGCGCTGCGGCTGATAAAAGCTTGACGGACGTAAGGCTTTGCTTCCTTGGCTGACTTGCCAAGCATCTCATCGTTCGTTGGCACGGTACGGAACCCAAGCAGCTGCTGTCCTTCTTCTTCGACAATCTCCTTGAATTTCGCTTCCTGACGGCTGCGAACCTCTTCATCATGCGGCAGGAAAACCATACCCACACCATACTGGCCTGGTTCGGGAAGATTGAAGCCCAGCTTCTCGGCTTCAAGTGCAAAGAAGCGATGTGGAAGCTGAATCATGATTCCTGCTCCGTCACCGGAGTTAGGTTCACTGCCTTGTCCGCCGCGGTGCTCCATATTAATCAGCATAGTCAGCGCCTGGCTGACAATATCGTGAGACGGCCGTCCTTTAATATGAGCCACAAAACCCATACCACAGGCATCTTTTTCAAAAGCCGGATCATATAAACCCTGCTTTGCCGGAATATCCGTATGTTTCATATAACATGCAACCTTTCTGTTCGTAAAATAGCTCGTTCCAACCAATTTATACGCAAAACGGCAGGTTTCCAATAGACTTTTGAACACTTTATTTGCATAAATTCTCTGATAGATGGATCAACCATTCCAAATTCTCAGCTGCAACACGAAAAACGAGACAGAAGTCACATTCGTATTATTGTTCTTGATATTGTAGCATCCCGTACCCCATGTGGGAAATCTAAACTTTTTATGATGCTGATAAGATTTTTTATGTGAAAAAAGGCGCTCCTTGGAAGGAACGCCTCTCAACCTATCTATTTTATGCAAGTGGTGTAACAATCTCTTCCTGATTCATATCTGTTGACTTCGGTGTTCTAAGCAGGAAGTAAGCCAGAGTAATCAACACAAATACTATGCCGTATACAAGCAGCAGATCAAATTGATGCCACATAGTACTGTAGTCGCCGCTTGAGATGACCGTTTTGAATCCTGTCACGGAGTGGGACATTGGCAGCCAAGGATTGATCGGCTTCATCCATTCCGGAAGCAGTTCCAGCGGGAACGTGCCCGCGCTGGTAGTCAGCTGCAGTACCATGAGAATAACTGCAAGGAACCGGCCCGGCTGATCCAGCCAGGTCACAATCGCCTGAATGATCATCATGAAGGCGAAGCTTGTTGCGAATGTGAACAGATAGAAGAGCGGCAGACTCTGCACCTTGAGTCCAACAAGCACCAGAACCAGCGTAGCTACGACAATCGATTGGAACAGGCTCATGAGCAGGAAGGTAAATGTACGGCTGAAGAAGCGCTGCAAGCCGGACGCATCCTCTACGGTAGTTCCTCTCATGGAAATAATAATTGTAGAAAGAAGTGCTCCTACAAAAAGACTGATCGACAGGAAGTAAGGGGCAATCCCTGTTCCGTAATTACTAATTTTCTTGGATGTGTTCTCAGAGACCTCAACAGGCTGGGCATACATGGTAACCCGCTCGTCTGTTCCCTTCACATCCGAAGTTTTGTCAGCCGCCTCATTCAGCTTATCCGCAAGCTTGCCAGAACCGCTCACAAGGTCGCCCATACCGTTCTTAAGTTCACCGGCACCCTCATCCAGCTTGACGGAACCGCTGGCAATCGTGCTGACGCCGCCGCCGAGCTTATGAATTCCATCTACCAGCGAGCTTGTGCCCGTTGAAAGCTGCTGGGCACCGGATGCAAGCTTATGACCGCCAGCTGCCGCCTCGGACAGCTTGCTGCCGAACTGCTGCATTCCCACGGTAAGCTTGGGTCCAGCCGCCTGGAGCTTGGATGCTCCTTCCACCAGCTTCTGGTTCCCTGCAAGCAGGGCATCACTACCGGATACGAGCTGTTTGTTCCCTTCGGCAAGTTGGTCACTGCCGTCAGACAGCTGCTTGCTGCCCGCTGCCAGCTGCTCACTGCCCCCAGCAAGCTGCTTCTGTCCTGCTGCTACCTGCTCACTGCCTTGGGCCACGGCCTGGCTTGCTGCAAGTAATTTCTGAACAGAAGGATCTTTGCCGAGAGCAGGATTGGCCTTGACCAGCTGATCGAGACCCTGGGCAACGCCTTTGGCTCCCTCAGCTACCTTGGCGCTCCCATCGGCAGAAGATTGCAGCCCTTGGTTCAGCTTCGTGCTGCCGTCTACGGCAGCATGCAGACCCTGCTGCAGCTTGGTCGTTCCCTCGAGCGAGGCATGCAGACCCTGATTGAGCTTCTTGTTCCCTTCAAGGGAAGACTCTAGCCCGCCGGATAACTGGGAAGCTCCGGCTACGGCCTGCTCGATCCCGTTTTGAAGCTGCTTGTGAGCAGCGCTAAGCTGATCAAGTCCATTGGCTAATGAGGAAGCCCCCTTATTTAATTCCGAGGCCCCGCTCTGAAGCTTGCCAGCACCATTTGCCAGAGGAACCATGCCTGCCTCAAGCTCGGAGGTTCCGCTTACCAGCTTATTCAAATTCTCTTTCAGCTTGGCTGCACCGTCCTGAAGCTTGCCGGCACCTGTGTGAATATCACCGGCACCGTTGCCTGCCTCGGTCAGACCTGAGGATATTTCGGAAACTTTATCGAACAAGCTGTTCGTATAAGCTTCCGTCACCTTGGCAGAGATCTTCGCTTTGAGGTCCTTGACCGCACTATTGCCGATCTGTCCTGCAACAAAGTTATAATTGCCATTCGGCTCATAGATCAGATCAGCCGGCTGCGGATGATCATTCATGAGTGTTGTAGCCTGGGATGAGAAATTCTCAGGAATCGTAATCTTCATATAATAGCGATTCTCATCAATGCCCTGCTGGGCTTCCTTCTCGGTTACGAAATTCCATTTGAAATCCTCATTCTTCTTAAGCTCATCCACCAGGTCGCTGCCGATATGCAGTGATTTCCCTTCATATTGAGCACCTTTATCCTGATTGACTACTGCAACGGGCAGTTCATCAAGATGACCATACGGGTCCCAGAACGCGGATAAATACATTCCGCAGTACAGAATGGGTACGAATATGACCGCAATGAACGATATCAAGGTCATCGGCTTCTTAACGCCAGACTTTATATCCTTGAAGAATACAGATAATGCTCTCATCGCGATTTCTCACTCCTTTTAAATCTCTATCTGTTTATTTGGGCCGATTATTGTCCAGTCCCCTACTGCCTGCAGCAATACCATCGGTTATGAACAATTTGATATAATCTTTGATCTCGTCTTTGGTCAAAGGCTTATGCTGCTTATTCCAATCTGAAGCAAGGGCAATATACAGCTTAAACATCACGAATGAAGCCACCTCCGGATTAATCCGGCTGATCTCACCCTGTTCAATAGCACGGCCGATCTGCTTGCCCAGGTAATCTATAATGACATTCTCTACACGCTGCATGGCTTCTCTTGCCTGCGGAGTCCCAAATTCTCTGACCTCCTGAGCCAGCTTGATCAAGAGCTCATGCTCTTCTCTGAATTCCAATACACCATCCAGTGCGTTGTACAGATTGTCAAAGAACGACTTGTCTTTATCAACCTGCTGCTCTGTAATTCGTTTCATCTCGAGCAGAACGCCTTGAAGAATGTCATCGAACAGCTCTTCTTTGTTCGCGAAGAATGTATAAATCGTGCCTTTACCGACATTTGCGATTCTGGCTACCTGATCCATAGTGGTGGCCTTGTAGCCAAACAAAGAAAAAGACTTTGTTGCTGCTTCTATAATTTGTTTGCGCCGATCGATGGTAGACACCTTGTCCCTCCTTCCGTGGTTGATTCAGAACTAATTGACTAAATTTTAATTTCGGTCATTCGGTCATTGTTAAATTTATCACCCTTTAAATGAATTTGCAACTGATTTTCGTCATTTTTTCATTTTGAAATTCTATCATGAATTATTCCCCGACCTTGGTCCAGTATATATCTGGTCCATGGCCTGTTCTCTAATAGTGGGAACCGAAATAAACTATAAACAAGTGAACAACGTTAATATACATAGGGAATAATGAAGCTGGTAACTTCAAAACAAAAAAGCCTCCTTAAATGAGGAGGACTAAATGAAGCAGGTGAACAAAGTGAGCAGAAAAAGAGTGCTTATTCTATCTGAAGGCTTTGGAAGCGGACATACCCAGGCTGCTTATGCTCTGGCAGCAGGTATGAAAAAAATCAACCCTGGAATACAGACCAAGGTGCTGGAGTTAGGTTCTTTTCTCAATCCTGTCGTGGCGCCGATCATTCTGTCTGCCTACCGCAAGACTGTGGTTACAAGTCCGGCCTTAGTCGGCATGCTGTACCGCAAGCAGTACGAGAAGCCTATTAACCGTTTGACCCGGCTGGCCCTCCATAAAATTTTTTATACGCATACGGCTAATCTCATTAAGCAGTTGAAGCCGGATCTGATTATATGCACCCATCCCATTCCTAGCGCTGTCATTGCACGTCTTAAATCGGCTGGTCTGAAGGTGCCCCTCTATACCGTCATTACCGATTATGATGCCCATGCCGCATGGATTAATCCAGAAGTTGACCGCTACCTCGTCTCCACGCCGGAGGTCCGCAGACTACTGCTTAATCGGGGTATCAGGCCGGAAGCTGTTCATGTAACCGGGATCCCTGTGCATCCGAATTTCTGGACGACCCGGAACAAAGAGAGTGTCCGCAAGGAATTACAGCTGCGCAACATCCCAACAGTCCTGATCATGGGCGGTGGATGGGGCCTGCTGTTCAAGAAACAGGTGCTCGATTCCCTGACCTCCTGGAGAGACAAGGTTCAACTGGTCTTCTGCACAGGTACCAATGACAAGCTGGCTTCCAAGCTGAAAAGTCATTCTGGCTTTAATCATCCCAACGTGGTCATCTTGGGCCATACCAAAGAAATCAGTAAATGGATGGATGCCTCAGACCTGCTCATCACTAAGCCTGGCGGAATGACTTGTACAGAAGCGCTGGCTAAGGGGCTTCCGATGCTGTTCTGCGAATCGATACCCGGTCAAGAAGAGAGTAACCGGCAGTATTTCGTGACCAGTGGTTATGGAGAGACCCTGGAAGCAGAAGCTATTGATCGCTGGTTCGAGCGGCTAACCAACAGACACCGGACGGTACAGTCCAAGTCGGCAAGGCATCAAGCTTTCAAGATTAACTACAAGCCTGACCGCTGTGCTCATGATTTAGTAGAAATGCTCTTTGATCCTTCTTCTTCGAACTTGTCATTGAACCACAACACGGAGCCGCATACACTTAGGCAGTACAGCATGTAACTGGCAATGAAAGCTCATTTATTTATAAAAAGTATGATTGCCAATCTGCTTGGTCTTCTTCTGAGTACGCGCAACGGTTAAATCACTGGCTAACTTGATGGATAGGAAATAGTAGGTATCATCACTGACTTCCTTACGTCCATACAGGGCTTCGGTAACTGCACGAACAGAATCCTTGTTGGGTTTTACGCGGTTTAGGCGTCCATTCCGAACAGGACTGAATTGATATTTCTGATATACAACATCTGTGATCGTATCGGGATAATTGGCTGACCGCAGCCGGTTCAGGACAACATTGGCAACTGCCACTTTGCCCTTGTACGGTTCGCCCTCTGCTTCTGCCATGACAATCTTTTGCAGGAGAAGCAGCTCTTCTTCTGACAGCGCGTATTTCCAGGTGGATTTACTTTTCTCCTCCGGGCTTAACAGCGCAGTTCTTGTGAAGAAAATTTGTTTTGGGGGGATGGTTTTGTCCAGTTTTGCAGCAGACACATGCTGCTCTTTGACTAGTTTGCTCTTGTCTAGCGCTTGCTTAAATTCATGTCCCACCACAGCAGCATGAGGCATACTATTCCTCTGCACTACTGGAATTGAGGGTTCAACCGGACGTAAAATCTGATCTTGCATCATAGGAATAGCGGACTCTGCACCCAACCTAGGCATACTCATGATCCCCTGTTCTTCTATTCCCGGCGTCCTCCACAATAGACATATCGATCCCACACATACTAGAATAGCGCCGATCAACAGCGCGACGTAACGATTTTGTTTGAATAAATCCATAATGACCTCCTGCGTTCCGGTATATTCTCTCTAGACTATGAAGTCGTCCGAAACCTCCCGCTCTCCACGGGAGACGCTTCATAAGTACATCTGTTCCTGCGTACTCTATGTTATGTAACCGAATATGAGAGAATTGAATAACAAGTCCCGGAATTTTTTTTTATAACATGATCCTCTCGATGACCTCGTACATCGGATTTCGCCCCATTCGAGTCCTATAAATCACGAAAGATTCAGGGCTCCATTCTCCAAAAGAAAGATTAGAATCCAGCTGAGGCAGGCTTAAGAAATTCTCCCCTTGGAACGACCTTCCAAGTGTGATATGCGGCTTATAAGCACGCTCTTCAGGCTTAAATCCCAATCTGGTTGTTGCACTTACAACCTGCTTGTGAAGATCTTTGAGCCGATCCGTCTGTCCACTAACGCCAGTCCACAATACACTGGGCACTGCAGGCCGCCCAAATGTCCCCAGGCCGCGAACCTCCAATCCGAAGGACCCGAAGCCTTCGACTGCCTTCTGAAGTTCTTCGTGAAGCCTTGGCACCTTCTGTATTGGTGTATCACCAAGAAATTGAAGTGTGATGTGCAGATCAGACGTGTGCACCCATTTCCGGAACGGAAGCTGCTTCTTATGCTCATTCATCCAATCTCCAATTGCATTCTGTATCGAATCTGCAAGGGGAACAGCAATAAATAAACGTCCAATCTCTGGTCGATGGTCCATGGTAATACCTCCGTTATAAATAACTTTCTTCCCATAATTGGTGAAGTTTGTTATTTAGTATTCCACACACATTTAGCCACTATAACTTAATCGGACATACAAAATCAAGAAAATGCCCCAGGTCAATGAATCACCCAGGGCATTTTCTTCCAATATATTGAATTTAAGTTTGAAAAAGGTCTGTCTTAGTCGCGTTGGCGTGCGCGAGCTTCGCCGCCTTTACGGCCTGCTTCCTCACGGCTCATTTTACCATCACTGCTGCCGCTGTCAGAGTTCCCTCTGGCTTCGCCGCCTTTTTGTCCAATTTCCTGATAAAATTCTTTATCATGATTCTTGGAAGTTGCTTCTCCACCTTTTTGGCCGATTTCCTGATAGAATTCACTATCATGATTTTTAGCGGTAGCTTCGCCGCCTTTTTGACCAATTTCCTGGTAGAATTCCTTGTCATGATTTTTTGCTGTAGCTTCTCCACCCATGCGTCCTGCTTCTTCACGGCTCATTTTGTTGTTATCATTGTTACGTGCCATTATGAATCACTCCTTATGGTTTTTGAAGTTGTTCAGACTGTCTTGTCTGCTACGCTATTCTATTACCCCGCCTCTGAGAAGATAAACATATTTTTTAAATTTAGTATGTAAATGGAATGAACTAAAGAATTGAACATTTGGATCCAGGCAGCCGTTTGTTGTGCCAGATCACACAGTCTTTAGTTCAATCCATGTAACTGTAAAAATTCCACTAAATCAAAAACACCCGTCCGAGTAACCGTCCGAGTGTCTTCTAGTGAATGCATGTCCTATATAGTTAAATCTAGAGTACAGCTGCCTCAGCTACCTCACTCTGAGCCGGCTCCAGGTTCGTAATATATTGGCGCGCAACCGGGAGGTAAGTCTCCTGATCGATGAACAGCTCACTCCCTACAGGTTCACCATTTACTGTTATCATAATTCTCTTAAAAGCTTGTTCCTGTTCTTTCATGGTCATTCTCTCCTTTATAGTTACCCCGGCCCTATTGCCGGTTATCATCTACATCGTAGTTTAGATAGCTGCTTGGCAGCTGTTACCTGATTAATTTACCCACCGATCGAAATGCGAAACATGCGGCTGAATTCTATTCTCGGATCGCTTCATAACAAAAGCCCCATGCATAAGCATGAGGCCCAAGGTGAGACATAATTATTCATTTGCAATATAGGCAGACAACATCCAGATATGCTTATCGAGCGCGGTCTGAATTCCCAGCAGTAGATCTGCGCTCGCTTCATCCCCTGCTTCTTCCGCAGCAAGAATGCCTTCCTTCAATTGCGCAGCCATCAGCCTGTAATCTTCAACAACGGCCGTCACCATTTGCTCAGCAGACAGCGTTCCTTCCGCTTCTTTCACGGATGCAGTCGACAAGGTCTCCTTCAAGGTTGCCACCGGCTTACCACCGATAGCTAGCAGTCTTTCAGCAAGCTCATCCATATATCCCGCTGCTTCCGTATATAACTCCTCAAATTTCTCATGCAAAGTAAAGAAGTTCGGCCCTTTCACATACCAATGAAAATGATGAAGCTTCGTATAGAGAACCGTCCAGTTTGCAATTTGAAGATTAATTTGCTGCTCCAATGCAGAATTAGTTTGAGAAAGCACTTGATTAGCCATAAGTCAACCTCCCATATGATAAGTTTTAATAAATTCGCATTTATTTAACTTTAGACTTGATCTAAATCTTAAACTCATCATATCACACCTGACTTACTCTAACATGAAGAATACATGAGTATTGGCTGTGATTTATCTGAACAAGTATGTGCTGATCTCTCCCTAATTATGCAGTTGGTTAGATATCGAATTCTTTGCGAATGGTAAGCCTGAACTGCTCAATGCTTCGCTCCAGAGAACGTATACCCTCATCGACAAGATGGCGGTCAACTACATTGGTATTCTCCAGCTTGGCTTTCTGAGCTGTAAGTGCTCTCTTCTCCTCTTCCCAATAGCCCTGTCTCCGCTGTATTTCTTTATATTTATCGAGCAAATCCGTAATAATATCATAAAAGCGCTCATAGTCGATGATAACCTCATCCAGCAGCCGGTCGACATCTTCCTTCTCATAACCCCTCATTTTCACAGGAAATTCCTTCTCATGAATTGAAAGTGCATCGAGCTTGATCCCGAGCTGTCTGAACAAATCTTTCTGATCTTTTAGCTTGCGTTCGTAATCCTCCTGCATTTGAATCCCTCCATAACCTGAACAAAAGGTATCTTATTAATCTTTTTTTCTTCTTATAATGTATCACATTTCTAACATAGGAATACAACCACAAGGAAGGCCTCGCCAGCCCTTTATCAGGGCCTAGGACTTAATATTCAAATTCTCTTTCTTTTTCATTCGAAAAATAAGCGCAAACGTTTTACTAAATCGCTTTCATCTATTAATATGGGAATTAGCTCCTACTCAGACATAAGCTTAATAAACCGCTATTTTCCCATGAAAGGATTGAATTATTACTTATGATCAATGGCTCAGCCCCAAAGTTTGTGTATACGCTCCCTCGCTGGCTAGCCTCAGCGGCAATGCTGGCTGTCCTGCTATCCGGGTGCAGTTCTCCCTCCAATCCTGCTCCTGCTGCTACTTCATCCACAACTGCTAGTGAAGCAGCCTCAACTAACCAACAAGCGCAGAGCACGGAAAGTACTGCTGCAGCAACGCAGCAAGAATCAACCGTCTATTATGAAATCTTTGTCCGTTCCTTTGCTGATGGCAATGGAGATGGAATTGGTGACTTGAAGGGAATCACAGCCAAGCTTGATTATTTGAAAGATTTGGGTGTTGGTGGGATCTGGCTTACGCCGATTAATCCTTCGCCGAGTTATCACGGCTACGATATCATAGACCATAGAGCCATCAATCCTGATTTTGGTACCATGGCCGATTTCGATACTCTCATTAAAGAAGCCCATAAGCGAAATATCAAAATCATTATGGACTTGGTGGTTAATCATACAAGCAAGATGAACCCCTGGTTCATTCAGTCAGCCAAGGATGAGAAAAGCAAATACCGCAGCTGGTATACATGGGCAGAGGATCAGAACCTCGAGCCTGAAGGAGCCAGTGCCACAGGCAGCGGTAATGCCTGGCGTCCTCTACTCGGAAGTCACTATCTGGCACCGTTCTCGGACAGTATGCCGGACTTGAATTTTGATAACCCTGAGGTGCGAGGTGAGATTGAGGATATAGGTCAATTTTGGCTGAAAAAAGGGGTGGACGGCTTCCGATTGGATGCAGCCAAGCATATATATGAGAATCTGCAGACCGACCATAACGAGGCAACAACGGCCAAGAACGTAGCCTGGTGGCAGGAATTCCGCAGCAAGATGAATGAGGTAGACCCTAAAGCCTATGTAGTTGGTGAAGTGTGGGAGAAATCTGCTGCATCTGTAGCCGCCTATCTGGACCGAGCTTTCGATTCCGGATTTAATTTCGGACTTGCCGAACAAATCCTGAATGCCGTCTCCGCAGAGAAGGATAATAATCTTGCTTTTACTTTAAAGCGCACCCATGATTTTTATGCCCAGAAATCTAACGGCAAGTTCATTGATGCGGTATTCCTCTCCAATCATGACCAGAACAGGGTGATGAGTGCCCTTGGCGGTGATATCCATCATGCCCGGATGGCAGCATCCATTCTGCTGACGCTTCCCGGCAATCCATTCATCTATTATGGGGAAGAGATCGGTATGAAAGGCTCCAAGCCTGACGAGGAAATTCGCGAACCTATGCAGTGGTATGCAGCCGGCAAAGGAATAGAACAGACGACTTGGGAGCCAGCCGCGAACAACAGCGGGAAGGACGCGCCTAGTGTAGAAGCTGAATTGAAAGATCCGAACTCCCTGCTTAGCCACTACCGGGAACTCATTACCTGGAGAAAGCAAATCCCGGCACTTCAGGGCAGCGGGATCGACGAATATACCCAAGACAATGGTAATATAATGGCCTATGTAAGAACGTCCGGTAAGGATACCGTACTTGTGGTTCATAATCTCTCGAGTAAGGAACAGACGACTACACTTACAAGTTCCGCCGGCGTACCCGCATTTAAGAGTATCCTGAAGACCACGGACAGCGCATCCAAGCTGGATGGAGGCAAGCTGCTGCTTCCTCCTTACAGTACCGTTATAGTAACTCCATAACCTTATAGAGGACACAAAAAGGGCACCCAGTAATGGGTGCCTACTCATTTATTTGCTATTTACTTCTTCCAGCTTATTCGTATCCGGCAGCTTCTCTTCTTCCACAACATCTCCGCGCGCGCCTCGCTTAAACTCTTTCAGCATCGATCCGAAGCTGCGTCCGAGTTCAGGGAGCTTGCTTGGACCAAACAACAGCAGTGCAGCAATAACAAGCAGCAGCAAATGGGTTGGCCGCAGTAAATTTTCAAGCACAATTATCACTCCTCAGTGGATCATACTCAAATTATACACGTTTATGCGGCTTCTGGGTAACATTTTATCGACAAATATGGAAACAATTCTTGCATTCCGATTGCACTCTCTTCGCCTTATTTACAGAAACCAAACCGACCGCATGGGCATATGCTGATGTCATAAGCAATGGTAAAGGGGCGAACCTTATGAGTACTTATAGTTTGATGGCCGTCTTAGCAATCGGTTTGGCTTCCAACCTAGATAATGCCGGAGTCGGGATTGCCTATGGCGTTCAAAAAATCCGTATCCCCTGGTATTCCAATCTGGCAATTGCCATCATTTCTTTTCTTGCGACCTTGGTATCCGGTATGTTCGGCAGCCTGATCTCCATATGGATGGAGCCCTGGATTGGTCAGGTTATAGGCACGGTCGTCATTGTCGCTGTAGGGATATGGGTTCTGCTGCAGCCGTTCCGGGAGAAGAGCAGCAGACCAGAGACGGACGGCGGTAACGGGAGCAATTTCACCCGCCTGCTCAGTAATCCTGAAGAAGCGGACAGAGACAGCTCCCAATCCATCAGCCTTGCCGAATCCCTGCTGCTCGGTATAGCTCTTGCCATGAATGCCTTGGCTGGAGGCTTCAATGCCGGAATTACGAACCTTAATGTATGGCTGACCTCTCTCTCCGTCGGCTTCTTTAGCTTTGTGCTGCTTGCCCTGTGCTCTCTCTTCGGAGAGCGTTATGCTGCCGAGAAGCTCGGCAACCGGGCAACGATCGTGTCCGGGCTGCTTCTGATCGTAATAGGCATTCATCAGATGTTCTGAAGTCTTATGCAAGGGGGGCTGTCTCAAAAGACGCCCCTTCTTTTGTGTAGAAGATTCGGCGTAATTTTCTATAAACATTACACAATATTTACTTTTGCTCATCCCAAAATTGCAACATGAGGTCGGCCAGGTCTTGATTAGGAGAGATGCGTGTGCCATTGATTGATGTAGGCGTAAGGAAGAACATTTTATTGTCTCCTTCGGATAAGTTTACAATAAATAAGCTGCCGCTATGATCTTCTAGATTCGTATCAACGTTTACATCCAACTTTCCAATTTGATCTAGCCAGCGTATAATCCTTTCTTTATTCTCGACCTTTTTTCGCTCCCCATCAGATCGAAGTATCTCTAGCCGATCAAGGGTACTGATATCCTTCGGATAAAAGGATTTAACCTGCTTGATCAATGGCTCTCTATTGCTTTGATTGTCGTGATTACAACCAACCAAAATTGTACCAATGAGCATATAAATCAATAGAATTTTACCTTTCAATTTAGATCCCCCCCCTTTTTCTTCCATACGCTATTTCATTTCGTTCTGTTGCAATTTATAAGAAAAAGACGCTGGAGTTCAAATCCTAGGCGTCCTCTCTAATATTAGCTAATCGCGAATCTTCCAAATATCTGTCATTGGATCAAATTGGCCCATGAGAAGATACACTGTTTGCCCAGTTGTCTCCCAATTATCTTGCACAAGCGCATATCTATAATGTGTTATATCACTTGTTTCTGAGTATCTTTCATATCCAACGGCAGTAACCATGTGCCCTGGGATTCAATATCACCAATACTTACACTTGAATCACGGCTGAAGGAAAAGCTTCCGGCGTAGCCCTTCTCACTAATATAGCTTCCAAGTCCAGGTTATACCTTCGTGTATTCACACCAGTACATCGTTATGATCCATAAGAATCGCGGCCAAACTCATCACAGGACCTCGCACTTATAATATTTCGATCTATACCGGCTCCTAAGAAAATTCAACCCCAATGCGAACTATTCCAAATTAAAATGTGTTATGTATAACACAGCCTGTCTACACAAGAAATCCTATAATGGGGGGAGTAAATATGAGGGATTGGTTTGATGCTTATAGAGAGGACATGCAGTGGGCCTTTGATGAAGCTGAGAGAATAATTGGAGACATGCCGGGGGTGTTCGGGACTACGGGTCGCAAAATGCTGGATGAGGCTCATGCGTTGAAGGAAGACAATCCTAACAACTACATCAGTTTTCTGTTGCCATTATGGCTTCGGAGCTGTTCAGAGCTAAGTATTCAAGACAGCCGCAGACTTTCGCTCGCCAATATTTTTGGGATGATGTATTTTCAAACTATTGATTATGTAATGGATAGTCCCGGTGAAACTGCCCCAGAACTTCTTCCTCTAGCTAACCTGCTTCAGCTGGAATTCATCAACATTTACAGTTCGTACTTCCCAGCTGAATCGCCATTCTGGAACTATTACCGCACTTATTTGAAGCAGTGGGCGGATGCCGTCACTTATGAGAATGAGGAGAACTATTATCTGGATAATCCGGTCCGCATGGCACACAAGGCAGCTCCAATCAAGCTGTCCGTGGCAGGTAGTCTAATTCTTTCGGAGCAGATCTCACTCATTCCCAAGCTCGAAGAGGCTACGGATTATACGCTCATCACCCTGCAAATGCTGGATGACGTCATGGATTGGAAGAAGGATATGAAGGAGGATAATTACAACAGTCTGGTCGCGTTTGTACGCGCCGAGCTCCAGATCCCAACGGATCAAGCCATATCCCCAGAACAGATTGAACAAGTAATCTACATAAAAGACGGCCTTAACCGTTATGCAGAACAAGCCGCAGCTAACCACCTACAGGTGGAAGACATCAACGAGCTGGTACCGCATCTGAGAGATTTCAGTTATCATTTGCTTGAAGAGCTGCGAAACGCAGCGAAGAATATCGAAAAAGATCGAATAGTGTTGCAGACAGGAGGATTGAACTATTGGCTTTCTAAAAATGTATAAAATTACTAGATAATCCACGAACTATATGATACATTGTAATTGGAACAAAATACCTATTTTGAAAGGAAGATTACTATGTCAACTGATGCTATTCTTACAAATCAAGTAATTCAAAAAGCCTGGCAGGACCCAAGTTTCAAAGCACAACTCCTGGCCAACCCCAAGAAAGCTATTCAGGAAGCATTGGGCGTAATTCTTCCAGAAAATATCAGAGTAAACGCTGTAGAAGAAAAGCCGGACGAGTTCTATCTGGTACTGCCACCTAGCCCGGAGAAGTCGCTTAATAAGAACACCGTAATGAAAAATACTTGGAACTAGTAATTATGGTTCTAAGGGACAACCTACTTACTTATCTAGCACTCTACTGAGATACTTAATTGCCTCACTAACTCTGATAATCCGGTTTCCCTATTTCGGGTAACCGGATTATTGCTTCTGTCCCCACCCCCTTCTCACTCTTAAAGGTTAACTCTCCGTTCATGACTTCAATAATACCATAGGTTACCATAAGCCCCAGTCCAGTCCCTTTACTTTTGTTAGAAAAGTAGGGTTCGCCAAGCCGGGCAAGCTCTGCTGCGCTCATTCCTTCCCCATTATCCTTCACATGAATATAAATATATCTTTCTTTGGCATAAGCCCAAATCTTAATTTCACCTTGGCCCTGCAGAGCCTCTATGCTGTTCTTGATAATGTTAATGAAAGCCTGCTTGAACTTGGAGGTGTTCCCCTTCACCTCGAGCAGCGGCGGAATATCCACGGTAATGCGTCCGCCCTGAAGATTAGCCATCGGCACGAGAATGCCTTCAATATGGGTAAATTCATTAAGAATATTCAGAATGGTGCTCTTCCCTGCTTCCGGCTTGGCGAATGTAAGGAAGTCGGTAATGATACCGGAAGCTCGGTCCAGCTCATCCAAAGCCATGTTCAAGTAAATCTTGTCCTGAGTCTGCTGCTTCTCGGCTAGTAATTGAAGGAAGCCTCGTGTAACCTGAAGCGGATTTCTGACTTCATGGGCTACGGAAGCGGCAAGCTCACTGATGATCTCCATTTTCTCTGAACGCTGCAGTTCGTCATTGAACATTTCCAGCCGCTGGGAATATTCAACAAGCTGATCGTGATTATTAGCGAATCTTCTTCCTAGGATTACAATAAGTGAGATCAGAAAGCAGACCAGTCCCCATTTCCAGACAAAAAGTTCATACCTTTGGTTCTCCTTGTAATACCATATGAGTTCTCCTAGACTTAGAGAAGCTAGCAAAGCAAAACCAATCGAAAAAATGATGGCTTCCATATTCCCCTTTGCAGCTTCAATTATCGCTACGCTAATTAATATCGCAAACTCAGTAATCATAATGAATCCCATGATGGTTGTGGATAGAAGGAAATATGTACTGCCATATTGATAATGGTTGATGACATTGAATAACGCAAATGCAAAACAAATCAGCGAGTAACCCAGGTGAAATCTGCGGACAATCGTAATAAGAGATAAAAAGCCTCTTCCGAAGATTTTTTCAAAAAATAAATTCATAGAATAAAGCAAGGCAAACAAAGAAATATCAAAGATCCATTGTGTATTTCTTTCATTAACCTGATAGAAGGCATACAGGAAGGAAGAGTAGGTTATAATCAGCATACCACTGGATAGAATAACCACAGACAGAGCTAACCAGATAGAATGCAGTTCATAGTTCAAGAAGAAGAGACATACCAGCATGACAACTGCTATGAACATTAGTGAACCACTCAGCACAAAATCCAGCACATCACGCTTTACAAAGTATTTTTCTAAATCTTCATACTTCCCTACTCTGATTAGATTCTTTACTAAGCCTAACTTTGTATCATCAGAAGTTAACCCAATGTAAACTATTTCATTCTTATGATTGGAAGGTTGGAACGGAGCAAGAATTTTCTTTTTGCCGAATATACCATCACTTGGAGATTCATATATCTTGTGGTTCCCAATAAATATAATCACATTCTTGGCATAAACCTTATCCAGCAATATAGCCTGAGTGCCTTTGTCAGCAGAAGGCAAGTTAAATTCGATCCAGGCTTTAGTCGCTTGGCCCGGTCTACCTGGCATGGGATTATTAATATCCGCCGGATGCCAGCCATTAATTGTCTTAATCTGATGATTATCCTGAGGCATGTTCAAGTTGTCCACCCATCCGACATTCCAATTAGGAATACTGTAAGCGTCTAAGTTCTTGTTATTCAACAGCCCCGTTGAGAACAGGGCTAGTCCTAGCCCCACTAATACCATAACGATGATTATACCTTTGAGCAGACCCTTCATTTTTACACCTCGACGATTTAATAGAACCTTCGGACTTATTACTCAAACACCGAAATGATCCTGGAAGTTTGTCTGACTGAAAAGTTATGTAAATTCATAATAAAAGCACCCCTTAAATGGTGCTTAGTCATCCTTACGGCCAGCCGAAAAATTGCTTGCCTACTCTCTTAAGACTATCAAATTTTTCCAATTAGGTAAATACTTTTACTAGAATTTATAGGTATTAAGTTCCAAAATGTCCCGCTACATAGGAATAGAGACCCCTAATTGTAGGGATCTCTATTTAGAGAGTACCAATATATATTATGCATTGAGTTGGCAGGTATCACGAATAACCAGTTCTGTGGGCAATATCTCGCATTGTACCGCATTTGCCCCCTCAATATTGCTGATTAACAAGTCTGCAGCCCTGCTGCCAAGCAGATGGGTATCCTGTCTAATGGTTGTCAGTGCAGGCGTAAGGAACTGCGCCATTTCAATGTCATCAAAGCCTATTATCGAAATATCCTCAGGTACACGAAGTCCGCGTTCCCGGATCGCTTGTATAGCCCCCACTGCAAGATTATCCCCAGCCGCGAAGACGGCAGTAGGAAGCTCCTGAAGCTCTAATAATTTCTGCATAGCCGAGTACCCGCTCTCTATCGAATAATCGACAGGACCTTCAGCAATATATTCGGGCTTCACTGCGATCCCCAGCTTGTTCAAGGCCATCTGATAACCTTGATGACGCTTCTCTCCAGCAAAGGTAGCCAGTCCACCTGAAATATGGGCAATCCTGTGATGGCCAAGCGAGTACAGATATTCTACAGCGGTAATGCCTCCCTGTATGTTATCTGAACTAACCGTGCTGTGCGAAGCGGATTTCTGATCAAGCATAACCATGGGTATGCTGCTGTCGAGCAATTCATGGAAATAAGGGTCTGCGTGATCCGGCAAAATAACAATGACTCCGTCCACACCTCGGATTTTGCAGTGTTCGAGATACCCGCTCTTTCGGCCTCCAATATCCTTGGAAATAAACATCAAATCATAACCCTTGGAAGTAGCTACCTTCTTGAATCCGTCAATTACTCCACCGAAGTAAGGATGCCGAATCCCGGAACCTGCCGGCTCCACAAAGAGCATGCCGATTGTCCAGGAACGCTTGGTGGTCAGGCTTCGTGCATTCGCATTCGGCACGTAACCCAGTTCAGCCGCCGTATCCAGAATGATCCGCCGTGTCTTCTGGCTCACATCGGTGTAGCCATTGAACACCTTAGAGACGGTGGTCGGTGAATAGCCGGTTTGTCGAGCGATATCGTATATGGTGATCAAAGGGGTTCAACTCCCAAATTAAGGATCTGCCTTGTATTCTTCTGCAAATTGTAGACAAGAGCACAATAGAAGTCAATAATAAAAGCGGCCACCCGCGGCTTCCTCTAGATTAATCCAAGCTTTTGCAGTCCATGCTTGATGCCGTTCTCTCCTACATCTCTGGTAGTATATCTCGCGATCCGCTTGACTGCCTCCTGCGCGTTGCCCATAGCCACCCCATGACCCACGAACTGCAGCATTTCAATATCATTAAGATGATCTCCGAAAGCTACAACTTCTTCCCGGCTAATACCCGCATAATCAATGAACTTCGAAATTCCAGCTGCCTTGGAGCCGCCTTGGGGGAGGATATCCGTTGCAACCTTATCCCATCTCACAAATCTAAGAGGCTGATCGAACTCGCGCAGATAGTCAGGCTCTTCTTCCTGTGTACAGAACACAATACACTGGAATATCTCTCTGTCCACATAATACTGCGGATCATATCCCGGGAGTTCCATCTGATGGGGCAGGTAGCTTGCATCAACCCGGTCATGCTGTACGACATTCATCTTCATAGCCTCTTCGCCAACATATAGAATTGGATTGTTCCTCTGGATCGAGAATTCAGTGAGTGACTGAATAATTGCGGGATCAATAGGATTCTTATGGATCACTTTGCCCTGGTAGACCACGTACTGTCCATTGAGCGATACGAATGAATCAACTCCCAGGGTCTCTCTGATCTCCTTGAAGGCGTAAGGTGCACGGCCAGTGGCAATGGCCACCTCATGGCCAAGTTCCCTTAACGAATGAATTGCCTGAACAGTCGAGTCAGGCAGCTTCTTTTGATGATCCAATAACGTTCCGTCTATATCAAAAAATACTAGTCTTCGTTCCATACTTATCCCTCGCAGTCTTAGTTAATTAAGTTCACTGGCATAAGCATAGAATATGAAATGCGTTTCAGGTCAAGCAGTTACTTCAAAGTTAGCCTAAAGCATGCCCGGCTTTCTCTATCAACGCCCTGCTCTCCTCGTTCAGCCCGTGAATGTTAACCTCTTTGCCAAGCTCTTCATACTTGGCCGTCACTTTGGAAATCGCGTTGATGGCTGAATGATCCCATACATGCGATTTGGAGAGATCTATCCTAATTACCCGGGGATCTTCGGAAGCCCGGAACAATTGAATGAACTGCGCAGCCGTGCCGAAGAAAAGCGGCCCTGTTACCGTGTATTTTTTCACTCCATCAGAATTAATCTCGGAAGCTGATCTAAGGTGTGCGGCCCTCCAGCCGAAGGATACTGCACTTAACACTACCCCGCTGATGACACCGATAGCGAGGTTAGAGGTCACAACTACGATAAGTACTGTAGCAACCATGACCACGGCGTCCGTACGCGGAATTCTATGCAAGGTTCGAAGTGAAGCCCAGTCAAAGGTTCCGAAGGATACCATGAACATCACTCCCGTTAGGGCTGCCATAGGTATCACCTTGACCACATCACCTAACACCAGGATAAGGAACAGCAGGAAGGCGCCCGCTATAAAAGTAGATAATCGGGTACGGCCCCCGGATTTGACGTTAATTACTGTCTGCCCAATCATGGCGCATCCAGCCATACCGCCGAAGAAGCCGGTGATCACATTGGCAATCCCCTGGCCGCGGATCTCGCGGTTCTTATTGCTCCCTGTCTCGGTAAGCTCATCTACCAGCGTAGCGGTAAGCAGGGATTCCGTCATTCCTACAACGGCTAAAGCCAGTGAATAAGGCAGGATCACAAGCAGCATATCGAGGTTCAGCGGTATTTGCGGCAGATGGAAGAACGGCAGTGCTTGTGTAATATTCCCCATATCGCCTACGGTCCTTACATCGGCACCTGTAAACACGGCGATAAGCGTCATCACTATAATAGCGACCAGTGCTGAAGGCACCGCCTTGGTCAGCAGGGGGAACAGGTAAATGATGAGCAGTGTACCGGCCAAGATCGCATAGACTTCCCAGGAAGCTCCCTCGAAATTGGGAAGCTGGGCCATAAATATAATAATAGCCAGGGCATTTACAAATCCCACCATGACAGAGTGAGGGACAAAAGTAATAAAGCGTCCGAAGCGGAGCGCCCCCATCACCCACTGGAGAATTCCGGTTAGTACGGTTGCCGCAAATAAATATTCAATACCATATTGGGCGATGAGCGGCCCCATCAAGGAGGCCATGGCCCCGGTTGCCGCTGAGATCATTCCCGGCCTTCCCCCAAAGAACGAGATACTTGCAGCTATCGTAAAAGAAGCATAGAGTCCGACCATGGGGCCAACCCCTGCCATGATTGAAAAGGCAATCGCCTCCGGGATCAAAGCGAAGGCCACAGTTAATCCGGACAAAATATCTCTACGGGTATTTCCCAAGAACCCTTGTTTCAACCAATTTACAAACAAAACAATCCCACTCCTCTGTGTTTATCTGGCAAGTCATCCCTTCGATTATACGGTACACGTCAAGTGATTAAGCATTTGTTTCATTGTCTGAATGCACGTTTATTAATTATCAACAGCTATAAAGTCAATTTTTAACGGAAAAGGAGGAGAAAATTATGATTAATCCCCAGGAACGTACAGAGGTAAGCAACGTTGAAGTAGAGAGACGGGACATCCAGCATAAATCCGACTCAAGCATGGTAGCTTCAACCTTCATTAAGTACGCTGCGTACATTATCCTGTTCTTTGGATTCCTCTATTTCCTCGTCAAATACGTGTTCCCTAAATTCTAAGCTTATCTGAATATCATGAAATACCCGGGGAGCCGTGCTCTCCGGGTTTTTATGTGCAAGGCAGACCAGGTACTGACGCATGAGTCGGCGTTTGGAAAAAGACGGTTTGGGGTAAGCTCCAAGTAGACCCTATTTTAGTGTAACCTGAAGGAGGATTACGGCTATGGATCGAGATCGAAACCTAATGAACCCGGATAATCGCGGGGATCAGGAATATGAACAATATAAGATTCTAGCGGACTACGATCCGGAGAACGATATTCCAAGTAATGACCTGCTCCCACACGATTCCCGGACTACGCAAAGTGTGAGTTCCTCTGAAGAGGATGAGACGGATTCATACGTAGACGCGGCTGAGGATGCTCCACTTGTGGATGTACCTGATGCGGATGCCATTCAGGAGAACAGCCCGGTTGACCCCGCTGCCCCGCCAGAGATCATTATGCATGGAACGGACCTGATTAATGGCTACGACGGAGGAGACGAAGAGTAACCGCATTGTCTCTTAACCACTACAAACGCCCACAGCCTCCATCCCGGAAGCAGTGGGCGTTCTTCATGGAAAGTTAAGCGCTTATTTAGCGCACCATTCCTGTATATTTAATATCTACATCACATTTCACATGAAACTCCAGCCGCTCACTAAGGTCTTCCCATTCCTTCCACTCCTCTGAATTATTCCAGTGTCTGGATTGATAGCGCAATCCCCAACCCAGGGGATCACATTTGGCCTGGTGTATTTTGGAGAGGGTACGTTCTACACGTTCATTCAGCTGGTTCCCGGCAGCAGCTGACAAATCCCTTAGTAGTTTCTCATTAAAGATGTCGCCCGAATGACTTTCCTCAACCTCGGCAAGAATCTTAATTTTATATTCGATATAGGGAGTACCATTAGTGGGGGTTATTATCTTATATTTTGCGCTGGACTTCTCTATATTGTAAGCATACTTAAGACCTTGGTAATCCACATTAAGGGAGGTCTTGAGATTCTTCAGGGACAGTAAGTTGTAAATTCTCGTCTCCTCAGGCTCTAGTTCGGTTACAGCTTTACTTTTGTCAAAAAGATAAGATTTATTGATCAGAAATTCCTGGTCACTTTTCTTTTCTACCAAAGCAAGAATCGGGTCCGCTCCTCTCTCATCAATGCGCCTCTGCAACACGTAGGCAAAGGCGGGCGGAACAATAAAGGGTGATTCCGTTCCATCTTTACTTAGGGCAAGCAGAATCGAATTCGCAGGGATACGCTCCGTTACAGGCTGTACATTAAGAACCTCCTTCGCCGAGGGTCTAGCTACCGCTGTATAGATCGTGAGTTGAATATCTCTTCTACGCATAGTCCAGTCTGCAGCCTCCCGAATATTCTTTCGGGCATACTTCTCCCCAAAAAGCACGGCCTTACAGTGTCCAAAGTCCAGCTCTTTGTCAATTCTTGACTTCATCACACGGACAATCTCGGCTATGGTGTCTCCTTCCTCGGTTATGATTTGAACCTGCTCCTCCGCTTTTTTCGGGTCACCTTGAGGTATAGCAATCTTCAAAGTCACACTTAACTTATTCGGATTATTCTCCGCTTCATCAATACCTACTGCCATAACAAACAGCTTAAGGTCAATATCTTTGAATTTGCATCCTTGTAGGGGCAGGATCAACAAGAGGATCAGCAGGATGCACAGGATTCTATTCACGCTTCTTAGCCTCCCTCCTTTTATAAGCAAGGTATACGCTGGCGATCAGGAAGAATTCAGCGGCAAGCCGAATATCCAGGAACAAGAGACCTGCACGGTCCCGGAAAAATTGATTCGTCCTCATGGCGAAGAAGGCTACAATACAAAAAGCAAGAATCATCCACCATTCAGGATCAATCTTTCGCTTTTTCTTCTCCTCAGTTAGAAATACACCTTTAAGCATCTCTAGAGCCACATGCCAGTGTACGATAGAACTCACCAGCGATAGCGTCAAATAAGTGAAATAGAAGAAGAAAAGTACCCGTTCTACAATAAAGTTCTTCGTACGGAGCACATCCGCCGTAGAGAACCATGGATATACATGTCTCTCTACCCCAATGGTCCCTTGATAACCGATGGGGATAAGTACCGAGGCAATCAGAACCAAGAAACCCACAACCCCAATCATCCAGATGTGTCTGACACGGATCTTCTTAAATGCCCGGTTAAACACGGCTAAGTTAAGGTAGCCTGTAAATATGAACGTTGCATACGAAATGGATCCGTACGAAGGCGCTTTTAAAGAATACGTAATAACCTGCATAACCGCATCCCAACTGAACATGGGATTCAGGAGTGCTTTGAACAGAACGTAGATAATGATCGGAACATTAATAATGATCACTACTTCAAGCGCATATAGAATCGATTCAGCAGTTACACGAATAGCAAGGCAGACAACCACAAGAAAGCCAACCATAATCAAAAGTGGGGACACATCTGAGGTGATGTACCTCATCGTAACATCTACGAACGCAATTAGAGTAATTAACCCCGCGATATACCAGAGCAGCGTATGTCCAAAGAGCATGAACTTGGTCACCGGCTTTGGATAGTTCGCGTTAAATATCTCCGGAATCCCTTCACCTGGAAATTTACTCATCATCTTAATGCATAGATACATAAGCAGTAGTCCAATCGGGACAGAGATTACAATCGCCATCATCGCTCCACTGAAACGCTGAGCTATTAATCCCCGTGGCACGAAATTGACTACATTGATCAAAGCATTAATTAGAAAGAGATAGTAAAAGTATTTGTTCTTAACCATTCTCTCTCTCCTTCTGGGAATTGGTGATTCGGACTCTATCAATCCCGAAGATTTTGAAATAGGGCTTCCCAAAGCTCCGCAGACTACATAGATACATGATCACGCCTACTAATCCAAGTACAATTCCTAGTAAGCCAAATAATGTAGCCAGGAGAATAAAAGGGTATTTGACTACCCGAATCGTAAAGCCCATCATATTCAGAGGAATAACAAAGTTCGATATGGCAACCGCTGAGACCAGAATGATCATAATATTGCTGACAAGTCCCGCTTCCGTAGCCGCCGTCCCCAGAATAAGCCCGCCTACTGTAGTAGCCGTAGGACCAATGGCTTTAGGTAGTCGTAAGCTCGCCTCAGTTAGAAATTCCATCATCAAGAGCATTATTAACACTTCGACATAGGAGGGATACGGAACGGTTGCTCTGCTTCCCGCCACTAACAATGCAATTTGCACCTTCCATACCTCTGGATTGTAAGAAGTAAAGGCTACATAGAAGCTGGGAAGCAGAACGGTAAGAATTAGACCAAGATAACGAATTCCTTTAAGAAACCATCCAACCGGGAGCACCTGAAGCTTGTCATCCATCGCTGTAAAGAAATCGTTAAATACCGCAGGAAGAACAACGGCAAATCCAGTGGTATCTACAAGAAGGACAATTTTCCCCTCCGAGATGTTAAATACGGCCCTGTCCGGCCGTTCCGTCACAATGGTGGTGGGAAATAGGCGATATTTATTGCCAGATAAATACTTGTCGAGCTCTGCCGCTGCCTGAAGAATATCAACCGAGATGCCATCCAGACGTTTCTTTAATTCTTTTAGCACCTCTGGCTCGATCCTCGTCTCATCATACACAATAGCTATCTTCGTCTTCGATTTATGACCAATTGTTGTGGTCTCCGCCTTCAGATCAGAGGACTGGTAGCGGCGCCGGATCAAGTTCAAATTGACCTCAAGACTCTCATTGAAAGAATCGGACGGACCCTGAACGATAACCTCTGTCTGTGCATCAGCTACAGATCCTGCCTCAACACGAACAGCATCAAACAAATACACTTTATTATCACTAAAAAAAATCCCTACATGACCGCCAAGCAACAGCTCCAGGATTTCCTTAATGTCATGGCTCGGCTTACTCCCCGGAAAGGAGGCGATGTACTCTTCAAAACCCTTCTCGTCTTTCATTTCGAAAAAGGGGCTAATGACAAACCGGTTCACCGTGGCGGAGTGCGACACACTCTTCAAGTAGATTAGGTTCACCTGTTGATCCGAGGTACCCAAGCTGCGCTGCTCCAAATCCGTACTCTTGGACAACTTCTCCCCAATACACTGCAGAAGATTGTCTGATTCTTTCTTATGCTGGCTGCCTCGCATATCCATTTCCTCCTGCCCTCTACGAATGTATCTTTGCTCATGGTTTTCCTATTTTGGCACAAAAGGGAGCAAACCATACAAAAAAGAGGAAGAAATACCCGTTAAGGTATTCTTCCTCTAGGTCAGGCGCTCATCAGACACACTTGGTTTCTCCCAGCTTCTTTGGCAGCATATAACGCTTGGTCCGCTTTTTCGAACAGCTGCTCGGAATCAATGACTGGATAGACTGCAGCACCAATGGATATGGTCACCCGGATGCTGTCCCCTTCTGGAAGGGCAAAGATTCGATTCTCTACATTCCTCCTTAGCCGCTCGGCCACCTGCCGCACCTTATCAATCCCGCAGTCATCTACGATAATAACAAACTCTTCCCCGCCCTTGCGGGCAATATAATCTCCAGGATGAAAGGTATCCCTGAGAACATCAGCCAGCTGGGACAGTACAGCGTCTCCGGCCGCATGTCCATACGTGTCGTTCACCTGCTTGAAATGATCAATATCCACGACGAGCAATGAGAAAACCGCAGGTTCAATGTAACTCGCCTCCACCTTGGAATCGAAAAAGGCTTCAAAAGCCCTTAGATTGTGAAGGCCTGTAAGAAAGTCCCGGTGTGCCGCTTCCTTCATCATATGGAGCAGATCATCCGAGCGTTTCAGATACCGCAGCATGTAGAAGCTGAACATACCTGCAAGTATAAATACGAACGAGAAAGGGATCAATATGGCGGCTACCTTCTCGTGTAAAGTCAGATAGAACGTTGCCAGTGTGGTCGATAGAGACAGAACAAGGACCAGGACCCATTTTCCCAAAATAAACTTTCTCTTCGGCAGCAGCCATACGGCTAACAGGAAGGTTAGTGCTGCATTCAAGGCCCCTAATATGGAAGCCGAGCTTAGTCCATGCAGGAAGATCAGCCTGTAGATCGCTATGATCAGCGTAGTCCAGAAGCCTGATACAGCTCCGCCCAGGAATACAGACACGATAATGGCAAGCTGCCGGAAATCCGCAACAACCAGGCTGTTGATCGGAAAGGTGAAGTGCATGAGCAGCAGCCCGAATAATCCAAGCACCACCCCACTAATGATAAAGTTCAGGTTAGATCCAACTCTATCTTTCAAAAATCGGCTCCGGGCCATATTGCCGAAGAAAAGAAACGATGTCAGCAGTGTAAAATTATTAATAAGTTTCTCCAACATGGCGGATACCTCGCATAGCATATTTAGATTCAAAATGTGAACTTTCCAGTGCTCCATTCAGCCTCGTTTCTCTCCTGGAACAAAAGTAGGTATAATAGATCCTGAGATAAAACAAAAAGGAGAGTAAGACACAATGAAGAAAGCTTTGACAACCCGGCCGATCCTCATCGTCATGCTGATGGTGTTCGTCCTCGTGCTTTCAGCCTGCGGAGCCAAAAAGGAGGCCGAGGGTACACAAACCCAAGCTGGCCCGGCTGCTCCAGCAGAGACTAGCAAGGATACCGCTGCCGAGAGCCTGCAGAACAAAATTGCCAATGAAGGCAGCAAGAATCCTGTGGTAACCATTGAGATGGACAGCGGCAAAACAATTAAAGTGGAACTGTATCCTAAAGTTGCCCCTAACACAGTGAATAACTTCATTTCTCTGGTTAAAAAAGGTTTCTATGACGGAACCATCTTCCACCGTGTCATTCCCGGCTTTATGATTCAAGGCGGTGACCCTGAAGGCACGGGTGCCGGGGGTCCTGGCTACAACATAAAGGGCGAATTCACCCAGAACAATTTCCAAAACGATCTTAAGCATACCCGCGGCGTCATCTCTATGGCCAGAACCCAGATGCCGGATACAGCCGGCTCCCAGTTCTTTATTATGGCTGCCGATTACCCAAGCCTGGACGGTCTATACGCTTCCTTTGGTAAGGTAACCGAGGGTATGGAGGTTGTTGATGAAATTGTGAACCAACCTCGCGACGCCAATGATGCCCCTAACACCAAGCAGGTCATGAAGAAGGTTACCGTTGATACCTTCGGTGTAGATTACAAAGAACCTGAGACTCTCAAGTAATAACCAACGTTTGTGGACAGGCCGGGATAAATGATCCCCGACCTGTCCTATTTTGTTATATATTGATAATAGAACTTGCAGAGGAGGACTAAAGCGATGCTTGCATCACTCACAGCGATTGCCGCATATCGTCAAGGTCAAGAACCAGTTGCGGACGATAACCCATGGCTGAACTATATTATCACCGCGGAACAAACAATCATCAATCTGGAGCGTATCCACGCTCTTCGTGAACTGGAAGATGTGAATCCAGTACTCGATTATGTTGAAAGAACCCTGCTTATCCTGGATAAGCTGCCTGTCTCTTTCTGGATCAGAGAGATCATACAGGAAGTGCTCATCTGGTCCGAGGTATCCAAGGGCGGCACCCTGCGTCAGCGCAAGGCCTGGCAGAAGCAGGGGATTAATCTATTTGTACATAATATCGGCTCGGCGCAGCTTTATACTGAATTGAATCATGCTGAGACTCAAGACAACCGCCTTCAAGTCATTAATACCCTAATTGCGACACATGGACTCATTGGCCAGCAGCTCCGGGGTGAGGTTCCATTTACAGAGAATGAACCTCTTCAGCAATTAGTAAGCGCCGGTATGCTTGCTCCCCAAGAGCTTGTGGATATCCTGCTTCCTCTCAACCACTGTATAATTGCCGGTGTATCGGAAGACTTATGGAGTTCTATCCAGGAAGAAGTAGAGCAGCTGATAAGGCAGATTGCTTATGGTACCTACTCAGAAGAGGCAACAGTACTTCAGCGGCTGCGGCTGCTAAGAACTCATTCTATCCGTAAGGGTGAACGATTTGACACGGAATTGGATCTGATTCAAGAAAAGATTGATCTTGCCGCCAGCCTGGCTCCCATTAAAGAGCAGACACTTTGGTACGTGGAATCGGCTCTGCAGGACTTTGCACTGGATGAATTCATCAAAGTTCTTCTTCTCGCTGTCCGTCATGATAAGACTGACCTGCCCGTGCGTCATATCAGCTTCGAGAGGCTGATGAATATGATGTATTATGACTACAAGGGCTCTAAGAAAATCAATGTCTATAAGAAACGAATTATTGAGAAATACCTGCAAGATCTCACTTGGGATAGTATTCTAGACGGACAAAATATCACGAGCCCACATCTTAAGCATAGCCTTCAGTCTCATCCCGAGCTTCCGGATACGGTCTTCTTCACGTTCGAATTCTCACCGGCGGCAGAGAAGCTGATTGAATTCTGTATGGAGGCAGAGAAATCTCCCCTCTATGAGAAAGCCGTCCTCATGCTGTTCGATCTGTTTGGTCTGCGCCGTGATGCCTATGATCGCTTCCATAACGAAGAGGAATATCTGGCCGGTATGAACCAGACAGCCGACTACAAGAAGGTAATTCTGAATTACATCGTTGGCAGCAAGGCTATTGATATTGGTCCTGGAGGAGGTGTACTGCTTGATCTGATTGAACAGGAGCTTCCTCATATTCAGGCAACAGGCCTTGATATTTCAGCTAATGTTATTGAAGCGCTTGAGCGGAAGAAGCAGCTTGAAGGACATACCTGGCATGTTCTCAAGGGAGATGCTCTCCAGCTCTCGAGCTATGTGAAGCCAGGTCAGGCCGACACCATCGTCTTCTCCTCTATTCTTCACGAGCTGTTCTCTTATATCGAATATGAAGGCAGACGGTTCAATCATGCTACAATCGCGGCTGCATTGGCAAGTGCCTTTGAGGTCCTTCCTGTAGGGGGAAGGATTATAATCAGAGACGGGATCATGACTGAGCCGGCCTCACTCCAACGCCGCATTCGATTCCTGGAGGCAGACGGGCTGGAATGGCTGCAGAGATACCAGAAGGATTTTGCCGGACGAAATATTCAGTATGAACTCGTGAATGATCAAGAAGTGCAAATGCCGATCAATGATGCCATGGAATTCCTCTATACCTACACTTGGGGAGAAGAAGCTTATGTCCATGAGGTGCAGGAGCAGTTCGGCTATTTCACACCGGGCGAATACGTAAATTTCATCCGCTCAACCTTGGGCGATGCCGCCTTGATTATGGAGAACCGCCATTTCCTTCAGGAAGGTTATACGGAAGCTCTGCAGGGAAGAATCCAGTTCATGGATGAGCAGGGGTTACCGGTATCGCTGCCTGACAGTACGTGTCTCATTGTGATTGAGAAAGTGAACGTAGGTTAATCACCCTCCCGTCAGGAATAATCATTAATCTTAAACCACGCTGTTTTTCTAACAAAAAAAGGGAATGTCCACAGCCAATTGCCTGGCTAATGAGACATTCCCTTTTCAAGTTCGACCCCAATGAACAGCGCCTTCCCGCAGTTCACTAGAGTCCAATTCCATTAATTAAATGCTGGGCCTTTATTATTGCACCGTAGAGTTGAAGGACATGATCCAGATCGACCCGCCTACAATTGTGAGTACGATAATAATCCCAACGATCAACGTCATGACGTTCCATCTCGGCTTCTCGCCTTCACGGATATGCATGAAGAAGAAGAGCTGAACGATTAGCTGAAGAACGGCCATGATCATAATTGTGATGACGGTCTGAGTCTTGTTAAGCAGACCATTCATTACAATGACGAGCGGAATGATTGTTAGTACGATGGAGAAAATAAAACCAATCACATAAGACTTCAGTGAACCATGGCTCTCACCAGAGGCATGTTCATGTCCGGTATTATGCTGACTCATCTTACATCACCCCCATCAAGTATACGACGGTGAAGACAAAGATCCAGATGACATCCAAAAAGTGCCAATACAAGCTGAGGTTAGTTACTTTACGGGTAGTCACTTCAGTAACGCCTCTACGGGACAACTGAATCATGAGCCCTATCATCCATACAAGACCGATCGATACGTGAAGACCGTGTGTACCCACCAGTGTATAGAAAGCAGACAGGAATGCATTACTGGAAATCTTATGGCCTTCTTCAACCAACTTCACAAACTCAGTAAGTTCCATCCCGATAAAGGCAGCACCCAGCACCGCAGTTACGGCCAGCCAAGCGATCAGCTGTTTTACTTTGCCCTTATGCATGGCAAGTACAGCCAGACCGCTTGTGAAGCTGCTTGTAAGCAGGATAAACGTCTCTGCAATAACGCCTGGCATTTCAAATAACTCTTTGGCGCCAGGTCCGCCGTTCGTATGCGTATGAAGTACCGCATAACAGGCGAATAATGTGCCGAATATCAAGATATCGGTAACGATGAAGATCCAGAAGCCAAGCACCTTAAGGGACTCGTGACTCTCGTGGGCTTCATGCGCGTGGGAATGCTCTGCTGTCGCGTGTGCCATTAGACGGTCCTCCCTCTTAAAGCGGCCTCAGTGCGCTCAATTTCATCAACCGGAATGTAATAATCCGTGTCGTACGAGAAGGAACGTGCCAGCAAACAAATTGCTACCCCGATCAATCCCGGAATTGCCATCCACATCCAATCGAATACAAAGCCGAATCCGGCAATAAACCAGCATACCGACATTACGAACGGTATCGCCGAGTTCTTCGGCATATGAATGGGTTCATATTTGACAGGTGCCGGCTTAATGCCTTTCGCTCTGTCTTCTTTGACTTTCCACCATGCGTCATCGGTTGTTACTTGCGGCTCTACCGCAAAGTTATACATTGGCGCAGGAGATGGAATGGACCATTCGAGCGTCCGTCCACCCCATGGATCCCCAGTGAGGTCTCGCTCGCCTTTGCGGATACTGTAGCTGATCTGCCACACTTGGAAAATAAATCCTAGACCCATCAGGAACGCACCTACTGTGGATATAAGGTTAAGCGGTGCCCAGCCCAGATCCCAGCCTGTATCTGATCCATAAGTGTATAGACGACGGGTCATACCCATGAAGCCGAGTGCGTACTGCGGCATGAAACATACATAGAAACCAATGTTCCACAGCCAGAAGGCCCATTTACCAAGACGGTCGTTCAGCTTGAATCCGAATACTTTCGGCCACCAGTAGTATATTCCTGCCAGATAACCGAATACAACGCCCCCGATCAGCACTTGGTGGAAGTGAGCGATCAGGAAGTAACTGTTGTGATATTGATAGTCGGCTGGAGCTACAGCCAGCATGACACCCGTTGCTCCACCCACAGCGAAACATGGGATGAATCCAAGGGTCCACAGCATCGGCTGTGTAATTGTAATCCGCCCGCGGAACATCGTGAACAGCCAGTTAAAGATCTTAACCCCTGTCGGTATACCGATAACCATCGTCGAGATAGCGAAGAACACGTTAACGTTCGCACTGGCTCCCATCGTGAAGAAGTGATGGGCCCAAGTGAAGAAGGATACGATACTGATGAGCATCATAGAGAAGACCATCGAATTATAACCAAATATCTTCTTCTTGGAGAAGGTTGCTACAACCTCAGAGAAGATACCGAATGCCGGAAGAACCACGATATACACTTCCGGGTGACCCCACATCCAGATCAGGTTGACATACATCATCGGATTGCCGCCCAGATCCATGGTGAAGAAGTGAGCCCCCAAGAACCTATCCAGGAAGAGCAGTGCCAGCGTAACGGTCAGAATCGGGAACGCGAAGATTATGATGATCGAGCTGGAAAGTACAGACCAGGAGAACAGCGGCATCTTCATCATTTTCATACCTGGTGCACGCATCTTCAAGATCGTTACCAGGAAGTTAATCCCTGTTGCCAGGGAACCGATACCTGAGATCTGTATCCCCCATATATAGAAGTTCTCTCCGACGCCCGGACTGTGAGACAGCTCCGACAGCGGCGGATAACTGAGCCATCCCGCATCAGGAGATCCCCCGATAACGAATGACAGGTTGAACAACATGGCGCCCATCAGGAACAGCCAGAAGCTCAGGGAGTTCAGGAACGGATATGCTACGTCCCTTGCACCCAGCTGCAAAGGCACAACCAGATTAAATAGAGCGAACATCATCGGCATCGCCATGAAGAGAATCATGATCGTACCGTGTGTTGTAAATACAGCATTATAGTGGTCTGCCTGAAGGAACTTCATGTTCGGCAGAGCAAGCTGCGTACGCATCAGCAGCGCATCGACCCCGCCGCGGAAGAGCATAAGCAGTGAAGCGATGAGATACATGATACCAATTCTTTTGTGATCGACGGTAGTGATCCACTCCCGCCAAAGCCACGTCCACTTTTTGAAATACGTCAGTACAAAGACGATTGCGATACTCGTCAGCGCAATGGACACATCCGCACCATAAATTAGCGGATCACCGGTGACGAAGAAAGTGGAGGCGAAATCCTTAATATTTTCCCACATTACGTAACCCTCTTTCGCCTATCATTATGGTTTTGTTGAGCCGTTATAACTGCCGGAATTCATACTATCCATCTCATGCTTCATATAAATTCCGCCGTTCTTGTCCACAATCTCGGTGTACAGATCATCCGGATAAGATGAGAAAAATTCCTGTTTGGCTGTGCTTGGTTTCGCCAGCTGAGTGTAGCCCTCTTTGGTTAACTCTGGTGAAGAAGCCTTGACCTGTTTCACCCACTCATTGAATTCAGCCTGCGGCTTGGACTCCACCACGAACTGCATGTGAGCGAAATCCCTACCGCTAAAGTTGGCACCGGAGCCGAAATATTTACCTGGCTTATCTGCCTGCAGCCACAGCTGCATTGCCATACCCGGCATCGAATATTCCTGACCGCCGAGCTGCGGAATCCAGAAGGAGTTCATTGGTGCATCCGAAGTCAGTTGGAAGCGAATTGGAACACCTGCCGGAATTTGCACATAGTTAACCGTCGCAATCTTCTGACCCGGGTATTGGAACAGCCATTTCCAGTCCAGTGAAGTAACCTGAATCGTAATCGGATTAGCATCCGTTACAGGCGGTTTGGCCAGCTTATACGTATCACGCGCAGTGAAGATACCAAGCACAATAATAATAACGATTGGAATCCCCCACCAAATGGTTTCAAGCAGCTTGCTATCATGCCAATTTGGTTGATAAGGCGCATCATTGTCTGGAGTATCCCGGTATCTCCATACAATGTAGACCATGAGTACAATAACTGGAATCACGACAGCCATACATATTAGTCCTGTTAGAATGATCAGCTTTTGCTGAACTTCAGCCACAGGTCCTTTCGGATCAAGCACGATGAACTTATCCCATCCGAGTGCTACGGACACTGCGATGATCACAGCGTAGCTCAAGACCAGAATCGTGAGCAGTTTCCAGCCGGACCGCTTGCTTTTCATTTTCCCATCACCTCTTCATCAGGTACAGAATGGACCCCAAAACATCAGGAGTTCAAACTGCACTTATTAATGTAATTACCCATACACATCAAAGCTGTTTCAGTTTATCAGATTGCATGTGAGATTTGTCACGTGTTAACCAAATCGTCATAAATTCATTTCCATTTGAAGGCATTATTTTCACGAAGTGTTCACAACTACTAATATGGACGCAAAAAAACCCTTTAAGACATCAATCTTAAGGGTTTTTATAATTATTTATCTCACTTGAGAACTGTTCATTTGTTATCTTTATTCGAGTTGGATTGAACCAGATAAATCGAGGTTCCAATGGTATACACAAATACACTGGAGATCATGGCACCGAGGCCACCCATCAAGGCCATATTTCGGTCATTGAACTCCGCTAGGTTGAAGAGACACAGTACAACACCGAATGCAAGGAGCGCCCAAGATATTACGGTCATATAAAAGGCAACGGTATAGCCATCATCTTTCATTTGCTGAACTTTACTGAAAGGATATACTTTAGCTGACATGTTCATCACTCCTGGTTAAATGTTGAAAGGGCTTGCTTATGAATTAAGTATACCACAAACCGCAACAAAATGTTCATAATTTGTTCAAATTATTTTTATAATTCTGTCACATTTAGAACTTGCCACTACTTATTCATCTCTTACCCTTTCCCCATGATGCTAAACATGTCGGCCTCAGCTTCCGCATGATATAATGTGGACGGTCAAATCGAGTCAGAAGAGCCAAGAGGAGTAGATCAATTTGCAACTTACCCCGGGAATTTCAGAATCCAGCCACAAAGCCGATGTTGAAACCGCAACCGATTTGTGTCTGCTTGCCGGTAAAATCATGCTGCAAAGCGGTGCGGAAACCTACCGTGTGGAGGATACGATGACACGCATTGCAACAAGCCTCGGCATGCCCCTATCACACAGTTATGTCACACCTACGGGAATTATATTTCAAGCCGATAGCGGAGCTTCCTCCAAGCTGATCCGGATTGCAGAACGGACTACGGATCTCCAGAAGGTGACGGCTGTGAACAGTATCTCCCGCAAGCTCACCGGCGGAGCAATTCAGGCAGCAGAAGCGAAGCAGGAGCTGCTGAGAATCGATGCTGCCGCCCACGCTTTCCCGGTATGGGTATTGATCGCAGCAGCTTCCATTGCCAGCGCCTGCTTCACGATTATGTTCCAGGGCGGATGGAGAGACTTTCTGCCCTCGCTTATAAGCGGGGGACTCGGCTACTCCGCCGTCATTTATTTCCAGAGACTGGTGAGGGTTAAATTCTTCGCTGAATTATTCGCCGCCTTCCTCGTTGGTCTGATCTCCACCCTGCTGGTCCGTGCGGGGATTGGCGTCGCTCTTGACAAGATCATTATCGGCTCGGTCATGCCCCTCGTTCCCGGTCTTCTGATCACGAATGCCGTAAGAGATTTAATGGCCGGTCATTTGGTATCCGGCCTCTCCCGGGGAGCCGAAGCTTTCCTTACCGCTTTCGCGATCGGCACGGGCATCGCCGCCCTGTATTTATTTTTCTAAAATGAAAGAGGTCCTGTGATATGGTTACGGTGGCACAGCTGGTCGTCAGCTTTATAGCATCTTCCGCTTTTACAATTCTGTTCAATGCCCCTAAACGCTCCCTGCTCCAATGCGGTCTGGCAGGCATGCTCAGCTGGGTAATCTACCTGCTGCTGCAGCCGCGCTTTGGCCCTGTTCTGGCTTCCCTCTGCGCCACCGCGATTGTGGGACTGATCAGCCTGATCTTTGCCAGATTCTATAAGATGCCTGTCATTATCTTCAGTGTTGCAGGCATCATTCCACTGGTCCCCGGAGGACTTGCCTATGATGCCATGCGCAAATTCGTGGAAAATGACTATAACGCCGCCGTTCAGCTCGCCGCTGAAGCGTTCCTGATCTCTGGCGCCATAGCTATGGGACTAATTTTGTCCGAAGTATTGAATCAAGTGTTCCGCACTGGAAGGTGAGCTTCAGAAGGTGTACCCAGCATATCGGCTAGCATTGCGCAAAGCCGGCCAGATGTCCGCGCTCTCACTGCTAACATACCAATATGCGAACCCGGCGATTCCGCGGCTTGTCCCCATTACATATTTCCTCGATAGCGAACGCCCGTCTTCCAACCAAATCCGGTGACGAACCGTTCCAAGTGTATACTCGGCTGTGTACTGCTGAAGGGTTCCATTCCACTTGGGATGAAGTCCATATCCGGTTACCCGCTTATTCTGCTCTGCCAAAGTCAATTCGGCCGATGACGCCGCGGAGCCATCCTTGTTCAGCGACCAATCTCTTGTATATAGAGGAAGCCCAAGAATGACTTTCCCGGCAGGAACTGCGGCAATAAGCCGATCCAGGCCGTTTTGCTGCCAAGGCAGTGAAGATACTGAACCCGCCGCACTCCCCCCTGCCCAATGCTCATCGTATCCCATCAGCACCATATAATCCGCCGCTTTGCCAAGCGCCGCATAATCGAACGCCTCCGTCCAGTCTGTGCCTAGATCCGGGGATACACTGAAGGAGAGCACCGCCTGCTCATTATGAAGCCTAGTTGCAAGTCCTTGAACAAAAGAAGTCAATCCTGCTTTGTCATACGGATATACATTTTCGAAATCAAGATTAATACCATCCAAGCTGTAATTCCGCACCAGATCTCCAATCTGTTTGATTGCCGCCGCTGACTTGGATTTGTCTGTCAGCATAAGATGTGTGGCATCCGCATCAAATCGATTGCCTACCATCACCCATACCTTTTTGTTATGCTGTCCCGCCCAAGTAATGAGAGATCGGTCTATCGACTGGCTGATCGTTCCATTACTCTCCAGAAACAGCCACCGCGGGGAAAGAGTGTTGACCGCCGACTTTTGCACACTTTGCTCATACTGCGCTGTGGTCTGATTATACTGCCACCCCAGCTGAATTCCCGAAGCAGGAAGCTGATTAATCCTGGAGGCCCAATCCCCAGTCTCCAGGACCCTGTTCATCAAGACCGCCGTCTCCTGGCGTGTAATCGGAGCATTCGGACGGAACATTCCGCCGTCCCCCTTCATTAGTCCGAGTTCCTGTGCAATAGTAATTGACGGCACAGCCCAGACAGCCATCTCTCCCCGATCACGGAAGGCCGGCGCCGTATCCGCTGAAGTGCCTGATTGCTTCAAAGCCCGGACGAGCCATACCGCAGCCTCTTGGCGGGTCAAAGGCTGCTCTGGAGCGAACTCGCTGAGGCTGGTTCCTTCGGTTATTCCAACATCAACACCAGCCTGTACGGTACCGAAATACCACTTGCTTGCAGGTACATCCTTGAATGCGGCAATGGCTCCCTGAACCGGTTCTAGCTTCAGCAGCCGGATTAGTACAGTTAAGCTCTCGGCCCGTGTAATCGGCCTGTCCGGTGAGAACAGGGTTGGCGACGTTCCTTTCATAATACTTTTATTGTATAGACTGGCAATCTCGTAAGTTCCATAAGCACCGACCAGGTCCGTAAATGGAAGATTCTCTTCACCAGAATGGACCTTTCCCTGTGCACCTATGAAACCGCTTAACATACAAATGATCGATAACACCGCTGTTCTTGCTATAATCTGCCTCACCTTAGTCCACCTCTTCTGATAACTTATTGAACCCCGCAATACTATCAGAAAAAGATGTCTCTATCGACACGAAAATATTGGTAGACAAAGCGCGCCACACGCAGATATTTTAGATCTAGATTCGTGATATACTATTACCAAAATTGTGTAATTACAGCAGCCTGGTTGAACAGCAACTTAAAGGAGGCGCCTTAGTCTTGGATATCCATCGTCGGGTCGATGAGCTGGAGAAGAAAGTGCTGCAGCTGGAAAGGCAGCTTGAACGTATGCAGCACCAGAATACAGCTCCGAAAGTAAAGCCTTTTCCCCGATCAGAACGGGAACGCAAGCTCTCTCCTGCAGATCGGCACAACGCACCGGTGCATCATACGTTCCAACCTCATGAACTTAAACCCAAGATTGACTGGGAGCATCTGATTGCCCGGATTTGGCTTCCAAGAGTATTTATACTTGTCCTGCTGCTGGGCTTCTTGTGGGGATTCAATGCTGCGGTTAATTCCGGATTCATTACCGAGCCTGCCCGCTGCATATTGGGACTTGGTGCTGCGGCTCTTCTGTTCTGGTACGGGGAGATTCAATTCCGTCACAAGCGCCAGGCCCTGGGTCAGGTACTGCAGGGCGGATCCATAGCAATCCTGATGCTTACCCTGTTCGCAGCTCACATGTTATATGAGCTGATACCGGCTCCCCATTCGTTCGTTCTCTATATTCTGTCTATTGGAGCAGGCGTCTTCACAGCCATTCGTCACAGGTCTCAGGTGTTAATCATGATTACGATGGCCGGCGGTTATCTGATTCCTTTTCTGATCCGCTCGGAGGTGCCTAACGCCTGGATCTTCGCAGGATATGAAGCGTTGTTCTCGGTTGCGATTATGGTTATCGCGGTACTGTATTCTTTCCGTACTTCTTACTTCACAGCTTTCTTCATGCTTCATATCCCTTTGTTCGCCCTGTACCTGGGTTCTGGCACAGAGTCCATTCGCTATGCTTATCTAACCGCCCTGCTGCTTCAATATTTCGGGCTATTCTTCCTTTCATTCTTAAGACCGATTATTCCGGTCCGCGGCAACCCAGTTCTATTATTCACCGGGTTCGTACTGCTCTCAGGCTGGACTTTCCTCCTGTTTCATGGTGATAAAGCGATCACTTATGACATTGTAGTAGCTGGCTGGGCACTGATTTACAGCATAACCGCCCTCTGGAACTTCATTTGGAAAAAAGACTATTCTATTCACGTAAGCATCGCCTCCTTGGCCTGCTTCTTATGGCTCTTGGACATCCTGAATGCTGCCACGCTTGCCGCTGCCCTTATAACCCTGGGGACACTGGCCCTTCTGCTCGGAATCAAGTCAAGCCGAATTCTGCAGCTTGTGACAGGCGGCATAATTTATATCACAGGGATGTTATGGTTACTAATTCATCCTATTCATGAAGTCTTCTCAATGGAATCTGCAGCTTGGATCGTACTGCTAGGTTCTGCAGCTATAGTTGCAAGGGTGCTTAACGGCCTGCCGGAGCTGCCTTACTTCCTGCTTAAACGTTCTATATGGAATTGGGCCGATCCGATTCTGTTCTTAATATTCATGACTCAAATCACGGATGTTCTTACACACGGGCTCGACTTTGACAGCAGGCACCTTATTCTATCCGCGATATGGGCGCTGTATGCCGTAGCCATTATTATTGCAGGGATTGTTCTTAAGCTTCGCAGTGTAAGATTAACGGGCATTTTCTTCTTATTTCTAACGCTGGCAAAAGTAATCTATATCGACCTTCCGGGTGTATCTCTGGCTATCAGAGCAGTTCTGTTCATGGGTCTTGGCGCGGTTGGAATTGCTGCATCCCGGCTGCTGTACAGGCGAACTCCTCCTGATCACGACCAAGGCAGTCCATCAGATCGCCCTTCTACTTAAAAGATTGGTTATCATCACTTTCTTGAAAGGCAGTTCCTTAAGCTGTATGTTTAATGTGACTAACATCCTTGAATAACCATGGAGGTAACTATGAGAATTATGCCGCTTGAGACCAGAGGAATATCCACGAGCCGCCTTATTCTGGGCTGTATGCCGTTCGGCGGGGAATGGAATGATGCGCCCATTACCGAGGAGCATGTGCTCCAAGCTGAGAAGGCGGTTGATGCCGCACTATCTATTGGCATATCCATGTTTGACCATGCAGATATCTATACCCGCGGCAAGGCAGAACAGACCTTTGGCAGGATTCTGCAAGCCAGGCCCGGAATGCGTGAGCAGATTGTCATCCAGTCCAAGTGCGGTATCCGCTTTGGAAATGACGACGTCCCTGGTCGCTTTGATTTCTCCAAAGAGCACATTCTTGAGTCTGTGAACGGCATTCTTCAGAGACTTGGTACAGACTATCTGGATGTACTGCTCCTTCACCGTCCGGACCCGCTCATGGAGCCGGATGAAGTGGCCGAAGCCTTCGGCAAGCTGAAATCATCTGGAAAGGTGCGCTACTTCGGCGTATCCAACATGAGCGCTGCCCAAATCCGCTATCTCGAACAGGCCCTGCCTGAATCCCTGGTCGTGAACCAGCTGGAGCTCAGCCTGGAGCGGCTGGATTTCCTGGATCAAGGCGTCCATGTGAACCAGAAGGCCGGAACCTCAGTCAATTTCTCTGAAGGTTTAATGGAATATTGCCAATCCAACCGTATCCAGATTCAAGCCTGGGGGCCTTTGGCTCAAGGCAAATTCTCGGGACGGCCGCTGGACGATCAGCCTGAGAACATCAGAGCGACGGCCGCTCTTGTTCAGCAAATGGCTCATGATAAAGGCACCACACCCGAGGCTATTGTACTCGGCTGGTTAATGAGACATCCTGCCAAGATTCAACCGGTCATCGGCACAATCAATCCAGAACGAATTCGTGCCTGCCGGGATGCTGAAAGCCAGTCACGAATGATGACCCGGGATGAATGGTACAAGCTCTATGTCTCTTCACGGGGAGTTAATCTGCCATAATGCAGAAGTGGTATAGAGGGGTTTGATTCACGCTGGGGTACGAGGGTATTTAACTACTGTCTATGCAGTTACAGAACAGTACTTAGTACTTAGGAGGATGCCCTATGCCAGAACAGAGGTTGAAAGGTAAGGTTGCCGTTGTCACCGGAGGCGGCTCCGGTATCGGGAAAGCTGCAGCTATCCGCTTCGCCGAGCACGGAGCCACAGTGTATTTATTCGATCGTACTCATGACACTGCGGAGAAGACCAAGCGGATCATCGAGGAAGCTGGCGGCAAAGCCGTGGTCATTGACTGTGATATCGCAAGACCCGAAATGATTGAACAGGGCTTCAAGCAGGTTGCTGACCAATCTGGCAAGCTGGATATTGTATTCGCCAACGCAGGAATCAACGGCACTATGGCCCCGATTGAGACTATGCAGATTGAGGACTGGGATCAGACGATGAATATTAACCTGCGAGGTACATTTGCCACCGTTAAATATGCCGTACCTTACCTGAAGGATCAGGGCGGGAGTGTCATTATTACAAGCTCAATTAACGGCAACCGGGTATTCTCGGGTGTCGGCTTCTCGGCCTATGCCTCGACGAAGGCTGCTCAGGTCGCCTTCATGAAGATGGCCGCTCTGGAGCTGGCCCAATACAAAATCCGGGTTAATGCGATCTGTCCTGGCGCTATTGAGACGAATATTGATGAGAATACGTATCCTTCTGACGATCTAAAGGAAGTACAGATTCCAGTTGAGTTCCCGGAAGGCAGTCATCCGCTTGAGGATGAGCCAGGATCTCCTGAACAAGTATCCAATCTCGTTCTCTTTCTGGCAAGCAGCGAATCCTCTCATGTGACGGGAACCGAGATCTATGTGGATGGAGCCGAATCCCTGCTGCGAGGGTAATTTGCACAGTTAGCCAGTTTTCAGATTACTATAGACAAGCACAAGAAGCCCTGATCAACGATCAGAGCTTCTTCCTTATTCAGATCAAATTTAGGGTAACCGTTTCAGGATGTGAACTTCCCTTGATACCAAGAGGCTGCAGCACCGACTTCTGTCTGGGTAAGCTGATGCCCGCGCTGCTCCCAGTGAACTTCCACGTGTGCATTTGCTGATTCCAGCAGTGAGGCTAATTCTTCGGTCTCGGAAGGCGGACACATCATATCATTAGACCCAGCCCCAATAAAGACGGGAACCCCAGTTAAGTCAGGCAGCTGAATTCCCCGGCGGGGAACCATAGGATGATGAAGTATCGCTCCTCTCAGCGCATTCGGATAGTGGAATAACAGGCTGCCGGCAATGTTAGCTCCGTTGGAGTATCCAATAGCTACGACATTACTTCGGTCGAATCCGTACTGCGCCGAGGCTGTATTTAGAAAGGTGTCCAGTTCTTCAGTCCGGAAGATCAGATCCTCTTCATCGAACACCCCTTCAGCCAGTCTGCGGAAGAATCGCGGCATGCCATTCTCCAGCACATTCCCTCGAACGCTTAAGTACGAGGCTTTAGGATCGATCAGCCCTGCAAGGGGAACCAGATCCTGCTCGGTTCCCCCGGTTCCATGGAGCAGCAGCAGGGTTGGAGCTGCAGGATCAGTTCCCTTTTGAAATAAATGAATCATGCTTGATCCCCCTCCAATACACGGACTTTGAATGGTAGAAGTCCTGCCTCAATCTCAGCCCGGTTCGGTTCGTACCATTCGGGCAGCATCAGCTTCTCACCCAGCGCATCCGCAGGCTCATCATTATCGAAGCCTGGCGTATCCGTAGCAATTTCGAATAGAATCCCACCCGCTTCCCGGAAATATACGGCATTGAAATACTGGCGGTCCACAATCGGCGTAGGATTGAATCCTTGCTCAAGAATATGGGCTCTCCATTTGGCATGATCCTCATCATCTGCAGCCCGCCATGCAATATGATGCACCGTACCGCTTCCACCTCTTCCGAACTTCACGGGCCCTGAATTAACGTCCACCAGGTTACCTAAATCGCCATAGGCTTGATAACGGACCCACCCATTCTCCTCGCCCACTTTAATGAGGCCCATTACATTCTCCAGCAGATCCATCGTCTTGGCTGGTGCCATACTCAGAAGCTGTGCTCCGCCAAATCCTTTGATGGCTTTGTTCGCAGGGACGCCCCCAAATGACCATTCGCTCTCCGGTCCTTCTTCACGTTCCACAATTTCAAGATGAAGCCCATCGTAATCTTTGAAATTGAGATAGTCTTCGCCAAATCTCTGTGTTCTCTCTGCGGCTACGCCTAACCGCTCCAGACGTTCCTGCCAGAAGGACAGCGTTCCTGACGGTACGGCAAAAGTTATCGTTCCAACCTGTCCTCCACCCACCTCGCCAAGGCGAGATTCAGGCCATGGAAAGAAGGTAATGGCTGTACCCGGGCTGCCGATTTGGTTCCCGAAATATAAGTGGTAGACTTCCGGAGCATCAAAGTTAATAGTCTGTTTCACCAGTCTAAGTCCAAGTACCCCTGCATAAAAATCAACGTTCTCCTGCGGATCCCTTACAAAAGCGGTAATGTGGTGAATTCCTGCGGTTCTTTGTGCCATATTGAACACTCTCCTTAATAGTTTGATTTAGAATATCTTAATATTAAGATTTATAGTAAAAAAATATGTTAGACTGTTTTTTTCGCTGATTTGCCCAGTTTCTTTAGCAGCGTGATCGTCGTCTTCTTCTCTTCGGCTGACAGGCCCTTCATTAAGGATTCAATGACATCTGCGTGCTCGGGAAAAATTTGATCGAATAACGCCTGACCAGCTTCTGTAATTGCAGCATAGGTCACTCTGCGGTCGTCCGGACAGGGAACCCGCTTAAGAAGTCCCTTCTTCTCCAGCTTATCGATGTTGTAAGTAATACTTCCACTCGTTACCAGAATCTTGTCTCCAATCTGCTGAAGTGGAAATTGACCTTTGTGGTACAGCAATTCGAGTACAGTAAATTCGGAGGTAGACAATCCGTACTTCTTCATATCCTTGACTGCATGATCCATAATGATCTTGTGAGATTTGGACAATACAACAAGCAGCTTCAGCGAAAGCTCGCGATCGCTCTTCATAAGTGTCCCCCTTTCAGTGACTGATTATTTATCTCGATGTAATTTATCTTTAATTTAAGATAATTATACATCGCATAATTTCAGCTGTCAAATATTTCGTGAAAGGTTCTTCGTCCCTATTAGGAAACCCAACTCTATTTCGTGTAAAATAGAATAAGATACTAGAAAGCGTGGTGATACATCGATGAATTTTGTCTCGCTAGACTTTGAAACGGCGAATATGAGGAACCGGGGCAGCGTTTGTGCCGTGGGGATTGTAGTCGTCAGAGACGGTGAGGTCGCGGAGGAATTCTATTCACTTGTCAATCCGCTCGATGACTTCGACCCTTATGTTGTTCAAATTCATGGGATCACCGAAGCGATGGTACAAGATGCCCCTACTTTCAAGGAGCTTTGGGACTCCATCGGGCCTTTACTGAACAATCAGGTTGTTGTGGCGCACAATGCCGCTTTTGATATGAGTGTACTGAAGCACTGCATGACCGTCCATGAGCTGCCAAGCGATGGATTCCATTATTTATGCTCTTACCTTCTTGCCAAAAGAATCTGGCCAGGGCTGACCAGCTACCGGCTTAATTCCATAAGCAGACATCTGGAACTGGACGCATTCCGTCATCATGATGCGCTCGAAGATGCAAGAGCTGCCGCACTTGTATTCATCAAGTGCATGGAGAAGGCCGAAGCCGCACTTGCTCCTGAACTCGCTGCCCGCTGTGAATACCGGCTGGGTTCTATTCTGCCGGATTATACACATATTACTTTCGCCTCCACCCGAAGCAGCGGAGGAAGTGTCCGGGCAAGCCAAATTGCTCCGTCCGTATCCGAGTTTGATGAGAATCATGTCCTTTATCGTAAACATGTTGTATTCTCAGGTACGCTCTCTTCCCTGTCCCGCCGAGAGGCGATGCAGCGCGTGGCAGATGCCGGGGGACTTCTGGCTGATCAGGTGCTGCCGAATACTCACTACCTGGTAGTAGGTTCGAAGGATTATATGAAGCACCATAATGGGACCAAAAGCAACAGCAAGATTAGAAAAGCGGAGAAGCTGTCCTCCTCCGGCCGGAAGATTCGAATTCTGCCCGAAGAGGAATTCCTGCCTTTGCTCGGATGAAGCTATCAGAGAGATATCTTAAATAATTCATAAATAACAATATACCCCGGCAGAGAACGTGAGATCACGTTTCGGCCGGGGTATATTTCTATAACCTGTTCACATGGTGTCATATCTAAATTAAATGGCTTGCTCGGCAGCGCTATGCTTCATCGCCCTGGAGACATGCCAGAAGCAGGCTACACCCAAGACTGCGCTTAATGTACAAATTCCATACATTAGTGCCGGGCCCCCGGCATGCAGCAGATATCCATTGAACAAATTCCCCAGGATACCTGCAAATCCCCCGCTGACCATACTGAACAAGCTTTGACCTGTAGCCTGAAGCTCTTTCCTGGCCGCACCTGAGACATAATTTACTGCAGCGACATAGTAGAAACCGAAGGAGATTCCATGCAGTACCTGTACCGATATCGCGACAAACGGATACGGGAATACGGCCTGCAGTGCCCACCGCAGGGCATATACAAGAGACGCCAGAACCAGCGTTCTTTCACGTCCGTACTTGTTCATTACCTTGGCTGCCACGAGCATGGCAGGCACATTCGTTGCAGAAGCGATTGCAAAGGCAATACCGGTCGTTCCGAGTGACCCTCCGATAGACTTAAAGGCAAGCGCAAAATAAGTATTGAAGGCCGTCAAAGTCTGACTAACCAGAAGACAACCGCATAGAAAAATAATGAACCGGCGATCCCGCAGCAGTTCCTGTAACCCAGATCTCATGGAAGAGGCTACACCGGCATGAATGCTCATCGCAGGCCTCGGCATCGAGAAGGCAACTGCTGCTCCCGCCAGACCCAGCAGGGCATAAGGAATCCACAAGCTTGAAAGCGGATAATGTACCAGATAATATCCACCCAGGTATCCTCCGACCGAGAAGCCGATGCTTCCGAAGCAGCGAATCGTGCCATAGGAGGTATTCGCAGATTTGGCTGCCGTGACGGCATAAGTATCAGCAATTGCCGATTGAGGTGTGGAGAAGAGGGCGGTTGCACCACTGATCACTGCGAGCAGAATCAGACTGTGCGAATTATAGCCCATGGCAAGCACAGCCGGGATTGCACAGCTGACAATCAGGGTAAGACGTGTGATCTGGAAGCGGTCTACTGTCAGTCCCCAGATCGGCTGAACCAGCACAGAAATGAACATGCCGAGCGAGGTGACGAACCCAATCTGGCTGCTGGTAAGCTGATTATGTACAAGAAGCAGCGACAGGTAAGGGATGAACACGCCTCCGGAAAGTCCTGTCGCCAGATAGAATCCGCGAATTTTTGTAAGTTCTGTTTTCACCTGATGTTCACTCCCCCATATGAGGCGTCTTTAATCTGGTTTACGTATACAATTCTCTTCTATCAGTATAACAAGCCTCTCTCCAACTTTAAATCTCAATGTAGGCATACACAATCAGCCTTCTAGTTCCTATCCCCCTTCCGGAGAGACAAACTCCTTCAGCCTGCGATAGATTTCCACGATCTCTTCCATTGGCATTCTGACCAGGCCGCTTGAGGAGGGAGCTACAAATTCATGAATCCCTTCCACGAATGAATCCGGCTGTAAGCCCCAATCCACCTTTGTTCTTCGGGTGAGCTCGGTATATACCCCTTTGCCGACAAAGCAGGCAATCTGCGGCCGGAATTGCTCCAGCTTGCTCTTAAGAATCTCCCTTCCTTCGCGGTATTCCTCTCGGGTAATATCCTCAACCCCACGAGTCGGTCTGGCAACAATATTGGTGAAGCCATAACCAAGCTTCAGCAGCTCCTCATCCTCGGCAGCCTCATACAGCCTGGGTGTGAGTCCAGACTTATGAAGAATTCTCCAGAAGTTGTTGCGAGGATTGGCATAATGATGCCCAACTTCACCCGAACGCAGACTTGGATTGAAGCCAATAAAGACAATTTGAAGGCCATAATCAAGATGATCGGCAACTTCGTTCATGAAAGATCTCCTCCTCCTCTTAAAAGTAATTAACCATATAAAATGAATGATAGAGCCTCTCGAGGTTCGTGAGAAACCTCATTTACAAAATTAATAAGTGCAGGTAATATAGGTTGTTTTTCCTCAAACCTGGGACACTTTATTACTATAAGCTTAATATATGGAATGATAAATGAATGCTTCATTCATAGCTCAGGTCGTGTTCCAGAGGCTTAAATATTTAGAGGGAGGGGTTGTCATGGCAGGTTGATGATTCTGATAACTGTAGTCCCTACTCATGGTTATGTCGAGATTTACTTGGCCCGATTCGCTGAACTACCACCGCTATTTGCCGCCCCTCACTCAGCAAAAGTCCTTCTATTTGTCTAATGGATAACCAGCCTATAGACCCATGCCAATTAATTCCATTTATGAAATAATCTATATCTACTGACTTTTTTATTTTTTTCACTGAATTAGAACGTATGTTCATTAACAGGTTTATTTTGGATATAACCCTAATATCTTATTAATAAGAATTGGACGCAGGGAATGATGCTTGGTCAATCATACAAAGAAGGGGGTTTAGACTTATGAAAGTAAGAGCTTTAACCCGCGATGAGCTAAATATTTTTGAGAACTATTCAGCCGTGCATGAAGCCGCCTTCCGCAATCCTGTCATTAAGTCCTTCTTCAGCCACACGCCCCATGCCGTTATTCTGGTAAACGCTCTCAAAGGTCATATAGAAAGCTGGGATCGACTTCAGGAAGCTTTTCGGCAGCATTTGTTCCAGCTTCGCTTCGTAAGATATATGGCTACTGTTGTCCAGCTGTCTACTCTTTCCTTTATCCGCTCCACTCATAAGATTCATAAGAGGAATCCATTAATTATTGACCAAATGAGCTCTGAGGAGAGCCATGGAAGTGACTCTCTACTATTTGATTATTGCCCATCTGTTGATTACTATTTCAAAGAGTATTCGGCATTTGCCGAGAACATTGAAGATGAGAAGCTGTATGGCTCCTTTCGGCTGTTAACCCACAAGCAGCAGCAGATTGTACTTATGTCCTATGTTCTGTGCTACAGGGATACAGAGATTGCCGAAAGCCTACAGGTTAGCCCGCAGGCGATATTCAAGACTCGTCAGTCAGCGCTGAACAAGCTCCGTTCCTCCGTCCGTCCCGATAAAGGAGGTGATGAAAAGTGGATGAAGCACTGCTCAATTTCCTGATGCACGCCATAAACAATGTCGGTTTTCCTATCGTGGTAAGCGGGTATTTGTTCTTCCGATTTGAAAAGAAACTGAGTTCGCTGGATCATTCAATCCAAGAATTAGATGCAGATTTCCACAACACACAAAGAGCAAAGGAGTAGCCGCATGGAGAAGGATACAGATACACTGCTTGATCTGGTAGTCAAGGCACAGCAAGGGGACAGGGATGCGCTCTATCAAATTCTTCGCCAGTTCGCTCCACTAATTAAGAAGCACAGCAGGATGGCCCCCCCCTCCGATCAAGAGGATCTGGAGCAGAGTATACACGAGAAGCTAACCGAGAAGATTCTGTCATACGACCTCAGTCGTATCCCAAGCTTCACGGATTTCATAAGTTCGATAGATAGAGATGAGACGAAATAGAACTTCAACAACCAAAGGCGGCCGCTAACGCTTGTCCGCAATCGTTCGTCTCTCTCCGCAGGCTTCAGCCTAAGCTTTCGAATGCATAAATGGCACAAAGCAAAAGAAGCCAGTTCCTTGGGATGGAAGTGCGAGCAACCATGCCAAGGAGGGCTTCTTTTGGTCTGTCCTTTATGTACAGCTGCACATAACTCCCTTCTTAGTCCTGTTCCTTCTGGCGACTTAAATTTGTTAACCGATGGCGAATAGCCCGGAAGTTCTTCTTGATCAGGAGCACGAATATCACCCCCATCACTCCCGCCACAATAGCCGCTGTAGAATACTGGGAGATAAGGTGAAGCAGCAGCTCTATTTTCTGACCAAAAATTTTGCCGATCATCACATAAGTCAGGACCCAGAGAATTCCTCCTATGCAGTTATACACTAGGAAGGTACGCAGCTTAACCCTAAGAATGCCGGAGAGATAGCCGGTGAAATGTCGCAATCCCGGAACGAAATAGCTGATCAGAATGAGCTTGTCACCATATTTGCCGAACCATCTCGTCAGCTTGACCCTTCGACCCTCATTAAGAAAAAGAAACCGTCCGTACTTCTCCAAGAAAGGTGTTCCGAGCTTATAACCCAGGAGATAGGTAAGCAGTGTACCTAATATAGCTCCGCCATAAGAATAGGTAATAATAAGCGGGATGCTGAAGCTGCCATGCGTCGACAAATGGCCCGAAATGGCCATAGCAAGTTCTCCCGGGAACGGGATGGCCACAGATTCCGCAAATAGACCGCAGAATAGAACGAAATAGCCGTATTGTTCAAATAGATTGCTGATCCACTCCATGATTACGCCCCTAACCGTCTATGATTTACTCAGGTGCTTACCAGTTTACCTGTAAAAAACCATATTTGTAATTGGCTGGGGTTTAGTCTTTGAACTGGACTTTGGTCTTGGAGAACCCTGGACTGCTGCATTCACGTATAAAAAAAGAGCTGCCCTGTCGCACTGTCCATCGTGCGGGGCGCCCTTCATTAAATAAGGAACATGATCCTGGTATTAAATACGATATACTGGCTTATCATACTCTGCCTTACGTTCATAAAGCACCGTGAACGCCTCTTCATCTTCCCCATCCAAGGTAGGAGCCAGCACGATCTTCAAGTGACCTGGCAGCAGAATCGGACTCTTGAGTCTGTATCTTCTGAAAGTCATCCTAGGTCTGGATTTCATGACGTTTCCCCTCCCAGCAAATCATGGATTGAATCAAGCAGCGCTTTATTTACATAACAGATCGTCTCGAACAAGGTCTCATTCACCTGATCAGTACCTTTCAGATGGATGGTAAATACATACCTCTTAGCTAGAGGATAACATAAGATATATTCCTTCACAATGGATTTACGGTTACGCTGGCTAAAAGATACATTCCCGCTCAGGTGCACATCAACCACATGAATGATCTCGTGCGCCGCCTTCCTATCCTGATTGACCTCGAGTGAATATTCGCGCCCAAGTTCACCGATCCCGTCACTGCCGACCTGGCGGATCACCCGCTCCTCCGCCTTGAAGAGCGCCGAGCCGCTAACGGTATAGGGGGCTGCTACGAAAGATAGACGCAGCGCACGGCATATCCGGTTATACAGCTCCGTTCCCATGGAGGGTTTATGGTTGAGTTCTTCGAAGAAACCAATAATTCGCAGCAGACGCTCGCGCTCTTCCACGGATTGCCGCAGAAGCTCCGCCGGGTCTGTATTCTTGAAACCCAGCTCGGTAAATCTGGCTCCCATCTTGCCGCAAGCTACCCCAACAGAAGAATTCCAGTTCTTAGGATTGAACTGATAGGTTAGCGTAGTCATGCCAAGAAGATCAGAAGGCGTACGAAATCCGTCGATTTGCATCTCCTCATCGGCTTCCTGAACCGGAATATGGGCCGGGAGAAGGAAGAAGACTCTATCTCTGCCCAGCTGGCTCCAGAACAACCCCATCTCAAATACGGTATTGTCTCTTGCCGTATAATATAACTTTCCTCTAATCGTGGTGACATCGTCCGGATGAAAAATAAATACAGCGAAATCGCTCTCATGAATCTGGACTTCCAAATCCTCCATGGTATAACGTCCCGCCTGAAAAACTCCCCTGTGCCATGGGGTAACCATTGCAAAATGCTCAAGCTCTTCCTGAACCGCATTTACAATCGGAATGGCTTCCCTTGATGAACCGATAAAAACGGAAGGTTTACTCATGTTATCCCCCATATCACCATAATCTTCCTTATTGGAATATTATAACATGCGGGTGTCGTCCAGAGACACGGGGAACCTTAGATTTCGGCAGGTTACCAGTCCTCAGGCAGCCACATAGACTCCTCACCCGAACGTTCGTTCATGGCCTCTTCTTCGGCAATACTCTGGATGTCTTCCGAGGTTAGACTGAGGTACAGGTAACCTTCTTCTTCATGCTTCTTCAAAGCCCTCTTCTTTATAAATTTGGGGCTGGCATCCCCGGCATCCTCGTCGTAGAAAAGTAGAATTCCTTCTGTCTTGCGCAGCAGCAGGTTATCCCGGGCTGTAAGCTGCCATACTCCGTCATAGGGCTGGTTGCTGACCGCCCCATAGTAATCGAGCTTTCGGATGAGCTGCTCATAATACTCCTTCTTGTCTTCCTTCCAGTTCTCCTCTGGATTCTTGTAGGCCGTGATGATCGAGCATTTCAGATGAGGGTACACTTCCTTAAGTTCAATTGCCGCTTCACAGGCCCATAGATCGACCCCATACTGGCCTGGTGTGATCACCCACTCCAGTCCTTCTTCAATCAGCGGAATTAATTTTCCCCGAATCGCCTTGCGTATATAAGTAATCCCTTCGTGCTTCTGATTGTAAATCCCGAGTTCATGGGCACGATAGCCGGTTACGAGCAGATTTTTGATAGTCATAACATGTCACACCTTTACGCTGTATAAGCACACAGAAAATCTTTACATTCTGGGTAAGGTCGAAACTACGAGGAATGCTTGGACTTTCGGCCGCTGCCCGCCTCCAGATTTCTTTATTAAATCACATTGTTCGGTTGAAATCCGGAGACAAAGGCATATGCTTCCGATGTAGCTTTCTTTCAGAAAGCTTGTAGGCGATCGCTTTCGCTCCTACAGTTCCAAGCTTCCCCTCCGTTACTCCTTTCCGGCATGCCAATTTCTCTAAGTTCTTTATAAACAGCCTAATCTTGTGAAGGCATTATACCATGCAGGCGCACAAAAAGGGACGCTCCCCAAGGTCCCCATTGACCTTGTAGAACGTCCACATTCACCACACTTATTACTCTACCGGTGTTGACTGCTGAGGCTGAATTGGCTGTACAGTCTTAGGAGCAGCGATACGCCAAGCCGGGACTACAGCTAGTGCCAAGAAAAGGATATCTAGGGCGTCAAAAATTTCTCCGCTCATTTCCTGGAACATGCTAAAGGTATAACTGTTAAACATGCCGTCAAATCCATCATTACCAACATAGGCAAACAGGAAATACTTACCTAGAAGGACTCCAATGGCAGCTGCAACTGCTGCAATAATTTGATGAACTCTTGTTGTGCGTTTGTTCGCCAAGAGTTGTACCGCGAAACCAGTTAATGCCCCTACTCCCAAAGCGACATAACCTACTTCACGTTCGGTGCTTACGCCAACTACGGTCCAGAGTACAGCACCCAGGACTGCTGCGACGAGCGCTCCCAAAATCGGTAAAACTAAGTTGTTCCCTCTTTCCACTAAAAACTTCCTCCTTGAATAAACAATTAGGTACAATATACCATTTACATATTGTCACATAATTTACCTTTATTCAACAGATTTCTACCTTTTATATCCTGAATTGGCTGTTTTTCAGTGGCTATCCGACTTGAATTTCAGACCTATTTGCCGTCTCGCCTCCTGCATGATCTCGGCGACAGCCAGCGAGGCAGCATGGGAGTTAATCTCACTGATCCGCTCACCGCTTAAGATCAAGTCTATAAATTCACGGGCTTCATAGTACATGGATTCATGCATTTGAGGCTTGGTAAGATCCTCGATCGTTCCATCCCGATAATGAATCTTTACGGAATAAGGCTGATTGATCTTATCAATCACCATGGTGCCGTTCTCCCCCTGAATTTCAGTCGGCAAATAGGAGTCGCTAATCTTGGAGTGCATAACCACGCCCTCCATTTCATCATATTTCATAATTATGCTGCCTTCCCCGTCCACGCCTGATGACAGCATGACCCCAACGGCCTGAATAGTATCCGGCTTACCGAAGAGTGCCACCATTGGATACAGGCAGTAAATCCCCAGGTCCATCAGAGATCCGTTGGAAAACTCGGGATTAAATGCGTTAAGCACAGTCCCCTGCTTGAAAGCATCATACCGGGAGGAGTACTGACAGTAGCTCGCCGTATAGCGGCGTACCCGGTCTAATTTATACAAGTTATCTTTGATCACTTTAAAGTTAGGCATCAGCGTTGACTTTAGTGCTTCCATCAGTACCACATCGTTCTTCTGTGCTACTTCAATCATACGCTGCACCTCTGCCGCGTTGGACGCCATAGGCTTCTCGCACAGGACATGCTTCCCATGGTTCATACAGAGAATCGCCTGCTCCGCATGATAAGAATTCGGACTAGCGATATATACCGCATCCACTGTATCGCTTGAGAGCATTTCCGTAAGATCCGTGTACACCTGTGGATCATTGAATTTTGCTGCAAAGGAACTGCCCTTTTCTCTAGTGCGTGAATAGACGGCCGTAAGAACAAATTGATCGTTCTCTAGAGCAGCCTGTACAAATCGTTCTGTTATCCAGTTCGTTCCGATAATACCGAATCGTACCACCATATCTCATTCCTTCCCTCAGAATATCGATATGATTATTCTCTCACTCTGTAAAGTCGATGTCTACCTCGTTAGGTAAGGTTCATAAGTTTGGAAGTTAATTTCCATAAGCTTAGTTTAAAAGATAAGATACCGGGTATATTTCAACTATTACTACTTAGGAGGTCGAACATATATGAAAGCAGTTACTTTTCAAGGAGCTAAGGATATCCAGGTAAAGCAAGTGGAAGATCCCAAGCTGGAGAAGAAGGACGATATTATCGTGCGCATTACCTCGACAGCTATCTGCGGATCGGACTTACATATTTATCTAGGCGCACTTCCTGCCGCCAAGGACTACGTCATAGGTCATGAACCTATGGGCATTGTGGAAGAAGTGGGTCCTGAAGTGACCCGTGTCAAAAAAGGGGACCGTGTCGTTCTCCCGTTCAATATCTCCTGCGGGCACTGTTTCTACTGTCAGCACGATATGGAGAGTCAGTGCGACAACTCCAATCGTAACGAAGAGATTGATACGGGCGGCTATTTCGGGTTCACGGAGCGTTATGGGAACTATCCCGGCGGACAAGCCGAGCTTCTGCGAGTACCCTACGGTAACTTCATGCCTTTCGTGATTCCCGAATCCTGCGAGCTTCCGGATGAATCGGTGCTGTTCATGTCCGACGTGCTTCCAACCGCCTATTGGAGTGTGGAGAATGCCGGTGTGAAGCCAGGAGATACCGTAACCGTCCTTGGCTGCGGTCCGGTCGGTCTAATGGCCCAGAAATTCGCCTGGATGAAAGGCGCTAAGCGGGTCATCGCCATTGACAACGTCCCTTACCGCCTGAACAAAGCCAAGCAGATGAACAATTCGGAAGTGTATAACTTTGATGAGTTCGATGAAATGGGCAAATATATTAGGGAAATTACGCATGGCGGGTCGGATATTGTGATCGATTGTGTGGGAATGGACGGGAAGAAGAACGCTTTCGAGGCCATTGGCCAGAAGCTCAAGCTCCAAGGCGGTACATTGAGCGCACTAGATATCGGTATTCATGCTGTCCGCAAATTTGGCACCATGCAGCTTACCGGAGTGTACGGTTCCCTGTATAACATGTTCCCGCTTGGAGATATTTTCGAACGGAATATTACTTTGAAGATGGGACAGGCTCCGGTCATTCACCTAATGCCGAAACTGTTCGACATGATCACCGCAGGTGAGTTCGACCCTACCGAGATTATCACGCACCGGGTTCCGCTTGATCAGGCCAGCGATGCATACAAAACGTTCTATGAACATGAAGATGAGTGTATCAAAGTCATCTTGAAGCCTTAAATTCTGCAAGAACACAAGGGGGGTGTCCCGCGAGCCAAATTAACGGCTGCATAGGGCACTCCTCCTATCTGTTAATAAGTATTTACGTAAGCGATTGATGTGCAATACCATCCGAGAGCTGGCCGTCTCTGCCTATACTTTTAGCGGCACACCCCAAACCTCCTGTAAGGCTCCAATAAACAGCTTATCCAGCTGTCCATCAAGGCCTCCATCTGCCTGCTTCTGTTCAATAATCGTCTTCTCATAGTAGGCAATTTGCTCAATCAGATACTCGTGAATCCGTGTAAGCCGAGGCTCATAATCGAGTTCGTCCCCTGCCTTCTTTCTATCAAGCAGCTCCCTGATCGCCCTGTTAAGCTCACTATCCTCTGGAATAAGCTCTCTTACCAGGTAATCAAATTCCATGGGCGGCATAGTGCCGTTACGTTCAATCCAACCGCAGGCAAGAAGCGGTCTTAATACATAGAAGTATTTCTTGATCCGCACCGTATCCCCTGTTAAATAGTCGCGGAAGTTACCCCTCGCCATATTGAGATAATGATACATACAGGATCTCGGGGAAAAGGTAAGCGGAGATATCCGGCGGATCTGTTCCGCCACGGTAGAGGTCTCCAGATACTGAATCGGAGATTGCAGCCATTCGAGCAGAGGCGGATTAGATTTTCGGAATAAATACAAGGCCTTCTTAAGGTCCCACCCGTTAATATCAAGCAGGTCACTGATCGGCCTTTCGATCACATCCCGCTTCTCATGGATGGATAAATACCACTCAACCTCTCTTATATAGATGAACCGAACGTCATAATCGCTATCTTTGGAAGGAAATCCCCATGCCCGGCTTCCGGATTCACAGGCGTATAGAATACGCACCTTCTCTTCCTGTTCGATTTGCTGCAGCTCTAGTCTAATCTTATCCTCCATCATTGGCTCTACACACCTCACTGTTGGTTCACATAAATAGCCACGAACTCCTACGTCCATGGCAGAATGTACATCATATGAAAACCGCTTTTAATTCTCAGTGAATTATACATACTGCCCTAAAATTTGTAAACCATTTTATACCAAATAAGGACGTCTCCGCACCAGCCATTCTATTAGTAGATGAATTAATTAGACTTTGTCATCTCTGTGTCTTGAGAACCAAAGAAATATATACAAATGAATGAAAAATATGTTTAAAGTCCCGGTTCAAAGGTTTATTATATGATAAAAGGCTCTAGTTCTTTCAGTCCTTATTCTTCATAGGAACTATCTTAATTTCCCTATTTTCTACATACTCCACGAGAGAGGTCGAACTATGCCTACCCTTCTTGAACCTTTGCAGCTGAACCTATTTGATTTATCCGTAGCATTTCTGGCCAGTCTAGCCGGAGCTGCACTCCTTACTTACCGCTCTGCTCCTTCCCTGACTTCCATACGCAGCAAGAAGGACAGGCGCCTGCAGCAGTTTGGTCTTTTATCGGGTTCGATTGGCTTCAGTCTATCGCATATCCTGGTGCTTTCTTCTACCAATGTCCCCTTCGTCCGAACTTATTACTTTCTTCATGTGCTGTTCACGATTCTAGGTTGTTACGCAGCGGCTAAATTCGGCCTTCGCTATGCCGGGCAACCCCGTAGCGGGTTCAGACAATATTTCCGTACCAGTCTGATCATCACGTTCATCATTCTGTCGTTCGATTATGCGAATATTCTGCTCCTATTTGGTACCCATCTCGCATGGAGACTTGAGCTTGTCCTGTTAAGTATAGCGATCGTGCTCATTTTGTGCTTTGCCGTCATTAAGCTGCTTGCCGTATCCAATCGCAACCGTGAGCATAGTCTTCATACCTGGACCCGTCTCCCAGGTGTTGTACTGGCTGGTGCGGCTCTATTTGGAACTCCGCTGCTCTGTATTCTATCTGTAATCCCAAGTAATGATATAGGGACGAAGCCTGTATTCTTAGTGCCTTATGTATTCATGCTCTTCATCACTTCAGCCCTATATATGATTCCTGATGCTTTTCTCGAAGATCGGCAGCGGCGCCAGAATCAAAGGATCATCGAGACCGAACAGCATTATATGTCTCTCTATGAATACAACCCCGACAGCGTACTGGCATTCGATCCGAGTGGAAGGATTACAGGCATGAATCGTCAGGCCGAGCTTCTGGAGCAGCGTCTAGGTCTACAGCTTAGCGGCATTCGCTTTTACGATCTACTGCAGGAGGAACAGAAGCAGCCGGCAAGCCAGCATTTCAATCATGTCTTAAGCGGGAAGTCCAGCAGCATTGAACTTCAAGTGAAAGCGGCCGATAGTTCCATTCTGCACCTATGGCTTACATCCCTGCCCATTATGATCGATCACAGACTGGTGGGAGCTTACAGTATCATTAAAGATATGACCAGCCACAAGAAAGATCAGGAGCTTATCCGGCATCTTGCCTATCATGATGAGCTGACCGGCCTCGCCAACCGCCGATCTTTCAAGCATTTGTTGACAACCAAAACCGCCAAAATCGCCATGGACACTCATAAGTCCGTTCCTTTCTCCGTCCTTTTCATTGACTTGGACCGGTTCAAAAGGATCAACGATCTGTTCGGTCACGACTTCGGGGATAGAGTAATCAAGCAAGCTGCCCAGAAGCTCCAGCATTGTCTCCCGGCTAGCTGTACCATTGCCCGGATCGGGGGCGACGAGTTCACGGTCCTTATCCCTGATGTTAAGGATAGAGCGGCGCTTGAGATTTTGGCTGGCTGTGTGGTTCATGAATTCGCGCAGCCTTTTGAAGTGGGCAATCATTCCGTCAAGCTGTCCGCCTCAGTGGGGATCGCCACTTTTCCCGAAGACGGGCTCGATGCTGACGCGCTGATGAAGCATTCGGATGCAGCCATGTATAATGCGAAGGAGAACGGCAGCTCCCAATATCAGTTCTATGATGCCGAACGCGACCAGACCAGCATTGAGCAGATCATTCTTGAGAATGACCTTGAGCTCGCCATTCAAGCAGATCAGATGCGCCTGGTCTATCAGCCCAAGGTGGATATCCGGACAGGAGAGGTCATTGGACTCGAGGCGCTTGTACGCTGGCAACATCCCCTGTTAGGCGTAATCTCACCAGGCCAGTTCATTCCCGTCGCGGAGAAGTCTGGACTTATTGTTGGTCTTGAGAAGTGGGTTCTCCGAACCGCCTGCACCCAGGTAAAGAAGTGGCTGACAGAAGGCCGCCAAGTAAGGCCGGTAGCCGTTAATATTTCGCAGATCCACTTGATGAAGCCGGACATATTCGATTCTATTATGGAGCTATTAACTGAGCTTGCGCTCGATCCGGAACTGCTGGAACTCGAGATCACCGAAAGTGCCATGATGCATAACGAAGAACATGTGATCCGTATTCTGAATGATCTGCGAAAAGCGGGCATTTCGGTATCGATGGATGATTTCGGGACAGGCTACAGCTCCTTAAGTTATCTGCACAGTCTGCCGATTGGCTGTCTGAAGATCGATCGGTCCTTCGTGAGTAATATAACCAGCGATAGTGACAGCAGGGCGATTGCTGAAATGATCATCTCCATGGCCAGACAGATTGGCCTAGCGATTGTAGCCGAAGGTGTAGAGACGGAAGCCCAGGTAGCTCTGCTCAAGGAGCTGCAGTGTTACAATGCACAAGGCTTCTACTATAGTAAGCCTTTGACTCCCGATGAAGTGTCGGTCCACCTCCCGGTGATCTTTGAGGATGAAGTTTCCTAAACGGTAACGGGTACATATCCGTACACAAAGGCGACCGCTATCGCTTGTCCGTATACGTTCGTCTCTCTGGAGGCTTCCTGTGGTATTCCACCCACCAAATACAAATCGCCAGCCCAAGGATCATCTCCTCAGGCTGGCGATTTCGCTTTTTTTTAGTGAGCTTGGCCCATACCCATACCTTGGTTCCCGCCCATAGATGGTGCGAATCCGTTCAACATGGCATGCATATCCTGCCCGGGAAGCTGTGGAAGCTGGTAATAACCACGCACATTCTGATATTCAAACAGCTCATAGGCCATCTCCACAAAATTCTGAGATTGGGAAGCCAGTACCCGTCTCAATACAGGATTAACTACTTCTGTCGCCGACCTGGCCAGGGCGGAAGCATGCGGCTTAACAATATTCAGCATTAACGTGCTGATTGCCGCGTCATTAATCTCAGCTTGGGAAGCTGCCGGTTTCTTAGGCTGGCTTTGCGGCTGAATTCCGTATACCGGCTGTTTCATTTGCGGAATCAGATAAGGTTCCGTCTCCTGACTTGGCTTCAGCCCAGACTTGAAGCATTCTACCGTCAAATTATACTGGGTACGAATATAGGCCGCTTGACGATCCAGGATACCCATCAACTCCTGGTCCTTCACGAACGGTCTGTAAATGGTATAGTTATCGAGCAAATTGATGGTGCACTGGATAATTTCATTGGCCTCGAAGATTTCATGACCACCGCGGTTGAATTGTGGAATATTCTGACCCAGATTTTGCTGTTCTGATCCATATTGCTGCTGCATCAGTAGACCCTCCTTTGGGGTAAGTGTATTGAGTGAACCTGAAATAGTATTCATAAAAAGATGATCTATTATTCAGGCCCCGCGGCCCTCACTACATTTCCTCATTCCTAAGCTGTCCATGATACAGCTTGCTATAGAACCCACCCGCAGCAAGCAGCTTCTCATGTGGTCCCTGTTCAATCAGTCTTCCATCCTTCAGAACCAGGATCTTATCCGCCTGACGGATCGTATTCAGCCTATGTGCAATCACAAAGCTGGTTCTACCCTGCATCAGACGCTGAAGACCTTCCTGAATCTTGATCTCGGTAATCGTATCGATACTGCTCGTAGCTTCATCTAATACAAGAATCGAAGGGCTTGCAAGAATGGCCCGGGCAATAGCTAACAGCTGCTTCTGTCCCTGGCTGATGCCATTTCCGCCTGTCTCCAGCACTCGGTCGTAACCTCCACCCAGCCGCATAATGAAAGCATGAGCATTGGCAAGCTTGGAGGCTTCCTCCACTTCCTCATCTGTTGCATCCAGACGTCCAAAGCGGATATTCTCACGAATGGTCCCCTGGAAGAGAAAAGAGTCCTGCAGTACAAAGGCCATATGCGATCTCAGGCTCTGCCGCTGAATCGTCGTGATGTCACGCCCATCCACTGTGATGAGGCCATCCGAAGGATCGTAGAATCTCGACAGCAGCTGGATTAACGTAGTCTTGCCAGCTCCTGTCGGGCCGACAAGGGCAATCATTTCACCCGGCTTTGCCTCAAAGCTGATGTCCGATAACGTATCTCCATTCTCTTCATAAGAAAAGGCAACATGGGAGAAGCTGACTGCGCCCTCCACATGATCCAGCTTCACAGACGCCCCTTCATCCTTGACCTCGACCTCTTCATCCTTGACCTCGACCTCCTCATCCATAACCTCAAATACCCGTTCTGCTCCGGCAATTGCCGACAGCAGGGTATTCCACTGGTTAGCCAGGTCATTCAAAGGTCTGGTGAACTGCCTAGCATACTCTACGAAGACAATAATGATCCCGATCGTAACTGCACCGCGAATCGCAAGAATCCCTCCGACCCCGGCCACAATGGCAAAACTCAGATTGTTAAGGCTGTTCATCAGCTTCGGGATGAAGCCTGATATGGTCTGAGCCCAGAAGCCCGAGCGGCGGATGGCCTCATTACGTTCTTTGAAGCCCCGGATGACTCTCGGTTCCTGCGAGAATGCCTTAATGATCCGCTGTCCGGACAACGTCTCCTCAATGTATCCGTTCAGCTCCCCGAGATTGTTCTGCCGCTGCTTGTACAGCGGACCTGTACGCCGGGTAATCCAGCGCATACCGAGGATCATGAGCGGCACGACCAGAAAGGTCAGCAGCGTTAGCAGCGGACTAAGATACAGCATAACGCCAAGCGTACCTACCAAAGTCAGAATACTTGAGAAGATCTGAATCGCGGAGCTGTTCAGTGTGGAGCTGACGTTCTCCATATCGTTAGTCAGACGGCTCATGATCTCGCCCTGCTGTCTTTTTCCAAAGAAGGGAATGGGCAGCTGGTGAAGATGGGTGAACAGATCCATGCGCATCCGGTATACCGTTTCTTGAGAAATTTCGATCATCCAGATGTTCTGTAGCCAGGAGGTTACGGAATACAGCACATATACAAGGCCCAGTCCGGCCAGGAATAGACCGAAGTGAGCCCGGCTGCTCTGCAGATAGTCATCCACGGCTTTCCCAATCATGTAGGGGCCCAGAAGAGCAAGCCCGGAGCTTAGAACCACCATGAACAGAACCAGGATGAGCTTCGCCTTGCGGCGAGCAAGGTAAGTCCAGATCCTTCCCACCGTGCCCGATACGTTCTTGGCTTTTGCCTTTGGCTTCCTCCCTCCGCCTCCCTTACGCAGTTCAATCTCGGGAAAAGGATGCTGAAACGGTTCAGTTAAGGCTTTGAACATGCTGTGATCCCTCCCCATACTGAGATTCAAAGATCTGCCGGTACAATAGCGACGTCTGCATCAAGTCTTCATGCTTGCCACTAGCAGCAAGCCGGCCTTCATCCAGAAGCAGAATCAGATCAGCTGACCTTGTTGAGCTGATCTTCTGAGTGATCAGGAATGTCGTACAGGACAAGTCCCTCAATTCTTCCAGGAGGGCAGCTTCTGTAGCCACATCCAGCGCACTTGTGCTGTCATCCAGAATCAGAATCGAAGGTTGTCTGACGAGTGCCCTGGCAATGGACAGCCGCTGCTTCTGTCCCCCTGACAGATTGACTCCCCGCTGGCCGAGCTTCGTATCATAGCCTTCAGGCAGCTGATCAATCGTCTCATGAATCTGGGCCTGTCTGGCTGCGGTCTCAATCTGCCTATAAGAAGCATTCTCTTGGCCCCAAGCGATATTATCCCTGATCGAGCCTGTGAACAGCATGACCTCCTGCGGAACATAACCGATGGATGCCCGTAAGCGGGAATGGGAGATGTCTCGGGTATCTACCCCATCGATATGGATCTCCCCCTGTGTAGGCTCATGCAGCCTGGGAATGAGCTGAATGAGTGAGGATTTGCCGGAACCCGTCGCTCCGAGAATAGCCACCCGCTGACCCGCTTCCACCTTGAAGTTGATCCCATCCAGCACCGTAATGTCACTGCCGGGGTAACGGAAACCTACATTACGGAATTCCACCTGTCCTCGAATAGGCTCCACCAATTCACTGGATTTCCCAGCTGCGTTCACCGAGTCAGGAAGAGGATCTTCGGCATGATCTTCTGTGTTCATCACTTCCTGGATCCGCCCAGCCGAAGCGATAGCCCGGGAATAGTTCATAAGTATCCAAGACAGCGCCGAGAGTGCGCCGATAATTCTTAAGGAGTAATTGGCAACCGCCACGACCTGGCCGACAGTGGCATCCCCTGCGGCGATATCTATTCGGCCGAACCAGAGTACGGCAATGATGGCACAGTTAACTAGCAGTAGGATGTATGGCACCGTAGACTCCATGAGTCTGAGCGACCTCACGGTCTCCTTCATCAGCGCAAGGCTGAACTTTGCGAACCGTTCAATTTCATGCCCTACTCGGACGAATACCCGGATTAGCCGAATTCCCGTCAGATTCTCCTGAATGACTTCATTCACCTTATCCAGCCGCCTTTGGACTCTGCCGAAGTTGGAAGTCGCTATCTTCATCATCCACACTACAAAGACAATTAGAAAGGGAATGGTCAGAACAAGCAGCAGGCCGAGCTTGACATCTACAATAAGCGCCATCAGGATACTGCCGAATACAACAAGCGGTACCCGGGTTGCGAACCGCAGACTCATGAAGATCATATCCTGCAGCTGTGTAACATCTCCGGTCAGCCGGGTAATCAGCGAAGAAGATTCGAATCGGCTAAATACTGAATAGGTAAAAGATTGCACTTTATCATACAGCTTGTCCCGCAGATCGAACGCGAAGCTCTGGCTCGCATGGGAAGCGAAGAAGGAACTGGAGATACCCGCGATAAAAGCGATAACCGAGCTTCCAAGAAGCACACCACCCCACAGCCATACGACAGACAGATCTTTTACACGTATTCCGTTATCAATGATTTTGGAGATCAGATACGGCTGCATCAGCTCCACGGACAGCTCAACCAGCATCATTAGCAGAGCGGTAATTGAGGCGGCCCGGTATTTTCTCAGAAAAGACAAAACCATCCCCATAGGTGTATTCCTCCAAGGCCCTGGAAGGCATTTAGTTGGTTCCTTTGTGCACCTCGTTCACTCCATACAATGTACCAATCTCCTCAAAAGTAGACACGATATAATGAGGCGTATGATCCGACTCCGGCTTCGCCCCCCGGTGATTGAACCAGATGGAGGTCCAGCCTGCGCCAAGACTGCCTACCACATCATTGCGCCAGGAGTCTCCAATATAATGACAGTCAGCCGCAAGCGTTCCCGTGCTTGCATTGACATGAGTGAACAGACGCGGATCCGGCTTGGCAATTCCCACAGCACCGGAGACGAAGATGTGACTTAGAGGCACCAGCTTCTCCATCTCCATCGCCAGAATTTTACTCATTTGATGTTCCTTAGGGCCATTGGTGATCAATCCGACTACATAACCGGCCTCACTCAACCTGCGAATAAGCGTTACCGCGCCCTCGAACGGTCTGATCTCGAACTGTCCCCGCAAATAGGCAGCCTGCAGCCGGCCAGCCTGTTCCTCCGTCACGTGGACTCCAAGCTCAGCAAGGCTCAGTATGAATCTTCTTGTGCGCATACGCTCCATTTTGGACTTGTCCGGAACCGCAGATAATCCTTCCTCGTCAGAAAGAAGATCGCTATAATAGCGGAATAAATAGTAGGCCCGCTCATACGGAAAATCCTCCGGCAATCCGAGAACCTCCATCAAGGCACTGCGCAGCGGGGATAAATGATCGTAGAGCGTGTCATCCACATCGAAAAATACAGCTTTGTTATTCATAAGTTACACCTCATGTACCTCTCCATTTAAATATTGAAATATATTAATATAAATTTGATTTTAATACTTCACGGGATGTTTATCAAAGAAATACAAAAACTTGATTTGCAGAAATATTTTAGTACAATGGTTTTATGACTATTCAAAAAACTTTAGATAACGAACACCGAGTCAAAATGTTTCAAGCCTTAGCTGACGAGACAAGATTGGAAATCATTCGAGTTCTATACGCCAATAAGAAGGAGATGAATTGCGGGGAAGTTGGGGACATTTGCAATACTTCGAAGTCGAACACTTCATATCATTTGCGTGCTTTAAGGGAGGCGAAATTGATCAGGGTACGAAAAGAAGCGCAGTCGAAATATACGAGTATCGATTTGGAGACGTTTGAAGCTTATTTACCGGGATTTCTTGATACGTTGTAGAAAGAAATTCTTTTTTTCATCATTAGTTCAAAAGTTATTGTACTACGAAACTAAGGTGGATAGGAGAGAATGGATACTATGGTTAAGTTAATTGCCTTGCTCTTTCTTATTATGTTTGTTATTGGTACGGATACATTTTTGATTTCTCCGCTCATCCCTACTCTTCAGGGGTTATTTCATATCCCAACCGAGTATACCGGTTGGTTGGTCGGGGCATACGCGCTCGGATATGCCCTATTTGCTTTGGTAGCCGGACCGCTGTCGGATGGATTGGATCGCAAAAAAGTCATGTTATACGGCATGATCGGCTTCTCGGCTTCAACCCTACTATGCGGCTTCGCGACAGGATTCTGGACGATGTTCCTATTCCGTTTCTTAGCGGGAGTCAGCGCAGCATTCACAGCCCCCCAGGTCTGGGCTTCTATTCCTGCACTATTTCCTGCGGCAAAGATCGCCAAAGTGTCCGGGATCGTCATGGCCGGCCTGGCTTCTTCCCAGGCTTTCGGTATCCCGATTGGAGGCTTGCTTGCGGCAGCCCATTGGTCTTATCCTTTTATTACAATTGGTGCTTGCTCGCTGCTCGTGGCTGTATTCATCTTCTATGCTTTGCCCGAGTTGAAGCCCGAACAAGACCTGACAGTCAGGCTTTCGCTGCTCCAAAGATACGTCCCGCTGCTCAAGAGCCGGGTCGCAAGAAGAGCTTTTCTAGCTCACTTTTTATTTCAATGTGGATTTTTTGCCGCCTTTTCTTTCATCGGGAAATGGATGGCGGACCGCTTTCACCTATCGGTTGATCAGGTAGGGTTCGTAATATTGGTTCTGGGCCTTGGAAATATCGTGGGGAGCTTCAGCGGGGCTTATGTGATCAAGAAGTTGAATCGTTTCAATGCGATGGTTGTGGGCATTCTCGTCTCTATTGCAGCTTTTGTAACGCTGCCTCACCTTTCCTCGGTTGCGGCTTTCGAAGGAGTATACTTTTTCATATTTATGACGATGGGTATTGTCTTTCCGCTCATCATAGGCATGCTGAATTCATTGAATCCGGCAATTCGGGGAACGATCGCAAGCTTGGCCAATTCGATCATGTACGCGGCGACAACACTCGGCTCATGGTTCGCAGGCTTGATCTATGCGGCATTTAACGGTTTCTCCGCCGTAGGGCTGTTTGCAGCAGTTTGCTTTGTCGGTTCGCTGTTCTCTTTTATACGAAGTGGTATTTTGACTAATGACGCTGGGGCGAAAAAGGACCATGCAGCATAGCTGCATAACAAGAAAAGGCGCCACACTTATGAGAGCCGTGGCGCCATTGATATTTGTCAGGTCTTGATTTTATTCAAACGGATATTTGAAGCCCCACTGCGCGCGTACTTCATCAAGAAGCTTCATAATGCCGAGAGATTCGTCCAGAGAGATTACCGGACTTTCCAGCTGGCCTTCACGAAGATACTGCCCCACCGCCTCGGCTTCGTAATTGTAACCTGCCGACTGACGATTATCGGTGAACACTTCCGCTTCTTCCTCGCCTACATGCAGAGCAGCTGTCTTCGCATTCAGGAAGGAAGGGATGCGAATGTAACCTTCAGTTCCGTAAATATAGGCGTCATTCGTCATTCCGAGTGAGATGGCGCCGCTTAGCAAGGCGGACTTGCCGGAGCCATAATCCAGCAGGATCGAGAATTGCTCATCGACTCCCGTAGTGCCCATACGGCTTGTACTGGAGATCCCCTTCGGCGCGGCTCCAAAGATCATGGAGGCAAAGGAGACGGGATAGATCCCGGTGTCGAGCAGAGCGCCTCCGCCCAGATCCGGATTCAGCAGACGATGCTCTGGATTCCAGTCCATTTTGAAGCCGAACTCGGCCTTCACCAGCTGCACTTCGCCGATTCTTCCTTTCCGGATCCATTCTCTTACTTTGACGATTGAGGGAAGGAACCGGGTCCACATGGCCTCCATCAGGAACAGCTTCTTCTCCCGGGCAAGCTTAATCATCTCTTCAAGCTCAGCGCTATTCACGGTAAAAGGCTTCTCACACAGCACAGCCTTCCCGGCCAACAGGCTGGTCAATGTATTATCTTTGTGAAAAGGATGCGGTGTTGCCACATAGATGACATCCACGTCCGCATCTGCTGCGAGTTCCTCATAGCTTCCATAGGCGCGGGCTGCGCCGTGCGCATCAGCAAACTGGGAAGCGCTTTCGAGTGAGCGTGAGCCTACAGCCAGACACTCGGCATTCTCCACATACGCCAGATCGTCTGCAAACTGCTGGGCGATCCATCCTGTACCGAGAATGCCCCATTTTACTACTGACTTCTTGTTGTCTCCCAAGACTTTAAGCCTCCCATCAATTCCGTTGTCCCGATTAGTCTAACACGTTCTTCTACTCAATTCATTTTTTGCGAATCTTGTATTGCACCGTAAGCTTCTTCACAGAACGGTTGCCTGCCAGGTCCACGGCCGTTATCTCAAAGTTATTCTTCCCTTCTGCCAAGGTAAAAGCTTTGGTGAATATACCATTTACCACTGCGATCTGTTCGGGTCCTCCGCCGTTGAAATTGACCGTAACCTCTCCGTTCTCCAAGTCCTCGTTTACCTTGCCGCTCAGAACATAAGTCTCCTCATGAACAAGTCCGCTCTTGCTGATCATATCTATCTTCGGCGGTTTGTTATCCTTCTCAGTAGACTTCCCGGAAGGATTCCCGATTACAATACCAAGTCCGTTCGTGCCTACATATACCCGTCCATATACCCTCGGATCCCCGGTAATCGTGACATTCGCAGCCCCAAATTGATGCTGATCGTCATTGATCCGAATCCAACTCTGACCAAAGTCATCGGATCGGTAGATTCCAAATTTATTATTGATACTCGCATAAGAATATAGAGCCATAGTCTTCTTGCCTGGTGCTGCCTTGCCAAAACCAATCGTAGCGGCTTCTTGTACTTGATCCAGCCTCTTAAAGCTGGTTCCTGAATCGACCGAGTGCCATAATCCAAATACACCGGTGCTATTCTTGTTGTCTCCTGCAGCAGCAATCCAGATATCTCCCTCTACGCCAGGCATGGCTTTGAAATTGCTCGTAAGCTGGGTTGGCAGCCCGGCTGCTTGAGTTACTCTAAAGTTCGCCCCACCATCTGTACTGAGATAGAATTTCCCATCTGCTATCCCGTAAAATTTAGCTGGATTCACCCGGTCGGAAGAGACTCTTGCTCCGTTCGGAATTCCCGCGGAAGCCATCCAGGTAGCTCCCCTATCTTTCGAATAACTAACAGGACGTGGAGCTTTGTCATAGGAAGGACTCCAGACCAGCGATGAACCATCGGCAGCTACAGCCACATGCCCGCCGCCAGTCTCATCCTCCTTCGCCGCAGGCCAGGCATTGGCCGCCGGCTTCCAGGTCCTGCCGTTGTCAGTGGATGTGCCCATTCGCGGCGCCTCACCGCTCGCATTGCCTACACGAACCACAATATCCGGATTCAGCTCCGCATAATCAATGTCCGTGCTGGTACCCAGAGTCGGATTCGTGATCATGCTCGGAGCCTTAGTCAGATCCTCATGACGGAAGCCGCCAATATCGCCCATGGCACTGAGCAGGGGCGCTCCGGATGGAGGACTGATCAACCCTAAGATAGCCGTCTCTTCAATCCCTTCAGCCATCACAGAGATGTTCACGTTCTGCCCCTTGTCCAGTTCACTCACATTGTTCGAGCCATACAAGGTTGCGCCTGTTCCATACATGATGCGGTCTGAATTGAACGGATCGATCTCCAGATCCCCGATCATCCAGCCGAGCTTCGGATTCTGCTCAGGAAGGTTCTTCTTCTCTCCCCAATCCAGCCATGGCGCAGCCGAATAGTCGATCGTATAGTTATTCTGTCTTGATGGATCCTTCGAGTAATCCAGTGTCCAGAATGATTTCCAAGTCTGACCCCCGTCAGTGCTGCGGTAAATGAACTCGTCCGGCCACCATTTGTTCATGGTTGCGACCATAAGGGTATCCGGATGCTGGGCGTCTACGGCCAATCCGCCATAAGGGCTGTCGGTTGCCCCGGCCCCGGTTGGGCTGATGTCTGTCCATTTGCCAGTAGTCGTATTATATTTCCAGACAGATCCCTCACCGCCGTTATAGGGACCAACCTCCTTCGTATAAGTTACATACAAATTGCCATTGCTCGACAAAACGCCGTGATGCGGCAGGAATCCCTGCTCCGGCTGACCCGGCAGCACTTCCCAGGTCTTCCCGCCGTCCATACTTCGGTAAATGCTATGCTCGGTATCCGCTACTCCGACGTAGATCGTCTGTGTATTGTTCCCCCGGCTTCCCGTAGACGGATCAAAAGTCACCCAGACCACGCCGACCTGGTCGTTATAATAATCCTTCACATTGCCCACAGCCGTGAAGCTGGCTACTTTGTTCCAAGTAGCCCCGTAATCAGTACTGCGCCAAAGCCCATTGCCGCTTCGGGTCCCCAGATAAATCACACGGTTATTGTTCGGATCAACCGCCAAGCGTTCACCCATCGAGCGGCCGGGCATATTTCCACCCAATTTGAAGGGCAGTTCCGTTCGCTTCCAGGTATTTCCCCTGTCTGTGGAGCGAAGCAGGACACCGTTCATATCTGTCCAGTCGTTCGTATATGTCCCGGATGCCACGTACAGCCGGTTCGGATCGACCGGATCTGTGGCGAGACTCTCTACCCCAAGCATGTTCCACTCTTTGAAGCTGACCGAATCCAGCAGCTGAACCCAGGAACCGGTCGCCGGATTCCAGCGATAGGCGCCGCCCATATCTGTCCGGGCGTAGATCAGATCCTTCTCCTTCGTATTGTAGACAATCCCTGGAATGAATCCTCCTCCCACCACCTTGGCACGTCCCCAGTCATAGGCTTGGCTCTTAACCGCCGGCTGACTTTCCTTGGCCTGAGCGTCGGATGGGGATCCCCCCATAATAGGCAGAGCTACGGCAGCGGTGATAGCGAGACTAAGCACTTTCTTGAACATAAATTCCCTCCTGTTCTGGATTGATCTATTGTAAGCGCTTCCCAAAGTTGCTGTTTAACATTCTAATGGGCTCCTCCCCATGAGAACACCCTAAGAATTGGTGCAATTTTCATGTGAAAATTGGAGATGGCGGCCTAATTCAAATTTCTCTTAAACCAAGTCTCCAGCATTCTCCACAATTTAGCACTAAAAACCGTTGATTCTATGCCTAAACGACTGTTATTATGCACTTAGACTATTTGGTAAAAATTACAATATTAGGAGAGATGTTATGGAGGAGTGGACCGAAGGAAGAACGTTTCATCCCGGCTATAGAATGGGATTACTCTGCCGAAGAGAGGGGATCATGCCCAAAGAGACTCGAAAGCTCCCATCCACATTTAAATATGCATTGATTCTGATCGAAGAAGGACATGGAATGATTGAGATTGGGACACAGGTCTATCCTATCCTTTCCCCTGGCGTATATTGTTGTCAGCCCCAGGAGCAGATTTCTCTTACCGCCAGTATGCCTCTTTCCTCTTACATATTGTCCTTTACTCCCAGCGTATTGAATGAAAGACTCGGAAATCTGGATGCCCCGGAAGAAGAAGGGCATGGATTTACAGTCACGGATTCTCAAGACTTGTGGCTGCTTGAACCTTTCACAGAACGTAAAGATGGCTACTGCGGATGTATTCCGCTGGATCCCTCAGCAGCCAAGCACGTAGCAGAGCTTCTTGAAGAGATGAGTACCAACCTGCAAGAGCAGATGGATTACTACTGGCCCTGCCGCAGCCGGTCTTATCTGATGGAGTTGTTGTTTCTCATCCGAAGATCTTATCAGAGAGCCGTCTTTACCCCGGCCGCAGTTCCCCATAATGTTCCTGACACGGTGAAGCCCGTCCTGGAATATCTGCATACCCACTATAGAGAGAAGATCAAGCTGGAGGATTTGACTTCAGTGTTTCACCTTAACAAGACCACGCTCGGGGAACAATTCAAAAGATCCACCGGCCTTTCGTTGATCGCCTATGTGAACAAGCTCCGAATGACAATGGCAGACTCCATGCTTCGCAATACGCTTCTGCCGACTACAGAGATTATGGAAAGAATCGGATTCCGTGATGATGCCCATTTCATCCGTCATTTCCGCAAATACTCCGGATATTCGCCAGCAGAATACAGGAATAAATACTGCTGGATGCTTAAAGGCCATAGCTGAGACCTATGATTCTGCCACAACTGCCGATTTGCAGGAAGAACCTGCCGATTCTCAGTACACAGCCCGGTATGCCGCCTGCTAGACTCTGGATAAGCCTTACTAATCCATTAAGAAAGCGGGAGATTTGGGTATGAAAATGATTAAAGGTCTAATCCTGGCGCTAATGATCGCTCTGCTTGTAGAGCCCCTTGCGGTGGCTTCAGCAGCCAAGGAACGTTCCACTTCCTCAACTATGAAAGTGAACTTCTACAGCAATTCGCTCCAGAAAAATATGCACCTTAACGTCTACCTGCCTCCGAATTATGAGGCTCACAGCAAGTATCCGGTACTCTATGTGCTTCATTCTTACAAGCTGAACGAGGACCATTGGTGGAACAGCCTTAAGATCACGGAGAAGGCGGATGAACTGATTGCCAGCGGCAAGATCGAACCCTTGATTATCGTTGCTCCAATGATTGATAACAGCTTTGGCGTGAACTCGGCGGAGCAGACCGGTACCGTGCCCGAGAGCGGCAAGCCCGAAGATGAGGGTGTTCTCTACAAAGGTAAATATGAGGATTACGTTACTAAGGATGTAGTCCATTACATCGACACTCATTTCAAAACGAACAAGTCCCGCAGCAGCCGTTACCTGGGCGGAACCTCCATGGGCGGATTCGCAGCCCTGCACATTGGATTCTCTCATCCTGAATTGTATGGCAAGGTAGGCGGTCATTCCCCGGCCCTGTTCGTAGGACCGATGTGGGATGTGCTGGAGAAAGTCATCTATCCGACTGAAGCTGCCCGCAAGCTGAACGATCCTATTCTTCTTGCCGGAACCCAGAAGCTGAACAAGCAGCGGATCTACCTGGACATGGGGGATAAGGATGATTTCCTCGGCGCCTTGAAGACGCTGGATCAGGTACTGGCCAAGCGTCAGACCAAATCTTACGAGCTGCATGTGAATCCGGGCGGGAAGCATGATGATGCCTACTGGAGCAGCCAAATGGAGAACTACCTGCTGTTCTATGCGGGGATTGATCAAGACTAATCTGCAAAAACGGCCTCGTCCTTAACCTAAAGGACTGAGGCCGTTCTATATGACCAGCTGATGAATTAGCGGCTTTTAACCAGCAGCTCAATCGCTTCCTGGACCATTTTGCCCGAGTCGCCACCGGATTCCTGCTCATCCAGGATACATTGCTGCAGATTCTCAGCTACGATCTGAGCCAGAGCCTTGTCCGCTGCATTACGAATCGCAGACAATTGGCTGACGACCTCCTTGCACGATTTCTCCTCTTCCATCAGCCGTAGAACGCCGCGCACTTGGCCTTCGATCCGGCGAAGCCGCTTCTTAATATCATCATGATAGACATAACTCATCATTATACTGCTCCTTTCAAGCATATACCTATACAGGTATTATACCAAGAGGGCCCTTTTAGACAAACACATTGAGGCATGACCTATGCGGTATCTCCAAGATAAGCTGGCACGACTATGCTTGGCATACGTCAACTCTAAGTTAATCAGGCCATTCTCTCGTACGAGCGGATCACTTCGCGTGCGGAATCAGGAATCGGGGTGCTCTTGCCGGTCTTCGTATCCATCAGGACAATCGCACCACGCCCAGCTGCCTTAAGCTCTTCATTCGCTACTAAAGCATATTCGATATCCATAGAAGAACGGCCGATCCTCGCTACTCTTATGTACAGCTTGAGCGGATCTCTTAAATAGATCTGTGCCAGGTACTGGCACTCCAGATCAGCCACCACAGATACTTGTTCATCGCTGAACAGATCGTCCGTTAAGCCCAAATTCTCAAAATATTCAATCCGCCCTTGTTCAAAATACATGAAATAGCTCACATTATTCACATGCCCGAGCAGATCCGTCTCGCAGTAGCGGACCTTAATGGGGATAGAGAACTGAAATTTACTAAGCCAGCTCTGCGGATCAGGCTGGACGAAGGATTCTTTTCGCATATATAAACCTCTCATTCTGAATTGCTACCTATCCATTACCGTGAACATCCCCGTCATACCCGGCGAGTAGTCCCTGAACCCGTGCTTCTCATAGAACTTCTCCTTGCCTTCCGAAGCGAATAGTCCTATAAAAGCTGCTCCACTAGGATGCGTCGATGTCCTAATGAAAGTGAGAAGCTGCTCCAGAATACGGCTGCCCACCCCCGACGCCTGATGTTCCGGAAGAACAGCAACATCCTGGATGTAGAAGTACATCGCCCCATCACCAACAATCCGGCCCATTCCAACCGTGACGCCCTTGTGAACGGCAACTACGCCATACACCGAGGCTGCTATAGAGGCCTTCGTCATCCCGGTATCCACATCTCCCCAGCCTACGGATTCCCATAGGAATTGATGCTCGGCTACGGTTGGCAATCTTTCTATAATCTCATATTCATCCATTGTCATATGGGTTGACCACCTTTAATTAAATTGAAGGGTGGCTGTATCTTCTGAGACAACCACCATGGTTATTTGCCGCTTGGGTTAGTCAGCTCCATGTCGTTCATCTCCTCTCATTTATTCATTGAATATCATAGTACGGAATCTATAATTTGGATAGATGGACAGCTTGATTGTTAGAAAGTAGATAGGTAGCCGAATCAATATCCAATTGTGCTCTGTGCGACGCTCTCCGTGCAACGCTCCACGAACGGAAGGTTGCTCCCCTCGCTGTTGTTTCCAGATTTAATGAAATAGTGCCACTCAAGTTCATAAGTTATAAGGTAGCATGAACAACCTCACCTATTTCAACTATAAGACATAAAAAGCCCAAGCCTACAACGGCTTGAGCTTATAAATAAGTTGCACTTATGCTGCCCTGCGATTACTTCACAGGAATATATTCATCCTTGAAGAGTCCCATCAGGATGTTGTCATAATACTGACCTTCGAAATACAGGTCTTCCCGAATGATCCCCTCTTGAACAAAACCTAACTTCTCGTAAGTCTTAATCGCTCTCTCGTTGAAAGCATACACATTGATGTTGATCTTGCGAAGGTTAAGCGTATTAAACATATACGGAATGATAAGATGTAATGCTTCACTCCCATAACCATGGCTCATATAAGCCTCATTCGTGATCGCAATACGGAAGCTGCCTTTTCTCTCCCGGTGATCTACATCCAGAACGGCGAGGTCGCCGATCACTTTGAAGTCAGACTTCAGGCAAATGAGCAGATCCATTCGGCTGTCATCCAGACTCCATTTCTCAATAGCCTGTTCCAGCTGGTTCTTCGTGAAGAACGAGGTAGTTCCGGTAAGCTTCCGAATCACTGGATTTGACACGGCCTCCAGCAGATAATCCACATCGGTCTCCGCGATCCTGCGGAGGAAAATTCTCCGGCCATCCAAATATTTAAGCGATTTAAGATCTTCAGTCATTAGTCTACTCCTTTCTGTGTGGCAAAAATGTGCATGTGCTGTTTGAGACGGCCCTTTGCCAGCTACAGACTGTAAATCCGGCTGTACTTCTCTTCTAAATAATGGACCAGATAATCCGCCTTCAAATCCTCACCCGTAACTTTACGGATTAATTGCTCCGGTGTGTACAGCTTACCGTACTGATGAACGTTCTCTTTCAGCCAAGCTTGAATAGCCGCAAAGTTACCCGCTTCAATATTGGAGTAGAAATCTGGAAGTTCGCGTACAATCGTGTTCAGCAGCTGCGCTGCGTACAGATTGCCGAGAGAATAAGATGGGAAATAGCCGAATCCGCCAAAGGACCAGTGAACATCCTGCAGTACGCCCTCCGTATCCGTAGCCGGGGTGATGCCCAGATACTCATGCATCTTCTGATTCCAGACCGCGGGCAGGTCCTTGACTTCAATCTCTCCGCCGATAACCGCCTTCTCAATCTCATAACGGATCATAATATGAAGGTTATAGGTCAGCTCATCCGCTTCCACTCGAATCATCGTAGGCTGTACTGTGTTCACGGCTCTGTAGAAATCCTGCTGACTTACGTGTCCCAGCTGCTGCGGGAAGTATTCCTGAATCTTCGGATAGAACAACGTCCAGAACTGCTCGCTGCGGCCGACCATATTCTCCAGGAACCGGGACTGGGACTCATGAATTCCAAAGGATACACCTGTAGACAGGGCCGTTCCTTCAAGCCGCGGATCAATATTTTGCTCATAAATACCGTGCCCAGCTTCATGTATGGTTCCAAATACCGCCGAGCGCACGTTGTTCTCCACGTATCTTGTCGTTAGCCGGACGTCCCCGGTATTCATCGTCTGAGCGAACGGATGAACGGTCTCATCAAGCCGGCCGGCCTGCATATCGAAGCCAATGATAGGCAGGAAGTAAGTATTGAATTTCTTCTGCTGCTCCACATCGTAATCCTGCTCAAAAATCTCTGTAGACGGTTTATTGCCAGACTTCTTAATCTTCTCAAGCAGGGCAACACTCGTCTCTCTTAGCTTGGCGAACAACGGGTCAAGCACGGCCACACTAAGGCCAGGCTCATATTGATGAAGCAGCGCATCATAGGGATGCTGTTCATATCCGTAAATCTCAGCGACTTTTCGGTTATAGTCAACAATCTTCTCCAGATAAGGCTGGAACACGCCGAACTGATTCGTCTCTCTTGCCTCTTCCCAGGCATCGTTCGCCTTAGCGGTAAGGACCACATAGTCGCGGTACATCTCTGCGGGAATCTTCTTGGAGCGGTTGTATTCCTCTGAGCGTTCGCGGATCTGCGCCTGCGTAATTTCGTCCAGCTGTTCATACACGTCTTCTGCGGATAAGATATGTAGAAGTTCACCCATCTCCTCGGAGATGGATAATTTGAATTCCTCTGTTCTGAAGGTGCCGATTGCTTTCGCGAAGATGGCTCTTCCCTTCTTCGGGGCGGTTACCTTCTGATCCCATTCAAGCAGCCCCCCGATCATGACGAAGTGAGCAATCTTCTCTTCCAGAGCTTTATATTGTTCCAATGCCAACTGAATCTTAGGGTCGAGAGTTTGTGATTCCATAAGATAAGCCTCCCATAAGAAAATATGTTTTATTCGCGCCTGAAAAAATCGACTGAATAGTCTATTTTATTTAAGCACATTTTTTTCCTGCTTTCAAACTAAATCCAGCCTCTTTCCACGCAAAAAAGCCTAATCCTGGAAAGTCCGGAATTAGGCTCGTGCACGTTATTTATACTCAACTTAAATAGTCCAGAAACATCTGCTTCATTTGGGTTAGTGCTGCCTTATAAGGATAATCCGGGTCTGTCACCACACAGATGGATGCCCCGTCAATCAGCCCCCAGAATGTATGTGCCAGAATATCTGCATCGAGATCAGCCCGAATCTCTCCTCGGCTTTGTCCATCCGTCACAATATCCCGGATCAGATTAATGAATAAATCCTGTCTCCGCTTCTTCAGAAAGCTGGCAATCTTCTCATCACGGCTGGACTGCAGCCGAAATTCATAATACACCTGAAACAGGGCCCTCTCGGTTTGATCCTCATGATTATTACTGAGGTAGGTATCGAACAGGAATGACACTCTATCTATGGAAGCGGGCAGCTGCTTAAGCTGCTCCTTGACCACCCCTTGAAGGCTGGACGTATTCTCATTCACGGCTTCGAAATAAATCTCATCCTTGGATCTGAAATAATTATAGATTGCCCCTTTACTGAACCCGGATTGCTCCACGATATCATCCATCGTAGCCTGCTGGTAGCCTTTCTTGGCAAAGCAGATCAGTGCGCTGGACAGGATTTCCTGCTTTTTCCGCATTTTATAATCTTCCGACACGACCGGCGCCAAATGCAGCCACCTCCTTCAGGTCTTGAACCGTTCCTTGCGTCTCGAGTTCAAATTTAGCATATATTTCCTGAGTGTACAAACGTGGTATTGCATAACCCCCCTTACATTCTACTTAGATCCCTCTTAGGAACAATACAGCTTATAGACTACGCTTAATTACTGAACAAATTAACTAGAATGACAAATATCTAGCACTCTATCGAATTATTGTGAGTATTATGTATTGCTTCTTAACATAGAGAGGATGAACGATATGGGGATTAGCGAAGATCTTTGCCGACGTCTAGCGCGCATTTTAGGTGGAAAAGGACAGCATGAGAATAACCAATGTTCAATTACAGTTAAACGTAATCTTAATGCGAGAATTTTGGGCAAAAAATATGACACTGAGCACGAAATCGTGATTCAGTCATTAAAGAATGGAAAATCTCTGAATACCGCTGAAATTACCTTGTTACAGAAGGAAGTTCAGTCATTCGTTCGCAAGGCCGTGAAATTACACTTGAAAGTTACAGCTGTACACAATCACTGGCTATTTGATAAACCTAAGCTGATGTATGTACATGTTGAGTCCGTGGAAAATCCAATTGTATTCGCCAGAAAATTAGAGTCCATTCTAAAGTGTCTTAAATAGTACCTGCACAAGAATGGTACTATATGAAGGCGGAAGTAGGGCACAGCGTAAATAAGAACAAACTGGCGCCGGGAGTTCCCCGGACGCCAGTTCTTTTCAATGTCTATTAATATGGCTAACCCTTCACCGATCCCGCGGATATCCCTTCCACGATCCGGTCACTCAGCAGCAGGAACGCGAGCAGAATCGGCAGAATGCTGATCATCAGCGTGGCCCCGATCGCTCCCCAATCGGTTGTATATTGACCGATGAAGTTCTGTACCCCGACGGTTAGCGTCTTGTATACATCTGAGCTGATAAAGGTATTCACGAAGATAAATTCGTTCCAGTTATAGATCATATTAATAATTCCCGTGGTAGCCAGGACGGATGAGGTCATCGGCAGGATGATTCTGAGGAACATCCGGTTGACCGAGCAGCCGTCCATAATCGCAGCCTCCTCGACCTCCTTCGGCAGAGCATAGTAGAAGCCCAGCAGGACCATAATGGTCGTCGGCAGATTAAAGGCCGTGTAAGAGAGAATCAGCGATAAGGGATTATCGATTAAATGCAGCTTCTGGAATGTGCTGAACAGTGGAATCAAGGTGGAATGAACCGGAATCATGAGTCCGACCATGAACAATCCTAGTACAAATGAACGTCCTCTCCACTTCATTCGGGTAACTGCATAAGTTACAAAGCTGGCAAGTAATACCGTCAAAGCTAGAGCACAGGCGGTTATCCACACACTATTGAGGAAATACACTCCGATATTCCCGCTCGTCCATACATTGACATAGTTATCCCAATGCGGATGCAGCGGAATCGAGAACGGGGGCTCGCCCAATACTTCCTGATTGTTCTTCAGTGAGAACAGGATCAGCCACACCAGCGGCAGAATCTGCAGCACCGCTACAAGCATAAGCACGAGATACATGAGCAGGGTTCCGGTTCTGCGTAAGGTCTGCTGAACAGCACCGGAAGTTCCGAGCGGATATGCAGGCATTGCTTCCGTCTTCACAGATATCCTTCTCCTTTCTTAATGAAATTGAACCGTGTCCTTGGAGGCCGTGGCCTTCCGGATCAGGAACGTCGCAATCAGACAGATCAGGAGCAGGAAAAAGCCGATAGCACTGCCGTAGCCGAAGTCAAAACTGCGAAATGCTTTGTGGTACATGTACGAAGCCATGACTTCACTGGCTCCATTTGGCCCTCCATCCGTCATGACATAGATCAGGTCAAAATATTTCAAGGAGCCGACGATGGATAATACGATGGTTACTTTAATAATTTCCGTGACGAGCGGAAGCTTGATCCGCGTGGCAATCTGCCAGCTGCTGGCCCCGTCTATGCGGGCAGCTTCCATCAGCGATTCCGGGATATTCTTGAGCCCGGCATAATAGATGAGAATGTAGAAGCCCGCATACTGCCATACAATAGGCACGAACAGAGAGAACAATACAATCTTGGGATCGGCTAGCCAGGACGGCGGGTCACTGACTCCGAGTGAGCTAAGAAAGGCATTTAGAACGCCGTTACTCGGATGATAGATTTTGATCCAGAGCTGGGCAATTGCCACGGAGGAGAGCAGCATAGGAATCAAGTAGATTTTGCGCAGAAGGTTAGCTGCCTTGATCTTCCCGGACAGGACCAGGGCAATTCCTAGATAACCGATCAGGCTGAGACCTGAGAACACGGCCAGAAGCAGGGAATGATAGGCACTCTGCCAGAATGCTGAATCCTTGATCAACGCTTGATAGTTATCCAGGCCAATGAAGATCATCGGACTGATTCCATCCCATTTATTAAGACCATAGTAGCCGGTCAGAATGATAGGAATATAGACAATCCCGAGGAGAAGCAGCAGCGATGGCACCACATACAGGGCAATCACCCGCTTGTTCGATATCACTTTATCCATTAGGCATTCACTTCTTTCATACTGGACTCGGCCTGAGCAAGGACGGGCTATTTGCCCGCCTGCACCGCCTCTTGATGCTTCTTCGCGAACTCTTCAGGAGTGACTGCTTTGCCGAACAAGGCCTGAATCATGTCCAAATGTGTCTGGGCAGCATCGGGCTTCAGCTGTACATCTGCGAATAAAGTGATATTGCTTGCTTTGTTCAGCTCCCCAAGCAGATCGACATACATCTGAGGCAGCTTCATATTGGCCGTGTCCACCTTAGTGGCCGGGATAACGCCTGCATCCTTCACGGACTGCTCACCCCATTTGGCAACGAAGTATTCTACGAACTTCTTGGCTTCCTCTTTGACCTTGGAATTCTCGGCTACGAATAAGCCTACTCCAGGTCCGCCAACCCAGCTGTCCACGTTCCCTTTGCCGCCATCCACAGTCGGAAATTTGAAGAAGCCTACTTTATCCTTGAAATCCTGAGGAATATCCGGGTTCGTCGTGAAGTTCGGAATCTCCCATGTTCCCATCAGGTACATGGCGGCTTTCCCATTCATGAATTCAGACTTACCTTCGTCGTTGGAGAGCCCGTTAAAGCCTTTGTTAAAAGCATTCATACCGACCAGATTCTGCACTTCGGTAGCTGCCTGAATCAGACCTGGATCTTCAAAGCTGCCTGATCCATCCATCGCTTTCTTTAGCGTCTCGCTGCCAGCGATCCGGTCAGCCAGATACATATACCACAAGGAGCCGGTCCATCTGTCCTTGTTGCCAAGCGCAATCGGTTCAACTCCGGCTTTGGCCAGGGTATCTACCGCTTGCTTGAATTGTTCGTAGGTAGTAGGAACCTGCAGATTATTTTTCGCAAATATTTCTTTGTTGTAATAGATTGGCGTAATATTCAGTTCAATCGGAAGCGCATAGGTCTTGCCATTAATGGCGTAGGCTTCGGCAGTACCCGGTACGAATTTATCCTTGAGCTGGCCTCCGCCCAAGATGTCATCCAATGGAGCGAACAGGTTCCCTTTTACATAAGGTTCCAGGAATCCTGCGGCCCACGTAATTCCGACATCTGGCAGCTCATTGGAGGCCGACAAAACTTTGAGTTTGTTCTTATACTGTTCATTCTCCATGATCTCCGTCTTGATGGTGACATTCGGATGATCCTTCTGGTATTGATCAATGATCTGGGTCACGAGCTTATTCTGCTGAGCGGAGCTACCCGCCGGCCATAGATGCATCATCTTCAGGGTAACCTGCTTGTCCCCAGCCCCATTTGCGCCTGAGCTTGCATTGGAACCAGCGTCCGCAGTCCCGTTATTCGCTTTGGAACCTCCTCCGCAGCCCGATAGGAGCAGCATCATGGTTAAGGCCAGAAGCAGGCTGGACATCGTCATCTTTTTGAACATGAATAGACCTCCTCATTGATTATCGCCGTGTATGTAACCGCTAACAATTTGATTGTAGCAAAGGGCGTCTCCTCCAATAAGGGCACTATGATTAGGAATAATTCCACTTTGATTGGATCATCTGAGAAGAGGAGTTTCGCGCGAGGCCGTATACACACATCTCGCCAAGGCGACTTGAACCTGAGGAGACTTAATGAATTGAGCCGGAATTACCGCTGATCTCCTGTCTGTAACGGCTGGGGCTTAACTTCTCCTGCTGCTTAAATACTTTAATAAAATATTTATCTGTCTGGTAACCCACGCGCTCTGAGATTTCGCCAACCGGAAGCCGGGTCTGGAGCAGCAGTTCCTTAGCCCGCTGTATGCGTCTGCGTGTTAAATATTCCGTGAACGGGATTCCCATCTGTTCCTTGAACAGCACACTGAAATAGCTGGCGTTCATATGCAGGCGTTCGGCAAGAAATGCCAGAGTCAGGGGCTCATCCAGATGGTTCTCGATGTACTCCGCTGCCTCTTTCACCTGCTGGCAAAGTCTCACATTCTGATCTTCAAGCGCAAGCAGCTTCGGATCGACCAGCTTCTCCATTCTCTCGATCCGGTGTCTGTCTTCCTCCTGCTTGAGCGCCTGCGTAACCACCTCCAGCAGCTCCTGCTTCTCAATCGGCTTCAGCAGATAATTGACCGCTCCATAACGAAGCGCAGTCTGAACATATTCAAATTCAGCATGTCCCGATATCACGATAGCCACGGGTTTCATCTGATGATCTCTCAGCGCATGGATCAGATCGAGGCCGCTGACCTCCGGCATACAGACATCGGTAATGAGCAGGTGGGCCGTCTCCCGGGAGAGCCATTCGAGTGCCTGGACCCCGCTATCTACGCACTCGATCCGGTAATTCCCGGCTGCCCATATATCCAGAGCTTTCTTGATGCCAAGCCGTGTTCTCGGTTCATCATCCACAATCAATATGGTTCGCAATTATTCATTCCCTCCGCTTCCTGTCAGATCATGTTCATCCGGGATCTCGAAATACACCCGGGTCCCCTGATGTAGCTGGCTATCGATCCTCAGCCCCTTGTCGCTAGCGCGCTCCGGTCCATAATAAAGCTTCAGCCGCTGCTGTACATTCACAAGTCCAACCCCTGTGCTCTTGGATACAAAAGAGTTGCCTTCTGCCAATCCCTGCCGCAGGGAAGACAGCGTCTCGTCATCCATCCCGGAGCCATTATCCTCTACGCAGATTAAGATTTCTCCGGGATTCACAGACAAACTTACGCTTACGGTCACGGTGCCACACCCAAGCTTGTTCTCCACCCCATAGCGGATCGAATTCTCAACGAGGGGCTGGATCAGCAGCTTTGGAATGGGCACAAATGCCGCTTCGGGAGAGAGATGGATGTGCCAGGTTAATCTCTCCCCGAGCCTCATACGGATAATTTTCAGATAGCGTTCCACCTGATCCAGCTCCTCCTGTATCGTCACCCATTCACTGCTCTGCGAGCTGCTGATGTTGTACCGGAACAGTCTGGACATCGCAACGACCAAGCCCGCGAGCTCCTCTTCCCCCTTGTCCTCCAGTGACCAGTTGAATGCTTCAAGCGTGTTGAATAGGAAATGCGGATTAATCTGCGCCTGCAGCGCTTTGAGCTCCGCCTTGCTCTGCAGCATTTCTTTCTCATATACAGCCCGTATCAATTCATTGATATGATAGACCATTTCGTTATAGGAATGATTCAGTTCCCGCAGCTCCATCGTGGAGACCGGCTCAGGACTCGGCGTCAGCACACCCAGCCTGGATCTGCGCATGGCCCGAATAAGATGAATGATAGGTCTGGTAAGCATAGTGGACAGGATGAAGGACAGGATGAGGAAGCCCAGAACAGCGAGCCCTCCCGAGACAAGCAGTACGGTTCGCAGGACCGAAATTCCCTTGGTGACATAACTAACCGGGGTGAGGATGATGAGTGTCCAGTTGGCCGATTCCGAGTACTGCTTGACCATCACATATTCCTTGCCCTGAAACATGACCGTCTGCTCCTTATTGACCAGAAGCTGGGATAGGTCTAGTCCCGACGAGACATTTCCAATTCCGAGCAGCTGTCCCTGGTCATTAGCCAGCAGAATCGATTCCCCATTTCCGCCCCCAGCGGCCGGGTCATTAAGCTGGAAGTAGCCCCGCTGGATACGGGCGATCAGATAACCACCCGGAGAGAACCAGCGATCGAACAGGTTGACCCGGCGGATCGCCAGTACCGACTGGGCATTATCCGGATCGATTCCGATCCAGACCAGTCGGCCCTTTTGCACATCAGCCTCATGGATGTACCTGGGATTGAGCCTTCCGTCCAGGCTTCCTTCCCGAATCGGGAACACCTGCTTTCCGTCATTGGTATAGAGCTCCAGCGCTTCAATTCCGGGGGTGTACGCTTGATAGCTCCCCGCGATCTGGAGCAGTGACTGCCTTTGATTGAACGTGATGTCCTGACCATTCACTTTGTTCAGAAGCAGCTTCTGGACGAAGGGATGCCCGGCTACCTGGGCCGTCATGCTGTCAATCTGGGTCATCAGGGCATCAAGCCGACCGCTCGCCTGAACAGCAGTCTGCTGAATATGCTTCTCGGCATTGTTCTTCAGCAGTGTAGACACTTTGTCAAAGATGAAGAAACCAGCCACACTGAAGATGACCACCATCACCAGGAAAAACCCGATAAAAATCTGATTACGCAGGGTATTGAATCTTTGAAGACTCCGCATCTGCTATGCCTCTCCCTCTATTTGATGAAGCTGTTCTATACGGTGGATACTCTGGATTCTTAGATGTGATTACGCGCTCTGAACTTGCCGGGCGGTTCCCCGGTCCAGCGTTTGAACTGGCGGCTGAAATGGGCAATATCCCCGTATCCAAGCAGACGGGATACTCTCTCCACGGACAGCTCAGGCTGCATCAGCAGCAGCTTGGCCTTCTTAAGCTTAAGCTGGGATAAGTACTGGCGCGGGGATATGCCGTACACGCCTTGAAACATCCGGGCACAAGCGGAAGCACTGTATCCGAGACCCATTATTACGGATTGGACCGTCTCTCCGGAATCCTCATCCATCTGAAGCTTCCCTTCCGCTCTTTCGAGCACCACACGCTCAAGGCTTGCCGCAATCGTCTCTGCAATACGGGAAGCGCGTGTGTTCGCAAGTGACGGGCCTGTCTGTTCGGACAGACAGCCGGTTATGGCTCCGAAGAGTTCAAATACCGCAGAAAGTGTCATCATCTTCGTCTGAAGCTTCCATTCATCCTCGTGCAAGGCCAGAGAGATCAGCTTATCCAGACTTGGCCGGATGGCCAGCGCGAGTGGACTTCCCTGCGAGTAGCAGCGCTGCTCCCCCTGAAGGAGCAGTTCCCTCAGTGCACGCTCGTCGGAATCGAAATGAATGCAGTAGTACGTCATCACCCCAGCTCCAGCATTGCGGCTCTCATGTGCGTCTTCCGGCTTCAGCAGCATGATATCCCCTGGATTCTGCACATAGCTCTTCCCATTGATCACCATCTCCTGCTTCCCTTCCAGCAGCAGATTAATTTCAAATAGCGGATGTGTGTGCTGGGGATAGGTCCATTCCGGGGTTACCTTGCGCCAGTGGGCGGCAAAGATCCGGAAGGTCGATTCCATATCCGGCAGCATGACTTCCTTGATTTCAAACTCTGATCTCGCGTCCATTACACCCCTCCTAAAGTTATGATATCTGATCCACTCACCTGCTGAATTTGGGTAAATAACATCCAACTCTGGACATGGGAAGCGCTTTAATTCCTTGTTAGTATGAAGATATCACATTCCAATCGGTAAAGGATAGGAGGCAGTTAAATTGGATAAAAAAATATTTTTCAATGCCCACCACGCTCCCGTTGGTGCATTTGCAAGCTTTACGTTAGGATTCCCGGGGCGCAGCGGGGGCTTTGACCTGGAGTTCGGGAGACCTCCCGAACAGAACGTATATCTCGGTCTGCAAGAGCTGGACGGGGACACCTTCCAGGCGCTGCCTTTCTATAATCAGGCCGGGGACGAATCGACGAGGTACACAGCCGGGACTGGCGAGACAGCCGAAGAGCCGGCAGCTTCCATGATCAGCCCCTTTTCACCTGAAGAGATCCGCCGGACATTCGGAGCGGCCACCGATACATGGGAAGCTGGTGATCTGACATTTCGCCTCTATTCCCCATTCGATTCCGTACCGGAGCCGCAGTCCGCAGATGAGGAAGAGCTGAGGTTCGCTCTGCTGCCGGCAGTGCTTGCCGAGATTACTATAGATAACACGGAAGGTACCTCAACCCGCCGGGCTTACTTCGGCTTTCAGGGCACTGATCCATATACGGCTATACGGAGACTGGAAGAGACTACGGATGGCAGACTGTGCGGTGTCGGACAAGGACGCCATACGGCCATTGCCTCAGATGATCCGCGTGTCTACAGTGCGGGGCATTTCACGATCGAGAATATTTTGCAGCCCAAGGTGCTGGAGAATTTGAGATTTGGACTCGGGCCTGTCGGGGCCCTGCTTATGGATGTCCCTGCTGGCAGACGGGAGACTTACCGCTTCGCCTTGTGCTTTTACCGAGGGGATTATGTAACCACGGGTCTGGATGCGGCATACCTGTATACCCGCTATTACGCCAATATTGAGGAGGTAGCGTCTTACGCACTGAAGCATTTCGACCGCAAGGTTGAGGTTAGCCATAGAAATGACGATCTGATCGCTTCCTCTCCGCTGTCGGACAATCAGAAGTTCATGCTCGCTCATGCCATCCGCAGCTATTATGGCAGCACCGAGCTGCTGATCAGCGAAGACAAGCCGCTGTGGATTGTGAACGAAGGTGAATACCGGATGATGAATACGTTCGATTTGACGGTAGACCAGCTGTTTTTTGAGCTTAAAATGAACCCCTGGACCGTTCGAAATGAACTGGACCTGTTCACCTCCCGTTACAAGTATGAGGATACGGTGCGCTTTCCCGGCGACGAGACCGAATACCCCGGCGGGGTAAGCTTCACCCATGATATGGGGGTGGCCAATTCCTTCTCACGACCAGGCTACTCGGCATATGAACAGCATGCCATCACGGACTGCTTCTCCCATATGACACAGGAACAGTTGGTCAATTGGGTGCTGACTGCCTCGGTATACGTGCATCAGACCGGTGATCAGAGATGGCTGGAGCATAACTTGGACCTGCTGCAGCAGTGTCTGATCAGCTTGGTGAACCGGGATCATCCCGATCCTGCCAAGCGCAGCGGCCTGATGGGACTCGACAGCTCGCGGACCATGGGGGGCGCCGAGATTACCACTTACGACAGCCTCGACATCTCGCTCGGCCAGGCGCGGGGCAATATTTATCTGGCGGGTAAATGCTGGGCGGCTTATGTGGCTATGGAGCGGATTTTTGCAGAGAAGGGCCTGGAGGACATGAAGAGCCTGGCTGGAGATCAGGCCGAGCGCTGCGCGCGGACCCTTACAGCTCATTCCACCGCGGAGGGTTATATCCCAGCCGTGATTGGAGAGGGCAACGATTCCCGGATTATCCCTGCTATCGAAGGACTGGTGTTCCCGTTATTCACCGGCTGTGAAGAAGCCTTGGATCCAAGCGGGCGCTTCGGGGAGTATGTATCTGCTCTGAAGCGTCACTTCGATGCCGTGCTTCAGCCAGGCATCTGCCTGTTCCCGGACGGTGGCTGGAAGCTCTCCTCCACCAGTGATAACTCATGGCTGAGCAAAATTTATCTATGCCAGTTCGTGGCCCGCCGCATACTTGGTCTGAAGCAGGGAGTGCAGGAGCACGCGGCCGATGCGGCTCATGTGGATTGGCTGACCAGAGAGGAGAATGCGTTCTGGAGTTGGAGCGACCAGATGATGGCCGGCTCGGTCTGCGGCAGCCGTTATTACCCGCGCGGCGTTACCGCGATCCTGTGGCTGGACGAAGCTGCGGCGGAGAACGTGTAGGGCTTCCGGGACAATTTAGCAGCCTCCACATGATGATGGATACCGGAATTTAGATACCTTACTTATTACAAGACACAAGAATCGTGGTTCACAATTAAATGAGTCCATTCCGCACAAAGAAAGACAGTCAGTCTCCGTATTGGAGGCTTACTGTCTTTGCTATTAGCGGCTTCCGTGTAGATTATTGCTTATTGCTTCTAAGCAAGTTAATCAGTTTATTCTAACTCAGTAATTCCTTTGGGTCTTGTTAATGTATGTGAATACCCCACCAAAAACGCTTAACGTTAGAAATAAATATAACAATATATCGGGTAAATATTTGGTCGAAACAATATCTAATAAATTTAAAACAATCAACATAATAATGCCTAAATACATAACATTATACAGAGTGCTATTAGTTTTATATTGAATCTCCCTACCTCTTTCATCTTTTCCTTCCCCGCTTGACTGGAATCTAATCACATACATCTGACAAACAAATACCACAACAATGAATGCAACTTTTAACCATAACATACTATCACTCCTCCCCATAATCAAAAACTTCGGTTAACGGCTTCTCAAATGCATTTGAAATTTTAAAAGCGAGAATTAGGGAAGGATTATATTTGTTCTTCTCAAGGGTAGCAATGGTTTGACGACTGACTCCAACTCGATTGGCAAGTTGTTCTTGAGTCCATCCCTTTTCTGCACGGAACACCACTAATTTATTGGATAACAACAGAACCACCTCTACCATTATTGTAAAATATTTCATATATTTTGTAAACTATTTCTTACAACTGGTTTGTAATTTAAGAAGAGTCCCTTGGAACAGCAAGGAACTCTTCCGCCTACCCAATCTTGTACTCACCCTTAAGCTGACTGTACATCTCCAGATCCACGATGCCCTTGCCCGCCCATAGGGAAGCCTGCCGCAGGGTCCCTTCGTACACATAACCGTTCTTTAACAGCACCTTCTTGGATGCATCGTTGGCTGGCATCACTTCCGCCTGTATCCGGTTCACCTCGGCTTTCTCGAACAGGAAGCGTGTAAGGAGCCTCACCGTTTCGGCAGCCAGTCCTTTACCCCAATAAGAATCCCCCAGAAAATATCCCATCGTAACCATGTTCACCTTCTGATTAAAGTTAAAGGCTTCCGCAATGCCAACCAGTCTGCCATTGTCCTCACTGCTGAAGATGCCCCATTTAATTATGGACTTCTTCAAATAATCTCTCTCGAAATGCGGAATCATTTTCTTCACGGTATCCTTGTTGTGCTTCGGTATAATTCCGCAGTAATCAAACACCCGGTCGTTGCTATAGATCTCGAACAGCTCCTCCAAATGTTTCTCTTCCACCTTGGCCAGCTGCACCCGATCAGACAGAAGCTCAGGGAACACTCCGAACAGGGCTTCCATATTCATTTCCATCCCTCTTTTCGTTCTAATTCTTATTCTACTCGTTATTCCCAGCCACACTGCTTCCAATCTTGTCTAATTCATCCATTCTAACTAGTTCTTCAACTGGGAACAGAATCCTTGTACCCGCCATGCCTTAGTCCCTGTCCAAACCAAAAAAAGCGCAAGTCCCCTTAGGTACTCCGCGCTTAATGGTACTCCATCTTAGTTGCTACTTCACACTGCAACTTTCTCTTCCTGGCTCCCCTACTCCCGATCCAAGGTGTACCCGATTGATCGTCCGCATAACGCAGTACGCAGAACCCAGTACGCAGACCAGCTTAGTCTCTCAGTCTCTTTTTCTGCTGGACAGCCTAATCTTCTTGGCCTTGCCGGAGTCCTCCTCGTCCATATCTAGAATCAGCTCCGGTTCCTCCTCAATCAGATCCATCACCTGCGTATGCTGGCTGGATTTGAACAGATCGATCATATCGATAAGCTCGGATCGGTCTATTAATCTAACCCCATTGCAGCTGGCCAGGATCTCGCAAGCCTCGGTATACCGGCTTGAAGCAATCACGGTGGACTTGCTCGCTCCGTAATATCTCATAGAGGTGTAGATCTCCTGAACGGCACTGAGTCCTACGGGATTCGACTCCGCATAACGCTTGGCCTGAATCACATTTCGTTCCCCATCCCGATCGGTAAAGACCAGATCCGCCCCAAAATCACGGCTGCTGACCGTCTTGTAGGCATCCTCATATCCAAGAGCCAGGAACAAACGGTACAAGTACTCTTCGAACTCCTTACCGTCCTCCATCCGATCAATATCCTTAATACTCACTTTCATGGGGTCTATGATCCCTTTGCGGGTGTAAATACTTTTTCGTTTCAGCCATATGCGGATCACAATTACAACAAGCATCAACGCAAGCAGTGCAGCTAAATACAACTCCATCGAACCGAACACGGCTCTCCCCCTTCCTATTAACCCTTCAACAATAACGACTTTAGATAAAAAGAAACCGTCGGCTGCGTTCTCCCGTTACGGTTTCTCTTAAATTGAGCAGTTTAAGCGGCCTGCAAGCTTAACCTTGCATTTGCGCCGGTTAGCTCGGCCCAACACCTCGGGCCTGCCCAGACGTCCCGCTTTCGCGGCGCTCTATGTACAGGCTCAGGCATGCGCCCACGCAGCCAAGCAGGGCGAGAACAGAAGCGAGCCACGGCACGTGAGGCAGGCCTGCATATGTAATCACCAGTCCGCCCAAATAAGCCCCGCCAGCATTGCCCAAATTCAGGGCAGAGTGGCTTGAAGTTGAAGCAAGAAGGGGCGCATCATGGGCTAGATTCAGAATACGGACCTGAAGGCCCGGCATGATTCCGAAAGCCGCAACTCCCCATATGAACACAGTAATAATAGCAAGAACTGCATCGTTCAGCGTAACCGATAATACAGCCAAGATCACACCCAGCAGCGCAAAGTTAGCGATCATGGCAGGCATCAGCTTCCAGTCCGCTAATTTGCCGCCAAGCAGGTTGCCCAAGGTAACGCCTGTACCGAATAAGACCAGAATCCAGGTTACCTCATGCTCCTTATACCCGCTAAGGGTCTCCAGTGCCGGGGTTAGATAAGTGAACATCGAGAACAAGCTGGCACAGCCAAATGCTCCCGTAAGCAGCATCAGCAGTACCTGCGGATTCACCAGGCTCCGGAATTCCTGTACCAGGCTTGTTGGCTTATCCTGGCGGATGTGCGGGATGAACCGTATGATTCCAACCAGTGACAGACAACCTAGCAAGGTAATAGCCCCGAAGGAAGACCTCCAGCCCAGCTGCTGTCCTATAAAAGTTCCGAAAGGAACACCGATGATATTCGCTACGGTAAGCCCAGCCAGAACCATAGATACGGCACCCGCCCGCTTATCGGGGCGTACCAGCCTCGAGGCTATCAATGAGCCCACACCAAGAAAAGTCCCATGAGCCAACGCCGTCATAATCCGGGCGGCGATCAAGAGAATATAATTGGGTGCGACTACAGACAATGCGTTACCGGCAATGAAAATACCCATCAGCAGCACAAGCAGTTTCTTCTGCGGCATCCGGTGTGTCAGTACAGTCAGCAGTGGGGCTCCTACAGCAACACCCAATGCATAGCTGGTGATAAGCTGACCGGCAGCCGGGATACTCACATTCAGGTCATGAGCTACATTGGGCAGAAGGCCCATAATGATAAACTCGGTCATGCCAATAGCAAACGCGCCCAATGTCAGACATAACAAGGATAGCGGAAATCTTTCCTTTTGCGGAGACGGTTCCAATAAGGGCTCTGCAGTCAAATTCATGTTGTCTCTCCTTCATCTAGCGATCTCTCTACCTCTCACAAGCATATCACTAGCGTCAAGAGGACGGGTTCATGAGCCGCATGTCTGCTGCCTCGGGGCTTACAACAACACCATGGATAACATAACAAAAGCAAGACCCCTATTCCGATAATGGAATACGGGTCCCTGGTAGCAACCAGCAGCAAGCTGGACAAGGTCACAACCTGTTATGAAGCTTACTTGTGGAACTAGATTGGAACTGCGCTAGAATCCGATCTTAATGCTGTCCCCTTCAGCCGCTACGCCCGGGGAGCGTGTAAGTGACAGCTTCTGCTCTGCAGAGAACCCAATCGTCTCCCCGTCTCTCAGCGTTACATCATTCTCTATAATGAAGCTCACAATTACAGTAACCAGTTCAAATACATCACCGGCACTTTGATTGGAATTCACAATTTCGATCTCATCCTTGCCGAAGCTTCGGAGTCCAACAGTATACGCACCCACACCCTGCTCATTCTGATACATGCCTATAAATACCCAGAGAACCACGGGAAGTGTATCTTCCTTCAGGGATAGTGCCAAATCGACATACTGCCCTGCTTCCATAACAAGGGGTGCCGTATAGATCGCAATCGCAGATTGCGTCTGCAGCAGCGAGCTTGCCACCTTGGTAAAAAGCTTGTGTCCTTCTATGGCATCTTCGGCGCCCAGAACCGACACAATGATATGAGCCTTGTGAGTGGAGACGACCTGCTCCGCTTCTCTCCACAGGAAGTTATACTTGCAGTTCTCCTCTACCTCGCGGTTAGGAATGACAGCCGGCATATACCCGCAGGCGACCTTCATGCCGTCTACCTCGAACACGATACTTTCCTCCGCCTTCTCCTTCCCCGTCTCGATCCCCCACTGCTCATTCAGTTTCTCGATAAAAGAATCAAAGTCATATTGCGGCTTGTCCAGCAGCACAAATCCAACAATTGGACCTAACTTATCCTCTCCTGCTGGAGTAGATGAATCCTCTTTCCTGCCGCGCAGCTTATCGAATAAACCCATATTCCGATTCCTCCTCTGTCTGAAAAAAACACCTCCCGCATCGTCCTTACGACTATTGGAGGTGTTCATCGCTTCTGAATCGCATTAGCCGTATACTACGTTGAAAGCCTCTTCCACATGGGTCAATATCGTATCCCAGTCCGCATCCGGTGTCTTGGTAATCGTGACAAAGTCGTTAACCGCGAACAGGTTGTCGATCCCTTCAATGCTAAGCAAAGCCTTGGCCAGCGGGTGATCTGTGGCATCTCCACTTTTCAGGGAAGTACTTCTTGGGCCTTCAAATAACGGCTTACTTGTGCTGATCTTGATCGAATTCGGATTAGGTGTATATTGAACATCGATTTCCATAGATACTCGGGTCACATCCGTCCTTTAAGAGTACTTGCTTGTGCGAAGTGATGCCCACTTGTCCTCAAGCCATGCATCGAATTCATCGCCTTTGTTGCCTTCATAAATATCGTACACATCAATTCTCATCTTCTTGAGCTTCTCTTTGAATTCTTCATAAGCGTGCTCTTTCGGCAGGCTTTTCTTGATTCTTAGCAGCAGCTTCGTAATGCCAGGAACCAGGTCCCCCGGCTCGCGCTTAGGGATGGATACACTCTCCCCAAGTCCTTTGAGCTGACGCTGTGCGGCTTCCTGTACCTGGAGTACAGGATCATTCTTCAAGATGCCTCTAAGGACGCCGATCGCTTGCTGATGATTAAGTTTGCCGAGCTGCTCTACCGCCTCAAGACGTGCTCTCCAGTCAGAGGTACGGTTGGCAGCCTTCTTGATCTCATCGTAATTCTCGGGTAATTCGCTATGCAGTTCTTCGTTATTCAAACGGACCAAACTCCTTTGTTTGCTGTGATCTGTAAGTCTCTATTATATAACTACTTGGGGGTCCCTGGATACTTCAACTTCAGCATTGCCTTCATTTTGCCCATAAAAACATGCGTCAGATCCGATTCTTCTCCATCCATTCAACTGCCCAGTCCACTAGTGATTTCTGGCGAATTAATCTTACCTCTGCATTTCCGACCTTATGGACCTTAACTTGGTGCTCCTCATCATATTCCTTCCCGATTCTAACGAAATCCACATCGTCCACAGCCTGGGTCCTGTAGGTCACCCTCTGCCGCTGACCATTTACCAGGATCGCACTGCTCTCCTCCGTAAAGGTCTTGGTAGGGAATTCCGCCCGTGTCTCGGCCAAATGCAAAGAGGTGTTCTTGTCGTACCCGACCCCAATCAGCAGCACATATCCATCCAGCTTATACAGCTTATCTACAGGCGAGTTCTCACCAAAAATATTGCTCAGATCATGCTCCTCCGTAATATAATCTGCGTATTTGCCCACAGCCGCAACAGACCTTGCCGGGTGATCCGTTCTCCGGGCTCCCGGCCATTTCCGGAACATTTCAGCGACAACCCCCATGCCGATGGCGGGTGTAATCTCTTTATCATAAGCAGGCCAGTGTTCACGAAGAATCGGCCAACAATCCTGAGGGACTTCCCAGTGCACCCCTGTAGATGGGTCGAGGTTCTTCCAGGTCTGCGACGGCATCATCAGAGTCCCTTCCTCCCCCACAATCTCAAGTAAAGCTCTGATTAAAGTCTCGGATCCGCCTACCACGAACCCAAGACTTTTGAGCGAAGTATGTACAAAGATCGTCTGCCCTGGTGCCACACCGCATTCCTTGAACTGCTTAATCAGGTCCTCCTTGGTTAATATGACGCTGGTCTCATTGGAATTCATCATGGTCATCCCCCTAATTATGATAATACAAAAACAACCCCGCAGCGGCTGCGGGGTTGTTGTCCTCCAAACGTAAAGAGACAATTCATTGCCCTTGAGTTGGTCCTTCATATGTGAGTAGAATTCAAAATCCGTATAAGAACATCATACAAAGATTTACATTTAATATCAACAAAAACAGGTGTCTGTAAGAAACTAATTACGCCCGTACCGCTTAGAGTTCACTGGAGTACCCGGAGACTCCCTGGGCCAGATAAGCTTCCATAAATTCTACCGACAAAGGCGGACTGTAATAGTAACCCTGTCCGATCTGGCAGGCATTATCAATCAGGAAGTTCACTTGCTCCTTCTTCTCAATACCTTCAGCAATGACCTTGAAATTCAGATTGAGGCCCATATCGATAATGGTCTTCACCATAGCACCCTGATTGGAATGATAAATAATATCGTCAACGAAAGATTTATCAATCTTGATCTTATCAATCGGAAGATGCTTCAGGATGCTTAGGGAGGAATAACCTGTGCCAAAGTCATCGATGGACAGCTTGACCCCGATCAGTCTTAGTAATCTGAGGATCAGCGTCGACTTTTCAATATTTTGCACAATACTTTCGGTGATTTCCAGTTCCAGATACTGAGGGTCAAGTCCAGTCTCCTGCAGCACCTCCGTAACGGAATCGACGAAATACTCGTCTTCCATCTGCCGAACAGAGATATTTACGGCAACAGGAATTGCAGGGAACCCTGAATCCTGCCAAATTTTGTTCTGCATGCAGGCTGTTCTCATCACCCATTTACCCAGGGGAACGATCAGCCCCGTCTCTTCAGCGAGCGGGATGAATTCTAGTGGAGAGATCATGCCATACTGCGGATGTTTCCATCTCAGCAGGGCTTCAACCCCGACAAGCTCGCCAGTTGAGAGATCTACCTGAGGCTGATAATAGATCATCATTTCATCCTGCTCAATTGCCCTGCGAAGCCCGTTCTCCAGCTCCATCTTGCGGGTCGACAGTCCGTTGAGGTCCGACGAATAGAACTGATAGTTGTTCTTTCCGCGTTCCTTGGCCAGATACATAGCGGTATCGGCATGCTTGATCAACGTCTCCTCATCTACCCCATCCGCAGGGTACATACTGATACCGATACTGGCTGTGACAAAGTATTCCTGATGGTTAATCTCAATCGGACTAGAACATTCGACGAGCAGCTTCTTGGCAATCCGGGTCACCTTTTCTTTGGTACACTTCTCCAGCAGGATTATGAACTCATCCCCGCCCTGCCGGGAGACAAGACCCTCTCCTTGAACCGCCCGCTCCAATCTTTTGGCCACTTTCTGAAGCAGCAGATCGCCAACCATATGTCCCTTCGTATCATTAATAATCTTGAACCGGTCCAGATCCAGGAAGAGCACGGCCAGCATTTCGCGCCCTGCATGATTCAGAATATGGTTCAGATGCTCTCTGAGCTTGTAACGGTTAGGAAGCTCGGTTAAGGCGTCATAATAGGCCATGAACTCGACCATTTTCTCCGACTCCTTGCGGATGGAGATATCACTGCCAACAACCTGGATCGCCGACCTGCCTTCAAAAAGAATCGGGCTTGCCGTCAGCTCAACATGTGTGCTCTTGCCGTCCATCCGGCTCATTTCAAATTCAATCGACTTCCCATTTCGGCCGTGTCCTTTAGTCTCTTCCCTGATCTGGAGCTCTTCCAGTACCTCAGCCGGAAAGAATCTCTCTATAGACTGACCAATCAGCTCGCACGGTGACGTCTCGCCTATAAGGGTGCACCCTGCCTTATTGATATAGTCTATCCGTCCCCTTCTGATGACCGCTATCAGATCCGGCGACATTTCCACCAGGCTCTGATAGCGGTCCTCGCTTTCCTTAAGGTCCGTAATATCGAGAATGACACTTGTGAAATCGATGAAGTTCCCTTTCTGATCCATCTTCGGTATTCCCCGGTCCCGGATCCAGCGCACTTCTCCATCCGGACGCACGATCCGGTATGTGCTGGTGACCGTCTCCCCCTTGGCCGTCCGGGATAACCGGTCCGTAATCACTCCCATATCCTCAGGAACAATGACCTGCATCCAAAAGGTTTTGTCTTTATAAAAGGAACTGAGCGGATAACCGTACAGCTTCTCGATACCCGGTGTAATGAGAAGAGAATCCGCCTTCATATCGTGATACCAGATCGCCACATCCAGAGTCTCAAAAATATTGTTGAGCCTTTGGTTATTTAGCGTCAGTTCATCTTTGGTCTTGTTCACTTCTCTTAACATCGAGAAGAAACCATAGAGGGTGATAATCAGAATGACAATATGCAAAGACATATACACAGTCCAATTCCGTGAATCCAGAAGCAGATCAAATAATGACCCTGTTATGATGAGAACGACAAAGATCAGAACCCATTTATTTTTTATCATGCCGCCAATTACTTTCATCTTCATGTTCACTCCCAGCTGCGGATACAAATAATCCATTAGATGATATATCGGTTAGGGAATCACTACTTTTAATCCATAAATTATGGTATTGACTCGAATCTCCTCGGATGTTCTGACAGTGGCTGTTGGCTGGTCTCTGATCAAGCTGCCGCCATTTACAATAGAAGCTAGAGTGTAAGTAATTCGGTATCTGGATGTTTATTCCTGTAATAAATATTTAAATTGATTCTCCAGAACTGTATTCTGTCACAAAACAGCATGGTGTTTCGCCTTATGAATGAACAGATCAAACAGAGGAGGATTAATATTGATGATGAATAAATATGATACAGCTGTTATTGGCGGAGGATTGGCCGGATTCATTGCTGCGATTCATTTGGCTAAGGGCGGGCATGCTGTAGCCCTGATCGAGAAGTCGGGACGCTGGGGAGGACGGGCAATCACGAATAAAAAAAATCAGGTGTATCTCAACTTGGGGGGGCATGCTCTGTATCAAGCCGGGCAGGCTTACACCATCCTGAAGGAGCTCGGGGTAGATCTGAAAGGCGGCAAGCCAGCTTCCCATATCCATGCGATATGGAATAATCAATCTCTCCCCTTGCTCGCAGGTCCGGCCAGTCTCCTATCTTCTAGACTACTTAGCTGGTCTAACAAAGTTAATCTGATGCAGCTCATGATGAAGATCAAGCAGTTCAACCCGAACCGGATCGAATCTGGCAGCTTAAGAGCATGGGCCGAGTCTGAGATCAAGGACCCGATGGTTAGACATATTTTCTATGCCCTATGCAGGACTTCCACCTATACCCATGCTCCCGATCATCAGCTTGCTGGTCCTGCTCTGGCCCAGGTTCAGCGTTCGCTGCAAGGTGTCCTTTACCTGAATCATGGTTGGCAGACTGTCATAGATCAGCTTAAAGTTAAAGCTGATCAAGCAGGAGTTCGCCTGGTCAGCGGCAAATCTGTAACAGAGATCGTCCATGAACAAGGTAAGGTCCGCCGGGTTGTGATGGAAGGTGGAGACTCAGTGGAAGCTTCTCATGTCATCAGCACGGCTTCCCCTGCTGAGTTATTCAAGCTTGTGCAAGGCGCTGAGCAGACAGAATTGAAGCGCTGGAAAGAGGCGGCCCGTCCATCGTTAGCTGCTTGCCTGGACGTTGGACTAAAGAGCCTTCCAGTTCCGTCGCGCGAATTCGCCATTGGACTTGATCAGCCCCTCTTCTTCTCTCACCATACCGCCCATGCGACATTAAGTGAGGACGGCACACGCGTGGTGCATATCGTGAAGTATAGCGGACAAGAAGAAAGCCATCCCCAGGACGATGAAAAGCAGTTGACTTCGGCTATGAGCCTCATTCAACCTGGCTGGGAACAAGAAGTGGTTACGCAGAGGTTCCTGCCAAGAATAACCGTGACCCATAACTATCTGCACGTGGGTCAGCCAGGAAGCTTTGCAGGGCCGTCCGTACCGGAAATTCAGGGCCTGTTCATAGCAGGTGACTGGGTAAGTCAGGGCGAGATGCTCGCTGATGCATCTGCCGCAAGCGCCGTGCGCGCTGCACAGGCAATTTTGAGACAATCACAGCTTGAACAAATGAACATGTCAATTCGGAGGTGATCCATATGGAATTAACCGGAACTGAGGAAGAATACAGCACGTATAGACCCCTGCTCTTCTCCCTGGCCTATCGGATGCTGGGAAGTGTAGTGGAAGCGGAGGATGTCGTGCAGGAAGCATTTCTGTATGTCAACGAGTCGAAGCCGGATCATATTCTGAATCCGAAAGCATATTTATGCAAAATCGTCACTCACCGCTGTATCGACCATCTGCGTTCTGCCAGTAAGCAGCGAGAAGTCTATGTCGGGCCGTGGCTGCCCGAGCCGCTTGTGGTGAACGAAGCTCCCCGGAAGGGGCCGGATGAGCTATACACGCATAAGGAATCTCTTTCGACCGCCTATCTGCTTCTGCTGCAGCAGCTGTCCTGGACGGAGCGGGCTGTGTTCCTGCTTAGGGAGGTGCTGCAGTATGAGTATAATGAGATTGCCGATATTGTCGACAAGAGCAGTGCGAATTGCCGTCAGATATTCCGCCGGGCCAAGCAAGCCCTGACCCGTGTTCCCAATCCTGATACGGACCCCGAGCAGGCGGCTTCCCCGATTACGTCTGTAGCCGAAGAGCCAGCAGCAAGCGCTGTAGATCAGTTCGTCCAGGCACTGCTCACCGGGGATGTGAACAGACTGCTGAACATCATCAAGACCGATGCCGTCCTGTACTCGGATGGAGGCGGCAAGGTCAACGCGGCAGTGCGCCCTATACTTGGTGCCGAGCGGATTGCCATGTTCTTCTCCAACCTGGTGGCCAAAACTGTGGAGGGATTTAGCTATTCTGTTACGACCGTGAACGGAGATACCGGAATCGTAACCTATACGAACGGCCAGCCGCTCAATGTGGTCACGTTCCAGGTCCAAGAGGGGCAGATTTCCGGCATATACCTTGTGGTCAATCCTGATAAGCTGAAGCATATCCCGGCCCTTCGATTAGACACCTAATTACCACAGCCTTGGATCAGAACATAACTTCCCTGTCTCGACAGAGACTAGTGAGTTCGGCGGAAGGTCCCCTTCCCCCTGTCAGAACGTAGACAGTCGGTATCGCGATAATATGTAGATAACAAAAAAAGAGCCCTCCTGTGAAATGGTTGACTTACTTCCATTTTGCCTAGGGGAGGCTCTTTTGCTGTGTGGATGGGGTGACTCTTCCACCGATACCAGTAGTAAGAGGAACGGTTGTGGCAAGCGACAGCGCTCGCCTTTGTGCCGTTGTATAAGAATTTATTCTGCAGAGCAAGGATTCAAGTTATACGGAAATAGACAGGGATGGAAGCAGCGTTCAGTGGTTCGCGCAGGGTTCTATTCAGTGCCGTTTGGGCAGCGTTATACTCAGGGTCGTTCAAGCGACATACTATTCGGTACCGCTCGAGCAGCGTTCTACTTGGAGCCATGCGAACCACATTCTATATAGTGCCGTTTTGAGCACACTCCCCGACTCGTGCCTGCCACTAATCAAAGTCCTATTTGGCTGCGGTTAGGTGGTTAGGCATCCACCTCGGCTTTGGGTTCCCGCTTGAACCAAATCCCTAGAACAGCAAAGATTAGAAATACCGCTCCAAGGAAGATGAAGACGCTGTTGACCGAGACATACCTCATCCCGTAGCCCCCGAACACGGGTCCAAGTACACTCCCGATGCTGTAGTGCACCGAGGCGATGACCCCTGTTGCCGGCAAAATAGCCTTGGGTACAATATCGGCCGCATAGGACATTCCGAGTGAATAGAAGGAGCCTACAATTCCGCCTGCCAGAGCGAACAAGAGGAACAGCAGGAGCGTATGGTCCCCTGCTGCAAGGATTAGCAGGAATAATCCTGCTCCAAGGAATGCACAGGTCATCAGCACCGGCTTGCGTCCGATCCGGTCACTCCATACTCCAAGCGGAAGCTGCAGGATGATGCTGCCAATCCCGAAGGTCAACAGCAGCAGGGAGATCCACTGCTTCCCAAGGTCGATGCGAAGGCCATACAGCGGGAAGCTGCTGTTCATGGAGGCTTCCATAACGCCATAGAGCAGCGGTGGAATCAAAGCGAACCAGGCGAGTCGGTAAGATCGGACGAATCGGTTCTGGGCCGCTTCACTTGCGCCGGCTTGTTCCGGCAGTTCATTCGGAATGCGGAGCATGAGAAGCAGTATAACAGCGTACAGCCCCCCCGAGATGAGGAACGGCATAGCTTCGCCGAAAGGCAGCAGGTTGATGCCAAGCGGCCCGATGCTGAAGCCAATTCCGTAGGCCATGCCATAGAGCGAGAAGAATCGTCCCCGCTTATCCGCAGGACTGCTGCTCAGAATCCACTGCTGGGTGGCGAAGTGTAGAGAGCTATCCCCTACGCCCACAATCAGGCGCAGAGCGAACCATAAGATCAGGGATGAGCTGACCGGGAATAGCAGCGAGGAGCCGGTGACCAGAATCAGACCAGCCACAATTACGCTTTTATATCCAAATTTCACAACCGGCTTCTCTACAAAGAACATGGTACAGAAGATCCCAATATATAATGCCGCGGCATTCATGCCGTTCACATCGGATGATACGCCGTGACGCTCGAGCAGAATAGAGAGCAAAGGCAGCAGCAGGCCCTGGCTGGCACCTGAGACAATGACGACAAGCAGAAGGACGATGAGTCGGTAATTCGCCGACACCGGCTTCGGCGTAGAGATGGAAGACAACAAGACAAGAGCTCCTTTATGATATGGATTCTATAGTTCGCTTCATATCGCTTTGTATAAATTAACTTCGGCAGAGCGATTTGTTCATACCATCCCTTAGTTTACCCGTAGTGTCATTTTGCCGTAAAGCACAGTGCTGGAACGCTTTAATGTGAATATACAAAAAAACCGGCACTCTTCCTAAGAAGAGTGCCGGTTCATTCCATAATTTACTTCACTTCGCAAGCAGCTTGTAGATGACTTGCGCGCTTTCCGCGCGGGTCATGAAGCCTTGCGGATCAAACTGGTGATTCTCCTTGCCTTGCACCAGTTCGAGGCTGGCTGCTGCATTCACATAAGCAGCTGCCCATGAACTGATCTTGGTAGCGTCGGCGAAGGCTCCTGCGCTTACAGCCGCGTCTACCTTCTTCCCTTGCTTCACTTCGAGTGCACGAATGAGCATAACAGCCATTTCTTCACGGCTGATGGTCTCATTTGGTGCAAATGCATCCTTGCTGCGTCCGGTTACAATGCCTGCTTTAACCGCTGCGTCCACATAGGAAGCATACCATGCTCCCGCTTTCACATCGGCAAAGGCTGAATGCTCCCCAGCCTGGAGTCCCAAAGCCCGCGCCAGAAGTGCTGTGAATTCAGCCCGGCTGACCTTGCTGTTCGGCTGATACTTCGTATCTGTAACTCCAGTTACAATCTGCTTCGCAGTCAGCGATTTAATCGCCGCAGATGCCCAGTGTGATGCAGGAACATCGGCGAAGGATTTATCGATTTCAAGCGCTGCATATTTACTGAAATGCTTAACCTGTGCGGTCAGTACATCTCCGGTCAATACTCCGCCTACATATTCCAGAGTACCGTTATCTGCCAAATAGTACACACCGACCAGATCTTTGTTCGGGTTCCCTTTGAGCTTGAAGGATACGGTAATCGGCTCTTGGAACGTAGTTACAGGAATACTTGTTCCGTCTTTCTTGATGATGCTCAGTTTGAATTCATAGACATCGGAGGCTGGCGCAACCTTGGCCCCCTTCTTCTGTAATCCACCCACTGTGGTATTGGCCGAGCTGCTTTCCAGTGGATTTGCCTCAAATCGAATTTGAGATCCATCTGCCTCTGCAGCGGAGACCATACCCTGAATCGTGTTCAGCACTTCGTTTGGAAGAGTCACGTCCAGGCTGCCTAACTTGATAGTAAGATCGTTCGTTCCAAGTGCCTTGGCAGCTTGAGCCGGTAGAAGCACCGACTTCTTGCCTTGAGCGATTTGAACCTCAACCTTGCCATCTTTGCCATTCTTCAGACTGGACTCATTAACTACCTGAGAATCATCGGTAGGCGTTGTTGGTACAGTAGGGTCAGTTGGTCCTGGGTTACCCGGTGTTGACGCCTGGGCTACGGCGAGAATCACTGTGCCTCCGTTGTCTCTTCCCGGCAAGCTAACTTTTACTTTTCCATCTGCAGAGACGATATACGTATTGCCGCTGTACTCATCCTTCAGATTAGTGTTAGCTGCAAATGGTACTGTAAATGTTGCTGTTGTAGCCGTGGTATTCGTGTTGATTACCGTTACTACATCTTCATTGCCGTAATGCTTGTTGAATGCCAGATAACCGAGCTCGTCGCTTCCTGCCAGCTTCGTGCGTGTTCCTTTGGAGAAGACTTTGGAATACTTGGCACGAATATTCAGCAGCTTCTGATAATGATCGTGAAGCGCTTGTTCTGTGGTCAGCTTATCCCAAGGCATGTCGCTGCGGTTCTGACTGAACTGGCCTTTGGACATGTCGCCTTCCTTCTTACCTGAGTTCCCAAGTTCTTCGCCATAGTAGATCACCGGCTGTCCCTTGGCTGTAATTTGCAGGGCCGCCGCAACTTTCAGCTTGCCTTTGTCCCCGTCCACATATTCGGTCAGGAATCCGTTCTCATCATGGCTGCTCAGGAACTGAGCCATTGTCTTGGTATTATCGAGCTTGGATTCGCGGTCCTGCATATAAGCGTCGGTGTCATTGATTTTGCCGTTAGCAAAATTCTGGGCTGCATCTTTGAAACCGAAATCCAGCAGTCCATCCATTTGCCCGGTTTGGAGCATATCCCCGTTATTATCAACTGTACCTCCGAAATATTCGCCAACCATTTTGAATTTCGGATCGATCGCAGTCAGGGCATTCTTGAATGCTTTCCATGTTGTACCGTCAACGTGCTTAACCGTATCCACACGGAAATAGTCAATCGTATCGCCGCGGTCCGTACGTGCATTGTTCAGCCAGCCTGACTGCCAAGCCACGACTTTGTCACGGACTGCTGGAACTTCTGTCTTGAAGTCCGGCAGGTAGGCAAGTTCGCCTTTGACTGGGTCCGAATCTGCGGACACGTTATCCATACGAAGCATTCCTTTAAACCGTTCCTTATCTTCCGGTGTAATGGTCGGATAATCATCATCATCCTCTTTCACACCATAACCTGTATGGTTAAGCACTACGTCAACCATGATCTTGATGCCTCTGTCATGCGCCTTGTTAATCAGCTCCTTGAAGGTAGCCATATCGCCAAGGTGCTCATCAAGCTGGGTAAAGTCTTTGGCCCAATATCCATGGTAACCATACTGCTTGGCGTCAAAGTCGGCCCCTTTGTTGAAGTCAATGTTATCTACAATTGGGGTAATCCACAGGGTGTTGATGCCCAGCTTCTGGATATAATCCAGGTTATCGATCATACCGCGGAAGTCTCCACCGTGATAAGCCTCAGGGTGAGTCTTATCCACGTTGAAATCGTTCGTTGTATCCCCGTCTTTAAAGCGGTCTGTTAATGCAAAGTAGATCCGGGCTTCATCCCAATCAAAATCAAGCTTGTCGCCCGTATACGTTCTGGCCTTCACTTCGATCGTTGTACTGCCCTTGTGTGTATTGCCATATTGATCCACAAGGGTAATCGGAAGCGTCTTGATTCCAGCAGCCACAGTGTCTTTCACCGCAATGGTCTGCTTCATCAGTGTCGTATCCAGCTTCACTTGGCTAGGACCACCAAGCGTAGACAGATCCAAAGTACCTTCACGGTAGCTAACGCCTGCAAGGGACGAATCAGCTTTTACCGTCAGAACCGCATTCTGGTTCGATGTTACGGCTGCCGGATTCACAGAAGCTGAAACCTTAACCGTCGGATTATGATAGACCAGCACGGACTTTCCATTAACCGTATTCTTAGGATCAGTAACTTCAGTCGTATTACCGTCCTTAGCAGTAACTAGGAAGGTATAGTTATTGTTACCCTCATTCGCTTTCGTCAGCTTATAGCTGAACCATTCCTTAGCCTCATCATAGACCATCGGATATTCTGTTCCATTAACTTTGACTTTGACAGCTTTAATGTCCGTCATAGTACCTTGGCGGAACAACTCATCATCACGGTAAATGAAAGTGATACTACCGTCTTTCATCACAGGTCCTGTATTGGCTGGTTTGATATTCAGTTCACCAACCATGCTCTTTACGGTAACCTTTGTAAATTGTTCCCCAGGGGTAAGCGGAATTTCACGATTATAACTGATGTCCTGTTTAGCCGTACTCCAATCGGCTCCCTTACGCACTATAAACCCAACGTTCGTTGCATTTGGGGCCACCTCAATCAGAACACTGGCTTTGCCGTCCTTAATAGTGGTGAAATCGATCTGATCATTCTTAACTCCCGTATTCCATACCCAGAGATTCCAGTCCTTATAGTTTCCATCTTCTCGGATATAGGTAAACTCCACATACCGTTTTGGATTAACAAAAACCGTTACGGTTTTCGATCTGCCGCCATAAGAAATTGTAATTGTTGCTGTACCCAGGCCAGTGGCTTTAACCAGGCCTTTGTCTGTAACCGTAGCTACTTCAGGTTTGTCGGATACGTACGTAGCCTTACCTGTCACCGTAGCTTTGCTGCCATCATCGTATTTCGCTACTACAGCAGTTTGATGTGTGCCACCAACCTGCAGTGAGTAATTTCGGCTGTCCGGTACAAGCGAAGTAAGCTTTGCAGCAGCTGCATCCTGCTTGATAATTACGGCCGTAAGTGGGTCGAGCGTGATGGAATCAGCGGTAAGCTTGAACCCGGATTGATCCTTAATTGCAGTAACTCCAGCTTCATCGCTATCTACCAGCACGACTCCCTTGGTCAAGTCCTCACTAAGCGTAAGGGTTCTTGAAGTGCTGTCTCCATTCATGAACACATAATAGTTGCCTGTTCCGTCGGTTGATTTATTCTTATAACCAATAACCAGATCGTCTGTCTTGATTTCCTTTGCAGGAATCAGCGTAACATTGGAATCTACCAACAGTTTGTCGCCCAATCTGAAAGCGTTCGTTGATTTCCTAAGTTCGATTAGACCCGAAGTGTATTTCTGGGTGGTAGTCTGAACCGGGAAGTTTGTCTCATCGGTTGCTTTCGACCAGTCGAACATATTGACGGCATCCGATGAGTCATACGAGTCATGGATGAAATAGCCCAAGGCCTTACCGTCTTGATCATTTAATACTGTAGCTCTGCCCTTATCCTCCGGTTCCTTGTCCGTCTTCCACTGCTTGGTCCGCCCGTATTCCTGACCCGCATGAATAAAGGCTGTACCCTGGGAAGTAAGCTCCAGCATATTCCCGAGTCGGATCCGTTTCTGAATTTCAAGCTCGTTCTCCGGAATGGATGGATCCTTCTTGATTGACAGTGCGATAACATCGTGCAGCGTCAAGTTGTCGTGGGCTTCAATATAAGGAACGATGTCGCCCGGATCGTCAAATTTAACGTTCGAAGGCTCGCCTTTGATATTGTTCATAATCGTACTGATTGAACGTGCGCCGTTCGTAATGAATCTTGGCTGGCCTTCCGAGTTATAGCCGGATTTCACTTCATTGCGGAATTCATCGGAGAAAACACCCATGTCATCCGTCTTGTTCACCCAATCCTGATCGGCTGCCTTGCCGAGAAGATCCGGTTCCGCATCCTGACCGCCAAATGTTCTCCATCCTTCGCCGATGAAGAGGGCTTTAGGGTTAATCTCTTTTGCAGCGTCAAGCGCATGCTGTACAGCCTCGTAGGTGGCATCACCCATCATATCCCAGCGCATGCCGTCGATTTTGTACTCCTTGAACCAGTACTTAACGGAATCCACCATCAGCTTCTCAGCCATCTTGTGGTTGGTAGCGAGATTGTTGGAGAACCCGCCAATGAACTTTCCGCTTGGATCAATAAAGTGATAGTAGTTAGGCACTATATCGTTCAAAAATTCTTTCTTCGCCATATGCGTATACACCACGTCCAGAACAACGCCCATTCCGGCTTTATGTACCGCATCAATCAAACCTTTCAACTCTTTAATTCTCAGTTCAGGATCTTTAGGGTCCTCAGAGTACGCCCCATCCGGGGAGAAATAGTTCTGAGGGTCATATCCCCAGTTGTATTCGTTGTCCTTATTGGAGTAGTTGAGTTCCCTCTCTCCCATCTTAGTCTCGTCACCATAGTACCAAGCCATAACTGGAAGCAGCTGGATATGAGTAACTCCAAGCGATTTGAGGTAGTCAAGCTTCTTCTCAAATGCCTTGTAAGAACCCCATCTCACATCTGTAAAGTTGTCTTCAATCGAAGGATCCGAGGTAAAGTCACGAATGTGAACCTCATAGATGACGGCATCCTCGCGCTTTTCATAGCCTTTGATATCGGCATAGCCATAGGAATCCGGATTCGTCTGACTAAGATCCACAATAGCCGCTTTGCCTACTGTATCTCCATCAGCACCTGGATCGCCTTTGGTATCCACGGTAAACACAGCCATAGATTTCGCATAAGGATCGAGCACCTTATTGGTTACCCCATTGTTCGTGACTTCATACTGATAGAAGTATCCGCGGACATCGGTGATCCCTCCACCAAGGTCCGAAGGCGTCAGTTCAATGGACCAGACTCCATGCTCTCCTTGAGTCAGGTCAAGGCTCTTAACCAGGACAGCTGAATCGCTCTTGTCGTATACATCGACAGCAACCTTACTGGCTTTGGGAGCCCACAGCTTCAGTGTAGCCGACTTGTCAGCTTCATGGTAAGTAGCTCCAAGATCATCGCCCGTATAATTGTATTCCTCATCGAGGAATCTCCAATCACTTGTAGTCGTTCTCGTCTTCCCGGAGTACTCAATAGTCAGCGGAGCTTGATCCAGTGTATAGGCATCTGTCTCCACTTCAACCGTGTTTATGCTAGCAATCGTTGCATTATTAACGGCAAGATCTTTGCCGTCCTTATCTTTCACTTTAAGTTCAGTCTTCAGCTTATCTACAGCAAGCCCATTGGTGGTCGAGAAATTCAATGCAAGCTTGGTTGTACCTGCTAATCCAGCGGATACAAGTACAATTGGCTCCTCACCCGAAGGGGACTTATAGACTTTGTCGTCGCCTTGCTTGATCCAGGCTTCGTTTGTCTCTGGGGTGAGAATAAAGAAGGTTTTGTTACCGCCATCCTTGACATTAGTGGAACGATTCACAACAACAAATGAAACTTTCTTAGCTCCATCAATTACAGGAATATCTACATAGGCTCCGTAGGAGTCTGTCTGTCCTGCAGGGAACGGAGTCGCGCCTGCTGGAAAGTCGCCGCTGGAAGGCGTTTTTACATCGTCATAAATCCACAAGCTCTGACCTGTGTAGTTCTTGTCTGTACGTGCATAGTGAATACGTACATTCCCCGCCGGAACAGGAGTTACCTGACCAGGATCTTGTGGAGCCGTGAATTTTGCATCACTAGTATGATCCTTGGCATTGTACGTAAAGGTAACAGGCAGCTTGGAAGGCAAGTTCAGATCCGCAGGAGCATCCGGATAGGAACGATTGTCTGCTTCGGTAGCCCCCGGTACATATACCTGGTACTTGTAATCTCCCTGTGCAACCTCTGCAGTCGCGGTGTAGACATTGTCAAAGTCCGGGTCAGTCAGCAGAGTCTTCGCATCCGCAGGCGAATTTGCAGTTTCCCCCAGTGCCGTCTGCACGGTTCCTACAACACGTGGCAGCTTGTCGGCTGCTGCAGGCGTGTAGTAGGTGGAATCTGCGATTTTATGAGTGGTATCATTGTAATAGAAAGTAACCTCACTCGCTTCAGCAAGGGTTAACTTGATGTTGCCGCCTTGGTCAATCCCTTGGGGATTCGTATAGTTACTGAATCCATAGCTTTCATCCCAAGCTCCGTTGAGGGCAACCTTATACTGATAAGTTCCTGCTGGCAGATTGCCTTTAAATGCATACAGGCCATCGCCTTGACTAGTCATTACAGTTACAGCAGATGCCGGATCCCAATCCTTATCCGAACCCAATTTAGTCTGCAGGTCTCCAACAAGCGTAACCTTGCTGGTCGCGGCATTCGCCCCTGCCGGGTACATTCCAAAACATGAGAATACAAGAGCCAAGACCATACTTACCGCAAAAGCTCTCTTTCCCCATAACGAAATCTTCATTCAGTCTAACCTCCCATAATAAAGACTCTTACTTGTAAGCGGTTACGAAAATAACAGAATCCCTCTTCAAGTTCATCCTTAACTCATTCCTGCTGCAAAGCTCTTAGAATTATGGATATTGGCTTGTTAGGCCTCTGTAACACGTCACCCTCCTTCATTAAAATAAAAATGACGTTCACGCCACTTTCCTGGAAAGGTTTTTACCAGGTCCATGAATTCACGCAAACGTTTGCGCATGAAAGACAATAAAACAAACGAATCAATAAATCCAGCTTGTGCAACTTGTTTGCACAAAAAGATAAAATGAAAGCGTTTGCTAGGTTTCTGTTTACTATACTAATCGTCTAGACAAAGAGTTGTCAACCCGCATTTTATTTGAATTTACCGAGACTATTTACTCATAATTCATATGTCAACAATTTACGCTAACGTTTGCATTAGTTTACATACTAAAATTTATAAATAAGTAATTTAATGTTAAAAAAATAGGTTATAAAGTCCCGCATCATCCGCAAAAACACATGTTCACTGAAGTAAAAAAGGACAGCCTGGATTCTAAGTCCAGGCTGCCCTTTTTTAAAGCTGCTATTAATAATCTGCTGTTATGCCCTGCTTGTTTATCTTTCAATTTACCTGGCCGTAGCTACATTAATATCGCGCAGCGCCCAATGATGATCCGGAACATCCTTGAACCCTGAATGTACCGACGCACTAGGCGGGGTAAGGTTAAGCACCTTATTCATGATAACCACCGCTTCAGCCCGGGTAAGGGATTGATCGGGCCGGAACGAATGATCCGGGTAGCCTTTCATCATACCGGCAGCTTGGACTTTCTGAATAGCTGCTTCTGCCCAGTGACCTGAAGTATCCGCAAATCCGGCACCTGCCTCAACATCGGTGCTGATCAACAAGGATACAATCTTCGCCATTTCAGCCCGAGTTACGGGTCTATCCGGGTCGAAAGTTCCATTCGCATACCCTTGCATAAGCCCCATGCTCGTTACTTTTATAACGGCATCTTTCGCCCAATACGTGGTCTTAACGTCACGATAGGTCCTATTCTCGGTCTGGTCACGATTCGAAATGACCCGCGCCAATATAGCTGCGATCTCAGCACGCGTAATCTTGGCATCAGGCTTGAAGGTGCTATCCGTGTAACCGTTCATGTACGACGATTGCAGGTTAACTGACGCTAGACCATCCGCAGTAATGATCGTAAATGTACTGAATTTATCAACAGTAAATTTCAGCCCCATATCCCCATTATTGTTATAGGGTACGATTGTGCCTCTTAATATTTGCTTTGAGCCATCACTATGCTCAATGAATACCGCCAAATCCTTCAGTGCATCCTGGCTCAAGTTATGATTATTCAATGGCAGGATCAATGTCACCTCGCGCCCTTGAAGATTGGTATCGATCGACACGGGGCGTGCTACAATATTCACTATTCTGCTGCCCAATAGCTTTGTAATCATTGAGTCGTGGCGTATACGGTCTTGAATAGTTTGCTTATCTGTATCTGTTTTTGCCGGGATCAGGTTAATCACAAGATCATCTGATGCATTCTGCAGTGACTCTACCGGGATTTGCATCTGGGCATTAGGGGTCACTAGCCTTAATCCAACTTTGGCACTATCCAACAGCTTAACTACCGCCTTAGGAAGGCTCACCTTTATCTCAGATACTTCATCCTTGAGATCAGGCACAACAATGGTGACTGACGACAGGCCAGCTGCTGAAGTCCCGCTTACGGCTTTGGTGATTTGATCTAATGTCAAATTAATCACATCTTTTTTAGTGCCATCGGCTTTCAATAGCCGTTCGATTACCAGCGTAGAGATGATGCTGCCAGCACTTCCGCCGCTGGCCTCCACATTGACGTTAACATACTCCTTGGCAGGTTCAGCCTCTCCTGTTGGAGCTGGAGATGTGGGACCCGGATTAGGTTGAACCACCGGTACTGCTTGGATCAAAATAGCAGGAGCACTCTCCACTTCTGCACCGTTTGCAGGTACAGCCGCATTACGCGCAGTCACCGAGAACGAGATATACTTTCCAACATCCTCTGGCTGCAGGGTATAGGTCTGATTCACAGCCCCTGCTATAGGTGTATGATTCGCCGTCTTGGCCGCATTTTCCGAGCGGTACCACTGGTACGTACTGCCGTTCTCCACATCCCCGTTCACGTCGGCATAATCGTAGCTTCCGCTTAGATTCTCTCCTACGACTGGTGTCCCCGATATAGTTACTTGGGTTGCCGTTGGAGCCGCGGGTCCAGCGATAATCTTGTCCGTAGCCGAACTTTCTACCGCAAATCCAGTAGTAGGGGCAGCTTCATTCCGTGGAACAACCTCAAAAGAAATATACTTGCCAATATCCCCAGCCTGAAGGATATATTCTTTACTATTGGCGTTCGTAATCGCAGTATGCTTAAGCAGGTGAGCCGGGTCATCCGAGCGGTACCACTGGTAAGTGCTCCCACTCTCTACATCTCCGTTCACATCCGAATAGGTATAGCTTCCGGTCAGAGTCTGGCCCTGAACGGCATTGCCCGCGACAGATACATGGGCTGCTTCTGGTGCAGCTGGAGCGAGAATAACTTTAGCCGTTGCAGCACTTTCAACCGCTGTTCCTGCAGTTGGGGCTGTCTCCGTCTTCGGAGTTACTTCGAATGAAATATATTTGCCTACATCTTCTGTCTGCAAGGTATAGGTCTTCGCTGTAGCTCCCGCTATCAAAGTATGATTCAGGGTCATGCTTGAGTCATCTGAGCGATACCACTGGTACGTGCTGCCGCTTTCTTCATCTCCATTTACATCCTCATAAGCGTAGCTTCCGGTTAAGGTCTGGCCGATATAAGTTTGGCCTGTAATCCTCACGTTCGCTGCTGACGGCGCTGCTGGTGCAGCAGCAATCTTAAACGCAGCGCTCTCTACAGCGCTTCCCGCAGTCGGTTCCTCCGCATTCCGCGGCTTTACCTCGAACGAAATATATTTGCCTACATCCTCTGCCTGCAGAGTATAGGTCTGAGCTGTAGCGCCAGGGATCGGAGTGTGGTTCGTACTTAAAGCCGCATTATCTGAACGATACCATTGGTATGAGGTTCCAACCTCCGCATCCCCATTCATATCCGCATAGCTGTATAGTCCGGTTAAGGTCTGGCCTTCAACCGGGGTTCCGGACAGACTGACATTCGAGGCCGTCGGAGCAACCTTAACGATCTGAACATGAGCGGATATAGATTCCGACTCGTTTCCTGCTATATCGATTGTTTTAGCTTCAATATTTGATCTTCCAGCTTTAGATAGGGACACTGCAGTTCCATAATCTGTCCAGCTTCCCCACGTCAATCCTTCATCTTCACTTATCCGATATTGTGATTTCAGCACACCAGAGCCAGAATCTATGCCATTACTGACGGTGAACGTAACATTCTGGTAAGAGTCTGTGCCGGAGGTATAATCAGGAGGGGCAACGAAATTCACCGTTGGCGCAGTAGGCGCAGTAGTATCCATCAGAACCTGGGCCTGCGCAGCCGTGGATACGTTCCCAGCCAGATCCAGGGTGACGGCCTCCATATCTGTAGTCCCCTCCTCAGAGACTTTAAGAGGTGTGGTGTAATCTGTCCAATCACTCCAGGTGCCGCCATCCTTGCGGCTCCTATATTGTGATTTCGAGGCACCTGACCCCTGGTCTGTACCGTTCAGGATCGTGTAGGTAACCTCTTCCTTCGCAGCCGTTCCAGATATGTAGCCCGCAGGGGAGGTGAATTGGAATACAGGCATGTTAGGTGCAATCGTATCTACCGTAATGGTTCCATAATAGGCAGCGGATCCAAGAGCCCCGTTCCCATCATCAGCCGTCACTAGGAAATTCTTGTTCTCGCCATTGCCCAGCGAGTCCACAGCTGTATTCCAGGTTAGTGTAAAATTGTCCTCTACCGGATTAGCAGCCGGGGCCGAGGTAACCGTCGCTGTCTTGGTAACGCCGCCAAGGGTTGCACTAACCGTCACATCTCCTCCATCGCCATCGGATACTTTTCCGGAAATAGACACAGAATCGCTTCCGATCTTAGTGGAAATTATCCGGCTATCATTCGCACTTGAGAGTTCAATTACAGGAGTATGATTCATAATGACATACGGGTCAGAGGTTTGTCCCGACCCTGAAGCAATAGAAAGCGCAGATTTCAAATGCAGTGCCGGCCGGAGTGCTCGTGAATTGTTGGCCGTAATTGCAGATGCCGATCCGTTGGTATTCAAATACCATACATAGAACGGGCTTCTCTGCTGGGGAGTAATTAACCAGTAGCGATCAGCCGGGATACCCAGATACGGCCGGTACAGCCTGGATTCATAGTAGCTAAGAAGACCAACCTTCGCATTTACACTCAATGCCGCTTCATTCGTCTCATTGCCTATGTTCCAGCTTGAATTCTGAATCCACAAATGATCAGGAAGGTTATTATAGTAAGCTCCATTAAGCCAGGATGCAATATTGGCTCCATCGCCTGGATTGAACAGCTGGTTATTGTTCGAATCAAATGCCCGCGTTCCATCAAGGTCTGAAGCGATTAAGTATCCGGTATTCGGATCAAGTACAATCCAGTTTTTGTTACCATATTTCACCGTATCTCCTACGTGAACAATTGACTTCCAAGGCACGATCGTCTCGCCATCCGCTGCTGCCTTTGGTAAGTCAAATGAAAAAGTGGATACTAGTAATGTAAAGATAAGGAGAACATTCAATTTCTTAATCTGACGGTGCATTTTTATTTATCAATCCCTCTCATTTTAACTTGCTATGTTGCTCTAGCATTATACACTTTGTGGTAACTATACGGGTAGATTTTTTGCTAATATACGACATTTTTTTTACCACCCTTTGGATAAAGTAAAATAACCAAAAAAATAACCCAAGCGTTGACTACGCCTGAGTTACCCTCTTTGAAGATTAGGAACCTTCGTATTCCTTATTCGCCGTTTCCAGCATCGATTTCCAATCCGAGAAATCCGTCTCCCGCGCCACATGGCGGTCAAACAGCTCATCCGGGATGTTATGGACATCCTCCTGGGTTTGAATCTGGAAATTCCCCTTTTCCACGAACGCTCCAAAGCTGTTAAACCCGGAATGCTTGCTCATGAATGATTCATTGAACAGCTTCTCTAAAGGCACATTGTTCGGGTCTTCCTGAACTGTTCTTTGTCCTTGTAATTCCACCAGCAGATCATCAAATGACATTGGCTTTTGTCTTCTCAGAAATCATCACTCCTATAAAATATAGTTATTCGTCTTTAAGATTAACGGGAGATGGTTCGCTATCCCGGTTCTTGGTCCCTTTACTCTTGTAGGGTTTGGGTGCGCTCTTCGCTTTGTTGGCACTAGCCTGCCACCGGTTCCAGCCCTTCTTGCCTGTTCCCCTGCCTGTTCCGCCTTTGCCCTTAGCTTTACTCAAATAATCACTCCGTTAATATTGATCTTACCGCCATCTGTCCACACGCCGCTCCACATGCACCGTACGGGTTACTTACCACTTTATAACCAGTTTAACACATTTACTCACTTACTATGTGGAAAGAGCTAAAGATTCACTGCAAGTTCGGCTGATATAGGAATATTTTTAAAATCTTTCAGCTCAATCCGCGGTTGTGGAAAGAATTAAAAAGGAGCCGCCAATAGGCAGCCCCTTGTCCAATAATCTTTGAAATTATTTGTCCAGCTTTCCTTTATTCACAATATAAGGACCTGTTCCCGGCGTTGAGTGCTGATGATCCGCAGGCGGCTTCAACTCAGGCACTCCACCTTGAGCCTGGGGATTCGCAACATACTCGAAATTGCCTGTTCCATCCGGCAGCGGCCCATTCGCCCAGCGTCCTGCACTGCTCGCTTCTCCCTCGGAGAAGTTAAGGAATTGGCGTGTTGCCTCTTCCACAGTCTGCTCGCGCGGGAAGGAAGCCGGAGCAATAGGTCCCTCCAGCTGCTCAATCTCTTCAATGGCCGCCATCCATTGATTCTGGTGCATGATGTCGCGGGCGATCATGAAGCTCAGCATATCGCGGATACCCGGATCTGTCGTCTGCTCATAGAGCCGTACAACCTGCACAAGGCCCTGGGATTCCGCATTCAGATTGGCACGGAAATCAGCGAGCAGGTTCCCGCTCGAGATGATATATTTGCTGTTCCAAGGATATCCGTTACTGTCGCTTGGCATCGCACCCATGCCCGACACGATCGTATGCTGCGGGTTCATACCGCCCAGTGCTGCTGCAATGAGAGGATCTTTAGCCATTTCATCCACCTGATCCGCAGGCGCTCCGTCCAGCAGCTGAGAGATCATGGTACACAGCATTTCCACATGACCGATCTCCTCAGTCCCGATATCCAGCAGCATATCACGATATTTGCGGTCTGCGCGGCAGTTGAAGCCCTGGAATAGATACTGCATCATTACGGACATTTCACCAAATTGCCCACCCAATACTTCCTGAAGCTTTCTCGCGTATACGGGATCCGGTTTCTCAGGCTTGGCACGAAATTGAAGTTCTTTAATGTGAAAAAACATAAAATGACTTCCTCCTTCGGTTATGGGGTTGCGTGTGTTGTCGCGTCTTGTCGCAGTATTCTTACCCTGTACTAAATAATTCCAATCAGCCGCACCGGCCAAAATGCAGCCAATTCTATCAGGCGGCCTTGTATTTCCTGCCCTATCCGTTCGTTCGTATTTGCTTAAATAAATAAAGGAATCCCCCACTCCGGCTAACCCGGAAGTGGGGGATTGATGTTAACAGCAGTCTAATACTGCTCTTTAATCCTGCACAATGATTAGTGTTTTTACACCATAATCTTGCAGATATTATTCGTGAATTCTACTGGATCGCTAACCGGCAACCCTTCGATAAGAAGAGCCTGATTGTACAGCAGATTCGTATACAGCTCCAGCTTCTGTGGATCGCTGGCTTTAGCGTCCTTCAGAGACTGGAATACGTCGTGATTCACATTAATCTCAAGCACCTTGTCGGCCTTCACATCCTGGCCGCTTGGCATGGCCTTCAAGATCTTCTCCATCTCGATCGTCAGCTCCCCTTCGGTAGACAAGCAGACCGGATGGGTCTTGAGACGCTTCGATGCCTTAACTTTAGTCACTTTACCGGCAAGGAAGCCCTGCATGGAGTCAAACAACTCCTTGTTTGCACTCTCCTCGGACTCGGATTGTTCCTTATCCGTATCGGCTTCAATCCCGAGATCACCACTGGAGACCGACTTAAATTCCTTCTCTTTATAAGTCATAATCACCTTCAGGGCGAACTCATCGATATCATCCGTTAAGTACAGAATCTCATAGCCTTTATCCGATACGACTTCAATCTGCGGAAGCTTCTCAATTCGCTCGATGGACTCCCCGGCAGCATAATAGATGTATTTCTGATCCTCAGGCATTCTGGATACATACTCATCCAGTGTGACCAGCTTCTTCTCCTTGGAAGAGTGGAATAGGAGCAGGTCCTGAAGCACTTCCTTGTTCATTCCATAATCGTTATAGACACCGAACTTCAGCTGACGGCCAAAAGAAGAATAGAACCGCTCATATTTCTCCCGCTCATCCTTCAGCAGGCTGACCAGCTGGCTCTTGATCTTGCTCTGAATGTTCTTCGCAATCAGCTTCAGCTGGCGGTCATGCTGCAGCATCTCCCGGGATATGTTGAGAGACAGGTCCTCGGAATCGACCATTCCTTTCACAAAGCTGAAGTAATCCGGCAGCAGATCGCCGCATTTGTTCATGATCAGCACGCCGTTCGAGTAGAGCTCAAGTCCCTTCTCATATTCCTTCGTATAGTAGTCGAATGGCGTATTCTCCGGGATGAAGAGGATGGCGTTATACACCACAGCTCCATCTGCCTTGATGTGGATGTGAGACAGCGGCTTATCGAACCCATATCTTTTCTCATTGTAAAAGTTCTCATAGTCCTCGTCCGTCAGCTCGCTCTTATTCTTCCGCCAAATCGGAACCATGCTATTGAGGGTCTGCTCTTCCACCGTCTCCTCGAACTCGTTGTCGCTGCCTTCCTTAGGCTGGCGGGAAGTCATGTCCATCTTGATCGGATATCGGATAAAGTCAGAATACTTCTTCACGATGCTTCTGAGTCGGTACTCGTCCAAATATTCATCGTACTGATCGTCTTCGGTGTTCTCCTTGATCTTCAGCACAATTTTTGTACCTACAGAGTCCTTAGCTGCAGGCTCAATCGTATAGCCGTCAGCTCCCTCGGACTCCCATTTGAAAGCCTCATCGCTGCCAAATGCACGGCTGGTTACAGTGACTACATCAGCAACCATGAAGGCCGAATAGAACCCGACCCCGAACTGTCCGATGATATTATGCCCGTCCTTCAGCTCATTCTCGTTCTTGAACGCAAGCGAACCACTCTTCGCAATAACGCCCAGGTTGTTCTCCAGCTCCTCCGGCGTCATCCCGATCCCCGTATCGGTGATGGTCAGCGTCCGGTTCGCCTTATCGGCAGTAATTTTAATGAAGTAATCTTCCTTATTAAACACCAGCGTGTCATCACTTAGCGCACGGTAGTACATCTTATCGATAGCGTCACTGGCATTGGAAATGAGCTCTCTGAGGAAAATTTCCTTCTGGGTATAGATGGAGTGAATCATCATATCCAGGAGCCGCTTGGACTCAGCCTGAAACTGCTTCTTTGCCATGATAGTCATCTTCCTTTCTTTGCGATTGTTTGTTATTCATTTTAGCACTCGGTCATTCAGAGTGCTAATTCTTATTTTTATATATCATGGGCCAAATAACGTGTCAATAGAAGTCATTGCTCATTAGCCTAAGCCAATACTTAATGCCTTGCATAATGTGTATTGTTCTGACAAGTGTTCTTCGAGAGAGGAGGAGACATTTATGGGTGGAGTTGGTGGCGTTGGCCTTGGAACTTCTACAGGAGCCATTCTGGTTCTGTTCATCTTGCTCGTAATTATTACTAGTGCCTTCATGGTGTAATTCTCAGCCCCTTTCTTATTAAAAATATAGTCACGGCTTAAGGCCTCCCTAGGTTTCGGGAGGCTTTTAGTCATGTCCATATTGATAATACACGGCGCACCATGCTTGCTCCGGACTCTTCCTGCATATTTTTCTCAGGAAGTTCACTTTCTTGTTGATTATTCCACAGCGGCAGGGGTTATACTAGTACTTGGTACTAAGATTAAGTGCTATGATGGTATATATTACATTTCATTTGACACTAAAGGAGAGGTTCCCCCTGAATTTCGAGCAATGGAACGCACCTGAACAGTATAATTTAACCTCTGAAATGGAGAACCACCCCTCAGATCGGCTGGCGCTGAAATGGTTAAGTGATCAGGGAGACTACGAAGAGATCACTTATGGAGAGCTTCTGAAGAAGGCGAATCAGCTGGCAGGCGGCCTTCAGCGGCTGGGGCTTGCGAAGGGAGACCGGGTACTGGTCATGGTTCCTCGTCAGATTATCGCTTATGTCATATACCTGGCTTGCCTGAAGATCGGAGCCGCGATTATTCCTTCATCGGAAATGCTTCGTGCCAAGGACCTTTCTTATCGCTTTGAGCATTCTGAAGCCAGAGCCGTGATTGCCTGGTCCACCCTTACTCAAGAAGTGGACAAGATCGAAGAAGAGCACCCGAACCTTCAGTACCGAATTGCAGTTAGCCATGGGGATACCGAAGGACATGCTAATGCGCAGGGCTGGCTGAACTTATCCAGTCTGATGGAGGGCGAGTCCGATGAATTCACAGCCGTGCCTACCCACCGGGATGATATGGCTATCCTTGCCTATACCTCCGGCACAACAGGAAATCCCAAGGGGGTCATCCACAGTCATGGATGGGCGTATACCCACCTGAAGATCGCCTCCACGCTGTGGCTGGATATCCAGCCGGGCAATATCGTCTGGGCAACCGCTGCACCCGGCTGGCAGAAATGGATCTGGAGTCCGTTCTTATCTGTCCTCGGCAAGGGAGCTACCGGATTTGTCTATCACGGTTCGTTCCAGCCTAATCAGTACTTGAATCTGATCAAGGAATACGGGATCGAGGTGCTCTGCTGCACTCCAACGGAATTCCGGATCATGGCCAAGATCGATCATCTGGGAGATTATGACCTCTCCTCTCTGCGCAGTGTGGTCTCCGCGGGAGAGCCGCTTAACCAGGAGGTTATCGAAGTGTTCCAGCGCGTGCATAATCTAACCATCCGTGATGGTTACGGTCAGACGGAGAGCACGCTGCTGATCGGGAATCTTATGGATTCCCCGGTTCGGCTCGGGTCCATGGGCAAAGCCATCTCCCCAGGCCTGATCGAGATCGTAGACGATTCTGGAAGCCCTCTGCCGGCCGGTGAAGTGGGAGACATTGCCGTTCACCTGAACATGCCTGCCTTGTTCAAGGGTTACTATAAGGATCCCGAGCGCAAGAAGAGCAATCAGCGCGGAGAGTACTTCGTGACCGGGGACCGTGCACGTGTCGATGAGGACGGTTACTTCTGGTACGAGGGCCGCAATGATGACATCATCATCAGTTCCGGATATACCATTGGCCCATTCGAGGTTGAGGAAGCGTTGATGAAGCATGCCGCCGTAAAAGAATGTGCCGCGGTGGCAAGCCCGGATGAGATCCGGGGCTCTGTGGTGAAGGCTTTCGTCGTCTTGGTAGAAGGGGTCGATGGCACGCCAGAGCTTGTCAAGGAGCTTCAGAGTCATGTTAAGGCGTTGACTGCGCCGTACAAATATCCCCGGAAGATCGAGTTCATCCACTCGCTTCCGAAGACGAACTCCGGCAAGATCCGCAGGATTGAACTGCGGGAGAAGGAGTATTCTTCAGGGAAATAGCATAGGCAGTAACAACCAATCCGTGAGCATGCGGATTGGTTGTTTTTTTGCCGGCGAAGATCTGTGTTGAATATATGTGGGTTCAAAGACATCAGCGAACTTAAGTACGAAACGATTCTTTCTATTAGATGACAGCCCTAGAATAACGTCTGCGACAAATTAATCACAAAGGTTAATGTAATACTGCTGAGAAGCATGGATACCAGCACCGCCTGGGCCGCAAACTCAGGCTCATTGCCATATTCTAGCGCTAAGGATGCACTGTTACGTGAGGTAGGAATGGCGCTTGCAATGAATAAGGCCTGCGCCGTAATTCCCTGAATGTTCAGGATATGGATGATGCCATATGCTACAATAGGTGCTATGACCAGTCGGATCATACTGCTGAGCAGAACCGTGGACGTGTTCCGGTGAAGCTTCGCTGAAGCGATCTGGGCTCCGATGGAGACGAGAGCGAATGAGAGCATGCCACTCGCGATATCGGACAGCGGGCTCAGAATCGGATCTGGAATCTGAACATTTAGCAGATGCAGGGCCGTCCCCGCAATAATGGCGTACAGGACCGGCATTTTGGCGAACTGGATGAGAGAGCTTCTGAGCCCGGCGGTGGCCTTGCTCGCATTTAATAAACCGTACGTAAATGTGGCGAATAGTTCAAATACCACAACGATAATCTGAACGGACATAGCGAATGGATCCTGCTTGAATGCCAGCGCATTAACCGGAATGCCGACATTCCCGTTGTTCGTTAGCGAGATACTGTTGGAGAAGCTGGCTGCCAGCGGCCGGGGATGATGCAGCATACGGCTTGTGACCAGTCCAATCAGGACGACAGCTACGAACTGCAGCAGCAGGAAGCCAATTACCGAGAAGAGCAGGCTGGCGGACAGGCGGGCTTCGTATATTTTGACAAAAGCAAGTGCAGGTACATAGTAGTACAAGATCAACTTGGAGAATCCCGTTAAGTCGAACCGAAATTTACGATGAAGCAGTGCTCCGATCCCGACTGGAATCAGAATGGGAATAATAATGTGGTAGAACGTATACAGGATCATCATGGCAACAACACTCCTAATTCGTCTTATCTATATGGTTATCATCTCGCCTGGTGTTAAGCATCTCCCCTGTATGCCCAATCGGGCCAAGTCGCTTACGAATGCAGCACCGTCTTGACGGATCGGGGGGAATGTATCGAAATGAATGGGGACTACGCAGCGGGCCTTGAGCCATTCCGCCGCAGTAAGAGCATCCTTTGGTCCCATTGTGAACCGTCCTCCTATCGGCAGGAAGGCCACATCAATGTCGAATCTCTCCCCGATCCATTTCATATCGCCGAACAGTCCCGTATCTCCGGCATGATATAGAGTTACATCCCCCATCTGCAGCACAACTCCGGCGGGAACTCCTGCATACAGCACCTCGCCATCCGATGTCGAAATGGAAGACGTATGCACGGCCTGGGTAAGATGTACATGACCAAAATTAAACTTCCATTCCCCGCCCACATGCATGGCTTCCGTTCTCAGCCCTTGCTTCGCCATGTGGATAGCGAGTTCTTCAACCGCGATGATGGATGCGTCATTCTGTTTTGCAACAGCAGCGGCATCGGTGATATGATCAAAGTGACCGTGCGTCAGAATCACATGCTGCACGTGAATATCCTCCGGGCTAGCAACCGCAGCGGGATTGCCTGTCAGATACGGATCGATAATAACCGAATGAGCGCCATCCGTTACCTGAATGCAGGAATGCCCATGAAACTGAATTTGCATATCAATTCCTCGCTTTCTTTTTTATAATAAATTAATCAACGTTCGTTGTATTTATTATTATATTCATTGGTCTTTAGTTGTCAATATTTGTTTGCCATCATCCTGTTTATGAGGAGCCGAGCAATGTTATCTGTTGAGAAACAAATCCTATATTTGATCTCTAGCACCCGAGATATTGATGTAAAAACTCTCGTCGATATCTATGAGGCCAGAGATGTGTCCCCCCAAATTATCCGGAATACGTTGTCCCGGCTGAAGAAAGACGGGTACATTGAATCCACTGAGCGTTCACGCTATGCTGTGACCCCACTCGGTTCTGAATTCATCCAGACCATTAACCGCAAGCCGCTGCTAATTGAGCAGCAGTGGGATGGCGTCTGGCACATGGTCATGTTCGAAGTGCCCGAAGCGGATCGGAAGAAGCGGGATGCGTTCCGCGGCGGCCTGCTGCAGTTGGGTTTTGGCCTGCTGTATAAGAGCGTCTATATCTCTCCCTGGGACTATACAGAGGACGTGCTTCTTCTCGCCGACAACCTGGGTATTACTGACTGGGTTACCCTTGGCAAAGGGAGCTTTGTCCATAACGGAATTACCCCCGAGAAGGCTGGGGAGATTTGGAGTCTCAACAGCCTGAACGAGGTCTACCTGACCAAGCAGGAATGGATACACAGCCGCTTCTCTCCGTCGCTCGAGTCCTTACTGAAAGAGAAGCCCGTGGATGACCGGGCCTTATTCGTCCGCTTCCTGGAGCTCGGGGAGATCATTGCGGAGCTTGGACTCAGCGACCCGATTCTTCCGGAAGAGCTGCTGCCTGAAGGTTGGATTGGAAGGTCCTGCTTCCTGGAGTATCAGCGCTTGCTGCGTACCATCGCAGGTGCAATCCCCGAGGAGTCGGCATATCGGGTGTTCGTGAATCGCTTTACTGCGAGCTAAGGCGGCGGCAATGGACGTGGTGCAAGAATTGGGCGAGCCACACATTGCTTGCTGCAAAAAGAAAACAAGCCCGAGCACACCGTGCCCGGGCTTGTTCCTGTTTAGCTGAACTACTAAATCACATGTACGCAGCCTTGTGAAATGTCACTGTCACCAAGGATCACATTGGCAAATGCCTTGCTCTCCAGCCTCATTTCACACCACACTTACCTGTGACTAATTCAATTTCGATAACCAGTCTTGCGATATAGCCTTAACCCCGATTTATCTCTTAAGCCTCGTCAATCTCGCTATTCTCCCGCTTCCCAATCCGGAATGCAAAGTAGCCAGCGATCACGATGGCCATGAACACGATACCGACTATGAGGGACGTCTGGGTATCTGGATTGAACCACATGCCAATGATCACGAGGAATAAGAAAATTATCGTAATGTAGTTGCTGATCGGGAAGAACCGCGATTTGAATGGATGCTCTCCCATCTCGTTCTTCCACTTCTTCCTGAATTTGAATTGGCTGAATGCCATAGCGAACCAAGGTACCATGCCGGGAAGTACGCTGGCACTGTAGATATACAGGAACAACTTCGAGTTCGGCGCCAGATAGTTGAACAGCACACCGAGAAGCAGCATGCAAATCGTCGTGATAATACTGTTTCTAGGCACCCCGCTTTTGGACACTTTCCCGAAGAACTTTGGTGCTTGTCCGTTCTTGGCCAGCGTATACAGCATTCTACCTGCACTGTAGATCCCGCTGTTGCAGCCAGACATCGCCGCAGTAAGCACCACGAAATTAATGATGCCTGCAGCAGCCACAATCCCAACCTTGGCAAAAGTCAGTACGAACGGACTTCCGATCTCACCGATCTGATTCCAAGGATAAAGTGTAACGATGATGAAGATCGCACCCACATAGAAGATCAGAATGCGCCAGATGATGTTCTTGATTGCTTTGCGCAGGGTCAGCTTTGGATTCTCCGCTTCACCTGCGGTTATTCCGACCAGCTCAACCCCTTGGTAGGCCGCTGTGACAATACAGAGCGCGAACAGGAAGCCTTTGAGTCCTCCTGCAAAAAAACCGCCGTGGCTGTATAGATTCGACAATCCGATGGGATGTCCGCCATTCCCAAGGCCAAAGAAGATCATCCCGGTTCCAATCACGAGCATAAAGACGATCGCCACAACTTTGATGAGTGCGAACCAGAATTCAAACTCTCCGTAGAACTTCACCGCCGCCAAATTGGCTGCTGCGATAATAGCCACACCTGCCAAGGCTGGCAGCCACTGCGGAATATCCGGGAACCAAAAACCCACATACACGCCAATCGCGGTCACTTCCGCCATTCCGACCGTAACCCAGAAGAACCAGTAGCTCCATGCGGTCAAGAACCCGGCCAGCGGGCTGATATACTTATGGGCAAATGTGGCAAATGAACCCGTTAGAGGTTCAACAATTAGCATTTCTCCCATAATCCGCATCACAAAAAACATAATAATCCCGACCAAAAGATAGGCCAGCAGTACCGAAGGCCCCGCCCACTTGATCGTACTCGCCGACCCCATGAAAAGGCCAACGCCAATCGTGCCTCCGAGTGCAATCAGCTCGATATGCCTCGGCTTCAGCCCTCTGTTTAATTGTTGTTTCGATTCCAAACCGAACGCTCCCCTTCGTTAATGTCTTTCTCAGTCGTTAATGATCTGGAAGACGTCCCTCCATAGCATTACAGAGATTTTATGACAAAAGCTGTATAAATTCAATGACAGAACGTAGGCATTTTGCTGGGAAATTAAATTTAGGCAATCTTAAGAAAATCGTTATCTTTTCCCTATTATTTCGTAAATATTATCCTTTATCTTAAATAGGGTAAGGAGAACACGCATCAGAAACGGGGAATTATAATGAGACTTAAGCGCATGAGCTTCAGCATGATGCTTACGGCGATGTTTGCAGCATATCTCTATATTGTAGTTAAAATAATATTATTTAAGTTTCACAGCATTGATCTCCATTTCATAAAACATCAGCTTAGCCAGCACCTCCACAGCCCCAATTTGATTAAGGATCAATTGATCTTTAATGCCAACTTCATCCCATTTCATGAGATTATGGAGTATTTTAAGCATGCAGACTTTCACAGCTTAATTAACTTTATTGGCAACATCGTAATCTTCATCCCCTTCGGGATACTGCTGCCGCTTATTTTCAAGAGAATGTCCAATCCCTTATCGAAAGTACTAATTCTGTCTTTCACCTTCAGTCTTGGACTGGAGACGGCCCAGCTTATGTTGGCGATAGGCACTTTCGATGTGGATGATCTGATTCTGAATACATTTGGGGGTGTGCTGGGGTATGGGGTGTATTCACTGGGCAACAAGAAGGTTCGGTGAGAGCATATTCCCTTGTTCACGTATTACAGCATCATTTAACAGACTTTTTACGGACGTTGTTGAAGGTTCGTTTGGTAACATTGGTGAGTCCTCAGGGATTATGCTTTAGGCTTTTTTGCTTTTTCGATGTGTTCAGCTCTGACTTTCGGATCTGTAATATTGGCTTCCTTAAGCTTCTCATAGATTTGATTAATTTCAGTATCTGTCAGTAGATTCGTGGGCTGCTCTGCCTTTATTCTAGTAATTTTCCTCTGTATAAATTCAGATAGTTCAACATCATAAACAATTAATTCATCCGAGCTAATTTTTCTAAGCTCAGGGTCAACGCTAAACCTACATCTCATTGTAAAAGAAATCATAGAGATATATCTTAAGTTCTTAAACTCGCTTATGTGAGCTTCCACGGCCTTAATATGGCCAAAATTTTGCATAAAGGGATTGTACATCTTAAATCGGTTACTAACACTCCAGTACTTTTCACTCTTCTTGCCTTTTATCTCACCATTGTAGTTCTTCGTTTCAATGACAAACAGAGCATAAGGAGAAATAACGAGGTGATCAATCTGGGAGTAACCAGAACGCGACTTTGAATTAGGAACTAATAAATCACTTAAATATTTACATTCCTTGGGTAGTTGATCCAGCTGAATATTAATCTTGTGTTCACCTAGCTCCCCTATACGTGTAGGTTCAATCTTCTTTCGTGGGGTGCTTTTCTTCTGTGGTGCCTGCTTTGTGGGTGTGTTACTTGATTTAAACATGGCTAGTAGTTTCTTTATCATTATGTAGGGCTCCTATGGCAATAAGATTAGGACTATAGTTAGTAAAATTATGTCCTCTATTCTATAATTATCGGTCATATAAGGAAAATGCTAAACATGCGCGTTATCTTGGCATTATTTTCACCCTTATATAGGCCCATATAATACTCTCTTAGGCCCCCCTTTCATCCCAACCAAAAAAGGAGCCTATTCAGCTCCTTTTCCCACTTATAATATCTTCAGCTTTATGGCTTCCGTTTAGCAATGACTGCATAACTTACAGATCTTGTGAAATTGGTTGGGTTCCACGCAGTGAAGAACCATCTGTCCTCAGCTGCGGAAAAGTTGTCCAGAAGGAATCCTTGATCATTACCGGAGAAAATCCAGGAACCGCTAATGATATTGAAGCCATTGCCGTTAATCGTAGTGCTTCTGAAGCTATTTGGAGGAAGCGTGACCGAAGAGAACGTGAAGCGTGCAAATCCATCTCCAAGGTCTGTTACACGGAGGGCTTTTCTAACATTTTTAACTACGTGACTTTGTTTTTTGAATTTTCTCCCTAGCTTTGCTTCCGCCTTCTTAATTCTCATCAAGGTTGCTTTTCTCAAAATAATCAACTCCTTAGTTGTTATACTATAGTTAATGAAGGAGCAGATACTTTGGAATGGACAAAACCTCCGGGAGATTGGTTGAATTATTTTAGCATCTTACGTACTTGCGTTTGAAGCCAAGGTGTCCCCTAGCTATCGCCTTTTGAATATTGTCCGTAGCGTTCAGGTACTTACTCTTTCCCTTGTCCTGTCCGACTTCCACAGGTCCTACAGCCTGTGCGGTCTGAACCGCCAGATCATGGAACGGTGAATAGGACGTAGCCACGGTATAAATGAAGTTATTCATCGCGTACTTCGTTCGCTCGGGAGAATCCTGAATCTCTGCTTCCACCCTTTTTAACATATGAGCCATTTTGCTCTCGTCAAACTCACGATCCGGGCGACTCCCAAGCAGCCAGCAGTAACAGCTCCAACCTGCGGACATTCTGAGTTCCTCGCCGCTTGCGATCCATTTATCGGCTACCCCTTGGGCGATCTCTGTCTCTGCCAAAGTTACGGCAACCACATAATCGGACAGCATATAGAAGTAAGCGGCATCTATCCACCGGTCGAAATCCGCTTCTGTCATTGCCCTCGGATCCGCAATTACACCGGCAAAATACATGGCGTCGTAGTTCCCTGTGGCGTAAAGCTGCTCAGCCAAAGGCTGATTCTTCTTGATCTGCTTGGCCATCGGCTTCATGGCCCCTGTAGCCACGCCAAAAAGCGGTTCCTGAGCGCCATTCGATATGTAAATTTTCTTGGTTCGTTCCTTGCCGAGAGCCTCGAGCTCCTGCATGACCGTTTCTAAATCCATATTTATCCCTTCTTTCTAGTGGTTATTAGCAAAATCATCCTCTTCAAATTGACATTTGAAGTAGGCGGACTTACAATAAATCCTTAAATTTAAATGATATAAGTGATCTTGAGAATTACCCATAGGCAAGAGTGTGAAATGAGTCTGGAGAAGCGAAGCGTTCGCCTTTGTTACCGGATTTCTACCTAATAAATTCAGTCAAGAAAACTGGGAACAACAGCGATCGGAAGAACATTTCACACGGCTGCCTAATGTGTAAATCAATAGATCAACTTATATTCTTTAACACACCTAGATACGGAGATGAACTTTATGCTAATCCGAGAAATTGAAGAACAAGACAATCAAGCCATGGAGCAGATCATTAAACGCTCCTTGGAATCTTTTGGACTGAACCTACCAGGAACCGCCTACTTTGACCCCCAGCTGGGCAGTCTGGCCGAGTACTATAAGCAGCAGCCTGGCTCCAAGTACTGGGTTATGGTTACGGATCAAGGTGAAATTGCAGGTGGAGTGGGCATTGGACGCTTCGGACAGATTCCCGAAGTTTGCGAGCTGCAGAAGCTGTATCTTGCGCCTCAGGAGCAGGGCAAAGGGCTGTCCAATGAGCTGTTGAAGGTGGCCTTGGATTTTGCCGCCAAGCATTATAAATACTGCTACCTAGAGACATTCGAGAAGCTGAAAGCCGCGAATTCTCTCTATCTCAAGTTCGGCTTCCGCCAGCTAGAACAAGGGCTTGAAGAGTCTGAGCATAACGCGTGTGACGCTTGGTATATGAAAGAGTTATGAGCTTACAGGCGGGAATATTTATAACTGCTTATTCATAACTATCCTGTTCTCATTGATTTTGTAGCCATTTTTCAGATAAAACGTCTCTGCAAGCCCTCCGTTTGCCGTTAATAAATAAATGCTTTGAACGCCGATCTTCCTAAGTTCATTCTCCAAATGAAGAAGCAGTTTAGATCCATAGCCTTTGCCCTGAATTTGATTGTTTATACAGAGCTCAGCAAGGTAAAAGGTTAATCCTGCATATGACTTTTTGCTATTTCCCGCAATAAATCCAATTAATTGATCATGATCGTATAACACAAAACCAAAGGACTTCGGTGTATTCAACAGGTCAGTAAGTCTTTCTTCCGCAGTAGGCCGAGTCCAGGTTTCTTTCCAGGGTTCACTATTAAATACCTGAACATAAAGCTCAGTACAGTGTCCCAATCTATCACTCGTAAAAGGCAGTATTCTCTCAGTCACCACAAATCCTCCTCTAAAATTAGGCTGATTTCTATATCTAATCATTTTGCTCATCTTTGCCCACTATACTGCAGCATGCAGCTGACAAGCAAATACTGACAAAATAGGTTTCGTTTGAAAATCTTAGGAAGTGACCGCCCTCACAGTTCATTCGGCAAACTCAGGTTATGATACCTAGAAAATTTATAAGTGAGTGAGGGTGCCAAATGAGAAGAAATGATCTGCCTCTTGTCTATTCCTGTTCCGGTTGTTCCTCGGCTGCACAGACTGCCAACATGATTGCAATTAGAATGGACCGGGACAACATAGCTGAAATGTCCTGTATCGCGGGTGTCGGTGGGGATGTCAAACCTCTTGTCAGAACAGCCAAGTCGGGACGTCCCATCATTGCCATCGACGGTTGTCCTTTGTCCTGCTGCAAGAGCTGTCTAGCTAAGCAAGACTTGGAGCCCCAGTATCACTTCGATTTATCTAAATTTGATGTACCCAAGCGATTAGGAGAGGACCCTGATCCAGAACAATTCCTGAGCGCATATCATAAGATTCTTGAACTAACCGCTCAGTGATCCGTATAGACTCAAATCCAAAAGCCCCTTCCATAAGAAGGGGCTTTGCTTGCCCGGAAACCCGGTCATTTCATGACTTTTACTCGAGTTAGCGCCGAATAGGCAAGGATAACTTGCATGATGTGTAGGCGCGTTGGCGCCCGCTTCATGCTGATGCCACAGTCTAATCAGACTCTTAGCGAGCCCCTAAATCCCCTAGCAGCATAATAGGATTCCGCCCCATTGTGATACACAAAGACCGTGTCATAGCGGCGGTCGCAGAAGATCGCTCCTCCGAGTTCTCTGATTCTGGAAGGCGTCTTCACCCAACTCGAAGTCTTCCGGTCGAAATTGCCCAGTTCCTGCAGCTCCCGGTATTGCTCCTCCGTAAGGAGTTCAATGCCCATATCGGCAGCCATATCTACTGCGCTATTCTGTGGTTTGTGTTCCTTCCTAGACTCCAGGGCTTCACGGTCATAACATACACTTCGGCGTCCTTTAGGACTTTCCGCTGAGCAGTCAACGAAAATATATTCACCCGTCTTTGAATCATGACCGGCCACGTCTGGTTCGCCTCCGGTTCTCTCCATTTCACTGAGCGACCACAGCTTATCCCTTCCCGTTTCTTCAAGCCTGGCTTCTACCTGGGTCCATTCCAGACCTGAGTGAAGGTTCCTGTTCTTCTCAAAACGGGACTTCAATAGTCCAAACAGTTCTTCTTTTTGTTCGGATGACAGTTCTTTTGTACTGCTGCTGATCTCGCTTTTCTCGGTCATTTTTGCTTCCTCCTAACACCATGTATTCCATCCTTACTGGCTTATTTCATACTACTTATACTCAGAAAGATCTACTAACAGTGTACTATCTAATCCCCATTCATTCACTAGTCTGCTCGGTATTCCAGAATATCTCCAGGCTGACACTCTAACGCCTTGCAAATTGCCTCTAATGTCGATATCCGAATCGCCTTCGCTTTACCGTTCTTCAGTATGGAGAGATTGGACATCGTGATCCCGACCTTCTCCGACAGCTCTGTCACACTCATTTTGCGTTTAGCCAACATCACGTCAATATTGATTATAATCGCCATGTTATCTCACCTCAGACCGTCAGATCATTCTCTGATTGGATATCAATTGCACTTTTCAGCAGCCTTTGAAGAACGGCGGCAAAGACGGCAATAACCATGGAAGCGGCGGGAATAACCATTCCGAAGAGGATGAGACCTGGAGCATCGTCTAAATCCGCAATCAGATAGAGGAACGGCAGGCAGGCCGCATGCAAAATACTGATGGTAACAGCGCAGTGTTTGATCACCTTTAGCGCCAGTACGGATAACTCGGAGAATGCGGTGTTCTTATCAATGTAGCTTAAGAGCTTTAATGCCTGATACAAGGCCACAAATAACGGGATCACCGAAATATACATGATCACAACCACAGGGTATACCCAATTGTCCGGGAAAGCCTCTGCAGCTTCCCTGCCGATCGATGGCAATCCAAATATACACACAGCAAGAATTAATACTCCAATAAGATACACCGTTGCCTTTAAAAAAAGCGTTCTTCCTCGTTCGATCACATGCACCTGAACATGCACCCCTCTTTATTGTTTTCATTTTGAATTTAACATAATTTTTATTGTTTTACAATAAATTTAGATTGTTAATTGATTAATAAGTACTGTCAAATTCCAAACACCAAAAAGGGACGGAATTAAGCTTCCGTCCCTCATAACATTCAGCATTAATCATAGATCACAAATTTACCTTCTTCATGCAGCTTATTTATAGAGGCAATCATATGATTAATCTGTTCATCAGAATGTCTCTCCCACGAACCCAGCTCAGCTACAATTTTGAGTGGGAACTTAGATCTGTAAGACCGTGTTGGATTCCCTGGAAACTTCTTGTCCGTTACATTGGGGTCATTCTCAAATTCACCTTGTGGTTCAACAACATATATTCTTTCCTTTGAACCGGACTTTGCTAATTCAGCACCCCACTTAGCCGCCTCTAATGTTGCAGTAAAGTATATATGGTTGGATTTTTTATCTTGGTAATTTGACAGGTATTGTGGTTCTAACAAATCGCCAATTTTCAGTTCTGCTTTAGTTCCATGAAAAAAAGGCCCACGATCTAAAACGTCATTGTTGGAATTCATACAGGTACACCTCTTTCAATATGATATACAACAATATAGGGCATGAATTCCAAAAATGGTAGTCTGTAAATCATGGGCTTACTGTACTATAATTAAAGTAGAGGCTCCCTCAATTTGGCGACACCTGCTCAATACCGCCTCTTTTATTCGCCAACTTCCCGAGCAACGGCAGGAACCAGCGATCCAAGCCGATTTTTCCAGCATTCCATCCTGCAACAAGGATAAACATTCCCAGTATAACCATTTGCGGATTTGTACTTGTCGTTCCTGATAACAGATATGCGAAGTTCATAGTTAGCCCCATGAGTATGGAGAATGACGTAAAAATTCCAAAGATTAAACCCAGACCTACCAGAAACTCTCCCCATGGTACTAACACGTTAAAAAAATCTACATTCGGTAATGCGACCTCTTTCACGAAGGTTCCCCACCAGGGTTGAACTAACGGGTGGTCTCCAGTCATTTTTGCAACAGCCCCATTCAGGAAGCCGCTAGCATCAAACTTTCCGCTCGAAATTTTCTCCCACCCAGCACTCAGCCAAAGCCATCCAAGATACACTCGGAGCACAGTAAGAAGTACGGATACATAGCGGTTTTCCCTTAAAAAATTTAAAAACACGATTATACCTCCAATAAATTCATATATTGATAACGATTATCATTATCATATTAGTTCCATTGATAAGCAATGAGGAAATGGTAATGATTTTCCCGTTCCTTTCTAGTCAAATATTCTTATATTTACCAAGGGTCAGGCTTAACAGAAATAAGCCGAGGACAATCAGAAGTGATTTCCTGATTATCGATCGGCTTTTCATTGTATTCGTGTGATTTGACCTTACTCCGATACCGCACTGTGAACCGTTAAAAGTCGGTTTTATCTATGTCTAATGACTGAATTTTTTATAAACATACCATGCAATCCAAATTGCAAGCAGTATCCATACGACTATGAACAGAGCAGCTGTAAGCCAGTTCTTGGGCTTTCCTTGAATCTCCTGGGCCTTCACTTTATTCTCTTCAATAACCTCCCCAGGTATCATCTTAAGGGCAAGGACTATGCCCAGCGGGACGATGATCAAATCGTCAACATAGCCTAGTATCGGGATGAAATCGGGAATTAAATCGATGGGACTAAATGCATACGCCACAACACACAGTGTGAACAGTTTTGCATACCATTTCACTCTAGGGTCTCTGTAAGATAGATACAGTACAATCAAATTGGATTTGAGCCGTTTTGTAGTTTGTTTTAGTTTTTGTATTATGGTACTAATCCCCCTTGCGAAATAGTAGTACTTGCTCCTATGTACCCTTCTTTGTTCATATTACCACACCATTCTGATCGTTCTTGGATTGATCCAAACAGAATATAACTTTTTGGTAAGTTAACTATCATCCCAGCAAACAAAAAGAGGGGCTGAGCGCCCCTCTTTACTGTTACTGCCTGATTTCTTCTCCCCTACTTCTTAGGATGAATCCAAGTTTCACCGTTTGCATTCTTCTCGTAATCATGGGCATTGGTTGCTTCCATAATATCGTAGTAAGCCCAGTGGCCGGTTGTTAGATCTACGTATTCACTGAGTACATCTTTATGTGCTGTAAGATAGCTTTTGTCGCTAGATCTCTCAAGCATACGGTTTGCCAAACTTACCACTTCAGCACGAGTGATGGATTGCTCAGGCCGGAAAGTGCCGTCCTGATATCCCTTGATCCATCCTTTGGAAGAAGCAAAGGAAATGTAATCTTTGGCCCAGTAATTATCCTTCACATCGGTGAAAATAACGGGCTCGCCTGTGATCAGCTTATCAAACCGAGATGACATTGCCGCAAATTCTGCACGAGTTATCGGCGCATTCGGCCTAAAGGTTCCGCCTGAGTAACCCGAGATAATGCCGTATTGCTCCATATATCCAATGGCATTTGCATACCATCGCCTACTATCAATATCTTTGAACTTGGATGGATAACTTTTGCCAACATCCATTTTATTGACCAATAGACGGGCAAACATCACAGTAGCTTCCGCCCTGGTCATATTCTTCTCAGAGCCAAAGGTTCTGTCAGGATATCCTTTCATATAGGCAAAATGGTTAACCTTATCCAGAGCTGGCGCATCCGTAGCGGCAACTGTCCATTTGGCTGTCAGCGTGATATTCGAGTATACCCTATCCGTGCTAAAGTTCCACTTGCTGCCATCGGCTTTATACCAACCATCAAAGATATAGCCAGTTCTTATTGGATCTGCAGGTTTGGTTAACAGATCCCCGATAGCCACAGATTGCGTTGTTGTAGATGAAGTACCTCCGTCCCCATCAAAGGTAACAGCAAAGTTGGCCTGCGTTCCGCCGCCTGTGCCTGAAGGAACTTCTACTTGTGGATTATTATAAGCTATAGCGTAGACTGAAAAGTTTCTAACATAGAGCGTAAGCGTCTGATCAGATGAATCATATGCAAGATATTCTCCATCTGCATTCGGAACCGAGTTGATAAAATTCACTGCATTTCCGTGATAGCGATACACAGCATAACCGGACTTGCCATACAAGTCTGAAGGGATAGGAATAATAACTTTAATTAGCCCTTTCGTTTGTCCGATAAGTCCCTCTGAATTCCACACTTCCGCTTCGGTGATACGATAAAATTTCTCAATGGTCATGTCCAGGTAGAGGCCAATGGTTAAATTATCGTTCCGTGCCTTAGGTTTGATATTACTCATTGCTTCCAAGGCGTGGGTATCGCTCGTCGCTTCATCAATCTTTCCGATCTTCATTTCAACCTTGGCGAAGCCTGTATTATTCTTCTCTTTCAAAAGGTAATCCTCTGCCTCAGGGTGCAGATTATCGATTACAATGGCCGGCGTGCCATTGCCTTGCAGGTTTAATGCACTGCTAGCATTGTACGGGAATATTACATTCCCCAGGTGTATGACCCTTGTCTCTCCCTTGACTATAATCGCAATGATGGCTGTTTTCTCATTCAAAGTTATCCTCAAGTTATACGTGCCTGCCGGTACATTATGGATCGTAAAGTTACCCTCTGCGTCCGTAGTCCCCGTATCTCCGTAAGAGGTGTTACCTTTTACAATCTCAACCTTCGCTCCCTGTATGTGAACCGGAGGAGTAGCCTCATCAACTACGGTACCGACTACATCATAGCCAGCTGTTGATTGCCACTGCGCATAGAGCGTCACGGTTGAACCGGTGTTATCCCAGTTCTTCGCACTGCTCATATCCGCGTTGTAATACTTCGTTCCACCGCTAGTTCGGTCAAAGTATCCGATGAATGCATAGCCCGTCCGACTCGGAGCTTCCGCCTCCGGCATCGGTTGGTCATATATTGCAGTTACACTGCTGCTTCCTCCAGTGCCGCCGTTCGCATCCAATGTCACAGAAGAAGTGTTGGCAGTCCATGTCGCGGAGTAACTCCGATCGCCTGTAGAACCCGTATCTACTATGACCGTAACGGTAGGATCTGATAGCCCCGTTCCTGTCCATCCCCCGAAGGTATACCCTGGTTTTGTCGGGTTGATCAGCGTAAAGCTGTCATTCTCAGTGGTATAGGTAGTCGGGTTCGAGGATGCGGTCTTTCCGCCATCAAGATCATACGTTATATGGTAAGTATTCGCTGCAAAGACAGCGGTGTACGTACCTGACACGTAGCTGCCGTCAACCTTCTGCGGAACAAAGGTTGGATTCGTGCTTACACTAGTACCATTCCCGTCCTGCCATTCTACAAAGTGATACCCTGGCTTCGCTGTTGCTTCCGAACCAGATGCTGTACTCGTTTCGGGGTTCAACGATTCATTCGCCTGGCTGACCGTACCATAGGAAGTATCATTGGCGGCATAATTGATCATTACGCTGCCGACCTCAGTCCACACGGCATATACATGATGCGCCCCGGCTTCTTTTACTTTCGTATTCCCTGTGATCGTCGTCCCTTTCCCGTCATCTTGCAGGTTCCACGAAGCGAACGTATACCCGCTGCGGGTAGGATTCACAGACGGCAGCTCATAATTGCTATCATAAGTCTGATTCAGGTCTGCCGTTGCTGTGCCCCCGGCGTACTGTCCACCGTTAGCATCAAAGGTAACGGCATATACAGCGGCTTCCCACTGCGCATAGAGGGTCGAAGCTGACTCCGTTTTATCCCAGTCTTTCGCACTGCTCATATCCGCGTTGTAATATTTCGTTCCGCCGCTTGCCTGGTCATAATATCCGGTAAATGTATACCCTGTCCGATTCGGAACTGCTGCATCCGGCATCGGTTGATCATATGCTGCAGTCACACTTTCGCTGCCGCCACTACCCCCGTTATCACTCAACGTTACAGACGATGTATTGGCTGTCCACTTTGCGTAAAGGGTGGTATTCGCTGTGACTTGATATGGGAAACTTACTTTCTTATCTGTATTCAGTCCCGGATCGCTATACCAACCTTCTAAAGTGTAGCCAGGCTTGGCCGATGCGGGGGCTGCTTCGATTTGGTTGGTTGTCATGTCGTCTATGGAGCTGCCGCCATTGGCTTCAAATTTCACAGTAAAGGCACTTGCGGACGACGCCCACTTTGCATATACAGTTGTGTTGTCCTTTGTCACCGAAGTCGACAGTGTAAAAGGAACTCCATTGCCATCAGCCCCAGTATTCCAGCCGCCAAAAACATAATTTTCGCGCACCGGAGCTTCGGGAATATAAAGTACGCTGCCATATGCAGTTAGAATACTAGTCTGGGCGGATCCTTCCCAGTCACCTTGATTGGCATCAAAGTTCACCGTATAGACCGGGCTCCACACAGCAAACAGCTCTGTATAAGCCGTTACATCCTGAATATTGACAACCGTAGTGGCACCTGCCGAAGTCCCCCAACCCAAAAATGTATAATTCTCACGGAACGGAGGCTGGGGGAGATAGTCCAACTTTCCGTCAACGGCAGAGATCAATTGATTCTCGCCTTCACCGCCATTTACGTTAAATGTAACCGTCTTAGACGCCTTCCAAATGGCATAGACTGTTGCACTCTCCGAGATTACTGTGGACGGATATATAGCTTCACCGCTGCCATCCGGGCTTCTGTTCCATTCAATGAAACTGTAACCAGTGCGAGTAGGTTTGGCAGTAGGCATATCACCAAAAGTGCCGTTTGTAATGGCTTTGTTATCAGGCACATTGTTGACAGGATCGCTTCCACCGTTACCATTAAAAGTTACCGTATAAACGGCAGGTGTCCATTTGGCATAATAGTTCCCCGCCGATCCCTTACCGAGGGTAGTAACCGCGGTCCCAGTACCCGCTGTATTGTTATACCAGCCTCCGAACACGTAGCCGGTTCTGGTAATCGTCGGCAATCCTCCGCCGCCAAAATTGCCGCTATTTCCGTTAGAATATAGGGTTGCAACGATGGAGCCGCCATTTGGCGTATAGTTATTGAAGAAAACTGCGGATTCGCCACTGTTGGTGAATATGGCGTATACCGTAGTGTTCTGGGTAACAGCAGTAGTTGAATTTAACCAACTGCCCGTTCCACTCGATGTTGTATTCCAGCCTATAAAATAGGGTTGTTTGCCTACGGGCACAGATGGCATATTGTCGCCAACTATGCCGTTCTTGGTCGGCACAGTAGTTAAGGTATCCGTCCCATTCATGAAGGTGACCGTGTATACCTTTTTATCTCCCCAAATGGCATAGACAGATGTACTCGCATTAATAACCGTATTTGCGGTAATCGTCTCACCCGTTCCATCCGGCTTTGTGTTCCACTCCTGAAAGTACATACTCCGCTTGGTGGGCAGCACGGGCAGACTTCCGAGTGTTGTTCCTCCTGCTTGAATCACCTTGAATGCAGGTGACGCCTCAGTATCGCCAGTATTCTTGTCAAAATTTACAGTGTAATAAGGTATACTTCCATTCGCTGATACCACATTCGAGAACACACCAAGCGAATTCCAAGTGCCTTTCGAAGACCAGCCGGTTCTGTCCATTCCATTTAAATCCTGATTAAAGGAGTTGTCCTGTGCTGCAGTCCCTGTCATAAAGCGGAAAGGAGTAGACGAATCAAAGTTATACCCTTTCGCTGCCAACGCACTTTTGATATCTGCAACCGAGAATTTATAAGAAATGAAATAGTCCGAATTGCCGTCAAAATTGCTGCCGTCTGCTGCCTTAGTGATGGAATAATTGACATTGTTCACAGGTTTAAAAGCCATCAGCGGCTTTCCGGAGATTCCGGTTGTGCTCGGACCGGTATTCGCATAGCCACTATTTGAGCCATAAATACCAAGTCGGCCGTTATTACCAGTCGGATTATATATGCCTAGAAAGAAGTCGACACTTCCATTGAGATCTGCATCAATACCTGCAAATGAGAAATTTTTAAATTGATAGTTCGCAGCGTCCGTTCCACCATCTATATGGTTCACACGAACTCTCAAAGCTATCTCCGTATCTGTAAAATGCATAAAAGTCGACGGGTAATTTGCATCACCCACAATATCTTGCGATACCGAACCGCTTCCTGTTTGCTGGTCGTGCTGATAATCGTTCTGATTATTAGCAGGATACACGGCTTTCCAACCTGCAGCATCCCTCAATGACCAGGCTTCAGCGTTCGCTGGCAGACTCTTTAGCGGAAACATAGAAAGCACGATACTGAAACATAGCAGAACGCTTAAACCTCTTAATCTCATGCTGTAAACACCACTCCTATTCTTAATAATCCATACACGACTTTAAGGCACCTGCAGAAGATAAAATTGTATTTATTTAGAAACATTCGACATATTTCTACAATAGTATAACCGCACTTACAAAAATTGGCTACCATTTTCTGTTCAAATTGAACGCCGGTTAGCCAGCAAAGATTTTGGTGATTAATCCGCCTCATAACCGCCCCATGCTTGTCTAAGACTCCCTCCTTTTGAGCCTGCTCCATGTTGATGGTGATACAAATATTGGATTAATCATCATACTTTTGAATTACCCATTTTAGGTAATATTTGCATACGTAATCTAGTAAAGTTATCTTTAAACTTAACAACTTTACTGAATCGCAAATAAAGGGACTGCCTTCGACAGCAATCCCTCTAAATTTTCAAAGACTACTAATTCGAACAAACAAATATAATCACCTCAACACTAGGGAAGCAGGTTCGGGTAATCCAGGGTAATAATCTAAAAAGCGTAGGTTGGAAATCCATTCGATCTAGGAGGCGTATGATGAGAGATTGCCTAAAGGTTAACCAGACAAGCATTACTTTGATCAAGGGTGACATTACGAAGATAACGGCCGACGTGATCGTCAACGCTGCGAACTCAAGCTTGCTGGGAGGCGGTGGCGTGGATGGTGCTATTCACCGGGCTGGGGGCCGAAGCATACTCGAAGAATGCGTGCAGATTAGAGAACGGCAAGGAGGCTGCGCGGTCGGCGAGGCCGTTATTACTACGGCTGGGAATCTGCCAGCGCATCATGTCATCCATACGGTAGGTCCTGTATGGAATGGAGGTAACCAGGGTGAAGCTAGGCTGCTTGCAGGCTGCTACCGAAACTCCCTTAGCCTTGCAGCGGAGTATAATGCCAAAAGCATTGCATTTCCGAATATCAGTACAGGGATATACCGGTTCCCCAAACAGCTTGCGGCTGAAATTGCACTGGAAACGGTCATTGATTATTTGAACTCGGTTAGTGACCAGACGGGAACGCTTGAGCAGGTTTATTTTGTCTGCTTTGATGATGAGAATTTGGATATTTATCGTAACAAGCTTGTTCTCGGGGAGTAATACTTTTTTGGGAATCGGACGGTTTGTTTAACTTGAATGCAGCACTACTGCATTGTAAAAGGGTGCCTGGATCCACTACAGATTCAGGCACCCTTTTAGTATGGTAATAGCCCCCTTTGCGTAATAGAAATATCTACGTCAAATGCAAAATGAATCGGTCTGGCCACTCGCAATCTTATTAAGCACCGTCATTAATTAATCCACCCATACCCTGCCCCAACGAAGACTAGTGAGCCGATAAGGGCTAACCAGAATGGTGACTTGGGAAGGGCTAAGATTCCGATGAGCGAAATAATAAGCAGATAATAACCCATTATCAGAAATAGACCTCTATCTCCTGCATTCGCCAAATGAAGTGAGATATGTCCACACATGATAAGCAAGGGTCCAAATATAGTGAACCAAAATGCGGATCGCCGTGATTCATTGGATTTAAATCTATTTACAAACCCTTCACTAAATACTTCTGAGAAAGGTACTCGGAACCAGACTAACCCATAAAGAAAATGGCCAATTCCTAAAGCCAACAAAATCCATGCTGCTGCTACCATACTAACACTCCTTTTTTATCTTGGAATTTTGTGAAATTCAACAATTAACATTGTCCTCTGTTAAAATGAACCTCCTTCAAATTTTATTACGATTTCGTAGTAATTAGTCAAAAAAAATAATCCCATTTAATAATTAGATATTACTACGATTTCGTATCATTTTGCAAGAACAAAATCCCTTTAAATTATGTCCTAATCTGTTAACGAAGTTCTAGATTTTTTTGGAACTAAAAAGACACGGAGAACATCTCCGTGTCTTTAGACAATCCTTCTCCCGCTTCGCTGTATGTCGGAACAATCAACGAGATAACGCACATAAGGCTCGGGAGAAGTATTCATGTTTCCCCCTACTTAGAGCAGCGGATTCTCGTGCTTCGCTTTCAGTATCGACCAGCGACGCTCTACTTCGCGATCAAATTCACCAAGCATTTCTTTGTTCTCTTCCTTGAGCAGGTGTCTTGATTTGCCCATATATTTCAGCCAGTCGCCGAGCGGCACCCGTTTGTTCTTCTCTTCCGGGTTGTACGTAATGTTCGTCTCTCCTTGCTCCACTTCATACAGCGGGAAGAAGCACGAATTCACGGCTGCGCGCACGATATTCTCGCCTTCTTTGTCATCGGACTTCCAGTTCAGCGGGCAGGTGATCAGCAGCTTGCCGTAGACGGTACCTACATTTTGGGCGTACCACTGGGCTTTGGCTGCCTTTTTCACAAGATCCTGCGGGAAGGCTTCCGTACCTGTGAATGCGTATGGAATATGCGCCGCCGCCATCATCTGCACCGTATCTTTGTGATGGAACGCCTTACCCTGCTGCTTCTTGCCGACACCGGAAGTGCTGGTCATATGGCCTAAAGGCGTGGAGTACGAAAGCTGTGCCCCGGTGTTCATGTAGCCTTCATTGTCGTATTCAAGGATGATCATATTATGGCCCCGCAGCGCCGTCCCAATTGCCGAACCCATCCCGATGTCCATGCCGCCGTCGCCGGTCACCATCACAAAAGTGAAGTCCTCGGGAACCTCGATCTCCCCACGGCGTTTCCGCTCTAGGAACGCCTCTACTGTGCCGGATAATGTAGCCGGCCCGTTCTGGAACAGGTTATGAATGAAGCTCTGCTTATGCGAGTTGTACGGATAACCCGTGGTAGTGATATAGGCACAGCCGGTATGGAATAGAGTCACGATATTACCCTCGATTCCTTTGAAGAACAGCTCCAGCCCCGGGAAAATCCCGCAGCCCGGGCAGGCTCCGTGACCGGAAGCAAGGCGCTTCGGCTTGGCGGCAAGCGCACGCATCGGCGGCACTTTAACGGCCAGCTTGCCCGTCGCCTCATCCACCTTGACGGTGATCAGGCCGGATTTGAAGCTGTCCCCGTTCATCGGCGCAATAACCGGCTGCAGCTTACGCGCTTCATCGCCCGGCGTCTGCCCGTAATAATCGAACGGCACCTTGGCATAGCCAAGCTCCATCGCCTCCAGCGTCAGGGCAAAAAAGGCTTCCGCATCATCCGCGTAATAATCTTTCCCGCCAAGGCCGAATATGCGGGAAAGTACAATCGGCTGCGGGCCGCGGATCTCCTGCAGGGCCGATTTGACCTCATGCGTCAAATTGGCTCCGTTTGCGCCGTAGGAATCGGCACGTTCGCCGACCAGCAGCGCTTTGACGCCTGTCAGCGCCTCGCGGATTTCCCGTGCCGGGAACGGGCGGATAACATTCGGGCTAATCACGCCCGCTTTGATTCCTTTCGCCCGCAGACGATCCACTACGTCCTTGGAGGATTCCGCCGCGGAATTGAGCAGGAACAAAGCCACCTCCGCGTCTTCCATGCGGTACAGATCCAGCGGCGCATAGGATCTTCCGGACAATGCCGCATATTCCTCCGCCACTTCCTTGAACACCTCACCCGCACGGTACATGGCCTCCGACTGCTGGAAGTGGTTGTTCATGAGGTCCTCGCCATTCATATAAGCCCCAACGACGATCGGATTGTTCTCGTCCAGCACGTGTGGGAATTCCGGCTGCTCCCCTACAAACTCCTGAACAGTTGCCCGGTTCTCAAATATTTGCACCCGGCGCTTCTGATGTGAGGTGAAGAAGCCGTCATAGGCCACGATAACCGGCAGGCGTACGTCCGCATGCTCGGCGATACGCAGCGCCATGATATTCATGTCGTACACGGCCTGTGGTGAACGGGCGGTCAGAATTACCCAGCCGGTGTTCAGACCGTAGTACAGATCCGAATGGTCGCCTCGGATATCCAGCGGGCCGCTGACCGCCCGCGTTACCAGGTTCATGACCATGGGGAAACGGGTTCCCGCCTGCACGGGCAGCTGCTCGATCATATACAGAAAGCCGTTCGCGCTGGTCGCATTGAATACCCGCGCTCCGGCTGCGGCTGCGCCGTAGCAGATCCCCGCCGAGCCGTGTTCGCCATCGGCCGGAATCAGCTTGATGTCGTGTTCACCGCGCGTACGCATCATATCAAGATATTGGGCGATTTCCGTGGACGGCGTAATCGGGAAATACCCCATGATGTGATAATTAATCTGGGCGGCCGCCATGGCGGCCATTTCGTTGCCGGATTCGAAGACGGCTGTCTGAGCGGCTGGCACCTTTTGCTCCGTTAACAAGTCTTTGGTTTGTAAGGTCATGGTCTGACTCCCTCCACAGTTAGATAGGGGAAGACTTGCGGCATACGGTGCTGCTCCGCATACTGCGGCTCTTCCAGCATGGCAGCCAAAGCAGTAGTCGGGCAGGCCTCCACACACTTCAGGCAGCCTTTGCAGTACTGGTAATCGATGCCCTTCATGAACATTTGCAGGTTGCCGCGCTTATCCGGCTTCTGTTCCCATACGATACAGAAGTCCGGGCATACCGTATCGCAGGCGGCACAGTTAATGCAGTCCTCCGCCTTATATTCCGGCAAATACCCCTGCCGGGAGCCGCTAAGATCCTTCAGCACACTGTTTGCCGTAACCTTGAGAATTCCGCCGAGCTCCTGTGTTTTATATCCGAGAACCGGCTGTATTCTGCTGAAGGCAATCTGGCCGTCAAGCTCTGCGCTACTGCCTAAATCAAGGAACTGGACTTCGTTATACCCTCTGTCAAACGTCCGCAAGTTCGGTTCCACGAGATGGGGCAGCTTTTTCTCAAAGGTCTTGCGGATCACCCGCCGCATGTCATCTGGATCAAGGAAGCTGCAAATCCGGAACAAGGCGCCCAGCATCGCGGTATTGACTTTCGTTTTCTCCTCAACGGCAATTCTCAGCGCATCGATCGCAGCCAGCGTGCCCTGTCTCATCTTCAGATCCGCGGCGACATCGGCAAGATTTCGCGCTGTATTCACAAGCACCGTCCCATCAGACCGTAAACCGCTTATCACATCTATCGTCTTATATAACGCTTCATGAAATACGCCGACTACATGCGGCTGCTCAATGGGGCTGTGATCGCGGATCTCCACCTGGGGATCGCAGAATCTTACGAAGCTTTTGACCGGCGATCCTTTTTTCTCCGAACCATAGCTGGAAAAGTTGGAACCGTTAAGTCCAGAGCCGGTTACTCCGGCTTCAGCCAGCATTTTCCCGGCCAGATTGGCGCCAAGTCCGCCGATGGATTCGAGACGGATCTCGTAGAATCCCAGTTCATTTTTGTGAGGCAAAATTGACACGTGCTCTCCCTCATTTCTTCTTGTTCTATATGGAATGAACTAGGCAATCACGCTTCTTTAGTTCATTTTCATAAAGGGTTAATAGCTTCAGTGTAAAAGAAGAATCACACCAAGTTAGTGATTTGTATCACAAAATGAGTTGCAGTGATCTTAATCACTAAACTGACTTCGGAGGCAGGGTATACTTCAGTCTGACAGTCCATTGCAAAGCAAACTTATGACGACATTTAACAATATAGGAACACGATATTAGGAGGAAAAATAATGAATAATACTGAAGCGAAAATGACCATGAACCATCAGCCATCCATGTTCTGCTTTCAATGCCAGGAAGCTTCCAAAGGAACAGGCTGCACCATTGTCGGGGTATGCGGCAAACCGCATGACGTAGCGAACTTACAGGATTTGCTCATTTACCTGCTGAAAGGGATCTCTTGGCTCAGTCTGGATGTCCGGCTGCCCGAAGTGCTGGAACAGCGCGTATCGCTATTCATCATGGACTCCTTGTTCGCAACCATCACCAATGCCAACTTTGACCGCGAGGTTTTTGTGGGGAAAGTCCGCGATGCTATTGCGCTCCGCAGCGAGGTTCGCGCTTATTATGACGAACAGTATCCCGAAGGAACGGCTAATCTCCCGGATGCTGCCGTCTGGGAAGCAGATAAAGAAGCCGATTTTGATATAAAAGCACGTACCGTTGGTGTCCTCTCTACACTTAACGAAGACGCTCGCTCGCTCCGCGAATTGATCATTTACGGCCTCAAGGGGATGGCCGCTTATACGTACCATGCGCTGCACCTAGAGAAGGACGATGGCGAGTTGAACCGGTTCATGCGCCGTGCGCTTGCCGCTACGCTGGACGACAGTCTTGAAGTGCAGGATCTGATCGCTTTGACGATGGAGACCGGCAAGTACGGCGTAGACGCCATGGCGATGCTCGACAATGCGAACACTTCCGCTTACGGTAATCCGGAAATTACGAAGGTGAATATCGGGGTTGGAAATCGTCCGGGCATTCTCATCAGCGGCCACGATCTAAAGGATATGGAAGAGCTGCTGAAGCAGACGGAAGGAACCGGCGTCGATGTGTATACGCACAGCGAAATGCTGCCTGCCCACTACTATCCGGCATTTAAGAAATATGAGCATTTCGTTGGCAATTACGGCAATGCCTGGTGGAAGCAGAATAGTGAATTCGAAGCCTTTAACGGCCCGATTCTGATGACAACCAACTGTATCGTTCCGCCGAAGGACAGTTATAAAGACCGCATTTATACGACAGGTAACACGGGCTTCCCGGGCGTCCGCCATATCCCTGAGGGAGAGAACGGCACAGCCAAGGACTTCTCTGCGCTGATCGAGCAAGCGAAAGGATGCCCAGCTCCTACGGAGCTTGAAACCGGCGAAATTATCGGAGGCTTCGCTCATGCCGCAGTGATGAACGTAGCCGATCAAGTCGTCGATGCCGTGAAATCCGGCGCCATCCGCCGCTTCTTCGTCATGGCCGGCTGCGATGGGCGGATGAAATCCCGCAACTATTACACCGACTTTGCAGCCCAGCTTCCGCAGGATACCGTCATCATGACTGCGGGCTGTGCCAAGTACAAATACAACAAGCTGGACCTCGGCGACATCGGCGGAATCCCGCGCGTACTGGACGCTGGACAGTGCAACGATTCTTACTCTCTGGTCGTCATCGCCATGAAGCTGAAGGAAGTATTCGGCCTTGAAGACATCAACGAGCTGCCGATTTCCTATAACATTGCCTGGTACGAGCAAAAAGCCGTGATCGTGCTGCTCGCCCTGCTCTATCTCGGCGTCAAAAATATTCATCTAGGCCCTACGCTTCCTGCCTTCCTCTCGCCTAACGTTGTCAAAGTTCTAGTTGAGAACTTCGGAATCGGCGGCATTACCAATGTGGAAGATGACATGAAGATGTTCTTGGGGGCGTAATTAGGCCAATCGCATAAGGAAATTGCGTAGGTCGGGGAGTAGGCTGTCGGGAGGGTTCCGGCAGCCTGCTTTTTTATATCTAGGGGGTGTAGGCTACAACTATAGATTATCTATCGCAAATTCTAATATCTCTTCTTTAACATTCTTGGGTAATTCATATCTATCATTTTTCAAAGCATGAGGATTTACTTCTACCTTTTTTCCAGCGTCTGCTTCTTTTTTTATAAAGCATTCTATTGCATTTATTGGATTCGATGGCTCACTCAACAGTAGAACCTTTAATTCTCTCAATAGTTGATGTTGACTGATATCCTGGAACTCAAGCAGTCCATTAGTACTGTTATATTGTGATTCGTAGTTGTCGTAATTTTCAATTACATCCCAATCTGGCCACTTAGATCGAAGTTCTTGAGATATGTTTGGAATATCATTAGCATGCCAATACTCTAATCTGTTCGACGTTATATCAATATGGAAGCCTCCCATGGGGAAATCCTTAGACCATTCTTTTAAGGAGATACTTTTATAACCAAAGGATTTATCTATGTTGTTAATCAAATCAGGCCCATATGATAAATAAATATCTACACCCCCGCTAATCGGAAACAGTAGTAACTCGTTTTGAGAGAACTTTACACTAGCCACAGTATCAACCCAGCTTTTTTCTTCTGGAGGTGCAAGACTTAAATAATTAATATCAATTTCAGAACTTGTTAGTACCTTTTCCTTAGGGTAACCAACGTATGTAGCTAAATCTAATATGCCTTCATAAGCCCATTCAATTTCCCAATCCTGCCAAGTAGTTCTCATAAGTTTTAAATAGAGTTTCCTTAGTGGAATGTCATAAAGTAAATCTTCACCACCATAAAAAATTAATTTCTTTTTATCTAAATCAAGAATTGCCCCGCCCTCTGCCCACACATCATCTAACCATCCAGATTCATCAACCCTTGTCTGCATCTCAATAAATTGAATGGCATACTGTTCCCCCCAGAATAAATCTTGTGGCAGAGTGTTCGCACACCAATGACTGTAATACAACTCGTAAGATTCGTTCCTGACAATAATTAAATTTGCTCTTTGTCCCATGTTTCTCACTCCGTTCAAAAGGTTTTGCTATAGAATTATTTTTTCACTTAAAAAAGGAGAAACCCTTCGGATAATGTCAATTCGATTATAAAACATTGTCCTTAAGCTATTGCACAAAAAAAGACGCCGCTCTTAACAACGTCGCCCACTTCTGTATATTTTAGATTCTGCTCCAAGCCATTTTTCAATGACAGTAATAAAACAATCCGTCGTCCTTAATTGACTTTATCCCACATTTTCAATGAGACTCTTAATACACCCGCCATTGTTGCGGAATTTAAATAAGGATGTCCAAAATGAAATGTTGTTTTTTCCATCTGTTCCTCGACAATTCTATTAAACTCATTAGCATCAGTTATGCTTCTTTCCGTAAATTCCTCTTCCACAGATTTACCATATATAAACTCGTATTCTTTTAACCCTTGCATCACCCAAAATATATCATAGAATGATGTTCCATATGCACGAAGCCAGTCCCACATGACATCCTTATCTGCGATATTGGGATTCTCCAAATGACACCTTTTACATAAAAGTACAAGATTTGATGCTTTATCATCACCGCCTAAAGATTCAGGAATAATATGACACCGTTCCAAAGAGTTCTTGTACCCACATCTCCAACATCTTTCATGTGCCTCTGATGCATCTACACTTAATCCACACTCATCTACTATTGAGAACCAATAATCCACAATTTCTTTTTTTGAAGTTTCAATACTTTTATCTCCCATGATAACCACCTTTCTACTAATTAACGCACTAATTGAATTGCCACGGTTATTTTACAAAAATAAGTGTCATTGCTTTCGCATACAGCTTGGTGCAATCTCCTGTTAGCCTTTTTCGACTTATGTTATCTTCTTCTGTGGTCTATAAATCCGTAATGAGGATGTAACGGCGAGGGAGATGAATCTCATGTTGGTTCGGGTCATTTATGTATCAATTAAACATTCTACTTCTTATGAGCTCGAAGCAGACTTACGTTTTCTAAAATCTAATATAGATATATTTATGTATAACTGTATGGTATCAGTATAAACATGCTCTCTAATAAATTTCATACTTTTATCGTATTCATCATTCGTAAAACAAGCAATTAAGTAAAATGCATTCTTGTATTTAGTAGACAGCATATAATCCGTTAATTGCTTTTCATATCCTTTTTTTAAATAAGAACTGCTTGCTCTCTTTATTTCTATTAGTACCTTCTCATCTTCGTTACTATTCTTATATAACTTAAAATCAACTTTTCCATTTCCCAGCATAGCCTCTCTAGTAATTTCTACTTCTTGTTTATGAAAGTAAGCGTCCATTATATTTTCTAGTATTAGCTGTATTCGTTCTTCTTTTACTGGAACACTATTCTCCCAAAATAATTTATATAAATTCCCGTATTGTACTCTTTCAGTGATGTATTCTAGCATTGAAGAAACTTCACCGGTAAGTGTAATATGCTTCGTTTTGTATTGCTCTTGAATATCAATAGGGAGTAATTCAAAATAGTAGTCTAGGTTAATCCCTAATACCTTTTCTATGTTTGTATTTCCAAGTTTACGATAATTATATAAAGTTTCAATCATTAAAATGTCTGTATCTGTAAACAATAAATCCGAATAATAATGGACATCGTAAAAGTAGTCCTCATGTTCCTCTAGGGTTAACTCACTATCTTCTTTAAAATCTAATTGACTAGCTTCTTTAATTAGTCTATGGCATCTTTTATTAAAATAAACTTGGTTAAAATCAGGCGATTCCGTTTGTAACTCTCCCATGTAATCAATGAATTTATACAATACAAATTCATGAATCGCATTCATTTCATGATAGAACTTATCTCCTGTCCAGGAGTATAATTCCTCAAGTGTTTTCACACATTTATGATACTGTTCTCTGTATAGATATTTGGGGAGCATCTCTTCAATGATATCTCCCAAATCTGTCTCTTCATTAAATATTTCCACCTCAAAAAAATGGTGAAGTATACAATTATATGCTTCTTGGTGATAAGTCGCAAATAGAATCACACAAATACCTCCCTTAAATTAACTGCCCCTGCCCCTTATCTATAATGATACTAAGCACTAATTTAATCTTCTATTCAGTAAAAATAAATCTTGCTATACTAGCATGATTCTCCCGATCTTTGTCTTTTATAACATGACTTTATTATAGAAAAATCCCACCTTGGTACGCATTGTTAAGAGGCGTGTGGGAACTGTTGACTTTAGCATAACGGAACTACTTGTGCTTTGAAAAGATTTTGAGAAGCTAATCATATCGCGGGCGAAGCTTACTCACCTCATAATGTACTACGCCGCAGTTCATAGAAACACTGCACAATCGGATGCTTTAACTTCATCTTCTCGGACAAGTTCACAATTCGCTTTTTGCCAACCCTACGGTCTACCAGAGCTAGAATATTCAATAAGATATCATTGCTCTCTATGCTTTCCTCTACAGAGGTAGATAGATACTTATTCGCCACAACGATGAAATTCGATTTACTTAATGAAGCCTGTGCTGACAAAAGCTGTTTAGCATGTTCTGAACTTTTTCTGCTTCGGGCAATGACTACTAGACGATCCTCCGGTACTGGTCCCTTGCTGGCTTTTCTGACCGCTTCAATTTCGTCATGGGTGACAGGAATATGGATATCCGGGTCATTCTTAATCTCCAGCTCCGTTTGATACCATCTGATGAAGCTGGCTTTATCACTCATATTGAGTACGTTCTTTTTATCTACCGAGATATAGCAGGTCCCCGGTTTATCAGCTAAATAACGGTAAGCCGGTGCGCGGTATTCTACCCTTCCATTTAACGCAGGACAGAGAAAGCTCTCAAGCTGCTGCTTCAATTTGCTCCAGGACATATAATCCTCCTCTATATAAAAACAGAGGAAAGGCTTGCTGGCTCAGGGTTTATGTCCCTTTCCATTCGTCCGATCCTCAATCTGTTCATGTCTTTTATATTTCTACACGGATTTATTCTTACTATATAAGTCGAACTAATGATTTACGTGCTAGGCTGCCGTGTGAAATTTTCCTACGATCGCTAAATTGTTCTCAGACTTCTTTATTAATTTTCTAAGGTAGAAGTCTAATCACAAAGCATAGGCTTCCGATGTAGCTTTCTTTCAGAAAGCTTTCAGGCGAACGCTCCGCTTCTCCGGAATCATTTCACACTCTTGCCTATAAGTAATTCTTAAATTCAACTTATATATATTGAACTAACCAGTAATTACCGCAATCGTCCGATGTTTCTTCAATCTTCACAGCTTAATTCCCGTGTTCCTCCGCCTCATCATGCTCCCTGCTTCCAAACTCTTCAAGCAGCTCCCGTACTTCGCTTGTTGACTTCGCGTTCATTAAGTTATTTCTTAATTCACTTGCCCCGCGGAATCCGCGAACGTATATTTTAAAGAATCGGGCAAGTGGCCGGAACGAACGTAGTTCCTGTGCCGAATATTGATCATGGAGATCCAGATGCAGCCTCAGTAAATCAAGCAATTCCTCACTGGTGTGCTCTCTCTGTTCCTTCTCAAAAGCAAATGGATTTTGAAAAATACCGCGCCCAATCATAATCCCATCCACACCATACTGCTCAGCGAGCCGGAGGCCGGTCTGACGGTCGGGGATATCCCCGTTAATGGTTAGCAGCGTATCTGGAGCCACTTCATCCCGAAGCTTCTTAATTTCCGGAATCAGTTCCCAGTGGGCATCTACTTTGCTCATTTCCTCTCTCGTGCGCAGATGAATGGACAGATTCACAATGTCCTGCTGCAAAATATGGGTTAACCAGCCGCGCCATTCGTCTACGGCAGTGAAGCCGAGCCGTGTCTTGACACTGACGGGCAGTCCCCCGGTTTTGGCGGCTTGGATAATATCGGCTGCGATCCCAGGGCGGCAGATCAGCCCGCTTCCTTTTCCATTCTCTGCCACATTCGCTACAGGACAACCCATATTGATATCGATGCCCTTGAATCCTTCCTTCGCCATGCCGATGCTCATCTGACGAAAGTATTCCGGCTTGTCTCCCCAAATATGAGCTACCATGGGCTGTTCATCCTCTGTGAACGTCAACCGCCCGCGCACACTATGGCTCCCCTCCGGGTGGCAGTAGCTCTCTGTATTCGCAAACTCCGTAAAAAATACATCCGGTCTAGCCGCCGCACTCACGACATGCCGAAACACAACATCCGTCACATCTTCCATAGGCGCCAATATAAAAAAGGGGCGTGGCAATTCACGCCAAAAATTATTTGTCATATCAAAAACCTCTCTAAAGCATGATAAATCAAATTATATCATAACCTCGGGAGGAGCATGCTTACTGGGTAAATTTTTAAAAAGAGGGGTGTCCCCTCTTACTATTTTCTCCGATAGACAATAACAACAAACATATAATGCCCCTAACCTCAATTCGGTGCTAATAAAACAAAGCTCATCATATTTTAAAAAAAGATCACTTCAACCAGGGGGCGGAATTGAGTTGAATAAAGTTAAAGTCAGTCTACGGCCTATTGTTAGTAGGATAAACTTGCCCACTATATTAAAAACAACTTTCCTTCCGGGTAATTCCATCGAAAGCCTAATGATCGCAACACAGGTCGGAGAGATCTTTTATATTAGAAACGGAGCGATAGGGACTTTTCTAGACATTCGCCAGCGAATCTTAAAACTGGGGGCTGCAAGCGGCGGATACGACGAACGAGGGCTGATAGGTCTGGCTTTCATCCCGAATTTTACTACAACGGATTGTTTTATCTCCATTACTCACTAGCTGGAACTCAGGGTCCAGTTGCTTTTTCCGAATCCTTTAAGCCTAACCCGTGTGATCCCCAAACTTTAAACCTAAAGTGGGTCGATAGAGACACAAAATATGATCATATCGATACCGTGGAAGAATGGATTCTACCATCGAATGGGCAGCCTCAAAGACGGCGTACATTACTCAACATAAGAAGGCCCTTTTTGAATCATAATGGGGTCAATAGCCTGAACTTTTCGCCTGAAACAGGGAAACTTGTATTGACGACCGGAGATGGCGGATCGGCTTATGACCCGTTTAATTTAAGCCAAGACATTATGGAGATCGCAGGTAAAATAATCGAAATTGATGTAAAAATGAATTCATTCATTGATAATCCGCCTGTAGTTACACGGTTTAATGAACTACCTGAATCTATTCAGAACATGCTTACGGTCATTGCCAAAGGGGTACGCAATATACCGGGTATCTCTTATCAGAGGCACCATCATCAATATATTAAATACACAGGGAATGTCGGACAAGATCTGGTAGAATCAATTTTTGCATTCGTTCATTATAAGCCAATACCGGTTACTCAGCTTGTTCAAGCATCTATTGTGGGGGCTGAGCCCAACCAAGAAGGTTTCATTAACTTTGGCTGGCGAGGGTGGGAAGGTACTTTACCTACCACTGTAGAAAGAGGCTGCCCTGCAAATCCAGATTCGAATGAGAAATATATTTCATATTTCACTGAAACCCTAGAAACGTCAATACTGCGTCTACCACCGTTAACGAGTTATTATCATGAGGACCCCCGTCCCAACAAGTTTGAAGGCAATGCACTCACAGGGGTTCAGGCCTATAATGGAAACGAAATCCCTGGTTTGTGGGGAAGCGTCGTGTTTACCGATCTTGCTCTAGCTCAATCAAAGCCTCCTGTTAGGGGAGTCCTAGCCTATACCAGGTTATCAGCCGATTGTAGACAAAGCGATTACAATGTAATAGAAACTGATTATAATTTTGGACCTAATGCTGCGTATTACGTTAGTCTTGGAGCAAATCAGAATCAAACCCGGCTGTATCTAGGGGTGTATGGCTCAATGAAAGTGGCTGAGCTTAACCAAGGCACTGTGTTTGAGATTGTTCGTTGATTAGGAAAAAGTCCGGCCATGTGAGGTTGGGCTTTAACTTACAAGTAGGTGTCAATAAGCTCGGCTAACAAAGTCACCCTCTCCACTTGTGAGGACTGCCGACTCTTGCACGATTTTCCAAAAATAAAAGCGTCCAACGGTCGGCACGACCTTACACATGTATTATCATCAAGCGAGCAGTTCCAGAATTGATTTTATCGGCGATCTATACGGACTCATCCTTGTAGGATAATGATACTAGGGAACCGAATATATCAGTTCATAAACTCTGCCGAAACCGTCTCGCATCCGTTGAATACTGCAAATTTTTGAAAACAATTGTCTAAGGCTATCCGCAATTGCTTTGTTGGCTTTACGCCGTTCTCATACCATATGTTTTTAACAACGAGCGTCCCGGTTTTTCGCTCCGCGATGACCTCAGCTCGTCCGATGAAGCTTTCTCCATATAATAAAGGAAGCACATAATAGCCGAATTTCCGCTTGAGTGCAGGCGTGTAAATCTCCCAGGTGTAATCAAATCCAAACAATTGATTGATCAGCTTTCTGTCCCACATCAAGTTATCTAGTGGGGCTATCAGCTCGCAGCGCGATTCCGGCTCCGGATTTTGCTGGACGACTTCAATAAGGGGCAAATCCTCCACGCGGCAGTACAGGATATCCTTCATTTGCTCCACGGCCACAGCAACAATGCGAGCCTCGTGCAGCAACTGGCGGAAGGCCTCGTTACGCTGCTCCGCCTTCAATCCCCATATGTTCAGCCAGGCATCAGATGCACGGTTCCACAGTAGTCCAACAGCACCAATCCGGCGCAATACCCGCCACTTATGATGCTCAAGATCGCTCTCCAGTGGATCGGGCGCATTTATCAAGTTTGGGTGTATGTACTTCTCAGCGATATCGTAATATTTACGCGTTCCTTTTTTGTGATGGATGATCAACTCGCCTGTCGAGTACATCTGCTCCAGCACCGACCGGGATACATTGTTCCCGCCGCTCCAGTGAATGGCAGATCTCCAAGCGAAATTCCCATCCAATTTAAGATCATCCGAACTAATCGCACCGTGATTTTGGATGTGGGTTCGTACTTGCTCTGTCAACGCCTCCATTTCAGGATAGCGCTTGGAATGCTGCCGGGCAGCTTGCCTGTATCGGTCAAAATAAGGCCAGTCCAGTGCAGGGATAATAGCCAGATTCTTGTCGGGATAATCGATCAGGAATCTATCTTTATACAACAACTCACCCAGCATGTTCTTAGTAAATCCTTTGATTCGCGACTGCAGCACCAGTTCGGCGCTCTTTCCGCACACATCTATGGGATCATATTGAATACAGCCGACCTGCCGTACAAAATCCAATATGCCCTGTTTTCCAATAAATTGATATTCGCCCAACAGCCCGTGCTTCAATAACAGAAACTGGCGTGCCTGGCGGTTCGTCAATTGGATCATATATGTATCGACTCCTTAACGAAACAAACGAGTTCCGCTTGCGCATGATGATGGATGGCGAGTTTGCTTATCTCCATAAAGCTACTATTGCTCCTCGCCATACTGGCGGTAGCCATTTGGGGGCTTTATTAGTTCTCCTCTTTACTAATGCCTAAAGCTGCTCTTTTTCAGTGATTTCAACCACACCTTCCCCCTATCCGTAGAACGCGCCAAAACAAACACATGTTCCCTTGTTATTTTACCATTATCTAGTGAGTAAACAAGAGTGAAAAATAATAGTTATCGTGGTTAGCTATTAATCAAAAACTAGTTGCCTTAAGCATTTAAAGCCTGTAGGGTCAATATTCTAAAAATCATTGAGAAACAATTTGAGGATAGAATTGATGTATCAAAAGCCAAAAAGTTTGTTTAACATGTAAATACTATCCTTTTGATAGGAAAAACTAAAACAAATAGCAATTTAAGGGGGTCATCATGAAGAAAAAATTAATGAAGAAATTAGGGGTACCTTGGTTATATCACAATAATGTTTTGCAAAATGCAATTCGTCTGAACCGCAAGAATAAGCGTAATAAGGACTGTTACATTTTTACGCTATGAGTTCATTCCAATAGGAGCAAAGGATTGTGAAACCTTATGCAAAGAATATTGGGATGATGAAATCCAAACAAGCGAGTATGCATATGCCACACATTGGTTAATAACCCTATGTTGTTATGACCACAATATCCCACGCATTCTAATCATTCCTGCTGATAGTGATGGTAATAGTCCAAGCATTTCCCCTGTTCAAATGACTATCCTTCTTTGAATTCTGTGCTACATGCTTTTAATCAATACGTGGTAGCCATGTGTAACGACGAATATTGGAAATGAACATAGAGTAAGCATGGAATTTATTAAAAGGAAAGCATAACTAGAAAAACCCCATCAGACGAAATAATTGAGATTATTAAAGGTGATTTGTTAAGTACATTGTTGAAGATTAACTTTCGTTGATTGAACTATCACTAAATATAAGTATAATATTGAAAAAGTTATACATAAAGTAAATCCCTCTGCATCATTCGTTTGCAAAGGGACTTTCCCACAGTTACTTTTCCGTATTTTTGTTCCCGCTCCAGACTAACAGCGAACAGCATTCCACATGTGTGCGATGAGTATTAGTGACAAATCGTGATGAGGCAGTAATCGCTCGCTTTTTCCACTAAAAAAGGGATACTGCCTTTACCTAATATCCATGATTTCCTTTAATTTCGAGATTATCATTTGTTTTCTCGACTCATAAAATTGCTCAAAGTTATCAAGTTCAAGTGAAACGTTAGGTATATAATTTAACGACTTATAATTTGGATTGGTTGTGACCTCTTTTTCCACCCAATCTTTAAACTGACTTTTGTTCTTTGTTTCATTTTCCAGCCCTTCTAGTAATTGCAAATTTGGAATAGTATCTTTCTTTTCTATCCATTTTCTCCAACTAGATTCAGGCTTCTTAAGCTGTTTAAGTTTTGTTTGAGTAAATGAACTTGCCGGATGTAAGTGATCTTGATGGAATTTAATTTGACCTAACTTTAAATGGGGATATAACAAAGAAAGTACCATAAATGTGTATGCACCTTTTTTGTAATCAAATAAATTCTCAATGTCATCTACTGTGAATTGCAAACTTTTCTCCCCAGGTAATTTCATTAGCCTTAATGCCGTGAGTGGGAAGTTTTCAGATTTTAATTTATATGTACCGCTGTCAATAACTCTCATTCCACTCCGAATTGCTTCAAGAACCTGATCTCCCTTACCTCCATAGATGAACTTAAGGAGACTAGTTATTAAATAATGTTTTATATTCTTTTTGTCTTCGTTTTCCAACTTTCCACCTTTAAAGATATAATATGAAATAGGAATAATAGCATTTTTGGATGTTAGGCTTTCTTGACTAAAACCAAACTCAACCAATAATTCTATCGTTCTTTTTATTGCATTTTTAATCCCTTCCCAATTATCCTTTACTTTTTGGACATTCTCACGTTTAAAATTCTTTACATTAAATAAGACTGGGGAATCCGTTAAAAATAGACAGGCTCTCATAATAAAGTCATTGTCGAAATCAAATTTATCGCCTTTATTATTTATTTGTTTGAGCAACTGCTCTATTTCCTCACGTGCTTGCTCCCAACTAGCAACAATTGTTGAAAATAAGAGGTCACTCTTTGATAGAACTGTACCTCCACTGTTAACCCTTGTAAATATGTCCAAGACATCGTCTAATTCCTGTGCTTTCACCTCGAAATAATTAATAACTTTATCTTGTGTAATTCTTTGCCATAACAAAGTTAAATTTTCAATTGCAATAGTACTGGATAAAAGATTATTTTTATTCGCAAACTTTATATAGCCATTCGCATCGTTCCAATTTAGAGATTCTTTCACTGCTAACCAGAAATGAGTTGAATCATTTAACTTAGATTCTGCTTCAGTTAAAAATTTAAACTCGTACGTGTTCGCATCCTCATCCCGCGGCTTATTTTTATAAAGCACATTTAAATATAGCTGCCTTTTAGGAAATGCATCATCATTGTCCCATCTAGCTTTAGGCTTTTTATATGCATAACTTCCTTGTAAAGCAAGGTAAAGTGAACTTAATCTTTGTTGGCCATCTAATACACCAATAATCCATTCCTTCATTTCAGGTTTCGGGGCCATGTCATTATGATACCTGTCGCGCTCGTGATAATCCTGAATAAACTTATAAAAGATATAGTCATTAGTCTTAGATTTTTCAACTTTCCAAAAAAGAAATGTGCCAATGGGATAGCCTAACATGATTGAATCAAATAACTTTTCAATCTGTTCATAAGTCCACACAAATTTCCTCTGAATAGCGGGTAAGTAGATTTCATTGTTACCTATTTGTCTTACTACTTCATTTATTGCTGTAGCTGTATAACTCATTTAATATTCTTCCCTTCCTAACATCTTTTTGCAAAAGAATTCTTAAAGCATTTATTCATACTTACTTCTTCCATCTTTCAGATATTTCATCGAAGTTGACATTTTGCCACACTTTTTTCCACTCTTGTAGGTAATCAATATCATTGGAAGATGGTTCAGGCTCACATCTATCCATAAGAACTAATGATGGCATAATAATTGCATCACCGATTATGATAGCTTCTCCTTCTCGTAGTGTAGGAAGTGCGTCCGTCAATGGCCCTAAATTGTCTGGTAATAATCGACGCACATAGTTTTGATCATCCGGGTTAGTTAGTCTCATTGATACAAAATTATTGCACTGCGAAAAAATTGATTCGGATATTTCAGAAGGTCTTTGACTAACTATCATTGCTGTTACCCCATATTTCCTACCTTCTTTGGCAATTCGTTCGATAGATAGTCTAGATGAATTAAACTTAGCTGCTTGATTTTTGGGGACATATTTATGTGCCTCTTCGTAAACAAGCAACAAAGGGGTGAGCGATTTATTCGATGACTTCATGTTCTTTTTATAATAATAACCGTATTCGAACATAAGTCTTGAAATTAACGAAACTGTTATACTTAATACTTCAAAAGGAACTCCACTTAAATCGATAATGGTAACATTCGCTTTTTCAGTTCCTTTATATGCCAAAATATGGGTTAGTGTATCTTCGAAAGTTACTTTATTTACTTTTCCACCAAGTAGGAAACCCAACCTCTTATCTGATAATTTACTTCTGAGCCTTGATATGAATTTCTCTAATGTCCCATCATTATAAGTTCCTTTATTTATTGACTGAGGTTTTATTTCCTCGAATTCGAATTCCTTTTCAAAATAAAAATCGAATTTTTCTTCGTCACTTACAAACTCTTTTGCATCATTTTTAATACAGATAGATTTTGGATTTTTCGCATTTCTTGTTTCTTTACTTAGATTGACAATACAATTTGCTACTTCTTCTATTGAAAATTGAACGGGAGTATCGAACATTACCTTGTCTGATCCAGATTTAATTTGTTTGTTTCTTGTAATGAGTCTTCTTAAAATTGAAGCTTGATTGTATGCTTGATTTTCTCCTGATTCCACCAGTAATTCCTCTAATTCTTCACCATTCATTAACCAATATGGTAAATTCAAATTGTCTACATCAATATAGTTAGCATTGGGAAAGGCCTGTTTATATTCTGAATGAATATCAAAAATGATAATATGAGAATTATTTAACCCATCGTATTTCCCTTCTTTTGCTACTGTCACTTCTTGAATTATTTTTGCCACAGTATGTGATTTTCCTGACCCTGTAGAACCGACAACCGCAATATGTTTGTTGAAAAACTTATCACCATTTATAGGGACTTTAATTGAGGTATCTTGAACTAAGGAAGAAAAACAAAATTTTCTTTTATCTTCAATAGCATGATAAATATTTTGAATTTCATCTTTCTTTGCTGGTTCAACACTGGTAGGAGGTATGGCAATATTATTACCGCCACGAATAAATTTTTTATCACTACCTAAAAAACCAATTGGTACAGCTTCAAGAATATATTGGCTTCTATTATCTTCAGTTTTTTCAATCGCAAAATTTTCTATGATACAAATTAATGCACAGTCCTCGCTATCGGACACTCTTAGATATGAACCTACGGAAAAACTATCTGCATTTTCTTTAAATGCTTCAATATCTGTTACTTGAATTTTTATTTTATTAGGTAACACACAAACTACTTTCGCAATTTCCTCTTTAGTTATTATAGATGACATGTAGTAATGCCCCCTTGGCTACAATATTTTCAATATTTGTTCTGTTTCCTTAATCTGAATATGTATTTTTTTATATTCAGTTTCGATCTCGTGTAAGGTACCTATGAAAAAATGATAATACTCCTTAAATCCGACAGTCATACAGACTTCTTCTATTTGCTTCTCATCAATTATTTTAACAACTACCTGATTTTCCTTTGTTGACTGCCTAACTAGATAATCTAATCTAAATTTATCTCCATTAAAGCAAGTCCCATCATTAAATGTAATTCCTAAATCTATTAAATCTTGTTTTATCCGATTGTATTGAACTGTGGATATCTTTCTTAAGCAAATATATGGGGCAGGGGATTTCTCAAATTTGAAGTATTTGGAGATGATCTTCCCTATTATTTGATAAATATCGACTATATTTATTTTCGAATCAATATCTATGATAAATAACCTTTCAACATTACGTAAATTTATAGTTTTAAGAGTGAAAAACTTTTTTTTAAGAAGAGACTCATACTTTACATTTTCGAGATATTTGGAATACGAAAGATAAAATATTGTTTTATCTGTCATGCTTATGTATTCATCTAAATCGGACTTTTTGAGATATCTTTGATTTCTTTGTTTTATGGCAAGTTGAAATAATCGTGTTCTAATAATTGAATGGTAGTATATAGCTGAGTTTTTATCTGGCAAAGTATAGTTATCTCTAATTAATTCAATCAAGGTTGAAAATTGTTCCTCGTAATCGTTTGAAAACTCCAAGATAAAATTCTCAATGAACTTCTCTTTAACTTTCAAAGGATAATCGCTTTTTTTAGCACCGAGTACTTGATCTAGCTCAACATTATTTAATGTCTTTTGACAAGCCTCCACATTTTTAAAATGGCAATATAAGATGAACTTCTTTGTTTGGTCTTTTGAAAATAAATCTATGAGTTGTAAAATAGGCTTTTTAATCTTACTGTTAAAGAACTCTTGTGTTTCTTTATGCTTTATTTGGATTACGTAGTCTTCAAAATCTATATCCTGTGTTTGTTCAAATTTTATTTCAGAATCAGGATTTTTTAGGATTTCTATTATCGTTTTGTCATATTGATATAGGAATCCCTTAACAGCATAATAGCCACCATCTTCTTGGATTAACTTTGTTGGTGAAGTCTGCATTTTTCTCGCCCCTGTATATGAACTATTAGCTTAACTATATCACGTAGCTGCACTCGATTGTATAAATTTGTAACAAAGGCGTTCTTTGTGTAAATTGATTAAGATAAAAGTGAACCTAGGTATGTATGAGCTGTACGCACAAAAAACTTTCATTAAATTTATTATTAGGGAAATTAGGGGAAAACTCCTTTTTAGAACTTAACAATGACTTACTCTGCACTGGGGTAGGTTCAATAAATCATATTAAAGCCCTGTAAGACATAATAATAGAGCCAACTAATCTAGATGACTCATCGAAACATTCCTTATAAAGCTCCTCAATGGCTCTGAGACTGCTTCTTTGTTGTTTCTTATTTCCTCCGATTTAGTTCATGGTAAAGTGACCCCTTGCTTCCGCCTGTCATTTCTACTATTTGTGTTACCGTAAATTTTCTGCTCTCGTGTAGCTTGATTGCTTTGTCTAACTTCTTCTTTTCAGTCATGGGACGAGCCCCTTGCGTTCACGCGCTATAGCTGCTTCAAGCCCCGCTATTCCTCACCAACAAAGCCACCGACTCCACATGCACCGTATGCGGATTGCGCAGCGGCTCCGATTGAGTCTGTTATAGTCGGCTGAAGCCTTGATTTTACTGGATTTTGATGTTCGTATTGTGTTCTATACGGGTCGTTTTGGGTGGTTGGGGATACAGTTTATCACCAATTTGTCCCCAACTTTCAACGATTTAACACCAATCAAGCAGCTATTATTTATGAATAGTTCATTGAGAGACCTCTTACAGACGTTCACTATCAATGCAAGGTTGCTATATCTCGACGCGCGCAACTAAGACAAGCCCGAAAAAGTTATCTCTTTCTAATTCAACCAAACTCAACCGTTGCATTCTATAAATCATATATTTTGATCTCGCTCTAACAATATCCTTTTAACCAAATGCGCCTCTTTGCCTTCTGGTAGTGGATAAAAGAATGACTGCATTTCTTGAGGTAAACTTTCTGCTGTATATCCCCTGGCTTTCCATATTACAAAGTCCTGAATATTAGACAGAAAATAAGAAAAAGCCAAACTATCGCACATATCATAAAGACTATAATGTGGGGAATCGATAGTTTGTGGGTTTTGACCTGTTTTCCATAATTTTAGAAAATAACGTTCTCCTAACGAAATATGATTTACGCAGGAAGAAAGTGCTGGAGGTATGATTTGATTCCAGTGATCCTTCCTTAAAAGTGACGCGAAATCGTATCTTTCCAAATGGCTTATGAACGTATTGACTCTATTCGCACTATTAAAAGAAAAAATCCCATTGAAAATTAACAAATCTGAACCACCTGAAATAATGGAACCATTTCTATTTGCTTTTTCAATTATTGAACATAACTCATTGGGCTCAATATTCGATTTTACTTCTACTATACCAATAACATTTTCTGGTGTTGCTACAACAAAATCGCCTTCCGAAAATAGAACAGGAAATGAATTATCATAAATAATAATATCGATTTGTGATGTAATTTCAGTTTTATTTCTCACAAATCCTGTACCAACAGAAAGATTCTTCGGTAACACCCGCTTAAGATAATTCATCAATATGATCTCTTTATAACGGCCTTCCTCACCCCAATGAACATCATCTATGAGGTATCTTACCCTTTTTTCATATGCCTTAAATTCCGCTGCAACTGATTTTTGGTAATCTAAATAATTAGGCAATTGAATCACCTCAACTTGTAGCAATTTGTAAATGGTAATCTAAATTCCTTAGTGTCTTTTGAAAGAAAATGTGTCCAGGGAGTCTATTTATGACGACCTTATTTTAGACCAGAAAAAATAATACTCTTAATCTTTGGATAGAACATATAACAAATGCTCCTGACGTTATGTAGTCACGGAGCATTATAACAATTATGTTAGCTTAAATAATCAAGTGCCTTCCTACTGAATCATCTAATTTTTTTTGTTTGAAGTAATTGAAATGAGTCCATCCCTTTATGACGCTAGAGATATTTAACCCGTTTATTGTTAGCACGTTGGATACATCAACAATGATGTCGGAAAAAGATGTGATGTTGCCAGCTAGTCCAAAATATTTTCTTTGAGTGGAGGAATTTTCAAAACTCGCTAAAGTTTTTATGAAGCTACGTTGTGAAGTTAATTGCTCTAAACCATTCATAAGACCATATACAATATGTTTCAAATCACCTTGCTTTATTAAACTTTTCCACTTTCCCAGCAGTATCTAATTTTCCAGCAATCCAAACTTCAACATTACGTTGGAATGTTATAGAACGTTGAAAGTCTGAATCAATTTTTATTGGTTTTCTAATCATGTTGGTCTACCCTTTCTTAAATTAAGCCTTAGTGAAATGGCTTCCCCGACAATTTCTGAACAACTTCACAAAACTTCTCCCACTCAGGCGGATAGGCATTGCTGCCATTTATGTGAATACTTTTTTCGGACAACTGAATCTCCAAACTCCACTGCGTTCCATCAAGAATATGAGGATCGATGTATTCTTTATCCCAACTCAAAATGCTACATTCCCTTAGCCCATTTCGAATCAGTGTTATTCCTTCAGCCTCCATATTCAAGATGATCGGAGGTTCAAAATACTCGCCTTCAGTGTTCCAAGAAATGTGTCCATTCACTAAGTCAGCTTCAAACTTGTAACTCGATCCAAAGTATCCGCCTATAGAAACTGATTCAATAGCTACAACTCCAATCCATTCAAAAAATCACGCAATGCAACAATCTCTTCCTTGGACAATGTGACACCTTTGTCCATCTTCTCAAGATCTTCTAACCAGTCACGAATATCATACTTAGCTTCTTTATCGTTCCAGCTTATACTTCTCAGTTCCTTTGTCCAACCCTTTGAAGATTCCGACAATCTGCCGTGTATTTGAGTTACTTATATTTGAATTCTGCCATTTCTCCACATTGTACTTTCTATTTTAGATTTATTAAATCTTTCCACCTACTCCCTTGAACTTGTCTACAAAGGCAGATATTTTCTGAAAAACGCTCTGTTTTTTTGTTAAATACTGAGGATTGAGAGGACTCATTTTAGGAAGAACCTCATTAAGCTCCGTTCCATTTTCACTGGCATATTCTCTTTTTAATGAAGTCAAAATGTATCTTTTTGCAGCATCTTCATTCAGATTTTCAGTACTAATCAATTCTTCTGCTTCACGCATTTGCTCAGTTTGAGCAAATGCGAAAAAGGCTTCAATAATACTTGCTTTATCTTGAATACTATCTAAATCAGCTTGGTTAATAAAATCAACTACCAAGCTTTCTTTTGCACGGTTTCCTACACTAGAACGAATTAATCGGCGAACCTCTTCAACCAAGAATGCTTTATCTTTAACCTTTTTGTTATGCTCAAAAATAAGTTCAAGAATGTAATCTAAGTTGATCTCTTGGGATTTTAGGAGATCTACCTCAAAGACAACATCATCCCAATCAATAGAGGAATTATCTTTTCCTTTTCCAGCTTTTTCACGACGAAGCCAATCACGAATATCATTATATGAAGAACGATAATCTTGAACAGCTCTTTCTTCTAATACTTGAATCTCTTGCATAACAGCTATATCTTCATCCGTTACATAGTGAGTAGACTTAAAATCTTCTAAAGCTTTAGGGTCAGTCATATCTATTGTTTGTAAAGCTTTTAAACCTGTAAATTCATCATAGTTCTGCAGGATATTCTCAACACGCAAATACTCACCAAAGAGCTTGGCAAACTCTTTTTTATCTTTTTCAGTAACAATATCATCAACATTAGGAAAACGCTCTTGTAGCTCTTTTACCACGTATATATACCCACGACGAGCCTCGCCTGTTGCTATATCAGTAAATCCTTCCATATACTCTTTAAAGCTTTTTTCGAGCACCACATTTCTAATGTACTTATTTTTATTTCCAAAACGAGTAATAGCGTCTATGGTTGCTTGTTCTAAATCTCTAAAAGTAACAATATTCCCAAAAGTTTTGGTGGAATCATAAATACGATTTGTTCTCGAATAAGCTTGCATTAAACCATGATACCTAAGATTTTTATCAACAAATAAAGTATTTAATGTAGGTGCATCAAAACCAGTTAAAAACATTCCAACAACAATTAACAAATCAATCTCTTTGTCTTTTACTCGTTTAGCAAGGTCACGATAATAATTTTGAAACTCTTTACTTTCTACGCCAAAGTTGGTTTTAAACAACGCATTGTAGTCTTTAATGGCTGAACTTAAAAACTCCTTTGCACTACTGTCCATTGCTAAAGGTTCAAAAGTTTCATCAATAATTTCACCTATCGCAGTTTGCTCTTCATTTGCAGCAAAGGAGAAGATTGTAGCAATCTTAAGGGGGTTATTGCTTCCTTGTTGTAATTTATTTAATGATTCATAGTAGAGTTTCGCTGCATCGACACTGCTCACAGCAAACATGGCATTAAATCCTTTTCCATTCGCATTTAGACGATGAGTTTTTACTCTGAAATTATTAAGAATATATTGAGAAATTTCTTTGATGCGTTCAGGATGCAGTAGTGCTTCTTTATTTTCTGCTGTCGATAGCTTTTTCTCGTCCTGTTCTTTTTCGATCGTTTTGAACTTGGGACGTACATCGTTATAATCTACTTTGAACTTTAAAACCTTTTCATCTCTAATGGCATCCGTAATGACATAAGAGTGTACCTCTCGACCAAAGACAGAAGCAGTCGTTTCAGAACCTAACGCATTCTCCGGGAAAATAGGTGTGCCTGTAAATCCAAATTGATAGAACTTCTTAAACTTTTTTTTGATTTTTTTTTGAGCTTCACCAAATTGCGAACGGTGAGCTTCATCAAAAATGAATACCACTTGCTTATTATATATAGGTAACTCTGTTTCGCTTTTCATTAGGTTATTAAGTTTTTGAATCGTCGTCACAATAATTTTATTATCATCTTTTTTGATGTTACGCTTTAATCCTGCGGTACTTTCAGAACCATTAACACTATCAGGAGAAAAACGCTGATACTCTTTCATCGTCTGAAAATCCAGGTCCTTCCGATCTACAACAAAAAAAACTTTATCAATAAAATCCAGTTCAGTAGCCAAGCGAGCTGCTTTAAAACTCGTAAGCGTTTTTCCCGAACCTGTTGTATGCCAAATATATCCACCGCTTCCAATGGTACTCCATTTTTTTGCTTGATATGCACTTTTAATTTTCCATAATATTCTTTCTACTGCAGCAATTTGATAAGGTCGCATAACCAGCAGGTTGTCGCTCACATCAAATACAGAATATTTCAGTAATACATTCAATAACGTATCTTTTTGAAAATATGTAGCTGTAAAATCTTTTAAATCTTTAATTAAAATATTATCCGCATTGGCCCAATTCATACTGAAGTCAAAACTATTCTTATCCCGTTTCGTCGTATTTGCAAAATAACGGCTATCTGTACCATTAGAGATTACAAAAATCTGTACATATTTAAACAGGGAGTTTTCTGAATTGAAACTCTCTTTACTATATCGATGAACCTGATTAAAGGCTTCCCGAATCGCAACCCCACGCTTTTTGAGCTCCACTTGTACTAAGGGTAAACCATTGACTAAGATGGTCACATCATATCGATTCACATGCGTTCCTTTTTGTTCAAATTGCGAGATGACCTGTACTTTATTGTGAGCCATATTGTACTTATCTACAAGGTAGATGTTCTGAATATGCCCATCATCAAAGACAAAGTCATATATATAATCGTCATGAATTTTACGGGTTTTATCAACGTGGTTGTCACTCGGTTTATCTAAATACTGTTCACAAAATCTAAGCCATTCGGCATCTGAAAATTGCGTTTTATTAAGGTCTTGGATCTGCACACGAATATTCGCAAGCATCTGTTCAGGAGAGGTCAAATCAGGCAGAAAATCATAGCCTTGGTTGACTAAATCTTGAATCAATTCTCGTTCTAAGTTGGCTTCCGTCTGATAGCTGGCCCCTTGTTCGGCTATCTTGCTGTATTTATCTAAAACGATGTAGTTGTTTGATTCTGCTATGGTTTTGTACTCGCTCATTCATTTCCCCCCTTAATAAACTTTTTAAACCTATATATTTCATTGATTTCATTCATAAGATGTCTTATAACATTCTTGTCATCGTTTGTGAGCTCAACAATTTCTTCACCTGAATGTTTTGAATGACTAGATAAGTTTAGAATCCTTTTTACATATGCATCCCGAGTTCCTTTAACAGGTAACAACAATTCTGCCCAATCAGAATACCCTAAAAAAGTGGCGGTTTTTTCTAAAATATTTCGAAAAAAGTTAAAATGATATTTATATACTTGATCAGTTTCAATAGCTTTTTCGATTTCATTTATTAGGAAAAGATGATAAGAAAATGGCGAATCCTTAAGCCGATCAATTAGTTCGTAAGTACCCTCTTCTTTCTTTTCTAGTCTATACCATTTAAAATGTCTATGACTGTTGTAACCTGTACTTCTATCAGAATTACTTAATTCATTGAACAACACGTTATAAAAAAGAGGATTATGCGTGGTAATAATGAACTTAAGGTCTGTTAATGCAGATAACTTTATTAATCCTGCTAGATTTACTGCTAATTCAATCAGGTGGTTATCGTCTAATGAAGTCACTGGATCATCTATAAATACATATTCCAGTTGATCAAATTGATTTGTTTCTCTATCAGTTGGTTCAGCTACATTTAATACTTCAATAACTTGTTCAATTAGAGAATAAAAAACAGACCATACAAAGTTACTCTCTTCTCCTTTAGAAATTTTAATGTTATTGGAACGTTTATCATGACCACGTTCATATGAAAAGGTGATTTCTGTAAAAGATCCTACAGTTACATCATTATCGTTTTTATCTTTAATCGAATATTCTTCGTTGAAATGCGGCGTCAATTTATCGTCAGTATAATGCTGAAAGATTGAAATAATATTCCTGTCCTGTCCCTGCTCTTCAAAAATCCATCTTGTAAAAGAATTAGGACGGATTAAAAGTTTTGGTTTAGCATCATTTTCTATGTCGTTATCCCAATAGAACAAATCTTCCGTAAATGCATTGTAATAAAGAAGTTTTTTAACGATTACTTCTGATTCCTCTAACTCCGTATCACCATCTACTTTCGGTACCAATAACGATTTGAATTCACGCGAAAGCCTAGTTTTACCAGTTCCATTAAAAGCATATATTAATTGAACTTTTTTATTATTATCTACTAACTGCTGGGCAATTACATTTAAACTCTTCCCCATACTATTATTCTACCTCACTTCTTGGAAATGAAAGCAGCATATCACGATAGTATTCGTATTGTTTCTGACGCAATTCTATTTCACGTGACAACCCTACCGTAATTGAGGATGTCAACGCGTTGAATTTGTCTAAAATAGATACTATACGCTCTTGTTCCGCAAGTGTAGGAAAAGGTAACTGCAAGCTATCGAAAGTTGAAAGATTAATATTTTCTTGTGCACTACCAGTGCTTTTTGATTGCAATTTCGCTTTATAAGAAGTCAAAAGATATTCAACATAGCTTGAAATTGTTTTATGGGGATCAGCAACAAAACCTATAACACTATCTGGAAAGCAAGAATCAAAATCAAGAATGGCAGTTTCAGCAATATTTGCAGCTATCGTTATACAAAGTGTCCCTTTGGGCCACAACTTACTTTGCTCCAGTCCAAACTTACTATAAGTTTGTCTGAACTCTCTAATGATATGTGAAGCGTTTCTAATATCACCTGTTTGAATGAACGGGATGGTTCCACCATATAACTTAGAGTCATTTCTTGGACGGTGTTTTGATTTTCCGCGTCCAAATTCAAGAGCAACTTCCCCTAACGTCTTCCACTCAACTTCACCCTCGTCTAAAGTCAACAACTTATCTCGATAGTATTCATATTGCTTTTTGCGAGATCTAAGCTCTACTGTAAGCTCTGCTATAAGCTCTGCTGTAAGCTCTGTGAAGGCATCCAAAACACGGACGATTTCTTCTTGTACTTTTAGAGGGGGGATGGGGACGGGGATTCTCTCCATTTGGTGACTCATAAGCTTTGGGTTACCCATTCCTTTATAAACATGTTTTTTTGCTTCTATAGAAAGCCAATGAAACAAGAATTTATAATTTAATTCTGAGCTGTTCCTCAATTTGATTAAGCCACTTACATTTGTTATTGAAAATTTACCTGTTCTATAAAATACTGTACCTGCATTTGCCCCATCGGTTGTCCAATTTACATATTCACCATCAAAATCATATGTATTGATACTTCCAATATTCCCATTATTTGCAGTTTGAGAACTAAAAACAGGGTAATTACCTATATTCTCTATAAGATACTGCTTTGACATTACTCGACCACGTTTTAAATCAGCTATATTACCCAATGCCTTCCATTCAACTTCAACCCCATCAAGTAATTTGTCCATATAATTCGGCTTAATCATGATTCAACCACCTCAATAATATCATCAATTTCAGCACGAAGTTGATCTATCTTTGCTACAGTCGTTTTTATCTCTGCATTCAGCTCATTTATATCAATGACTTCCCTTGTGTTTTTTGGTTCTACATAAGTGCTGACAGAAAGATTGTAATCCTTTTGAACGATTGCATCGTAATCAACGGATTTCGCAACATGATCAACCTCTTCTTTGCTATCAAAGATTTTCATTATTTGCTCAATATGTTCATCTGTAAGTATGTTATTATTGGTTGCTTTTTTATAGAAATCTACTCCACTTGCATCAATAAATTGAGTTTTAGTATCGGCTTTATGTTTAGAGAGGACCAAGATATTAACTGCAATTGAAGTCCCGTAAAAAAGGTTAGGTGCTAATGAAATAACCGTTTCAACAAAGTTATTATCAATAAGATATTTTCTAATTTTTTGCTCTGCACCTCCACGGTAAAAAATACCAGGGAAACAAACGATAGAAGCACGACCTTTACTTGAAAGATAATTAAGCGTATGAAGCACAAAGGCAAAATCAGCTTTAGATTTTGGGGCTAATACTCCTGCAGGAGCAAATCTTTCATCATTAATAAGTGTCGGGTCATCACTACCACTCCAATTTATGGAGTATGGCGGATTAGATACAATCGCATCAAAAGGCTTTTCATCACCAAATTGTGGGTTTAAAAGCGTATTTCCAAAAGCAATATTAAACTTATCGTAATTTATGTTGTGTAAAAACATATTCATACGAGCAAGGTTATAAGTTGTATGGTTGATCTCCTGTCCATAAAAACCATCTTCAATAATATGAGCATCAAACTGTTTTTTTGCTTGTAATAGCAATGAACCTGAACCAGCTGCCGGGTCATAAATCTTATTAATCGTTGTTAGCTTATGTATGGCTAATTGCGCAATAAGCTTAGACACAGACTGCGGTGTGAAGAATTCCCCTCCGGATTTACCTGCATTGGCAGCATAATTAGAGATCAAATACTCATAGGCATCACCAAAAAGGTCAATTTGACTATCTTCAAAACCTTTAAAATTAAGCCCTTCAACTCCTTTAATGACAGCAGCTAGACGACTGTTTTTATCCTTTACAGTATTTCCTAATCTATTGCTTGTCGTGTCAAAATCAGCAAATAATCCTTTAATGTCTAGTTCAGATGGATAACCATTTGCTGAATTTTCGATAGCAGAAAATATAGCAGCTAGATCAGTATTCAAACTTTCATTTGTGTTGGCGGTTTTCGCAATATTAGAAAACAGCTGACTCGGATATATGAAATAACCTTTTGTTTTAATGGCATCCTCTTTGATTTCTTTCGTAATAATATCATCAGGAAGGTCTGCATACTTGATACTTTCGTCTCCAGCTTCAATATAGTTAGAAAAGTTTTCGCTTATGAAACGATAAAAAAGCGTTCCTAAAACATATTGTTTAAAATCCCATCCATCTACTGAACCACGGACATCATTGGCTATCTTCCAGATTTGAGATTGTAATTCGGCACGTTGTGCTGCACTTGACATTTGTATACCTCCAATATTTCTTCTTATACATAGATATAGAAGCACTTCTAAATAGGTTTGATGTTTTCCTTCCACCTTTAGTTTCTTGCCATTATTGTTATCTCTTATAAAATTCCGTTTCGTAAACATCTTCCCGATATATCCTTACCACACACTCCACATGCACCGTATGCGGAAACATATCCACCGGCTGCACCTCCACCGTTCGGTACCCGCCGTCTTCCAGCACCCTCAAATCCCTTGCCAAGGTGGACGGATTACAGCTCACATACACCACCCGCTCCGGCTTCATCGCCAGGATTGTTTCCAGCAGCTGCGGATCGCAGCCTTTGCGCGGGGGATCGACCACGATTACATCCGCCTCAATCCCCTGCTCTTTCCAGCGAGGGATCACTACCTCAGATGCTCCCACCTCAAATTTTACATTGCGCATGCCGTTAAGTTCCGCATTGATGCGTGCATCCTCAATCGCTTCTTTCACGATCTCGACCCCGTACACCTGATCCGCATGCTGCGCGAGGAACAGCGAAATGGTCCCGATGCCGCAGTAGGCATCGATTACGGTCTCTTTGCCTGTGAGACCGGCATACTCCACGGTCTTTCCGTACAGCACCTCAGTCTGTACCGGGTTCACCTGGTAGAACGATCTAGCCGAGATAGCGAACTGCACATCTCCAATGTAATCGTAGATCACATCGCGTCCCCAGAGGGTACGGGTTTCGTCACCAAAAATAACGTTAGTCTGCTTCGTGTTCACATTCTGGCAGATGCTTGCGACATGTGGGATCTGCTCCCGAATACTGCCAATCCAAGCATCGGCGTGCGGAATGTCCCGCCCGTTGGTGACAAGAACAAGCATCATTTCGCCCGTACGGAATGCCTTCTTCACCACGACATGGCGGAGCAGGCCACGGCCTGTCTCTTCGTTATAAGCGCTTATCCCGAGGCTGCTGCCGATCTCTTTGACACGGTTCACTACATCATCGTTGTGCTCATGCTGGATTAGGCACGTCTCCATATCGACGATACGGTGGCTGCCCTTGGAGTAAAAGCCTCCCACTAGAGCACCATCCAACACGCCGACAGGCACTTGTGCCTTGTTGCGGTAACGCCATGGGTCGGTCATGCCTAGCGTAGGCAGAACGACAATTCCTTCATCGAGTTCACCAACACGATTACCTGCTGTGCTGCCAAGGGCTTCGTCCACCTGGGTTTCCCCAGCAGCAGAGCCTGCCCCGCTGCCACTCCCGCTCACCCGCAGCTTCCCGATCCGCTCCAGCGCATCGACCACATGCTGGCGCTTCCAGGCCAGCTGGCCTTCGTAGCTGAGGTGCTGCAGCTGGCAGCCGCCGCACTTTTCGTAGATCGCGCAAGGCGCGGCAACGCGGTCCGCGCTGGCCCGTACGACGTCAAGCAGCTTGGCATAGCCATACTGCTTCTTCGTCTTAAGCACCTTGACCCGCGATTTCTCGCCGGGTAGGGCTCCAGGGACGAACAAGGTGTAGCCTTCCGCACGACCTACGCCTTCACCGTCATGGTTCATCCCGATGATCTCGATGTCGAGCTCATCGTTCTTCGCTACCGGCAGGCCGGCAATGTCAGCCGATAACACTGCTGAGCCTCGTCCTTGCTCAGATCTGCCTCTCCCCCCGGCCGCACCTTCTCGCCTGCTTCTGCTTCCATTGTCAGATTTTCCGCCCCGCTGCTTGTTCATCCCGCTTGTTCACTTCTTTCTCATAGGTTGAAATCTATATCATCTATATCAGCCCGGTAAAACGAAAGAAAGAACAACCATCCCGCTGCCGCCAAGGCCAGCTAAGAGGCGTTCTCTTCTATCCCGGTCATTTCATTCATCTATCATGATTAACAATCAATTAGTCCTTAGATAAAGAAAGCTAATTTCCCTCATACTTTGTGAATCCTTTAAGTCCTTCACCTACCGCAGTGAGACACACCACGCCAATCAAGCAAAAATCCGCATATGCTGCGGCAGCATCTCGAACACGCCCGGCAGCTCTCCCCCGAGCTCGCCGTCCAGGTTCAGCTGCACCAGGCTGGCCGGTGAGGTCACTTCCATCCGGTTCGTCTTGAAATAGACGACGTGCGGATCATTGAAGTGCTCGCCGCGCAGCGCGAGCGTCAGCAGACGCAGGAACTCGCCAAGGTTGCACTTCTTGACGGCAATGACGTCGAACAAGCCGTCGTCAATCACCGCGCCCGGCGCGAGCTTCTCGAACCCGCCAACGGAGTTGCTGTTGGCGATCAGGAAGAGCATGAACTCGCCGTGCATTTGCGGCTGGCCCTCAGCCTTGATGACGAGCTCGGTCGGAGACAGGCTGGCCACCTTCTCGATGCCCTTCATGTAGTAGGCCAGCTGGCCGATGCGCGTCTTCAGACGGCTCGGCACTTCGTAAGTCAGCTCCGTCAGGGAGCCTCCGCCCGCAATGTTCACGAAGTGGCGGCCGTTCACCCGGCCGATATCGATGTATCTGGTCTTGTTCTCAATGACCAGGTCACAGTATTCCTCCCAGCGCTTGGAGATGCCCATCGCGCGGGCGAAGTCGTTGGTCGTCCCGAGCGGGAACACACCAAGCGGCGGCAGGTTCTCCCTGCCGGCCATGCCGTTCACGACCTCATTGAGGGTACCGTCTCCGCCGGCCGCGATAATGATGTCGTACCCGCGCTCCACGGCATCGCCAGCTTCGCGGGTTGCATCCCCTTCGCCTTCCGTGGCGAAGCAGGAGGTCTCAATTCCTGCGCGGTCCAGCCGGTGCAGCACATCAGGTAACAGGCGACGCATTTCCTCCCGTCCCGAGGACGGGTTATAGATCAGCCTTGCTTTCTTCATATATTGTAACGCCACCCGTTTATGATAATGTCAATGATTTCATTATAGTCAATATTTGCCTGTTAATCCAGTCGGTCAAGAGCGGATGCGGCAGCAGCGCCTCCCCGGTATAACGACATTCCAGCCCCTCTAACCGGGCCCTAATCGTTGTCTTCGTGAAATATCCCGCACTGAGGAACAGCGGCGCTACAAGCACATCCATTCCCCGCTCCTCATGCCAGTACCTTACCTTGTCCGCTACACTCTCCGGATTCAGCAGGGCATAGTCAGCATGCTTCACCCCGCCGATCTCGCCTACATGCTTAGCGAGCGCACTGATTCCTCGCTCCCAGCGCTGGCGGAAGCCGTCATGGACGCTCCCATGGCCAACCAGGAGCACTACCTCCTGCTCAGGCTTCACAGATTGGGACTTGATCTTGTCCCAGACCATGCGCGCTACCAGCGGATCATCATCGATCGGCTCCCCGAAATGAACACGGCTCTGAACCCGGAAAGGCTCAAGATCCGTCTCCTTGTCGGGGGCTGCCTTAACACCCATCGCATAAGAAATTTCATCTATATGTGTACTTCCGGACGAGACAAATAACGGAATCACGATCAGGTCCGTTACTCCGGCCTCCTCCAGAAGATCAATGCCGTCTTGAATTAATCTTCCCTCTACAACCTCAAGAAACGAAGCCGCAACCGGCATTTCTGCCGGCAGTTCAAGCTTCGCTACAGATTCATCCACGAGCCGCACCCAGGCGGCGTCGCGAGAGCCGTGACTTATTACAAGCACTCCACGCTTCATAAGACTTAACGTCCCAGGCGTTCCAGCGACATTTTATACCCATCATTACCGTAGTTCAAACATCTCTTCACACGGGAAATAGTCGCCGTACTTGCGCCGGTCTCCGCTTCAATCTGATTATAAGTGCATCCCTTGCCAAGCATACGGGCTACTTCCAAGCGCTGCGACAGCGACTGAATCTCGTTCACCGTACACAAGTCATCGAAGAACACATAACATTCCTCGATATTCTTGAGTGTAAGTATTGCTTCGAATAATTGATCGATACTTTTATCATTCAACTTCTTAAGCTGCACTGATTTATCATCCCCTACTGTTACTGTAACCCCATTGTACTTTGCGGGCGTATCCTTTTCAAGCATTAACGGTTTATCGCGCTGCAGAGGCGGCTGCCCAAATCCGCATTTGTCCCCTACATCCGGGACATTCGTCTATACCTTATGTTCGCCCAGCTCATACATTGTTAGTAAGATTTGTGAAAAAACAATAAAGGAATGTGATCTCCATGCCACATTATCAATATTCACAGAGGAGTGTTACCCCGCCCGGTTACCCTTACAGTCCCCACTATCCGGGGCTTAGCCCTTACGAAGCACCCATCCCGTTCGAGACGTCGGCCCTCGTCCCCTATGGCTCTCCGGTGCAGAGTGCAGCACCTACGGTTGTGACCCCCGCCGCTTCGGCCGCGAAGAGCGGCGGACTCTCCATCCCCAAGCTCGGCGACCTTAAAGGGATCATCGACCGAATGGGCGGTATAGACGGGGTTGTGGCAACGATGGGTCAAGTCCAGAAGGTGATGCAGGGCATCCAGCAGTTCGCCCCGATGGCGAAGCTGGTCATGGGAGGCCTGCTCCCAGGCGGCAAAGGCAAGACGAACTCGGCCACTAAGCTTGATGAATTCAGGCCGAAGAAACGCTCTTCCAAGAATTCAAAGTCCGGCACCAGGAAGAAAAAGTCCTCGTCTAGCTCCCGTTCTTCCCTGAAGAAGAAGCCTGTCAAGAAGAAGACCCGCCGATAAGTAAGAATCGGCGGGCTTCCTGCCTTCCTGAATATACAGTAGAGAACCTACCTGCAATATACTCAGCTTATTATTTATTTGAACCAGCCGCGCTTTTGGAACCAGAGAATCATACCGGCACTTAAGGCCAGCATAACCCCAATCACAACGAAATAACCATATTTCGAATTCAGCTCGGGCATGTTGATAAAGTTCATTCCATAAATGCCGGCGATCAGCGTTAGAGGCATGAAGATCGTAGTAATCACGGTCAGAGTCTTCATAATGCCGTTCATCCGGTTGGAGTTAAGGGAGATGTAGGAGTCCCTCAGGTCAGCCGTCATCTCCCGATCGGCTTCGATCATGTCGGTCAGCTTGAGCAGATGATCGTAGATATCGGTAAAATAAGCTTTCTGCTCCCGCTCGCCCTGAACATGCTCGGAATTGACCATCCGGTACATCAGATCCCTCATCGGGACGATCGTCCTCCTAAGCTTAAGCAGCCGGCTGCGAAGGTCGAACACCTGGTTCATCAGGTCTTCAACAGACTCGCGGCCTCCCTTGCTCTCCAGCTCATCCAGCTCATCTTCGATCGCGAAGACGCAGGGGAAGTACAGATCGACCAGCTCATCGATGACCAGATAGGCAGCTGCCATGGGTCCTCTGGCCCATATTTTCCGGTTATGTGCCCGCTGTTTGACCTTGGTCCATGCCCCTTTAACCTCCTGCAGATCCTTATGGTGGTAGGTTACCAGGCTTCGTTGTCCAATGAAGAGGTCCAGTTCCGTTGTATCCAGCGTATCTGCGTCCAGAGCATGGACAACCAGAAACTCCATATTCTCGTAGTAATCCATCTTTGGTCTTTGCAGCACATGGAGACAATCTTCAATTGCCAGCGGGTGGAAATGAAAGAAGGTCTCGAGCAGCGCGGATTCCTCCTTGGTCGGCTCACTGAAGTCGGTCCACACCCACGCATATTTCGGATTATCCAACTGCTCCAGCGGGATATCCTCCTCGACCTCATGTTCATGTGTAATGCCAAGTGTACGTATCATGGTACGTTTCCCCTTTACTTGTTGTGCATATTCCGCTGGCAGAGCGGCTTAGATGCTGTCCCCCGTGACCTTAGAGCACGCAAAAAGCCAACTTCATCAGTTGGCTCTCTTTGTACATTCGTGCTGTAGTGCGGACTGAAACGGTATTCAGTCCGATTCGATTTTAGACAAACAGCTTGACGATCAATCCTGCCAGGATAGCAGAGATCGGTATCGTAATTACCCATGAGACGACGATTGTACCTGCTACGCTCCATTTCACCGCGGAGAACCGCTTGGCTGAGCCAACGCCGAGAATGGCGGAAGTAATGGCATGCGTAGTACTTGCCGGCAGACTGAGCCAGGTTGCGCCGAAGAGCACGGTTGCTGAAGATATATCTGCGGCGAAGCCGTTAATCGGCTCGATCTTGAAGATCTTCGTACCCATCGTCTTAATGATCTTCCAGCCGCCAATTGAGGTGCCCAGTGCCATCGCCGTAGCTGCAGCAATTTTCACCCACAACGGCACATCCATCGTACTTTGATACTTCGCTGTCACGAGCGCGAAAGTGATAATCCCCATCGCCTTCTGTGCATCGTTCGTTCCGTGTGTAAAGGACTGCAGGGCAGCAGTAACAATCTGCATCGTACGGAAGCCTTTATTCACGGTATGCGGGCTCCGTTTGGCGAAGATCCATTTCAGTATAGTCATCACAACAAATCCGAGAGCAAAAGCGATCAGCGGTGACAAAATAAGTCCTTCGATAATCGTACTGAATCCGCTCCAGTTGACCTTGTCATGTCCAGCTCCAATGTATACGGCCCCTGCCAAAGCCCCAATCAGGGCATGGGAAGACGAAGACGGAATCCCGAACCACCAGGTAACCAGATTCCAGATAATCGCCGCAATCAGCGTTGCAATCAGAATTTCAAGACCGTTGCTGAGCTCAGCCGGATTGGCGACCTTGCCTCCAATGGTTTTCGCTACACCCGTGAACACCAGCGCCCCTGCAAAGTTCATCACAGCCGCCATCAGAATCGCAGTCCTTGGCTTGAGTGCACGTGTGGACACAGAGGTAGCTATAGCATTCGCCGTATCATGGAAACCATTAATGAAGTCGAAAGCGAGTGCCAAAATGATGACAATTAGCATTACAATAAACATTGTATCCATGGTTATATCATTGCACAGAGGCTGCTATTATCCAGCTGGTACCAGGGTTAATTGTGATCCTGAACCCATCCGGATAGACATGAGGTTCCGCGCAATTCCAACCTCCTCCACCTGTTCTTATTAGGAATTGCGCATGATGATCGACTCCAGCATATTCGCTACATGCTCGCAGGCATCTGTGGTCGTCTCCAGGCGTTCATATATTTCTTTTTTCTTGATTAGCTCAATCGGGTCAGTTACTTTCACGAACAGCTCCTTGATCGCAATGCGAAGCAGTTCATCCCCTTGGTTCTCGAGATCGTTCAGACGAATCGTGTGTTCACGGATCGCCAGCAGCTTCTTCTGGGACAGCAGGCGGATCGCCTTCTGGATCTCATAAGCAGAATTGCGGAGAATTTCAGCAAATTTCACAATATGCTCATCCGGCTCATCCAAATGGTACATATAGAAGCGTGAAGCCGTAGCTTCAAGGCCATCCAGCACATCATCCAGCGTTGTCGTCAGGTTCATAATGTCGTCCCGTTCGATCGGCGTAATGAATGTTTTGTTCAGTTCGATAATAATCGTGTGCGTGTAGTTGTCACATTGATTCTCGAACGCCTTCATTTCTTTGGCAAAAGCTTCTACATCATTAAAGTTAGACACTTTCTCGGCAAAATAGTCTGCCGCCTGTACGACCGCTTCGGCCATATTCTCTAAAGTTTGGAAAAAGATATCCTTCTTTTTCACCCGCATGTGAAGTCCCCTTTTCAAAAAGTCTGCCGGACCACAGCGTGAACCGGACGCCTGTCCAAAGTCCCACTGTATGTCACCATAAGATAACCTTTGTTATCTTACCATATCTATCTATCCGATTGTAAAGTAAATGTAATATTTACAGCAAACATTTTTCTCACATCATTTATATGTTTTGCCCCATTTTTTCCACGGTCATCCTTACTTAACCTATATCTTACAGAAAAGCTTAACCCGTGCCTGATCTTACTTCGTAATTGTAACGTGGCTGTCAAAGCTTGGGCTATTCGGCACGATGCTGAAGTAGGTCTTCCCCGGGTAAAAAGGGACTTCGGCTCCGTCCTTCACGAATCGGATAACATCATTCTTCTTCCGCACCCACTGACCATGAATGACCCTGCCCCGCTGAAGCAGAATGGCTGGGCCTCCTGAATTCAGGTCTACGCTGAGGCGGCCGACCTTGTCCAGAATTTGATGATCCGCTCCCAGAATCACAACATTCTCCGCAGACAGCTGGGTCCCGGAATCCTTGTCCTTATGGGCCTTCTTGCCAATGAAACGTTCGTACACCTTGGTCTTGGCGTTGTAAATATAGGACACATGGTAGCTGTCCAACAGGAACTTGATCTCTACCTTGGAGGCCGGGTCGCCGACAGCCGGGTCATCTTCCTTGTGAAAAGTGTACGCAGGCACTGCGCTGTCCTGCAGCGTGTATCCCCGCTTCTGGGCACCCGCTATAAGCTTGTCCCCGCTGGTGTATAGATTATGCGGGGCTTTGCGGGATTTGTCTCTCCAGAAGTAAGCGCCCGCATTCGAGATCTCATCCAGATCCTCTTTGTGAAGGCTCTGGATCAGCGCATAAGCATCGGTGCTGCCGCCGGCATGCACCAGCACGCCGTGATAGCTCTCGCCGAGATCGATCAGATACGGCCGGATACTGCGGACCGGCCCGATCTTCGCTGCATTCTCGGCGCTCTGGAAGATCGCGACAAGGCGGGTAATTCCGCCTTCAGCCAGCACTTCATACACGATGTCCGCGCTCAGCAGCCCGGACTGCGGGCGAGCCGCCGGGGCATTGTTAATCATCACGGCCAGCGGCCTGTTCTGCATCGGAGCATCCAGCGGCTCCCCGGTCAGCGGGGAGATATACGAGGAAGGCTGTGCGGTCACCGGCTGATCCACCGGAGCCGGAGCCGGAGCCGGGGTCTCCCCCGTCTTGACAGGCGCTGTCGGAGCCGCCGTATCACCGGACTGGCACCCGGCCAGCAGCATGGAGGATGCGGCCAGAGTAAGGAGCAATTTATTCAGGGAACGAAGGGTCATCGTAGTCCTCCCGTAAGTTCTTTTTGTCACCATTATAATTGTAATGTTGCCCCTGTGGAAGAAATAAACTCCTCTTCATGTGATATAAAAGAAATAATAAATAAGGCACAGTCCCGGGTCTTGGGTCTGTGCCTGTGGAATTATAAACGAAGAGTTAAAACGTGATCTGCCTGAAGCTGCTTCTCAGGGGAATTACACGCTCGGTGTCTTAAGCAGTTTCTGCTTCTTCTGCTTCTTCTGCTGCTTCTGCTTCGGCTTCGGCTTCAGTCTCTGAAGCTGAGCCTCCGAACTGCCAGCAGTTCAGACTGAGCGTTCCATATTGATAATCCTGGAACAGCCTCTGAGCCTGGCGGTCTTTATCCGCCGCGCCCATCGCATAGAAGAGAGGAATGAAGTGCTCCGTTCCATACTCCGGCACAGCCTCGCGGGCGTGCGGGGCTCTTTTCTCATAATCGAATAAGTCTCTAAGATTCCAATCCTCCAGCCGGGAACCGATCCATTGATCGAATTCAACCGCCCAAGGAGCGGGCTTACCCGATCCAAGCAGACGCAGATTGTGAACCGTTCCTCCGCTGCCGATGATCAGAACGTCCTGCTCGCGAAGACTCTGCAGCATTCGGCCAATCTCGTACTGTTCCTGCGGCGACCGCTTGGAATCTACCGAAAGGCTGATTACGGGTACATTAGCTTCGGGATACATCAACCTCAGAATCACCCAGGCACCATGGTCCAGACCTCTGTCTGTGATCACTTTAAAGGGGAGGTTGCCCGCTCGGAACAGAGAGGCAATCTCCTCCGTGAGCTCTGCGTGCCCCTTGGCCGGATAAGTAAGTTCATACATCTCATCCGGGAAGCCGTAGAAGTCATGTATCGTATTCAGGACCTCATCACCTGTGACCAGCTGGTCCGGTGAATCAAAATGGGCGGAGAAGACGACAATGGCTTTCGGCGCAGGCAGGGATTGTCCTAATTTCTGAAGAAACCGGGTGTATTCATTGTCTTCCAAGGCCAGTGTAGGCGAACCGTGTGCTACAAAAAATGCGGGTAATGTCACGAGAATGCCACCTCCATGCGCCAAATAATAGATACACTTTTATTGTATCGCTTCCTGCAGCAGAATACCATATATCCTGCAAGCGCGGCTCCTAGATATGCACATTCCGGGTACGTTAGTAATCCATGGGATATACTTTGACTTTAACTTGAAAGCCGTAGGTCCAAGCCCCCACCTTATCTGCTCTCTGTACCTCAAAATGACAAAGGCTAGGTAAGCTTAAGCCGTCTTGGCCGGTGTTCCCGGAGCCGTCCGTTCTAAGATCCGAATCAATATCCAGAGGCCAATCACACACAGGACGGCAAGAATCGCCGAACCCCCGGCATGTACCAGTCCAGCTGCCAGAAAGGCAGACCCCAGCCCTAGATGAACAGTCCGCATATACTTGTTACGCACCCGCTTAATCAGAAAGCCGTAGACACCGGTCGATAGCAGCAGCACAAAGGCCCCTATTCCTGTAAGAATTGAATCCTGTTTCGTGCCCTGAATTAAGAAGTACACCCCATGTATCGCAATCAGGATCATAGCCAAATATCCTGTATAGGTATGAACTGCATAGAACAGCTTCACACCTTTGCGGACTAATGTAGACGCGGATCTCCGCTTCTTCTTCAAGGTGATCCAGGCATAGCTTGCGGCAGCAGAGAATACCGCGATGGTCCCAAGTGTCTTGAAGATCTCCTCCGGTCCCTCTTCACGTTCTCCCCGTTCCGGGCGGAAGCTGGTCTCTGAATCTTGCCCTGTTACGGTTCCTTGCCCCGAACCTGTTCCGTTCATGCCGGGCGGCATCTGTTTCTGTATACCGAACTGACCATACAGAATAAGGACCAAGGCGGCTAGAGTGAGCAGGATGGCTGGAATGAATACTATTCGGCTCTTGTTCATAAATGGACTAAGGCTCCTTCGCTAATAGATTTCATAATAAGGTCAGCATATCCTAATAAACTGAAATTTGGCTGAGAAAACTCATGATTTACGAAAAATAATCAGTACGTTTCCCTTCCAAATACAAATAAGCGTGTAACAGTATTTTAACCTGTTACACGCTGATACCTGATCTATTCAAGATATCTTCTTCATTCTAATAGCCTTAGCTCATATCATCCAGTGCTGCCATTCCGTCTGAATCGATTCCTGTTCATTCAACCATTCCTTCGTTCGCTTGATCAGCTGCTGACGATGCTCGCCAACAGAGAAGGTATGGTCTCCCTGGAAAATAATTTCCTTGTCGCAGCGCCCTTCCGGACGCATCCAGAATACCTTCTGGAAGAGGAACGCATAATCAACTGGAATCTCGTCATCCGAGGTTCCGTGGATAACCAGCACATTCCCCGTAAATTTGGTCGCTTCCTGGAAAGGCTGTGATGTACCCAGAGACTCAAAAAATACAGGCGTGAACTCATACCCCAGATAATCCGAATGCCCGTATTTCATCGCATCATCATATACCTTACGGTCAGTAATTTTTACAATATCGCTAAAAGGATACCCTACAGACGACCACATGACCAGATTCTTCACTCGGCGGTCACGTACCGACGTAAGCAGTGCAACGGCCCCGCCCAGGCTGTGACCGATCAGGGTGATCCGGGTAGGATCGACATCGCTAAGAGTCTCGCCATAATTCAATACGGTCCGGGTCTGGGCGACCATGGAATCAAGGCCTTCCTTCCCGTATGAACCCGTACTTTCACCACAGCCGATATAATCGAACCGGATCACAAGATACCCTTCTTCGGCTAGATCCCTGGCTGTCTTCACGAACAACCGGTCAACGCCAATACGGCTTCCCACGAACCCGTGGCAGATAATAACAAGCGGTACCCGGTCCTTGCATCGACCGCTCTTCTTGGCAGCCGCGGCCGGGTAGTGAACACTCGCTGTAATCTCTTCATTCTGATGCTGGATAACAATTTGTCTCTCCATGTAACTCCATCTCCCTGATCCGTGAGTTATACTATATAAATCCGATAAGTTTAATATGAATTAGTTAAACTCATCTTATCACCACGGGTAGGGAGTGTCAATCCTTACGAATTATTCGTAGGAACGGCGATAGAATTCATGGGTCTTCTCTTTGCCATCCCAATTGCTTAGGAAAATATCATTGTGAAGAGCACTGGACTCCCCCTCCAATTCACCTGATGCCTCAGCTTCCGAAGCGAACTCCACATTTGCCCCAATAACCAGATTGCGGTCATGATCCGCTCCCCTGACCGCCCGGACATCACTTACAGCATCAATATCCTGTCCCAGCTCCACATCTTGATTGTTCTTAACTACCTCATCTTTAACTTCACGTGAATTGCTGTTCAACAGGTAGCGCCGGGTTAATTCCGATTTGAATTTGCTCATGTCAACCTCTCCTTGTCCCTTGAAATGAGTTCACCATGCTTTTTGGGCTTGGCTGATTTCGCATAGTGTGGGAGAGAAGGGCCTATTTTATTCTGTTTTGCTTGAAGATGGGCTGCCCCCACTATGGGTTCGTATCTGGGTAATCTATGACGATCCCATGAGCAGATACTTCACTTCTTCCACCATCTGGTTGTTATCCAAGCTATGAACAAATTTTGCCAAATCAATTCCTTAGACCGACATACATAAGCCAAAAAAAGAGTTAATCTAAGTTGAATGAACTAAAAAGATGAACAAGAGAGGAAGATCAGGATGAGCTTAAGCCGGATTCAGACCTTACTGCTGCAGCTGGATGCAATCTGGTACCAGGATGAATGGTTCACCACGGTAACCCGGGCGCTGGATGGAGTTACCGCAAAGGAAGCGGCCTGGAAGCCTTCAGGTGAATTGAATTCGATATGGCAGCTCGTTAATCACATGAATTTTTATAATGAACAGATTCTTCAGCGGCTCACGAATCAGCCCCAACATGAGGCAAGCAACAATACAAGCACCTTCGGAAGTCCTGGGGAGACAGATAACGAGACAGGATGGCAGGAAGTAAAAGAACGAGCCTTCACCGTAATAGCTGAAATTCGTAAAGTTATCGCCTCCCTAACGGATGAGGATCTGGATACTCAGGTAAATGAGACTACGCTAGGACATACGCTATCCACTTGGGTGATGCATGATGGCTTCCATACGGGACAGATTGTCCTAATCCGTAAATTACAAGGCAGCTGGCCAGCTACTATTTGGCCCTAAAGCTATCTCTATGGAGATAGTTTTTTTATATTTTTTGAGGAAGACTATTACCGATATCCCGGCTTGCCGGATACAGAACACTTCCCTGGTCCCTTGCGTAGTTGCATAAGCTTAAGTATACTTTGGGCAAGATTAATACCAGAATTCCCGATAAGTTTGCTGACCGTGGGTCTGGTCCTGTCCTTTTTTTATGTCATGTTCTGAATGGAAAAAATAGGATTTCATAGCGAGTCACCCTAGAAAATAAGTGTATATGCTATATACATACACGAAGAGGAGAATAAAAAAAGCCATGTACATCCACGAAATGATTAAAGAGACTAACCGCCTAAGAGATTATATGACTCCCGAGAATGATGCCTATTTCGGCGAGATGGTCCGCAGCTTGCGGGCAAGCTCACTAGGTGAAGCGAAAGGCGAAGAAGTTCTTCTGGGACTGGCTCAGGAGATTCTTACCGCGCAGAACAATAATCGTCCTATCCAAGAGCTGTACGGAGAAAGCCCAAAGGCCTATTGTGCCCAGCTCGTAGCTGATATGTCGATCCGGCAACCGCGCAGCATGAAGGATAAAGTGAAGTACTACACCATGATCCCATGGGTAGCGCTAACTTGGGTATTCTTCATCATGATGCTTACTGGATTCTTTAGCAAATGGTTCGGCGGGGACCTGACGTACACCCGCATAAGTACTGCAACACTGCTGCTCATCTCGCTGGGCTCGATCCTGCTCATTGAGTTGATGACCCGGTTCCTCAAACCGGAATCCAAGAAGGGGAGACCCGCCGAGACGGTCAAAGCCACCACGAAAGAGATGGGGATATACCTCGGCATTATGGCCGGTATCGTTGTCATTGGGGTGCTGCTTGTTATCTTTCTCCCGGCCTTCGTCGTCTCACCTTGGGACAGTCTGGTTATCTTCATCGTTGGCCTAGCGGGCCAGAGATTCTTTTTCCTTCGCAAGCCGAGGGGACCTAAACAGGTCGCCCATAACTAACTCTATTCTTAAGCTGCCCCCCACCGTTCATATAGAGAAGATCTTTACTCTCCTATGAACGGCTGAGGGTGCACCACTCCCACACTTCGTTACTTCCGCTTGATCACTCCCTTATTGGCACTCTAATTCCCACCCTTGTCTTTCGCATTAGACCTACAGGAAATGCTCTATTCATCCATAATAAAAGACGACCCTCCTCCTGCTAAAATCAAGAGAATGATCGCCTTACGCTTTGTATTATTTACTTCTCCTCACTGAGTATTCCGTCACCAGCAGGAGCAGCACCCCAAGTACCATAATCATATTTGCAGCAGTTCTGTCTAAGTCTATGCCTACATAGGAGCCAAAGAAACCCAACAGAAGAAGAATAAGACCTACAATCGTTATTAATCTCAATTTGTTCATTTACCCACTCCCTTAAATTATATTTAATATATATCCCAGCCTCCTTTAAATATAAAACAAAAATTAGCGCAAAAAGTTTCTCTTAAAATACATATTATGAAATAAATGTAATTCTTATCCCAAAAAAAGCCTGGCTTCCTAATTCGTGCACCAAAGCACTGCCATTAGCAGCCAAGCTTTCTTCTAATTTAATTTAATCAGATCAGCTTTAATTTAATCAGATCAGCAAATTGAACAAGTTCAAGTCCCGGTTCAGCTCTGTGAAGGCAATCCCTTTCGCCCTCATCCGTTCAATCAGGGGCACATAGTCCTCTTGATAAGACAGTTCAATTCCCACCAGGGCAGGACCATTCTCCTTGTTATGCTTCTTCGTGTATTCGAAGCGGGCAATGTCATCATTCGGCCCCAGCACATCCTGAAGGAACTCGCGGAGAGCACCTGCACGCTGAGGGAAGTTAATCAGGAAGTAATGCTTCAGACCCTCGTAGATCAGCGAGCGCTCTTTGATCTCCTGCATCCGGTCAATATCGTTGTTCCCGCCGCTGATGACGCATACCACCGTCTTGCCCCGTATCTCTTCCCGGTAGAGGTCCAGTGCTGCTACAGGCAGGGCTCCCGCCGGCTCCACTACTATGGCATTATCGTTATACAGCTCAAGAATGGATGTACAAGCCTTGCCCTCAGGAACCATTAATATATCATCGAGTACGCTAGAGCAAATTTGGTAGGTCAAATCACCTACACGCTTCACCGCGGCGCCGTCTACGAACTTGTCGATCGTCGCAAGCGTAACGACTTCCTTCTCCTTGAGCGCTTCACTCATGGAAGCGGCCCCCAGGGGCTCAACCCCGATGACTTTGGTCTGCGGGCTGACCATTTTGACATAGGATCCAACTCCCGCAGCAAGCCCCCCTCCGCCAATAGTCACAAAGACATAGTCAGCCGGGCTACTCAGTCCCTCCATAATCTCCATTCCGATTGTGCCATTGCCCGCAATGATCTTCGGATCATCGAATGGGTGTACAAAAGTCATGCCGTGCTCATGGCAGGCTTTCATCGCTTCGGCATAAGCATCATCATACGTATCACCAGTCAAAATGACTTCGACATCAGAACCGCCAAAACGCTTCACCTGTCTCACTTTCTGATTCGGCGTAGTGCTAGGCATATAAATATGGCCCCGAATTCCCAAGGCATGGCAGGATAGGGCGAAGCCTTGAGCATGATTGCCCGCGCTTGCGCACACAATGCCCCGCTCACGCTGCTCTTCCGTCAGATTACGGATCATATTGTAAGAGCCGCGGATTTTGAAGGAGCGGACCACCTGCAGATCCTCTCTTTTCAAATACACTTGGCAGTCATATCTTGCAGATAAAGCCCGGTCCAGCTGAAGCGGTGTACGGACTACGACCTCCTTGAGGACATGATGCGCACGTATGATATCTTCCATCCCAACAGTAGGATTCTCTCCTTGGGTCATTTCTCTCTCCTCGTTTCTCCCTGGCTATGGCCTGAGTGTCTTTCGTCCAAGCCCTAGCGATCACTTTGTTGTCTAAAATACACCTATATTCGGCTTAGTTCAAGTCCTGCGCTAATGAAAGTTTTGGCTACTGGCACAGAATGCATGCGCGCTTTACATCGCCCTCTATCTCTCAATCTCAAGCGACCTTACCTCAAAAGGCTTCAGCTGCCGCTCAATCTGCTCCCGCTGCGGCTCGAGCCACTCCGGCAGCTTCAGTGAACGGCCAAGCAGCGCCTCCGGCTCGTCGACGTCAAACCCTGGCGAATCTGTCGCAATCTCGAACAGAATCCCGCCCGGCTCCCGGAAGTACATGGCTTTGAAATACTGTCTGTCCTTCACATTTGTGGGATGCATGCCATACCTATCAATTACCTCGCGCCACATTTGCTGCTCATGCTCATCCTTCGCGCGCCAAGCTATATGATGCACGGTCCCTGATCCCATTGCCCCCCGTGGAATGCTGGATGTACTGATATCAATCCAGTTGCCCAGATCGCCAGCCGCCTTGAACCGCATCAGCCCTTCTTCTTCCCCATACAGAGTTAAGCCAAGCACATCCTTCAGCACGGACTGCGTTCTGCCTGGCGCCATACTGAACAGCATCGCACCTCCAAAGCCCTTGATCGCATAAGGGATCGGCACCCCTCCAGCAGTCCAGCCGCTCGGTCTGCCTTCAATTCGTTCCACCAGATCGATCAGGAGACCCGAATTGTCTGCGAACCTGATGTATTCTTCACCAAATCTCGTGTTCTCCATCGTCTGAATTCCATACTTACTGAGTCTCTCCCGCCAGTACAGCAGGCTTCGGGGTGGCACGGCAAATACAGTGACCCCTACTTGTCCTCCACCGAGTATTCCTACATGGGCGTCCTCCTGAGGGAAGAAGGTCATGATCGTCCCCGGGCTGCCCTTCTCATTCCCGAAATACAAATGATAGACATCCGGCACATCATAGTTAATGGTCCTCTTTACCAGCCTTAACCCCAGTACACTTGTATAAAAATCCACGTTCTCCTGCACATCGCTAACAAAAGCCGTGATATGATGAATTCCCATCGTAATCGGAACAGCGCTTCCTCCTAGTTCAGGTATAAGTCTACTATTTATTATAAAAGACAGCGCAGGTTATTTTCATCTTTCATCCACATAGGCAGCCACCAGGGGAACCTTGACTCTACCGGCAGGAATCCGTAATACAAAAGCGCCAATCCCCGTATACCGGTGACTGACGCTCTTAGTGTAATATTCTTTTTGCTAGAGTAGATCTCTAGAGTCTATTTCTAATTATGGTTCCGTATGGAATGAACTTTACCATCAAGATTCACACCAACTTGTTCCCCCGTGTTACTTCGATTATACCAGTGCTTTGGCTGCAATATCCGTACGGAAATGCTTGCCTTCAAAAGCAATTCGCTCCGCCTCTGCATAGGCTTTGCTTCTTGCTTCTGCAATATCGCGTCCAAGGCCAACTACACCCAGTACACGTCCGCCATTCGTTACCCATTCCCCATCCGCATTCTTGGCGGTACCTGCATGGAATACAAGTGCATCTTGCACCTGCTCCAAACCGCTGATTACAAGTCCCTTCGGATAAGAAGCCGGATATCCCGGAGAAGCGAGCACTACGCATACCGCAGCCTCATCGCTCCACTCAATCTCTACTTGATCCAAAGTCCCGTTTACCGCAGCGAGGAAAATCTCCAGCAGATCGCTCTTCAGCCTTGGTAGCACGACTTGAGTCTCCGGATCACCGAAGCGGGCGTTGAATTCGATCGTCTTCGGCTTGCCGTCCGGAGTAATCATGAGCCCTGCGAACAAAACGCCGCGGAACGAACGCCCTTCGGATACCATCGCTTTGGCTGTAGGCTTGATAATTGTCTCAATGGCCTCTTCAATAATGGAATCCGCGATATGCGGCAGTGGGGAATACGTTCCCATTCCACCTGTATTCGGGCCCTTATCTCCATCAAAGACCTGCTTATGGTCCTGAGCAGCCGACATCGGACGTACGGTCTCTCCATCGACAAAAGCCAGAATGGACATCTCCTGACCGGTCATGAACTCTTCAATAACTACTTGGCTTCCGGCGGATCCAAATACCTGTGTTACCATAATGTCCGCCAGCGCCTTCTCCGCTTCTTCACGGGTAAAGGCTACGGTTACCCCTTTGCCCGCGGCCAGTCCGTCCGCCTTGATGACGATAGGGACAGGCTGGCTCCGCAGATACTCCAGCGCTGCTTCATAGTTATCGAACTTCTCGTAAGCAGCAGTCGGGATGTTATATTTACGCAGCAGATCCTTCATGAAGGTCTTGCTTCCCTCAATATGAGCCGCATTCTTACGCGGTCCAAACACTGGAATATCCTTCGCTTCAAAAGCATCGACGATCCCGTCCGCAAGCGGGTCATCCGGTCCAACGACGACAAGCCCAACCTGCTTCTCCTGTGCAAATGCCGTCAGACGATCGAACTCGCTGACCTGGATCGGCACAATCTCAGCTACCTCGCCGATTCCCGCATTTCCCGGCGCGCAGAAGATCTTACCTGCCTTCGGGCTCTTCGCGAGCGCCCAGCAGATCGCGTGTTCGCGACCGCCTCCGCCAATCACCAATATATCCAAGGAATGTCCCCCTCTCCGAATTGTTAATAGAGTTGATTTAATGATTATATAAGTTGAACTATTGACTTACATATTAGGCAGCCCGTGTGAAATGTTCTTGAGGGGCGCTATGGTATTCTAGTGTTTGAAATGACGTACGCCTGTGAATACCATCGCAATTCCATGCTCATTTGCGGCTTTGATCGACTCTTCGTCCTTAACCGATCCACCCGGTTGGATGATTGCTGTAATGCCCGCCTTCGCTGCCTCTTCAACGGTATCTCCCATCGGGAAGAAGGCATCCGAAGCCAGTACGCTGCCTTTGGCTTTCTCTCCCGCTTGTTCAATCGCAATCTTGGCTGCGCCAACGCGGTTCATTTGACCTGCTCCAACACCTACGGTCATGCTGTCTTTCGCAAGCAGAATTGCATTAGATTTCACATGCTTAACTACTTTCCATCCGAACAGAAGCTGCTTCAATTCTTCTTCTGTAGGCTGGCGATCCGTAACGACCTTCAGATCAGCAGCGTCCACGGAGTGAACATCACTCTCTTGAACAACCATTCCGCCGTCAATGGAAGTCACGACGAATTGGCTCTTTCTGTTCTGACCGGACTGCAGTTCTCCTACTTTAAGAAGGCGAATATTCTTCTTCTTCGTAAGTACTTCCAGCGCTTCCTTAGTGAAGCCTGGTGCAAGAATGATCTCCAGGAAGATTTCCTTGAGCAACAGAGCAGTATCCTCGTCAATGATGCGGTTAGCCGCAACGATGCCGCCGAAGATGGAGGTTGGATCTGCTGCATGGGCCTTTTGGAAAGCTTCCAGCACACTGCGTCCAATGCCTACGCCGCATGGATTCATATGCTTGACTGCGACAACAGCAGGCTCTTCGAACTCTTTTACAATCTGAAGGGCAGCGTTCGCATCGTTAATATTGTTGTAAGAAAGCTCCTTACCATGCAGCTGCTCAGCACTGGTAAGCGTGTCGGCCGCGGCCAATGGCTTGCGGTAGAAAGCCGCCTTCTGATGCGGATTCTCGCCATAACGAAGATCCTGGATCTTCTCGTAAGTTACCGTGAAACGCTCTGGAAGCGGATCGCCTGTTACGTTCGACAAATAATCAGAGATCAGCGCGTCGTAAGATGCTGTATGACGGAATACTTTTGCCGCAAGCCGCTTGCGTGTCTCGAGAGTGGTGTCACCTTGTGCACGAATCTCCTCAAGAAGGCCATCATAATCCGAGGAATCAACCACAACGCTGACGAAAGCGTGGTTTTTGGCAGCAGAACGAAGCATGGTTGGTCCACCAATATCAATATTCTCTATTGCATCTTCATACTCCACATTCAGCTTCGCAATTGTCTCCTGGAACGGATACAGATTTACGACAACCATGTCGATGTAGTCAAGACCCAGCTCCTTCATTTGAGCCTGATGCTCCTCGCTATCACGTACAGCGAGCAGACCGCTGTGCACAGCAGGATGAAGAGTCTTCACACGGCCATCCAGAATCTCAGGGAATCCTGTTACGTCGGAGATTCCGATAACCGGTACCCCTTCTTTTGCCAAGAGGTTCTTGGTTCCTCCTGTTGAAATAATCTCTACACCCAGCTTAGACAGTTCGCGGCAAAATTCCACGATCCCAGTTTTGTCCGATACGCTGACCAGCGCTCTTTTGATACTCACGATTGGCTCCTCCTTAGTTTGACAGCACGTTTTGTCTGAAAATTTGGCACGTACATGGATTGAACTAAAGACTGCGTGATTGATTCTCTTCACAACAAGCGTTAGCCATGCTCCATACGTACATTTCTTTAGTTCAATCCATGCAACACATTTCAACAACATGTATGAAGACTTTATTTGTAAGTACGTCCGATTTCCAATATGCGGCAATATTTCTCGGGAAATATCGAAAACGATAAAAGCGTCGATTCCTTGTCACGTCTGCTATCATTGTTCTTGCTGAATATACATTTTGGACAAAATCCATAACAGCGGACTTACGATCTCGACAGGAATCAGGTCAAAATCACTTTTCGGCCATCCAGCCTTACACGACCCTCAGCAAGCAAACGAACAACCTGCGGATACATTTCCTTTTCGACAGCGTGAATTCGCTCTTCAAGCGATTCGATACTCTCGCCTTCACGAATGTCAACGGTTCGCTGGGCAATTACAGCCCCAGTATCCATACCGCCATCCACAAAATGGACTGTTGCACCGGTAACCTTCACGCCGTAATCATAAGCCTGCCCGATCGCGTTCACCCCGGGAAAAGCAGGGAGCAGTGAAGGATGAATGTTAATCATTCGTCCTTCATAGGGCTCGACAAGCACCGCGGTAAGCAGACGCATATAACCGGCAAGTACGATGAGGTCAATGCTTCGCTTCTCCAGTTCAGCAGCAATCTCGCGCTCGTATTCTTCCCGGCTCGCATATTGTTTGGGCTGGAACAGGAACTGCTCGACACCTGCCTGTTCTGCCCGTTTCACCACCGGAGCTTGAGGCTTATCGCAGACGAGCAGTGCGATCTCCGCACCGCCCAGTTCTCCGCGACCCGCTGCATCTACCAGGGACTGAAAGTTCGTCCCTTGGCCCGAAGCAAACACTGCTATACGGTAGGAACTCATTACACTTCAGCCCCTGTGAAAGTAACGACCTGCTCACCCTCGGTAACTTTTCCGATGATATAAGGGGTTTCTCCTTGCTCTTGAAGCACCTTAACCGCTTGTTCAGCCTGGTCTGCACTGACTACGATTACCAGACCGATACCCATGTTAAATGTGGTGAACATGTCGCGATTACTTACACTGCCCTTCTCTTGGAGAAGGTTAAAGATCGGCAGAATCGGCCATGACCCGTACTCGATATCGACATTTACGCCTTCTGGGAGCACCCGTGGGATATTCTCGATAAAGCCGCCGCCCGTAATATGAGCCATGCCTTTGACTTCAACCTGCTTAATCAGTTCAAGAGCCGGCTTCACATACAGCTTGGTTGGCTCAAGCAGCACATCTCCAAGCACAGCTCCATCCAGTTCAGTAAGCTTGTCCTGCAAGCTGTATCCGGCCTGCTCAAGCAGCACTTTACGTACAAGGGAGAAGCCGTTGCTGTGCACACCGCTGGACGCAAGACCAATCACAGTGTCTCCAGCCTGAATGGATCTTCCGTTAATAATTTTGCTTTTATCGACAACACCTACGGTGAACCCGGCGATGTCATATTCCCCTTCACTGTACATGCCCGGCATTTCTGCCGTCTCGCCGCCGATAAGTGCGCACCCTGACTGGGCACAGCCTTCAGCAATACCAGCTACAATAGCTTCAATCTTGGCAGGAATGACTTTGTCGCATGCCAGATAATCGAGGAAAAAGAGCGGCTCCGCACCCTGAACAATGATATCGTTCACACACATCGCTACGGCATCAATGCCGATCGTATCATGCTTGTCCATCGCAAAAGCAAGCTTAAGCTTGGTTCCCACTCCATCGGTACCGGATACCAGCACGGGCTCCTCATATTTATCCTTGTTCAGACCGAACAAGGCGCCGAAGCCTCCAAGGTCCGTCATGACTTCCGGACGGAAAGTCCGCTTGACGTGTTTCTTCATCCGTTCTACTGCTTCATTGCCTGCCGCGATATCGACGCCGGCGCTTTTGTATGCTTCAGACACGTAAGGACACGCTCCTTATGGTTTATTGAGGTCCTGAATAGAACCACTTGCTGTATTATTAATGTCGCTCATGTTAATAGTTAAGAGGGTGAAGTATTAACGCGGAAAAAGCCTTAAGCCCTGCTGCGCGGACGGATCACTGCCAAACTTTAAAGCTTATGCTCGCTCCGCAGACGGATCACTGCCAAACTTTAAAGCTTAGCTCGCTCCGCACACGGATCATCCTTACGATCGCTGTTGCCTCCAAATTNATCACTGCCAAACTTTAAAGCTTAGCTCGCTCCGCACACGGATCATCCTTACGATCGCTGTTGCCTCCAAATTTCTCGATTTGAACCGCGTATAGCGGTAGAAAACCGGAGGCAAAGGCGAACGCTGACGCTTCTTCAGGACGATTCCGTCCTCTCCGCTGGGGAGTTTGCAGGGTGACACACTCCAGACCATAAAGCTTAAGCACGCTCCGCACACGGTTAACTGCAAACCTTTAAAGCTTAGCCCGCTCCGCAGACGGATCATCCTTACGATCGCTGTTGCCTTCAGATCTCTCGATTTGAACCGCGTATAGCGGTAGAAATCCGAAGGCAAAGGCGAACGCTGCGCTTCTTCAGAACGATTCCGTCCTCTCCGCTGGGGAGTTTGCAGGGTGACACACTCCAGACCATAAAGCTTAAGCACGCTCCGCACACGGTTAACTGCAAACCTTTAAAGCTTAGCCCGCTCCGCAGACGGATCATCCTTACGATCGCTGTTGCCTTCAGATCTCTCGATTTGAACCGCGTATAGCGGTAGAAATCCGAAGGCAAAGGCGAACGCTGCGCTTCTTCAGAACGATTCCGTCCTCTCCGCTGGGGAGTTCTTGGGAGTTACGTAAGTTAGCCTCTGTCGAATGAACCGTCCTACGCATCAGCGTCATAACAGCTGCATTTTAACTGCGCTGCTTCAAGATGAACCCTGCAATAACTGAAATCTTCTTGGACAGGACGGCATTCGCCGTCCATGTCTTTTAGCAACTGCACCCAAACTGTTCTTCCCCGTTGAAATCCGTACGGGTCGGGTAGTCATTATCGAAGCAGGCCATGCACAGGCCGCCTTTATAATCATTCACGTTGTTGCCGGCCACGGCTTCAATCAGGCCTTCCGGGCTGATGAATTCAAGCGAGTCGGCGTTGATCTCCTTGCGGATCTCTTCGATCGACTTCGATGAAGCAATCAGCTCGCGGCTGTCCGGGGTATCAATCCCGTAGAAGCACGGGTTCTTGAACGGTGGTGAAGTAATCCGCACATGCACCTCGGTTGCTCCTGCTTCACGAAGCAGGTTGACGATCCGGCGGGATGTAGTCCCGCGAACGATGGAGTCATCGATCATGACTACTCTCATGCCTTCAACCACACGGCGCACGGCGCTAAGCTTCATCTTCACACCCTGCTCGCGCAGCTCCTGGCTCGGTTGGATGAACGTGCGGCCGGTGTATTTATTCTTAATGAGCCCAAGCTCATAAGGAATACCCGTCTGCTCCGCATAACCGATCGCCGCAGAGATACTCGAATCCGGTACGCCGGTAACAACGTCCGCATCCACGAAGGATTCCTGGGCCATACGACGACCCATTCTTTTGCGGGAAGAGTGCAGGTTAGAGCCATTCAGTTCACTATCGGGTCTCGCAAAATAAATATATTCCATCGCGCAAAGTGCCTTGCGCTGCGGTTCTGCAAAACGATCCTCATGCAGTCCATTCTTGTCCAGCACGAGCATTTCCCCAGGCTCGATATCGCGGATGATCTCCGCGCCGATCGTCTCAAATGCGCAAGTCTCGGAGGAGAACAAGTAGGCATCCCCTAGACGCGCCATGGAGATCGGACGCAGCCCATTCGGATCGGAAGCGACAAGCATCCGATCATTGGTCATTAGCAGGAAGGCATATCCGCCGACGATCTGCTGAAGCGCATCTTTGGCCGCTTCGACAAAGTCTTTGGATGAACGTGCGATCAGATGCGCGATAACCTCAGTGTCGCTGGTCGTCTGAAAGATCGACCCGCTCTGTTCCAGCTCACGGCGGATCTTCGGTGCATTGACGATATTGCCGTTCGTCGCCACAGCCAAGTCCCCATCGCGGTATTTGAATACCAGCGGCTGCGCATTCGTCAGCTTACTGTCCCCGCTGGTGGAATACCGGACGTGTCCGATTGAACGGTCACCGATTAGTGAAGCCAGGCGGTCCTTATCGAATACTTCCTTGACCAGACCCATACCGCGGTGATAGTTGAAGTCACCGCCATTCGTTACACAGAGTCCGGCACTTTCCTCTCCGCGGTGCTGGAGCGCGTGAAGCCCGTAATAAGACATGCTTGCGGCATCCGGATGTCCGAAGACCCCGAACACGCCGCATTCCTCTTTTAACTTATCAAAGATTCCATCCCGTCCCGAACCCTCGTTAAAATAGTCTCCTGTCCATAACCCTTGCGGTATTACTTCATCAGACATGGAATAGCTTCCTCCCAGACCTGCTTCAAGCCCTCCACTGGTTTGTTCAAGGCCGAAGCGCGGTTGATGTCAATTACAAGACTTGTTCCTTCCACACGGCCGATCACGTTAACAGGAACACTACGTTCCGATATCAATTTCTCAAGCTCAGCTGCCTTCTCAGGTGTTGCCGACAGCAGAATACGAGACTGTGATTCACTGAACAGGGCCACATCGTGACGAAGCTCAGTATCTATATTCACTTGGGCACCGATTCCGCCGCTAATGCAGGATTCTGCAAGAGCTACGGCAAGGCCGCCCTCAGACAAGTCATGCGCAGACTGAACAAGTCCTTGTTGAATCGCGGCAAGAACCGTATCCAGCAAGGCACGCTCCACATTCAGATCCAGTTCAGGCGGACGCCCTTCAGTCACACCATGCACAGCACTTTGGAACTCACTTCCGCCGAGCTCAGCCTTGGTGTTGCCCAGAAGAAGAATCACATCTCCTTCTTTCTTGAATCCTTGTGTTGTGATGTGATCCACATCATGTACGAGACCTACCATACCTACGACAGGAGTCGGGTAAATGGCACCTTTGGCATTCTCGTTATACAAGCTGACGTTACCCCCGATAACCGGCGCATCCAGCACGCGGCAGGCTTCAGCCATACCGTCGACTGCTTTTTCCATCTGCCAGAAAATATCCGGCTTCTCCGGGCTTCCGAAGTTCAGGTTGTCCGTAATCGCCAGCGGCTCAGCGCCGGAACATACGATATTACGTGCTGCCTCACTTACAGCGATCCGTCCGCCAACTTCCGGATCCAGATATACATAACGTCCGTTACAGTCCGTTGTCATCGCAAGACCTTTACGCGTACCGCGAATCGTAACGACGGCCGCATCAGATCCCGGACGTACAGCAGTGCTTGTCCGAACCATATAGTCATACTGCTCATAGATCCATGCTTTGCTGGCTACAGTTGGGGAAGCAAGAACCGTTTCAAGTGCTCCACCAAGATCTGTAACTTCAGGGTAACGCAGGGTATCTACTTTCGCATTCTCTTCATAATAAGCTGGAACTGCAGATGGCTTGTCATAGATCGGGCACTCATCCACGAGCGCAGTTACCGGCATATCGCCAACCACTTCGCCGTGATGGAACAGTTTCAGACGTCCGTCGTCCGTCACCTTACCGACTTTGGCACAGATTACACCCCAGCGGTCAAAAATCTCTTGAGCCTGCGCTTCATCCTTCGGCTCTACCACAAACAGCATCCGCTCCTGGGATTCAGACAGCATCATCTCGTAAGGCGTCATGCCTTCTTCGCGCTGTGGTACCTGATCCAGATATAGTTCAAGACCATTTCCGGCTTTACTTGCCATTTCCGCACTGGAGCATGTAAGACCTGCTGCACCCATGTCCTGAATACCAAGTACGATACCGGAATCAATCAGTTCCAGACAGGATTCCATAACGAGCTTCTCCATGAATGGATCGCCAACCTGTACGGCTGTACGCTTCGCTTCGGACTCTTCGGTAAGCTCCTCGGATGCAAATGTCGCCCCGTGGATTCCGTCACGTCCTGTCGGAGGACCTACGTAGAATACCGGGTTACCTACACCCTTGGCTACACCGCGCTGGATTTTGTCATGGTCGATCAGACCGACACACATCGCGTTAACCAGCGGATTGCCATCATAACTGTCGTCGAACATTACTTCGCCGCCGACGGTTGGAATTCCGATACAGTTACCGTATCCCGCAATACCGGATACTACATGCTCGAACAAATATTTTACACGGTCACTCTCAAGCTTACCGAACCGCAGTGAATTCAGTACAGCCACAGGTCTTGCACCCATGGAGAAAATATCACGGATAATCCCGCCAACGCCTGTTGCTGCACCTTGGTACGGCTCAACGGCAGATGGGTGATTGTGGCTTTCAATCTTAAATACAACGGCTTGATTGTCGCCGATATCCACAATCCCTGCGCCTTCACCCGGTCCCATCAGAACGCGTGGGCCAGTTACCGGGAAGCGGCGAAGCAGCGGCTTGGAATTCTTGTAGGCACAGTGCTCGGACCACATTACGCTGAACACGCCAATTTCCGTATAATTCGGTTTACGGCCGAGAAAACCGCAGATCAGCTCATACTCGCTGTCGGATACACCCATTTGTTTGTAAATTTGCTGTTCGGCGATTTGCTCCGCCGTCGGTTCTTTAGCGGACAACTGCTGCGTCATGTCGATCCCTCCATGCCTTCAAAATGGATGTAAACATTCTTTTGCCATCTTCTGATCCAAGCAGACTATCCACCGCACGCTCAGGGTGAGGCATCATACCTACCACGTTGCCCTGCTCGTTGGAAATACCTGCAATATCATTCAGCGACCCGTTCGGGTTGCTTGCATATGTGAAAATAATCTGATTATTCGCCTTCAACTTGGCCATCGTCTCTTCGTCACAGTAGTAATTGCCCTCACCGTGTGCAATCGGAACGACAATCTCTTCACCTTTGGCATAATCACTTGTAAAAGGAGTCTCGTTGTTCTCCACGCGAAGCACAGCATCATGACAGAGGAACTTAAGCGACATATTCCGGCGCAGCGTGCCTGGCAGCAGTCCAGCTTCGGTAAGAATCTGGAATCCATTGCAGATTCCCAAAATGTACTTGCCCTGCTCAGCAGCCTTGGCTACTTCAGCCATGACCGGAGCAAATCTTGAAATCGCGCCGCAGCGCAGGTAGTCCCCATAGGAGAACCCGCCCGGAACTAGGATGCAATCATAGGCCGACAGATCGGTTGCTGTATGCCATACATAATCAACAGGTTCACCAAGCGTATCTTCTACTGCCTTGTAGCAGTCAATATCACAGTTGGAGCCCGGAAATACCAGTACTGCGAATCTCATGTTGGTTAGCCCTCCAATTCAAAACGGTATTCTTCCACGACAGTGTTCGCCAATAGCTTCTCGCACATAGCCGCCACCCGTTTCTCTGCTTCTGCACGATCGTCCGTGTTCAGCTCGATTTCGATATATTTTCCGATGCGCAGACTTTCTACCTCTTGAAAACCTACAGAATGCAGTGCGCCTTGAACGGCTACACCTTGTGGATCGAGTACGCTTTGCTTGATGGTAACATAGACGATTGCTTTCACTTGATTCCCTCCGGAAGGGTATTTCCAAGGGCTCTGCCCTATGGGTACCCGAAAATTTTAATAAAACCAGAAGCTTTTGTTCAAAGGGCTGCGCCCTCTGGACTCCTCTACTTTCTACCCTCCCAAACCCTCCCTAGAAGGGAGGGCCCCAAGGGCTAAGCTTATGCTTTCGAGGTAGTTTTCCTTTGGAAAACTTTCACCTCTGGACACCCTGAAACTTGGTGGGGACTGCTGCTTGGCTGTTCCTGTGCTGCTATGGTGAAGGAGCCGCTTGCCGTCCCTTTCGGGATCCGCTTTACGTTTGGTGCTCCTGCAATAAACCTTTTTCTTCTTACCCTCAGCCCTGCCGGACATACCGCTCTCCGGCAGGAACTCGCTTGCTTCGTAGGGCTGCTACATAATATCCACTTGAATAAGTCACATAGGGGTGGAGTAACGTAGGGGAAGCTTGGAACTGTAGGAGCGCCAGCGACCGCCTTTGTCTCCGGATTTCTACCGCTAAGAGCGGTATAGATCAAGAAATCTGGAGACAACAGCGGCCGGAAGTCCAAGCATTCCCCGTAGTTACGACCTGACCCCTATGTTAAAAAATTGCAAGTGCATTTTATGGCCCCTAAGAAGCCCGATTAATCCGTGAGACGGTGATAAATGTTTTGGTAGCGGCGAGTCGTCTCCTCCACCACATGCGCAGGAAGGGGTGCGGGCTGGCTGTTCTTGTCCCAATCCGTGCCGGCCAGGTAAGAGCGGACAGGCTCTTTATCCATGCTGTCGATTTCGATGTCGAGAGCGTAATTCTCCTTGGCCCAGAAGCGGGAAGCGTCCGGGGTGAAGATCTCATCAATCAGGATGAGCTCCCCGTCGATCAGACCGAACTCCAGCTTGCAGTCCGCCAGAATGATGTCGCGCTCAGCGCAGTAGTCTCTGGCGAAGGCATACAGCTCAAGGCTCTTAGCTTTCAGCAGTTCGGCCAATTCAGCACCCACCAGCTCCTGCATACGCTCGAAGGAAATATCCTCATCGTGGCCCACATCATTCTTGGCAGCCGGAGTGAAGATCGGTTCCGGCAGCTTGTCATTCTTGCGGAGTCCCTCCGGCAGTGTAATGCCGTTGATAGCACCGCTCTGCTCGTACTGACGCCATCCGCCGCCGGTGATATATCCGCGAACCACACACTCGATGTCAATGCGTTCCGCTTTGAGAGTCACCATAATTCGGTTCTTGAGCAGCTCCTTGTTCTTAATGACCGAGCCAAGCTTCTCCACATCTGTGTGTACCACATGATTCTGGATCAACTCGTTCGTTAGCTTGAACCAGTAAGCGCTCAGCTGATTGAGTACATTTCCTTTTTCCGGAACCGGCGGTTCCAGCACGTAGTCGAACGCTGAGATGCGGTCGGTAACTACGATGAGATAATGTTCTCCCAAATCATACAGCTCGCGAACTTTTCCTTTGTAGAGCAGCGGTGCATCAACATAATCCACTGCCGTGGACACAGCCTGTGATGACATTTTGCCGTCCTCCTCTTCCCCTGATCGTTGATTAGTCTATAAGTCTAAGCTTTTTGAAAATTGTATCCACATGCTTCAAATGCCATGACGGGTTAAAAGCATCCTCAATCTCTTCCTTGCTCAGCACCGCCGTAATCTCAGGTGTCTCTTCGATAATGTCGCGGAATTGACGCTGTGTCTCCCAAGCCAGCATTGCGCGAGGCTGTACGGTATCATATGCCTCTTCACGGCTGAACCCTTTGTCGATCAGCTTGGTCAATACGCGGCCGGAGAAAGGAACCCCGAACGTACGGCCCATGTTGCGCTTCATGTTCTCAGGGAACACCGTCAAATTCTTGATGATGTTGCCGAGACGATTCAGCATGTAGTTCAGCAGCATCGTAGCATCTGGGAGAATTACGCGCTCCGCACCGGAGTGTGAAATGTCACGTTCATGCCACAGTGTCACGTTCTCATAGGCCGTGATCATATGTCCGCGAATGACGCGGGACAAGCCGGAGATGTTCTCGCAGCCGATCGGGTTGCGTTTATGCGGCATGGCTGAGGAACCTTTTTGACCTTTAGCAAAAGCTTCCTCTACCTCACGGAACTCACTCTTCTGCAGGGCGCGAATTTCAGTTGCGAATTTATCCAGCGATGTTGCTACCAGCGCAAGTGTGGCCATATATTCAGCGTGACGGTCACGCTGCAGCGTTTGTGTCGAGATTGGCGCAGCAGAGGTACCGAGCTTATCGCAGACGAACTGCTCAACAAACGGGTCAATGTTGGCATAAGTGCCGACAGCTCCGGAGATTTTACCGAACTGTACATTATCTGCCGCATGACGGAAACGCTCCAGATTCCGCTTCATTTCCTCATACCACAGTGCCATCTTAAGTCCGAAAGTCGTAGGCTCTGCATGAACCCCGTGCGTACGTCCCATCATCGGTGTGTCCTTGTAAGCTACGGCTTTATCTTTCAGAATCGCAATGAAATTAATAATGTCCTTCTCGAGAATCTCATTAGCCTGCTTCAGCAGATATCCAAGTGCGGTATCTACAACATCCGTGGATGTCAGCCCGTAATGCACCCATTTCCGCTCTTGCCCCAGGCTCTCGGACACTGCACGTGTGAAGGCAATCACATCATGGCGTGTCTCCTGCTCAATTTCATAGATCCGATCAATGTCAAAAGAAGCATTTTGACGAAGCAGCGCTACGTCTTCCTTTGGGATTACACCGAGCTCTGCCCAAGCCTCGGCTGCACAAATTTCAACTTCGAGCCAAGCCTTGAATTTATTCTCTTCCGTCCAAATGGCTCTCATCTCAGGTCTGCTGTAACGTTCGATCATGATTGTTGATTCCTCCAAATTTTGGTTTGCTGTATAAAATTCATACCTTCTTGCACATTATCGCATAAGAGGTTGATATGTCCCATCTTCCGTTTGGCTGCTGATCCGCTTTTTCCGTACAAATGCACCTTCGGAGCCACGTCCGGGGCGGAATCTTGATCGTTCCCCTCTATCCAAGTCCCGCTCACCAATCCCTGGACGACCGCCTCCATATGCTCACCCAGCACATTGACCATAACTACCGGGCTCAGCAGGGATGTATCGCCCAGCGGCAAATTACAAATTGCTCTTACATGCTGCTCGAACTGTGAAGTCTTGCAGGCTTCCATCGTATAGTGACCTGAATTGTGCGGTCTAGGCGCAAGCTCATTCACGAAGAGCTCTCCGCTTTCTGTGAGGAATAGCTCGACTGCAAGCAATCCAACCGCTTCAAGCGATTCTGCAATCCTGGCGGCTAGGCGCTCTGCCTCCTCCTGGATACTGTCATCGATCCGGGCCGGAACGATGGAGGCGTGCAGAATGTTATCCACATGAATATTTTCTGCAACCGGGAATGTTTTAATTTCCCCACGCGGACTCCGGGCAGCCACCACAGATAACTCTTTGTCAAAACGAATGAATTTCTCAAGCACCAGTTCCGTACCGGCCTTACTTAATGTCTCGTAAGCCTCTGTGATCTCCTCAGCTGAGCGAATCACCCACTGCCCCTTGCCGTCGTATCCGCCTGTAGCCGTCTTCAGTACAGAAGGAATACCCAAGCACTCAACCGCTTCTCTCAGTTCTTCCACACTTCGGATCTCCCGATAAGGAGCTACTGGAACTCCAGCTGCTTCAATCGCTTGCTTCTCCCTGATCCGGTGCTGGGTTGTGTATAACAAGCGGCTTCCCTGGGGTACATAAGATAAATCCTCAAGCAGTGCTGCAACCTCTGAATCCACATTCTCAAATTCATAAGTGATGACATCCGAACGGGATGCCAGTTCTCTTGCCGCAACCTTATCACTATAGGAGGCTGTTATCTGATCGGTTACCTGTCCGCAGGGCGAGTCCGGCGTCGGCTCCAGGGTCACGAAGCGGTATCCCAAATTCGTTCCCGCCAGCGCCATCATCCGCCCAAGCTGTCCACCCCCGAGAATTCCGATTGTGGAACCTGGTGCAATCACCTTGATTTCGCTCATTATTCGTTCTCTCCCAAATGACTGCCGCTTTCCAGCACCTCTTCGCGGATACGGTCTCTTCGCTCCTGCACCCGGCTGGCTACTTCGGGATCAAAGGCACCAAGAATCTGTGCAGCGAGAAGGCCCGCATTGATTGCTCCAGCTTTGCCAATAGCTACCGTAGCCACTGGAATCCCGCCCGGCATCTGCACAATGGACAGTAGCGAGTCGAGTCCATTCAGGGCTGCCGACTTAACGGGAACGCCGATGACCGGCAGTATCGTCTTCGCGGCCACCATGCCCGGAAGATGGGCTGCTCCGCCAGCTCCCGCAATGATGACCTTCACCCCGCGGGACGCGGCGCTCTCTGCGAATTCAAACATCAAATCCGGCGTACGGTGAGCGGATATCACTTTTTTCTCAAAGGGAACTCCTAGCTCGTCCAACACTACACATGCATGGGACATCGTCTCCCAGTCTGACTTACTGCCCATAATTACAGACACCTGCGCTGTCATATTTCAACCCGCTTTCTTAAGTAATATATAGAATGAAACGTTGATCTACATTTAAGCAAAAATCCGGCTATCCGCGAAAATACAAGTATTTTCTCTGGATACCGGACCACTGGGGGCTACGTTACAGGAACAGCTTCCATCCTGTGGTATATGCAATACCCACAAAACAAAAGAAGGTCTTTTGTACCGACCTTTCCCAATCACGTCCCTCGTAGTCCGAAAATTTACGGTTTTCAGGTAGAAACTTCCGGGCCCTATTCCCGGCGATATACGAGATTTATATGCGCTACAAGCGCCTTCTTCTCTCCTAGTGTAACAACCCTCACATGGCGCTGTCAACCTAAACACGAACAATAAAAACAAGCAAAAACCGAACGTTCGTCTTTTTCAAGGTTGTGATGCATTCTTATCGGGACTTCTTCTTTCTACCTATAAAAAAAAAGAGAATGCTGTCCCCAGCACTCTCTCCTAATTTATTTAACAACCAACACCGGAATTCTTGCATGCTGCACTACATTATGACTGACACTGCCGAGCACGAATTCACGAATACCGCCAATCCCGCGGCTGCCGATCACGATCGCATCGTACCCCTGCTTGGCTGCATACTCCAAAATCACCTCGGCAGCGGCCCCCTGAGCCAATTCTACCCTGCCATTATGGATGCCAGCCTCGGTTAGGCGATTTCTCGCCTCATCTGATGTCTTCTCAGCCAGCTGATAGAACTCCAAATTGACCGTATCAGGAACAGGAGCAAAACCCTCCGCAATATAGAATCGCGGAAAATCATACACGTGCAGCACCACAAGCTCAGAATCTGTGGATAACTGCGCCAGCTCAATCGCTTTGTCCAGAGCTTTATTAGAAGATTTAGATCCATCATACGCAACAAGAATTTTGTTGAACAGCATAATAAGAACACCTCGCCTCTGAATTGTATGTACTCCAAATAAGAACTAAATAACCCAATTCGTTCATTTCCGAAACTGATCTGAATCCCATGAGCAGGTCTGCTCACTACCTGAGAAAGTATCCGTACAGAATAGCATTGAGAAACAACAACGCCGGAATTCCTACGATAAAGCTGATGTGCTTCGTCTTATGCCTGCATCTGTACATGGCGATCAGTACACCCAATGCTCCCCCGATAAAAGCTAACAAGAACAGTGTACGTTCAGGTATCCTTTCCTGCCTTCGCCTTGCCTTCTTCTTGTCCTCGGACATCACAAAGTAACCTATCAAATTAATAATTACAAACCATAGTCCTATCGCTAATCCCATGCCGCCCACAGTCCCCCAATCTGACGCGCAGCCATCAGCGCTGTATCTTCTTCTATTATAGAACTTATCCCCATTTAAAAACAAACGACATAGCTCATATCCCTCACCGGTATCATAGGATCATAAAAAGCCCCCTTTAAGGGAGCTTTGCTTTTGACTTTGCTTTGCTTTAATTTACTTTACTTCACTTTGCTTCTACTTCTTCTACTTCTGCTCTTCTCTTCCACTCTACTTCTGCTTTTAACTTCTTCTGCTCTGCTCTTCCACCGTGCTTCTGCTCTTCTATTCTACTCCGCTTTTGCTTCTGCCTCTGCTTCTTCTGGTTCCGCTTATCTTCTCATATTACAATTGCTATTACTAACGCCTATCACATACGAGTTCAAGCTCACTTCTCAAATTCATGTGATAACTGTTTCTTTCCCATCACTCACAAAAATAACCTTTCGGCCATTTCTCGTCCCGCTACGCTTACTGTTTCGGGATCCCATTCAAGCTGGGCACACGTTCTTCCTGTTTTTTCAAATGCGTTGTTGTAGGTTCTTCAAGAATACTTGAGTTATTTTTCTGATTATTGATTTTACGCGATTTATGCTTTGGCATTCTAAGCACCTCCACCCTTAATGTGCCTGTGGTGAGGCCGTTTTATGCGGATGGCAAGACGAGATCACGCTAAATAAATTCTAAGAAAAGCTAGTTCATTCCATTTATTTATCCGCCTTTTGTTCCAGTGCAGCCTTCAACAGCTCTCCCAGATTTGAGCCCAGTGACTCCTGCTTGGCGTACTGCTTAACCAGCTTTTGAGTCTCGCGCTTATTCACATGCTTGCTGTCTTTGTTCATCGTCTCGGTGATCCCGCAAGCCAGACACTGCACGAATAGACCGGCCTTGCCTTCTTTCATTTCCATCTTCTTATGGCATTGCGGACAGCGCCGGTTAGACAGCCGCTTCTCTCCGGAACGCTTATATCCACAGTCGTCACTAGGACATACCAGCATCAGCCCCCGCTTACTCTTCTTCTCGAGCAGACGCGTGCCGCAGTCCGGACAGTGACTGCTGGATACGTTGTGCGGCTTATAAGAGGCTCCGCTTGCCTTGACTTCATGCACCAACCGCTCAGCCATCTCCCGAATTCCTTTGAGAAAAGGTTCCGGTTGACCTTGTCCCTTGGCGATTCGCTCCAGCTCACTTTCCCACTTCGCGGTCAGATCGGGGGTCCGAAGGTCTGCCGATACCAGCTCTATGAGCTGTTTGCCCTTCCCTGTTGGGTGCAGGGCATTACCCTGGCGGTCAATCGTATCGGAGTTCACCAGCTTCTCAATAATATCCGCGCGGGTGGCTGGCGTACCCAGGCCGTGCTTCTCCATTTGGGATAAAAGCGCAGCTTCGGTATAGCGCTTGGGAGGAAGCGTGCGACCATTTTGAATCACGCAGCGTTTCACTTCGACACTCTGGCCCACATGAAGTTCTGGCAGTACCTTCTCAGCTTCATCCGTATCGTGATCCTCATCCGAATCCGTCTCATCAAATCCCTGTTCATCATAGACAGCGTGCCACCCGTTATCCTTAATTGTCGTGCCTTTCGCATACAGCAGCTCATTGTCGACCTCAACCACCACATTCACATGGTCATATTTTGCAGCCGGATAGAAAAGACTTATAAATCTTCTAACAATCAGGTCATACAGCTTCCGCTCTTCTGCAGTCAGTGCATTAAGAATCACCGTCTGTTCAGTGGGGATAATGGCGTGGTGATCGGTGACCTTGCTGTCATCTACGATACGCTTGCTCAGTGGCAGTGGCTTACGAAGCAACGGCCTGGCTATAGCCGCATATGGCCCAACGGCCACACTTTCCAGACGCTCCTTAAGCGTATCTGTCATATCGGATGTCAAATACCTTGAATCGGTACGCGGATAGGTCACTAACTTGTGCTGTTCATACAGGCGCTGAAGCACATTCGAAGTCTGTTTGGCCGAGAAGCCATATCTTCGGTTGGCATCCCTCTGTAATTCAGTCAGGTCGTACGCTAGTGGATGCGGCACAACCTTCTCGCTTTTTGTTAACTTTGTGATGCTACCAGTGCGTCCTTCAAGCTTACTCTTCAATCGGTTCGTCTTCTCTTCATCAAAAATTCTGGAGTCACCCCCCGGCGCCCTCCACATCGCTTCGAAAGACCCCAGATCACAGCGCAGCTGCCCATAGGTCTCCGAGCGAAAATTCAGAATCTCAGTCTCACGGTGCATAATCATTCCGAGTGTAGGTGTCTGAACCCGTCCAGCTGACAGCTGGGCATTAAATTTCACGGTCAATGCCCGCGTCACATTAAGACCAACCATCCAGTCAGCTTCAGCACGGCAGCGTGCAGACTGGTACAGACGATCGAACTGGCTGCCTGGCCTAAGCGAAGCAAAACCTTCCTTAATCGCCTTATCCGTCTGCGAAGATATCCACAGCCGCTTGAACGGCTTGTTCCACTTCACCATATCCATAATCCATCTTGCCAATAATTCGCCTTCACGGGCAGCATCAGTCGCAACGATAAGCTCTCCGATATCCGATCGCTTCATCAAGTGCTGAACAGCTTTGAATTGATGATTCGTCTCGCGGAGAACCTTCAGCTTCATAGGCTGCGGGAGAATCGGCAGGTCTTCCAAATTCCAGGTTTGAAATTTATGATCATAGTCCTCTGGCTCTGCGAGACCCACCAAATGGCCAAGCGCCCAGGTTACTACGTATTTAGGTCCCTCAAAATGGCTCTTATGTTTCTCACGGCTTCCCATCACCCGGGCGATTTCCCTTGCTACAGATGGTTTCTCAGCCAATACAAGAATTTTCATAGTAAATTAGTGCTCCCCTTTCTGCTAAGTTCTATTATAACACTGCACACCGGGGCCATGAACAGAGTACGCCAGACGTGTTGGCGACTAAGAATCCTCGAACAGGAAAGTTTAAATATCATAAATCGAAATAATAAATCAGAATATAGTACCAGGTACTAGTATCATGTGCTATAATTCATTTAGATTAAATTAAGGAGTGATACAATGAATACTTCTGCAGCTCGTATATCCGCAATTGGCTCCTATGTGCCCGAACGTATTTTGACGAATGAAGACTTGGAAAAGCTGGTTGATACCAACGATGAATGGATTGTACAGCGCACCGGAATTCGTGAACGCAGGATTGCTGCGGAGGAAGAATTCACCTCCCATTTATGTATTCGTGCTGTCCTAGACCTGGCAGCTTCTTATAAAGGAACCCTGGAAGATGTTGAAATGGTAATCGTAGCTACCACAACTCCTGACTACCCCTATCCAAGTGTAGCTTGTCTTGTACAGAACCATTTGGGATTAACCAGTGCCGGAGCTCTGGACATCAATGCTACCTGTGCAGGATTTGCTTACGGCCTCCACCTTGCTAATGGTCTTATTACAGCGGGACTCCACCGGAAGATCCTCGTTATTGCTGGGGAGACCATGTCTAAGGTCACCAATTATGCGGACCGTAATACCTGTATTCTTTTTGGAGATGGTGCTGGTGCAGCTCTTGTGGAATACGATGCTGAGAACCCAAGCTTTGAGGGTGCTGTTCTTGGAAGTGAAGGATCCGGAGGAAAGCATGTGTACCGCTCTGGCCTCGCTGCCTCTATAGAAGGAATACCACTAGAAGGGGAAGGCAAGATCTATCAAAATGGCCGCGAAGTGTACAAATGGGCTGTACGTACGGTGCCCGAAGGTATCTCCCGCTTGCTGGAGGCTTCTGACGTTGGGATTGATGGGGTTGACTGGTTCGTACCTCACAGTGCTAACCTTAAGATGATTGAATCTATTTGTGAGAAGACGAGCATACCTGTTCAGAAGACGCTAACCAGTGCAGAATACTATGGGAATACATCCAGTGCCACAATTCCGCTCTCGCTTCAACTTGCACAGCGCAATGGAACACTTAAGTATGGTGACCGTTTAATTATATTCGGCTTCGGGGCAGGACTTACTTATGCAGGACTGCTGTTAAAATGGGGCGTACAGGATTAACTACGGTTCACTAATAAGAACCTAAAATGCATGAGGGATTAAAAGAATAATTAAATAATTAGAGAAGTCACCTGCCAAAGCAAAAGGCGGATGACTTCTTTTTTTTCATGCATCAAATCTTGATTTCTTGGGTATTAATAAAAGCAGTGTTGAGTTTGGCCGCTAATTTAGTGAAGGCATACTCAAATATTTCAATGCATGAATTTGCTTGATTGGCTGCATTCACTTTATTGTTGATTACTTACTAACATCTCTGGTTTGGTTGTACATTTTAAGCAAGCTGGCAACAATTTTTCGTAAATAAATAACTTAGGGTGTTTAAACCGAGCCAGAGCGGTTAATAGTAATCAACAACAACAAACAATCAATATTAAGGAGTTGACAAGCATGGGATTCTTATGGTCATTGATTATTGGTGGTATCATCGGTTGGTTGGCAGGTCTGATTATGGGCAGAGACATTCCAGGCGGTGTAATTGGTAACATTATCGCTGGTTTCATTGGTGCATGGCTCGGTTCGTTGATCCTTGGTAACTGGGGACCTGAAATCGGTGACTTCTACATCATTCCAGCGTTGATTGGTGCTGTAGTCTTGGTATTTATCGTGAGCCTGCTGCTTCGTTCGTTTGGTCGCAGCCGTTCTTAATTGATAATTAACCTTTAGAAAAACGCCTGAGTAGAACTCGGGCGTTTTTCTTTGTTTATATCTTAATAATCTGTGGATTTCTCTTCATGCAAGGATAGCAAGTTATTCAGTTACTCACAAGAACAGACCCTTTTTGTTGATAATTGAC
>NZ_RZNX01000003.1 GCF_003994465.1 Paenibacillus zeisoli | reverse complement strand
CGAATCCCTCTCTCTCCGCCATTCTCATTATCTGGAACTAAGTAATTTCAGAAGAGAATAGGACAAGCATTAAGGAATTTTTATTATGGCGGCGTAGCTCAGCTGGCTAGAGCGTACGGTTCATACCCGTGAGGTCGGGGGTTCGATCCCCTCCGCCGCTATTATCTACATATGGAGGCTTAGCTCAGCTGGGAGAGCATCTGCCTTACAAGCAGAGGGTCGGGGGTTCGATCCCCTCAGCCTCCACCATATGTGCCGGTGTAGCTCAACTGGTAGAGCAACTGACTTGTAATCAGTAGGTTGGGGGTTCAAGTCCTCTCGCCGGCACCATTTTTATGAATAATGCGGAACTGTGGTGTAGAGGCCTAACATGCCTGCCTGTCACGCAGGAGACCGCGGGTTCGAATCCCGTCAGTTCCGCCATTTATTTAAAATGGATATTTCCACAGTAAAGTGGGAAGCTATAATCACCACTTTATTTTTTTATGATCAAATTGTATGGCTCGGTAGCTCAGTCGGTAGAGCAGAGGACTGAAAATCCTCGTGTCGGCGGTTCGATTCCGTCCCGAGCCACCATATTTTTTTATAAGTTAATTTGGAGGCTTAGTGAAGTGGCTAAACACGGCAGACTGTAAATCTGCTCTCTACGAGTTCGGTGGTTCGAATCCATCAGCCTCCACCAGATAAGAGCCATTAGCTCAGTTGGTAGAGCACCTGACTTTTAATCAGGGTGTCGAAGGTTCGAGTCCTTCATGGCTCATCATACAAGACCGTCAATCTTAGGATTGGCGGTTTTTTTGTGCGTTCAGCCGTACTTTTGATGTTGTTCACCTACAAGTATGCTTGCTAACTATACGAGTTAGCTGGTGAAGAGAACAACGGATCTAATTGAGCACAAGCACGGGGGATCTAAATATGAAGGGCGGAGCCTGAGGAAGTCAATCGGATGGGGGGGCGCCTCCAACTCGGAGGGCACAGTCCGATTGAGACTCATTTTTCGATCGAGGCCACAATCTGTTGAAGAGTCACAATCCATGGAGGCCACATGCAATGAAGACCACATGCAATGAAGGAATAGATGAGCTTGAGAGCGGGTTAGGCGCAGATGATTCGGGTAGATGGATTATGCTACAATAGAGCTAACAATCAGAGTTACCATTCTCTTAATGACATAGCTTAGAAAGGCGCCTTAATCATGGATATCCAAGTAGTGAGAGAGAAGCTTGAGAGAGTTGTCGGAGATACATTGAAGCAGAAGGAACTACCATTGAATGAGTGGAGAACGCTCCAAAAGTCCAATCGAAGTACGGTTCAGAGCGGGTTTCACAGCCCTATATTGAAAGGAAGTCAACTATTCTTTCCCTGGATGCAGACGGATACTAAAGTCATTGGTCTTGTCGTGGATGCTGCGGACGTCTCGGAGTCGGAGAGAAGACTTATTGAACTGGTCATTGAAGCTGCCCAGGTAACTGGAGACAGCCATGTAGTGTCATCCAAGGGGGAAGAAGAGGAACTGAGTGCCCAGCTTTGCAATTGGCTTCAAAGCCAACTTGAGCAGGGAACTTTAAACGAGGAGATTCCTGACCACATTGTGCTGAAGTCACGTTTAGGGGGAACTATGGTCCCTTTTCTGCTCAGTTACGAGAATCGGGCTCATGATGAGATTACTTACGTCCAGTTGAACAAATTGCTTAACAGCTTTTTTGATGGAGATATTACCTTGATCCCTTTGCAAAATAAAGAGTGGTTGATCCTAGTGGGCGAATCTCTCCTAAGCGGGTTCCGTGAGGAAAGTGAAGAGGGTCAGGATGCGGAGCGGGTCATGCTGTATGATCTGTGTCAGGGCATTTACGAACTCATCTCCAATGAGTGGGGTGGGACCTCACATCTCTCTGTATTGGAGCCTATTATGGCTGTTCAGGCACTGGCATCCTCGCTTTCTCTATTAAGGGAAACTTTGCAGCTGGGGCGGTTATTCCACTTTACGGAGCATATACATCTGCCCTGGGCATTATATCTGGAACGCCTGGTATACAGCATTCCTGATGAACAGCGCAGAAAGTTCCTTGAGCAGACTGTGCCGCATACCAGTACCACTGTATTTACAGATAATGAGACGCTATCGACGCTGGAAACCTTTTTTCAACTCGACTGCAATGTAAGTGAAACTGCCAAGCGTTTATACATTCATCGCAATACTTTGCTCTATCGTATGGACAAGATCAAACAGGAGACAGGCTTGGACGTGAGAAGCTTCCGCGACGCTGTTCTGGTGAAGCTTACTCTATTATTGTGTAAAGTGACGAAAAGAAAATAGGTTTTTTGTGCAGTTTGTGTATGGCGGTCTATAGCCCTATCGTTTAATATAAGAATATAAATGTATCCGATTACATTATTACTAATTATAAATTTTGCTTAGGGGGCAATTACTCATGGCTGGTGTACGCTTAGAGCACATTTACAAGAAATATGCAGGATCTGACAAGGCTACTGTTGTTGACGTCAATTTGGATATTAAGGACAAGGAGTTCCTTGTACTGGTTGGTCCTTCCGGTTGCGGTAAATCCACAACTCTACGTATGATTGCAGGTCTTGAAGAAATCTCTGAAGGTAAATTGTACATTGGCGACCGCGTCGTGAACGATGTAGCACCTAAAGACCGTGACATTGCGATGGTATTCCAATCCTACGCATTGTATCCACATATGAACGTATATCAAAATATGGCGTTTGGTTTGAAGCTTCGTAAAGTAAAGAAAGAAGAAATCGATCAACGTGTGCGTGAAGCAGCTAAGATCCTTGATATCACACACCTGCTTGAGCGTAAACCAAAAGCGTTGTCCGGTGGTCAGCGTCAACGTGTGGCCTTGGGCCGTGCGATTGTCCGTGATCCACAAGTATTCCTGATGGATGAGCCTCTCTCCAACTTGGACGCTAAACTTCGTGGCCAAATGCGCGCGGAGATCACTAAGCTGGTTAAACGCCTTGAAACTACTTGTATCTATGTAACGCATGACCAAATCGAAGCAATGACGATGGGTGACCGTATCGTAGTTATGCAAGATGGTATCATTCAACAAGCGGCTTCTCCTGAAGAACTGTACAACCAACCGCAAAACATTTTTGTTGCTGGTTTCATTGGTTCCCCTACAATGAACTTTGTTACAGGAAATCTATCCGAATCAAACGGAGCAGTTCGTTTCAAGGCTCCTGGTCTGGATGTTGAGTTCCCACAAGGTAAAGCAGCGATCCTTAAAGAAAAAGGATACTTTGGCAAAGAAGTTATCATGGGTATTCGTCCTGAGGACATTCATGAAGAGCCTGTATTCCTTGAAGCTTCGCCTAACACAATCTTTAATGCAAGTGTGTTCCTGACTGAGAACATCGGTCACGAAATGCAATTGCACTTGAACGGTATTGGTAACGACTCCGTAATCGCACGTGTAGATGGACGTTCCAGAACACGCGAGGGAGATCAAGTTAAGCTGGCTATCGATATGAACAAAATTCATATCTTTGATAAAGAATCGGAATTGAACGTATTCTTCTCCTAAGAAGATGGATCAAGCCGAAACCGCCCTTCGGGGCGGTTTTTTTAGCTATAAGGGAATTGCAGAATTAGGCAGGAGTAACGGATTTGGTGGCTATAAGGGATTTAGGCTTAATTCATATTTTCGGATAAAAGAACTAGAGTCATCGATGTACAGGTACCTACAAGTAATTTCGTTCGTGAGCCTTCAATCGGTGGGACGAGATACAAATCGAAGCCTTCCGTCAGGAGTGGGCGGTGATTGATTTACCGGGCAATATCCATTACGATAAGTACAATGTGTAAGTAAGAGCAAGAGTGTGAGCAAGTGTGTGAGTGAAGTGCGAGCAAGATTATAGGTTGATTGAAAGTATGAGCAAGATTATGAGTTAATTGAAGTATGAGCAACAATATGAGTTGATTGAAGTATGAGTAACAATATGAGTATTAGTATGGTTACAAGTATGAGTAGTATCGAAGAAATTAAGAGCAAGAATATGAGAAGAAATTACAGATCTGCAGTGAATGGCCGACAGGTAGAAGGGAGAGCACGTATGGCTAAAAAAGTAAAGGTATCGGAGCTCGTGAACCAATTTGGGTTAGAAGTACTTTCCGGTGAACAAGGCTTAAAACGCACGATCACTGTGGATGATCTATACCGTCCGGGCCTTGAACTGGCAGGATATTTCGAATATCATCCTTCAGAGCGGGTACAGATTCTAGGTAAGACTGAGCTGGCTTTTTATAATATGCTGCCAGAGAAAGAACGTAGGGACCGGATGGAGAAGTTGTGTCTAAGTCCGATTACGCCTTGCATTATCATCACTCGGGGACTTGATGTACCGGAGGAAATGGTGCAAATTGGTGAAGAAAAGGAGATCCCTGTTCTTCGCAGCAATATGGCAACGACCATACTTTCGAGCCGTATTACAGGGTTCCTTGAGCGTAAGCTTGCACCTACTGCGACCATTCATGGCGTATTGGTTGATGTATACGGGGTAGGGATGCTCATTACGGGTTCGAGCGGAATTGGTAAGAGTGAGACAGCGCTTGAGCTTGTTAAACGCGGACACCGCCTGATCGCCGATGATGCGGTAGAGATTCGTCAGACCTCTGATAATCAGCTTCACGGTACGGCACCTGAATTGATCCGTCACCTGCTGGAAATCCGCGGAGTCGGAATCATTAATGTGATGACCCTATTCGGTGCAGGGGCAATCCGGAACAATAAGAGAATCACGCTTGTAGTTCGTCTGGAAGCCTGGCAGCAGGAGAAACAGTATGATCGTCTTGGGCTGGATGAAGAGACTACCCGAATTATTGATACGGATGTGCCTCTTGCGACGATTCCGGTTAGACCGGGCCGAAATTTGGCCGTTATTATTGAGGTTGCGGCAATGAACTTCAGATTGAAGCGTATGGGCTACAATGCAGCACTGCAGTTCACCACGAAGCTCACCGAGACCATCGCGGAAGATGTAGATGATTTGGATTAGGAGCGTGTAAGAATGGAAACGTTGTTATTAAATCCGGTCGCTTTTTCCATCTTGGGGCTTCCTATCCGGTGGTACGGCCTGATACTGGGCACAGCGGCTCTAATAGGTATGCTGCTGGCGATTCGGGAAGGAAAACGGTTTGGTATTTCGTCCGAATTTTTCATGGATCTCGTACTGTTTGGGGTGCCTTCCGCCATTATTGGAGCACGGATTTATTTTGTGGCCTTCAAGTGGGATGATTACAAGGACAATCTGCTAAGTGTGTTCAAAATCTGGGAGGGCGGTATAGCCATATACGGGGCGCTGATCGGTGCCATTATATGTGCGGTCATTTATGTCCGGCGTAAAGGATACAACTTCTGGCGAATTGCGGATATTTGTGCACCAGGCCTGATCGTCGGCCAGCTCATTGGCCGCTGGGGGAACTACGTGAACCAGGAAGCCTATGGCGGACCTACAACGGAGACGTTCCTGCGGGATCACCTGCACCTTCCTTCTTTTATCGTGGATCAAATGAATGTTCAAGGTGTCTACCATCATCCTACTTTTTTATACGAATCGTTATGGAATTTGGTCGGCCTCGTCCTGCTGCTGGTGCTGCGCCGTCAGAGGTTCCTTCGTGCAGGTGAACTGTTCTTGTCCTATTTCATCTGGTATTCAATCGGCCGTTTCTTCATCGAACGGGTACGGACGGACAGTCTGGCGTTCAAGGGTCCTGATTGGTTAGCTTCCTTCATGGATGTTCTATGGGCCCCGATGAGAGCGATGGGATTCGAGCCGGGTGCGCTGGATCCCCAGTATGGGAATATACGGATTTCGCAGCTGCTGGCTGTCCTTATTATTGTGGCTGCAGTCATTCTAATTATTTACCGCCGCAAGACAGGACTGTCCGCTGCCCGGTATAGTGACCCTATTATCTCCACTAAGGTGCCGGCAGAAGATCACCTTCCAGAAGCTACACCTGTGACAGTATCTGGTCCTGAAGCGCACAGCAGTGAGTCATTTACGTCGGATAGAAATATTGATGCAAATATAGATAGAGAGACAGAGGATAGGATTAAAACGGAGGATAAGAAGGAGTAGCGAGCAAATGATTGAAACTGTACTGTTCGATTTAGATGGGACGATTGTAAATACGAATGAGCTGATCATCACCTCATTCCTTCACGTTATGGATAAGCATTACCCGGAACCTCCTTTCACCCGTGAGCAAATTATTCCCCATATGGGGCTGACACTGGAGCAGCAGCTTCGGCAGTTCACAGGCAGGGAAGATGTGGCGGAGCTTGTTACCGACTATAGAGCTTACAATATGCTTCATCATGATGCCTTGGTTAGAGAGTTCCCTAATGTGCACAAGGTCATCTCGAGGCTCCATGCGAAGGGGATTACACTCGGTGTAGTCACTACCAAGATGAAGCCTTCTACGATTCTGGCGCTGGAAACCTTTGATCTGTTGAAGTTCATGAAGGAGATCGTAACTCTAAATGATGTGGAGAATCCGAAGCCGCATCCTGAACCGGTTCTAACCGCCATTCAGCGTCTTGGTGCAGATCCGAAGACGACACTCATGGTCGGGGATAGCCCGGCTGACTTGCAGTCGGCACGCGCTGCCGGGGTTCAGTCCGCAGGGGTTGCTTGGTCGCTCAAGGGTGCCGAAGTGCTGAAAAAGTATGATCCTGACTATATACTTAATGACATGACCGACTTATACGGTGTGCTCGGAATGGAGTCTGAAGGCTAGTGAGAAAGGTAACCCGTTATCCGGTAGAGGGGCCAAACGCGCTTTGGCAGCTGTACCGTACGGTAAGTCCTTGGAAAGGCATTTGGAATTTCATTGTGATTCAGCTGACCCGCTACTGCCCGATCCTGCCGCTGAAGAATTGGATGTATCGCCGGCTGCTGCGGATGCGAGTGGGTGAGCATACGGCCTTTGGGCTTATGGTCATGGTGGACGTGTTTTTTCCGGAGAAAATTACGATTGGCCGTAATTCTGTGATTGGTTATAATACAACCATTCTGGCCCATGAGTATTTGATAAAAGAGTATCGTCTGGGTGACGTCGTCATCGGGGATGATGTGCTGATCGGTGCCAACTCCACAATTCTGCCTGGTGTCACCATAGGCAATGGAGCAGTGGTGGCTGCCGGATCGGTCGTACATAAGGATGTTGAGGCAGGCACCTTCGTGGGCGGGAATCCGCTGCGGGTGCTGAAGCGGAACAATCCGGAGGGTGATTGAGGTTGAAGAGATGAGGGTACTGTCCTGATGCGGACAGTACCCTCTTTTGGCATAGATGAAGTTAGAATGTGGAGGAGCCGAAGATTATTGGATGGGAATCGTGATGGGCTGCCGAATCTCATTACCCGGATAGTTGGTGATAGGGATGGTGAGCGGCTGCGGATAGGATTTAGTATCGATAAAGTAATGATACACGTCGAAATCATCATTACTGGAATGAGAAGAATAGGGATCAAGTATACGACTCTCCGAACGTGTAGTTGCAACCTTATGAGTATGGCCTTTGCCATCCGTAAAACTGTAATCCAAGTCAAGGCTGCTTAGAGAGTTGGAGCCTCGTTTGATATGAAACTGAATCTCAGTGGAACCGGAATCGGTAATGACATTACCCAGCCTAACTCTGTCATCGGGGGCATGAACAAGTTCCCGCTTGCTTGTATCGACTACAATACTTAAATGATCACCGAGGGATTCTTCAACGCCATCTGATCGGAACTGCAGGCTTGAGAAATCTGTATAATACAAGCTGTTAAAATACATCCGATTCGGCTCATTCTCTGTGAGAGACGAGCCTCGGAAGGCCGACTCCACAGCCTGGTCTTGCAGCTTCAGAGTAAGTCTGGGCTTGATGAACTGCTGGATTTTGCGGCTGTTCTTCTTGTCATAGCTGAAGCCAAGCTCAGTAGACAATGGATAAAGCGTGGCATCATCCAAGGTTGCCTTGAGACCATGGATCATCATATCCTGATGTACTGGGATGTGCTTCTCCAGGTTTATGAATTTGCTTCGGTCAAGCTTCACAGGGATCTCGAACTTCTGTCTCTTGGCATCGGATGCCTGCCCAGGTCCCCAATTACCGGTAAAAGTAAATTTATCCGGTGTAGTATCGTTACCATAGAAGTTAAGGATGTAACGATTTTGGACGACCTTCTTATTACTTAATTGTGAGAAAGAGTCAGATTCAACCGATGCGGAAACACTCTTGCCGTCCGTGCCTAGAAATTTAGTATTATTCACTGCTGGAGTGGAGCTTCCGTCCATATTCTCCGCGGTATAAAAGAAGATCATCGTCCGCTTGTCGGCAAGAACCCCATCGACCGTAACCCTATAACCACCTTGCTCTCGTGTCTGATTAATAGGCTGGTATAGTCCGTGATTGGCAGCCTCCAGCCAGGCTGAATTGTGACTGATCTGGGACTTGACATAGTCGGGGGCGGTGAAGTTAACCTTGTCGGCAGCAGGCGAAGGGCCAACATGGATGCGGGGCCACATGAGTATAAACAGGCCGATACACAAGGCAAGCGTTCCTGCCATAATTCCAGCGCGGTATCTGAACATGAAGCTGCGGCGCTTCCGGCTGCCCATTTGAATGCCTTGTACAACCGCCTTGTCCAGAAGAGTATCTTCTATGGATTGCTCAGCTATGTGACTGGATTGGAAGTAGTCGATTAATCGCTGCTCTTCGCGTCTATTCATGATCCCATCCCCCTCCTTGTTCAATCTGACCCCGAAGCTGCTTCAAGCCTTGGTGAATCCAAGTCTTAATGGTGCCTTCAGGTTTCTCCAGTATCCTTGCTATTTCCGGTACAGTCATATCCTGGTAATATTTCAACATCAGGGCATGGCGATACTTTGGCTTCATCCGGTTCAGTACCCTCTCGATATCCAGCTTATTTACATCGACCATCTCTATGGTGCCCTGCTGAGGTTCCTGGGAGATTACGTCTACTCTTCTTCGTCGTCTCAGCTCATCGACACAACAGTTCATGAGAATTCGATACAGCCAAGGTATGAAGGTATCTGGATCTTTTAATTTACCGCATTTCATCCAAGCACGGCATACCGTCTCTTGTAACACCTCAAGGGCATCTGCTTCATTACGCAAATAGCTGTAAGCTATGCCATATAACTTCCTCTTCTGACTGTTGATGAGTTCGTGAAATGCGATCTCGTCCCCCTTGCATGCATCAGCGGCCCACTGTCTCTCCTGCATCTTAAGGCCCCCTTCTCAATTAGCCACATAGATATGACGTGCGAGCAGACCAAATCGTTTTTTTTTGAAAAATAATAGCAAATAGAAACACGGCCAATTGCTAAGCAAAGCGCTTTATCGGTATACTCAAAAGGGAACTTCTGGGGACGAGTACTGCATTGACGCTATAATTGAAGTATGATAAACTATCCCATATTCTTTAATTTGGTAGCATGGTAGCACTGTACCATGATAAAGTATACATTAAGAAAGCTGATATGAGGTGAACGGGTTGTCTAAACCGAAAGGGTTTGAAAAACCAGCCGGCGTCCGCGACTATCTGCCGTATGCGGTAGAGCGTCTTCGTGCTATTGAGCGCAGTGTACTAGACTGCATGTCAGGCTGGGGATATCGTCAGATTATGACTCCTACTATGGAATATTACGATACGGTAGGTGTGGCTAGCTCCACATCGGATCAGAAGCTGTTCAAGCTGCTGAATAACCGGGGAACGACCATGGTGCTTCGTTCCGATATGACAGCTCCGATTGCACGTGTGGTGTCTTCTTTATTGAAGGAAGAGCCGCTGCCGATTCGCCTGTCCTATCATGCGAACGTATACCGGGCGATTGAAGAAGAGGCCGGCCGGGAGTCGGAATTCTTCCAGACTGGTGTAGAGCTTGTGGGTGATGATTCGCCCGAGGCGGATGCCGAGGTAGTTGCTCTTGCGGTAGCTTCCCTGCAGGCGGCTGGCGTATCCACCTTTAAGATTGCGCTCGGACATGTTGGCTTCCTGAATGGGCTGCTGGAAGAAGCAGTGCCCGGGGATGAAGAAGCCCGCGAGGGACTGAAGCAAGGGCTTCTTCGGCGGGATTACGTCGGCTATCGTGAGGCTTTGACGAAGCTTAATGTCTCTGAAGCCCAGAAGGAAGAACTGAAAGGCATACTCCGTCTTCGCGGCGGCAAAGAAGTGTGCAGCGAGGCCCGCGGACTCAGTCAAAGTCAGCTGGCACAAGACTCCATCGACCATCTGTGCAAGGTATGGGAAGCCCTGGAGGATTACGGCGTGGCCGAGCATGTCCTGATCGATCTAACGATGATCGGGGACTTCTCTTACTACACAGGCCTAATTTTCGAAGGATATGCAGCCGAGCTTGGGTTCCCGGTATGCAGCGGCGGACGTTATAACAATCTGCTTCAGCAGTTTGGTCGTCCAGTGCCTGCAACAGGTTTTGCGCTTAAGACGAACCGGATTCTTGACGGGGTAGACGGCATCAAAGCTGTGCAGAAGCTGCCTGTCCTGGTGCAGTATAATGCGCAGGGAAGGAAGTCAGCACTTCAAGAAGCTGCGCGTCTGCGCCGTGAAGGCAAGGTTGTGGTAACGCAGCATGTTAATGCGGAAGGCGAATTACGCACGGTAGAAGAGACTGCCGGGAAGTACGCGGATGTCGTAAGTTTTGTTAAATAACAAAAGGTTAGGATTGTTGGAGAGAGGCGGGCTGATCTCAATTGGCTGAAATTATAAAAGTAGCGATGCCGAAAGGCCGTATTTATAAAAAAGCATCTGCATTATTCCGGGAAGCGGGCTTGAACATCCCGCTGGACGTGGATGATACACGCAAGCTGGTTATCCCTCTACCGGAGGTAGGTATGGAGTTCATCCTGGCCAAGCCGGTCGATGTACCGACTTATGTCGAGTATGGCGTAGCCGACATTGGAATCGTCGGCAAGGACGTGCTTATGGAAGAGAAGCGGGATGTGTATGAGCTGCTGGATCTCGGGATTGCCCGCTGCCGGATGTCGGTCATTGCCCTTCCGGATTGGAAGCCAGGCATTCAGCAGCGCGTAGCAACCAAGTATCCGAATGTGGCATCCCAATATTTCAGGGAGCAGGGTCAGCAGGTGGAAGTCATCAAGCTGAACGGTTCCATCGAGCTGGCGCCTTTGATCGGACTAGCGGATCGGATTGTGGACATGGTGGAGACCGGACAGACGCTACGGGAGAACGGACTTGTGGAGATGGAGAGTATCTTCGAGATCACCAGCCGCCTTGTGGCGAACCGGGTTAGCTACCGGATGAAGAATGCTGAAATTCAGCAGGTGTGCGATGCCCTGCAAAAGGTTATTGGTGTGTAGGTTCCAAGGCGAGGAGTAACGAGGAGGAGTAGCTGATGAGAATATTACCGGCACAGGAATTTGATCTGCGGCGTGAGGTAGAGTACGGTTCACCTGAGCAGAACGAAGCCGTGAAGCAAATTGTATCTGATATCAAAAAAGAGGGCGATACCGCGCTGCTGCGTTACACCGAGCGTTTTGACGGCATGAAGCTTAAGGCTGCGGAACTTAGAGTTACGCAGGAAGAACTGAAGGCCGCTTACGAGAAGGTGGAGCCTTCCTTCGTTGAGGCTATAGCCGCTGCAGCGGCGAACATTCGCGCGTTCCATCAGAAGGAGAAGCGGAACTCCTGGATGGATCTGCAGCCGGATGGCAGCATCCTGGGTCAAATTATCCGCCCGCTGAAGCGTGTGGGTGTGTATGTCCCTGGCGGTAAGGCAGCTTACCCTTCCTCGGTACTCATGAATGTCATCCCTGCCCAGGTTGCTGGCGTGCCGGAGATCGTGATGGTTACGCCGCCGGCTACCGGCGGTAAAGCAGGCATTGACCCGTATATTCTCGTCGCCGCTGCGGAAGCCGGCGTAAGCGAGATCTACCGGGTCGGCGGAGCCCAGGCGATCGCAGCCTTGGCGTACGGCACCGATACGATCGAGCCGGTAGACAAGATCTGCGGCCCAGGCAACATCTTCGTCGCGCTGGCGAAGCGCGAGGTGTACGGCGCTGTCGATATCGACAGCATCGCCGGACCGAGCGAGATCGCCGTGCTGGCCGATGACAGCGCGAACGCGGCCTATGTGGCCGCCGACCTGCTGTCCCAAGCCGAGCATGACGAGATGGCCTCGGCCATTCTCGTGACGACTTCGGCGGACTTTGCGAAGGCGTGCGCAGCTGAAGTGCAGCGCCAGCTGGCGGAGCTGCCGCGGCGGGAGATTGCCGCGGCTTCCATTGACAGCTATGGCGTGATCTTGGTGGTGGATTCCATTCAAGAAGGAATCCAGGTGATTAACCGACTCGCTCCAGAGCATTTGGAGCTGATGATCGAGGAGCCGATGGCTTACCTCGGCTTGGTGGAGAATGCTGGGGCCATCTTCCTCGGCCCGTACAGCTCGGAGCCGGTAGGGGATTATTTTGCAGGACCAAATCATATTATCCCGACCAACGGCACAGCGAGATTCTCCTCGCCGGTGGATGTGGATGACTTCATTAAGAAATCCAGCATGATTTACTATAGCAAGCAGGCACTCCTAGAGAACGGTGAGACCATTATGGAGCTTGCAAGACGGGAAGGGCTCGAAGGCCATGCCCGGGCAATTGAAATTCGGCTTCAGCAGGAAGCCAAGGCAGATAGAAAGGCAGGCGAATAGACGATGACAACAGCTAACGGGGCTAATGGTGCACGCCAGGCGAGCATTAGCCGGAAGACGAATGAGACTGATATTAAACTTAATTTTAATGTGGATGGAACCGGGGATTCACGCCTAGAGACGGATGTGCCGTTCCTGAACCACATGCTGGATCTATTCACGAAGCACGGACAATTCGATCTCGTGGTCGATGCAAAGGGCGATATCGAGATTGACGATCACCATACGGTGGAAGACATCGGGATCTGTCTGGGTCATACGATTCGTGAAGCCTTGGGCGACAAGAAAGGCATCAAGCGTTATGCCAGCGTGTTCGTTCCGATGGACGAAGCACTAGCACAAGTTATTATAGATATCAGCAACCGTCCGCATTTCGAATACCGTGCGCAGTATCCTTCGGCACAGGTAGGCAGCTTCAGCGTGGAACTGGTGCAGGAGTTCCTGTGGAAGCTGGCACTGGAGGCCCGGATTACGCTGCATGTGATTGTCCACTACGGACAGAACACGCACCATATGATTGAAGCGGTGTTCAAGGCGCTCGGGCGTGCGCTGGACGAAGCGACCAGTCTGGACCCACGTGTGACGGGCGTACCGTCAACGAAAGGGGTGCTGTAACCCGTGACCATCGCTATTGTCGATTATGGAATGGGCAATCTGCACAGTGTGAGCAAAGCCTGTGAACGCCTTGGTTTTGATGCGGTGGTTACCGGGGACCCTTCGGTCATCCTGAACGCCAGCGGCGTGCTGCTGCCGGGCGTAGGCGCCTTCGGCGATGCGATGGACCATCTTCACGAGAGCGGGCTGGATGTTGTGGTGCGCGAGGCCGCTGCCAGCGGTAAGCCGCTGCTCGGCATCTGCCTCGGTATGCAGCTCCTCTTCGACACGAGCGAGGAGCACGGCGATCACCAGGGCCTTGGCATTCTGCCGGGCCGGGTAGTCCGGTTCGAAGGCGGCAGTTATAAAGTGCCGCATATGGGCTGGAACAAGCTCGAGTATACGAATGCCTCGAGCCCGATTTTTGAGGGACTGGAAGAGGGGCACGTCTATTTCGTGCACTCTTATCATGTCCTCCCGGCACGCAAGGAGGATCTGCTTGCGGTGACGGACTATGGGCAGCCGGTGACTGCGATTGTGGGTCGCGGGAATGTATACGGCATGCAGTTCCACCCGGAGAAGAGCGGGGAGATGGGCATGTCGCTGCTCCGCAATTTCATGGAGCTGGCCGAGGGAGCAAAGCGAGCCTAAATCGTGCATGGAACTGTGTAGAGCAGCATGCAGGGCGGGGAGCTACAAGGAGCTACAAGGAGCAGCAGGGAGCAGCAGGGAGCAGCATAGTGCGGTATGAAGCGGCTTGGCCGCTGTAATCCTGACAGGAGCTACCGCTTAGGGGCTCCCGTGAATGGAAGTGAAGCAGCTCGGCCGCCTGCGAGCGGGCTTGCTGCTTAAGATCCAGGATTTACGGATTGTTTACGGATTGATAGGCTGTAATTCATTGGGGAGTACAGTCTTATAACTACTTGCAGTAGAGTCTGAGAATGAGCAGGAGCCAAATATGTTTTGTGCTTAAAGTGACTCAAAGGACTCTTTTTTAGTGCACCGCGAGGTGCTTTTCTTTTACTGAATTAAGGCCGATGGTTAACTATATAGAGCAGGGGGAGAATGGATGTCTTCTTTTATCATTTATCCGGCGATTGATATCCGGGATGGCAAGTGTGTACGTCTGGTGCAGGGGGATTATGCCCGCGAAACGATCTATAACGACAATCCGGTGGAGGTTGCCAAGTCTTGGGAGGCTCAAGGCGGCGAGTTCATCCATCTGGTGGACCTTGATGGGGCAAAGGCTGGACACCCGGTTAATGATGCGCTGATTGGCGAGATTGCGCGCAGTGTGCAGGTGCCCGTTCAGGTAGGCGGCGGTATTCGGACGGTCAGTGACGTGGAGCGTCTGCTTGGTCTTGGCGTCAGCCGTCTGATTATTGGAACTGCGGCGATTGAAGACCGTGAGTTCACAGAAAGCGTCCTCGGACAATATGGCGATAAGGTTGCCATCGGTATTGATGCGCGTAATGGCTTGGTCGCTACCCGCGGCTGGCTTGAGACCTCTGAGGTTCAGGCCGAGGTGCTCGCGAAGGAACTGGCTGCGAAGGGCGCGGAGACGTTCATTTTCACCGATATCTCGCGTGATGGCATGATGCAGGGGCCGAATGTTGAAGCGATTCGTGCGCTGGCTGAGGCATCCGGCAAGACGGTCATTGCATCGGGCGGAGTCACCGTTCAGGAAGACCTGATTAAGCTGGCTGCACATGCTGGCCAGGGCGTGGGCGGAGCGATTGTGGGCAAGGCCTTGTACACGGGCAGCGTGGATCTGGCTAAGGCCATTCAGGCACTGAAAGCTTAACTATATATATATGATGATACCTAAGGAGCCTGTCCTACGAGGCTTCAGAGGAAAGGAAGAGAAGTAATGCTTACAAAGCGGATTATTCCTTGTCTGGACGTGAAGGACGGGCGGGTAGTGAAGGGCGTTAATTTTGTAAATCTCCGCGATGCTGGAGATCCGGTAGAACTCGCGGCGCTATATGACCGTGAGGGAGCCGATGAGCTTGTGTTTCTGGACATTTCCGCTTCCAATGAAGGCCGTGCCACGATGATTGAGGTCGTCCGGCAGACCGCGGGTGAGATCTCGATTCCGTTCACGGTGGGCGGCGGTATCTCCCATGTGGATGACATGAAGCGTCTCCTGCGCGCAGGTGCGGACAAGATTGGCATTAATACGGCGGCGATTGTGAATCCTGAGCTTATCTCGGAGGGAGCGCGGCGCTTCGGTTCCCAGTGTATTGTTGTGGCAGTAGACGCCAAATACAACGAGGCTTGGGGAGAGTGGGAAGTATATACGCATGGCGGGCGCAAGCCGACCGGCATCCGGGCTCTTGCGTGGGTAAAGGAAGCCGAAACCCGCGGCGCAGGCGAGATTCTGCTGACCAGTATGGATGCGGATGGCACGAAGGATGGATTCGACCTTCCGCTCACCAAGGCGGTAAGCAGCTTGGTCGGAATTCCGGTGATCGCCTCGGGCGGAGCCGGGAACAAAGAGCATTTCTATGATGTTTTTACAGAGGGACAGGCGGATGCTGCGCTTGCGGCTACGATTTTTCACTATAAGGAAATTGCTGTGCCGGATTTGAAAAAGGATTTGAAAGCCAGAGGGGTGGAAATACGATGAGTCAATCTTTAGAGCAGCGGCTTCCTCTTGCGAAGCTGCAGGAAATTATTAAATGGGACGCCCATGGCCTCGTACCTGCTGTAGTACAGGATGCTGACAGCAAAGACGTGCTGATGGTTGCGTATATGAACAGCGAATCCTTGCAGAAGTCCATTGTCACCGGAGATACCTGGTTCTGGAGCCGCTCCCGCGAGGAACTGTGGCACAAAGGCGCAACGTCAGGCAATACCCAGCGTATTACAGACCTTCGCTATGATTGTGACGGAGACACGCTGTTGGTTCTAGTGAAGCGCAGCGGACCGGCTTGCCATACTGGCGAGGACAACTGCTTCTACCGTTCAGCGGCTGCTGTCCAAAGCGAGGGCGCTGTATCGGCAGCTGCTTCTTCCACCAGCCGGTTCGAAGTGCTTGGTGAATTGGAGCAGATTATCAAGGAACGTTATGAGGAGCGCCCGGAAGGCGCCTATACTACGTATTTGTTCGAGAAGGGCATCGACAAGATTCTGAAAAAAGTCGGCGAAGAGACCGCCGAAGCTATCATTGCCGCCAAGAACGGCGATAATGATGAGCTTCGTCTTGAAGTCAGCGATCTGATCTATCATCTGCTCGTGCTGCTGCGGGAGCGGAACCTTCCGCTGGACGATATCATGAGCGAGCTGGATCGCCGTCACGAGCGTCCACGCCGCGACTAGGGGCGGAGGGAACGCGCCATGCTGATCGATTACCATACCCACCATGTCCGCTGCGGACATGCCGTGGGCGAGCTTGAGGAGTACGTACAGCGGGGCATTGAGATTGGCTTGTCCCATATTGGGCTATCCGATCATATGCCGCTGCTTCATGTGAATCCTGCAGAATATTATCCTGAGATGGCCATGGCTATGGAGGAGCTTCCCCGTTATGTGGAGGAATGCTTCCTGCTTAAGGAGAAGTACCGTGGACAAATCGAGGTGCGTGTCGGCCTGGAAGGCGACTATATCGAGGGCTGGGAAACCGAGATTGAGCGGATTGTGCGTGCCTACCCGTGGGATTATGTGATCGGCTCGGTTCATTTTCTCGGGGAATGGGATATTTCGGACTTCCGTCAGACCCACAACTGGGAAGGCAAGGACATCCTGTCCGTATACAGACAGTACTATGATGCTGTTCAGAAAGCCGCACGAACTGGCTTCTACGACATTATGGGGCATCTGGATGTGATCAAGCGCTTCGACTATAAGCCGGCACCGGAGCTTGCGGGTGAGGTTATTCAGCTGGAAAATGCCGCGCTTGAGGCCGTTCGTGAATCCGGCGTGGCTATGGAGCTTAACGCATCCGGGCTGGCTAAAGCCTGCGCCGAGATGTTTCCCAGCCGCCGCATGCTGCAGCGCGCCTATGAGCTGGGTATTCCGCTGACCGTGGGCTCGGATGCCCATGATCCGAAGAAGCTGAGCGAGAATCTGGATCAGGCCCGCAGAACGCTGTATGAAGTTGGATTCCGTGAACTGGCGACCTTTGAGGGCCGCCGCAGAACGATGATTCCGCTGGAGTTAGAATAATCCAAGGTTAATGGTATGACGCCGCACTGGAGAAAAGGAGACACCTGGAACAGAACAGGGGGTTTCACGCCAGATGCGGCTTTTTTGCGATAGGAAGGAACGAATTCGGATGTTTACAAGGAAGGAATTGAGGTCTTGAGCCATGTCAGGAAGAACAATTAGGGAGATCAGGGTAGCCGATCGTCATGATATTTATGAGTTGAACCAAATCTTTAATCCCAATCTCGCTGCCTTTTCTGAAGAGAAAGTAAAAGAAAAGATTGAAAAAATTATAAAGAATACAAAAGATATCATCTTTGTATGTGAAGAGAAGAATGAAGTGATCGGGTATATTCATGGCAGCCCATATGAATTACTTTTTGCAGAACCCTTGGTGAACGTCCTGGGATTTGTGGTTAGAGAGAAGAATAGGAATCAAGGAATAGGCGGTATGCTGATGGAGCATCTGGAGCAGTGGGCTTGCCATAATCGATATTCTGGAATCAAGTTGTTATCCCATCCCAGCCGAATTCAGGCTCATAGGTTTTACGAACGCCGTGGCTTTATTTTCACTAAAGATCAGAAAAATTTCATCAAATATTTCGAGTAGGAGCGCTATACCGAAGTCCCCATCCACACAAGAACAGATACGATGGATAAGCCAATCCATCCGGGATGCTTCCCCTTTGTGCCGATCAAGACCAAAACCGCGCTTACGAGCATAGAGGCTGCAATGGTGTGTTCAAGAACGGTATATGTACCTCCTGCTTCAGATAAGGTCATCTTTGAAAGCCAGAATAGGATAAAAGCTATGGCCCATCCGAAAGCCGTCAGCGCATGCCAGCTGGCCCACAGGATGCGCACGTTAGATTCGCTTAACAGGCTCCCTCCGTTTGTCGGTATTAATCTACCCTGCCTTAGTTTGCGGAAAATTAGAACCTCACCTAATACCGTGTGAACGAGCCCAACGACAAAGGCTATAATTGAAGCACTAAGCAGATATCCGTTCATAAATGACCCCTCCTTAAGAAATTAACGCTATGCTGCTGTTGTTATTTTAATTCAAAATACACCATTTCGCTATTTCTGGATATAGGACTGGAACGTAACCCGGCAGCAAAGTCCTTCTTCCAATATCCACCTATAATCATGTAAAATAATCCCACAAGGGAGTGGATCCATAGTGAAGATCAAGGTGCTGATTGCGGATGATAATTCGTTTATCCGGGAGGGCATGCGGATTATTCTGACTACGTTCGGTGACTTTGAAGTTGTTGCCACCGTAGGAGATGGTCAGGAAGCCGTCGACTACTGCAAAGCTCATGAGGTTGATATTGCGCTGCTGGATGTCCGGATGCCGAATATGAATGGGGTCGAGGCTACACGCCTGCTGACTGAGGGGACAAAGACGCGTCCGCTGATCTTGACGACATTTGATGATGATGAATACATACTGGATGCCATTCGCTATGGTGCGAAAGGTTATTTGCTTAAGAATAATGATCCCGAACGGATTCGGGATGCGATCAAGAGCGTACACTGCGGCCATAATGTGCTGCAGGATGTAATCCTCGACAAGCTGAAGTCTTCAATGGAGCTGCTGCGGCCGGGAGCACAGGCCACGGGAGTTCCCCAGACGGGAGCGGGGACCACTGGGGTTCCCGAGACGGAGGCGCGGGCCGCTGAGGGCCCTCAGGCAGAAGCGGCTGCCGGGGTTATCCAGACGGGAGGGGCGCCCTTAAGCGGCAGGAGTTCCACGACGGCGGCACAAGCATCGCCATCTCGCGCGGCTGAAGCAGGTTCAGCTGCTCACGCAGGCGGCGGGCTGCCGTTCGACCGCAGTCCTTTTACGGATCGAGAGCTTGATGTGATGTCCAAGGTAGCCGAGGGACTGTCGAATAAGGAGATATCCAAAGAGCTGTTCATCTCCGAGGGGACAACGGCGAATTATATTACCTCGATTCTGAACAAAACCGGGCTTGAGCATCGAACCCAAATTGCAATCTATTACTTGACGGGCAGGGTCCGCTAGGCCGGGAAGGTTGTGATTCATGATGGAGCAATGGACCGTCGGCAACAAGACGATCGTCCTGTTCTTTGTTATCTACGTATCGTATTTCGGGGACCCGGCCCCTTCACTCTGGCTCATTCTCTATTTCCTGCTGTACCTGTCTATGAATCTGCTGCTGCATACGGTCAGGAACAGACGGTTTAAGCAGGGGATTATTCCGGTAATCCTTGCGGGTATAGTCTGGTGCTCGGTGCATGCGGATGTGCATTTTCTGCTGCTGCTTCCTTTTAGCGTATTTGAACTGGCTTCGTTCTATGTACGTCGGAATATCTTCGTGCTCCCTCTAGTCCTGATCCCGGCTATATTCTTGAGGGAATACGTCGTTATAGGGCTATATTTGTTCATAGCTGTGCTGGGCTGGTTTGGCTTTATACGCATCCGTTATTATATGAATCTGGTGAACCAGCTTGACGATCAGGCTGAGCTGCAGCGGACGGATCGGCAGCGCCTGGCCAGGATGCTTAGCGAGAATCAGGAATTCCTCCGTACCGCAGAGTATACGACCAAGCTGGAGGAGCGGAATCGGCTCTCGCAGACGATTCATGATGGGATTGGACATGCCATGACGGGGGCGCTAATTCAGATGGAAGCCGCCAAACGGCTGATCCGCAGCGATCCGGACAAGGCAGAGGAGCTGATTCAGAATGCGATTGGAATATCGTCGGAAGGGATTGAAGAGATCCGGCTTACCCTCAAAAACATAAAGCCGCCCACCGAGCAGCTGGGATTCAGCAGGCTTAAGACTGCGGTTGAGAGCTTTAGCAGCCGTTCGGACCTCCATATTACCTTGGTGCATGAGGGGAATATGGAAGTGATTACCCCGCTGCAATGGCGGATAATACAAGGCAACGTCACGGAGGCGCTTACCAATACAGCCAAATATGCTCAGGCCACGGCGATACATGTGGAGATCCGGGTCCTGAACCGGCTGATTAAGGTGGTAGTCTCGGACAATGGACGAGGCAACCTGAAGATTGTGAAAGGACTGGGGTTGATCGGGATGGAGGAGCGCACCGCCGCCGTTCAGGGAACGGTCATTGCCGATGGCACCAACGGCTTCAGTGTAACCACGCTGCTGCCTTTTGAACAGACAGGTCCTGCTTCATGAGATTTTAGGCACATGAGAATTCTCATGCCCAGGCTGGTCCAATCCAACTTCTATAAACATGAAATTTCTCATATCTAAAGGATGAACTTATGCACTGACATAGGGGCATCCTTTTTCTTTATGATAGAACCAGGAAGAACAAGAAGAGACACCTTCAAATGCTAAGGAGTGAACGGGAATGAACGTATTGGATATTCGTGGACTTACCAAGAAGTTTGGCAATTTCATCGCCGTGGATAATATCTCCCTGAGTATCAGGGAGGGAGAGATCTTTGGCTTTCTGGGTGCAAATGGAGCAGGTAAAAGCACAACAATTAATATGATTGCCTCGCTGCTGCGTCCCTCAAGCGGAGAGATCCTCATACTGGATCGGGACATTGCGAAGCAAAGCCGGTTTGCCAAGATGAATCTGGGGATGGTCCCGCAGGATCTGGCGATCTACGAGGATATGACCTCCTATGAGAATGTAAGCTTCTTTGCCGGGTTGTATGGACTTAGAGGGACAGAGCTAAAGGATAGGACGGAAGAAGCGCTGCAGTTCGTAGGCCTTGCCGATAAGGCCAAGAGCTACCCTAGGGATTTCTCGGGCGGTATGAAGCGGCGTCTTAATATTGCCTGTGCTCTGGCACATAAGCCCAAGCTGATCATCATGGATGAACCTACGGTGGGGATCGATCCCCAATCCCGCAACTACATCCTGAACTCCGTCCGTAAGCTTAATGAAGATGGCTGCACGATTATATATACCAGTCACTATATGGAGGAAGTAGAAGAAATCTGCTCACGCATAGCTATTGTGGATCATGGGAAAATCATCGCCGAGGGAACCAAGGAACAGCTTACCGCTACCATTACAGACATGAAGGATATCCGTATTGAGGTGAAGTCGCTAACCGATGTACCGGCCGATCAGCTCAGGTTAATTCCCGGTGTACGTACCGTCCGTCTGGATGAAATGGAGCCTGTCATCCGAATTCATAGTGATGCGGCCGTAGACAATTTGAACCGGATTCTGAAGGAACTGATTGCAAGCGGGGCAGAGATTCGTTCGGTTGAAGAGCAGGAGCCGAATCTGGAGACCGTGTTCCTGACTTTGACCGGGCGTAACCTGCGGGATTAATAGCGTGGAGAGGAGGCTGAGGTAATCGTATGAATAATATAGTGAGCATTGCGGTTAAGGAGATCAAGCATGATTTCCGGGATAGACGCACCCTGCTGTTTATGCTGGCTTTTCCCATTGTGCTGATGCTGATTCTGGGGCTGGCCCTTACCAATGCCTTCAGCAGTAATGTGAAGCTGGGTGAGATGAAGGTGCTCGTCAAAGACACCAGCCACGGTGGGCCCTTGGCAGATGCATTCACGTCCTTTACGGCAGAGCTGAAGAAGTCGGACATCCATTTTGAGACTATCAAAAAGGGTGTGAATGGGCTGGAGGAAATTCGGCAGAACAGGTATGACGGGTATATGGAGCTTACCGATTCAGGAATATCGCTCTACGGTAACAACCAGAGTGCTATAGAGGGCAATGTGATTGAAGGCATGCTCAAGGCCTTTACCGATAAATATAATGCGGTCTCTGCGGTGGCCAAAGTTGAGCCGGCCAAGGTCAGTCAGCTGTTCGTCCCTAGTGCTTCCGCTAATGGAAGTTACATCAAAGAGACCTCCGTGAATGCGAACCGGCAGCCGGGTTCCATGGATTACTATGCGGTGGCAATGTCGGTCATGATCGGGCTATGGGGAGCGATGTCGGCCGGAAGGTTGATCCGAAGTGAGATTGTGCAGGGCACGGCTCCGCGTCTGGTCGCCACTCCCGTGCGGCGAAGTGAGCTGTTCGCGGGTAAGGTACTGGGAAGCATTGTGCAGAACTTTTTATGTGTACTTATTGTGGTGCTGTTCAGTAAATTCGCCTTCGGAGCTTACTGGGGAGAGCACCTTGGCATCGCGCTGCTCATCTTGTTATCCGAAGTGGTTATGTCCGTCAGTCTGGGCCTCGGGGTGAGCTACTTGTTCAAAGGAAAGGCTTCGACCGGGATTCTCCTGTTGTTCGTACAGCTGGCCTCCTTCTTCGGGGGTGCTTACTTCCCTGTCAGCGTATCGGGTACCGATATGGCAAATTACATTGTCCTCGCGTCCCCTATCCGGTGGGCTAATCATGCTTTGACCGAATTGATCTACGGCCAGAGTTCGGTCTTCTCGGCTGCATGGCCAGCCATCAGTCTTAATCTCGGCTTGGCAGTTCTACTGCTGGCCGTATCAGCGGTATTTATGCGGCGTAAGGAGGGATTGTAGGATGTGGAGAGATATTGTCTGGCTGATGCTAAGCACTTTGAAAAGAACGTTCCGCAAACGGTCGAGTTGGCTGTTGTTCTTCGGGCTTCCTATCGCGGGGATTCTGGTCTCGACCGTGCTCTACGGAGGATCCGGGCAGAGTGTGCTTCGGGTAGGGATTGTTAATCAAGACAGCGGGCAGCGTATTGCAGCCGATACGGTTCAAATGGTACAGGGGCTGAAGAATATCAAGCTGGTGCAGATGAGCGAAAATGAGCTGCGAAGCGAGCTTGCCGCCAGCAATCTGGATACAGGGATTATTCTCGGCTCCGGTTATTCGCAAAGTATACGCGGCGGCAATCCGGATCATATCACCATCCAGTCAGTTAAAGGAGCCACGGTCACGGCCTATATCAAAGCGATGCTGAATCAGTATATCGATAATATTTCTTCGATCAGCAGAATAGCGGGCACGGATTCCGGGAAATTCGACCAGCTGTATGGCGCATTTCAGTCCAAAGAATTCAAACTGACGGTGAGCACAGTTCAGGATACTTCTAGTACCAAGCGAATGTCTTATCAATCGATTGGATTCCTGATTATGTTCATGATGACCTCAGCGGTCAATTTATCGGAACTTATTCTGATCAACCGCGAGAATCGGACCTATTTCCGGATCCTGTCTTCCCCCATTAGCTCAAAAACTTATGTACTCTCGAATATTCTGGTGAATCTGTGCGTGATGCTGTCCCAGATCGTCATAGCGTTATTCTTCCTTAAGTATGTATTTAAGCTGAGTACTGGTATGAGTATGGGACCGATGTTGTTCGTTCTGGGCCTGTTCTCCCTGACCTCGGTGGGAATCTCACTGGTTGTCGTAGCCTTCTCCAAGAACAGTGCCTCGGCGGGTGCGCTTCAGAATTTCATTGTGACTCCTAGCTGTCTGCTCTCCGGCTGCTTCATTCCGCTTGAGATCATGCCGAGTGCGGTTCGCCGGATCGCGGACTTCCTGCCTCAGAACTGGGTGCTTGAGTCGTTTGAGAAGCTTCAAACGGGCGGAGCCCTATCTAGCATCTGGTTCAACCTGCTCCTCCTAGTGGCTTTCGCAGCGCTGTTCTTCCTGATTGCCAGCTACAAGTTCGGACGGAATAACGACACTCGGAATTTTGTATAGAAGTACGGATTCGACTTGAGACAGAATTTACTATATGACCTCAGGCTTTGCAGCCTGGGGTTATTTTGCTGTTTACACAGAAAGAGACTTTGGAGCGCGGCCATTTTATTGTATAATTATTGAGAAAGCGAATACACGTAACTGGCAACCTAGACAGCTGCAAAGTTAAAGAGGAGGTTCTCATGCAAACCAGGCTGCAAATTTTTAGCGGATCATCGAATCCGATGCTGGCGGCACAGATTTGTGAGCGGCTTGGCGTACAATTAGGCAAAATTAAGCTCTCCCGTTTCAAAAGTGGTGAGGTCTATGTTCACTATGAGGAGAGCATCCGTAATGCGGATGTCTTCATTGTACAGTCGCTGTCCCACCCGATTAACGAGCTGTTCGTAGAGCTGCTGGTCATGATAGATGCAGCCAAACGGGCATCTGCCCGGACGGTCAACATTATTATGCCTTACTACGGATATGCCCGTCAGGAACGTAAATCCGCACCCCGGGAACCGATCTCGGCCAAAATGGTAGCGGATGTGCTGACGACGGCAGGAGCCACTCGTGTCGTGACCATTGATCTCCATGCTCCTGCCATACAAGGGTTCTTCAATATCCCGGTGGATCACCTTACTACCCTGGATATTATGACTTCCTATCTAAAGTCTAAGTCGATCACGAATCCGGTCGTGGTCTCCCCGGATGCTGGACGGGCCTCCATGGCGGAGAAGCTGGCCAGCGGTCTGGATGCTCCTTTTGCCATGATGATCAAGAAGAGACCTGCTCATAATCAATCGGTCATCACGCATGTTATCGGGGACGTCGAGGGCTACACTCCCATTATCATTGAGGACCTGATCGACACAGGGTCGACCATTGTCAATGTGGTGGAAGGCCTGAAGGAGCGCGGAGCGGAGGATGCCTACATCTGTGCGAGCCATGGTCTGTTCTCCGACAACGGGATGAAGCGCCTGGAGCATCCGAATATTCGGGAAGTCGTCGTGACCGACTCCATTGCTCTTCCAGATATGCATGCTGACGTATTTAAAGTGCTGTCCGTTGCGCCTATGCTGTCGCAAGCCATTCAAATTATAATCGATGGTGGTTCCATTGCCACCTTGTTCAAGGATCGCGGGATATAAGATATCCCGCTTTTTCTTTTACCATGGGACGAAAGGCCTCTCTATGGTATAATACCTGAGAGACTTTTAGGGATATTAGAAGGAGGTGCCTTGCTTGAAAGAGAAAAAACAGCATAATGGCGGTGTACCCCGTAAAGTGGTGCCCATCCGCATGGATGCGGGCTTTTTCTTTGAGAGAGCCGTCTCTTCACTGGACCGCTATCATTACGACAAGGCATTGAAATATTTTCGCAAGGCTGTCGAATATGAACCGGAGAATCCGGTGAATCATTGCAATATGGCGGGTATATTATCCGAAATGGGCGATTATGAGGGCTCGAATGCCGTTCTTTCTTCGATTCTGGAGAAGGTCGATCCGTCCATGACGGAATGTTATTTCTATCTGGCGAACAATTACGCCAATATGGAGCAGTTCGAAGCGGCTGAAGAAGCGCTTGTCACATATTTAGAGCAGGATGTCAGCGGTCAGTTCCTGACTGAGGCAGAAGAGATGATGGAGCTGCTGCATTATGAACTGGAACGGCCAATGAAGCTGAGTTCCATTAAATCACGGGAGGGCATGGTTGAGCACGAAAGTGCGCGCGCCCTGCTGGAAGAGGGCAAGTTCACCCAGGCAGTAAAGCTCCTGGAAGAGATTCTAAGCAAGAATCCTGACTTCCTGGCTGCGCGCAACAATCTCGCTCTGGCTTACTACTATCTGGGATTATTTAATAAAGCCCAAGGCACGATCGATGATGTTCTGGAGCGCGAACCGGGTAATCTGCACGGTCTGTGCAATCTGGCCATCTTCTATCAGCATCAGGGGGATGAGAAGGTTCTAGCTGAGCTGACGAGCCAGCTGCGCAACATTGTGCCTTTTCATCAGGAGCATGTATTCAAGCTTGCAACCACCATGGGTATTCTTGGGGAGCATGAGTCGGCTTACGGGCATTTCAAGCGGCTGATCAAGGACGATGATCTGAACTTCGATCCCTGCCTGTTTCATTATGCCGCGGTAGCTTCATATAATACGGGTCGCTATGCGGAAGCCCGGAAGTATTGGCAGCAGGTACAGAAGCTGGACCCGGCTACCGAGATTCCCCGCTTCTACCTGAACCGTCTGGAAGCACTCCGTGAGGACGGAGAACAATTCCAGGTCAGCTATCATTATCATCTTCCTTTCGAAGAACAGTTCAAGCTGTGGGAGAAACAGGACACCGGGATCCCTACGGGGCTGAAGGAAGACCCGCTGATTCGTTCTTCTTTCTTCTGGGCACTCCGGCATGGGGATGCCAGAACCAAGCTGCAGGTCATTCAGGCCTTTGGCAGTATTGGAGACGTGGAGGTCATTGAAGCCCTCCGGGCTTTTCTGATGGAGCCTGAGGAAGAGAAGTATCTGAAGAACATTGCGCTGTTCGTACTGCGAAGTCTGGGTCTGAAAGAGAGCATTCCTGTCCGTGATCAGAATGGAACGACAATGGCTGATCCGCAGGTGATCTCCTCCGAGCTCCCGGTATGGGAGGAACGGTGGCAGGCTGTTATCGATACAGCGGCGCAGAACATGGGTAAGCGATATAATCTGCTGCAGCAGTACGATCTTGAGATTCTGTGGGTCGAGTTCCTGACCCGCCAGTATCCGAAGACACCGGTCATCACTACGGTAGCAGGCTGGGCTGCGGCGCTTGAATATTTGACCGCCAAGATGCACCGCCGGGCCATCACTTATGAAGAGGTTGCCCACCGCTACGGGGTGTCGGTATCTACAGCAAGTAAGTATGCGCGCCGCGTGGATGAAGTGTGCGGCATCAAAGAGAAGATGAATGTTATTTTTCCTTCGGTCTAATTTATCTAATTATGGGTTATATAAGTTAAACTTGAGAATCACCCATAGGTAAGAGTGTGAAATGATTCTGTAGAAGCGAAGCGTTCGCCTTTGTCCCCGGACTTCTACCTTGTAAATATTAATTAAGAAGTCCGGGGACAACAGCGATCGGAAGAACATTTCACACGGCTGCCTCAAGTATAGATCAATAATTCAACTTATACGCTAATTACGCTTTGAATAACAGCACGTGGAATAAGGTCTTATGTTTATGCTATATAGGCAAAAGGGTATAAGATTATCTGAAGCAGGAGAAACCAATTCCAAGGAGGTTATCCATAATGTATAAATCAATCGTGATCGGAACCGGACCTTCCGGCTTAACAGCCGCTATCTATTTGGCCCGCGCCAACCTGAGCCCGCTGGTGATTGAAGGCATGGAGCCAGGTGGCCAGCTCACTACGACGACCGAAGTAGAGAACTTTCCGGGATTTCCGCAAGGAATTCTAGGACCGGAGCTTATGGACAACATGCGCAAGCAGGCGGAACGCTTCGGTGCCGAATTCAGAAATGGCTGGGTGGAGGAAGTGGATTTCTCCAAGCGCCCTTTCAAGGTGAAGATTACTGGTCAGGCGGAGACGCTTGAAGCAGAGACCGTGATCATCTCGACCGGTGCATCGGCCAGGTACCTTGGAATTCCGGGGGAACAGGAGAATGTCGGACGCGGAGTCAGCACCTGTGCAACCTGTGACGGCTTCTTCTTCCGCGGGAAGAAGATTATCGTGGTCGGCGGAGGCGATTCTGCCATGGAGGAAGCGAGCTTCCTGACCCGTTTTGCCTCGGAGGTTACGCTGGTACACCGCCGCGATGAGCTTCGCGCATCGAAGATCATGCAGGACCGGGCCCGGGACAATGAGAAGGTGAAATGGGCGCTGAACCGCACCCCGCTTGAAGTGGTTACGGACGAGAAGGGCGTTAAAGGGCTGAAAGTTCGTAATAATGAGGCTGACCAGGAGGAAATCGTAGAAGCGGATGGCGTGTTCGTAGCCATTGGACACACGCCAAATACGAAGTTCCTTGGCGGCCAGATTGAGACTGACGAGCATGGCTACATTGTGGTGAAGCCGGGTACAACCGAGACCAACATCCCAGGCGTGTTCGCCTGCGGAGATGTCCAGGATACGAAGTACCGCCAGGCGATCACAGCCGCAGGCTCGGGTTGTATGGCGGCCATGGACTGCGAGAAGTTCCTGGAGGGTGCCATGGTGCACGACTGGAGCGAGACACTGGATATGTAAAGTATGTACGTGGAGAGCCCCTGTACCTTGATAAGGTACAGGGGCTCTTTTCTCATATTAGCACGCCAGATGGCGTTCCTTTCACTTACGGATGCCGCCTGACTGGCTCGCGCCAACCATAGTCACCTTAGCCCGCTGATCATTGAAGGTTGCCCGGGTGCCCGTTACGGCGGCGAAGAGCACCGGCCGGGTCAGTCCGTATGAGCGACAGCGCTGACTTCAATCAGCTGCCCGGGATACGCCAGATAGGTTACACCGATAAGGCTTCCCGCGGGCCGGTGTTCTCCAGCGTATTCCTTGAACAGCCGAACTACGGGCTCGAAATGCTCCTGCGGGTTGGTTAGGTAAACCTCCACATAAGCTAGGTTCGACTTTGTTACATTAAATTCAGCCAGTACGCGGTCAAGATTGAGGAGCGCTTGCCGGGTCTGTGCCTCGATATCACCTTCACCTACGAACGCCCCCTCCTTATCGTGGGAGAACTGCCCGGATATGTAGATTGTACCGTTTACACTGTAACCCTGGGTAATTCCGTGATCCCACAAATTGTGGTTGTATGTTTTAACTAAACTCATGTTTGCCACTCCTTTACTTCAAAGTAAGGTTAGTATAGACTGAGCTCAAATAAAGCGGTAGTACGCACTATTTTGATAGATACTACCCGAAAGGATAGTGTGAATATGAGTATGGCCGAGTTTAAAGGTAAAGTTAAAAACATACAGGATACCCCATTTGGTTACACTCTATCTGTGATTGGGGGGAAGTGGAAAATGGTTATCATGTACCTCTTGGCAGAAGGCCAAACCGTCCGCTTCAATGAGCTGAAGAGACAGATCGGCACGATTACATATAAGACATTGAGTTCTCAGCTCAAAGAGCTGGAAGCAGACGGGATGGTGATTCGGACCGAGTATCCTCAGGTTCCCCCTAAGGTCGAGTACAGTCTTACAGATAAAGCGGAGAGTCTATTACCTGTGCTGGAAGGGCTTTGCGAGTGGGGAGTGAAATACAGTGATATAACGAAGCCTGTTCAAGTACATGAGGATCCTCTTTAGGAGGATAGCGTTTAATTCATGGCCGGGTAGTAATCTCACTATTGAGTCAAAGTGTGCATACTTTGCCATTGTGCTTGTAGTCCGTTCAAATTATATAAATTACATAAAGGAGACCGTTCCCATTGAACGGTCTTCTTCATGTATTTGTATTAAAAGAATAATGGGAATGTAAGGTAGATCAATAAGTTTAAAATTAAAGAAACAATCGCCCAAATATTTTTAGTTTGCAGATTCCTGCTTCTTACAAGCAAAAATGATGATATTAAAAGTGCTGCTATCCAGTAAAAGGAAAGATATACTCCAAATCCGTTAAAGTCGATCACTTCATAATGTATTACTGCAATCCCAACTATAACGGAAAGTAGTGACAGGATAATTAAAACCTTCTCAAAAATAAATGATTTATTTCTCAAAAAACCACCCACGCTCAAGTTTTTCAGAATTCCTTGCGAGTCTAAAAAAATCAAATATACATAATTTTACATATTAATAATTAACCGCCTTTGAATCACTCAAACATGCAATTATCTTATGTACCGAAAAAACCCGTCACTAAAATTAGGACGGGAATTAAGGTTATTATATTAGCTTCATGGATTAAATAGACTCACTACCGAGTAATCAATAGGCGTGGGCGCTTTAACCTTGTTGATTACCAGGATCCCGTCGTACTGCTCTTTCGGAATGAATTTCATGGCGCCAGCTCTCACAATCTCGGAGGTCATTCCGTCTTCTGCAGCCAGAATCGGCCTGAACATCCAGGAATTATACTTGGTCATTTTTTTCTGAACAGACAGATCCACGAACGCATTCTTGTACCCGCTGCTCATGATGAGATGCTCCAGGCTCCCTTTCGGCATGGGATTGATGGTAAAAGGCTTGTTCGTTGTAATGGTGCTAGCCGCCCCTTGGTTCATATAGAGTCCAACTACGTAAAGCCGATCCTTCAGCTTCTGATGAAGAAGCTCACCTATACTGGTGAAGCTGTTCACCCATTTGCCGTCCTCTTTCGCGAGGATTCGGGAAGTATTCTTGGCCAGGTGATCATTATGAGCCCACAGAATGACTTTTTTGCCAGGAAAAACATTCTTCATCTGCCACTCCAGATTGTCCAGCATAAGCTTATCTCTAAATGAATAGCTGCCGGCTGTTCCGTCCTGCAGGGGCATTTTCAGAAAATTTATGCGATCTTTCAGCGATCTTACCAAGTAATCGACTTTGTGCGGGCTGTCCGGGTACATCGAAGTTAGTGCTTGTCTGTTCTTCTGGACGAAGGTCAGGAAGTCCTTGTACTGCGGCTCGTACTGATCTACGACCTTCTTGATATCGCGGGTAAATGCCGGGCTACCGCCACTAACATCCCCATAGCTGTTCAGTACTTTGTAGAGGTCCGTGATCGCGGTCTGATCCAGCTTGGCAAAAGCCGCTGCCTTGCCCGTGTCCAGCCTGCCGAGGGCTTCCGCAATGACCTGCGTCAAATAAAAGCTGTTGAACTGCATATCAAACCCGGCAAGATAGAGAGGATGCGGTCCGCGCCCCTGCTCCTTGATGTATTTGAAGAGCTCAAGAGCCTCCTGGGAATGCCATATGGGAAAAATAGAAGCCGCCATCATGGACTCCGGATTGAGCTTGTCGCGATTCTCGTAGACGGCGGCGGCATCACCCATCCCCGATTCAAATGCGATCACATCGTATCCCAGTTGTTCGTGAAGGTACTTGATGAGCCGGGTCTTGGCGCTGCTGTACTCGGCTACGCGGTGGAAGTTCTCGCCGAGACTGACGACGGTCTTGCCCTTAAGCAGCGGCTTCAAGAAGGCTAAATCCCGATAATCTTCTGAAGTTAGCGACTTGAGCTCATGGGTATTTTGCTGGAACCACTGGGTCTGACTCTTCGGGGCAGCAGCAAAGGTACTGCCCGGTGTGATGAGCAAAGCACCCGTTAGGGTTAGAGTGATCAGCCGTGTCCAATATTTTCTGGATAAAAGGTTCATGTTAAAGCCTCCTTAAATCTCCTGCCTATTGAAATAGACGAGTCCTGCTGCAAGGAACAGAATAAAGCTGCCCACAACCGTAATCATCAGGCTTTCAAAGGGAAGATTCATTCCCAGCGGCCCGGAAGCTGCCGTATTTGGAGGCATCATGGCCTGGATGGGCTGTGCCCAGGGATAGTAAGGACGGATTTTGTCCGAATTCACAACCAGGATGTTAGGCACGGTAAAAATCACATTGACCACCAGCGGTGCTGCAAAGCTGACCCAGCGCAGCGATACGCCGAGCTGAAGTGCGGCGAGCGGCAGGCAGGCCACCCAGCCTCCGATGATGCTGCGGGTGATCATCGCCCAAGGGAAGGGCTCGCTCACACCGTGGTAAACGGCCGCGCCCACGTAGCTGCCCAGGAACAGCAGCTGGGTGAAGATCAGCATGACTGCCACGATCAGGAACTTGGCGAAGAATACAGAGGTACGGGATACCGGCAGGGCGAGCAGAGCCTTCCAGCCGCCGCCCACATGCTCGTACCGGCATATGAATGAAGAGTATACACCCGTCAGGATCGGCAGGAACAGCAGGGAGTGGAACAGGCACATGGTTGACAGAAGCAGGGGATAGGCCGGCATGTCCGGTTCAATCTTCGTCAAAATTCCAACGAGCAGGGCCAGTGCAGGGCTGACCAGGGCCAGCAGCCACAGGTGAGACTTCGACATTTTGAGCCGTTCGGACGAGAGGACTCTAAGGAATGTATTCAATTAATTCACGTCCTTTCGGTTGAAATGCAGCAGGGCAAAGATCAGAATTAGCAGTCCAAGCGCGAAGCCTGCGCCAAGGAAGGGCAGCTGATGGTCCGCTCGGTAGGCAAGCGCAGGCCAGTTCAGCGGGAACCATTCAGACAGACTTCCTGTAAATAAGGAGCAGATCGCAAGCGCTAACCCGAGCGTAACTGGCAGAGCCTGATTCCTGTAAGTTAGGGACAGGTAGAGCTGCAGCGCTAGCAGCGGCAGTGAGCCGATGAACGGAAAGAAGCCGATCTTCGCCACGTCCGACCATGGCAGCGGAAAGCCAAATCCAAGGCATAAGCCAAGCACAGCAGTGAAGACCGACAGCAGCAGGCAGGCGACGGCCATAAGAATGATGCTCAGCACGAATTTGGAAGTGAATACGGCTGTGCGTGAGATGGGCAGGGCCAGCAGCTGCTTCCAGGAGCTGAGCTGGTGCTCGACTCCGGCCAGCATGGAGCTGACGAGGGTGCTTCCCATGAATAAAGCCAAAGGCACAAAAGCCATCATATTAGAGATAAGACCCTCCCACAGATGCCCGCGGTACTCCTTGATCAAGTAGTCATAACGCAGCCCGAAGTTCAGCGCCTGCATCACGACAAGTCCGATGGGCGCGATGAAGATCAGGAACCAGATCCCCTTGCCGCGAATCTTGAGGAAGTCCGACGATAAGGCGCGGCCAATCATAGGGACTTCACCTCCCCGATAACCTCCATGAAGATGTCCTCCAGCGATTTATTCCTCTCTTCCACCCGGTAGATCAGGTGTCCATTCTCCACTAGCCGCTTGACGAGCCCGGCGACCTGATTGTCGTTAATCCCGTCAAAATACAGCTTTCCGTCCTGCACCATCCCGGCAAGTCCATTGTCCTTGGCCAGCCAGAGTGCTGATTCCGGCTCGGACAAGGAGATGTTGATGCCTCCCGCGGCCTTCTGTCTCAGGTTTACGATAGTGTCCTGGAACACCATCCGGCCTTCGCGGATGATGCCCACGGTACCCGCCATCTGCTCCACCTCGCCAAGCAGGTGGCTGGAGACAAGAACGGTGATGCCGTGCTCCTGGGGCATCCGCTTGATCAGCTCCCGGATTTCGTGAATCCCGGACGGGTCCAGCCCGTTCGTCGGTTCATCTAGAATGAGCAGCTCCGGTGAACCGAGCAGAGCGGAAGCAATGCCGAGGCGCTGCTTCATGCCCAGGGAGTATCCTTTCACCGCACGCTTCGCTTCCTTGGTCAGGGAGACAATTTCGAGAACTTCGTCGATGCGTGATTTGGGCACATTCAGAATACGGCGGATGGCCTCCAGATTCTCTATGGCCGTCAGATGACCGTAGTAGGAGGGATATTCCACAAGGGATCCGACCCGGCGCAAAATATTAATTTTGTCCTTCTGGAGATCCTTCCCGAGAATTTCGACCGTTCCCTTCGTAGGACGGATTAGCCCGAGCAGCATGCGGATAGTTGTCGTCTTGCCGGCTCCATTGGGGCCAAGAAATCCGTAAATCTCACCTTTTTTAATTTCAAGATTCAGGCCGTCTACGGCGGCGCGTCCACGGTAGCTTTTCGTTAACCCATTCGTTCTGATTACATAATTATTCATCTCTAACTTCACCTCGATAACCAGCATAGCCCTGTCAGTTTAAATGCCGGTCCTCCCGAAGTTTAAAATTAGGTTAAAAAATAACAAAACCAGAACGCGCTGCACACGTCCTGGTTACAGATCAGTCTATTTACTACGGATTTAGAGGCCTTATCCGCATCAGAGTGCCTTGGCCATTGCTCTCAATCTCGAGCCCAAGAGCCATCTCCTTAAGCAGCAGCTGAACGATGGACAGCCCAAGCCCCGCGCCTTTGCCGCTGCTGTCAGCCTGCATCCCGGGACCGCGGTCGGTAATGATCAGGGCCGGATGGCCGTGGTGCATCTCGGTATCCAGACCTATGTAACCGCCTGAACCCGCATGCCGGACGATGTTCTGGAAGAGGTTATCCAGTACCCGCCGGAAGGCCTGCTCATCCACATTCCAGATCAGCGGCTCCCCCTCCAGGTTGATATCCGGGGAAAGACCTTCTTTCTCCCACAGGGTATACCAGGCCGCTGCACTTTCCCGGACGATCCGAAGCACATCCTGCGGCTTCCGGTGAATGGCATATTTGCCGCTGGTCAGAAGGTTATAGGAGAGGAGATGGTCGATCAGGTGGTCCAGGTCGCTCATCTTGTCCTGCATTAAGGCAAGGGACTGCTTCCCTTGATCCGTAAGCGGCTCCTTCTTCAGTGAGTAGAGATGGCTGCCAATAACGGTGAGCGGGGTTCTCAGATCATGGGACATGTTGCTGATCAGACGCTTGCGCAGCCGTTCCTCTTCCTGCTCTCTCCGCCGGCTGTCGCCAAGCTGGTCGATCATGTAATTGAATGACTGCTCAAGCAGACCGATCTCATCGGCCCGTCCGGTATGGATTTTCATGGGCAGCCCATCTTCACCCGGAGCATGCATAGCCGATTCCAGGGTAAGCAGCCGCCGCCGGATTCCCCGGAAGAACAGGTACGACATCCCTGCGAAGAAGGCGAACAGAAGCAGCAGCGTGATGGCGAACAGGCTAATATTCGAAGTTGTTATCTGATTCTGGACAAAATATTCCTCGGGGATCTCAATGGCCATAAAGCCCTGCTTCATCCCCGGCTTGTCACCGATAAAAGCCACAACGGCAAACAGATCCCTGTTGCCAGTGTTTGCCTTCATGTACTGGATGGCGTCATCACTGGACCATTTGGCAGGCTGGCGCCCAGGGGGCAGCTGAAGCCTCGTCATACCGCTATGATCGACCCAGAAGACGGAGGCGAAGGGATACTTCTGCTTGAACTTCCTCAGCTTCTGATCAATCTGATCCGGGGAGGCATTTGCAAGCTGCTTGGCTGCGGTGTGCCAGTTGTCGGTCAGATACGACCTTTGAACGATGTGCCCGTTCTCCTCTTGCTTCTTATCGTTAATTACGGTGTTATTGACTAGCCAGGAGGTCAGGAAGCTAATCGGGATCACAACCGGCACGAACAGGAGGGCCGCAAGTACAATGATTAAATACCGGGACAGCAGAGAGCTCCGGAATTTGGGGAACCTTTGGAACCTCATGCCTTCACCCGGTATCCGATTCCGCGGATCGTCTCGATAATCTGCGGAGCCGCTGGGTCCAGCTCGATTTTCTCCCTAAGATAACGGATATGTACCATCAGCGTCTTGTCCCCATCCAGATAGGGCTCTCCCCATACAGCTTCATAGATTTGTTCCTTGGTCATCACCTGACCCAGATGCCGAATCAAGTACATGAAGATCTGGAACTGCTTGCCGGTAAGGATTATCTCGCTGCCCGTCTCCTTGCTCTCCAGCCGGTTCTCCCGCTCGAATACCCGCAAATGCCCAATCTCCAAAGGCTTTCCACCCAGGGAGCCGCTTCGGCGCACCAAGACCTCAATTCGTGCTGCAAGCTCATCCGGGTGGAACGGCTTGGTCAGATAGTCATCGGCGAACTGCAGGCCCTGCAGCTTGTCATCGATGGAGGAGCGTGCCGACAGCATAAGGATCGGCAGCTCCGGGCTGTTTCTCTTCACACGCTGTCCAACGGTAAATCCGTCAAGACCGGGCAGCATCACATCCAGAATGACCAGATGGCAGTCAGCTGCCGCTTCGACTGCACCTTCTCCGCTCTTAAGCCATAGAACCTCGTACCCCCTGTCCTTCAAATCCTTGCTCACCCAGCTTCCGATCTCCGTATCATCTTCTATGTAAAGTATATGAATTGCCACATTCAGTTTCCTTTCCGGCCGTGCCCTAATTTTGAGTGCATTATACCATGAACTGCCAAATTGCAAGAAATAGAACGGTCACGATAGTGAAGCCACCCTAACAGGGAGGCGGTAAAAATACACACTTACCGGGTATGGTCGTAACTACGAGGAGTGCTTAGACCTTCGGTCGCTGCCCGCCTCCAGATCCCCGAGTGGACCTCCGGCCACATTGTAACAATTTTCTCGTCACTTGTGATTTTAATCACAATAGGCTCTTTCAGGGCATGGTACTTTTAACTTGAGAAAAGTTCTCACCCAGGGAACGCCAGAAGGCGGTGACGATCGCCCCCGGCCTTTCCCATCATGGAGGTTATTTCTATGAACAGCAAATCTGTTAACTTTCAATCGACTTTATATGATCTGTGCACAGCAGATCCCGAGATTATAGACATCATGGTTGCCTTAGGCTTCGGGCACATCGCCAAGCCCGGGATGCTGCAAAGTGCAGGAAGATTCATGACCATCCCCAAAGGGGCAGCGATGCGCAAGATCCCGCTTGAGGAGATCGTGAAGGCATTCGAGGATAGAGGATACGAAGTTATAGCTTAGATAAATGAACTTAAAACGATGGCATGTAAGGGAGGAGTAACGGAGGGGAAGCTTGGAACTGTAGGAGCGATAGCGCTCGCCTTTGTCTCCAGATTTCAACCGTTAATACGGTATTAATCAGGAAATCTGGAGACAACAGCGGCCGAAAGTCCAAGCATTCTCTGGAGTTACGGGCGTCCCCCCAATATGAACATTGTACTGAGTCTTAGATAGATAGAACGAGGAGGAGAATCATCGTGAGCGAACTTATTAACAATCGGGAGACACAAATTGCAGGGCAGTCCAAACGGCAGGAAATGCTCAAGGAGATTATCAAGGAGCTGCACCAGGGGAAGAGCGTAGATGAGGTTAAGGCCCGGTTCGCTGAGGCTGTAGGGGACGTAACCGTCGAGGAAATTTCCGCGATGGAACATTCCCTCATGGAAGAGGAGGGCATTCCTGTATCCGAGGTTCAGCGGCTGTGCTCGGTGCATACCGCTATTTTCAAAGGCTCTATAGAAGAGATCCACCGCTCCTCGAAGCCGGAGGAACAGCCGGGACATCCTGTACACACATTCAAATTGGAGAACCGGGAGATTGAACGGCTGGTGAATTTCAAGCTTCAGCTGCATACGGATCGGTACCGCAAAGAGGCAAGCCCTGAAATCACGCTCAAGCTGCTCGAAGACCTCAGCCTGCTGCTGGACCTCGATAAGCATTACAGCCGGAAGGAGAATCTGCTCTTCCCTTACCTTGAGAAGTACGGAATCTTTGGGCCAACCAAAGTGATGTGGGGTGTAGACGACGGTATCCGCCTTATGATCAAAGAGACAAAGGCGATGCTGAGCGCAAATAGAGAGGAACCTGTAAATGTCCAGATTGTGGAGAGTCTGGAGCGGATTATTTCGGAAGTGAATGAAATGATTTTTAAAGAAGAGAATATCCTGCTGCCGATGGCTCTGGAGAAGCTGACCGAGGACGAGTGGGTGAAGATCGCCCGCGAAAGCGATCAGATTGGCTTCTGCCTGACGGCACCGGATCAGGAGTGGAAGCCGGAGCGTGCAGCCGAGCCTGGCGAGGCCGAAGGAGAGACTGCGGGTACCCGGGACGGATTCGTCCGCTTTGAGACAGGCATCCTGTCTGTGGAACAGCTGGAGGCCGTAATGAACCATCTCCCAGTGGATCTTACCTTTATCGATGAGAACGATGTGGTTCGTTATTTCTCCCATGGCAAGGAGCGGATCTTCGCCCGGACCAAGGCCGTCATCGGCCGTACCGTTCAGAACTGCCATCCGCCGCAAAGCGTACATGTCGTTAACGAATTGTTGGCCGATTTCAAGGCCGGGCGCAAAGATGCTGAGGATTTCTGGATTCCGGTCAAAGACAAGTTTGTCTACATCCGCTATTTTGCGGTAAGAAGTGAGAGCGGGCAGTATCTGGGCACACTTGAGTTCACACAGAACATCGCACCGATTCGGGCGCTTGAAGGACAGAAACGGATTCTGTCATAAACTTGTAAGATATCATGGATGGGATGAACGCTTTAGTTCATTCCATCTATTTGCATAAATGCGAAAGAGCGCTCTGTAGATCCTCCGGGAGAAGGAGCGTTTTTGGCATATCCTTTTTCAGGTAAAATAGGGTCTTCGCATACCGCATCATTTACCGTAAAAGCCTTGCTGACAAGGGGTTTGAGAAACTCTCCCTTCTCTTGACCGATGGGAAGGGTTCGCTTATAGTGGGTACGTAGGAGCAAACTATTTTAAAGAGAAAAAGGTGGCTTGTAAAATGTCTGAACAAATCTACATTGGTGTCGATCTGGGCGGAACAGCAATTAAAGTCGGCATCTGTAATGAGGAAGGCCAGCTTCTTCATACGTATGAAGGACCGACAGAAGTTGAGAAAGGTGCGGACGCCGTAGTTAACAATATTGAACGGTATGTACGTCTTATTCTCGAACAGTCGCCGTACGACTGGGACCAGCTGGCGGGTGTTGGCGCAGGGGTTGCCGGCTTTACGAATGTCCGTGACGGGATCATTATTCTGGCACCAAATATAGGTTTGAAGGATGTTCATATCCGCAGCATTCTGGAGCAGCGGCTCGGCAAGCCTGTCCGTATAGATAACGATGCCAACGTGGCTGCGCTTGGGGAAGCCTGGGCCGGCGCTGGCAAAGGCGTAGGGAACTGTGTCTGCTATACGCTGGGTACAGGCGTTGGCGGCGGTATTATTATTAATGGAGCGATATATCAAGGCTTCTCAGGTATGGCTGGTGAACTCGGCCATATGGCAGTGGTTCCTGATTTGGAAGCGATTCAGTGCGGCTGCGGCAAGATCGGCTGCCTGGAGACTGTATCCTCAGCTACAGGCGTCATCCGTATGGCGAAGGACGCCGTGGAGCGCGGCGATCGCACATCTCTGGCTCAAGTGGAGAACATTATGGCCAAGGATGTCTTTGATGCAGCTAAAGCCGGCGATGAGGCAGCCATTCGCATCGTAAGCCGTGCAGCCTTCTACCTGGGCAAGTCTCTGGCGCAAGTAAGCGCCGTGCTTAACCCGCAGCGCTTTATTATTGGCGGAGGCGTGTCCAAGGCAGGCGATATTCTGTTCAACGAAGTGCGCAGCGTATACGCCAAGTTAACACCAGAACCTCTTCAAGAAGGTGTCGACATCGTACCGGCCATTCTTGGCAACGATGCGGGCATGATTGGAGCGGCAGGTCTGTTCTTGCACTAAGTCGGTTGGTTAAAGACTTAATATAATGGATTGAACTTCATTCGTTCAAATCTATATATAGAGAAGATTGTGAGGGAGGGAAATCAGATGACGGACAAGGAACAAACTTCGGTTGCGAATTTGATCATTATTACAGGCATGTCGGGTGCGGGGAAGTCACTCGCTGTACGGAGCTTGGAGGACCTCGGTTTTTTCTGTGTAGATAACCTGCCTCCGGTGCTTATTCCCAAATTTGCCGAACTTATTGAACAGTCTAACGGGAAAATAGCCAAGGTTGCGCTCGTCATTGATTTACGGGGACGGGAGTTCTTCACGGCACTATCAGAGTCACTCAATTATATCAAAGATCATTTTACAATTAAGTGTGAAATCCTGTTCCTTGACGCCACCGATTCCGTACTGGTACAGCGTTACAAGGAAAGCCGCCGAAGGCACCCGCTGGCTCCGGAAGGGATGCCGCTGGATGGCATCAGACTGGAGCGCAAGATGCTGGAGGAGCTTAAGACCTCGGCCACTCAAGTGATTGATACCAGCAATATGAAGCCGTCTGTACTGAAGGACAAGATTATAGCCGGATTCTCTCATCTGGAGAGCAGCAATTTATCTGTGAATATTACTTCATTTGGTTTTAAATACGGAATTCCGATTGACGCGGATTTGGTGTTCGATGTACGTTTTCTTCCAAATCCCCACTATATTGAGCAGCTTCGCCCACACACCGGGCAGGATAGCGACGTATATGAATATGTAATGAAGTGGCCTGAGACGCAGTCCTTTCTGACCAAGCTGCTGGATATGCTTCATTTCCTGCTGCCGCAGTATCATAAGGAAGGGAAAAGCCAGGTGATTATCGGCATTGGCTGTACAGGCGGCAAACACCGTTCTGTGGCGATATCCGAATATTTGGGCCGTATGCTCGGTACGAGTGAAACGGAGACGGTCCGCGTCAGCCACCGGGATTCCGATCGAGATCGGCATTAAGAGGTGAAGTGAGAAGTGAAAGATCGGTCTACTAGTGAAAGAGTGCCGCGAATCGTGGTGATGGGCGGGGGAACCGGCCTGTCGGTCATGCTTCGCGGCCTGAAAGAGAAGCCTCTAGATATAACAGCGATTGTGACCGTAGCCGATGACGGAGGCAGCTCAGGTATCCTGAGAAGCGAGCTTCAGATGCCGCCTCCAGGAGACATCCGGAACGTGCTGACTGCACTTGCCGATGTAGAGCCGCTGTTATACGATATGCTCAATTATCGTTTTACCACAGGCTCGGGACTAGCCGGACACAGTCTCGGGAATTTGATTCTTGCGGCAATGACCGACATCTCGGGCGACTTTGTAACGGCCGTGCGCGAACTCAGCCGTGTATTTGCGGTTCGGGGACGGGTGCTTCCCGCCGCACAGCATGCGGTCATTCTGCATGCGGAGATGGAGGATGGCACCATCATCACCGGGGAATCGAAGATTCCTGAGGCCGGCGGGAAGATCAAGCGAATTTTCCTCGAGCCGGAAGAGGTTGAACCGCTTCCTGAAGCGGTGGAAGCCATTCTTGAAGCCGATGCCATTCTAATCGGTCCCGGCAGTCTGTATACAAGTATTATTCCAAACCTGCTTGTTCCCAAACTAGCTGAAGCTATTTTGGCCAATAATGAGGCTATCAAGATCTTCGTCTGCAACGTGATGACCCAGCCCGGGGAGACCGACGGTTATGCTGTCAGCGACCACCTTGAGGCTGTATATGAGCATGTAGGACATCATTTATTCGATTATGTCATTGTGAATGATGGCGAGATTCCTGAACAGGTACAGGATTTCTATGCCGAGAAAGGGGCCAAACCCGTTAAGGTCGACTGGGATGTCGTAACGGGCCGAGGCTACAAAATGATCGCGGACACCCTCGTGCTGTTCCGCAGATATTTGCGCCATGATGCTGACAAGCTCAGCCATCATATTTACCAGCTGGTGCAAAACTGGAGTATACGAAAGAGGTGAGTCCCTTGTCCTTTGCGGCACAAACCAAAAAAGAACTGACCATGATCGAAGCCGAGCCTTGCTGCGAACAGGCCGAATTATCCGCGTTAATCCGGATGAACGGTTCCGTCTCGGTGTCGAACAAAAAAGTTATTTTGGACATTTCCACCGAAAACGCCGCGATAGCAAGACGGATTTATTCTTTGATCAAAAAATATTTCGACGTCCACACGGAGCTGCTCGTACGTAAGAAAATGCGTCTGAAGAAGAACAATGTGTACATTGTACGGATTCCGACACATGTGCAGGAGATTCTGAACAAGCTTAAGATCGTATCCGAAGGGTTCATATTCACGCCGGGGATTAATCCGGAGCTGACCCGGAAAAACTGTTGTAAGCGGGCTTACCTGAGAGGAGCCTTTATGGCTGGAGGTTCGGTGAACAATCCAGAAGGTTCCTCCTACCATCTAGAGATTGCCTCCATGTATGAAGAGCATTGTCAGGCACTGGTGGATCTAGCTAACGAGTTTCACCTGAATGCACGCTGTATTGAGCGCAAGAAGGGCTTTATTTTCTACATCAAAGAAGGCGAGAAGATTATCGAACTCCTGAGCATCATCGGGGCTCACCAAGCCTTGTTCAAGTTCGAAGATGTACGGATTATGCGCGACATGCGCAATTCCGTCAATCGGATCGTCAATTGCGAAACGGCGAATCTTAACAAGACGATAGGCGCTGCCATTCGGCAGATTGACAATATCAAGCTGCTCCAGAGGGAAATCGGCCTGGAATCGTTACCGGATAAGCTGAGGGAAGTGGCCGAGATTCGGCTGGCGCATCCGGACATGAACCTCAAGGAAGTCGGCGAGATGCTGAAGGGCACGGTCAGCAAGTCAGGCGTGAACCACCGTCTGCGCAAAATTGACGAGCTTGCCGAAAAAATTCGGGGAGTCTGAACGGGTACACCTAGTGTGGACCTAACGCCTATGGTATACTGATTAAAATATGTCAAACTTACAGGTTGATTAATATAGGGGGTAAGGATTCATGGTCAAACATCCGGTAACCGTCCGTTTGAAAACGGGTCTTCACGCCAGACCTGCAGCGCTTTTTGTACAAGAAGCGAATAAATACTCGTCTGAACTGTTCGTGGAGAAGGATGACAAGAAGGTTAATGCGAAGAGCATCATGGGAATCATGAGCCTTGCCATCAGCACTGGAACGGAGATTTATATCAGCGCCGAGGGTGCGGATGCCGAGCAGGCTGCAAACGCTTTAGTCAGTCTGGTCAGCAAGGAAGAGCTTGAGAACCAATAATTTGTCTTAAGGACAAGCATAGGAGAGAGGGTAACCGCCCGGTTGTGGCGGATCACCTTCTCTTTTTTGTATAAAATAAAAATATATTTCAGATTGTCCGCACCCTTCTGCAACCTTACGAACCTTGGTTCCGTTTAGTAGTTAAATTTAACCAATTTATACGAACTGGACGAAATGTCCGCATAAAAACTATTGGAGGCGGGTTAAACATGAAAATTTGGGTCAAATCGCTAGGTTCCGTGCTGATCGCGGGCACGCTGCTTGCAGGGGGAACGGCTGCAGGAAGTCTGTTAAGCGAAGCTCCTCACGCTTATGCAGATGAAACAACCGCACAGCGCAATGTGATTAATGTGGTTGGAAATGGAGAAGTTTCAATCAAGCCGGATATTGCCTATTTAACGATTGGTGTGGAATCTCAAGCAGCGACTGCGCAGGCAGCCCAGAAGGCTACCGCGGCCCAAATTGCCAAGTTGACCAACCTGCTGAAGAATACCTGGAAGATTGACGCTGCGGACATCCAGACGGCCAGCTTCTATGTCCAGCCGAACTATACTTACAATGACAAAGAAGGACAGAAGGTTAAGAGCTACAATGCATCCCACGCTCTGCAGATCAAATACCGCCAGCTTGATAAAGTAGGCCAGTTGCTCGATGATGCTTCCAAGAACGGAGCTAATCGCATTGACAATGTGCGGTTCACTGTAGAGAACCCGGACCAGTATCAGGAGCAGGTGATTAACAAAGCGCTTGCGAACGCAGAGCTGAAGGCTGGAATTATTGCCAAAGGTGTGAAGCGCCAGCTCGGTATTGTGCTTAGTGTTAGCCAAGGAGGCGTAAACGCGCCTGTATTTGAGCAGAACTACGTAACGATGGATAAGGCGGAAGCTAGTGGATCTGCGGGAAGCTCAGTAGAACCTGGAGAGATTAAAGTAACTACTTCACTAGGTGTGCAGTACGAGCTTAAATAGGATTTGTTGTTGAAAAGGACGCTTTTCTCCTGACTCGGAGAAAGGCGTTTTTTTGTCACAGATCAAGCCAGTTCCGGCTTTAAGCCCGACAAAGTTGTTGTACTAGGTGGTAAAACAAGGTATATTGAATATGCCAAAAATGATAGATTTATAGGAGCCGTCCCTTGGGATATGGCTTTTTTTTCAGATTGTAGAAGCTATTAAGTGATGACCGATACATAAATACTGATGACGAAGGAGTTGATGCACATGATTGAGCTTGTAGATGTCCAGAAGAACTTCGCAGGACAGATGGTTGTGCATCCGCTGAACCTGACGATTAAGGAGGGTGAATTCCTGACTTTACTTGGGCCTAGCGGTTGCGGGAAGACCACGATTTTGCGCATGATAGCAGGCTTTGAGCAGCCTACGGAGGGGCAGATTGTTCTGGATGGTGCAGATTTGACCGCACTTCCACCGAACCGCCGGGACCTCAATCTCGTATTCCAGCACTATGCGCTGTTCCCTCATATGACCGTGGAGGATAACATTGCCTTTGGGCTGAAGATGAAAAAACTGCCACAGGCCGAGATCAAGCAGCGGATTGAAGAAGCAGTAGCGATGACCCAGCTTACCCCGCTGGTTAAGCGTTACCCGCACCAGCTGTCCGGAGGCCAGCAGCAGCGGGTTGCCATCGCGCGGGCGATTGCGAACAAGCCCAAGGTGCTGCTGCTGGATGAGCCGCTGGGAGCGCTTGATCTTCAGCTGCGCAAGAATCTCCAATCTGAGCTGAAGCAGCTTCAGCGGAGCCTGGGCATTACCTTCGTATACGTCACACACGATCAGGAAGAGGCGATGATGCTCTCTGACCGGATCGTTATTATGAATAATGGGCAAGTAGAACAGATTGGAACTCCAAGGGAAATTTATGCCACGCCTGCTACCTTGTTTGCCGCAACCTTCGTGGGAGAGAACAACATCTTCTCTCAAGATGGGCGGCTGTTCGCCGTTCGCCCTGAGAAATTAAAGGCAACCCGGGATACCGATGCAGCGAAGCGGACTGGGGTTGTTCAGGATGTGCTGTATCTGGGCAGCATTCATAAGCTTGTGGTCCAGCTGGATGGCGAACCGATGACCGTGACGATCGCACTGGACTTTACGGACGAGCGGCCATGGGAGATCGGTGAGAAGCTTGGGGTGAACTGGGGTTCTCAGGACGAGGTGAACATCGGCGCATGAAGAAGTCAGGCTTCGCTTTAATTCCTGTAATGCTGTGGTTAAGCCTCTTTCTGGTTGTTCCTATGCTCATTGTGGTTGGCATTTCTTTTATGCAGCGGGATACGGATGGCAATCTAATCTATACCTTTTCCTTGGACGCCTACAAAATATTTTTCGACTCCCTGTATCTCGGTATCTATTGGGACACGATTGTGTTATCCGTAGCGACCACCGTTATTTGCCTGCTGCTCAGTTACCCCCTGGCATATTATATTGCCAGATCGGGGCCGAGAAGGCAGACCTGGGGACTTGCGCTGATCACCATCCCCTTCTGGATTAACTTCCTGATCCGAACCTATGCCTGGGTACTCCTGCTGCGGACGCAGGGGGTTGTTAACAGCTTGTTCATGAATCTGGGGTGGATCTCGGAGCCGATGCAGATGCTGTATACCAAAGGTGCGGTTCTGCTGGGTATGGTCTATACCTTCATTCCTTTCATGGTGCTGCCTATCTATGTGGCTATTGAACAGATGGATCGGCGTTTGCTGGAGGCGGCGAGTGATCTGGGTGCATCGCCTTGGCGGTCCTTCTGGCATATTACTCTGCCCCAGACCAAGTCAGGTATTACGACAGGCGCAGTGCTGGTCTATGTCTCGACGACAGGGATGTTTGTGGTGACGGATATTCTGGGCGGTGCCAAGTCGTCCATGATCAGCAACATTATTCAGACTCAGTTCCTGGGGGCGCGCAATTGGCCGTTTGGGGCTGCGTTGTCCGTCATTTTTGTTATAACGTCATTTATTCTGATTGCTCTCTTTAATAAGGCTATGACCTCCAGATATGAGACAGTGAAGGAGGGACGGGTATGAGAACCAGGCGGAGCCCGTGGCTTGGGCTGCATTCTCTGCTAATGATCATTTTTATCTATGTGCCTATTCTGTTCATCATTCTGTTCTCCTTCAATGATTCCCGCTTGTCTGCAGAGTGGCGGGGCTTCACGCTGGACTGGTACGTATCGTTATTCGACAACGACCATGTCATGGACGCTCTGGAGAACAGCTTGATCGTAGCCGTTATATCTACCCTTGCAGCTACACTGCTTGGGACATTGGCAGCCATTGCTGTTCGGAAAGTAACCCGGAGGCTGAAGCTTAGCATGAACGGATTAATGTATTTACCGATCGTAATTCCCGATATCATCATGGGTCTATCCCTGCTTGTCTTGTTCAGACTGCTTGGTGTCGAAACGGGTAAAACAACCATTATAATTGCTCATATTACTTTCAGTATGTCGTATGTATATGTTGTTGTGTCCTCACGGCTGGCCGGAATGGGCAAGCAGTTGGAAGAGGCGGCGCAGGACCTTGGAGCAAGTCCATGGCAGACATTCCGCCACGTGACTTTGCCTCAGATTACACCGGGTATTATCTCCGGTGCCTTGATCGCTTTTACGATGTCATTGGATGATTTCATGGTCAGCTTCTTCGTATCCGGGCCAAGCTCGACAACGCTGCCTATTTATATATATGGACAAGTGAAGAGAGGTATTTCCCCGGAAATTAACGCGCTGTGTACGATATTAATTTTGGTCAGTGTAACACTGATCTTCCTCGCCCAGTATATGCTGAACAGAGGCAAAGGGCAGAAGAAGCAGAAGATGCTGCCATTCTAAATGAACTGCGAAGTGAACGAGAGAGGAGATTATGAATTGAATAAAAAATTAAAGCTGGTAACGCTGCTGCTGACCGCGATGCTTGTCGTATTATCGCTGTCCGGCTGCGGTTCCAAGAAGGAAACGCTGAACATTTACAGCTGGGCCGATAACTTCGACCCTCAGGTGCTTAAGGATTTCGAAGACAAATACAATGTGAAGATTAACTATGATAACTTTGCCAATAATGAAGACCTGCTGGCCAAGATCAAGGCAGGCGGAGGCGGGTATGACCTGATTCAGCCGTCAGATTACATGGTTGCCACCATGATTAAGGAGAATCTGCTTGCACCGCTGAATATGGCGAATATTCCGAATTTTGCGAACCTTACCGAGACGCTGAAGAACCCTCCTTTTGATCCGGGTAATAAGTATTCAATTGCTTATATGTCCGGAGTTACCGGCATTGCTTACAACAAGAAATATGTGACGGAGCCGATCACCAGCTGGGCGGATCTATGGAACCCTAAATATAAAGGGAAGGTCCTACTGCTGGATGATAATCGTGAAGTGATCGGAATGTCTCTCAAAAAGAACGGTTGGTCCAACAGCTCCACTGACGAGACTCAGATTAAGACCGCAGTAGATGACCTGAAGAAGCTGCTGCCAAGCGTGCTTGCCTTCGATACCGACACCATCAAGCAGAAGATGATCCAGGAAGAAGGCTGGATCGGAACCATGTGGTCCGGGGACGCTTCCTTTGTAGCGAAGGAGAACAAGGATATTGCTTATGTGGTTCCTAAGGAAGGCGGGACCATCTTCGCCGATAACTATGCGATTCCCAAGGACTCCAAGAATCAGGAGCTGGCTGAGAAGTTCATCAACTATATGATGGATCCGAAAGTCAGTGCGAAGAACTACGAGTCGATCGGCTATAGTGATCCGAACACGAAGGCTATGGAATTCCACAGCGAGGCATACAGAAATGACAAAATGATTAACCTGTCCGAGGGTGAAATGAAGCTTACGGAATGGCTGAAGGATGTAGGAGATACCCTTCAGGTGTATGACCGTTACTGGACAGAACTCAAGAGCGGCCGTGAATAGCAAATAAACAGGATTCTCTATACAGCATTAATGGCGTCATGGATTTCATATCCGTGGCGCCATTTCTTGTTTTCTGTCCAGTGCCGCCTTCTTCAAGCGGCTTGCCCATTGATTCCTCGTCATATTCGTTTCCAGCAGCATAACGGTTAACGCGGTATTGATGATGCGGGCAGGTGAATTCGGGGGATGTCGTCCTGCAAGTCATACTGGCAAGGATAGTTGGTCATTCTTATTTTATGGCACATAAAGAAGCTTCGCTTTATTTGAAATTGGTTGAGGCTACTTCCATTTTAACAAGCGAGGTTTCTTTTGTTTGAATTTGAAAGGTAAACCCAAACGGAGCAGGTCGAATGATTCTGGAGAAGCGCCAGCGGCCGCCTTTGTTCGGGGATTCCCGCCTTATTAGACTCCATTCAAGGAATCCCCGAACAATAGCGGTTGGAAGAACATTCGATTGCGCAGTGCGCAGTTTACCAATGTAGTTTCCTATATTGAAACGAGGAACTAATCTAACTTCATTTAGATGAGAAAGCGAGAGCTCTTACCTGTGTCCGCGAATGTAACCGATGGACACCTCCCCGTTGCCCGCCGCAGCCTGGGTACATAAGATGAACCATATCTATTGGAGGGGATTCGGGTGAGTTATATATATACGGCGATAGGAGATTCCTTGACGACGGGATTTGGGGCTTTGCCGGGAAATGGCTTTGTTCCTGCCTACCGTAGAATGGCGGAGGACCGGCTTAGAGCACCAATTTATCTGCACAATCTGGGTGTTAATGGACTTGACTCCGAGGGACTTGAACAGCGGCTAAGATACAACTCGATCTTTCGGCAGTCGATTAGGGAAGCGGATTTAATTACGCTGTCGATTGGAGGAAATGACCTGATTCATGCGGCCAAAGAGATTAGGAGGAATCCTAGTGGGGAAGCCCAAATCCTGAATCAGTCGCTCACCGTCTGCAAGTCCAACTTTGGAAGTATTGTGCGTTCGATCTACGACATCAAAGGAAGCAGCCGGAGCCCTTATATTGTGAGGGTAGTTGGCCTCTACAACCCTTACCCTCAGATTAGGGAAGCGAACGCATGGGTGTATTCATTTAACCGCTATGCTGCCCAATATTCGAACGGGGTATATGGGTTCGCTGATATTTTTCCAGCTTTTGCAGAGCGTGGTCGTGAACTCCTCTCCCTCGACCAGGTTCATCCTAATGGCAGAGGCTACCGCGTAATCGCAGAGCAGCTGAACCGATTGGGGTACGGGCTGCTATAGAGATTGGGAATTAACGTCCTTAAAGGGCATCCTAAACCGTGTATAAGGTAGAAGATGCCTTTTCTGCTGTCTTCATTTATGAAGGTGCTTGAAAAATTACATACTGTTTAAGAAAATGTTACAGGCTGCGCTGGAAAGAAAAGAAAGTGTAATGGGCATTGTTACCTTCTGGTTACCAAGTTTAACTATAATAATAAGGGTAATATTCCCAAGTATACTTATATAAGCTGTAGTGGCAGCAAAATCGGAAGAATTTGATACGGCTGAATGGTGTGTAGATCAATTGTTCAATTTATATAATTCTGAAAGGAGCATTAATATGAATCGTAGTACGAAATGGAGTGCTGGTCTCCTGGCGGGAGCCCTCTTAATAGGAGGAGCAGCGCTTCCTGCTGGAACCGGATATGCGGCAAATTCCAGCTTGGTGGCCAAGAAGGCTGAAGCAGCGCAGGTACAGGTGGGTTTGAAATGGAAGGGTGCTTTGTCATCGCAGCATGGAATTCTTAGCAGCGGGCGTGTATATGTTCCGGTAACTTTTCTCCGTGACGTCGTAGGAATTAAACTTTCTTATGATGCGGCTTCGCACATTTACAGCCTGGGAGACGGATACCGGAAGCTGAATCTGGCAGTCTCCAAGTATGGGGTTGATCCAAACGTTAACGGATATTATCTAAGTGAGGGTTATCGTGGGAAATTGATCAAGGGCCATATCTATGTCCCATATAAATTACTTAATGACTACCTTGGATACCAATCCAACTGGGATGCCAAAGCCAAACAGCTGTCCATAGGTCCGCGCACAGAGAATGCAGTCACAATAAAGAATGTTAGTCTAGACAAGACCTTTAAGGGAGCTTCAACCAAGCTAATCTATCCTCAGGTTAGCGGCCTAGCTAACGAGGCGGCTCAGAAATCAATCAATGCGGCTCTTCAAGCCTCGATGGACCGGTTCGTTGCCCAAGCAGAAAAGGACCTGAAGGATCGTTCCGCCCAGGACCGCGAGTATGAGTATGACAGTACCTATGTAGTTACTTTTAACGAGAAAGGCGTCCTGAGTCTGGTTCTGGCTCAAAGCTCTTATACAGGCGGGGCGCATGGCTTTACTTTAACGGAAGGCCACACCTTCTCGCTGAAAGATGGCAAGGAGCTTGGACTTAGTGATCTGTTAAAAAGCAATCCCGGCTACAAAAAGCAGCTAAATGCCGATCTGGCCAAGAAGCTGAAGGCGAATCCGGGTTATCTCGGCGGGTTCAACGGTCTGACTTCGGACCGGAACTTCTATATAAAGCCGAACACTCTGACCATCTACTTCCTACCTTATGAATACACGGCTTATGCTGCGGGTACGATGGAGTATGATTATGGGTTTGATCAACTGCTGCCTAAAGGTGCGAATCCATTTAAATAAATAATCAGATGGTAATAAAAAAGCCCCTGCTTCGCTAAACTGCGAAGCAGGGGCTTGCTAATTTCAGAAGTCTTAGACGCCTTGAGGGCCGGTCTTCTCGATAACCTTATCGACAATGCCGTAATCCTTGGCTTCAGCGGCGGTCATGAAATAGTCGCGGTCAGTATCTTTCTCGATACGTTCCAGCGGCTGTCCTGTGCGTTCAGCCAGAATCTTATTCAGGGAATCGCGCATCTTGAGAATACGGCGGGCACGGATTTCAATATCCGTTGCTTGCCCTTCTGCTCCACCCAGCGGCTGGTGGATCATAATTTCACTGTTAGGAAGCGCAAAACGCTTGCCTTTCTCTCCCGCATTCAGCAGGAATGCACCCATCGAAGCCGCCATACCTACACAGATGGTAGATACATCGGATTTGATAAATTGCATGGTATCATAAATGGCCATACCGGCAGTAATCGATCCGCCTGGGCTGTTGATGTATAAGTGAATATCTTTACCCGGGTCTTCGGCATCAAGGAACAGCATCTGCGCAATAATGGAGTTGGCAACCACGTCATTTACCTGAGTGCCGAGGAAAATAATACGGTCTTTAAGAAGTCTCGAGTAGATGTCATAAGCACGCTCACCGCGATTGCTTTGTTCGACAACCATAGGGATATAACTCATTAGAAAACCCTCCTTAAATGTGTGTGTGACACAATAATCAGAAACATAATTCCGTCCCTTACATCATTGACCAAAATCCTGAAGTCAAATCAGGGGAGGACAAGCCATCTTGACTTATGTAAGAAAGGTGTCCGGGAAACGTTTCTTACTATGAATGAACTAATAAGATCAGCTATACCGCTGTTAGTTCTATCCATAATAACCACATCATAAACAATTTCAAACATAAAGTCAAAGAAAGTCAAACTAATTATAAAAAAAAGGCCCACTTTAGTGCGGCTTTGGTTAAAGCTATATTAGGTGCTGGCAAAAATGGCGCGCCCGCGAGGAATTGAACCTCGATCTCAGGCTTCGGAGGCCTACGTCATATCCATTGGACCACGGGCGCATAATCAGAGTAGCAAAAATGATTATATGTTATCCCATGTTAAATTGCAAGCTTAACTTATCATAACAATTCCTTATTATAATAGAATCTGGATACTATTTGAATGCGCCGTACGCTAATTCTTCCGTCTTTCTTAACGAGCACACGGATTTTTGAATAAAGAGGACAAGCATGGCAAAATATACGTTAGTCAGACTTGCAACCTGAGGTAGAATTAGGTAGAATGTAAGTGGGACTTAAAAAGTTAACCCGGGACGTTTTAAGGCCAACAAAGTTTGATGAAGATGAGATAGATGAAAGTCAACCAGGAGTGAAAGCATGCGAAACATATTGGAAATCCAAAAGCAGCTTTTGCCTGATCTCATGGATATTCTCAAGAAAAGATATACCATTCTTCATCAGATCAAGCTTGCTGGAGTGATTGGGCGCAGAACCTTGGCCGCATCTTTGGATATGACTGAACGTGTGCTGCGTGCTGAGACAGACCTTTTGAAAGCGCAAGGGCTGATTGAAATTGAGAATATGGGCATGACAATCAGCGAATCGGGCATACGCCTCCTTGAACTTTTGGAGCCACTTGTCAAAGAGCTGCTTGGTCTGGCTGCTTTGGAGGAGAGAATCCGCAAGGGCTACGGTCTCCGCAAAGTTATTGTTGTGCCGGGAGATTGGGACGTATCTTCAGATACCAAGCAGGAGCTTGGGCGTGCCGGAGCTAAAGCGCTCCTTAGCGTAATGGAAGAGAGGGATGTTGTTGCCGTTACAGGCGGAACTACACTCGCTTCGATTGCGGAGAAGCTGACGATGCCGGTGAATGCGCCCCTTAAGGACAGCTGGTTCGTACCTGCACGGGGAGGACTCGGCGAAAGCCTAGAGATCCAAGCCAATACCATTGCTTCTGGAATGGCGAAGCGTGTGGGTGCCGGTTACAGGCTGCTGCATGTACCTGATCTGCTTGGTGAAGAGGCTTATCACTCTCTTGTAAATGATCCAAATACCCAAGAAATTGTAACCTTGATTCGTAAAGCAAGGATTGTCGTACATGGCATCGGAGATGCTATGGAAATGGCACATCGGCGCAAGCTGGACCCCGCTATGCTCCAGGAGCTTAGGAATGAGGGGGCGCTAGCTGAATCATTTGGCTACTATTTTGATCAAGAAGGCAAGGTTGTACACAAAATGCTGACGCTTGGACTGAGGCTTGAAGATATCATTTCTACTGAAGTGGTAATCGGAGTCGCAGGTGGCAAGAGCAAAGCGAAGGCCATTCATGCCGTGCTGCGGTTCGGTCATGAGGATATTCTGGTGACAGACGAGGCAGCAGCGAATGAAATTGTTGCTTTACTGGAACAGGAGAAGAAGGCCTGATTACTTAATAGTGAAGACTAATATGTGTTACTCATGGCGGTTAATTACCGTCTTGAATAAATAAAAAACGAAATTTTGGGAGGAACTATTCAATGAGTGTAAAAGTTGGTATTAATGGATTTGGTCGTATCGGACGTCTTGCTTTCCGTCGTATTCAGAACGTGGAAGGTATTGAAGTAGTTGCAATCAATGACCTTACAGATGCTAAAATGTTGGCTCATTTGTTGAAATATGATACAACTCAAGGCAGATTCAACGGCGATGTTGAAGTTCATGACGGTTTCTTCAAAGTTAACGGCAAAGAAGTTAAAGTTCTTGCTAACCGTAACCCTGAAGAATTGCCATGGGGCGAGCTTGGCGTTGACATCGTTCTTGAATGTACTGGTTTCTTCACTGCTAAAGAGAAAGCAGAACTTCACCTTAAAGGCGGCGCTAAGAAAGTAGTTATCTCCGCTCCAGCTACAGGCGACATGAAGACTATCGTATACAACGTTAACCACGAAACTCTTGATGGTTCCGAAACTGTAATTTCCGGTGCATCTTGCACAACGAACTGCTTGGCTCCTATGGCTAAAACTTTGAACGACAAGTTCGGTATCGTTGAAGGCTTGATGACTACTATTCATGCTTACACTGGCGACCAGAACACTTTGGATGCTCCGCATGCTAAAGGCGACTTCAGACGCGCTCGTGCAGCTGCTGAGAACATCATTCCTAACACAACTGGTGCTGCTAAAGCTATCGGTCTGGTTATTCCTGATCTGCAAGGCAAACTTGACGGTGCAGCTCAACGTGTTCCAGTTGCAACTGGTTCTTTGACTGAGCTTGTAACTGTTCTTGACAAAAAAGTAACTGTAGACGAAGTTAACGCAGCTATGAAAGCCGCTTCCGATCCAGAAACTTATGGCTACACTGAAGATGAAATCGTATCTTCCGATATCGTAGGTATCACTTACGGTTCCCTGTTCGATGCTACACAGACTAAAGTTATGACTGTTGGCGACAAGCAGCTCGTTAAAACTGTAGCTTGGTATGACAACGAAATGTCCTACACTGCTCAATTGGTTCGTACTTTGGAGTTCTTTGCCAAGAAAGCTCAATAATATCCGCACAACTCAAATGTAATTCCAAAGAGGAGCAACCTGAACCTAAGGACTCCTCTTTGGTTCATGCTAATTTATCCTATACTTATTACGATTTTAGATAAATATATAGAGACAAACACCTGCTTAAGAGACACATATACCCAGTGATTGAGTGGATATCCAGCTAAGAACATTTAGGAGGAACATGGAGATGACCAAGAAAAGTGTACGTGACGTAGAAGTAACCGGAAAACGCGTGTTTGTGCGTGTAGATTTCAATGTGCCGCTCGAGAACGGCAAGATCACAGATGATACTCGTATTCGGGAGACTCTTCCGACGATTAAGTTTCTGATCGAGAACGGAGCTAAAGTAATTCTGGCGAGCCACCTGGGCCGTCCAAAGGGTGAGTTTGTGGATGCCCTTCGCCTTACTCCAGCTGCAGAGCGTTTGTCCGAGCTGCTTGGCAAACCGGTAGCTAAAGCTGACGAAGCTGTAGGTGAAGCCGTTAAAGCCAAAGTGGATGCTTTGAATAATGGCGATGTGCTTGTACTTGAGAACGTTCGTTTTTACCCAGGTGAGGAAAAGAACGATCCTGAACTGGCCAAACAGTTCGCTGAGCTGGCAGACCTGTTCGTGAACGATGCATTTGGCGCGGCTCACCGTGCACATGCTTCCACTGAAGGTATCGCGCATCTAATCCCAGCAGTATCCGGTCTTCTGATGGAGAAAGAATTGTCTGTACTGGGCAAAGCCCTTTCCAATCCAGAGCGTCCTTTCACTGCCATCATCGGCGGATCTAAGGTTAAGGATAAGATCGATGTTATCGACAACCTTCTAAATATTGCCGACAATGTATTGATCGGTGGCGGGTTGACCTACACCTTCTTCAAGGCACAAGGTTATGAAATTGGACAATCCCTTCTTGATAAAGATAAACTTGATGTAGCTCTTGGTTTCATTGAGAAAGCGAAGAAGCTGGGCAAGAACTTCATGCTTCCAGTGGACATTGTGATCTCTGATGACTTCAGTGCAGATGCCAACACGGACATCGTTAGCATCGATGGTATTCCTGCTGACTGGGAAGGCATTGACATTGGACCGAAGACTCGTGAGCTTTATGCTGACGTAATCAAGAAATCCAAGCTGGTAGTGTGGAACGGACCCATGGGCGTGTTCGAAATCGAGCCATTCTCCCATGGTACACGTGAAGTGGCTGAAGCATGTGCGGCTACAGAAGGCTACACGATCATTGGTGGTGGCGATTCCGCAGCAGCAGCTGAGAAGTTCCACCTGGCTGACAAAATGGATCATATCTCTACTGGTGGCGGCGCTTCCCTTGAATTCATGGAAGGTAAGAAGCTCCCAGGTGTAGAAGCATTGAACGATAAGTAATAGGTAATACAATATGGATTGAACTAAAGAAACGAATGTATGAACAAGGTCTTTAGTTCGATCCGTACAACAAAGGAGTGAGCCTTTTGAGAACACCGATTATTGCAGGGAACTGGAAAATGTTCAAAACCGTTTCCGAAGCAAAAACTTTCTTCGAAGACATCAAAGGTAAGGCAGAAGTAGAAGGTGTGGAAAGCGTAATCTGCGCACCTTTCACCAACCTTCCGGCTTTGGTGGAAGCCGCTAAAGGGACTTCAATCAAGATCGGCGCCCAGAATCTTCATTTCGAAGATGAAGGAGCCTTCACTGGCGAAATCAGCGGAGGAATGCTGAAAGAGCTAGGCGTAGATTACGTAATTATCGGTCATTCCGAGCGCCGCGCTTATTTCGGTGAAACCGATGAGATCGTGAACAAGAAAGTCCATGCTGCATTCAAACACGGCATTACTCCGATCCCTTGCGTGGGTGAGAAGCTTGAAGAACGTGAAGCAGGACAGACTAAAGACGTTGTGAAAGTACAAACCGAAGCAGCTCTTAAAGGTCTTAGTGCAGAGCAAGCAGTTCAAGTAGTTATTGCATACGAGCCAATCTGGGCTATCGGAACAGGTAAATCCTCTACTTCCCAAGATGCGAATGAGGTTACTTCTTACATTCGCTCTATTGTTGCGGATCTGTATGATGAGTCTGTTGCATCCAAAGTGCGCATTCAATACGGCGGCAGCGTGAAGCCTGAGAACGTGAAGGAATATCTTGGACAAAGTGATATCGACGGAGCGCTCGTGGGCGGTGCAAGCTTGCAGCCTGCTTCTTATATCGCACTTGTCGAGGGGGCAAAGTAAGATGTCAGCACCCAGACCTGTAGCACTGATCATCATGGACGGATTCGGTCTTCGCGGAACAGATGAAGGCAACGCGGTTGCACAGGCGAACAAACCGAATTATGACAGATACCTGAAGATGTACCCGAACACCACGCTGACTGCTTGCGGTGAGGCTGTGGGTCTGCCTGAAGGGCAAATGGGGAACTCTGAGGTAGGTCATCTCAACATTGGTGCAGGCCGGATCGTATATCAGGATCTGACCCGTATCGACAAGTCGATCCGTGAAGGTGATTTCTTTACGAATAAGACCTTGGTTGAAGCTGTACAATACGCGAAGACGAACGGCAAGAAGCTTCACTTGTACGGTTTGTTGTCCGACGGCGGTGTACACAGCCATATTGATCATTTGTTCGCTATGCTGGATCTTGCCAAGAAGGAAGATTTGCATGAAGTGTATATCCATGCGTTCCTGGATGGCCGCGACGTGGCTCCAGACAGCGCGAAGGGATTCCTGCAGAAGTTGGTCGCCAAGATCGAAGAAGTGGGCGTAGGCAAAATCGCTACGGTTCAAGGCCGCTATTATGCCATGGACCGTGACAAACGCTGGGAGCGGGTAGAGAAATCCTATCGCGCTATCGTGTATGGCGATGGCCCTAAGTACACCGATCCGATTCAAGCGGTAACCGAATCTTATGAGAAGTCCGTGTTTGACGAATTCGTAGAACCTACTGTCATTGTAGATGGCGCGGGTAACCCGGTAGGACTTGTAGAATCCGGAGACTCCGTAGTCTTCCTGAACTTCCGTCCTGACCGTGCAATTCAGCTGTCCCAGGTGTTCACGAACCTGGATTTCCAAGGCTTCGACCGTGGACCTAACTTCCCGATCGGCCTGCACTTTGTATGTCTGACCCTATTCAGCGAAACGGTTGGCGGATATGTAGCCTATGAACCGAAGAACCTGGATAATACGTTAGGCGAGGTGCTTGTACAGCAAGGCAAGACTCAGCTTCGTATTGCTGAGACGGAGAAGTATCCGCACGTAACCTTCTTCTTCAGCGGTGGACGCGATGTTCAGCTTGAGGGCGAGACTCGCGTGCTAATCAATTCCCCTAAGGTTGCTACCTATGACCTGAAGCCGGAAATGAGCGCTTATGAAGTGGCAGAAGCTGCTGTGAAGGAGATCGAATCGGATAAGCATGATGCCATTATCCTGAATTTTGCCAACCCGGATATGGTAGGTCACTCCGGTATGCTAGAGCCGACAATCAAAGCGGTTGAAGTTACGGATGAGTGTGTAGGCAAAGTCGTTGATGCTGTACTCGCCAAAGGCGGGGTCACTATTATTATTGCTGACCACGGCAATGCGGATATGGTATATGATGAGAATGGGCGTCCATTCACCGCGCACACCACTAACCCGGTTCCGTTCATCTTGACTTCGGAAGATGTGATTCTGCGTGAAAGCGGCATTCTTGCCGATGTAGCTCCGACAATTCTGGATCTGATGGGTCTTCCGCAGCCTGCGGAGATGACAGGTCAATCCATGATTGCCAGCCGTAAGAACAAATAAATAATTCATATAACAAAGGAGACTTTAACATGACAATTATTTCTGACGTATATGCACGCGAAGTCCTTGACTCCCGCGGTAACCCGACTGTAGAAGTTGAAGTATATCTTGAATCCGGCGCTATTGGCCGTGCGATCGTACCTTCCGGTGCATCCACTGGTGCTCACGAAGCTGTAGAGCTTCGCGATGGCGACAAATCCCGTTACCTGGGTAAAGGCGTTCTGAAAGCTGTTGAGAACGTGAACGAAATCATCGCTCCAGAAGTAATCGGTATGGACGCTTTGGACCAACTGGGTATCGACAAATTGATGATCAGCCTTGATGGTACTGAGAACAAAGGTAAGCTTGGTGCGAACGCAATCCTGGCTGTATCCATGGCTGTTGCTCGTGCTGCTGCTGATGCTCTTGATCTGCCGCTGTATGTATACCTTGGCGGATTCAACGCTAAACAGCTTCCAGTTCCTATGATGAACATCGTTAATGGTGGTGCTCATGCGGACAACAACGTTGACGTACAAGAGTTCATGGTTCTTCCAGTAGGCGCTCCTAATTTCAAAGAAGCTCTTCGTACAGGTGCTGAAATCTTCCACAGCCTGAAGTCTGTTCTTGGCAGCAAAGGCCTGAGCACAGCTGTTGGTGACGAAGGCGGATTCGCTCCTAACTTCTCTTCCAACGAAGAAGCATTGTCCACAATCATCGAAGCCATCGAGAAAGCTGGTTACAAACCAGGTGTTGACGTATTCCTGGGTATGGACGTAGCTTCCACTGAGTTCTTCAAGAACGGTAAATATGAACTTGAAGGCGAAGGCAAATCTTACACTTCCGCTGAGTTCGTAGACCTTCTTGCTTCTTGGGTTGATAAATACCCAATCATCACTATCGAAGATGGCTGCTCCGAAGACGACTGGGAAGGTTGGAAACTTCTTACCCAGAAGCTGGGAGACAAAATCCAATTGGTTGGTGACGACTTGTTCGTAACGAACACTGAGCGTCTGGCTAAAGGTATCGAAGAGAACATCGGTAACTCCATCCTGATCAAAGTGAACCAAATCGGTACTTTGACTGAAACTTTCGACGCTATCGAGCTTGCAAAACGTAATGGCTACACAGCTGTAATCTCCCACCGTTCCGGTGAGTCCGAAGACAGCACAATCGCGGATATCGCAGTAGCTACAAATGCCGGCCAAATCAAAACAGGTGCGCCTTCCCGTACTGACCGTATTGCGAAATACAACCAATTGCTACGCATCGAAGACCAATTGGGTGAACTTGCTCAATACAACGGCTTGAAATCTTTCTACAACTTAAAAAATAAATAAGAAGTAAGACACCCTCTTACTTCCGAATATCACAAAAGACCTCAGGGCCGATACCGGCTGACTGAGGTCTTTTGTCTGTGTAATTTTGTACTATTATGTAATGGCGCATGCTGTTATTTGGTTAAGTATCTTGAATTCCTGGATAAGCTCTCGCTGCGTACTCTTGGGCAGCTGGTGCGATCGAACGCCTTGTACTGCACCCTCAAGAGCATAAAGCATATGAAGGCAGGCTGAGCTGTCCTGCTCGTGAATACGGGCGTAAGCTTCCCGGCTGCCTAGTTCTATAAGCTGAAGTGGAGTCTTGATGCCGCTGGCGATTAGCTTGGCTTCAAGTACTTGACCGATATTGGGCAGATCAGATAACTTGGACATGGGTCTAGATTCTGTTAAGGGAATTGCTTTGAAATTACTCATTAAATCACCTCCTGAAATACACTAACAATTTCCATATTATTATAGTGGAATACCACAGGGCTTGAGGTGACATGATTCACAGCGAAATAGATCATTTAACCAGAGCAGACATTAGAGGAGGAGATCATATGAAGCATACGTTTCAACTGAAAGGGATTTGGAATGGTGGACGGAATAGTGAAGGCGTAATTGAAGCAGGCAATCTGAACACGGTGATCTCCATTCCACAGGGCATGGGCGGTCCGGGCGTGGGAACCAACCCGGATGAAATGCTGCTTGGCGCAGCGGCCACCTGTTACTTGATTACCCTGGCTGCCATGCTGGAACGGGCTGGGATTGATACTGAAAGCCTGACTCAGACCTCTGAAGGTATTGTGGATGTGACGAACAACATTTTTACCTATGAGAAGATCATTCACAGGCCTCGTATCATTCTGAAAGCTGGCAGCGGGGAGAAGGAAGTAGAGAAAGCACGCCGGCTGGCTGAAGCAGCTGAGGGCTCCTGTATGATCTCACGGGCGGTAGCAGGAAATGTGGAGCTTACAACGGAACCTGATGTACATGTAGCAGCGAAGTAAAGTGCAGGTGTGCTGCTGATCTGTGGTTGTGTTCGGCAATCAGCTATGGTAAACTATAAATGCTGTTTATGTGTACATATTAATCAATTCTCATAGATGGTGATCACGCTTAGGAGGTGGATTGAATGGATATCTTTTTGAAAGTGCTGCTCATTATTTTTTCCATCGGTTTGATTACAGTTGTTCTTTTGCAAAAGGGAAAGAGCGCGGGTCTTTCCGGTGCCATCTCCGGGGGCGCTGAGCACCTTTTCGGTAAAGCTAAGGCACGCGGTATGGAACTGGTTCTGGAACGCTTGACTGTGGTTATGGCTGCCGGATTCTTTATTTTGTCAGTCGTCGTTGCCGTTGTTCTTAAGTAGGAACTACTTAATTTGCTGACAATGATAAGGTCCTCGTTTTCTTTGACGAAAACGGGGGCTTTTTTGCGTATTTTTATGTGTTCAGGGTAATCTAACAGTATATTCACCCTCCGCGGTGAAGGAGAATGGCCGATTTTGCAGGAAACGGATGCAGTCGGTTGATTTCGTGTATACTAGGGTATATACAAGAAGGGTAATTTAGGAAGATTACGACAGCTTGTGTACAAGCCATCCCGAGGTGAAACGATGATAACGGAATCAGATTTATTAAATTTTATGCGGGAGACCGCCTATAAACCCATGACCTATCAGGAACTGGAGAAGCATTTCGGCATAGAGAGTGCTGCAGATTTCAAGGAGTTCCTCAAGCTTCTGAATCAGCTCGAGGGAGAAGGGAAGATCCTCCTGACCGAGACCAACCGCTATGGTGTACCGGAGCGGATGAGTCTGCTGCGCGGCCGTCTTCAGGTGCATGCCAAAGGGTTCGCTTTTCTGATTCCAGAGAACCGGGAACATCCCGATGTATATATTCACGCCAATGATCTGAAGAGCGCGATGAATGGAGATATCGTTCTTGGGCGGGTAACGTCCAAGAGCAGTGGAGGCGGCAAGCTCGAGGGTGAGGTTGTCCGTATTGTTCAGCGTGCGGTAACCCAAGTCGTTGGTGTGTTTCAGAATAATGAAGTATACGGTTTTGTTATTGCGGATGATAAGCGGATTAATAAGGATATTTTCATTCCGAAAGGCTCGTTCAACGGGGCGGCGGACGGAGAGAAGGTTGTAGTTCGCATCGTTCGTTATCCGGAAGGACGCTCGGCGGCCGAAGGTGAGATTATAGAAATATTGGGTCACAAGGATGACCCCGGCGTGGATATTTTGTCGATTATCCGCAAGCATCAGCTGCCGGAGAACTTCCCTGAGGAAGTGCTGGCAGAAGCGCTGGATGCGCCAGATGTCATTGAAGAGGAAGAGATTCGCAAGCAGAACCGACGCGACCTCCGCGATAAGATTATCGTGACGATTGACGGGGAAGATGCGAAGGATCTGGATGATGCGGTGAACGTGGAGAAGCTGCCTAACGGACATTTCCGATTAGGTGTTCATATCGCGGATGTAGGCTATTATGTGAGAGAGAATTCCAAGCTGGATCAGGAAGCCTATAACCGGGGATGCAGTGTCTATTTGGTGGATCGTGTGATTCCGATGCTTCCGCACCGGCTGTCTAACGGAATCTGCAGCTTGAATCCGAAGGTAGACCGGTTCACACTCTCGTGTGAGATGGAATTTAACGAACAGATGAGAGTCGTCAAGCACGATATCTTCACTAGTGTGATTCGCACGAAAGAGCGGATGACTTACACGAATGTACGCAAAATTTTGCAGAATGAAGACCCTGAGGTTACGGAGCGCTACAGCGATCTGGTGCAGAACTTCAAGGATATGCAGGAGCTCGCGCTGAGACTGCGCGGGAACCGGATCCGGCGCGGGGCTGTGGACTTCGACTTCGAGGAATCCAAGGTGATCGTGGACGAGACCGGTAAAGCGGTAGACATTGTCAAGCGGGAACGCTCGATTGCGGAGCAGATTATCGAGGAATTCATGCTTGCCGCAAATGAGACGGTTGCTGAGCATTTCCACTGGCTGAAGGTCCCTTTCCTCTACCGGATTCATGAGGACCCGGATCAGGAGAAGCTGCAGAACTTCATGGCGTTCATTTCGAATTTCGGATACTCGGTTAAGGGTAAAGGGAATACGGTGCATCCACGTGCTCTCCAGACTCTCCTGGAGGACATTAAGGGGACGAAGGAACAGACAGTTATCAGTACGATGATGCTCCGCTCTATGAAGCAGGCGAAGTATGACTCCGAGAGCACCGGGCACTTTGGTCTGGCTGCGGAGTTCTACTCCCACTTCACCTCGCCAATCCGTCGGTATCCTGACCTTGTCATCCACCGGATTATCCGCGAAGTGGTAGAGGGCGGCGGAGCCCTTACCCAAGCGCGTCAGGAATATCTGGCCAGCCGGATGCAGGACATTGCACAGCAGTCCTCCGAACGTGAGCGGGTTGCAGTTGAGGCCGAGCGGGATACCGAGGCGCTGAAGAAGGCGGAGTTCATGCTGGACAAGGTGGGCGAAGAGTTCCCGGGTATTATCAGCAGTGTGACGAGCTTCGGCATGTTCATTGAGCTTGAGAACACCGTAGAAGGTCTAATTCGCCTGAGCGCGATGACGGATGATTACTATAACTTCCACGAGCAGCATATGGCGCTGATCGGGGAGCGCACCTCGAAGATCTACCGCATCGGTGATGAGGTGAAAATCCGCGTGGTGCGGGTCAACATGGACGACCATACCATCGACTTCGAGATGGTCGATATGAAGCCGCGCCGCGAGGGCGGTAGACCGCGCGGTGAAGGCTTTGGCGGCGGCCGCGGTGGCAAGGCCGGCGGCAGGGATGACCGCGGCGGCGGCTTCGGCGGCCGCGGAGGTAATGGCCGCGGCAAGGATAAGAGCCGCGGCGGCAAAGGTGGCTCCGGCGAAGGCTTCGGAGCCGGTGAGGGCGTTACCGCTGCGCGCGGCAAGCGCCGCGGCGGGGATTCGGCTTCCGCGCAAGGCGGGAAGCCGGGCAAGCGTGGCGCGTCCGGCGTAGGCCCGGACGCGAACGCCGCCCCAGCCCGAAGCTTCGGCTTCGGTTCGGGCAAGGGCGGCTACAGCGGCGGCTCGTCTGCGGGAGCGACGGGCCAAGGCGGCTCGCGGCGCAAGCATACGACCGCGAGCGGGATCTTTACCCCCGGCGGCAGTGAGGCCGGGGGCGAGGGCGGCGCACCTAGGCGCAAGAAGCGCAAGGGCAAGAAGAACGGCAAGAGCAAAGGTGAGGCGAACAATGCAACGGCCGCTTTTGTGAGGAAGAAGAAGTAATAAGGCTTAGCTAGTTTTAACCGTCAGGGTTTGCTTGTCCAGCCCTGGCGGTTTTGTTATTTTATGACTAGGTGACGAGTATGAGTGCTTTTCTACTATTAGGGCAGCAACAACTTAAGTGCAGAGAAGGGAAGGTAGAGCATGAACAATCTAACAAAGATGAAAATATCCAAGCCTGTTCAGGAGGTGTTTAAAGCCTTCGTTGATTCTTCTAAGATCGGGAACTTCTGGTTCTCCTCCAGCTCTGCTGATTGGGAGCAGGGTACGGCGATCACCTTGAGATATGATGAGTATGATGCTCAGGCGGATATCGTAGTGAAGGAAATCGAGTTGAATCGAAAGATTGTATTTAATTGGGGTACCAATGGGAAAGGGCGCCCGGTAACGATTACCCTGAATCCTACTGATCATGGTGAGTGTATTATTAAAATTATTGAAGAAGGTTTTGACGTTAGTGATCCAGATATGATCCCTCAAATGTTAGACAACAAAGAGGGCTGGGTCTATATGCTGACTTGCTTGAAGGGATATTTGGAATACGGTGTTAATTTGAGAGCGGCATTGGTGAAATAAGTAGAGTATTCTGCGGAATCCTGCACTGATACATCGCGGCTTGATTTTGGCTTGGCAGATTTGATACAATGATTTAACCTGTATGTATTCTGCAAGAGAGCAGGCTTGTGCTTCGCAGGAGCGTTAAGGGATTCTTAGTACGTTTGAAGGAGTGAGAACATGGGTAAGAAAAGTGACGGGAAGGTTCTGGCCCAGAACAAAAAAGCTTCCCATGACTACTTCATCGAAGATACGTTTGAAGCAGGCATGGTGCTGACGGGAACGGAGATCAAATCCATCCGGAATGCCCGTGTCAATATTGGGGATGCTTTTGCCACCATTCGGAACGGTGAAATCCACATTCACAACATGCATATCAGTCCGTTTGAGCAGGGCAACCGGAGCAATCCAACAGACCCGACGCGAACACGTAAGCTGCTGATGCATAAAGCCCAGATTCATAAGCTGTTAGGTCTATCCAAGCAGGAAGGCTTCTCGATCGTGCCGCTGAAGATCTATATCCGCAACGGTTACGCGAAGCTTCTGATCGGTCTTGGTAAAGGTAAGAAGCAGTACGACAAGCGTGATACTGCTGCCAAGAAAGATGCTCAGCGCGATATCCAGCGTGCTCTTCGTGAGAGACAGAAAGTGGCTCGTTAAGAGCTTTAGCTTTAGTCTGGAGTCCGGGGCCTCAGTACCGAACAGGGGATTTCAAAAGGTTAAGACTCCTGTGCCACGCCGTTTCTGGGACTCTCTGTGGATCAGATTACGTTAGCTAGAACGTAGTTCCAGCTGTACAATCTGGCATAATAGCCCCTTAGCAGGTGGATGAATTGCCGGGATTTGACTTCGCTTGGTGAAGCTGCACGCTTTTCCAACAAGTCCATAAGCAATTCAGAATGAAGTTATGCTATACTAATTCATGTAACACAGGATTACAGCACTTGTGCTTGCTAATCCGTTAATCCATTTGGATTGAGTCTAAGGCTGCTTTAGCAGAGTTGGTTCATTCCAAGCAAACCCTTTTCTTATTGAGGGGGCGTTTATGGATTCGACGGGGGTAGATCGAGCATGGGTAGCGGGTAGTGGGGACGCGTCCACTTCATCAACGCTAAAGCCAATTAAACGGCAAACAAACAACTAACTACGCTGTAGCAGCTTAATAACCTGCTCACGTGCTCCTCTCCTGCATCGCCCATGTGCCGGATGTAGGGGCTAACTCTTAGTGGGATACGCTGTCACATCTCCGCCTGGGGTGTGCTGAAGAAGACAATCAGGCTGACCCAACGTATAGCCGGTTACAGGGCGATACTCGGGTGACATCAAAACTGTGACTACACCCGTAGAAGCTTATGTGGCGTTGCCTTCGGACAGGGGTTCGACTCCCCTCGCCTCCATTACAAAAACCCGCTCAGTGAGCGGGTTTTTTGCTGTTTATTGGACTATTTGCAGACGGCTGGTAGACGAAAGGATTTTTAACATTATTTAGAGAAGTGCTGTAGACGATATAGCATTAGACCAGGTAAACAATCTCATTGAGGGGTAAATCAATTATTTAATGGTTTATGCCCGCGCATCGTTGCTCGGGAAGTAATGATTGCAATAATCAAGATAATCAGAGCGGTAATCAGGCCGGATTCTCCGATCCAAATCTCAGATTGATATCCTGTAGTTGCACGTGTGAAAGGCCCTTGAATAGTGGCATTCCATGTGGCATGAATGATGACTGAAGGCCAGACGCTGCCTGTGATTAATCGCAAACGGGCGGTAATAAAGCTGAATGGCACGATACATAGGTAGATGCCAAGCACGGAAAGAATGATAGACGATCCTGCGGCGTATAGACCGACAATCACGATTAGAACGTGCCACGTTGCCCAGATTAATCCGCTAATAAGAATGGGGCGCTTAACTTTGGCCTCGACCAACCGTGTGAGCATATAACCTCTCCAGCCGAGTTCTTCCCCCATAACCGGGATCAAGTTGATCATGCTTCCTAAGATTCCAGTCACAACGACTATTAAAACGAAGTGCAGCGGTGTCGGTAGATACTGCAGTCCAAGTAAATGATAGACCGGTTCTAACGTACCCCCTTGAGGAAGTTGAAACACAGCCAGTCCGCTAAGCCAGGCAATGGAGTAAGTGATCCCACAGATGACCATAGGCAATAGCAGGGCTAATCCAATGCCTTTCCATATTTTCGTATGGTTAATACTGAATGATACGTCTTTAATTCCCTCACGCAGTAGGATGCGCGCTAGAATGGAAGACAGTGCGGGTGTAAACATGTACACCACGATAAGCGGGATGCTTTTAGTCATGATTACTAATATATTCAGGATAATACTAATGATGAATAAGATGCCTAGGTAGAGCCGAAGTCCTGTTCTGGCACGCTGGACTCGATCCTCGGTTCGTGGTGTTGATGTGTTCGATCTCATTAAAAATTCTTCCTTTCTAATGAATTAGTTAGCAGGTCGAAGCGATTGATATCTCCCCTTCTCTGTTATCGATTCGATGAAACCATTATCATTTAAGGGTTGTCATCTCCGATAGTGAGGAAATGTAATTCAATTCTCGTGATGCATGTCAAAAAAATTCATGACAGTTTGTTACTATGAAAAGTGATGGTGCATAAGTGACTATCGGATTATAGCAATTGATGCATGGGGTTAGCTTGCAGATCAATCTTGCTTAAATAATTCGGGTGGGGTGGAAACGATGAAGATGAATAAGAAAAAGATGTACAGTGGAATGGTTGCCTTGGTTAGTGCAGCCATGCTAACAGCAGGATGCGCCGGGGACAAGGGAGCTCGACCAGTAGAAGTCGTCCAATCAGCACAACCGGTCGAGAATAATATCGTCAAATCGATTGAATCACAGGTAAAGCCGTTGAAGACGATAGACCCGACACAACCATTCGATGATCTAAAGCCGTTTAAGAACATGATTGGGAGTGCCCATTACGTGGGATTGGGGGAGAATACGCACGGAAGCTCCGAAATCTTCACCATGAAATTTCGCCTTGTGAAATATATGGTCACCCAGATGGGCTTTACGAATTTCGGAATAGAATTGGATTGGGGAGACGGTTTAAAGCTGAATGAATACATCCAAACAGGAAAAGGAAATCCGAGAAAATTTCTGAAACTCTTGTATCCGAATGAGGAAATTATAGCCATGCTAAATTGGATGAAGGATTATAATGCTGATCCATTAAACAAGAAGAAGATCCAATTTATCGGGCTTGACTTGAGGGGGATGGATCAGAATACCTATAATCAAGTGTTAGATTATGTGAAGAAGCATCAGCCTGATGCACTGGCAGAAGTGGAGAAAAATTATAAAGATATGCCGGCTGTCACTGGAAGCTTGCTTGATTATATGAAGCTGACTCCAGAAGCGAAAGAAAAGTTCAAGTCCAACGCTGAGAACGTGGTCCGATTGCTCGATGGCAAGACCAAACAGGCAAATACAGAGAAAGATTCATCTGAGTTGGTCTGGGCGAAAGCAACAGCGAAGGCGATAGAGAACTTCACAACCATGTTGGTGCCTAGTGACTATCCAAGTATGTTGAAGCTGCATGAACAATTTATGGCCGATCATTTAATATGGGTCCAGGAGGTATTAGGCGGTAAATCGATATTATGGGCACACAATATCCACGTAGCCAAAGGCATTATCGATAAAAATCTCTACCCTGATGGATCAGGAAAATTTTTGAAGGGACGTTTAGGTGATGATTATGTCGTCGTTGGCAGCACCACGACGGAGGGCCAGTTTACCTTATTCAGTGATGTCGCTTCGGGCAAGATTAAGGCAGAAACGATTCCACAGAATGTGAACAGTATCAATGATACGCTTGGAAAAGTCCCATATGATATGTTCTTGTTGGATAATCGCCATCTTAAGGGACAGGCTGATCAATGGGTCAAAGAGAAGCAGCCGTTGCTGAGCCTTGGGGGACAACTTGTTCCGAACGAACCGGTTTACTTTGAAGCATCCCTGTTAGAGCAGTTCGACATTGTTTTCCATATTCGCACAACAAGCCCGTCCCATATGAAGTAAGAGCATGACGACAATCCCTTTCTTGGGCAACCGGGACAGGGATTGCTCTTCTTAAGGGAACAGGATATGGTATAATCTGACAACAATCAGGTGAAGGATTGAGGTAGTCTATGAAATCAATGATGATACGCTGGTCGTGGCCGGATTGGGTCGTATTTGGTATACGTATCGGATGGTGGATCACGCAAGTTATCGGTTTGTGCAGGAATTATACGAATGAATTGCCAATGCCTCTTTGGGCCTCTATTGCGCTTTCCTTTCTTCCTTTCTCTATACCGTTCTTGATTCAACAATTTAATCGGCGATGGTATTTGATCTCAGAGATTGTTTTATCGGGTGGCTTCGTTATTTTCTTAAACCTGTATTCTTTATCTAATGTATGGGGGTTTATCCCGATTGGCTTTGTTATCGGCTTATTAAGCATTAACAAGTCCTCTCGATGGACAGCGTTTTTGTCTATTGGGGTCGTACCGTTTATCGTCTGCACCGTAACCGGCAAGGATTGGACGGAAATCCTCTTTAATGTCATGTTGAACTACGGGATCGTTTTTACATTAGGCTATGCTTTTCAATTAGCTATTCTCGCTCATAACCAAGGCAGGATCATTCGGGAGCAAAATCGTATTCTGGGGCAACACGTGGTCCAAATCGAGCAGATGACGTTAATCGAAGAACGTAACCGGCTTTCGAAGGAGCTGCATGATACGATCGGCCATACACTGACTTCCATTATTATGGGGATGGAGTCGTTACGTCCAGCCGTCACTGGCGATCACTTGGTGCGATTGGACGCCCTCCTGGACTCTTCGCGCAATGGGCTTGATGAGGTTCGGAAACATCTGCATCAGATGTCGATGCCCAGCCTCCATGCGTCTTTTACCTCATCGCTGCAAAAGCTGGTGAACAAATTTCAGGATACAACGGGCATAGAAGTTAAGTTTCGTACAATGGGTGATGAGTATTCCGTGCCCAATCAAATTAAACTGGCGCTGTACCGCTGTCTTCAGGAAGCTTTAACGAATGCGGCGCGTCACGGACAAGCAACATTCATTCAGGTTCAACTACACTTCGAAAGTAAGCAATTGAGGATTCAAATTGAGGATAATGGAAAAGGCGCTGAACAGCTTCTACCAGGCTTCGGACTTTCTACAATGAAGGAGAGGATGTTAGAGCTGTCAGGCCAGATGTCTATCCATTCTGATCCTAATGAAGGGACTCTCGTCCTGTGTACCGTGCCAAGACATGAAAATTTGCAGAGCAAGATTCGGATTGTGCTCGTAGATGATCAACAGTTGATTGTAGACAGCCTTAAGATGATACTGGATGAACAAGAGGACTTGCAGATTGTAGGTACGGCGGAGAATGGGAAAGCCGCAATCGACTTGTGCGAACAAGTAGATCCGGATGTCATTTTAATGGATGTTCGTATGCCCGAAATGGATGGTATCAAAGCTTTGAAAGTGATAAAGGAAAAGTGGCCTGATCTTCGAGTTATTATGATGAGCACCTTCAGTGAGGTAGAACAAGCGGTGACTTCTCTTCAGAACGGAGCAGTCGGCTATTTGTTGAAGTCGATCCTGCCAAAAGAGTTAATAGAAACAATCCGGCTCATTCATATGGGGGGGACGTCTATTACACAAGAAATCGCGGAACAGGTGTTTGAGGAGATGAAGCAGCAAAGCCTGCGTCTAAAGGAGGGGGGAGGATCTGTAGGATCTAATCCGTACGGATTAACAAGACGCGAGTTGGACATATTGGAGCAGCTTTTTCAGGGACTCCGTTATAAAACTATTGCTGCCAACATGATCCTCTCGGAAGGTACGATTCGTAACTATGTATCGATCCTCTATTCAAAGCTTGGGGTCAATAACAGGGATGACGCTATAAACAAAGCGCAAGAGGAGGGACTGCTTGGCAAGGCAAGCGAGTTGAGTGGCAGGTATATTCGCTAACACCGTCATAAGCTGGGCATCAGAAAAGATCAATTAGAATATAGACGGGGTCAATAATCTGATCGTCGTCGCTCGTCTATTCATTCGACATTAAAGACAACGGAACTAGGAAGCTAACGCTTCATTCGTTATCTTTTCGATATCGATTGGAGATCTGGATCCTTCGCTGACTAAGTCGGGTAAAATATTTTGGAGAAAATACTCGACGCAATGAAGCTTGACCTGTTTTATTTTGATTAGGGCATTTCGGTACATGACGATGAACTCTTTCTCCGTATTCCCGCGCTGCAGCTCTGCGAAGGCTTCGTAGATTTGATCCATTTTATCGGCGACTTCTAATATTCTGCCTTCCACCGAATCATCCTTGCCTTCGCGCAGTTGTCTGCGGAAAATGTGCTTGAGGTCCTCAGGAATATTCTCTTCGATGAAGTGTTCGACCATACCTTCTTCTACTTTCTGCAGCATGGCTCGGAGTTCTAACGAATAGTGCTTAACGGGCGTTTTAATATCCCCGATAAAGATTTCGCCGTAATCGTGACTGCTCGTAATTTCATATAGCTTTTTCCAATCCACGGTGACTCCGTTGCTTTCTTCAATATCGGCCAACGTCTTCGCGTATTGGATGACCTTCCAAGAGTGAGCCGAAACGCTATGCTCCTGAAATTTGAATTTACCTGGGCAGCGAATGATTCTCTCTAAATCAGTTAGGGATTGAAAATACGTATGGATACCCATGCGGTGGATTCCTTTCTTCGAAAAAGAGATGATTTGTTGTGCTACATTCAGTATAAATTTGATTTGTAAATAGGCGATTAACAACTTCATATTTATATCCCAACCTGCCGAACCTCCTCCCACTTCGCCTTCAAAGCTTTCAAATCTTCTACGAAAAACCTAAGTAGGTTAGGCCGTCTCCTTACGGCAAGAGGGTGATAGGTAAAGCTGATGGGCGTATCCTGATACTCATACCAGCTGCCTCGTAACTCCTTTACACTGGCATTCTCTTTATCTGGGAATATGGATTCCGCTACGACATTACCAAATCCAAATAATACAAGCGGCTGCTTCTGAAGGAGCTGCATCTGCAGGTGAGGGAGACACGCCGTTCTAGCCTCGGGTTTATTGTAGGCACGCTTGGGTCTACATTTTAGCAAGTAGGTGACATAAATATCGTGGACATCTATCCCGGCTTCTCTCATACCGAATTGGAGTGTCTCCCTGGTGCCGCAGAGGAAGGGGTTCCCTGCTGGGTCCTCCCGGGCTCCGGGATTATCCAGGATCATCATCAGCGGGGCCTTTGGATTTCCCTCTCCCCAGATGACACGGCTGCGCTGCCTGGATAATTCGCAAATTTCACAGTGCTCTATACCATCAGGCGCTTGTTCTTCGGGTAAAATCACATAGGGATGATCCATTTTCTTATCAGCAGCTCCTTCCCCTTCACACATCATTGAATCTATTATGCCCATTCAATGCAAAAAACTTGCCCATAACAAAGTATAAGCGATGGAGAGAAAGGCCAACATAAAACCATCTGTTATACAAGGAGCTTGATACATGACGTATGGGGAAATCCTATTTCGTACGGCAGTGTCTTTCATTGTTCTGCTTGTTTTGACACGCCTGCTTGGTAAAAAACAGGTCGGGTCTCTGATATCTGGCTGGGCCAACAATTAAAGAAGGCGGGCATTCATGCCTTAGATCAAGTGTTCTACGCAGAGCTCCAATTAGACGGAAGTCTGTATATCGACATGTATGAGGATTCAATCCAATAAAATAGACTCTCCTATTCGTCTCTAAGCCGCAGGCCGTCCTTGGCCTTCGGCTATTTATAAATCTCTCAAAATACCGATATAAATGATATATACATAGGGCACGAAAATTACTGTAACCGAGGTGTAAGGCATCATGAAACTATTCGCAAAGAAAGAGAAGGCAGCATCCTCTAAAAAGGCAGCTTCCGTTAGGGAGGAAGCTCAGAAGCTTCAGGATCAGGTGAAGGTAGATATTCAAAGAGATCGCAATTTGAAGCAGCAGCTGGAGATCATCGGTTTCACGCAGGAGGACCTGGCGATTGCCAAGGCGCTGCAGCCGCATATTATAGCTAACATGGATAGAATATACACTCCTGTCTACAACAATCCTTTTCCGGGTACCAAAAAGGTGGTAGATATGACGGCTATAGGTATCGATATAAAGGGCAGTTATCAGCATTTAGCCAGCCTTTTTAGCGGAAATATTGATGACAGGTATGCCGAAATCAGGTACGGATTGAGTAAGTTCTATTTGAAATCTGGGGTTGAGGTAAGATGGTACCTTTGTGCGCTCCAGGCGATTACCGATAACGTCTTGGATGTCTTATCTGAGGTATACAAGGGCGATTATGAAAGTTATGTTCTTGCCTCCAAAGTGACCGGAAAGGTCTTTAACCTGGAGCACCAGCTAAGCCTATCCGCCATGCAGGAGCTGCAAAATGAGGCTATTGCCGCCAAGGAAATTCAAGCCAAGCAAAATGTTAAATCAACCATCGGAGGGATCACCGAGGAGTTGGCGGCAATGTCAGAAGAAGTGGGAGCTTCGGTGGCGGATACGGTAGTTCGTTCGGAGATGATCATGTCGGATCTGAATGAGGGACTGCAATCGTCCATTGTGACTTCGGAAGCCTCCGAAACGGGAAGAGAGCAGCTCGATAAAGTCATAGACCAAATGATCTCATTAAATGAGAGCGTCAGCCATATTAGCACTAACATCGTCTCGCTGGAGAAGAATTCACAGGAAATCGGTGATATCATGGCCGACATTACCTCAATTGCAGGACAAACCAATCTCCTGGCTTTAAATGCGGCAATTGAAGCAGCCAGAGCCGGAGAACATGGCAGGGGATTCTCTGTTGTAGCTTCCGAGGTCAGAAAATTGGCCGAGCAGACCAGCCTCTACTCGAACCATATTTCCGAGCTGGTTCTTTCAACTACTCATCAAATCGAGAATGTCGTAGAGCAGATCAACGAGATCCATTCCAAAACCGAGTCTGCTAACGAGAATGTGCAGGATACAGTAAAGAGCTTTGATGCGATCTTAGCCGCAAGCCTTACCAGTAAGGAACAGAATGAACGAAGCAACAAGGAGATGAGCAGCTTCGCGCTGACCTTAAAGGAAATCGGTGAAGCCGACATGAAGGTAGCGGAGCTTGCCGATGAATTGAATCGGACCATGCATGAGTTTTAATAGACAGAAAAGATACGTTTAAACAACAACCGCTTCTCGGTAATCAGCCGGGGAACGGTTGTTTTAGTAAAGTTACAATCTGCAAAGAGTAGACTTAGCCAGCGAGTTAGACAATTCCCATATTTGGGAAATAGTGATTGACACAGCAAGCAATTATCCTACAGAATACAGACAGAGCATCGCCCTGATAGGGACTTTTTGTGTGCGTAATAAATTATGATAGAAAGGGTGAAAGCGTATGCATAACGACCTGTTCACGATTGGGCCGCTTACGATTCATGGTTATGGCTTGATGATTGCACTGGGGATCGCCGCGGCATATGTGGTCTCCGTATATCGGGCCAAGCGCCAACATCTGGAGGGCGACCATATCGCGTCGTTGGTCATCTGGTGCCTGGTGGGCGGAATAGCAGGAGCCAAAATATTGTTTTGGATCACTCAGATAAGCAGCATCGTCAAGGACCCGGCAATTTTGCTGAACTTTACCGATGGCTTCGTCGTATATGGGGGGATTATCGGGGGCATCCTGGCCGGGTATCTGTACTGCCGCAAGGCTAAGCTGCATTTCATGCAGTACTTCGATCTGATCATTCCCTCGGTGGCGCTTGCGCAGGGATTCGGCCGAATCGGCTGCTTTCTTGCGGGCTGCTGTTATGGCCAGGAGACATCCGGTTGGTTCGGGGTCGTATTCCCGGAGAATTCATTTGCCCCGAGCGGTGTTCCTTTGATTCCCACCCAATTGATTTCAAGCGGGCTCGATTTTGTGCTCTTCTTCGTATTGGTACTCTTCTCCAGAGTGAAAAAGGTTCACGGGCAGGTCGCGGCGTTGTATCTGTTATTGTACAGCGCAGGGAGGTTCGTGCTTGAATTCTACAGAGGGGATATCATACGCGGCAATGTGGGCTTGCTGTCCACGTCCCAATTTATAGCCATGATCTTATTTGTGATCAGTATCGGGATGATGGTGACATCTTTAAAGAGACCGAAGCCGGAGGCGCTCTAAGCGTTCTCAAGAGGCTGATTGAAGAGTTAGAAGCCAACCTGGTGATCATAGGGGTTGGCTTTTTTTAATCCTAATGTGAGTTAATTCTTATGGGTATTCAATTCAGAGGTTCGGCGGGCAGGTCTTAGACGGTCTGCGCGATTTTATCCAAGACATCAAGTCCGGAACCAAATTTGCACATGGCATCACAATGACAGCGAAGCTCGGAAAAAAGAATATAGGAGATGGCCAGATTGGTTCCTTGTCTAAAGGCAGGTCGTAGCAATTGGGCACGAATTTCCTTCTCCCGCTTGTTTGGCGCGACCAGATAGAAGTGGACGGAGTTGTTATTCACAACCGACAGAGAGAGATCATGAAGACGAAGAATACCGGAATAAATGGACGTGCTTTTCTCGACTTCAAAGGCACTCACAATATGGCCAGACGAATCCAACCAAAGGACATCAATCAATGCGATAGTCTGAGCTGTTTGATGAGGGATTTCGGGTAAGTGGAGGCGAGGGACTGAGTGCTCACCAAGCTTCTTTCCCTTCCATTCCCGGTTATGGTCGTTCTGAGCAATCCAGACCTGATAACCAAGCGAAGTCCCGAGCCGGGCTAGTTCGGCCTGCATTTCGGTATGCTCGCTGCTCTCTGCAGAGTCCTCCATAATTTCCTTACGCCGTTTCAAGTTATTTTTATTTTGGCTTGTTATGATGTCTTGTAAAACTTTCTCCGCGTTTTCCTCTACCACATAACGTCCTGAACCTACTTCGAAGAGAAGGCCGGCAATAGCGCCTAAGTCCTTTGAAAATAGGGTACGATACTCGTTATTCACTTCTATAATCTTGTCTCGCATGTCCAGATAAGCCATCCAAGAGCCGAGCTTTATTTTCTGGTTGAATAGGAGATTAAAGCCGTTAACCATTGCGGTATTGAAAGGGGGGAAGAGAGTCGGATGCAGGAAATACAGGATGTTGGCCGCTGCAGGACCAAGGCCCTTAATTTGAAGCCGATCCAGCTTAATAATCTCTTCGACGACCTGCTCTTCTTGCTGTGAATGAAGACAAGCCTGCAGGAAGCGGCCAAAGGCCAATTGATTCTCATCGTTCTCGTAAATATCGGGGATACGCAGCTTAGGTTTCCAGTAAAAAGCGTGAGCAGCCCCATAGAAAATCTGTTTCTGCTCAGAAATTGCGGTTACTACGGTCTCCAACACGGAACCCTTAAAGTCATTCCCAAAGGTTCGGGTCTGAATGGCCTGGATAACATCTTGTACACCCGACTTAATCGTACGAAATGCTTTCAATCGCTCTTCGTTATGTAGGAACCATATTTGATACACGGATTCCGGGTCGTTACGGTACTGGTGTGCCAAACTTTGAAAGATTGCGTTCATAGGGGCCTCCATCTACAGAATAGCGTGGATAGTAAATAATCAATTGATTATATAATCAGATCATTATATAGTTATCGAGGGCATTCGCCCTGTGGAAAGGAGAGATTTAATGACCATTGAGATTGAGAGGATGGCTGATATCCTGAAGCTGCTTGGGGACCGAACCAGACTGACGATCATGACCTTGCTTCATGAAAGAGAACTGTGCGTATGTGAAATCGTAGATTTTCTTAAGACAAGTCAGCCTAATATTAGCCAGCATATGCGGAAGTTAAAGGCGGGAGGATTGGTTACAGAGGCAAAAAGAGGCCAGTGGGTATACTATTCCCTTAATACCCAGGATAAGCCTTACGTGGGTGAGATTCTGAGGCACGTCCCTTCCCAGCGGAAGGCGATTGAGCAGCAAACCATCTGTGAAGACAATAATTGCTGCATTTGATACATACAGGAGGTTCATATGGTTTACGCTGCTGTTCTTATATTTTTGATTACCCTTGTGTTCGTAATATGGCAGCCTAGAGGGCTTAACATTGGATGGTCTGCGCTTGGTGGAGCCGCTCTGGCCCTGATCTGCGGGGTAGTGACTTTCGGAGATGTGGCGGATGTCACCCGGATCGTGTGGAACGCGACGCTCACCTTTGTTGCTATTATTCTTATCTCGCTAATCTTAGAGGAGATCGGCTTCTTCGAATGGGCAGCTCTGCACATGGCTCGGGCAGCCAAAGGGAAGGGGATCAGGATGTTCATCTATGTTGTCCTTTTGGGCGCGCTGGTTGCTGCCTTATTCGCCAATGATGGAGCCGCCCTGATTCTAACCCCGATTGTTCTGGCTATGGTGCGGGCGCTTAAATTTGACAGCCGGATGGTCCTGCCTTTCATTATGGCATGCGGATTTATCGCAGATACGACCTCGCTGCCTTTCGTAGTGAGCAACCTGGTGAACATCGTGTCGGCGGATTACTTCAATATTGGATTTATGGAGTATACGGCTCGCATGTTTGTACCTAATCTTTTCTCGCTGGCGGCTAGTATTCTTGTACTTTATTTCGTGTTTCGCAAAAGTATTCCCAGAACCTACAACGTCGATGAGCTGAGAAAACCTCATGAAGCTATTAAGGACATGCGGATGTTTAAACTCTCCTGGGTCATTTTGGGTGTGCTATTAGCAGCCTATTTCTTAAGCGAGTTTATTGCTGTACCGGTGTCCCTATTTGCTGGAATCGCCGCGATCGCCTTTATCCTGGCAGCTAGGAGAAGTCCGGCAGTGGAACTTAAGACGGTGATCAAAGGCGCCCCGTGGAACGTTGTGGTTTTCTCGATTGGAATGTATGTCGTGGTGTACGGCCTGCGAAATGCGGGATTAACAGACCAGCTGGGAGATCTTATCGAGTGGGTTGCAGAGCAAGGTCTGTATGCTTCCACGATAGGAATGGGCTTCTTGGCCGCAGTCCTATCCTCAATTATGAACAATTTGCCTACGGTGATGATCGATGCCTTAGCGATCAAGGGAACGCAGACCGAAGGTGCAATTCGGGAGGCCCTTGTATATGCGAACGTTATTGGCTCCGATCTCGGCCCTAAGCTCACGCCCATTGGCTCCTTGGCGACCTTGTTATGGCTTCATGTTCTGTCTGGTAAAGGTGTTAAAATCACGTGGGGATATTATTTCAAAATTGGATTTGTGCTGACGATCCCAACGCTGTTCATTGCACTGACCGGGCTATACTTGTGGCTGCGGGTAATTTCATAAATATAATTTGGAAAGAGGTTATTCTCATGGATAAAAAATTAGTCTATTTTCTTTGCACAGGCAACTCCTGCCGCAGTCAGATTGCTGATGGCTTCTTGAGTACGCTTGGCAGTGACCGTTATGAAGTGGCAAGCGCGGGCCTTGAAGCCCACGGATTGAATCCGCGGGCGGTACAGGTCATGAAGGAAGCTGGCGTAGATATTAGCAGCAATACGTCTAACGTAATTGATCCTGAGCTTCTGAATCGTGCCGACTATGTGATTACGTTGTGCGGCCATGCTGATGAGCATTGTCCGGCGATCTCTAATCCGGGCGTAACCAAATGGCACTGGGGATTTGAGGATCCAGCCAAGGCTACCGGTACAGAGGAAGAGATTATGGGCCAGTTCCGGAAGGTTCGTGATGAGATCAAGGGCCGGATTGAGCAGTTTGTGGAGACATGCAGATAGACCTTAGGAGGCGCTATGAGAGCGAGACTGCCTCGCGGGAATACGTCTAATGATCCATTCGGCGAAGATCAGATTGGGAACCCAGCAGATCCAGGCAATGGCGCGGTAATATACGTTGAAATCTTCGAATCCGGATAGGAGCATGCATATAGGCAAGTAGATGCGCAGTGTTACCGCTGCCAGGGTTAGGGCATAATTGCGAAGCATCCAGCTTTTATGCTTATGCAGATTCTGTTCAACTACGATTGCGCGAAGGCCTTTAGTCAGGGTGTAGAGCCAAGAGAGGGAGAGAAGCACAAAGGCGACAGTAGAAATCCATCCGCCGGTGGCTTTGAACGCGATAAATATTCCGGAGGCTCCTGAGAAAAATACGCAGCCGCTATAAATGGCACCGAGTGTCCGGTGCAGGCCGCGGTATTTCACACGGATGGAGTCGATAAATTGGATCCATCCGATGGAAATGGCGATGATTCCTGCGGTTATATGAAGGTAGAGAACTAAGAAATAAAGATCGGATAATTTCAGATGCTGGTTGTTGACTTTATCTTGTATCATGCCTGATGAGGCTGCCCCGAAGCCAAAATATTGTACCCCTAAATATACGCTGACTCCTAAAGCAAGAATGGCGATCATTGCGACCCATACCCGTTTTGTACGCTGCTGGAACATGAAATCCCTCCTGAACTTGAAAGAATTGCTACCCTGTTATTTTACATGAATCCGTCCATTAGTTAGTTGGGCTGCAGATGGATTTGTGATCGGTCGGAGGGAGGATTATGGTTTCATCCGGTAATGCTTGGGTGAAAGCCCCTTTAGCTTCTTGAACACTTTGGAGAACAGAAGCGGGTCGCTGTAGCCGACCGAGCGGGAAATATCGCCGATCGATAGGTCGGCCTTGTCCATCATCTCACACGCTTTATTAACTCTATATCGAACCAGATACTCCTGGATGCTTGTGTTCATTCGTTCTTTGAATAATGAGCCCAAATAGCTTCGATTCAGTCCAATAAAACGGGCAATATCCTCAATCGTAATTTTCTGAGCATAGTTCATTTCAATGAAATCCGTGACTTTCTCCACGTACATCTCCGCAAGGCTTTCCCTTTCACTGGGGGGTGCTGCCGGTCCGAACTCCACGATGAGCGACAGCATTAAATACAAGAGTCCAGTCAATCGGGCTTCTTGGGCTTTAAGGTAACTTTTCGACTCGATCATCATTTGTAGGTATTGGTAGATCAAGTCGTCTTTTTCATAGTGGAGAATCGGGGAGGACTGCGTCAGACCTGCTTGCTTAAGGAGCAATTCAGCCAGCGTTCCATGAAAGCCAACCCAGCAATAAGACCAAGGGCGGGCGGTATCGGCTTGATAATAAGTAACTACATCGGGACAAATCAAGAACCCCTGTCCCTTCCGCAGAGGATACCTCTTCCCACCGACCTCATAGATTCCTTCCCCGTCCAAAATATAGTGCAGCAGATAATGCTCCCTTACAGCAGGCCCATAATCATGTCCGGGTATACAATCCTCCACACCAAATTGAGTCAAATAGAGTTCTGAATGATGCTTGCTGCGCGGCAAATATTCAATCATGGCGGATCTTCCCTCTCATTTCTCATTTAGTATATTATTTTTATAACTTCATATTATCTAGCATTTTAACATGTTTTGTTAGCGTCATGCCATGTACTGCATGACTGAAATATAATATATTTCTTTCTGAGAATACAACCGCTGTGTGTAAGGGGAATCAAGCTTTAAGACATATTAAAATTAACTAGATTCAAGCCTGCATGCTTTATGGGAGAAGGCTGCCAAAGAGAGGATGTATATTCATGAGCGTAATGGTTCAGGAGAACACCGGGCTGTTTCATCTGCAGTCGGCTGGCATGAGTTATATGATTCAGATCGTGGACGGGTATCCGCTGCACGTCTACTGGGGAGGCAGGCTGAGGCACCGGGATTCCATGGACGATCTGCTGATTCATACCCCGGCGAAGGCGGGGCTTGATCGGCTGCCCCAGGAATATCCGCAGTACGGGAGCGGAGACTTCCGGAATCCGGCGTACCAAGCGGAGCTTGAGGATGGAACCCGGATTACAGAGCTGCGGTATGACGGATACCGGATTATTGAGGGAAAGCCGTCCTTACCGGGGCTCCCGGCCGTATATACGGAGGATGAATCCGAAGCGGAGACCCTGGAACTGGATCTGAAGGATGCTTATTCAGGCCTTAAGGTCGTGCTTAGCTATACGGTCTATGCGAATCGTAATGTGATCACTCGTTCAGCCCGTCTGAGTAACGGGGGAGACAAGAGCCTACGGCTTCGCCGTGCTCTAAGCGCAAGTGTTGATTTCTCGGGCAAGAGTGACTTGGAGATGGTGTACCTGTCAGGAGCATGGGCCCGGGAAGCGAATATGGTCCGGAGACCGATTCATCAAGGCGAGACCCGGATCGATAGCAAAAGGGGGATGAGCAGCCATCAATTCAACCCTTTTGCGGCATTGGTGACTTCGGAGACAACCGAGAACCATGGTGAGGCATATGGCTTCAGCCTTGTGTACAGCGGTAGCTTTGAAGCCGGGGCTGAAGTGGATTCTTTCGGTTCCACACGGTTTAGTATGGGCCTGAATTCCTTTGACTTCGCATGGCTGCTTAGTCCGGGGGAGAGCTTTCAGACGCCCGAGGCGGTCATGGTCTACTCCGGTCAGGGACTTGGAGGCATGTCACGGACGTATCACCGCTTGTACCGGACTCGGCTATGCCGGGGGAAATACCGGGATGAAGAACGGCCTATTCTGGTCAATAACTGGGAAGCTACTTATTTCGACTTTAATGCGGATAAGTTGGTATCGATTGCAGAAGAGGGGGCAAGGCTTGGGATCGAACTGTTCGTCTTGGATGACGGCTGGTTCGGCACTAGGGACTCCGACAACTCCTCCCTTGGCGATTGGTACGAGGACCGACGGAAGCTGCCGGGCGGGCTAGCGGATGTTGCGCAGCGCGTGAACGAGCAGGGCCTGAAGTTCGGGCTCTGGTTCGAGCCCGAGATGATCTCGCCGGACAGCGAGCTGTATCGGAAGCATCCGGACTGGTGCCTCCATGTTCCGGGGAGAAGACGCAGTGAAGCCAGATGGCAGCTGGTGCTCGATTACACCCGCAAGGAAGTGCGCGATTACATCTATGACTCACTTTCAGCTATTTTCACAAGTGTGCCGGTCGCTTACGTGAAATGGGACATGAACCGGGCCCTGACGGAGATTGGTTCTGCCGCTCTGCCGCCTGAACGTCAAGCCGAGACTGCCCATCGCTATGTGCTTGGATTGTATGAACTGCTGGAGCGCATTACTACGGCATTCCCGCATATTCTGTTCGAGAGCTGCTCAAGCGGCGGCGGGCGCTTCGATCCCGGCATGCTCCACTATATGCCGCAGACCTGGACCAGCGATAATACCGATGCAGTGGAGCGGCTGAAGATTCAGTACGGCACCAGCCTGGTGTATCCGGTTAGCGCCATCGGGGCACACGTGTCGGCTGTGCCGAACCATCAGGTTGGACGGATGACCCCGCTTGAGTTCCGGGGAGATGTTGCCATGTCCGGGAACTTCGGCTATGAGCTGGATCTGACGAAATTTACCGATGAAGAGAAAGAGATCGTGAGGCGTCAAGTCTCAGCTTATAAGGAGATCCGCGGTTTGGTTCAGCAGGGAGACTTGTATCGGCTTAAAAGTCCATTCCGAGGAAATGAGTCAGCCTGGATGATCGTATCGGAGGACAAAGAGGAGGCTATCGTCTACTATTTCCAAGTGATGGCCGTGCCGAACCCGCCTCTGCGAAGTCTGCGTCTTGATGGGCTTAATCCGGAACTTGAATATGAAGTGCAGGCGGGCAATGGCAAGGAGATGTCAACTCACGGAGGAGACCGGCTCATGCAGTTAGGCCTGCCCCTTGCCTACGAGCAGAAGGACTATCAAAGCGGGTGGTTCAGACTCCGGGCGGTAACGCTGTAAACAGATGGGAGCTTAGGAACAGGCAGTTCTTGAGCTTCTATTTGATTGAGTTCAGCTAGGCAAAGGCCCCTTTGTAATCAAAAGGGGCCTTTACGCGTAGCTGCTGAATGGAGGGGAAGTACGATTCACCGCCCGCGGCTAATGAACGGGCATCCCAATCCGTTCATCTGCTCGCTCGATGGGGAAGGTGAGGATGACCGATGTGCCGACGTTGACGGTGCTGGTGACCGAGAAGGTGCCGCCGTGGCTTTCGATAATGCGGCGGCTGACCATAAGCCCGAGTCCGGTGCCTTTTTCTTTCGTGGTATAAAAAGGCTCGCCGAGCCTTGCCAGTCGGTCCTTGGAGATCCCGCACCCTGTATCGCGAATCTCGATCTCGATTGCCGCATAATTTAACTTGCGGACGCTGACTTCAATGGTTCCTCCGCTAGCGGTCGCTTCGAGTGCATTTTTAATAAAATTGATCATCACTTGCTTGATTTGATTCTCGTCACACACGAGCAGCGGCAGTTCGTCGTCAGTCGAAACTATGACCTCGATGCTGTTCAAAATCGCCTGCGTACTGAGTAAAGTGACGGTTTGCTGGATCAATTGCCCGATATCCTTCGGCACACGCTTCGAAATTTGCGGTTTAGCGAGCACAAGCAGCTCGGATAAAATATCTTCGATTCGGATCATTTCTTCCGAAATAATTTGGAGGTACTCCTGCTTGGTCGGCTGCCCGGACCTCATGAGCTGCAAAAATCCTTTGATCGCGGCAAGCGGATTGCGGATCTCATGTGCGATCCCGGCGGCAAGCTGGCCCGAGACGGACAACTTCTCCGAGTTGATCAGCAGATCCTGCGTCTTTTTCCGCTCTGTTATATCACGTATGACCGTGTAAATGGCAGCTTCCCCTTTAAAAACGGTCGGCATCGATTTCGATTCGACATGGATGATGGACCCGTCCGCACGAATCAGCTTATGTTCAATCAACTCAACGGTTTGACCGCCGGCAACCTCAAGCAGCCTCGCTTCGATCAAATCCCGATACTTCGGAGCGATGTATTGGATAAACGGTTTTTGCATGACCTCGGACTTATCGTTGCAGCCGATCAGGGCTGTACCGGCTTCATTAATAAACAGCCATTGCTGCCCGCGGGTTATAATGACCATATCCGGAGAGTCTTCCACAATTCGCCGGTATCCTTCTTCCGCTGCAAGCCGCTCCGTAATATCGCGGGCGATCGCAAGAAATTGAACGATCTCCCCCTGCTCATCGCAGATCGCTCGTATTTTGTTCTCCATATATACGATATGACCGTCTTTATGTAAGTTCGGGGCGGTTACGAGTACCTCAAGCGAGTCTTGGAAAGGTGACGAATTTTCAAATTCCCGTACTTCGTTCTGCTCCCATTGATTGCCGCCGTAAAGACCGATCACTTCTTCCGGCTTGTACCCAAGCACTCTCGTAATCGCAGGCGAAGTGTATTGGACGATTCCGGACTTGTCGGTAATTGTAATAATATCTTGCGAGTTCTCCGAAATCAGGTGATACAAATTCTCTGCCTGCTCCAGCCTTTCGCTCTTTAGCTTTTCGTTCGTAACGTCCTTCGCGATACAGAACAACGATTCAATCTTGCCGCCGCACGTAATCGGAACAGAAGTGACATTAACGTACAATGTACGTCCGTCTTTGTGAAGATAAGACATTTCGAAGTTGAGCGGCTCCCCTCGTAATGCCGATTCAAACTGCTGTTCAATTGAAGTTAAGTTGTGCACCTGGATCGCGTAAGGATTCGAGAGCAGTTCGTCCGCCTTATATCCGGTTAATTTCTCGCATGCTGGACTGATATATATGAGCCCGTCCGATTCAGAGTATAAGAAGACGGGTTCGGGATGGTTCTCTAAGATGGAATGGAATCGTTCTTCATATTCCCGCAACTGCTGTTCCAGCCGTTTCTGTTCCGAGATTTCGTGCATCTCAACGAGAAAATGCTGCATAACGCTGTCTGCGATAGTAATATGCAGCTGCATCCATACCCTTCGGCCGTCTTTGCGGACGAACGCCTGCTCCAGGCGCTGCGGCTGTCGTCTGTCTTGTTCGATCTGTGCAAGCAGCTCGCTGGTTGCGGCCGCTTCGCCGAATTGCATGATCTCATGAAAAAACTTCGGCTGCAGTTCATGCTCCGTATAACCGAGTATCCGGCAAAACGATTCGTTAACCATTAATAAAGCGCCCTCGTTGGAAACAACCGCCAAACCGGCCCCGGCATGTTGGAACCAATGGTCGAATAAGACTTCCCTATGTATCTTTTGGTCTGCGGACATGACGTACGTGACCCCCCTCACTTAAGCTTCATCTTTGAGGCTCATCGTCACTTCGAAAGCGGTAATCGTCGATTCTCTGGCGGCTAAAATGATGTGGGATTACAATGTGCTGCAGCTCATCTGAATATAAGCCGAGATCAACTGAACAGAGGGGAGACGTAAGTTTCGAAGGACGATGTTATTAAATCTGATTACGGCAAGATCGTGTAGAATAAGGCAGCCGAGCTTGGCCATTCGACTCATGACATAGAGAGCGCTACCATATCAACGATCGCGATCTGCGCCGTCGGCTGCCCGGGCAAGCTCAATGAAATATGGAATGCGCGCGGCGTCGTATGTCGGCGACATCTGTAAACATAATCGACATAAGGTGAACTCGAGCGAACTCTAGATTAAAGTGTTTCTATTAAGAGCGAAGGAACAGAGCTGCTACTTAGTGCAAACGATTGCACCTTACTGCCGAACGAACTGAAAGAGTAAGTTGTGTGGATTTTTTTTTATAGTATCCCATTTCAAAAAAATAGGCAATCTTTACAGTTTTGGGAGGGGAGGCATCTGCCGATTCCCATTGATGAACCAATGTTTCACACCTGCTTATGTCTCATACTTGCAATTTTCGTGTGGATTGTTGGTCAAATCAGAGTGGATAAACTAGATGAGTTAGAGTTATTATATGAATTTAGAATCAGGCACTTCTCCTATTCAAGGGAAGTGCCTGTTTATTTGCAGTAGTTCAGCTATTTCGCATTCTTATCCGGCTGATGAATACCGAACGTATTCCCTTCGGGATCTACATAATACCCCTGCCACGCCATACCGGGCAGAGCATATTTAGGCAGTGCAATCTTGCCTCCGTGCTTAAGAATTTGTGCCTCAGTGGAGTCGTAATCTTCTACTCCCATCGTGCAGGCATAGCCATTCAAAGCCTGCCCAGGCTGTGGAGATGCGCCCTGGCGCTGCATTAGAGCTCCGTTAATTCCGAGCTCGGCGGCCTCGCCGGTCACGGCTCCGAAGTAGGGCATTCCCGCATATTCGCTCCAATCCTCAAAGGTCCACCCAAATACATCTCCGTAAAACTTTTTGGCACGCTCCATGTCATCAACATGAATTTCAAAATGAACTAATCTGCCCATGATTTGCCCCCTTATTACTTATTCAGTACGATCGACACATCACCCTGTGCAGCCTTCCACTCCACCGCAGCTCCGAGAGCCTGAGACAAAAACCTCAGCGGTACGTAGGTCTTACCATCCACATAGATTGATGCGGTGCTCATCAACGATTGCTTTCCATCTATGGTTGCCGTCTTACTATACACGGTCAGCCAAAGGGTCCGCTCGCCCCGTGAAGCGTGGATTTGGCCATTGTTGTAATCTACCTTGGCACCGAAAGCCTCGAATAGCTCCCTCATCGGTACAAGCAGCGATCCGTCACGCAGTATAGGTGCGGATGTGAGCGGTAGGTTGGCACCGTTCCAGCTGACAGTCAGCTCATGCTGCACAGGCAGCACCTTGGGGGATCCGTTAAGGGGACTATCCTTGTGGGTAAAGTTCAAAGTCAATTTCGTTTTGCCCCATTGCCATACCTTGCCGCTTTTATCCATGGCCAAGCCGCTGTTGATCGACCGGGCCACAGCTTTCACGATATGGCTCAGTCCCTTTAGCTTAATGGAAGAGCTGGTATTGTCGGAGTTCCAGGAAGTTGTCCATACCTGCCCCTTTGAATCGGTCACGAGACTGTCCAATTGCGCCTCGTACCCTGCATCAATGGAACGGAAGGCAGAGTTGTGTGCGATCTTATGCAGATTGCCGCCATTAAAACCATACCAAAGACTTCCATCATCCGCGAATACGAACACGGCACCACGATTTGCAGACATCGCGTTCTCTGATATAGATACCACTTTGCGGTTACCTGGAAGTCGGTAGCTATTCGCCCCAGAATGTACATTATCCCCGTAATAAAACTGCTCAATAAGACCGTCCTTGCGAGCGAAGGCAAGATCTGTATTGATATCAGCATCAACGATGTCATGGGTAATCAGGATAGGCTGATCCAGCAGCGGATCTCGGGCCTGGTAATCAGAGCACATATCTTGGACAAGCTTGGAGTTCGCCGCGATGGCCACCTGGCAGCTCTGTCCCCAAGCCCACAGATTGCCGGTGTTATCCAGTGCCAGGCTGCCGGCATTGCTGCTCGAAATCTTGCGAATACTTGACAAGCCCTGCACCTGGTGGCTGGTAGAGGAGCCTGGTTTCCATTCCCATACAGTTCCGTCCCGCTTTAGCAGCAGCTTGGGGGTTATCTTCACAGCACCTGGGACGCTTGGCCCGCGTTTGGCTGGCTCGTTGCCGTGCCAATACCAGACTGTTCCATTCCTGTCCAGCGCAAGCCCGGTTCCATCTCCCTCAGCCGTAAAGTCAATGTCCACAATTCCGCTGAGTGCCCTTCCTTCACCGGGTGCGGGACTGGCGGCATAAGCGGCGGATGCCGATGAAGCTAGTAACATCAAGCTTAGTGACAGATAAGCTAGAAATTTCCTCACAAAAATTGAACCTCCTCTTGAATGATTATTACTATAGACAGTTAAATTATGGAGAAGTTTCGGAACACAATAGAATTAGTCTCAAGAATTACATGCAGGAAAGTGTATCGAAGGGGAAGAGACATGTTAAAATTCTAAATGCAGTAAGAATTACTTATAGGCAAGAGTGTGAAATGATTCTGGAGAAGCGGAGCGTTCTGAAAGCTTTCTGAAAGAAAGCTACATCGGAAGCCTATGCTTTGTGATTAGACTTCTACCTCTAAAAATTCAATGGAGAAGTCTGAGAACAACAGCGATCGTAGGAACATTTCATACGGCTGACCAGCATGTAAATCATTAGTTTCATTTATATAGATCTCATTACTATACAAAGACAGTTAGCAGGAAGGCTGGAATTATCATGAAAGTCATTGTTATTGGTGCCGGAATTGCCGGCGCATCTACGGCATACCATCTAGCTAAGCTTGGTACGGATGTGCTTATTATCGATCGACAGGAACAAGGACAGGCTACGGATGCGGCCGCAGGGATTATCTGTCCATGGCTGTCCCAGAGGCGAAATAAGGCGTGGTACCAGCTGGCGAAGGCCGGCGCGCGTTATTACCCGGCTCTAATTGAAGAGCTTGAACGAGAAGGGGAGACCGAGACGGGTTATGCCAGGGTAGGTGCTCTTAACATACATATAGATCCTGAGAGAATCGGCAAAATGGAGGAACGTGCATACCAGCGCCTCGAAGACGCACCGGAGATCGGTGAGATTACCCGGCTGGATGAGCATGCAACCCGCGAGCAGTTTCCCCTGCTCGTGGAAGGATATGCTTCCCTTCATATTAGCGGGGCCGCCCGGGTCGACGGGCGTGCGCTGCGCGGTGCTTTGCTCCGAGCTGCTGTGAGGAATGGGGCTGAGCTAATCCATGAGGACGCTAAGATTGAATTTCTTGCAGGCCGTGTAACGGGCGTAATATGCGGAGCAACCAGCTACCCGGCTGACAAGGTTATCGTGTGCGCAGGAGCATGGGCGGGGCAGGTGCTGAAGCCTTTGGGTGTTGATTTTCAGGTGAGATATCAGAAAGCCCAGATCATGCATCTGCAGCTCCCAGACGAGAAGCTGAATACGGGTGATTGGCCGGTCGTGATGCCGCCTTCGGATCAATATCTGCTTGCCTTTGAGCAGCAGAAGATTGTGGTGGGGGCGACGCATGAGAATAATGTTGAAGGTTATGATACGCGGGTAACTCCAGGGGGCATGCATGAAATTATAAGCAAATGCCTTACTTGGGCGCCGGGTCTGGCAGACAGCACTTTTCAGGAGGTACGAGTGGGATTTCGTCCTTTTACAGCTGATTTTCTGCCGGTAATTGGAGCGGTTCCGGGCTGGGAGGGACTTCTGGCGGTTAACGGCCTTGGCGCCTCCGGTTTGACGATGGGCCCATTCATCGGAAGCCAGATGGCCAAGTTAGCGCTGGGCATGCAGCCGGATATCGATCTAACCGATTATGATGTGAGCAAGGCGATTCAGAATAACACAAGGCAGTGAATAATCGGACATTATTCGAACAACTGCCCCTATAGAGAGAACCCGGCCGATTGGGGCCGGGCTTTCTTTTGCTGCAAGAGGAACGTAAAGGCCGTATAGCTGAGGGCAAGCAGGCTTTGCAAGAAGTTAACAGAAACAGCTCGGTGTGCCAGGGCTAGGAGGCTCCTCGGTTCTTTCCTCACGTGGCGAATGCTCCTCCTCAAAGGCAAGCAGGGAATGGGTGGCGTGGCTCAGAACCGCCCCGGCCTGGGTTGAGGTTGCTACCAGTACGGCTTCAAACATCTCTTCACGTGTCCCGCCAAGCGACTTGAACTTCTGAGTGTGTACATCAATGCAATAAGGACAGCCTGTCACGTGAGCAACGGCCAGCGCAATGAGCTCTTTAGTCTTAAGGGGAATGGTGTGGAGCTCATGATATACTTCTTTCTCAAATGCGAAGAAGGACTCAGCGGCCTGTGGAGCCAGACGAATGAGTTCGGGCACCTTCTTAAGGTTGGAGCTGTTGTAATAATTCGTACTTTGATCACCTGGGTTCTTCATACAAGTTCACCTCTATATGGAATTTGTATTTAGCTTAGCAATCTCCCAGCACATCAACCGTGACAAAGTCACATTGAACCATTATGTATGAGCTCAAGCAATAGATTACGATCCAAAATTTGAATACAGCCTCTGCGAGCTGAAATGATATTTTTACGGGCAAGGTCTTTCAGGGAACGGCTGATCACCTCTCTGGCTGTCCCGAGTTCAACAGCTAACTGTTCGTGGGTTATATGAAGAGTCGCTTGGTTGTCAGTGTCCATTTGCTTCAGCAAGAATTCCGCGATGCGGTACGGGATCGATTGGAAAGCAATGTTCTCCACGAGCTGAGTGACAGACGTAATTCTTTCGATAATTTGCTGGAAAATATGCTGCTTGAGCGGCAGATATAAGTCCATCCATTTCCTGAACAAGTGGATTGGGATTAATAGAACCTCGGTGTCAACTTCAATAGAAGCCGAGGCCTCGTAAGGTGTCTCTCCCAGGATACTGGCCATCATTAGGACACAAGTTTGCCCATTTTGCACACGGTAAAGAGTGATTTCTCTTCCTTGCGGGGTGAGTTTATAGATGCGGACCGTTCCTTGCAGAATGAACATGGCATGCTGCAGGACATGGCCTTCCCGGATGAAATGCGGAGTAGCAGGACTTACCGTCCGGATCTCGGCCTCTGCCCAATCCTCTTCAGGGATGAGGGACAGACTAGGGAGCAGAAGGGAGATTCGCTTCATATCAGCCTGGAGCATTTAATGCCGCCTCCTTGTCATAGGTTCTAGGATCAATACCTCGATGATACTCAGGTGTAACCCGTAAGCATAAGTCCAAAATGAAGAAGTTTCTGAGAGCGAAAAATATAACTTTTTCCAGGACAAATCGTCTATTATTATATACTGAAGAAGAGGTGAATAGTGGTGAAATCTTTATCAAAAATTGCGCTTTGCACGGCCCTCGGGGCGATGGTTGTTGTAGGTTCCGTGTATGCGGAATCCAAACTGAACTTGTTCATCAATGGTCAAGGTGTTGTGGCGAGCTATCTAGATCTTCAAGTCAAGGATGGCAAAGTGTATGCTCCGATCGATCGTCTTGCTGAGGAATTTAAAGGCAAAGCGGTCTACGATGCCGATAAGAATGAAGTTCAAGTAACGCTGCCGGATTCAGCTCAACAAGCGAATCAGATTGATCGTTTGGAATCAGCGATGGTCCCTTCAACACCTAAAGAAGCTTTGGATACCTGGGTCAAAGGCATTCAAACCCGCAATGGAGCGCTGCAATTCGCTGTGTTCTCACCTGAATTACGTACCAAAACCAAGAAAGAATTTGAAGATAATTACTGGGGCACGGGCGGCTCCAGTCCGCATATGTCTACGATAAGAAAGCTCAAAATCAAGTCGCTGAACAAAACAACGGTTCAGTTCTCTTTCGATTATGACCTGGTCGCTTCCAATTGGAAAGGCAAGGGCTTCGCCGTGGTCACTGTAAAGAAAATGGAATCTGAAGGTTACGAAGGCTGGTTTGTTACGAATATTAAAATGAAAGACCCGGGCGATACAGGTACTACCATCGGGGTTGAACCGCTGCACCCGTAGGGACGCAAGCGAGAGAAGAACAAGCCGCTCCTACCCGGGAGCGGCTTGTTCCTTGCAGGATTATGAGCATTCAGCAGCCGGGAGCCGGGGGCATCTCCTCAGATGATGGGTGAAGAATATGAACAAGAGGATCGCTGTAACGCTAGATTATTTTGATGGCCAGGATACACGTATACTTATGGCGCAGAGCACTACTGCAATTATGATGATCAATCTGGAGTACATGTCGAATCGCACCGTGCTCCTTTATTTTAGTACTGTTAATAATGATTTGGGAATATAAGGATGACAGGTTGATGTGATATACTGGTATTAGCTATTAAAACGGAGGTGTCCAAGATGCGATGGGAAGAGGTTAAAGAACGTTTTCCCAATGAATGGGTCGTTATGGAGGCAACCAAGGCTTCTTCTAAGGAAGGTCGCCGTTATATAGAGGAGATGGCTGTAATTGATTCCTTCGATGATTCTACCCAAGCATTGAAGCGTTACAGTGAGCTGCACCAAGAGAATCCTCGGCGCGAGTATTGCTTTTTCCATACATCCCGTTCAGAGGTTGTTGCAAGAGAACGATACGTAGGAATTAGAGGACCAAGATGAACATAGCCGAAATATACGGACTTCCTTTTGTAAGCATAACGGTTGCATTTAGAGGAAGAGAATTAAAGCTTGAGAAGGTTCTGCTCGACACCGGTTCGGCTAGTACGCTCTTAAATGCGGATATCGTACAAGAAATAGGCATGGTTCCCGAGGAAAATGATACTGTTGATATCATACGTGGAGTGGGTGGTGTAGAGTATGTCTATGCCAAAAATCTAGACTTAATTATAGTTGGGGAAGCTATACTTAAAGGTTTTCAAGTTGAAATCGGAAGTATGGATTATGGTATGGAAATCGACGGAATATTGGGCTTTAACTTCATGAAACAAGCAGGTGCATTGATCGATGCCAGAGCGATGGAGTTGAAAACTTTTCTTTGATAAGATTTTAACAGGCTTTGTCCATGAAGTGGGCAAAGCTATTTTTGTACGAATGCGTATTGTGCAAATAGAAAGATGTATACATGCATCGATACAATCATATACGATGTGGAGCCCTAGGAGGAAGACACGATGGATTCCAAAGCCAAGAAAATTCTAATCAACACACATTGGACCTCCGGCCGCTGGAGAGATGGTGAGTTCATCTGCTCGGACGAGGATTTCCAGTATGCGAAAAGCAAGGGACTTATGTTCGATCCGGTGACGATATCGCATGACGAGTGCGTTCAGAGGTTGAAAGAGCTTCATGAGATGAGCATCACCAAGGAAAAGGTAGCCCGCGCCTTCCTCCATAGTCTATCTACACGCAAAGTTTACTGGCGGAGCGCTTTGTCCAGCTATGCGCTTACGCATGACTTATCTATACATACCTATGCGCAGCGGCAGCCCGAAGGGCCGGCTTACTCTGCTTGCGGAGTGTGCAATGCAAATAGACTGATGGCAGACGAACAATACACCGACGAAGATTGGAACGTGCTTAATTTTGAGCGTGTAAAATGGGGCGGCGTCCGCCTTAACTATTTGATCTACTGCTTAATGGACCTTGAAATTCTCGCCAGGGAAGAAGAATTCGAGGTTAGCGAGGAGGACGTGGCCATTCTGCGGCGGATGCTTGAGGCCGCCCAGGCCTGCGGCGATGGGGAAGCAGCCCGTCAGCTGGAGAAGCGCTGGAAAGACATACTGCCGTCCAATCAAAATGAGCGGGATACCGTGATGGAGATTTGGGGGTTCGCCGGACTGCTGCAATCTCAGAATGATGATCGCCCGGATCGCGGGCGGGGGACGGACTTCGTATCGATGGCAACCTGGCGGGGCGAGGATGGGTACATCCGTGAGAGAGTGGAGTTCTTTTTCGGGGAGTATTTATAACGTACAAACTCTAAGGCGTGATGAGTGGCATCCACTCAAGTGTGAGATTTAGACTATCTATCATAGAGATATAGATTCCATAGAGTGTCTTTAACTTTAAAGGTAGGAGGGCGTTACCGTTGAGCGAAGCTGTAGAGCTTTTTCTAAATGAAGTGTGGAACGAGGTCATGGCGATTTATGCCAAGGAGAACCGCAGTATGGGGCAGGTCAAGAACCGGAGCAGGCTGCAGGCCGGAATAAGGGATTACCTGCGAGTGGCTTGGAGAAAAGGCAAATTTAGCTGGGCAGAGGGGCACATCCACATCGACGTGTCTGAACCCTTCTCCTGGAGCGACAGCTCGTACCAGATTGAGGCGGGTTCTTATATCGTGGAGCTGACCGATGAGCAGCTTACGGAGGAGTGGTTCCCGGCTTTGTGCGGGCGTGTGGAAGAACTGCTTCACTCGGAAGAGTTCGGCGCCCATTTCTTCGATTACAGGCTGGATGTCGTGTTCATATTCGAACGAGAAAATTCAACTATTGATCTTCAGCGCAGGCTGGTGAATGAGTCCAAGTTGGCTGAGCTGCGGAAGTCGCTGGATCATTTTATCCAGTCCAAAATCATGTCCGATTTGCCCGTGCTGCCGGGTGATCATGATCTGTTCTTTTTTGCCCAGCATCTGGTCAATCCGGACTTGATGAGTCAGGGCGAGAAGGGGATTGACCCGCTGCTTCGGCAGCTGGCGGGCAAGCTGCATAACTTCCCGAAGCGCAGAGACGCGTGGAGCCGGCAGTGTGCTTCGGCTTTTAGACAGTGGGCGCAGGATTATTTCCTGCCGCAGTATTTTGAACGCGCAGAGGATTATGGGCACGATTGGACTTTGAAAGGGGAACCGGATCTCGCTGGAGTAGACCCTGCAGAAGTGGATTTCTTCCTGTATGCGGCACTGCAGATCGGCCTCACCGAGCCGGATACCCGGCAGAAGTATCTGGAGCTTGCCGTGCTCCTGGGCTCCAAGCGGGCCCAAGATTATCTGCAGATCGGCAGCGGGAAGTTCAATAGCACTTACGCTGGTGAGCGGATGGAAGGCAAGAACAACGACGTGACACAGACGATCGAAATTGGGATTCTCTCTGAAGAGGAGCAGGCCTACGGGGAAGCTCTGGATTATATAACCGGCCTCTTGCGGCAGGGGTTCCCTAAGGGCTATCAACTGAAGCTGAAGAGCAGCCAGAAGCATTTCTTGCCCGTCAAAAAGCTGGCCAAGTCCAAGCTGCACCAGTTCTTTGCCAACGCGCTCAGCTATCCTTCGCTCTATCCGAAGCTTGCGGAATATGCGGATACCGCAATGGAGGAATTCGCTTGGTACGGAGATGTGGAACCTGGCGAAAAGTCGGTGATGCCGGGAACTTACGCCGTCATGGGCCTTGGCCTATGCAGCGAGGCCTATTTCCCACTGGTCTGCCGCTATATGGAATTGGTGGATACGGAGCATCAGATGGTGCAGGACGGTTACGCGGAGGTATTTATCGATGCCCATGGCGTACAGGCGGAGCACATGCCGGTGATCGTATCAATCCTGCTGGGCGGGAACGAGGAAGGCAGGCAGGTCAAGAATATAGCCATTGACCGCCCTGAGCTTGCGGATGCACTTGTCCAGGCGTTGAAAGACAAGGCGGATCATCAAGCCCACCTGGTGCTCAGCCGGATCTTTGGGAGTCCGAAGAAGCTCGCCGGGGCGGTGCGCCAAGCGCAGTCGCCGCTGCGAGAGGGGCTGGAGGAGCTGCTGGGGGTTTGGGGTTAGGACGCGAGTTGCCTGAACGGCTGCTGGCGCTTTGAGGTTAAGGCGCGAGTTACCCGGACAGCTGCTGGCAATTGGGTTAAAGCGCGGTACCTGAACAGCAACTGGTGCTGTGGGTTAAGGTGAGAGGTCCCGAACAGCGGCTGGCACTTTAGGCTAAGGCGAGAGTTGCCCGAACAGCTAGCTTGCACTTAAGGTATAAGCCAAGAGGCTGGAATAGCAACTCTTCCTCTGCTGTAACTTATTGAAAGATGGCAAAAGACAGGAGCCCGCGTTATACGCGGGCTCCTGTTTTAGTTGACCAATAAAGGGCTGGCCGCAAAGCGTCTAGCCTAGCGCCTGCTCATGCAGTTCAGGCCTGCTCTAGCTGCCGGATCAAATCGGCTTGGGCTTCCGCCGTCAAGCTCAGCCGCCCCTGCTCTTCGGCAATGCTTCCTTCACAGATACGCTGATCCAGCCAGTCGGTAATCCATCCCGGCGCATAACCGCCTTGGCTGAATTCACCGCCGAAGGCAATCATTGACGGATAGACATCCAGGTACTGCTGGCGTCCGGTATCCGGATGGGATTTCGTATAGAGCCAGAACTGCACGTCATACATCAGATAGGACAGCGGATCGTTATGGAACGAGAAATGGCCTTTGTCTTCGACAATCCGGGTACAGATACGCCGGATTGTGGACTCGATCTGCGGCACCTCCGTGACTTGGCTGCACAGCTCCTTCAGCAAGGGGGAGAACTCCCCGGTGGCCACCCTGTGGAGATCGGCTTCTTTATCCTCCTCAGAAGTATCAAATTCCTCCTCGTTCACCAAGCCTTTGATGAACGTCTCGAAATCTTCAGCCAGGAAGGTGATCTCATAGTCGCTCTCTTGGTCCACATGAATGACGGAGGGCTCGCCGTCCGGCCCGGAGGCTCTGTAGTCCAGCATGACCACGTCATGACCGGCAGATGGACAGTCGCAGATGACGACCCCAATGTCAGGATAGCCCCATTCTTCAATCATGAACAGGCTGCCCGTGTCTCCACAGAGCGAGTAGCTTTTCTCCCGGCCGATGCCCATAATGCTGGTAATAGCAATATGATCCTCAGCCCAGGAGGTCGCCTCATCGGTAGGGAAGCAGGTATTCTTCGGAATGCCGCCGTTCTGCTGCTTCATTAAGGCAATATATGACGCGGGCAGCTTGTATCCCAGCTCATCTTCAACTGAAGCGATCATTTCATCCGTTGGCGGTTCGCTAACGTAGGACTTCCTTGCATAGTCGCTATCTTCCCAGAACTCGTTCAGGAACTCGTCCGTAAAGGGAGCTGCATCTCCACTCGTACCCGTAGGCTCTAACGCGGCTGCCGCCCGTTTGGCTGCTATTCGCTGTTCCTCTCTGAGCTGCTTCCCGGCTTTTCGCAGACTCGATTTCAGCATCCACTCTGTGTCGGGATCGCCGGGCTCCAGCTTATCCGCAGCGCTAAAAGCCTGGGCCGCCTCTTCATACCTGCGCAAATAATAAAGAGCATAACCGACCCGGTAGTGCCACAGCGGGTCCTGCTGCCCGGGTTCGGCTATTAATGCAAATTGTTCAAGAGCTTCTTCATAGCGCTCCAGATTGTTATAGGCTCTGGCCAACCGGCTTACCACTTCATAATCGCGTTCCTCTTCAGGAATGGCCTGCAGCGTATCCACAATCTGCTGATGCTTGTCTTCTTCATGCCACTGGTTTAGTTGCTTGATAAGGTTTTGGTCCATGGGGGAGCCTCCGGAATTTAAAATGATTGCTTATAATTGGGGTAATAGGGGAATATGCCCAACCTCATATGTCTATTGTACATGCCGCAGATGAAAGTGTGTCAACTTTACTAAATGGGTTAGATTTTGTTGTGAATATGAGATGAAATGTGTTCCGTGCAACAAACCTACAAAAAAATGCAAGAAAGCGAAGAAGAGTGGTATTGGCACTAGTTTGCTTATAGTATGGGTTGTGAAAGGAGGGAACAACGCTTGAAGGTTATTTTTGAAGCCGACTCAACAATCAATAGAAACATTGCCAAAGTCTCTACCCACCCCGAGGAAAAGGGATCCTGGAGCAGTATAGAAGAAGTTCTCAGTGGCTGTGACAGACAAATCGTAGTCATTAACGCGAAAAATGACCGAAATGTTCAAATTTCGTTAAACTCCATTGCGGCAATTCAATCCGAGGATCGGATGTGCTGTGTACATGAGCTTAACGGAGAAATGTATCTGCTGAGCAAACGGCTCAAGCTTGTGGAAGAAGAACTGGATGAATCGGACTTCATGAGGATCAACAACCAGACCCTCATCAACACGAAGTACATCAAGGAATTCTTCTCAACAGAGCATGCCAGGATTCGGGTAGTCTTGACCAATAATTCCAGTTATTTTGTAAGTCGCCATTACATCAAACAATTCAGGGGGAAATATAAATGATCAACCAGTTGAAACAAAACTTTTTCGAGGTATTCACCATTACATCACTATGGGTAACCTTGCTTATGACCCTCTTTCTTAAGGATCAAACGATCAGCATGCTTTATTTATGGAATGTCGCGGGTATTGCGGTAATCTCGGCTGGGCTATTTGGAGTGATGTATAATGCGCTTTGGAACTACTTCTCTCTTAAGCCAGTGTGGAATATTCTTATCTCTTCCGTTCTTAACATGCTAGGTGGACTTGCTGCTGTCTGGTTGTTCTCAAAAGAGATGTTCGACCTGATCCTGCCGTGGGTGCCGGGAATGGTGGTATTATCTGTGTTTCTACATACGATTGCATTTTATTTCTACGCCAAAATGGATAGCAAGAAGACGGCTGAAGAATTGAACAAAATACTGAAGTAGACTTCATTCTAGTACGTTGACGTAGCTGCCTCCCAGAGGCAGCTACTTTTTGTTTGAGAGCAGACTTGCCGAGGGAGGAAATATAAGATATGGTTTAGCACTTTACATTCGTATTACCTAATAGATACCGGGAACAAAGTGAGGGAGGGCAGCTTTTCTTGTATACAATATCTGAGGAAGACCTCGTAGAGCAAATCAGGAGGCGCGATGAGAGAGCTATCGCTTCTATTATTCAAACCTATGGCGGGCTGCTTTCGGCCATTATCAGGCGCTTTGTCCACTACAATCAGCAGGAGTACGAGGAATGCCTGGACGATGTGCTGCTGGCGGCGTGGCAGAATATTGACTCTTTTGATCCTGAGAAGAATTCGTTCAAACAGTGGATTGCAGCGATTGCGAAATACCGTGCTATAGATTATCAGCGCAAAATTATAAGAAATCAGAGCCAAATCACCCATACTGAAATAACGGATGATTTATTTAAGGCGGAGCCGGTGCTGCCTCATCAGGATATTGATGAGGTGCTGTGTCACCTATCTCAAGTAGAACGGGAGATTTTCGTGAAATATTACTTGGAGGGCGTGCCTTCCCGCGAAATGGCAACCGAGATGAAAGTACAAGAATCCTGGATCCATAATAAGCTTTCGCGCGGACGGAAGAAGCTGAGACAGCTGTTCATTTCAAATAAAGAGGTGTAGTAGATGTCCTTATATGAAGAGTTAAATAATGTACGGATCGATGTATCGGCGTATGAGGAAGAGATGCTGACCGAGATAGAGCGGAAAAGATGGGAAAAGCGCGTGCTTCGCAAGCTTCCAAAGCGCAGAACTCCTTCCATGATCAAGTGGGTGGGACTGGCAGGCGCTATGGTTCTCCTAGCAAGTCTAATAATCCCGCTAAGCGGTACGGCGCTGGCCAAAATGCCGCTAGTCTACCAATTAATTGAGAGCTTCATCCAAGTGGATCACCCGCCGGACTTATCCAATTATAAGACGACCGTTGGCGAAACGGCCGAGAATGCCTATGGCAGGATGACCTTGAACGAAGTTCTGGTCGATACGGATCGTCTATTGATTAGTGCCACATTGGAGCCTAACAAGAGGATAAACAGATTTGATCTAGAAGTCCTCAAACCCACTATATTTATAAATGGAGAAGAGGCACGGGATCCCTATTTAACACAATCGATTGGCAGAGAGAACGATGGCGCCTACACAATAACCGGGGATGTGCCATTAAATACTCTGCCTCATTTTCCTAAGGGGGATCAACTTCAGTTTAAGATCTCATATAATAGCGTCAGGAAAGACGAAAAGGTTGTAATAGATAAACCCTGGGTGTTTGATGTCCGTGTCTCCACCAAGCAGATGCAGAAAGACACGGTTACCTATGAAATCAATAAACCTCTCCCTCTCAAGCATGGGGGAACGGTTACAATTAATAAGGTCGTGAGTTCCCCTGTCTCGACAACGCTCTATTACGATGTGAGCCAAGCTAAAATCGGTTCCTTCTGGATCAGGCTGGTATCCAAAGGCGGAAAGATAAAGGAACTTCAATTTTATGAATCCAAAATAAGCGGAGAACGCACTTATCACCGTTATGGTCCTCTGGATCTCAAGAAAGAGACCTACTGGATCGTGGCCGAGGACAAGAACGGTAAGGAAATCAGCCCCCGTGTACCCATTAAATAAGCATGAAATAACCCGCTCCTGGAGCGGGTTATTGCTTCTCATACGGGTTAGCTATCTATACCACCTAAGCCAGATAAGTAAGTGTTTTCTATTTAACCTTCAAGGAATGTGATTCAATAATGGAGACAAGCTGCTCAAAGTTGTACTTATGATTGACCATATCCACGGTCAGATCTTCGGCTGCCCTGGTCTCCATCTTAAAATGGAGGCCGTTGTATCGCAGAAAGATCACAAGTGCCGTAAAAGCGGTTCTTTTGTTAGCATTGTGAAATGGATGGTTTTGGCCAAGGGATTCAAACAAGGCAGCTGCTTTCTGGGCAATAGTAGCATACGCATCTTCTGCAAAGGCAGATGACTGGGGCCTTAGCACAGCGGACTCTAGCATGCTGGAGTCCTTTATCCCGACTAATTCACCCTCACTGTACCTTTGAATCATGGCCACATTAATGGCAATGACCTCTTGGACGGTCAAGTAACGTATGTTCATCTATCCTTTAATCCTTTTAGAGTCTGATCATAATCATGGATTACTTCAGTTAGACTATCTAGAAAGTCAGGGCTAATCTCGTCCGGCAAGGATACTTTATTAGCTTTTTTAATTACGATCTCCCCACTTGCTTGATTAACCTCGATCTGAACGGTGTCACCGAGATCAAGGCCCACCTGCTTTAATGCTTCTGTCATTGTAATTCCGAGACTATTCCCGAATTTGGTTACTTTTCTCTCCATGTCATTCACCCTACTCATCCTGAACTCCCTCCTTGCTATATTATTGAATCGTTATAACAATTATACATCGATACATATCTATTTGAAGCACACCAATGTGTGTTATATTTGGTTTGTAAAATGTTGGGAGAGCTGAACATGCCAAAACGCTTCATCATCTCTATTGCAGTCATATTTATTCTTGCCCTCATACTGGACTATTCCAATAAGGGCGTCATTTCGTTCCAGTTCCTTAAGCCTAAATTGGAGGAGCTCCATACGACGATCACGCCCGCCATAAATAATGAGCAAACCTTCAATGCGTTAAAGAACCACGCTAGAGATTGGCTGCCCCATGAGCTTGTTATGCTTCGGGACCCCGCGACGCTGGGTGATCCGTCAGGATACACCTTCGTAACCCTCACCCTAACAATAAGAAATACAGATTATATGAAGATGAGGAATCTGTATCTCGACCTGGATCCTGTCCTGGCAAATATGAATCAGATCATCCTGTATTCCAGAGATGCGCAATATATTGAAGTACCTCCCTTCAGGACATGTACGGTATCCTTCCATGTGTTGTTGAAGACAGACAGCCCCAGTCAAGAGGAGGCCCGTAAAATTTTGAGTTACAGCTATTTATATTTAAAATGGGATGGCAATCACAGCACAATAATCAATTTCCCCGAAAAAGCAAGCTTTTACAGCTATGAAAGGAGTACGGTTATGGACGTTCTGAGCGTGGTTATCGCTCTTATTCTATTTATCTTAAGCGCCCTGCATATCTATTGGATCTTTGGAGGGCGGTGGGGGACGACCGCCGCGATTCCGAGCAGGGGGGAGGAGCCGCTCTTTCGCCCATCCGCAATAAGTACAGGCGTGGTAGCCCTGCTGCTGGCTCTGGCGGCTTGGCTGGTATTGGAACTAGGGGCGGTTAAGCCTGTCTTGTTCCCGGAAGTTTTACTGCGGATCGGAGGATGGCTGATTGGAGCTGTGTTCACGCTCAGGGCCATCGGAGATTTCCGCTGGGTGGGGTTCTTCAAGAAGACAAAAGGCACGACCTTTGCCCGCATGGATAGTGTTTTCTTTTCCCCTTTGTGCTTGTTCCTTGGATTGTCTGTTCTGCTCATTGCAGCGTGGCGATGACCGCCTTCTTCAGGTCAAATCCAGTTGTGAGCAGTCCTAGTCATGGCATGATAATTCCTTGACAATGATGTCTAAGAGAAATAACATCTAATTCATAAAAATCTATCGGATTTATCGGCTAATAGACAATCAGGGGGCGGACACATGTTGAATTTATTCATACGAAATGAATCCCAGCGTGAATGGCTGGAGAAACTGCATCAGAAGGAAGCCGCGTTCAAGGAGAGGGCGGACCGGATCGACAAGCTGGGTATTTTCCCGGTGGACAATATACAGGAATTAACGGAGCTTGGGTATACACGGTCAACTCTGCCCGCTTCCTATGGAGGCTACGGGCTGGGGGTGTATGATATGATTCTTCTCCAGGAGACGCTGGCCAGCTTCGATGCTTCCACTGCATTGTCCCTTGGCTGGCACCTGTCCGTGGTAGGGGAACTATTCGAGAAGCAGCTCTGGACACAGGACAAGCTGGAATTTATCGCGCAGGAAGTCCAGAAGGGGGCCCTGCTTAACCGGGCAGCCAGCGAGGCGCAGACGGGAAGTCCAACGAGAGGCGGACGCCCGGGAACAACCGCGGTGAAGAAAGGTGACAGCTGGGTGATCTCGGGACGCAAAATTTTCACGACCTTGTCCCCGGTTCTGACCTATTTCATCGTATCGGCCTGGATTGAAGAGGAGCAGACAATCGGGCAGTTCCTGCTGCACAGGGATCTGGAAGGACTGCGCATCGAGGAGACGTGGGATACCATGTCGCTTCGGGGAACGGGGAGCCATGATCTTGTTCTTGATCACGTCACCGTGGGTGCAGATCAGCTTGTTGAGCTTGGACCTAAGCGGGTACCTGCGAGTCCGGGAGGCCAGTTGAATGCCTGGTTGCTCCACATTCCGGCCTGCTATCTGGGCATCGCCCAGGCGGCAAGGGACTATGCCTTGAATTTTGCCAACGAGTACACGCCGAACAGCATTAGCGGGCCGATCAGTCAGCTTCCGAACGTGCAGCATCTGCTGGGCGAGATTGATCTGGAGCTAATGAAGGCAAGGCATTTCTTATACAGTGTGGCAGAGGCCTATGACGATGAAGCCCGCAGAGCCCATTTGAGCACGGAGCTAGGCGCCGCCAAGCTCGTCGTTACCAATTCGGCGATTTCTATCGTGGACAAGGCGATGCGGGTAGTAGGCATTCGAAGCCTTCAGAATGATAACCCGCTCCAGCGTTACTACCGGGATGTAAGGGCCGGACTGCATAATCCGCCTATGGACGATGCCACCCTGAACAAAATTGCATTATCCGCCATCGAGCAGGCGAAGAGATAAGCTTCAGGGATCAGTAGTTAGCTGAGTTTTAAGATTAATGTAAGGGTAGGAACAGAGCAGGAAAGGGAGCTTTACTATACTGATCATAGAGAGCAAGCTAACAACTTGGTGAGAACTTCCTGGTGCATTACCCATGCTGATTGGGGCCCTTCTGGAGGGTCACGGATATTGGTGTGTGAGAGAGCAAACTCCACTCTGGACAACGAACATAATATAGAGGGTTCTATAGGAACGATCAAAGAAGAGACCTTGAGAGGTCTCTTCTTTGTGTATGAACGGAATTAAGTGCATCGCCGCGGCGCAATCTCCGGACTTCAGATAGCCAAGGAGGTGCAGCGGCTCGCGCACTATCTTGCGGAACGTGCCTTGCCGCATTTAAGAGGATAGGTCCTTCCGTAAGCTTTGCCATAAGCCACAATCCGGTTAATCATGGACGGGTCAGGCAGCAGGGTAAAAGGGCAGGGGTCCGGGCGAGTATTCACTTCGAGAATCCACGGCTTCAGCTTGCGGTCTACAGCAATATCCAGCCCCAGCTCGTTCATGAACGGATACCGTTTGGCCATCTTGGCCGAGGTAAGCAGGGCCATTCGGTCCATTCGCCGCAGCAGTCTTCTCGCTCCACGCTTGCCGGCCGGGCGGCGCAGCAGCTCTATGGGGTCATAGATGGTGCCTCCTTGACTGCCGTTCGTCACGGCTTTGCGGGGATGGGCGACTCTTCCGGCTGTACCTGTTGGTTCCCATACGCGATCAGGTCTGCGCTGAATCATAACGCGGAAGTCGTACGGCCTTCCATGGTGCCGAAGCACATGAATTCCCTTTTGAATTAAGTACCGCTTATGCCGGGTAATCCTCTGCAGCTGTGCGGCGAGCGATCTGAACGAGCGGCATTTCACGGGATGGGTACCCTGATGGTAGCTGTAATAGCTTTTGTGGACTTCAACCCGGATCACGCCTACTCCCATGGAACCGTTGTCTGGCTTCACATAGACCATTCCATAGCGGTGAAGCATCTTCAGCAGAGCTCTGCGGGAATAAGGACGGATCGCCGGAAGATGACGGGCAAGCTCACGGCTGGAGAGCAGAATATGGTGTTTAAGCAGCTTACTCTTTACACGTCTCTTTGATTTGCTCAAATTGTCATCCCTTTCCTGATCTTCTTCAAATTCATTTCATACTCTCATCGAATGGTAATTCTTAAGTTCAACCTATATGGCGTAGACTTCCGGTCCTTGTTCATCTTATGGGGGCAGCAGCTCGTATGTGTTAGACCAGAACCTAGCGGCAGGGGGATGCATACGCTACAAAGTGAACGAAAGTGAGCTGTAAGGAGTGTGCTGTGATGAATATGCCCGCCTGGGTGGTGGAGATATGGAACTGGATGAACAAGTCGTTCCCCTGGATTCAGTCGCGTTCGGGGAATCCTTCGGGACCCAGTCCATTTAGTGAATTGAATCAGCCGCTTCTGGTGACGGCGGAAGATCTGGAGACTTACTATTATGGCCCGGACTTTCCGTTCCCGGAGCAGTGGCAGCTGCACATGTACCAGACGTCCGGAACAAGCTCCGGACGGCGTAAGCGGATTTATTATTCAGATGCCGATGAAGCGGCCTATCTATCCATCAAGGAAGAGGTATTCCGGGCTATTTTGCAGGGGAACAGCTATCGGAGCGCGCTGTCGGATATGGGGACAGGTCATGCCGAGGCAACGGCTCTCGCTGTCTTCCGGGGACTTGGCATGGAGGCGGATTCCATCTCTTTCCGGCTGCCTGTAGAGCAGCATCTTGAGAAGCTCTCGGCGATGAAGCCGGAAGTTCTGTATACGATGCCATCTATTCTTGACCGCATCATCAAGGCGTCAGGAGACCCCAGCTCCTACGGGATAAAGCAGGTCATCCTGGTCGGGGAGATCGCTTCGCCGGGTTGGATCCAGAGAACCGCACAGCAGCTCCGAATCCCGGCAGATCGGATTACCGATACGTACGGCTCCATTGAAGTTGGAACCATCGCTTATTACTCTTATGCCCATGATCGTTACATCGTGACAGAGGGGCTGTGGGCGGAGGGAATTGATACGGAGGAGCTAGGTGAGGATCTTCAGCCCCTGCCTGAGGGGGAACAGGTACTGGTTCTGACTTCTTCGGTTCGGGAGGCTTTCCCCGTTGTGCGGTATGTAACTTATGATGTAGTCCGGGATCTGCGGCCGATCCTGGTGGACGGCTGCCTTAGGCAGAGCTTCAAGAGCCTGGTCCGGCGAATCGGCCCCGATCTGAAGCATGGGGAGAAGATCAGCATCTATGACATCGAGAACGTGGTGTATGCGCATGCGGGCAAGGCAGGGTTAGCTGTAGAGGTTGCGGGAAATACACTCCGCCTTCACATCGATAGTGAAGAGCTTAGCCCTGCGCTCATGAAGCAAATCGGCCATGAGGTTGAAGGCCGTATACCGGAGCTTGGTGAGATGATCCGATCGGGTATTTTAGGCGAGATTCAGGTTCTCCGTGGCCATGGACCGGCCAATGGCAACAGGAGCAGTGCGGTAAAAGGCAAGCGAATCTGGTACAGCTAAAAAGGGGGCTTTGTATCATGAGGCTGAGTGGAGGAATTGCCGACATTATTGGCGGCACACCACTGATTCATTTGGATAGGCTGTTCAACAATGAGCCTTACACAGTCTATGGCAAGCTGGAATGGATGAATCCCGGCGGAAGCGCCAAGGATCGTCCGGCTCTGTTCATGCTGAGAGAGGCGATTCTCCGCGGAGACATCACCGAGGAGACTGTAGTTGTTGAGTCGAGCTCGGGTAATCTTGCGATCAGTCTGGCGCAGCTGTGCGGTTATCTAGGGATCCGGTTCATCTGTGTGGTGGATCCGAGAACGACAGAGCAGCATAAGAAGATTATTCGAGCGCTGGGCGGCGAGATTGATCTGGTCACCCAGCCCGACCCGGCTACGGGAGAGTATCTACCGGCAAGACTCCAGCGGGTACAGGAGCTGATCCATGAGCTTCCCCATGCATACTGGACCAATCAATATGCGAATCCGGATAATGCTCTGGCCCACAACCGGACTACGATGAAGGAGATTGCCGACCGGATTGGACCTATTGATTATCTCTTCTGCGGTGTGAGCTCCTGTGGGACCCTGCATGGATGTGCGGATTACATCCGTGAACAAGGGTGGGATACCCGAATTATAGGGGTGGATGCGCTGGGCAGTGTAATTTTTGGCGGCGACAAAGCTCCTCGCAAATTCCCGGGCCTGGGATCGGGCATTGTACCGGGTCTGTACCGCAATGATCTGGCGGATGAAGTCGTATATGTGACCGATCAGGACTGTGTACAAGGCTGCCGGGAGCTGGTAAGCAGGGAAGCCATATTGGCTGGAGCCTCATCAGGGGGTGTCATCTCCGCCGTCCATAAGCTGAAGGCATCCATTCCTGACGGCGCAATCTGCGTATGTCTCCTGCCTGACCGGGGAGAACGGTATTTGGACACGGTGTTCAATAAGGAGTGGGTACAGAAGGAGCTTGGCATGCCTCCGGCAGGACCCGAGGAGGCAGGCGGATCATGCTCTATCTAAATGATGGACATATTCGGGACATCGGGTGGGATTGGTCCCGGTTGACAGATATTATACGTCAGGTGATTACCATACAGGATCAAGGAGAGACGGTGCATCCCTTGAAGCCGTACCTCCGGTTCGGCGACCCAAGCAATCGGATTATCGCGATGCCTGCCTATGTCGGGGGTGATCTTCAGCTTGCGGGGATCAAATGGATCGCGAGCTTCCCGAAGAATCGCAAGGTCGGTCTGCCCCGTGCCCATAATTCGATCATTCTGAATGATACAGGTACCGGCCGGCCGCGGGGGTTCCTGAAGAGCAGCCTGCTGAACGGGACCCGTACGGCTGCCGTCAGCGGGGTGATGCTTCAGAGCTATTTGGAGATGCGGGACCCCGAAAGCGTCAGTGTCGGAATTGTCGGATGGGGACCGGTTGGACGGCTTCATCTGGAGATGTGCGCAGAACTGCTTGGCAGCCGATTGAAGCAGGTGTATCTGTACGATCTGGAGCCCATTCAGCTGGACACAATACCAGAGGCCTTGCGTTCCAAAGCAGTGATTGAACAGGACTGGCGCCAGGTCTACCGGAAGTCCGATGTATTCATGACCTGTACCGTGTCCGAGCAACGCTATATTGATGAGCGCCCAAGAGAAGGTGCGCTGCTGCTCCATGTCTCGCTCAGGGATTATCTGCCGGAGAGCATCCGCCATCTTAAGGCTCTGGTTGTAGACGACTGGCAGGAAGTGTGCCGGGAGAATACCGATATGGAGCAGCTTCATCTGCGCCATGGTCTGCAGCGGCAGGATACGATCACCTTGGCTGATGTGGTTCTTCGTCAAGGACTAAGCGGGTATGGTGCAAGTGAGACGGTATTATTCAGCCCCATGGGTCTTGGTATATTTGATATGGGTGTGGCTGGATATTATATGAAGCAGGCCGAGGAGCTTGGACTCGGTACGGTCCTTGAGGATTGATTAGCGCATCCGCTTGGCTTGGATAGAGTATAGTATGGGCATTCATAACCTTGTTTAGGTAAGCCATTATTGTTCTGATATAATAAATAAAATAGTCAAGAATCGTATTGGCTCGGATAAGGAAGGTTGCCCATCTATGCAGGTATTCGAGGACTTCAATCTAAAGGTGAAGAAGACATTTAATGCAACAAGCAAGGAAGAAGTTCTCACAGTGACCGAAGCGGGAAGCCGGCTAGGCCTCTCCAAGGATCAAATGAAGGCTTATGCGGACAAAAACAAGCTGACCAAAGTTCCAATTATGCGCAGCGTGCATAGATACCTTTTGCTTAAGAGTGAAGTAGATGAGATTGTCAAGAATCAAGGTTAACAGTGGAAGTGACGAGAATGAGCCCGCATTGGGTCTCATTCTTATTTTTTTCCATAAATAGCATGGAGTTATGTCGAATTTTAGCATATATTGTAATACAATAACTTAACGTCTTTCCCAATAGCATGAATGTAAGAGGAAGACTCTATTAAATACTTATACAAGAATTGGGGAAGAACAGTCTAATGCGTTTGAAGAGAAAAGCTCGAAGTAGTAATCGCCCAAGAAGGTACATTTCCGTACAAAAGAAATTTTATTTCAGTCACATCCTCGCTGCGGTATGGATGATCGTCTCGATTGTCCTGTCCATCCCTTGGGTGCAGGATCTGGGTTTATTGTTCACCCTGCCTGCTGCTTTGTTCATAGTGATTGGCATCTCCTATATTCCGGGATATATGAACGCTTTTATGATCTCAAGTCTATTATTTGATAGACAGCCGAAAGTAAAGGACCAGGACCCTTCAGAGCCGATTACCATTCTGGTAGCCTGCTATAACGAGGAGGCGGGTGTCGCGGACACCCTGCGGTATATTGCTACCCAGGATTATCAAGGAGACATCCATGTCATTGTCATCGATAATAATTCGTCTGACCGGACTGCAGCGGTTGCGCTAGAATCGGGGGAGAGCTTAGGGCTAAGCCTGAGGGTAATTCATGAAAGCAAGCCTGGGAAGAATCACGCGCTGAACTCCGCGTTACCCCATGTCCACACCGAGTTGATGATTACCTTGGATGCGGACACTTTGCTGCATAAATCAGCCCTCAGGTATCTGGTTGCGAGATACGTATCCTCTCCAAGCGATGTCTGCGCGGTTGCAGGGGCTGTCCTTGTCCGTAACAGCAGGGGCAAATTTCTGGCGAGAATTCAGGAATGGGACTACTTCCTCGGGATTGCAAGCATCAAACGCCTGCAAGGGTTGTTCCAGGGAACTCTTGTTGCCCAAGGGGCCTTCTCCCTGTATAGAACCCAGAGTGTTATTGAAGTGGAAGGCTGGCCGGATGCGATTGGCGAAGATATTGTGCTGACCTGGCGTTTTCTAGGGAAGGGCTGGAAAGTATACTTTGAACCTTTGGCCGTGGCTTTTACGGATGTACCGGAGGGTTTGCATCACTTCTTCAGACAGCGCAGCCGCTGGGCCAGGGGCATGATTGAAGCTCTAAAAGTGGTCAAGCCCTGGCAGCAGCCGTCTCCTTATACCCGATACTTAACTTTTTGCAATCTGTTCATGCCTTATCTGGATGTGATCTATACCCTGGTGTGGTTGCCGGGGCTAATTCTGGTGTTCTTCGGTTACTACTGGATTGTCGGGATTGCGACACTGCTTGTGCTTCCGCTCACCTTCTGTGTGAACTTCATTCTCTACGCGTATCAGCGCAGTGTGTTCAGGAGGCTGGACCTCAGAATACGTAAAAATGCTACCGGTTTCTTCGCCTACGTGCTCCTGTATCAGATCATCATGAGTCCGGTTTCGGTGTGGGGATATTTGCAGGAGGCGTTCAAAGTGAACCGGGTGTGGAAATAACCGCGTACTTATCAAGCAGCAAGGCACCTGAGAAGGTGCTTTTTTGCTGCGGCAGAACAAGAAATAGCGGCACAGATCGGGCCGCGCCACAGGTTTTTTTGCCCGGGAAAAGAGACTCAGTCTATTACTATACGCGTACTTCTATAGATCTACCGAACATTTCCTGTTTGGGCCTATATTCTTTTGGTTATTCACTTGTTAATACTGTGTTAACATATGAACGGATGAGACATGCCGACAGGGGGAGAGAGAGAGTTGGAGTTAAGGAAGTGGACTAAGCAGGGAATACTGGGGTTATTGAGCTTCATTCTTGTGTGTGGAACGTTCTTGGGAACAGGGGGGAAGCCAGCCGCGGCGGCAGATTCATATAACGCATTCAGAAATGCATCGGTTAAGGGTCCGCTTATCGCCGGGTTGGGAGAAGGCAACACCTGGGTGCCACAGGGTCTGGCATTAGTTCCCTCGAAGGACTGGGTGATTACCTCCCACTACCGGGGTCAGGAGAACAGCTGGCAGGTATCGGGTATCGTAATCACGAGTACCACAACGAATAAGCGGATCAAGACGCTGTATCTCTATGATAATCCTATCATTCCGCATATGGGGAATGTCGGGGGTCTAGCTGTAAGCAAGAACCATCTATGGATTGTCTCGGGATTTACGATCTATAAGATTCCACTCAGTACGCTTTCGGAGAAAAAGGACAACAGCCGGGTAATGATGACAGGTTATGAGGTGAATCATAAGGCTTCTTATGCCGCCTATTCGGATGGGGTCCTGTGGGTTGGTGAGTATATGGACGGCAAGGATAGTGGGAAAACCACCTGTGACGCTGGTCCGAACGGCAGATTGTACGGCTACAAGCTGAATTCCAGCGATGATCTTTCTGCTAAACCGAAGGCTTCGTACACCCGGGCCACCCCGGACCGGATCCAGGGTCTGGCTATATCGAAGGACTACATCGTGTACAGTCAATCCTGCGGTCGGGATGTATCCAGCAAGCTGCTGTTCTACCCGGGAAGTAACCCGGCCAAGAAGCTCCGCTCTGTGACGCTGCCTCCTATGGCTGAAGGAATCTCGTTCTCGGGCAGCGTTCTATATACTCTCTTTGAGTCTGGAGCGTCTAAGTATAAAGGAAGCCCTTATCCACTCAAGAATATATACCTGATCAACACGAAAAAGCTGAAAATATAGATTAGCTTGTGACCAAAAAGAGGTGTCCCGGGCAGCCATGGCGATGGCTGCTTGGGACACCTCTTTTCTTATGGAGCACAGCTCACGTAATTGTTGCGCAGATTTCACGCTTTCAGATAATCGATCATCATATTCTTCAATAGGGTAAGCTGCCGGGAGGATTCCAGGTCGGAATCCAGGAGAAGGAAGCTGGCTTTAAGTGAGAGCTTCTTGGAGAACAAGCCGAAGGCATTGAACTTCCTGTCGATGGCGGTGTGACTGCGAAGTAACCCTCGGCCCTGCGGCAAATAGGCAGGAACAAGAGATGTAGACAAGCCCAGTATTTGGCAGTTGGCCAAGTACCGGGCTTGTCTCGTCTTACTGCTTATTAAATTACATAAGGAGTCGCTTCCATCGTCTGGGCCTTAGCCACGGCTTCCTCAAGGTTCATGCCTGTGAAATTCTGAGCGTGCAGGAATCTGCCGCTTTTCTTATCATCTACGAAGGCGCCTACAGCGATACCGGGAATAACGGTATCCACGGAGTTCGGAGCCTGCGGCCCTCCAAGATCCGTTCTGCACCAGCCTGGATTAGTCAGGCTGATAACGACATCGGTTTCGTCGATACGGGAAGCCAGATCCTTCGTGAATTTATCCAGCGCCGCCTTGCTTGCCGCATAGCCGGCTTGCTCAGGTTCATTCTTGATTCCGCTGGTTGTATTGATCACCCGACCGAAGCCGCGCTGAATCATCTTGGGAATCAAGCGGTTGCAGATCGTTACGGGCGCGATAAAGTTAATTCGGAAGCTCATGTCGAAATCCTCCACTGGCGTATTCCAGTAGTCTTCTCTATAAGCAATTTGCACGGCTGCATTATTGAAGACGATATCAACAGCAGTTCCTTTAGCCTCAATTTCATCCAGCATGGCCACCACTTCATCGTGATTGGCAAGTTCCGCCTGCACACTATAAGCTTCGACGCCAAGCGCTTTCACCTCATCTTCAACCTTGCTGGAGTGCTCAAGGCTTCTGCTGTGAAGGATAAGATTACATCCCTGCTTGGCCATAAACAGGGCGGTCTGATAACCAACACCCCTGCTCGCCCCTGTAATAAGAGCCCATTTACCTGATACATTTACCATCATTAAGATCTCCTTTGATATGGTTTGAACTTGTACTTCTTAAGTTCATTCCAATAGTTAGTATGGTTCCTGGCAGTCTAGATCTTTATAGATATTAGAGCAGTAAGTAAGCGCTTACATTTCAGTAGTATTGTAGCATATTTAATGTGTGGGATGTTAGGAAGGGTAGTAGGAATCCAGACTAGGGTTGACGAACTATAAGTATAAGCTAAATATGGAAGAAGCCCTATTCTCTCAAAGGATGTGCGAAATGAAAAAGGTACTGTTAAGATTGGGGATTTTGAGTATTGTATTAATGGTGAGTATGGGTGCAGCGAGTCCGAAGAACCCTTTGGATATTACCCAGAACCTGCCTATCAAGGATGACCGGGGGAAGCCTTGGGTCTTAAAGAATTCAAGTGAATACAAAATGAAATGGTCGATGACCGATCCAAGTCCCTTTCAAAATTACGAACTATACGAGGGGCCAAAAGGATTGATGTATATTAAAAGTTTTGATGACTTAATGTTGGTCAATCCCTTAACTGGATCAATAGTATGGAAGAAGCCATTAAAAACGGGTAGTGAACTTCAATCTACAATAGGCAGTGATCATACATACTACAGAGTTTCTTCCACAGAAGGTAAGCTCCTATCAAAAGATGTCTATCGTACAAACGTTACGCGTTATGATGTTACAGGTACGATGAGAACACTATCATCAATCGAGATGCGAATTGTTCCATGGTCGGAGGACAGTTCAGGTTTCTCAATAATAGATGCAGGGGATTCCCAAGGGAATTATCTTGTTATTTCGGATAAGGGCCTGCTGTCTATTAAGCCAGACGGTACGACCAACTGGTTAATAGGTACAATTCCTACTAAGGATGGAAGTTTAGACACAACTAAAGCTCAATCGATCCTTACTGACAATGAGGGAAACATTTATTTGAAGATAGATGAGACTCTTGTGTCACTAAGTGTAAATGGAACTGTAAATTGGGCGCGTAATTATCAGTTGAAAAATAGTAATACATTCTACTATGCCGATGGAGCAGGCATCCTGGGTGAATATACCTACTCCGATGACTTTAGTCTTCAGCACACGAAGCTTTATAAGATGACCGACCAGGGTCTGGTACAAATAACTGATCCGGCGGTTATAAACCAGAGAATGACAAATAGTGATCGCCATGGCGGAGTATACACAGTCAATGATAAGAATAATATCCTTACCAACGAAAATTACTCAACGGGGAAGCCTAAATGGACTTATCAATTAGGGAAGTTTGAGAGAAATAGCGGCATGAGCTTATTCAGCGGCAGCTTGGATTCCGACAACAAGGGTAACGTATATTTTGGAACTAATGCGGGAGCGGTGTACTCGCTTGATTTTACTGGAAAGCCAAGGTTTGTGCTCTGGATGTATAACAATGATTTGTCCTACCCCGAGATTTATGCGGTTAATGAGAATCTGGTAGTCATGAGCATTAATAACCATGTCATATGTATCGAGAAGAAAACCAAGAAATAAGGATAACTAACAAAAGGGACGTCATCATGACGTCCCTTTGATTGTTCTGCATTACATGCCAGAACGGTCTGGATTATGCAGCCGGTGGCCAGCTGAGCTTGAGTTATGCTTTAGGCTTCGCCCCAGGTACGGTCTCCAGTAAGGTATTTCTCGGTCAGTACTGCCAGCAGCTGAATTCCAACTTCGTTCTCCCCGCCTTCAGGGATAATCAGGTCGGCATACTTCTTGGATGGTTCGATAAAAGCCTCATGCATAGGCTTGACCGTAGCCAGATACTGCTGGTGAATCGATTGAATCGTTCTGCCGCGCTCCTCGATATCCCGAAGCACCCGGCGCAGGATGCGCACATCAGGGTCGGTGTCGACGAATACTTTAATATCAAGCTGCTCACGGAGCTTCTCATCAGACAGCACATGAAGTCCCTCAAGAATGATGATATGATTCGGCTTGAGTTCCACAGACTCCACAGTGGAACGGGCATGAACGGTGAAGTCATATACCGGGGCGTGAGCGGGCTGGCCCTCTTTCAGAAGAAGAAGATGCTGGATAAGCAGCTCGTTATCAAAAGCGAAGGGGTGATCGTAATTGATCGCCTCCCGTTCGCTCATACTGAGATACGAATGGTCCTTATAGTAGTTATCCTGAGATATAAAAGTTACTTTATCTGAGCCAAGACGGTGAATGACAGAGCGGGCAACGGTTGATTTGCCTGAGCCGGTGCCGCCGGCGATACCAATGATAAGCATGGTGATTCAATTACCCTCCCTAAGATGCTGCAATTTCAGTATTGTAGCACAACGCTTAACTTTTTTCATCTCGTTAGGGAGGGGGGAGCATGGCAGTTTTTTGAATATTATAGGACCCTGGAAAAACGGCCGTATAAGGTCGTGCCTATTGCTGTCGTTTTGCTTAACTGCACAAGGTGATTTACGATGGATAAGGAAGAATTGACACGATAGTATCGATACATTCGAGAGGGGCTATAAATCATGAGCAGCATAACTTTAGCAGAAGCCTTTGCGGGAACAGCCTATCCGGTGCCAGGACATGGAGTGCGTAACGTGAACGTGCTGATAGAAGCACTCGCCCATATGGATGGAGAACTGGACAGTGATGTTTATGGTACGGGTAAGTTAATAGAAGATTTCCAACATAAAATAGCTTCTTATCTAGGCAAAGAGACCGCCGTATTCTTCCCAAGCGGAACGATGGCGCAGCAGATCGCCTTGCGAATCTGGTGTGATCAGAAGGGTCTGCGGCGGGTCGCCTATCACCCGCTCTGTCATCTGGAGATTCACGAGCAGGATGGCATGAAGGAGCTTCATCAGATTGAGCCGGTGCTGCTGGCCGGGAAGGACAGGCTGATCAAGCTCGAAGATATCCTGGAGATGAAAGAGGACATTGCCTGCCTCCTGCTCGAGCTGCCTCAGCGTGAGATCGGCGGAGAGCTGCCCGCCTACGAGGAGCTTGAAGCGATCGCCGCTTACTGCAGAGAAAAGGGGATTAAGCTGCATCTGGACGGAGCAAGGCTGTTCGAGATCGTGCCTTACTATCAGCGCTCCGCGGCCGAGATCTGCTTGCTGTTCGACAGCGTATATGTCTCCTTCTACAAAGGCATTGGCGGCATCGCCGGAGCCATCTTGGCGGGAGATCAAGCGTTCACAGAGCGCTCCAAGGTATGGAAAAGACGACACGGCGGCGATCTGATCAGCCTGTATCCATATATCCTCAGCTCCGAATATTACTTCGACCAGCGCATTGGCCGCATGGAACAGTATTATGAGGAGGCCAAGGAGCTTGCAGCCCTATATAACCAGTGCCGCGGCGTCACCACCCGTCCGTTAATGCCTGTATCGAATATGTTCCATGTTCATGTTGAGCTGGACAAGGAACAGCTTGAGCCGCTGCTGATCAGCCTTTATGAAGAGACGGGGATCGGACTTACGGCGAACCTCCGGCCTTTAGGGGAGAAGGGCTGTTATTTCGAGATCAGTGTAGGTGACCGATACACGGGAGTGCCGAAGGACAGGCTGCGGGGAGCCTTTCAGCTGCTGGATGAGAAGTTAAGTGAGCTTGGAGAATTTGGACGGACCCGATAGTACGGTTGTGGATTAAGCTTGGATTCGGCTTCTCTGTAGGTTGGCGCTTCTGCTGGGCGGCGGCCCAGGTTTTTTGCAATTCCCCCAATATCCTGACTATACTATTTATACCAAGTCTTAACAGACGTGGGCTTTAGTAAATAAATCGTGTGCGGGAGGGGAATGAGCGTTGAGTTCAAATGAATCCGTAACCAGTTCTCTATTTACGAAAGAATTTACGAAGAATCCTTACCCGGTCTATGCCCAGCTGAGGGAGATGGACCCCATTTACAAATGTATTTTTCCACAAGGCAGTGAAGGCTGGATGATCACGAGATACGAGGATGCCGTAGAGGCTTTCAAGGACCCGAGACTCAGCAAGGATGTGGTCAAGCACGGGGGTCAGAATGGACATCAAAGTATCTTCGCCCAAAGTATGCTATTCTCTGATCCTCCGGATCATAAGAGGCTGCGGGGGCTGGTGCAGCAATCCTTCACCCCCGTTATGATCGAGGGAATGAGAGGGCGGATACAGGAGATTACGGATGAGCTTCTGGATGGGTTTAGGGGTAGAGATGAGATCCATCTGATTGATGAATTTGCCTTCCCTCTCCCGATTATTGTGATATGCGAAATGCTGGGGGTTCCAGCCGAGGACCGGGACAAATTCCGCCTGTGGTCGAACACCTTAGTCGGAGGATACAGTGAAGAAAATGCCGGCAAGTTGAAGCAGCATATGGATGAGTTCGTTCAGTATTTGGGAGCGATGTTCAATCGGCTGCGGGCGGAACCGGGGCAGGATATGATCAGTCAGCTTATCGCAGCCGAAGAGGAAGGCGACAAGCTTACGGAGCAAGAGCTGTACGGCGTCGTAGCCCTGCTGATTATTGCGGGACACGAGACGACGGTGAATTTGATCGGCAACAGCATCCTCTCCTTGCTTCAGTACCCGGATCAGCTTGAGCTTCTTGTACGTCAGCCTGAGCTTATTCATACCGCAATTGAAGAATCGCTTAGATTCAATGGCCCGGTTGAATTTAGCACCGGGAGATGGGCAAGAGAGGATTTTAATTTCAAGGGGAAGGAATTCAAGAAAGGTGACCTCGTTATCATTGCGCTGAATTCAGCCAATCATGACCCAAGTCAGTTTGAATCTCCCGATGTATTTGACATCACCAGGGAGAAGAGTCCTCATCTGGCTTTTGGGAAGGGCATCCACCTCTGTCTTGGAGCACCGCTGGCCCGGCTTGAGGGTGAAATCGCAATTAACAGCCTATTGAAGCGCTATCCTAATATGAAGCTGAATGCCGAGCCTGGTGAACTGGAGTGGAGACCGGGTATGATCGTAAGAGGAGTAAAAGAAATCCCGCTGCTCTTATAATTATTAATCCCCTATCCATTCTTCGAAGGCACTATATACAAAGAGACACCCGAATTTCGGGTGTCTCTATTTGTTATGAATGGCAGCTACTCTAGTAGGCCTGTAGAGTCCCTGAAGATCGGCTCGGTCCGTACGTGAGTGATCTGGTAAGGGTGAGAGGGATCCTTGACCCTCGATAAGAGCATTTCCGCAGCGGTGATCCCCATTTCGTTATTGAAAATATGCACCGTAGTCAGGTGTGGCTCTACAATGCGCGACTCGGGCGCATCATCGAACCCGCATACCCTAACCTCACCCGGGATCTGTACCCCTCTATTCTTCAGCGCCTTCATTAAGCCCACTGCAAGGAAATCATTCGCACAAATGAAAGCGGAGGGCAGCTCTTTCATGCCTTCCAATTGTTCACTCAGCCAGCTGTCACTGAAGAAATGGTCCTGATCAATAATGCAGTGAGACAAATTAAGCTGCCGCTGCGCTTCGATCAGTGCCCGATTGTAACCCACCCATCTCTCATTGAAGGACTTGCAGTGGTTGTAGTCCCCTACGAATCCTATCGTTTGGCAACCGCTTTCAATAAGCTTCCGGGTCATGAAGTAGGTACTGTGCTCATTCTCCATGAGCAGCAGATCGGCTTTAAGATCAGGGTAAAAGATATCCGCAGCACAGTCTATAAATATCGTAGGCAGCCCTAAGCTGCTGACGAGTTCGCTATATTGACTGTTGAACATCTCTATGCAGATGATGCCGTCCACTTTGGAAGTCTCAAAGTTGTTGGGCAGCGTGAGCGTACTGATTTCGGCTTCCCGAACAATATGAATCGATAAATTATAACCTTCTGCACTAATTCTCTTCTCAAGTCCGCTAATCAGAAATGAACCAAAGTGCGAACTGTTTGGCAGGTTACATGTCAGCAGGGCGATGTTACCTGGATTCTTGGGAAGGAGGCTCTCCGTTTCGACATAAGCGAATTGCTTATATTTCAGCTCAATGGCCCGCTTGATCACTTTGTTGCGGGTCTCGGCAGGGATACTGTCACTCCCATTCAGTGCTTTGGATGCGGTATTTCTGGATATCCCCAGGGAATCGGCAATATCCTGTATCGTAATTTTTTCTTTGGCCATAGTTAGATCTTCCACCTTTACTAATAACAACCGTCGAGTAGGGCTAACAATTATCTATGTTAAATGTATAATAGTTCAGGTTAAATAGCAACATGAAAGTTACAAATGCACAATTTGATATTACATATATAATCAAAAACTTAATCGCTGATTTTAATTTACAAATGTATGTTTTTTATTTCCGAAAATATCCAAAATGAGTAAGCTAAACCCTATTAGAATCCAAGAATTAAGGTGATTATATCGGATTTAGGGTGCAGGAGTAGACACAAAGTGAGAAATTTATTCTTAAATGAACAATTTAACTTGTCAAATGCGCAAAAATAATTTTACAAAAATGTATTGACTGTTGAATTTATATTTGGTAAATTGTAAAAACAGAAGCGAAATGAAAGCCCTTTCTTGTGTTCAAATGTAAACCTGATGAGGAAGATTGGAGGTAAGGGGATTGCAAAACCTGGTGGAAGTCGATAAAAGAGCGGCTGTACCTAAGAGAGAGAGTACTGCCCGAAGTAAATTAGCGTTTATCCGGAAGAACTATTTTCTGTATGTACTGTTAGCACCCGCATTAATCCTTACGCTTATTTTCAAGTATGTTCCGATGTACGGGGCTATTATTGCGTTTAAGGATTTCAGTCCGATGAAAGGAATCATGGGGAGTGACTGGGTCGGCTTTAAATATTTCGAGAAATTCATCACGGCTCCCAACTTTGAAGTGCTCCTGATCAATACGCTGAAACTTAGCTTATATGGGCTAATTCTTGGGTTTCCGGTACCGATTATACTGGCCCTGATGCTGAATCAGCTGCGTAAATCGGCAGTGAAGAAGAATGTCCAACTTGTCCTCTATGCGCCGAATTTCATCTCGGTTGTCGTTATCGTGGGCATGCTGTTCGTCTTCTTGTCTCCGACGGGCCCAATTAACCATCTCATTACTTCAATCACCGGACAGCCCGTCATGTTCATGACGGAACCTGAATACTTCAGGTGGGTGTATATCTTATCCGGCATCTGGCAAGGGGCAGGCTGGGCATCCATTATTTATGTAGCTGCTCTCGCCAATGTGGACCCTGAGCTGCATAATGCAGCCAGTCTTGACGGAGCAAATCTCCTTCAGCGTATTCGGCATATCGATCTGCCGACGATTAAGCCGATCATGGCGATCGTATTTATTCTCGCCGCAGGCGGCATTATGTCGATCGGTTTCGAGAAGGCCTATCTGATGCAGACTTCCTTGAACCTACCGACATCTGAAATCCTGCCTACCTATGTATATAAGATAGGTTTGCAGTCAGGCAACTACGCCTACTCGGCCGCTGTCGGACTATTTAACTCCGTCATCAACGTCGTTCTGCTTATCACCGTTAACTTCATAGTCAAGAGACTTAATGAGGGAGAAGGACTCTACTAGGAAAGGAGCGATCTCATGATTATCAAGCATTCCCGGCTTGACCGGTTCATTCTTGCAGTGAATTACATTCTGCTTTGTCTCGCTGTGCTGATTATTGTTCTTCCACTCGGTTATGTCGTCATTGCTTCATTTATGAATCCAACCGTGCTGCTGAATAGCGGAATTTCCTTTCACGTCTCTGACTGGAGCTTGGAAGGTTACAAGATGATCTTAACCAATCCGGCCATGATCCGGGGCTTTGGCAATGCGGTATTCTATTCGATCAGTTTTGCACTCATTACGGTGACGGTCTCTGTCTGTGCAGGCTACGCCCTTTCTGTGAAAGAGATGGTTGGCCGGAAATTATTCATGACCTTGTTTGTGATCACGATGTTCTTCGGGGGTGGGCTTGTGCCAACATACCTGCTCGTGAAGAATCTAGGCATGCTCAATACGGTGTGGGCGATTCTGGTCCCTGCTGCCGTAAATGTTTGGGATATTATTCTAGCCAGAACCTTTTTCCAAGGGGTTCCGAAGGAATTGAAAGAAGCGGCTAATGTTGACGGAGCTTCTGATATGCTGATCTTCTTCAAGATCGTACTGCCGCTATCCAAGCCGATTATCTTCGTCATTGCCTTGTACGCCTTCGTGGGTCAGTGGAACTCCTATTTCGATGCCATGATTTATCTGGATAATCCGAATCTGCATCCGCTTCAGCTGGTTCTAAGATCGATCTTGATTCAGAATCAGGCAGCATCCGGTATGATCGGTGACCAGTTAGCCATGGCGGAGCTCAAGCGTCTCTCTGAAATGATTAAATATTCGTCTATTGTAATTTCGAGCTTGCCATTGCTTGTGATGTATCCTTTCTTTCAAAAGTATTTCGAAAAAGGTGTCATGGTGGGTTCACTCAAATAGTGACCAGCTTCGACATATAGCGTTACGGATTTTTACCCTATATAAATTGGAGGTCATGGTATGAAAAATGTAAAAACAGTCTCCGTATCCGTTCTCGCAGCTGTGCTGCTGTTGTCCGGGTGCAGCAGCAACAGCAGTTCTTCACCTGAAGGAAGCGGTGGCGGCGCGAATGGCAAAGTCACACTGAATTTCTTGACCCAGAGCTCGGCGCTTGCTCCTGCAGACCCGAATGAGAAGCTGGTTAACAAGCGATTGGAAGAGAAGACAGGTATTCATATTAACTGGAAGAACTACACCAATGACGTATTTGTAGAGAAAAGAAACCTCGCGATCGCGAGCGGCGATCTCCCGGATGCTGTGTTCGATGCAGGCTATACGGATTATGACCTTCTGAAGCTGGGTAAAGACGGAGTTATTATCCCGCTTGAGGATCTAATTGAGAAGCACATGCCGAATCTCAAAAAGGTACTAGAGGCGGCACCAGAATATAAGGCGCTTATCACGGCTCCTGACGGGCATATCTACTCCTTCCCATGGATTGAGGAGCTTGGAACAGGCAAGGAAGCGATTCAAGCCGTCGACGATCTCCCATGGATCAATGTGGAATGGCTGAAGAAGCTGGGGCTGAAGATGCCAACAACTACGGAAGAATTGAAGCAGGTTCTAATTGCTTTCAAGACCAAGGACCCGAACGGAAATGGGAAGGCCGACGAGATCCCGCTGTCATTCATCGATAAGCCGGGCGGCGAAGACCTGGCCTTCTTATACGGCTCATTTGGACTTGGCGAGAATGGGGATCATGCGGTAGTGACGAACGAGGGCAAAGTTGTATTTACTCCGGCCGAGAATGGATACAAGGAAGCCGTTAAATATATTCATGATCTTTATCAGGCAGGACTGATTGACGTGGAGTCCTCACAGCAAGACTGGAACACCTACCTAGCCAAGGGCAAGGACAATCGTTATGGTCTTTACTTCACCTGGGATAAATCCAATATTACGGGTATGAATGACAAGTATGAAGTGATGCCGCCGCTGGCAGGCCCTGACGGCCATGTGAATGTGGCAAGAACCAACGGAATGGGATTTGACCGCGGGAAAATGGTCATTACAAGTGCCAACAAACAGCTCGAAGCTACAGCGAAATGGGTAGACCAGCTCTATGATCCGCTGCAGTCAGTACAGGACAACTGGGGTACCTACGGGGATACCAAGCAGCAGAATATTTTCGAATTAGACAAATCCAAGAATATGCTGAAGCATCTGCCTCTAAAAGGTACTGCACCAGTCGAATTGAGACAGAAGACAAGTATAGGCGGCCCGTTGGCCATCTTGGATGAGTATTATGGCAAGTACACTACGAAGCCGGATGACGCTGCCTGGAGAATGGATATTCTCAAGAAAGTCATGGTTCCGCATATGCAGGCAGAGCACAATATGCCGAAAGTGTTCCATTCTATTGATGAATTGGACCGCTTGACGACCATCGAGACTGACCTGTTCGCTTATGTGCTGAGAAAGCGCACGGAATGGTATCAGAATGGGAAAGTGGAAGAGGAGTGGCCAGATTATTTGAAGGAGCTGGATCGCCTGGGGCTTCAGGAATGGCTGAAGATCAAGCAGTCAGGATATGACAGAAGCACAAAATAAATCAATTGTTTAAGAGGTGCAAGATTATGAATGTTAGTTCTATACAGAAGTACCGCCCGGCGTATCACTATTCTCCCGCTGAAGGATGGATGAATGACCCAAATGGAATGGTGTATTTCGGCGGGGAATACCACCTGTTCTATCAGTATACGACCCATGGAGCGAAGCCTGACTTCGCTAACATGCACTGGGGACATGCGGTCAGCAAGGATCTACTCCATTGGGAGGAGCTCTCTGTTGCTCTAAAGCCAGATGACAACGGCGCGATTTTCTCAGGCAGCGTTGTCGTCGATCAGGATAACAGAACCGGCTTCTTTAATGAGGAGGGTTCCGGTCTAGTTGCGATCTATACGAATGCTGGAAATAAGACGATACCTGGGAAGGACCAGGTTCAAAGCATCGCTTACAGTAACGATAACGGAAGAACATGGTCCAAGTACGATGGAAATCCGGTACTGCTTCCAGCAGATACCGCCGATTTCCGGGACCCTAAAGTATTCTGGTATGGCCCGTCCTCGGAATGGGTTATGACGCTTGCAGTCAAGGACAGGGTGGAGTTCTATAAATCTCCGAACTTGAAAGAGTGGTCTTACGCCAGCTCATTTGGAGCTGAAGTTGCAGGTTCTCATCGAGGCGTGTACGAATGTCCCGATTTGGTCCAGATTCCGGTTGACGGAGATCCGAGTAACACAAAATGGGTGCTGATCGTCAGTGTAGGTGACCGCAATGGAATCAACGACAGTGATCCTGAGCCTCCGGCAGGCGGATCAGGTATTATGTATTTCGTAGGTGAATTTGATGGAACAACCTTTATACCGGACGATCAGGTGACATCAGAGGGCGATATAAGGTGGGTGGATCACGGCTCAGATTGTTATGCCGCTGTCACTTGGAGTAATATGACTACTGAAACTGGAAATCCACTCTGGTTAGGCTGGATGAGCAATTGGAGATACGCCAACCTCACTCCAACGGTGGACTGGAGAGGTGCCATGACGATTCCGAGAGAGCTTGCGCTGGAGACAAGAAGCGGGAAGGAGACCCTCGTTCAGCGGCCTGCACGGGAACTGGGACAACTCGGGGCTCCGGTTGTGTCACTTAAGGAAGTTAAGGCCTCCGAAGCGCAGTCTGCCTTATCCGCACTGCAGCTGGACAGTTATGTAATTAGGGCTGAGCTCGATGCGAAGGAATCCCTTGCCTTCAAAGTCCGGACTTCGGCGGACCAGGAGACGGTTGTCGGGTATGACTCTGGACTTAAGGAGCTGTATGTGGATCGGACGAGGTCGGGACAGGTAGAATTTCATGAAGATTTCGCTGCTCGCCATACTGCGGCGGTAGCTGAGCCGACAGACGGAAAGCTTGATCTCCTGGTGTATGTGGATCGTTCATCCGTGGAGGTATTCGCAAGCAGAGGGCAGGCGGTGATCACGGATTTGATCTTCCCGGAGCCGAGTGCCAAGGGACTCGGACTACTTACAGAGAAGGGCGACCTCAAGCTGCACTCACTCGAAATTCATGCGCTGACTTCGGAAGTCCGATAGCAGCAGGTATATGAGATGGGCTGCCCCGTTAGCGGGCAGTCTGTTTCTATTGTTTCTTATATAGAGTTAAGTCACAATGAAAGATAAGAAATAGAAAGCAGGAGGGATAGGTATGCGTATAGGTGCGATTGAAGCCGGGGGGACGAAATTCGTCTGCGGGATCGGCAATGAAGAAGGGATCATCGAAGACAGCGTAAGTTTCCCAACGGAACGGCCGGAAGAGACCCTGGACCGCGTCATAGCTTATTTTGAAGACAAGCAGATCGAAGCGATGGGGATCGGATCCTTTGGACCGATTGATCTTGATCCAGCCAGTCCGACTTATGGATATGTGACAACCACCCCGAAGCCGGGTTGGGCTAATTATGATTTTCTCGGTAAGCTGAAGCAATCTTTCCCTGTACCTTACGGCTGGGATACGGATGTGAATGCAGCTGCATTTGGTGAAGCCAAATGGGGGGCAGCTCAGGGGTTGGACAGCTGTGTCTACTATACCATTGGTACCGGTGTGGGCGTGGGTATCTATGCAGAAGGCAGACTGGTTCATGGGCTGGTCCATCCCGAAGGCGGGCATGTGCCGGTGAGACGTCATCCAGAGGATACATTCCAAGGAATATGCCCATTTCACGGGGATTGTCTGGAGGGAATGGCGGCGGGGCCTGCACTTGAAGCGCGCTGGAAGGTGAAAGGGCATGAGCTTCCAGAGGGGCATGAAGCCTGGGAGATGGAGGCCTACTATATTGCGGGGGCGGTAACCGGGGCCATCCTGATGCTGTCACCAAAAAAAGTCATTCTTGGCGGCGGAGTCATGCAGCAGGCTCAGCTCTTCGGATTGATTCGGGACCAGGTCAAATATAACCTGAATGGTTATGTTAGCTCAGAAGTATTATTGAATCATTTGGATAGCTACATCGTTCCTCCGGGTTTAGGAAATAGGGCTGGCTTGATAGGGGCCTTGGCACTGGGGGCTGAATCACTTAGACAGCGATAGGAGAAGCCTCAATTCCTATTTAGTTCCTTTTGGACTGTTTAAATTTTCCTCTCCCGTATTAAATATAATAAGAAAGGGGAGAGGATTGTTGACAACTAAGAAATGGGTAAGACAACAACTGGCCGTTCTGCTGGGCATCGCCTTGATTCTGGGTGCATTCAGCGCTTGGCCGAACACACAAGCGGAAGCTGCGAGCAAATACAGCACCTTTGACAAGGTGTCGGTAAAGGGCCCGGTGATTCCCGGCTTATCAGGGGATAAAGAATGGGTGCCTCAAGGGCTTGCCGTGGTACCTAGTAAGAACTGGGTGATTACGTCTCATTACTGGGGTGGCAGCGGAAGTACAGCTACTGCGATTGCGATTACCAGTACTACAACCAAGAAGCGGATCAAGACCTTATATCTCTACGAATCAAGTACCAAGAAGCATACCGGACATGCCGGCGGACTTGCAGTGAGCAAGAGCAATCTGTGGATCGCATCTGGCAAGACGGTATATAAAATCCCGCTCAGCACTCTGTCCAGCAAGAAGGACTACAGCAATGTGGTCATGAAGGGATATCCGCTGGGGCACAAAGCTTCCTATGCGACCTATGCGGAAGGTGTTCTGTGGGTGGGTGAATACATGGACGGTGAGGATGTCGGCAAGAAAATGTGTGATCCCGGCCCCAAAGGCCGTGCTTATGCTTATAAGCTGAACAGCAAGGACGATCTGCCGTCGAAGCCGAAGGCCGCCTATTCGTGGGTCACGCCTGACCGTGTACAGGGCATGTCAATTACGAAGAACCGCGCACTTTACAGCCAATCCTGCGGACGCAGTAACTCGAGTAAGCTGCTCATCTATACACGGGGAGCCTGGGGCAAGCAGATCAGCTCTTTGACTATGCCGCCGATGTCCGAGGGAATTGCCTTATATGGAAGCCAGTTGTACACGAACTTCGAGTCCGGCGCGCGCAAATATGCGAATGGAAGCATGCCGCTCAAAAATATGTACATTATCTACACCAGTAAATTGAAAATGTGAGTTGCAGCGTGTACATCTTTATCTAAGGGTGCTAGAGATGTACAGCTAGGGAACTCAAGTCAAGGAAGCTCCGGACCTGGGTGTCTGGAGCTTCTTCTGTATCTGTTCCTTCCGGCAGAGGGTTGTAAATGAATACAAGTTCGTTCGTATGTATTCAAGTTTTTTTCAACCAAGGAAGCTTTATTAGTAGAGGCGCTGGAAGTCTCATGGACCCGGGTTCTGGATGCATTTAAGCAAGTAGGGCTGCATAATCCGCAGGAGCGTACCTTGATGTTCCTCGCCAGAGGCATGCTGTGCAATATTTCGATGTCGCTGTCTCTGCCTTAGCTGATGTCGACCGAACAATAAGCTTTGCAGGCTTGTTGTTCGGTATTATTGATCAATTAGCTACTTTATAAGCAAGGTTTGGAAAGATGCTGATACTAGGGCCTAGCACCCCACGGATAAAAATAGGCGACCCACCGGGTTAATTCGGGGATCGCCTCTTCTTGGGATTAAAGTTTAACAATTTGCCCGGTTGCCTGGGACTCGAATGCAGCCAGGATAACCTTGAGTGAACGCAGGCCTTCTTCTCCAGAAATGCTCGGAGGCGTCTGACTTTGAATCGATTCTACGAAAGCATCAATGACGCCGCTAGGGACCTGCTTCTCGTTGGTAGCCATGGCGCCAACTTTGTAGGTTTCCACTGTGCCATTGGTTAACTCCACGATAACCTCGTCTCCTTCCACGGTACCGATCTTCATCACTCCGTTCTCACACCAGAGCACGGTGCTGTTATCCCCACCCCGATATTGAGTCCAGCTGGCTACGAGCGTACCGATCGCGCCGCTCTTCATGCGAAGAAGGCAGGCCGCATTGTCGTCGACTTCCGTTCCTTCCTTATCCAGGGTACCGATGAACGAGGCTACTTCAGCTACTTCATCATTCAGCAGGTAGCGGATAAAGTCGGACTTATGAACGCCGAGGTCACCCATAGCTCCAAGGATCGCTTCATCCTTCTCAAAGAACCAGCTGTCCCGGCCGTCTACACTCCACGCGTCTGGGCCCGGGTGGCCGAATGCCGTGCGGAAAGTAATTACTCTACCGAGTTTGCCCGAATCGAGAATTTCCTTGGCCTTCACATGCGGAGGCATCAGGCGCTGGTTGTGTCCAACCATCAGGTAGACGCCGTTCTTCCGTGCGGCCTCAATCATCTGCTGTCCTTCTTCTTCCGCCACAGCCATCGGCTTTTCTACCAGAACATGCACCCCGGCATTGGCAAAAGCAATCGTCATTGGAGCATGCAGGTAGTTCGGTGTACAAATACTGACGGCATCGATCTTCTCGTTGGCCAGAATTTCCTCATAACTGGCGTATGCTTTACCACCATGCTTTTCCGCCATTTCCTGTGCCCGCTCGATCTTGGGATCCGCGAAGGCCACCAATTCGACCTGCTCGTTATTCGTATACTCGGGTACATGACGACGCTGGGCAATGGCTCCGCAGCCGATCACCGCTACTTTAATTTTGCTCATATATTAGAAGTCTCCTTTGATCTTGTTAGAATTGGTTAAGATAATTAAGCTTCAGCCAGTTCAAGCTGTTCGATACGCTCTCGAGCGGCGGGATCTGGCAGAAGTCCTGCTCGACAATCAGCCACTGCACCCCTGCATCCGTGGCTGTCTCAATGACAGCGGGAAGATCTACGGAGCCTTTGCTGAGCTCCAGGGTAACCATTTGGCCCTGCTCATCCTTGCTGAAATCTTTCAAATGAAGCAGCGGCAGGCGGCCTGCATATTTATTGATATAGGCAATCGGATCCTGCCCGGCAAATTGAACCCAGCATACATCGAGCTCCACTTGTACGGCTTCCGGAGTTGTCTCAGCGAACATCGCATCAAAGGCAGTTAACTCCCCAACCTGATCCTGGAATTCAAAATCATGGTTATGATAGCCGAAGATCAGGCCCTGCTTGCGTGCTTCAGCACCTGCCTCCTGCAGGAAGGAGAACAGCTCTTTCCAGGCGTCTCCTTGCGGACGGTCTTCAGGTGCTAGGTAGGGACAAATGATATATTCAGCCCCGATAGTCTTAAGGTAGTCAATTTCCTTCTGAAGGTTTGTGCGCATCGCCTGAAGTGGGACATGGCTGCTGATCGCCTTTAGACCAAGCTCGTCTAAGAGCGCTTTCATTTCATCGGCTGGATTATCGCCGTAACCCGCAAATTCCACTCCTTCATAGCCAAGCTCCGCTACCTTGCGCAGCGTGCCGCGGAAATCCTCTGCCGTCTCATCGCGAAGCGTATACAGCTGCAAACCAATACCCAATCTTCTCAATTCACACACCTCATTCTATGGAATATATTAAGTGCTCTATCTGATTCCAGAATAAATGAAAATGAGCTAAAATGAACATACACAATCTACGCATAACCTGAACTATTTGATTACATTTTATATGATATGGATTGAACTAGGGATTGCATAACCGTGCTTAACGTTTATTTTGGAAGTTCATTCCATAGGGAGGACCACAAACCATATGGGGACAAGCTTGCTCATTTGCGATTATTCTTATCACTCCAAGCCTTTTGTACAGAACCATCGTGCTGGATTAACCAATTATCTGTTCAGACTGCAGACGGAAGGCTCCTGCAAGGTATACTGCCGCGGGAGGGAGTATAACGTACAGACCGGAGATCTGATACTGCTTAAACCCGGGGAGGACTATGCCCTTGAGGTGATTGACACCGATCATAGCGGCCGGATGTCCAGCGGGGACTATTATATTTTTTGTGAGGGCACATGGATTGATGAATGGTGGAGCCGCACTACCAGACCTGTCGTTCACAATATCGGAGTGGATGAGAAGCTGCTTCGGCTGTGGCAGAACCTGCTGATCGAGAAGCGGCGGGGGCCGCTGGAGGAGAGCAGCGAGATCATGGATTATTTGCTAAAAGGGTTATGCTTGTACATCGACCGGGCCATTGCGGAGAATACGCAGTCCAACCGGACAGGATTTGCTGCTCTAAGACTGAAGCGGTTCATCGAAGAGCATGCGACAGTGACCTTCAAGCTGGAAGAGGCGGCTAAATATGCCGGACTTAGTCTGTCCCGCTCCGTGCGTCTCTTCAAAGACTATTACGGAATGACCATGATCGGCTATGCGACCGAGATCAGACTCAATGCCGCTCTGGAGCGGATGAAATACAGCTCGATGACCCTGGAGAACATCGCAGAGACGTGCGGGTTCTCCAGCTACTCCTATTTCCACCGCGTATTTCGGGCCAAATTCGGGATATCCCCGAATGTGTACAGAGCGAAGGAAGGAGGAGGCTAGGGAAGAGCTTGGAGTGTAGTGATCAGAGGGAGCCATTCTGAATTATTCTAGGGCAGAATGGCGGGGTAAGTCATGATATTTTATTCGCAGGAGGGATCACGATGTCTTCTAATCCAACAAAGCTTTTAGAGACTGCGACGCTCGGCATGGGCTGTTTCTGGAGCCCTGATGCATTATTCGGCAGCCTGCCTGGCGTGATTAGAACTCAAACGGGCTATGCCGGAGGAACAACAGCGCAGCCCTCTTACCGAGATATGGGCGATCATTCCGAAATGGTCCAATTGGACTTTGACCCGGAGATTCTCAGCTTTGAAGAAGTCCTGCGTATTTTCTGGAACAACCATAACCCGGTTAATATCAACGATTATAAAGGGCGGCAATACAGATCAATGGTGCTGTATCATAATGTGCAGCAGAGGGGTCAGGCGGAGCAGGTAATCAGGGAACGAGAACGGGCAGGAAAAGTGAAGCCTGAAACGGAGATTTCGCCTTTTACTGCATTCTACCCGGCTGAGGAGCGGCACCAGAAATATTACCTTCACCGCTATCCAGATGCGGTGGAGAAGCTTAGCTCCATCTACCCGTCCCATCAAGAGTTGGTGAATTCAACCCTTGCAGCCCGCTTGAACGGATTAGCGAAGGGCTACGTAAATCTCGCTCAAATTAAGCAGGAAATTTCCGGATGGAAGGTGCATGAAGATGAGCGGGATCACTGGCTTGATCTAATCTCACGAATCAGGTGGTAAGAAAAAATGTGATTCTTGTCATATTGTGAAATAAATCACAATATAGGGGTGAGGGGTGTGATATATTTAACTCGTAAAGAAGATAAGGAGTGATTAAGATGAGAACAGTAGACCAAGAAGTAGTAACCAGAAACCTTATGCAGTTCTGCTATACCTGTGAGGATGCACATTTATGTACTACAGAAGCTGCTTGTCAGGAGTGTTGGGCAGCCAAAGGATTGCTTAATCTCGAAGAGCAGGATGGCGCCGAAGAGACCCGCGCACTACTTCAAGAATACTATGCTTGATCTGTCAACATCCTCACAGTCCATGAAGAGGCAAACCTGATCTTACCCGGTAGAGGGAGAGGTCAGGTTTGTCTTTTTCTATGTGATTGTTATGAAGCTTTACTCAAGCTCTCATTATACCTTTGCCCGGAATGACTTCCCGAGAGGCTGCCCGAGACCGAAATAGTGCCGGAAATTGTAGATCAAAGGACTCCATTTGTTCGGATCAATATAATTCTGCTCCAAGATAATCTCTTCGTGCACATGAACCTGGAGAACCTCAGTTTCTACTATGGCGAAGATGGGCTGATCATCGGGAACACGAATATGCTTGACCTTTGCTTCAAGCTGTATAGGGCACTCCGCTATTCGATCCGGCTGGACCGATAGGGACTGAACCGGAGTTAACCCGCTCGCGGAATACTTATCCTTCTCATATGTAAACCCCATATCTTTCTTGTCTTGTGGCACGCTTTCCTTCCCCGTAAATGGAGCCAACCGCTCAACATGTTCCCACAGCGAAGGCCCTGGAACGTTAATTACGCATTCAGGGTGTTTCTGCAGGTTCTCGAAAGCTTTTCCACTGACACCAAGACCTAATACGATACTGTAGCCCAGTGCCCATGATGAAGAGATTGGACTAATATTCACGCTTCTATCCTCGTTCAAGGTATTTAGCAGAATAACCGGAGTGCCGTAGTACAGAATACTCGGGTTAATGGTTATTGTCTTCATGATAATCTCCTCCCATTGCAAGTTCCCCCTTTATTGTAGAATATAGACATTTCAATTATCATCGAAATATGGATTACATACCTGATCGAACGGAATGGAACGTATAACGTTTGGGGGAGTTGATGGAGTGAAAATGAAAATGAATATGGAGATGAGCAGCAGCGTTGCTCTGGTAGCCTCACTTGCAAGCGAACCTACTCGTGCTGCCATATTAACCGCATTGCTTGACGGAAGGCTGCATCCAGCGGGCGATCTAGCTTATATGGCAGGCATTAAGCCGCAGACAGCCAGCTTTCATCTCGCCAAAATGGTTGAGGCTGGTGTGATCTCCGTTACCAAACAAGGAAGACACCGGTATTACGGCATACCTGATCAGCAGGTCGCCCAGGTGATGGAATCTTTACTATCGATCTCTAGGCCCGGGGAGATAAGATCGCTGAGACAAGCTCAGCAAGATGAGCGAATCCGAATGGCCAGAACTTGTTATGACCACATTGCAGGGAAGCTGGGTGTACAAATCGCGAGTTCACTGCTGAATCTTGGTGTACTTGAAGCAGATCAGGGTCAGAATCAATTCAAATTAACGGAGGAAGGTGAGAATTTCTTCAGCCGCCTGCAGATTGATGTGGCTGAAGTTAAGCGGAGAAGGCGTTCCTTTTCCCATAAATGCCTGGATTGGAGTGAAAGGCAGCATCATTTGGCGGGATCGCTGGGTGAAGCCCTTTTACATAAAATGATTGAGCTGCAGTGGATTGAGCGTTTACCTGACACGAGGGCTATTCGAGTTACGGATGAGGGCAGACAAGCGCTTCAGGAGAGATTCCTTATCGAAATCTAAGAGAAATTTATGCAAGGCATGAATATTCTACCGTCTTATTTTGTGTTACACTGTAGGGGCTTGAGGCTAAATGCCTATTAGTTTTGTTGAAGGGGATATTTTTGATGAAATTGCGTGATGTTGTCGGTCCTGTTATGGCTGTAATCGTGCCTTTCGTACTATTTGAGATTCTCAGGACACATCCTTCATGGGATGTCCCCATGGTTGCACTCAAAGGACATTTCTATGTGGTCAGCTCGGTCGCTATGCTGTCCATGATGGTAGCTATAGCTGTAGGAATCGCGGGACATCGCGTAAGAAATATAAAGGTCAGCTTTCTCGCATTGGCCTTCATTTCGTTAGGTGAAATATTCACGGTCCATGGACTGTCCACCCCTAATCTCATGATGCATGCTTCACATCTGCCTGGAGTTGCAGCACAGGCGAGCACGCTGCTTGCGACTTTCTGGTTGTGGTTGTCTTCGATGTCATCCGATTCAGCGCTTATTGTAAGGTTGTCCGGGCTGCAGGGCCGGCTGATCCCGGTATGGTTGGTTATTATTGTAGTTCTCAGCATCGTAAGCATTATGAATCCGCATCTAATGAATCTCATTCCGCTGGATCAGAACCCTTTGAAGTGGCCGGTTGCCTGTCTTGTGGCGGTCATGAACCTGATTACGATATACCGATATTTCCAATCCTACCGTTATTCCCGGTTCCCGTTGCAGAAAGCAATCATCTACAGCTGCTGCTGGCTTATAGTAGCCCAGTATATTATGTCGGCAGGGGAGTTGTGGCGTGTTAGCTGGTGGATGTATCACTTCCTCCTCCTGGCTTCAATGATTGTGATGATCACGGGACTGCTTCGCCAGTATGCTTCCAACCCTTCATGGAATATGACCTTCAAGGGGCTTTACTCGACAGATCCGATGGAGCGGATTACGAGCTGCCTGTCTCCCAGTGTGAGGAACTTGATTCATGCAACCGAAGAGAAGGACTTGTATACGGCTGGACATAACTTTAGAGTTACGATGTATGCGATGAAGCTTGGCGAGGAGATGAAGCTGTCACCCGAGGAGCTGCGGGCGATTTCCCAAGGGACCATTATCCATGATGTCGGCAAGATCCATGTTCCCAATGAAGTCCTGAACAAGCCGGGGCGTCTGACACCGGAGGAGAGGGAGATTATAGAGCTCCACCCGGTCAAAGGCTATGAGATGTGCCGTACGCTTGGATTTATGAAGGATGAGCTGGATATTATCCGTTACCATCATGAGAAGTGGGATGGCACCGGATATCCGGACCAGTTGAAAGGGGAAGAGATTCCCTTGTTGGCCAGAATCGTAGCTGTAGCCGATGTATATGATGCGTTAACCTCAACCAGAGCCTACCGGAAGGCCTGGACCCACGAAGAAGCGATGAAGCTGATTACCCGGGATCAGGGAACTCATTTCGATGCGGATTGTGTGATGGCCTGGATTCGCGTATGCGAGAAGGATCCGCAAGTCTATGAGTATCCTGCGCATCTGGTTGAAGAATGGGATCAGAAAAGGACGCTGACTGTACCAGAGGGCAGTGCCTAAAGAGACCGGAGCCATTAGATAGAGTTAGAACGAATGAGGCACAAGTTACAGTTATTTTAAAAAATAGATTAAGACTTAAAGGGGTAGTTCCGGCATGCCGATAATTTGGCTGCCGGGGCTACCCCTTTGTGCTTTTATTTGGTTAGATGATATGGAACTGTAGTTACAATGACTTTTCTCCGGTACAGCAGCTTGGTGCGAATCACAAGGCCGGACTGATTGTGGAGGATGTTGTGCCAGCCCTTCTTAGGGATGAACTGGGGAATTACCACGGTGACCTGATAATTCGATTCGCTTGCCTTACGCTGGACCGTGTCCACAAATTTGAGAAGCGGCTGGATGATACTGCGGTAAGGCGAGTACAATGTGACCAGTCTGACATCAGGCTGCCACTTCATCCATTTGGCTTCAAAATCGTTCTCTTCCTGCCTTTCAAAAGGCACATATACCGCAATGACTTGATGCGGGTTAAGCGACTTGGCATAGTTCAGTGAGTTCTCAACTACGTGCGTGATCCCCGCAACCGGAACGATGATGACGTTGCCTTCAATGGGCATGGCAGGCTCACAGGTTGTAAGACGCAGCTGGTCTCCCACGGCTAGATAATGCTTTTTGATCCGGTAGAAGATATAGATGATAATGGGCAGGAAGATCAATACAGGCCATACCTGCGCGAATTTGGTCAGGAAGAACATAATGGTAACGATCAAGCTGATCAAGGCACCGATGCTGTTGATGATGAGTTTGGGCATCCAGCCGCTCGGCTTCTCCCGAACCCATTTGAAGATCATGCCGGTCTGGGACAGGGTGAACGGGATGAACACGCCCACAGCATACAGCGGAATCAGGTGCTCTGTCTGACCTTTAAACACCAGGATCAACAGGATGGAGCAGACTCCGAGAATAATAATACCGTTAGAATACCCCAATCGGTCTCCGCGAACCGTGAACATTCTGGGAATGAACTTATCCTTCGCCAGATTGACAGCCAGCAGCGGGAATGCGGAATACCCCGTGTTGGCAGCGAGAATCAAGATTAAAGCGGTCGTCCCCTGAATGAAGTAGTACATGAAATTCCGTCCAAAGGTCTGTTCGGCAATTTGCGAGACGACAGTGACCTTGGCCTGAGGCGCAACCCCGTAGTAGTAAGCCATGAACACGATCCCGGTGAACAGCAAGGCAAGCAGTGTCCCCATCGCCATTAAGGTCTTGGAGGCGTTATTTGGGGCTGGGTCCTTGAAGTTCGGAATCGCGTTGGAGATCGCTTCTACACCGGTGAGCGCCGAACTCCCGGAAGCAAACGCCTTGAGAAGCAGGAACAGGCTAATCCCCGCTACAGGCGTACCCACAGGGGTATGCAGCTCAGGAGATACGTGGCCGGTCAGAATGTTGTAGATCCCTACTCCAATCAGAATGAACAGAGCCAGAACGAACAGATACACCGGATAGGCCAGAATGGAAGCGGACTCCGTCACCCCTCGAAGGTTCAAGGTCGTAATGAGTAACACGAATACGATGGCAATTACCACGGTATAGGGATGCAGGCTTGGAAAAGCAGAGGTGATGGCATCCGTACCCGCCGACACACTCACCGCAACGGTCAGGATGTAGTCGACCAGCAGGGAGCCTCCGGCAACCAGGCCGTAATTCATGCCGAGGTTCTCTTTGGAGACGACATAAGCTCCGCCGCCGTGCGGGTAAGCAAAGATGATCTGCCGATAAGATAAAATAAGTGCGGAGAGCAGTACCAGCACACCCACCGCAATCGGGATAGAATACCAGAAGGCCGCCGCACTAAGGGTAACCAGAACAATCAAGATCTGTTCAGGACCGTAGGCTACGGACGATAGTGCATCGGATGAAAGGATTGCTAGGGCTTTGGTTTTATTAAGCTTTTGTTCGCCAAGCTCATTGGATTTAAGCGGGCGACCAATTAGGAATCTTTTGAGAGCTGACAATCTTTTCACCACCATTTACGTCAATAATTTTAACAACTCAAGTACACCGTACGAAGTATAAAATGCCCACCAGCCTAATCTTAAATACTGTGGGCACATGGATATTTTCACTTCTCTTAAGCTCCACCTTCCTTCTCAAATAACGCTTACGGAGTTAGCTGTCGGATTCGGGCCCTTGAGTAGCCCTACCTTGGAAAGGATTCACCCCTGGATTGCTGCGGCAATCCGCTTGAACGGTTCCCCCGTACTTTGCAAGTTTCAGCGATTTGGAAATTGAAACCGATGCTTATATTACTCCCCTCTAACATCCTTGTAAACACTTTTTCATCCGCATTAAACCGCTTGTCCCACGGTTAAATAAGGTTGGATTTAAGCAAGCGGTTTCATTTGTTTGTACGCAAGGAAATTCCTTTCATGCACATTTTTGTCATAAAATGAAGAACCCCTTCCGGACATTCGGAGGGGTTCGCTTATTAGATATAAGATTAGTTCACTTTCGTAATGCGGTTCTCAATCTTCGCATCAATGTCTTTGCCAGCGAATTTTGTTTTTACATAATCAATAAATGCATCAAGATCCACGGCGCCCGCTTCACGGTTCGTGCCTTTAGTCAGAACCGTGTAGCCATCTCCGCCTGAAGCCATGAAGTCATTCACCGCGATTGTATAGTTAGCCGCGTCATCGATGGGTGTACCATCGGCTTTCTTAATCTCGGTAATCTTGGAGCCATCCGGCTTGCTGCTATCGTATTTGTAAGTTAAGCCGGAGACTTGACCAATACGGATAGTCGTACCGTTCCATTGCTGGTTAAGCAGCTCCTTGATCTGTGCTCCGGTCAAGGTCAGCTTCACCAACGCATTACCGAAAGGTTCTACCCCGAACATGTTGCCATAAGTGATATTGCCCTGCGGCAGGTCATTACGGATACCGCCGGAGTTCATGAACCCGAAGTCGGCCTTCATCGTCTCGCGCATGCTGTCCGCAATCAGATTGCCGAGAGCTGACTCGCCGGACGCATTGGCTGTACGGGTAATTGCAGCCGCAGTCTTGCCTACAGCAGCGTTCATTACTGGAGCATTCTTCGCTAGATAGTCACTGACCATCTTGGTGATTTCCGCATCCGGTGTGATCCCTTCATGCTTCGTATCCACAATAGCTGCTTTCTTGCTGATAATATTCTGGGAGGCACGGTCAATTTCTAGATCTAGATCAGAGAAAGCAACACCGTAAGAATAAGCTTCTACGATCAGCTTGCCGTCAACCACAGCATTCAGACCGCCATGGTCATGGCCTCCAAGAATCACATCGACCTCATCATCTACGCCGTTCGCCAGGTCTACGACTTCACCAGTCGGCGCGTCCTTGGAGCCGGCGAATGGATCGTGAGCCAGAATGACGATCGATTTGATGCCTTGTGCCTTAAGTTCAGCTACGGCTTTGTTCACGGCTGTAGTCTGATCTGTGAAGGTAAGGCCCTTGATACCGGCCGGGCTGACGATAGTAGGTGTGGTGTTCGTAACCACCCCGATAAACCCGATTTTCACGCCGCCCACTTCCTTAACGGTGTACGCCGGGAGGAACGGTTTGCCGTCCGCATCAAGGACGTTCGCCACCACGTAAGGGAAGTTGGCACCCGCAAAGTCATGTCCGTCTTTCGGGTTCTTGCCGCCATGAATCAGACGGAGTGCTTCTGCCGTACCCTTGTCAAATTCGTGGTTACCTACGGTTCCCACCGCGAAGCCGAGACGGTTAAGGAAATCAATGGTCGGCTCGTCCTGCAGCAGAGCGGACACAGGGGAACTTGCGCCAACCGCATCGCCTGCATGAACAAGCAGGGTGTTCGGGTTCTTTGCTTTGTACTGCTTCAGGTAAGCTGCGAGATAGTCCGCTCCCCCAACGGTGGAGGTCACTTTGCCTGTGGCATCCTTGTAATCTTTCTTGTAGTCCAGCTGGCCGTGGAAGTCATTAATGCCAAGCAGCTGTACAGAAATGTTCGTGATCAGCGTATCTACTACCTTCGCTGCTTCTGCGCGGTTTGAAGTTGCCGCAGGCTCGAATTTGCCACCACTGCGGCCGTTCATTAGGCCACGGTCCACAACGACGTTGATTTCAGCTTTGGACCATGCGCTCACTTTGGCACTGTCCGCAAACTTTGCTTCGGTGCTGACTTTGAGTTTCTCACCGGCTTTAATATCCAGTGCATGCTTCGCCATGACAGCCATCTCTTCGCGTGTTACCGGCTTATTCGGTTCAAAGGTAGATTTGCTAGTTCCATTAATGAGCCCGTTCTCGTAAGCGGCAATGACAGCGCCTGCGAACCAGCTCTTGTCGGATACATCCTTAAATGTGGATTTGCCCTTTGCCTTCAGGTTCAGCGCCTTCACCAGCAGGTTGGCGAACTCTGCACGGGTTACGGAAGCGTTCGGGTCAAAGGTCGATGCTGTCTTACCTGTCACAATCTGTTTGGAGACCAGGTCACGGATATAAGTGAAGGCCCAGTGTGCGGCAGGAACATCCTTGAAAATTGGGGCTTCAGGAGTTGGTGTACCCGGTTGTTCCGGTGTTGGAACCGGAGCGACTGCCTTGCTCAGATCCAGCTTGAAGATGCCGAAGCCTTTGTCATCGGTCTTGTTCGTATACTGAATGTTGTTCGTCAGCTTCGCGTACTGCTCGGCTTTTGGAGACGAAGTGAAGGTCACATTAACATCCGGATTAATCGGTGCAATAGACCAGTTGTTGTCCGCTGTAGGATTGATCTCTTTGTTGGCGGAAATGTAGTTCATCAGAATTTGACGGTTCTCATCCGGGCTGTCGATGATGTACTTGCTTCCTTTGACGCCAGGGAAGTTACCGCCGCCGCTTGCGCGGTAGTTATTGGTAGCCACGATGAAGTCCTGGTTCGGATCCACAGGCTTGCCTTGGTACTGCAGGTTCACGATCCGGCTGCTGTTCGCATCATTCACCGTACCGTCGATGTTGTACTTCGCCGGCTTGGTGACATCGACCTGGTATGTCACGCCGTCAATCACATCAAAGTTATACACCTGGAAGCTCGGGTTCAGAAGCGGCTGTTCATCCTTCTTGGAAGGATCGATCTGGTTGAACTTGCCGGCGGACATTTCCAGCCACTCCTTAACAACAGAACCTTTGACCAGGATGGCCTTGAGGGTATTGTCATACAAATACAGGTCGCCAGCGCTCTTAATGGCCAGAGGACCTTTCGCGATTTCGGTGAATTCTTCAGGGCCGTTACGTCCTGCCTTGAATGGAGCTCCTACGGACAGAATTGGTGTCTTGGCATACTCCGGCAGGTTCTTCTTCACATAGTCAGCAACGTAGTCTCTTTGCGCGTTCGTAACGATTTGAACCGAAGGGTCGTCCTGAACGAGTGCAAAATAGCTGTGGATTGGAGCCGTGGTGGTTCCGATCGGGCTGTTCGCATAGGTCATAGTCGCTTCATGGTCAGGTGTAATGGCATCCACCACGGCCTGATCAGGCTCTGCGAGAGACTTCTTGTTCGCAGCATCATAGATGGCTTTGGTAGAGGATTGGGAAGAGGCTACTTTCCATACCCCGTCTTTCTTCTCCAAAGTCAAATCGATAATACCTAGGTTGCTTCCGCCATATCCGGCCTGAACTGCAGGCACGCCATTGATAGTTCCCTTGGTGTTGTCCACTTCTGGGAGGACATTGCCTGCCGAGTCTTTGAACAGAGCATCCAGGGCTTTGTCGGAAGCGGCAGGGAACACCTTGTGAGTATGAGAGAAGGTGATGGCATCGATGCCAGGCACTTTACTCAGTGGAAGGACGACATCCTCGTCTTTCACGTAAGGCTTCGCCTTGCTGTTGAAGCCGGTATGAGCCATCGCGATGACGATATCGGCGCCCGCTTTTCTCATCTCGGGAACGAACTTCTCGGCAGTAGCCACGATATCCTTCGAAATGACTTTGCCTTCGAGATTGGCCTTGTCCCATTCCGTAATCTGCGGAGTCACGAGACCGAGCACACCGATCTTGACGGTCTGATCCTGACCTGCTTCATCTTTGTAAGTCTTGGTGATAATTTCATATGGCTTGAAACGGTTAACGTCATTATCAGGGTTGCTGTCTTTATCATCTTTGTAGACATTTGCGTTGATGTAAGGGAAATTCGCCTTCTTCACCACTTGATCCAGGAAATCAAGACCATAGTTGAACTCGTGGTTGCCGAGTGTAGCGGCGTCATAGCCCATCAGGTTCATGGCTTTATAGACGGCATGAGTCTGATCCGGCTTAACAGGGTTCACAAGCGCCTCATATGTACCCAGGGGCGTACCTTGAATTAAGTCACCGTTATCGACGAGCAGGGTGTTAGGCTGCTCCTTACGGGCTTCCTTCACAAGAGTTGCGGTTCTCGCCAGGCCTACAGTAGGCGCTGCAGCACTCTTGTAATAGTCATAGGACATCAGATTGGTATGAACATCCGTCGTCTCCATGATTCTGAGCTTTAATGGAGAATTTGCTGCGGCTGCGGCATCCGCAGAGGCAAGCACACCGTGGAAAGGCAGTGCAAGCAAGCTTAAAGCCAAGGAAGATGTAATCACTTTGCTAAGTTTTTTTGGTAGTCCCTTGTTCACGTAATTCTTCATCCCTCTCATTGAGTAGTCTATGAATCTTGCATGTACACCCATATAATAATGGAGATTTATTAAAAGAGATACAGATTTTAGATAAATAGGTCATTAGAATGTAAATTTATTGAACTCAGGTTAATAATAAGCTGCAAAAATAAAGCTGCTGGCCTAGATTTCAATTATCTGGAGTAAAATGGAAGTTAATTGTAAACCTAAGATCTGATCGTTGTGAAAAGAAAACACAAAGAAATCGCCCTTATCGGGCGACTTCTCTAAATGCTGTGCTTGGAATAGGAATTCCCTAACCTTGCTCTTGTTCCTTCTCCTTTTCTTTCTCTTTCTCGCCACCAAACTGAACGCCCAGATGGCCATTATGGCTGCCGAGGTTACCCCCAATGTCAAAACCTACCCCTTTGCCGCCGCCCATATGGGCATCACTGTGAATCCCTACGCCATGATTACCTCCGACTTTGCCGCCCACGTCGTAGCCGACTCCCTTGCCAATGCCAAGGTGGCCGCCGGCGTGCGCGCCAATACCGTTCTTGCCGCCTACATTGGCTCCGGCGTCAAAGCCGAAGCCCTGCTTCAGGCTCAGGTCAGCGCCGGCATGGGCGCCTATGCCATAGGTGCTGCCGCCCAAGTGTCCCTTGGCCTGGGCACCGATCCCTTGCGCGCCGATATGGCCTTCGCCTTGAAGCCCTAGCCCATGACTGCCGCCAATCTTGGCTCCCGTGTCCACCTGAAGGCCCTGACCACCGCCAAGGCTGGTATCGGCATGGACACCCAGGCCGTAACTGCTGCCGCCCAGGTGGCCGCCAGCCTTAAGCCCGGCTCCCTGGCCGCCGCCGAGGTGCCCGGCGGTCTGTACACCAACCCCATGCTCGCCGCCCAGGTTTCCGGCCGCATCGAAGGCTACCCCTTGGCCGCCGCCAATTTGGGCATCTGCATGAGCATCAAGCCCGTATTTGCCGCCATACTGGGCTTTGGACTGAAGGTTCATCTCGAAATCCCGGGGCTTATTCACAGGGCCCTCATTTCTACCATGGTGCTGTCCGCCCCCGTGATGATGCTCATCCTCGTGATGTCCGAATCCGCCTCCATGGTGATATCCGGGATATCCCCCGCCAGGGAAATACCCGGGATACGGATAGCCGAAATAGGGAGGAAAGGGCGGATAGAAAGGATAGGGAGGATATGAAGGATAAGGGTAGGGCGGGTATACTTTTGGATAAGGGTAAAGATAAGGACTAGGGTAAGAATACGGGTAAATGGAGCGATAGGCAGGATATCTATTTGGGACATACTGCGGATACGCCGTCTGAACAGTGTGGCCGGTACTCACGTCTCTTCTCATACAGGAACCCTCCAATAATATTGATGATGTAGCCTATTCACAAATGAGCCGAAATGACACCCGCCCAAGAGAACGGAGTATTTCCTTTGATGTGAAAAGGGGTGATTTATTGAATGATGACCCCAAATCGGATACCATGCTGTATAGGACTAGATCAGTTAAGGAGCTGGGAAGCGAGTGGAAATCTCAGAGCAGCAGGTGGCACAGTGGATGGTCGAGGAGATCAGACAAAGGGGCATCCTGCATCAAGAAGAAGCGATTAAATATGTCAGAGATCATTTCGGGGAACAGTATGTTTTTATAAATGAGAACGGCAATGCTTCACTGTCCAAAGAAGTGAAGAAGGCGTTCCGCAAGCTGCATGGCGGCCGGGTAGCCTGGGACCGGGATGGGTTCTTCTGGGCATGGACCTAGAGTTCGCAGGATCGCGTTGGCAGATTGGACAATAAGGAGAGAGAATAGAGGCTATGGCGAGTCAAAAATATTATGTGGTATGGGAAGGCACCACCCCTGGGGTATACGCAACTTGGGCGGAGTGCAAGGCTCAGGTGGATGCCTACAAGGATGCCAAATATAAATCCTACCCTTCCAAGGCAGAAGCCGAGAAGGCTTACCGGGAAGGCTGGAAGAAGCACTGGGGCAAGTCTGCTTCCTCCGCGGGAGGAAGCAGCCACAGCCGGAGTACGAAGAAAGCTCCTGGATCGGCAGGTAGTACGGCCTCACGGGAAGCCATCGATTATGACAGCATATCTGTGGATGTGGGGACCAAGGGCAATCCCGGCCCGATCGAGTACCGGGGAGTGAGCACGCGGACAGGTGAAGTGATTTTTGAGCGGGGCCCCATTCCAAATGGGACGAACAATCTGGGCGAATTTCTAGCGATTGTCCATTCGCTAGCCTACTTGAAGCAGAAGGGCAGCAAGATGACGGTGTACAGCGATTCGAGAACCGCGCTCAAATGGGTCCGCGAGAAGCAGGTCGCCACAACACTCGCGCGGAGTGAATCCACCCGCGAGGTCTGGGAACTGGTGGACCGTGCAGTGGCCTGGCTGAAGACGAACAGCTATGAGAACAGGCTGCTCAAGTGGGAGACCCAGGAATGGGGCGAGATTAAGGCGGATTACGGACGTAAGTAAGCTATTTCTATATGAAAAAGCTCAGGTTCCTTATGGGAATCTGAGCTTTTTTTGTAATTGAACCCACCTGTCCAAATACAAGAGAGCTGCCCCGTTGTAGAAATATCTACTTTGGGACAGCTCTTTTCTTTGGAATCCTATTTGAATTTGTTCATATAAGCGGAGAGCCCTGTGCTGAACTGGGAGATTAATTTGCGTCCCGCAGTCAGCTTGTCGTTGGCCTGCTTGATCAGCTTGGAGTCGACTTTGGTAGAATAGAGAGCCTTCTTCACCAGATTCATCCCTTCAAGTTGAAGGGAAGCGCCCTTGATATACAGTCCATTCAGTCTTGCCAGCTCCGTGTTCGAGGTCTTGATGGCTTTAAGCCCGGCGACAAACTTGGTGTAGTTAGGAATAACTGTATTGGCATAAGCCAGATACGATTCCTTGCGGTTCTTGCTGGTGAAGAAGCTGTACTTATTGGACGTATCAATAGCTTTATCCTCATAAGGTACAAGCTTATCCAGGGCAGCCGCGTAATCCTTGATCTGCTGGATAGCTGGGTTGACCGGCGGTTCTGTGACATGGAAAGGAATGCGGATAGGTTCATAACCATATACCGTGATAATTACATTCGCATCGCCTGGACCCTCCGCATATACATCAATGCTGCCAAATCCGTCCTCGGTGGTGACCACTGAAGGGTTATCCGAAGTGGAATCGACATCAATGGATAGAATGCCATCTGCGCATTTGTAGTAGATAGTTGTGCCCACTTTATAAGGATCTTTAGAGACAACCAGGTCATGGGTGTCTACCTGGAACGTGCACACGTCGTCCGTCAGCGGCTTAACTTCTGCAGCAGCACTTACCGACGGGAACGCCAGCACGGCAATCAGAATTGTGGCGAACAACCACTTGGTGAATCGATAGGTCTTCATTTTAAAAACTTCCCCCATACTCTGTAATATATTTCTTTGGTTCAATCCATGTACATGGATTGAACTAACGTCTATTTTTTAGTTCATTCCATGTACATTGTTATTATCGGGAAAATAGTCAGGTCTTTCCAGGAAATAAATTACTTTTCTCTACTCAATCATTCTATAATTGTAATATGGGCAAAAATTTTTACCTATTGAGGAAACTTTTAACATAGGTCCCGCGTCCAATATTAGCGAACAAGCAATTATAGGCTTGATAGAGGAGGATATTATGAAAAGAGTCGTTTTCTTGCTTACGATTATCGCATTAATTGCATCATTATCGTGGCACACACAGGCTCAGGCGGCGGCTTCGCCCATCCGCATTTATATGAACGGGATCAAATTAGCCGCAGACCAGGCACCTATTGAGAAAGAGGGACGCGTCCTGCTTCCGCTGAGGGCTATTTTTGAAGCGCTGGATGCGACGGTGGACTGGAACGCCAAGACGAGCATGATTACAGCCAAGAAGGGGAGCACTAAGGTCACCCTCAAGCTGAACTCCAAGGCGGCAACCCTTAATAATCAGAAGGTTACCCTGGATGTTCCTGCCCAAGAAGTCAATGGACGTACACTGGTTCCGGTAAGGTTCGTCAGCACGGCACTCGGAGCCGATGTGGAATGGAGAGCTTCTACCCGCAGCGTACATGTCAGCCATTCGGATACTCCTGAGCCGACCGAGCTGAGTCCGGTAGCTTACGTCACTCCGAGGATTATAAGTCAGTACGGGGATGGCCGGGATCTAAATGTCAGCTTCTCCAAATCCGCCAATGAATCTCTTGTAAGTCAATATCGTGTGCTCGTTGTCAAAACTAGCAGAACGGGCGCATTTGGCGAGACTGCCGCGCGGCAGGTATCCTCGGCGAACTATACCGCTGTAGGGCTTCAAGGATCGGACCGCTCTGTGAATCTGTCTTCGAACACCCGGGATACGGATGGAGAACTGCTCCGCTCTGGCCTGTCTTATACCGTGTATGTTCTTACAGTCGGCAGCAAGGGTCAAAGTGTTCTCTCTAGTGCATCTGGAGCTGTGACTTTGGGGTCGAATACAGCGGCTTCCTCTGTTAAAGGAACAGATATTGCCGATTACGGAGATGGGCGGGACTTGTCCGTCAGCTTCACCAAAGCACAGAATGAGTCCAATATTGCGAATTACCGGGTCTTTGTCGTGAAGACCAGGGATGTGAACAGCTTCAGTCCGTCCGCGGCAAGCAGTGCGGCGGTATCGAATTATACTACGGTGAACAAGACGGGGGCTTCCAGCCTTAGCGTTACACTCGGCTCCTCGGCTAGAGATACCTCCGGTGAGTATATCAAGAATGGCGTCTCCTATACGATCTATGTACTGTCAGTAAGCAGCAACTTAAGCATCGCTTCCCATCAATTATCTGCGGGTTCGCAAGCGTTCACCCTAAGCAGTGGTACAGTTACAGCTCCGTATATTACGGGGGTAAGTGATGTCAGTGACTATGGCGATGGCCGTGACGTGCGGATCAGCTTTAACAAGGTCTCCGATGAATCCCTAATCAGTGGATACAGAGTCTTTGCGGTTAAAGAGCAGAACGCTTCCAGCTTCACTCTGTCTTCTGCGAATGCACTGTATAGCAGCTATTACACTACAATTAGCAAGAGCGGCTACAATATCAGCCAGATGCTTAATTCCAACTCCAGAGATGTAAATGGTACCCTTCTCACCAATGGAACAGCCTATCGTTTCTTCGTTATGGCCGTTGGCACTGGCAGTTACTCGGGCACGAATACCCTGTCCTCGATGTCCTCATCGCTGACCTTATGGAATAACACCAATGTGAATGCAGTGACGAACGTGGGCGTCAGTGATGTAGGAGATTATAACGATGGCCGAGACCTGCGGGTGACCTTCACCCGGGCAGGCAATGAGACCAACATCAGCCATTACCGGATCTTTGTGGTCAGAAGCAGCAGTGCAAGCAACTTTGGCCTATCTACGGCGAACAACTTGTCCAGCAGCTATTACACCTATGTGAGCAAGACCGGATATAACATTGACCAGCTGCTTCCGAGTAGCGCCAAAGATACGGATGGATATCCGATTCGCAGCGGTATCAGCTACCGGGTCATTGTCCTCTCTGTGGGAAGCGGCAGCAGTGCGGGCAGTAATGCATTATCCAGTTACTCCTCTGCCCTTACCCTGTATGACAATATGAATGTCAGTGCTGTAACCGGCGTGAGTGCAGCAGATGTGAATAACAACAATAACGGCACAGATCTGCGAGTAAGCTTCAATAGGGTCAGCGATGAGTCTACCCTTTCGCAGTACCGTATCTTTGTCGTAAATAATGCCTCTGCAGGCAGCTTTAATCTGGCTAGTGCTCAGTCCAGCAGCTATTACACCCTGGTGAACAAGACGGGGTCTAATGTGAGCCAAGTACTGGCCTCCGGGGCCCGGGATACGAACGGGAACTTGATTCAAAATGGTGTGGCTTACCGGATCTTTGTACTCTCATTAGGTGGAGGCTACTATGCTGGCAGTAACGCACTGTCCTCAGCTTCAGCTGTAATTACGCTGGCTAATACAACCGTTGGGGCGGCAGCGGATGTTACCGCAGCCGATACCAAGAATTACGGGGATGCCCGTGATTTAAGGATCACGTTCAATAAGGCTCCAGATGAGACTGCACTTACGGAATATCGTATTTTTGTAGTTAAGAGCCAGTATGCCGCTAACTTCACGAAAGCGGAGGCGGTGTCTAATCCGAACTACACTTCTGTAAGCAAGACGGGAGGCGCTATCACCAAGGATCTTGCTTCCGGCGCGAAGGACACGGACGGAAATACGATTCGCAGCGGGATCAGCTACAGCGTGTATGTTCTTTCCGTGGGAACCGGATCTAGCGCGCTCTCTGCTAGCTCCCAGCCTGTCACACTTACGGATACCTCCAAGGTTGAACCAGCCACCAACGTTACGGCTGCCGTGAATAAAGATGGTGCGGGTAAGGCTACAGGGATTGCGGTAACCTTTGATCTTTCGGCAACCCCCTCGAACGTCAAGGAATACAGGGTCTTTGTAGTTCCTTCAGGTTCGGGGACGTTCGACTTGACGAGTGCCAATGACAATACAAACTTTACGAAGAGCAGCAGCGGGCAATTAACGATTCCAGTGTCTTCGAATGATACAACAAACCAGCCTATCTCCAGCGGAAAATACAAAGTGTACGTTCTGGCGGTCTCGTCCATCGCAGGCATTCCAAATGCCCTATCTGCTGCATCAGCCGAGATCACGATTGGGGATCCGCCAGCGCAAGTGCAAGCTCCGGTAACGGTTAAGGCTGTAACCAGTGTTACGGCGTCTCTGGACCAGACCGTACCCAAGCAAGTTAATGTGACTTACACAGTGCCTAACGACAGCAATTTTGCATCGTATACGGTAGCTCTTGTACCCGCAGGGGAGACTACTGTGACAGCAGCTAACGTATTATCCCTTGCCGTAGTAAGCCGCAGCGGGAACACGGGAGCTGCTGTGTTACTGGACGCAGCGGCAGTCACGGCAGGAACGTACAAAGTGTACGTTCTGTCTATAGCGGATGGCACGAACGCTACGATCAATGCCCTTTCAGCTCCTTCTTCCAATATCACCATTGGACAATAATCCACTAAGAGGCTGCCTCAGCATTCGTGCGGGGCAGCCTCTTGGGGCTGTATCTTCCTATAAGGATGTACCCCTGACTCACGAACTGAAAATCAATGCCATCAGGTGTTATGACGACTCTATACGTAGGCTGAGGCTGGAATCCCGCTTGACGAGCGGCCTCAGGTGTTAACCCTCAATGGCTCCTAGACTTTGGTCTAGGAACAATCCTCCCTCCAGATGGAGGTTAAATATTTCCAATCGTGTTATCCTGATAACAGATCAAAACGGGTAGAGGAGTGTTACATAACATGAATACAAAGTCGATTTTCGGACCTGTCTTCATTCTGCTGGGAACATACTTATTTCTAAATAAGACGGGTTCAATGGGGCCGGGAACTATATTTGAATACTTCTGGCCTACGCTGTTCATCATTCCGCTTGGCCTCCTGATGCACTGGCTGTACTTCTCCATGACGGGCCGTAAAGGCGTTGGCCTGCTCGTTCCGGGCGGAATCCTATTCACGGTGGGACTGGTGTGTCAGCTGGCTACGCTGTTTGACAGCTGGGGTACGATGTGGCCGGGCTTCATTCTGGCCCCTGCGGTGGGTCTGTTCGAGCTCTACTGGTTCGGCGGCCGCAACAGATGGCTGCTCATTCCGATTAACATTCTGACGGTGATTTCGCTTCTGTTCTTCGCCGTATTCTCCATTGGCTCTATGCTGAGCCATATGGTGCTCGGCCAGCCACTGATGGCTTTTGTGCTTATCCTGGCAGGAGCCGCGCTGATGTTGTCTCCGAAGAAGAAGAGGGAGTTTTAATCTCCGCTATAACGCCCGAGTGTCTATAATGACATCCGGGCGTTATTTTTTGTGAGCAAGGCAGAGGCTGGATGTTGAAATTCCGTCATGAAGGGGTGAGTCCCGGCTCCCGGTAGGGCATTCGGATCAGGTGAACCGCGTGCTTGCTGCTATCGGACTATACTCAGGCCGCAGGGAATCAGGTATGCTGAATACAAATTGCCAAAATTGGCATATTTCCTCAAAAGGAGTGTTCACATGAAGAAGAAATGGATTACAGCTGGTGCCGCTGCTGCTTTATTAATGAGCACCTCTGCTGGTGTATATGCGGGCGCAAATCTGCAGCAGATCCAAGCTTTCCTCGACCCGTCTATCAAATTTAAGGTGAATGGAAAGCCGTTCCAACCGCAGAATGACAAAGGGGCTGCACTGGCACCGATCACGTACAATGGAAGTACATACCTGCCGGTACGTGCCATTTCTAATGCTCTGGGCGTAGCGATTGATTATGATGGCAAGACGAATACGATTTTCCTGGGCGAGAAGCAGGACGGTGTTCCGATTGCCGATAGTGCTGGCGGAGACTTCCGGACTAAGGATCCTCAGTTAACGACGTATAACGGCAAGGATTATAAATATGTATTCTTCAATAACTCATCAGGGAGACGTTCCAGCGGATTTATGCTGTATCCAAAAGGAAAGTACCAGAAGCTGTATCTGCAGACCGCGGCAGTCGGCAAGGATATTGAAGAGTTCTTTGTTAGCGACAGCGATACAGATACGAAGCTGAAGATTGATAAGGTTAATGTATCTGATGGACTCAAGACGTATGAGATTGATATCAGCGGACTTCAAACTCTATATGTACATGCAGACCTTCAGGAAGGCGGGAACTGGTTCGTTCCGCTGACAACCTCCTATTATAAGTAAGTAGTCCACCATACAAGCTGAAGCCGGAATTTTACGGCTTCAGCTTGTTTTGATTTTGGGGCGGAATTTCCTAAGTAGATTTACTCCCTATATCTATGTGAAATTGGTGCAAACGATCCACCTTATCCTTTTAAATACAAATCTAAAAAAAACAAACCTTTCTTCTTAAATCCACAACTTGTTGGAAGCGCTGTTATCGCTAATAATTAACTTATACTTTTAAATAACAGGGGGCTACAAAATGGTACAAAAACCGTTAAGAAAAACGCTTTCCATTCTTATGGCAGGCGCGCTGACACTCAGCTTAGCCGCATGTGGAAGCGGAGCTAAGTCCGACTCGGGTACAGATAGCAGCAATGCATCCTCAGGTGGAGACAAAGCAAGTGACAAAAAAGTTACCATTACGTTCCAGAACATTTACCCAGACCCTACAACCCCAACTTATAAAACCCTTCATACGCTTGTAGAAGAGTACGAGAAGGCTAACCCGAACATTCATATCGAACTCGATACCTTGAACACAGACCAGCAGAAGATGAAGCTGAAGACACAGGCTGCTTCCAAGGAAGTGCCAGACATCACGATTGTTAACCCATCCGCACAAATGAAGCCGTTCGTGGATGCCAAATTGCTGGCACCGCTGAATGATGTGATCGATAAGAACGGATTGAAGGACACTTACCAGGCCGGACTCCTCGACAACTACAGCTTCGATGGCAATGTGTATGCGCTGCCAGATGGTAACAATATTGAAGTTGTGTATTATAACAAGGATCTGTTCAAGCAAGCAGGAATTGAGAAGGTTCCTACTACGTTCGATGAGTTCCTGGCCGACGTGAAGGCGCTCAAAGCCAAAGGAATTACACCACTCGCCATCGGAGAGAAAGATTCCTGGACTGGTTCCTTCCTGTTCATGAATATGCTGCTTCGCACAAACGGCGGCCCTGGCTTCCTGAAAGATGTAGTGGATGGCAAGAAGAAATTTGATGATCCTGCTTTTATTGAAGCTGTTGACCGCTTCCAGGATCTCGTTCAAGCTGGCGCATTCCCTGACGGAGCAACTTCCATTGATGCTAATGCTGGCGGTAACATCTTCAAATCTGGTAAAGCTGCAATGTGGGTGATCGGAACCTGGGAGACAGGTGCAATTGACGCTTCTTCTGTAGCCGGTAAAGTAGGGGCATTCCAGTTCCCGACGATTAACGGTAAAGGCAACCTTAACGATTTCATGCTCGCGCCAGGCAGTGGATTCGCCATTTCTGCTAATAGTGAGCATTTGCAGGAGACCAAGGATTTTCTCAACTACTTTACACTTAACTTCCCTAAGAAACAATTTGAGAATAAGAACGCTGTAGGTCTTGGACAAAAGGTAGAAGGTGATCTGAAATCTGGAGGTTACTCTGATCTTGCGATTGAAGTGGCGGGTCTATTCAACAACATCAAGGGCGGCGATCTGGCCTTTGATAACACGATGAATCCGGCAACCGCACAGGTTCACCTGAGCAGCATCCAGAACCTGTTCGTTCAGAAGACAGATTCCAAACAGGTGGCTGAAGAGCACCAGGCTGCATTTGAAGCGAACAAATAACTCAAGCGGTGCGAAGTGGCCAAGTGCCTCTTCGCACCGAGCTTTTAAACATAGGGGGCGAAAGTCGTGAATGTGTTGAAGGTGCCCGGACGTACGATTGCCGTCTTCGTATTGCCTTGTCTGCTGCTGTATGTATGTCTGGTGTTTGTCCCGATCCTTGTATCGTTCTATACCGGACTTCTAAGCTGGGACGGCATTGCGAGCGCCAAATTTATAGGATTAGATAATTTCAAAAATATGTTCTATCATGACCCGGTCTTCTGGCCTTCGGTCCGCAGAACTCTGGTGTATGCTGTTGCATCCATGCTGGAAATTCCATTATGTCTCTTGATGGCAATCTTGCTGAATCGCTATGTAAGAAGAGCGAACTCTTTGGTATCTATTTATTTCACTCCCGTTATTCTATCCGTCGTAATCATCGGTCAATTGTGGAAAACCATCTATAATCCAACCTCTATGGGCGGGATGCTCAATGGCGTTCTGATCTCCCTTGGACTTCCAAGCTGGGCGCATAACTGGCTGACTGAGCCCAACATTGCGATGTTCTGCCTGTATTTTGTATCCCTGTGGCAGTATTTCGGATATCATCTACTGATTCAATTTACCGGAATTCAGAATCTGCCGAGTGAAATTTATGAAGCGGCCAAAATCGACGGTGCCGACGGCTTCAAGGCAGATCGCTATATTACCCTGCCGCTGATCGTACCGATCTTCAAAATATCCGTTGTACTAGCTTTCATTGGCTCTCTGCAGGCTTTCGACCTCGTCATGGTTATGACGGGCGGCGGTCCAGCTCATGCCACAGATGTAATTTCTACACACATGTATAATAGTTCATTCTTGTCCATGAAATATGGTTACGGTAGTGCCATTGCGACCTTCCTGGTCATCGTATGCTTAATCTTTACCGTTATTATTAACCTGATCTTCAGCCGTATAGAGAAGAAAGTCGGATAGAAAGGGAGTGCACGAAAATGAGTAAAGTGAAAAAAGGATTCGTGTATCTTCTGTTCGCGATTCCGGTGATTACCCAGCTGTACCCGCTGCTCTGGCTGTTTCTGTATTCATTGAAGACCAATGAAGAAATCCTGGGCGGCAGCTTCTTCGCTCTTCCGAAAGTCTGGAAGTGGCACAACTATATTGAAGCCTACAAACAGGGCAGTTATTTGAAATATTTGTCCAACAGTGTCTTGGTCACTGTGGTGACTATGGTCTGTGTGATCATACTAAGCTCGATGGTAGCTTATGCGATCTCACGTTTCCGGTGGCGCTACGGGAACGTCATCCTGCTTATTTTCATGATGGGTCTGATGATCCCGATGCAGGCTACTCTGCTGCCGCTGATGATTATTTTCAAGAACATTCATATCCTTAATACGCATTTATCGCTCATCCTGCCCTACGTTGCCTTCTCGACACCGATTGCGGTGTTCATTCTGAGTGGCTTTATGAAAGGACTTCCGCATGAGATTGAAGAGTCGGCCTTTGTCGATGGGGCCAGTGTGTACCGGATCTTCCGCAGCATCATTATGCCGATCTCGATCCCGCCGATGATGACGGTATGTATTCTGACCTTTATCACCATTTGGAACGAGTACATTCTTGCCGCGACCTTCATCTCGGCCGAGAAGCTTAAGACGCTTCCATTCGGGGTGTACACGTTCGTCAGCCAGTATTCCGTGAACTACGGGGATATCGGAGCATTCCTGATATTGGGCGCGCTGCCTGTTATCCTGATCTACTTTATTCTATCCGAGCGGATCACCAAAGGAATGGTTGCCGGAGCCGTTAAGGGATAATTACGATTGCCGGGCTCACTCTGCCCTACTATAATGGAGTTAGAAGAAGTTCAATTTAAGAATTACCCATAGGCAAGAGTGTGAAATGATTCTGGAGAAGCGAAGCGTTCGCCTTTGTGACCGGATTTCCACCTTATTAATTTAATTGAGAAAACTGGGAACAACAGCGATCGGAAGAACATTTCACACGGCTGCCTCATGTGTAAGTCATTAGAAGAACAGCAGGACTACTGGATGGGAGGGGATAATCCTTTGAGAAGAGGTTTTCATTCCATAAACCATCGGTTGTTCCTGCTGTTCCTGTTTTGTATGTCAGGAATTGTACTTGTAGTGAGCCTGCTCTATTATAATCGCAACACGGAGCAGTTCCATGACAAAATAAGTGATCTGGCACAGAAGAACGTGTCACAGACTGTCGGCCTTTTCGATCTGCTGTATAAAGGATATGACAGTCTGTCGAAGACACTCAGCAACAACTTCGACATGGTCCGCAAGCTGAACGAGAACTATACAGAACCGGCTATGGCTTATTTTAACGAGCAGTCCATTACCAATATGATAGGAGCTATCTTTTATTCCCGGGATGATCTGGTTGGGATTCACGTGATTACAGATAAAGGCAAGATTTATAACTACGGGAACTACATCAATGTGGTCGACCCCCATTATCGGGAGCAGGAATGGTACAACCAGATTCAGCAGTCCTCCGGGAAAATGGTCTGGCTTGGCGTATTTCCGCACTCGCTGATCGACCAGAATCAAAGCATGCCGGTCTTCGCCTTCGGCCGTCAAATCTTCGATCTGGACGAACATAAGCGGATTGGCGTTGTGCTGTATGAGACGAATCCCAAGCCGATCATCGAGGCTCTGAACAATTTGAAGCTGGGACAGCACTCCAGCGTATACGTGGTCTCCAAGGGAGGGCGGATGGTCTCTACATCCGTTACTCCGCAGCCCAGTCCGGAAGTGCCGATTCCGGACCTCGGCAGTGAGAAGAATGTGGTGGTACAGCAGGATCAAGGTCATCTGCTAATTGCTTCCCGGCTGCCTTTTACCGATTGGTCGGTCGTCAGTATCACCCCGGATAAGGACCTGAATGTTGAGCTGATGCAGATGAAGCGATATTTGCTGATCGTGGTCTCCATTCTGATCATCGTGTCGGCTCTGATTGCTTCCATCATCTCCAAGACGTTCTCATCCCCGCTGAAGCGGTTGATCCGGGAAATGAAGCAGGTCGAAATGGGGAATTTCCGAGGGGAGCTTAATGTAACCTCTTATCAGGAAATTAACATTCTGGTGGCGTCCTTTAACCGGATGGTTAGGCGGATTGGGGAGCTGATTGAACGGGTGAAGATCTCGTCAGTTAGTGAGAAGAATGCAGAGCTGCATGCGCTGCAGTCCCAGGTTAACCCGCACTTCCTCTATAATACGCTGGACATGATCTACTGGATGCTTGATGAGAAGGGCGACGGAGATGAGCAGCTGGGCGAGATCATTCTGTCGCTTTCCCATATGTTCCGATACAGCAGTCATTGGGAGGAGGGGGCCGATGTCACCCTTCGGGAGGAATTTGAGCAGATCAATCATTATCTGAACATTATTCTGTTCCGGCTGGATGGAAGGCTGAAGGTAGAGACGGAGACGGATGAGATGTGGATGGATATCCGGATTCCGAAGATGACGCTTCAGCCGGTGATCGAGAATGCGGTGAAGCATGGGCTGGAATCGCTGGGCAGCAGACAGGGCGTTCTCAGAGTAACGGTCAGGGAAGACGGTCAGAATCTAAAAATTATGATTGCGGATAACGGCTGCGGAATGGAGCCGGCTGTGCTGGAGCGGCTTGTAGCCTCACTGGATGAAAGAAGACCATCCGGTAAAGGACCAGGTGGAATCGGGCTGCAGAATCTTCACCTGCGGCTGAAGATTATGTTCGGCGAGGAGTACGGTCTGGGAATTTACAGCATCCCAGGTGAAGGAACCACGGTGACCATTATAATTCCACTGCCGCAGAACCAAGGAGGAGAAGAACATGAACACCCTGAATATCCTGATCGCGGATGACGAGCGCGCAATTCGGGAGGGGATCAGACGGACGATCGAGCAGATCTGTCCGGAATATAACGTTCATTTAGCTGCCCGGGCCCCAGAGGCTGTTCAAATTATGGGGAGTCAGCGGATTGATATAGTGCTTACAGATATATTGATGCCTGGGATTAACGGGCTCGAGTTCATGAGGATCTCGAAGCACCGCTACCCGCTTGTGAAGTGGGTTGTGATCTCTGCACATTCCGAGTTCTCTTATGCCCAGGAGGCGGTAAGATTGGGTGCCCGGGATTATCTGCTTAAGCCGATAGGCAAGAAGCGGCTGGTTGAACTGATGGAGAGTCTGGAGACTGAGATCGAGCAGGAAAGTGAGCGCCTGAGAGAAGGGGAGAAGCTTCGCAAGAATCTCAAGTTTCTTCAGGAGGGCATTCTTCGCCGCTTGGCTTCTGGACTGGATACGGGCAACCTGGATATGCAGTCCTTTAGTAAGGAATACGCTGAATTCTATCTGATCATGGTACAGCTTGAAGGGGCGGAGACTCATCATGCCTTGGAGCATTTCATCGTCGAGAATGTGCTGTCTGAGCTGATTGATAACAGCGGCCGAGGGTTCGTCATGAGCTTTGATTCCAATTGCCTGCTGGGGCTAGTTGTACTTAACGAGGATCTCGATGTATTCAAAGGTTCGGTTAAGGGACACTTAACCCATTACGTGAAGATCCCTTTCCATATTGCAGTCTCCGGACTGAATAAAGATTTCAGTGCAATCCCGCAAATGGTCAAGCAGATGAGACAGGCATCCGCTGTGCAGTCCATTGAGCCTGTTAAAGGCAGTGGAGAAAAGTCGATTGACGATGCAATTGAATATATCAGGGAGCACTATAACGAGGAGCTCTCTCTCGAACGTGTGGCTTCCGTCGTCTACCTTAACCCTGCCTACTTCAGCCAGCTGTTCAAGCTGAAGACAGGGCAGGGTTACAAGGATTACGTTATCTCCCTGCGTCTTGAGCAGGCGAAGAAGCTGCTGCTGAATCCAAAGCTTCGGCTCGCCGAGATTGCCGAGCGGATAGGATACCAAGACATGCGGCATTTCACCCAGGTTTTCCGCCGGAAGTTCGGCTTAACTCCAACGGAGTTCCGGCATAAGCAGAATGTGAATGTGATCTAAGGGATTGCATTGTAGGAGCAAAGGCTGCCGGATGGATCCGGCAGTCTTTGCTGTGCTTCAAATCAAGTTACTTCGCTGGAATCTGGGCTCTCGCCTTGGCGATGATTCCGCTGATCTTCATCTCCAAAGTGTGAATCCCCTTCTTCTGATCAACAGTCTGGCGGGTTAGAGAGAGAAGGACAGATAAGCAGTCCGCTGTTCGCTTGGCGTCCTTTTTCTTCAGCAGCTGCTTGAAGTCACTCCATTCTGCAGAATACCGTTTCTTGGGGATATCTACCGCGCTTTTGGCTGATTTGATCTGCACTTTGACAGAATCTATGCCAGAAAGGACTGCTCGAATGTCCTTGATCTTCTTGGCTTTCTCATCTTTGGCGGCTTTCAGCTGCTTCTCCTTCAGCTTGATATCCTCCCTGGCCAGCTGGACAGCAAGCCGCATCTCGGCCGTAGCAGATTTGGTGCCGCTGACGGAGCTGTAGAGCACGAACATCGGCTTGTACTTGTCCTTGGTCATCTGGAGCTTCTTCTCCAGTTGAGCGACTTTGTCCGCATCAATCCCTGTGATCTGTTTGCGAACGGCGATTACCGCTTCTTCGTTCCCATAATGTGCATTCTTGATGGTCCCATCCAGAGCGGACTCCTGTGCAAGCAGTGAGGATAATTCACTGAAAGACGCAGTAATCCGGCTCTTTAGCGGTGCATCCGCCGCTGCGGCAGCCTTCTCCACAGATAACTTAAGCGAATCGGTCAGCTGGGAGGTTGATCCCATTACCGATGAGGGAACTGCTGCGGCAAGTACAGCAGCCAGAATGATGATGGCTATTGATTGGTTCAGATTCATAGTAAGTGCCTCCTTTAGATTGTTGTGCCTAAGCGGCAGGGCATGATGGAGAGGGGCTCTATGCAGTTGCGGGAACCGCTGCCCCTCTGCGCAGTCCCGCAGCTCTCGCTCTGTACAAGACTGCAACACTGAGCTCGATCACGCCAAAAAGCACCCGTAAGAAAAGGCATCTCGCCTGATCTTACGGGTGCTTCCGCGTAAGTACATATGTTTGCATTGAATATACAAGAGACCTGAAGGGGTGTCAAGTGGAATTTCATTTAGAATGAGCAGGAAAAACACGATCAGAAGTTGAAAAAATTAGAAAATATCTTTTTGACCTGTCGATTCTGGAGCCTCCCGTTCGTTGCAATTATAGATACCCATAAGAGACAAGGAGAGGATCTTCAATGAGATTTATGATGATTGTAAAAGCAACCCAAGATTCCGAGGCTGGTGTAATGCCTAGTCAAGAGCTATTTGACGCCATGGCGCGGTATAACGAGGAACTGGCTAGAGCAGGTGTGTTAGTTGCTGCAGAAGGACTTCACCCAAGCTCAAGCGCGATTCGCATTTCTTATCCGGAACCGGGCGGTAAGCCGGCGGTATTGGACGGGCCTTTCACGGAAGCCAAGGAGCTGATCGCGGGATTCACCTTGATCGAGGTGAAATCGAGGGAAGAGGCAATCCAGTGGGCCATGAGGATGCCAGACCCGCACGGCTTAGGAGAAGGTGAAATCGAGCTGAGACAAGTATTCGAGGCCCCGGAACTGACCCAGGACCCGGAAGCCTTAGCCAAAGAAATAGAAATGCGTGCAAGTGTAACGAGGAAGCCAGGTCGTGAATAAGTCCGCTGCCCACCGTACCATCGATGGAATTTGGAGAATTGAATCGCCCAGGATTATTGCAGGTCTGGCACGTAGGGTCAGAGATGTCGGTCTGGCCGAGGATTTGGCTCAGGATGCCCTTATTATTGCACTTGAGCGGTGGCCAGAATCAGGCATCCCGGATAACCCGGGAGCGTGGCTGATGACAACCGCGAAACGCCGAGCTATCGATCACCTGCGCAGAAGCAAAGTGCGTGACCAGAAATACGCGGAGCTCGGCTGGGAAATAGAAAGACAGTACGAGCCGGATTGGGATGAAGCGATCGACGATCCAGTCGGAGATGATCTCCTTCGTCTCATGTTCACAACGTGTCATCCCGTTCTTTCCGCCGAAGCCCGGGTGGCGCTCACACTCCGTCTGCTCGGGGGACTCACGACAAAAGAAATCGCGAGCGCGTTCCTCGTCCCGGAGCCGACTGTCGCTCAGCGGATTGTCCGAGCGAAGCGCACGCTCGCGGCTGCGCATGTCCCTTTCGAAATGCCGCCAAGGGCAGAGCTGCCAGCGCGGTTGTCGTCTGTACTTGAGGTGATCTACCTTATGTTCAACGAGGGCTACGCCGCATCCTCCGGCGGAAGCTGGATCCGGCCGATGCTCTGCGGGGAAGCACTGCGGCTCGGAAGGATATTGGCTGAGATAGCACCCGCCGAACCGGAGGTCCATGGACTCGTGGCCTTGATGGAGATTCAATCCTCCAGGTTCAAGGCGCGGATTGACAAGAAGGGGGAACCCATTCTGCTTATGGACCAGAACCGCGCTCTATGGGATCATCTGCTTATTCGCCGCGGGCTGTCTGCGATCGAACGAGCCGAGCGCCTTGGCAGGGCATTCGGCCCCTATCTGATTCAAGCTTCGATCGCAGCATGCCATGCTCGTGCCCGTACGGCTTCGGAGACGGATTGGGTCCGGATTTCGGCGCTGTACGATGCTCTTTCCCAAATCGCACCGTCGCCCGTCGTCGAACTGAACCGTGCCGTCGCACTCTCGATGGCGTTCGGCCCGGAAGTAGGCCTAGAAGTCATCGATGCGATAGGGCAAGAACCCTCCTTGAAGAACTACCACCTTTTACCGAGCGTTCGGGGGGACCTTCTTATGAAATTGGGACGCACACAAGAGGCGGGTATAGAATTCAAACATGCTGCTGCACTCACCTGTAATGAAAAGGAGCGCGAGTTTCTTTTGAGACGCGCAGCTGATTGTGCCATAGACTAAAATAAGGATCCGAGAGGAGAGTTTAAAATGAATCAAGAGGTTACCGAGTTTATCGAGAAAGTTAAAGAGCCGTGGCAGGCCCATCTTTGCCAAGAGTTACGCCAGGTCGTCTACCATGCTATTCCTGACGTTCAGGAACGCATTCAATACAATAAGCCCCATTTCTTGAAGAACAAGAAATATGCAGCAGTGATCTCGACTTCCAAGGATGCTGTTAGCTTTACGATCTTCAACGCAGCAGGACTGGAGTTTCCCGCAGGATTGTTCGCTGGCCCCCCAGAACGAAAGACGATCAAGTACCGAAGCGGGGAGCAGATGGATGGGGGTCTGCTAACTGATTTATTAAGACAAGCATCTGATACGATCTAGCCCGAACCCCGCCCAGCATTGGGCGGTTTTTTATTTCAGAACCCCATAATACGTGTCGATTTCCCCATCGGTGGTTCGTCGCCCTATATAGAGACTTGTATAAACAACGTGCAAAGGAGAAGTTCTATGTATACAGTAACCTCGAAAGACGGTACCCAAATTGCCTATGACAAGGTGGGTCAAGGACCTGCACTTATCCTCGTTGGAGGTGCGTTCAGCTACCGGAAATTCCCGCAAATGGTGAAGCTCGCCTCCCTGTTATCGGAGCGATTCACGGTTTACAATTATGACCGCCGCGGCCGCGGGGATAGCGGAGATCATCAGTCCTATGCCACTGGGCGAGAGATCGAAGATCTCCAGGCTTTAATCGATGAAGCGGGCGGCTCAGCCTATGTATATGGGCTGTCATCCGGTGCGGTTCTTGCCCTGCAGGCAGCAGCGAGTGGGGCAAGCATCACCAAGTTGGCATTGCATGAGCCTCCATTCATTGTGGATGCGGCAGATCGCCAGCCGCCAAAAGATTTTATTAAGCAAGTGACGAGGTTAATCGGGGACAATCGCCGTAAGGAAGCGATCAGCTATTTCATGACCAAGGGAATGGGGGCTCCTTCCTTCGTAGTCGGGATTATGAGATTAATGCCGAGCGTATGGCCGAATCTGATGGCAGTAGCTCACACGCTCCCTTATGATGCAGTATTGCTCGAAGGATATACGGCCGGCCGGCCTCTGCCCGCAGATGTCTGGTCTACAGTCCAAATACCTACATTGGTACTTGAGGGTACGGAGAGCCCGGCTTCGCTTCGTCGTGCCGCCCAGGCATTGACCAAGGTACTGCCTCGTGCGCAGCTGTTAAGCAGGAAGGGGCTCGGCCACACCAAGAAGCTTGATGCTAAGACAATCTCGCCAGAGCTGGTGACATTTTTTCTGGGAAAATAAATATGCGGCTCATATCTTATAAAAAGAGGACCAACTGGCACTTGTAGTGGAATGTAGTAGAGCAGCAAAAAACAGAGAATCCAATATTGGAAATAAGTGGTTTAGGAGTATAATATATAAGTTGCAGCATGAAAAGAAGGAGAGGACTAAAATTAAAAGGATAGCTCTGGTATTGGCCTCTTTGTTGTCATTAAGTACGCTATTTGCATGTAGTAATCAGCAGAATTCAGAACCTCCTACATCAAGTAAAGATAAGGCAGTCATAAGCAAGGAGAATACGGATTCAAAGTCTTCTAATTTACCCAGTGTCATTAAAAGTCAGTTTCCAGATGAAGCTCCGGCAAGAATCATAGATAAGGTGAATAATACCATCTCTATTCGTGCTGAGATTCAAACCGATGAGGGTATTCTGCGAGTAGAATCGAAAGGACCCGAAGAAATTGGGCACTTGGATGCCCCAAGTATCTACGGACAAGCAGGAGATTTAACTTTCCAGAGTAACTATATCCTTATTTATGGGCAAGACAATAAAAAGCAGATCGTAAAAGAATTGCCTGCTTTAACTTTTATTCAGCCTTCAGACCAGCCCATTTCATTTCATAAAGTTCACTTTAAGGAGACAGATGTCTATCTCCTGACTCCACAATATCAAGCTGCACATGGTTATACTTTTTATGCGGTAGCAATAGGGAAAGGTTCTGGAAAGGCTGTACCCTTAAGCTTTGTATATGATTCCGTGAAATTAGACAGTTATAATTATTCCGATAAGGAGCATTTACCGTACAATAAAAAAGATCTTTTCATCGTTAAGCCAGGCATAAGCGCAGGCTCAGATGATACTAAAGAGAAACAATTTCAATTAGACTTAGAAAAAGGTGAATTTATTGCAAAATAAAGGGGTTCTTCGGGTATTACTACCTGAAGGACTTCTTTTTTATTAAAGAATATTGAGTCCTTACCCCCTACGGGATACGAATAACTTCGGTCCCCTGCGGCCTGAAAGGAGTTCGGGCTGTTAGGGTAATGACATACATCAAGAGAATTTAAGGGAGAGATATGAATGCCTGACAAGAACGGATTAGCTCAAGGAGAAGAGAAGCAGCAGACAGAGGGACAACCATCCGGAGAAATCACGCTGGGCCAGTATCTACTGGACTGCCTGAGAGCCGAGGGGATCACGGAGATATTCGGGGTACCCGGCGACTATAATTTTACCTTGCTGGATACGCTGGAACGCTATGATGGAATCCGGTTCATCAACGGACGCAATGAATTGAATGCCGGGTATGCGGCGGACAGCTATGCAAGGCTAAAGGGAATCTCCGCCCTGATCACCACCTTTGGGGTGGGGGAGATGAGTGCCTGTAATGCGATTGCGGGCTCTTATAGTGAGAACGTGCCGGTCGTGCATATTGTTGGTTCCCCCAAATCGATGGTGCAGCAGGCCCATAAGCTGATGCATCATACGCTGCATGATGGGGACTACCAAGTGTTTCGTAAAATGTACAGCTCTATCACCGCCTACACGGCGGAGATTACTCCCGAGAATGCGGCCATCGAGATTCCAGCAGCCCTTTCTATTGCCAAGCGCAAGAAAAAGCCGGTCTATCTCGTCGTCGCCATAGACCTGGTGATGAAGCCGATCCTCGCCCGGCGGGCTCAGCTCCAGGATTTGCAGACAAGCACATCCTCGCTGAAAGCGGCTGTTGCTCATGCGAGTCAGCTGCTTGGCAGCTCGAAGCGGGCGGTAATCCTGTCCGATTCCATGGTCATGCGTCATAGACTCATGAACCCGGTTCGCGAACTGGCCGAGGGCATGAGCGTACCCGTGGCCTCGATGCCGCTCGGTAAGGGCGGGTTCGATGAGCATCACCCCAATTATATCGGGATGTACGGGGGAGCCTTTGGCAGCGAGCAGGTCAGTACCATCGTGGAAGAGGCGGATTGCGTAATCGCCGCGGGGCTCATCTGGTCTGACAGCAATACGGCCAACTTCACCGCCAAGCTGGATCCTATGAGAACCATCAATATTCAGCCGGAGTCCGTCAAAATCGGAGAAGCCGTGTATATGAATATCAAGGCGGAGGATATGCTGCGTGAGCTGATGAAAGTGGGGTTCGAGCAGGAAGAAGACCTGCCAAGCCTCTCTTTTCCTTACGAGCAGGAAGCGGCAGATGTCGCCGCGGAGAAGCTCTTAACCGCCGATGCTTATTATCCGCGGATTCAGCGAATGCTGAAGGAGGGGGATATTGTGGTTGCCGAGACGGGAACGTTCATGAACGGAATCTCCCAGATCAGACTGCCGGAGGGAGCGAGTTATATCGCTCAAGCGGGCTGGGAGAGCATCGGCTATGCGACGCCAGCCGCTTTTGGGGCATGCATAGCTGCGCCGGGACGCCGGGTGCTTCTCTTCACCGGCGACGGCTCGCTGCAGCTGACGGTACAGGAGATCAGCTCCATGCTGGCGAATGGCTGCCACCCGATTATTTTTGTGCTGAATAATGATGGTTACACGATTGAGAAGTACTTGAATGTGAAGACCGAGCAGCAGCGGTACAATGAGGTACCGATGTGGTCTTATACGAAGTTGGCTGAGGCCTTCGGCGGGGAGGCTTATACCGCCCGCGTGCAGACGATTGGAGAACTGGATGAGGCCATGGAGCAAGCTCAGGCGGCACAGGCGCAGGGACGGCTCTCCATCATTGAGATGGTAGCGGCGGATCCGATGGATGCTCCAGAATATCTCCGGAGAACCAGGGACTATCTGGAAGAGCAGGAGAAGCAGCAGAAGTGAGTTAAGAGAACTAAGTTAAGATAAAAAAACAGCCGTCCCCGAGAGGAATACCTGGGTGACGGCTGTTTCTGTTCGATCTACAGAACCGGAATTATTCTAGCTGCTGTGGCTACTGCTTCGGTTCTGCTCAGCGATAATTTCATTATCTTCACTGTTATCCCGGGTTACTTTCTGAGTCAGAATAGCCCCGACAGCTACCAGAATCATCACTGCGATATAATATCCCTTCTCGTTCAGCTGCATATCGGCATTATAAATTCCGATCAGGAACAACGCCACACCTGCAAAAAATGTGAAATAAGCTAGAAACGTGAACGCAGGCGTGTTTCTTTTTCTGTACTTTTGCACCCTTAATCATCCCTTTTTATTTTTTTGATTGAGTTGTAATAGATGCCTTATAGGCTGATTCTCCTACATGCAAGGCAAATATGGATATATCTTACTATGCCGGGTTCCATATTTCTACATATTTTTACTTCTAGGCGAGAGTTGTCCCTTTAAAAAGGACCCATTCATCTAGATACTGCTGTCCTTCATCAGCTTGCTGAGCTTGGTCTCCGTGTTGGAATCCTGGACTGGTGTATAGACGCTGCACCTTAGATCGGCGGAGCCCTGAACCTGTAGGGAGGTCAGGTTGAACAGCATCTTGCCGGCACGTGCATGCCGGAATTCAATCATGACCTCGGGTGCGGAACTGACGTCACTTTCATTCCAGAGCGCCTGGAAGTCCGGGTACTGACGGGTCATTTTGTCAATGAAATCGGAATACCAGGGGTCAGCAACATACTGTCCGTAATACGCGCGGAAGATGGAGAGGAAGCCCCGGACAAAGTGCTCCCAGTTCACGGCCAGACTGCGGAGCTCTTTCTTGTTGAACAACAGCTCAATCATGTTCCGCTCCGCTGCGGGAATCAGATCAAAGTTAAGAAACACGTGCGAAGCCGCTGCATTCCAGCCTACAATCTGGCATTTGCGGTCAGAGATAATAGTCGGACAGTATTTAAGCTCCTGCAGTATTCGGCTGAGTGAGGGGCTGATGACCGTGCCCGCTTCCCTCTCTGAAGGCTTCGTGTGTGAGCCCGATTCAAGCGCCAGATCATATAAATATTTGCGCTCATCGGCGTTCAGCTGAAGTGCCCCTGCAATGGCATCCAGGACAGAGGGGGATACCTTGATATCCCGGCCCTGTTCCAGCCATGTATACCACGTCGTACTGACCCCGGCGAGAGCGGCAACCTCTTCTCTGCGAAGACCTGGAGTTCTCCGCCGTGTCCCCGGGGGAAGGCCTACGGTATGAGGGTGAAGCTTCGAGCGCTGGGCTTTGAGAAATTCGGATAAGGCTTCAAGTCGTGCTTCCGGTTTCATAGTAATCGTCCTTTACAGGTTTATTGTAGTGTTAATTATACTAGGATAAATACAAACTTGTAATAGGATAAAGGATGGTTAGAATAATAAACAAATAATAAATGGTTATTAAGGGAGAGGTGCCAAGATGGAAAGAGTAGTAATTACGGGATTGGGGATTGTATCGCCCCTTGGAAATGAACTGGACACGTTCTGGAACGGTCTGAAGGAAGGAAAGTCGGGCATCAGCACGATTGATACTTTTGATGTATCGGGATACAAGACCCGGATTGCGGGCTTGGTCAAGGGACTTGATCCCGAAGGCAGATGGGGACGTAAGGAAGCTCGCAAGATGGACAGGTTCAGCCAGCTTGGGCTTGCGGCAGCGGAGCAGGCGCTTGAGCATTCCGGCCTGAAGCTGGATCAGATCGACCGTGAGCGCCTCGGGGTATATGTTGGCTCAGGCATTGGCGGGATTGAGACCCTGGTGAACAACGTGGATCTTCTGCGGGATCGCGGTCCGGGCAGAGTTAGCCCAAGCCTGGTTCCGATGATGATCTCCAATATGGCTGCGGCGCTCATCAGCATTCACTTTGGCGCGATGGGACCGACGCTCTCGCCGGTCACCGCTTGTTCGATCGGAAATACGGCGATTGGCGAGGCTTGGCGCGTGATTCGCAGTGGGGATGCGGATGTGATTTTTGCCGGGGGAACGGAGGCCGCTGCGCATCCCATTGCCCTGGCCGGGTTCGGAAATGCTACGGCACTTTCAGTCCGAAATGAGGAGCCTACCAAGGCTAGTCGGCCGTTCGATGCGGACCGGGACGGGTTCGTGATGGGAGAGGGAGCGGGCATCCTTGTGCTGGAATCCTTGACCCATGCCCAGAAGCGCGGCGCGCAAATCTATGGGGAAGTGATCGGCTATGGAGCAAGCTCGGATGCCTACCACATGGTGGCTTCTCACCCGGAGGGCATCGGCGGTTACCTGGCGATGAAGAGCGCCGTCAAATCGGCGGGTCTTACTCCGCAGGATATCGATGTAATCAGCGCCCATGCGACCAGCACGGAGGTGGGCGACATCGCGGAGACCAAGGCGATCAAGAAGCTGCTGGGCGAGGATGCCTACCGGGTTCCAGTCACGGCCAACAAGTCGATGATTGGCCACATGTTCGGAGCTGCCGGCGGGGCCGAAGCTATCGCTCTAGTACAGACGCTGCGAGAAGGCATTGTGCCGCCGACGATCAACCTGGATCAGCCCGGTGAAGGCTGCGATCTTGATTATGTGCCGAACACGGCCCGGACGGGCACGTTCGAGATCGGTTTGTCGAATTCCTTTGGCTTCGGTGGGCACAATGCGGTGATTGTGCTGAAGAAGTATGAGGGGTGACACGGGGAGAGTAGGTGAGCGGGCAGATCTAATGGACTAAGCTCCCTCCATCTACTTTTTATAAGAACATAAGCTTTTATGTACAAAAGAAGCGAGGGATTATAAGTACCCTCACTTCTTTTTAGCGTAATCTAATTTCAACACCGATTATGTATAATTTTCCCTGATCGACTAATCTGCTCCATAGAAATATTCATGTAGACAATCAAAGTAAACCATGTTAAAATTCCCAAAAAATGAAAGGAGTATGGGTTAATTAGATTTAAATTTGGAGGTGTTCTGGTGATCAAACGATATGCATATTTCTTTTTTTGGACTATTGGATTCATATTAATTTTATATTTAGCAAGCCAATCTTTGGAATACTTCAATACTAAGTCTGATGAAACATTTAACGCTTCATACGAATTTTGGCCTTGGGGAATAGCTAACATCATTATCGGTATTTACTTTTCTTTGTATAGGGGGATACCAAAAAAAATTATATTCAATTCATCTCAGCTCGTTATACTTATTTTAAGTTTTATATTTACCGCTTATCCATTTCTAATATTTTACTTGGGATTACCTAATTTATTAGGAATAGATATTGTAATGGTTTATAACAACGAAAGTAGTATTCTTATTCCAGTCCTTTTTGGCTTTTCCATAGTCAATACTTTTTTTGGATTTAAATACGACTAAACTTATAAACTTAATAGAGTAATGTTATCATAATCTGATGGATACAAAGGGTGCGGGTAGAATCAAAATTTCACAGTTAGCACTAACACCCTCAGAATCCCGGACAATCTTATGTCACGCCTGAGAGAGGCTGCTTGGTTTATGTTGGTCTAAAAAAGGGTGCCGGAAGCGGCGCAGCCTTCCGGCAAGGCAAGCGTGAACGTGCCGCGGTTAGACCGGCACGTCCTTGCGGCCCCTGTGCATGGGCTTCCCGCACAGGGGGCAGGCCTTCGCGGCGAGGCCATGGTCCCTCGCCGCAATCCGGGTCCAGGTAATACAGCCTGGACCTTGGCACAGCCAGGCGGCGACGCTCTCCGTTCGCGTCGCCGCCGCTGAACTGCCGCTTCGGGCGGGCGAAGCGCCCGAAGACCGGCCTCCGCTGCGGGCGTAGCCAGTGCCCGCAGCCACTTCACTTCGAGCCCGCAAAGCGCTCGAAGTGGTGACCGCGCCTTCGGCTGCATCGCCGCCGAAGGCCGAGAGCAGAAAGCGGGAGACGGCCGCTTTCTTGCCGCGGTACCTTGCGGGGGAGCTGATGATCAGCTCCTCCTTGGCGCGGGTGATCGCGACGTAGGCAAGCCGCCGCTCCTCTTCCAGGGCGGCCGCCCCTTTGGAGGCACCGCCCGCTTCGGGATAAGCGGTATCCTTCATGCGGTCGGCCTCGATTGCCGAGCTGTGCGGCAGACTGCCTTCAATGGCGCCGATCAGCATCACGACCGGGAACTCCAGGCCTTTGGACCGGTGGATGGTCATCAGGGCCACACGGTTCCCTTGTTCCCGGGACTTATCACTGCTCTGCTCCCGGCTCTTCTGAATCACATCACTGATGAATCCAAGGAAGCCTGCCACCGTATCAAAGCGTTCAGCTGAAGCCTCCAGCTCGTCCAGCATTTCCTTAATCATTTCCTTGTGCTGGGTCAGCAGCTTGCGCTCATCGGCCTCGACATAAGCATTGTAGAATTTCTCCCTCATCAGGGCGATGGCCGCCGAAGGCTTCATGGAGGATAGAGTTCGGATCAGTTCCAGCCTGTCCTGAATCTTGGTTATTTGGAAGTCCTTCAGGCCAGACAAGGTCAGAAGATGAACCAGCGGGCCTTTCTTAGCCCGGACAGATTCCTGCTGGACAATATGGGACATTCCCCGTTCCCGGTTGATGTAGAGGGTCGGCAGTACGCTCTCCATAGCGGTGAAGTCACGCCGATTGAGGCCAAGCCTTAAGTGATCCACCAGGGGGAGAACAAGGGTATTCTCATAGAGCAGCTGGCCATCCCCATATTCAATATATGGAATTTCGCGGATCATCAGCTGCTCCAGAATGGCCCGGTTGTTGCTGGTTGCCCGGTAGAGTACGGCGTAGTCCCCATAAGTTCGCTTGCCAGCCCGAACCTCATGCTCGATGCGGTCCAAGGCCAGCCGCGCCTCCTCATCACTGGTAAGCGGGCGCGTATACATGGGCCCTGAAGCTCCTGATCTTACAGCTGCCAGCGTCTTGCTTCTGCGGTGCTTGTTATGCCGGATCACTTCATTGCCAAGGCCCACAATCCGGGTGCCGGAGCGGTAATTAATATCGAGCGTAATGACTTTGGCCCTTGGATAAGTCTTCTCGAATTCCAGAATATACTCGCTGCGCGCTCCATTAAATGAATAGATGGTCTGATCATCATCTCCAACGACCATAAGGTGATCCTGCGGAGCGGCAATCATTTTGACCAGCTCATATTGCAGATGGTTCGTATCCTGGAATTCATCGACCATAATATAACGGAAGCGGTCCTGTATGGTGCGCAGCAGGGCAGGATTTCCCTTCAGCAGCCGGTAGGCCAGGATCAGGACATCGTCGAAATCCATCTTTTCGTGATCAAGCTTCCACTGTTCATACTGCAGAAGAATGCGCTTGGTCTCCCGCTCGGTCACACTATCTTCGGGCATATCCGGAATATCAATCAGGTTGGTCTTATACGAAGAGAGCAACGACAGCAGCGTTTCCGGTTGATAGGCATCCTGGAGGCCCATTTCCCGCATCATCTGCTTGAGCAGGATGTGCTGTCTGCGGGTCTCGCTCCAGATCTCAAGTTCATTGCCCTGCCTGCGAATCAACTGCAGGAAGAAGGAGTGGAACGTCCGGGCCTGTAGTAAGCGGATATCCTGTGGATGAATCCCGGGGAGCACAGCAATCCGGTCCCGCATTTCCTGGGCAGCCTTGCTGGAGAAGGTCAGCAGCAGGATTTCCCGCGGATCGACACGTCTTACCGAGAGCAGGTAGCCGGTGCGGCAGATCAAGACTGAGGTTTTGCCGGACCCGGCTCCGGCCAGGGTGAGCAGCGGTCCCTTGAAATGGCGAACGGCCGCGATCTGCGAGGCATTCAGCAGGATGCCGCTGGCCTCGAGCGTGCGGAAATAGGCAGCATCGGGATCGCCTGCGCCGACGACCTCGCGGCTGGTCCGGGCAGCAGCCATCCTGGCTTCGGGAACGCGCTGCTGGGCCGCACCCGAAGGTATTTTATTGAAAATGGATTCTCCCATTACATTCACCTTCATTTAATCGGTATATAAGTTCGACTTCTATATAAATTGAATTCAAGAATTACTTATAGGCAAGAGTGTGAAATGATTCTGAAGAAGCGAAACGTTCGCCTACAAGCCTTCTGAAAGAAAGCTACATCGGAAGCCTATGCTTTGTGACCGGATTTCTACACAGCGATCGTAGGAACATTTCCCGCGGCTGCCTTACATGTAAATCAATAGTCCCACTTCTATAAAGCAATCCAAAACATATTTTTATTCAGCTTAATAGCATACCTCTATTCTTCCAAACATACAATAAGTAGAGCACTGGGAAGTGAGGCAAAAACGGAGGTTAGCCGACCAGGGTTCTGGAAAATTCAGCATTTTTGGTATATGATTGTAAATCTAGCATAGTTAAGTTAAGATGGTACATAAGTTGAATTAAGAATTACTTATAGGCAAGAGTGTGAAATGATTCTGGATAAGCATAGCGTTCGTAAGAACATTTCACACGGCTGACTAACATGTAAGATCAATAGTTCAACTTTTATACCGACAACTGCATATCAAGCGGGAGCTCAAGGTTTTGGGCTGAGAGGGTAGGAATTCCACTATCGACCGTTATACCTGATCTGGGTAATGCCAGCGGAGGAATTGAAATGGACGAAGTCTGTCTAATTCAAGAGACCCTTTTTATTGTTGAAAAGAGGTCTTGTTATGTCCATTTACACGCTCGGCCTTTCTCGGATAAATCACAGAGGAGGCTTTTTTTGTTATGACCAAAGAGACGATTCAGCTTCAAACTACTGCCCTGCCGGGCAGCCGCAAGGTGTATGTAGAAGGCTCGCGCCCGGATATCCGGGTGCCTATGCGCGAGATTGCACTTAGTCCTACTTCAGACAGCTACGGCAGTCATGAGAATGCGCCGGTCCGTGTGTATGATACGAGCGGCCTTTATTCTGATGCTGAGGCACAGACCGATATTACGAAGGGGCTTCCTGAGAATCGCCGGGCCTGGATCAGGGAGCGCGGGGATGTGGAGGAGTATGAAGGAAGACAGATCAAGCCGGAGGATAACGGCTATCTAACCGATGATCCAAGGGCCAACACCCAGCAGTTCCCGGATTCAGGCAGACGTCCGCTGCGGGCGAAGCCGGGCCACAATGTAACCCAGATGCACTATGCACGTAAGGGGATTATCACACCGGAGATGGAGTATATCGCGATCCGCGAGAATGTGTCTGCCGAGTTCGTGCGGGACGAAGTAGCGCGCGGCAGAGCTATTATCCCCAGCAATATCAATCACCCGGAGAGCGAGCCGATGATTATTGGCCGGAATTTCCTTGTCAAGATTAATGCCAATATCGGGAACTCCGCCGTGGGCTCTTCTATTGAAGAGGAAGTGGAGAAGATGACCTGGGCAACCCGCTGGGGCGCGGATACGATTATGGATCTGTCTACAGGCAAGAACATTCACACGACCCGGGAGTGGATTGTCCGCAACTCTCCTGTACCGATTGGAACCGTGCCGATCTATCAGGCTTTGGAGAAAGTGAACGGCAAAGCCGAGGATCTGTCTTGGGAAGTCTACCGGGATACCCTGATCGAGCAGGCCGAGCAGGGGGTAGATTATTTTACAATTCATGCTGGTGTACTGCTGCGCTATGTCCCGCTTACGGCGAAGCGCCTGACCGGAATTGTCTCCCGCGGCGGCTCGATTATGGCGGCCTGGTGTCTGGCGCACCATCAGGAGAACTTCCTGTATACGCATTTTGAGGAAATCTGCGAGATTATGAAGGCTTATGACATTGCCTTCTCGCTTGGCGATGGTCTTCGCCCGGGCAGTATTGCGGATGCGAATGATGAAGCTCAGTTCGCGGAGCTTGAGACGCTGGGGGAACTCACGAAGATTGCCTGGAAGCATGATGTGCAGGTGATGATTGAAGGACCGGGCCATGTGCCGATGCATTTGATCAAGGAGAACATGGATAAGCAGCTGGAAATCTGCGATGAAGCGCCATTCTACACGCTCGGGCCGCTGACAACAGATATTGCGCCGGGATATGATCATATTACTTCCGCTATCGGCGCCGCCATGATCGGTTGGTTCGGAACTGCCATGTTGTGCTATGTTACCCCGAAGGAACACCTTGGTCTGCCGAATAAAGAGGATGTAAGAGAAGGCGTCGTCACCTACAAAATAGCGGCTCATGCTGCCGACCTGGCCAAGGGCCATCCGGGCGCGCAGGACCGGGATAATGCGCTCTCCAAGGCGCGCTTTGAATTCCGCTGGCGCGATCAGTTCCACCTCTCGCTCGATCCCGAGCGGGCCATGGAATATCATGATGAGACCCTTCCTGCTGAGGGAGCCAAGACGGCCCACTTCTGTTCCATGTGCGGACCGAAATTCTGCAGTATGCGGATTACACAGGATATCCGCCAGTATGCCAAAGACAACGGCCTGGACAGCGAAGCGGCAATCCAGGAGGGTCTGGAAGCCAAGTCGAAGGAGTTCAAGGAGACGGGCAGCGTAATCTATAAATAATTCTATTTCACAGAAGAAATATCGAAGAGACATAGAAGAGACAAGACATAGAAGAGTCTTAGGGAGTCTAGCTGATCCTGAGGACTCTTCTTTTTTTGTGATGTCGAAAATATCTCATATTGTCGAAAAATCTACAAAAAACTGGGTAAAAATTCGATATAATAGAAAGTAGACAGATTGGCGATTCCGTCTGTACGGAGCAAACAGTCTATTAATATATAGTAGGGACCGAAGGAGGTAGAGTGTTGAAGAGTAGCAAATTCACTAGGATGCTGATGGTGATGCTATCCGCAGTCTGTATCTCGAATGGAGCCTGGGGCATAGGCACTGTCCAGGCAGCTACCGGGGATGAGCAGCAGATTGCCGCACAGAGCAGCACGGATGAGGGGCAGCGGAGCGAGGATAAATCCCGTTTTTATAAAGATATAACATCACCAAGTCTTACAAGTGACAGCTCGGTGATGAACTTTTTGAAGGACAACAAGGAGCTTACCGGGTTAACCAATCCGCAGATGGACCTCAAGCTGATAGATAAGAAGCAGGATGATATCGATCAGACCCATTTCTTGTATCAGCAGCAGGTTCAGGGGATACCGGTGTACGGCAAATACATGAGGGTGCACCTGGATGAGAACAAGCAGGTTGAGGAGGTTGCGAGCCGAACTGAACCGGAAACGGTGGTTATGCCGGATAATCTCACAGCAGCCATCACCTCCAGTCAAGCTGTGAATATCCTCAAGCAGTGGATTGAGGACCAGGAAGGGACGAAGATTAGCTGGAGTCCTGTGAATGTCGGCACTCAGGTGCTTAATACCTCAGCCCCTACAGCCAAGCTGATCATCTATCCTAGTGATCAGGAATACCGGCTTGCTTATGAGGTTAACGTGACCTATCTTATGCCGTATCCCGGCAAATGGACAGGATATATTGATGCCGAGAATGGCTCTATTATTGACGAATATAGTACTTCCTATCAAGCAAGAAGTATGAATCCGTCCAATATGACGACTGGAGTCAGCACAGGCTTCAATGGGGACACGAAGTCGCTGAATCTTTATAAAGATCCAACGACCAACAAATATCAAATGCTCGATATCACCAAGCTAATGTGGCAGATGTATACGGATAAAGACCGCGGCGTATTCACTTATGCTTATAGCGGAACGGATAGTGCAGGAGCCATTTATTATACGAATATTGAAAGCTCTTCAACATCCTTCACGGATCGTCAGGCGGTAGATGCCCATTTCAATGCGGGGAAAGTCTATGACTATTACTATGGGAAGTTTGGAAGAAACAGCATTGATGCCAAAGGTGGCTCAATCCTCTCCATTGTTCACATTCCTGATCTATGGAGCACGACCAACCAAGGCGGAGCATGGGATAATGCGGCCTGGTTCGGAGGCTATATGCTGTACGGGGATGGCAGCGGGTCCGCAAGAGGCGGATTTGACTGCTTGTCCTGCGGACTTGATGTCGTTGCCCATGAAATGACGCATGGCGTGACCGAGAATACGGCGAATCTGGAGTATCAGAATCAATCCGGGGCGCTGAATGAGTCTTTCTCTGACCTAATGGGCGCGTTAATAGAGTCGAATAATGATCCGGCTGATACCAAGTGGTGGTTAATTGGAGAAGATCTGAGATTGGACCACCGGGCTTTGCGGAATCTGAAAAATCCGGGCGATACGACGGTTCTATCTCCACAGCCTGGTCAAATGAGCAGCTATGTGTATCTCCCTAATGACAGCACCCATGATAATGGGGGCGTTCATACGAACAGCGGTATCCCCAATCATGCCGGTTACCTGATGGTAGCCAATTTGGAATCGATTCTGGGAACAACAGGAGCCAAGGAAGCCGTAGCCTCCATGGCTTACGATGTATTAACACATTATCTGGTGTCTAACTCGAACTTTGTTGATGCGGCTAACGGGTATGAAAGTGCTGCGCAGAACTATGTGAAGGCGCATTCTGAATATCAGTATATTAGGCAGCAGATTATCCAAGCGGTTACAGGAGCCTGGAATGCGGTAGGCATCCAGACTGCGGACACCGCGGCACCTGCCTTTAATCAGGGCTATCCGCATACAGGAACGGTGACCGATGTGTCTGCTGAAGTGGTGCTGAGTGTAGATGAAGCCTCCAAGGTATATGCAAAGGTGCAGCCAGCTGCTGATCCAGCGCCGACCATAGAAGAGCTTAAGCAGTCTGCATCCCAGACCGCCGCTGCCAATCAGGATATTACGCTGACCTTCGGCAATCTGAATCCTCAGACCTCCTACGCCGTGTATCTGGCAGCATACGATACAACCGGGAACGTAAGCAGCGTTCCGGCCAAGGTGTCATTTGTAACCAAGCAGCAGGTTAAGCCGGCTGATACCGCGGCGCCGGTATTTGCGGCAGGTTATCCAAAAGCCGGCGTAGTGACGGACAACTCTCTTCATCTGCTCGTAAAGACGGATGAGAATGCGTCCGTGTACGCTCTGCCTGTTCCTGCAGGTCAGGCCAAGCCGACTGCCGAAGCGCTGCAGCAGCTTGCACCTTCTGCTGTATCTGCGGGTCAGGAAGCGGATATTTATTTCGACAAGCTTAGTCCCGATCAGGACTATATCATCTATATCCTGGCCAAGGATATGGCAGGCAATACCCAGGCAGCTATTACCGAGGTGCCTGTTCATACGGCAGCGCAGTACAGCGGAGAGCCTGTTCTCACCGTGCTGAATCCTGTCATCAAGGAGGACTTAAGCAATGACGGCACCTTGTCCGCTACACAGTCCCTGTATGTGGATCACGGGACATTTGTTCAGGATATGACCGGGGGCGTCCTGCTCGAAGGCCTTCCAGCAGGCCTCGGTTATGAAGTTATGAGAAGCAGTGATCAGCTTGTGCTGATTCATTTTACGGGAAAGGCACTCAGCCACACCAATGCAAACGATACGGTTGTCACAGTGAAAGTTAAGCCTGGCTTTATTATAGGTGTGACAACGGAGACGAAGGCAGGCGTGTTCACCCTCGACTTCATTGATCCGGTAACTGTTCCGGCAGATTCCACGGGCGGAAGCGGTGGAACTAGCGGAACTGGCGGAGACACTTCTGGAGGGAGTACTTCAGGAGGAACTGCTGGATCCGGAGGCGGTACTTCTGGAGGAGGCACCTCCGGTGGAAGTACGCCGGGCGGAGATACTTCAGGCGGAACTGGTGGATCCGGTGGCGGTGGCGGAAGCTATGGAGGAGGCGGCAGCTCAGGCGGCGGAGGCGGTGGTGCTCCGGCAGCTCCTGCAGATGGATCGCAAGCTGAAGGTTCCTTTAAGGATACCGCATCGGGCTTTGAATATGTGCCTGCCTCAGATGAAGTGAAGAGCACCCAGCAGGGTGGACAGCAGGAAGTGACGCTGGACGTGACTGCGGATACAGTCAGCAGCGCAGTGGGGCGGATGTCGTCCACAGATAAAGTCTGGTTGATCAGACTTGGTAACGAAGCGGATTCATGGAAAGTGACTTATCCTCTCAATGAGCTGCGAAATGCACCCTCTATCCCGGGTGCAGGGATCGAGCTTAGTACAAGTGCAGGAAGCTTCACACTTCCGTTATCGGTTCTTAAGCAGAGTGCGGTAACTGCCCAGGCGGGAAGCTCGGCTGAGGGATGGAGAATTGAAGTTACAGTCAAGAAGGCTGATTCAGTGGACAATGCCATCTGGAGTCAGGCGGTCTCCAAATTATCAGCAGGTAACCTGCTTCAGCCGGTAGAGTTCGAGGTAGCTCTGACTAACCATGTTCAGAAAGTGAAGCTGCAGGACTTCGGCCGGGAATATGCCGCTCGTACGCTAAGACTTTCTGCAGGAATTCCGCAGAACTGGACTGCGGTTACCTTGGACGCGAATGGGGAGCTTCAATTTGTTCCCGCTGTTCGGGTGAAGGAAAATGGTTATGATGCGGTTCAGATTCTGACCACGCATACCAGTCTGTATGGAATAGTAGCAGCCAGCAAGAGCTTTAGTGATCTTAACGGACACTGGTCAAGAAGTGATGTGGAACTGCTCGCTTCCAAGCTGCTGGTCAAAGGCGTATCGGCAAGCAAGTTCGAGCCGGATCGCCAGATCACACGGGCCGAATTTGCAGCATTGATGGTACGTGCATTAGGGCTGAATTTGGCACAGAATCAGACCAGCTTCACCGATGTAAAGGCGGATGCCTGGTATGCAGCTCCAGTGGAATCGGCTTATCAAGCCGGTCTGATCCGAGGAACGGGTGCTAACCAGTTCAAGCCAAATGCCCCGGTTACCCGGCAGGAAATGGCGGCAATGCTCGGATCAGCCATGAATCTGCTGGGCAGACAGGCGATAGATGGAGGCAGCGGAATCGAGATCTTCAAGGATCGAGGTACGGTAGCTTCCTGGGCGACCTCCTCGGTCGATGCGGCTGTCCGCGCCGGGCTCCTTCAGGGAAGCGGCGGTCTGTTCAGACCGAGCGCCGCGTCTACCCGGGCGGAAGCGTCCGTGGTCCTGAAGCGCCTGCTGGTGTTTGGGCAGCTGATGGAATAGTTTTACGCAGCATGCGTTTGATGTTAGATGGTTTACAGACTTAGAAAGACGGCAGGTCCCAGATTATCAGGGGCCTGCCGTTTTTGGTCTTTTATAGAGCTATGATCGCTAGATTAATTTAAACCATAACCATTTCAGAACGGCATAAGTAATGACGATGGCTGCAAACACGACCACGATCCAGAACAGAGCGGCCAGCTTGGGTGTGTTCTCTAGAATGCCGCGATAGACAACAAAGTAGCTGTCCTGAAATGAGTAATCCTCGGTCTTCTTAATATTAAGCATACTGACGACCAAGGGATAATTGATGGCGAACAATATGATTTCAACGATAAGTGCCACTACACTGCCTTGTATAATAGTGGCTTTAAGATAAGTTCCTTTCACGACCCACTTCCTTTGCATTTATGAGTGTCTCTATGCCCTTTCTGTATCTTACCATAATCATTAAAGGGACGAGGGAGTTATTGACATTTAACAAACAAAATTATATTATATCTATAAATAAGCAAACGAATTGGGGAATTACAATTATGAATTCGGAGTTGATTTGGAACTCGACTTTATCCGAGCTTGAACGGGGCTATATCGAGAAGGATGAATTTTATGTATGTATTTGCTGCGGCAAAAGCTTTGAGAAAGGGATTATCTATCCCGAAGATGGTGTGCTGTATGAGACCGAGAAGTATGTTCGTGTGCATCTGGAGAAGAAGCATGGCTCTGCCTTTGAGTATCTCATTAGCCTAGACAAAAGCTTTACCGGGTTATCCGAGATTCAGAGCAATTTGCTGAAGTTATTTTACCAAGGCAAGAGTGATAAGGAAGTGCAGCAGGAGCTTGGGATTGGAAGCACTTCGACTGTACGCAACCACAGGTTCGTGCTTAAGGAGAAGGAACGGCAAGCCAAAGTGTTTCTTGCCATTATGGAGCTTCTAAGAACGAGGGATAAGCATGCTCCAGCCATGCTGAAGGTTCAGGGCAGCAGCAAGGATGACCGCTACCGGATTACAGAGACCGAGAAGGAGAAGGTCCTCGCCAAGTATTTTCCTGCGGGAACGAATGGCCAGCTGAAGAGCTTTGGCATGCGGGAGAAGCAGAAGCTGATTATTCTTAACGAATTGTCCAAGCGATTTGAGCCGGAGCGGATCTACGCTGAGAAGGAAGTTAATGAGATCCTGAGCGCAGCTTTTGAAGATTTTGCCCTGCTGCGGCGTTATTTAGTTGAGTATGGATTCATGAACAGACAGCCGGACGGCAGTGAGTATTGGCTTGGCGGGCCGGCGACAGAGCAGGAGGAGAATAGAGTGGATCGCAAACAAGAACTGAAACTGATGGCTAAAGAAGTCAAGATTCAGGCAGGCGTGTACCAGATTAAGAATACGAAGAATGGCAAGATTTATGTGGATAGTACTCCAAATCTCAAGTCAATTAACGGCCAGGAATTCTCGCTCGAAATGGGTTCTCATATGTGCAAGAAGCTTCAGCAGGAATGGAGCGAGATGGGCAAGGAGAACTTTGTAATTGAGGTGCTGGAGACGGTGAAGGAGAAGGAAGGCGTGCGCCTGGATATGAAGGATACGCTGAAGAAGATGAAGGAGAAGTGGCTTGAAGAACTTCAGCCTTTTGGGGACAGGGGCTATAACTAATAAAGCTCAAGGGGGACACTTGGAATGAACATGCCGAAGAGTGCGCTTATGATTGTGGATGTACAATTAGCGCCATTCATATGGGCACAGTATGGGGGAAAAGAGTTATATCAGGCGCAGGAGCTGCTTCACCATATTCAGTCTTTGATTCAAAAAGCCCGTTCGGCTGGATCGCCGGTAATCTACATGCAGCATACCGAGGACGGAGAGTCTCCTCACGGATTGGGGCAACCGCTGTGGCAGATCCATCCTGAGGTCGCCCCCCAGGAAGGAGATCTGACTATGGTTAAGTACCATGCGGATCCTTTTCTGAGGACTGAGCTTCATGTGAAGTTACAAGAGCTTGGCATCACACGTCTGATCATTACCGGAGTGCAGACGGAGTACTGTGTGGATTCCACATGCCGAGCTGCTAATAGCTTGGGGTACACTAACGTTCTAGTCGCGGATGGACACAGCACCTTTGATTCAGAGAATCTAACAGCCCAGCAGATCATTGACCATCATAATAAAGTCCTTGGCAGCCAGTTCGCTGAGCTCAGACGTACGGAAGAAGTCTTATTCTAAGTCGCCCGTAGCTCTCTACGCTGGGGACAGAGGCTATCATAATTAGAGTTGTGCAACCAGCAATAGAAGAAGAACCCTATACGAAGGCCTCAAGTTCGCTAGGACATGTGGCCTTTTTCGTTTGGAACTAACATTACATAATGAGGTTGATTCCCTAAGGGATAGTGTCGAATTTACAAGTTAAATCATTGCTGACTTAATAAGGGATATATTGTATGATGAGGGAATTAATGAACTTAGGCGGAAGGGGCTTTGGGGGAGCCGAATGAGAATTATTTATGTTCTTATGTTTCTGTCACTGTGGACGCTCGGGGTTATTATTCTATTGTCCAGAACAAGGAGCAACGTATGGATTGGACTGACCATCCTGCTGGGGGGCTCAGCCAGCTTTGCCTTTGCCATGCATCTGTCGATCATGCCGATGATTCATGATGCCCAGTGGCTTCATCCTGTTCTAAGTATGCTGCTGTATGTATCTACCGTTATTGCTATGCATATTTACTTCTACGTGCTTCCGTATGTATTTTTCATGGGCGGGCTGTGGTTGAATCAGGGGTTATCCTCTCGCCTCAAGGTAGCCGTATCGCTAGTCCTTCTTCCAGGTCCGGTAGCCATGACGGCGATCCACCTGGCTTCAGAACCGTGGAACATCTTCAGCTTGGCCTGGTTCAGGTGGTGGGATGGGGTCTATGTGCTGATGGGGTGTGTCTTCTATTATCTGGCTTACTTCAAGGAAATGAATCTAGAGCGGAAACAGAGCCTGAGGCGGGCAATGTTAATTTTCCCTACAGTCATGGTCTGGGCTTTTACATCCGATTATGTAAATTTCGATTCCCTGAAGCTTGGAATGTGGTCGTTCGAGCTGGACAGTAACGGTATGTGGCAGGCGAATTTCATCGCCATATTAGGAACGGTTGGGTTGATCCTTACATATTCGATTCGCAATGGCTTCCTCGGCATCAAGCTGAGAATCGAGCGTGAACGGCTGGATCACTCCATAAGGACATTGACCATGGGCGTATCGATTCTGAATCATTCGATTAAGAATGAGATCCAGAAGATCGACTATCTGGCAGAGAAATGCAGCACCTTGATCCGGTCCGGCCAGGCCGAGAAGGCAGCCAGTACGATTGATCAGGTACATCATTTAACCGGACATCTGCTTCACATGGTGAACCGAATTAAGGAGAAGGCAGAAGACGTAGTCCTTGACGAAGAGCTGCACGATGTTCGATCGTTGGTGGAATCGGTTATGGACTCGGCTAGAACGTTAACGGAGAATAGACCCGTGGAGCTATCTGCCAGGTATGAGGCGGAAGGATCGCTGAAGTGTGATGCTGTTCATATTAGAGAGACGCTGTCCAATCTGATTCGTAACGCATTGGATGCCATGCCGGATAGCGGCGGGGAAATTACGCTGAAGACCGCTGCGACCAGGAAAGGGTTCAGGATAGAGGTCAGGGACAATGGTGCCGGAATCCCCAAGGAGCATTTAAGCAAGATATTTGAACCCTTCTTCACGACCAAAAAGAATGCGCTTAACTACGGTTTGGGGCTCTCTTACTGCTCAAGTGTGATGTCAAAGCACGGCGGCAAAATGATGGCAGCCTCAAATGAGTACGGGGCGGGTGTTACGCTGACACTGCACTTTCCCGCGTTCAAGTTCAGACCGCAGGCCAAAGATGCCAGACAGCTGAACCGGGAGGCTAACAGTCTGGATCATCTCCATCCATCCTGAAATGAGTCAGCTTATTCTTGATGCTCCTTAGCTGCGACTTGATTGTATTCGTAGACTTGTGAAGTTGTTCCGAAATCTGTCGCTTGCTAAGCCCGTTCTTGCGGAGATCGAACACCTCGCGTTCCGAAGAGGTGAGTTCCATCAGCTGTACCTCACTGCGCATAATACGGGCAGCGTCGGAATGGATGGCGGCCCGGCCAAGATGAGCTTCACGGATGGCGTGAAGCATGTCTTGAAGGCTGGATTTGTTGATATAATTCAGCGCGCCGAGCCGGAAGGACTTCATGACCACCTCAGCATCCGTAATGGATGTGAGCATGATAATCTTGACCTGCTCCCTACCGGGCAGGCGAAGGATCTGTTCGACGGCTTCCAGGCCGTCGAGGTTATTCTCACTTAAGTTAATATCCATCAGAATAATATCAAGCTCATACTTAGAAGCCATATCAATGGCTTCTTTTTTTGTTGCGGCAATCGCTTTTACCTCAATATCGGGCTCGTCTGCCAAATCTGCACTGATATTCTCCCGCCAGAACGGGTCATCATCTACAAGCATGATCCGGATAACACTCACTTCACAATCCTCCCAGCTGCTGCTTACCAGATACTTACAAGTTACATTCAGTATAACAATAGGCCTAGGCTTCGCGATAGGGTGAAAAGTTATCACCCCTGGTGAAGAAAGTTCATCCTCCCCAGACCTGGAAATTGGGCTCTATAATTCGTATTGCAGCGGCGGTTGCTAGGCCGTATGTGTATGAACGGTTGAAAGGGGGAAGTAAAGTTCCGCCTGATGCGTCATGGGCGGCAGCCGAACAAGTTCTAAAGGGGTGAAGTTAGTGTCACTTGCCGATGAAGTGCAGGGTATTGCTGATGTAATCAAGGCCAAGTTCCCGGATGCGCTCATTCATTACTATCAGGAGCCTATCCCTGCGGAGAGGGAGAACGGTCAGTTCGTCATTATCCTGAAGCAGGATATTCGCCGGAGCGAGAGCCTCTCCCAGACATGGACGCAGCGGCAGTACAGCGTAATCGGTTATGGAGAGGATGTACAGCAGGCTGTTAGCCGTATGGAAGATTTAAGCCGGTTCATGATGAATGAGCAGGGCTCTGCCTTGACTCCAGCTGCGGGAAGGGCGCTCAAGATTGAATCCTTCTCCTTCGATGGAGCTGAGCAAATGGAGGGCGGCCTTCAGAAATGTACTGCGGTGCTTCAATTGCAATACCGGGAGCCGGTGGCGACCGAGGAGTTCACGAAGATGAGCCATATAGGAGTTAGAACGGAATACAATTCGAAAGGTGGTCATTAATATGGGTGGAACATGGGATCCGATTACTCTGCCGGTTCGGCCGGGTCTTTATATTAATTTTGTGGAGGCAGCCGCAGCGCAGATCAAGGGAGGAACCAGAGGTACGGTTGCACTTCCGCTGTTTCAGTACGGTACAGCCGAAGCTGGCCAGTTCTATACGATTGAGAAAGAAACAGAAGCAGCCAACCTGTTCGGTCTGGCTAATGTGACGGCGATTCGCCTCATTCTGCAGGGCGGTGCCAAGGAAGTTCTGGTCTATACCGTTCCGGCAGCGCCAGCCAAAGCCAAGAGTGATGCTGAGGTCTACCTGGCACTTAGGGACGCTTTCGAGTCACGCAGCTTTAATGTGTTTGTCTATCCAGGAGAACTTACGGCAGAGGAGCAGGACAATACACGGAACTGGTGTATTCGCAACCGAGGGGAAGGGAAGCACTTCCTGACAGTATTCGGGGGTTCTGCTGAGGAGGACCTGAATCCTGAGCTTGGGAATGCGCGGACAGACCGACTCTCCGATGACTACGCGGTTAATTTGATTACCGGCGCCAGAATTAACGGAGAAGCTTACAGCTCAGCCCAGTATGCTCCGTACATTGCCGGTCTCATTGCCGGTACAGGCATTAATAAGTCTATTACTTATACTCCGGTTCGTGCTACGGATGTGATGAAACGGCTGAAGAACAGCGAGATTAATAACGCACTCAAGAAAGGATCGCTCGTGCTAGTCCATGACGGGGAGAAAGTGAAAGTAGAGCAGGGGCTGGTGACCAGCAAAAAGAAGATTCGTGCGATCCGTGCAAGACAGGCGGTGGCTACAGATATTCCAAAGGCGGCCGCAGATTCTTACATAGGCAAGCTCGATAACAATGCGGATGGCCAGGCGGCCCTGATTGCCGCTGTCAAAGCTTACTTGGAGCGCCTTGAACTGAACAATGTGCTTACTGATATCGTGGTCGGGCTTGACCCTGACCGCAAATCCGAAGGCGACAGTGTCTTCCTGTTAATCAGCTTCACCGAGATTGACAGCATGGAGCGGATTTTCCTGACCATCAAGGTCTAATACCGGAGTTAGTTACAAACATCAGAACATTATTAGGAGGGATTTGTCTTGCTGGATGCAACCCGTGTAATTAATGGAACTTATGGATATGTGTATCACAACGGGCAGTGGCTGACCAATATCAAGACGGCCGAAGCCAATGTGGAAATCACGAAAGAGGAGATCAAGCGGTCCGGGACCCGCTGGACAGCACACAAAGTAACAGGACTGAGCGGAACCGGTACGATCTCGGGATATAAAGTGACTTCCGAATTCGTAGAGCTAATCGGCCAGGTGGCGGATGATTCCAAAGGTACATTCATCACCGAATTGATTCTGAAGCTGGAAGACCCTGAATCTTATGGAGCTTATCGTGTTCGTCTGAAAGGGGTTATGTTCGACAAAATCCCGCTCGTGCACTTTGAGGTGGGCTCGCTGGTGGAAGAGGAGCTTCCTTTCAACTTCACGGGTTATGAACTGCTCGATGTCATTCATGCCGAATAAGCTGTTCCCTTCGGGAACCTGCTTGCAGTATGCAGCTCAAAATCAGCGAAGCGGTAGGGAATTTCTAATTAGGTTAAGAACCACTTTTCATACTCATTAAATAGGTTCAATCCATTCTATATCAAGGAGATGTATACATTATGGCAGTTACAGATACAAGACAGAGCGCGGTGCTTCACGCCCTGCTTAGCATTGACAGCAAGCCCCAGAGGGATATTCCTATGAAGCGGCTTGGGGTGGATTTTCAAATTCAAGCGCTGGATGGCAAGACCATCAACCGAATTCAGGAACAGTGCACGCATTATACGGGCAAAGGTCCGAAGAGGGAGAAAGTGCTCGATGAAGAGCAGTTCGGTGCCCTTGTGATTCAGAAGGCATGTCTGATTCCCGATTGGACCGCCAAGGAACTGATTGAGAAGTACGGAACACCTACAGAGGCGATTCTCGGTCTGCTGCTGGCTGGTGAGATTGCCAAGTTATCCACGGAGATTCTGGAGATCAGCGGCTTTGACAGCGATGACGAAGAAATAAAAAACTGATCAAGGCGGGCGGCGAGGCCTTCCTGGTGCATCTCATCTTTCAGCGGCATCATATTCCGCCGGATGAGGTGTACAACAAGGATGAAGGAACCAAGCGCTTCATGTACGCGTCCATGCTGCTTCAACTGGAAGAAGAGGAGAAGGCGCGAAAGGCAGAGAGGCAGGCCGCCCGCAGAGGAGGCTAGCAGGCCGGATCAGCGAGGAGGTGAAGAAGCTTGAGCAACAACCTGTCGAGCGCGGAAAAGCTGAGTAAGCTGCTTGAGAGAATAACACAAATGACCGCGAATCTGTCCAAGCCGGCCGTGTACACCAAGATCAGTGAAGGCTGGCAGAAGGCCGCCAAAGGGCCTGTCCTTGCGGCTGCCATGCAGCTGGAGATGGCGCGCGGTGGCAGAAATGCCATCAAGAAAGCCTACGCCGTGCGAGCCGAAGCGGCCAAGCAGGAAGCGGCCAAAGCGGCCAAGGCCGCAGCGGAGCAGGCCGAGGCGATTGAAGCGGCTTCGATGAAAGCCGCTATGGCTGCGGCGGCTGCCGGCAAGGGCCGGAAGGCAAAGCGCAAGCTTGAACGGCTGCAGGCGATGCAGGAGGCGAAGGAGAAGGTTAGCGCCGCAGCCAAGGCGGCACAAGCCGCAGCGGCGCAGCCCGCCGGGAGTGCAGCGGCGGCTCCCGAGAAGAAGGGGCTGATGGAGCGGCTGAGGAGCAAGTTCACCCGTCAGCCGGTCAGTATTCGTGACCGGATCAAGACCAAATTTGATAATCCGCCCAATGCTTTGCAGCGCGGGTACAGAAGGCTGCGCAAGCCGCTGGGTGATGACCCGATCCATGTCTCCATGGAGAAGAACAAGGGAGCGGTCTCGGCCATTACCGGGACGGCCAGCAGCTTGTTCACCCTGGTCAAGGATCAGTCCATAGAAGCTGCCAAGAAGTACAGCGAAGCTTTTGGGGTGCTTCGCTCAACCTCTGGGGCAGCCGCTATGGATATGGATGTGCTTGTCGGCTCCTTCAAGAAGGTGGGAGGACAGGTTCCGCAAAGCCTCACCGAGGTGGGCAAAGCGATGGGGATCCTGAACCGGGATTCAGGTCTGACCGGGCAGAAGCTTGAGGACATGACCAAGACGCTGCTGGATGCTTCCCGCCTTACCGGTACGGACAGTGCCGCGGCAGCAGACTCCGCCGCCAAGGCGATGGGGGTATGGGGAATTGCAACGGATGGCAGCAAGCAGATGATGGAGAAGTTCTTTGCGGCGAGTCGTGCGGGTGAAGTCTCTATGGGTGATCTGATGAAGCGGATGGGTCAGGCGAGCGATCCGATGAAGCAGATGGGGCTTGGGTTCGACCAGACGATGGTCCTGATGGCGAAGTGGCAGAAGGAAGGGATAACCCCGATTGAAGATGCCATGAAGAAGGGCTTTCCTACCGGCGGGATTACGGAGGTTGCGAATCAAATCCGCAGTGCCGCTACGGAGGCCGAAGCCGCCAGAATAGCAACCGAGAGCTTTGGAAGCAAGGTCAGCGGCGATCTGGTCACCGCCCTTCGAGGCGGTCAGGTAGAGTTCAAAGGAATAGCGGACGCCATGGGCGCATCCGAGGGCGGCATACTCAAGCACTCCAAATCGGTGGAGAGCTTCGGCGACCGGTTCGCCACACTTCAGAACCGGATTACCCTGGCCCTGGCCCCGCTTGGCGAGGCGCTGATGCCGTTCGGTGAAGCTATGGTCAGCGTGATGGAGTTCATTACGAACCAGGCGGATATTCTTGTCCCTGCCATCACCGGTATGGCGGCAGTACTGATCGGCTTGTTCGCGCCAGCTTTGTGGGCCTCGGCTGTGGCGGGCTGGGCTGCGGTTGCGCCTTTCCTGCCTATCATAGCTGTGGTCGCCCTGGTGGGTGCCGCGATTGCTGGGCTGGCCTACCTGTTCAAGTACCATATGCAGACCATTCTGGATTTGGTAGAGACCGTATCTACTGCGGTATCCTCCTTCTTCGGCGACCTGTCCGGCAGTGACAAGAATCTGTCAGCGACCGTACAGGTGCAGGGGAATGCCGCCGCACAGGCGACCGCAGGCAGTGCGCCGCTTCAGAATCGCTATCATGGTCTGGATTATGTTCCTTATGACGGTATGCAGGCTAGGCTGCATAAGGGCGAGCGCATTATGACAGCCAGCGAGAACCGAGCGTTCTCTGCTGCTGGATCTGGTGGGAGCTCCATTTCGATCACTGGCAATACGTTCAATGTCCGTCAGGATTCCGATATTGATGCCATTGCAAGAGCTCTGGCCCGTGAGATCAAAAGTGCGGGAGGATTGATGGCCTGATGGCTTCACTGGAATTCTGGTTATCTACGCTGGATATGAAGGAATGGCTGTGGCTGCCCGTTAACCCGGAGCAGCTCTCGGTCAAGAGTTCCCATAGTTATGAAGATGTGAAGGTGACCCAGCTTGGGGAATACACGATTATCGGGGAAGCCGAGCTCAAGGTGTACTCGTTCTCTTCTTTTTTCCCCCGTGACTATCATCCCGGCTATTGCGAGTATGAGGATCTTATGAATCCGTGGAAGACTGTGGAGCTGATTGAAGGCTGGATGGCTGCACGCAGACCGATCCGCCTTAGTATTACGGGAACTGAGATCAAGAAGCAGGTGACCATCAGGTCGTTCCAATATAGTGAGCGCGCTGGGAGTCCTGGCGATGTGTATTACGAGCTTGAACTGAAGCAGTATGAAGAAGTTCAGTTCCGGCAGATCGAGAAGAACGAGTCGGGTAGTGCCGTAGTGGCGGAGGGAAATACCCGCCCGGACTCCAGAATTCCGCCCAAGGCTTATGTCGTTATTCTCGGTGATACGCTGTGGAAAATCGCCCAGCGGACACTCGGAAAGGGTGATCGGTGGAATGAGATTTACAGCTTGAATCAGCTGACGATCGGGAAGAACCCGAATTCGATCTACCCGGGTCAGAAGCTGGTGATTCCTTCATGAACTGGAGTATTGTCTACATCGAATCCGGGGTTCAGACCTTCCTTGATCCGATTGTAAAGTCCATTCGCTGGTCGGGGGACAGCAAGCAGGCTTCCCGTAAGCTGGTCGTTGAGCTGTCGAATACAGCAGATATGCGGAGCCGCCTTCAGAGGCCGGAGAAGGGAAATGAGCTGCGGCTGATGATGGGCGAGAAGAAGGAGCTGTTTCGCGGCGTTATTTTCGCAGACTCGATCGATGCGGAGGGACAAATGTCGCTGACGGCTTATGATGAGAACATTTATTTGACCAAGAACAAAGACACGAAGATCTTTCGCAGTATGAAGGCATCCGATGTGGTCAGGAAGCTGTGCAGCGAGTTCTCCGTAGATCTGGGCGAGATCAAGGATACCGGATTTGTGATCCCGAAGCTCGTATTTCGTGACAAGACCTTATTCGAAATGATGGTGATAGCCATCACGGAGACCCGTAAGCAGACAGGGGAGCAGTTCTATCTGACTTCCCGGGAAGGCAAGCTGCATCTCCTCCCTCGCAAGGAGCAGGAAGTGAAATGGGTGCTGGAGAACGGCGTCAACATCCTGGGTGCCAGCTACGCCCAATCGATTGAAGAGATGAAGACACAGATCAAGGTAGCCGGCGGAGACAATAAGAAGAAGGAAATGACGGCAAGCGCCAAGGATGCCGAGCTGATCCGGCGCTTCGGCATTATGCAGCATTTGGAGAAGCCGGACCAGAGTATGATGAGGTCCCAAATGGAGCAGCGTGCCAAGCAGCTGCTGAAGGAGATGGGCACCATCGACGATGAGGCCCATATCGAGTGTCTGGGCATCGATGAGGTAGTGTCGGGTTCAGCGGTCTACGTCAAGGAGTCCATGACAGGGATTCTTGGCGGGTACTATGTGTCTTCGGACGACCACTCTTTTGAGGGCGGAACTCACAAGATGTCATTGACTCTGTCAGCAACAGACGAACTGCCCAAGATGGAATATAAGGAGTCTAAGGAGGCCTAGCCCATATGGAGAGAATTGAAGGCTCTGGAGCAAGCCAGCTTGTCCAGTTAATCCGGGCGATCGGATACAACTCGGATGTCTCCATAGAGCTGGCGACGGTAACGAGCGCGCCTCCAGAGCTCAAGATCAAGGTGGATCACATGAATGTGGAACTGGAAAAGGACGACCTGATCGTCGCCGAGTCACTTACCAAGCACAAACGCACGATCAATCTGAAGAGCAGCGGAGGAACGAAAATCTCCGCCAGCAGCCCGCCCCTGCCGGCTCCGCCGACAGGTCTGAAGGTGGGTGTGACCATGGTGCAGATGCCCCCTGGGCCGCATGATCACCCCTTGTCATTCACCAGTCTCGACTTATCGGATGCGGATCAGACGGTGGAGGAAGCCGAGCTTGAGTTCGTGGATGAACTGAAGAAGGATGACCGGGTGCTGGTTGCCGGAATTCAGCAGGGGCAGTTCTATATTATTTTGGACCGGGCGGTGATGTACTAATGGCTCTATCTCCGCTGAGGAAGCAGGAAGAGAGATTTGTTCTGTTGAAGCCGCAGCCGCGAGCCTCGCGGACCTACGCCCTTGATTTCGATTCTGGAGAGATTACAGGGCGAATGATAGAGGGAATGGAAGCTCTGCGCCAATATATCCGTAAGGCCATTATCACCCCACGTTACCGGTATCTTATCTATAACGGTCAATACGGCTGTGAGCTGGATAGCCTGCTGGGCCAGGACATTTCTCAGGAGCTCCTGAAGAGCGAGATCACAAGAGTAATTACCGAAGCGCTAAGCTATGATGACCGGATTGAGGGGGTTAGCCGCTTCCAGGTCGTCCGTAAGGCGGATGAGCTCCACGTGACTTTTATGGTGCAGACAAGTGAAGGCCTGATCGAACAGGAGGTGAAGATTTAGCCATGTATGAGAAAGAGACTCAATCTGCCATTTTGCAGCGGATGCTCGCCCAGATCCCGGATGATATTGATAAACGCCAAGGGGCCGTCACTTATGATCTGCTCGCTCCGGCGGCGATTGAAATGGCTCACGCCTACATAGAGCTGGACAATGTACTTCGGTTCGGATTTGCCGGTCCTCAGCAGCCGTCGGAATATCTGGAGCTTAGAGCACAGGAATTCGGGCTGGCCCGGCGCCCCAGTGTGAGAGCTCAGGGAATGCTTGAGTTCAGTGGAGATAACGATATAACGGTTCCGGCGGGAACAGTGGTCTCCACCGACCAAGAGGAGCCGGTGAGCTTCGTGACTACGGAAGCCGGAAAGATTCAATCAGGTACATTGCAGGTACATGCAGAGGCCGTATTGGGAGGAAGCCGAGGCAACGTGGCCGCACGCCAGATTAAGCTGGTACTCGGCAATCTTTCGGGGATTGTGAATGTAACGAATACGGAGGCCTTCATCAACGGGGCCGATCTGGAGTCGGACGAATCGCTGCTCGGGAGATATCTCGACAGGGTGAGAAGACCGGCGACCAGCGGGAATGTCTGGCATTACCGGCAGTGGGCGCTTGAGGTGCCGGGAGTCGGGGATGTGAAGGTGTTCCCCGTCTGGAAGGGGAACGGGACGGTGAAGCTTGCTCTTCTATCCGACGACAAACGGGCACCGAAGCCTCCTATTATAGAGAACGTCCGGGTGGCCGTCGAAGAGCGCAGACCGGTTGGAGCCAAGGTTACAGTATCTCCTGCTGTTGAGATTCCGATCGAGGTAGTCGCCAAGGTGACTCTTGCTGGTGGAGCCTCGCTTGCGGAGATTAAAGAGTTGTTTCTTAAGGAACTGGCTGAGTATTTGGCTGATTTGGCATTTCAGGAGTCGACTGTACGCTATAATCGGATCCTTGGCTTATTGTTGAATATTGAGACGGTTATTGATTTTGATGATTTGACCCTCAATGGCGAACCCGGAAATCTTCACATGGAAGAAGACCAGGTTGCTGTGCCCGGGGCGGTGAACTTTATTGTTACGTAATATTGAGCTAGACATGCACGATTATCTTCCAAAGTATTATTCGGATTCCAGGATTGTGAATCATCTGCTCGGAAGGGAATCGGCCGAATTAATCCGCTATCATGAACAGGTGCAGGATGTGCTTAACCAGTTCTTTGTGGATACAGCCACCTGGGGTCTGGCGAAATGGGAAGAGATTTGCGGCATTCCTGTTCAGGAGAGCAAGCCGAGTGACCAGCGGCGTTCCCTGATCAAGTCCAAACTGCGCGGATCTGGTACGGTAACCGTAGCCGGGATCAAAACGGTGGTTGATTCGTTCCAGAACGGGGAAGTCGAGGTTAAGGAGAATTTTGCCGACTACGAAGTCGTCATTACATTCATTGGGAGAAGAGGTATTCCGCCCAACCTGAATGATGTTAAAGCGGCCGTCCGCGAGATTGTGCCCGCCCATCTGAATGTGAATTACCAGTTCACCTATCTGCGGTGGGAAGAGCTCGATAAGGCGGAACTCACATGGGATGAATTGGAGGCGCTGCATAAGAATTGGGATCAGCTGGAGGTATGGAAGCCATAGGAAAGGGAGTGACGATGGATGGGGAATTTACCAACAGGGCTTAAGACATTTGAAGCTGCAGATACGGTTAGGCGGTTAGCACAAAATGAGAATATCCAGGCTATAGATGCCTTGTTCAATGATACCAGAGGGCACCGTCATACCGGGAAGCCGGGTGATGCACCCCAGATCGGCAAGGAAGGGATTGCTTCAGGAGCAGTCACCAGCGAGAAAGTAGCGGTGGGCGCCATTCTTGGCGACAAGATCGCAAAAAGCTCAATCGAGCGCCAGCATCTGCGTTCAGGGGGCCTAAGTTCTAACATAGCTAGATATAAGTCAGTCACAATCACCGGAGGTGAACTCACAGGGGTTCCGACGACACCCTATACGTTCCAGTGGGGCAGCAAGGGGGATAATCATTTGTGGTCGCTTCCCAAAGAGGCCGTTCTCCCCCAGTCCATTACAATCTTCTTGGGCAAACGGCATATCCAGGTAGAGGGCATGTCCTTCGGCTCTTGGGTTGGCTCGGATCTGAGCACAATGCCCAAAGGATTTACGATCGAGGTCAGTAACGATGCAGCGACCTGGACCCCGGTATTTACGTTCGGGGGAGGCATGTATGAGCCGTTCAGCATGATTCCATTTAATCAAAGTCAGGATGCTACCTATGTAAGGCTGACGGTTACAGCCCATGCTGTATCAACAAGAACGGTCATTTCCTGTCTGGCTGTCTATAGCAGATATCATGGCCAAGCTGATGGGGATGCGCTTGAGGATATACGACCTTGGGGAGTGAATGCGAGGCTTCAAGGACTGAGTATTATGGCCGAAGGCAATGTGACCGACAACGGAGCCGGTGTGCTTACGCTTGAGAGGGAAATCATCGTGATGAACGGACCAGCAGGTACTTATTTTCGCGTAAAAGCCGGCACTTACCAGATTCCAGACTGGGGTTATCTTTATGTGGATATCCCTTATGAACATGCGGTTACTGTGCAGCCCTCGGTCGGCCGGTGGAACGAAGGCCTGCGGAATTATGACAACAAGGACCGGTTAGTTCTGGCCCAGCGCAACGGGAACAAGACCATTTATCTGAATGCCTCGATCCAGTCCAGATTATCAGGGGACCAGCCGCAGGCCGAGAAGGTGAACGGGATTTCCCTGCGGGTGGATAACGGGAATTTTCAGTTCAACGATGGATTGGGGTGGAGAGGTGTGGGGATCAAGAAAGTACAGCGGGGACGAGGATTTCTTCGTGCAGATAGCAGCACAGGGGAATATACCAACTACAGGGAGATTATCATTGATGCCGTGGATATGAACAAAACATTTATTAACGTGCATTTTACCGGGTTTCAATCAAGACCTGAATGGGGCAGTACTCGTCTGGAATATACAGAGACGGATCTGGTTGCGGAGCTGGTGTCCTCTACCAAACTAACCGTGCAATCCACGCTCAGCTTCCCGTTTGCATACAACTCATACGCATGGGAGGTTATCGAATTTGCCTAACTATTATGCACAAATAGACGCTGATGGAAGAGTAGAGGGACTAAGTGAGTTATCTGGAGAAGTCCTATCAGAGCTGCTGATTCCAATTGATGAGGAGCATTATAAGAATCCTAACCTGATGTTCACCCGTTATGTTCATGGTGCCTTTGAGGGGATACATTCGGATATCAGGGCGGATAAGACCACGATTACCGGAGACGGCAAGGATGTGTTAACCCTGCAGATTGTAGTGTCTGACTGGAAGGGTCAACTCCTGCGCGAGTATAACGAACCCATTCTTGTTGAAGTTAGTGGAATCCAGCAGCAGGTGAAATGTTCGGATGGCGCAGCCGAAATTACGATTACAAGTGAAGAGCCAGGCGAGTTCCGTGTCAGAACCTTGGGGCTGGACCGCAATGCCGAGATGAAGGTGGTGGTGAATAGTGGGAACTAAGAAGGATAGCTCGCTGAAAGCGACCATCTCCTCAGAGAATAAGCCGGGTACAGAAGAGCAGGCGGAAGAGCTGGTGTCATCTAACGTGTTGAAATCCCCGCTTCCTGCCAAGAAGCCTAGATCAGGTGCGAACCACTTCCATATAGCCGCAGATCCTTTGAGGGTCAAGTCTGAAGAGATCCGGCTTCGGCAGTCGAAGCGCACCCAGGGCTTACGGACAACAGAGATCTCCAATCAGGTTCTCTATGAGATGCTCTCGGATATCCTGGATAATCAGGCGATTCTGGAAGCCAAGCTTCAGAGGATGATGGGAACTAGAGGCTGAAGGGTGATATTGTAATGGCTTGGCCTATGGGGCCAGGTCTTTTTTGTTATATTTTCTAATTTGTTTTGAACAATTATGTAGACTAAGGATTTAATTGACATGGAAGAAGGTAAGTTATTATAATCTGACTAATCGATTACGTAATCGATTAACAGATCAGGAAGGTGGTAAATAGTTGTGTGGGATGTTGTAGCACTGGGAGAAGTATTAATTGATTTTACACCATCGGGGTGGTCTGACCATGGAAATGTACTGTTCGAGCGCAACCCCGGAGGGGCACCGGCCAATGTGCTTACTGCACTGTCCAAGCTGGGAAGGAAGACGGCCTTTATTGGCAAAGTAGGCCAGGATCAGTTTGGCCGATTCCTAGTTGACTGCCTAGAGAACAACGGTATTGAGACGTCTGGAGTTGTCTTCTCATCCGATACCTCAACCACGCTTGCTTTTGTGCATTTAAATGAAGAGGGTGAACGAAGCTTCAGTTTTTATCGGAACCCTGGCGCAGATACTGAGTTGAACAGTTCCGAAGTCAATCCTGAGATGCTTCGAAATGCTAGAATTTTTCATTTTGGTTCTGTTTCCATGACCCATGAGCCTGCTGCTACGGCAACGTTGGAGGCTTGTAAGCAGGCAAGTGAATGCGGAGCGCTGATTTCATTCGATCCTAATCTCCGGCCCGATCTTTGGAAAGATGAGTGGTCTGCGAAGGAAGCTATAGCAAAGGGGCTGGGTTATGCCGATATTGTTAAGCTGTCTTTCGAAGAAATGCAGTTTCTCACGTCTGCGGATGAACTGGAGGAAGGCGCTGCGCACCTGTACGAACAATATGGTACACCTGTTATTCTGATAACGCTGGGCGAGAGGGGATGCTATTTCCACTGTAGAGATTATAGTGCCTTTGTTCCTGCTTACGAGGTTCATACGGTAGATACCACGGGTGCGGGTGATGCTTTTCTGGGCGGTTTTCTGAATAAGCTGCTTGAAAAGGGAGGCCGCCTAGCGAGTCTTAGTGAAGAGGACTATGTGGAAATGGTTCGTTACGGAAATGCTGTAGGGGCTCTAGCCACCACTAAAAAAGGAGCCATCCCGGCTATGCCAAGGCAGGAGGATATTTGTGAATTTATGAACGAGGAATTAAGTCGCCATAGATGAATATTTTGGGTTGACAGTAAAAATTGAGCAAATTATAATTCGAAATGAGCATAGTAATCGATTAAATGACCACATATAATCAAAAATAAGCTTAAATAATCAATTTATACGATGCAATAGGGAACTAGAAAAAGGAATAATTTAATTCTCTTAAAATGTAAGCGCTATATTTCGCCCGGTTAGTCTGATAAGGAGGTGGTCACAAACGGCGTTTTTTGGAAGTCCAGGGGGCATGAATAGGTAGGTCCATATTTTTTCAAGGAGGATGGTGCACGTACCAAAGGAGAGCGAACTGAGGCGATCTACGGCTAAATAGATATCGTCCGGCTTCACTCCAGGCTGATTTAAGGTCACTGTATGGTCGCATTCCTGCTAATCCATGATTAGCACAACACACTATAACTTGGGGGTATAAACTTTGAAAATAACAAAATCACTGATGCTTATTCTTTCCGCAGTTCTATTGGTCCTGATGTCCGCTTGTTCAAGCGGTACGGACACGGCAGCAACCGGGACACAGGATGCAAAGTCTGCATCCGGCACAGAATCCGGCAAAAAGCTCAAGATCGGTTTGACCGTTCCAACATTAGGCAACCCGTTCTTTGTTGCAATGTCCAAAGGAGCCCAATTAGCGGCTGTCAAATATAACGCTGATATTACCACGGTAAGTGCAGATCAGGACCTGGCTAAGCAGACCGCGCAAATTGAAGATTTCATCACCAAAAAGATGGATTTGATTCTTCTCAGCCCTTTTGACTCGAAAGGGATTGCGGCTGCTGTCCAAGAAGCCAAGAATGCCGGAATTCCAGTTATCTGTGTGGATGGCTCTGCTGAAGGGGGCATTACTTCCGTAGTGATGTCCGATAACGTCATGGCAGGGCAGCAGGCCGCCAAATATCTTGCAGACCGGCTTAAAGGCAAAGGGAATATCGTGATTATCGACGGTCCGCCCGTATCGGCTGTAACGGATCGTATTAAAGGCTTCGAAGATATACTTAAAGGGTTCCCGGATATTAAAGTTATCGCGAAGCAGAACGGTGAAGGTAACCGCGAGAAGGCGCTGAGTGTGATGGAGAACATCATGCAGGCGAACAAAAATATTGATGCCGTATTCACTATTAATGACCAAGAAGGCGTAGGTGTGAAGATTGCTGCGGAACAGGCAGGCCGTGGTGATGAATTCTTCATCTCCAGCGTGGATGGAGCGCCTGAAGCTGTTGAGGCTCTGAAGGAGAAGAAGGCTTTTGCCGCAACTTCAGCTCAGTTCCCTAACGAAATGGTAGTGAAGGCAGTTGAGACTGGTATTAAAGTTATTGGCGGTGAAAAAGTGGATCCCCAGATCCTCATTCCGGTTGAGCAAATTACACAGGACAATGTGAGCTCCTACAGAGGTTGGTAGTTCCACTGTAATCACTTAAGTTCATACCTGAGGAGATGGTGTTACGGATAGAAGGAGCCATCTCCTCTAACTGCTCTAATGGACTTAGATCTGAGCAGCAGCACGGGATTGAAGAGGAGGAATAGGCTGTGTCTAGGGTAGCGAATTCACTAATCAACCGGAAGCCGCAAGGCACCCATTCAAATGAGATCGTTCTCTCTATGGATGGGATATATAAATCATTCTCGGGTGTGCAGGTGCTGCGTGATATTCACCTGGACTTGTACAAAGGTGAGGTTCACGCCTTAATGGGAGAGAATGGAGCGGGCAAGTCCACTTTGATGAAAATCATGGCCGGGATCTACCGCCCTGATTCCGGAAAGATCGTATATCAAGGTCAAGAGACCGTCTGGCATAACCCCTTGGAAGCCAGGGGCAAGGGAATAAGTGTGATCCATCAGGAGATAAGCTTGTCACCGAACCTGACGATCGGGGAGAACATTCTGATGGGAACCAAATTCCCCAAGAATCGGCTGGGTCTCATTCAGTGGGATGTGATTCATAAGCAGGCAAAGACAATTCTGGAATCGATAGGCTCCAGCCTAGATCCCAGAACGAAGGTCTCTGAACTGAGCGTCGCTCAGCAGCAGATTGTAGAGATTGCGCGGGCGCTTTCTTTTAACTCTGAAGTATTGATCATGGATGAACCTACGGCTTCGCTGACTGACAAAGAAATTGATAAGCTGTTTGTCATTATTGATGACCTGAGACAAAGAGGCGTTGCCATCGTCTATATTTCTCACCGTATGGATGAGATTTTCAGAATATCAGACCGGTGTACCGTGCTTCGTGACGGCCAGTGGATCTCAAGCCATCCGATCAGCCAGACGAATCCGGAACTGTTGGTTAAGCAGATGGTCGGCCGCGAACTGAGTGACCTGTTCCTGAAGACATTCACTCCGCCAAGCCTTGCGGAGAAGGAGCCGGTTCTTGAACTGATTACCGTGTCGGATAAGGACATTGTGGATAAGGTCTCGCTCAAAATCCACCCCGGAGAAATCGTTGGGCTGGCAGGATTGGTCGGGGCTGGCCGAACGGAGCTGTTCCGCACAATATTCGGCATCAGCAAGATGACCACTGGAGAGATCCGGCTGGACGGCAAGCGGGTCACAATTAAGTCACCGATTGAAGCGATGAAGCACGGGATCGCCCATGTACCTGAGAGCCGGAAAGAGCAAGGGCTATTTCCAAATCTGTCCGTGAAAGAGAATATTATTATGAATCAAATGCATACGTACCGGAAAGCGGGAGTTCTGCAGTATGAGCGGATGAATCCTGAAATTGACAAGTACATTAAGGATTTAGGCGTGCGTACGGCCTCTCCGGAGCAGAATGTAATGGGCCTCAGCGGAGGGAATCAGCAGAAGGTGGTTATTGCCAGATGGCTCTCGATCGGACCGAAGGTCCTGCTGCTGGATGAGCCTACCCGCGGGGTGGATGTAGGAGCCAAAACCGAAATTCATAAGATTATTTGCGAATTAGCGGAGAAAGGCCTGGCGGTTCTGATGGTGTCTTCAGAGCTTCCGGAAATCCTGGCAGTCAGCGACCGGATCCTGGTGATGCACGAGGGCAAGCTGAAGGCTGAACTGTCCCGGGAAGAGGCTACTCAAGAAAAAATCATGTACTATGCCACAGGGGAGATAAAAAAATGAATACAAATACACCTTTGACCTCGAGGAATCCGTTAACGTTCAAGCAAAAAGTGCTGCCGGTTTGGAATCAGCTTGGGATGCTCATTATTTTGATACTGCTCTGCGCCATTATGGCCATGTTCGCTCCTTATTTTACAGAGGTTCATAATATCTTGAATATCCTGAAGCAATCCTCCATTACAGCGATTCTGGCTGCCGGAATGACCGTGGTGATTCTAACAGGCGGAATTGATCTCTCCGTCGGGTCTACGCTGGCGCTGTCGGGCGTGATTTCCGTCATGCTGACCAATGCGGGCATTCCTCCTGTGCTAGCCATGCTGACAGGAGCAGCGGTTGGATATATAGCTGGCTTCATTAATGGATACTTTACAGCGGTCACGAAGCTGCCTGCATTTGTGGTTACGCTTGGCAGTATGACTTATTTGAGAGGGATTGCCTTTGTTATCAGCGGCGGGCTGCCGCTGGTCTTGACGAATAAATTCTTCATCTTCTTCGGGGCTGGCTCCATGCTTGGAGTACCTACTCCCATTTACATCATGGCTGTCGTATATGTCATTATGTTTTTTGTTCTGAAATATACGATGTTCGGTCGTCATTTGTACGCGATTGGCGGTAATGAGGAAGCTGCCCGCCTTACGGGCATAAAGGTGGAGAGAACGTTAATCAACGTATACTCGATCAGTGGTCTTATGGCAGGGATTGCAGGGGTGGTAATGGCCGGGCGCGTAATCTCCGGTCAGCCGAATGCGGGGATCAGCTTTGAACTTGATGCCATCGCGGCTGTTATTCTGGGAGGAACAAGCTTCGTTGGCGGTGTCGGCAAAATCCAGGGCACCATTATAGGCGTATTAATTATGGCTGTGCTCAGCAATGGGCTAACTCTGCTGGATGTCGATTTCTACTGGCAAATGATCGTAAAAGGAATTGTGATTGTTATTGCCGTCCTGCTTGATAAGTTCCGCAATTAGCCGCAGGACACTTCCTTGCAGCAGCTTTTCATTAAAGGTTCGGCAGCTTGTTAACGGTTAGGGGGAGGCTGGGGAGAAAATGACAGTTAAAATCAGTGATGTTGCGATGGAAGCGGGTGTTTCTACGGCTACGGTGTCAAATGTGATCAATAACACAAGGAATGTGTCCGTTGAAATGAAGCAAAGAGTGATTGAGGCCTTGAACAGGCTGGGATATATGCCGAATCCTGTGGCTCGTTCGCTCCGAAGCCGGAAGAGCAATACCATTGGGCTGATTGTTCCGATTAAGACCTGCGATAACGCTGATAACTTTTACCTTTCTGTAGCGAATGGGATCGAAAGTGTGCTGAAGAGCTCTGGATATCACTTGCTGCTCAGCAATTCACAGGAGGATCCGGTGGAGGAGATCAAGCGGATCCAAATGTTCAATATGCAGCGTATTGACGGGTTGATTATTGCGCCTACCTGTGGCCTTTGCGATGGAAATGATAAACTGTTCGGTGACTATCCGGTTGTTTTTATCGACCGCAAGCCTTCTGCACTTGCCGGGGACTGGGTTCTGGTCGATGGGATGAAGGGGGCTTACCGTGCGGTGGCCGCCCTTCTGGACAAAGGACACCGTAGAATCGGTTGTATAGCTGGTCTCATGGATATCTCAACCAGCAGAGAGAGGATGGAAGGCTACCGACGGGCGTTGAGTCAATACGGTATCGCTTATTGTGAATCTCTGGTCAGGATAGGGGATATGAGCTTAGAGAGCGGGTATGAGCTAACCAGGCAGCTGATTCAGGAGAGCCGTGTAACTGCACTCTTCATCGCGAACAATGCCATGAGCAGGGGGGCGTTGAAATATCTGAAGGAGAACCAGATCAAGGTTCCTGATGATATTGCGCTGATTGGGTTTGATGATTATGAATGGACAGAGTTTGTCTCCCCGGCCTTATCCGTAATCAGGCAGCCTTCTAATGAACTTGGGATTAAAGCTGCGCAATTGCTGCTCAGCCGCATAAAGAATGGAAATCTGGAAACCCAGGGGCATATGTTCGATGCGGAGCTGGTTGTCAGGGGTTCATTCTAATATAAAAGAGAGTGAATTCGAACGATCTACGGCTAAATAGATATCGTCCGGCTTCACCCCCGGCTGATTCGTGCGTATAGGGTTCATGTATGGTCGCCACTATACGGTCTTTGTATTATGCCATATTATTTTTGACGACTCAAGATGGGTGTTTACTCCGCCTTGCTGCGTGGGATAGAGGCTAAGTTGACAGTTGTAATATCTCGCAGTAATGTTAGTAATGTTAGTAATAAGCACTCTAAAATGAGGTTATTGTATGGCTGTCCGTATCAAAGATGTAGCGAAGCACGCAGGCGTGTCCACGGCAACCGTCTCTCATGTCATTAACAAGACAAGATTTGTCTCAAAGGAAGTGGAGACGAAGGTCCAGCTAGCGATGGAGGAACTGAAATATATTCCTAACCCAGTGGCAAGGTCCCTGCGCAGTAAGAAATCATTTATTATCGGCCTGATCGTACCGATCCAGAATAGCGATAATTCAAATCACTTCTTCATGTCAATTGCAAATGGAATCGAAAGTGTGCTCAGAAGCTCAGGCTATCATTTGCTGCTAAGCAATTCGCAGGAGAATATTGAAGAAGAAATCCGCTGTATCAAGATGTTCAATACGCAGAATATTGACGGGTTGATCCTGGCTCCGACAGAGGGCGTTTCTTATTTAGATAAAGAAGGCCTGTTCGGGGATTATCCGATTGTCTTCGTGGACCGCAAATTGAAGGGGAAGAACAAGCTCGGGGATTCCATTGTATCGGATAGTGTTGAAGGTACTTATAATGGAGTCAAGGCATTGGTGGAGAAGGGTTACCACAAAATTGGCTTTATCTCTGAACAGTTAGGGTTAACCTCTGTCGATGAACGTATGGAGGGTTATAAAAAAGCCTTGGCGGATTGCAGGGTCCCCTACGATGAGTCGATTGTTATGATTGGTGAAGGAACAAGTGAGAACGGTTACCTGTTCTCGCAAAGAATGATTGCCGAGTCCAAGGTTGATGCCATTCTTGCCGCGAATAATATGATGGGTAAAGGTATAATTAAATACGTACGGGAAGCGCATCTGCTGATACCGCAGCAGCTGGGTTTAATTGTATTTGACGACTATGAGTGGACAGAAGTTATGGATCCTCCGCTGTCTGTCATCAGACAGCAATCCTTCGAGCTCGGGAAGAGAGCAGCCGAAATTATGATGAGCCGGATACAGAATCCCAAGGGGAAGTTTGAGGAGTATCGGCTTCCAGCGGAGCTGATTGTTCGCGGGTCCTTTTGATCTAACGCACATTTGCCGTTTTGGCAGAAGTGCGTTTTTAATTTGTTGACGATTACCCAGGGATCAACGGGTTGCAGGTATACTATCTACATGGGCATTTAAGAGACAGGAGGATAGGCGATGTATCAATACACCGATCAAGAGTTTAACGAGGTAGACTTCAGCCGGACGGATCAAAGAGACGGGGAACTGACCCGGTGCACCTTCGTGCGCTGCCGGTTCATCGGAACTTCGCTGGAGGAGATTACCACGGCGGGCTGCCGTTTTATAGAATGTGACTTTACTGCCGCGCATCTGAATGCGTCGATCCATACGGAGTCGGCCTTCGAGAACTGTATCTTCCATGATGCCAATCTATTTGTATCGAAATTCACTGAGTGTAAAATGACAGGCTCCGACTTCACGAAGGCTCAGCTCGATGGGATCACAATTGAGCAAGGAGATTGGTCCTATACCAATCTCAGATTTGCGGGTCTCGCCAAGCAGGACCTGCGGGGCATTCGCCTGCTCGAAGCCGACCTTACAGGTGCGAATCTGGAGAAGGCGGATCTTAGAAAGGCGGAGCTGACCCGGACGCAATTCGCCAAGGCGAAGCTGAAGGGAGCCGATCTGCGCGGGGCGGAGATGGATGGGGTCAATTTCAGGTCCTTTTCGGTGGAGGGGGCCCGAATGGACGGGAATCAGGCGGTGTCCTTCATGCGGGCTTTCGGGGCTAAGGTGGACTAGCGGGAAGCTCGATAAGTTGAAGCAATGATAGGTTGAGTTCCTCATAACAACACACACATCCCGCACGGCTCTACCTCTGAAAGATAAGGGCGGCCATGACCCACCCGGCCTTCTTACCCGGCCAGCTTCCGGTTAACCATGAGTTCGGCTGGCGCAAATAAGCACCACCCTCCGGAAGTCAGGCAAATGACTCCCAGAGCGGTGGTGCTTTTGTTTAATTTATACCCATTATGGTCCGAGAATCGGAGATAAAGGCCGTCTCTCTTATATAATCAACTTCGGCTGAGTTCACAGCTCTATGCTCAGAATCTCGCGAATATCCTGCTCGGAGAGGGAAGACAACGACTCTTGTCCAGGCTGAATGACTTCTTCAATCAGATTCTTTTTCCTCTGCTGAAGCTCGTACATCTTGTCCTCTACTGTACCCTCGGACACGAGGCGGATGACCTGCACGACGTTCTTCTGTCCAATCCGGTGCGCCCGGTCAGCAGCCTGCTGCTCGACAGCGGGATTCCACCAGAGGTCATACAGGATGACCGTGTCCGCTCCCGTCAGGTTCAGACCGGTTCCACCGGCCTTGAGGGAGATCAGGAACAGGTCCCCTTCTCCTTCGTTGAACCGGCTGCACAGCTCGACTCGCTCCGCGCCCGGGGTCTGGCCGTCCAGGTAGAAATGCGGTACTCCCTGATAGCCTAGCTCCCGCCGGATCAGCCCCAGCATCTGGGTGAACTGGGAGAAGATCAGCATCCGCTTGCCAGCACTGCGACAGTCATCGATGATCTCCAGCAGCTGTTCAAATTTGGCAGAGCTCCCGTTATAGCCTTCGACGAACAGGGCGGGGTGGCAGCAAAGCTGGCGAAGCCGGGTCAATCCGGCCAGGATCTTGATCCGGTGCTTCTGCAGATCATCCTCCTTAAGATGCTTAAGGGTCTCCGCCTGAAGCTCGGCGAGATAAGCCGCATACAGCCTCTTCTGTTCAGGCAGCAGTTCAGAGGCCTGTACGGTTTCGATTTTCTCAGGCAGCTCCTTCAGGACATCCGATTTCAGACGTCTTAGCAGAAAAGGGCGAACCCGTCTGGCTATGGTCTCCCTGGGGAGGTCATTAAACGCCTGACGATTCGGGAACAAGGCCGGGAACACGGCGCTGAAGATGGACCACAGCTCTTCAAGCCCATTCTCGACAGGTGTCCCGGTCAGGGCGAAGCGATACTTGGCCTCGATGGACTTAACAGACTGCGCGGTCAGCGTACCGTGATTCTTGAACGCTTGGGCCTCGTCCATAATTAGAGTATGGAAGGGCTCCGCCGCATACAGGTCCTTATCCTTCCGTAGAAGCGGATAAGAAGTAATGATGACTTCCGCCGAAGAACTTCGACGGAGCAGCCGGCTTCGCTCACTGGGGCTTCCGTCAGCAATGACTGTACGCACCTCCGGAGCGAATTTGGCCAGCTCATTCCGCCAGTTATAGACAAGCGAGGCGGGAGCCACGACCAGGATTGGCAGCTCCTGGCTTCGGGCCTCAGGCAGCACGGAAAGGATAAAGGCAATCGCCTGCAGCGTCTTGCCGAGCCCCATATCATCAGCAAGAATTCCGCCGAAATGATAGTGGGCGAGCGTCTTCATCCACTGGTAACCGTATTTCTGGTAATCCCGAAGCACCTTATCCAGCGTGGCTGGAACCGGGAACTCCAGATTATCGGGACTACGCATATTCTCTAGTAGGCGCCGGAAAGACTTACCCAAGATTAACGAGCTGCTCTGCTCATGGGCATCCAGCAGATGGAGGCCCCGGACAGCCGGAACACGAACCTGGGACCCCTCGATATCGCTAAGACGAATGCCAACTTCATTGATCAGTCTTACAATTCGCTGGAATTCCTCGCTTTCGAGCGGCATCAGGGAACCATTCGGCATCCGGTAATATTTGCGTTTCTCGCCCAGCGATTTGAGCAGATTCCTAATTTCTGACTCCGGGATTCCTTCCATATCGAAGCGGAACTCCAGCCAATCGGTACGTTCATCGATATCGGCCCGGATTTTGGGCGGGGTGGATGGTGCCATGATTCTGACTTTGACTGCGGACGTTGCGAATACATCCATGAGCTTCTCCAACTGAGGGACAATATGATACAAGAATTCATACTCTCCGTCCTCGTCCTCCATGAAATAACCGCTCTCGCTCATCGCGAAGGCACTCTGCTCCATGAGGTCCAGAATCTGCCGCTCCTTCTCGCCATCTCGCATAAGAATACGGCCTTCCCCGCGCCGGGAACCCTCCGTCTCCAGCGGGTTAATCACGATATCGCCATACTGGAATTCAAGCCCTGCGAGCAGCTTGTCTCTAATCCGATCAAGATACAGCCTGGCTTTGAGCGCGGTCTTCATGATCCGGTCCGATACTGCTTCGGCTATACGAACCTCACCGAGCTTCATCAGGCCGGGAACGACTCTTTCCATAAAAGGTTCCATTTGCTGCGTAGAGATTAGAATTCGGGATTGGCGTGAGGTATCCAGCATCTGCTTTAGCTCAAGAAGCCGCTTGCAGCGCTCGGCGGGCAGCTTCAGCAGCTTTCCTTCGGAGAGGACTAGGCCGTAGGTTTCAAGTATAGTAAGCTCATCCAGGCCCTCAATATCCAGCTGGTAGCCCTCAGACTGAGCTTCAGCCTGATCGAACTGAAATCGCAGCGGCAGACCTTCATCCGACAGATGAAGCCCGTCGTAGGTTCGTTCCTCCTGAATCAGCTTCACCGATGGGGCGGCTGTCAGCAGAGGATACAGAGCTTCCCAGAAAGATGGCGGCACGGGCAGCATGCGGTCACCGCTGAACCTGTTCGAATAAGCCGGGTGGCTGCTTAAGGTCTCGCGGTACATTCTCTCGTGCTGATAAATGCGGATCAGCTGCTGAATCACCGCATCATTCTCAGGACTGAAGCTGTGCAGCTCCGGTACGTAGCTGAAATGCTTGGAGAACATCATCGAATCCTGCCGCTCGATGCGGTCCAGGAAATCCCTTATTTTCTGAACAATATAGAGTCTCTTCGAGCCAACCTTCAGCTCGACCCCGAACATAAATTTATTATGACTATAGGCAAAAGGCCGGCAGATGAACTCCACATCCAGCTGCTCCCTGGGATCGAACAGACGCGTGGCACTGGGACGCGCAGGCTTATCCCGGAATAATCCGAGCAGCTCACCGGCCAGCCGGGAATCCCCATGAGAATTCCTGTGTGAATCCCTGGGCGATTCAAAATGCTCCGAGCCCTCGAAATGGTATACTCGCAGGGGCTTCTTTTGCCCGGATTCCTCCAGCGCACCGGGATTGACACTTCCAATGGACGGGGTGGGGCGAACCGGGGAGTAACCGCCTTGCTCGGTCTGGTAAATCGTCAGCAGGACAGCCGCAATATGCTTGCAGTACTGGAAGCTGGAGTAATACGCCGAGCAGGTGCATTTGGCATCGACATCACTGTTGCTGTCGACTTCGACCTGTATGTTATAGCTTTGTTTGCCTTGGACAACGGCCGCGAAGCTTCCGGATTCGGGGTCATATTTCTGGAAAGTGACCCGTTTCCCTTCGCAATAGGCCTCTCCCTGCTCAAAGGATTCCGGTCCGCATAGCAGTTTGATAATTCGCTGTGTCAGCTGAAAATTCATTAGACTTGTCCTTTCTATGGGGTAAGGAAATGCTGCTGCAAAAGCTTATATAAATGATCCACGGACTGCATCGCGTACTCGAACTGGACAGGCTCCCCATCCTCAAGCAGAACTAGGCAAGGTACGCTGGAGATTCGCCATTGTTCCCGCAGCACCGGGGCGTAGTTGATGTTGATTTTACTAATCTGGATAGACGGATCAGCAGCCTGCACAATGTCCAGCATCCGTTCGCCAAGCTGGCAGGTGCCGCATAGAGCGGTATAGAAGAAGACAGCCTCCCTGCCGCTTGGAGTGTGGGTTCTGCGGATAAGCTCCTGTTCGTTCACTTCTAGAAGTGGCATCGCCGCACTCCCTTTCCTGGCATATAAATGATAGAACTAGGCTTAATTACAATACTACCAGTATAGGCTTGATCAAGCGGAATTACGAGTCCTGGTAGAGGAGAGCCAGAACGTATCTCATGAACGGATGTATTCTAGCGACAATGAAATATAAATAAAGCCAGGGAGACTTAACAACTTCCCTGAATTCGCTTAAGGATTGCTATTTGGCGTGAACTAAGTTAATTTGATCAAAAAAGCTATGGCGTAAACTATAAAGAAATTAGGAGAGGAACAAATCATGCTCATATCAATATTGATCTTTATGATTGCAGGACTGGCCGAGATCGGCGGTGGGTACCTGATTTGGCTGTGGCTTCGTGAATCGAAGCCGGCTTGGTACGGCCTGATTGGTGCTCTGATTCTTATCGTCTATGGGATCATCCCTACATTTCAGAAGTTCCCTTCCTTTGGGCGCGTCTACGCCGCGTATGGGGGGCTGTTCATTGTCCTGGCTCTGCTATGGGGATGGCTGGTTGACCGCCGGAATCCCGATCTGTACGACTGGATAGGCGCGGCAATCTGCATGATTGGAGCGTCTATTATTCTGTGGGCTCCGCGGAGTTAGAGGAGTCTGTAAGGTAGAGGCGGTGTATGGGAAAATAAAACTGCCGGCATTACCGGCAGCCAGAGAACCCATCCCGGCCGGGGACAATACGGTGCTCCGGCTGTCATCTAATATCTGCCTCATTCTTTGGCAGCGTAATATCGGCTGCGTTGTACCGCTATCCGGCCCTGTAATTTAATCTCTGCAGTTAAGATTTACACCAGGAACATGGCCACCACGGTCGTCACAGCAAGGCCGATCAGCACCGGCTTTAAATTACGCCGGGCGAGCTCGAACGGGCTCACGCCACAGATCGCTGCGGCTGGAATTAGCGCCCAAGGAATTAGGGTGCCGCCGCCGACCCAGATGGCGGCTACCTGCCCAAGGGCGGTCAGGGTTGCGGCACCGGAGCCGATGGCTGTAGCAAAAAGGTGGGCGATGGACCCGGCCAGTGAGATGCCGGAGAAGCCGGAGCCATCAAGACCCGTGATGGCACCCGTGACGGTGAGTGTGACGGAGCCGACCGCGCCGTTCAGCGGCACCGACCCGGCCAAGGCAACACCAAGGTCGTTCACGATACCGTGGGACGTCCCCGGCAGAACTTTGCCGAATAGCTCAGTAAATGCTGCATCTCCCAGATAGAAGAAGGCTGCGATGGGAATGACAGGGCCGAATACCTTGAATCCGAAGACGAAGCCGTCGATAAGATAAGACGTGACTTGTTCAAGGCCTTGATTCCGATGGGCAAGCAGAGTAACCGCAATAAGAATAAATACCGCCGTGCCGCCCACCAGCGCCGTGGCATCTCCGCCCTGCAGCTTGAGCACGAACATGACCGCTACATCCAAGATGAATAACAGCGGGATGAGGATAGCCAGAACTTTTCTAAGCATGGGGGAGAGCTTGAGAGATTCCTTATCAACTCCATGTATGGCCTCAGCTCGCTGCTCCTCATTCTCAGCGGTCAAAGCTGCAGTGGGGCTTGCTCCGGATACAAGTCCGTTCTTCCAGGTTCCGTTCCTCAGATCTCTTCGCATCATCCAGAAAGCGACCACTGTCGTCACAACGCCCATGACAATAACCAGCGGAACGCTGGCTTCCATTACACTTGATACCGGAAGCCCAGCAGCATCTGCGGTCAGCTTGGGCGCGCCTTGAATGATATAATCCCCTGACAAGGCAATACCGTGACCGAACAAATTCATCGCCATGGCAGCGCCCAGGGCCGGCAATCCGACGCGGAGCGCTACCGGCAGAAGGACGGCTCCGATCAGAGCGACGGCAGGTGAGGGCCAGAAGAAGAACGAGGTCACCAGCATAATAAGCCCGATTCCCCAATAAGCCATAGCTGGAGTTCGCAGGAAGCGGGTCAAGGGAGCAACCATGGTCTCATTGATGCCCGTACGGATGAGTACCCGGCTCATTGCCACAATGATGGAGATGATCATGATGGTACCCATGAGCTCTTTGGTCGCATAGATGAAGGAGCTGAAGATCCCCGATACCGAACCATGAAGCGTCTCGGTTGCGAGCAGTCCCAGAGCGAAGATCCCTACCACACAAATCATCGTCGTATCGCGACGGCGGATCAACAATCCCATAATAAACACAATAAAAGCCAGATACACCCAGTGAATTGCGGTTAACTGAATGCCCATACAAGCCACGCACCCTTTCTTCGCCTCTAATAACAGGTGCTATAAAGTATGCCGGGGCCTGGGCAAGTGTTCACCCGGATAGGTCTGTGCAGGAGATGTCGGGAGGCCCGCGTACAGAAGTGACATATAGATTCCTGTCATCGCAGGGTTAGAATGCCGAGTGATCTGAGTTTTAAAAGAGAAATAGAGTCGTACAGGCTGAGTTTTTTAGCGTAAACAAGTGTGTCTGATGGTTCTATAGACGCCACAACACAAAGACACCCCTAGGGGTGTCTTTGGATTCGTTGCAATGTATTGTATTTTACCCTATCGCTTAAAGCGCCGGAAGACTACGCATTAGAACCTCCGGCTCGCACCGCCGCCTCCGGAGGAACCGCCCCCGCCGCCGCGGAAGCCGCCGCCCCCACCGCCACCACGACCTCCGCCGCCCCATCCACCGCCGCCCCCGCGTCCCATCATGGAGAGCAGGGTCATGGTGATCGCGCCGCGGAAGAAGATGAAATCCACAGCCAGCAGGCCGATGATGACGATGATCCAAACGATGGATATCCCACCGCCGGTGCCCTGGCCGTCAGCCGTTCCGGATTCCGGCAGAACGACGGACTCGGGATTCAGCTTGTCCTGAACTCCATATTCTGCGGCCACTTCGTTATATAAGGCTTTGTAGGTCTGGACAATTGCCTGGTCCGGCTTATTCTCCTTCAGATAGGGAATGGCGGTCGAATCGAGGATTCGGCCAGCCTTGCCGTCAGGGATGGCTCCTTCCAGACCGTAGCCGACTTCAATCCGGGCTTGGCGCTCGCCCATGGAGAGCAGGAAGAGCACTCCGTTGTTCAGCTCTTTGTTCCCCAGAGCATACTTGCGCAGAGCCTGGTTCCCGTACTGTTCAATATCGGCTCCGCCGAGAGTGGGTACAGTAAGGACGGCGACCTGGGCCTTCGTCGCATCCTCGAGCGCGCGGCCAAGCTTGGTAAGCTCCGTCTTCTGCTCGGCGGAGAGCAGCCCCTCAAAGTCCTGGACATAGATATCGCCGATCGGCTCAGGGATGTCCAGGGCTGCCGAGACCGAAGCCGCGCCTCCAAGCAGCAGAAGCAGGAGGAGCAATGAAGCGGTCAGCGCCGCCGGCAAGCGGAAGCGGCCCCGCCCATTCATGCCCGCGTACCGTCGGCAGCCAGGCTAATGCGGCTGCCGCCAAAGAGGAATGAGGTAGATCCGTCTGTATTGAAATCCACCTGAGGGTTCTGTCTGGACTCGGTGGTCGTCTTGAAGTATTCCTTCGGATCAAAGCCCATAATCCCGCCGATCAGACGGCCCGGGAATCGCTTGATCATCGTATTATACTGCGCGACGGAGTCGTTGTAGTCCCCGCGTGCCACAGCAATCCGGTTCTCGGTTCCGGCCAGCTCGTCCATCAGCTGGGTGAAGTGAGCGTCAGATTTGAGGGTAGGATAGTTCTCCACCACGACCAGAAGGCGGCTTAATGCGCCAGAAAGCTGATCGTTCGCGGCAGCCTTTTCCTCTGTAGTACGAGCACCGCCGAGCGCGGCTCGGGCGTCGGTGACCTGCTTGATTACGTCCTTCTCATGCTGGGCAAAACCTTTTACCGTATTAACCAGGTTCGGGATCAAATCATATCTGCGCTGAAGATCCGTCTCAATCCGGCTCCATTTCTGGTCTACAATCTCTTCGGCAGTTACATATTTATTGTAATTGCTGATCATATAGATCACGATAATGACAAGGACCGCAACGACCCCGACAATCGGAATCAGACACCCTTTACCTTTTAAATTCATTCTGTAACCTCCTTGATCTTAATCCCATATTCATGGTGTAAGTTCTTATGAATTCATATACCCCATGGGCTTCACCGAGAATCTTGTAAGGGGTGAGTGTACAAGCGCAGAAAGCTTTGAGATAATAATGTATTAATAACCAAACTCCCGGTATTCATGGAATAGCCGGGTAATATAGAGGGATTCTATGGATAATTATCTGAAAGCGGTCACGCCTGACGGAAGGCTGGATGACTCTCATATCTTTGCACGCGAAATTCTATACAAAGGCATGAACGGCAGGTTCGTAGAACGGTTCTATGTATCCCCGGATCGGAGCTATATCTTCAAGCCGGTGACCCACGCGGGTCAGGCTGGCCGCGAAAGCTGGGTCTGTGAGCATATTCTGCCTTTAATTCCGGACGTTTATCCGAAGATGCTGGCGAGATCCCATTCAAGCGATGAGACGAGCTGGGCGATATTCGAAGATCTGGGCAAGCTAAAGCATGCTTTTGAATGGGATACGATCCTTGCAGTGACAAAAGCTATGGCACAGTGGCACGCTCTTCCTCTGGATCAGCTGCCCGCGCAGACACCAGCTATTGGACACAAGCCGCGGATAGAGCTTGCTGCGGCCGAGATTGCCCTGCGGGAAGAGGAGGCGGCCTCCTTATTCAGGGAGCTGTATATCCCTGCTAAAGCTGGTGCCCTGCTGCTTGCGGCTATCCGGGATCTGGCTGCTGCGGGGAATCGCTCCCCTTATGCGGCTGACCAGGTTCTCTCGCATGGGGATCTGCACTTAGGGAACTATGCCAAGGCGGGTGCGAAGCTGTATGTCCTCGATTGGGAGCATGCTCACCTAAATACGATCTACTGGGATCTATATCACCTGTTAGATATGTCCCATCCGCTTTTTCCTCGGCAGATTACCTCTTCCCTTCGGGACCGGGTGCTTACCGAGTATGCGGCGGAATCCGCTAATAACGGCAGACTGCTGGACAGAATCCAGCTGGGAGAAGAGTATGCTCTCTTTGCCGCGATCTACTCCGTCTGGATGCTGCTGCTGATTCGCCGGGATCTTGGGCAGAAGGAGGCCATATGGCCTGTCAGCCAATTACAAGCGCAGTGGAAAGAGACGGCGGACAGTCTCATGCAGTGCATGGGCAAGCTAGGATTAATTGATGGTTTAAGGGATACGGATATCGGCAATCCAATAGAGAAGGCGGTGGGAGAATGAAGAAGGTCGGACTTGTTATGCGCAAAATCCAGTTCTCCGAGGCCCAGGGACCGCGCGTATTTGCGGACCGGCTTCAGGCCATTGGCAGAGAAATCGGGGTGGACATTGTCTTCATCTCCCCTGAACGTCATGTCAGCGGGCATGATTGGCTCCCGGGTTATGAGCATGAGAAGGGAGATCTGGTTAACTATGATGTCGTTCTGGATCAGATCTATGAGCAGAAGATTGACCATGTGATCTACACGGTGTCAGGCTTTACTTTTCTGAAAATATTCCTGAAGAACAGCGTTCTGTTCCCGCACAGCTTCCCGGACCCGGCGCTGACCGGCTACGAAATGATGAAGCCGTTCTACTCTATTGTGGACAAGGCCATCGTGCAGACAGAATTTCTAAAACGTGAGATCGGGCGGAACTTTGGAGTTACGGATGTGACGGTAATTCCTATCGGTTTCAATGAAGCCATGGCACAGAAGCACTATGACCCTTCCCAGGTTGTAAATAACCGGATCATGTGGATTGGTCGTGACGAAGAGAACCGGCGGCCGGATCTGGTGGTTGAATACGCGCGGCAGAATCCGGATAAGGAAGTATTCATGGTGTTCGGCGGGGAGCGGTACCGGGAAAGTATGAAGAAATATGATCTTCCCTCCAACATCAAGCTTCAGTTTGCATTGTCCCAAGATGAAGTGTTCTCGCTTATGAATACCTCCAAGGTATATTGGAGCAGCTCCAAATTCGATACATTTGCAATGCCGCTGACCGAAGCTATGGCGATGGGCAAAATCGTCGTCAAACCGGAGCATCCGTGCTACGGACATATCAGTGCCCGTCATGCTTTTGCCGGGAATGAGGAGAACTGGTTCGAGCTCGTCAATATGGCGGCGGCCGCGCCTCATCAGGTGTCTGAGGAGAACCGGAGCTACGCCTTCGAGAAGTTCTCGAGCCGCGTAATGAAGCAGGGTTACGAGCAATTTTTCGATAAGTGGCTTAGAAGCTGAATCTAGGGATGACAAATTCCTGAGTTAATTTAAATGGGTCAAAAACAACCCGCAGCACCTTCCTGAATGAAGATGTTCCGGGTTGTTTGTGCATGCGCTCATTTCGTTGTGAGTAGGACACGCTGTTCTGCGTACAAGGCGTGCTTAGTAGATGACATGCTGTGTAGGACAGCATTGACCGTGCATCTGGTCACAACTGACAGCATGCAAAAAACCGCCCCCGGGCAGAATACCGGAAAGCGGTGTGCGGATAATTGGCCGTGAACTTTGAATTCATCGTTATATTGGACGGCAGCCAACTGAGGACTACCGATAAGGACGTATGGGTTCTAATGCTCTCTCTTGGACTCGTACATATAGGAAAGCTTGCGGATAATTTCCTTCTGCCATTTCTGATCCCCGAGGCTTGACGCCAGGTTAAGGAGATCCAAATACTCGTCAACCCGCTGGGTGTTCTGTGCTGCCGCTGTTCTCATGGACTTTACCCCTTTGTATGAAAATAGTTCAGTAGATAATAATGAGAATCATTATCACAAAGTTTCTATACTTATATTATGCATGATCATCGTAAAAATGCAATATGAAAAAGCGCCTTTTTTCGAGAAAATGTGACGGGTTTCAAAATCAAAAACTTGTGTTATAGTACGGGAGACAGGTGAACTGGAATAAGTATCCTTTAAGTGTGGAGGGGGATTATATTGGAAACGGAATCTTTATTAAAAGTGGAAGAGCTGGCGCTCAAAAAGTACAAGATTTTCAAGCAAAGCTGGATCCGTTATATCGCTAGAGCCATGCTGGCAAGTATGTTCATTGGCTTCGGAGTTATTGTCGCGTTCAAGACAGGCAACTTCTTCTACATGGAGAAGTCTCCGCTGACGTACCCGATGGCGGCAATTACGTTCCCGGCTGCGATCATCTTAATCGCTTATGGCGGCGGGGATCTGTTCACGGGCAACACGTTCTATTATACATATGGAGCGCTGCGCAAAAAGCTGAGATGGACCCAGGTGCTCAAGCTGTGGGGTTCTAGTTACCTTGGCAATATACTGGGAGCCTGCGCGTTTGCCCTATTGATCTATCTTACAGGCCTGTTTGACAGCTCTTCAGTAAACGGATTTCTCTTAAGCGTGGTTGAGCATAAAATGCAGGCCCCGACCATGGAGCTGTTCTTCCGGGCAATCCTATGTAACTGGTTGGTCTGTCTGGCGTTCTTCATCCCGATGTCGCTCAGCAGTGACGGAGCCAAGATGTTCGCGATGGTGTTCTTTGTATTCTGTTTCTTTATCTCAGGCTATGAGCACAGCATTGCCAACATGTGTACCTTTGCGATCGCGCTAGTGCTAAATCATCCAGGAACTATTTCTTTTGCGGGAGTTGTTAACAACCTGATTCCGGTGACGCTGGGTAATCTGGTTGGCGGGGTTCTGCTGATGGGCTTTATGTATTACTTTGTGAACAAGCCGTTCATCGAAGATGGCAGCGGAACTCATTAACAAGCACCATGAAGACATGCGCAGGCTGCCCTTGCGCATGTCTTTTCTTCTTGATGGGTAAGCGGTTATTTCAGAGGTAGACCGAACATAATCCCAAGGGCCTGCTTTAGATACTGCTCACAATCATCGCTCCAATCATCGAATAAGTATGAAAATATATTACCAGTTGTGTAGCAACAAGAAACCGTAGACAAGGAGAAGTGAAATGACTGATAAAGAGCTTGCGCCGGAATTGTACGAGCTGCTGAATGGGAGAGACTTAAGCAGCAAGCAGCAGGAGGCCTTGGTGCTGATGACGGTTAGCGAAGACGGCTGGCCGCATACTGCCATGATCAGTGTGGGTGAAATTGTTGCGATCTCGCAGAATTCATTGAGGCTTGGATTATGGCCAGGGACGGTCACAACCGGCAATATTCTGCGCACCGGTAAAGCAACCTTGGCTGCATTCTACGCAGGCAAGGCCTTCTACATCCGGCTGCAGCTCCGCCCGCTGGCTGAGCTGTCCGGAGCGAAGCATCCCCGCCTGCGCTTTGAGGCGCAGGTTATCTCCTGCAAGGCGGACACAGCTAAATACGCCGATATTGTAAGCGGCGTTCAGATTGTCCTCCATGACCCGGAAGCAGTGGTCACCCGCTGGGAGGAGACGGTGGAGGAGCTGCTGAGATAGCCGAGGGGATCTCACGAACAAGGATAGCGGCATAGAGAAAGTTGTCTTGGGGATAGTGAAGTACCATTCTCTGCTTTATCGTGTTTAACAAAAGGCCCGATAATTATATTTTCAATTGGCATCATAGTAGTTTTGCTATTTGATGGATCCACTTTTAAATACGGAATCAAAATTCCATTGGTAGATCTAAAGCTGGCTTTAGGCTGATGTGTATCCTTTCCACTGAACATGATCCTTATTTCTTGTTCGTGATCAAAGGCTGGGTGCTTAAAAAACATAGAATATATGGACCATCTATTGAACCGGGGGGGCTTTTTGTGAAGAAACAGCTATATAAAAAATGGTGGTTTTGGTTAATAGTTTTGTTTATTATTGGTACTTTTATTAATGTAACTAAGAGAGACGGTCCTAAAGAACATGACGAGCCTTTAAAAGTTGCAACGGTTGAAAATGTAAAGGAAGATGCTAACCAAGAAGTAACTCCTAAGCAGACAACAGAAACACAACAACAAACAGTAATTGAGAAACAACAGCAAAATAATCAAATAGAAAACGATCTTATACAGGTCACCAAATCAGGTGGGTTAGGGGATACAAAGTCACTTATTGAAAAAAGCTATGGAAATGATGAAAACGAGCCTGATTCAGGTATGTCATCATATAGAAATAATTCGCTCCTTGTTATATACTATAATGATATTGCATTTAACGTTACTCTTAGTTTTGAGGGATCTGGTAACAAGAAATTTGCTGAAGCATTAGGAGAGGCAAAAACCATTATGCCAACTGATGCAGTAAAAGTAAAAGAGTACAAAGCTGATGAGAACCGAGATGTGGTTCAGTATGAGAGTAAGGCACTTGCCAAACAACTAAATTCCTTTTATAACAATAATGAAGATTTAAAGCCTGGAACTTTTATTGTTATTTTAAAGCATGACAATAAAGGGGTTTATGCGATGATAATTGCTTCAGGAGATAATCCGTAATTTGTAATACCAAATAAAGGATCCCACTGGATGTGCTGGCGGGGTCCTTTTTTGCTTTACAACGTTAGGAATTTGCTCTACAAGCTTCTACTTATTTTCTAATGAATCTATCCAGTAAACTCTAATTATCTCACCGACTGGTACTTAATTGACCTCATTATCTAACCTCAAAAATACCTATTCTAGTTTCATTCTCCACGAAAGTCTATCACCGATATTAAAATATTTACTGATATACTTGTGTGTGTTATGATAATACCAACATTTTACATAAAATATAAAATTTTGGTATTTAAGTGAAAAAGAGGGGGGTCATGGTAAATCAGTTATTTTAATTTTGAATAAGAATTGGGAGGAATTGATTTTATGAGGAAACTATTAATTATTTTATCAACGGTTATGGTATTTGGTGGGCTATTTTCTGGAGCAGTTGAAGCAGAAGGCCAGGTGAACAGTGATAAGCAAATCAACAATAAAGTTCCGGATATACTCAAATCAAAGGTAAAAGCTAAGTATCAAATGTCTGATGAAGCAATCAATGACCTTACACCAGAACAGTTGAAAAATAAAATTGTAGATATTGATTCGGTAGAGGTATCAAAGAAAGAACAGTATTACCGGTTCAGTTATGATGTTACTGATCCAAACCATCCAAAGAAAATAAATGTTGCTGAGGTACCTAAAGATGAGGCTTATAAACAAATTGAAGCGCAAAAAAATCACAATATAACAACTTTGACAGAAAGTTGCGGAATTTCTAATGGGCATGATTGCGTTAAAGAAGAATGGATTCAACTTGAGACTTGGGTATCAAGAAATGCCGAACGAACCAGCGGAACTGTAAGTTCAAGATTTCAATGGTTGACACCTCCTTACTATACCGATCAGGATGTATTTTCCATAGGATTGAATTCAAACTTCTCTCCAACTCCAGGTACAGAAAGTGCTACTTATAAATATAGTTACGGTGTTGGGTACGAAATTGGTGATACCGTGGAGAACTTTTCTACCCCTACTGTAAGAGGCGAAGGAGGATATGGGTATACAATTCAATTGGCACACGGTGGTGGAGATTACTATGTATTTAATCATCGAGGATATATGGAATATAAATATTCTAAAAATGTTACAAACCCAACTCTTGTAGATGCATTTTCAACATATGCCCATCAACAAGTAGACTGGGATGTGGAACCATCATTTTCAATTCCATTGGGAGGTTCATTAGCTTTACAGCATAGTAATGACTTCGATAAGGTTTACGGTCATGCACAATTTAAACCTTGGTGATATAATAATAAAGGGGCGAGTATTCGCCCCTTTATTATTGGGGGTGATAAGTTGAATAGAAAAACATTAATCATATTAGTTTGTTTGCTGCTTATCATTGCAGTTGGATTTAATTTGTATCAGTATACCGAAATTAACAAGCTTTCAAATCAAATTTCTAAAATTGATACTGAATTTAAAACTGAGATATTAAGAACGGCAAGCTTGATAAGGCAAAATGATATTAAATTAGCGTTTGAAAATGCAGTTCGTCTTGATACATTAAGTAAGTTTACTTCATACTATAAGGATAAGACTGGGTTTTTGAATTATCCAGCCATTATTGTTACTGATATAAGGAATCACATCACATTAAGCAATGAAATTAAAAACAAGAAAGAAATTTCAGATTTATTAAATGAACTTTCCAAAAATCCAACCGATCAGGTTATTTCAGATAGAATTTTGATGCTTTTACAACAAGACTAATAAAGGAGGGGATTCTCTTTATCGACAGGGAGGTGAGTTGAATTAGATATTATGAAACGTTCTCCCATTACTTAAAATTGAAGAACAACCACATATAATATATTAAAAGTAAACAAATACCCTTCTAGCTGTTCTGGTAGGGTATTCGTTTGCATTCCTAAACCTTTCTGAACATGTTCGCAGACTCATTCCGTTGGTTTATTTCCCCATTACAAAGTCTCCAGTAAACCCTAAATCAGTGATACGATCTAAGCGCATGGTTCCGGCAATGTATAACTTGCTAGTCATAAACCAGACATGAACAAATTTATACCCAAGAGCTGGCTCAGACATTGAGCTAGCCTTTTTTGCTTGCTCCCCACCTCAAATAAGTCCGTCCGGATATACTCTAGACAGGCTTGTTTAGGGATGCTAGGGCTACTAGTAATTCATACTAAGCTAGTAGGAGATAGTTGGCGGTTTTGTTTCTTCTATATCCTTATAGAAAAACCCTATAATCCGAAGCATTGACGATCTTTCCCGGTGCGTGTAAAGTAATCCTCAACATAAATCACACTAACTTAATAGGAATTGTGTGAATAAAATAAAAACAATATATTCGGAGGGTGAACGATGAAGAAGAAATTAGCATTATTGACGGCGTTAGGATTATTGGTTGCTGTGATTGCGGGCTGCGGCACCGCCAAGGAGGACACTACAAGCGGAACAGCCAAAGCTGCGAGCGGTACTGCTGTGAAGAAGATTATTGTAGGAACCGGGACGCAGTTCCCTAACGTGTGCTTCATTGATGAGAACGGGAAGCTGACCGGATACGATGTGGAGCTGGTGAAAGAGCTGGATAAGCGTCTTCCGGATTATGAATTTGAGTTCCAGACCATGGATTTCTCCAGCCTGCTGCTGAGTCTTGATACGAAGAAGATTGACTTCGTTGCCCATCAAATGGAGAAGAATCCGGAGCGTGAGGCGAAATACTTGTTCAATAAAGAGCCTTACAGCATCTTCCTCAATAAAGTCGTTGTTCCTAAGACCAATACAGATATCAATTCCATTGATGACCTGAAAGGAAAGAAAGTAATTACGTCAGCAACAAGCAATGAAGCCTATATCTTGCAGGAATATAACAAGAAGAACAAGGATGCCATCAACATTGTCTACTCCAACTCACCTTCCAATGACAGAACGAATCAGATTCTGACAGGCCGGGTGGACGCAACGATCAGCACGGATTTCGCGCTGAAGTTTATGCCGAACGGTGACAAGCTGAAGACTGTGGGTGATGCGTTAACTCAATCAGACGTACTCTTCGTGCTTCGCAAGGATGAGCAGGACCTGGCGGATAAGCTTGATGAGGCGATCAAAGAAGTGAAGGCCGATGGAACGTTATCCAAACTGAGTGTTAAATGGCTGGGACAAGATTTTACGAAGAGTAAATAGCTATAAAAAAGTGATACGCAGGAGGGCGTAACGGAGGGGAAGCTTGGAACTGTAGGAGCGTCAGCGAACGCCTTGATCTCCGGATTTCAACCGCTAAGGCGGTTTCATTCAGAAATCTGGAGATCACAGCGGCCGGAAGTCCAAACATTTCCCGGAGTTATGACCGCTCCCGAATGTGAGCATTTAAATTGCGGCAAATATACTTGAAAAATAAATAGATAAGTTGAACTTAAGAATTACTCATGGGCAAAAGTGTGAAATGATTCTGGAGAAGCAAAGCGATCGGAGGAACATTGCACACGGCTGTCTGACAGTAAATCAATAGTTCAACCTATAAAGAAAGGGGCGGTCGTACACTTGGAGACCACGTTCGATATTTCTTATGTCTTTGATTTTCTTCCCAAGCTTGCGGCGTACATTCAGATTACCTTGTTCATCGTGATCTGTTCTGTAGTTCTGGGGCTTGCCGTGGGTCTCCTATGGGCCCTGCCCCGCATGTACAACGTACCGGTATTGAAGAATCTGTCTGCGATTCTGGTATCTTTTTTTCGCGGAACCCCGGTACTTATTCAGTTGTTCCTGATTTACTACGGCATGCCTGAGGTGCTCAAGCTCGTATCCATTGATGTGACGAGGACTTCCGTTCTCGTCTTCGTCATTCTGACGTATACACTGAACAGCGCGGCTTATATGTGCGAGATCATCCGGGCTGCCGTAGCCGCGGTAGACCGCGGACAGGTAGAGGCCGCCTACTCGATAGGCATGACGAAATACCAGGCTTTCACCCGGATTATGCTGCCTCAGGCGCTGGCCGTCTCCATGCCGAACTTCGCGAACAAGGTGCTTGCCAATTTGAAGGAGACCTCGCTTGCTTATACGCTGGGGACGATGGATATCAGCGGTAAAGCGCAGACACTCGGCAGCGCGACCATGCATTTCTTCGAGACTTATATAGCATTATCGCTGATCTATTTCGTCATATCCATGATCCTTGAGCAGCTGTTCCTCCTCGCAGAGAGAAGGCTCCATAGACATGAGAGACATTATAAGGTCCGAACAGGCTCCAGGCGGAGTCTACGTTCCAGACAGACGGGAAAGGAGGATGAGGGCTTATTCAGCTCGACCCGCAGTTTATCCTGACAGCTTTTCTGGACTTGTTCCAGGCCTTGCCTATGACCCTACTGATCACAGCGGTGTCCCTGATCGGAGGCTTCATTATCGCCGTTCCTGCAGCCCTCGTCCGGATCAACCGGGTGCCGGTGCTGAGCCAGATCGCTTCGGCCTATGTCACGGTCATCCGGGGAACCCCGATGTTGATGCACCTGTTCCTGATCTATTACGGCCTGCCAATCCTGATTGACAGTGTGTCCCGCAAGCTGAATCTCGGCTTCACCTCCGTGTCCATTCCTATTGTATATTTCGTCTTTGTTGCCTTCTCGCTGACCGCAGGGGCTTACATGACAGAAGTAATCCGGGCGGGCATTCAGGCGGTAGACCGGGGCCAGGTCGAAGCGGCCTATTCGGTGGGCATGACGCCTGTACAGACGTTCAAACGCATCGTTCTGCCGCAGGCGCTTGCGGTGAGCTTGCTTAACCTCTCCAGTGAGGTGATCGGCATGCTGCACGGAACCACACTGGCTTTTACCGTATCGATTACGGAGATTAATGGCAGAGCGAATATTGTGGCTTCGACCAACTGGAAGTTTTTTGAGGCGTATATTGCAGCTGCCCTGATGTTCTGGGGCTTAACGGTATTGATCGAACGGGTTACGGCCCGCATTGAGAAGAAGATAAATACGTTCAACCGAGGCGGTGTCGCATGATTGAGATCCGAAATATTACGAAGACGTTTGGCAGGCAGGAAGTGCTTAAGGGAATCGACCTGACCGTGGAAAAAGGGGAAGTTGTGGTCATTCTGGGACCCAGCGGCTCCGGCAAAACGACACTGCTGCGCTGCCTGAATTTCCTGGAGAAGCCCGATGATGGCACTGTGAACATTTCCGGCGAACAGGTGAACTGCAAGCGTCCTACCAAGCAAGAAATCCACTCCCTGCGCAAAAAGACGGCGATGGTGTTCCAGCATTACAACCTGTTCAAGCATAAGACGGTTCTGGAGAACGTGATGGAGGGACTTATCATCGTACGCAAGCTGGACAGAGTAGAAGCCAGGGTGAAAAGTATTGAGGTTCTGGAGAAAGTCGGGCTTGGAGACAAGCTGGATATGTATCCGAGCCAGCTCTCAGGGGGACAGCAGCAGCGGGTGGGCATCGCAAGGGCGCTTGCCCTTGAACCTGAAGTTATTCTGTTCGACGAGCCGACCTCCGCGCTGGATCCGGAGCTGGTTGGGGAAGTGCTGTCGGTGATTCGCAAAATCGCGGCCGAGGGCATCACCATGATCGTGGTGACCCATGAAATGGGGTTCGCGAGGGACGTATCGAATCATGTGGTCTTCATGGATGGCGGCGTCATTGTGGAAGAGGGCAAGCCTAACGAAATCTTCCGGTCGCCGAAGGAGGAGCGCACCAAACAGTTCCTGAAGCGGATCACGCCGGAACTCACTTATGATATTTAGGACAAAGGGGGAGATTCCTTATGGGAATCCAATTAAGCATTCTGGATCAAAGTCCTATCTTCGGAGATGAGACTCCGGAAGAGGCATTCCAGCATACGGTGGAACTGGCTCAGATCGCTGAGCGGCTGGGGTATTCGAGGTTCTGGGTATCTGAGCATCATGACGGAGATCGGGTTGCGGGATCATCACCCGAGGTGCTGATCGCTTATTTGCTGGCCAAGACGAACCGGATTCGAATCGGTTCCGGCGGGGTGATGCTGCAGCATTACAGTCCGTATAAAGTCGCGGAGAATTTCAATGTGCTGTCCTCTCTGGCACCAGGCAGAGTGGACCTTGGAATCGGGCGGGCCCCTGGCGGACTGCCAAGGTCAACCCGTGCGCTTCAGCAGGGCACCGAGGATGGAGGAGACCTAACCGGCAAGCTTAAGGAACTTAGCGAGTACGTGCATAACCGGCTTGCCGAGGATCATCCGCTTGCCGGCTTGCGGGCTACGCCTCTGCCAGGGCAGCCGGCCGAGATCTACCTGCTCGGCGCAAGTCTATCCAGTGCAGAGCTTGCCGCCGAGCTTGGACTGCCTTATGTGTTCGCCCTGTTCATCAACAGCGACCCTGTGGTGGCTGAGGACGCTTTTGCCGCCTATCACCAGTCCTTCAACTATACGAACGGTACCAAGCCGCAACCTATTCTCGCCCTCCCTGTTCTTGTGGCGGAGACGGATGCTGAGGCAGATGAACTGGCCAGCCAGCAGAAACTGTACAAAGTGTACTTGGACAGCGGCAAGAAGGTTACCGTAGGCAGCTTGGAGCAGGCGGAGGAATTCGGCAGGCAGTCGAATGAGAATTACAGAATAGAAGAGCAGCAGGCCGAGATCACCAAGGGCTCGAAAGAGACTGTCCGCCGGAAACTATTAGAGGTAGGAGAACGGTACGGTGTGGTAGAATACATCGTAATTACGGCGTTGCAGGATTTCGGCAAGCGGGTTCGCTCATACGAGCTGCTGAAAGAAGCTTTCACCGAGGCTGCGGTCGTACATACGGAGGGTTCTTTCAAGGAGGAGTAAGCATGTCACTAACAGATCAGCTTGTCGCGATACGTCGTGAGCTTCATCAATACCCGGAGGTCGCTCATGAGGAGTTCAGGACTACGGAATCTATACGTGGATGGCTGACGGAAGCAGGTATCCGTATTCTGGACTTTGGCCTGAAGACCGGGGTAGTAGCCGAGGTGGGCGAAGCTGAAGTGGGGCCAATCATTGCGCTGCGGGCAGATATCGATGCCCTTCCGATCGAGGAGGAGACCGGGCTTGAATTCGCTTCGAAGATTCCGGGCCGAATGCATGCCTGCGGACATGATTTCCATACAGCATCGGTACTCGGAGCGGCCTATCTGCTCAAGCAGCAGGAGGCTGAGCTTGGCGGCCGGGTCCGCTTCATCTTCCAGCCTGCGGAGGAGAAGGCAGAAGGGGCTGAGATTGTATTGCAGAGCGGTGCGCTTGATGGGGTCAGCGCGATCTTCGGCATGCATAACAAGCCGGATCTCCCGGTAGGCACAGTAGGGATACGTCCAGGGCCGCTGATGGCCGCTGCAGATGGATTCATTATCGAAGTAGAGGGGCTTGGAACACATGCTGCTGTGCCGGAGAACGGGAACGATCCGATTCTGGCCGCTTCTCATATCGTCACAGCACTCCAGTCCATCGTCAGCCGTAATGTAAGTTCGCTGCAAAGTGCGGTAGTTAGTGTAACCCGCTTTCACAGCGGCACGGCCTGGAATGTCGTTCCGGACAAAGCTGTGCTGGACGGCACGATCCGTACGTTCGAGCAGGATGTGCGGACTCGTGTCCTGGCCCGCTTTCAGGAAGTGGTTCACGGTGTGGCGGCCGCCTTTGGCGCCAAGGCAGAGCTGACCTGGGTAAAAGGACCGCCGGCGGTACACAATGATCCTGCGCTTGAGGAGCTTACAGTACAAGCTGCGAGGAACGCTGGACTGCAGATTGTTCTTACCAATCCGACTCCAGCTGGAGAGGATTTCGCCTATTACCAGAAGCAGATTCCGGGCTTCTTCGTATTTATGGGGACCTCCGGCAGTCGGGAGTGGCATCATCCAGCCTTTGACCTGAATGAAGAGGCGCTGCCGCTGAGTGCCAAGCTTTTCGCGGAGTGGGCGAAGCTCGCTGTCAGCCGCTTCAGCCATACCCCTGTAGGGGAGGGCTAGGCGATTCGCACTTCATACGATGTCATTGTCGTAGGGGCGGGGTCTATGGGGATGAGCGCCGGGGCCCATTTGGCCAAACGCGGCGTAAGTACCCTCCTTATTGATGCATTCGATCCTCCTCATCAGGAGGGAAGTCATCACGGGGATACCCGCCTGATTCGGCATGCTTATCATGGAGGCCCTGCTTATATTAACATGGCGATCCGGGCGCATCAGCTGTGGAATGAGCTGGAGGAGGAGATCGGCGAGACCCTGCTCGTCCAATCGGGCGTGCTGAACCTGTCCTCTCCGGCTGTCTATTCTTATGAGACGCGGCTGGAAGAGTCCAAGAGTCTGGGTGTGCCGGTTGAGTATCTGGATGCGGATGAGATTCATAGGCGATGGCCGGGAGTCACTGTCCCCGAGGACTATATGGCTCTGTATGAACCTCAGGCGGGCTATTTGTATAGTGAGCGCTGTATATCTGCTTATCGCAGATCAGCGGCGGAGGCTGGAGCGGAGCTGCTTGTGAATACCCAAGTAGAGCGGCTGGAGGTTAGCCTCAGAGGTGTATCGGTGTATACAGCCAAGGGAACTTTCCACGCGGGTCAGGTCATCCTCAGCGCAGGGGCATGGTTCCAGACGCTGGAGCCGTTCTTGTCCTTGAACATACAGCCGGTGCGTAAGGTGGTCGGCTGGTTTCAGCCTACAACTACACGGTTTGATGCAGGCAGATTCCCCGGATTCACGTTGAATACACCGGAAGGGGGATTCTACGGATTTCCCAGTCTGAATGGGGCCGGTCTTAAGATTGGTCGCCATGACGGGGGATTGCCATGGAATCCAGGTGAGCCGATTGCCCCGTTCGGCAGCTATGAAGAGGACGAGAGGGATCTGCGCAGAGCACTGGAGAATTATATGCCTGAGGCGGCAGGCGTGCTGAACCGCGGCTTGGTCTGTAAATATGAATTAACTCCGGATGAGGATTTCATTATAGACCGCCATCCTGTTCATTCCAATGTGCTGATCGCTGGAGGCTTCTCGGGGCATGGGTTCAAATTCGCAAGTGTAGTCGGGGAAATTCTCTCTAACCTTGCAGTCAACGGGACTTCGTCTCAGGATATCGGGTTATTCTCTCTTGACCGATTCAAATAGAAACCGTGCAGTGGATAATAGTGATATCCAGCCGATTCAATAGAATACAGAAGAGTGAAGCAGCGGGCTGTGAAGCCCGTTTTTTTTGCTGTGCAGAGACCTGGTAAGGCGAAAGAACGCTTTTAGATCCGGATATCGGACCATGCGCTAAAAATTAGTAATTCTTAACCGATATTAAATATAGACTGTGCTTGTGAAGTGGCGGATCATACTCTTCTGTACCTTCGTTCAGTAGACGTAGACATTCGGCCGTGTCGTCTTCCTTCAGTCAGACCTTCTTGTGACAGTTAGGTTCGTAGGAAACAGACTTAGAAACGCCATGGAAGAAGGAACATAATGGACAGAATCAATCTTATTATAGTATTTAATATTGTATTTGCTCTGGTTGTGGCCATAGGATTACTAATGCTGAGATCTCATCTTAAGCGGCTTCGCAGGAGTGAAGAGCGTTTTCAGCTCTCTACGAAGGGTTCGGGTGCCGTGATCTGGGACACGGTTTTTCCAGGCGGGGTATATTATGTCTCCGAAAGATGGTATGAGATTATGGGATATGAATTCGGTGAAGTAGACGGGAGACTGGAGGTTTGGGAGCATCTAGTCCATCCCGATGATATAGCTGAAGTTCGGCGGGCCAGGAAGGAGCATCTGGAAGGCGGAACCCCCGTCTATAATACGGAATACCGGATGCTGAAGAAGGATGGGGGGTACAGGTGGTTCTCTGTGCGCGGTCAAGCGACAAGGAGTGCCAATGGACGCCAGGTTCGCTTTGCAGGCTCGATGATTGACGTTACGGAGAAAAAGCTCTATGAACTGCGTCTCCAGCAAAGCTATGAGGAACTCAAGACCAGTGAGGAGAATTACCGCCTGCTTATCGATGCCGTGAACGACGGAATCTGGGAGATGGACTATGAGAAGAAGGAACTGCACTTGTCTCCCCGACTTATAGATATGCTCGGATGTGCAGATCAACCGAATTTTAATATGCGCCGTCTGTTCCAGCGGATTCATCCTGATGACCGGGGAAGGCTGAAGCTGGCTGCGTTAAGACACATCAAGCAGAAGACGGATTACTTCCAGGCTGAATATCGGCTAAGGCAGGACAGTGGTAGATACAACTGGTACATGGGACGGGGAAAGGCACTGTTCAATGAGCAAGGTGAGGTATACAGGCTTGCCGGCTCTAATACGGATATTCACAAAATGAAGCAGGTGCAGGAGGAACTGCACAAACTGGCGTACTACGATTCGCTCAGTGGATTGCCGAATCGGCTGTATATGCTTGAGGATCTGGACCGGTTCTTCAGAGAACCGGAAGGAATGGCTGCCATATTCTTCATTGATATGGATAACTTCAAATTCATTAATGATACACTGGGACACAAGTCCGGGGACTTGCTGATTCGCCAGGTAAGCCAGAAGCTGGTTGCGCTGCTGCCCCTTGAAGGAATGCTGTATCGACTGGCCGGCGATGAGTTCGTATACTTTATCAGGAATGTGGAGAATAAGGAAACTGTACTCACGATTGCAGATAATCTGATCCGTAAGTTCAAGCAGCCTATCCGGATTAATTCAAGCAATATATACGCCACCATAAGTATAGGGATTGCGTGTTATCCCGAGGATGGTGAAGATACGGAAGAGATGCTTAAGAATGCCGACGTGGCTATGTATAGATCGAAGAAGGTAGGAAAAGGAGTCTTCACGATCTATAACAGGACGATGCACTCGGAGCTGGCTGAACGAATGAATATAGATAAGCATCTCAGGAACGCACTTGACCAGGACGAATTCCTGCTGCAGTATCAGGCCCAGATGAATGTACAGACAGGGCGGATTATTGGCTTCGAGGCTCTACTTCGCTGGCATAACCCGGAGCTTGGGAGGGTCTCCCCGATGCTGTTCATCCCGATTGCAGAAGACAGCCGTACCATTATTGCCATTGGCAAATGGGCCATGATTACGGCGTGTACATTCATGAGACGAATCCATGAGAGGGGATACCCGGATTGCAGAATTTCCGTGAATATTTCCGTGATCCAGATGGTTCAAGAGGACTTCGTCACCATGGTGCTGGATATTCTGGAAGATACGGGACTTGCTCCGCAGTATCTGGAACTCGAAATTACGGAGTCCATCTTCATGGAATCCTATGAGCCGATTATTCATAAGCTGGAGATCCTGCGTTCTCTCGGCGTTCGCATCGCACTGGATGACTTTGGGACCGGATATTCCTCGCTAAGCTATCTGAAGCAGCTGCCGATCTCCACACTCAAGATTGATAAGGGCTTTATAGACAACCTGCCAGAAGAAGACAAGAATCGTTCCTTGACTGAGGCGATGATTGCGATTGGCCACAAAATGGGTCTGGAAGTCGTTGCAGAAGGCGTAGAGAGCTACAACCAGCTGGCTTACCTGAAAGATCACAGTTGTGATCTCGTGCAAGGCTATTTCCTCAGCAAGCCTGTTGATGAAGACGAAGTAGAGGCCCTGCTTTTGCGGTACTAGCATAAAGATACAAGGTACCAGCATTAATTGAGATTGTGTAATAGCAGTAATGGATAACGTGATAGCAGCAGTATAGTAAACGTTACAGCAGTAATTCTTAATAAGTAGTCTAAGCTGCAATTATTAATACAGCTGTTATATTAAATTGCCCATACGTAAGGCCAAGTGCCTTGGGGTATGGGCCTTTTTGTCTTCAGGCTCGCGGGCGAATTACGGTACTTTCTTTGATTTGTCCCTATCATATTAGGTTTTTTATCTATTTGAAAATGCTTACATCCATTAGAGTATAGGTACATCTAAATCTACTTTCATGCCTGTTTTGTCACAAAAACCAGTCCCGCAAGGAGCGATCATATTATGGAACAATTCAGATTACCCAAAATTCCAATGCCAAAGTTTCCGCTTCCAAAGGCCATTCAGGAAGTGCTTCTAGAGGCTGAAGAGCAGTTAAAGCACCGGCCCAAGCTGCTGGAGCTGTTCAAAAACTGTTTTCCCAATACCCTAGAGACTACGACCAAGCTTATGGAGGATGGAACAACCTTCGTGATTACCGGGGATATCCCTGCGTGCTGGCTGCGGGATTCGGTAGAACAGGTCATTCACTATATTCCTTTTGCCAAAAATGACTCCGATCTTCAGCGGATTATCGGCGGACTGATCAGACTTCATATTAAATACATTCAGATTGATCCTTACGCGAATGCCTTCAATGAACTGGCAAATGATTGGCACTGGAGCAAGGCAGATATCACGGAGATGTCCCCTTGGGTCTGGGAGAGGAAGTTCGAGCTGGACTCCCTCTGCTTCCCGGTTCGCCTTGCCTATAACTACTGGAAGGAGACGGAGCTCACCGATATTTTTGACCTGGAGTTCAGGCAAGCCATGCAGACCATCTATGACCTGTTCAAGACGGAGCAGCGCCACTTCGAGCAGTCCCCTTACCGGTTCACACGCAGCAATGGAATTCCGGAGGATTCGATCCGCAATCAGGGGATGGGGATGCCCGTCAACTACACCGGAATGGTCTGGTCCGGGTTCCGTTCCAGCGACGATGCCTGTGATTTCCACTATAATATCCCGGCAAATATGTTCGCCGTGGTTACCCTGCGCCAGATGCAGGAATTCGCAGAATGGGTGTACCGCGATCTGGCGTTTCTTGAACAGCTTAAGCAGCTTGAGGCGGATATTGATCATGGGATCAAGCTGTATGGCATCTACAGGCATCCTAAATTTGGTCCGATCTATGCTTACGAGACTGACGGATTCGGGAACTACTGCCTGATGGATGATGCCGGTACGCCGGGCCTGATGTCGATTCCTTATCTGGGTTACGTCCCGGCGGATGACGAAATCTATCAGAATACAAGAAGATTCGCGCTAAGCAAGGAGAACCCGTTCTACTTCGAAGGCAAGGCAGCCAAGGGCATCGGAAGTCCGCATACGCCTAAGGAATATATCTGGCACATGGCCTTGTCCATGCAGGGGCTGACTGCGATTACACGGGAGGAGAAGCTTGAGATGATCGCCCTGCTGGAAGCCACGGATGCGGATACCGGCTTCATGCATGAAGGGTTCCATGCGGATGACCCGGCTATCTATACCCGGAAATGGTTCGCCTGGTCGAACAGCCTGTTCTCCCAGCTCGTGTACACGGCCATGAAAGAAGGAATTCTATGAGCCGCTGCGTCCTTGTATTCTATGACCCGGATTTCCCGGGTGCCATTCAGCCCGGGCAATTGGACGTGAGTGGAAGCACCAGCCCTTCAGAATTAGAGAGTCAAGGTGTCCTTGAGGACCTTGCCGACGTGGGCCAGGTGGTTCGTGCAGATCAATTGGAGGGCGCGCTTCAGACATTTGAAGGGGGATGTTTGATTAACCTTCATGCGCCTTATTTTCCGAAGTCGGCATGGCCAGAAATTATTCGGTATCTCCGAAAAGGCGGCGGACTCATCAGCGTAGGCGGAGCTCCCTTTAAACATCCGGTTCGGCAGGAAGCCGGTGAATGGATCATTGAACCGGAACAGACTGCATATCATCAGGAGCTGTATATCCATGAAGCGCTTAAGGTGGATGGGGCCCGAATTCATTCCCTGACCGCTCTGGATACGGTTCCGCTGCTGGCTGGGCAGGAGGTTTTGTTTGCCCCCAGAACGGATACCTGGAATTTGGTACCCCATACGACCAAGTCAAGCGATCTGCCGCATCAAATGGGTTCTTCAGGACCGATGAGCACGCGGATCTATCCACTTATGAAAGGGCTTACGATAGACGACAGAGAGTCAGCTGCCCCCGTGGTGTTGTGGGAGAATACCCTGGGAGAATTCGCCGGGTCGCGCTGGTTGTTCGCGGGAATGCCGCTTACGGCGGGATTTTGGCGGGGAGGCGGAGGATCGGCTCTGGCTAAATGGGCTGCTTTCTGTGCCAAAGGCGTTACGGATATGTGGATCAAGCCGAATTATGCCTCCTATGAACCAGGGGAGCGTGCAGGGCTCACCCTGCAGCTTCAGGCCATCCGCAGTAAGAGAGAGATAATGGGGGAGGAAGAGCGGGTTCGCCTGAGTTCAGGAGTTGACGGTTGTGGTGACTCCGAGCCGGTTATATGGAAATTCAACTTGACAGCCGAGCATGAGAACGACCCGGGCTTAAGCTGGACCCATCAGCTGGAGCTAACGGCAGAAGATGAACTGAAGATTGTAAAGCTTCCGGTTCCGCTGGAAATCCGCGGCGGCCTGTACCATGTCGAATGCCATGCGGAGGCTTCAGACGGAGAGGTTCGTATTCTGCGTCAGGGCTTCTGGGGGCATGACCTGGAGCTGTTGGCAGCTGGCGAGCCTGTGACAAGCGGTAGGGATTACTTCGTTAAAGACGGCAGACCGATGCCTGTTGTGGGCATGACTTACATGACGAGTGATGTAGCTCGCAAATTCCTGTTCCTCCCAAATCCCGAGCTGTGGGACCGGGATATGGCCCAGATGCGGAAGGCTGGGATTAACTGGATCCGTACAGGGATCTGGACAGCCTACCGCAATATTATGCAGGTTGACGGGCATGTCTCGGAGGATGTGCTGAGAGCTATAGATGCATTCATCATGACCGCTAAGAAGCATGATCTTCAAGTGACGTTCACCTTCTTCTCATTCACCCCGGAGACATGGGAGGGGGTCAATCCTTACCTTGATCCGCAAAGTGTTGAAGCCCAGAAGCGGTTCATTCGCTCTATTGTATCGCGTCACAAGAATACGACGAATGTGGATTGGGACCTGATCAATGAGCCGTCGATGTTCGATCCGGTCAGGATTTTCTCGGATGGACCCAGCTCATGTCATGACCGCTTCGAGCAGATGGCCTTCATCAAGTGGCTTGAACAGCGGCACGAAAGTATTGAAGTGCTTCAAGCAAGGTGGAACATGACCCCCGAGCAGCTGCCGAGTTTCGCAGCGGCCCGGATCCCGGAGTCCTCGGAGATCAATTTCAATGTGCAGGATATGCACAAGGCGAAGAAAGGAACCCGCTGGCTGGATTACTGCTTGTTCTCCATGGATATGCACAACCGCTGGGCGGGTCAGCTATACAGCACGATTAAGGAATTATGCCCGGGGCATATGGTTACGGTCGGTCAGGATGAGGGACTTGGTGCACAGCGTCCGTCCCCGTTCTTCTACGAGGAGGTCGTGGACTATACCACAGTCCATTCCTGGTGGTTCAACGATTATCTGCTGTGGGACGGCATCTTCGCCAAGACGCCAAATAAGCCCAATCTGATTCAGGAGACCGGAGTGATGTATGTGGAGACTCCGGACGGCCGGGCGAAGAGATCGGAGCAGGAGCTGCGCAGTCTGCTGGAGCGCAAATACGCCTATGCCTTCTCCACTGCGGGAGCGGGTGCCGTGCACTGGATATGGAACACAAATTTCTATATGGATAATGCCAATGAGTCGCATATCGGGGCGCTTCGTGCAGATGGGACCGAGAAACCTGAGGCGGATGTCTCCTATGACTTCGGCCAGTTCATTGAAGGCGTCCGAGACATATTCGGAGAGCGGCAGCTTGAAGAGATTGCAGCGGTATTCCCTTACTCCAATGACTTCTCTAACCGGCAGCTGGCCTTCGAGGCGACCACCCGGCTAACGCGTATTCTTGCTTATGATTTGAAGCTGCCTTTCCGGGGCGCTTCGGAATACCACCTGGATGACCTTCAGGATAATCCGGCCAAGTTGATCCTGCTGCCGAGCGCCCATAACTTTGACGATGCGGCCATGGATCAGCTGATCGACATCGTCAGCGAGACGGGGGCGGTGCTGCTCGTCACCGGCCCAATCGGGCTTGACGCCTACTGGCGGCCATCGGATCGCCTGGCGAGTGTACTTGGCCCGCACGAGCTGCGCAACGTGCTGCGGGAAGAAGCGCTTGTCCTGCAGGGTCAAGCGCTGCCGGTCTCGTTCGGCCACCGGCGAATTGCCGAGGTGGCCAAAGAGGTGCCCGTTCACGGATCAGCCGAAGGAGGCTCCAGCGGAGCTTCTTCGGTCGTGAACATGGCCATGGGGCGCGGCCGGCTCATCTGGAGCCCGCTGCCGGCCGAACTTAGCGAGCGCAGCAGCACAACAGCTGCGCTGTACCGCTACGCCGCCGAGGCCGCTGGGGTCCGCAGCGACCTCGAGTGGCTGCGCGGGGGTGAGCTTCCCGGCGTCTACGGCCGGAAGCTCAGCTTCGCCGAGGGCTCGCTATTCGTGTTCGTGTCCGAGTATGCGCTGGACACGAACATCGAGGTCAGAGACCCGAGCAGCGGCTGCACTTATGCGTTCCTGCTCGAACAGGAACGCTCGGTCCTCTTCGCCGCGGATAAGAGCGGCGTCCTGCTTGGCACCTACCGACCGCATGAGGTCGAGGTGACAGTCACGCGCGAAGCTTAGGCGAATCCCGCAGGTTCACCCAGCAGGCAGCAGCAGGCACCCGCCGAAAGTGAGCTCACCCCTCTGGGGATGAAGCCGGAGAGCCCCGCCGGTCAAGCCCAGAACATGCACCCAAGGTAAGCGCATCCCGCAGGGACAGCGTCTCCAGGCAGGCAGTCGAAGGCAACTGCGCCCAACCCCGCCCCGCCGGCGAGGAAGGGGCAGGCCAGGTAACTCAAGTCATGCACTCAAGGTAAGCGCATCCCGCAGGGACAGCGCCACCAAGCAGGCAGTCGCAGGCAAACCGGCCCAACTCCGCCCCGCCGACGAGGTAGAGGCAGGCCAGGTAACCCAAGCCATGCACCCAAGGTAAGCGCATCCCGCAGGGACAGCGCCTCCAAGCAGGCAGTCGAAGGCAACCCGCCCAACCCCGCCCCGCCGACGAGGAAGGGGCAGGCCAAGTAACCCAAGCCACGCACCAGAGGTAAGCGAATCCCGCAGGGACAGCGCCTCCAAGCAGGCAGTCGCAGTCACCCCCGCCGAAGGCCAGCTCGACCCCGGCGAGATTAAGCCGGGGGGAGCCTCCTGAGCTCTTTGCTCAAGCCTAAAGCGGGTCTCCAAAGGAGACGGCAAGCGGCTCATAGCACACCGTACCTCAGTCCGGGCAGGAGCGCACCGGTAGAGCGTGTCCCCCAAAGGGGGACGACAAGCGGCTCCACGCTCCCACACGCAACTCGGGTGCACCCAATTCCAGCTCTCTCCACCAAAACCCAGGGTGTCCAGAGGGCAGAGCCCTTGGGGCCCTCCCTTGGCTAAGGGAGGGTTTGGGAGGGATCGAAACACAAGGAGGAAAAACAACCCATGCCAAAAAGATCAGCCCATATTATCTCCCACACCCATTGGGACCGGGAGTGGTATCTGCCCTATGAGAAGCACCATGTCCGTCTTGTTCAGCTGATAGATACGCTGCTGGATAAGCTGGATGGGGATAGTGAATTCAAGAGCTTTTACCTGGATGGTCAGACGATTATTCTTGAGGACTATCTGCAGGTTCGCCCGGAGAACTTGAATCGCCTGCAAAAGCATATTACTGCAGGGCGTTTGATCATTGGGCCTTGGTATATTTTGCAGGATGCGTTCCTTACGAGCGGTGAAGCCAATGTCCGCAATATGCAGATTGGGCATCAGGATGCTTATAGATACGGGGAGCCGGCGAAGATCGGATACTTCCCGGACACCTTTGGACTGGTCGGCCAGACCCCGCAGCTGATGCGGCAGGCGGGCATTACGAACGCTTTCTTCGGCCGGGGCGTGAAGCCAACTGGCTTCAATAATACCGTGTCCGACGGGGGATATGAGTCCTCCTTCTCGGAACTGATCTGGGAAGGACCGGATGGCTCTAAGGTGCTCGGCATCCTATTCGCCAACTGGTATTCGAACGGGAACGAAGTGCCTGTAGATGAAGCCGGAGCAAAACAATTCTGGGAACGGAAGCTGGCCGATGCTGAGAAGTATGCGTCCACCGGCGAGCTGCTGTTCATGAACGGCTGTGATCATCAGCCGGTGCAGCTGGATCTTCCAGAGGCGATCAGGACGGCCCGGGAGCTTTATCCGGACACAGAGTTCATCCATTCCAATTTTCCGGACTATCTCAAGGCCATTGAAGGGGCGCTGGACCGGAGCAGTCTGTCTACGGTACATGGTGAGCTGAGAAGCCAGCGCACGGACGGGTGGGGCACACTCGTGAATACGGCATCCGCCCGGGTCTATTTGAAGCAGATGAACCAGAAGGGGCAGGCGATACTCGAAAAAGCAGCCGAGCCGCTGGCCGCCCTGGCCCATGTGCTGGGCCGGGACTACCCGCATCACCTTTTCACTTATGCATGGAAGACACTGATGCAGAACCATCCCCATGACAGCATCTGCGGATGCAGTGTGGATGAAGTGCATCGTGAGATGGTGACCCGCTTCGAGAAGAGCCGTCACGTGGCGGAGACGATTATAGAGGACAGCAAGAAAGTGATCGCAGACGAGGTCGACACCTCAGTTTTCTCCACCTACGGGGAAGCTCCGCTTCCGCTGATCGTGATGAATACCAGCGGCTGGAGCCGCACAGGTGTGATTAGTGTGGAGCTGGATGCGGAACGCTTGTATTTGCGGGAGGGCTACACGCTAGAGGAGAGCTCAGCGCGGATGAAGGCTGTCGACCTGTCCGGCCGCTTGCTGGTAGATACAGAGGGTAGGGAAGTGGCATGCACGGTCCAGGATCTGGGCCTGCTCTTCGGCTATGACCTCCCGGATGATCAGTTCCGTCAGCCGTATATGTGCCGCCGGGTAAGATTAACGTTCGAAGCACAGCACGTACCCGCGCTAGGTCTGAGATCTTACGCATGGGTGCGCCAGCAGGGCAGGACGGCGGCTGCAGCTGTGGCTACGGAGCCAGATGACAATCAGCCTGATTCCCTGATCCGAGGAGATCGCATCTTGGAGAATGATTTGCTTAAGGTTGAAATTGCCGAGGACGGTTCTTTTTCACTACAGGACAAGACAAGCGGTAAAATCTATAAGGATCTGGGAGTGTATGAGAATACCGGAGATATCGGGAACGAATATATGTACAAACAACCGGAGGGAGAGCAGGCGCTGACGACCAAGGGACTCGCGGCCGAGATCGCCATTCTGGAGGATACCCCCTACCGTGCCAAGGTAGAAATTAAGCATGAGTGGGAAATTCCCGCGTCTGCAGATGCTAAGCTGGATGAGGAGCAGCGGGCGCTGGTCTATTATCCGGAGCGGCAAGCGCAGCGAAGCCGGGATACCGTAACCCTGGGACTTCGTACCGTACTGAGTTTGGAACGTGAGGGCCGAGGGCTGCATATCGAGACAAAGATCGATAATACGGCAAAGGATCACCGAGTCAGGGCGCTGTTCCCGACAGATCTGGATACGGCGGTACACCATGTGGATTCCATGTTCGAAATTCCGCAGCGGGACAACGAACCAGCTCCAGAGTGGGAGAACCCGAGCAATACCCAGCATCAGCAGTGCTTCGTGGATGTTAGTGATGGAATGGCCGGACTTACCGTGGCGAACCTCGGCCTGAATGAATATGAAGTGCTTCGCGATGGACGAAATACGACAGCGATCACGCTGCTGCGCGCCGTTGGCGAGCTTGGCGATTGGGGGCTTTTCCCAACGCCGGAGGCTCAATGCCCGGGAGAGATCACCATGCATATGGAGCTTATTCCCCACAGTGGAGATGGAATCGAATCCGGTGCTTATGCCGAGGCGTATCAGTTCCAGATCCCATGGACGGTATGTCAGACCGGGGTGCATTCGGGAACGATATCCCCAGTGTACGCGCCGTTTAAGTGGGAGGCCCCGCAGCTGGCTTTTTCTTCGCTAAAAATGAACCCAGACACCAAAGACCTGCTGCTTCGCTGGTTCAACATGAGCAGAGTTGAGGCGGAGCTCACCCTGGAATCCGGGCTTCCGTGCGAGTACATCTACAAGACCACCATTCTGGAAGAGGCGAATCCGCCGTCTACCAGCAATTCGGCTGACGGCCTTACTATACTGGCGGGGCCTTGCGAGATTCTTACTCTCGGGATTCATAGATAGAGCATCATGCATATCTACTAACTAGTCTGTAGAAAAAGAAAGACTGCCTTCAGTCATTTAATATGACAGGGCAGTCTTTTGCTAATCCTATCCCCGCCGAATTCACAAAAGGAGTTATAATATAGCGAGCGGACATTACATAACTTAAATCCACTCCGATATGCCGAGGGAGGGAATACTTAATGCAGCAAACCCATGAAGAGGCCATGGAATACTTGAGGACAGCTGCTGTCTCTGAGAGAAATTTAAAGTTCAGGCAAGCAGTAAATGCCTTGGATTATCGTCATATAACAGCCGAGGATGCTAATGTTCTGAGAGATATTTATTTCAAGCTAAAAGACATGGCACTACGAAACCAAATACTCGGCTGTTTCATGCATTTATCGAATCCTGAGCTGGGGCTGGGGCCATTTTTCCAGGATGCCTATAAAAAAGAACGATATCTGGACATGAAGCTGAAAGCTGTTCGTGGTCTCGCAAATTATGCCACAGAGCCTGAAATTGAGCGGACTATGAAGCACTTCACGAAACTGTTGATGAAAAGACCGGAACATACCCCTTACAACTATCAGGAATATGAATTTCTACGCTCTGCCTGCGGACTTCCGTATTTAATCAAGAAGTATGGTTATGCATGTTTTGAGCAGGCGTTTATGCAGGAGGAGCAGCAGTATAATGATATGCCCGACGCATTCAAGGGACATCATACCTATGATGAAGTCGGTAATTTCATAGTTCTGAGAAGTGCAGAGGAAGTGCAGAAAATGCTGAATAAGTTCTTTGCAGCCAAAAGGAGTAACAACGAATCCATTTAGATTGAAACAGCAAACGACCTGGACTTAAGAATGAAAAATGGGTTATGGGATTAAATGTATAATAATTATAAAAAAGGAAGTCGTGCTGGTGTAAGTAAGCTACCTAATGCTAGTAATAAAAGTAGAGGGGCTGACAAAGTTATGAGTGATGAGCTTGTGAACAAAAACCAGACAAGTGAATTGAAAATTCATGTAAATGAACTTGCAAAAAGGGAGACCATGTGGCCTGCATTCCATGCCTTAGTGAAGTCGGGGGAGTCCTCAGTTCCTGTTCTCATAAAAGCGTTGAAAGAGGACGATGATATTGTGAGGGCAGTATCGGCTGTTGTTTTGGGAGAAATTGGACCCATTGCGGATCAAGCAATCCCGGACCTAATCCAACTTCTGCATGATAATAATAAAGAAGCTCGAATGTCAGCCGCTTTGGCTTTAATAAAGATCGGTAACGAGGCTGTGCAAGCTCTAGAACAATGTTTGCAATCAGATAATCCATTGGCCAAATTTTGGGCTGCATGGGCTCTAATTATGAACGATTCCTCTAAGATGGAGGCTGTGCCCATCCTGAAGGAAGCTTGGGAGACCAGTAAGGATAAATATGTAACTCTGGCAGCAGCAGAGGGGCTCAGTAAAGCTATGAAGTGGAGAATTGATGAGTTGAAAGAGTGAATTGCAATGTTATTTTTCATGGACAATAATATTCTATGTCATGCGACAAGCACTTTCGGTGAATGAAGTCCGCGACAAGCGCGGGCTTTTTCACTTTTTAGAAGGAAATTTAATATAACATACAACTATAACAACATTCATCGATTAACAGGAATATTATTTCTATCATCCACAATAACATTTACATACTCGCCATATTTCTGTTTGATGTCAGCAGCTTGCTTGTCTGACAACTGCCCCCTGACCATGATTCTTTCACTAGGCACATCTATACCTATGGAATATGAAGAGTTCTTATCTGAGATAGAATTAACATAGTCAGCGACTTTTGGATACAGATTGCGAAGAATCTCCGGGTTAACCTTGCCTTTGCGTACGACCAGCTTACTTCCTAGTCTTTCTTTGAGAACCTTTAAGACGGATCTAATTTCTTTGGCGTTCTCTTGATAAGTGATAAAAACAACCTTAGGGCTGTTAACATCCGCATTATCATAGTAATAATCGGCCTGCTTCGGAAAAAGGTTGGGTTTATTAGCATATTCCTGCTTAATTGCTGATTCTACTATGGGGATGACTTCTTTTTGAAAATCAACTATCTTCTGAGCCTCATTAGCAACAGGAACTGTCTCTTTAACTACTCTGTCCTTTTGTAATTCAAATCCGATGATGCTGGCCATAATCACGGCAGCACCGAGTGATAGAGTAATCACCGTAGATTTTTGCATAGATTAACTCCTCCTAAATAGCCCGTCCCCCTTAAGTATACAATTTTTTCTTAATGCAATGTTTTTTCCAGGCTCCTATTGAAATACTGACCCACCGCAATTTTGGTGCGAGAATTAGCCTCATTAGCCTTGTCCTTGTACGCCAAAAACTCTTTCAAATCATTAGGATCATTGCTCTTGATGTAGCTGATTAACTTTTGGGCGGCTAGCTTGGAATTCTCAGCGCGTTCTCCTGCGAATGTAAAAATTTCATCCGGTCTATCAACAATGTAGGCAAGGTGGAGTTCATCAAAACTGTTAATGGCTTTGTCCACCGCGTCTACCGACTCCTGAAGCTTTGTTGTATTAACAGGCTCTTTAAGAAGAATTTTGCCCAGAATGTTCAACGATTCCTCATCAAACTCATTATAGCTGCTCGTAAAGTCTCTCTGAAGTCGGTCTAATATGCTGAGGTTAGTTAGATACTTGAATCTGTTGTCCCTGATCGTGAGGGTCTGATTGGTCAATTGAACCGAGAAGTTGGCTTGCCGGAGCAGATAGGCGGGAACATAGATCCGATCATTCTTGGTAAGAGGGGCATCGTTCTCCGATGGAACCAGTTCGGTGTTTCCGTTCCAGAGGATTTTAATTCGCCCATCCTTGTAAGCTTGTACCGCTGTGACCGTGGATAGGGTCAGAATAAGTAAGGTTAGTATGACGAAAATACTCTTTTTTCTCATCTTTTCCTCCTAAATTGAATGCAGTGTAAATACAGAATTCATCGTATACACTTCTGGTAAAATATTCAATAAATAAAGTGAACTGAGAAGTTGTATAAGGAGGAGAGGGCAACGGAGGGGAAGTTTGGAACTGAAGGAGCGTCAGCGCTCGCCTTTATCTCCAGATTTCATCCGCTATAAGCGGTTAATAAAGAGAAATCTGGAGATAACAGCGGACGGAAGACCAAACCTTCACCGGAGTTGCTGCTAGTCCTGACCTACAGCAATCTTCAGTCCATTTTATATAGGAGGAAAAATGAGAAATGTCCGTATTTAAACCTCGTTCCAGATCCGCGCCACATTCTCAAAAGCAATCCGGGTTCCTGTGCGGCAATCCTCCATGCCTTCATACTCAATCGAGATGTAGCCGTCGTAGCCGGAGCTCTTCACGATTCGCAGAATCTCATACAGATCCAGATCTCCTTGACCGGCAATCGCCCCGCGCAGGTAAGCTCCTCCAGCACTTCGGAACCAGCCTTCACCGGGGTTGCGGGAACCGGGACGAATGTAGAAGTCCTTCACGTGAACCATGGAGGCGTAAGGGATATTGCTGCGAACGGCCGTAACTGGATTCTCGTCCACACACACGAAATTGCCCACATCCAGCGTAGTCTTGAAGTTAGGCCGATCTACAGCGTGAATGAGCGCTTGTACACGGTCACTGGCCTGCACGTAGTACCCGTGGTTCTCGACACTAGTGATAATCCCATACTGTTTCGCATAATACGCAATCCGCTGGCAGGCACGGGCGATCCGCTCCAGATCCTGATTAAAACGCAGGATGGATGTGTCCTTTCTTGAGGCCACATCGTGGCGCATGAGCCGGGCGCCCAGCCGGTAAACCCGGTCCACTTCGGAGATGATCCGCTGAATCTCAGCTTCGTACTCCTCCTCGGTATCTGTAATGAAATTAGCGCCGATCGCGTAGTTGGAAATGTCCAGCTGCAAAGCCGATGCCTTCTCACGGATCTGATCTTCCAGTTCAGGATTCTCGTTAAAGTCATACCCAATCGGAACGATCTCGATATGCTCCGCGCCAATGCTGCGGGTCCATTCCATAACCTCGAGGATGTCCATCTCCCCCGCGGCCAACGCCTGATACAAGCTGTACGAACTAATTCCCAGTTTCATGGCTATTGCTCCTTGAATGATTTGATAAAAGCTACCGCCTGGCGGATGTCTTCCTCTGGATTTGCTCCAACTTCCCGTTCAATCGTCAGGTATCCGGTATACCCGATTCTCTGAAGTGCCGCGAAATAAGCGGGAAAATCCACTTGGCCCTGGCCAAGCGGAACCTCCTCGAAGGCCGCGCCGGAGGCCGCCATCTCGGCGATTTTCTCATGATCCATCTTTCCGTATCCCAGATAGCCGTACACATCTCTTGGATCGACGGGGCGCAGACGCTTCCCGTCCTTTACATGGGTGTGCACAAGGAAGTCCCGCAGCAGCTCCACCCCCGCGATCGGATCGTCTCCGGTCACCATCACCATGTTCGCCGGGTCGAAGTTCACGGACACACCATTGGTACTGAGCGTATCCAGGAAGCTTTTCAGATGGGCAGCCCGCTCAGGCCCCGTCTCGATCGCAAAATAAGCGTTCATGCTCTTGGCATACACGCCAAGCTCCTCGCAAGCCCGCTGCATCGAGTCATAGATACGGCTCCCCGTATCGTCCGGGACGATGCCGATGTGTGTCGTTACCACGTTGGTTCCCAGCTCAGCGGCAAGATCCAGAATCCGCTTGGACTTCTCGATCTTCGCCGGATTCGCCTCGGCATCCTGGAAGCCGTGACCGGCCAGGTCTCCGCACAGGGCGGAGACTTCCAGCCCGAGGCCCTCAATATAGCTGCGCAGCTCTCTGCGCTGCGTCCCGCTTAAGTGGGCAGGGTCCATCTCGCCGGATACGGCATAAATTTGGACGCCATCTGCGCCCACTTCCTTAGCTTTTACCAAGCCATCTCTAACCCCTACGCCAAAGCTGTCAACAATTACGCCGATTTTATTGGTAAGCTTCATCTCTACAGAGCCTCCTCGTTATTCGAAATGGATCTCCCGGCCTTCCTCCGCCGATTGATAGATTGCGTTCAGGATTTTGATCATCTCTACGCCGTCTTCCACCGGGCTGTTCGTCTCGATGAGGCCAAGACAGGCATCGACAAAGTGGTTGATCTCGTTATCAAAAGCCTCTTGGAAGTTGAAACCAGGCTCGCTAATCTGCGGCTCAATATTGATGATCGTGTTATGCTTCTCCGTCACAATGGAGAGTGCCGGTTCAATCTCCGCTCCGCCCTTATCCCCGTAAATATTCACATGGGCTGAGTTCATCTTGGCGTGCAGCGAGAAGCTGACATCGACCATCAGGGAGGCGCCGTTCTCGAACCTCACCAGAGCGTTCGCCATATCCTCAACGGTGTTCAAGGAAGCATCGTAGTCCGCCGCCTGATAGAAGCTGAAGTTCTCAATATGGGAGCGGTTGCCGAGCTTGTTGTACGTATTTCCGCTGACAGATTTCACTTTGGGTCTGCCCATAAGGTACCAGCACAGATCTATGACATGGACTCCGATGTCGATCAGCGGCCCGCCTCCGGAACGCTCCTTGTCCGCGAACCAGCCGCCCGGATTGCCGAGACGCCGGATGATGCTGGCTTTGGCATAGTAAATTTCGCCGAGGTCCCCGGCATCGATAAACTTCTTCAGCACCCCAATGTTGGAGGCGTGTCGGCGGACATAGCCGACCTGGAGCAATCTTCCGGTACGCTGAACCGCTTCTTCGATCCTGAGCGCCTCATCTACAGTCTTGCACAGTGGCTTCTCACAGAGCACATCCTTGCCGGCTTCCAGAGCGGCAATGCTGATCTCTGCATGAGTGTTGTTCCAGGTGCAGATGCTGACGGCATCCACCTCCGCGTTCGCAAGCAGGTCGTGGTAATCCGTATATACATGAGGAATGCCGTATTTCTTGGCTGTCTCCTGGGCCCTCTGTTCATTCAGATCGCTGATCGCCCACAGCTTGACTTTCGGGTTGGCCTGATAAGCGGATAGGTGACATTCGGAAATGGAGCCGTTGCCGATAAGACCGATTTTGAGTTCGCTCATATGTGATCTTCCATCCTTTCATGATCCGTGAGGGGTCTGGTACAATGGGGTTATAGTAAGCACGGATATGTTATATATGTTCATTGAATTCAATGTAGCACAGCTGGTAGATGGGGGAGAATGTGCAGGATGACAAAATATCTGGATTATATGATCAGTTCCGATCCGATACGGATCTTCAATCCAGCTGTTGAAGCAAGCAAAAGAAAGCTGAAGTCGATTGCGGTCATCAACGCCGGACATTTGCCTGGCAGAACGCTCCAGCGGAGGGAAGCAAAGTTCAATTATTGGGCGTTCGCCATGATTACGAAGGGCAGCGGCTATTATCAAGTGGACGGCGGCGAGCCTCAGCGGGTTGAGGCAGGAAGCTGGTTCTGTCTATACCCGGGAGCCGTGTTTAACTATGGTCCTGAGAAGGACGGGTTCTGGGATGAGTATTATTTTACGGTGGAGGGCAGCAGGGTTGCGGAATGGCTTGAAAGCTGGCTCCCCGATCCATCTCTGGTAAAAACAGCGGTCATGGATGAGAAGTTCATTCACAAGATGGAGATGACGTTTATGCTCATTGACAGCGGAGTTCCAAGTAATCTAGACCGTGCCGCCATGAGGATCGAGGCGTTCATGTATGAGCTTGTCACCCAGCCGGACCGTGTTCAGGAGAGCGGCCGTGGAGGTCTGGTGCTCAAGGTGATTGAGGACCTGGCAGAGTCTCTGCACACTATGCATGAGCCAGCGGAACTGGCGGCCAGACACCATATTTCCGTCTCCACCCTGCGCAGAATCATCCATGACTACACGGGTTTTCCCCTGAATGAGTACATTCACCAGCTCAAGATCGGGGAAGCGAAGAACATCCTGCTCAATACAGAGCTGTCCGTCAAGGAGATTGGAGAGGCGCTTGGTTACAAAGATACGTTCTATTTCTCCCGAGTATTCAAAAGAATTACCGGCATCTCGCCGAGAAGCTATCGCGGCCGGGGCGGGCAGTGACCTTCTTAATAATTTTATTCAAATTAGGCGTTCAACCAGACTTGCTGCCGCGCATAACCTAGAGTGTAAGCATTTTCTTCAGACATTCAAAGGAGCGTGTTAACTTCATGGCGGAACGGGAAAAGCATTATTTTGCGCGCGGCAATACGGCTGCTGGATTATATACGTTGTTCGATTCGGTGCTGGCCGGGCTAGACACGGTATTCGTGCTGGGTGGACGTGCGGGGGCAGGGAGTGCAAGGGTGCTGCAGGAGCTGGCGGCTGCCTGGAGCAGCAGAGGCTGGAGCGTGCACTATATTCATCAACCTCTGGACAGCCGGCTGCTGGAGGGCGTGATCCTGGAAGATGCACGTATCGGAGTCGTGGACGGAAATGCATGGGGAGCCGATCCGGTGCTGGAAGGTACGGAGATTCGCTATGTCGATCTGGAAAAAGTACTGGATAAGGAAGTCCTGGGCGCTTCCGCTGATGAGATTGAGGAGTTGGATCAGCAGATCAGCGCCATCTATAAGCTGGCCTATGCTACTTTCCACAAGACTCTGCTGATTCACGATGAATGGGAGAAGTTCTATATCGACAATCTGGACCGGGGGGCTGCGGATCAGATCGCGGCTCAGCTCACCGAGGAATATCTTATTCCTAGTGTGCCGCGTGAAGCCGATACGCAACAGGTGAAGGTGGTTCATCGATTCCTGGGCGCCGCGACCTGGCAGGGAGCCATTGATTATGTCCCGAACCTGACGAGGGATCTGAACACTCGTATTTTTGTAAAAGGACGCCCGGGTTCCGGCAAATCCACCCTGTTCAAGAAGCTTGCCGCAGAGGCCCAAAGCTGCGGCATCCGGACCGAGATCTATCACTGCGGATTCGATCCGAACAGTCTGGATATGCTGATCTTCCCGGATCTCAGTCTAGCAATCTTCGACAGTACCGCTCCGCATGAGCATTTCCCTGCCCGCAAGGGGGATTCGATTCTCGATGTCTACAAGCTGGCCATTGCAGACGGTACGGATGAGAAGTACGCAGACGAAATTTCCGGGATCAAGGACCGGTATACCAGTTCGATGAAAGAGGCCATTGCTCTCTTGGAGGGGGCCAAGGACACCCGGGATCTGATTACCGCGATCTATAACGACGCACTGGATATTCATGCGCTGCATGAATTGTCTGCAGAGCTGCTGCGGGAAGTGGATCAGCTGCTGGATCCGTCGGTGCTTCATTGACATACCACAAGCGGCCTCCTAAATGGGGGGCCGTTTTTTTACGATTTGGAAAAATTACCAAATTGTCCTATATTAGATTTAGATATGTAGGGGGAGGAGCTTCTAAATGATGTCCAAGCTTTTTAGGAATAATATGAGTTATTTTATTGGTGTAAGCTTGTTTATAATTCTGTTTGACCTCGTTGTTGTTAAGTCTGTACTGGCTAAAGAAAATGACCAACTGCTGTCGATTGGAGTTACGTTAGATTTTGTTGTTGTAATTCCCTTGTTACTTTACTTCCTTATCTATCGACAACGAAACAAAAAAATCATAGCGGTTCTTCCCTACGCACTTATAGGTTATATCGCTTTAGCGTTGACGCTGCCTCACACAAGTCAAGGAACACTGGACATTGTAAAATATACCCTTATACCCATGGAGCTTACGTTTCTATGTTATGAGATATTTAAAATCTACCAAATCGCAATTAATTTCAGACGGAATTTTACAGCGGGTTCCCATCCGATAGAAACGTTGCGGAGAAGTCTTGAAGCCATATTCAACAGCTCCAAAATAACATCTTTACTTGTTCATGATGCCTCCGTCTTCTATTACGCGCTATTGTCTTGGGGGAAAAAGCCCTATTTACGAAATGGTACTACTTCATTCAGTTATCATACAAAGTCAAGCTGGCTTATAACCATATTGATATTATCCAAGGTCCTGCTAATTGAAGGTGCGTGTATTCATCTTCTTATTATGCAATGGTCACATATCGCTGCCTGGGTGCTTTCATTAGGAAATATATATATTATTATTTTATTCATTGCGGATTACCGGGCTATGTGCTTAAACCCGATTTTAGTGTCACAACAAGACATAAGACTTCAGTATGGCATTCAAATGTCATCGTATATTGACATAGATAATATTGAATCTGTCTCTGTGATTAAATCTGGGGGATTGGCACAAAAGGACCTGAAAACATCCATCACGCCTCTTATCATAGAACCCAATGTGCTTGTACGTTTGAAAAGCAAGATTACGGTTATTCATTTGTTCGGAAAACGGCAAATCGTTGATCAGGTGTATCTATTCTTGGATAACCCACGTGAATTCCAAGAGGAATGTCAGAACTTAATGGAGCAACAACAAAATAGTTGAATACAATGCCAAGAGGACAGCCAATTCAAGGCTGTCCTCTTGGTTAAGTTGTCTATTTTCCTGCCAGCCCCAAGGGTCTTACTTCAAAACATAAGGCAGTTCAAAGGTCCACAGGTCCGTCCCGTTCTCCTTGGAGTCCAGCCGGTCTACACCAAAATCATTGTCGTTGACGATGACCAGGGTATGACCGTTCACCAGAGAGATGCCTTCGACTTTCTCGTTCGGATACTTTAGCTCTACCACATCCAGAATTGTTCTCTTGCTAGGAGGGACAATGCCGGCCTTATCGAATTCTTCCGTGCTGAGCTGCTCCAGCGTCTTCCCGGCTTTGGCGGCATCGTCATACTTGCCGAGGATATTGGTCGCCTTGGACAGGTCGATCTGGTAAATTCGCTTGAGCTGGGCTTTGTCGCCCGCGTTCTTGTCACGCTCATCAATCAGCAGCGTGTTCTCATTAATGACGTTCAAATCGGAGATGACAATGTCCGACTGCTTCAAATCCTTGAACTGCTTGGCGTCTTCTGCCATGTAAGCATACTCGGCAACTGGCTGAAGTGTGGCCAGGTCAAGCTTGAGAATTCGAAGTGCGCGTGAATTGTCGACATTCTTGTCCGGATTTCGAAGCGGGCTCTGCATCGCCATGAATAACCATTTTCCATCCGGGGTAATGCCTACGGCTTCCGCTCCCCGGTTCTGACGGCGGGTGAGGTAAGCGGCTGGAAGCACATCCTTTAGCGGGAGTTCAGGCGTATTCAGCTCGGAGCTGATGCCCTTGGGAGCCAGACGCTGCAGCAGGGTGCCGTCTCTTTTGACCTGTACCAGATAAGGGCCGTACTCATCGGAGATCCAGAATGTATCATCCTTCGGATTGTAGGCGAGGCCTTCCACATCCAGTCCATACGGATCATAAGAAATGACATTTGCTGCGGCTTTGTCGTAAGGAACTTCATCCCGTGACTTAAGGTTCGGCAGCCCGGTAATGAGGTTCGAGCCGGTAACCGGATCTTTGCCGTTAATCTTCAGCGGGATGGTGTCCAGAACCTTGATCTGGCCTTGAACCAGCTGGATTTTGTAAATGGTAGGCGTATAGTTCGGCAGCGGGAAAGTGCGGCGTGTGGTGCCGTTCACATCAATTTCCCCATTAGGACCACGGTCTGCCGTCGTATAGAAAATATCGTCCGGATCACCCGGAATATGGGCAAGGGAGGAGCCAATCCCGAACTTGATTCCTGGGGCCAGATCCGGCTGGCTGAGCGTGTATTTGCCAGTAAGCTTGGGCTTAATGGTCAAGGTAACACTCGTGTGAGCGGCATTCCAATCTTCATATGTACTGATTGTTGTGTTCTGTCCATTTAGCATATACGAAAGTTCTGCAGCTTGGGCTGTGGAGGACAGTGCGGAGGCGCTTCCAACCGAGAGAGCGGCGATTGCGGTGATAAGCCATTTTTTTGACGAGGACATAAGTTAAGAAACCCCTTCCAGAATAAAATAATCGACCTCAGTCGATGGATTAGATCTATTCTAGTGTTGTTATATTCGCGGAATGTATGTAATTCGTCTAGCCGGTGTAAAAACGTAAAAAGAGCATAAAGAGAAGGGGCTCTTCATGCTCTTCGGGTTAGGAGGTCAGTGGGGTCTAGCCGTTATGCATGCGTACTCGCCTGTATTTACTTGCAAACTGCAAATAAATACGTTATAACTATATCCAAGAGGTGACATACTTTGGAGAACGCGCGCGAACTGTTTCAAATTATGACCCGTCGCTTCGGCTTGCTCAATAAGAATTGCTGCAGTGTAGGGGGTTGTGATATCTCCCCTGTTCAAAGCCATATTTTGTATGAGGTAGATCGTCAGCATCATCCTTCTATGCAGCAAGTGGCTGACATTCTGGGGGCGGATATTACGACATTTAGCCGCCAGGTTCAGTCTCTAGTTCGAATGAACTTGATTCAGAAAACAATGGATCCATCTGATCGTCGTGTATTTACCTTATCCCTAACAACTGAAGGGAAATATGTAGCAACCACTATTGATCAGCAAATGCAAGCATACTTGGATGAAGTCTTCTCTTATATGAGTGAAGAGGAACATCAAATGGTCCTCAAGTCCATTAGGCTGATGAATGAAGCGATGTCGAAGTCAGGTAACTGCTGCCGCCCCATCAAGGGGTGATAGCTTTTGTACAATAGTTGCAATATGCAAATAATTTAAAATTTTGGAGGGAATAAGATATGAACAATCAATTACCAGTAGCCATTGTGGGTGGTGGACCTGTAGCCCTAGCTGCTGCAGCACAGCTTGTACAAAGAAACTTGCCTTTTGTTTTATTTGAAAAGGGGCCAAACGTGGGAGCCTCCGTCTTAAGCTGGAAACATGTTCGCATGTTCTCCACCTGGGAGTTTAATATAGATCCGGCTGCCAAGGAACTGCTATTAGAAAGCGGCTGGATAGCCCCTAATCCGAACGATCTACCGACGGGGCATGATTTGGTGGAGCTCTATTTGAAACCCCTATCTCAATTAGGTTCCATTAAGCCAAATCTATTTTTGAACGCTGAAGTTACGGCTGTGTACCGGAAAGACATGGACAAAATGAAGACACTCGGCAGAGAAAAGGCTCCTTTTATCCTGGAGTATAATCAAGATGGAATGACTGGAAAAGTCGAAGCTTCAGCGGTCATTGATGCAACCGGCACCTGGTTATCTTCCAATCCCATGACGGCAAGCGGAAAGATTTCCAGTGGGGAACTTAAATATGGGGAACATATTCGTTATGGCATACCGGATATCTTGGATGCGGATTATAGGAAATATGCTGGCAAAAATGTGGCTGTCATCGGCAGCGGCCATTCTGCGATCCAATCACTTATTCTTCTTCACCAGTTGCAGCAGCATGAGGCACAAACCCAAATCCATTGGATCTTAAGAAAGCAGCAAGTGGATGAAGCCTTCGGGGGAGGCGAAAATGACGGTCTGCTGGCACGCGGCGAACTCGGATTGAAGGCCAATAGATTTGTTCATGAGGGTAAGGTGGAAGTTCATACCCCTTTTCTTGTTCAAGAAGTTAGACAAGATCATGGCACCCGGAAGCTTACTCTTATAGGGCAACAAAGCGGAGAGCAAGCTGAGATCCCTCACCTGGACGAAATTATTGTGGCTACCGGCTCGCGGCCTGACTTCTCCTTCCTAAGTGAGCTTAGATATACTACGGATTCGGCGATTGAATGTGTTCCTCAGTTAGCGAATCTCATTGACCCTAACATTCATAGCTGTGGGACGGTTCGGCCACATGGTGAAGCAGAATTACAGCAACCTGAAAAGAATCTGTACATCGTAGGAGCTAAAAGTTATGGGCGTGCTCCAACCTTTCTACTTGCCACAGGTTATGAACAGGTTAGAAGCGTTGTAGCTGCTCTTGCCGGAGACTTCGTGGCTGCCCGCGAGGTCAAGCTGAAGCTTCCTCAGACTGGGGTTTGTTCAGTCTCCAAGAAGCGTAGTATTTCCGTTCAAGCAGCAACAGGGTGCTGCGGTCCAACAGTTCCGGCTTCAGGATGCGGGCCAAAGAGCTGCTAAATCAATATGAAGGTAATACGTTGCTGGAGCAGATATGTATATAAGTTAAGGAAACCTAGAATGCATGACAGATATTCGCTTAAGCCGCCAGAAGTAGAGTATAGTAGGAGTAGTTGAGAATATATCCCAGGGAGCTGAAGCTATGTCACAGGAGATCTGGATTAATGTGCCGGTTAAAGATGTCGAGAGGTCAACTGCTTTTTTCAATGAGATTGGATTCCAGGCGGCGAGTGTGGGTAACGAGAGAGCCCGGCTTGTTATAGGCGGGACAACGATTATGCTGTTCCCGGATGCGACGTTTGAGAAGTTTACAGGTGCAAGAGCCGTGGATACTTCCCATAGTGCAGAGGTGATCTTTTCCATTGGGGCTGAGAGTAGAGAAGAAGTAGATGCCTTTATTCAAAAAGTAGAGTTAGCCGGAGGACACATCTTTGGCAAGCCGAGTGAAATTGACGGCTGGATGTACGGCGCAGGATTCGCCGACCTGGATGGTCACCGCTGGAACCTGCTGTACATGGATGAGAGCAAGATGCCGAAACGCTAATATGAAACGCCGGTTACCTGGTTAAGGTCACTGGCGTTTTTTTCACCCCTATAATCTCATATCTATAATTCAAATCCAAAGTGGTCCCGATTCCTTCAATCCTCTAAAACTTCCACATTCTTAGCGGTCATTCGTTGGGAATCAGCTATACTCGGGTATTCGAATAGGTCGAATGCAACTTTTTGGCCCTCTTTAAGAAATCGAAAGCCGTTCGGTAACCTAATAGGGTGAGGTAGTATTTCGCTAAAGTGAACAAAAACATGGTTACCGTCCTGCCCGTCTAGCATGATCCGTCCGTAACCTTGATCTTCTTTGAACCATTTGACAATACCCCATCTTCTTTCTGCCATTTAAGCACCTTCTCTCTCACTTTATTAAATAGATATAAATATAAATGGATCGTTATTACTTACTTATATTTAGAGGGATTAATCGAATTAATCTAACTACAAAGTAAATGACGGCTAAGAATAAGATGAATAATCTATCAAGATTCGGAAGAACCCTCTCGTATGCGACTTTGGTTTCCTCATTAAAAAAAGTGAATTTCTCATAGAATAGATGATATTGAATATAGTGTCCTCTGCCAGAACTATCTAGTACAGCGATATCCCTTAGTTGAAATGTAATCCAGCAAGAAAGGAGGTATAGGAGTAAAAGAATAAATATAGTCATAAATTGTTTCATGCTAACCTACCTTGGCTTGTCATATTTTGCGCGGGCATTCTTTTCATATTTGTTCCTCCTTTAGATTAGGATCCACTTATTTAAACAACTAGAAATCAATATAGTTTCTTGCAACAAGTTGAAAACTGGTTGATTCCTCATCGTCCTTAAATCCATAAGTCAGCTCATGGACCGTGATATTGACGCGTTACGGAACCAGGTGAAGAAGGGGATCAGGGGATCGGGAACGGCATGGGTTATGATGCATGAATCACATTCGTTTTTTTGCTACAATAGAGTTCGAGTGATTAATATCACACCATAGACTAAGACATAACGAGATCAAGGCAACTACATATCGGACATGGGAGGATTTAAGCATGAACGTATCTGAAGCAATTCGAAATAGAAGAAGTATCGGAAAGGTGAAGCCGAATGACATTCCGGTCGAGTCCATCGAGCGAATTCTGGAAGCAGGAACGTGGGCCCCGAACCATCGCCTGACAGAGCCATGGAAATTCTTCGTACTTAGAGGTGAGGGCCGTGGATTGCTTGGAAATGCTCTGGCCGAGATTGCACTGGAGAAATTCGAAGACTCAGATTCACCAGAATGCCTGAAGGCCTTGGAGTCATCCAGGAACCAGCCGCTTCGCGCGCCCGTCATCATTACTGTGGCAGTAACGCCAGTGGATAAGGCAGGAGTCATTGAACTGGAGGAGTACGGCGCCGTCTTCGCCGCCATTCAGAACATGCTGCTTGAGATACACAGTCTGGGTCTGGGAGCTGTGTGGAGAACCGGAGCCCCATGCTTTAGTCCGAAGATGAATGATCATTTCGGTCTTCGTCCGCAGGATAAGGTGCTCGGGTTCATCTACCTTGGAGAGCCTGATGTATCTGATCTTCAGGGCAAAAGGACTCCGTTCCAGGAGAAGACCGTGTGGGTTGATACTCCAGAGAAACTTAAGGTTCAGGAGTAGACAAGAGTACATTCAGAAAATTACCTGAAATTAGAAGGGGGTATCCCATAGGCCATGCACATGGCTACGGGATGCCCCCTTCAATTTTAATATGCACTTAATCGCGCCTGCATCTGGGCCTGATCAGCATTCATTGCTGTATGCCCGATATGTTCTGAATGGATCGCTACTCTGGCGATTCATTACCATGACTTAAGTTCTGTTCTCTTCCAAGAGTCCTTGGCGACACAAATATAAATATAATTGTCATCCCATACGATATCTCCAACATTACCTGGTGCATGCGCGGATTCCGGCGTGCTCGAGTTCCGGATACGAATGCGGTCACCGTTGACATCAAGCTTACTTTCCGGCTGCGTAGTTCCAATTCCAACATTGCCTTTTTGTCTGTTTATGGTCACAGCACTATCCATCGCTTTGCCCTGATCATCATAGCGAATAATATTGAAGTCCGCTCCGGCATTGCCGCCCTGTTCCCCGCTGCTTGCGCGAAGTGTCCACAGTGGTGTCGTTACGTTGTTCGTCTCGTTTTTGGCGAATTGGATATCTTTATCTTCTTTCGAGGCTATCCGAAGGATCCCGTCCATCACGTTAAAGTTGGAAGAGTGGGTCCGAATATCCGCCACGTCAGTATCATAAGGGATCTCAAATCGGGTGAACAACTCATCCTTATGCTCGCCTGTGGGCGACATCGTTGTTTCAATCGAAATGTGCTTGTGGTCGTGCTGCTCAGGGTTATTCGCCTTATCGTGAGAAATGATGGCCGTTTTATCAACGCCCTTCTCATCGGCCCAGGCAATCGCGGGTTTGGCTTGAGATGCGGTCCATTGCAACCGGATCATATCCGACAAATGCCCCTCGGAAGCGATCCATTTTTTATCCGTAGACAGTTGAATTCGTTCATTCTTTGGCAAAGTTAATCCGCTTCCGGGCAAGGTTGATCCCGCTGAAGAGGAACTTGATGAGGAGTTCTCTGTTTGTGCCAAATAATTGACATCCTCCCAGGATACTAAGGCTTGCCGCTAGAAGGCTCAGTAATGTCAACTTTAATAGCTTCATTTCACAATTCTCCTTTTTCAAACATTTTTAGACTTTACTATAGAAATGATTCTATTATTCTACATAAAAGGCAATAGGGAATTGGGATCAAGTATGTATTTATCCAAATTTTGTAAGCGTTAGCAGCGAGGATTTTCTTAGGGAATAAGCCTTATAATAAATCATTAAATGGATAGCTGGCGGGCAGCTGCTCGCTCATAATCAATGGAGGCCGGGAGCATGGAATGAACAAGACAAACAGCAAGCCTTGGGGGTTAACCCGGAGACTTGCTGTTTGTCTTGGTTTGTATTGTTAGACAGGGATTACAGGCTGTCTCCATTTCAGAGAAAGGCTTCTTGTGGGACAGCTCCGTTAGGCTTCGTTCCAGTCCGTTATTTTGCCTTCAAGCGGCAGAAATTCTACTACTCCACCAACCTCACTTCAAATACTGGCAGAGATAGGGCCGTCTGACCTAGGGTGACATCCTCATTCTGGCTTGCGAGAGTACCCGATACCGTCACTTGACCAGCCGATAGCAGGCTGTCCGACTTAAGCAGAACGTAGCTGTCGCCGAGCTGGGCCAGCGGCCCGCTGTCCGTAATGCTCACGATGCTGCAGGTGAACCGGACCTTCTCGCCTTGATGCTGGAGCAGCTCATCTACAGCAATATCCGCATATTCGGATTCCGACTTGATCTCCTGATATTCATAGCTGCTGCCCGTCCACACATATCGGGCATTCTGGTCAGTTCCGGGCCCTTCGGGGTTCTGGACTAGTAGATTCCCGTCCTTATCCACCTGATAGCCATCCGCCTCAAGTTCAAACAGCTTATTCAGGCTTCCCGCCTCTACCGCGTAAGCCGCATAGGTCGCTTTCCGGGTCTGGGAATCCCCTTCTACCAATACAACCGGCCTGCTGCTTGAACTGAGCTTCTTCTCCATGGAGATGCGTAGGATCTTGCGGCCCTGCGGGAAATCACCCGCAGATACCAGCTTGATCTGACCTGCAGCATCCATCCCCGCATAGTAGATCCGGCCGGTATCATCCGTTCCGGCTGCGTACAGTTGCGCCCCGTAACTGCTGCTTCCGCCAATCACATTGGCGTAATTCTTGCTGCTGTCTGCGGCCTGTAGCAGACGGATCGGATCGGCCTTGGTCCAGGCCAGCTTGGCATCGGCAACCTCCTTGGACGTATCCCGGTACCCCGCAACCGCTTCATACAGGGCAATGGCCTGCTGAAATTCCCCGCGGGCGATCATCAGCTTTGCTTTCTTCAGCAGTCTGCTGTACTGCGTAGAAATATAGCCCGTTAGCGGCGACTTCACTTTGGCGGACTGTACGAAGTTCACGAATTCGCGGCCGTGGGAGGCGAACGCCGTGTAATTCTCTGTCTTGAGGTCCGAACGCAGCACCTGATCGGCAAGGGACTCGGCTGTCTTTTTGATCCAGGGAGCCTCTACGCCCGCATCCTTATAGATATTCCTCATGATCAGAGCCTCGTTCAGCATGCTGGTGAACATGCCCCCGGCAGACAGCTGCGTCAGCTTACTGGTATCGTACTTCTTGAACGCGGCCGACAGGCTGGCCAGGCGTTTGGCCTCGCTCCCATAGTAAGCCTCAGGAATTTGCAGGAGCTTATTCCGGAAGGACTCGTCCTGATAGGTGCGCTTCTCCACGTTATTGTCCATCTGGGTGATGAAGCGCTGTTCGAACTGCTTGAATTTATCCAGAAAATGATCCGTTACCTTGTACCCCGACGAGATTTGCTTGTAATAACTGCTATATTGCCCGCCTGTCTTCATATACTTATTACGTAAGGTAGACAGGTCACTGTAGCCCTGAACGAGCTTCGTAAAATCCGCATCCGAGTCAGGACTAGCGGACTGGGCCGCTTCATCTAGTCCGGCGAGCCGGTTCTTGATCTCAGTAATGGGTTCAAGCTGCATTAAGCGGGCGTTGACCTCATCCTCTTTGTACTCAAGCCAGCGGTTATTCCGGGCTTTCTGGTACCACTCTTCCGCCTGAACAAGGTCTTTCTTCGTGTAAGCACGCTCTGCCTCGCTGATCCAGGCTATCTTCTGCTTAATGTAATAACCCTTTACTGCAAGTAATATGAGCAGGGCCGAGCAGAGCACGATGAACAGATTACGCAGGGTTAACTTATTTTTGATCGTCATTAGATATAGCCTCATCGCTGTTGTCCTGTTGATTGGGCAGATTGGTGAAAATCAGGGTCCCACTGATATTTCGCGTTATAAATCTCAGCCACTTCCGTGGCGAGATTGCTGAACTGTAGATGCGGATCATCAGCCGTAACGATCCGGAACAGGCGTAGGAAGCGGTCTTTCGGCAAAAAACGCGCGTATCTGCGAGTGAACTCCGGGTAAAGTGTGACGTATCTTTTCATCCGGACGATAGCGCCCACGATGGCCGCCAGAATCTCCCGTCCGTTCGCCATACTGAGGAACTCCGGTTCGTGGTCGAGGACGTACAGCAGGGTGCGCTCCTTGATCAGCTCGGGCTTAATTCTCGCAATCTCGCCGATATATTCAGCCAGCCCCTCATCAAAGTCGAAGAGCAGAAGAGACTCTAGCTGCAGATCCATGTCTCTGCGGAGCACAAAATTACGAAGCAGCGAAATTTGCTGCAGGCGATTCCGGTCACTGTTCACTAGAGTTCCGATTTCCCTCAGCATCTCGTAAGCGAGCCGTTCATCCTGCTGCCTTATGCCGATCGCGGCTTCGATATTCAGCCGCAGGCCGTCAATCAGCCGCTGCTGCTCCTTCTCGAACCACTTATGAAGCTGGCGCGGAGCTTCAGAGAGCGTCATCTGCCTCTGAACGAGCCAGAGCAGTAGGGTAAGCACGATTCCTGATCCGAGGCAGATCGCAATCTGCTCAAAAGTTGTGCTAAATAGAACCCCGGCAAGTGTTAGGAAGAGCGCGATCAGCCGCTCGGTCTGCATGGAGCGCTTGGTCAGCCGAAGGGCCATGGTGTCAACCGGTATGAAGGAGGATCGGCCGCAATTGAGGCATTCTTTTTCCCATAGGACCGTGAAATTGTGGCAGTTCTTGCACACCCTGAGCCGCTGGTAGGCATAACGTGTTCGCCTGAAGGGACGGATCTGTACAGGGACTTTCTTCATGATCGTTCCCGCCTGTCGTTGATGATGGACAGCACCTGGCGGTCAATTTCCTCCTTGGGAAAAGGATGCTTGCGGTGAGAATAATAGAGAATCGTGCGAATGAGTACAAAAAGAAACAAAATTCCAATACATCCGTATGCAATCATAATATGGATCCTTTCTATCCTGGATGTGATCTGTTTCCCGTCATTATAAAAGGGTTCTGGCGCTACTTCAAATAAGTAGAGTCATAAGGCTCAGCGCCGCGTAACTGTGACATCCTGGTTTGAACTTTAGGATGGTAAATTATATCATATAGTCATATATATGGTAGAACTAATAAGGAATATGTCTCATTATAGTAGGTTTCTGTCTTTTTAACGCTATCTTAATATCTTCTTAATAAAAACTTAAGACCTGTTCCATAGAGTAGAATTATTCCGATTTTCAAGTGAAGGGGTATCCTTATGCTTCCAAGACAAAAATTAACGCTAACGCTGCTGCTCGCGCTCTCCCTGCTGATTCCTCTGACAGGCAATCTCCAGGTCGCTGAAGCCGCTCAGCAGTCTTCACAAATCGACGCCGTTCTGGTCGTGGACGACAGCAACTCGATGAATAAGAGTGACCGTAACAAAATCAGCAATGAAGCGATGAAGATGTTCATCGATATGCTCTCTGCCAAGGGAGATAAAGTAGGGGTGGTCGCCTATACGGACCGCATCCAGCGGGAGAAGGCGCTGCTTGAAATTCAGTCCGCTTCGGACAAAGACGACTTGAAGCAGTTCATTGACGGGCTTGACCGGGGCTCTTACACGGACATTGCGGTTGGTGTCAAAGAAGCCGTTAAGGTGCTGCAAAATGGCGCCGATCCGTCCCACGAACCGATGATCGTTCTGCTGGCCGACGGAAATAACGATTTCAACAAGGCTTCCGGCAGAACCCAGCAGCAGTCCGATCAGGAGCTGAATCAGGCTCTTGCCGAGGCGAAGAAAGACGGGGTTCCCGTCTATACTATCGGTCTTAATGCAGATGGCAAGCTGAACAAGGCGGCTCTCGGGGAGATTGCCCAGAAGACCGGCGGGAAGTCTTTTGTTACCGATACGGCCGATGATCTGCCGCAGATTCTGAGTGAAATCTTCGCCAGTCACTTGAAGCTGAAGATCGTACCGATCCAGTCGATTACGGCGAATGGAAGCTATCAGGATGTAACGGTAAATGTTCCGAACGCGAGCGTGCTTGAAGCCAACATTTCGATTATGTCTGCGAAGCCTGTTGAGGCGAAGCTGTATGACCCGTCAGGGAAGGAAGTATCTATTCCATCGAGTGATGTACTGGTATCAAAGTCGAAAACATACTCACTGATCAAGCTGCTGAAGCCGGATCAAGGAGACTGGAAGCTGAAGGTCAAAGGGGTAGCCAAGGACAAGATCGATATCAACCTGGTGTTCAACTACGATATGGAGCTGGCCATGGATCAAATCCCCGCTAAGACATACAGCAAGGGCGATAAGATCGATATTAACTCGTACTTAATCAGCAACGGGAACAAGATTCAGAATACAAGTCTTTATCAAGATATGAATGCCGTGCTGGTTGCAAAGGACCTGGACACCGGCAAGACCACAGAGACGAAGCTCGGGAATACCGGGAATCATTTCAGCGGTACCTTTGAGATCCCAGACAAACATGCTTACGAGATCAAAGTGAGGGCGGAGGAGAAGAGCTTCTACCGCGAGACGACTCCTGTGAAGATCAGCGCCAAGCCGGGCGGGGCAAGCACGGGGGCAGGTACCGCAGCAAGTGCGAATGACCTAGACAAGAAACCTTTTCCAACGTTAGCCGTTATTCTGGGAGTAATCGGTCTTGCTGTGGTCCTGGCTGCGCTCTACTTCCTGCTTCGCATGTGGAAGAAAGCGAACCAAGGCTTTGTTGGCCAGATCGTCATTGAGATTCGGGACGAGAACACGGGCGAGAAGACGTATCCGCAGTATAAGAAGCTGGCAGCCTTCAAAGGTAAGTTCAATCTCCACCAGCTGCTGCAGCTGGCGCCCGAGCTCCGTGAGACGGAGAAGATCATCTTCACGCCCGGTGCGAACGACCGGATCGTGCTGAAGAATACCAGCCCGAGTACCATCGAGAAGTCGGGCCGTGCGATCGACGCTACCAAAGGCCTCGAACTCAAAGGCGGCGACCGCCTGACCATCCCGCTGATCGGGGTGGATAAGACGATCTTCCTCGAATACTTGGTGTGAAATTAGATCTGTTGAAGGGGCTGCAATGGAGCGCGCTGCGCGGCCGGATCATTCTTCCGATCGTTGTTGCCTCCCGATTTCTTGATTTTATTACCCGCAGGGGGTAGAAATCGGGAGACAAAGACGAACGCTCCGCTTCTACAGAACGATTCCGGCCTCTCCGCTGGGTTCGTGGGTGGTAGCTCCTTCAAAGGCCTAACTTAACAATTTTGTTGTTGGGCAGGGGGCGGTGCTGTAGGGAACGAGCCCTACAGCACGTAGTTAAGGGATCTACATAGAGCCCGCTGCGCGGCCGGATCATTCTTCCGATCGTTGTTGTCTCCCGATTTCTTGATTTTATTACCCGCAGGGGGTAGAAATCGGGAGACAAAGACGAACGCTGGCTCTTCTACAGAACGATTCCGGCCTCTCCGCTGGTGAGAGGTAGCAGCTCCTTCAAAGGCTCAATTTAACAATTTTGTTGTTGGGCAGGAGGCGGTGCTGTAGGNNNATCTACATAGAGCCCGCTGCGCGGCCGGATCATTCTTCCGATCGTTGTTGTCTCCCGATTTCTTGATTTTATTACCCGCAGGGGGTAGAAATCGGGAGACAAAGACGAACGCTGGCTCTTCTACAGAACGATTCCGGCCTCTCCGCTGGTGAGAGGTAGCAGCTCCTTCAAAGGCTCAATTTAACAATTTTGTTGTTGGGCAGGAGGCGGTGCTGTAGGGAACGAGCCCTACAGCACGTAGTAGAAAGGCGAAGGGCGGTAATACACTAAAGACTTTATTAGTCTATGGTGAAGCTCGGCTGCAGCAATTACTTCCTTTCGTACCTATAGCCTAGCTCCGGTCTATGATTAAGGTTCTGTGAGGAACGTTGGTAGCTTCCACTTTGTTGAGTCACTGTGAAGATTGATGGAAGAAAGCAGACGATCAGCTCCCTTTCAGGTTCGTTTGGTAGTCTTAGGGATAACCAAGCCCAAGGTGAAAGGAGAGTTAGCAGTAACGTCCTTGTAACCCGATTTTAAATAAGTCTGTCGCTATATGAATTTAAATATAGAAAGTTCTGTAACTGTATTGTTCTTCTCTCTGAGGTAGAAGCAATTCCTGTGGTCCGGGAAAAGGAAACAACGTTAAAATCGGGCCCTAAGTAATTTGCACAGCATGAACATAGATTGCACAAGCCCAGCGGAGCGGATGGAATCGTTCTGGAGAAGCGAAGCGGTCGCCTTTGTCAGTGGATTTCCACTTAGAAAGTGGACAATCAAAGAAATCCCCTGACAACAGCGATCGTAAGAATGATCCATCCGCGCAGCGGTCTTTACCGCACGTATGGCATTACGCAAGAAACCTTCAACGAAATGAGTGATGCTTTAGCACACTTAAGATGTGCTTCGATTGCATTCACAGAACTCTTTTAATCGAGCAAGAAGGTACTTGAACCGCATATTTTATCGCTACTTAACGAACTCAATTTCGGAGCAAGCGGAGGAAAGCTGATCTGCTCCGACCACTTAGGGGGTCAACATATGAAACCGGTAGTAAGAGAACATATTCAGCAGCTCGACGTATCATTGGGCGGGGGGATCGTCAGTGAGAAGATTCGCGTCGATACCATCGACAATCCGATCCTCATCATCGGCCTTGGCGGAACGGGAATAGATGCCCTGCTGCGGCTGAAATATCAGATTAACCGCAGATTCAAGCTGCCAGAGGATCCGATCTCTAAGAAGAGACAGGAGAAGCCGGACAATGTCGAATTCCTTGCTTTTGAGACGAACGAGCAGGACCGCGGCAAACGCTACAAAGGCATCGGCCTCGATCCGATCAACGAATTCGTGCTGCTGTCCAATGCCGAGATCGGCGGTTTGCTGCAGAATCGCAGTATTCTTGAGCCTTACATTACAGACTGGCTGTCGCCAGAGCTCAGTATCACCGACGGCATGAACGGTGCCGCAGGGGTGCGGCAGGCGGGGAGACTGCTGCTTTTTACGAAGATTAATCAGGTGGTTCAGGCCATTGATAAGAAGATCAAAACGCTGTCCGTCGGCACCAACAAGAAGCTGATGGTGTTCCTGCTCACGGGATTGTCCGGGGGTACAGGCAGCGGGACGTTCCTGGATATTGCCTACATTGTCCGCGGCATTATCGAGAGGGACCACGGCTCGGCGGGGATTGACCGCGTAAATACGCTAGGCTATTTGTTCACACCGGATATTAATCTGGCCAGCAAGTCCTTAAGTGAGCATACCCGTGAATATATTAAAAAGAACGGCTATGCCGCACTGAAAGAGCTCGACTATTGGATGAATGTGGACAGTCGCGGCGAGCGGTTCCGTCAGCAGTACGGGAATATTCTGAACGTAAATTCCCCGCTGCCGCCGTTCAATCTATGCCATCTGATTTCGGCCACGAATACTGAAGGCAAGCTGCTGGAGAACGCCTACGACTACTGCATGAACGTAACGGCAGAGAACATTACGAACTTTATGGCCAGTGAAGAGAAACAGTCCGGCGAGGAATTCGCCATCCATGACTATATCAGCAACATTCGCACGAATATTGCGCAGATGAACAAGCTGTATCCGGCCAACTATGAATACAACATTATTGGTGCCTCGTCAGCAGTCCTGCCGATTGAGGAGATGACTACTTACCTGGCTTTCCGTTTGTTCGGCAAAATGGAGAAGATGTTCGAGAAAGCACCGACCCAAGACGATGTGGAAAAGTTCGCCCGCAAGCTTGGCATCGACCTGGATACGATGGTCAAGACGTTCGAGTCCCGCGTACCCGAGCCGCTTCCGGGCTACCAGAACAGCGAGCGACTGAGCTACAACAACGTGGTCAAGCAGCAGGTGGTTAATATGGATACCGAGCTGGAGCAGAACTTCCTTACTCGGGCTCGCGAGGAATACATTAAAGCGAAGAAGCAGCTTCCGGGTGAAATTGTAGGGCAATTCACGGATCAGATCCGCAGGTTGTTCCTGCATCCGGAACAGGGTCCGTTCTATGTCTCCCGTCTAATCTATACCGAAAAGGGCTTCAGCCTCCTCAAAATGCTGCTGTCCTACATCGAGACGCTCCGCGAGAACCTGACGCGGATTCCACGTGATATTGAAGCGGCCAGAGACCAGTCGGACGAGAAGCTTGGCGATGCCAAGAGCGCCTTCGTGTCCAAAGACAAGAAGAAGAACGCTTATATTGAAGCGAAGATCAATGAATATTGGCTGCATGCCGATGTGGAACGCACGGAGCAGATGATTGAATTTTACGAGGACCTGTACGATCTGCTGAACAAGGAGAATACCCGGATTTACAATGTGTTCACGGAGATTCTGAACGCGCTGAATTCGATTTTTGCCAAGAATGGAGACATCCTTCTGAACGGGGAAGAGCAGGAGGATCATAAGGGGAACAAGACGTACTATTGGAATATCGTCAGCGTGCCGGATATTTCTCAAGTGGTGGGCAGCCTCATGGAATCGAAGGATGTGGATGATCTGATCCGCGATTTCTCGCAGGAGCTGCTGGATCACTCTAATCAATGGATCAAGGAGCAGGAGATTGACATTGTCAGCTCGATCAGCGAGTTCCTGACCGACAAATTTGGGGATTTGATCACGCAATCGATGGAAGATTTCCTGCTGATGAAATACGGCCAGGATGAATCGATTGAGAAGTTCGTGGAGCGCAATATCGCCAGCAAGCTGGATGATGAGGCGGTTCCGGTCTTCCATTTGAGCAACAGCGCCGGCAATCTGTATTTTCCATCCTGGGGCTTCGTCTCGGTGCCGGTTCAGGCGCCAAGCATCCTCAAAGGGATTAAGAATTACCAGAACAATGCAGTGGGCAAGTCCCATTTCACCGTAAAAGAAAGCGAAGTCAAGAACCGGATCTTCTGGTTGAATACGAAGAACGGGGTACCGCTCTTCGTCTACACGCCGCTGAAGGTCTATGAAGAGAGCTATGAACGTACGATTCTTGACAAGGAAGGCATCGGTCGTCACCTGGTGCAGACCGACAAGACGAACTGGACTTACCTGCCATCTCCGATTCCAGAGAAATCATGGGGAGATGTGTATGCCAATCCGCGGGTGCAGGCCTACAACGCCCGGGTACGCAGTGAATTCGATCAGGCGCTTGAGCTGAAGGTCATTGCAGAGAAAGGGATTGACCAGAACACCAGCAACCGGTACGAGGTTGTTCTAACCAAGCCGTTCAGTTTGTCTGATGTGCTGCGCGCCTATGATATGCAAGTCTCTTCCAACAAACCGAATCTCGGTGAGGTGAAGCGGGCGCTGGGCGAGCTGAAGCGGCTGCTGTCCCAGGGGCTTGAGCGCGAGGGAAGCAAGGATATTTTTGGCAGCATTAATGAGGATATGGCCAAGGAGAACCTGATCCGTTCACCAGAGCTGATCACCCGTGTCCGCGAGGAGCTTGCGAAGTACAAGGCGATCCAGGAGCAGGCGGCTGCTCTGGAGGCCTTGCTCGGACAGCATCAGGATGAGGAAAAGTGGCTGGATCAATTCATTGAAGCCTTATATACAAGTACGATTACGAAAAAGGGCGCTTTGTACGTGTACGATCGTGACGAGGAGGAAGAAGCTTGGGAGCCGTTCGCGAATCTGATGAAAAGCCGGAATTTTGCCGAGTTCGAAGTGTATGGAAGCTTCCGCGCCCTGGACGAGAAGAGCCGCAGTACCCTGCTGCGCAAGGCGTCCCGCAGAGACGCGGAGCTAACGGCTTCCGAGGATATTACTCCGCTCCTGTCCAAGCTGGATGAGCTGTATGAAGCGTTCTTGGATGCAAGAGACCGCCTGGAATATGAACGGGTGGAGCTTGCGAACGGAGAGGAAGCTTACCAGTTCTACAAGCAAATGACCACCAAGCTCAGCGATATTCGCAGAAGGTTGAAGTAGCCTATGAGACAGCTACTGGAACAGTATGCGGCCGATTACGCGGCGGCTGAGGAAGGTCTGACCGGGAAGCAGGATGACCAGAGCAGCATTCATTACCCTGCAGTGTACCTGTTCATTGGCGATAAGGTGGCAGATGCCATTGATCCGATCATTCGGATTCATGATAAAAAATGGGATAACAGTGCAGGAGTCATGTATTTCCATCTGACTTCACAGGAGGGAGCGGCGGCAGGGGTTACGGCCGCCTTTTCCCCTTCTTATGGGGAAGGGAAGGTGCCAGGCGGAGAACGAGATGGCGCAAGAGATAGCGAAAGAGAACGATATGGATTAAGAGTAGAAGATGGCGAACGGGATGGAATAAGAGAATTAGAGGGAGTGAGAGTACGAGAAGGAGAACGAGATGAAGAAGGAGCACGGAAGTGGGAGCGGGAGCATCCTCGGGTTGTGCGGTACCGCATACCCCGCATCAAGTCGGAAGAGTCAGAGATCAATGTGAAAACCCTTCGGCCGGATACGTACCGAGCATTTTATCAGGAGCCGGGCTCCGTGCTGGAATTGAACAGGGCGCTGCGCCGTGTCAGTCAGCGGATCGCAGATTATGGGCGCTTATACTCTTCATTCGATCGTATTCATCTGTCTGTCATTACACAGGCGGGGGATCCGCTGAACGTATTCGTACCGGAAGTTACGGTGCTGGCAAATACGATCTTCGGCCAGTCTTTCAAGTCGGTCCAGACCGACTTGTTCACCCTCATCAGCGAAAGGGAAGATGCGGAGGCGTTCGGGTACAGCGGGGCTGCGGGGATCGCTTTTCTGAGAGAACTGGATATGATGCAGCAGTCTGATTATACCTTCTCGGGACCGCTGCTCATGACGGAGGATGGACTCTCCATCCCGGTTACACATTCTGCTTCTCCTCTATTTGATCTGGTCTACGTGCTGTCTGACAAGAACGAGCGCGGGGTCAGCTCGCCCGGCGGGCTGCGGGATAATGACGAGATCATCTCCCAGATCAGCCTGCTGAAGAACCGTCAGAAGAAAGATTCGCTGTATGACTCGGTCTCGGGTGCAGCCTACAATAACATGAGCTTTAAAAATAACATCATGACTGAATCCGGCCGCCAAGGTTACGTCTCCGCCGGATTCTCCAAGGTAAAGCGTCCGAATGAGTCCATTGCGCTGACCGTGCTTTACCACTTCTACCGACAGCTTATCCAGCGGATGAACGGCCCGCTGGAATGGAAAAACAGCGATAAGCTCAGCTTCTTCGGTCTGGACCCGGATTCACTCGCCGAGCAGGCGCGGCGGATCGTCCCGGACGAGACGCGGCTGGATGACATGAATGGCATGATGACCCACGGGGTCAGCTACTCTTCCTTGAAGTCGATGACGCTGCAGGAAGCGGAAGCGGCGCTGTTCGGGGATGGCGGCGAGCTGTATTTCCAGGGCAACTATGTTCGTGAAGCGGATAGAGCGCTGGCCGCGCTCCGGCTGGATGAGGAACTAGAAGCCACGGTCCGCAGGAGCCGGGCTCTTCACCCGCAGGTGGGTCTGTTTCACCTGGCGGAGTGGACAGATGAAGCAGGCGGCTCAGGCAGCCTGCGCGAGGCTTACCGCTCACGGATCCGTGAGCTGGCGGGGCAGGTGGAATCCGCGAAGGCGGAGCTGGTCCAGACCTATCAGGGTCTGGTGCACGACCAGCCTTTTCAGCGGCTGCCGATGATGGATAAGCACAATGTGCGCAGCTTCATCCGGTATTTTATCGATCATATCTATGCGCTTAAACTGTATATTCTCCGGCTTGAAATGGAGCTTAAGCTGGCCCGTCAATATGAAGTGGGGCTGGATCTGCTTCATGATCGGTTCAGGAAGATGACACAGCAGCTTGAGGAGCTCGAAGATACCCTGCGGAGCAGCGCGCTTCAGAGCATTCGGCTGGCTGATGACTACATTGGCCAGAACATCATGGAGTATTATGAGCGGGTTACCGCGGATGTCCTGATCGAGCTGGAGGCACGCCGGGGAGCGGACATTCTGTTCCAGGACCGTTATATGGGCAGTCCCGCCGAGATGCTGAGTGGGGGTATTCAGGGCTTAACAGAGCGTATGATCGCGGTATGCCGCAGAGATATCCTCACCAGTGAGCCGTTCTCGCAGACGTTCGAGGAGGAGCTGCTGCGGCGGGCCAATGTGACGGTTGAGTACAACAATAAGCAGGTGCTCTCCAAGGATGAGCTATTTAAGAAGCTGTACCGTACCCTTGAAGAGCACGCCGTGATTCATGTGCGGCTGTTCGATTATACACATGAGCACCGCTATGAGGAGAAGTATTTCTTCGGGGATGCGGGCAGTGAGTTCATGCGGTACGCACTGGGCGCGGATGAGACCTCCCGGATCTACAAGCTTGGCATGGTCCATGAGAACCGGAGCAGCGGGGTCGAAAAGCTGTGCATTATGGGCGGCTTTCACCTAGAGGACCTGATGTTCTACAGGAACGGAAAAGTCTACTACGAGACCTATATCCAGAACGGATATGAGTTTCATAGCACCGATCCAAAGCTGCTGCCGGAGCTGCGTTGAATGGTTATCTAGGGATGAAAAAATAGCGGAGGTAATCGATATATAAGCGAGCTTAAGAATTGCTCCTGGGCAAGAGTGTGAAATGATTCTGGAGAAGCGGAGCGCTCGCCTTTGTGCCCGGATTTTTCCCTTGTATAAATTCAAATAAGAAATCTGGGCGCAACAGCGATCGGAGGAACATTTCACACGGCTGCCTGATTGTGCATCAATAGAATAGTTCAGCTTCACTCTAATTTGTTGCTGGGTTTTCATCCGGAGATAAAAAATAGCGGAGGTAGTCGCTATATATTTTGAACTTAAGAATTGCTCCTGGGCAAGAGTGTGAAATGATTCTGGAGAAGCAGAGCGCTCGCCTACAAGCTTTCTGAAAGAAAGCTGCATCGGAAGCATGTCCTTTGTGCCCGGATTCTTACCTTTTATAAATTTAATAAAGAAATCTGGGCGCAACAGCGATCGGAAGAACATTTCACACGGCTGCCTGGCATGTGCATACAGGGTTTAGCTTCATCTTTGCCCGATATGTGCACCAAAAGTTCAGCTTCATCTTGATTCGCCTAATTTCTCCATCCTAGGATGAATAGTGGCGTAGAAACTCGCTGGTTTTCCATCCAACCGGATGACTTATAGAAAGGGTGCATGCCTACAATGCAGCGTAAATTCAATCTGCTCTTAACATTGTTCAGTCTGATTGGAGGGGTAATCGGCTTCGCCATCGGGGAGTGGCTGCTCGCTGAATTGGGCGGAAAGTGGCCTAATCTGCTGATCATAGGTCTATATTTCGGAATCCTTGCCCTGTCGGTGGGACTCTCCTGCCTGATTGCGGAGATGATCCTGCCACGGCTTAACGGAACCTCCTGGCGCCAGCGCTATGTGGATGCTTCGTGGAAGCTGCTTGTACCTGCCACTCTGGTGATGTTGTTCGTAGTCTCCCTTGCGCTGGAGTTCGTCTATGAACTGAATGGCGGAGGCGTAAAGCAGGTCAAGGATATCGCCATGGTGATCGACAGCTCCGGGAGCATGAAGCAGAACGATCCGAAGAATGATCGCTATGAGGCGGCCAAGAAGCTCGTAGACAAGATGGACGGGGACAAAAGAGTCGCTGTCATCACATTCAACGATGGAGCCAATATCATACAGCCTTTCGTCCGCCTGAGTGATCAGGCTGCGAGAACCGGGGTCAAGTCCGCTATCGATTCCATTCCTTCAACAGATGGGGGAACCAACATCGGGCTTGCCCTGACGGAGACGATGAAGCATATCACAGACCAGAGCCAGGGCGGTCAAGGCACGATGGTTATTCTGCTGTCTGACGGTGTCAGCAATGTGGATCTGAACAGCACCTTGGCTGAATATAAGAACCGTCATATTGCGGTGAATACGGTTGGACTGAATCTGGTGGATTCCAGCGGCTCCAATCTGCTCCAGACGATTGCTTCACAGACAGGTGGAAGCTACAGCGATGTATCCAATGCGGGAAATCTATCCTTCGTATTCCAGCAAATTTACGATACCCTTGGCGATCGCACGTTGATCACCGAGCGAACGGGTCCTGCGGCAGACAGTGTCTATTATGCGATTGTGCGAATTGCAGCCCTGCTGATTATTGGCGTAGCGCTGGGAATTGCCCTCGGGCTGATGTTCGACAATCGGTATCTGGCACGAAGCTTTGGGATTGGCGGTGCAGTCTCTGGACTGCTGGCCGGGCTCATTCTTGAGCTGGGTCTCAGCGGTCACGAGCATGCCGATGTACTCTGCCGTCTAACAGCGGACGTGGTGCTTGCCGCTGTGATCACGCTGTTCGCCTGGATCGTGCCGATCAAGGAGCATTATCGCTCTTCCCGCGGAAGGGCGCTTGCCGGACAGACTCGAGGCGTAGGAAGCTTCGCCGGGGGATCGAACGATACTCGCAGCAAGGGTTTTTAATAGCTTGAGAAAGAACATTGTACGGCATAATTATTTATCTTGAGTCCATTCCATATGAGAAAAAGACTAGACATCAAGCAAGAGCCACAGGAGGCGAAAATCATGCGGTTGATCGATGGGGATAATCCATCTGCCCTGGTAATCAGTGAACTGACTCACCGGGTTGATGAGGACAAATGTACCCTGCGCTGGCGCTGGCCTGAAGGTATTCAGTCCGTGTATATTCACAAGGCACCCGCTGGCGCTGGCGCAGCAGGATTTTCCGAAGAGCTTCCGCCGCTAAGCGCACTTCGGCTGTACACTCGCGATGAGTATAAGGCCAACAATGGTTACCATGACCGGATTCAGGAGATCGGTCAGCTTGAATATACGGTGTTCGCCGGTTGGACCGAGCAGGGTGAGGTCGTCCTGGTTCGCCAGCGTGACGGAAGGAACCGGACCATAGCCAGTACGGGCAAGGCTAGAATCTACTATTCGGTCCGCGAGAAAAGCGGACTGTTCAGTAAATACAAGACGGTACAGATTACGGTGACCTCCGAGGTTCCGATTGCCAAGGATGTGCTCTGTTATGTGAAGAAGCAGGGCGGATATCCGGCAAGTAAGGAGGATGGAACGGTCTATCCGTTCGTTACTCCGTTTGCGGCAGGCAGAAATGTACTGCCTGTCATCGAAGTCGGCAAGCAGGATCATGTCCGGTTGTTCTTCACGGATGGACCCAGGTATGGCCATACGTATGTACTAATTCCGGAATAACAGGCATGGAAGGAGGAAGGAAGTTATGAGTTTTTTCAATATGTTCAAAAAGAAACCTCAGCCGGCCCCGCGCCCGCTTTTCTACGATATCGTGTGTCCTTACTGCTTCAGCAAATTCTCTCCGGAGGAAGTGGTGTTCCGGGCAGCTCATCACCGGGAGGACGATGAAGATTATGCCCTTGGCGAGGACTATGAGCTGAACAAATACCGGGAGCGCTTCGGACTGGATACCGTCTATGATATTGAAGCGATTCTGCACCCGCGAGATATTCATGAGGAGCACCACATGTATTCGGACAATGTGCTTATTGGCCTCAGTGACCGGTACGGTGTGGTTACCCGGCGCAGACTCTGCCCAAGGTGTCACAACGAGCTGCCGGTGACGGCAGGGAAGGTGCCGAGCAATATTATCTCGATTATCGGAGCCTCGCAGGCAGGGAAATCGGTGTATATGACCTCGCTGATTCATACGCTCCAGCATGAGACCGCCGACCACTTTGGCGCGGCCTGTATGCCGCTGAATGCCGAGATCAGCCGCAAGTTCCGCTCCTCCTACGAGGAGCCGCTGTTCGAGCGGGGAGACCTGCTCGCATCCACGCAGAAGGAGAAGATGCAGGAGCCGTTTATTTTCCAATTCGTATTCAAGGATGAATCCAAGCCGCCGCTGACACTGGTGTTCTTCGATGTGGCGGGTGAGGGCATGGTGGATCAGGATTACCTCGGACTGCACGGCCAGCATATCAAGAATTCCGCCGGCATTCTGTTCATGGTCGATCCCCTGCAGATCCGTTCGATCCGCGAGAAGATCCGCATCAAGCATGGCGACAAACCCGGCGAGTGGGTGTCGCAGTATGACGAACCGCGCGATGTGGTGCTGACTTTATTCGGGGATTTCATCGCCTATGAGGATAAAGGGAAGACCGATATTCCAACCGCGGTCGTACTGACGAAGAGTGATATGCTGCATGCGCTGGCAGACGAGGAAGGGGAATACATTAAGAAAAATAGCAATATCTTCAACAATGCCGTCCACCGCCGGACGCTCAACTTGACGGAGTTCGAGAACATTGACGGTGAAGTTCGCCACTTGATCGAGAAAGTCGATCGTCCATTCAAAGGGACGATGGATGTGTACTTCAAAGACACCGCCTATTTCGCGGTCTCGGCTCTCGGAAGCAACCCCGTCGATCAGAAGCTCCAAGGTGTCGTCAGCCCGATCCGGGTCGATGAGCCGTTCATCTGGCTGCTGTACAAGCTGAATTACATCGAGGGGAGTGAAGCGTAGTGAATCACTCCGCTCCGATCCAGCAGCAGATCTATACCCGCGCACGGCGAGGTATCTTTCGTCAGACAGAAGGGTTCGATACGGTAGCGAAATCTGCGGGTCTTGAGGCCTCTTTTATCAAAAAAGTACTGCATCCGTTCTGCGTCTACGATGCACCCGCCGAGCTTACTGCACGCGGTGAGAGGGATAACGCGGCTTATCCCGGCGCCGTTCATTTGTTCCATACGGAGAATGGGGATACGGTGCTGGGACGCAGCATTTATCAAGCTGCTGATTTTACAGGTCTGCGCAGCGCATTCTTCACCCATAACTATGTCATTCCTGCTTCCCGCTCAGAGGAGCTGGTTCGGAATTACCGCTCCTATCTCCATGCCAATTTCCAGGACAGCTATGATATGGAGCAGGGCGGGCAGCTTCCTGTACTGGATCAGCTTCCTGTAGACCGGGCATCACTAGACAGCGGCAGGGTGAACCCTGTGCAGCTGCTGGAAGAACTGCATATCCCGGAGACGATGTTCAAGCAGCTGCTGTCTGCAGTCATGTCCTCGGCAGTCAGCGGACGCAAGGTCTATGTGGCGCTGGATGTCCCGGCTTCCTATGTATCGGAAGCGGCGGTACCCCTGCTTGAGCTGGTGTATGCGGCCCTGCCTTACAGCTATCGGAGGAAGCTCGGTTTCCTCACGTATGCCAAAGAGCCGCAGAGCCGGAAGGGCATCCATATCTCTTTCGTCGAACGCGGCAGTCTGCGTCATGGGGACCGCAGTATCGAGAAGGACTATACCTTCGATCTCGCCTCCGGGCGGGTGACGAATGTGGAGCTCGACTGGACAAAGCAGCCTTTTCTGGACCTGGTCTGGTCCCGGATTGGAAGGTTGGATCAGTTGGAAGATTTCCACCGGTTCGCGGATATTATGCTGAAGGATATGGGTCCTGAGAAGGCGATGTCGATCTCCAGTTATCATGAGCTTAGTGTGCTGTACCAGATTGAGGGAGGTAATGAAGCCCTCTACGAGGATCATAAAATTGCTGTGCTCAGCGGAATGCTGGAGTACCTTCGCCCAGCCGGCGCACTTCCGGCCAAGGAGCGGCTGAATGACCTGTTCCTGGCCCGGTTCGACCTCGAATTTGATATCGTCAAATCCGGCATGGTCCCTGAGCTTGCGGTGGCCGAATGCATCAAGGATTACTACCGGATCGATTCGAAAAATAATGAACGTAAGATCGTGGAATATTTCATACGTGCGGCGGTCAACGCGGTTAAGAACAAGAGCGCCTTTGCGGGAATCTATGCCCTAATTGAGAATCACCCTTCTCTGTGCAAAGCCTACTTCGATCAGGTGCTGAAGGATGACCAGCTCACTTCGCTGCTCTACGACCCTTACATGGAGGGGAGGCTCCATGCTGCTGAAGGGGCCCGGGAAGTTGTGAGTCTTGTACAGGAATGGGATCGGCTGTATCCGGGGATATGGGACAAAAGTGCGCTGAAGGAGCTGGCCCGGTCGGAACTGACCCGGAAGCTTAAGGCGCAGCAGAACCTTGCTGCGGCCGTGAATGAGGTGCTGCTCATGCTGGGCGCTCACCGGGAACCGGCCAGTGAGGCGGGCCGGTATGAGGAATGGCGGGAGCAGAAGAGACAGCTGAAGATGAAGCAGCAAGGGGGAGAACCTGCGAGCCTGGCTGGGCAGGATAGTGACCCTTGGAGTACGAAGAAGAGGCCAAGCAGGCAGCAGGTCAAGCAAGCGGAGGATACTAGGGAAGCTTGGGATACAAGGCAAGCTGAGGATGCTAAGGAGTCTTGGGGTACAGGGCGAGCGGAGAATACCAGGGAGACCCGGAGCACGAGGGAAGCTCAGGGTGCGAAGGATACCATGGCCTTATTCGGCCAGGGCGAATCTGGCAAATCGGCGGGAGCCGAGGGCCAACTCGGATTTGGAGCCACAGGAATCTATGCCGTCCTTGATGAAGCGGCCCGGCGTGTGCTGCTGATCGAGCTGGATCTCGATAAGATTACGAAGAAGGAGCTCCTGAGCCTGAACTGGCTGGCGGAGACAGGTAGAGATTATGGCTCACAGCGGCTCGATGGGCGTCTGAAATCCAAGCTGGCTATGCTGCAATCCTTATTTGCCTGGTTCAGTGAGACTGAACCCGATGTGCATGTGTTTGACGGACTAAAGCCTGCCGAGATGGATCAGGTCCAGCAGGCCGGCCGCAGATGGTTGAAGGATGAAGTGAACGCTGATCGGTTCGACCGGCTTACCCTGGTGTACTACCGGGGAGGAGCTGACGACTCCCTAGATTATGCTCCGCTGGTTGATGCCCTGCGAAATTATGCGGGGAGTCCGGGTGCGGTGTACCGGTTCTTCCACTGGTCGGCAGGGCAGCCATTGTATCTACGGGGAAGCAAGCTCGCTCCGGCTTATGAAGCCGCCATCCTGGCGTATTTCCGGAAGCATGACCGAGATGCGTTCAGGAAGCGGGCGAACTGGAAGGAGTACTTCGACAAGGCCAGCCGGACACTGAAGCCGGTATATGAGAAAGCCAGTCAGGAGCTGGCTTCTCCGCTGGCAAGGATGTTCGGCAGAGGCAGGAAGCCGATCCTTTTCAGTGTTTTGTTCCTGCTGCTGCTAGCCGCCGGAACCTTGGGTATTCTCCAGCTGTCAGGAGCCTTCGATAAGAAGGTACCTGCAGCCGTGGTTCCTCCGGTCGTGGACAAGCCGGAAGTAACAGAGCCGGCACCTGTAGTCCCGACACCAGACCGGGCCGTCTACGCCGAGCAGGTGAAGGACGAGAACGGCAAGGAAGTTACAAGACTAGTGTTTCTATTCAAGACGAGCGCGGAGTGTGAGGCTTTTCGGGCCAAGTCAGTTACTGTAACTACGCCAGAGGCGAAGAGTCAGGAACTGAAGCTTTCCAATCTGACTCATGAATGCAGCAGCGGCAGCTCTGCGGCGGATGGCGAGGCTGATGCGGAGACGACAGATCGTGCGAATCCGGCAAATATGGGGATCGGAAGCAGCAAGGAAGCGGGAACAGCTAGTGTTTCAGCAGATGGCAAGGACACCGGCAAGGCAGCGGGAACCGCTGATGGAACTACCGATGATATTGTCAACGGAACAGCCGCTGGCAAGGATGATGGAAACGATGGTGGAGCCTCCGATGGGACAGTTAGCGGAACTGCGAGCGGAGGAACTGCGAACGGAACTACCCATGGAAACGCCGATGGAACTATCAATGGATCCACCCATGGAACATCCGATAAGACTACCAGCGGAGCTTCAAACATTAACGCCGATGACAGCAGTGAAGCCGTGTCTGGCGGAGCGGCGAAGGAACAATCGAAGACGGATGCACAGAATGCGGATAACGAATCCGAGAATGCCCCGGTTATTAATCCGGCTGCTTATCCCAATAAGCTGACAGCGATGCTGGCCAAGGCATACAGCATTCCTCCAGGCAGCAGAATTAGTGCGGCCGATCTGGAATTTATATACTTTACCAAGCCAACAGCGAACAGCGAGAAGTAATTGACACCACCTGCATGCATGGATGGATTACTTGGCTGAACGGAATACAAGAAATAAAGGAACATTGGACCCAGGATCTCTGACGAGATATACCCGAGTCTGATGTTCCTTTTTTACTTTTGCATAAATATTCGCTTCTCCCGGTGTAATTTCCGAATCCCGAATGAACGGGGTTCTACCGGGTAACTCCCTTTACATAATTTATATTCATCGTTCACATGCAGATGACATATGGGCTCTAGTATGGGGTGAGAACTTCGTAGTTTTATGTAAGATTTTGTATAAAAAGAGATGGAGGAGGCGGAGTTTTGTTTAGAGAGCTGAAGTTACGCAAGGTATCTGTATTCGTATTGGTCAGTATGCTGCTGTTGGGTATGCTGCAGCCGGGGGGAATTCCGAGTGTCCAAGCTGCCAGCGAGGCAGCAGCTGTTACTAGTCCAGAGTTTAACCAGGACGGAACCGTTACCGTGCGCACCTATTCACTTAAGTCTGAGATGTATATTAATGGCAATTTTACGAACTGGGGGACATTTAAACCAATGACTCCAGACGGCACGGTTCAGGTGAACGGTGTGGATCAGAATGTTTTCTCTTATCAACTGAGCACAGAGGACTTCAATAAGACAGGCGGAGTCGTTCAGTATAAGTTCATTCCGCAGGCTTCTTGGTCGGGAGGAGACTACGTTGACTTTCTGAACAACAGCCCGAAGGTTGGGGGCAACTCTGCGGCCTATTTTCTGAAGGTGGCCCTTAACCAGAAGCAGCTGCAAGCGGGGCAAAGCACACCAGTTGAGGCGTTTCGCTACTTGTCTGACGGCTCTAAAGCCGATCTGACGGGAGCAGATGTCACCTGGACGAGCAGCAAGCCTGAATCTGTAACCATTTTAAATGGAAAAGCCGAGGTTGCCCCTGGCACTCCTGTGGGAACTGTAACGATTACCGGTGTCTATCAAGGGGTCAGCGCGACAACTGCTCTGGAAATCGTGGATACCCTCCCTGTTCCGAAGGTGAAATCAGCAGCCAATCTCACGGATTTGAATGACCGTCTGATGATAGGTGAGCCGACTCCGGAGATTACAGGTGAAGTGGAGGCCGAGGATATTACGAATGTGGCCGGAAAGGGAAATAACGTGGTGGCCCAATTGGGTTACCGTTATGAGACGGATCCGGATTATACGTGGGTTAATGCGGTGTATAAAGACGATGTAGGGAACAGCGACCGCTTTGGAGCCCATTTTACACCGGATCGTGCCGGCAAGTGGTATTATGCTATGCGCTTCTCCCTCGATAACGGAATAACGTGGGATCAGAAGATCCTTGGCTACAAGGTGAACAAGTTCTACGATGAACAGACCATTCTGAAGCCGTTCGATGTGCTGCTGACCTGGACGGGGGATGCGAAAACTACGCAGACGATCACTTGGAAGACGGATTCCAATGTTGCCCGGAATTACGTCCAGTATGCCGAGAAATCAAGCGTAGAGTCTTTTCCTGGAGTAAATATATCGGTAGAGGGTCAAGCCAAACCTTACAAAACGACGTACGTCACCGCAAATGTCAACGTCTTTTCAGCAACACTGACAGGCCTGAAGCCAGGCACTGCCTACGTTTACCGGGTCGGAGATGGGGCGAATTGGAGCGACACGGCTACCTTTACAACCGAGGCTGCCGCCGCTGCACCGTTCAAGTTCTTGATCTTTGGCGATAGCCAAAGCGGACGTCAGGAAGAGACGGATTACCGGAACTGGGGAGAGACGGTGAACACCGCTTATCAGGCCAATCCCGGAGTCAAGTTCATGGTCAACAACGGCGATGTCGTGGAAAAGGGAAGCTATGAGCACTGGCACAAATGGTTTGAAGGAGCCCAGGGCGTCATCGAGAACATCCCCGAGATGCCTGCCACGGGGAATCACGAATATTATTCAACCTACGGGGTGAATGAGCAGGCTGATAATTTCAAGATGCAGTTCAATCTGCCGCAGAACGGTCCTGATCGCTTGAAAGGCCTGGTCTACTCCTATGACTATGGCGACGTGCATTTCACCGTGCTGAATTCGCAGAATACGGAAGCTAACACCGACCAGAGCGAGAAGATGGGCGACATTCTTGCGGAGCAGGCGGCCTGGCTTGACAACGATCTGAAGAGTACGAACAAGAAGTGGAAGATCGTGTTCTATCACAAAGCCTCCTATTACAGCCGAAGCAGCCGGGATGTCGATGCCGAGGTAGTGAAAAAAGCTTTCCAGCCGATCATCGACAAATATCATGTGGATCTGGTATTTGGCGGCCATGACCATACGATTACTCGAAGTTACCCGATTAACAATAATAATTTTGTCGATAACACGAGCAAGGGGACTGTCTATTATATCACCGGCCGGTCGGGCAATAAGAATTATAATGATCCGTTCAAGCAGGTATGGGATGCTTATTACAAGAACGACACGGATGACACCAACTATCTTTTGGTGAGTGTGGACGGAGAGAATTTAACGGTAAAAGCAACGGAGAAGAATGGCAATGTGCTCGACTCCTACACCCTCAATAAGACGACCGGAACTCCAAGCCCGGATCTGCCGAAAATTCCGATCGAAAAGGCAGAGAATTTGTCTGCACTAACCAAACAACTCAGTGCAGGTACTAAAACGGACGATATCACGGCAGAAGTCAGTTCACAGAATGTGACGAATTATGTAGGACGTGGTGTAAATATTCAAGCGCAGCTGGGCTACAAGCTCAGTGAAGACGCTCAATATACTTGGGTGAATGCGGATTATGCCCAGGATGCAGGCAAGAATGACGTCTACCGTGCTAATTTTGTTCCGAATAAAGCCGGGAACTGGGATTATGTGATGAGATTCTCGGGAGATGGCGGGCTGACCTGGACATCTACGGATGCCAAAATCGTCAAGGCCATCGCCAACAATTCCGGGGGGAGCCCAGGTACGGGAGGCGGCGGTCAGCCAACACCGGCGACACCATCAACGCCAGCAACTCCTACAACTCCAGCAGCACCAACTGTTCCGGATAACAAGCCAGAGCCTGGCAAGGTTAATCCTTTCCAAAGCAAGGTGATTAACGAGGAGAAGGTAATCCAGGCCATTAAAGACTCCATTGCCGCCGCGAAGGATACAGCCGCCGCGTTCGGTGACATCGCGCAGCATTGGGGTCGCAATGACATCGCCCTGGCTGTGAAGCTGGGCATCGTCAAGGGTTACGAGAATGTCACGTTCCGTCCTGACGCCCCTGTAACCAGAGCCGAGTTTGCAGCTATGGTCTGCCGCGCTTTCGGAATGGAGACAGTTCAAGGGTCGGCATCGTTCCGGGATACGGCAGACATTTGGGCTTCAGGATACATTGGAACGCTGGCTTCGAAGGGTGTGATTAACGGTTATACAGATCAAACCTTTAGGCCGAATAAGGAAATTTCCCGTGCAGAGATGGTTACGATCCTGGGCCGTATTCTTGATTTGGGTCAGCTTGCGACCAGCACTAAAGCTTCTCTCACGGATGTAGGGAGCGATTACTGGGCCAAGAATGCGATAGAGGAAGCTTACAAGGCCCAGCTGATTCAAGGCGTAAATGCAACCCTGTTCAAACCGGACGACCGGGCGACACGCGCTGAGGCGATCACAGTTCTTCTGCGGGCATTGAAGAGCGACAGCTCCATTAAGCAGCTTATTGAACAGCAGTAGCTTAGTAATAGCGGGAGTCGCTGGGAATAGCAGAAACCGCTGAGGGCGGCAAGAACAGCGAGAATAGCGGAACAGCAAAGCCGCGGAATCGCTGAGAGTGGCGTGAGTGGCTAAGCTGCAAGCCTCCATTTCAATTCACCTGATAACGGTGTTGAAATGGGGGCTTTTTCTGCTGCTAATTCATTTTCCTGAACATGGTGGGCAAAGCTAAATTGTTCGTTTTTAAAGGACGAACTAGCTTTATTTCACTGATTGTCACAGTTAAAACTATAAAAATACGAACATTGTTAAACATACTTGTTGACACATTCGTGTTTGTTCGTTATGATTCTAAATGTCATCTGGCTTTGGTGGCACTTACAACTTCAAATTGACCATTCGTATATCCTCGATAATATGGATTGAGGGTTTCTACAAGGGACCATAAATTCCTGGCTACGAATAGGGTGCCTCAGCATACCTATTCACATATGGAGTGAATTTCAGAGCACAATGCTCGTGAGTTCATGACATACAGCCAGGATTTTTTGCGTCCTAATCAAGAGACTCATACACTAAACCGTATCTTCAGGAGGAACCATGAGTAAATATGATGTAATCGTAGTAGGTGCCGGTCCGGCAGGGATATTCGCATGTTATGAACTGAGCCTCAAGGCACCCAACTTGAAGGTGCTGCTGGTCGACAAAGGTCATGATATATATAAGCGGCGATGTCCGATCCTCGAGGAAAAGATCAAGCTGTGTCCGCCGGCTGCGGGCAAGAAGGAATTCGCAGGCTGCTTGCCTGCCTGCTCTATAACTGCCGGCTTCGGGGGAGCAGGGGCATACAGTGACGGAAAGTTCAACATTACAACCGAATTTGGCGGATGGATGACCGATTATATTGCTCCCTCCAAGGTACTTGAATTGATTAAATATGTAGACAGCATTAATCTAGGACACGGGGCTACGACGAATGTGACTGATCCATTGACGGATGCGATCCGGGGGATTGAGCAGCGCGGTTATGCCGCTGGACTCAAGCTGCTGCGGGCACAGGTGCGGCATTTGGGTACAGAACAGAATCTAGAGATTCTGAAATCCATTTATGAGTATTTGAGAACCCGAATTGATATGTCATTCAAGACGGAAGTTGAAGATATCATAACGACCAAGAATGAAGCAGGCGAGCTGCACATTGGCGGAATTACCCTTCGCGGCGGCGAAACCCATGAAGCTAATCTGGTCATGATTGCCCCGGGACGTGATGGTTCGGCCTGGCTCACTGAGATTCTGAAGAAGCGCCGGCTCAAGATGTACAACAATCAGGTTGATGTCGGGGTTCGTGTAGAGACTTCCGATGTAGTTATGAGGGAGATCAACGAACACCTGTATGAAGGCAAATTCATCTATAATACCTCGGTGGGTACCCAGGTGCGGACGTTCTGCAGCAATCCTTCAGGTCACGTGGTGGTAGAGAACCACAGCGGTGTGATGGCCGCTAACGGCCATTCCTACAAGGACCCGGCGCTGGGTTCAGCCAATACCAACTTTGCCCTGCTTGTATCCCACAAATTCACCGAGCCCTTCGACAAACCAAATGAGTATGCACGTGAAATCTGTCAGCGTGCGAATGACTTGTCGAATGGGGGAGTTATTGTACAAAAATATGGTGACATTATTCGCGGACGCCGCTCGACCCAGAGTCGAATTTCGGAAGGCTTCCTGGAACCAACTCTGAAGGAGGCGGTACCGGGCGATCTCGGCCTTGTGCTTCCCTACAATACGATGAAGAGTCTGATTGAAATGGTCGAAGCGCTGGAAAAGGTAACTCCGGGCATCGCCTCGGAACACACGCTGTTCTACGGCGTGGAGGCCAAGTTCTACTCCGCTCGTCCGAAGCTGGACGCTGCGCTTGAGACCGAGATCAAAGGTCTGTACTGCGGCGGAGACGGCGCGGGAATAACCCGCGGCCTGGCTCAGGCTGGAGCCGCTGGGGTATGGATCGCAAGAGGCATGATGGAGAAGGCCGGAATTACAGTATAGATATAGCCAGTTTGCGTAATGAATGGGGGAGCACTGCCTAACAGCTGCATGATGCAGCGGGGTGGTGCTTTTTTCTTATGGAACGATTCATGTAAGAAAATGTGACTTGCCGCCGGATGTGAAGTCAAGTCTGCAGAGACTGCTCGTTACGGTTCAAGGAACACAAAAAGGAACCTTCAATACCAGGTGAGATGGTGAAGGTTCCTTTTGTAGTTAGGCCAAAGGAGAAAATCGAAGAATCATCTTCGAGCTGGATGAATTATTTTGAAGACGTCAAATTTGATCAACTCTTATCTCTCTAAGCCTTCCGAAGTGTAAATACCGGCTCTATTCCACCCACAGCTTCTCCAAGATGGTTCTTGATCACCGGAGTCCGGTAGGCTTCGAGCTGACCCAGCTCTTCCGCTGACAGAACTCCAAGCTGACGCAGCACCTCCATGGCCGCAGGGTAAGCCGCGCGGCTGTTGCCGTCATCAATCTTCAAGGCAACCCCGATGCCTTGGCTCAGGAGTGCTGTACAGTGGACGCCTTCCGCGCCCACCTTGGTGATTACCTTGCCTCCGAGAACGCGAATGACATCGGTGTCATACTCCTCGGTTCCGCTGATCATCTGCGGATAAGACACCATCGCCTTAGTTATCCGCTTGATCGCGGAGGCTGTCTGCGCAGGAAGCTTCGAGGGATCAGCCAGCCGGGCATAGGCGGCAGCCAGCTTGTCCAATGGAAGCATCAGCGTGGGTATGCCGCATCCATCAACCGCTGAGCGAAGATCACCGTCCTGGGTTCCGGCCAGCTCCTTGAGCACCTCCCGTACCTGTGCCTGAACTGGATGCTTCGGATCACGGTATTGGTGCGGATCGCTGCCCAGATGCTTGGCCAGGGCAAGCAGGCCAGCATGATTGCCTGAGCAGTTGTTGTGAACAGGCGAGTAATGGCCTCCGCTGCGAAGCAGCCCCTCATAAGCCGGCTTGTAATAAGGCGCATGGGCTCCGCACATGAGCGCCTCTTCGGTAAAGCCAAGCTTATCCAGCACACTGAACACAGCTTCGGTGTGAATGGGTTCGCCATTATGGGAGCCGCAGATGACCGCAAGCTCCTTGTCAGTCAGTCCGTAGTGGTCCGCGGCCCCGGACTCTACGAGAGGAATCGCCTGAATGGGCTTGAATGCGGAGCGGGAGAACAGCGGCCTCGAGGGCTCACCCACTTGGTATAACAGCTGCCCGTCCTGGCCTACAACCGCGATGGAGCCGGTATGAAAACTTTCGATCTGATCTCCCCGTGTGACCTGAACCAGAATCTCTCCCATTCTTAGACCCCCCGCTTGGTTGGAGTGAAGGAGCTCTCTCCCTGGGCTGGCCGGAACCGCTGATTCTTCTTCCGGAACCTTGGGGAAGTCCGAACCTGTCCGGCTGGCTGCTTCTGCTTGATTTCCGACAGGAACTGCTCCACATGATCGAAATTATCGTGCACGAGCAGAAGCAGATCGCCAGGTTGGGTTAACTTCCAAGCCGCATGATAGGCTTCTTTTTCATCTAGAACGATATGAATCTCTGCCTGATCAAGTCCATTCTTCAGAGCCGAATCCCTCAGCAGCTGCGCGGCCTCCATCGGTGCTCTGCCCCGGAGGTTCTCATCCTCCTTGATTACAAAGAGGTCGGAATGCGAAGCGATCAACGATCCCATCTCACGGATAGCCTCATCGGGACGGTCACCCGCTGCGGAAGCGGCCGTAATCAGCCTGTTCATGCGCATCTGTGATAGCGTATCGTAAATGGCACGGATTCCTGCCGGATTATGCGCATAATCCGCAATAATACAGCGACCCTCGATCTGGGTGAGATTGAAGCGGCCCCGGTTCTGCTTCATGTCCGGGAAGAACGTGATGATGCTGCTGCGCAGCTCCGTGATAGACTTTCCGAGGGAGTGGGCTGCCGCCAAGGCCGCCAGGGCATTGGCTATATTATGGCGGGCGAATCCGTTAATGGTTATCGGAATGTCGCGGATCGGAAGAAATCTCCAGGTATGCCCTTCGGAGGCACATACCAGCCAATCATGATCCGCATACCATGCGGTTCTGCCTTCTTTAATGGCTTTCTGGATAACAGGATTATTGGCATGCAGGGAGAAATAGACGATTGTCCCGTCTGTATAGTCCGCCATAGCCACACAGCCCTCATCATCCGCATTCAGGATGCAGGTCCCCCCAGGAAGCACCACTTCCGGGATCAGCCGCTTCACTTTCCGGAGATCTTCCAGTGTCTCGATCCCATCAAGTCCAAGGTGGTCCTCCGCCACATTCGTCACAATTCCTACATCACAGTAGCGGAAGGCCAGACCTTCACGCAAAATACCGCCACGGGCCGTCTCAAGCACAGCGAGGTCAACTTCAGGATGGGACAGCACTTTCCGGGCACTTCCGGGACCGCTGCAATCTCCGGTATCGATACAGGTATCGTCGATCCAGACTCCGTCCGAATGCGTAAGGCCGATTCGGCGGTTCTCCTGCTTCAGCAGGTGAGCCGTAAGGCGTGCCGTTGTCGTCTTCCCGTTGGTGCCGGTCACCGCCACAATAGGAATGGCTGATTGTTCCTGGGTAGGGAAAAGGTAGTCGACGATAGCCGCGCCAGCATCGCGGCTAATTCCCTCGGAAGGGTACAAGTGCATACGGATGCCTGGGGCAGCGTTCACCTCCAGAATAACAGCTTCCCCTTCCTGGTAGGGAACTGTAACATCCTGGCTGATGATATCAATCCCGGCAATATCGAGCCCAATGGTCTGAGCGGCCAGCACGGCCAAATGGGTGTATGACGGATGAACCTGATCGGTTACATCAATCGCAGAACCGCCAGTGGAAAGGTTGGCATTGCCAATGACACGAATGACCTCGCCATGAGGAGGGATCTCATCCAGGCTGCGCTCCCTCTTGGCCAGGCAGCATTCAGCTAGCTCCATAGGGATTTTGCTCATCGGCTTCTCGTGATCTTCACCCCGGAGAGGGTTCTCATTCTCAGCTTCAATCAGCTGGCGGAGAGTCAGCACCCCGTCACCGGTAACGGCGGGCGGCAGGCGCAGGCTGGCAGCGACCAGCTTCCCATCAACAATAAGCATCCGGTAATCCTCCCCGGCATAATATCGTTCGATAATAAACTCGGTGTATCCGCTGTGCTCCTGGGTCACATAATCATAGGCTGCTTCCAGATGTTCAAGGTTTTGCAGGTTAGTAACCACGCCTTTCCCTTGTCTTCCGTCTACAGGCTTAATCACTACCGGATAACCAACTTTTTCCCCTGCCATCCTGAGTTCATCAGGGGTTTTAATGACAACTCCATTTGGTACTGGAAGTCTTGCGCCTTCAAGCAAGTTCTTCGTCATTTCCTTATCACAGGCATTCTCGACAGCCAGATAAGAGGTCTGACTGGAAATAGTAGCTTGGACCGATTTCTGCTTTCTCCCCGTTCCAAGACGAAGGAAGCTATCCTTGCCCACACGTTCAACGGGGATCCTGCGAGCGAGAGCGGCCTGGTAAATGGATTCCGTGCTCGGACCCAGCTTGTTGTCATAATATAGCTGGGCGGTCCGGGCGATATGAGGCTCAGCATCAATATGCTCTTCTCCGCTCAGAATGCCCTCTACAATCTGCATCGCACAGTGGAAGGCGTGAATACCTGATTCCTTCTCTCTGTAATCGTAAGTGACATAGTAAATACCCGGGCGGGTCTCGCTGGTAATGGTCTTTCCCCGCTTCACTTGAATGCCAGCCAGGTACTGAATCTCAAGCGCCATATGCTCCAGAATATGACCCATCCAGGTACCTTCCATAAGACGTTCTACAAACCCGCCAGCATAGCCCTTGGAGCATGTATGCGTTTTCAAACTTGGTATGATAGATAGCAGCCGTTCTGTGAATCCAGGAATCAGATTGGAGGGCTTATGCTCGAGCTCTCCCAGATCAAGCTCAATCCAGATCGTCGGTTTGAAGCTGTGAAGGTTAGGCCCTGAGAGGTATTTGATCTTATTGATCTTCATGATGTTCTCCTCCTGGAGCTTGAATAAGCTCTCGTGTAATCAAATCAAAGGTATATCCCCGGGCAAGTGAATGCAGTCTTACTCCCGAAATTGTAATATCGTGATTGTCACCATGGGAGGTGGTATCTACATAGGTCAGTTTCTTACCGTCAAACAAGCTTACCGAATGTTCACCCAGCACCTCGAATAACCTGCCTTCTTCCTTCACCCAAATTGCGGTGTTCTCGTCAATGCCAATCCCCATAATTTGCGGGTTGTGGGCAATGGCATTCATTAACCTTCCGAATCTGGCTCGCTGGGAGAAATGCTGATCAATGATGGCGTCCTCCATAAAGTCGAACCCTGCACCCATTTCCACAATGGTCTCATCTTCCGTGTCAACCGAAGACATAATCATATGGCGGCTCATAACGGAGGCTCCTGCACTGGTTCCGGCAATCATGAAGGCCTTCTGCAGCCACAGTTCCTTGAGTGTCGTATAGAACCGGGTACCACCCAGAATGCTGGTAAGTCTAACCTGGTCTCCGCCTGTGATGAATAAGGCGTTACAGTTCTGGAGCTGTTGTACGGTCTTGGGGTCTTCCGCTTTCTCGCGGGTATCTATATGAAAAAGTACCGTTTCAGATACACCCAATTCTTCAAAGATGGAGCGGTAAGTATCTCCTAACTCTTCCGGGTATTCTGTAGCTGTTGTAAGGATGCCGATCGGTCCATTCTTTTCCCGGGAAATATCGACAAACTTCTTGAGAATCTCCCGATCATTCTCCTTATCTTCATTGCCGCCGATGATCAACAAATCTCCTTTGGACATCCAGTACACCAACCTTTCCGTTATAGTAGAATCGCTGAGCGTAATCATCATTACCCTCGGGTATTTTCAAATGAACCAATTCTGTCATTTCATGTCTAGTTTACAAAGATAGCCCTTTCGGATCCCAGTTATCTATTACAATAGGGTAGATTCATATTTTTCCATATCAAAGGAGGAATTATTAACGTATGCGCACGACATGGAGACAGAAGCTGCTGGGAACGATTTTGACCGGCTCACTTGCCTTGGGAGGCTTGGCCGGACTGCTGCCGCAGACCGTAAGTGCAGAACAAACAGCGTACGGCAGTGTTGAGCAGATACAGCAAGTGCAGCCGACCCTGCAGACAGAAGTGGGACAACCATCACCGATGACATTGACATCCTCCGCTGCGCTTCCGAACGGCCAAGGGAAGAAGGTGCTGTTCGATAACGCACATGCCCAGACGGCCGGGGCGGCAGATTGGGTAATTGACGGGGCATTCTCGGATTTCGCGAATGGACTTAAGAATGACGGCTTCACCGTAGACTCGCTGGAACGGCAGGTTCCCTATACCTTTGGGGAACAGGCAGTGACCTATGATAAATTGCAGAATTATGATGTCTTCGTGATTGGAGAAGCGAATATTCCTTACAAAAAGTCTGAGCAGGATGCTCTGATCCAGTTCGTGCGCAGCGGCGGGGGCGTATTCTTCATCGCCGATCATTATAATGCGGACCGGAACAAGAACCGCTGGGATTCCTCCGAGGTGTTCAACGGCTACCGCCGCGGAGCTTGGGAGAATCCGGCTAAAGGCATGAGCGCCGAGGAAGCAGCATCACCTGCGATGCAGGGGCTTGTCAGCTCTGACTGGCTGGCCGACAACTTCGGGCTCCGCTTCCGTTACAATGCGCTGGGTGACGTCAATGCCAGTGACATTGTAAGCCCTGATCAGTCGTTCGGGATTACTGCTGGAGTCAGCAGTGTCGCGGTACACGCCGGTTCCACACTGGCGATTCTTGATCCGCAAAAGGCGAAGGGCCTAGTCTATGTGCCAACCGGTGTTCCCGCTTGGGGGAATGCGGTAGACAGCGGCGTATATAACGGGGGCGGGCGTGCTGAGGGTCCTTTTGCAGCAATTTCAAAGCTGGGTCTTGGCAAGGCTGCATTTATCGGAGACTCCTCGCCGGTAGAGGATGCCACACCGAAATACGTGCGCGAAGAGAATGGAAAGTCCAAGACCACTTATGATGGATTCAAAGAAGTGAATGACGCCGCCTTCCTGGTTCAGACGGTGGAGTGGCTGGCGAACAAGGAAAGTTATACCCGCCTGAGCGAGGTACCGGGCATTACCCTGGATACACCGACTGAGCTGCTGCCGTCCGAGCAGCCGGCGAACTCAGTAGAACCACAGGCTGAACCGTGGGCCGCTCCGGAAGCAGGCTACAAATGGTATGATCCAGCCACCTTCAAGCCGGGCTCGTATGGATCCAGCAAGCTTCCCGATGCGAAGCCGGTCTATGGATTCGTCAAGCAGCAGCAGCTTCCAAGTGAGCAGGAGTTCCAGATTCGGCTTATTGCGGATGGGTTAACTCCGGGACAGACCCTGTCTGATCTGAAGGTAGGGATCTACCTTGCCGGAGGCACTCAGATCGCCAGATTCAAGAATGCAGATGGAACCTGGTCAGATTATGGATACAGCCCAGGCTTCAGTATGACGGCGAATGCGGCCGGACATGCTGCTGCGGACCTTACCGTACAGCTGAAGCCTGGCTCCTCTGGTGCAGCAAGTCTTAGACTTAAGCAGGGCAGCAGCAATGTGATTACAGAGAGTGTAACGATTGCCAATGTACCCGCCGAGCCGCTTCCTAACGATGGGCCTGCCGTACCCGCAGTGACGTCTATTGCGGCGGCAAGACAGGCAGTTGACGGTACCGCGGTTACCGTTCAGGGCACAATTACGACAGAGCCTGGCCTATTCGGCGGCCAGGGGTTCTACCTGCAGGATAGCAGCGCCGGTATTTACGTATTCCAGAGTGCAGCCGGGTATCACGCAGGTGATCAGATCGTTATCAGTGCGGCCAAGACGACCTATAATGGTGAGATCGAGCTGGAGAGTCCGGTCAAGATCGAGAAGAAGGGGACTGCCGAATTGCCGGCACCAGTGATCCAGTCCTCTTTGACGGACAGCAACCAAGGGCAGCGCGTGACGCTGCAGAATGTGATCATTCAGAATTATAAGACCGCTTCCCCAGCCGGCTCATTCGAGTTCGATGCAGCGTCAGCTTCGGGGGAAGGAGCTGTCACACACGTGAGGGTGGATGGCAGAACCGGGGTGGATGCTTCCGCATTTCAGCAGCGTTATCCAGCGGGAAGCGCGGTAAATATCACAGGCATCTCTTCTATATTCAAGGGTACGTATCAGCTTAAGACGATCTCCGAGGCTGAAGTTGAGTTGGCCGACACGTCTGCACCTGTGACCCAGGTTGCGGTGGACGGCAAGACAGGCGAAGCGGAATACAACGCAAAGGATGTGACGCTGACTTTCTCAGCTGACGATGTAGGTACGGGAGTCGCACGCAGCGAATACCGCGTGAACGATGGCGATTGGATTGCCGCTTCCGCTCCCGTAACTCTACCCGGAGAAGGTAGATTTGTAGTGGAATACCGCTCTGTGGACAAGGCGGGGAATGTTGAGGCGTCCAAGACGATTGTGATTCGTATCGACAAGCAGGGACCAGTCATTACCCTCCCAGCTGGGGCCACATTCTATCAGACCGATGCAGCCCTTCCGGCGGTAAAGGTAGAAGACACAGGCAGTAGGGTGCAGAATACGGTGTATACCCTGGATGGCAGAGTGATTACAAGCCCGGACAGCGTGGCTCCTTGGACTCTGACCCTTGGCAAGCATACGCTGAAGGTAACTGCGACCGATGCAGCAGGGAACAGCACATCGGCTTTGTTAACCCTTGAAGAGACGATGGACATAGATCATCTTGATGAGCTGGTGCGTCTCGGTGAGGCCAAACAGTGGATTACGAAGTCGGCCGAAGTGAAGAAGCTTCAGAGCAAGGTTACGGCCATTCAATCGGCAAAAAGCAAGCAGGAGCTGCTTGTACAACTTGCGGCATTAGGCACTCAGGTGGCCGCTCAGACTGGCAAGTCTATTACGATTCCATACTCAGCTATGGTCCTCGCCGATCTGATCTATATCGGGAAGAAGGCTGTTTAGAAAGGGTAGTACAATAAGAGGCTCCAGAGTTAGTATTTAAGAGCGTAAATAGAAATTCTTCTCTCAAATTAAGCAAAAGCGGCAGGCTAGGGGATTCCCCGGCCTGCCGCTTTTGCTGGACGTGCCAAGCACTGGACGTGCCAAGCACTGGACGTGCCAAGCACTGGACGTGCCAAGCACTGGACGTGCCAAGCACTGGACGTGCCAAGCACTGGACGTGCCAAGCACTGGACGTGCCAAGCACTGGACGTGCCAAGCACTGGACGTGCCAAGCACTGGACGTGCCAAGCACTGGACGTGCCAAGCACTGGACGTGCCAAGCACTGGACGTGCCAAGCACTGGACGTGCCAAGCACTGGACGTGCCAAGCACTGGACGTGCCAAGCACTGGACGTGCCAAGCACTGGACGTGCCAAGCACTGGACGTGCCAAGCACTGGACGTGCCAAGCACTGGACGTGCCAAGCACTGGACGTGCCAAGCACTGGACGTGCCAAGCACTGGACGTGCCAAGCACTGGACGTGCCAAGCACTGGACGTGCCAAGCACTGGACGTGCCAAGCACTGGACGTGCCAAGCACTGGACGTGCCAAGCACTGGACGTGCCAAGCACTGGACGTGCCAAGCACTGGACGTGCCAAGCACTGGACGTGCCAAGCACTGGACGTGCCAAGCACTGGACGTGCCAAGCACTGGACGTGCCAAGCACTGGACGTGCCAAGCACTGGACGTGCCAAGCACTGGACGTGCCAAGCACTGGACGTGCCAAGCACTGGACGTGCCAAGCACTGGACGTGCCAAGCACTGGACGTGCCAAGCACTGGACGTGCCAAGCGCTGGACGTGCCAAGCGCTGGACGTGCCAAGCGCTGGACGTGCACAAAGCGCTGGACCTTTGGAGCGATGCGCTTGGAGGGAAGCTAGTAGCGCTGAACCATGAGTTTAGGGCTACTCTCAAATGGCGTAATCCATCGCAAATTGTCGCCTCCTGTTATTGCGCCACAGAAAAGTCCTGCCCTGCTGAAGGAGCATCCGTTCATCGTATGTCGCAATCGTTTTTTCGGTTGGAAGGACTTGGCGGCTTGGCAGAAGGCTTCCCGGCGGTTTAGGAGGCTGTTAATTTACAGACCAAGCAAAATGGATATCCTGGTACTTATGCCCCAAATATTACCATATTTAGCAAGCGAGCAAATGCTGGTGAGCGAATTACGGACATCCCGCTCGGGGCGCGGATGTGTCTATATTAAGGGGAATATATCATTTAGGACATAAGCTGCAAGAAGGCTAAACCATATTTGGAACTTAATTGGAAACTAGGACGATGTAAGCATTTACATAGATTTATTCTATAAGCTAGTATGGCCTTAGGATACGAATTAGAAAAATTTGTATCCAAAAAAATAATGAAAGCAGGGATTATTTATGAAAATGGCCATGCTTAAAAACCCGGTTCTGAGAAACAAAGTTGGGTATGAAGGCGAGAATCCTTCAGGTAACGTACTGGAAGAAATCAAGGATCATGACGTTGTCGGTGCAATCAGCTGGGGAACTGTTCTGACTTCTTTGGCTTGTCTGGGCGCGAGCTATGCTCTGGGTGACAAAGGACAAGTATGTACAGCAACTGTTGAGTGTATCAACAACTGCCGGAAATAATCTTAATTTTACTTACGTATAAGTCGTTGGCATAGGGCAGTGGACTGCTGAACTGCCTTATGCCAGCGGCACAATATAGGGGTTAAAAGGGAGGCGTTCGCATGGAGCTCGCAGCTGAATCCGTTCAAATTACCAGTAAGGATATTGTGGATTATTGGCTTCACCTATTTCCCGAAATCGAGAATGAAGATAAGTTACATGAGTTATTACATACGATTCAGGCTCTCTCTCTGGAAGGTCTGATTGAACGAAGCTTGGACAGAATGTACCGGTCAGAGATGACCGTAAGTGCGGAGAATGCCGAGCTTGCCGAGCTTTTAAAGCTGGAACTTAGCCCCTATTTGAGAGAAAATGCAGCACTTGAGCGTTACGTCCCTTTTGCCCACTTTGTGCTTCCGGTTGTGAATGCGGGTCTGGATTCTTTTATCGCTGAACTGAGCAAGATGGATGTGGCCCAGGATCAGAATTCCTTCATAGAGAATACCGTGAAGCACATTCTGGACAGTCTGTTCGAGCTATCCTACAGGGTGATTGTCCTTGAGGTGAACGCCGCACGTATGAACGGGGAACTTAAGGGCGGGACCTCACAGGAACGTCTGATTTATTTCTCGGAACAGCTGTTAACAGATAAGGAATATCTATTAAGTCTATATCAGGAATACCCGGCACTAATTGAGATTCTAACTATAGCAAAAGATAACTATTACAATTTCACATTAGAAATTATACGGAATACAGCGAGGCATATGCCTGAGCTTGAGGAGAAGCTAAATCACGGTGAACCGCTGGGAAGCCTGACGAGATTGGAGACCGGAGCTGGCGATGGCCATAAGGGCGGAAAGGCTGTATCTATTCTGGAATTCTCGTGCGGCCGGAAGCTGGTATACAAGCCGCGGAGCCTGGAGCTTGAACGTGGATTTAATGAGCTGCTGGATTGGCTGAATGAGCAAGAAATCCATCAGGTGCTGGATTTCCGGACAAGCCAGGTCTATACCGTAGAAGATTACGGATGGATGGAATTCATCGAGAATGAAGAGTGCGAGGACTCTTTCGCGCTGGAAAGATTCTATAACAGATCGGGCCAAATCCTCTGCCTGCTGTACGTTCTGAACTCTGTAGACTTCCATTTTGAGAACCTGATTGCTTCCGGGGAATACCCAATGCTGATTGATATGGAATCGATCTTCCATGCGGTGGTCAAGGGTGAGAAGAAGGAAGTGAACAGTGGTTATATCAAGGCCAGGGAAGTCATTAATGCTTCCGTGAACATGATCAGCCTGCTGCCTACCCAGCTTAGCAAGCGCAGTGGTGCGGATGAAGTCAGCTTTGATCTGGGTGGACTTAGTGTCAAAGAAGAGCAGACCATCCCGATTAAGTCTTTGTTCATTGATGGAATTGAGACAGATTCAGTCAAGGTGCTGCGCAAGGACAGCGTAATTACACCGAAATCGAACAATCCAGTGTTCGAGGGTCAGATCGTCAGCTCTGAGGATTACGTCCCGCATCTGAAATACGGCTTTGAGCAGCTATACCGGTGGATGTTGAGTCGTAAGGCTCTGGTCTCCGGCACGGTAGAGAAGATCTTCTCCTCTATGAGAAGCCGCCTGATCGTGAAAGCGACCGCTTCTTATGGACAGCTGCTGAAGATCGCGTCACATCCGGACTTCATGCGAAGCCAGGATGATCGGAGGATGATTCTGCACCGGGTTGCCATTAAGGCTCCTGAAGTGCAGCGCTGGATTGTGCAGTCTGAATATGAGGATTTATATCAGAACGACATTCCTTATTTCACGGTATGGATTAACGATACCAAGATCATCAATTCCCGTAACGAGGAGTGCAGTGATCTGCTGGAGACAAGCTCCATGAACGCGGTGCAGAAGAAGCTCGCCGGGCTCTCTGAGGATGATCTGAACAGACAGTTGGAATTTATCGAGATGTCCTACTTCAATAAACGCACGGATGAAGCGGACCTGACTGGCGTGGAGCTTGGGGTACAAGTGAACAAGCTTACCCCTGAGCGGTGGTTGAAGACAGCCGAAGAGATCGGGGAGCACATCCTGAAGAGCAGCCTCAGTGGGACAAATGATGCCGGGAACCGGGATAAATTCTGGATCAGCACGAGTCTGCAGGGGTTTGAGGAGAACATCTGGAAGCCGGATGTGCTGGGCTTCGATATGTATAACGGCAATGCCGGGATTGCTCTTTTCCTGGGGTACCTTGGGAAGATCACAGGCCGGGAGGATTTCAAGGAAGCCTCATTCCAGGCTATGGAGATGCCGCGCAGCATCATGCAGAATCTGGAGAAAGACCAGCCTTATTCAATGGGAGCTTTTACCGGGCTGCCCGGCATTATGTACACGCTGAATAAGCTTGCTGAGCTGTACAAAGACGAAGACAGTATTGATTTCATCAATACGAATATGGATACACTTCTCGCCATGCTCCCTACAGATGAGATTCATGATGTGATTGGAGGCGCAGCAGGAGCCCTGGGCATAGCGCTTTCCTTATATCCATCTTCCAATAATCGATTAAGAGAGTCCTCCTTGCAGTTTGCCTACGCAAGCTATGAACAGCTCATGAGAACCTGCAAGGAAGAGGCGGGCATGATCTACTGGCCGTCGGTAGGAGATAAATCCTACTCGGGATTCTCTCACGGCAGCGCCGGAATCATTGCCTATATGCATAAGCTGTACACCATTACGGGAAACCAGGATATCCTGTCCAATATAATCAAAGCTCTCAGATTTGAGCGTAATCTCTACTCTGCCAAAGACCATAACTGGTTCGTCTCGGACCGCCGGGATAAGGTAAGCAACGGCTGGTGTCACGGGGCGCCGGGGATGCTGCTGAGTAAGCTGATGCTGAAACAGCAGGGGTATACAGATACGCTGCTGGAGCTGGAAATGGATACCGCTATCCGAACTACCGCACAGCATGGAATCGGCAATAATCCAACTTATTGCCACGGGGATCTTGGCAATCTGGCTGTTCTCCGCTATGCCGCTCAGGCGAGAGGCGATACCCGGCTGCTAAATCAGGCGGTCAGTGCTTATCAGTATCTCTTTGACGAAGTGCTGTCCAAGGAGTGGAACCAGAAGAACATGAAGAGTGGATGGTCCCTCAGCCTGATGATCGGCATTACCGGTTTTGGCTACTCGATGCTCAAGAATTATGCTCCTGACGAGGTTCCCGAGTTTCTCTGGCTTCAGTAAAAAAGGATATATCGGCGGTTCATGCCGCCTTTATATAAATTAAAAGAACTGAGAGGAGAATGAATGATGAAAGCAGAACTGAATCAAATTTCCGGTATGATCGAGGAGAACGAGCTTGAACTGTTGGCAGGCAATGAGGATGTAAAAGGCGGCTGGACGCCTGTAGCTACCGTCGTTATTTCCGTTATCGGTATCACTTTGAATGCAACACCTTGCCCTACATCAGCTTGCACTAAATCATGTTAATTCCGTAAACATACATTAGGCAGGGGATGCATGCTTCCCCTGCCTAATACCCTATTCAAGCAGCTATCCATTACCCCTGAGGAGGATTTGTATGTCTATTGAGATGAAGGACAATGAGTGGATTAGAGAGATGAGGGACTTCGAAGATCTTGAATATTATCTTTCAGATCAGAATGAGGACAGACATGCCTTCCATTTGTTTTTTGCCAGATTTCTGGATGGATTCAGAATGGAGCTAGACCGGCTGCTGAGCAGCTTTGAGCAGGAAAGTCAGCTGAAGGTACATAAGGAGAGTATAGTTCCTGATGTCACGGAAGCCATGCTTAATGAGCTATCTTCATTCAGCATCAGAACTCTGATCTATGAGATCAATGAGAAGCGGATTCTGGGTCTCCTGCAGGGAGAGACTCCCGAGAAGAGATACGAGTACTATAACAATCAATTCAAGAAGAAAGAGCCGTTCTATGAACTGCTGAACAAATATCCGGTTCTCTACACGCTGATGCATCACATGATCCAGGGCAGACTTGGACTGATTAAGGAAGCGCTCCATCACTTATCCCGCGATGCCCGGCAGATTGCGGACGAATTTAGCCAGCCTTTTACGGAAATCACCCGAATTCGGGTTACCTCAGGCGATACGCATAACAATGGAAAAAAAGTCCTCGGGATCACGACAGATACGGGGAAATTTATATATAAACCGCACAGTCTCTCTACAGACAGTCTGTACAACCACCTGGTTGATTTCATGAATCAGCAGGGAACCTTGAAGATGAGGCTCGAATACGTCCCGAGTATCGACAAGGTCGATTATGGCTGGCAGAAGTATGTGGAGCCGGGGACATGCACCTCGGTAGAGGAAGTCTGCAGCTATTATTACCGGTTAGGGGCCAATCTGTCCCTGCTTCATATGATTGGAGCGACAGATATTCACTTCGAGAATCTGATCAGTGCGGGGGAACACCCGTATATTATCGATCTTGAGACGCTCGTCGAGAACAAGACGATGGAGATGGAGCGCAGCGGGGGACTGGTTGAAGAGTTCAACCGCAGCATTAATGAGTCCGTGCTCGGAACGGCGGTGCTGCCGCTCAATTTCAAGAACAGCATATTCGACTTCGATATGAGTGCGATGTCTAATTTCGAGGAACAGAAATCTGATTTCTGGAAAATGTTCGTCGTGCTAAATAATTACACCGATGAGATCAAGCTCGAACGCATGCCGGGCAGCATAGGGAAAGCTTCCAACTTTGTCATTCTGAATGGCGAGAAGATCGAGCCGTATCTGTATATTGAGGACCTGCTCGAAGGCTTCGAACAGGGTTACCGCCTGATCTGTGAACATAAGCAGCAGTTCATGGACGCGCTGTTCAGCTACTGCGATCGCTTTGAGGTTGTTGTCAGACAAGTGCTGAAGCCTACCAGCATCTATGCCAAATTTCTGGAAGCCTCTACGCATCCGAATTATCTTAAATCCCCCACTGACCGGCTAACGCTGCTGTCCAAGCTCAAGACGAAGAAGGATCTGGCGAATGACAAGATTATGGCCCAAAGGGACTTCGAAATCGCGGCTCTGTTCCAGTGTGATATTCCGTACTTTACCACCACGATGAATTCGAAGGATATTATATGCAACAACAATGGAGTAATTCCGGATTACTTCCAGTTAACGCTCATGGACATCATCTTAAAGCGGGTAAGCCGTATTACGCTTGAACAGCTGGAGCATCAGTTGTATCTGATCCGTCTATCCATCTCGACCTCGGTGAACAACAACTGGCTAAAGGAAGCTGGAAGAAGCTTTCCAAGGCTGAATGAGCAAATTCCGTATTTCAAGAGCAGCATGGATTATACCAGCGGCGCGCGTGAGATTGGGGATTTTATGGACAGATCAGCCGTCTGGAATGAGGAGCGGACAACCTGTACCTGGCTGACGCAGCTCATTGATGGGGAACGGCTGAAGCTTGGGGCGATGAACTATTTTCTGTATGAGGGCGGGGGAGCTATTCTATTCTTGTATATGCTGGCAAAAGAGACCGGAGAGCAGAAGTATCACCGATTGGCCGAAGCGGGCTTGAGAGGAATTGAGGAGCAGATGAGAGGAGCGGACATGAAGCCGGCACTGTCTTCTTTTAATGGAATAGGGTCTCTGATCTATATCTATTACACCCTGTATAAAATGCATGGGGACGCCCCCGCCTACGCCAAATATGAGAGCTATCTCGGTCAGCTGGGCGAAGCCGAAGTAGAAGGGGATCACGAGATTGACTATGTGTCAGGGATCGCAGGACTGATCACGCTGCTGTTAAATATTTATGAAGCGGAAGAGGACCCGAGGCTGCTTGGAATCAGCGATAGATTAGGAGATTATGCATACAACCGGATTATTAACACACCAGAGACGATCCTAACCGGGATGTCGCACGGCTTCTCGGGCATGACACTCGCGATGATCAAGCTGGGAACACATTTGAAGGAAGACCGCTATATTTCTCTGGCTCGTCATCTGCTGGAACAAGAGAATAAATACTATAGCGGTGACAAGATGAACTGGCTTGACCTTAGAGACGGGGAGCAGCAGGCCGATCCGGTGTATTGGTGTCATGGGGCCCCTGGCATTGCGCTAGCCAGAACCCAGCTCCTTCCGTACAGCAAGGAACTGGATTCATTCCCACTGGAATCGGATATTCACCGGGGGGTTAGCAAGCTGCTGCAGGACGGCTTCTCGGAGAAGCATGATCACAGCCTGTGCCACGGGGTATTCGGCAATATCGATATCCTGCTTACGGCGGGAACCGTGATAAACGAACAGGGGTGGCTGGACCAGGCACATGCCGAGGCGCGGCAGGCCCTTCAGCGAATCCGGGATACCCGGGTGATCTGTGGCTTGAACAATGCCTTTGATCTGATGTCCTTCATGGTGGGATTAACCGGCATCGGTTATGCTCTTCTGCGATTGAATAATCCCGATCTTCCTTCTGTACTAGCTATGGAGATCTATCACTAACTCTCTACCAGACCGGTAAGAAAGGAAGATACTATGCAAATGGCTAGGAGAAGGCATGTCCCTTATATCAGTCAAATGGTTCAGACCGAGTGCGGCCTCTGCTGCTGCGCGATGATTCTCAGATATTACAAGAGCAATGAAAGTCTGCTGGACTTAAGAGAATTCATCGAGGTCGGCCGTGACGGGTTGTCCATGAAGCAGCTTCAGGGTCTGCTCGTGGAGCGAGGCTTCGATTCCAAGATGTACCGGGCAAGCGTCGAGCAGCTGAAGAAATTCAAGATGCCGGTGATCGTGCACTGGAATAACGAGCATTTCCTCATTGTCGAGAAGTTTACAAGCTCAGGCGTGCTGATCGTCGATCCTGCGACGGGCAGCCGGAAGATTACCGAAGCGGAATTCGCGGAGAAATTCAGCAATTATGTGCTGACCGCGATTCCGACCGAGCAGTATACACCGCGCAAGAAGACGAGAAGAAGCCCGTGGTTCCACGTCATGATGATGATCTGGGAGAAAAAACGGCTGATGTTCCTCGCCCTGATCGTCTCGGTGGTCAGTTATCTCATTATGCTGCAGATTCCGAATCTGGTGGAGTCGATTATCGATCAAGCGGCCAAATCGACGGACGTCGGATGGCTGAATAAGTATTTGCTCGGCATCGCCGCCATCACGCTGCTGTATCTGTTCGTCCTGCTGGCCAGGGGACTGAGCTATATCGTTCTGAACGTAGCTGTGAGCCGGGAACTGGTCTCAAAGACGTTCCTGCATTTGCTTAAGCTGCCTTTCAAATTCTTCGATGTCCGGACTTCAGGGGACCTGATCTACAGACTGGGGAGTATTAATGGTCTCAGGGAACTCTTGACCACACAGCTGATCGGCGGGTTCGTTGACCTCGGAGCCATGGCCTTCATTCTGTATTACATGCTCAGCAAGTCGGTGCTGCTGACCCTGACCGCGATTGGTATCTGCGCGCTCAACGTGCTGTTCATGGCACTCACAAGAAAGTCCATTGCCGATTCCATCAACAATGAAATTGTAATGCAGACGAAGTCTCAATCCATTCAGGTGGAATCCCTGTTCTCCATTTCCTCAATCAAGATGTCGGGTATGGAGGATCAGGTCTATCAGAACTGGGATGGCAGCTTCGAACAGGTGCTGGATAAGTACAAGAAGAGATCGGTGATTCAGAACATCTATAATTCGGTCAACGGCACATTCCAGACTATCGGCCCGATTATCATTCTTATTATGGGGATGTACCTGACCTTTAGCAGGCAGCTAACAATTGGAGAAGTGATTGCTTTTCAGGCTTTGTCCGTGACCTTTTTTGGCCTAAGCACCTCCCTCTTCGGGGTATATACGCAGTATTTGCTCGCTACGACATACCTGGACCGGGCTCACGATATTTGGGAGCAGGCACCTGAAGTAACTCCCGAGAATCCGATCCCGCACGATTTGAAAGGACAAGTGGAGCTTAAGAATGTCAGCTTCTCTTATACGGCACATTCCGATAAAGTGCTGAAGGACATCAATCTGCGCATCGAAGCTGGTCAGAAAGTCGCGATTGTCGGCTCCTCCGGTTCAGGCAAAAGCACCCTGGGGAAAGTATTGGTAGGGCTCTATTCACCGACAAGCGGTGAGGTCTTCTACGATGATATTCCGATGAAATCGCTGGACCGCAAGGAGCTGTGCAGGCAGATGGGGATTGTTCCCCAGGATATTACGTTATTCAACAAGACGATCTATGAGAACATTGTCATGAACAAGCCGGTAGAGCTTGAGGAGGTTATGGAAGCGGCCAAGATCGCCCAGATTCACGATGAAATTATGGCGATGCCGATGGGCTACAGAACCGTGATCTCTGAAATGGGGATGAACCTTTCAGGGGGACAGCGGCAAAGAGTCGCCTTGGCGAAAGCCCTGCTTAACCAGCCCAAGCTGATCATTCTGGATGAAGCGACAAGCTCCCTGGATGTAATAAACGAATCCCGCATTTCATATTATCTTAAATCAGCAGGCTGTACACGAATTGTCATTGCCCACCGTCTTTCGACGATTAAGGATTCGGATGTCATCATTGTGATGAAGCATGGCGAGATTGTCGAGCAGGGGAGCCATGAAGAGTTGATTGAACTAGGAAAAGTCTACAGTGAGCTGTATAGTGCTCAGGTCGGTTCGGAGGATCAAGCCTTAATGCTAACTTAGATGGGGTGAGCCCAATTTAGGCTCATTCCATACAGAACTGGAGGAATTATAATGAGAACCAAAAAAGGCATATATATGGCGGTATGTGTTGCGCTTGGACTTGTAATAGGGCTCATGATGAACCAGCTGTTATGGGGTCTGCTTGGCGGACTCGTGATTGGTGTGATTCTGGAATTCGGAACCAATAAGAAAGCCTAACATTACAGAGCTGAATAGAGGTGTAATGACGAAATGCCCGAGTATATTTTGAGAACCCAGAAGCTCAGCAAGTTTTACAAACAAGACAAGGTTCTGAATGACGTTAATATGGGTATCCGCAAGGGAGATATATACGGTCTCATCGGGATGAACGGGGCAGGCAAAACTACCTTAATCCGCATTCTAGCCGGCCTCACCCCAAGCTCGGGGGGATCGATTGAGCTGTTTGGCAGGACGGAGGAAAGTCAGATTGAGCAGCTTCGGAGTAAGGTGGGCTGGCTGATCGAGACGCCTGCACTCTACCTGAATCATACGGCCTACGAGAACCTGGAGCTGGAGAGAATCCATAAAGGGATTGAGGACAATCAGGCCATTGAGAAGGTGCTTCGAATTGTCGGGCTTGAAGATGCCGGAGACAAGAAGACCGCGAATTTCTCTCTGGGGATGAAGCAGCGTCTCGGCATCGCGATGGCTTTACTCGGAGAACCTGAGTTATTGGTACTGGATGAGCCAATCAACGGACTTGATCCGGTGGGAATTGTCGATATGAGAGAGCTCCTGCTGAAGCTCAATCAGGAGTACGGAATCACCATTCTGATCTCCAGCCATATCCTTACGGAGCTGGCCCAGATCGCAACCTGCTATGGCATCATTAATCATCATACTTTGGTTCAGGAGTTCTCGGCTGAAGAGCTAAGTCAGAGAAGCAAGCCGTACATTTCCATTAAGTCAAAGCCTGTGGAGAATACGATTCGGGTCCTTGCCTCCAAGCTGAACACAGATCGGTTCGAGGTGGTGGGGAATACCGTCCGGTTATACGATTACTACACGGAATCCGGCCGCGTAGCCTCGCTTCTCCATGAGAATGGAGTTGCTGTCGAGGAGATCTCCTGTAAAGGACAAGACCTGGAGCACTACTATATGACGCTGCTCGAAAGGAACTAACGCAATGGGTAACCTAATTAGAGCCGAAGTATATAAGCTGAAGTCTTCCAAAGTATTGTACATCGTGGCCGGCCTGTTAATTCTGCTGTCCCTGTTCATTTCCTACTGGTTCAGAACCTATACCGGTCAGCGGATCATGCTGCTGGTATTTGAAATCCAGCTGATGTTCCCGTTAATTATCGTTATTGGCCTGCTCGGGGCGAGCTTCATCTCCAATGAATACAAGTCGGGCGGTTTCAAGAAGTACATTTATTACGGGCATAACCGCCGCCGGATTCTGCTCTCCAAGAGTATGGTGTTCACTGTTGTAATCTCGCTGCTGAGCTTAATCATGCCCATTGTGACAACCCTCATTAACTCAGGTATGAACGGGTTCGGTGAGAGTGATGGGGTAAGTCCGGGGGCACTGATCTTTAGAGCGTTTGCGCTGAGTCTGCTTGTCTATGTGGGGATCGCCTCTGCGGCTTTCTTCATCTCGATGCTGTTCAAGAACAGTCTGGCCACACTAGGCATCTTCTTCGGATTATACAACCTGTACGTCATTCTTCAGGGCTTGGCCATGAATAATGAGACATTCCGGTTCATTTACCAGAAGACAATTCTGGGGCAGATTGCGGTAGCCTCCGCGCCGCAGATTACAGCGCCGCAGATCTGGCAGCTGATCATTGTTGCCTTGGTGACAACAGGGGTATTTATGTATTTAAGTGTGTTTTCATTCCGGCGTATGGAGATTAAGTAAGGGCGCGCCTTAAGACTTATAAAAGTGTTGCCAAGCAGGCTGCCTTGGGGGATATCCCGGGGGCCTGCTTTTGATTTATATTGGGGATAACGTGTCCTATATTGAGATACTTTGAATCATTCCCCGATCCAATTACATAACAAAATGCAAAAATATGATACAATGTTATCTTTAATTGATGGTTTTGTTAGTTTTTTGGTTGCTAAGACGAGCTGATTTTGTGATAATATGAAAAGTAATTTGGACGTGAAGTGAAAACACGAGAATAGGTGATCGGATGAAGGGCAAAGTTACTGTTCAAGAGATTGCGGACTTTGTAGGGGTATCCAAATTCGCGGTCTCCCGTGCGCTTGCCGGGAAATCGGGAGTCAGTGATAAGACGAGAGAGAAGATTTTAAAAGCAGCAGGCGAGCTAGGGTATTTCAAGCATGAATCCAAGCAAGTCATGCCCGAGCCTTCAATAGAGAATGAAAGTAAATGGACGGGGAACATTGTGGTGCTGTTCCCGAATATCCGGTTCCAGAACCGGGATTCCTTGTACTGGGGGCCAATCTTCGATGGCGTCTCGGCGCGGCTGAATGAGAAGGGAATCGACATCATTACGCTGACTGAGCCTTCAACCGAGGATATCTTCTCGCTGATCAATCCGGAGGCGGTAAGTGGAATCATCACGGTCGGAACTGTATCTTCTTCCATTCTGGCTGAGATTGGCCGGTTGAGAATTCCAGTGGTTATGATCGACCACATGGACCCTATTCTGAAGTGTGACACGGTCTTCACGGATAATCAGACGTCGATCAACGAGATGATGAACTTTCTTATTAATCGAGATTACAAGAGCTTTCAATTCGTCGGAAATCCCGGCTACGCGCCAAGCTTCCGGGAACGATGGACAGCCTACCGGGCATTCCTGGAGGAGAAGGGGATTGAGGGGAATCAGGCACCGGGCTTGATATCGCCGGCAAGAGAGGATATTGCGAAGACGATTATGGAAATGAATCCCCGGGACCTTCCTGAGGTGTTTCTGTGCGCGAATGACAAAATGGCCTCATTTGCAATCGAAGCGCTAACAGCTAAAGGGATTCAAATTCCAGGGCGATGCGTGGTAACCGGCTTTGACAATCTCAATGTGGAACTTCCCCTGCTGGCAACGGCTGAAGTGAACAAAGAGCGGCTCGGAGTAAGGGCCGTGGATCAGATCCTGTGGCGGATTCAGAATCCGGACTTTGCGTATGAACGCAAGATGGTCTCGACGGATATGATTATTCGTGAAGAGAATGGTACGAAGCTTTAGAATTAAGCGCATACTCATTTGTCCGATACTTGGGTATTTAAAAGATGAAGACAGCACATCCTGCACAGGAGGGCTGTCTTTTTTTGTGCTCCAGGCTAACTTTGTTAGTGTATTAACCTAACAAATTAATAACACGTTAGCTAAATATGCAAACTTGTTATTGAAATATATCCTAACAGGTGATACATTTGTTATGAAGTATATTCGTGTTATCCCAAACGACGGGGAGGACCTAAGTGATGATAGAGCAACAACTAAACAACTGGACTTTTAAAGCCTGCGACGAGCAGCAGTGGCTTCCTGCCGTAGTACCCGGCTGTGTGCATACAGATTTGCTGCGTAATGGATTAATTCCTGATCCTTTCTATGGAACGAATGAGCATGATCTGCAGTGGATCGACAAGAAGGACTGGGAGTACCGGTCTGAATTTGAAGTAGGACCTGAGCTGCAGCAGCTCTCACGGATTAATCTGGTATTTGAAGGTCTGGATACTTACGCGGATGTCTATCTGAACGAACAGCCTATATTGGCTGCGGATAATATGTTCCGGATCTGGAAGATCGACGTTAAGGAGCAGCTGAAGCCAGGCATCAATACCCTTCGAATCCGCTTCCGCTCTCCGATTCAGGAGGATCTTCCGAAGCTTGAGCAGCTTGGATATGCCCTGCCGGCTGCGAATGATCAGTCTGAGCTTGGCGGACTTGAGAACAAGAGGGTCAGTGTCTTTGCAAGAAAAGCTCCTTACCATTATGGCTGGGACTGGGGTCCGCGCTTTGTGACCAGCGGAATCTGGCGCGCAGCCCGGCTCGAAGGATGGACACAGCTTCAGATTACTGATCTGTATATCCGTCAGGACGAAGTTACTGCCAATGCGGCTAAGCTGACAGCCATAGCTGAAGTGAACGCCGAGGCGAACTGGGCGGGGACGCTTCGCATTACAGCTGGCGGTGAGCAGTGGGAACAGCCGGTCCAGGTGACAGCAGGGCAATCTACGGTGTCTATGGAAATCGAGATAACGAATCCTGACCTGTGGTGGTGCCAAGGCCTTGGCGAAGCGAACCTGTATAATTTCCAGGCGGAGCTGATGTTCGATGAGGAGTCTCTTGTGAAGAGATCCGTTCGGACAGGACTGAGAGACCTGAAGCTCGTTCGTGAGAAGGATGAGGCGGGCGTGTCCTTTTATTTTCAGCTGAATGGAGTGCCGGTCTATGCGAAGGGCGCGAATCACATTCCGAATGACAGCTTTACAGCAGAGGTCACCCGCGAACGTTATCTGCATGAAATTGGTTCTGCCGTAGAATCGAATATGAATATGCTCCGGGTATGGGGCGGCGGCATCTATGAAGAGGATGTCTTCTATGAACTGTGTGATGAGCATGGCCTCTTAGTATGGCAGGACTTTATGTTCGCCTGCAGCATGTATCCCGGAGATGAAGCATTCTTGAACAGCGTGCGTGCTGAGGCTGAAGATAATGTGAAGCGGCTACGCAATCACCCTTCCATCGCCCTGTGGTGCGGGAATAATGAGATTGATTCGGCTTGGGCGCATTATGTTGAAGATGCCGGCTGGGGCTGGAAGAAAGATTACAGTCATGAGATTCGGGAGAAGCTGTGGGCCGATTATCAGGCCATCTTCCACAAGCTGCTGCCTGATGTCGTGGCCGAGCTATCGCCGGGCATTACGTACTGGCCTTCGTCCCCGCTTCGTAATCTGACCGGAGATCAGGAGCAGCATGCATTCAAGACAACGGGGGATGGAGACATTCACTATTGGGGCGTATGGCATGCGGTAGAGCCATTTGAGAACTATAACAAGAATGTCGGGCGTTTCATGAGCGAATATGGATTCCAGTCCTTCCCTGAGCTGAAGTCGGTTCTCGAATATGCACCGGAAGAAGCATTGGCGCTAGAGTCGGAGATTATGCTGGCCCACCAGAAGAACGGCCGCGGAAATCAGCTGATCAAGGAGTACATGGATATGTACCTGCCAGAGCCAAAGGACTTCAAGTCGTTCCTCTACATGAGTCAGGTTCTGCAGGCTGAGGCGATTACCATGGCGATTGAAGCGCACCGCCGCAGCAAGCCTTACTGCATGGGTACGCTGTACTGGCAGATGAATGACTGCTGGCCGGTGGCCTCATGGGCGGGAATGGATTATCAAGGACGCTGGAAAGCACTGCAGTATGCGGTGAAAAGAAGCTTTGCTCCCGTTATGCTGACTGTCCAATCTACTGAGGATATCGTCAAGTTCCATGCCGTGTCGGATCTGGGAACAGCGGTTCAGGCCGATCTTATCATTGAGCTTCGCACAAGCGCGGGTGAGCTGGCGGCCGAGAAATCCCTTCAGGTGTCCCTGGCTGCAGGTGAATCTGCTCAAGTTGCCAGCTTCTCCACAGCTGAGCTGCTTGGTGACCGTGATCCACATGGTGTGATCCTGACGGCAGCACTGAAGCAGGGTGAAAAGGTCATTGCGGCGAGAGAGCATTACCTGACTCCCGAGAAGGAGCTCAAGCTGGCTAAGCCTAATATCAAGGTGACCGAAGCCCAAGGTGAGAACGGCGTTATGGTATATACGCTGGAGACGGATACCCTGGCCAGACAAGTCTGGCTGTCCACATCGGAAGAGGGGATCTTCTCGGATAACTTCTTCGACCTGATTCCAGGTCAGCCAAGAACCGTGGAGTTCAAGCTCCGGTCAGGAGAAGGCTCATTCGTGCCAGCAGCGGCTTCAGCCTTGGAAGTACGGTCCATGGCGGATTTTGTAGGCGCGGAATCACTCGTGCAGCTGGCATAGTGAACACGGTTGAGCTTATCTGCAACTCATTCCCCGGACACTCCGGGGAGTGAGTTTTTGCATTTGGAGATCTTTTTTAGGAGCTGAACTCTTGAAAAAAGAGCAGTCCATGGTGTACGATTTCAGTTCTCAAACATATACATAAAAACATACTTAAATTAATCCTATGAATATAGTCGGTATTATGTTACAATATTCGAGCACATTCATCTTTCTGGTGCTGTACGGATTCTTCCTGTACCAGAGAAGGGTAATTATTCATACTTAGTGCAATTAGAGGGGGATATTTATTATGACTACATTCTGGGTGATACTCAACGTAGTTGTTATGTTGGTTCTTGTGGGCTTCTTGCTATGGCTGCAGAAGAAGCATGTGTCATTTACCAAGCGTGTATTTGCCGGACTCGGCCTGGGAATCGTGTTCGGAGTTATTTTGCAGCTCGTATCGAAGCCGGATTCGGATGTGGTTACGAAGTCAACGGATTGGTTCAACCTGATCGGTTACGGTTATGTGGGGCTTCTCCAGATGATTGTCGTTCCGCTGATTATGGTGTCGATCATTTCGGCTATTATGAACCTGAAAGGCAAGCAGAATTTGGGCAAAATCAGTGCCTCAATCATTGCTGTGCTGCTGATTACTACGGCGATTGCAGCATCCGTGAGCATCGTAACCAGCCTTAGCTTCAATCTAAAGGCTATTGAGATTCAAAGCGGAGATAAAGAGCAGCAGCAGGGAGCGAAGCTGGAGGAACGTCTGGGTGATGTGAAGGATCAAACCATTCCACAGCAAATTCTTGAATTTATTCCTACCAATCCGTTCGAGGATATGACTGGGGCCCGTCGTTCTTCTACGCTGGCTGTTGTTATTTTCTCCGCATTTATCGGGATAGCTGTATTGGGTCTGGATAAGAAGAAGCCTGAACAGGCCGATACCTTCCGCAAAATGGTAGATGCCGTATACGCGGTAGTCATGCGCATTGTAACTCTGGTGCTGAGGCTGACGCCTTACGGGATTCTTGCCCTGATGGCCAAGACGATTGCTACAACGAATGCAGATTCGATCGTGAAGCTGATCAAGTTCGTCGGTGCTTCTTATGTGGCACTTATCGTCATGTTCATCATCCACCTGATTCTGCTGGCATTGTTCGGCTACAATCCGGCCAAATATGTACGCAAAGTGCTGCCAACGCTCGTGTTCGCGTTCACTTCACGTTCAAGCGCGGCAACCATTCCGCTGAATGTGGAGACACAGACGAAGAAGCTTGGCGTTCCAACCGGTATCGCCAACCTGGCAGCGACCTTTGGCGCTACGATTGGTCAGAACGGCTGCGCAGGAATCTATCCTGCGATGCTGGCTGTCATGATCGCACCAACCGTCGGAATTGATCCACTCAGCTGGGATTTCATCCTGACTTTGATCCTTGTAGTAACCATCAGTTCATTCGGAGTGGCCGGGGTCGGCGGCGGAGCTACCTTCGCTTCCCTGATCGTGCTCTCCACCATGAACTTGCCGGTTGCGCTGGCGGGTCTGCTGATCTCGGTTGAGCCGTTGATCGATATGGGCCGTACTGCCCTGAACGTTAACGATTCGATTACGGCTGGTGTGATTACAGGTAAGATCCTTGGTGAGAACGACAAAGAAGTGTTCAACAAGGATGTAGATCTTGATGTGGCTACGGCTTAAACTGAACTAAGAATTGGCAATGTAGAACTGAGTCGTCTAACTGGACTAAGCTAGACTAGACTGACCAAGCTGAGCTAGCGCTGCATTGGTGCTGGAATATGGCTGAAATGAAATCCCGGACTGCTGAAGCGGTCCGGGATTTTTGTGTGTTCGCAGGCAGAGCTGTTGTAACTCCTCCTCTCCAGATCGGATGTACTTGCGGGGAATAGAGGCCTGATCAAGACATGGACACAAATTGGATGGCATACGATTTGGCATGAGATGCGGCAAAGTGAAGTAACCGTGTCCCTTCTTCAGTCAACGAATCCTTCTCCTGATCTGTTAACGACTTGAAGGGCTCTATCCGAAGACAGGCCTGTCCTTTTTCCAGCTTGATATTCCATATTCCGCTGACGAATCCATCCAGAAGAACCGTGGACCTGACCAAGCCGTTCTTGGTACATACCCGGGCCTGAATACTGTTGTCCATGATCCGGGAACGGTCATTGTAGGATAAAAGAATATTGTCGAATTCACCTAGAAGTCTCGGTGGGACAGAGATATTGGAATCCGGTCTGGGCGCATTGGGCAGATCGAACAGCTCGGTTCCATTCTCACTCCGAAATGTAGTAAGCTGCGGCCGGAGCGACTCTACCACCTCAACTAGCCGAGTAAGCCCGGACCAGACTTGAATATCTTTGACCGAAGCCGGGCCGAAGGCAGCAAGATAACGAAGCACCATCTGATCGGCGGACGAAGCGCTGGATAGCGGCTGGCCAAGCCACTTCTCGGCAGAGGTAAGCACAGCCTGCCCGCTCTTTCCCCATAGCCCCCGGGGCGGAAGCTGGACAAGCGGAACCGAGTTTCGGATGGCAGCCGCAAGGGCAGAGGGGTCATGGCCAGGGTAGGAGCTTTGCAGGCTCTGTCCAAGCTGCTGAGACGTTAATGGAGTCTCATCCACAATGCTCCTTCCTTTAAGGATCAGCTCGTTAAGATCCAAGCCGGCAAGAGCCTTGCCAAAGGCACCCTGCAGGCTGCGATCCAGAACGGATTGCAGTACGGGCCGGAAGGACAGCCCATCTCTGGCGGATACCAGGTGAATGGTGGAGCGCATTAAGGCCATGCGCACTGCCTTTTTATCCTGAAGAAGGAGGGAAAGTTCTTCTGGATTAAACCCCTCAAGCCGCGCCCATAGGGCGTAGTAGGGGGCACTGGGAGACTGGGCCTGCAGCCCTGCCAGCCGTTCCAAGGCATCCAGTGGAGGCAGCTCTATACGGCGAATAAGCATTTGTCTTGCCAGCAGAGCTCGGTTCAAAGCGCGAGGGCTAAGGACGGGAGCTGCCTTTTGGCCAGAAATGTTTGGCGGGGTTGTATGATCAGAGCTCATTTCCAATACCTCCTAGTAGATTCTTATGAATTGGCGGAAGAATGCCTGGATGTCGCCTGTTACCAAATCGGGGGCATCCATTGTAGCAAAATAGGTAACGCGTTCGTATTGCGACCAGTGTACGAACTGGGGATGATCACCGAACCCGCAAAATTACTCCGCAATCCAACTTACACTTCTCATATTACGGGCAGAACCCTGACAACAATCTGTCAGGGTTCTGCAGCAATTAGCAATTTATCAGTTGGAACTAATCCAATGCGCCGGAGGAACGAGTGAGGAAGGCAGCTTGGTCGCTGCATCGCCTTTGGCTGCGTTCACCTGGGCCTGAGTGAGGAAGAGGCTTCCGGTCAGGTTGGCTCCGCTGAGATCAGTGTCCCTCAGATCCGCACCGATTAGATCGGCTCCTCGCAGATCGGCCCCCCTGAGATCTGCGGCAATTAGGTAAGCTCCCCGCAGGTTCGCTCCCGTTAGATCGGCTCCCTTGAGCTTGGCCGCGATCAGGTCGGCACCCCGGCCAAAGCTTTTCTTCTTACGGCCTTGGGAGCTCTTATACCTAAGCTGCGCATCCTCTCGTACCAGCTCACTTGTTCGAAGCAGCAGCACATTGATCTTGGCCCGGTAGGCTGCCACATCCAGCTTTACAAGGGAATCCGGTGTAAGCTCGGTCAAATGTTCGGTCTCGGCGAGAGCGGATTCGAGATCACTACGGATCTCGCGGGCAGGCTCCAGGCTTAATGCTTCGTTCAGATACCACAGCAGCTCATGGAGCTGCCACATGACAGGGAACACCTCGTACATTTGCTTGGCGGACTCGGGGTGTGTACGCCAGTCACGTCCCCCAAAGGTAATCTGCGATACCTGTTGTCCCGCCCCGAAGCAGTCATACACCGTACAGCCCCGGTAGCCTGACGGTCTGAGCTTATCGTGAATACCACACCGGAAATCCTGCCGCAGATGCTGACAGGGCTGCCCGGCATCCTTGTCCACCGCAAAGTCCACTGATGCCGCAAAGGGCAGCGCAGCGCAGCATAGGCCGAAGCAGTTCTCGCAGTCTGCGTGCAGAGATTGGCCGCCTAGATTGGGTGAGGAATTTGAATGTTTATGACTCTCTAACATGAAATGTTTATTCTCCTTTTTGCTACTTGGTATTCGAACATTTGAATATTCTAATTTTAAGGCAAGAATTGGAAAGATCATAGAGTGAGTTTGGATATAGATATAATTTACTTATTATAGAATACTTAATTATTATGTTCCCACTGTTTATAGAAATGAAATAATAAAACCGCCCTTGTATAAGGGCGATTCTCTAAGCTTACAGCATTAAAAAATGCGGAATTTGCCGGGTAGACGTCCGGTGCGCCGAATTAGTCTGATTTCTTCTATCGTTAATCGGGTGCTTGACATGATAATGGAATTAACCTCAAAGCCTACGGCTCTCTCTAAATCAGCAATATTTCTGCTTACCCGGATGACCCGAAATCTGCCTCTGAAATTATTGCGTGAGAACAAGACCAGGGTAGCGCCTCGGCCATTGGACCGAAATCTTAAACTTTCGGGTTCGTCAAAGATTCTCTCAATATTACGAATAGCTAGGTTACCTCTAAAAACGATTCTTCTTCCACGAAAATTCTCTTCATCAAAGAGGGCCAGCCTTGGCAGTATACGTTGACTTATTGTACCCATTTCTACACTTCCTTTCATTCTGAAGCTTCTACACTATATGCTAGAAATGAAAGGAAGTTTGGGTGTTGTGGATTCTATTATAAATTAGGAGGGTGTGTAGATGGACAATCCCATGTTAATTTCGTTTCCTGAGGAGTTCGAGACCGAACGCATGATCATACGGGCTCCCCGGTTTGGGGAGGGCGTTCTAGTTAATGAGGCCATTCGCGAGAGTGTAAATGAGCTAAAGCCGTGGCTCCCTTTTGCCAGGAATCTTCCTACTGTTGAGGAGTCTGAGGTGTATGTACGGAGGGCGAGGCTTAATTTTCTTGAACGGACAGATTTGGCTCTGCATTTGTTCGATAAGCATACGAACCAGTTCATTGGAAGCAGTGGACTCCATCGGTTCGACTGGGAGATTCGAAATTTTGAGATTGGCTATTGGCTCAGGACCTCGCGGACCGGACAGGGTCTGGCGCAGGAAGCCGTTCAGGGCGTAGCGGATTTCGCGATAAACCGCCTGGAGGCCAAGCGGCTGGAGATCAGATGCAGCCCCCGCAACCAGGCGAGCCGCCGGGTTGCCGAGCGGGCGGGCTTCACACAGGAAGGCATCCTGCGAAATGCCGACCTGGATGAGTTCGGCGCGCCAGCGGATATTATGATTTGGGCCAAGGCTAAAGGATATGAGTACTAATCTATCTATTTAGATTTCAAAGAGTTCCTAGCCGCATGTATACACTCGCTAATAGCCTGTTTGACAAGCTCTGGCTCCGAGAATTGGGGGAAATGTCCGCTGTTAGCAGCGATAATGTGCTTTCCTTGACGGCTTAAGCTTACCAGGTCCAGCTGATTTTTGCGGCGGATTGCAAAGGCGCTCTCCGGCATCATCGGCGGCTTCTTACCCCCGGAGACTACGAACAATGGAACCTCGGGAAAAGGACCCGCCTTCGCGATCTGCCGCGCGGTCTCCTCTACATAATTCACTTCGTTCCACATACGGTGAGCCGAGAGGGAGTCGAAGATTCCAAGCAGCTTATTCAGGCCTTTAATGAACGGGCTCTGAGTCTGATTAATGGCCAGATCCAGCTCGTGGCTGGAATCGAGCAGCACGACCCCGGCGATGTCCTCGGGATGCTGCCGGGCGAACAGATTGGCATATAGTCCCCCGAGGGAATGCCCTACTAGAATGTAGGGAGGACGCACCCCAATTTCTTGGAGCAGCTGTCTGAGTGAAGTGACGATAGTCTGCCCGTCCTGGGGGGAAGACGGCTTGTCGCTGCCGCCTACCCCGAGCCTATTATAAGCCACCACGCGGGTCTGATCGGCAAGGTCATGAAAGACTTTCATCCATCCTTCAATAGGTCCGCTTCCTCCATTAATGAGAATGACCGCGGGTGCCCCTTCGCCAGACAGGGCATATTCCATCGTTCCGTGAGGAGTGTGGATCTTGTTTTTGGAAATGGACTTCATTAATACACCTCATCATTGTTATTTAGGTTTGTTCCCCGCCGCCATGTCGCCGCGAATCGGCTTTTTGCCATCCTTGAAGGAGATCGGTATCGTGGTCATGGCGTTATTCATTAGGGTTGCTACCTGAAAATGAATATGCGGCTCCGAAGAATTCCCCGAGTTGCCGCATTGGCCGAGAATTTGACCGGCGGCTACCGCATCGCCTTTCCTCACACGAATCGAGCCCTTCTTGAAATGAGCCATGGTGCTGTATTCCCCATTGTTTTGCCGAAGGGTCACCACATTGCCTGCTGGCTGATCTTCATTCATGGTCCCTACCGGTTCATTATCCGGGATGCCATCCATAGCCTCAACTACAATCCCGTCTGCCGGAGCCAGGACAGGCTGATCGAAGGCGAAATAGCTCTGGTTAAGCTTCGGGTCGCCCTCGTAGGAGAAGCCATCTTTTACTTTCACGAAGTCATAAGCATAGCGGACCTGTTCATATTCGTAATGATAGTTGAGGAACCGATTATTCCCTCCCCAATATACCAGCCAATCGCCCTGAAAGGGGTAACTGAATTTCGTCTTGGAATAGGCATGATCCGTTGCGGAATACGAGGGATGATCCAGAATCTGAATCCCGGCTATCGAGCCTTTATCATCTATGGTTGCCGTCAGGCCCCTGCTGCCGTGGGGTTCGTTCCAGACGAGAGATTCGTAGCCATTTAACCGCAAGCTGGATAACAGCTTGAAAGAGGGAATACCTTGGGTGAAAGTCTGGCCCATGGAACGGAAATCCTTGAGCGTAACGACCGACTTCAAGGATTCGCTAAACTGGGCGTATAGACGCTCGTATTCACCGGCAAGCAATTGATCCGCAATTTCTTTTCCGCCGATTCTCTCCGTCTTGTTCGTGCCTGCCTTACTCTGCTGGTTCACTGTCTGAGCCTCCTTTTGTCCCACCGTAACCGTACTGCAGCCTCCCAGAGCCAAGACAGCTATAAGCAGGGGAGCAGCAAGGGATCTTGGGTATATGAACTTCTCCGCCATGTTGTTCCAGATCATATCGATCCTCCTCGGATACTTAATAAGGCAAAGTATAGCGCACCAGATTTACACCAGATCAAACGGAACATAAATTGTTCCTTAACAGCAGCTCCCGATCCGGCATAGTAATTAAGATTCCGTTAAGATTCCCGTGCCCAGGAAGTAAGCGGGGCGTGATACAATGGAGGCATCTAGGGGATAGGGTGATGAAGAATGAATGATGCCAAGATTCTGATCGTGGACGATGAGCGGTCCATTGCGGAAATGATGGCCACCGTGCTTCGCAAGGAGGGCTTCTCCAATATAGATCTGGTATTTGATGGAGAAGCTGCACTCGCTGCCTGTGAGCAGAGGCGGTATGAGATGATCCTGCTGGATGTCATGATGCCGGGCCAGAGCGGGCTTGAAATTTGCCCTTTTATTCGCCGAACAACGGACGCGCCCATCTTGTTCCTGACGGCTAGAACCTCCGATTTCGACAAACTGTCGGGATTCGCTGTTGGTGGAGATGACTACATAACCAAGCCTTTTAACCCGCTGGAAGTCGTTGCCCGAATGCGGGCCCAGCTGAGGAGATATTTACAGGCGAATTCCCAGAGCAGCCCGCCGGGCAGCATCTACGATTTTGGCCGTTTCCAGGTAGATGAATTGGAGGCCACGTTAACAGTGGAGGGACAACTCTCGCCGTGTCCTGCCCTGGTGTTCCAGCTCCTCGTGTTCCTTTGCAAGAATCCCAATCGGCTTTTCAGCAAAAGTGAACTGTACCAGCGTGTATGGGGAGAAGATATGTACAATGACGACAACACTGTTATGGTTCATATCCACCGTATTCGCGAGAGGATTGAGAGGGATCCATCGAAGCCTCAATACCTGGTGAATATCAGGGGTATGGGATATAAGCTGATTCTGCCAAAAGGAGTCACCTAGCATGATCCGTAGACGATTGACCCTTCGGTTCGCTGTCCAGCTTGCTGTGGCTGGTTCCCTGCTGGTGATTCTGGCCATCCTCATCGTAATCTGGATGTTAGCCCGGTTCAAAGAGATTGAATTCAACCGGAGCTTCGCGCCCTTGGGGATATCGAAGTTGATTGAGGATTCGAGGATTGATTCGAAGGGGCTGATTGCAGATCCGGTTCTATTGAAGAGGCTTCGGGAAGATGGGGGATGGCTGCAGAGTCTGGATGCAAAGGGAAATGTGATACAGTCGTTCAATGCTCCTGACGATCTGCCCGCCCGCTATGTTCCCGGTCAGCTGATAGACTACTGGATTGGAGGCGAGCCGTTCCCCTATAAGCTGGGCTTATGGATTCAAGAAAAGGAAGGGCACCTATATACCCTCCTATATGGCTCTCGAGCCCCAACTGAAGATTTGCTTGTGCGGCTTATCGATGATGGGAGACTGAGGAATCATAGTCTCACCTTCTCCCCAAGCACCCTCTCTCTGCTAGCTAAGAGGAAGGCCTCGGTTCAAGTCCTGAGCCGCGAAGGTGAAGAGATAGCGGCTTGGAGCAAACGTGCAGATGCCCCTGAATCTTACACGCTACAGGAACTGGCCGTGAGATCAACGAATCAAGCCATTTACGGAACGGTAATGGATTCACGGTATGACAAGAGGACAGGCCTTACCTGGTTGATTCAGTACCCGATGGAGAACGGAGAACAAGGGGCTCTTCCGGTGCTGAACGTTCAACCGGAGGTGCAGGTGATGATTATCGGGATTGCCGCATTTCTATGCTCTTCTCTGCTGGTCTTCTTCTTTCTGTCCGCATGGTATGCAAGGCGGTTCGGAACACCGATTCTTCATATTCTCGGATCGATTGAGAGATTAGGAAGCGGCGACTATACGGACCCCTCTCCAATCATCGAGTATGAAGGAGGGAGAAGAAGAAAGTGGATAGGCAAGCGCCAAGGCAAGCGTCAAGACAGGCACCAAGACAAACGGCTCCAGTCCAGTGGCAATCGGATTTTTGGTGAAGTGATCGAATCTGTCGGCAATCTAGCCTTGGCGCTCCGTACCGGCCAGGATGCAGCCGAACAGACGCAGCTGCACAGAGAAGAGTGGATCGCAGGGGTTACCCACGATCTGAAGACGCCGCTGTCCTCCGTTCAGGGTTATGCTCATATGCTGGCCGCCGAGAAGTACAGTTGGTCTGAGGAAGAGATGCGAAAGTTTGCAGCCATCATTCTGGAGAAGACGAATTATATGGACAAGCTGATCAATGACCTCGGGCTCACCTACCGGCTTAGAAATGGAGACATTCCCGTTGTGTTCGAGCAGCGGGATATAGGGGCTCTGTTAATGGATTCCGTCTCCCGGGCTGCCGAGCATCCGGCTTATGATCACAGGCGGGTTCGCTGCACCGTACCTGCTGAGCCGATTGTCATGGACATACATCCGCCGTGGTTAGAGCGCATTATCGAGAACATCGTAGCGAACTCGCTTAATCATAACCCTCTAGATACAACCATACATATTGAGCTGTCGGGGGGGAGCCGGAAAGAGGGAGTACGCATTGACATTACAGATAACGGTCAAGGAATGGATGGGCAGACCGTCGGGCGCTTGTTCGAGCGTTATTTCCGTGGATTGAGTACCGAAAGCGAGACGGAAGGCAGCGGCCTGGGTATGGCGGTGACGAAGGAACTGGTTCAAGCTATGGGCGGGCGGATTGAGGTGCATTCGAGACTAGGGGAGGGTACGGTAGTAAGTCTGATCTGGGATAAATGAACTCCCCAAGTGATGAATAACAAAGCGAAAGTCAAAGAAATTAAATCTGTATATCCGAATAAAACAGCGATGGGAGTAATGTTCGTTCTCGGAGCCTTTAGAACGCAAACTGAACTCCCTTAACGAAATCAGGAGCCGTCTTGGAGACGGCTCCTTTTATTTAGGTATGAGATCCCACCACAATTGTGCGGTTCTTGCCGGACTTCTTCGCTTCGTACAGAGCCATGTCCGCCTGGTGGAATAGATCCTCCTTATTCATCCCCGGCATGAGCCGCTGAACTCCAATACTTATCGTGACAGATAATCCATTCATTGAGTCAAACTGCTTCTGGGAGATAGCCAGGCGAATCGCCTCCAATTGCTCTACGAATTGGGCGGTATCCTTCTCGACACTCAGGATGGCAAATTCCTCGCCTCCGTATCTTGAGGCAAAATCATTTTGATCCAGAAATTCATTTAATTGAGTGGCCACATAGCTAATGACAGAGTCACCGACAGCGTGACCAAAGGTATCATTCACCTTCTTGAAATTATCGATGTCCAGTATGGCGAGATGAACTTGAAGCGAATAAGCCTCCGAGACACCCATAACATTAACCAGATGCTCGTGAAATGAACGGTGGTTATACAGACCTGTCGCCGAGTCAACCCGGTTGAGTCTTTCCATAAGAGTGTTTCGGGTCTGCAGATCCTGCTTCTCCTGGGTCACCTTCACCAGCTCTTGAGTCAGAGCGAAAGCATGCTTTCGAAGGCTGTTAATAATTAAGGCTGTGGCCGTGAACATCGAGAACAGCATAATGAGTTCTGACTTATCCAGCGCATACCTGATGGCCGTGGAGAAGGTATAGATTAGAGTGACCGTAAGGATGGCCTGAATCAGAGCAAATATAATCAGACGCTTGCTGTAGAAATACAGCGAGAGAAGAATCGGAATAATGAGAATGTAGAATACAATAGGCAGTTCATATAGTGAAATAATAATGATGCTAATGAACAGATTCACTCCGGCAATAAGCAAGTATTCAATCCAGCGGGTTATTCTGCGGAAGACAACTCCCATAATCAGATTAAGGACCGTCATTTCAAGGACTGGAATACAGGTAGCCTGCAAGAAGAAGTCGAGATGATCATGAGCCGTGAACAATAGCTCCAGCAGAGTCCCGGCAGTGTAAATGCAAATAATCAGCCAGCAGCTTCGGAGAATATCCTTGTATAAATTTCTAGTATTTAAATGGAGATCATTCAAATTCATCTCATCAGCCTGCTTTCGGGTGGTTCTTCCGTGGAAGTTCTAGTTGATCGTGCGTATTTGTCATAAGGCTGCTCTATTAAGATTTTATCATAATATTAGAGCGCATACACTTAGCAATCATAGATAACGAGAAGAGAGAGGGGTGTTATAATATACCAAAAATGGTGTGCGAGCTGAGAGGAGAAAAGAATGAGACGTGAGTTATATGGATTGGTTGGAGGGATAGCGGCAACGGTAATCCTCGGTGTTCTTTCCTGGGTCAAGGGAAGCGAGGCATTCTTCATACAGACTGCGGGGTGGGCAGGCTCCGCTTCCCTGATCATTGGGGCTTTAATCTCGGGTAACTTCTTGACTGGGGATAGGGTAAGACAGCACCAAGCTAATGAATCGAAGCAGGATAGGAAGAACAGAAGAACCGCTGCGGGTGTATTGATTGGGTTCAGCCTGCCCCTTCTGGCGGCGGATCTTCTTGTATCGCTGTGGTGATTATGTATTCTTGACGGCCTGATATTCCGAGCTATCCGGGAGACAAGTTTTGATGAAGAACAGCGGATAGATCATGAGGTACAAGTTGAATAACCACCATGTTATATCAAAATCGTTACTGAAGAGCCAGAATGCAATAGCCTGCAGACCCGAGCAAAAGGTTAGCACAAGGGAGATCAATGCAGCGCTTCTCCAGGCAGAACGCTCTGTGCGATACAGATATAAGCTGAACAGGCCTGTTGCGGAAATCAGGATATCCAGCGGCAGGAAAGACCAGTTCCAGGCCATAATCATAGGATTATGGTAATCTTTGAAGGCCCATTCGGCTGGAATAACCTGCAGGAAAGTCACGATCCAATAGATAATAAAACCAATGTCCGTGATTAGAAAAAATGGCTTTAGTACTCTCATATTGCCCTCCATATAAATGACATACAGGATCCTATTTATTTGCCTGACTTACAGAAGAATCATGGTGAGGCCGTTCGGCCGTAAGGTTCAAGGTAATCACGCCAATGAGTATAAGGATGATGGAAATCGCCTTAGACAGATTAATATTCTCGGCAAAGAACAGGAAGCCGATAAGCGTGATCATTACAATTCCCATACCCGACCAAATGGCATAAGCCACCGACACCTGAATTGTTTTGAGAGTCAGTGTCAGAAAAATAAGACTGCAGATATAGCATACAACGAGGAGCAGGCTGGGCTGCCATTTGGTGAAACCAGCCGATAGCTTCATGCTAATCGTCCCGGCTACCTCAAATAGAATAGCCAGCAGCAGGTAGATCCAGTGCAAGTACATACAAGTCACCCTCAGTCAGGATTTTTCGGTACAACTATACCTTCGAGCAGAATGTTTACAACCGACTCAAGAATTTCTCCCATGGTTAATAGATTCTTTAGCGGAGAGGATGCATCATATATTTGGTTGATGGCTCCCAAGTATAACTCGGTGAATAAGAGAGGATGAATGTTCCTGATGATCCCTTTCTCGGTGCCTTGGGTCAACAAATCCTGAACAACACCCCATTCATCCTTAAGAAAAGTATCTAGCTTAGTCCATGGGTTAAAATGATACTGCTTCAGCTCCACCAGCCTTTGGGAGTCCATGATGGCGAACTCTTCGGGCACACAGATCAGGATATATCTGATCTTTTGGACTTCGTTAAGCTCAGGATCTTCAGCGATCTGCTGTTCCCTGGTTCTGATCTTGCCAATAAGCCGGTTAATGACCTCCTCCACAATGTCATCTTTGGAAGAGAAGTTGTCATATATCGTTCGTTTACTGATGGACAGCTGCTTGGCCAGATCACTAATCGTAAAGTTAAAGCCTTTCTTCTGAATTAATGAGATGGTCTCATCAATGATCCTTTGCTTCAATCTTGTAGGCCTCCTTTGGTACTGCAAATAACATTCCGGTACCACTAGTATTGTATATTGAATTCCACAAAAAGTAAATTATTCTACGAAACTGTCCTTTTCGGCACATAAAAAACCCTCCGCACGGAAGGGTGTAGTTCGTTCTTATCTGATTCGTCGTATCTTCGAAAACTTAAATCTGATTCTATATCAATGCAGAACCTCGACCGTAAATCCGCCAGGTGCTTGCACATAGAACGTCCAGGCATGAGATCGCTGCGGAGGGCTCACGTCAAACCCATCATCTTTCAGTCGCGCGTTGATCTCGTTCACACGCTCCTCGCTTTCTTGAATGAAGCCAATATGGAAGGTACTTGGATATACTGCTTGTGCCCCCTTCATCAAGGTAAGCACTAAGCCTCCATCATCAAATAATACAGCGAATCCATTACCGCGTGTGCTTCCGATTTGCAATCCGAAATAGTTCACCAAGAAATCCATAGCCGCTTTAACGTCACTGACAGTTAGATTGAGATGGTTTAATCTCATATACACTTCCCCATGTTCATTATTTTTTCGTATATCCGAACGTTCTTTAGAGACACTCGCTATACTTTTTGAAATTGTCCAAAATCGCCTGCCAGCCGGCCTGCTGCATCTCGACGGGATTGGTGGATTCAGCCTCAAAAGCTTCAATCACCTTGGTATCGTCACCCTCGCTAATAAAAGTGATCGTAACTTTTCTCCCATCTCCAAGGGTATAAGCAATAAATTCATTTACTCGCACTTCATCATAAACTCCACTAAAGTCAAAACCAAAACTGCCATCCTTAGCTTCCATTCTTGTGAGAAAGGCTCCGTCCACTCTTAGATCATTCTCGGCTTTCGGCACATGCCATTCATCGGAAGCGTTACTCCATTTGGTAATATGCTTCGGCTCCGTCCAATATTCCCATACCTTGTCAATGGGTGAGTGAACAGTGGTTTCTACGGTGATGACGGATTGGTTATTTGATTCCAAAATAATTACCACCTCAACATATTTAATTAGAATTCTGGGTAATTATACCACTAAGGGAGCAGACCTTCTAGACTTATTTTATCCTTTATATTACATAAATGTTATAATCATATAGATACGAAAGGAGTGGGCGTTGTGAAAAAACTGTTGTATACCTTTATTATCCTTGGTGTATTCTCTTTCAATGCTTCAGCATTTGCTGCTACAGACATAGGTATTACTGTGAAGGACAAACCGCTGAAATCGGACAGCCGTCCTATTCTAGTGCAAGGGAGGGTAATGGTCCCACTTCGTGCCGTCTCTGAATCGCTGGGAGCCTCCGTACAGTGGAATTCACATAATCACACGGCAACCGTTAGCAAGTGGTCGGAGACCATATCCTTGACGGTAGGCAAGAAGACAGCCCGGATTGACGGAGGCGTGAGAGGGGCTGAATCAATTCCACTTGATGTACCGGTCAAAACGGTCAGTAATCGAGTTTATGTCCCCCTGCGATTGATATCGGAGCAATATGGCTACAAGGTGACTTGGAGCGATCACACCGTCTCCATTCAATCGCCGCTGACGCCAAGCGGGCGAGCCAAGCTCTATAAGGGCGATCTATCAACAAGCAGATCCATTGCAATGGATACAGCATTATTTAGCGGAGCTCATTACGAGCATCAGCCTTTAACAATCTCACATGAACAGGAGGATTACAGCGCCGCGTTCCTCTTTCCTGAGGGAGAGGCCCTGCGGTTCTTCATGATCGCAGGCAGTGAGACGATAACCTTGTTTGAATACAAGGATGACTTTCTCGTAGCGACCTGGCAGGCGCATGTCCAGAAGATCGGTCAGGATCCGCTGCAGCAGCTTTTAGAGGACAAGCTCAAGGACCGGACAGGACCAACTCCAACCATCAAGAAGCCTTTCCTCTATTATGACTCCGGGTATTTTGGAGATGCTTCCTATGAGGAATACGGCCGTATTGATAAGGATTCGAAATATACCCGAACAGCCTATCTAAGAAAAATGGGCGGATTGGTGACGGAGTCTACCGGAACGTTCACGTTACTACTTCCTGATGAGAAACGTAAGGAAGTCATTACTATTCCGAAGAATTAACGATAGGAGTTGATCAGGATGAAGCTCCATGAAACAGAAGAGCAGCCCATGCACAATGATGTAGCAGTCTTTAACCGAGAACCTATGGCGAACCTCCAGTACATTGAAGGCGGTGGACCGCCAAAAAAAGTAAATCTGAAAGAAATGCCGAAGTGGATCCGTTATTTCGGATACTTCTTCGCCTATATAGTTCCCTTGTTATTAATAGGCTTAATTATACTCAGTTTTTTTCGCTAGGAGAGGGCGGGTAGTATGAGCATAGATACAAGTTCTCTTGTGATTCAGTTAATCTTAATAGGCATAATTATTGCGATTATTTTCTTGTTGCAGAAATTTATGAGAAAAAAGTAGAGCCGTTAGAATTCGCGTCACGCTGAATTCTCTTACCGAGTCGCCTCAGTGCTATCAAGGTATGGACGATAAAGAAGAGAGTTAGAGCCATGTACACCTTCAAGATAGAGGGAAGCAGCAGCAGAATAATCCCGCATAGGACTAGAGCAGCCAGATTATAGCCAAGCCGGCTAAAGATCTGTAAGCTCTTTTTGTTCTGAAGAGGGCTAAAGATAACGGCCATAGACAGGACATACATAGCTAATCCCGCCAGGGCAAGCCAGGCAAAGGGACCGAGGGCCAGCTCATGGCTCATCGCATAACGGATTACATTAGAGATAATCCCTAGTGACATGAAGGTGAATAAGTGCCCGTAGATCACCCTATGGCCAGCTCCATCACCGGTCTGTTCCACTTGTTCCGAAGTCTCGAAGTAATGCCACCAGATGGACACGGTAATGAAGAACCCTAGCAGGAGCTCGAATCCCGACTGCAGGGTAATGGGATGATGCCGAATTGTATCCACGATCACTAGGATGGTTTCGCCCAGTAAAATAATAGTGGCGAGGCCGTAACGCTCCACCAGGTGATGATGATGAACCGGCATTTGCCGAAGGATGTGCCGACCGGCCAGGGGAAGGGCAATTTCAAGGAATATGCCAAGATACAGGACATAGAATTTCATAAGCCCCGGGAACAGGACCGAGCTGAAGCTGATGAGCGTTCCAGTAAGGAAGCTTAAGGCTAAATAACGGGCAACCCTGCGCTTAGCAGCGTCACTTCTTATCCAGGTCCGCACATACATGAAGACGGTGGACATCCGGATGCCAACATAACCCAGCATGAACAAGAGGTAATGGGACTCAAAATCGATGTTGATGCCTGCGGCCATGATGATGACGAACAGCATTTGGATGAAGTATACCACCCGCTGAGCGAGGTTATCTTGACCAAATCGATTGACATACAAAGTAAAGCCCGTCCAGGCCCACCATAAGGGGATGAAGATGAGGGGATATTTCATGATTGCCTCCCCTGAAATGAGACCGCCGTGAGACTCGGCGAGCACATGTGCGGTGATCGAAACCGCGACGACATAGATCAGATCATAAAAAAGCTCCAGCCACGTTACCTTCTTCGGATTAATAAGCTTCAGCCTCCTATTCTGCTTCTAATTTCCAGTATACAATAGATGCCTTAGGCTGGGCTCCTGTTATTAATCATGTATGCCAAGAAGACCACGGGCCACTTCACGGCTCGTGGTCTTCAATATAGGGTTGGGTAGTCAAGAGAAGTTGATCAGTCTCATCACATGAACAATGTCTTCAAAGGGGATGGTTATGGCCCCTCCTTCATCGACAATCCTGACACGATTCTCCTGCTGGGACATCTGTGGCAGTCCAATCAGGATTCGTCCATCCTGGATTTTGACACTCACCATTTGTTGCTTCTCCGCAGCCAATTGCAAATCATCGGCGAACATGAATTTCCCTCCAGTCTAATTCTTCTCTATGTATGTAAAATAGGTATACTGTTTATTTCGGATATTTCTTCCATAAATTTCATAGTTAGAAAGCCCCAGCTGTCTCACGTGCTGCTTGAACGACGAAAAAACACCCGGGAGCCAATTGGCTCCCGGGTGCTTCCATACTACCCCACGATGTAGTACAAGGGTAGTAATGCTATTTGGTTAAAGGCTCCGCTGAGAAAGCGGAGAGGACGGAAACGATTCCGGAGAAGCGAAGCGTTCGCCTTTGCTCGCGAATTCCTACAAATTCATATCAATCAGGGAATTCGCGAGCAACAGCGATCGCAGGAACGTTCCGTCATCGGATGCCCAAGTGGCACCCTTCCTTTACTAATTATGCATTCACTACTGCGTTCTCAACTTGGATCATACCAAGTGGGCTAACGGTGTAGTCACGATCGAAGATACGGATCGCTGCAGGCGTCTCTGTCTCGTTGGATACCGTGATATCCTTGTCAGACACGCTGACTTTCAGACGGGATCCGCGGAACATCACTTTGAACGAGAAGGATTTCCAGTGACCTGGGATGAACGGTTTCAATACAAGCTCATTGTTCTCTACACGAAGGCCGCCGAAGCCGTGAACGACAGACATCCAGGTTCCCGCCATACTTGTAGTGTGGCAGCCGTCTTCGGTGTCATTGTTGTAGTTATCGAGATCCAGTCTTGCTGTACGCAGGTACATCTCGTAAGCCTTCTCCTGGTATCCAAGCTCGCAAGCAAGAATGGAGTGCAGGCACGGAGACAGGGAGGACTCATGAACGGTCAATGGCTCGTAGAAGTCGAAGTTCCGTTTCTTGGTCTCCAGGTCATATTTGTGGCTGAGGAAGTACAGACCTTGAATGACATCACCCTGTTTGATGAAGCAAGAACGAAGGATGCGGTCCCAAGACCAGTTCTGGTTGATCGGCAGGTTCTCAGGCTTGAGGTCTTTAACTTGGATAATCTCTTTGTCCAAGAAGCCGTCCTGCTGCAGGAAGATTCCAAGCTCTTCGTCCGCAGGGTAGTACATTTTGGCAATAATGTCTTTCCATTTATCAGTCTCTTCCGGCTTAAGCTTCAGAGTCTCAACCAGCTCGTTGTAACGGGATGTCTCGTTCTCTTTCAGGTAGTCCAGAACTTCAAGTGTATACTCCATCGTCCATGCAGCGATACGGTTGGTGTACCAGTTGTTGTTCACGTTGTTCTCATATTCGTTCGGGCCGGTTACGCCGAGCATCACGTATTGATCTTTGCGTGGTGCATAGTTCACGCGCTCTTCCCAGAAGCGGGAGATTTCAGCCAGAACCTCAAGGCCGTATTGACCGAGATATGATTTATCACCTGTATAATTAACATAGTTATAGATCGCATAAGCAATCGCACCGTTACGGTGGATCTCTTCAAAAGTGATCTCCCACTCGTTGTGACACTCTTCACCGTTCATAGTTACCATTGGATAGAGGGCACCTTTGGTGAAGCCGAGCTTGCGGGCATTCTCTTTAGCTTTCTCCAGGTGCTTATAACGGTAGATTAGCAGGTTCCGTGCGATAGAAGAATCTGCTGTGCTCAGGTAGAACGGTACGCAGTAAGCTTCGGTATCCCAGTAAGTGCTGCCGCCGTATTTCTCGCCGGTGAAGCCCTTCGGTCCGATGTTAAGGCGATCGTCTTCGCCGCTGTAAGTCTGATTCAATTGGAAAATGTTAAAGCGGATTGCCTGCTGCGCAGACACATCACCCTCGATGATAATGTCACTTTCTTTCCATTTGTCAGCCCAGCCTGCTACCTGCTCGGAAAGGAGAACGTCAAATCCGGCAGTTCTTGCTTCTTCAAGTAACTTGGAACCGACTTCAACCAATTGACCCAGGCCGTGGTTACGGGAGGTCACATTAGCAACATATTTATAGACAACGATTTCTTCATTCTGTTCAGCTTGAATGGTAACATCATTGCCGACGTATTTTTCTTTTTCCACTGTTGAAGGAGTTAGGTCAAGCTTCTCCCCATTCTTGAATACATCGTAAGTCATGACGGAAGTCACGTGGAAGTCCAGCTTCTTCGTCTTCAGTGTCAAGTTCGCGGAACCCGCGGACACTTCTTTGCTTACTTCGTTCCAGAATTTCTCTTCATAGTTGGAGTCCTTGTTCTTCACATCGCCGTCCAGGTACACAGTCAGACGGATAGGAGCGGAGAAGTTCAGCGGAGTTACCGCATAACGGATCGCACCGATCTCATGACGGGCAATGCTTACGAAACGGGTGGATTCGATCTTGATCTGCTTGCCATCTTCCATTTCGGCAACAGCGCTGCGGATCAGAACGCCTTCCTTCATGTTGAGCTCGCGGCGGAACTCAGTTACCTTGCATTTCGCGAGGTCGAGAGCCGTACCCCCCACAAACACATCAATCCCGATCCAGTTGGTGGAGTTCAGGACCTTGGCAAAATACTCTGGGTAACCGTTCTTCCACCAGCCTACACGGGTTTTGTCCGGATAGTACACGCCAGCCATGTAGCTGCCTTGAAGAGAAGGACCGCTGTACTGCTCTTCAAAGTTGGCACGCTGCCCCATAAATCCATTTCCGATACTGAAAATACTTTCTGAAATTTCATGATTGATAGGATCGAAGCTTTCCTCGATAATAGACCATTCGTCAACCTTCAAATACTGTTTCACTTATACCGGCTCCTTTACAAGATACTAGTAGTTTTAATTAGTCTTCTCAGCTCTCTAGGAAATCACTCTGCACAGGCAGGGAGGCTGTTACAGTTCAGCCAACCGGCTTACAGACATTTGCTGAAGGGAAGGAACAACCAGATTGGCACGGCTGAGGGTATCTGGACTTCCAATACCTACACTGCGCATTCCTGCGCGCACCGCAGCTTCAATACCTGCTTCCGCATCTTCGAACACAACACAGTTCTCGGTCGGAACTCCAACCTCCTTGGCCCCAAGTACGAACACTTCTGGATCTGGCTTGGCAGCGGCTGTCTTGGTGCCATCAATGATAGCATCGAAGTAAGGAGTAAGGCCCGTATTATTCAGAATCAGCATGGCGTTCTTACTGGCAGAGCCGAGAGCCACCTTCAGACCATTGCTGCGGCATTCTTTCAGGAACTCAAGCGCTCCGGGAAGAATCTCGGTTTCGTCCATGCTTGTAATGGATTCCACATACCAGTTGTTCTTGCGTTCAGCGAGCTCCTGCTTGGCTGCGTCATCCAGCTTGATTCCGCCAATTTCAAGCAGAATTTCAAGAGATGCAGTGCGGGATACCCCTTTTAGACGCTCATTATCTTGTTCCGTAAATACAAACCCAAGCTCTTCAGCTAGACGTTTCCAAGCCAGGTAGTGATACTTAGCAGTGTCGACTAGGACACCATCGAGGTCGAATAAACAAGCTTGAATAGATGCCATTAATGATTCCTCCTCTAAATAGCGCAAACGTTTGTACAAAGTGTTAAAAATAAATGAAGCATTTCAGCTTCAGTTATTTGTGTCCCGTAAGTCACCTTTTCGGTAGTGACAGCATAGAAGATTCCCGTATCATCAAGCGATGCGGAATAATCTGACGAGTCTGATAAGTTATATCTTCACCGTTCTGGATGTTCTGAATCAGCATTTGTGAGGCGGTGTAGCCCAGATGGTAGATGCCAATGTCAATACTGCTGATTGGCGGTGTGGACAGCTCTGATAACGTAATGTTGTTAAAGCTGACCAGGCAAATATCATCAGGTACTTTGAAGTTAAGCTCGTGTAGACCCCGCAGAACTCCGAATGACACCATATCATCGACAACGACAAGGGCGGTCGGGCGGTTCGGAAGGCTCATAATGAAGGACATAGCACGATAGCCGCTGTCCTGCAGAAATTCTCCTTCAACAATCCACTCGGGACGCATCTCGAGACCCGCGTCGATTAGTGCATCCTGATAACCCTTCATCCGGTCTTGAGAGACCGTCAAATTCGGCGGACCGCTTACGAAGCCGATACGTTCGTGGCCCATAGAGATCAGATGCTTCGTTGCATCGTACGCGGCCTGAACATTGTCCGTATCAACAGACAAGACATCGGGATGGTCATTGCTTCTGCCGACAATCACGAACGGATAATTGTTCGCATGCAGAAATTCAATCACCGGATCATCGTTGCGGGAATACAGAAGAATGGCACCATCTACACGGCGGCCTTTCAAGAGACGGGCAACAGCCTCAACCTCTTCCTTCTCATTCGCGCCTGAACTGAGTAGCACATCATATCCGGAACGGTTAGCTTGAGTGACAATACCGCGAATTAGCTCCATAAAGAACAGGTTGGAGAACAGCTCCTCTGCCGGCTTTGGCAGAATAATGCAGATGCTTTCGGTTGTCTTCGATACCAGGCTCTTGGCCATGATGTTCGGATGATAACCGAGCTGCTCCATAATCTCCTTCACTTTAATGGAGGTTTGAGTGCTAATTCGGGGGTGATTGGATAATACCCGGGACACGGTGGAGGGTGAAACTCCGGCCTTCTTGGCAACATCCTTAATGGTTACAGCCATGGCAACCTCCTTCGTGGAACCGTTTGCTTTTACATTGTAATCTTAATCGAAAGCTATTGTAAAGTAAATAGAGCGCAGTTCCAGCATGAATTTTTCAACCGAGGGAAAGGGATTCAGCGAACCAAGCGGACTCAAGATTCATACACTGTAGCAGCCGCAGATTTCACGTCTGGTATGAGACGTGCATCCATAAGGGAGCACGAACACTTCTTCCGGCGAGGATACCCCCACATAACATACTCTTTTTTTTCGGAAAGCGCATACAGAAGACCCCTCGCGGAACTGACAGGATGTGATTGCAACGTGGATTGGTTAGAAGGTGCAGACCAGCCGGGGACAGGGATGAGATATAAGTACAACATTCACTACTTCCGCTATGATCAGCAGCTTGAAGGCTGGAACTTGTGGATATGGTATGACCATCAGGAGGGGCGCAGCTATCCATTTCGTGCTGTGGATGGGAAGGGTTTTGCAGTGGCGGTTATAGAGCTACCTGAACCCCGGATTGAGCTCATAACGAGATGGAGCATGAACGGTAACGATTGGGCGGACCAGGAGGCAGCCAGGAGAGTAGTTATACCGGAAGGCGGCCAAGAGGTTAGTATTTGGCTCGTTCAAGATGACAGGCAGGTATATTATGACCCTGCTGAAGCCGATGTATCACCTAAATTTCGTTCAGCCCTTGCGGATGCCGCGGATTCTTTAATCGCTGTAGCAAGTGAATATATTACGGATGAAGATGTGAAGACTGTCCAGTTACTGGATGGGGCAACGAAGGAAAATGTGCCTGTAACCGCAGTGAGAACAGGAGACTGCTCTCTGACCATTAAAATTTTGAATCGTGAACAATTCGATGTAACCCGAACCTATCTACTGAAGAGCAGCTATTTCTCTCCGGCTAAAGTGACAATGCGTCATATTCTGGAGCAGCCTGAATTCTATTATGAGGGTCGGGATCTCGGGGTTACTTATACATCCTACGAGAGCGAATTCAAGCTTTGGGCACCTACGGCAGCCAAGGTAAGTCTCTTATTATATGATGATGCCGGGATTTATAATACCGATGGTATTGTGCCTGATCACAACGACATGCGAAGTACCGTGCTCATGAGGCGGTCATCCTGCGGAGTATGGTCTGCATTAGTTAGGGGCAATTTGGCGGGGCAATGTTATATGTACAAGGTGGATTTTGCGGACGGAAGCTCGCATACTGCCGTCGATCCATATGCGAAGGCCGTAACGGCTAACGGGCAGAGATCCGTAGTCATAGATCTGGCTGCGTCGAATCCGGCCGGATGGTTACCCGGGGAGAAGTCTCTAATGATGCAGCCCACGGATGCGGTGATCTATGAGCTGCATGTTCGTGATTTCTCGGTGGATGATCACGCAGGACTGGAGAATAAGGGTAAATTCAAAGCTTTTACCGAGCTGGGCGCCACTACATCAGATGGACTTATGAGCGGGATCGAACATTTGAAGGAGCTGGGGATCACCCATGTGCAGCTGCTTCCCTGCAGCGATTATGCAACGGTGAACGAGCTGTCTGACGAAGCAGGGAACGGGATGAATCCGGAGTATAACTGGGGATATGATCCGCAGAATTACAACGTTCCGGAAGGGTCCTACTCTTCGAACCCGTGTGATCCCGTGAGCCGGATCCGGGAGTTCAAGGAGCTGGTGCAGGCGCTGCATGATCAAGGGATGCGGGTTGTGCTCGATGTGGTGTACAACCATACATTTTCCACGGACGATGGGCCTTTCGACAAGATCGTACCGGGCTACTATTACCGTACCGTTGACACAGGCAGGTATACCAATGCAACCGGGGTCGGGAACGAACTAGCCTCGGAGCGCCCCATGGTACGCAAGTACATTCTGGATTCGGTCAGGTACTGGGCGGAGGAATTCCAGGTCGATGGCTTTCGCTTAGACCTCATGGGTCTGATCGACATAGACACGATGGCTGAAGTGACACGGATGCTTCATGAGATTAATCCAGGTATTCTTATCTACGGCGAGCCTTGGGATATGGGCGGAACCACCCTGCCACATGAGAAAAAAACTTTGAAGGGCAGCCAGCGGCACCGGGGATTTGGCGTATTTAACGATAACTTCCGCATCGCAATCAAAGGGGACAGTGATGGAGGGCACCGGGGATTCGCTACGGGCGAACCGGGTACAGAGGGAGATATAGCCGCCGGGGTAAAAGGATCCATTGATACATTCACCCATTCTCCTGCAGAATCCATCAATTATGTAACTGCCCATGATAACTATATTCTCTGGGATAAGGTAATCGCAGCGCGAGGACTCTTGCACGAAATGGGGATGCTTGAGATGCGGGATGGTACCCTGCGCAGCGGAGGTTCCATCGAAGAGGCCGTGAACCAAGCGGAGCCTTATAAGGGAGTGGGAGAGGGAGCGGATGTACTGCATGACGAATCAGTAAGGCGAACGCTGCTGGCTAATGCGATTGTACTTACCTCACAGGGAATTCCGATGATTCATGCGGGGGATGAGATGCTCAGAACCAAATTCGGGGATCATAACAGCTATAAGAGCCCGGATGTGATTAACCGGATTCGCTGGAGGAACAAGCATAGATTCCGTTATGTATTTGACTACTACAAAGGGCTGATCCGGCTGCGACAAGATCATCCCGCCTTCCGCTTGAGTACCCGGGAGGCCGTGAACGAGCATTTGCAGATTCTGCGTGCGGAGGGAAACGTGGTTTCTTTTCAGATCGATAACCATGCCTGTAAGGATGCCTGGAACTGTATTGTTGTGATCTATAACGCAAATAGTGAGGCTTGCGAGGTTAGCCTGCCGCCCAACAATGGGCAATGGCGTGTAGTCGTTAACGACACAGCCGCCGGGACTGCTGTTCTTGAGGTAGTGGATGGGAGAGAGGGGAGAGTCCGGGTTCCGGGGATTTCGGTTATGGTGATGTATGATCGGGAGAATTGAACCGCCTGGATACATGGCATGTATAAATTGAAAGCCCTGCTCACGAATCAGAAGATTCAGGGCAGGGCTTTGCGGCTTGCTTGGTATATACGGCATAATGGCTGGATTAACTAACTATTCTAAGCTTGTCCCAAGATTGGATACCATTCGGCTGTGATGCAGCATTTAGAAGATTAGCTGAGGTGCCGTATCAACTCTCCAGTAATCGCCGACCTTCTCGAACTTCACCATGATGTACTTGGAACTTTCCTTAATCTCTTTGGGAAAAGGAACATTGATCTTATAGACCCGCTTAGTCGGGGTCATGCTGATCATCTTGGCCGTAGCTCTCCCGAACTCAAGCAGATTGCCGGTATCGGCATTCAGCTGCGCAAGCCGTCCTTCGTGAACGATGATGAATTTCTTGATGAAAAATTCACTCGCCTGCTTCGTATAGCTCTTCATCAGGTACTTCAGTAATTCGTCCTTCGTATCAATATCCGCGAATAAGTAGCGGTATTCCTTGCCATTCTCGGTGAAAGTCTCCATCTCACCACCTGTCCCAGTTCCTCCGCTAAGCGCGTAGAAATATCTTTTCTCTGCATCAACCAGCAGCGGAATAGCCGTCTCATGGTTCAAGCTCTTGATTAGGGCAGGGTCCGTCACTTTTTGAGCCGGAGCTGTTGGTTTGTCCGTTTTCTTGGCCGGAGCAGATTGAGTCTTTGCAGCGGATTGCGCTCCGTTAGCAGCAGGTGCAGCCATGGCCATGCCCGCTGAGGTCAAGCCAATAGCGAGTGAAAGTATACCTGCAGTAATTTGTTTCGATTTCATGTTGATCGCCTCCACCTAGTTAAACGCGCCCAGTCTGGTAAAAGTTTCATATTCCCACAGCAAAGGGCAAATGGGTGGAAGTAAGTTAATTCTCTCTAATTACAGAGTTAGCAATGAATATTAGTCCAGTTATTACAACTGCCGCCAACCAGGATACCTTCATATCAAAGAGGCGCGGAACGAAGAAAATTATCCCCATGGAGACTGGAAGGGTACATATTTCTATAAGCCAATTAGGGAGTTTCTTAGTATACAATCTTGTAGTAACTCGAATGAACACATGCACAATTTCACTAATCAAGATAATCATGGTAGTTGCCCATACGAGTGAGAATGAGCTTGTAAAATGGATTCCACCCACGAGCAGACCGCCCAGATAGACAATCCCCATTTCAGTAAACACCACAACAGCGCAGGCAAAGCAGATGACCAGGTAAATGGAAATAAAGCCGATTATCCGGGCTGGGCGCTTTAGTTCCAGATAGTCCTCTTTCTTGCGGAGATAAACATAGACTAGAGGCAGGAGAGCCAGAAGGAAGAGTATGATCATCGGCATCACCATCCCTAATATAGGAAGAAGTTCGAAAATATGTAAGATGATTATAACTTATAAGAGCTATAAGAGTTGCCTTTCTAAGGTTATTTTTCACTTTTCCCCTGAATTCTAGCTTTTCCCCCACCTGTGCCGCCAAACAAAAAAAGCCGCCTTTCGGCGGCCTTTCATATTACTTCGCGGATAAAATGGCGAATCCGTAAGCCGGAAGCCGCACGGACAGCTTGCCGCGCTCGGCGTTCCATACTTTGCCTGTGAATTCGTCTTTCCATGAATTCTCGTAGACATCCACTTCAATCGACTGAATCGTACTGTCATTGTTCAGCATGACAATCACGGTCTCGTCACCGAGGCGGCGTTCATAAGCCAGCTTCGTCTCCCCTTTACCGGCGGAGAGGAACTTGATCGTGCCAGTGCGCAGGGCCGGGTGGTCCTTTCTGATTTGAATCAGGCGCTGATAAAAGGCGAACAATTCGCGGTCCTGCTGCTCAGGCTCCCATACCATACATTTACGGCAGTCCGGATCCGGGCCGCCATCCATGCCGATTTCATCCCCGTAATAGATACATGGTGTTCCCATGTAAGTGAAGAGCGATACGGCAGCCAATTTCAGCTTGTCCTTGTTCCCGTCGCAGAGAGTCAATAGACGCGCAGTATCGTGGCTGTCAATCAGGTTGAAGGCAACCTCGCTCGCCTGCTGCGGATATCTCGACAGCTGTACGGCAATGGCGCTGGCAAAGCCGCCGGCATCCAGGGTTCCATTTACGATAAAGTCGGTGACTGCAAAAGTAAACGGATAGTTCATTACGGCATCGAACTGATCACCTTGCAGCCAAGGGGAGGATTCATGCCAGATTTCGCCCAAAATATAGGCATCCGGGTTCACATTCTTGACCACTTTGCGGAACTCGCGCCAGAATCCCTGATCCACTTCGTTGGCTACATCGAGGCGCCATCCATCAATGCCGACCTCTTTGATCCAGTACTCAGCAACTTTTAGCAGGTACTCTTTAACTTCTGGATGCCCAGTGTTCAGCTTCGGCATATGCGCTTCAAATGAAAAGGCGTCATAGGAAGGAATGCCATCCTTCACTTCAAGCGGGAAGCTGTTCACATGGAACCAGTCCTTATACTTGGACGCTTCGCCTTTCTCTTGTACATCCAGGAACGGAGCGAAGGTACCGCCCGAGTGGTTAAACACGGCATCCAGTAGAATACGGATACCCCGGTCATGGCACAGCTTAACGAGCTTCTTCAGCGTTTCAGCATCACCAAACTGCGGATCAATCTTCAAATAGTCCTCAGTATCATATTTGTGGTTCGTAGTGGCTGCAAATAGCGGCGTGAAGTAGATGGCATTGACCCCCAGCTCAGTCAAATGATCCAGATGGTCGATGACCCCTTGGAGGTCCCCTCCAAAGAAGTTATCCCGCTCGGGCTTGCCGCCCCATGGAAGTGTTCCTTCGGGATCATTGCTTGTGTCCCCATTCGCAAAGCGCTCTGGGAAGATCTGATAGAACACGGCATCCTTCACCCAAGCTGGTGGCGTGTAGACATCGACCGGATTTATGTATGGAATTTCAAACAAGCGATCCGGGTTGGTGGGCATGTCCGGAGTGAACTCGTATTCGGTCATCCATAGCTTCTCACTGCCCTTTTGCAGCAGGAATCCGTATTTCAGTCGGCGGTAGGGAGGCTTCACATTGCATTCCCAGTAATCAAACATCTCGTCTGAGGCCATAACACGCATCGGCACAAGCTCTCTTGTACGATCCCATGCATACTTATCACCTGCCCAAGCATATACGTGAGACAGGTCATTTTTCTTGGTCCGGATTCGGAGGTGAATAGTTTCCTTGTCGTAGGCGTAGGCCCAGTTCAGCTTTGGTCGGTGATAGACAGCTTCCAGTAACATTTTAATTCCTCCTTGAATTTTGTGAGGATGTGCAAAAAAGGCACACCCTGTCTCTATAAAATCGAGCGAGGTTGTACCTTGCAGGTAACATTGCCTTTTTGTTGTGAAAGAAGATAGCATATCCCGGATTAAAGGGATGCTTCTTTCATTGCTCAGGATTATAGCATGTCCATATATTGTTAAACAACAAGATTTATCAAGAATCATTCAAACCTTTGCACCAATAAATGCATTTAAAGGGTGGTAAACATGTACAAATGAAAGGAAGATAAGGAATGTGACAATTTTGGGTCTAAAAGCTCGAAATTCTTCATAGTTGTATGCTCCAAATGATGGATTTATTAATAGGTTAAATGTACGAAAAACTAAAGCGATATTGCGATATAGGGAGAAAAGTGGATGTTTATTCAGTAAAATGGTTAAATTCGGACTTATTTGAGCAATGCAAACGTTTTTGCAATGAACGTGGTCTGATGTATGATGATTTCAGGAATTAAGCGCTTCCAATCCACAAGCTTGCTAAATCAGATAGAAAGACAGGCGAAAAAAACAGCTTGCTTCAAGTTTTGCGGAAACGTTTGCGCTGATCATTTCCTGTAAACTGTTCGCTAAAAATGGGAGGGTTATTTTATGAAAATCAAGAAATTAGCGGTTTTGCTTGCAGCGTTCTCCATGGCTGTATCCATTACGGCTTGTGGACCTCAGAAGGCTTCCGAGCAAGTACAGACGCCAGCTGACTCCGGCACTGCAAAGACTACAGAGACAACTGCCGCTACTACAGAAGTGAAACCTGAAGATGGTGCCAAGCTTGTCATTTGGGAAAGTAAAGATGAAAGATCGTTCACTGATGAAATTGCAAAGCAATTCACAGCTAAATACAATGTTCCTGTTAAAGTTGAAGAAGTAGCTCCAACAGACCAAGTAACCAAATTGACTCAAGACGGTCCTTCCGGTCTTGCCGCTGACGTAGTCATCTTCCCTCACGATAACTTGGGTAGAGCAGCAAGTGCTAACCTGGTTCTCCCGAACGACCTGTTTGCAGAAGAGACAGCTAAGAACAACACAGAAAGCTCGATCAAAGGTGTTACTTACAACGACGTTCTCTACGGATATCCTAGAGCCGCTGAGACTTATGCGCTCTACTACAATAAATCTCTTGTGAAGGATGCTCCTAAGACTTTCGATGATGTTCTGGCCTTCGGTAAAACGTTTACTGACAAAGCCAAGAAGAAATACGGAATCATGTGGGAAACAGGCAACATGTACTTCAACTATCCGTTCATCGCAACTACTGGTGGATACATCTTCGGTAAAGACGGTACAGACAAAGACGATATCGGTATCAACAGTCCAGGTGCGATTGAAGGCCTGAAAGTATATCAAAGCCTGAAAGCTATTCTTCCTGTTAAGAGCGGTGACATTACACCGGACATCAAACGCAGCTTGTTTAACTCTGGCGACGTGGCAATGGATATTAACGGTCCTTGGGAACTTGCCGGATACAAAACAGCACTTGGCGATAAATTGGGCGTAGCTCCAATCCCTAGCATTGGCGGCAAACCAGCGGTTTCCTTCGCCGGAATCAAAGCTTGGTACGTAAATGCTTATACGAAATATCCAAATGCATCTAAATTGTTCGCTGAATTTGCTTCTTCCAAAGATGCACAACTGCTTCTGAACGAAAAAGTAGGTTCAATCCCAACTAACAATGAAGCTCTTGAGTCCGACCAAATCAAGAACGATCCATTCATTTCCGCTTTCGCAGAACAAACTAAGAGCTCCCAGCCTATGCCTTCCATTCCTGAAATGGGTAACATATGGAGCCCGGTTAACGCCGCTCTTCCTGAAATCTGGGATAACGGTAAAGATCCTAAAGCTACCTTGGACAAAGCAGCACAACAAATCAAAGATTTGAACAACGGCGCTAAGAAATAATTGGGATTGTGAATTGGGGATAGAAGCATTATGAGGCCCGCCGCATAAGCGGCGGGTCATTCCCCGATCGCCGGGAGAGGAGAACAGAAGGCATGGATCGTCACCGTACAAGAGCCACAATACTGTCGATACTTAGCTTGGGACTAGGACAAATATATAACCGCCAATATATCAAAGGCGCCATCTTCTTGCTGGTTGAGGTTTTGGGAATTGCTTACTTCATTAACTATTTAAGTTTTGCATTTTGGGGAATTACCACTTTAGGGGATACACCTACTGGATTTGTGAAATTTAAGTCTGCCTCTGGCATCATGGTCTCCAAGCTTGTGCAGGGTGACCACTCGATTATTATCATGATTCAAAGCTTGATTACTTTGCTCTTCCTGACTCTTTTTATCATTGCATACATTATGAACATTAAGGATGCCAACCGTATTGGCAGCCTGAGAGACGCTGGACATAAACCGAACAACTTCAAACAATCGGTTCGATATATTCTGGATTACAAATTTGCGCAGGTATTTCTGGTTCTGCCAGCTATCGGTATTCTGTTCTTCACGATCATGCCAATTATCTTCATGATCATGCTGGCATTTACCAACTACTCCGCACCAGACCATATTCCACCAGCCAAGCTTGTTAACTGGGTAGGATTTGAGACGTTTACCAATCTGGTCTCTTTGGGAACGTGGAGCCATACCTTCTACGGGGTACTAACCTGGACCATTATTTGGGCCGTTTTATCTACAGTTACAACCTATTTTGGCGGTATGCTGGTAGCTTTGCTGGTTAGCCAACAAGGTATTAAATTCAAAGGAATGTGGAGAACGCTGCTCATTATTCCTTACGCGATTCCACAACTGATCTCCCTGCTTGTAATGAAGAATTTGTTCAACGGCCAATTCGGCCCGATCAACCAATATTTTGGTTACTTCGGACTTGGCGGCCTGCCTTGGCTTACCGATCCATTCTGGGCAAAGGTCACGGTTATTGTAGTTAATATGTGGGTAGGGATCCCAGTATCTATGCTGCTCATTATGGGTGTACTAACGACGATTCCGAAGGATATGTATGAAGCGGCTGAGGTGGATGGAGCGACTGGTTTCCAGAAGTTCAAGATCGTTACGCTGCCTATGATTCTCTTCACTACAGCACCAACCTTGATTACCCAGTTCGCTGGTAATATTAATAACTTTAACGCGATCTACCTACTGACTGCGGGTAATCCGGTGAACGGAGACTACCAATACGCAGGTTCAACCGACCTGCTCGTAACATGGCTGTATAAGCTAACCCTGGATCAGAATAAGAACAACATGGCCTCTGCGGTCGGCATTATTATATTCGTGATTGTTGCCTCCTTCTCGATTTATAACTACCGCCGGACGAGATCGTTCAAAGAGGAGGATATGATCCAATGATCGGACGTAAACTTGCAAACAGGCTGCGCTTGATCGTCAGCTACATCGTACTGGTAATCCTGGCTGTATGTGCGCTGTACCCGGCTTTGTGGGTGGTGCTGGCTTCCTTTAGACCAGGTAAGTCTCTATACAGTAAAACTCTGATTCCTGAAAGCTTTACACTGGAACATTATAGAGAATTATTCACATCTAATACCTTTATGTTCACGCATTGGTATATGAATACACTTAAGATTGCCCTGTTCTCTATGATCTTTGGTGTACTTCTAACCTTATTAACAAGTTATGCCGTATCCCGGTTCCGTTTCCGGGCACGGAAGACAGCCTTGTCTACTATCCTGGTGCTGGGAATGTTCCCAGGCTTCATGAGTATGATTGCGATCTTCCTGCTGCTCAAAGAGCTCAACCTATTGGATACACATATGGCATTGATTATTGTGTATGCCTGTGGTGCTCCTCTCGGTGGAACACTGATTGCAAAGGGATTTTTCGATACAATCCCAAGATCGTTGGATGAAGCAGCCCGCATTGACGGTGCCAGCAACTTTATGATCTTCCGCAAAATTATTTTGCCGCTGTCCCGGCCGATGCTGACGTATATGGCTCTGACCCAATTTGTTGGACCATGGGTGGACTTTATCTTTGCCCGTCTGATCCTGCGGACCAAGGACAACTGGACCCTGGCCGTTGGACTCTGGGATATTGTAAATACGAGCCAGAACAGTAACTTTACGTTGTTCGCTGCAGCTTCAGTATTCATCGCTATTCCGATTATCATCTTGTTCATCTTCCTGCAGCGCCTGCTCGTAGACGGATTGACGTCTGGAGCAAGTAAAGGGTAATTAACGCGGGACGAATGAGGCATTGGCTTTATGAGGAAAGATTAGAGCTGAAGAAGCACAGTCTGCAATGAGACTGTGCTTTTTCTATAACCAGTACTTACCAATTTCTGTTAATTAATATCGGTTATATCGAATATTCACTAGGGTGGGATTACTTTGAAATCAGGTTTTAAGTTAGGTTGGCAGTCGGTGGGCACAAAGCTTTTTCTCATCGTATTTATTGCAATTGTCGTGTTGTCGGCTGGGCTGGGTCTAGTCTCTTATCAGGTATCTAAGGGAATTATCCAGGAGCAGGTGTCCTCGGCGTCCTCCGAGGCCATTAAGCAGGCAGCCGATAAGTTAGATTTCCTCTTCAGCCAGTATGAGGCTGCATCGCGTCAGCTCGCAGTGGATCCGATTCTCAGAGCGGACTTGGTGACGGTTAATTTACCGGAGCTTGGTATTGTAGAGAGAACACAGGCGGAGGATCGGATCAAGCGAAGATTGGACGCCTTCACAGGCTCTGATGACCGGCTGAACAGTGTGAAGTTGATCTCTAGTACCAAAGGCAGTACATCTTCCTTTCAATCTGGGATAGCCGGGGTTAGAACCGATGAGGCTATTGAAGCTAGAATGAAGCAGATCAAAGAAGCGGATGGGGAGCCGGTATGGATTCCTACTCTGAACAAAGGATTTTTTGGAGCTACAAGTGTTCCAGAGTTCACCATGGGCAGACTGCTTAAGAATATGCAGCATCCGGAAGCTGAATATATCCTGTTAATTGAAATTAAAGAATCCTCGCTTGGAACGATTCTGTCCAACCTGAAGATCGGTAACTCCGGTGAAGTGAGGCTGGTGACCGCAGGCAACCAGATTGTACATGCGAAGGACAGTAAGCTGCTGGAGAAAGAGTCTTTTGTCAAAATAAGTCCGGCTCAGCTCAAAGGGAAGGACCGGTCGTTCACGGCCAACAATGAGCAGAACGTAGAGAATCTCGTCGTGTTCCAGCCGCTTGCGACCTCGGGATGGACGCTTATGGGATACGCTCCAACAAGCGACTTCCTAAGTGCGGCTGACCGTCTGCTGACCATTACTTTCATTGTTATTGTGGTAGCGATTATCCTTGCACTATTCATTGGATATTACATGATTCGGATGGTCGGGAAGCCGCTCAGCAAATTGTCCAAGCTTATGGAAGAAGGGGAGAACGGGAACCTTCAGGTGCGTGCCAAATTTAAGAGCAATGATGAAATTGGCCGGGTGGGACAAGCCTTTAACCGTATGATGACCCGGATTTCGGATTTGGTCGAACAGACGAATGCCACTGCACTTAAGGTGCTGGGCACAGCTGAGGCGCTGGCTTCGGCATCGAAGAGCACCTCACAGGCGGCCGGGGAAATTGCTGCAGCTACCCAAGAAATTGCCCAGGGAGCCTCAAGCCTTGCGGTCGAAGCCGACAGGGAAAGTCAAATTGCCGAGGATATTGGCGTCAAGATGGACAAGGTGAATGTGGCCAATACCTCAATGGGCGAGTCCGCAGACCGGGCCATTGCGGTTAGTGTTCAGGGAACGGAGTATATGAGAGAACTGGTTGACAAGACTGGGGCTGCTTCCCAGATGACGGACCTGATCCAGGAGAATTCGGCCAAACTGACGAAAAGCACTGCTTCCATCCAAAGTATTCTGGCTCCAATGATCGAAATGACCAAACAGACGAATATCCTGTCGTTGAATGCATCTATTGAAGCAGCAAGAGCAGGTGCAGCAGGCCGTGGGTTCAGCATCATCGCGGATGAGATCCGCAGTCTTGCGCAGCAGTCGAACGAGTCCATTCAGTCTGTATCGAATATTACCGAGCAAATTCAGCAGGATATTGAGAATACAGTTGAGGTGCTGAATAAAGTCTCGCCGCTGTTCGATGAACAGCTGGAATCAGTACGCGAAGCCTCTTCCTTCTTCACCAGTGTGCGAGAGGAGATGGAGCAATTCTACAAGCATATTGAGAACTCCTCGGAGTCTGTGAAAGAGCTCAGTGAATCCCAGTATATTCTGGGTGATTCCATATCCAGTGTCAGCGCAGTGGTAGAAGAGACCAGCGCGTCTACCGAGCAGGTGGCCTCCATGTCATCAGAGCAGTTCAAGGTCAGCGAACAGCTGGTTGCGCTCTCTGTGCAGCTGGAGCGCCTGGCAGAAGATTTGAAGAAGTCTTTGACAGGGTTTAACACCTGAGCGGATACGTGCGTTGGAGCATTGAGCTGCATGGCTGGCTCGGCTTAGCGAGTTAAAGATGAATAGACTAATTGAGCAACCGGCCTCTCTCCAGAGAGGTCGGTTTTTGTCATATTTTGCGCCAATTAACGAAGTATAGGGATTGCTGCAAGGGAATGCGATGATATAATGAAAATATGAGATATTCTAGGTATTTTTTAGTAAGTTATAGGTCTTTAGAAGAAGGTGGAGATCGTGGTGAAGCAGCAGGGGAGTAAGGAAGATGGATTTTCACTAATTGAAGTGCTGGCTGCCATTACGATTCTATCGATTGTTGCGTTGGTGCTGTCTTCTTATTTCACGAGCTCTCTCTCGTATTCCAAAAAGAATCAGAACAAGACGATTATGGTCAATCTGGCACGCAACGCCCTATTCTATATGGAGAAGCAAAGTTTCAGCGTGCTGTCAGGATATTTCGAAGATACCGATAGCTTGAAATGTAAGAAGAAACCGGAAAGCCCGGTTCAGGATTGCAGTGAACCTGCCAGCTTGTTAAGTGCGGATGAGGATGTTGTAAGGGGAGTGTTGAGCCCTACGGTTAACGGAATTCAGTATAGCGTGTCGATCCAGTATCAGAGGAATTTGCATGAGGACATGCTGCATTCCACAGATGAGACCAAGAAAAATTCGGCTAAGTATCTACTGCCTGTCAAGGTAACGGTGCAAGGTCCGGGTGACAATGGAAGCAGAGCGAACGAGACAGTCGTGGAGGGCTATATTACAGATGAGACCATTCGTTAAGCGTCTGAAGAAGGATGAAGGGGTTACTTTAATCGAACTCATTGCCGCGTTGTCCCTGCTGGCCGTCGTGCTGGGTATGATCTACTCGGTTGCTGTCTTTGGTTTCAAGAGCTATCACAAGATCAGTGTAGAGAACTCCATGCGTGACGAGGCTGATATTCTAATGTCCTCCATCATTACGAATTTATATACCTTTGCCCCTGACCGCGTAATCAGGGATGGAGCCGATGGAACGGGGATCATTCTCCAGAAGGATGATATTGACTCCGATGGCAGTAGTAAGGTGAAGGAACGGAAGATTACAATTCAGAATAATGCCTTGTATATTAGAGATCTAACGGCGGATGAGAACACGGCATCTACGGCAGCCGCCGGGACGCTGGTGACGGATGGAACCAGTGAAGTCGATGGAACAACAGGAGCGGCGGGAGTAACTGGAGGGGAAAATGACCCGGTGGCTACCAACGGATTAATACAGGGTGCCGTAAGCGAGGGTGCGGCGTCCGCCACCACAAACCCGCAGGCTAAAGAGGCGGGGAAGATTGGCATCCAGTCCAGTGTGCTGGTAGACCCGGAGGGGACCCCGGCTGTAGACCGGCAGAATTCAGTGATTACCCTGGATGATAATACCTGCCGTCCGAGTCTCCCCTGCGAGAGCGGCTTGATTAATATCAAGCTTGTACTAGGACAGGATTATGGCGGTGAGACCTACAAGCTCACACTTGAAAGTAAATTCGGATTCTAGGAGGCAAGAGATGAAGCGGGTGCAGGAAGAGCGCGGTTCCGCGCTGGTTATGGTTCTATTCATTGTTCTGGTGCTCACGATTCTCGGGATGGGTGTGCTTAGTGCGACCCTTGGCGGCGCCCAAAGGACCGAAACGCGGGAAAGTGATGTGCAAAGTCTCCATTTGGCCCAGAAATCCATTGATGAAGCTGTGGCTGCAATTACTACCGAATTGGAGCAGTATAACGATATCCGTCCTGAAGATCTTGTAAGTACGATTAACGCAGTTCTCAGTAAGATCAATCCTGAGAATAAGGCGGTAAGTACGGGGCTGAACGATAATGGGATAGTTGCCACTGCCAATGCTAAGATTCTGAATATTGAATACTTGGGCAGCTCAGGGCCCTCTAATACCAACTATAAGCTGCGTATCACCGTACAAGCTGAAGTTAACGGCGTTGTACGCAAGCTGAAGCAGGAAGTGACGATCGATACTTATCCTGATTTCCTGAAGTATGCCATGGGATCGGAAAGTAATGTAATCTTTAATGGGGCCCCCTATATTAGAGGTAATATCTATGCGGGGGACAAGCTGATGCTCAGTAATGTAGCGGAGTATGTATTTAAAAATAAGGTAGGGCATCAGCCTACGACCGGCTACTCTGTGATCGATCCTTTGAACGGGCTGAACAGTGAGATTACGGTCCAATCTTTGAACTCGCTGGTCTATCGCAGCGGCGGGCAGGAGGTCCCCTATCAATCGATCGATATCAACAAAGGTGGGGTGGTCGGACAGGTGCTCGGAGCGAACGTGCGGCCGCAGGATATCAAGATCAAGGACCACAAGAAGTTCGTTCAGATTAATGTGAACGAGTCGATCGTAGACAAGGTCGTTGAGGCGATTAAGGGGGCAGGCCATACGGATGAGCTTACCCGCCAGGATATCCGCTCCCATTTAGCGGATCTTGTCAGCCATCTAATCAGCCAGTATTCGGCTCGCTTTGAAATGATGGAGAGACCGGTGGATGGGATCGAGCCGAATTATCCCTCAGATTCGGCAGATGCTGCGAAGATGGTCGACTATGAGAAGGCATTGAAAGGCTATAACGACCAGCATGCTTTGTATGTACAAACTCTGAATGATCAAAGAAGTAGAATGAGCAGCATGGCCGGATCGGCTATTTTCAAGAAGGGTCTTAAGATAGACGGCAACCTGTACAGCACACTTACCTACAAGCCGGAGGAGAAGGACGCGGGCAAGTGGTTCATCGTAGACGGCGACCTGACCATAGACAACTCCGGGAGAGCTGAGGCTATGAATATTCGGGGGAACATCATTGTTACGGGGAATGTGATCCTAAGCGGGAAGGTCAATATGGATTCCACTATGTTCGTGATGGGCCAGACAAAGGTGCAGGATGCAACGATAAGCGGATTAGGCGGCAAAGAACTTGTACTGATCTCTAGAGGTGAGATTCTGGTAACGAGATTTGATTCCTTCCAGAACGCGGCTCCCCAGACGCTGGATGCCTTCTTCTATACGGATTCTACAGCTGAACTCTACGGGGTTGGCTCTGCCTTCTGGCTTAATGGTGGTTTCTTCGCCAAAGGCGATCTTACCGTGAATGCAGTGGTAGGCTCAGCGGTTGATCAGAATGACCATATTGAATTCAATGAGCATGGGGCCGGTGAGCTGAAGCGGTTCAATGTAACATATAATTCGCAGGTATTTGAGGATCAGAAATTAAGTCTGCCCCGGGTCCAAAGGGTCAATATCCGGCTCGGAGAGCTGACGCTGCAATAGCTCCTGCTGTGACTCTGGTCTACTCGAGGAATGAATATCAAACGTCGGAGACCTGAATATCATACATCGGGAAAATTAACTTTAATGAACAGAAAGAACCTCCAACCCCTTCTTAATCAAGGGTTTGGAGGTTCTTTGCATTTGGACTTCAATTTGAGTTACAGATGGGAAGAGAAAGGAGATAGGGACCGTTAATAACGATCCCCCGTGCTCACTTTAACCACTTCTATCTCAATGTAGGCATATACACTTGGATCAGCGCTATATGAGACTCTTACCTTAGTCGTGCCTGCTCTTAAAGCTTCAATGTAGCCCCCGCTCGGTCCACTGTTAGGATCAAGAACACGCACAATAGCTGAATTATCGCTGCTCCAGACTAGGCTGATCTTGATCTCGTCCGATAGATCTTGCGGGAACAAGTCATTCATAAGGTTATATTTGGCCTTCTCATACAATTGAAGCTTTGGCGGTAAAGCGAGCGACTGGAGACCTTTAATGGTAATCTCCTTGCTGGTAGATTTCCCGCCGGCTGTGACGGTAACCGTTATCGTTCCCGGCTTCAGACCTTTCAGGGAAGCTGTCTGCATATCTATTCCGCTTAGACTGGCAAGCGTTCCTCCGCTGCTGCCCGTGATCTCCCAGCGATAGACCAGCTTGTCCTGGTCATCTGCATCGAGCGGGTTAAGAATGGCTTTCAGATCGATGCTTCTGCCAATGTCCACCTGATCAGAACCTTCAATCAGGAGACCTTGAAGCGGATTGATTACGGTAACCTGGTATTCCTTCGTATAAGTGCGAATTACATGCGTGCTTTCATTTTCCGTAGTTGCTGTGACCACTATAGTAACCGTTCCCGAATTCAATCCTTTAACCAGAGCTTTGCTGGAATCACCAGAGTCCACATTAAGATCGATATAATTCGGTCCATTTTCTTTGGGAACCCAGGTAATGGAATTCACTTTTTGGTTCACCAGAGGCAGGGAAGCGGTCAGGTTAATCTGTTCACCTTTGTTCACCGTATTAGGGCCGCTGATGATCAGATCCGGCTGAATCACCGTGACCTTGGCCGTACCCGTAACCCCGCTGCCATCCGTCGCTTTGACCGTAATCCGGGCTTCGCCAACACTGTTCGCACTGACAATTCCGGTTATCGGGTCAACGGATACAACTCCCGGCTTGTCAGATACCCAGTCGAAATTCTTGTTCGTGGCATCTTCCGGTTCATACTTGGCAATGAGCGGGAGGGTATCCCCCACGATCAGGGTGGTATCCTGCAGTGACAGCTTCGTCAGCCAGGTGACCGCCTCAAAGACAATACTCTGAAAAGGAAGCGTGGTCAGCTGCTTAGCCCCGATATCTGTGAAGGTGAGCAGCGAGTTCGTTAGGGAGTACACGCCATTCTTGGTTGGAACCACGGTAACATCGAACGATACCGGATCTGCGATATATGTCGTCTTGTCACTTGAAAGCCGGTAAGTTACTGGATTCAGACCTCCTGCCAGCGTATAGCCGCCTTCTAGTGTACCTGTCTGTGTAATGGTTCCAGCCGTGGTACTCATCGCAATATTGGAGATCTGCAGATTAGGCGGCAGTACCTCGTTGAACCGAATGTTGCTGATTTGAATCGTATTCTTCTCCGCATAGTAAGGAATCGGCTTAGGTGTGACCGTGTAATGCAGGGTAACTGGTGAATTCTTCTGTACCTTTCCGTTTACCACATTGTTTGAGACTGTACGGTCCGTCTGAAGATTGGCTGTAATCTTCTGAATCTTAACAGGTACGGATTGCTGTACCATGGCACCCTGCTTGTCCCGGGCTGTGATTATGACTGACATATCCCCGCCCTGCGGAAGTGGATTATCAAAGGTCATGTTAATCACGGTGCCGCTATGGACGCTCTTCTCAGGCATCATCACTTTAAGGGTTCCATCTGGCATTTTGAAGGTAAACCCCGTCGTAATATTACGGTCCTTCAGATCCCAGTCGTTAACAGCATAGCTGACTACGATATTCTGATAAGAAGGGATGATAGAACTCGCTGTCGGTGAATATACGGTGATGAGCGGGGCATGATTCGAGCCGATAAATGCACGGTACATGGTGTTCACGAACAGTTTCTGTTCCCAATCCGGGAAATTAGTATTTGCATGTCCTGTACCCGAGTAGGTGACATTCCCCTTCGAGTAAGTGTAGTAATGATTCCAGCTGTCCTGCTCATCCCGCGTACCCCCGGCAATGTTATACCAAGGCACAACCGACTCATCCTCAAGATTCAGCGTGAAGTACTGGTTGTGTGTTGTGTTAACCAGAGGTGTACTTGCACCAGGCTTGCTTAGATAAAATGGATATTGGGTGAGCAGTCCGTCGTTAACAATTTTTGTAGTAGTCGAAGTCCTGGGTGCCCCGAGCCCCAAATTCGTTTTGGGATTAATTTGGCCGGTATCCGCCTGGAAATAATCTCTCCAATTCTTCCAGTTGAGGTTACCTGTATTCGGATCCTCAAAGATCGTATCATGTGTGAACATCACAGCTTGTCCAGTAGAGATGAACTTCTTGACTGCTGCAGCAGCATTAGAACTTATAGCTGCATAGCGGTTGTACTCATCTCTAAAGCCGAAAATAAGCATGTCATAATCGCCGTTCAGGGCCAGATAACCGCTGCTGTTAAACTCGTCAATCTTCATGGTCTTGATCTGAATATCATAAATGCCTTTATTGTAGCTAAAATTCTTATTATTCAAATATTCCTGATTCATATTAGTGGTCGTCAACAAACTGCTGTTCATATTGTCGGAAGGCAGAACCTGAAGAACCCGGACAACGGTCTTCTCATCCTGATACTGAATCGTCCCAGTTTCGTAACTATTCAGTTTAGTGGCCTGATCAATTAGCTCAAGTCTCCAATAGAGAAGCCCGGAATAAGCTTTGGGCAGCTCATACGTGATTTGGCCTGAAGATGAGGTGACTGGCACAGAGGCCACCAGCTGGTTCTCATCCATCTTTAGAACACTGTCCACACCCATATATAAGTTCGCGTTGATAATGCGATTCCTGAAGTCAGTGATATTGTTAGCGTTGAAGGTAAAGGTCAGCTTATCCCCGGTAGTGAAAACTTTGGTCTGATCGGTGCTGTAATCGACGGGCCGGGAGCTCACCTTAATCTGCGGTCGCTGTTTAAGCATTGTGGAGTAGGGTGTCTTGTTAAGCTTGGCGGATAATGAACTAGCACCAGTATTTGTCACATCCGTGGTATTTACAAAGATCACGTTGCTCCTGGCCCCAGCTGAAGTGCTGTATGGCGAGAAAGTTTTATATAGATTTCCTTGCGGACTTTGAGTTAGGACATCATTATTTACAATGACCAGAAGACCCTTGTTGATGTATTTCTGTATAATGGCGTTGGCTTTAAGCATGGTAATGTCATTCATCAGATCGGTTGTATTATGGGCATTGGCCTGTCCGGAGTTAAGTGAGGTAAATGTCTGTACCCCTTTCGTACTGTAAGCCCCCGATCCAATATAGATCGCATCGTATTTGCCATCCAGCTCATCCCTCATAGCAACAAATTTCTTCATGCGAATGGTGTCGACATTTTTGATGGTTAAATCCATACCGGAAAGACTTTTTACCACATTAGATAGTTCCGAAGACTCTGTGTTATCCCGGATCTCCAGAATTCTGAGCGGATAAGGTGCAGGATTATCAGCACTTACTTTTACAATCACAAGGGTCAGGAATAAACCTAAAATCAAAAACAGTGCTAAAGTCCCACTTCTTCTCATGAACCTATCACTCCTAATGTTTCTTCTAAAAAATAATATTTTTCCCGATATTACTGTAAAAATATTGTAAACCTACTAGGCATATGTTATATATTTCTTTAGGATAATGTACCATAGCAGGAGGATTTTTAATAGGGAAAATTGGACTTTCCTGGGACTTATTTAGTACGATATTTCCCTCCTTTTACCAGTCATAGTGATTAAGGCTATTTTCTTATTTTTCGCTTTAGAATATAATGGAATTTTTGCTCTTTAACTTGTCGAATCGGTCGGAACTCAGTCTTTAGACAGAAGTGTGAAAGAATACATCCTTGGAGTTGAATGGGACATGGCCTTGGTGAAGAAGAGATTGGGAGATTTGCTAGTAGAGCATGGAGTTATCTCTGAAGAGCAGCTTCAGGAGGCTCTGAAGGAACAGCGTAAGACGAAGCGCCGTCTGGGTGATCTGTTAATCTCCCAGGGCTACATTACAGAACAGCAACTAATAGAGGTGCTGGAATTCCAGCTGGGTATTCCTCACGTGAATCTATTTAAATATCAGATTGATCCGGCCCTGACCCAGATCATTCCGGAGAGTATGGCCAAGCGCTATCAAGTGCTCCCTTTTATGAAGGAAGGCGGCAAGCTGATGGTTGCCATGGCGGATCCGTTGGATTATTTCGCAATTGAGGATCTGCGAATGACGACGGGATTCCGGATCGAACCGGCAATTTCAACGCGGGATGAGCTGCAGCGAGCTATTGCGCGGCATTATGGCCTGCGCGACTCCATGAGTCAGATGATGGGGGAGCTGCCCACCCAGGAAGAGATTGAAGAGACCGAAATCACGGATGAGAGCTCGCCAATCGTTCGTCTGGTGAATCAGATGATTCAGCAGGCGGTCCATTTGAAAGCATCGGATATTCATGTGGACCCGGGCGAGAACAATCTGGCGATCCGCTACCGGATTGATGGTCTGCTTAGAACCGAACGGGTGATTCCGAAGCAGATGCAGGGCTTTATTACTGCAAGACTTAAGATTATGGCCAAGCTGAACATTGCAGAGCGTCGTCTCCCACAGGATGGACGCATGAAGCTTCAGTTCGATCTTAAGATGGTGGATATCCGGGTGTCCTCGCTCCCTACCATTCATGGAGAGAAGATTGTGCTCCGGCTGCTGGATTTGAGCACCGGGGTGAAGTCGATTGATCACCTGGGCTTTAGTGACCGGGATATGGAAGTCTTCAAGGATATGATCGAGAAACCTTACGGGATTCTTCTGATTACCGGGCCGACAGGCAGTGGTAAGACAACGACCTTATACTCGGCACTGAATCACCTGAATAATGAGAGTTCGAACATTATTACAGTTGAAGACCCGGTGGAATACCAGCTAGAAGGGATTAATCAGGTGCATGTGAATCCCGCGATTGGACTGACTTTTGCAGCGGGACTGCGCTCGATTCTTCGTCAGGACCCTAACATTGTGATGGTTGGTGAGATTCGGGATAACGAGACGGCGGAGATTGCCATTCGTGCTTCATTGACAGGTCATCTCGTGCTCTCCACCCTCCATACGAATGATGCCATCAGCACCCTTACCCGGCTGCGGGATATGGATATTGAGCCTTATCTTATCGCTTCATCGCTGCTCGGGGTTGTGGCACAGCGTTTGGTTCGCCGGATTTGTCCCGAATGCAGAACCACTTATACTCCTACCGAGCAGGAGACGATCCTGCTGCACAATCATGGTAGGGAAGTTCAGAAGCTGTACCGCGGCAAAGGCTGCGGGAACTGCAATCAGACCGGATACCGGGGTAGGCTGGCGATCCATGAAGTTCTGCCTATTAACGATCAGTTTCGCAAGATGATTACAAGCTCAGCTTCAGTTGAGGAGCTTCGTCAGGCTGCGCGTGAACAGGGCATGGTCGATCTGATGGATGACGGCTTCGATAAAGTGCTGCAGGGCATGACCACTATACAGGAGGTTTTGCGCGAGACAGTGGCGCATTAAGGGAGGAATAGAGGATGACTCAACAGATAGAAGAACTGCTAAGAAGAGCGAACGATGCTGGCGCCTCTGACCTTCATATTTCAGTAGGTTCCCCTCCTGTAATGCGGATAGATGGAACACTGACTTCCCTTAACGAGACGCTTGTCACGCCGGCTGATGCTCATGAGATGGCCGAGGAGCTGCTTGGAGCAGAGCGGGCCCAAAGGTTTCGGGAAGCCGGAGAAATAGATTTCGCACACACTATTGAAGACGTCGGAAGATACCGAATAAATATATATAGACAACGTAGTGAGACCAGCATCGCAGCCAGACTTATTCCTGGGACAATACCTACACTTGAGCAGCTGCAGCTTCCTTCGATCATCACTACACTTACGAACAAGCCTCAGGGATTGATCCTGGTAACCGGACCAACCGGAAGTGGGAAATCCTCAACCCTGGCCGCTATGATCGGCTATATTAACCGGACCCAGAAGAAGCATATTGTGACTCTGGAAGATCCGGTGGAATATCTGCACACCCATGGGACTTCGCTGATTCATCAGCGTGAGGTAGGGAGTGACACCGCAAGCTTCGCGAATGGCCTAAGGGCTGCGCTTCGTCAGGACCCTGATGTGATTCTTGTCGGCGAAATGCGGGATCTGGAGACGATCTCTGCGGCCATCACCGCGGCGGAGACGGGACATCTTGTACTGGCTACGCTGCATACGACCGATGCTCCCCAGACGATTGACCGGATCATTGATGCTTTTCCGGGACCGCAGCAGGCACAGATCCGTACACAGCTGGCTTCGGTGCTGATCTCGGTCATCTCGCAGCGCCTTTTTCCAAGAGCGGGTAAGGCAGGCGGCAGACAGTGTGCAACAGAGATTCTGGTGAATACGCCAGCCGTTGCAAATCTGATTCGTACGGAGAAAAGCCACCAGATCAAGAGCCTGATGCAGACAGGGCGTCAGCAGGGGATGCATACGCTGGACATGGCGATTCGTGAACAGCTGCAGCAGGGGCTTATTGATCCAGCAGCAGCCAAGGCCTATCTTACGGAGGCGATGAGCTGATGCCGCAGTTTGAATATCAGATTAAGACGGCCAGTGGGAAGCAGCTGAAGGGCAAGCTTTCCGCCGTGGACAAGTCTACTGCAATGGAAGAGCTCCGTAAGCGCGGAGTGACGGTGTTCTCGCTGAAAGAGCAGAGCAACACGATACTATCAAAGGATATCTATATTGGTAATCCCGTTAAGAACGTTCAATTTATCATTTACTGCCGGCAGTTCGCTACTTTAATCCGTGCGGGAGTCACCATTGTGGATGCCACGGTCATTCTGTCCGAACAGACGGACAGCAAAGCGCTGCGTAAGGCGCTGCAGGAGATTCATGCCAGTCTGCTTCGCGGTGTTCCCTACTCCCAAGCAGTTCAGGATCATAAGAAAATCTTTCCTTCCATGTTCGTCAGCATGATCCGTGCCGGGGAGGAATCCGGGAACCTGGAGGGCACGCTTGAGCGTCTGGCCCAATTCTTCGAGAAGCAGTACAAGACCAAGGAGAAAGTGAAATCCGCCTTAATGTATCCCATTACAGTAGGCGTTCTAGCCATTGCGGCAGTGGTCTACCTGCTGTGGGCGATCGTACCGCAGTTCGTCCAGATGTTCGCTTCCATGAATGCAGAGCTTCCGGCCGTAACGAAGATCGTACTTGCGTTAAGCAGCAGTATTCAGCACCAGTGGTATTTCTGGTTCGCGGGTATTCTATTACTCATTATCGGTTTTCAGGTATATAAAAGGACGGAGAATGGGGCCTACTGGATCGATTATGCCAAGCTTAAGGTCCCAGTATTCGGCAAACTAATTCAAAAGAGTGCCATCGCACAGTTCACCCGCACCTTCTCATCCTTGTATGCCAGCTCCGTGCCTGTGCTGCAGTCCCTGGCGATCGTGGAAGACGTCGCCGGGAATAAAGTGATTGCTGGATTCATTCACAGCGCAGGGGATTCACTGCGACAGGGTAACCCGCTTAGCGAACCGCTTAAGAAGGCGTGGGTGTTCCCTCCGCTTGTCACCCAGATGATTGCGATAGGGGAAGAGACGGGGGCCCTCGATCAGATGCTTGAGAAAGTCGCTGATTTCTACGAGATGGATGTAGATAACACGGTCGATCGCTTGAAGTCGCTGATAGAGCCGCTGCTTATTGTTTTTCTCGCCGCAGTCGTAGGCACCATTGTGGCAGCGATCATGCTGCCGATGTTCAGTATCTATAGTCAGATGGGATAGCTTGTTAGGGGTTAACTGTGGGGTTAAAAGAGTGGTTAGAACTTGAAAGGTGGTGCCGCTGATCGGATAGTTCACTTCTTCAGCATCTTTAGAAACGCATCATAGGGTTGTGATTACTGGTCGGTTAAGTCAAAAAGGTTAAATAAACCACTATTGAATACTGGGAGGAATTAAGATGTTAGCACAAGCTATGAATAGAAGATTGAAAAGACTAGGCAAAGAGGAGAAAGGATTCACGCTGATCGAGCTCTTGGCGGTTATTGTTATCTTGGGGATTATTGCGGTTATTGCGATTCCTTTGATTAGTAATATTATTAATAAGTCTAAGGATGACGCAGACTTAGCTACTGCCCGACAAGTATACGATGCTGCACGTTTATATGTGACTAGTGAAAAAAATGGTGATTTCCTAACTGCTGGATCAATTAATATTATTGGAGCAGATGGTCTTACTGGCAAAGGATATCTAGATTCAGCAATTTCACTTCCAAGTAATAAAGAACCTCTTACTGGTGGAGTGGTGAAGTTCGATGCAAAAGGGACTTTAGAAAGTGTCACATTAGAATCAGCCTCTCATACATCTACAAAGGACCCTATTAGTTATACAGCCACCCAGGTTATTCAGCAGAAAAAGTAAAGAGTTGATTTTATTTAAGTTTATCGTATGATCCCCCAGGAACCGGCCAACCCCGGTTCCTGTTTCAAATTCACAATAGAAAGTAGACTTGGCCCTTGATGTCTATCTTTATAGCCATTTACGTTACTCTGCTAGGATTGATGCTCGGTTCCTTCTATAACGTCGTCGCCCTTCGGATACCCGCAGGGGAGTCTATCGTTCACCCGCCATCCCGCTGTTCGGGCTGCGGGACCCGGCTCGGGACGCGCGATCTTATCCCGGTGTTCAGCTTCCTTATCTCAAGAGGCAGATGCCGCTACTGCTCAGCAAAGCTGTCCGCGCTGTACCCGCTGGGCGAGACCGCGACAGGGCTGCTCTTCCTGTGGGTCTACCTCAGGACAGGGCTTACCGGAGAATCCCTGGTGGGATTGACCCTCGGCAGTCTTGGTGTAATTGTGACGGTGACGGACATGAAATATATGCGCATTCCGAATAAGGTGCTGCTATTCTTTGCGCCGCTACTAATCATCTTGCGGTTAATCTATCACGATCAATCCCTATGGAATTATGTGCTTGGGGCTCTTGCGGGCGGCGGGATCATTCTGCTGATTATCCTTATTTCCGGCGGAGGGATGGGCATGGGGGACGCGAAGCTGCTGGCCTTATGCGGCCTCGTTATAGGGCTTCCGGGTACGCTCCTTGCCCTATTCATTGCCTGTGTGTTTGGCACAGTGGTCGGCGGAGTCCTGATGCTCACCGGTACAATCAAACGCAAACAGCATATCCCGTTCGGGCCCTGGTTGATTATAGGTATACTGATTGCTTACGGATATGGTTCACAGATTATTAGCGGGTATCTCTCGCTCATCGGTTAGGAGGTTCGATTACACACATGCATACACTAGGTTCCAAGAAATGGATCGGTCTTACGATTGAGCAGAACGGGGTCCGCTATATCAAGCTGAAGAAGAACAAGTCCTGGGAAATGGAGACGAGAAGCTTTCTTCCCCTTCAGCCCGGGATGATAATTGAGAATGAAATCGCCGACAAGGAGAATTTCCGCGAGCTGCTGCAGAACTGGGTACAAGAAAAGGGACTTAAAGGCAGCGAGGTCTCGCTGTCCATCCCGCCTTCCCAGATTATCATCCGCCGCATGACGATTCCAAGTACAAATGCCAAGCAGGTCGAGCAGCTGGTGAAGCTCGAAGTGGAGACCGCGCTGCATCTTCCTTTTGAGAATCCGGTCTATGATTACCTTCCTATCCGGAAGGACGAGGAGAACACTCATCTCCTGGTATTTGCGGCCCCGAGGAGACTGGTCGAGGATTATGTAGAACTGCTCGCCGATGCAGGTATCAAGGTCAGTGCGGTGGAGACCTCTGCGACTGCTCTTGCGCGGGCAATTGGGGTTGGCCGAAGTGAATCTTTTACCGAGACCATGCTGATTCACCAAGACGGGGCACATCTCGACATCTATATGTTCCATGCCGGGCAGCCGATCTTCATGCGATCGATTAATTTGAATGACATGCAGCCGAACCAGCTAGCGGGATTCACAGACGGCAGTTCGCCTATAGATCCGGACGGGTTCGAGTCCGCCAATCAGTCACGGATTAGTGCTGAGCAGATGGTGGAGATTACCGCCGAAATTTCACGGATGCTGAACTTTTACCAATACAGTCTTCATGATGGGGAGACCCGCATTACGGAGATCATCATTACGGGCTCCAGAACTGGACAGCAGCAGATGCTGGAGGAGCTTCAATTAGCAATCGGGGACATGAACATCAGGACAGTGAACTTTGACCGGCTGACGAGTGAGGCGGCTGCGGACCCAGAACTTAACGCATACCGAATTGCGATAGGAGCGGCAATCAGGAGGACCGATGCAGGAGCTCTGGATTTGCTCCCAAGGGAGGACCGTGAGGCCCAGCTGTATCCGGTATTAATGGCATCTATTCTTATATTATGGATCTTCGGCGCAATTGCGGTAGGAATTCTCTACGTAACGAATCGGGACACAGTCAATGAGCAGGCAGTCCGGATTCAGGAGTTAAATGACAATAAGACCCTTCTCATGGCCGAGCTGGCCAAGCTCAATACCAAGGGTCAACCGACGGATCCCAAGCTGGTGATTAACACGATTCTCAAATCCCGTATGGATGCTGTGGCTGTACTGGATCAACTTAACAAGCCCATGCCTCAGGGCGGGGCTATTGTGAACATAGGGTATACCCAGAATACGGAGATTACATTAACCGCTAATTTTGTGAAAATGGAGGATGCTTCGGTGTATTTGAGCCAGCTGCGGAAGCTGCCATTTGCCGTGAGTATGCAGATTGACAAGCTGTCCGAGGACATGGCGGAAGTAGGAAACCTCCCGACACGGGTCTATGCTGCGGTCTATAAAATCCGTATGACGAATGAGAAGCAGACACAGGAAGGTGGGACAGAATAGAATGATGGAAATGATTCAGAAATACCGCACTGTGCTGCTGCCTGCGGCTGTCCTGTTGTTCCTGTTGTTATTCGCCTTCTACATGCTGGCTGTTCTGCCAGCAAGCAAAGAAGCTGCATCCCAGCAAGAGGAGATGACTACGTTGCAGCAGGAGAACAGCCTGATGCAGAACCGAGTGAATGTGCTGAAGGGAGGCAGTGAGGATAGCCCTGAGATGGAAGAAATTCGCGAATATCTACCAACTAGCGAGAACACCGAGCAGCTCATTTTGGATTTTACCCGGATAAATCAGAAGGCCTCAGTCCTCTTGCGGGATATTCAGTTCACTCTGCCGGAGTCTAATCTGATTCGTACCAGCCTTAGCAAGGACAAGTCCCCTTTTCCAACCGTTCGGGAAGTGAAGATGACGGCTACGCTTGAGGGGAACTACACCCAGATCAAGACCTGGATGTCAGAGCTTCAGAAGCTGAAACGCTTGATTGCCATTGATTCCTTCAGTTTTCAAAAGCCCTATGAGACCAAGGCTCCGGGAAGCATCATCAAAGCCACGATCTCTTTCACGGCTTATTATGATCCTTCATAAACCTAACGTAACATTTAGATAACCTGAATACCTTTTACCGGTTGGTCCGTATATATAGTTATATCGCGGAAAGGTGGTGCATCTGCCGGATGCATACATGGGTGTTTTGGCTGATTACTGCCGGAATTCTGCTTGTCTTCGAAATGATGACGTTGACGTTTTATCTCCTGTGGCTCAGTATAGGAGCAGGAGCGGCGACACTGGTGGCTTTAATAGCACCGGACAACATTTTGATGCAGGTGGTTGTCGGCTGCGTAGTCGCGCTTATATTGACCTTATTTACCAAGCCGCTGGTCAGAAGATTTCGTGCATCCAGAGGGTTCCAAGACATCGGTACCGAGCTTGTCGGTAAACAGGGGATTGTGGTCGAGCCGATCGACAAATCGAAGAACGGAATCGTGAAGATCGGGGGAGACACGTGGACCGCGGTGTCCGATCAGTTCATTGATGCAGGTGAACAGGTCATCGTCGTGAAGCGGGGCAATGCCATTATTGAAGTTGAACGATGGGAGGGTACACATTAATGACTTGGGCTGTAATTGGTATTATTCTGGTTGTCGTCGTTATATTCATTGCATTAACTGTCAAAATCGTACCGCAGCAGCGGGTGGGTGTCGTTGAGCGCCTGGGGAGATTTCATCGTCTGTTGACACCGGGGCTGAACATTCTGATTCCGGTAATTGATCAGGTTCGTATCTATCATGACCTGCGGATTCAACAAGCGAACGTTCCGCCGCAGACCGTCATCACTAAGGATAACGTGCAGGTCCAGATCGACACGATTATCTTCTATCAGGTAGTAGGGCCGGAAGAGGCAACCTACGGAATTTCGGATTATGTGTACGGGGTGCGCAACATTTCCACTGCTACGATGCGCCAAATTATCGGTAAGCTGGAACTGGACGAAACCCTGTCCGGACGGGAGAAAATCTCTACTGAAATCCGTCTCGCCCTCGATGAAGCTACCGAGAAATGGGGAGTTCGCATTGAACGGGTAGAGGTTATCGATATTAAGCCTCCGCTCGATATCCAGGAAGCGATGGACAAACAAATGAAGGCCGAGCGCAGCAAGCGGGCTATCGTGCTTGAAGCGGAAGCGGCCAAGCAGGACATGATCCTTCGTGCTGAAGGGGATAAGCAGAGTAAGATCCTTAAGGCCGAAGGGGATAAAGAGGCGCGTATCCGCGAAGCGGAAGGTCTTGGGCAAGCTCAGGAGTTGGAAGCGCTGGGTCAAGCGAAGGCGATTCAGGCCGTTGCTGAAGCCGAGAAGAACCGGATTGAGCTGTTGCGTAATGCAGACTTGAACGAGAGCGTGCTTGCATACTACTCTTTTGAAGCTCTAAAAGAAGTAGCCAAAGGCCCTGCTAACAAAGTATTCCTGCCGACCTCTACGGTTGATGCGCTTGGCAGCATTGGTGCAATCGGTGAAGTGTTCAAAGCAGGCAAGAGCGATAAATAACATAGCTTAAGTCATTAGAAGGCCCGGAGCATCAGCTCCGGGCCTTTGTGTGTCTCTTACTCGCTGATCCTCTTACTCGTTAACTTCCTTACTCGCTGGCTCGCCGGCTCTCTTGCTTTGCAGGCGCTTCAGTTCTTCTTCAACAGCCGCCGAATAGGCAGATTGCACTTCAGTGTGCGGTGCACTGGCTGCAGGCGCGGAGTACGCATGGCCTCCGGCATCAAGATTGGCTTCCCACTGCATAATCTTCTCTTCCATACGCTCAAAGCCCCGGGCGGCTGACCCGCTCTCAATACCATAGCTGAAGCTTGGGCGGATGCTTTGGGATCTTTCTTCCGCCTTCTGGGCGCGAGCAGCAAGCTCAGTGCGCTTCTCTTTGAGGCGTTCATATTCCTCTTTGGCATTTTGGATCTGGAATTCAAGCTCTTGTATGCGAATCCCTGCTTCCTGGATCTGGGCGGCGTGCTTCTCGGCCTGCTCTGCGAACTGAATCTTAGCAGATAGGGCTTCTCTAGCGGCGGATTCATTACCTCCTGCAAGAGCTTGGGATGCAGTCTGTTCGGACTGCTCTGCAGAACGGAGGGCTTCTTCTTTGCGCCAAGCGAGGACTTTCAAAGTGCCTTGCTGCTCCGTTAATTTACGCTCAGCGATTCGGATGTCCTCCTCCAGATTGCGGAGATACTGGTTCATTAGCAGAACCGGATTCTCCAGCTTGTTCAAGGCCTCGTGGGCTACAGCTTTAGTCATATTGGCAAGTCTTTCAAAAATACTCATGATTCATCTCTCCTTATAATTTGAATTAGTAAGTGTGGTGGTGATAAGAGTCATGGAAGCCAAAGCCGCCCGGCTCTTTCGGAACAAGAAGGCTGGCAATGACATAGATCGGAACGAAGGTACCAAAGCTGCAAAGAGCTCCAACTACAGTGACTAGACGGACAATAGTGGGATCAACACCAAAGTACTGTGCAATACCTCCGCATAGTCCGCTGATTTTACGATCATTTCTGGATCTGTACAATTTATTCATATTAATAATCTCCTCCGGATTCTTATTGGTAGTCGTTAGCTCGTGTGTCGTACGCTGTACCGTTGCTGTAACTTATGTTTATATCTTACCTTGCGGGGAAATCATTCAAAACGGCCCTCAGACGGTTTTTGATCTGGACTTAGGTCGGGGAACGAGTTCATCACAAAGGCCAGTAGTTCGGCATATGTATATGTTTAGCGGAGTAAAGAGGCAGAATGTTATTGTGCCGAAGTGCATAACATCGTAGTATTTTTCCAAAGGAGTAATTAACATTTTGTGGAAGGGGACTCACAATGAGTATTGCAGTTTTGCTCGGAAGTACGCGTTCCGGTGGAAATACAGAGCAGCTAGTGGATCAGGTGGTTGAAGGGATCAACCATAGCAAATTTGTGCTGCATGAGAAGAACATCCAGACGATTGTCGATCAGCGGCATGTTCCTGAGGGCTTCCAGCCCGTACAGGACGAGTATGATGAATTGATCCAGCGTGTGCTGGAGCACGATATTCTAATCTTTGCAACCCCGGTATATTGGTATGGAGTATCAAGTCCGCTCAAGACGTTCATTGATCGGTGGTCCCAGAGCTTAAGGAGTACAGACTATAACTTCAAGGAACTTATCTCGCAAAAGAAAGCCTATATCGTCGCCGTGGGCGGGGACGATCCTCACATTAAGGCACTGCCGCTGATTCAGCAGCTGAAGCTCACCTTCGACTTCGTAGGGCTGCCGCTGGAAGGCTATATCATCGGCAAAGGCAGCAAGCCGGGCGATATTCTAGCCGATTCCCGCGCTCTGTTGAACGCGAAGTGGCTGAATGAGCAGCTTAAAGAACAACGAGCCTGACTTCTGACTTTCAGCAGCCAGGATAAGTGACGTCCCTTGATTATGACAAAGAGGTTATCCCTGGCATGTTCAGCCAGGAATAACCTCTTTGTCTGTAGATAGAATGATCTTAGATCATTCCATCTAGGTATTAGTAATCAATGAATTAACGTTTGATTCTCCGTACGAACAGAATAGAGATCCACAGCGCTGCCAGCGAAATGACCAGGGCCGCAGCAGACAGTACGATGGAGATCGTCTGAGCCGCGGAGCTGTCGCTGTTCGCCTGCGCGGCGTTGCTCACGGCTGGTGCAGCGGCGTCTGTACTAGCAGAAGGTGCGGCTTCTGTACTCGCGGCACCAGCCGCAGCGTCGGTGCCGGCTGCCGCAGTTCCCGTGGATTCACCGGCGTGGTCACCGGGAGCCTCGGCAGCATGCTCGTCGTGGCCGCTATCCGAAGCCGCGGAGGCATCGCCGGATGCGCTGACCGTTGTCACAGAGTGGGGAGAATCTCCACCGTCCCCGGTCCACTCCACTATACTGCCATCCTTGTAGTACTGATAGGCATCCCAAGCGATCGTGGTATCTTTATCCGGGTTCTTAGCTACAAAATTGAACTGCTGGAACTGGCCCGGCTCAATCCCGCCATCCCCTTCGGCGGCCCAGGTTACGGTCGTGACCTTGCCCGCGTCATCCTTGGCCGTCTCTACCTTCCAGCCCGTTACAGGCTGGTAGTTCTTGAAGTCCACCCCTGCCGGGATTTTGAGGGCAACCTTGACGGTGGGAATGTCCTTTTCTACAGGGATTTTGATGGTATAGGTCTCGTACGCCTTGGGTTTCGAGGCAGAGGGCTTGACGGATACATGCGCGCTGGCAAGGCCGGCGAACAATAAAGTGCCGATAATGGCTGCCGAGAATACGGCTGTTAACTTGGAGAAGGCTTGTTTCATTTCGATTTAATCTCCTTTGTGTACATATTTTCAACTATTTATTTTGGATTACCCACGGTAAAATCAACGATTCCATCAAGCGAATCCAGCGATTTCAACAGGACGTGATATTTGATCTCCCAGCGGCCTGCCATCGTAATTAAGTCTTCCTTGGTTATGGGAGATGTGTTCCCAGGCATGTTAATTTCCAAGGTACCCATCGCCATCTCGCGTGAGGTCAGCTTCAAGGAAGTCTGCTCAATTGCCGTAACCGGCTTGCCCTCAGGGTCCTTGACCGAGACCTTGAACTCATTCTTGCCCATAATATTGGGTGAAATATCAATCATGACGGTGTATCCGCTCCGGGTCGTATCCTCAAGATGAGCGGGACCTGGATTGGACAGAGCAGTAGGCAGATTGGATAGAACCGCTGCTAGTATGAGCACGAAAATGCCGACACAGAATTCAATCCACACCGCCGGGCCCAGTTCCCGGTTCTGCCGTCTTCCCCGAAGGAATCCGGTAAGTGCGAAGACAAGCATGATGATGAACAGGGCAATCTTGGCCAGCAGCACCTGGCCGTATATGGAAGTGAATAGGGAACCCAGCGTTGGGGTGAAGATTTTGATGCCATAGAGCCCGCTTCCCAGCAAAAGAAGAACACAGATCGCTCCGGTCAGCGAGAATCGCTGAATCGTCGCCCAGTAGAGCTGCTTGCGCTCAGCAGAATCCGTCTTTCCCCGGCTGTAAGCCGGAAGCAGGAACGCTAGGGCGAGCAGGCTGCCCAGCCACAGGGATGCGGCAGTCAGATGCACAAAGTCATTGCCGATGGCGAGACCTTCGATCTCTGCAGTAGCGGCATGTCCCATAAAGGCCTTGGCCGTAAACATGGCCAGGATGGTGCCGACTGCCAGACCTGCGAAGATCGGCTTCTCGCCTTGACTCCATCTAGGAATGAGTGCATAGGTCAGACCGGCCAGAATTAGCAGAAGCAGTACCTGAGTCCACCAAACGGAACCAAATGTAGAGTATCTTAAAGTTTCACCGAGCACATTCTTGCTCCATGCCTCACTCCAGGAGACTCCGGCATCAAGCCGGGCATGCAGCGGAAGACTTAATAGGACGCCCACCGCGGTAAGCACGAAGGAAATGATCAGGGTCCATTGGCTGCGACCCAGCTTGTACGATGCTTTCCGCTCTGCTTTGGGCAGCAGGAACAAGTGGAAGAATAGGGTTCCCAGATAAAGGGACAGCCCCGCATACTGCAGCCAGCGGATCAGCGTAGCATCCCAATCGGGGAGCGTATTCCCGGGGGCAGCCGTCTGCGAAGCTGGTGCGGATTCTCCGCTGCCGACGATGAATGGGATGACGCCATTGATCGCGTGTCCATCGGCCGAGACAACACGCCAGCTGGCGGTGTAGATTCCGTCTGGCAGATTTTTTTGCAGATTGGCAGTAAGCTTCGCCGGATTCTTCTCATCAATCTGAGAGTCGTCCAGGTCAACACGTGCTCCTGAGGTATTCGTTACCTCCAGAGCGTGGAATACCTTCTCAATCGGTTCATTGAACACAATCGTGATCTTCTCCGGAGACTTATCCAGGGCCTCATTGGCGGCAGGAATTGACTTCACGATATAGGCATGTGCGGAGGCAAGCCCCGGACACATGAGGAGGAACACACACAGGATCATGATCCCGCTAATCCATTTATGACTTGATTTGATATTCAAGCATCTTCACCTTCTCTAGTAAGATCAATATGATTCTATCTTAGTATGGCCAAATCGGCATGACTACAACGGGCTATAAACAGGGAGCGGTTCAAGCAGGTTTATGTCCAATTAGTGAAAAAAGTCACTGTGATGAGCCTAATTATAAGTATACCCGTTATCAACACCCCTGTTTTTGAAATCCTGTCTTCAAATGTTACTATTTAAGAACAATCCGGGAAGGATAACTAGGATCACAAGAACACACTTGAATACCCCCTTGGGGTATATTATAATAAAGCTATAATTAAAGTAAGGGGGCGGGGGAGAATGTCGGAAGAGAATCAAGTGCAGGCCGCGAATGCTGACTGCTGTACTACAGGGGATCATACCCGTCAAAGCCACCACTCCGAGAAAACGAAGAGCAACCTGATCACCCGATTAAATCGTGTCGAAGGACAGATTCGTGGAGTGAAGGGCATGATTGAGAAGGATACCTACTGTGATGATGTGCTCAATCAGATTGCTGCCATTCAGTCGGCCCTTAACAGCGTCGGCAAGCTCCTGCTGGAAGGACATATGAAGAGCTGTGTCATTGAGCGAATCCAGGCCGGAGAGATGGAAGTTATGGATGAACTGCTGGTTACGGTTAATAAATTAATGAAGTAATAATCCAAGGAGGCTAACCATCATGACTGAAGTAACATTGAACGTACAGGGCATGTCCTGTCAGCACTGCGTTAAAGCTGTGGAAGGTGCTTTGAGTGAAGCTGGAGCAGCTGGTAAGGTAGATCTGGATTCAGGCACAGTTGCCGTCAAATATGATGAGAGCAAAGTTAAGGTAGAAGCATTGAAAGAAGCGATTGAGGAACAAGGATACGATGTAGTCTAATTGACACTATTTGTGTTGAACAGTGGGTTACACCCCTTGTATATTGGTAATTCTTAAGTTCAACTTATATGTACGGCCACTGTACCTCAAATATTAAGGATAGAACAACGCAAAAGGAGCCCGATAAGGGCTCCTTTGTGCTGCAACAACGGTTAATTAAAGTTCGATCGCCAACGCGCTGAATGTGATAGGACCTATAACGGTAGCAGCTGTACCTGGTGTAAGGAGCTCTACGGAAAGGGTATAGTCATGGGTACCAGCGACAACACCTGGATCAATCGCTTGGAGCGTGGTCAGATAATACTTTTCAAAGCTGGTTTCAAATCCTTGGCGTGCATAGTATATTTCGTGGCCGTCACGGAAAATGCGGAATAGAATGCTTCCTGTTCCCAGGTCACCCCGAAAACCAACGGTAGCCACCAGCTCAACGCGATTATTTGCGATAGGAGGAACAACGATCCTTACTTGAGAAATCCCTTGACCCGCTGGTGTCAATGGGACTGTTATTGCGGCTCCGTCAGTAATTGGAGTAGGAACGTTAGTGCTATAAGCTAATATTTGTGCCATTAATATCATCTCCTTATTGGAATATACTGTATGATATGCTGGTAGATAGATTCGGAGTGGACGATCAACTTACTATAAAAGTTGAATTTTGATAGAATGATAATCCGCTGTAAGGAGAACACCTACTCCATAGTTTCGGCATGAAGTAAAGACGGTACTTTGACTAACCGAGGCAACTTTTAAAAAAATAACAAAACTCGCTTGACAGACCGCCGGTCGGTATAATATTATTATTGCATAAACCGACCGGCGGTTTGCATAAGGGTTGAATAACTTATCTCAATCACAGCCGGTACATCAACAACAATATTTCTATAAAACACAATTTCTTTCACCAATCATAATCCATGCCTCAACAGGATGATCGAGCAGGTATAGAGAAAATCATTTAGTACCTACATACCGTCAGTCGGTATAATACCGCAGCAGTTGGCGATACACGATTAGTCAGACAAATATCTATTTTAAAGGAGAATGATAAAGATGACACAACAGCAATGGGATTTAATTGGATACGGAGTGTGGGCCTTAATTATCTGGATGACGTTGAAGCAGTTTCGGCAGACTAGAAGGCCGGTACAAGGGAAAGGACTCAATCTGCTGCTGGGAGACTGGCTCCTGTTCGCACCGCTTCCGTGGATTGTCTACCGTATGATTGAGCGAGGAACCTGGGAGCAGCTGGCATGGACACTAGGACTGGGCATCCTGCTTTCGCTGCCTTATATCCTGACAACGAAGTTCCAAGCCGCGGCTGATGGCACGATCAAATTCAAGCCGAATGCAGCATTCTACATCTTCTTATTCGGATTCCCTTACCTTCGTTACACCATCCGTGACCGGATCTTCCATAGTCACCCGATCCTGAGTGCACAGCACCGTCCGGATATCGAGTTAATGCTTGCCGAGTATATTGCAGTGCTGGTGCTATTGACCTTTTTATGGCGTTTGTTCATGTTTATCAGCTATAGAAGAACGCTTCGGGCAGCGGCCGCTCAGGGAGACACCCGGACAGATCAGTCTGTTATAACAGCTTCGCTTTAAACAAACCGACGGTTGGTATATAATGAGGAGGATATGAACCTATGAACTACATTTGGATTGTGCTTTTAGCCGTGATCGTAATTACAAAAAGACAGCTTACTCCCCGTCCCATTTCCGCAGGGCTTGTAACTTTCCCGCTTCTGCTGGTCTGCTATGGCGGATATATGGTCACCCAGCTGTCGCTGGGTGGCGGTGAAATAGCATCCCTTCTTCTAAGTCTCGCCATGGGCGCAGCCGTAGGGATGTATGAGGGAAGGTTCATCCGGGTGTTCGAACAGGACGGTGTGTATATGAGGCGGGGCTCCTTGGTAACCTTGGGCATCTGGCTGTTGTCCATTCCAGTCCGGTTCATTGTCAGCTTCGGCTTCACCCAGCTGCTTCATATACATGTTCAGCTAACAGGCTCTAATGCGTATATTCCTTTCTTGTTCTCGCTCGCAGGTATTTTGCTGGGCAGGGCAGTCTATCTAATCGTAAAATATCCGGGCGAATTTCAGAGAACGGCTGCTGCCAACCGCTGAGACAGGCGGGTTATTAAGGCCGGCCGTCAATCTGACCGACTCCCAACCAAGGAGAGATTCACATGAACGAAACAGCAGCGCATAACGCAAGTTTTCAGCTTATCCTTAATTCTTCTGAAGAACTAATCCGGGAGAAGGGCTGCCGAAAAACAACGCTTCAGGACATTATTGAGCGCACGGGTCTTTCCAAGGGAGCCATCTACCACTATGTATCGGGCAAGGATGAGCTGTTCGGTCTTATCCTGAAATCCAAGATAGAGTCCATGAACTTTCAGTTCGAGGAAGCGGTCTCCGCGGCAACGGAACGGGATGCTAAGTCCCCGATCATGGCGATTACCTCAGGGATGATGAAGACCATGGATAAAGATAATGTAACCAACAAAATTTTTACCTATTTGCTGAGTCTGGCCGATAACCCTAAGGTGGCTGCAATTCTGCGGGATGTGTATCAATATACGCATACGACAGCGGAACGCTGGATCCTTACTGGTCAGCAGGCTGGGGCCATCCCGTCAGAGATTAATGCTGCCAAGATGGCGGGGATGTTCATGATTTTCACCTACGGACTACGAGTTCAGAATGTAGTCGCAGGCGAAGGGGCATTAACTTTAGAGGCCCAGGATGTATTTACACTTCTTTTCAAATCTCTGCAATAAGACGAAAGATTTCTAATGAATCGGGTGAATCCATATCCATGAAATCGGCTCTGACCTGGCGTGCATGGCTCCCGCAGATCGTTCTCACCGTGCTTCTGAATGCGCTGCTTCCCTGGCTTGTCTATCTGCTGCTGATCCGCCATTTCTCAAGCTTCACGGCCTTGTCGGCGGCAGCTTTTCTTCCCTTAATCGAGAATATCGTGTATCTCGCTCGTTACCGGCGGCTCGACACGTTCGGCTCGCTCATGCTGGGTTCGTTCGTGCTTGCTGCACTGCTGGCATTTATGGGCGGCGATGAAAGGGTGCTCCTGGTTCGGGGCTCTATTGTAACAGGGGCGGTGGGAGCGGCCTTTCTGCTGTCACTCCTGCTGAACAGACCTTTGATCTACGGTCTGGCCAAGCGATTCGTATCTCCCGAGACCGCGGCGAAATATGAGGAGGGCTGGCACAAGCCCCAGGTACGGCGGGTATTCCGGATTATGACCGCAGTATGGGGGGCTGCTCTGCTGCTTGAAGCCGCTGTACGGACCCTTCTGGTGTATACACTGCCGGTAGCCGTGTTCCTCGGAGTGTCGAATCTGGTATTCTATGGATTCATTGGAGCCGCGGCTTTATGGACCTGGGTGTACAGGAAACGGAGCACTGCTGCCATGAACCCTCGTCTGTAAAAGAAACTGTAGAACTTGGTGGACTTGTACAGCGTAAGGGGATTAACGTCCCCGTAGAGAGGAGAGGCTGTATTAGACTTTTAAATTTGATTGTCGTATAGGGGATAAGAACCAAATTATACGATGACTCCTGCAGGCCCCCGTTATGGTCGGCGGCAGGGGAGGACATGAAATTAACGTGGTAAATAAATAGGGACCTTGCTGAATTCGTCCTGCATCAGGATCCTCCTGATACAGGGCGAACTTCATAGCAAGGTCCCTTGGGTTAATTTAATAAACGTTCACGAGTGCAGAAACGGTCTGATTCCCGTACTTGGCCGTAATAACAGCCGTTCCCCGGCTGATCGCGGTAATATTGCCATGTGCGTCAATGGTCAGAACATCGGGACGACTTGAGCTGTAGGTGGCGCTGGAACTTACATTGACAGCTTGTCCATTCTGGTCATACCAGGTTACGACCGTGTCAAAGGTGTCTCCCCGGCTGATACTGTACTCCTCGGAGTCAAATTTGATGCTGGATACTGGATCTCCCGGGTTGTCCGATCCGCCTGAATTAGCAGCGACCAGTTTAACCAGCTTGTTGCCCGCCACCGCGTAGATATCCTGACTACCGATTTGGATGGATTTAGCAACCTTTTTACCCAGGTCCTTCGACCAGAGCAGCTTGCCAGAGGCATCGATTTGGAAGAGACCGCGAGCGGCCGCGAGCAGATAACCGTCTTCATTCTCAGTAACTTGGTTAACTTTACCGATGTCATATGGAAGTCTCCACTGCTTATTTCCTGCTTTGTCCAATTTAAGGATCTCAATCTGTGTAGCACCATAATAATTAGGGGGAGAGATAACCAGATAACCGTCATTCACAGCCTTGACCTGTCCCGGCAATTGAAGCGGTTTACTCCACAGCAGTTCTCCTGATTGACTTAGCTTCCAAAGTTTGACCGCACCTTCAATATTCCCGGATACAATGATATCGCCTTCTGGAGTTACATCTGCATTAGTTGCCGCAAAATCACCTGCAAATCCGCTATCTTCACTAGACTTGTTCGTCCATTCGATTTGACCTGAAGAAGCATTCATTCTACCAACTTGGGAAGGTATAAAGTGTACTTGGCCTGCATAGCTTAGTGTAGTAGCAAATACAAGACTTCCATCAGCACCTTCAACTACAGAGCTCAAACCTTTGAAGCTGCCCATGCTAAAATTTTTAGCCCATAATACTTCCCCGTTCCTATCTGCTTTGGCTAAGAATACCTGATTATATCTATAGAAAAAACTTTGATATTCACCATAGATCAGGTAACCGCCGTCTTTCGTAGGGGTGACATCGGAGATTATCACTGGTTTGTCCCCTATAGGATTATCCAATGTAATATTGCGGCTCCATGTCAAGTTACCCTGGTCGTCCCAACGGGATAGAAAGGCTTGATAACCCTGATCCGCGTAGCCGGAGCGAACCCCGTTTAACCCGCCGATAGACAATTGATGGTTGGATGACTCTAAAATGCCGGTCAGTTGAATTTGCTCATCCCCAGCCTCTTTCTGCCACACAATCTCAGGACTGGAACTATCCGCAGACACTTGCCCAGGCAGCGAGCTGATTCCCATCAGGAGCCCCATAAAGCCATACAATAACCCTTTTCTTACCCTCGTTCTCATGTTCACCTTCACTATAATCCTCCTTTTAATAAAAAGAATAGATAACGGATAATATGCCATTCTATTCAAATTCCATAAATGTCATATTAATCCTATTACAACTGATAACTAGAAATTGGTAAATCCCTCGTATGTCATATTTTCAGAATCCTTGTAGTACTCCTATATGAGTACTACAAGGTAAAGTGATGCGGGTTATTGTAATCATGAGTGATGAAGGAGGGGAAGTACTATATGAGTACACTTTAAAGCTCATAGGTACTTAATGACGAATGTAACGGTTAGGATTCGATGAAAATAAGAAACCTTCCCCCACAAGTAGAGTGGTTGAGAAGGTTCTATTTGGCAAGCCTATTTGCATTGCCAGGGCGAGCCTGCTAGTTCGCTGCTCCCGTTCTGTAAGGCCCTTGGGTTAATTTAATAAACGCTTACGAGTGCAGAAACGGTCTGATTCCCGTACTTGGCCGTAATAACAGCCGTTCCCCGGCTGAGAGCCGTAATATTGCCTTGTGCGTCAATGGTCAGAACATCGGGACGGCTTGAGCTGTAGGTAGCGCTGGAGCTTACATTGACAGCTTGTCCATTCTGGTCATACCAGGTTACGACCGTGTCAAAGGTGTCTCCCCGGCTGATACTGTACTCCTCGGAGTCAAATTTGAGGCTGGATACCTGATCTCCCGGGTTGTCCGATCCGGCTGAACTAGCAGCGGTCAGCTTCACCAGCTTATTGCCCGCCAGCGCGTAGATATCCTTATCGCCGATTTGGATGGCTTCCGCAACCTTACCCAGTTCTTTCGACCAAATCAGCTTGCCGGAGGCATCGATTTGGAAGAGACCACGATCGGCCGCAAGCAGATAACCGTCTTTATCCTCATTGACTTGGTTAACTTCACCGAAATCGTATGAATTCTTCCACAACTTATTCCCTGTTTTGTCCAATTTAAGGATTTGAATTTGTGTAGAACCACTATCAGGGGTAGAAGTAACCAGATAACCGTCATTCACAGCCTTGACATGTCCCGGCAATTGAAGTGTCTTATTCCACAGCGTTTCTCCCGATGGACTCAGCTTCCAAAGTTTGACCGCACCTTCAATATTGGCGGATACAATGACATCGCCTTCTGGAGTTACATCTGCATTAGTTACATCGAGAAAACCAGAAAATCCACTATCTTCACTGGACTTGATCCATTCGGTTTGACCTGAAGCGTTAATTTTACCAACTTTGGCGGGGATGGGTACATTGATTCCGCCTGGCGAGAGGGTGTACACGATACTTCCGTCATCACTTTCAGCTACCGAATTCACACGTACCCAACTTCCACCGCTTACTGTTTTCGCCCATAACACTTTCCCATTCTGATCTACTTTAGTTATGAATGCCGGATAATATTTAGGGATCATATCAACATAGGTTCCGCTGAGCACGTAACCGCCGTCTTTCGTAGGGGAGACATCGGAGATAATCACTGGTTTGGGAGCATCATCTATATCCGCTTGATTATCCAACGTAATATTGCTGCTCCATGTTGAGTTACCTTGGTCATCCCAACGGGAAAGGTAGCCTAACAGACGACCCTCGCTATTCATTGAATCCCCGTTTAACCCGCCGATGGACAATTGATGGTTGGATGACTCTAAAATGCCGGTCAACTGGAGTTGCTCATCCCCAGCACCTTTCTGCCACACAATCTCAGGACTAGCGCTATCTGCCGATACCTGCCCCGGCAGCGAGCTGGCTGCCACCACGAGTCCCATGAAGCCATATAATAACCCTTTTTTCGCCTTCGTTTTCATATTCACCATCGCTGTAATCCTCCTTTTAATAAAAGAAATAGATAATATGCCATTCTATTAAGCTTCCAAATATGACATATTAATACTATTAAATAGGATTGCCGGAAAATGGTAAATCCCTCATTTGTCATATTTTCAGAATTCTTGTAGTACTCCAATATGAGTACTACAAGTAAAGAGAGCGGGTTATTGTACGCATGAGTGATGAAGGAGGGGAAGTACTATATGAGTACGACTTTAAAGCTCTTAGGCAATTAATAACGAATGTAACGGTTAGGATTCGATGAAAATAAGAAACCTTCTCCCCACAAGTAGAGTGGTTGAGAAGTTTCTATTGAGTATAATTTGGTTGGTCTGTTAACCATCCAAATAACTGGAGCCAAATTGACTGTGAAGAAGGTACACTAATATAGTTGATTAGAGAAGAATGAATTTGGGGGACTAACTATGTTAGAAGCCGTATTACACGGATTCGTATTGGCTCTGGGGCTTATTTTGCCGCTGGGAGTTCAGAATGTATTTGTATTTAATCAGGGTGCCAGCGCATCCAAGTGGACAGGAACACTTCCGGTGGTGGTGGCAGCTTCCTTGTGTGATTCGCTGCTCATTCTAATGGCGGTGTATGGGGTATCCCTGCTGCTGCTTACGATGGCTTGGCTGAAAATGACCCTGTTCGCTGCCGGAATTCTGTTTCTGATCTATATGGGATGGTCCATCTGGACCAGCGCACCGAAGCCAGCATCGTCAGATGGCGTGAAGCTGCCTGCTCGCAAGCAGGTTCTGTTCGCCATCTCCGTATCCCTGCTGAATCCTCATGCCATTATGGATACCGTTGGCGTAATCGGAACAAGTGCCTTACGCTACGAAGGAAATGCTAAATGGGGCTTTACCGTGACAACCATGGCCGTGTCCTGGCTCTGGTTCGCTTCACTGGCCACGGCTGGAAGATGGGTGGGCAGCCTGGACCGAGCCGGAGGAATTCTTAATCTGATTAATAAAATATCAGCCATCGTCATTTGGATCGTGGCGATCTATATGACGGTTCAGTTGATCGTTTCAAGCTAGATAAGTTGAGCTTAAGAATGACTTCTAGGCAAGAGTGTGAAATGATTCTGGAGAAGCGCAGCGTTCTGAAAGCTTTCTGAAAGAAAGCTACATCGGAAGCGTTCGCCTTTGCTCTCAGACTTCTACCACCTCAAAATTCATTCAAGAAGTCTGAGAGCAACAGCGATCGAAAGAACATTTCACACGGCTGACTAGCTGTATATCCATAGTTAGCGCACCTAGCTTTGCAAGGAGTACAGGCAAGCCCTGTACTCCTTATTTGTGATCCCTCTCACACTTTTTTTCTATAATGGATTGACATAAGAACCAGAGCACAGTATATTTTAAACAAACGTTTTAAATGATTGTTTAAAACAGAGAGAGTAGATAAAGAGGAGAGATAAGACTCATGCTGGATACTTTTAAAAGATTGATCAGGAAGCCACAGACAATTGTTGGGGTAGTGACGGCTCTAGCGTTCCAGGTGATCTTCTGCCTGATATGGATGACGGGATACAATGGAGTTAACGACCGGATACAGGAATTCAAGATCGCGGTGGTGAATGAGGATGGGCAGTTTGGCGAGGCTCTGGGTAAGCAGCTTGCTGGGAAGCTTCCTTTCCAGGTCGTAACGATGAATGCTGCTGATGCGAGTGAAGGTCTGAACAACCGGGAGGTTCAGATGATTGTCACGGTGCCGCAGCAGTTCAGCGAGAACCTTAAGAACCCTGGGAAGCAGGCAGAGCTTAAATATACGATTAACGAATCAAATCCGGTTACTGTCAAGAGCGCGATGCAGAGTGCAGCGAATTCCATCACGGCGTCTGTGAATGGGAATGCAGCGGCTCAGGGAACCCAGGCTGTGCTTGAACAGCTTAAAATGCCTGCCCAACAGGCAGGGCAGACTTCTTCCGCGCTGACTGAGCGCGTGAGTTCCGAGTTTACTTTCACGAACAAGATTGATGGCATGAATAATCAGATGGTGCCAATGATGCTGGTGCTGGCCTCCTTCGTTGGGGCGATGATCATGGGAATGAATGTGCAGCAGGGCGCTATGATGATTAAGCCTGGTACTTCGAAATGGCAGCTCCTTGGAGCCCGCATTCTATTGAATGTGCTGGCTGCTGTAATCGTATCCCTGGTAGGTTCCTCCCTGGTTATGGCACTCGGCGGCCAGGCTGCTCACGGGTTCCTGAGCCTGTGGATGTTCCTTGGGTTGTTCGTCCTGACTTTTATGCTGTTCTCACAAATGTTCCTGATTCTCTTCGGCATGGCCGGAATGCTGGTGAATGTAACGATGTTGTCCCTGCAGCTTGTTAGCTCCGGTGCGATGGTGCCACGCCAGCTGCTGAGCGATGTGTATCAAGCGATTGGTGAATTCCTGCCGGCTTCCTATGCGGTGGAAGGCCTGATGAATCTTCAATTCGGCGGACCTGCAATTGGACCGGAAGTGGGAGCCCTTCTGCTGATCAGCCTCATTAGCATTGGAGTCAGTCTGCTAAGAGTCGCTCTAAGAAGGGAGCCGGGATCCGAGAAGAACACGGAGCTGTCCACGGAAACGGTAGCTAATGCAGTGTAAGCATACGTTGATATGATAGGATTCATGCCTGCTATCCGGGATTCAGCCTGCCGGAGGGCAGGCTGTTTTGCTTATACCCGCCTTGCGTATGCGGTTTCAAAGTCGCATAATGGGACTAGATTTATTAGAGAGGATCTAAGGCAATGAATCATAATGATTGCGACATCAAGATGCGTATTCTGCTGTCCTCCAGGAAGCTTTTTGCCAAACAGGGGTATGAAGGCACGAGTGTACGGCAGATCTGTGAGGATGCTGGGGCCAATGTGGCGCTTATTTCTTATCATTTTGGGGGAAAAGAAAAGGTGTTCACCGCTTTGTTCGAGAAGTTCTTCCCTGGAAAGTTAATGAGCGACTACAGCGAGCGGCTGAGCGACCCGATTTCGGGTCTTCGCCTGCTTATCTCGGAGATTATCCATTTCACCTTTCAGGATAGAGAACTCAGCAGTATCGTTCAGCAGGAAGTGATGATGGATTCCCCCCGCAGGGATATTGTGATGGAATTCTTGTATCCCGTATGGAGCAAGGTAAGAGAGCTGCTGCTCAAGGGTAAAGAAGGCGGCATTTTCGAGTTCGACTCGCTTAGTAATACGCTGCTTATGGTCATAGGGGCAGCACTTGCCCACAAACGGGTATATAACTTTGAACGCTTAATTGCCGAAGAAGAGATGAATCCGGAGCAGATTCCGGAACAGACAGTAAAGTTTATTTTACGAGGGTTAGGAGTGAAAGACGCATGAACGATACAATTTCGCTGCTCCAAAGTCACCGGTCGATCCGGAAATTCAAGGATAAGCCGCTGGGTAAAAGTATGGTGGAGCAGATCATCAGCGCAGGTCAGGCGGCCTCAAGCTCCAGTAATATGCAGGCCTTTAGCGTGGTAGCGATAACGGATACGGAGCGAAAAGGAATTCTGTCCGAGCTTGCAGGGAATCAGGCTTATATTCGGGAATGCCCTGTTTTTCTGGTATGGTGTGCAGACCTACACCGCTTGAAATCTGCGGCGGAGAGACACCGCCCGGGTCAGGAATCCTACGAGGATGTGACCGAGAACTTCATTATCGCGACGGTGGATACCGCGCTGGCTGCCCAGAATGCCGCAGTGGCTGCAGAGTCGCTGGGTCTTGGAATTGTATATATCGGCGGAATCCGGAACCGGATTGCCGAAGTGGCCGAGCTGCTGCAGCTGCCGGACTTGGTCTATCCCGTATTCGGCATGTGTCTCGGATATCCGGACCAGGAGCCGGGTCTTCGTCCACGATTACCGGTACCCGCGGTTCTGCACTGGGACGAATATGACGCGGACAAGACGGAAGAACAGGTAGAGTTCTACGACAAGACGACGTCTGAGTATCTGCGTGAACGTACCGGCGGGCAGAAGGATACGCCTTGGTCGGAGCTGATGGCTGAGAAGCTGACTCAGCCTTCGCGCCTGCATATGCGGGAGTTCCTGCGAAGTCGCGGTTTTGAATTGAAGTAAGAGGCTGAAATGTATAGGTGAATCGGGCTTTAGGCTTTGCACCATAGGCCTGCAGCCAGGTTCACCTTTTGCTATAAACTCGACAATGGATATACCTAGCAGGCCCGCTATGATCCATGCCCGACGCCAACATCCGCTTATATGGTTCGCAGGAGCATATATGTTATAATGAATTGGAGTCTCATATATGGATATGGATAATAAGGAGTCTGTTATGAATAAGAAAAATTCGAACAAAAAGCAATTTTTCAATAAAATATACCGGGCCTTCAAGCTGAACTTTCTAAAGCTGCTGCGTACACCGGGCGGCGTCAAGAAGGTATCTCTGGGCTTCTCGATCGGCTTTGCCCTTGAAATGATCGTCATTTCATCGGCGTGTCTGGTCTACCTGATCTTCTATCCGGTCGTCAAGCTGTCTGGCGGCTCTGTGCCAGCGGCCATCATCGGGAATGTAATCGGCAAGCTGACCTTCCTTCCGATTCTGCTGATGCCTTTTGCAAGGAAGCTTGGTTCCTGGATCTATCCGCTGCATGGGAACAGACATAAGGGCATCATTCATGAAGCGTCGATTATGGATATCTTCAAGGGTGATTTCTCCGCTATTCGGGATGTGCTTCACGGCGGGATCCATATTCTGATCGGAATGAGCGTCTTCGGGGCTGTATTGGGAGTCATTTCTTATTATGTCATTCAGTCTTTGTATAACAAAACAGCCAAGCGCCGGCTGGAGAAACGGCGAAGCCGAAATCTTGTCTATGAACAAATAGGATCGTGAGCGAACAGCTTCGGTCCTTTTTTTGTGAAGTGCAGCTGGAGAGTGGCGTAGTAGGGGAGGCGTTGGGAGGAGAGCTTGAGGCTATGGGAGTGATAGCGAACGCTTTTGTCTCGGGATTTTAGCCTCACTATACTACGGTATAAATCGAGAAATATGGAGAACTATTTTAACCGCCTGTCATATATGGTATATAATGTAAACTGGATATGGGGGTATATAGTCCTTAGCTGAAAATAGAATGGAGTGATCAGCCGGATGAGCATTTATGAGGCGGATGCGTACGTCAGGAGAATCGAGCTGGACAGGAGTCGAATCCCTTCCTACCAGCAGTATCCTTACAATCTTGGAGTAGTTCGCAACTTGGACAGTCTGAAGCTCCACCCTAAAGTCACCTATATCGTTGGAGAGAATGGAATGGGCAAGTCTACTTTGATGGAAGCCGTGGCTGTGGCTTGGGGATTTAACCCCGAAGGTGGCACGAAGAATTTCAATTTCTCGACACAGGCCACTCACTCTCCGCTGCATGAACATATCCGGCTGGTTCGCGGGAGGAATAGACCCCGGGACGGGTTCTTCTTTCGGGCGGAAAGCTATTATAATTTGGCGACGAATATAGGTGTGCTGGATCGAGAGTTCTCTGATGCCCCACCAATTATAAACTCTTATGGCGGCAAATCGCTGCATGAGCAGTCGCACGGCGAGTCTTTTTTTGCCGCCTTCCTCCACCGGTTCGGGGGACGGGGGCTCTATATGCTGGACGAGCCGGAGGCCGCATTGTCCCCGCTGCGTCAGATGGCCATGCTGTCGCGGATTCATGAGCTGGTCCAGCGTAATTCCCAGTTCATCATCTCCACGCATTCCCCGATCCTTATGGCGTATCCCGATTCCATCATCTATAATCTGACGACTGAGGGGATGGAGGTCACTACACTGGAAGAGACAGATCATTACATCATTATGAAGGAATTCCTCAACCATAAAGACAAAATGCTTCGTGAGCTGTTCGATTAATGAGGAGCAGACTCAGCTTAGAACGGGGTGCTCCCAAAGTCCAAGCTGTCCCTTCGCTGGAATGAACTCAGGGAGCAGGGTCATATCCTCAACTTCCCAAGCGAAATGATCCACCCTGTAATCACCGAACAGGTACTCATTACCTGTAACCTCTTGACCCTCCTCCAATACTGCGGATTCCCCGCTATTCTCGGTAACCCGGTAACAATTCACAAGATGGCAAGTTGCCAGGATTACGCCAGTTGGCAGCTTCGTCTCGGTATAGCCATGCTTGGCAAGGACTGAGAATACAGGTTCGTCACGGCAAGCTGCCTTATCCGTTCTTAAGCTGGCGTGAATAGCGAGCGGTCCGCGGTAACGGGTTCTCCACGATCTTGTCTCATATTTGATTTCCCCGAGAACAAAGAGGCTTGCCCAAGGCTGAATCATCGACAGTACTTTCAAGAAATTTCCCCCTCGCATTTTAGCTTTTTGTTTAGATTACCCTTTAGTTAGTGAAGTACACCTGTCGTCTAATAAGAATGGATAGTGCAAAATAATAACGGGATTAACCGTTAATGGTATAAATAAGAAAAAGCCCTCGATTAGAGAGCTTGTGTCGACTATGCAGGGATCTAAGACAAAGGCATAGCAGCTAATGTTCACATTTAATAGTAAAAGCGCTTTGTATTTGCATACAGCATAACTTCTGCCTGCTGAGGCGTGAGGCCATGGATCGCCCCATAAGCGGCAATGACTTCTCTTACCATCCTTGGGTGGGTCATCTGACCCTCGAATGGTCCCTCGAAAGGCCAAGGGCCATCTGTCTCGGCCATAACGAGATGCTTCGGATAGCGCTGGGCCAGCTCTATAATCTCCGGCTCATACAGCAGGTCCGGGGTGAACGAGATATAGTAGCCTTGGCTTGCCATGCGCTTGATCGTATGCGGGGCCCCCTTGAACCAATGGAAGTGCGCCCGGGTAATCCGGTGCTTCTCCAGCAGGTCGCAGACGATATCCGCGTCTTCATAGACGGCGTGCAGGACGACAGGCTTATCCAGCCTGGAAGCCAAGGCGAGAAGCTTGTCCAGCAGATGGATATAAGGAGCGGTATCCATGGTCTCGCCGCGTTCCTCCGCCTCAAGCCGGGAGTAGTATGGAAGACCAATCTCGCCCACAGCTACCATCTGTTCGGCATGCTGTTCCATCCACTGCAGCAGCTTGTCCATCTCACTTTCAGGCGGTATCTTCTGTTCCGGGTGAAACCCGTAAGCAGGCCGAACGATGCCTGGGTATTGCAGCGCTAGCTCCTGATTCCTAAGAGAGGATTCAAGATTCATCGAGACGGCAATCAAAGCATTTACACCACAGCCTGCAAGCTCGCCCAGCAGCTTCGCGCGTTCGTGCTCCTCGTAGGAATCAAGATGAATATGAGCGTCGATGATCGGGTTCAGCATGACTACCGGCTCCCTTCAAGCATCTTATGTTGTTCTTCCCGCATGTACTGGGTAAGCTCTCGCTTCAGGGTAAGGAAAGCGGGGTCCTCCGCGATCTCCTCCCGGCGCGGCCTTGGAAAAGGAATCTGGAACTTGTGCAGCACTGTGGCCGGGCGGCTGGAGAAAAGATATACGGTATCCGATAACAGCAGGGCTTCTTCAATATTGTGAGTAATGAACAGGACGGAGCGTTTATTCTCCTCCCAAATATTCAAGAGCCAGTGCTGCATATCACTGCGGGTTAGCGCATCGAGTGCGCTGAAGGGTTCATCCAGACACATCACTTCCTGCCTGCTCAGCAGGCCGCGGAGGAACGAAGCCCGCTGCTGCATGCCTCCGGACAGCTTGTGCGGGTAGACGGTCTCAAACCCGCCAAGTCCAGCCCGAAGCAGCCATTCTCTGGCTTCAGCCCGCGCCTCCTTAACCGGTACGCCGGCAACCTCCATCCCCAGAATGACATTATCCTCGATTGTCCGCCAGGGGAATAAAGCCGGCTGCTGGGGAACATAGCTGATATGCCCTTTCTGACCGGTGATATCCCGGCCCTGAAGCAGAATCTGGCCTTGATCCGGCTCGGTCAGACCGCCGATAAGGTGGAACAAGGTACTCTTGCCGCTGCCGGAAGGCCCGACAATGGATACAAACTCACCAGGAGTTACGGATAGGGAAATGTCGTTCAGAACGGGCAGCTCCCGCCGTTTCTCCCGGAAGCTCTTGCTGATTCCGCGAACCTCAAGTGCGGGTGCCTGCACCGGGGTTCCCGGGATAGCGGATGTTTTGTCCATAAATTTCCCTCCTTAATGCTTCTCCTGATCCGGCTTGTAGCGGATCAGCCATTTCTCCAGCAGCACAATCAGTGTGAACAGCAGCAGGCTCATGACCACAATGATCATAATGGCGACAAAAATCCGGTCCGTCCGGAATGAAGACTTCTGCATCATCATATACTGGCCGATGCCGCTTCCGCTTCCCATCCATTCGGCGATAATGGCTCCCATTACGCTGTAGGTTGAAGCGATCTTCACGCCAGAGAGGATGGAAGGAAGCGCATAGGGCAGCTCCAGCTTTCTGAAAATCTGACCCTTGCTGGCTCCAATCATCCGCATGTAGTTCAGCATGACATGATCGGTCCGGGACAGCCCGTCAAGTGTCGCCACTGCAACCGGGAAGAAGCAGACCAGGGTGATAATGATCAGCTTTGGCGTCAGATCAAAGCCAAACCAGACAACCAGCAGTGGAGCCAGGGCGATTGTGGGAATGTTCTGACTCAGGATGATCAGCGGATACAGGGCTGATTTCAACACAGGTATGAAATGAAGTGCAATTGCGATAATAAGTCCTACAGCAAGGCCAATGACGAGTCCAAGCAGGGTGAGCTGAAGCGTGGACAAGGTCTTGGTCCACAGATTCGCCGGGTCAGCGGCGGCTTCTCTTCCAATATCGGAAGGACTCGGAAGCACCCATTTATCAATTGCGAATACCGAGGTCCCGAGCTGCCAGATGAGAATAAACAAGATGACCGCCACAAGGGGCGGCCATACCATTTTGAACCAGGATCTCATGGACGGTACTTCTCGGTCAGCTTATCCATACTTGCACCTTCCGGTGTGTATAAGATTTTGATCTGAGAGATAATGCTGGGACTTCCGAATTCAATCACGGCTTCATTCATCTTCTTAACAATATCCAGGAGCTCGCTAAGCTCACCTTCCATCGTGGTCTCAAGCGCGTTCACCTGATGCTTCACACCGGAAGCCTGAATGACCTCAATGGCCCGGTCGACATAAGGAATTACGTCTTCGCCGCCAGGAGTCCGCGGGATAATTTGTATACTTAGCAGGGTATTTGCCATAGATAATTCTCCTTCCTATATAACAAGACAGGTGCGAGTTGGAGGGCTGTGCATCATGCAAGCCGTCTTACTTGGCTTCTGGAAGGTAATCATTGGAGAACGCCTTCTTCACATCCAGCGGCTTATCCAGCAGCTTGCGTTCGTACATCCAATCGGAGTAATTCTTCCAGACGGACTCCTTTTGTTCTCCCCAGCGCGGGGCATCGTCCTTATATCGCGGGCTCAGCCACTTCTGGCTGGCCACAACCAGCTTCTCGTCCAAGTCCGGCGCAGCCTTGAGTAGAATCTTGGCCGCCTCTTCGGGGTGGTCAATCGCATACTCATACCCTTTGGAGGTCGCACTCATGAAGGCTTTGACCATTTCAGGGTCGCTTGCGATGACCTTCTCGCTGGAAGCAATAACGGGTGTGTAATAATCAAGCTTCTCTGAGTAGTCTTTGACATAGAGCATATCGAGCGGTTGTCCGCGAAGCTCGGCTTCAATCCCGGTCCAGCCATAATAGATCCAGGCAAAATCAATATCCCGTTTCACGGCTGTGAAATAATCGGCTTCTCCGATATTGATATTGGTGACCTTGGACACATCGGCGCCCTGAAGTTCCATGATGGACTTCATCACAGCTTCTTCAACCGGAGAGCCCCAGCCGCCGTATTTCTTACCTTCAAAGTCTTTGGGAGATTTGATCTTGCGATCCACCGGTGCGGCAAAGCCTGAGGTGTTGTGCTGAATAACTGCCGCAAGGGATACCAATGGCACGTTCTGTGTGCGGCCTTGCGTAATGCTCTCCTGGTAGCTGACACCGAACTGGGCAGCTCCGGAAGCGATCATCGTATCGGCAGATCCACTGCCGGGCTGAATAATATCTACATTTAATCCGGCATCCTTATAATATCCTAGCTCCTTGGCGGCAAAAAGTCCGGTATGATTCGTATTCGGAGTCCAGTCGAGCACGACCTTGATATCCTTCAGTTCCTTCGTCTTCTCCGCGGCAGGTGTTGTCTTGGTGCCGGCTGCAGTGCCGCCATTGTCCGCCGGCTTGGAAGTTCCGCAGCCTGAAGCTGCAAGCAGGATCACACAGACCAGCAGAAGCAGGCTCCACGATCTCTTTTTCATTGATAAATGCCCCTTTTCCTTAAAGTATAATTGTACCCTGTTCCTGACCTTTCAACCGAACAGTCTTGAGTGGTGTAATGCAAAGAAAAAGGCGTCCTGGGCAGGACGCCTTCGTGCGCATGAAAGATTGGAATTACCAAACATTTCTCGTTCCTACGCTGGCATTATCCAGATCAGGTATACGGGTTAGCATCTTGGGGATGCACTCTCAGCCGGCCAAATTCCAGCTCCCCGGGTCTTGAATTTATTACTAGGAGTATTATAGTCCCACCCTCTGACCTTGTCCAGTAAATGAGGGGGAATAAGCGGTTCATCCTGCACACCTGTGGGTACACTAACGGTGAGCGCCATTTTGAAATAGGAAGGGAGCAATTGTCATGGATCGTCAGCAATTGGAGACGCAAATTGAACAAGCCTTGAAGGCAAACAAGTTTGGTTCCTTTGGAACTGTCGAGAACGGTGGACCAAAGGTGCGTTACATGGCCATTTACCACGAGGGACTGACTATATATTTGGCTACCGACCGCAAGACACATAAGGTGGAGGAGCTTCAGAACAACCCTAAGGCTGCGCTTCTGCTAGGATTTGAGCAGGGGGGGACTGGTGATATCGTTGAGATTGAGGGCGAGGCAACCGTCAGCAGCGACGACAGCCTGAAGTCTAAGGTCTGGAGAGATGACTTCAAACAGTACCTGGACGGGCCGGATGATCCTGACTATGTCGTGATCAAGCTGACCCCATCACGAATCGAGTTCGTACCCAAGGGTGAAGAACGTCAGGTATGGACGGCGTAACCTAACCTAGTATATTCACATTGCCCGGGACCATGGTTCCGGGTTTTATGCGTGAATCAAGGTGAAATTTCTATATATTGTACTGAGCGCATGTTATAATAAAATCGACACATTTCGGCAAAAAATGCCAAGGAGAGTGCTTATGATCTGCAGCAGCTGTGGAGTTGGGCGTCCCATTGAAGACAACGGAGTCATTTCCCTTCGCCCAATTACTTCTGAATTCATATCCCTATTGACTCAGGAAGGGTTCCAGGTCATTTGTGACAACCATATCTGCTCGGTTGCATATCACTCCAGAGCGGAGATTCTTGAGTTAATTCAGTGCATACGTAAGACGGCTTGGGCCGATGAATCTGAGATGTATATGAATATTGAAGGAGTAAAATCCCTCCCCGATCGGCCTGTATGGGTATCGCTTGCTCAAATGGAAGCAAGATTTCATCATCATGGCATTGTGGACATTATTGTTGAAGAGAGATTCACCAGCTATATGCAGCCTATCGTAAGTCATCGGGAAGAAGTGGTGGGTTTCGAATTTCTGATGCGACCCTCTTCCGCCCAGTATCCCTTTAATCCATTTGAATTGTTTGAAATTGCCCGTGAGACGGGGCTGCACTCTTTCCTTGACCGGGCTGCGCGCATTTCAGCCATTGAGATTAGTGCGCTTCACCTTCCTAGAGGATTCAAACGGTTTATTAATTTTCTTCCATCCTCCATTTATAATCCGCAGTATTGCTTAACTCATACTTTTGAGGCTATAGAGCGTCACTCATTGGACCCTAAAGACTTCGTGTTCGAAGTGGTGGAGACCGAGCAGATTCATAATATGAATAACCTGGTGGATATATTTGACGAGTATCGCAAAAACGGAATCTCGGTGGCGCTCGATGATGTGGGATCGGGTTATTCCACGCTTGCGGAGATGTCCCGGCTCAAACCGGATTATGTGAAGATTGACCGGAGCCTAGTGGATGGGAGCAGCCGGGACAAACGAAAGCAGCAGGAGATTCTGAATATTATTGAGCGTGCAAAGGACTTTGGCGGCTATGTGTTGGCGGAAGGGATTGAGGAGCGCGAAGATTTTGAATTCTGCCGTGCGCATGGAGCTGCTTTTGCCCAAGGGTATCTGTTCGGCAAGCCTATGCCCGAGCCGCCGCAGGGCCTGACACAATGAGCCGTCTGACCCGCTAAATAAGGCATCTTAGGCGGGTGCCTTATTTTTTCCATCTCTTCCAGCAGATGTCGGTCCGCATTTGCTTTTTGCTGGAAACAGGGGTATAATGAAATCAATTGACTCCTGGAGCGATATTCTCATATTGAAAAGAGTGTCACTTACACAAGCTGGAACTTTTTTCAATGTGTGAATTTTTTTTTACGGAAAAAAGGAGCATATTAATTTTTTTTACTTTTAGGGAGGCTACCCCAAATGGAAACAGGAACAGTTAAATGGTTTAACGCTGAGAAAGGCTTTGGCTTCATCGAAGTTGAAGGCGGCAACGATGTATTCGTGCATTTCAGCGCAATCACTGGCGAAGGCTTCAAGACGCTTGACGAAGGACAGCGCGTACAATTCAACGTTGTTCAAGGCAACCGCGGACCGCAAGCTGAAAACGTTGTAAAACTGTAACGCAAACCATACTGCCCTTAACGTGTGCGTTAGGGGCAGTTTTTTCTTTTTCTTTTTTAGAGGTTGGAACAGAAGGAGGATAATCATGAATTATCGAAAAAAAACGTTAGAAGAAATTCCTGAGGAGATCACACCGATTTGGTCCTGCACCAATGACAGTTGTAACGGATGGATGAGGGATAATTTTGCGTTTGACTACACTCCTGCTTGCCCTCTATGTTCTTCTGAGATGGAGAAGAGTTCAAAAATGCTTCCCTTGCTCGTAAATAACAATGCCGATATGAAGTCCCTCAAGAAGGGTGTTCAAATCGATCAGTAAGCCTGTAACCCAATTAAGGCCGCCGTATACCCATACGGCGGCCTCTTTTGTTAAGGAGTTCGATTTGTACTTGGGCCCTTGTTCCTGGCCAATTCTTCTAACCTAGCGCTGGAACAGCTCAATCCATTCCTTCTCGGGTCCGTAGATGAAGAAGTACCGGTATCCGTTAGGCAGGGTGGTTATCTCCGAATCAACGAACTGCACGTGTTCAATGGATTTGATACGCTGAAATTCCTCTTCAATATCCGGAACCGTAATAGCAAAATGATGCACGGTTGCTTCGGATGGCAGCGTATCGCTGTAGCCTTGAATCAGCTCAATCTCCGTTTCATTACTGCCCCCGAATCCAAGGAAGGCCAGCTTAAAGATCCCGTTGGAATGAGGCAGAGTTCCCTTTAACTCAAGTCCAAGCACCTCCGTATAGAATTGAATGGATGCCTCGATATCTCGAACCACTACCCCGACATGATCAACCTTTCGCTTAGCCATATGTATCCGTCTCCTTCTCCTATATAAAATTTATAACGATTATGCGAGTATAAGACCCACTTGTCAAGTCGGATTTCGGATCAATTAAATCTATTAATAATAGATATGTTTTATATATTGACAGGGGTAGAGGTGGGATTTACCATAAGATAAATTCCGGCTAAGTCGCTTGGTTTACTTATATATCGAACAGCCGAAATCAATTTAACTGGGGGAATTTATATGAAGAAATGGCTTAGCTTGATGCTGATTGTGGTTGTGATCATCCTGTCGGCATGCACCAATGAACAATCCAGCTCAAATCAGAAGGCGGATGTCCAGGTGAATACGAAAGACACGAACAATTCAGCAACGACCAAAGTCAGCGGTGAAGAGAATAAGACTGCCGCTGAGAAAACAACGGGAGCAGCCGGAAAAGCCGGTACCACAGGGTCTGCAGAACTTCCCGAGAAGCTGAAGAAGCCTGTGCGTATAGCCCTGGTCACTCGGATTACATCTGGATCATTTTTTAATTCTTACAACAAAGGAGTACAGGAGCAAGTTGATGCGTTTGGCGGAGATTTGAAAATCTATGATTCTGCGAATGATCTTGCCAAAATGGCTTCCAATATTGAGGCTGCTGTAAATGAGAAAGTGGATGCAATCCTTGTTAATAATGGAACGGCTCAAGCTCTAGAGCCAGCAGTGAAAAAGGCGTTGGCAGCGGGAATACCTGTAGTGGCCTATGACAGTGATCTTAACCTTCCTGGAGTATCTGCAATTAATCAGGATGATTATCTGCTTGCATGGCAGTCTCTTAAGAAACTTGCGGGTGATCTGAATGGCAAGGGGAACATAGCGGTACTGTGGGTAGCGGGTTACCTGCCGATGGAGCGCCGTCAAGTTATCATTGACGCTTTCAAGAAGCGCTATCCGAATATTAAGGAGGTAGCCCGTTTCGGAAGTGTAACTTCTAATACTTCTTTGGATACCCAAGCTCAAGTCGAGGCCTTATTAAAGAAATATCCCAACCCTGGAGATCTTAATGCGATCTATTCGAATTGGAACGAATTCACCCGTGGTGCACTTCAGGCGCTGAAGCAGGCTGGGCGTACGGATATTAAGGTGTACGGAATCGATCTGACCGATGAGGAGCTTCCTCTCTTCCAGGATCCGAACAGCCCATGGCAGGCAGCATCAGCTACCAATCCCGGTGACGTAGGCAAGGTTCAAGCCCGGCTTGCCTATCAGAAAATTGCCGGCGAGCAGGTGCCGGAAGATGTGTCTATTGAGCCTCACCTTATTGACCGTACTGTGCTTCCCAAAGAGAAAATATCCTTCACGGATCTGGATAAATATGTTCCAGGCTGGGGCAAATCCGATGAGGCCCGCTCTCCGTGGATGACTGAGCTGGAGAAAGGCTTAGCGAAATGACGCTAAAGCTTCGCGATATAACGCATGATTTTGGCAGCGGACCAGTTCTGCAGAAGGCCCATCTTACAATTCATCCTGGAGAAGTGCATGCTCTACTCGGTATGAATGGAGCAGGGAAGAGCACCCTGATGCATATTGCTGCAGGTCTCTATTCTCCACTGGAAGGGGAGGTTGTAATTGATGGTGAGCGAGTCGTATTTCAGAACCCGTCCGATGCTGTATCCAAAGGTGTAGTGTTTCTTACGCAAGAAGTAGATCGCGGCCTTGTCCCGCAGTTGTCTGTGCATGAGAATCTTACGGTATCTCTATTAAAGAAGGAACGGGCAATCTTATTTAACAAGAAATTGAATAGGCAGAGGGCAAGGCTGCTGCTTGCTGAATATGGTCTTACTCTGAATGTGGATCTGCCAGTAAGCCGTCTGTCCCTTTATGAGAAGCAGATGTTATCGATAGTTCGAGCAGTAAGCAATCAGGCGAAATTCTTACTGCTTGATGAACCTACGGCAGCATTCGACCATAAAGAGGCCGAGCGATTCTACCAGGTGGTTCGTAAGCTGCAGAACCAGGGGATTGGCATTGTGCTTATCTCCCATAAGCTGCATGAAGTGTTCTCGTTAGCTGAAGTTATTACGGTCCTTCGAGGAGGGAGGACGATATTGCAGCGTCCTTCCGGGGAGACAACACCTGAAGAGGTAGTTGAAGCGATGACGGGGGGAGAATCAATTATAGCCCGGAGAGCATTACCGAATGACGAAAGCAAGCAAGTTCAGTTCGAGGTGAGAGAACTCCGTCTGGATGCGGAACGGCCAGAGATTGATCTCCAGATTAAGGAGGGAGAGATCCTTACGGTGTTTGGTCTTCTTGGAAGCGGAAAGACTGAATTTGCAGAGAAGCTGTTTGGTGTAAGGGGCAGCTATAGAGCCATCATTAAAGGAGAGGAGCAGCGTATTGGCAGCACCTCCGAGGCTGTAAGACGGGGAATCGCATTCGTTCCGGAGGAACGGGGACGCCATGGAATATGGAAAAGAGAAGATATAAGAACTCATCTTGCCCTATCCTTTAAAGGTCTGATCTCGAAGTCCCGCGAACTGAAGTACAGCCGGGATCTTATTGCTTCCTTTACGATCCGTCCGAACTCTCCGTCTCATTTAGCTGGAAAGCTTAGCGGCGGGAACCAGCAGAAGGTGGCCATTGCCAAATGGTTCGCAGCCAAGAGAGAGTTGGCCATTTTTGATGAGCCCATGAAAGGGATTGATGTTGCCGCGAGAGAGGCCATTTTTCAAATGATTGAATCGCTTGCGGATCAGGGAACTTCAATATTATATTTCACGGCAGAACCGGATGAGGCACTTCGTATCTCTGACCGGATTCTGATTCTAGCTGATGGGCAGATTCAGGAGGAGTTCGACCCTTTCGATATTACGATGGATGAACTGCTGCTTGCAGCAGACAAGGAGGCCAAGACAGTTGAGCACAGTTAAAGCACTACAGCCAGTCAGGGCTGTTAATCCGGTCACCGGGTATATTTTTCGTTATGGAGCTATCCTTATCATTATTGCAGTCATCGCTTTCTTCTCAATCGTGAATGATCATTTTCTAACCTACAATAATCTGAAGGATATTCTTAAAGCAATCTCGATAACGACATTTCTTGCTCTGGGCGTTACTTTCAGCCTCGTCGTAGACGGATTTGATGTCTCCGTGGGTTCTACAACCAGCTTGGCGACGATTGCCGCGGCTTCAGCGCTGATTCTCCATCGCCAGGAGCTGTTCATCACTATACTCATTCCACTGCTGTGCGGGGTGCTCGTCGGCCTGTTTAATGCTTTTCTCGTAGTGAAAATCAAACTTCCGGATCTGCTGGCAACTCTGGCGGTAATGTACATCGTAAACGGAATTCAGATGACTTATACCAAAGGCTATTCCATCTACGAGGGGATGCCGGGAGCCGCGGGGGAACAGACGGGCCGATTTATTCCATCCTTTCTGTTCATCGGTCAAGGCGAAGTCATCGGTATTCCGGTGGCGGTAGTTCTCATGCTGGTCTTCGTTCTGATTGCGTATCTATTCCTCGAGAAAACAACGTTAGGACGCCATATGTACATGGTCGGAGGGAACCCGGAGGCAGCCAATCTGTTCGGAATCCCGGTCAACCGGTACCGGGTGCTGGCTTATGTGATCAGCGGCCTGTTCGCCTCAATCGGCGGGATTGTGCTGGCAAGCCGGATTGGGACCGGACAGGTCTCAGCCGGAGCTCCTCTTCTGATGGATGCCGTAGCATCCGCCTATATAGGGTACGCCTTATTCGGGGATAAACGGCCCAACGTCGTGGGTACGCTGCTTGGTTCGATTCTGATCGGTGTACTGCTCAATGGCTTAACCATGATGAACGTTCCGTACTTTGCACAGGATATTATCAAGGGATCTATCCTTGTCCTGGCGCTGGCATTCTCATTCCTGCGCAAAGATAGATAAAAACCCGGTTGGGAGAGATCAAGATGGAAACAAGAAGACTTGGAAACAGTGATTTACATACGTCAGTGATCGGATTCGGAGCCTGGGCTGCCGGGAAGGCGGGCTGGGGCGAAGTATCGGAGAACCAGATTGAGCGTGCCATTCACAGGGCCTATGAGCTGGGAGTGAATTTTTTTGATACGGCACCTGTGTATGGATTTGGCGAGTCGGAGGAGGTTCTTGGCCGCACGCTTAGGCCCATAAGAGATAAGGTTATTCTGGCTACCAAGTTCGGCCTCGCTTGGGACGATGCAGGAAGCATTCGCAATGACGTATTCAGGGAAAGTATTATTCGTGAAGTGGAGGCAAGTCTTCGCCGTCTGCAGACAGACTATATTGATTTGTATCAGGTGCACTGGCCTGACCCGTCGGGAAGCACCCCTTTTGAAGAAACTTTTGATACATTAAACCGACTGGTTGAGCAGGGTAAAATCCGGTATATCGGCGTGTCCAACTTCTCAGTGGAACAGTTGACCGAAGCGGCGGCCCTGTCACCTGTAGTGTCCCTGCAATCTCTGTATAACATCCTGCAGAGAGATGTAGAGCAGGGGCCGCTCCCACATGCTGCTGAACAAGGAATTGGTTTCATTCCATACAGTCCTTTGGCCCAAGGCCTGCTTACGGGTAAGTTCAATCCAGCTAACAAGCCGAACCCGGACGATGTGAGATCTGCGCTAAATCCATTATTTAGCGAAGATAATTATGAACAGAACTTGATCAAGGTTCAGAAGCTGGAGGAGGTTGCCGAAAGTTATGGGAAGCCCCTCGGGCAGCTGGCCATTAATTGGCTGCTGGCTAACCCTGCAGTAAGCAGTGTCATTGCCGGGGCGAAGACGGTGGAACAAGTAGAGGAGAATATCGCGGCTTCCGGGTGGAAGATCGCCGCAGAGGATGTAGAGAAGATTAATCGGTTATTCGTCACAAGTTAATCTTGGATACAGACAAGAAGGGATGTCCCAAACCGCCAATCCATGGCTTAGGGACATCCCTTCTTGTTCTTATTTAACTGGAGCTGAACCCTTGAGAATAGTCTGATAATGTTTCCACATGAACAACCGCCAGCGGAGAATCATTCCGTAAGCCAGCAGGAAGAACAGGGCGCCCGTCTGCGGCACGGAGACATATTGCTCGATGAATTCATGAAGCAGCATCCGAACGGCGAGCAGTCCGAGCAGGACGACAATAAAGCTGCGGGAACGCTGTGCGAATACCTGACCCTCCGTGACTTCGAACTTGGTACTTCGGATCAGCGGGTAAGAGAATAACAGCCATCCCACGGCAAAGGCGGCAATTCCCCACAACCAGGGAATCCGAACGGCAGGCACGATGAACATGAAGAATCCGGTCGTCATACCTACAGGAGGCATGATAATCTTCTTAACCGTTACCGGCCTCTTGCTCGCCTTGAGACGGATGAATATAGTTAGCAGGGCCATAATCAAAGTGCCTGCTGTGGCGGCGATCTGTAGATAACTAGGACTGAGCTGCATAAATTCAGGCCCCTTTCAATAGATGAACAATTCTGTTTCTCATTATATCACAACTATGCTGAAGGATTGAATAGAAGAGAACAGAGATCAGATGGCTCAATTCGGGTATATAGAATTGACTACCTCCTTATATTACAATTTATATGAGCATCACTGATATGAGCTGAGTGAAGGCCTTTCATATCAAGAGTAAGCCTATTTGGGGAGCGAAGTTCTATTATATAGGAATATATGAGAAGGAGACCTGAGGCAAATGACAAACCAAAGCCAGGAGAATGATATTTTGTTGTATGTTGGCAGTTATGCTTCGGCAGAGGATGGCGGAATTCATCTAGCTGCCTTGAATAAAGAGACCGGAGAGCTTCGTTTGATTCAGAGCACCTCCGGTATTGAGAATCCCTCTTTTGTCATTGTTAATGAAGAGGGAACGAGGCTGTATTCCGTTGCTGAGCTGGAGGATGGACAAGTTGCCGCGTATGAAATTAATCAGGAAGACGCCAGCCTTCGGGAACTGAGCCGTGAGCCCACAGGCGGATTCGCACCCTGCTACGTATCTTATACACCAGGGCCGGAAGGCCAGTTATTCGTTGTTAACTATATGAGTGCAGAGGTAAGCAGCTATAATCTGGATGGGAACGGGGCAATTAAGGAGCTCGCTTCCCGGGTCAAGCATGTGGGCAAGGGTCTGCGCGAAGATCGGCAGGAAGCCGCCCATGCGCACTCCATTGTGCTGGACCGCAGCGGGAAGTTCGCCTATGTGTCCGATTTGGGGATGGATCAGATCGTCATTTACCGTGTTGAGGACGGCAAGCTTGTGACACACAGAGAGATCAAGCTGCCGCCGGGATCAGGACCAAGACATTTCAAAATCCATTCCTCAGGTCAGTGGGCGTACGGAATTAATGAGCTTAATAATACAGTGACCGCTTATTCTATTGATGAACCGCGGGGGGACTTGGGAATTCTTCAGCATATTTCAACTATCCCGGAAGACTTCACGGCAGAGACTACCAGTGCAGAATTGGCTATCTCTCCATGCGGACGCTATCTGTACGGCTCGAACCGCGGGCATGACAGCATTGTACGCTACCGGATTGACCAGGAGAGCGGCAAGCTGTCAGATCCTCAGTGGGTATCCAGCGGAGGTGAAGGACCGCGTCACTTCCTGATAGTCCCTGGCGGCTATCTGCTGGCAGCTCATCAATATAGCGATAACCTGGTCAGCTTCCGCATTGATTCCGAGACAGGCATTCCTAGAGAGACGGGACATGAGCTTCACCTTGGCAAGCCGGTCTGCACTGCGCTGGCGAAGCCTTCCCAAGGTTAAAGAGCATGCAGTGGTAAGGGGAGAAGCTGTCTGAACTCCGCTTGACGACAGATTGTCAGACGGCCCCAACTTAGTATAAATTCGTATGCAAAAAACCATGGCAGGATTGGCTCTGCTGTGGTTTTTTGCTGTGATTGCGCTAGGGGAAATATTTTAGCGAACTGACGCAAAAAAGGTTTGACAATATACGGCGCATACAATTAAAATAACAAACATAACTTACTAAACAGGTAGGATTAATTTTAAATTTAATTTGTAGTATATTAATGACAGAGGAACGCTCTAGAGGCCTTGGCAGGCACGAGCAGCCGCTCGGTTTGACCGGGAGCATAGGGCGTTTCTTTGTCGTTCATAAAACTTCAAGGTGTGTGCACAGGAGATGGCGCATCAGCCAGATCATGATTTTAGAGATAAGAAGATTAAACAAAGGGGAGTGATAGGAATGAAGAGAGGATTTAAAAGAGGGATTGTTGTGAGTCTGGTGCTGGCTATGTCTATGGTGACTGCGGCATGCGGATCAAGTTCGGGGAAAAGCGATAATAGCGTGGAGCTGCTGAACGTATCCTATGATCCAACCCGCGAACTCTATGAAAGCTACAACAAGGCGTTCTCCGCTTATTGGGAGAAAGAGAAAGGGCAGAAAGTTACGATCAAGCAATCTCATGGGGGCTCAGGCAAGCAGGGACGGGCAGTTATCGATGGTCTGAAAGCCGACGTAGTCACCTTGGCGCTTGGTTACGACATTGATGCCATCCAGAAGAAGGGTCTTATTAATAAAGGTTGGCAGAGCAAGTTTGAGAAGAACAGCTCGCCTTATACGTCCACTATTGTCTTTCTGGTACGCAAAGGAAATCCGAAGGGAATTAAGGACTGGAATGATCTGATTAAAGGAGATATCAAAGTCATCACGCCGAATCCTAAAACTTCGGGTGGAGCGCGGTGGAACTATTTGGCCGCTTGGGGTTATGCCCTCCACCATAACAATAATGATCAGAACAAAGCGAAGGAGTTCGTGCAGCAGCTGTATCAGCACGTGCCTGTTCTGGACACAGGAGCTCGCGGTGCAACCACCACCTTTGTAGAACGTGAGATCGGCGATGTACTCATTGCCTGGGAGAACGAAGCCCTGCTATCCGTGAAACAACTTGGACCAGACAAATTGGATATTGTATATCCATCCGAAAGTATTCTGGCTGAACCGCCTGTGGCTGTAGTGGACAAGAATGTTGACAAGAAGGGTACCCGTGAGGTGGCTGAAGCTTACTTGAAATATCTGTACTCCGAAGAAGGTCAGAAGATCGCAGCCGAGAATTTCTACCGACCAACGCTGGAGAGTCTTAAGGAGAAATATAAGGATACCTTCAAGGATATTAAGCTGTTCACGATTGATGAGTTTGGCGGATGGGCCAAGGCGCAGGCCGAGCACTTTAGCGACGGCGGCGTATTTGACCAAATTTACGTACCTGGCAAATAGTACCGACCGGACAGACGGAGGGGATGAATAATCATGAAGACAATAGCTACCAAGCGGGGAGTACTTCCCGGCTTTGGGCTTACCATGGGCTATAGTGTGCTCTATCTCAGCTTAGTGGTGTTGATTCCACTATCAGCTCTGCTGCTGAACTCTACAGGACTAACCTGGGGGAAGTTCTGGGATATTGCAACGGATGCGAGAGTCCTGGCATCCTTTAAAGTCAGCTTCCTGACAGCTGCGGCTGCAGGTCTGATCGATGCTGTGCTTGGCCTGCTTCTTGCGTGGGTTCTGGTAAGATACGATTTTCCCGGTAAAAGTATATTTGATGCAATGATAGATCTTCCTTTTGCGCTTCCAACGGCCGTAGCCGGGGTTTCGCTGACCGCGATCTACTCCGATAAGGGCTGGATCGGCTCCCTGCTGGAGCCGCTGGGTATCCAGGTGGCCTATACGCCGATTGGAATTACGCTGGCACTCATGTTCATTGGAATTCCGTTCGTGGTCAGAACAGTTCAGCCTGTTCTTGAGGAGTTGGAATCAGAAGTGGAAGAAGCAGCAGCTACGTTGGGTTCGGGCAGAGTGAGAACCTTCTTGGTTGTGGTTCTTCCCCAGCTTTACCCGGCTTTGCTGACCGGATTTGCCCTGGCTTTCTCCAGAGGAATTGGAGAATATGGCTCGGTCGTCTTTATCTCGGGCAACATGCCGATGAAGACAGAGATTGCCCCGCTGCTCATTATGTCGAAGCTCGAACAGTTCGACTATGCGGGAGCTACTGCGGTGGCCCTTCTCCTGCTGATGATTTCATTCCTGCTGATGTTGATTATTAATACACTCCAACACAGACTGCGCAAAACAGCCCGTTAAGGGCTGTCGGTTCCAGTATAAGATGCTAATTTGTAAAGGTGTTGCAGCATCTTAAATGAACATTATCCAAGAAGGAGGATATCAATATGGCCGGTTCTGTACCTATGACTTCCGGGAGTTCAATGAACCCGAGAACCAGATCTATGAAAGAGACAAGCTGGGTGAAGTGGGCACTAATAGGCTTGGCGGCGCTAGTGCTGTTGTGGCTGATCGTTCTTCCCCTAATTGTTGTGATAACTGAAGCTTTGAAACAGGGCTGGGATGTATTCCTTGCGGCCATTGTGGACCCTGATGCGATGTCCGCGCTGCGGCTGACCCTGCTGGTTGCCGTGATCACGGTGCCTTTGAATACGATCTTTGGGGTTGCCGCTGCCTGGGCAATTACCAAATTCCGCTTTCGCGGTAAGCAGTTCCTGATTACCCTGATCGATCTGCCTTTTGCGGTATCTCCGGTTATTGGCGGTATGATTTATGTACTGGTGTACGGGGAACACGGTTGGCTAGGCGGATGGCTCGATAGCCATAATATTCAGATTATTTTTGCCCTGCCAGGGATTATACTGGCCACCTTGTTCATTACCTTCCCGTTTGTCGCGAGGGAGCTTATCCCGCTTATGGAGGATCAGGGGCAGCAGGAAGAAGAAGCTGCTGTTACGTTAGGGGCTAAAGGATGGACGGTATTCTGGAAAATTACGCTGCCGAATATCAAGTGGGGCCTGCTCTACGGAGTTATTCTGTGTAATGCGAGAGCCATGGGTGAATTCGGAGCGGTATCCGTCGTATCTGGACATATCCGCGGGGAGACCAACACGCTGCCGCTGCATGTTGAAATTCTCTATAATGAGTACCAGTTCTCGGCATCGTTCGCTGTTGCTTCTCTGCTGCTTGTACTCGCATTGGTGACTTTGGTGCTAAAAGGCTGGTTTGCACGCAAAAATGCACATTGACGAGGATTTCCATTCTATGGTAACATTAATCAAAGTTAATCAATCGGAATTAAGGGATTGATGATACGAAGTGAAAATCTATCGGGAAGAAGGAGGCGCGGACTATGGCTAAACCATTAATCGTCGACGACGAGTGGCTCGATCGAATTGCAGGTTTATTAAGCGATATGGAGTTTGGTTCTCTGAATATTGTGGTTCATGAGGGACAGATTGTACAGGTGGAACGCACGGAACGCAAGCGATATGAGTCAGGTGCCTCCCGAGGAGCCAAGGTGTCAGCAGGCTCCAAGCATTCACCCAGAGCTTTACGAGAGTCTGGACCCCGGTAAATAGATTAGAACAAAGTGAATTGAGTGCTTACCCAGTAGATATGAATAACTGTATAGCAAAGCCCCGTATTCCGGACCTTAGACTTAAGTCAAGGCACCGGATACGGGGCTTTGTGTGTAAATAGTGAAGCTGCGCCTCTCAATTAACGGTTATTCACGAGCATCTGTGTCTTCCGGGCTTAAGGCTCCGTTCACGGGACGGCCCTCGCTGTCGACAGTCCCGGCAGGGGGGTTCAGAAGCAGCGTCTGCGTGGTTGTGTCATCATAATGCCCTGCGAACGGGCGGGCTTTGCGGGGCTTCGTGCCAGTGAGGCTGAAGCCGAGCACGAACAGCAGGAGCTGGACGGCAAGTACGTAAAGCGAGGTCTCGAGGCCTGCGAGATGAATCAGCGCCAGCAGGGCGATGAAGATCGAGAGCAGGCGCAGCAGGATCGTGCTGCCCCCGGGGCGGCGGTTCTCAAGCAGCACCGGGTAGAGCAGCAGCAGCGAGAGCAGGATGGAGGCGAAGCGCGCCCATATGGCCGCGCGGGTCCAAGCGGCTTCGCTGCCGCCGGCAGCGGGTGCGGCTCCGAGAGCCTGCAGCAGCCAGGCGGTCAGCAGGACCGCTGCGGCCGCGAAGGCGAACGGCAGCATGGCCCGAAGCTGCAGCCACAGCGAGAGGCCCCAACCGGGCTGCTCGCTTCTTGCAAGCAGCTTCGCCCGCTCTTCCATGAGCCGGACAGCTTCGCGGTCCAAGGCTCTATGAAGCAGCGGCAGACGGGCTTCGTCCCCGTCTGCCAGGTAAGCGCCGATCTGGCCCTGCAGATCGGCGGTCAGGTAAGGCGCGGCTTTGCACGCCTGCAGCCGGTCCATGAGCAGCGCCTCTGTATCGGCGCCCGCGCCGCGCTGCTCAAGTGTACGCTGGAGCGGTCCGGCCGCCGCGGCATACAGCTCCAGGCTGAGGCGAAGCCGCTCCAGGCGGGCCTGCTCTACCCGCCATGCACTGCTCCGCGCTGCGGTATAGAGGGCTATGAAGGTAAGGGCGGTCACAGCGGCCACATAAGGCCCCGCGGGCTGCTGGGCCAGCCATGACCAGACTTGCGTAAGAGACACCGGGATATCACTCCTTCAATCCGTATGTAGAAGCTTGCCTTTTGGTCCATATCATTTTCCCTTCCTCCACTATTGCACAGGAGCGGGATATAATACAAGCGATCCTTTGCTCTCCAGTGGGTATATATATAGCAAGTACCGGAAGGGCAGGATACTCTGCACTTATAAATCGGTTATAATGGAGGTTGGAGTTGTGGAGTTAGAGCAAATAACGTTTAAACTCTTGATTGGGTTTATTGGCCTATGGGCGATGACACGGCTGCTGGGCAAGAAGGAAATATCCCAGCTGACCCCGTTCGATTTCATCTCATCCCTTATGTTAAGTGAGCTTGTGGGGAATACCGTCTATCAGGAGGACGTGAAGTTCTCCCAGCTGCTGTATGCCCTGCTGCTCTGGACCGCTCTGTCATTCGTCTTTGAGAAGATTACCCAGTATTTCAAACGGTCAAGAGGATTCTTGGACGGCAAAGCTTCTATCTTGATTCGGCATGGTGAAGTGGATCTCAAGGAGCTGCGCAAGAACAGTCTGGACTTTGATCAGCTGCGGATGCTGCTGCGTCAGCATGATGTATTCTTCATGCGGGAAGTGGCCTATGCTATTTTTGAAGCTAACGGAACTCTGAGTATTATGAAGAAGTCTGAATACGAGCAGGTGACCCATGAGGATCTGAACCTGCCCAAGAAGGAGGCTGACTTCTCCTATAGTCTCGTTGAAGACGGCAAGCTGGATTACGAAAGTCTGAAGCTGCTGGACAAAGACGAGTCCTGGCTTATGAGCGAGCTTCGCAAATGCGGATATGAAAGCTTAAGCGATGTAGCCTATGCGGAATGGACTCCGGAAGAGGGGATGTATGTGCTGGAGCATCGGAAGAAACCTTTCAAGCAGCCGGGAGATGTCAATAATTCCTTTAAGGAAACATTATAACTACGAAGGAGCTGCAGACTTGACGAGTACAGTCATCGAAATCTTTTTTATCGCTATATTGGCAGGTGTAGTCGGTTCTGTCCTGGGACTTGGGGGCGGGATTGTAGTTACACCTGCCTTAACCCTGCTGTTCGGAGTGGATATCAATCACGCGATCGGAGCCAGTATTATCTCGGTTATCGCAACCTCCAGCGGCTCGGCTGTCGCCTATATCAGGGACCGCATTACGAATCTTCGGGTGGGCATGTTTCTGGAAATTGCCACTACAGTGGGGGCTATAACCGGGGCTTTTCTTGGAGCAGTCATTGCTCCTAAATTCTTATATGTCATCTTTGCCGTGCTTCTCTTATATTCGGCCTATGCCATGATCAAGAAAGGCAAGCAGGAGATTCCCACTGGTGTGCCGCTTCATCCTGTAGCCAGGAAGCTTGGACTCCAGGGAGAGTATTACGACAAGGCCATGGGACAGACCGTAGCTTATAATGTGGACAAAGTTCCTCAGGGGTTCAGTGTCATGTATGGAGCCGGTGTGATCTCAGGACTGCTGGGAATCGGCAGTGGAAGCTTCAAAGTTATGGCGATGGATGTGTTCATGAAGATGCCGCTAAAGGTGTCAACGGCAACCAGCAACTTCATGATGGGAGTCACTGCGGCGGCCAGCGCCGGGATCTATCTTCTGCGGGGGGATATTAATCCTGTCATCTCAGCCCCGGTTGCACTCGGTGTACTTATTGGAGCCACAGTCGGCTCACGATTGATGCAGCGGATGAAGAGCAAGACGATCCGCAAGCTGTTTATCCCGGTCATGATTTACGTTGCCGGACAAATGCTGTACCAGGGATGGAGGGGTTAGTATGGCGAATCAGACACCATCAAGCGGGGAGGCACCGAGCCGGATTGCTGATGTGGAGCTGGCCATTAGCAAAATGCTGCGGATCGGAGTGGTTGCGGCGGCCGCAGTCATTATTATCGGACTCGTGCAGTTCCTGGTCACAGGTGTCAGCGGGTATCCGGATGGGACTTATCCGCTGGGATTCGGAGCCATCTGGGAAGGGCTTCTGGCCATGAAGTCGGTGGCTGTTATCGAGACAGGGCTGCTGATTCTGATCTTAACGCCGGTTCTCCGGGTATTTGTCTCTTTGTTTGTATTCTGGCAGGAGAAGGACTACAGGTTCGTCGGGATTACAGCTACGGTTTTTATCATTCTGATTATCAGCTTTATGCTGGGTAAGGCGGGCTGAGCTAAGCGAACGGGAATTGAAGGACGAGGCGAAAGCCGCCTTTTATGAAGTTAAAGGTGCCCTCCTGCTAGAAAATTACACCGGAATGCGTTTTGGATTCAACGGTTGGGATAATTATATTAGAAGGACAACGTGAAAAGGGAGTCTATTTCATCCATTTTCAAATAGAGAAGGAGCGATACATATTATGAAAATTGCACTGTTTGGAGCTACAGGAACGATCGGTAAAAGTATTCTGGAGGAAGCGCTGCGCAGAGGCCATGAGGTGACTGCTGTGCTTAGAGACGTGTCCAAGCTGGAAGGCTTGGATCAACATGAGAAGCTGCAAGTGAAGACGGGAGATATTCTTATGCCGGACTCCGTGGCTGAGGCGGCTGCAGGCAAGGATGTGGTCATCAGCGCATTTGGCCCTAAATTTGGCCAGGAAGATGAGCTGTCCGAAGCTGCCCGTACACTCGTGGAAGGGGTGAAGCGTGGCGGAGCTGGGCGGCTGATTATCGTAGGCGGAGCCGGCAGTCTAGAAGTGGCTCCCGGTGTGGCGCTTATGGATACGCCGGCCTTTCCGGAGGAGTGGCGTCCGCTGGCCCGGGCTCATGCGGAAGCTTACGAGATTATCCGGGCATCCGATATCGATTGGACCTATCTCAGCCCGGCCGCTGTAATCGAACCCGGCGAGCGTACCGGGAACTTCCGGATTGGAACGAATCAGCTGGTGACCGATGAGCTGGATAACAGCCGAATTTCTGTAGAAGATTACGCGGTGGCTTTGCTTGATGAGGTAGACGAGTCCCATTTTGTAAGAGGAAGATTCACAGTCGCATATTAGTATAGTGAGGTTCTTATAGGGGCTTTAGGAGCCAGATGTGCGATTCATACGGCGGAGTCAGAACCAGGATTCATAGGAAAGTTGGATTTTCGCTCTTATGACGAACCCGCAGCAAGGCAGTGCCTTATGCATCGACAGCAGAAGAACGGCAACAAGGGCAGGGGGCTTTGGCTCCCTGCTCTTTGCTGTGTAATTCTTTGCTGTGTGATCTTTTAGAAGTGTAATTCCCAGTAGTGTAATTTTACATGTGTAATTTTAGGAGTGTAAAACTTAGTTGTACAAGTCATAGTTGTAGAATCTTATTCGTGTGATTCTCAACTGTGTGAGTTTAACTCCTGCAGGGCCTTGCCTTTGTCTTGTTATACCTGATTCAGGACTTTGGAGAACAAGCTGGAAATGAAGTACACGCTGTTCACCGGCCCTTGCAGATGTGGGCAAGAAATGCACGGAAGGCATCTTTCTAGTCTGTTAGATTGATGGAGGAAGGGTTGATCAAGATGATGGACTGGGTTCAGAGAATGAATGGGGCGATCAATTACGTTGAGGACCATCTCTTGGAGAAGATTGATTATAAGGAAGTCGCCAGACTCGCCTGCTGTTCGGCGTATCACTTTCAGCGGATGTTCTCATTCCTCACCGGCGTTACACTAGCGGAGTACATTCGGCGCCGAAGACTGACATTGGCCGCTTTCGAACTGCAGCATAGCGGGATTAAGGTTATTGATCTGGCGCTAAAATATGGCTATGACTCTCCAGAGGCGTTCACACGGGCATTCAGTAACCTGCACGGAGTTACCCCTACTGCAGCACGTCTTACGGGAACCTCGCTCAAAGCCTATCCGAAAATGACCTTTCACATGTCAATTAGAGGGGATGCAGAGATGAATTACCGGATTGAGGAGATGGGTCCGTTCCGAATTGTAGGAATATCAGAGCGTGTACGTACGGAGAATGCGTTCCGTGTAATTCCGCACATTTGGGCAGATGCCAGAGATCAAGGAGTCTTTGAGAAGCTTTGGGAGTTCCGCCTGGGTGAACACCCACTGGGTGGAATACTCGGAGTCTGCGCGAACGGGGAATTCGGGGAAAATGAAGAGTTCGACTACTTACTGTCCGTAAGGTCGGATCAAGAGCCGCCGGAGGGAATGACCTTATTGGACTATCCTGCAAGCACATGGGCCGTTTTCGATGCACCCGGGGGTCCGGAGAAGCTCCAGGAAATATGGAGACGTCTTTATACGGAGTGGGTTCCCTCTTCCACTTATGATTTGGCTTATCTGCCGGCGGTTGAGAACTATCTGCCACCAGAGGAGCGCAGGAATGAGTTGTGGGTGCCAGTTGTTAGGAAGGGTCAGTCTTATTAGGTTTGCAGGGGATCAGCAGATTTCAGCTGCGGAATGGCCGCAAGAAAATTCTGAAGGAGTAAAGCGACCGTCTTTAAGAACGACCCTATACTATACAAATTTAATAAGCTCACACGGTTATTTGTCTAGTTCACTCTATGAATATTCAAGTAATCAGGAGGTTTATTGGCCAGTTGGGTAATATGGGATAGAGCAAACAGGGATAAAATTAGGGTAGGTATGTATTTCAGGTCTAACAAGGGAGGCGTGCGGAAATGCGGCTTGTGGATGCCGAGCAGATGAGGGAGCTGGATCGTCAGACGATACAAGAAATCGGAATTCCGGCTGCTGTCTTGATGGAAAATGCAGGACGTGCTATTGCGGAGGAGCTGATAAGGTGGTGTGTGCTTCGCTCGGAACAGCAGCTCCCGAAGGAGCCAGAGGGACTCATAGAGGAAGACGTGCTGGGAATGGGACGGCTCGCATGTCAGAAGAGCCCCGCGGAGATTAGACAGATATTGCGTCAAGAACACTGGCTAATGCTAATCGGCAAGGGCAATAATGGCGGAGACGGCCTGGTTGCCGCCCGGCATTTAATGAACGCCGAAATGTCGGTTACCTTGCTCTATGTAACGGTGCCCGAACAGATAACAGGGGAGGCTGCTGCACAAGTGCAGGCAGCTCGCGCGTTAAATATTCCGTCAAGGGTGTTCGGGGAGCAGCCGCTGGACTTTGCCGGATATACGGGCATCCTTGATGCACTGCTCGGAACAGGGACGTCTGGTGTCCCGCGGGGCAGCTATGCGGCACTCATCGAGCAGGCGAACGGGAGCGGGCTGCCGATGATCTCGGCCGATCTCCCAAGCGGAGTCAATGCCGATACAGGCGAGGTTTACGAGCCGTGTATCCAAGCCCGGATTACCGTATGTCTGGCCTTCTTAAAGACTGGACTTACCCAGTATCCGGGGGCAAAGGTGGCAGGCGATGTCGTGGTGAAGGACATCGGCATACCTGCAAGCCTGGCGGAGACTGATGAGCCAGGCAGCTTCCTGCTCACGGAAGAAGTTCTAATTCGTGAGCTTGGGGTTCAGCCTTCGCGTCGCCGTGATCCGGACGGTCACAAAGGCACCTACGGCCACGTGCTGCTGGCCGCAGGCAGCGCAGGCATGAGCGGCGCGGGGCTGCTCGCATCGAAGGCCGCTCTGCGGGCCGGATGCGGGTTAGCCACCTGGGCGCTGCCAGGTGCCTTGGCTCCGCACGTGCTTAGCGCGGTGCCGGAGCTGATGCTGGCACCGATAGGTGACGGTGGCAGCAAGGGGTGGAGCCAAGCCGCAGCGGACGAAGTGCTGCGGCTGCTGGAGACGCGCAGCGTGCTCGCGGCAGGGCCGGGGCTTGGCCGCTTTGAGGGCGAGGGCGCCTTCCTGCGCGCCCTCTGGGAAGGCGCCCGGCGTCCGCTTGTGCTGGACGCCGATGCGCTGAATATGCTCGCTGCGGCCGGCGGCCCCGCAGCGTGGAAGCGCCGGGATGCAGCGGCGGTGCTGACGCCGCATCCCGGCGAGATGGCGCGCCTTGCGGGCGTCTCTACGGCCGAGGTCCAGCGGGACCGGATCGGCCTGGCCCGCAGGTTCGCCCTTGAGCACGGCGTTACGCTCGTGCTCAAGGGCGCGCGCACCGTCATCGCGGCTGAAGATGGCCGCGTCTTCGTGAACCCCACCGGCACCCCGGCCATGGCCACCGGGGGTGCCGGAGATGTGCTGACCGGCATCATCGCCGGTCTGCTGGCCCAGGGCCTTACCGCCGTGCAGGCCGCGGCGTTCGGCGTATATGTGCACGGCCTCGCCGGCGAGCGGGCGGCGGCCGCACGGCATAATCCGGCCTCTCTGATCGCCGGAGATATCATTGAGCATCTATAGCCTGCGCGCCAAAGCTGCTGCTGGCTGGGATAACCTATCGGACTATCGGGTAGGTTGTTTCTTTGTAGGACGGTTGATGTCTGCGACATGGCGGTAGAATTGATTTTTGCAGCAAGATTACAGTTCACCACTATTGAGACCCTGACCTCAGACTGAACGAAATGTTCCACGGGCAACAATTAATTAACATCATTAAATAGTTGGAAATCGACAAGTTTACTTCTTTTGACTCCCCTAATTATTCGGTTACGGCATACCTACGATCTCAGATACGTAATTGAATGGTTATTTCTTGAGCTGGATCAGCTGGTCACCATAGCCCCGCCGTTCACATGAATCGTCTCTCCTGTCACATAAGAGGAATCGCTGCTTGCAAGGTATACATAAGCGGGAGCAAGCTCGTAAGGCTGACCAGCTCGATTCATTGGTGTATCGGTACCGAAGGTGCTGACTTCCTCAGCGGAGAAGCTCGAAGGAATGAGTGGAGTCCAGATCGGACCTGGAGCAACCGCATTGACCCGGATTCCCTGATCAACGAGTGACAGGGCGAGGGAGCGGGTGAAGGAGACAATTGCTCCCTTGGTTGAGGAATAGTCAATCAGGTTCTTCTTGCCCTGGTAAGCGGTAATGGAGGCCGTGTTGATGATCGCCGAGCCCCTGCGCAAGTAAGGAAGAGCAGCTTGCACTAGAAAAAAGAAGGGGAAGATGTTGGTCTGGAACGTGTGATAGAGCTGCTGCTCTGTGATATCAGCAATGCTGTTCTGAGGATACTGTACGGCATGGTTATTCACAAGAACATCCAGCTGGCCAAAATGCAGAATGGTCCCGTCAATGACCGACGAACAGTTCTCCTTGAACCTCAGATCGGTCTCCAGAAGAAGACAGCGTCTTCCTAGCTCCTCGATCCGGTTCTTGGTCTCGATGGCATCCGATGTCTCATTCAGATAGGCAATGACGATATCGGCGCCTTCCTTGGCAAAAGCATAGGCCACCGCCCGCCCGATGCCGCTGTCTCCGCCGGTAATTACAGCGATCTTGTCTTTCAGCTTGCCGCTTCCGCAGTATTCCGGATTCTCGGATATGGGTCTTGGATTCATCAGGCTTTCAATGCCGGGTTGTTTGGCCTGGTGCTGGGGAGGGAAGGATAGCTTTTGTTCTATGCATACAGTCTCTTTTCCGTAATAAGGATATACAGGGTTCGTCATACAGATAGTCTCCTCTACTGATCTTTGTTTCCTTGCTCATCCATATGCGTTCGCCCAGAGGTTGGTTCCTTGGAAATGCAAAATGGAAGAAGTAGAATGAAGTTAGAGGCCTGAAAATATTGACATTATGCTCGTGAATTGATAGCATCTTTTTAAAGACAAGTTAGACTATCGGAATTATAATAAATTGGTAAGGAAGGTGCATTCACCATGGCAAAAATAACGATTATTAACGGCAATCCCTCTTTGACATCCCGTCTCTCCGCGATTATCGGGCTGACCGAGGAGCTTCTGAGGAAGGAGAATGTAGAGGTTCATCACGTCAATGTGGCAGAGCTTCCTCCAGAGGATCTGATCCATACGAAATTCGAGAGTGAGGCAATCGTGAAAGCCAATGCGCTTGTGGCTCAGGCGGATGCCGTGATTGTAGCAAGTCCGGTATACAAAGCTTCTTATACGGGAGTCCTCAAGACCTTCCTTGATCTTATTCCGCAGAAAGGGCTGGCCGGGAAAATCATTCTTCCCTTGTTCATCGGCGGCAGTCTAGCGCATCTTCTATCGATCGATTATTCCTTGAAGCCGGTACTGGCCTCGCTTGGCGCACGTCATATTCTTGGTGGTGTGTACACCGTGGATACCCAGGTGGCCCGGACTGAAGCCGGTGGCTTCGAGATCGCTGAAGAGCTGCGTACCCGTCTGGAGGAGAATGTGGCTGAACTTGTGAAGGAGACTAACCTTCGCCTGCAGTATACTGAGCTACCGAAGGGTTTGGCTTAACCCGGTTCTTGTCGTGACGGAGTGAAGGGACAGGCGTGTACATTCATGAACAGCCGCTCCGCGGTAGTACCGATTGTTACTCTGTGGATGTCTGGTTAAAGACATTCACGGATCTCCACAGACACCCAAAAAACCCTAAAAACATCGCAAAGACATAAGTTCCTGCCTTCATGTTCATGAAAGGCCCGGGGCTTATGTCTTTATTTATTTTAGGGTTCTTCAAAGATGCTGCTATTTATTGGATACAGAACAATTGGGGAGTTTTTTCAAAGGCGTTCAAGGTATTGTAGTGACAAATAGACTAATCAGGGGCCAGTTCGAATGCCTCGGGCAGGAAGGTCCTATTCGTAGTGCGAAGTCCTTGTCTGGCACTCGCTTGCTTTGATGTGTTAAAATGTACAAATGAACATATCAGAACTGGAGGCTTTTCAATGCAAAAACTGGTATTCTTTGTAGGCGTAGCGGGAACAGGCAAAACCACGGTGGCCCGCAAGCTGTCCGCACGGATTCAAGCAGCCTTTTTGGATAGAGATACGGTAGGCGGCAGATTTGTAGAGAAGATTCTTGAAATGAACAATTTGGATAAGAATGACCGGGATTCGGAGTTCTACAAGAAGCACCTTCGTGATCTCGAATATGATACCACGAAGGATATTTGTGTGGATAACTTGGCTGCGGGACAGAGCGTATTCATGATCTCGCCGTTCACCTCCGAGCTTAAGAATGCGGCCTGGATAGAAGAGGTCGTGAGCGCGGCAGGGCTCACCCTGAATGAGGTTGACGTTAAGGTGGTTGTAGTTACACTCAGCGATATGGACGTTCAGAAGGAACGGATTATTGAGAGAAAGACCGAGCGGGATACCTGGAAGCTGAATCACTGGGATAACTTCAAGCAGCGGGTTGAGTTCGTGCCGGAAGTGAACTGGAATATTCCTGCTTCTTCCGTGACAGTCTTTGATAACAGCGGAGAGCTGACGGATGCGAAGATCGAAGGTTTGTACCAATTTATCACTGCGGATCCGAAGAAAAACTAAGCAGGGTCTTTCAGGGGTTCTTACCTGCTGGTCCAGACTATTGGCTTATTACGGTGTCTGTAAGTTTTATAGTTTCCTCGAAAAAAGAGCACAAATGGCCTCGCCCTTTCTAAATAGGGGCGAGGCCATTGTGTTGGTGTGGTTGAGCGATATGAGTTGGCCGTGATTCTTCTAAGCAAGTTCACTTGTGCTAACGCTTGTGTCCTTAAGCTTTAATTGTACTTAAGCTGGGGCAATAAGCTGCACTTTCATTATCGATTACTAGTAAAGTATCTTCATCCTGTAACACAAAACAGGGTCAGTCCCAATAGGACTGACCCTGCTTAGTATTTTACCAAATTGCTGCGGCCCGTTTACAGATCGTCAAATCCGTTGTCGTCGCCGACTTTACCGTAGTTACGGGACTTCGCTTCGAAGAAGTCTGTCTTCGTAGCGTTTAGCGCTTCATCGGAGAAAGGCTTGATCCACGGCATGCAGTTCACATCCACGCCTTCATAAGCTTTTTCCAGACCCATCAAGGTTAAGCGTTTGTTGGCAATGTATTTGATGTAATCGGACAGCTCATTCAGGTCGATCCCGCGCACTTCTTTCAGTGTGTAGAAGGCCCAATTCGTCTCAAGCTCTACCGCACGATTGATGGTGCTGTACGCCCAGTCCATGTTGGCTTTGGTATTCAGCTCCGGATAATCTGCCAGCAGCTGCTTGAATACTTCGGCGAAGAAGTAGCAGTGCTGATTCTCGTCACGCTGGATGTAAGAGATCATTTGGCTCGTACCCATCATTTTCTGGTCGCGTGCCAGGTTATAGAAGAAGGCAAATGTACTGTAGAAGAAGATTCCTTCCAGAATCAGGTCAGCCACAAGCGCTTCGAAGAACGTCTGCGGCGTAGCATCATTACGGAAATTCTGATAAATATCAGAGATGAACTTGTTGCGCTCCAGCAGGACCGGATCATGCTTCCAATATTCGAAAATTTCCTTCTGCTCCTGCTCAGACACGATGGAGGATAGTACATAAGAATATGACTGGTTATGGACAACCTCCTGCTGACCGATGATCGCGGAGATTGCTTCAAGCGAAGAATCGGTGAAGTAGCGCTTCACGTCGCCCACAAACATCGTCTGCATGGAGTCCAGCACGGCCAGCAGGGAGATGTTGATCTTGAATGTCCGCTGCTCCTCGCTATCCAACCTAGCGAATTGCTGGGCATCCTTGGACATCGGGATCTCATCTGCGATCCAGTGGTTCAGAAGGAGCACTTTATATAACTTATACATATGAGGCATCCGGATGTCGTTCCAGTTCAGAATCCCTGAACACTCTCCGCCAATAATCCGTGTGGATTGGTTAGGTGCCTCTGTATTAAAAATCGTTTGTAATTGCATAAGATCATCTCCTTAAAATAATGCGTGAGGCGCTCCGATAACGGAACGATCAGCCTTGTTGCGTAGAGACGCTCCGAGTACGAAACGATCCTACGACCGCTGTTATCTCCAAGTTTCTTTGATTCGAGCCGCCGCAGCGGTCGAAACTCGGAGATAAAGGCGGACGCTTCGCTTCTACGGATTCGTTTTGTTCTCTCCGCTCCCGCTGCAGCAGAACTGACAAAACCTTTCGCAGGCACACGCTACTCCTTGCCTCTGCCCACATAGCTCTGGCTCAAGCCAGAGCGTATCCCGAAGGGAGAGCGCCTCTCAACAGCCCCAAACAAAAAAACGTCCAAAGCATCGCTCACGCTGCCCCGCACCAAGCCCGAGCGAATCCCGAAGGGAGAGCGCCTCTCAACAGCCCCAAACAACGAAACGTCCAAAGCATCGCCCACGCCGCTCTGCACCAAGCCCGAGCGCATCCCAAAGGGAGAGCGCCTCCCAGCAGCCCCAAACAACAAAACGTCCGAAGCACCGCCCACGCCTGCTCTGCACCAAGCCCAAGCGTATCCCAAAGGGAGAGCGCCTCCCAGCAGCCCCAAACAACAAAACGTACGAAGCATCGCCCACGCTGTTCTGCACCAAGCCCGAGCGTATCCCAAAGGGAGAGCGCCTCTCAGCACACAGTCCCTAACAACGAACAACCTAACTCACACGCCAGCCGCAGGAGCTCCTCAAGTAGAGCGTGCCCCGAAGGGGCGACAAGCGGCTCATATATCCAAAGTCACCCGGGTGCGAACCCAGCAGCTCCCAAGCGACTGAAACAGGTAACTAGACACAGCCAATCAGTAAGCGGGTCCCGAAGGGACGGCAAGCGATCCTAACACCCACCTAACTCACAACCGCATCTGTCACTCCCACGTTACCTCCAGTGGGTGTCCAGAGGGCAGAGCCCTTGGGGTCCTCCCTTAGGAAGGGAGGGTTTGGGTGGGTTGGAAAATCCTTTATCTAAAGGACTCAGGATTAAGAAGCACACGACTCGCATTCCTCGATCGTCAGCGCGCGGCTGCGAACATAATATGTGGATTTGATGCCGGCTTTCCAAGCATGCAAATGCAGGTTCAGGAACTCGGTCGCCTTGATGTCAGGGCGCACATACAGGTTGAAGCTTTGAGCCTGATCGACGTGGCGCTGACGAGCGGAAGCCATTTTGATGGACCAGTTCTGGTCGATCAGGAAGGCTGTTTTATAGTACCAAATCGTCTTATCGGACAGGTCCGGAGCCGGATTGGCGATTTTGTAAGTCGTCTTCTCTTCGTAAGACAGCAGTTCATACAGTGGGTCGATACTTGCTGTAGAACCGGCAATGATCGAAGTCGAGCCGTTTGGCGCGATGGCGAACATCCAGGCGTTACGCACGCCGTTCTCATGAACTTCCTGCTGGAGCGCACGCCACTCTTCTGTGGTTACATATTTACCTTCACGGGTTCCGTCCGTGTAATGACGGTAGGTGAAGTAATGGCCTGTATCCCAGTCAGAACCTTCGAACTTCGCATAGCGGCCTTTCTCCTTAGCCAGCTCCATGCTGGAACGGACGAGCAGGTAGTTGATCTTCTCATACAGCGCATCATTATAAGCGACAGCCTCGTCGGATTCCCAGCGAATGCCTTCCAGGGCAAGCAGGTGATGCAGGCCGAATGTACCGAGACCGATCGCACGATACTGACTGTTCGTGTATTGAGCTTGCAGCACTTCAATGTTGTTGATGTCGATTACGTTGTCTAGCATACGTACCTGAATCGGCACAAGGCGCTCAAGCACTCCGGCTGGAACAGCGCGTGCCAGGTGAATGGAGTTCAGGTTGCAGACAACGAAATCGCCAGGAATCTTGGAAATGACGATACGAGTCTGTCCATCTTTGGTTACGAGTTCTTCCTGCTCAACCACGGTTGCCGACTGGTTCTGCATGATTTCGGTGCAAAGGTTGGACGAGTAGACCATACCATGTGCACGGTTCGGGTTGGCACGGTTCACGGTATCCCGGTAGAACATGTAAGGCGTTCCGGTCTCCAGCTGGGATTTCATAATCCGTTTCATGATGTCAATAGCCTGTACGGTAATTCGGGACAGAGTTGGATGCGCCACGGCTTCCTCGTACTTCTCGCGGAAAGCACCTTCGCCAAAGTTCTCATCATAGAAGTCTTCCAGACCGAGTGGACGGCCGTTCGCGTCTTTCCAGCCCATCGTCTTCTTCACTTCGTGCGGACAGAACAGGTTCCATTCGTCACGGTTCTCAACAGCTTCCATGAACAGATCGGGAAGGCAGACCCCGTGGAATACGTCGTGCGCTCTCATGCGCTCGTCCCCGTTGTTCAGCTTCAGATCCAGGAAAGCGAGAATATCTTTATGGAAAACGTCGAGATATACAGCAATGGCACCTTTACGTGTGCCCAGCTGATCGACGCTGACAGCCGTGTTGTTCAGCTGGCGAATCCATGGGATAACGCCAGAGCTGGTATTCTTGTGGCCGCGGATATCTGAACCGCGCGCCCGTACTTTGCCGAGGTAGACCCCGATACCGCCGCCCATTTTGCTCAGACGGGCTACATCTGTATTAGAGTCGAAGATGCCTTCAAGGGAGTCATCCACGGTATCAATGAAGCAGCTGGAGAGCTGTCCGGCCACTTTTTTGCCCGCATTGGACATGGTTGGTGTAGCGGCGGTCATGTAGATATTGCTCATCGCCCAGTAAGCTTCCTTCACCAGGTGCATACGAGTCTCGGCAGGCTCCTTGTGCATCAGGAACATCGCGATCACCATGTAACGCTCCTGCGGAAGCTCCATCACGCGGCCGTCGAAATCGTTAGCCAGGTAACGCTCAGCCAGGGTAAGTAGTCCGATATAGTCAAACAGCAGATCGCGCGAAGGATCAATCATTTCGCCGAGTTCTTCAATCTGTTCTTTGGTATAAACTTCGAGCAGGTCCTCTTTGTATATGCCGGCTTTGGTCAAATCGACAATCAGATGATAGAACGATCCGTAAGGCTCTTCCGGATAAGCTTTGTACCGGCGGTTATTGGCCGCTTTCTTGTACAGTGTAGTAAGCAGGGCACGTGCGGCTGCGAATTTCCAGTCCGGCTCTTCTTTGGTTACAAGCTCAAGGGCGGACATGGTAAAAGCATTGCTGATTTCTTCCCCTGTAACTTCATCACGGCGGAGCTTGGAGATCACGCCGCGAAGCAGGCGCTCCTTATCCAGAGAAGGCAGGCCTTCGAGAATACGATCTGCATAAATGCCCAGACGGTTGTTGTCGAAAGCGAGTTGACGGTTGTTCGGTTTATTGACGAAGGATGGCATAGAAGAGAATCCCTACTTTCTGATGAAATAAAATGTATACTTTGATAAAATTACAGCTTCTAAATTGGTATAAACTGTAATGAGTGAGCTGATTCTGGAAAAAATTAACCCGTTCCGGGAAAAAAGGACCACAAGAAGCAATTATACTAGAAAGATGGATAGCGATAAAGAAAGAATTAAAGACTTTGCTGCCGATATTTGTATTCGTACAATCTGATTGCTTCCAAATTACGTAGTGCAACGAATTTACTTAGTGAATAGCGATCGCCACAGTATGGCTTCTCCCTGCTCAAGACTTTGCCTAATGTCGATCAGCCTTTGGTTGGAGCTTCCCCGGTACAGAAGGGAGGGGTCGCGAAGGGCATCTATATAACGTCCATCAACCAGTACATCACAGCGGCCGAGAAGCGCATATTCATCTGAATCCGGAGCGGCGGTAAGTTCTTCATAGGTATAGCCGCTGTAGATCCATACCGAGACCGGTCCTGCCTCCAAGTGAAGGAGATCAATGAATCCGCTGACCTCCCGGGCGGAGAAGAAAGGGTCCCCGCCGAGAATCGTCAGTCCGTCCAGCAGGGGATTGGCCGCAATGTCCCGGATGATCTCCTGCTGTCTTGCTAGCGTGAACGGCTCACCGTACTCGAAGTTCCAGGTCTTCGGGCTGAAGCAGCCCGGGCAATAATGCTTGCAGCCGCTGATGAATATCGCTGCCCGAAGCCCTTCCCCTTCATTGATCGACTCCGGTGAGTATCCGCAAATGTTCATGAGGTGTGCTTCACCCGGTCTCTGACCTCGGCCTGCTTGGCACTGTTGAACCGGGTCTGGAAGTCCCCGGTCAGATAACCGGTGACCCGGCGCAGCCTGCGGATATGAACTTCGTTCTCATGGCTTCCGCAGGAAGGGCAGGTCGCCCCGATGATGCCCTCATGGCCGCAGGCGGAGCAGCGGTCAATCGGATGGTTGATACTGAAATAGCTGATCTGCTGATCCAGCGCATACTGGATAATCTTCAAGAATGCAGCCGGGTTAGCACGGGCGTTGCCATTAAGTTCAATGTAGGAGATCGCTCCGGCATTGCACAGATCATGGAAAGGAGCCTCCAGCTTGATCTTGGCGGCTGCAGTAACCGGATAATACACGGGAACATGGAAGGAGTTCGTATAATATTCCCGGTCGGTTACGCCGCTTAGCGAGCCGTAGTGGGCACGGTCGCGTTTCGTGAATTTCCCGGACAAGCCTTCCGCCGGTGTAGCGAACAGCGTCACGTTGAGGTTCAGCTTCTCGCTCTGGCGGTCACAGAAGCTGCGCAGGTAGCGAATCAGCTTGGACGCCTTCTGATAGACTTCTTCGTCCTCGGCATGATGCTTACCGTACATCGCCTTCATGCACTCGGCAAGACCGATGAACCCGATCGACAGACTGCCATGCTTCAGCAGCTCTCCAACCGGCTCCTCAGGAGCAAGCTGCTCGCCGCCTTCCCATACGCCTTCGCGCATCATGAAGTCAGAGGCTTTGGCTTTCTGGGCCGACTGGATACGAAAACGGTGAAGCAGTCCTTCCATGGCGATGTTGAGATAGTGATCCAGCTCCTGGTAAAAGCCTGCTTCATCGGCTTCACTGCGGCGTCCAAGTACAATTCCGTGCTCGATCCCAAGCTTCACCAGGTTCAAGGTATTGAAGCTCAGGTTCCCTTTGCCGGACAGATGATTCCGGCCGAACCGGTCAGCCAGGACGCGCGTGCGGCAGCCCATCGTTGCAAATTCGGTATCCGGATCACTCGGATCGTAATAAGCAAGGTTCAAGGGAGCATCCAGATTGGCGAAGTTCGGGTAGAGCCTGCGCGCCGAGCACTCGGCTGCCTTCAAGAACAAGTCATAGTTCGGTTCTCCCGGCGCCTGGTTGATCCCCTTCTTGCATTTGAAGATCTGGATCGGGAAGATCGGCGTCTCGCCGCTGCCAAGTCCCTTCATGGTGGCTTCCAGAATCGAATCGATCACAAGCCTGCCTTCCGGTGAGGTACATGTTCCATAGTTGATACTGGTAAAAGGAATTTGACCCCCGGCACGGCTAGACATCGTGTTCAGATTATGGATCAGGCTCTCTGCGCCCTGCAGCGTCTCGCTCTCGGTCTCCCGCATGGCATAGCGGAAGGACCGCGGGTAACGCTCCTGCAGATCAAGGCGGCTCATGGAGATCTCTCCGAGATCTGCGGCTGTAATACCGGGCTCCTGCTCTTCAAAGTAATCCAAGCCTTTAATGAAGTACTTGGCGAAGGATTTGACCACATAAGGGGCGAGATCATGATCCAGCTTGTTGCCGGATACCCCGCCGTACTGGGAATTCTGCTGAGATTGAAAAATGATGGCGACAAGAGCCATAGCCGTCATGATCGAATTTGGCGGCCGAACGCTGCCGTTGCCTGTATTGAATCCTTGGCCAAGCAGCTTGCCAAATGGAATGAAGATACAATTTGTAGTCCCGATCGCATATTGATCCAAATCGTGGACGTACACGATATTATCCTGGATTGCCTGCACAAGCTGGCTTGGCATGATGAAATGGTTCGCATACCATTTGGCATATTCACTGCCGAATTTGCTCATTTTTCCGGAGAAGCTCTCTCCATTCAGGTTGGCGTTCTCACGCAGCATCTCCAGATCGCGGCTGTCGACAATGTCCTCACCCAGTCTGATGACCTCATCCAGGATATGATCCTGTGTACTGAACGCTTTAGTTATAAGAGCCAATGCTAACTACTCCCCTCGATTTACTTGTATATACGGATGCAAAAGAAACTCCCTAGCCGGCAAGAGTACTCGTACCGTAATGCGAGGCAGTGCAGCTTATATCTTGTAGTATGTAATCCGCATCCGGACACCTAAATTCGAAAAAGTCAGAAGGAAAGGTGTCGTGAAACAGGCACAGGCAGGTGTGTTGGTGTTTTTTGAGAAAAGGCCGTTTACACTATATTTTGTTTCGGTTTAATTACATTACCACAATATATAGTGTTTGAACATACTATGAAAATCCAAAATCACCTCTAAAAAACACTTGACTTGTCCGCATCCCGCATCCCGCTTGGGCTTGGCCACTTCAAATAAATTTCACAAAAATATTTTGTTGAAATTTGAAGGAAATTGGATGTATGGAAGCTTGAAAATTTCACGATTTTCAGACCAGGTTTTGGTTTTTAAGCAGCGAACTGTTAAAATGGTGGGAAAGATTTACTGTCGGAGATCTACACAACCAAGGAGGTATTTGAACATGGCAATCGCAGAGGTAACGATCATTCCCGTTGGGACGGGATCAACCAGCCTAAGTGCGTATGTGGCAGAAATGCAGCATGTCCTGGAGCGTCAGGAAGGGGTCGAATTTCAACTGACCTCGATGAGTACGATTATTGAGGGACCACTTGAGAAAGTGTTCGCCGCTATTGCCGCACTGCATGAGGCGCCATTTCAAGCGGGGGCGGGGCGTGTCTCTACATCCATCAAGATTGATGACCGCCGGGACAAGCCGTCTTCCTCGGAGCAGAAGCTCCGCTCCGTAAGAGAGAAGCTGTAACTGCAGCTCTCTCTTGAACGGTTGGGACATATCGCTCAAGCGGCCCCCATATGGATTCGAGGCTAGTCCTGCTCTAGGAGATGTCCAAAGCGGAGCTTGATATAACCCGTGGAGCAGACGAGATACAGGAGAAGTTCAGCTAATATGCTCCATGGCTGGAGGCTGATTAGCCTGGAACACCATGTACACACCACAATGAGCAGTTCAAAGAACAGAAGATCGGCCAGAAATATAACGAGCCGGGATTTGAAATAGGAGAAGAGCTTAAGAGCTCTAAAGTTCCAGGTTGTAGCAAGCACTTCTAAGGCTATGACGCCCAGAGACATGCTCAGGTATCCGAGTCCAGGCTGCGCAGCCACGATATAGAGTATGGTGAAGTTCGTCACTATTCCCAGTGCGAGTCCCGCAAGAGGGACTCTTTTTTGATTTTGGGCCCATAATAGACTGGTGGTGATCTCCCGGAGGCCGACGATCAGCGGAAGCAGCGCGAGCAGCTTGATGGACAGCTCAGCGTCCGGAACTCTAAATATATACCGGGATATTTCCGGAGCAAAGTTGAAAATAAACCAGCTGGAGGCCCAGCCCCACACCCAGGTGAGGTTGATGGCCTTGTTTCTTTTCTCATCATATTGATCAAATCTTTCATGAATCCAGTCCGAAGAGATTCTCATCGTCAGGGTGTGGGTAAGCGCAGCGGTAAATAGAGTAGGCATATAAGCCACAACAAGAGCGATCCCGGAGAACACGCCGAGCATCTGTACGGCTTCACCGGAGGTAAGTCCAGAAACCTGGAGCCGCTGGGGAATAAGGATGGCATCTACAAAGTCAGAAGCGGGAACCAGCAGGCGGGTAAGGGTAATCATCAGAGATAACTTTAACACGGTCGTGAAGCCCGAATCCTTGTCCACGGAGATTGTGGTTAGGGCAGCAGGCTGCTTGTACCTCATAACTGCAATAATAAAGGCGAATGCCAGCACAGCCCCCAAGGAGGTTCCAAGAATGGCTGTACCCACAGCCCACTTGAGGCCCGAGTCTATAAAGATAGGAATAAGGAAGATTAATGAACCTATACGGACCGTTTGCTCGACCAGCTCGGACACAGCTATAACTCCATATTTCTCATGACCTTGCAAGTAACCTCTAAGCAGACTGAGCAGGGGAACTGCCAAGATGGCCGGTGCTAGGCAGCGTATGGCGAAATCCAGCTGGGGATAATGAAGCAGGGAAGCAATCCGGGAGGATAGAAGGTAGGTTAGCAGACTGCAGGCTGCTCCGACAAGCAGCAGAATGACAGAGAATTTCCTGAACAAAGGCCAGCCCTTGGCGGGATGGCTTGAAATATACATAGCCAAAGCGGTCGGAAGTCCGCCGGAAATCACCATAAGAACCAGGGCATAAAAGAAATAGGTCAGCTGATACAGACCCATTCCTTCGACTCCCATGGTTCTAGTGATGAATATTTTACCGAAGAGCCCAACCGATTTCACAACGATCATGGCATTGGCTCTCACTAGAGTTTGTTTGACTAGCAGAGGTAGCTTCAATTTCGGTCCTCCCCGTTAGACGGCTGTCCAATAAATCTTATGACAGCGGTCTTGGGGTTATGATCAAAGTGAAGCTCTTTAGTCCCGAATGTGAATCACCTGGTACTTCGTGTACTTATCCCAGCCCAGATCGAAGGGAACCTGAAAGCGGTCGGCTGTGTGGGAGTTAACCAGCGGATAACCGCTTTGATCAAAGCCTGTAATAATCGAGAAGTGGTCAATATCCCCTTTGATCTGATAAGCAATAAGGTCGCCTGCCTGAAGCTTGTAAAGCTGGGATTCGTCCTGCTGAAGTTCATTCGCGAACTTTACAATCCTGGCGAAATCCCCGTGAGCCACCACGGTTCCATAGCCTGAATGAACCAGGAAGCCCCTGAAGGAGTCCGTTCTAACCCAAGCTGCGCTTCCTCCACTGCGGTCATAATAGTGCCAACCCCCTCTCATCCGCAGTCTGCCGCCTTCCTTGTCCCCGATGGCCTGGGAAGAAAAGTTGGTACAGTCACCGCCCTGGGAGTTGTAATCCAGATACTTACGGTTGTAACGGTGCTGGTTCCCAGCCCCCCATGCAAGCCCGGCATATTTGTTCGCATATTCAACGGCCTGCTGGCGGTTGTATCTGGGCTTATCTTTTGGCTGCAAAAGAGGTGTATTACGAGGTGGAAAATCCAGATCGCATTTTTGGATCGTCTGAGGATTCTCCTCCAGCGGGTCAAGGTACCACTCGCGTTCCAAATACCAGATGTTATTATGCTTGTGCAGCTTGATTGCATGGCGGGTTCCGATCCCAAAGTCATGATGGCCCGGATACTTATCCAGATACTCATAACCTAACTTTAGAGACTGCACCAGAGACACCTTGGCGGTCTCGCCCTCAACCTTTAAACGGACAATTCGGATGGAGCTCTCGGCATTTACAAATTTCACTCTTCGCTCCTTGGCCCAAGCCTGAATATACTCTGTCCGTTCCAACTCATGGCTCAGGGCATGACGGCTATAGCGGTTATCCCGTAGGTAATGGTCCTGAATATGAGCCGCATTGGGATCGAGAAGCAGCTGGGCTCGGTCTTCAAACAGCTCCTGCAGAAACCGAGGGATCTCCTTGGATTCCGTGGTTTCGGAGGATTCAGCTGATGCCCTTGCTGGGGTTCGGGTCCAGCCACCAAGCAGCGGCATAACAAGAATGGCAATAAGAAGAGCCTTAAGAGTTCGTTGCACGGTTATTTACTCCCTGTAGGTGTGATGAAATTTGAGTCGAACAATAGCATACCCTGCTGCGCCGGGGAATACACAGGATACCTGCAAGATCAGCTCGGCCCGTACGTTTAGCTCTATGGAGGATGGTTAAATACATTACAAATATCTGCAAGCCTGTATGCAACTAAGGTAATTGGAGGTTAATCACATGACCGAGAAAATTGTAGGTGTATTTCAGACTGAGGATGAAGCGACAAGAGCGATAACAGAATTAAAGGGTCAGGGGTTTAAAGCAGAGGATATCTCTATCGTAGCTAAAGACAGACAACACCTGAGTTCAATTAACGAAGAGACAGGAACCAAATCGCCTGAAGGCATAGCGACAGGTGCAGCAGCCGGGGGTGTACTCGGAGGAGTAACGGGACTGCTTGCCGGACTTGGAGCTTTGGCCGTTCCCGGAATAGGACCTATACTTGCGGCAGGTCCAATTGCGGCTGCATTGACAGGAGCCGCTGTTGGCGCAGGCGCCGGGGGACTTGCAGGCGGACTTATTGGCCTTGGGGTTCCAGAGGAGCAAGCAGGCGAATATGATACGATGGTAAATGAAGGGCGCATCCTCGTTCTAATTGATGCCGAACCTTATCAGATGAATGGAATCTATCAGGTGTTCCGGGACAATAATTCCCTGAATGCCCATTATTATAGCAATAACAATTCTACCGATCAGACCGAAGAGCAGGAGGTAGTCGGGACCCATGTGAGCAGGGCGGATAGTGAGAACATGCCTTGGTATAACGAAAAGGATGTGCCGCCAGACCCAGAGGCCGTCGTCTCGATTGCGGAGAATAAGGAGAAGGAGCTTCACCAGCTTCATGAGGAGCAGGTAAGGAAGCATCAATGATTCCTATATAATCAGCACTAATAGACCGCCTTGCTGCAGGCGGTTTATTGGTGTTGGGACTGAAATTTCCCATGTACATTCCGCCCTGCCAATAGTTGAAGCAGCAAGCTCCAATTGGATATTAATAACATGGATATACTTTTAATTTCATGTTTAGCTCTCGGAGCAGTGGTTAATTACATGTTACGCTTTACGAATCACCTATACGGAAAGCACTAAGCTGTTCAACCTTAGCTCTTTCCCTATGATGGATTCGGCTAAGCAGATCCACTACAAAAATACGAACAACCTGGAGGTAACCAACATGACTAAGAAAATTGTAGGCGTATTTAGAAACGACAATGAGGCAACAAATGCGATTGAAGAACTAAAGCGTCAAGGTTTCAAGGCAGAAGATATCTCCATCGTAGCTAAAGACAAGCGTGATGTATCCGCAATTAGTGATGAGACAGGTACCAAGGCACCTGAAGGTGTAGCGACTGGTGCAGCTACCGGCGGGATTCTAGGAGGCGTGACTGGCCTGCTTGCAGGACTTGGCGCACTCGCGATTCCAGGTATTGGACCGATCGTAGCGGCTGGCCCAATTGCGGCGGCATTCACAGGTGCAGCCGTAGGAGCAGGTGCAGGCGGCCTGGTAGGCGGCCTGGTAGGACTTGGTATTCCTGAGGATGAGGCGAAGGAATACGACACCATGGTTAATGATGGCCGTATTCTGGTGATGGTTGACGCACATCCTACCCAAGAGGGGAACATTTATCAGATCTTCCGTGATAACAACTCCCTAAATGCTCATTATTATAATAAATATCAAGATGGCACGGATGTTACTAGCCAAGATGTGGTTGGGACGCATCTGAGTGCTACAGACACAGGCACTCAGCCTGTATATAACGAAACGGATATTGCAGGAACTTCCTCGGCTGCAGATCGTCTATCTACTGAGCGGGAGTCCGATAAGCTGCAGCTTCATGAAGAGCAGCTGACTGTGGACAAAAACCGTGTTCAGACAGGCGAGGTTCAGATCCGCAAGGAAATTGTTGAGGAGCAGAAGACGATCAACGTTCCTGTTACTCATGAGGAAGTCGTCATTGAACGCAGAGCGGTACAGGACGGGGTAACCGACCAGCCGATCGGTAAAGATGAGACGATTCGCATTCCGGTCAGTGAAGAGAAGGTCGAAGTGAACAAACAATCTGTGGTAACCGGTGAAATTGAGGCCCGTAAGCGCGAGGTTCAAGAGACCGAGCAGGTGCAGGATGTAATCCGCAAGGAAGAAGCGCGTGTAGAACGCAGTGGATCACCGGAAGTGAGAGAAGAGCAGCTGAATAACCGCCGCTAATCTTATATATTTATTAACGGCCGCCCATAATGGGCGGCCTTTTTTGCGATTCAAAAATGTCTGCAAAAGGTAATAAAAGGAACAAAAGTACATAAAAAGGGGTGTATCACATGGACATGGATCGGAAGAAATCTTCAAACTGGCTGTATCAGCTAACCTTTGTCGGGCCTTCCGCCATATTTTTCTTCCTGATTGTGGCGGTCCCGTTCTTCCTGGGGCTGTATTATTCATTTACTAGCTGGAATGGAATCTCCAAGCATGTCACTTGGGTTGGGCTGAACAACTACATTCATATTTTCACCAAAGACCCCGATTTCCTGAACTCCTTCTGGTTCACGGTTAAATTCACAGTGCTTGGCGTAGTTCTGACCAACGTGCTCGGGTTCATACTTGCCTATCTGCTCACGAAACCGCTTGCTACCCGAAATGTGATGCGTACGGTATTCTTCATGCCGCATGTCATTGGGGGGCTGCTGCTCGGGTTCATCTGGCAGTTCATCTTCGTTCGCGGCTTCCAGTCGATAGGCGGGCCTTTCTTCAGCCTTCCTTGGCTCGGAACGGAAGCGACTTCATTCTGGGCGATCGTAATCGTCTTCATTTGGCAGAATTCAGGTTATCTGATGGTCATCTACATCTCCTCATTGGGAGCCATCCCAAGTTCACTGATCGAAGCCGCCAAGGTGGACGGAGCAAGCCGCAAACAGGTGCTGCGCCATATTATTCTTCCGCTGGTCATGCCGGGAGTGACGGTCTGTCTTTTCCTCGCCATCTCCTGGTCGTTCAAGCTGTTCGACCTGAACCTGTCGCTCACCAAGGGCGGGCCTTTCAAATCCACCGAATCTGTAGCGCTTAACATATACAATGAAGCTTTTAACATCAGCCGGTTTGGTATGGGTTCAGCGAAAGCGATTATTTTCTTCATTATTGTGGCTATTATTTCGATTCTTCAGGTCCGGGCGACCAAGAGCAGGGAGGTTGAGGTCTGATGGATACCATCAAAAAGTACCGTTCCTCGTATTTTCTAATCGAGATCATTCTGATTATGCTGGGGCTTATGTTCCTGGTTCCGTTCTACTTTCTGCTGGTCAATTCGGTAAAAGAATTCGGCGAGATTCTGACCAACTCGGCTGGATGGCCCGCCGCTTACAAGTGGAGCAACTATACCGAAGCCTGGACGAAAACGACGTTCCCGCAGGCGTTCGGCAACTCGCTGATCATTACCATCCTCAGTAATGCCCTGCTGGTTCTGATGTGTTCCATGGCCGCTTACCGAATGGTGCGCCACGCCACGCTCTTCAACAGGCTGCTGTATGGCGCATTCGTTGCGGCGATGGTCATCCCGTTCCAGTCGCTGATGATTCCTCTGGTGAAAGTAGTGAGTACGCTTGGCGTTATGGATACACGAACCGGCCTGGTTCTATGTTACCTGGGATTCGGCGCGCCGATTACCGTCTTCCTGCTGCACGGATTTGTGAAGACTGTACCCATTGACATCGAGGAAGCGGGCCGGGTAGATGGAAGCTCCACCTTCGGGATCTTCTTCCGGCTTGTGCTGCCTTTAATGCAGCCAATAATCGTCACGGTAATCATTCTGAATACGCTCTGGATCTGGAACGACTACCTGATGCCCTCCCTCATTCTGCAAAGTCCAGAGATGCGTACGATTCCTATCGCAACCTACGCTTTCTTCGGCCAGTTCACGAAGCAGTGGGATTTGGCTCTGCCAGGACTCGTGCTGGGCATTGCACCGGTGGTCATCTTCTTCCTCGCGATGCAGAAGTACATTATTGAAGGGATTGCTCAAGGCTCGGTGAAAGGATAGGCGCAGCGGAGGGGAACCTTGGAACTGCAGGAACGATAGTCCAAGGACTCCACGTAGTATATAGCTGGGAAAAAGGGAGGTTGCAAGATATGAAAGCTTGGGCGAGAGGACTCGCGCTTCTGGTTATCACCGCTTTGACCGCCACCGGATGCGGTAAGAGCGGAAGCGAGGACGGCGGCACGAAGACGGTGCATATTTTTCAATTCAAGGTAGAGATCTCTGAAGCGATGAGCCGCCTGAAGGTGCAGTATGAGAAAGAGCACCCGGGCGTGAAGCTGGACATTCAGACCGTCGGAGGAGGCAGTGACTATGGGGCCTCGCTTCGGGCCAAGTTCTCCTCGGGCAAGGAACCGGATATTTTCAATATCGGAGGTTACCGGGAGCTGGATATGTGGCAGGATTACCTGGAGGACCTGTCGGGTGAGCCCTGGGTGAAGAATGTCAAGCCGATTGCGAAGGAGCCGATGACCAAGAACGGACACCTGTATGGTCAGCCGATGAACCTCGAGGGCTACGGGTTTATTTATAATAAGGACCTGTTCAAGAAAGCGGGAATCAATCAAATTCCAGTGACACTCACCGAGCTTGAGGAGGCCGCGAAAAAGCTCAAGGCCGCGGGGATTGTTCCTTTTGCCAACGGGTATCAGGAGTCCTTCGTCCTGGGGAACCACAATATCAACCTGGCTTTTGCTTACCAGAAGGACCCGGGAGCCTTCATTCAAGGATTAAACAGCGGCAGTCAGAAGTTCTCGGGTAATGAGATAGTCAAGGAATGGTCGGACCTCTTCGATCTAACCCTGAAGTACGGTAATGATAATCCGTTAACAACCGATTACAATACCCAGGTCACTATGGTGGCAAGCGGCAAGGCTGCCATGATGCAGCAGGGGAACTGGACCCAGGGTCAAATTGACGGCATTAATCCGAAGCTGAATCTGGGGATCCTGCCTATGCCGATTAACAATGATCCGGGGAATGACAAGCTGTTCGTTGGTGTTCCGAACAACTGGGTGGTGAATAAGAACTCTCCGGTGAAGAAAGAAGCGAAGGAGTTCCTGAACTGGCTGGTCACTTCGGAGACCGGCAAGAGTTATATTACGAAGGAGTTCAAATTCATCCCGGCGTTCGACAGTATTAAGGGGCGTGAGGAGGATTTGGGGCCGCTGGGTATGGAGGTGCTGAAATATACGGATGCCGGCAAAGCATTGACGTGGAACTGGTTCCGCTTTCCGAACGGCATGTCACCCGAGTTCGCCAGCAGTATGCAGGCCTATATTGGCGGTAAAATCAATAAAGAGGAGATGTACGAGCAATTCCAGCGTAACTGGGACAATCTAAGTGCCCAGTAGCTGCCTAGTCACCAAGAGCACTATCACGATAAGCTCCAAGGAGGGTGTCCTCAAGGGTCTATGGGCCTTTGGAGACACCCTTTGTCTGCTGCTGGGCGGCTCTTGTGTTGTTTTTGACGATTTGTTATAGAAATTAACACGACTAACCCTATAGAATATGTTACTTTTTAACTATTTACATATAATATTGGTGGATTTATTGTAATAATAGGAAATAATTTACTTCATGGAAATTACATCTATTTTCATAAGATAGGAGGGATGGAAGAAAGTCTCGGTTACGAATCAGGGTCTGACGTTGTTGGCAGACTGCAGTACACAATATTAAATTAGAGGAGTGAGAATTGTGAAAGCAATGAAGAAACTATTTGCTGGATTGATGATGTTTTCTCTGATTTTTGGTATAACGTTTACTGGATCGGCATCTGCGAGTGGTAATGAGGTCAAGCTTATTGACTCCGATGTCAGTGTAATTTATAAAAACGGATATGTCGGATTTAGCGGCGATGTTGAGGTTGCGAACCTGGGGCCCGTGAAGAACGTAACCATCCACTATACTACAAATAACACAACTTGGTATGATACTGCTGCATCTTATGTAGGGCCGACAGATTCAAGCCACGAGAAATGGCACTTTGGTATTTTCACAAATGATGCTACCAATGCAGCACATGCCGAGCTAAAGAATCTGTCCTTCATCAAGTTCGCGATTAAATACGACGTGAATGGCCAGACCTATTGGGATAACAACGGATCAGCGAACTATTACAATGAAGTGAATAATCAATATCCGCTTACCTCCATCATTCTGGGAACACCTAATGTGCTTAACGCCAGCAGTTCCCTGAGCAACGGTACGTTCAGCGGCAATATCTATGTGAAGAACCTGGACCCTAACAAAACGGTAAAAGTACGTTACACCACGGACAACTGGGCAACAAGTCATGAGGGCAATGCCACTTATTATGGCCGCTTGAATAACTTCAACACTGTTGAAGGCTGGAAGTACAGCTTCGACGTTCCAGGTGCCACCAACGTTAAATATGCGATTTCGTATACAGTAAATGGACAAACGTACTGGGATAATAACTACGGCCAGAATTACGAGGTACAATAACTCAATGTGACTGAGGGCCGATTAAGGCCAGGTAAAATAGACGCGAGCGCCTGACAGGGAAACCTGCGGCGCTCGCTTTGTTTTTACATATGAATTATTGTAATCCCTGTCTTCGTGTACACGTGCCGAAAACAAGGCGATGTTCCTGCTTCAGATCATAACTGACGTTTTTCTAAAACAACAAAAGCCCTACCTCTCTCTTGTCCTTGCGGCTCCAATGACCGCGCCAGTGTGAATCAGAATACTCCAAAATTCTTACTCTTAGGGTTAGTTCAAATAGGAATTTCATACAGATGCTTGAGGAGAGTTATCATCTTTTGAGGAACTACATATATGAGGGTTTACAACCTAACTAGATATTATACAGCATAACCATCGATAATACAACACAAACTTATGAAATGAAGGTTTTTAGGTTAGAAATATACCAGAGTGTTTATTAAATCATACGATGTTTTTTTGGTATTTACTTTTGAAAATAAAGAAAGGGGAGTTATAAAAATGGGTTTTGGTTCTGCTGAAGACGTATGGTATACCGTGGGCTTCTATGTCCTCTTGGCTGTCGGCATTATAGGTCTTGGGGGCTGGCTGATGTGGCTTAACAAGAAGGCTAAGAACAGCAAGAGGTAAGCATTCGTGGAACTTAACTTGGGCACAAAGAAACCCGTTAAAGGTGTGAAGACCTTTAGCGGGTTTTTTGCCGGCAGCTAGCAAGCGAATTGGCTTACAGGGGGTCTTTGAGTTCGGGTTCCCTGGGCTCCCTGTCCTTGCTGAGATCCGGTTCTCCGGGAATCAATTCAGGTTCTGGAGCTGCAGGAGCAAAGGGGACCTCCTGGAAGCGGAAGACTTTCTTAATCCGTTCCCGCTCAGCTTTGGGACCAAGGATATAAAGTGTATCGCCCTCTTCAATAACGGTATCTCCGAGTGGGGTGACAATCTCCTCACCGCGAATGACGGCGGTCACCAACACATCGGGAGGCAGGCCCAAGTTACGGATTTCCTGGCCGATTACGACCATGCCGGCATGTACGTGAAGATGGTTAATCTCGGACTTGGTCTTGCCTAGAGAGACAAGCTCTAGCAGCGAGTGAGACTGATTACTCGCAGCATCGACGAGGCCAAGCTTAACGGCAAACGGATTAATGGTTGCCCCCTGAATGAGTGCTGAAGTCAGGATGACGAAGAAGACAACATTGAAGAACATCCTTCCGTCAGGCAGACCGTTAATAAGTGGATAGGTGGCGAGCACAATGGGAACGGCCCCCCTTAGTCCGGCCCAGGAGAGAACAAGCTTCTCCTTGTAGCTGAATTTGGAGAACAGAGTGCTGGCAAATACACCAATTGGACGGGCAATCAGCATCAATATAAGGGATAAGGCAAGACCTTGAAGCATGATTGCCGGCAGTTCACTAGGGAACACAAGCAGACCGAGCAGGGTGAACATGGTAATCTGCATAATCCAGCCAAAGCCTTTATTAAAGTGAAGAATAGACTGCCGATAAGTCAGATCTGAGTTACCCAGCACAAGAGCCATGACATACACAGCGAGCAGACCGCTGCCATGAAGGGCAGAAGTTACACCATAAGTCAGAACGGCAAAAGCAATCGCAAGCACAGGATACAGCCCGGATGAATCGAAATTAATCCGGTTGATTACTTTCACGGCTATCCAGCCAAGTAGAAGTCCAAAGCCTAAGCCCAGACCCATCTCCAGAACAAAAGAGAAGATTAATTTAAAAATGTTGTGGTCGTTCGGATGCTGAATCCATCCAATCAAGGTGACAGTCAGGAAGACGGCCATCGGATCGTTGCTTCCGGATTCAGCCTCAAGCGTAGACGTAAGGCGTTCCTTGATATTCTTGCCGCCTAACACAGAGAATACAGCAGCGGCATCGGTAGAGCCTACGATAGCACCGAACAAGAGACCGTCCACGAGGGGCACATCCAGAATAAGCATGGCGCTTACTCCGATGACAGCGGTAGTAAAGAGAACACCTACAGTGGCAAGTGAGAGGGCGGTGGGCAGAATGGGTCTTATGGTGAAGAACTTGGTCTGCATCCCTCCCTCGAACAGAATGACAATCAGGGCGAAGGTGCCGACGAGCTGAGTGATAAAGGCATTATCGAAATAAAGAAAATTACTAAGGATCATTCCGGCTGCGATGAAGAAGACCAGCGCGGGCAGACCGAAACGGGTTGAGAATTTAGTCGCAATAACTCCAACTAACAAAAGGCTGGCCAGCAGAATAATGATCGAACTGGTTAAGGCTGTTAAGTCCATGGCCACCTCCGGAAAAAGAAATATTTTTGCTATAGTGTACTTCTTCTCTACTGAAATTATTAGACATAAACCATAATTCTTGAAACAAAAGGTGGATTCAGATGATTAAGGTTCATTCGCGGTCAAAAGGTGAAGGTGAATCTGGGGGAACTGCCGAATATTATCTGAAGTGCTGTCAATAAATTGTCAGAATGTGCCGATAATGACTAGGTAGTCTTTTTTATAGCAAAGGGAAGGGGCGACATGCCTTGATGATTTACCGAACCTTTATTTCCCGGCTTATGCTTAATTATTTCATTGGATCCATAACGGCAGTTGCTGGAGTTGGCGGTCTGATGATATTTACTACTCTTAAGATTTCTACCCAGGAATATCTCTGGCTTGTCTTTGTTCTGGCGATCTCCTTGTGCTCGATGGTAAGTCTGGAATGGACAGTCTTCCGCATACATATTAAGCCGATCAGAATGGCCTTTCACCAGGATATTTACGATTATCCGCAGCTGCAAAAGATCTACTTGCGTCTCCATCAGCTTCCTTCCTTGGCGATAAAGCGGATATTGGGACCGCATTTGTTCGGATTGTCTGTTCCTGCCGTTATCCTTACACTGTGGCTGATTTACTCGGGAAGACTGCATTTCCCGCCGAAGTACGTCATTGTGGCGATTCTTGGCGCGGTAATCGTTGCTGCCATGCATGCGATGATTGAATTCTTCTTGACCTCCTATGCGATCCGGCCGGTGCTGGAAGAGGTTCAGCGTATGAGCAGTCACAGGTTCGGCCGTGAACTGTCGCTCGGCGGGCAGGTGTTGATTTCCATTAAGCAAAAGTTCAGATGGGGAGCCTTCCTGATTGGAGCCTTTCCGCTGCTTCTGTATGGATTGGCCGTCCAGCTCCAAATTGGCAATTTCCAAGGCTCAGGCGAGGAATACTGGAAATGGGCCGGGTATATTCTGATCGTGGCTCTGGGGTTCGCCTTTTTCGGAGCCTGGCTGCTGACCCGGGATGTGGAGATTCCGATTCAGCACCTGTATGAGCGTATGGCCGAGGTGAAAGAAGGCAATCTGAACGCCCAGGCAACTGACATGTTCTCGGATGAATTCTCCAAGCTAGTGTCCGGTTTCAATCACATGCTCAGCGGGATCAAAGTGCAGTCGAATCTCAATAATCAATTAATTGAGAGTTACTTTGCCACTCTTGCTGCCGCACTGGATGCGCGCGACCCCTATACGGCCGGACATTCACTGCGTGTGGCCGATTATGCGGTCCAGATCGGATTACTGGCAGGACTGCCCGTCGAGAAGGTAGATGCGCTCCGCAAATCCGCCCTGCTGCATGATATCGGAAAGATCGGAACAAGGGATTCGGTCCTGCTCAAGGATGGCCGTCTTACCGACGAGGAGTTCGAACAGATCAAGCAGCACCCGGTTATGGGGGAGAGTATTCTGCGGCAGATTGAACCTGCAGATGCCATGGCTCCTTTTCTATCCGGGGTAAGATCCCATCATGAACGATTTGACGGGAAAGGATATCCCGACCAGCTGAAGGGAGAGGATATCCCTCTGTTCGGGCGTATTATTGCAGTGGCAGATGCCTTTGATGCGATGACCTCCAATCGGCCTTACCGGAAGGGACTCGATGCAGACCGGGCCATACAAATCCTTGAAGAAGGCCGGGGAACCCAGTGGGATCCCTATTATGCCGGATTATTCGTAGAGGAATATCGAAAGCGCAAGAATAGGGATGAATATGCAGGATAATATGGAGAAGACTTTCCGGGGTAATTTGGAAAGTCTTCTATTTGTGATGCCTAATGGAGAGACCAGTAGTCAAACGTGGGGGATTCATGCTCAGGGTGAAGGGGTAATAGATGAAAGAACATCCTTCATCGTCACTTCGTGAACTACATCAATTATAGATTTCAAGGAGCTGATAATCATGGATAACAACGTATTTAAAGGAAAGTGGAACCAACTGAAAGGTGAAGCCAAGGTTCAGTGGGGTAAATTGACAGACGACGACCTTGATGTCATCGATGGCGAGAAAGACAAGCTTGTAGGTAAGCTTCAGGAGCGCTATGGCCATACGAAGGACGATGCAGAACGAGAGTATAATGACTGGGCACGCAGCCGTCAGTAACAGTCACAACATATCGGGAACAGATGAATCTCTAGATATAAAGACGCAGACCCTCTCATAGGTCTGCGTCTTTATTTGCTGAGTTATGCTATCTCTATACTCTGCTTCATGCTATGATTGCAATAGATGAGATATTCCAGATATATTCCATCCATATCAACGGTTCTAACAACAGGAGTGAGCGAATGGGATTCAGGGACATGTTCCTGATGAATTTGGGAATGTTGATAAGTGTGGCTTACCTGGCAAATGTATTGTATAAGTATCTGTTCAATTTCACCTCAGGTAAGGTGAAGTATATCAGTTCAGTTATATTGATGATTCTCTCGGGTTGGATCTGTATGAAATTCGGGTTCCGTCTTAGAGATAATGTGATCTTTGATCTAAGATTTGTTCCTTTGCTCATTTCAGCATACGTCTATTCACAGCCGCTGACCATTCTGATTGTCGGGGTGGGGATCGGGCTGGCAAGACTCACCTTCGGGATTAACGAAGCGGCAATGGCTGGTCTGTATAATCTTACGCTCCTGGGTATTGTATGCGCAGGGCTGAATATATGGCTGCGGAGAAGTCAGCTTCGGCTCCTGATGAAATCGTGCATTACGATCCTGGTTGTAAATATCATCAATACGATAAATATCGGTATCCTTGGGGTTTTCCCTTTCAAGCAGTATATGCTTGATATAGCTCCTGTGGTCTTTCCGTTGGGAGTCCTCTTAAGTGCATTATTTGCTTTGATCTTAAGAGATTTCCAGTTGGAGAAGAATTTGAATATGGAGCTTAAATATACGAATGATCTGCTCAAGAAACAGAAAGAGGAGCTCCAGAAGACCAAGATCAAGTTAGAGGAGCGAGCCAACCAGCTGCTGCTGGCCTCACAGTATAAATCTGAGTTTCTGGCTAATATGTCCCATGAGCTGCGTACACCGCTCAATAGTATTTTGAATCTAGCCCAAATTATCGAGGAGTCTGGCCCTAAGAGCGCGGATGATGATAATCCCGTCTACGGGTCGATCATTTATAGATCGGGCCAGGATCTGCTCCAGTTGATTAATGATATCCTGGATCTATCCAAGATCGAAGCGGGCCGTATGGAAATTTCAAGAGAAGAGATCATTCTCGGGGAACTTGCGGAAGTCGTCGAGATGCAATTCAGGCATCTGGCCGAGCGTAAGGAACTTGAATTTGAGGTCAGACAGGATGAAGGTCTGCCGGATACGATAGTGTCGGATTCTATGCGGTTGCAGCAGGTGCTTCGCAATTTACTGGCCAATGCCTTTAAATTCACCGAGGATGGTAAAGTCAAGCTGGAGATCCGCAGAGAGAAGCCGGAGGATCATATTCCGGGAGAATGGATTGTATTTGCCGTGACGGATACCGGAATCGGTATTGCAGAGGACAAGCATGCCTTGATCTTTGAAGCTTTCCAACAATCGGATAGCTCCATCAGCCGTACATACGGAGGAACAGGGCTCGGGCTATCCATTAGCCGGGACCTTGCGGAACTGCTTGGGGGCTTCATCCGTTTACAGAGCAAGAAGGGGCTTGGAAGTACATTCTTATTCTTCGTCCCTCTATATAACCACACAGAAAAGGAAGGGATTTCACAGTGAACAAAAATGCAATCGCAACAACTAAGGCGCCCGGCGCTATTGGACCTTATTCACAGGGCGTGGAAATTGGCGATCTGATCTACACTTCGGGGCAGCTTGGGCTCGATCCGGCAACCGGAGAGCTTGCTGAAGGGGTGGAGAAGCAGACGGTACAGTCTCTCCGAAATGTTCAGGCAATTCTGGAAGAGGCAGGCAGCGGCATGGATAAGGTCATCAAGACTACGGTATTTCTTAAGGATCTGGGAGACTTCGTGAAAGTCAACGAAATCTACAGCACCTTCTTCGTAGAACCATATCCAGCCCGCAGTGCGGTGGAGGTAGCTAGGCTGCCGAAGGATGGTCTAGTTGAAATTGAAGTCATTGCCCTCAAGAAATCCTAGTGGATAGATTGGCGAAATAGGATGAAGCAGAAAGAGACAGCTCCGGTCACAGAGCTGTCTTTCTTTTTGTGATATATATTTGTTTACAATCCGGTTAATGAGTGTGCAGGCTTTGGGCGAAACCTGTTCTCCAGGTTGGGTACAGCGGCTCCCATCCATATTCTAGGCGAGCTTTGGAGTTGGAGGCTCCTCGTTCACCCCGGTTCAGGAGACCGGGTTCATAGACCGGCTTCGGAGCGCCGAGCGCTTCCGCATAGACAGGGAGCCAATCCCGGCCAGCTGCGGGTTCGTTATCCACAATATTCACGGCCCCGGATGGCCAGTTCAAAGCCTGAACAGCGGCTAGGGCGGCATCTTTTACATGTATGAAGGAAGTTAATCCATCACCTGCCTGGATCTGACCCTGCAGCACCTGTTCAGCTATCCATCCCGGATTGTCGTACCAGGTTCCCGGTCCGTAGAACGTCCCGTATCTAAGAATAACATGCTCCGGAATCTCGGCGGCGGCTTGCTCGAGAGCAGCTACACCTTCAATGGTTATCTGTCTTGGCAAGGGGGCCTTGATATCCAGTGGTACTTCTTCTTCAGCAGGCGTGGAGCCGGGCTCATAGGCCCATGCAATGCTTTGGGCGATTAGTCGGTTCACACCTGCTGCCTTGGCCGCATCAACTAAATTGCGCGTACCTTCGGTGCGAATCCGGTTATTATCGGAGAAGTTTCTTGAACTTAATGACGTAAGCTGATGAATTAGTACATCCGGTCTTAATTCTTCGAGAATGGAGAAGATGTGTTCACGGTTATATACATCTGCAACTATTGGACGGGCTCCAAGGCTTCGGATGACTTCAGTATTCTCTTCCTTGTGGGTTATACCTGTTACTTGGTGTCCTTCATGGACCAGTTGGGGAACCAGATAACGTCCAACGACCCCGGCAGCTCCGGCTACTAATATTTTCATTAAAATTGCCTCCTTCAGGTTAAAGGTTAAGAGGAGCTTGAACAGAAACCTCTTCACTGTTATAGACAAGAAGGAGGCGTTGATTGTGACATGAGGAGTGGTTCTAGTCTCGCTCACGTATTCGAATGAACAGCAACCAGACCGCATATACAAAGAGGATAAGAGCCAGAAGGCCAGCTACCATGTATACGTTACGAGTATCTTCCTGTTTGAGAGCGATAGCGATATAGGCCCATACGAAGACAAGCGGCAGTACACCGTCCCGCGCTGGATAACTGATAAGCACGGCTAGAACAGCGCCGATGGCCAGCATGATTATAGCTCGCCCGGGGCTCGACAGCCCGAAGCCGTCCCATTCATTCTTGGAGAGGACTACAGCCACATTCACAAGCGTAGCCACAAGAATCCAGCCGAGATAAATGCTGAACGGCAGACGGACGAACCAAGTTTCACCAAGTGTTGGAAAGGTGATGGCGCGGGTCTTGCGGTAGATCACTATCAGGCTGATTAATAGTGCAAACATAGCGATTAGAGAAAGCTCTATGTATAAATATTGCCACAAGATAATCCAGCTCATATTGAGAATACAAGAGATTACAAACCAGATGCCGATCGATTGTACCGAATCCCGGGCTTCATGGGAGCGGTTCGCCTGGTAGATCACAAAGCCAGCCAGCAGCAGGTAGATGACGGACCAGATCGAGAAGGCATATCCCGCCGGGGTGATCGGTGTAGGGTACATATCCGAAATTTCTCCAGTAGAACGCCCCCCGAGCGGTAGAACAACTGCCAGTGTATTTATAATGATCATGCCAATGTAAAATAAGATATTCCACCATTTATAGGGGTTTCGAGTATACATGCAAGGCCCTCCCATAATTTGTTTATTATTATGAATATACCCACAAGCTGAATGTTACAAGCGTGCCGTGCGGTAGACTCGGGTGCTCTTGTCCTCTCCTCAGATTCATATGCGGGGACTGTGGCTTGAAGGACTAATTTGAAACATTTTTGCGGAAAGAGCACGGACCGTTTTTAAAACTACGGTTTTTCGTATAATATGTTAGTAATGTATATGTACCGGCTATGCAATCGTGAATAGACAGGAGAAAGCAATGAATCAACATCTGTATGGAATTTGGCTCGGAGACGTATTCTTCTGCTTCTCAGGTGAAGCATCAGAATCTAAGGTCGATGCCTGGACCGCCTCACTGAGAAGGCTGGAACTCGCTTATGGGGCCCGCCCTTTTCAGCAAGCAGCGCTGCGGCTGGCTGAGCTGCGCTGGACAGCTCCCGCTCTGCGCGGAGTGCCCCGCCGAAATGAACGGAAGGGGCTGCTCGGCAGAACGCTCGAAGGGCTGGCCTTAACCGCCGAAGAAGCTTGGCCTCTGCTGCTGAATTATGAGGAGTCGGAGCTGACGGCAAAGGGGATTACGCCGGGAGCAGAGATGAATTACTGGAGCGGCGCGGCCAAATTTGCGCTGGAGCTGATGCTTCGAGGCGCAATTGCTCCTTCGGCCCGTCCGGCTGCAGTGCCGGGTGCCCGCAGACGGAGCGGCCAACTGGCGCTCAGGGCGGTGTGGGGTCCGCGACTGGATAATATCCATGACGAGGAAAGATTCCGGCAGCTTGCAAGTGCAATGCCGCCGATCGGTCTTGCGCCCGTGCAGCATATAGCCATGGAAGATGAGCTCTCCGTAGAAGCTCGTCAGCTTGGCGTGCTGCATTCTTTTCTGACGGCATTCATTGATCATGAGGTGCGAAAGACAACCAAGGAGCTTGGCAAGGAGCTGAATTCTGTCAAGGGAAGATATCGACGAGGCGTCTCGCCGCTTACTGAATTATGGTGGGAAGGACTGCTTAGCGGAGACAGACCTCTTGATATACAAGGGACTTCGGCTGAAATTGAGGAGCTGACCGGGGAAATCTCCGTTCTGGGTGGAGAGCTGCCAAGTGCATCCTCAGAGGATGAACCTGCACCTGGTGCAGGCTTTCGGCTCTGCTTGAGACTGGAACCTCCGGATGAAAGTGAGGCCGAGGAGCCTTCGGCGCGCACCTGGGGACTTTCGATCTGGGCCGAGGTTCCCGAGGATGCTTCACTCCTGCTCCCGGCTGCCTTGATCTGGAATCAGCCGAACCAGGAAATGCTCATTCGCGGGCGAAAGTACAGTGGTGTTCAGGAGAATCTGCTGCTGCGCCTGGCCAAGGCGGCGGAGGTATCTCCAGAAGTGGCCGCTGCCATGAATTCACCCCGGCCGGAATTCGCCAAGCTGAGACCAGAAGAAGTCTATTCGTTCCTTAGCAGATCCGTACCTGTTCTGCGGAGGCATGGAGTTACTGTGCAGATGCCTGTGCGTTGGACCAAAGAAGGCAAGCGGCGTGCAGGCGTTCGGATCAAAACTTCAAGCTGGGACCCGGCCCAGGCAGGCAAAGGGGAGAAGCCTAAGCTTGGGGTTGAACAGGTGGTTCATTTCGAGATGGAGGCCGTGCTCAGCGGCCAGAAGCTAACCCAAGAAGAGCTTGCAGAGCTTGCTGCTGCCCGGGCACCGCTGGTGCTCTTCCGCGGCGAATGGATTGAGATCGATGTGAAGGAGATTCGGCAGGTCCTTCGCTATATGAAGAAGCATGAACAAGGCAGTATGACCTTTAAAGAACTTATGCATCTGACAAATGATACGCTGGAGGAGGGTCGCTATGAGGGCCTCTATGTCGAGGGTGTCGAGACCACCGGCCTGATTGCCGCTCTGATGGAGGGGGGAATCCTTAAGAACCTCAGACCTCTTCCGGTTCCTGTATCCCTTCAGGGGACCCTCCGGCCGTATCAAGAGCGGGGATATCAGTGGCTCTCTACCATGAAGGCACTCGGATTCGGAGCTCTTCTGGCGGATGATATGGGCTTAGGTAAGACCGTCCAAGTAATAACCACTCTTCTGAGTGATCATACAGAAGGGACCAGGCTCATTGTGTGCCCGACTTCCCTGCTTGGGAACTGGCAGAAGGAGCTGAGTCGGTTCGCTCCGGAGCTCCGGCTCTATATCCATCATGGGACGAACCGTCTTCACGGAGAGCCATTCATGAGGGCATGCCAGGAGCATGATATTGTCCTTACAACCTATCATCTCGCCGGGCGGGATGCGAAGGAGCTGAAAGAGGCCCAGTGGGGGTCCATCATTCTGGATGAGGCCCAATATATCAAGAACTACAGCACCAAGCAGGCTCAAAGCGTAATGAAGCTGAGCGCTCCTCATCGGATTGCCATGACGGGAACACCTGTAGAGAACCGGCTTAGTGAGCTGTGGTCCATCTTTCAATTCCTGAACCCCGGTTATCTTGGCACGTATGCTTCATTTCGCAAGCAGTATACGGGAGGCGGAGAAGAACAGGCAGCCGAGCTGCTTCGGCTTCGGAAGCTTGTAGCTCCCTTCCTGCTTCGCCGCTTGAAGAGTGATCCGGATATCCGCAAAGATCTGCCGGAGAAAATCGAGATTAAATCCTACTGCTCGCTAACGGTAGAGCAGGCCAGACTGTATCGGGTGGTCACCGACGACCTAATGTCCCGGATTCAGGAGAGTACAGGAATTGCGCGCAAGGGACTCGTACTCTCCTCACTAACTCGGCTCAAGCAGATTTGTGATCATCCATCGCTGTTTGACGCATCCAAGCGGGAAGGAACGGCTGGCCGTTCAGGCAAGACGGAACGTCTGCTGGAGCTGCTTGATATGATCCGTGAGAACGGTGAAGCTGCGCTGATCTTCACTCAGTATGTACAGATGGGTGAGCTGCTTGTGAAGCAGCTGGCTGAGCATTATAATACAGCTCCGTTCTTCCTTCATGGCGGCGTAGCGAAGAATGACCGCGACCGGATGGTGAACCTGTTCCAGGAGGGTAAAGGCCCCTCCATCTTCATCCTGTCTCTTAAGGCAGGTGGGGTGGGACTAAATCTTACCCGCGCCAACCATGTGATTCACTTCGACCGCTGGTGGAACCCGGCGGTAGAGAATCAAGCCACCGACCGTGTATTCCGGATTGGACAGGAGAAGAATGTAGAGGTTCACAAATTGATCTGCCAGGGAACGCTGGAAGAGCGAATTGATGAGTTAATTGAACGGAAGAAGTCCCTGTCCGAGCAGGTAGTAGGCTCCGGTGAGCAGTGGCTGACCGAGATGTCGAGCGAGGAGCTGCAAAGCCTGATTACCCTGCAGACGGGAGATTGGAGTTAGAGTCCTAGAACAGTCCTAGATATTCGAAGGGAGGAGTCCAGGTGAAGAAGACGACTCAGCAGGAGGGCCGGGTGACGGCTTCTGAAGGCGAGCTTCAGGTAGAGCTGTATGTGAACAAGGTTCGACGAGAGGGAGATGCTGCAGATGGGAAAAGCATGAGCCCTGTCTGCACCGTAACGTTCCCTCTTGCGGCGCCAGAAGCCGGGCTGTTGGCCCGGCTTGTGAACCATCTCGGCTCGCACCCCCTGGAGCTCGCCGAGCTGCTCCAAGGCGGGCAGCCCGCTGGCGCAGCGGCGCTGCTACCGGCGGAGCCGCCTTGGGCGCACGCGCCCGGCGCCGATGGCGCTTGCAGCTGCGGCTCCGCCAGCTGCGCACACGTCGCCGCGGCCGCAGAGCTTGCTGCGGCGGAGTGGACTGCATCGCCGCCGCTGCGCTGGGCGGCGCTGGGTCTTGCGCCGCAGCGCCTGCAGGGCGCCGTCTTCGCGGCCTGGGCCTCGGATGCTCCTGCGGGGGCATCCGAACTGCCGGCCGCAGCTGCCCGCCGGGGCGAAGCGGGCAGCCGCGCGGAGCGCCAAGGCCCCGGCCTGGCCGAATGGCTGGCCGAGGCGGCGGAGCAGGACCGGCTGCATGTGCCCGGTCCGCAGTTCCATGACGTCAAGGTCATCTTGACGTCTGGGGAAGAGCAGGCCGAGCCTGCTGCTGATGCGCAGGCCTGGGCCGAGCTGCTGCCGGGGATTCCCGGTGCGGCAGCAGGGGTTAGGCGTATCGAGGCCCGACTGATGGAGCGGACCCGGGAGCAGGCGAGAAGACTGGCCGCCACGCAGCAGTCCTCATCCTCTTAGAGGTAAACGGCTTGTTCGCTTGAATAATAAACAGGGCTGGCTTCGCGAGAAATCTCGCAGAGCCAGCCCTTCTTTTTAACCTCTGAGGTGTTATTTATTCGTCGGTGAACCCTCGCCGTAACCTTTGTGATCATAATCCGCATTCTCGAGCTTGCCGAGTACACCGAGGCTTTCAATGGCATGTCTTGTCTTCTCGTCACCGATTTGATACAGGTACTCATAGACATCGATCAGCTTATCATTGTAAAGATCTGTGGCTTCGTCCTTATCGGCCGATTTATACGGTACAGGTGCCCGCTTGAGCGTGTATTCATCCTCTTTGGAGAGGTCATCCAGCTTATCTCTTAGCAGACCGAGCTCTTCATCGTCCAGGTAGACTTCATATTCTGTCGATTCGTTCTGGACATCTTGAATGAGGTGATGTGTGACCGAAACGTAATAACGCGTCTTCGCATTATTCATCATAGTTCACTCCCGATATTTTTATACTTTTATACACGTGGTTCAGGTGGGTGAATCAGCGCATTTTCCCAGAAAGGATGAAATCTGGTATGATATATGGGATAAATGATATATGGCATGAACAAGCCTGATTTGCTAAGGTCAATCATTTATGGGATGAAATATTAGGAATTTGACATGGATATCGGTTTCAATTCATAGTGAAGAGTATTAAGACAATAAAGAAGCCAGATGCCGCCTTTCAATTCAGGGAAGGTTTTAGGGGAAATGGGAGGAGAACGTTTATGGATTTCTTGCAGCGAATTAAAAAGGGTGCAGGTAAAGCGACTGAGCGTGCGCAAAATGCGGTTGAGATTAGCAAGCTAAATAACCAAATTTCAAATATTGAACGTGAGATGGGGATTTACTTCCAGCGTATGGGGCAGGTCTTCTATGAAGGATACCGTGATTCGGATATGTCCAAAGCCGAGAAGGAAATGATGGATTTAGCCAAAACCTGTGATCTTCTGCACGAAGAGAAAGATGAAGTCAGACTGAAGATCGCTTCACTACGCAATGAAAGATTGTGTGCTTGCGGCAAGGTGGTTCCTGAAGAAGCGATCTTCTGTCCTTATTGCGGACGGAAGCTGGAGAGTTATGACAGAGATACGGCGGCAAGGAAAGCTCCAGAGGTCGAGTCTGAGAGTGAAGCTGAAGCTCGGGAAGAAGCAGCCCCTACATACCAGGAGAAGAAATCCATTGACTTGGATCCGATTATTCTGGAACCCGAATATGTCTCGCAGCAGCGTGATCGGCTGAGTCCGGAGGAGGAAGAACGCCGCCTGCGTGAGCTGGAGCGGGAACGGGAGCGGCAGCTCGAACTGGACCGGCGTATCCGTACATGGAAAGAGAATGTGCTGAGTCCTGATCAGGAGCCGGAACAGGAGAAGCAGGCACATTCGGCATATCCGGCGGAAGAGAAAGCGTACGTGGATGCGGATGCTCCACTTGAGACTACGAACTGCCAGATCTGTGCGGCGCCGATTGCAAAGGGGAGCAAGTGGTGCCCGAGCTGCGGATCAGAACAGATATAAGCTCATGGCAGTTTAGCAGTGAACTAACGCACATCGCATTAATTTAATCTATATTAGGGTAGACTTCTAGAAACGACCAAGGAGTGTTGAAGATGGAGTGTATCGTGCATTTTGATGTGGTTCATCCGGACCAAGTCAAAGAACTGCGGGGGTTGATTATGCTGGAGGCGGGTAAAGCGCCCACGGAGGCTGATTTTCTCGGCATGTTCAAGGATATGGGTTATGAGCTGAGGCTCTCTGACAAAGATAAGCTGGTATTTACTCCGCTGAATGCGAACGCAGATTATAAGGAGATTCGTATTCGTAATCTGGATACCGGGGAAGACACGTACGTGGAGGACCGTAATTTAAAGTCGGTCATCTCTAATCTGCTGCCTCCGCAATCCAAGCCGCTTTAGAACCTTAAGGACAGGATTGCTGTCATATTTAAAGAGAAGGCCAACCTGGATAGGTTGGCCTTTTTCGTTAGTTCCTGATTACGCCAGCTCTGTACCTTTGGCCTCCAGCTCCGAAGTACAGTGCGCACACCGAGTCGCTTTGGCCGGAATGTCGGACATACAATAAGGGCATTCCTTGGTGGTCTTCTCTGGCTCCGGCTTCTTCTCTTCCGCACGGCGGATGAAGTTAATGCCTTTAACTAACATGAAGATACATAAAGATACGATAAGGAAATCAATCAAGGTGTTGATAAACTGACCGTAGGCAATGACGGACTTGCCTTTGGTAGTAACCTCAGCAAGCGAAGGCCAAGGAGACCCCACGTTATCCAGCGGATAGTACAGGTCCTTGAAGTTCACATTGCCCAGAATCTTGCCGATCGGAGGCATGATGATATCATTGACCAGGGAAGTAACGATCTTCCCGAAAGCTGCCCCTACAATCACCCCGACGGCCAGATCGATGACATTCCCTTTTACCGCGAATTCTTTGAATTCTTTAATAAAACCCATTCTCGTCTCTCTCCTTCAATCAAATGCAGAAGTTTTCCATAACTTAAAGTCCATGCTGTTTATTGTACATGAATGTTCTCCTTGGGCAATAGTGTCTTTTACAGTAAAATTTTAGGATGTGTTAGGGAAGAATATTGTCGTAATTTGCAAAAAAATCACAAAGTCCACGAAATTCCTCTTTATTTCTGGGCATTTCTTAAGTTATACTTCTAACATTGAATGAAACATAAATTTTATATTTTCATTTCTTTTTTTCATAGAGAAATGATTCATATCTTCTCGTATATGTGCAGGAATGGGCCTGCACGTTTCTACCAGATCACCGGAAATGATCGGACTACGGGAAAGGCAGATCGTTATTCATTCTGTGCCAGAGTGAATAGGTTTCGCCGTTTCTAGCCCATTCTCCGATACTGGAGGGTGGGCTTTTTTGGGATTGATCTGGAACAAGCCGGTCTGTTGTTCAGAAATTTGGGGGGGAAGAAGAAGTGAAGCTGCTAAGAGATAAGGTTATGGAAGAAGGAATCGTGTTAAGCGATCAGGTACTGAAGGTCGATTCATTCCTGAATCATCAGATGGACCCCGTACTTATGAAGGAAGTGGGACGGGAATTCACACGGCGCTTCGCCGGTGAGCAGATTACAAAGGTGCTGACGATCGAATCTTCAGGTATTGCTCCGGCCATTATGACTGCCCTGGAGCTTGGTGTACCGATGATTTTTGCTCGCAAGCATAAGTCGTTAACGCTTCGGGATAACATCCTGGTCGAGAAAGTATACTCTTTCACGAAGAAGGAGACAAACGAGATTACGGTATCGAAGAAGTTCCTGTGCCCGGAAGACCGGGTGCTCATTATTGACGATTTCCTCGCTAACGGAGAGGCTGCGTTCGGACTGGCCCGTATTGTGGAGCAGATCGGCGCGAAGGTAGCCGGTATTGGCATTGTGATCGAGAAGGCATTCCAGCCGGGAGGCAGATTGCTACAGGAGGCGGGCTACCAGGTGGAGTCCTTGGTACGTGTAGCCTCGCTGGAGAACGGAACAGTGACTTTTGCAGAAGAAGTTATTTCATAATTAGGAGGCCTATTCATCATGGCAAGAGAACGGATTTTTCAGAAAAACAGACATCCCATGCAGACCTTCTCACTGGGTATTCAGCATGTGCTGGCTATGTACGCCGGTGCGGTCATCGTACCCCTAATTGTGGGCGGTGCTCTAGGATTATCCCAAGAGCAGCTGACCTACCTAATCGCTATTGATCTGCTTGCCTGCGGTGTGGCATCTCTGCTTCAGGTATGGGGGAACAAATATTTCGGGATTGGGCTCCCGGTTATGCTTGGATGTGCCTTTCAGTCGATCTCCCCGATGATTGCGATTGGAACCGAGAAGGGAATGGGCGTATCCGCCATATATGGCGCAATTCTTGCCTCCGGGTTGTTCGTGTTCCTGTTCGCGGGAGTGTTCAGCAAGCTCATCCGCTTCTTCCCACCGGTAGTTACGGGTTCGGTGGTTACCATTATTGGGGTGACCCTGATTCCTACAGCCTTGGGTGATCTTGGTGGCGGGAATCCGGGTAAGAATCCGGACTTTGGAAGTCCGCTGAATTTAGCGCTGGGCTTTGGTGTCCTTCTGCTTGTTATTCTGCTCAATCGTTTTGCAAAAGGATTTGTGCGTTCGATCTCCGTCCTGTTAGGCCTCATCATAGGAACTGTGGTCGCGGCTCTTGTCGGTAAGGTGGATTTCACTCCTGTGCTTAAAGCAAGCTGGTTCCACGCGGTTCAGCCGCTCTATTTCGGGGTACCGACCTTTCATGTATCCGCAATTCTGACGATGATTCTGGTTGCAATAGTCAGCGTAGCTGAGTCAACAGGCGTATTCCTTGCACTGGGCAAAATCGTTGACAAAGAAGTGACCTCGAAAGACCTCGCCAAGGGCTACCGGGCTGAAGGTCTTGCCATTATGCTGGGTGGACTCTTCAATTCATTCCCTTACACCACCTATTCGCAAAATGTCGGCCTTGTCCAAATGAGCCGCGTGAAGACCCGCGACGTCATTGTTGTAGCCGGCAGCCTGCTTGTTCTGATTGGCTTCGTACCGAAGATTGCCGCACTTACTCAGATCATTCCAACATCTGTGCTTGGCGGAGCGATGGTGTCCCTCTTCGGCCTGGTCCTCTCCTCCGGCATTCGGATGCTCGGAGACCAGGTGAACCTGAACCGGTATGAGAATCTGCTGATTATTGCCTGCTCGGTTGGGATGGGTCTTGGAGTTACCACGGTGCCAACCCTGTTCGACCAGCTTCCAAGCTGGCTGCGTATTCTCGTGGATAACGGCATCGTGGCGGGCAGTGTAACGGCCATTATTATGAATCTGTTATTCAATGGGATGCGCGGTGCTTCCAATGCATCCTCCCCAGCATCTCCCGGCGAACCTTCGGGCGCTGAAAGTCAAGAATCTTCTATTGCCTAAGCTTACTACTCAAATCATAAGCCGCAAGATCCTTTAGTCGGGATCTGCGGCTTTTTTGTTGCATACAAACGAGAACTCAGTTCATCCCCGTAGTATCACAGTTTTCATCAATATAAACATCTAAAATGCGTCTTATCCAGCCTTTTTGTTGAGACTTGTTTATTCGCCAAGACAACAAGTCCTATTCTGACATACTTATGAATTATTACTGAATCGAGGTGAGTGGAAATGGTTCGATCCAGGGTGAAAACATATAAATACCGGGTAGGCAAGAAGAACTTTATTGTGATTAAGATATTCCAATCAACCCATGCCAAGGCACGAAGCGGTAATGTGCTCGCGAGTAATGCCGTAAATGTGAAGATATTTAAGAAAGCAAAACGAAGATAACGTGGTCGCTGCGACTTAAAGGGGGTGATGACGTTGTCCAGAGTGAAAAGAAGTGGCTTCAAGAACAAGAGAATAGCTGTTAGTGTCCGCCAATCCTCGTCCGCTACTACAGGGCAAGGAGGCAATCCAATTGCAATTAATGCTTCAGACGTAGGTGTCGTTAGGACAGATGTGCGTAATAAATAGCTTTCATTGAACCTTTATTGACAAAGAGCCGCAGCATCCTGGATGAGGATGCTGCGGCTCCTGCTATAACCGCCGCATTTGATCCTCAGCAATATGACCGATATAGGGCACCTTATAGAACTTTCCCTGCAGGGCTGCCAGCATGAGCAGGATCCAGAAGACAAGGCCGGTTAGCTGAAGCAGCATGGCGGCGAGTACGCCGATCAGCGGGACGAACCCGGCCACTACATGACCTACGATCAATAAGCCGAACAGGATAAGGGATTGAAGAGCATGAAACATGACATAACGGCTGCGTCTTTCCAGGGCAAGCATGATCGCACCCCCTGCAAAAGGGACGAGATAACAGAGAAAGCCGGCCAGGTTCTCGGGCAGACCCGTAGATGATCTAAAGGGCGACAAGGAATCACCTTCTTCACATACAGGATGAAGGGCGGCTGTCAGCCACTTGTCCTTCTCTCTACATTCTATGTCTGGCCTGCCCGTGCAGAACCGTTCCCTTTATCTTAGATGGCACCCATTGGGGCCAGCTCAGCATCAGCTGTCACAGACACAGGCGTCTCCTCTGTGGAGAACCATTGTTCCAGAATATCATTCACAATAACATCCGCAGAGTTGGGCCTCCGCAGCAGCTCAATTCGTTCTTGTCTTTGTAATAAGTTATCTTCAGCAGCGAACAGCTCCTTTACCTGGTGAACCAATGCGGAAGGCGTGTAAGCCACGGAGGCAATGCCCTTGCTTTCCAGATACAGGGCATTATTAAGCTCTTGCCCTGGCACAGGCCGATACAGGAACATCGGCAGGCGGCTGGCCAGTGATTCAGACAGCGTGATGCCTCCCGGCTTGGTAATGATGCAGTCACAGGTCTGCATCAGGCGGGCAACCTCGTTCACGAAGCCGAACACCTGAAAGTTCGGTCTATCTCCGTACTGTTCCTGGAGGATGCGCTGCAGCTCTGTATTTTTGCCACAAGCCGCAATAACTTGGAACTCCTCACTATCCACAAGAGGCTGAATCATATCCCGGATTCCCTGCATTACACCGTAAGCACCTGCCATAAGCAGCACGGTCTTCTTCCTGGAGTCCAGCTTGCTTGTAAATCGGGGATCCGGCTCATGGGTCTGTTCAAAGTCAGGCTTGATGGGAATCCCGGAGGCGAGAACACGGTGCTCTGGAATTCCGCGGCTGACGGCTTCGTTCCTGAGATCCTCTGTAGCCACATAATAGCGGTCCACCTCGGGGTGAATCCAGCGACCGTGCAGGTCGAAGTCAGTCACAATATTAACAAGCGGAAGAGAAAGGCCTGTCTTCTTCATCAGCTTGGGCATAACCAGTTGAGGGAAAGTATGAATAATTAGATCCGGCTCATGATCGGTGATCATCTGCGCAAGCTTACGCATCCCGAACGAGTGCAGGATATTGGAGAAAGGGGTGTCCGGCTGCATATCCTTGGTAATGTTATATACCCAGCCATAGACGGCGGGAAGAGTCCTAAAGCTTTGCATATATACGAATTTGGTTAGCCCGTTAATGACAGGGTGTGCCATGGCCATCAGATCGAGAAGAATAACATGATGAATACCCTTTTGATGAAAAGAAGCTTCAATGGCCTTGGATGCCTGGTAATGACCATCCCCGTAGCTTGCGTAGAGCACCATAATTTTTGGTGATTTAGAGTTCATAAAGATCAATTCCTCCTCCTGACATCTAAGGCTTGAATGTTCGATTCTTATGTTCGTATTGCGGGAATGATATAATTCTTCAGCAGCTGCCGGGGGTTTCTCCAGCGGCTCACCGTGCTGTCGGCCGTAAATACCACGACGGCATCCAGGGAGGGGATCAGAATGATCTGTTGGCCCCCATGACCGTGAGCATATGTAAATTGGACTCCATCTTCAGCTCCGCTCCACCACTGATAGCCATAGCGTCCATACCCGAAGTACGGATCGGACTGCGGCGTGAACGACTGCTTCAACCATTCTTCGGATACGATCCGATTCCCTTCCCACAAGCCGCCATTCAGGCACATCTGACCGAATTTGCCCATGTCTCTAGAGGTAAGTGAAAGTCCGATATGGCCCATAGTATGTCCTTCCGCGCTGGCTGACCATCCAGCGTGATGAATGCCGAGCGGTCCGAATAGGTGGGTCTGCGCGTAGCTGAAAGCGCTGAACCCGGTCATCTCTGTCAAAAGAATCGAGAGCATGTGAGAATCTGTGCTCCTGTACTGAAATACGCCCAGCCTCTCTTCCTGAACGGGGAGTCGTAGTATGAACCTGGCCAAGCTGCGGCTTTTGTGGAACCGGTGGATGAACCGCTCTCCAAGCTTTGAACCGGTCTCCCAGTAGAGTCCCGAGGTCATAGTCAAGAGATGTCTCAGCGTTATTGTACTCCATAGCGGGTCAGGCCTGGGAGGGGCATATTTACTGACTTGCTCCCATACCGAACTATCGAGCCCCAGCATCTCGCCCCGCTCCATGGCAATACCGATAAGGATAGACATAAAGCTTTTTGTTGCAGACCTAAGATCGTGAAGTGAGGAAATATGATGGCCATTGTAATATTTCTCGTAAATTAGCTTGCCGCCTCGGATGATAAGAAAGCTGTGCATCCTGGGATACTTGCGCTGGATTGCTTGATCGGCTGCATCCAGCAGCGCGGGGTCAGTACCCAGCTCGTCTGGCAGTGCGGACGGGTAAGATGGGATTGAGGCAGTGGAAGAGACCAGTATAGGTGTGAGCGGGTTCATAGATATCTTTATCCTCCTGCCGCAATTTTGGGTACTAATCTTATTTTAACCACTAGCTTGCCCGATAAATAAACTATATGCAAATTCTTTCCCGTATCGCCCATCAAAAATGTGCGAAATGAAGAAAGCTGAATCGCTTTGGTGAATATGATACAATGGAAAAGGATAGGAGGACGTTCCATAAACCGGATTCATACTAGAGAGACCGGTCTGTGTGACAAGAGACTTACCAGGCTTGTTTCAGTAAGACTTAAGAAGGGTATTTAACATGTCAGATGCCTGCCGGAAGGCAGAGTAATGTTCCTGGACCGCTGCTAGCTCGGCTATTTTTTTCGCGAAAGCTTGCCGGGTGGCTGTGAGAACATGTTGGTTCCACTCCAGCTCGAATAGCGGTATACAACCACCATACGATAGTACTTGCAGATCTTTTTCGGCATTTTCTCAAAATCGGAGCATTAACTACAAGCGTTCTGGGAGGGAATTACTATGGCAACGAAAGGTCATAATGAAGTCAAAGAAAGTCTGCGGGAGATGACACGGATTTTCAGGCCAAAGGACCCCAAGAAATTTGTCAAGGAATATGTCCGTAAATACCGTATTATGGGTGGCTATGAAGAAGAACTTACGCATCTGGTTGAGCATGAAATGGGCAAATTGGACTCTTCCGTTTCCTGATCACCTGGAACAACGAAGAATTAACGCAACACTACCATATAGACATACCCCAAACCGCCTGCGGACAGGCGGTTTTTTTTCTTATCCTGCATACATATATTAGATCACTTTGTAAGGAGTGAAGTAAGAGCAGGAGGGAGGGGACGCGCTTTTGAAAGTAAGCCTCAAAACAAAGGAAGAAATCAAGCGGATGCGGGAGGCGGGACGGATTCTCGCCGCGTGCCACCGGGAGATTAGGAAGCTGCTTGCCCCAGGAATCACCACGTTTGAAGTTGATGCTTTTGTGGAGACCTTTTTGATCAAGCATAAGGCTACGCCCGAACAAAAGGGGTACCGCGGCTTCCCGTACGCGACGTGTGCTTCCGTTAATGATGTGGTATGCCACGGGTTCCCGGATTCCCGGCCGCTGGAGGCTGGGGATCTGGTTACGATTGATATCGTAGTGAACAAGGATGGGTGGCTGGCGGACTCAGGCTGGTCCTATGCAATCGGGGAGGCCAGTCCTGCCGGGCAGTATTTGCTGGACAAGGCGCATGCAGCGCTGTATGCCGGGATCCATGAGGCTGTACCCGGCCGAAGAACGGGAGATATTGGTTATGCGGTGCAGCAAGTAGTTGAGAATGCCGGGCTCGGTATTGTCACTCCGCTGGTCGGCCACGGAATTGGAAGGAAGCTTCACGAGCCGCCGGACGTGCCCAATATCGGCAGTCCGCGTACGGGCACCCTGCTAAGGCCCGGTATGGTGATTACGGTTGAGCCTGTAGTCACCATAGGCGAGACCGGCGCCGTATTCTGGGAAGATGATGGCTGGACCATACGGACGGCGGATGGTTCACTGGGTGCCCAATTCGAGCATACGGTGGCGATTCTGGAAGAGGGGCCTTATATACTGACTGAATGAGAAAAAGAGAGGCGACTCTCTTTTTTTATCTTTCATTTTTGTGCAAATGGGAGGAAAGTTAAGAAAAATGTCATATTTTGAAGCTAGCATTTTTAGTTCGGAAAGAGCTTGTCAAGACCAGGTCAGGAGGAGGGCATGACCAAAAGGAAATGGTTGAAATCGCTTGCAAACCCAGTGATGACGCGCCTTTTCGGAATTTTGAACAATTTGTGAACTACCCTTGAATCATTGACAAAATTGTGTACTAATCATATATTTAATTAGTGATTGTTCGAATTGACAGGATAGCAGTTTCCGTGATAGAGCAAGTCGATTGTTTCCTGATTATGGGGAAAGGGTACTTGTGACTACAAACGGAAGACAAACGTTAAAAGTGGGGTAGATCAATGATGAAACGGTGGCAGGCTGTGAAACGGCTCCTTCCTTTATTTGCGGGGCTGGTGCTGTTATTGTCCGCTTGCGGTCGCGAGGATTTGTCTGCATTAAGACCTCAGGGACCTGTAGCACAAGGGCAATTTGATTTAATGAAGCTTTCCATTGCAATTATGATTGTCGTTCTGCTCATTGTGTTCGGTATTGCGGCTTATGTATGGGTACGCTTTCGCCGTAGACCGGGACAGACAGACATTCCTGAACAAGTGGAAGGTAACTTCAAGCTTGAAGTGCTCTGGACAGTAATTCCTCTGGTACTGGTTCTTATTCTGGGGGTTGCAACAGTTCAAAAGGTATTCTCTTATGGTGAGAATTACTGGAATGACAAGAACGCGGTGAAAGTGAAAGTGACTTCGCACCAGTTCTGGTGGGAATTTAACTATCCTGATTATGGTGTAACTACAGCTCAGGATTTGGTTATCCCTACAGGTAAGAAAATTGCTTTCCAATTGAAAACCGCAGATGTGCTTCACTCATTCTGGGTTCCTTCTCTGGCAGGTAAGACGGATACAAACCCTGAAGGCGCGATCAATAACGCCTGGTTCACTGCAGATAAAGAAGGCGTTTACTTGGGTAAATGTGCTGAGCTTTGCGGTCAATCCCATGGTCTTATGGAATTCAAGGTCAAAGCAGTTAGTCAGGCTTCGTTCGACAGCTGGGTGAAGGCCATGAAAGAGCCTGTGGCCATGCCTGAAGACAAGGCTACCGCAGAAGTCTTCAAGAATCAGTGTCTGACTTGCCATGCGATTGGCAGCGAGGGCGGTCCGTCCGCACCGAACCTGACAGGAATCGGTGGACGTGAATCGGTAGCCAGCATTCTGATTAACGGCACGGACGGTACAGCGAAAGAAAACCTCAAGACTTGGCTCGAAGATCCTCAAGCGGTGAAACCGGGCAACAAAATGCCGAATCCGAAGAAGGATCTGAAGCTGACGGATGAACAAATTGACGCAATTGCCGACTACTTGGCAAATTCAAAATTAAAGACCCAATGATTTACCGCACGGCGCAACTTGGATAGGAATTTTTAAAGGGGGTACAAACCTTGGCTCACGCTCACAGTGTCAAGCGCCATACGGGGCTGATGGACTGGTTAACTACCGTTGACCACAAGAAAATCGGCATCCTGTACTTAATTGCCGGGGCTTTATTCTTCGGAATCGGCGGAATCGAAGCCTTGATGATCCGCTGGCAGCTTATTAAACCCATGAACGACTTTGTTTCGGCTCAGACTTTTAATGAACTTATAACCATGCATGGTACCACAATGATCTTCCTTGGCGTTATGCCACTCATCTTCGCTTTGATGAACGCGGTGGTTCCGCTTCAGATCGGCGCGCGTGACGTTGCGTTTCCGTTTCTGAATTCACTTGGCTTCTGGACGTTCCTGTTCGGCGGAATTCTGCTGAACATCAGCTGGATGATGGGCGGAGCGCCGGATGCCGGCTGGACGGCATATACGCCGTTGTCCACTACAGCTTACAGCGGTACGCACGGGGTAGACTTCTACACCGTGGGTCTTCAGATCGCGGGTCTCGGAACGCTGATCGGGGGCATCAACTTCCTGGCTACCGTCATTACGATGCGTGCACCGGGAATGACCTTCATGCGGATGCCGATGTTCACATGGACCGCATTTATTACTTCAGCCATTATTCTATTTGCTTTCCCTGCCATTACAGTGGGACTTGTCCTGCTAAGCTTTGACCGGATCCTCGGCGCTAACTTCTTCGAAGTCAGCAATGGCGGTAACCCGGTTCTCTGGCAGCATATATTCTGGATCTTCGGACACCCTGAGGTTTACATACTTATTTTGCCGGCCTTTGGCGTCATTTCCGATGTTATTCCTACCTTTGCTCGTAAGCGCCTGTTCGGTTACAGCTCGATGGTGTTCGCTACGATCCTGATTGCCTTCCTGGGCTTCATGGTATGGGCTCACCACATGTTCACCACCGGGATGGGTCCGGTAGCGAATGCGCTGTTCTCAATTTCAACCATGCTGATTGCGGTTCCTACGGGAATCAAGATCTTTAACTGGCTCTTCACCCTGTGGGGAGGGCAAATCCGGTTCACGTCAGCTAACCTGTATGCATCCGGCTTCATTCCTACCTTCGTTATGGGTGGGGTTACAGGGGTTATGCTTGCATCTGCACCTGCGGATTACCAGTTCCATGATACGTATTTCGTAGTTGCACACTTCCACTATGTTATCGTAGGTGGTCTGGTCCTCGGATTGTTCTCTGGCCTTCACTACTGGTGGCCTAAGATGTTCGGTCGTGTACTTGATGAGAAGCTTGGCAAAATCGGCTTCTGGTTCTTCATTATCGGCTTCCATCTGACCTTCTTCGTACAGCATTTCCTGGGTCTGATGGGGATGCAGCGCCGTATCTTTACTTATTTGCCTGGTCAAGGCTTTGATACTTTGAACTTGGTAAGTACAGTGGGTGCTCTGATGATGGGTGTTGGTGTTCTCGTATTCCTGCTCAACGTAGTAGTGACTACAAGAAGACCTGCAGATGCGCCTAACGATCCATGGGAAGACGGACGTACACTGGAATGGTCCATTCCATCCCCTCCTCCAGAATATAACTTCAAGCAGACTCCACTTGTGCGTGGGCTTGATGCTTACTGGAAAGAGAAGATGGCTGGACATACGGAGATGACCCCGGCAGAACCGGTCGGCCCGATCCATATGCCATCGGCTTCTATTCTTCCATTTGTCATGTCAGTCGGGATCTTTGTTGCAGGACTTGGATTTATGTATCATCAATATTTGGTAGTTGGCCTTGGTCTGATAGTTACCTTCGTCTGCATGGCGATCCGCTCGCTGTATGATGATCACGGCTGGCATATCGATCCAGAGGAAACTACAGAGAAGGGGGTCAAAGCATGAGTGCACCCCATGCTGAACAGGTGACATCGGCTCTTCCCCATGAACCGGAGAAAGCCACACTTGAAGGCCGCAATAAAGTACTTGCTTTCTGGTTGTTCCTAGGCGGTGAATCGGTTCTCTTCGGAACACTCTTCGCCACATTCCTTGCACTTCGGGAGCAGATTGCTGACGGTCCTAGCGCGGATGAGCTGTTCAAGCTGCCTACAGTTGCAGCGGCGACCTTCATCCTCCTGGTAAGTAGTTTGACAAGTGTATTCGCCATCCAGGCGATGCATAAAGGGAATCGCAAATCGTTATCCTTATGGTTGATCGTTACGGTTATTCTCGGACTTGGCTTCTTGGGACTTGAGATATACGAGTTCGCGGAGTATGTGAACCACGAGAAATTCGGCATGACGACGAGTGCGTTCAGTTCAGCGTTCTATACGCTGGTCGGCTTCCACGGTGCGCACGTCTTGTTCGGGGTTGTATGGATCTCGCTGCTGATTGGTCAGCTGGCCAAGAAGGGTCTGACCGTTGTTACAGCACCGAAAATTTATGTATCCGCGATGTACTGGCACTTTATCGACGTCGTGTGGGTATTCATCTTCACCGTCGTATACCTCCTTGGGAAGGTGGGTTAAGACATGTCAGAACATAATACGAATCAAGGCAGTGCGGTGAGACATAGACACCGTACAGAAGGTCCCCAGAAACACGTAATTGCCTTTATCTTCTCCATCGTGCTTACCCTGATTGCCTTTGCGGCAGTTGCTGCAGGTGGAGTGAACGCCTCATTTACGATCATCTTGTTGGTCGTAATGGCCGTCCTGCAGGTGCTCGTTCAGTTAGGTTACTGGATGCACCTCAAAGACAAGGGACACATGATCCCGATCCTGTTCATGGCCTTCGGATTCTTCGTAGCCGGAACAGCCGTGATTACAGCTTTATACTGGGTTTGGTGGTAAAATAGAGAGGAGGCTGGGTTACAGCCCCCTCTTTTTTGTTCAGTGAGACATTTGTCACACAATCGACAGTAAATCCGTGCCAGCAGATAAGGAGGTTTTGGTATGCTGGGATTAGAATATTTCAGCTTTAGAGATTTGTGGAGCCCTTTGTTCATGGCAGCTATTCTTCTGATTACAGCAGGCTATTTACTGCTCATGGGTCCGCTCAGTGAGCGGTTCAAGAACGGCAGCCCTGTAAGCACAGGAAAGAAGATTGCTTTTGTATCCGGAATGCTCGTGATCTATCTGGCTCAAGGCGGCCCCATCAGCCTGATGGGCCACATCATGTTCAGCTTCCATATGCTCAGCATGGCACTGACCTATCTCATAGCTCCGCCGCTCCTGATGCTGGGAATCCCGGATTGGGCTTGGAGAGGAATTCTAAAGTACAATCCGCTGCGTAAGCTGTCTTTTCTGGCTCATCCGATTGTAGCAGCCGTGCTGTTCAACGGATTGTTCTCGTTCTACCATATTCCTGCAATCCATGATTACGTCATGCTTCACTTTGGAATTCATCGTCTGTATTACGTGGTCTTGTTCGCGTCTGCGATTCTGATGTGGTGGACGCTGGTGAACCCGCTTCCGGAATATTCGGAGACCAAAGGGCTGAAGAAGATGGCCTATATTGCGATCAATATGGTACTGCTTACCCCGGCATGCGGACTGATTATCTTCTCGTCAACCAGTCTCTATGCGACTTACAATGACCCGACCGTCTGGGCCAAGGCCATGGGTTACTGCGTGTCAGGTGATACAACCATGCTTCTGCGGACTTTTGGCGGACCGGGCTACTTTGCTTACATGGATCCCCATGTTGACCAGCAGGTGGGCGGGATTGTAATGAAGTTCATACAGGAAATTATTTTTGCATCGATGCTTGCTGTAGTATTCAGGAATTGGTACAAGCAGGAGAATAAGGATGATGAAGTATATGGAAATGAGCTGAAGAAAGCATAACTTTAGTTCAATCCATGTAGATATGCTGATCAGGGTGCTGCTAGACAGCAGATCCGAATTAGCGGTAAGCCGAACAGGAGGATGAAGTTAAGATGGATGTGTATACACTGTTTCCCACAATCAGCACTTCCTTTATCGTAATTAGTGCGATCCTGGTTGCTATTGGTTGGGGACTCATTATTAAAGGAAGAAGAGAGGCCCATAAGAAGGTGATGCTTGCCGGAGCTGTGGCGGCACTGATCTTCTTCATCATTTATGCGTCCCGGACCATATTAATCGGAAATACGAACTGGGGCGGTCCGGCTGATCTGGCGATCTATTATCAGATCTTCTTGATTTTCCACATTATTCTGGCCACGGTTGCCGCTGTGTTTGGTCTGACGACGATCGTTCTTGCTTTCAAGGAGAGACTCGCCAAACATCGCAAATGGGGCCGGGTTACGGCCGTGATCTGGTTCTTCACCGCGATCACCGGTGTAGCTGTATATGTCCTGCTGTATGTGCTGTATCCAGGCGGGCACACCAAGTCGATGATTGATACGATTTTTGGGACATAGGTAAAATTCTATAAGCTAAGGGATTGAATGATAAGAGACAGGCGAGATCATCGCCAGTCTCTTTTTTTTGTAGAAATTTTACAAAAGACTCGTTGACATGGTTAATTCTGGACATTATACTGTGTATAAAGATATACACACTAAGCACACAGGATACACAGTAAACAATACAGCAGATGTACTTACACACTGTACCCTACAGAACAGATCTTTTACATCAAGACAAGAAAGGTTGATTTGGATTGAACACGTGGAGAGAAGGTTGGTTTATTTTTTGGAACAATTTAAGGAGTGCGCCGCTCTATCTCTTATGGAATGTCGTCTTCATGCTCTATATGGGCCTGACAACCAGCTTTTTGTTCACTAGGGGTGACAGGGACCCCATTGATCCCCTGCCTGATTTCATGCTTCTACTGCTTGTTCCGCTTACCGGCTTTCTATTCTGCCGTAGAGGATTTCGTTACCTTAAAGATGATTCCTATACGAAAATGCTGTACTACTATCGGATTCTTCCCATACCGCTGAAATTCATCATGAGCAGTAGAATCATTCATTTGTTATTCGCTCTGGTACTCAATAATGTAATTTTCTTTGGCTTCATGCTGGTTATGTCCTATTCCTACTGGGTGGAGATGAGCGCGGTCAGCTATATTTCTTTTGTGATTACCTGGGTAGGTTATGGGCTGCTCATGACCGGCAGTTACATCTACTATGAATTCCTGAAGCGGGGCGTTATTTACATGTGGGCCAGCATTATCGTTAATTTCCTGGTCGCCTGCCTGGCTTTCGTAATCTATATGAACGGGGGCAATCTGGTTCGCTTTGTGATGGAATATTCGATGCAATATGGACTTCTCTCTCCTTTAATGTGGGGGGCCTTGGTGGTAGGAGGACTGGTTCTAGCTCTGATCTGCCGGATTACGCTCCGGAAGATGGCCTTCAGGGATTTGGCTTAAGCCATAGGTGACGATCATTTAGAGCCTTCAGTCCCGCTGCACATATAACAAACATAATTGACTTAGAGAACTGAAGGTGAGGTGCGAAGGGTGTGGATTCCCATTCAAATTAATGAGAACAGCGCCGAGCCTTTGTATCACCAGATCAAGACACAGCTTCGCTCGCTCATTGTCAGTGAGCAGATTGAGGAAGGGACGCTGCTTCCTTCCATCAGGGAGTTCGCAGGAAGTCTGAACTGCAGCGTGATTACAATTCGGCGCGTATATCAAGATCTGGAGAACGAAGGATTTCTACGAACTAGGCAGGGAACAGGTACGTTCGTAGCCAAGGTGGATCAGGGCGAACGTAGTGAGTACCGCAGGACCGTCGTGCAGGAAGCGGTGGAGGCGGCTGTTGACGCAGGGCTTGCCGTTCAATACGGAGAAGACGAGCTTAAGGAGCTGTTTTTACAAATCCTGAAGAAGAAATACCATAGCAATCAGAAGGAGGCAGATTCCTAGTGATAGAAGCATTGGCCGTACAGATGAACGGGATCCGCAAGAGCGGAAGGCGAAAGCCGATAGGTCCACTGAATCTGGAAATACCGTCCGGTTATGTGGTGGCATTGGTTGGACCCAATGGTTCCGGGAAGAGCACGATTATGAATCTTATTCTTCAGACGCTGCATCCGGACGAAGGGGAGCTGAGCTGGTTCGGTAAGAGCGCACCAGGGGTGCTGCCAACAGAGCTTAGACAGCTGATTGGTTATGTGCCCGAGGTTCCTCTGTATGAAGAGAATTATAAGACTCCCGAGGAAGCAGCAGCCTTCAGAGCCCGTTGGTATCCGAGATGGGACCAGCAGCGGCTGGAGGAACTGCTGAGACGCTTCGAGGTGCCTGAGAAGGTGAAGCTGAACAAAATGTCCAAGGGGGAGCGGCGAAAATTCGAGATTGCGGCAGCATTAGCCTGCCGGCCCAAGCTGCTGCTGCTGGATGAACCTTCATCTGGACTGGATCCCTTTGCCTGGAAGCATATGATTGACGTGCTCCGCAGCTGCCTCGAGGAAGAGGAGATCACGATTGTGCTCTCCACCCACATCGTGGATGAAGTGAAGCGCCTGGCCGACTATATTGTGCTGGTGCATCAAGGTGAGGTCAAGGGCATGGTGGAGAAGGATGTGCTGATGGGGAACTGGAAGGAGCTGTGGGTTCGAACAGACAGAGCCCAGCTCGAAGGGCTGCCGGATATTCTTGAAATTCACGAGGATGGCCCGTCGAATTGGCGGCTTCTGGTACAGAATTTGGCAGAGCTTGAAGACATCTTGGTGAACCGCGGTGTTAGTATATTGAAGAGCCGGGGACTTGAGCTGGAAGATATTCTAACGCTATGGATGAAGGGCGAATTGCCTGAAGAGATCAAATGGAAGAGGGGAGAATATTAATGACACAACCTTTGGTAATTGACAATCTGTTCAAGCAGTATGGGGAGAAGACAGCCGTTAACGGGGTCTCGCTAGATGTGAAAGAAGGCGAGATCTACGGATTGCTGGGCGGGAACGGCGCCGGGAAGACCACGACGATGCGGATGGTTCTGGGGATTATTTACCCGGATGGAGGACGCATTCAGTATCATGGTAAAGAATACAGCAGCGAGCTCCAGCACGGCATGGGTTACCTGCCGGAAGAGCGGGGCTTGTATCCAAAGGTGAAGGTCAGTGATCAGATTAACTACTTGGCCCGCCTGCGCGGGATGTCAGCCAAGGATGCCGACAAGAGTCTAAGGTATTGGCTGGACCGGTTCGAGGTGCCGGAGTATTACGACAAGAAGATTGAAGAGCTGTCCAAAGGGAACCAGCAGAAGATGGGCTTTATCGCAGCCGTTGTTCACCGTCCGAAGATCTTGATTCTGGATGAGGCCTTTAGTGGTCTGGACCCGGTGAATGTGGAAATTCTTAAGTCTACCGTGAAGGAGCTTCGCGATAACGGTACCAGCATCCTGTTCTCCACCCACCGAATGGAACACGTCGAGGAGCTGTGTCAGCGGATTACGATTCTTCACCGTTCCAATCCAGTATTGCAGGGCAATATTAGAGAGATTAAGCAGCGTTACCCTAGAGAGCAGATTGTACTTAACACCATAGGCGAAGTTACAGGAATTGAGAAGATACAGGGTGTGCAAAGTGTAGAGAAGCGTGAACGCGGCTACCTGATACATATTAACAACGTTGCGGCCGCAAAAGAGATTTTGAATATGGCAATGCAGCAGAGTGAAGTAGAACATTTCGAGATTAAAGAACCGACGCTTAACCAAATCTTTATCCAAGAGGTGGGTGAATCCAATGAATAAGCTGGGTACGGTAATTGGTTTTACATTTTGGAATAAGGTGAGAACGAAGGCTTTTGTGATTACGACGATTATATTCGCACTACTGGTTACGATTGGGGTTAACGTTCCTTATCTGATCAAATTATTCACTGGCGATGATGGCAATAAAGAGACAAAGATCGGACTCATCTACGGGAGTCAATCCGAGATTGCCCTTCGACTAGAGCAGTTCGCCGCGAGTCAGCCAAAGGCCGGCTTTAAGCTGGTGAAGTATGAGCAAGCCGATGAGAAGGCACTTAGCAAAGATATTGAGGATAAGAAGATTGACGGGTATTTACAGTTCAAGGACGCTCCGGCGGGACAGTTCCCGGAAGCTGTGTATACCTCCAAGGCCGGCAGTCTCGACATGGGTCTTCAAAATGCCCTGCAAAGCGGACTGCAAATTGTGAAAACACAGTATATCACCAAAGGATCTCTGAGTGATGCCCAGGTTGCGGCATTGAACCAGCCGGTTCAAATCGACGCCCAGCAGATTAAGGGTCAGGGCGGTACAGAGGCATCTGGCAAGGGTAAGCAGACCGGTGCAAATTATGTGTTCGTCTATATTATGATCGTGCTGTTCTGGATGACGACCATGATGACCGGGAATATGATTGCGTCGGAAGTGACTTCTGAGAAGAGCTCGCGGATTATGGAAATTCTGATTACAAGTGTGTCTCCGTTAACCCAAATGTTCGGCAAAATTGTAGGTATGTTCCTGATCGGGATCCTGCAGATCGGTATCTTCGGAGCAGTAATTGCGATCAACGTGATGCTGCCTCATAACCGCGAAGCGTTCAGTCAGCTAAATATTGATATCAATCAGCTTGATCTCAGTGTGCTGCTCTATGGATTAGTGTTCTATGTACTCGGATATATGCTGTTCTCAACTTTGTTCGCTGCTGTGGGTTCTATGGTCAGCAGAACCGAAGACCTGGGTCAAGCGGTTATGCCGATTACGATGATCAGCCTGGCTTCGTTCTACATTGGAACCTTCAGTGCTTCATCTCCTAACTCCATGATCCTCAAAATCGCATCCTATATCCCATTCACCTCCCCGGTATCGATGCTGATCCGTGTGGGCCTTGGAGATGTAGCGATGTGGGAGGTTGGCTTATCGCTCCTGATCCTGCTTGTCTCAATCTTCGTGTTCGGATGGCTATCCGCCAAGATCTACCGCACCGGGGTATTGATGTACGGTAAGCGTCCTACTTGGAAGGAAGTCCGCAAGGCTATGCAGGCTTATAAGATCTAAGGGAGGAATTGAGATGACCAAGAAGTTTTTTCTGCTGATCATGCTAATGCTCTGTCTCACTAATACGTTGATATTAACGAATCATTATGAGCTGCCCATTAATGATTTCTTTAAAGGGATTATAAGTGGTATCACGATAGTCGGGAACATCTATATCCTTGTCCAGTTGAGCAAGAGAAAAGGTCTAAAGAAAGTATAGATTTCTGATAGCCCAACAGCAGACTAACAAATAAAGTGAGGTGCTGCCAGGATGAGAAGAAAAAGCATGGGAAGAGGATTGGCCATAGGGATTGCGTTTGGAGCTGCACTCGGTGTAACTATGCACAATATAGCTGTCGGAATTACTATTGGAGTTGCTCTGGGAATCGCGTTCGGGGGTGTCTATGATCGTAAGAATAGGAAGTAACAGGATAGATAAGTAAAAGAAAATGACCATAGGATCAGAATGTTGATCTTACTGGTCATTTTCTTTTGTAATTCAAGGTATTGGATTATGGGTCTATCGAAATTTGAGATTGGGGATTATTTAGTAAATTAACTTTAAGACTGAAACGAAGGCTTCTTAAGAGAGCAGTTCGAGGTCATCTCCCTTAATTCAGGTACACAAGCGCTTAGCCTATAAGGAAAAGGCGGGTCTCAGGCCTCGAAAAAGACTCAGTTAAAAATGCCAATGAAGAACAATTCAAACGACTTCATTAGCTAGGTTGTTTATATAATTTACTAATATTAGTTATAATTTTAAATCGATCTTATTAATGTGGCCTTGGGTGTTAATTTCCAATCTAAGTTTTTGTGTGTTTTCAGGGACTAAAAATTTTATTCCCCCTGTAATACTCTGACCATGACCAAGAGTGACAGTCACTTTGTCAGTGGAGTAAGGTCTGTACGTATTATTATCTGAATCTTTTAAGATAAACATAGTAGGTTCAAAAGTTCTTCCATCTCTATCATAATTAATAAGATATACATTAATGGTTAAATATTTGCTTTTATGATCTCGCTTCGTTATTGAAGCTTCATTAACTTTATATTCGAAAGGAGGATCTTTAATTAGTTCTCCGACCTCATAAATTCGATTAGGATCATAAGAGTAGCTTTTATCAAATAATCCCTTCTGGCAACTATATAATAGACCTATAATTGTTAACATAACGATAATTAGGACACTTATCTGTTTAACAAAATTTATAATGCACACCCCCCAATTTAATAATCTTCTGAAATTTAGTTTACATACCTTTCTTTATCTTTTCGTTAACCTTAATTATGGTTATTATTGGAGTGCTAAAAGTTAGGTATGGAGTTGGGCACTCCATATTTTTATTATTTTTAATAAGTTTGAATTGTCTATATAATACAATGTGAACTGGAAGAAAATGTTTCATTTATGAAACCTATTTATCTTGATGTTGGTGGTCTTCCAGAGCATGATTATGGAGAATAGTGTATTTAAAAATTTGCTTAATTAGGGGAAAGTGGGTTATTAGAGTGATGAAAAGGTTGTTTATAAATACAATAATAGTTCTACTGATTATTCCAGTAATTCTAGTCATAATTTGGTTTAGCCAGAGGCCTTTATATATAAAGGATACCCCGTATGATCCAAACAGAATTGTTGAATTTGGTGAAGAAATTATTAACAGCCCTTTTAAATGGACAGTCAACAAAGCAACAATAAAAAAGCAAGACTCATTGTACAAATATATTTCCGTAAATATAAGTGTTCTAAATTTTGATAAAGATCCTTTACATGTAGATGCTAATTCATTTGTTCTAAGAGATTCAGGTAAAAGGGAATACACACCAGTTTCTATAAATAAATTAATTCAATCTCTTTCCCATAATGAGAATGTTACAGAAAATATTGATTTTAAGGTCCCTAATAAAGCAAAAGAATTAAAACTATTAGTAAAACTTTGGGGACCTTGGACGGTCGATTTAATATTAGAGTGAGGGATCTTCAATGTCTATAAATAAAAACGTCAAAAGGAATTTCCTTTATTACAAAGAAGAATTTCATAAGGTTGGAATGCTTATTGATTCAGATGAAGATATATGGTATGAACTTGCTGAGGAATGGAAACAGTTAAGAACAATTCTTATGGAAAGTGATATTGGAACCCTGTTATGCGAGTTAGTATATATTTTTAAAGCTGGAACCCCCAATTTCAGACGCCTTTCTGAACTTTTTAGTAGACAATATAGTTTGGTTCAAGGTGGGTTAATAGCAAAGCTTGGATTAGAAGAAGCCCATAGACAGAGAGAAGAATACGAAGAGAGGTTCGGAAAAGAACAGGTTGGTATGGATCATGGTGACAAAATCATTTGCAGAGTTGAAAATATTGACAGAAGGCTTAAAGATTTAACAAAAATTGAAATGGATGTAGATGTCGATTGCTTGAAGATAAATGATCTATACCTATTTGTAACAAACCTGCCCGATGTAAATGAACTTCAAACCAATTTGAAAGCTAGATTTAATGATATTGAAATATCTATCACGGACACATTTGAAATTACAGATGAAACATACAAAATAATAATTTTAAAAGATGAAGAAAAAGTTAAGTAGTATCTTAGATAAAAATTGCCGTTACTCAATAATTTGAGCAACGGCAATTTTTGAATGGACGAGATAGACCGTTGTTCACTTTTTACTCAGTAGAGGTTTCGAATCCTTTTTTTGAACCAAACAACTTGATTTTCAACCCGATGCATGCAGACGCAAGCACGAGAAACAATACGCCACTCCAAGCAATCAGGTGTGTTCCCATCTGTGACAGAAACCATCCGCCTAGGGTGGTGCCAATCGTAATCCCTAGGTTTCCAAAGGAGACAAACAGACTATTAGCAAATTCAGGTGCTTCTGAGGCTTCGGAAGTTAACCAAGTTTGACTTACAATCAGGCCGCCGGTAAATACAGCCCCCCAGATAATTATGATGATACTCATGGGAATGGAATAGCTTCCGAGGTAGTAGATCAGACAATAGATAGCTCCGAGCACAAGGGGATAAGAAATAATGGTTTTTACCATGTTTCTGCTCAAAAATTTAGCGGCCTGCATATTGCCAATGATCCCGCTTGCGCCAAATAGAATTAACATGATGCTTACCATTTTACCGCTCATTCCTGTAACTACCTCGAGATATTCAGCAAAATAGGCATAGACAGAGTATAAGGACGCCAGGATACAACAAGCGGCTGCAATATTAAGCCACAATTGGGGCTTGGTCAGGACATTCAGTTGTTTCCCATAGGATAACCGTCTTGTGACGGGCATAGATGGAAGGAAGATCAGAATTCCAAGCAGTGAAATGGCATGGACGACGGAGGAAAAAAGAAACGCAGTTTCAAGTGAGAATTGATCTCCTATAAAGGATGTGATCGGAACGCCTAATACCATCCCCACCGTTAACCCGGTGAACACTTTAGCCAGCGCTAGGGCACTTTGTTCTTGGGGGACAGAGCTTGCCGCTGCCGCAAAGGCAACTGAGAAATAGACAGGATGGAGAAAAGCAGGAATTAGCCGAACGATCATCAAGACGTTATAACTCGAGGCAAAGGCGGATAGAAGGTTAGAGATCGTAAAAACAACTAGCACGCTAGCCAGAATCTTTTTCCGGTTTACTCCAGAGAATAATAAGGTCATGAATGGACCAGAAATGGCAATGATCAAGGCAAACATGCTTACGAGCATACCCGCTTGGGATGCGCCAATATGGAATTTATCGGCTATGATGGGCAAAATGCCTACGATGCCAACCTCGGTATTTGTAATGCCAAATACGCCGAGGGCAATAGCATAAGTGAGAAATGATTTTTTGGAATGCAAAAGAATTCATCCTTTCATTATACGTATTAATTTCATGTGTTTAGTTGGTATTATGAGCAAAAACTCTCCAACACCAAATGAAAAATAGAATAAACTCATCCCACCTGATGTTTGTGAGTTTTGAATAGAGAAACTGTGCTGTTGCCTACCCGGAAGATTCCTGCCTTAATCGGTAATTATCTTCCATTCCTTTATAAGTCACGATTTTATCAGCGAGTAAATCAAGATTTTTCTGAAGTTCCATAATTCTGTTCTGAACTTCAGCATAGTGCTCCTCGAGAAGAATCCTCCTTGCCGTTAAAGTTGGATCACCTTGCCTCCGGAGTTCAGCAATTTCCAGCATTTTGGTAATCGACATTCCAGTGGCTTTAAGGCGAGTTAGAAATTCAATCCAAGTGACGTCCAATGAAGAATAACAACGGTACCCATTTTCATCGCGATCAATGGAACATAGAAGACCTATATTCTCATAATAGCGAAGGGTATGGACACTAAGACCGGTGACAGCTGCGACCTGACGAATGGTTAATAACTTTTCCATGAACCCAATATACACCTTCGAGTTAACTCTAGAGCAAGCATTTTTTGCGGAGAAAAGAAGTATGGAATAAAAAAAGACCCGTAGAATCAGATTACCTGATCTTACGAGTCTTTTTGGAATGGTGGTTCTAAAGTAAATTAATTATTAAGACTGAAACGAAGGTTTCTTAAGAGAACAGTTCATAGCAATCTCCCTTAACTCGGGCGCATAATCACTTAGAGAAATGATGAAATAACAGGTCTCGGGGAAGTGATGCTCAAGGAACCGGAGGGTTGTTTTATTGAACACCTCCTTGTTCTCGTAACGCGTGACAACCATATTGATGAAGCTATTCAACTCAAGCACGGTTATGCCCACTTCATGAGCCAGAAGCTGCTGGCGTCTAAATCCGGGGGGAGAGAATCGCAAATAGCCTACCATTGCCCGGTTCTGCACCATGAAGCCTTGGATCTTGAGGGAGTAAGCGTCTATACGATGAATAAGATCAACTTCCATGGGATCAAGAACATTTCGAAGCAGAATAGCATGCCCTAGCTGGTCTTCCAGCCACAGATCGAGCAGCTCTACGACGGAGAGCACGGGTGCGGGTTGACCTTGTACATAAAAAGAAAGCTGGCGTAAGTACTCCTGATTCTCATTAAGAGTACCGTTGAAATAAGTGGGGGACAAGCTAATCTGAATCTCGTTGTTGATCCGGTGCCTCTGCACCGTTCCCTCAAACTCATAATATCCCTTGGCGACGGGCCAGATTTCCTTGGCTATTTGGATCATTCTTTCTGAGCTTACATCCTCATCCTTAGGCAGATTATTCAATTTGTTAAGAAGATCTCCAAATGCCTGAATATATTGATCTGCCGCAGCTATCCACTGCTTCTCATAAGGGGCCAGACCTTCGAGTACGAATATGGCGTGATCCTGCAAAATGGCAATCCAGAAGGCATGCTCCTCCCAAATTGTAATGCTTCTATTCACCGACAACATATTTCACCCCGTTCTAACGATATCTCCCTGAAATTCATGCATCTAATTATATGTGCCGGTAGGAAGGGAAATACCTGATCACGGACATAAGTGCCCTGGAATTATTCTTTACATGGTGCGCTGCCCCTTGTTATAATGACGCTAGAGTTTGATATCGGAGATCACCGGAGGAGCCTGCCAACAGCGGGCTCTTTTTGTCTTTTTTTCATCGTGAAATTTACCGACTAGCTTTAGCTGCCGCTTTAAACTCTACATACCTGGTTATGATGAGAAAGAGAAAGAAAGCTCCTCCGTAAGAATGGAGAGCGATGTGGAGTTCAGACAGAGAGATGAAGGAGGGTCAAATGAGTCATGCATCAATTTAACGAAATTTTCATTCAATTATTAATTCTTCTGGCGGTCTCCATGTTCGTGATAGCGATTGCCAAGAAGCTGAATCAGCCATACTCGATAGCGCTAGTTATCGTCGGTCTTCTGCTGGGTGTAACGCATGTTCCTTTCCTGGAGGAGGCTGAGGCGTACATTACGCAGTCGCATGTTTTTCAGGCGGTCATTATCTCGCTGTTTCTGCCGATCCTGCTTGGAGACGCGACACTCAAGCTGCCATTCTCACATCTTAGAGAGCAGAGCAGGCCCGTACTGGCCTTATCCCTGGGGGGAACCCTGCTGTCCTTCCTTATCATTGCGCTCAGCAGTTATTATGTGATGGGTCTGCCGCTTATTGTGGCCTTTACCTTCGCATCCCTGATGAGTGCAACAGATCCGATCAGCGTCATCTCGATCTTCAAATCCTTGGGTGTGCCCAAGTCCGTGGTCACGATTATTGAAGGAGAGTCGTTGTTCAATGACGGTATTGCCGTAGTATTATTCCAGATTTCTTCTATCTACCTGCTATCTTATATGGAGATGGGCTGGGCTTTGGGAGTCGGAAGCGGGGTGCTCCTGTTCTTAAAGTTTGCACTGGGCGGCATGGCCATTGGGGCGGTTATGGGCTATATTTTCTCGCAGATTATCCGATTCTACGATGATTATCCGCTGGAGATCGGGTTCTCCATGCTGCTGTTCTTCGGCAGCTACTTTATCGCAGAGCATTTCCACGTATCAGGCGTTATTGCGGTGGTGGTAAGCGGGCTAATCTTTGGCAGTTATGGCGCGAAGATCGGCATGTCGGAGACCACGGAAATGAACATTAACTCGTTCTGGGACGTCATCACTTTGATCGCAAATTCACTGATTTTCCTAATGATTGGACTGGAGATCAAAAATATTGATTTTGCCCACAGGTGGCAGATGATTCTGCTGGCCATTGTGATTGTCCTCCTTGGACGGACGCTTGCGCTGTATGCCAGCGTATCGGTGCTGCGGAATTTCCCAAGATCATGGAAGTCCGTTCTCAATTGGGGAGGCTTAAAAGGGAGCCTGTCCATTGCGCTGGCACTTAGTCTGCCGCAGTCGTTCGAAGGGCGTGAGGATGTGCTGGTACTGACTTTTAGCGTGGTGCTGTTCTCGCTGCTGGTACAGGGATTAACGATAAAGCCGCTCGTAATGAGGCTTGGTCTCAGCGGTCAGAGTCAGAAGTCGGAGCACAATTAGCCTTTACATGTCCGGGTACCCCCTGATATAATAGCCTAGAATTTGATATCGGAGATCACCGGAGGAGCCTGCCAACAGCGGGCTCTTTTTGTCTTTTTCCGGGCATATTATCATCCACAGAGAACTACAGAACAGGAACCATAAAGGGGAGGGACGTATGGAACAACAGGCTTATTGGGCAATAGGAATATTTCTTGTTATTTACGCACTGATTATTTCAGAAAAGATTCACCGGACCATTGTTGCCATGCTGGGCGGAATCCTGATGGTAGCGTTCGGAATCGTTAGCCAAGAGACGGCGCTGCATCACATTGACTTCAATACACTTGGACTGCTCGTTGGAATGATGATCATTGTAAGCATTACTGCAGAGACGGGCTTGTTCAAGTATATCGCGATCTGGGCGGCCAAGAAGGTCAAAGGGGAGCCTGTCCGGATTCTAATTGTACTAGGGATTATAACGGCCTTTGGCTCGGCGTTCCTCGATAATGTGACAACCGTACTGCTCATGGTACCTGTAACGTTCAGCATCACAAGGCAGTTGAAAGTGAACCCGGTACCATTCCTGTTCACTGAGATTATCGCTTCCAATGTTGGGGGGACGGCTACACTGATCGGTGATCCGCCGAACATTATGATTGGCTCAGCGGTTAAGGAATTGACGTTCATGGCCTTCATCTCCAATCTGACGCCGATTGTCATCATTATCATGCTGGCCTATATTCCTTTGCTTGTGTTGATGTTCAGGAAGAAGATCCAGACGACACCCGAGCTCAAAGCAAGCCTGATGAAGCTTGATAATTCGGAGCTGATCACGAATCCTAAGCTGCTCCGCAAATGTCTGGTTATCCTTGGGTTAACCATCCTTGGATTCTTCCTGCATCAGACACTGCATCTGGAATCTGCAACTGTAGCCCTTGCTGGAGCGTTCCTGCTCTTGTTAATGACCGGGGAGCACACAATGGAGAAGGCACTTTCCCGGGTAGAGTGGACGACGATCTTCTTCTTCGTCGGACTGTTCGTCCTGGTGTCCGGTCTTGTGGAGACCGGTGTGATCGCGGAGCTGGCGGCAAGGGCCATCGAATGGACCGGAGGGGATCCGCTGGCTACCTCAATGCTGATTCTGTGGCTCAGCGCTATTGCTTCAGCCTTCCTGGATAACATTCCTTTTGTGGCTACCATGATTCCCATGATTCAGGAAATGGGCCAAATGGGTATGCAGAACCTGGAGCCGCTATGGTGGAGTCTTGCGCTTGGTGCCTGCCTGGGAGGGAACGGTACCTTGATCGGAGCGAGTGCGAATCTGATCGTGGCTGGCCTTGCCGGCAAGGAAGGTCACCCGATCCGCTTCGTAGACTACCTAAAGCTTGGATTTCCACTGATGCTGCTCTCCATTGCGCTGTCGAGTGTCTATATCTACCTGCGTTATTTGATGTGAGGAACGGAGGATGGTTATGTTAACCTATCAGATTGATCCCAGTGTGCTGGATCTCCAGGAGAGCCAGGATGGCACAGATATTGAGTTTAATATCAAGCTTCACCATGGAAATTCTGTTGATCAGCTAAGGCTGGTTCAGCAAGTCTTCGATAGTAATACAGACTATACGGATGCGCTGTTCTATGCATACGCGAATCATGAATATAAGGTCATTGTGCGGCAGGAGCACTACAACGATTTCTTAATTGAGTTATTTAAGGCCCGCTTGCTTCGAAGTCTGGAGTGGGCGGAGTAGGAGAGTTTATATTAGTTGAGATTAAGAATTACCCATAGGCAAGAGTGTAAGTGATGTAATTAACATTTGAATAGGGTATACCTGGAGGAGCCTGTCACCAAGGGAGAGCTGTGTCTAATCACAGTTATCCCGTGGTGGCAGGCTCTTGTTGTCTATATAGCAGGGCTCTAGTTAATGCACATACAAAAGAAAGTGAAGGTGAAGATCATGCTGATTTTTGACATGGCAGTTATTTTATTGGCGTCCAAGCTTGCCGGGGATTTGAGCGTTAAATTGCGCCAGCCCGCGGTACTTGGCAAATTATTAATAGGGATTCTATTGGGACCGGCTATACTTGGACTTATCCAGGAGACGGATATCTTGAATGAGATCAGCCAGATCGGTGTGATTCTACTGATGTTTATCGCGGGACTGGAGACAGACACGGAAGAATTCAAACGCACAGGGAAAGCTTCGGCCTATGTTGGGCTGGCTGGTGTGATTTTTCCGTTAGCGCTTGGATACGGAGCTGGAATATTGCTGAATATGCCTACGCTGCATGCTGTGTTCCTGGGACTGCTGCTGTCAGCCACAAGTGTAAGTATCTCGGTACAATCCCTGAAGGAAATGGGGCAGCTTAAATCCAGAGAAGGCACAACCATTCTAGGAGCTGCCGTTATTGATGATGTACTGGTGATTATTGCCCTTGCTTTCCTGATGAGCTTATCTGGCGGAGATGTTAATCTGGGCCTGGTCATTCTCAAAAAGGTAGCTTTCTTCGCCATCGCGATCCTGTGCGGATGGAAGCTGGTACCGTGGATGATGCGGAGGCTTGCGAAGCTGCGCGTCTCCGAGACGGTCGTGTCTGCTGCGCTTATACTCTGTTTTGCATTCGCATATTTGGCTGAATACGCCGGAGTCGCGGCGATCATTGGAGCATACATTGCTGGAATCTTCATCAGCTTGACGGGATACAGACATGAAGTAACAGAGAAGGTGGAGACGATCAGCTACGCGTTCTTTGTCCCGGTCTTCTTTACAACCATAGGGGTGAAGGTGGATTTCTCGGGCATGTCAGCTCACCTCGGTCTGATTGTATTACTGAGCCTGCTAGCCATCGCGACCAAGCTGTTCGGCTCGGCAATCGGGGCAAGAGTGGCCGGCTTCAACTGGCGGAGCGCCATGGCTATTGGCGCAGCGATGGTGTCACGCGGGGAAGTTGCACTGATTATTGCGGGGATCGGACAAGAATCGGGGCTGTTATCCCCAGAAATGATGACCGTATTGGTTATTGTTGTGCTCATTACCACGATGGTTACGCCGGTACTTATGAAGCTGTTCTTCAAAGAACGGAGTGAGGAAAAGCTCCAAGGTGTGACAGAGAGGAAATAAATAGGAGAAAGCAAGAACGAAAGCAAAGCCAAATCAAGCCCACGAATCAGTTACCCCAAATAAGGGTTGATTCGTGGGCTTGATTATTTTCTCAAAGATGTATTTTCTTCAGAAGAAGTAAAGTTCTAGAGTGAAAATATCGAGACCTAAACTTAATAAAATCAAAAACATAACGTTACTGTTGATGTAATTCAGCCTTCAAGCATTTCGCGAATGCGGCGAAAGCTTTGCTGCGAAATTGCTCTTTGCGGCGAACCAGCCGCGTAGTCGCGTACTGGTACCGTTTCGGGACCGGATAAACGCAAAGCCGATGATCAGCCCCGGAAATGACCGATTCAGGTACGAGCGCATAGCCGAGTCCTGCCTGTACACAGTTCAGCATCATATCCATAGTGCTGATTTCTATCAAGTTCGCGTTCAGTGTACCCTCGCTGCGAAGCCACTCCTCGCTTGCTGTCCTAAACGGGCATCCCTTTGGAAATACGACCCAAGCTGCATTTGCGATACTTGGAATCTCTGATGATGAACCTTGTCCTTCAGCTGCCGTTAGCAGAACGACTTTATCCCGAATTTCAACCTCTATTTCAAGTAGGGACTTATCGAAGTCACCCGTATAGAAAGCTCCGTCCAACTGATGGTTCAACACTTTCTCGTAATTTTGCGGCGATGTTCCGTTAATTAGCGATAACGCGACTTCTGGATATAACCGTTGAAATTCAGACAGCGCCTTGATAAACGGGCCCGAGGAAGCAAAAGTCTCCACGATGCCTATCGTAAGGGGTCCTGACGGATAATCCGGCTCCCTCACCGCCATGACGGCTTCCTCGGCCATTCGAATAATATCTAATGCATACTTGCTGAATGCGAGCCCTCTCTCAGTTGGCGTTACACCCTTAGGATGTCTGTTGAACAATTGAATGCCTAACTCCGATTCCAGCTTGCGGACACGTGCTGTGACATTCGACTGCACGTAATCCAGCCTCTGCGCGGCGCGCGAGATGCTGCCTTCCTCGATGATCGCCATCACTACTTTCAAATCCGTTAATTCCATGAGAACCCCTTTTCTTAGAGTATCATTTTTTTTGATATATGTATTAATAACAATCATTTTACCGTATGACTACACCGGATTACAATCAGGTCATACAAACCATACTTCGGGCAGCCAATAAGATTACTGCCCTTTGTACATTTAAGGAGGATATCAATATGAGTACGTATACCAAGCTTTTGTCCGCATTTCAGTTAGGTTCCCTGCCACTGCCCAATCGGGCGGCACTTTCACCGATGACACGAACGAGCGCAGAATCAAATGGCCTGGCAAACGATCGGATGGCGCGGTATTACGCGAGATTCGCGAAAGGTGGGTTCGGTCTTATCATTACAGAAGGCATTTATCCGGACTTGCTGAACAGCCAAAGCTATAAGAACCAGCCTGGCATTGCCAATGAAGAGCAGGCCGAGTCTTGGAGGCCTGTCATACAGGCAGTACATCGCGAAGGCGGACGGATAATCGCGCAGCTAATGCATGCGGGTGCCCTCGTTCAGCACAATGGATTTACACCAGTAGCACCTTCAGCTGTTAAGCCGGTCGGCACGATGTTAGAAGATCACGGAGGTAGTGGGGAATTTACCGTCCCGAAAGCGATGACAATATCGGAGATCCGAAAGGCGATTGATAATTTCGCCCAAGCTGCCCTTCGAGCCAAGCTGGTCGGATTTGATGGGGTTGAAGTGCATGCCGCCAACGGCTATTTGCTCGATCAATTCATTACCAATTACACGAACCTCAGAACCGATGAATACGGCGGTTCAACGGAGAGGCGCATCCGAATCGTCGTCGAAGTATTGGAAGCAATTCGCGACGTTGTAGGCCCGGAATATACAGTAGGCGTGCGCATCTCGCAAGGCAAAGTGAACGATATCCACCATAAGTGGGCAAACGGAATCGAAGATGCCAAAACCATTTTCCAGAAATTAGGACAGGCTCACCCGACCTACATCCATACAACCGAATACAAAGCATTTGCACCTGCATTCGCAGACGGCGGCCCCACACTGGCAGAACTCGCCGCAAAGTACGGCGGCGTGCCAGTCATCGCGAATGGCAAACTAGGCGAGCCTGAGAAGGCGGAACAGCTCTTGACGGCGAATAGTGCTGATCTCGTCGCGATCGGCACAAGTGCATTAGTGAATTCAGATTGGGTGAATAAATTGAAGGAAGGAGCCGAGCTGAACCATTTCGACCATCGTTTCTTGCACCCCATCGCGACACTGCGGGATGATGAAGTTATCGTATAAGAACAGCTCTGGTCACGATTATTAATTTGGGGAACTTGTATTGAAGGAGCTTGCTATTCAGCAGGCTCCTTTTTCTCACTATTAGTGGTGAATGCCTGCATGATTGAAGCTGTTAGGGAACAGCCCAGGAATATTTTATTTTCCGTGGATACCTGTTGACAGATCCAACAACATATATTATCTTTAATTTAAGATAATTAATTCAAAGATAAAAGGTGGTGACCATCATGACAATGGTCAATAAGCTCCTAAGCAATGACTTCGAGGTGGCCTTAGAAGGTAGAGGGTAGAAGAGACGGGTCGAGCTCCGGAAGAACTTAAGGTTGGACCAAGATCAGCTATATGCTGGAGCTCCGGAAATGATTAAGGTCGTACCAAGCTCAGGTATATAGAGCTATCTATCTGAGTTAGCCGTGAACATAAGAAGTATCAGCAAGGTGCTAGTTGGTGGATAATAGACACGGCAAGATCATTCTTGTAGAACTCATATCTTAAATTAAAGATAAAATAAAAACGAAAATTGGAGATGATTATAATGTTGGGATTAGGATTGTTAATTATTCGGTTGGTTATCGGGTTGTTGTTCATTGGTCACGGCGCACAGAAGCTGTTCGGGATGTTCGGGGGTTATGGACCAAAGGGAACTGGAGGTTGGATGGAGTCAGTAGGAATTAAACCGGGAGTGGCCATGGCAGTCATCGCAGGCCTGATAGAATTGATCGGAGGAACCCTGTTCGCTATTGGACTGATCACGCCCGTGGCAGCAATTCTGATTGCCTTGACTATGGTAGGAGCAATTGTAAAGGTGCACGGGCCGAATGGTCTGTGGGCAACCTCCAATGGTTATGAATATCCGCTGGTCGTTCTGGCGGTAGTCATTGGTATCGCTCTTACAGGAGCCGGAGCCTACTCCTTGGATGCAGTTCTTTTCTAATTACCTGTAACAGAACATTCTGCCTTCCCATTCTAAATTAAGGTTCAGAGGAGCATAGCTATGATCTCAATAGATCCATCTCTGCAGGAAGACAGGGACAATTATAAGCTGCTTATTGGCAGTATCGTGCCGAGGCCGATTGCTCTAGTTACTACACTTACAGAGGATGGGGTGTTGAATGCCGCCCCGTTCAGTTATTTCTCCATCGTATCCAGCACACCGCCGTTGTTGTCGGTGTCCGTACAGCGCAGAAATGGTCAGATGAAGGACACGGCCCGCAATGCTATCCGCCAGGGTGAGCTTGTCATTCACATAGTCGATGAATCCAATGTGGAGGCGGCTAATCAAGCAGCTGCCAGCCTGCCGCCTGACGAGAGTGAGGCTGCCGCAGCCGGGCTGACGCCTGTACCCAGCGAAGTCGTGCAGGTGCCGGGGATTACTGAGGCAAAAATCAGAATGGAATGTGTGCTCGAACATGCCTACCAGCTTGGAGGTGCCGGGGAAGATCCTGGATGTGATCTGCTCATTGCACGTGTGGTTCGGTTCCAGGTCGCGGAAGAGATTCTTCAGGACGGACGAATCGATGCCGAGAAGCTGGCCCCTGTCAGTCGTATGGCGGGTAACGATTACTCAACACTGGGCCGGTTGTTCTCTCTGGAACGGCCGCAATAGATAAATAGCAGCCGTCCGGGATTTTAAAGCTTAAAGACGACTCTTTCAAAAAAAGAAAGCAAAGCTCCAGTCCAAGGGATTATCCTTCGGGCTGGAGCTTTGCTGTTTGGGTCTACGGCTCCTTTGAGGTTTCCTTTTTTATGGTAATATTAGCATAAATAAGGAGAGGGGAGTGTGTTCGATTGATTCAATCTATTAACTTTAAGCAGGAGCGTTCCCTGCCAGAGGATTACTATTGGGTGAATGAGCCGAAGCAGCTCGAGTGGAATGAGAGCCGGGGCTTAATAATGACTACAGAGCCGGATACCGATTTCTGGCAGAGAACGCATTATGGCTTTCAGCGGGACAATGGGCATTGTCTGTTCACGAAGGTGCAGGGAGATTTCGCTTTTACCGCGGAGGTCTCATTTGAACCCTTGACCCAGTACGATCAGTGCGGTGTGATGCTGCGTGCCGATCAGGATCATTGGATCAAAGCCTCGATTGAATATGAGAATGAAGCGTTCAGCCGGCTCGGATCTGTGGTGACGAACAGGGGTTACTCGGACTGGGCGACAACCGATATTTCGAACGAAATCAAATCGATGTCCTATCGGATCAGCCGCCGGGGACAGGATGTATTAATTGAATATAAAGCTCCGGGGTCTGAGTGGAAGCAGATGCGGGTTGCCCACCTGCATGAGGCTGCGGAGATGATAGAAGTAGGCATCTATGCCTGCAGTCCGCGTGACCGTTCATTCACCTGCTCGGTAATCCAGATGTCCACCGGGCCTAATCAGTGGGAGCAGGAGAAATAGAAGCTGGCAGCTGGGCTGGAGGGACAGGCTCTCTGAACTTCACGCTTACGAACTCCAGCTCCGTGTTAGCTTCGAGGCTGTACGGAGTGCCTGGCTTAATTTCAAGCACATCCCCGGGCTTAACGGCCCTTGTGCTGCCATTAACCTTCACTTGTCCTGAGCCGGAGAGAACCATCCAGATCATCGTCCATTCCGGCGTTGCGGGTTCCCCCATGTGCTTACCTTGAAGAACACGGACGACAGAAATTAATTCACCTGGGGTCTTCAAAGGACCTGATCGGCGCAGGATTCTGGAACTGCCCCAGCTGTATTCCGTGTTGGAAGGAAGGATAGACTTTCCCGGATCGAGTTCCTTGATTCGGCTGCTGTTCTCTTTGGAAGCAACCAGTATTCCGTCGTGACTTGCGGCAATGATCAGATTGGAGACACCGATCACATGAATCGGCTGGTCCAGCTCGCTGACAAGATGAGTATTCGATGAATCCCCCGAGATGCTTCCCGGTCCAATGGAATTCGTCCCCAGATGCTTGGTGAACGTATCCCAGCTGCCCAGGTCTTCCCACGCCCCCTCATAAGGAACTACCACCGTATTCTTCGTATGCTCCACGATTTCTTTGTCAAAGCTTGCCTCGGATAATCCTTCATATAACTGTAGAAGTTGATCATAGTCTCCAGGCAGACCATATCCGAGAAGGGCTTCGGAAATGAACCCCAGCGAGAAGGCAAACACCCCGCAGTTCCATAGAGCATCCTTCTGCAGAAGGACGCGTGCCTGATTCATGTCCGGTTTCTCCGCGAACTTGGATACCCGCCGATAGATATCACCCGTATTGGAATTTGCAGCCTCAGGCACGATATAGCCGTATTGAGTCGAAGGGAAAGTAGGCCGGGTACCGATCAGTGCTATATTGGCGCCTGAGCTTGAGAGAACCGACGGTAATGTGCGAAGCAGCCCGAAGAAGCTTGCCTCTACATAAGGATCGACTGGCATGAAGATGAGAGGCTCACTGGGATCTGCCCCCGGCTGAGACTGCAGATAGGCGCATGCCAGCGCAATTGCTGTCAGAGTACCCCGCTTGTGGGATTCGGTTAGGATGGGGATTCGGTTCCCGATCTGACTGCGCATAAGCTCAAGCTGGCTGTGGTGGGTGACAATGGTTGCAGAGTCCAGCAGTCCGGCCTCACCGAGCTGCCGGCATACCCTCTGAATCATCGATTCCCGGCTCCCGTCAGGGGCGGGTAACAGCTTAAGAAAGGTTTTGGAGCGGACTTCACCGGATAACGGCCACAATCTTTTGCCGGAACCTCCGGACAGCAGGATGATTTTCATATGCACACCTCCTTGGAACACAAATTAGGGAGCAGACTACGTCGTTATACCGACTTCTTTGGACGCAGGGAGTAGCCGCTGCGTTTATGGAAGGACAGGGAGCGGAAGGAGCTGGATAACAGCTGCCGTTCTGCGGCGGGAACCGCCAGAATCGATTTCTTGAATTCCTTGTTCAGAGCAGGTCTAAGCCTGATCGAGCCCGGATAGTTGGAGCGGACATAATTGCCATAGGTCTCAAACTCCGAGAAGCCGAACTGTTTCTTGTGATTAAGCTGCTTCAGGATTGCGGTGTACCAGCGGACGCCGTGTCTCTTCTCAATGGTCTTTTTGAGCCGGCCCAGCTTGACCGAATCATAGAGCATGTAGTGGTTGACGAAGGACTTGGGAGAACTCGCTTTCTGCCCGAGCAGCCGGGCGTGAATACTAAGGTATTCCGGATGCGTCCAGTTCCGGTACAAGAATGTGGTCCTGCCGTTCTCGAGAAAAGTATGAGGCCGAATCATGACCGTATCCGCATCGGTCACAAGAAAATGCCGGTTCTTGCACACCTTGTCACCATTCAGCTTGAGCAGCTGCTGATACAGCCACCCGGAACGATCCCACGTACTGGACCGGTAGGTGATATCCTTCTTGGTAATCGGCAGTACCGTATTCTCATGTACAAAGGTACATTTCTTCAAACGGCATAAGCTTCGGATTCGGGGACTGTCCGGGGATACGATATAAATGGTGCCAATGGGATGGGTGAGATATTTGCGTAATCCATCAATTACAAAGGGCAGGGTTCCGAGGTCTTTCTCAATAGCGGGTATCAGCACGTCTATCGGGGTTCGTGCGTTTAACGAAGCTTGAGCCACGTTACCGTTCATCTCCTTTTTATGAAATCTAGTAAACTCCTGCCTTCTTGAAATTCACAAGCTATGGTTACAAGATATGCTGCGGATTCTGCGGCTGTTTGTGTATCTGTCTTCGGCCCCAGGGCACTCATCAAATTCTTATTTTTCTCTCATGCTGCTGTAATTCAGCTATGCTAAATTGTTGATTACTAATTGATGAGAAAAAGGTGACTTCTAATATGTTAATCCATTTCGACTATGATATATTTCAGATGATTAATCACTTGGCCGCGAGCGCTTCTGTTCTGAACCCGTTGATGAAATTTCTTGCGGAAGATGCAGAATATTTATTTTTCGCCGGCGTGTTGATCTATTGGTTCCTAAGGACAGACCGCAACCGCAGAATGACGTTCGAGGCGCTGATTGCAGCATGTATAGGACTTGGAATTAGCGGATTGATCGGGCATTTTCTGTATCGGGATCGCCCTTTTGCTGCACATACTGTGATTCAGCTGATTGCTCATCCGGCGAATGCCTCTTTTCCAAGTGATCATGCCCTTGGGGCTTTTGTTATAGCGTCCACTTTCTGGTTATATCGTTGGAAGGAGGGCATCCTATGGCTTATTCTGGGTGGATTGATCGCTCTATCCCGGGTATGGACAGGGGTCCATTATCCGTCCGATGTGATTGCGGGAGCTGTGATCGGTAATCTCGTTGCGCTCACGGTACATGGGGTATTCAAGCACTCGGCACGTCTTCGCACAATCGAGACGACAATCATCCGTCTATATGAGAGAATTGAACATAAGATATGGGCCAGGAAACCCCACGTGAAATCTTCTAAATAAGAATCTTTCAAGTTCATGTAGAAGGGGAGGAAGCTGATATGAAAAACACCCTGCTGGTGTTTCTACTGTCGGCCGTGCTGCTGTCAGGCTGTTTCTCTAATGGAACATCAGCTCTGAACCCGGCACCTGCCAAAAAGATCACCGGGGCAGCGACCGGGGCTGTATCCACCGGTGCGCCTGCGGCCGTGAAGAAGTATGACCATGTCGTTATCCTAGTTGAAGAGAATCACTCGTACAATCAGATTGTGAACAGCAATCAGAATCCGTTCATGCAGTCCCTGATCAAGAAGGGGGCCTTGTTCACAGACGCTCACGGCATCACTCATCCGAGTCAGCCGAACTACCTGGCACTGTTCTCGGGTTCGACGCAGGGGATCAAGAGCGATGCCTGTAAGGGGCCATTTCAGGCGCCCAATCTGGCAAGTCGCTTAGCCGCAGCACATCTTAGCTTTGCAGGCTATTCCGAGGACATGCCGTCTGTCGGCTTCGCCAAGTGTTACTCTAAGGGATATGCACGGAAGCATAATCCCTGGGCCCAGTTCACGAATGTACCGAAGGAAGCGAACCGGCCTATGACGGATTTTCCATCAGACTTCTCAAAGCTTCCTACGGTATCATTTGTCATTCCTGCGCTCGAGAACGACATGCACGATGGAACCGTCAAGGAAGCGGATGATTGGCTGAAGAAGCACCTTGGTGATTATGCAGCCTGGGCTGAGAGTCATAACAGCCTGCTTATCATCACTTGGGATGAAGATAATTTCGCAAGACCGAATCATATCCCGCTGATCTTCGCCGGAGCGGGAATCAAGCCGGGCAAATATACACAGACCGTGAATCATTATCATGTTCTGCGCACACTTGAAGCGATGTATGGGCTGGAACCTCTGGGAGAAAGTAAGAAAGTTCAGCCAATCACGAATCTGTGGGCAGCACCCGCAGCCAAATAGAGAAATAACTTGAGAAAAGGGCAGGGCTGGCTGATGATGCGTGATACCATATTAATTATCGAAGACGAGGACAAAATTGCCCGCTTGCTGGAGATGGAACTCAGCTATGAGGGTTATGAAGTGGAGCGTGCCTCCACGGGCCGGGAAGGGCTGTCGAAAGGGCAGTCAGGAGGCTGGAGTGTCATCCTGCTGGATATTATGCTGCCGGAGCTGAGTGGAACCGAGGTGTTAAGAAGGCTTCGTCAGACCGATCCGATTACTCCTGTGATTCTGCTTACGGCAAGGGATGCCGTACCGGATAAGGTAAGCGGCCTGGATTTAGGAGCTAACGATTATATTACAAAGCCTTTTGAGATTGAAGAGGTTCTGGCCCGGATTCGTGCCTGTATCCGTAACCGGAAGCTGGGTGAGACCGGATACCTTGGGGTGGAAGAGTTCCCCGAGCTTACGCTGGGCGATCTAACTGTAGTTCCTTTAATGAGGAAGGTGACCCGGGGCACGGATCTTATAGAACTGACTCCCAAAGAGTATGAGCTGCTGCTCTATCTGCTGGAGAACCGCAACCAGGTGCTGACGAGAAATCAAATTATCAGTCAGGTCTGGGGCTATGATTTCTCCGGTGACACGAATGTGGTGGATGTGTATATCCGTTATTTGCGCAAAAAAGTAGACTATCCTTATAAGCAGCAGCTCATTCATACCCATCGCGGTGTAGGCTACTCCATAAAGGAGACCTGACCGAGATGACGATTAAGAAAAAGGTCGTCTTTCTCACCACACTCTGGCTAATCGGCATCCTGGTGGCTTTTAACATCACGGTGTTCTATGCTTTTCTCAAGATCACGACCCAGAATGAGAAGGATCTATTGATGGAACGCGTGGAAGGTATATTCGAGAAAGCAGGGCCTGAAGATATTCTCGGCGGGAGGAGAGCGGAACTGCTGACAAGCTTCTTGCCTGACGACGGCATGATTCGGGTGCTTGATAATCAGGAGAAAGAGATTCAAATGCTTCAAAATGATGATGATATTGTCCCAATGGAGCGTGAAGCCGTCAAGAAGCCTGAATCCGAATTGTACTACCAAAGGAAAGGAACTGTACTTGTTGTCCGGGTTCCGATCCTCCTGAATGGCAGCGTGGCAGGAACGATTGAAATGGGCGAAAGTCTGAAATCAATCAAGAATAACATCAGCATTCTGATCTCGATTCTTGTCCTGGCCAGCCTGGGCGCTATAGGGCTGAGTCTAATCGGAGGAATCTATCTGTCCAAATGGATTTCTCGGCCCATATCAGGTATGGTCACAACTATGGAAGAAATCGAACAAAGTCTGGAATTCCGCAAAATCCCACTGAGACCGGGTGCAACCGACGAGCTGAGCATGATGGGCAGCACGTTTAACCGGATGATTGACCGGCTTGAAGAGAATTTCGCGCGGCAGCAGCAGTTCGTATCTGATGCCTCCCATGAGCTGAAGACACCGCTCACCAGCATTGAGGGCTACGCCAATATGCTTCGCAGATGGGGGCTCAGAGATGAAGAGCGGGGCCGGGAAGCCGTGGAGCATATCTACTCCGAAGCGGTACGCATGAAGGAAATGACACAGCAGCTGCTGGATTTGGCCTCTACAGAGGACAGAGCGCGTTATCGGCCGGAGACTGTGGAGCTAGTTGAGCTCAGCAGGAAGACCGCGCAGCTGCTGGATAAAGTCTACAGCAGACAAATTGAGGTTCGGACATCCGCGGAGGAGTTATATTTGAATGCCGATCCTTCGCGGATCAGCCAGCTGCTGCTTATTCTGCTGGATAATGCCCTCAAGTATAGCAAGGACCCGGTTGAGCTTAGTGTGTCAGTACAAGATGACCCAGGAGTTGACCAGCAGGGGATAGAGATCAGGGTGAAGGATTCTGGCATCGGGATACCGCAGCAAGAACTGAACCGGGTGTTTGAACGCTTTTACCGGGTAGATTCCTCCAGACATCGTAAGACGGGCGGGACCGGGCTTGGTCTGGCGATTGCCAAGAATCTGGTGGAGCTGCATAGGGGAAGCATCCGGATTGAGAGTGAAGAGAACGTGGGAACCGAGATGATCGTCTTCATTCCCATTCATTAATCATAGAATACGGATGGCCCGCATTGTATTGACAATGGGGGTCTTTCTCTTTATAATTACCCTAGTCAATAATGAGAATCATTATCATCCAATTGAGTATACATACTTGCTTAAAGACAGGGAGTTGAAGATATGTTAGGCATGGGCTCGCAGCGCAGTCGGGTTCTTCTCGTAGTGATGTTCTTGCTTATCCTGGCGGGAGGTTTGGTATCTCCGCTTAGTCTGGTACCATCTAAAGCTGCAGCTGCAGATTCCAGTACTAGTGTGGGTATAGATGGAGCTATTGGCCATGTGGGCGAACTTAAGACAGCTCTTGACCAAGGAGACATCGATCAGGCATCCGCCGCATTCCGGCCGATCAAGAAATGGTGGAATACGAACAAGAATGGGGTCAAGAAGAACTCGTTGACGATGTCTCTTGAGATTGAGGGTCAGATTGCCGGGATTTCGATAGCTCTGCTGAACAAGGAAGCTTCAGTGGCTTTGGATAAGGCGGGTACGCTGGAATTCTCACTAATCAATTACCGCGATGGGGCCTATGTCGGGAATGACGGGAAGCAGCAGATGACCTTAAGTGTCTACATCATGAAGCTCAGAGGCGCTGCGGACCTGATTGGGAAACAGCAGTGGACCGAGGCGGGAGCCGAGGTGAAGCAGCTGCAGCAGCAGTGGCTGACTGTGGAAGGCGATATTGTCAGTAAATCAGCTGAAGTCTACAACAGCACCGAGAGAGATCTGGTCCTGCTGGATGCCTACTTGGCAAGTCCTGAACAGAGAGATCAGGCCAAGACGGTCATTGACCGGATGATCAGCGGACTTGCTCCGCTAGCGGGAGCGGAATATACCTGGATCGATGCGGCTCTTATCCCGTTACGCGAAGGACTTGAAGCGCTGCTGGTGGTTGGCGCCCTGCTCATGTATGGGAAGAAGGCTGAATCCAAGGCAGCCAGCCGCTTTGTGGTCATGGGTTCGGCAGCAGGGCTTCTCACCTGTATAGCCGTTGGATTTGCCGTTGCCGTCTTCCTGTCCTCCAGCTCGTTCGGTACGAGCAACTCCTTGATTAACGGCTGGACCGGAGTACTAGCCAGCTTCCTGCTGCTGTATGTCAGCTACTGGCTGCACCGCAATGCGGATGTGAAGCGCTGGAAGCAATTTATGGAGAGCAAGAGCTCTAAGGCACTGTCGGGCGGGAAGATGTTCTCGCTTGCCCTGCTTGCTTTCTTTGCTATCGTACGAGAAGGACTGGAGACGGTCATCTTCCTTATCGGTATGGTAGGCAAAATGCCGGGAACATCACTTGCCGGCGGCATCGCGGCAGGGTTCGGTGTGCTTGCCCTGGGTGCGGTTATTCTCATAAAAGCAGGAACCCGGCTGCCTGTACGTCCTGTCTTCCTGGTATCCAGCGTGATTGTATTCTATCTATGCTTCAAATTCATGGGTTCGGGAATCCACAGTCTACAGATGGCGGGTGTGCTTCCGTCTACGGTGAAGGAGTACCTGCCTGAGTATGCGGCCATTAGCCTGTATCCTTCCTGGTACAGCACACTGCCGCAGCTGATCTTCCTGCTGACCGGAATTCTGATGCTGGTATGGGGCAGAACATCCGGAAGACGCACAAAGACAAAGCTTCACACGATATCATCGGTGTAAGATCATCACTTTTAATCATAACGGGGGAATATAGATTATGTTGTTCAAAAAGATAACGTCCATTGCTTCAATTTCAGTTGCCAGTGTGCTGCTGCTCAGCGCATGTAACCAGGCAAGTCCCAAAGAAGCGGCTCCTGCCGCGCAGGTGGCCGATACACAGACACAACAGGCTGCTGCAGATACGAAGAATCCAGTTGCTGAGGATGCGGGCAAGCTGCAGGAAGAGGTCAAGAAACTGCAGGATGCGATTAGCAAGAAAGATGCAGCTCAGGTTAAGAGTCTGGGCAAGTCGATCAATGATACTTGGCTTTCTTTTGAGAACACGGTACGCCAGGCATTCCCGCTTGAATATACAGAAGTTGAGAAGTATGAAATGCCGATCTTCTCGGCATCCGCGTATGACAAGGTGGATTTCGAGAGCCTGAAGTCGAATGCCGACAAGCTGCATGGGGCATTGGAACAGCTCAAGAATGCCAAGCCTAGTACGGCGAATACGTCCGAGCAACTTAATAAAGCTGTAGAGAACTACAAAGCATTTGTTGATGAACAGGCGGATAACCTGGCCCTGCAGACCAAAGCTTTCGCAGAAGCGGTTAAAGCGGGCGATGTTGAGCTGGCGAAGAAGGAATATACGAAGGCCCGGGTATATTTCGAGATCATCGAACCGATCGCAGAGAGCTTCGGGGACCTAGATCCCAAGATTGACGCGCGTCTGGCAGATGTCGAAGACGAAAGCACATGGACCGGGTACCATCGGATCGAGAAGGCCTTGTGGAAGGACAAATCTTTGAAGGGCCAAGATAAGTACGCCGACCAGCTGATTAAGGACACCGAAGAGCTGCAAAAGCAGATCAAGGGACTTAAGCTTGAGCCGAAAGTTATGGTTGCGGGTGCCATCGAATTGTTGAATGAAGCAGCTACGTCCAAAATTACGGGGGAAGAGGAGATCTATTCCCGTACAGATCTGGTTGATCTTGCGGCTAACGTGGATGGCTCCAAGACCGTGTATCTTGCCATTATTCCGGCGCTAAATGAGAAGAATCCGCAGCTTGCCGATCAATTGGATAAGCAGTTCCTTGCGACAGAAGACCTCCTTCGTGGTCACCAGAAGGATGGGCAGTATGTGACTTATGACAAGCTGTCTACAGAGCAAATTCGCAAGATCAGCGATCAGCTCAGCCAGCTGTCCACGTTAATGACTCAGACGGCAAGTATTCTGTAGGTATCGGGGGAGATAAGAATGGAACTCGAACCAAAGGAGAAGCAGAAGCAAAGTGTATCGCGGCGTGACTTCCTCAAGTTATCTGCCATAGCCGGGACTGGAATAACGCTGGGAGCCGCAGGCATGGGGGCGATCATGGGGATCGTGAAGCCCGAGAGCGGGAAGGCGTCCGCGCTGTCTAATGATCGCATATCCCTCTATGGACAGCATCAGGCTGGAATTGTCACTCCTCAGCAGACCTATATGTATTTGGCGAGCTTTCATCTTACCGGAGATGACCGTTCCTCGGTCATTCGCCTATTCCGGGACTGGACCAAGTTCTGTGATCTGAGCACGGCCGGTGGAACGATGAAGACCGGTGATAATACCCTGCTTCCGCCCAATGATACCGGGGAGACCTTGGATCTGCCTGCCGCTAAGCTGACCATAACCTTTGGGTTGGGCCCTACCTTTTTCCGGGAAGAAGGAAAGGATCGGTTTGGCATTGCGGCGAAAGCCCCTCGTTATCTGAAGGATATTCCGCGCATGCCCCGTGAGAATCTGGACCCTTCGCTGTCAGGCGGAGATGTCTGTATTCAAGTGTGCGCGGAAGATCAGCAGGTGGCTTTCCATGCGGTGCGCAACCTGATTCGTCTGTCTACCGGTTATGCCACCGTGAACTGGATGCAGGAAGGATTCATTAGTGCAACGCCGGGGAAGACGCCCCGAAATCTATTCGGTTTCAAGGATGGGACCGCGAACAGCGAGCACGATACCTCTGCCGGTTATGATGATGTTGTCTGGGCAGGGGAGGGGGAACCCGAATGGATGAAGGGGGGCTCTTATCTGGCCTACCGCAAAATCCGAATGCTGCTGGAAGTATGGGACCGAACTTCACTTAAGGACCAGGAGGATACGTTCGGAAGATTTAAAGAATCCGGAGCCGCCTATGGAAGATCTGGTGAATTTGATGCGGTGGATATGTCGAAGCAGCCTGGGTCGGCCCATGTACATTTAGCCAAGCAGACGGGCCAAAGAATTCACCGAAGAGCGTATTCCTATACGAATGGGGTAGACCCGCGTACTGGAAATGTGGATGCAGGGCTTCTGTTCCTGAGTTATCAGAAGAACCCGGAGACGCAGTTCATCCCTATGCTGAGAATGATGCAGTCCAAAGATAAGCTTAATGAGTATACTTCACACGTGGCGAGCGCTCTCTTTGCCTGTCCGAGAGGGCTTAAGGAAGGGCAGTATATCGGCCAGAATATTTTAGAAGGATAAGTCCTAAATCTCCTCTCCAGGAATGGGGAGGGGATTTTTTTGTGAATTTTAATTGACAAAATAAATAGGGAAGATTATATTCGTAGTAAGCGTTTACGTTATGTGCTGCGTAAGCGCCAAATAGGGTCTCGGCAAGGCCAGAGGCTATATTTTAGAGAAAAAGTTAAACGTTTACCTTGCTGCTGGAGGATGGTGTTGATTCACATTTGTAAGCGTTTTATATCTTCCGCGAGAGCGGGAGGATTAGACAGCTTGGTACCAAAGGGTAAGGGTTATTTTTTTACCGTATAGAGTAAACGCTTTCTATCACATCATCCATACAACCAAACCATATTCAGGGGGAAATCATGATGAAAATGAAAAAAGCAATTATGCCAGTTCTTGCAGGTGTGTTAGCTATGTCGATGTTAAGCGGATGCGGATCCAAGAGTGATGGCGGCGCGTCAGGCGACGCGGTGAAGATTGAGTTCTTCCAGAATAAGACCGAAGCTAAGGCTACCTTCGACAAGCTGATTGCTAAATTCAACTCAGCGAATCCGAATATTAAAGTAACCCAGGTGAACCCGCCGGATGCGGAGACCGTGCTCAAGACACGCGTCGCTAAGAAGCAGATCCCGGATGTTATCGGTATTGGTGCAACTGACACTTACTCCACCTTGTCCAAGAGCGGTCTGTTCGAGGATTTCTCGAGTGATCCACTGACCAAGAATATTCAGCCGGCCTACCTTGATATGCTGAAAGCCCAGACCGGACTTAGCGAGCTGAATGGGATTCCTTTCTCTACGAATGCCAATGGCGTTATCTATAACAAAGCGATGTTCAAAGAAATGGGCCTAACCGTGCCAACAACCTGGGACGAATTCATGGCCACGGCTCAGAAGATCAAAGATGCGGGCAAGGTTCCATTCTATCTGACGCTGAAGGATTCCTGGACTACACTCATTCCATTTAACGGCATGGAGCCAGGGGTTGTCGGGATCGATTTCTTCAAACAGCGCAAGGAGGGCACAGTTACCTTCAAGGATAAATTCCGTGAAGTCGCTGACAAACAGCTGCAATTGCTGTCGTTCGGACAGAAAGACATGTTCGGTAAAGGATACAACGATGGTAACGTAGCCTTCGCGAAAGGACAGTCCGTAATGTACCTCCAAGGCGTGTGGGCGATTCCTGAAATTCAAAAGGCTAACCCTAGCATCGAGCTTGGTGTGTTCCCATTCCCGGCTACCAACGATCCATCAAAGAATAAGCTTGTATCTGGCGTAGATACCCTGCTGACGGTGTCCAAGAGCTCTGGGCATAAAGCCGAAGCCAAGAAGTTCATCGACTTCCTGCTGCAGTCTGACAACGCGAAGCAGTACATCACCGAGCAAAAGGCGTTCCCGGCAGTCCAAGGTGTAACTCAGGATGATCCAAGTGTAGCTGATTTGAAGCCTGCCTTCGAGAAAGGCGACCTGGTTGACTTTGCCGACCACTACATCCCGGGTGCCATGAAAGTGGATACCATCATTCAGGGCTTCCTGCAAAAGAAAGATGTGGACGCGTACCTGAACTCCCTGGATACCGAATGGGATAAAGTCGCTAACCGTAAGTAATCAAGCATAACAAGACGGGAGAAAGGTGAAGCTGTTCCTTTCTCCTGTATTTGTCAGGGAGGACTCGAGATGGCTAAGCGCCGAATTGCCTATTATCTGATGACCATACCAGCTCTTGTGCTGTTCTTCGCTTTTCACACGTTCCCGGCGATCAAGGGGATCTACTACTCCTTCACGAACTGGGATGGATTTAGTAAAACCTTCGACTTTGTAGGTTTCAAGAATTACGCGAACATCTTCAAGGATGAGAACGTGCTTAATTCTTATCTATTCACTTTCAAATACGCCATTGTGGTGACCATACTGATCAATGTGCTCAGTCTACTCATTGCCCTTGGCCTCAACGCAAAGATCAAATTCAAGAACTTCTTCCGCGGTGTGTATTTCCTGCCTAACATTCTAAGTGTTCTTATTGTGGGCTTTATCTTCAACTATATCTTTGCGAATGTGCTCCCTATATTCGGGGAGAAGATCGGCAGCGCATTTCTGTCGGATAACATCCTCGGTAGTGAGAACTGGGCCTGGATCGGAATTGTTATTGTAGGCGTATGGCAGGGCATTGCCTTCAACACGATTCTATACCTTGCCGGGCTTCAGACCATCTCCAAGGATTTGTACGAGGCTTCTAGTCTTGATGGGGCCAGCCGCTGGAGAGAATTCTGGAGTATCACGTTCCCGCTGCTTGCTTCATTCTTCACCATTAACATGGTACTTGCGATGAAGGGGGCCTTGATGGTATTTGACCAGATCGTGGCCTTAACGGGCGGCGGACCAGGCCGGGCGACTCAATCGATCTCGCTCCTGATCTATACCGGCGGCTTCCAGGGCGGGGAATTCGCTTACCAATCGGCCAATGCAGTCATTTACTTCATCGTGATTATCGTGATCTCCGCGCTGCAGCTTAAATTTCTACAAAAACGGGAGATGGATATGTGATGAGAAAATCTACGAATTGGACGATTACTACCCTCATTGCGCTGGGATCACTGCTCATTTTGTTCCCGCTGTACCTAACCGTTAGCATCGCGCTGAAGAATCCGGAGGAGATGGCGCGTTCCATCTTCGCCCTGCCGACAGGGCTGCACTTTGAGAATTTCGCGAATGCGATTGCGGCAACCGACTTCTTCACCGCATTCAAGAACAGCGCGCTTGTTACCATCATATCGGTCCTGTTCATTCTGCTGACGAACTCGATGGTGTCCTATGCCATTGCGCGCAATATGAACAAGAAGTTCTTCAAAGGTCTGTATTTCTACTTCATTAGTGCAATGTTCATTCCGTTCCAGATCATCATGCTTCCGGTCGTCAATCAGACCACGACCTTCCACATGAATAATATTGTGGGGTTAATTATTCTGTATGTTGTGTATGGACTTGCGTTTAACGTATTTGTATATGTGGGTTATATCCGTTCAATCCCATTTGAACTGGAAGAAGCAGCTACCGTGGACGGAGCAACGACGTGGGGAACGTTCTGGAGAATTATTTTCCCGCTGCTTGCGCCTATCAATGCCACAATCGGAATTCTGTCCTGCTTGTCCTCGTGGAATGACTTTCTGCTTCCATTGGTCCTGCTGGGCGACCCGGAATCCTATACACTTCCGCTGGTTCAGTACGTATTCCAGGGACAATTCAGTACGGATTTCAACCTGGCCTTTGCGTCATATCTGCTTGCACTCCTGCCTATGGTCATTGTATATCTGTTCGCTCAGAAGTGGATCATTAACGGGATTACTCAAGGGGCCATCAAGTAAGATTTTGGTGAGTCAGGCAAGAAGTCAGCATGATTATTACTTTAGAGAAATATAAATTCGCAATAAGAGGAGAATGGAAATGGATAGACAGTGGTGGAAAGAAAGCGTAGTGTATCAAATCTACCCCCGAAGCTTTATGGACAGCAACGGAGACGGTATAGGGGATCTACAGGGCATCATCTCAAGGCTGGATTACCTGAAGACGCTGGGAGTGGACGTAGTATGGCTATCCCCGGTGTATGAATCTCCGAATGATGACAATGGCTATGATATCAGCAACTATCAGGCGATCATGGATGAATTCGGAACGATTGAAGACTGGGAGGAGCTGCTTCAGGGACTGCATGAACGGGGGATGAAGCTCATCATGGATTTGGTGGTCAACCATTCCTCAGACGAGCATCAGTGGTTCGTCGAATCCCGTAAGTCCAAGGATAATCCTTACCGTGATTATTATATTTGGCGTCCGGGCAAGGATGGCAGGGAGCCGAACAACTGGGGATCGTTCTTCAGCGGTTCGGCTTGGGAATATGACAAGAATACGGATGAGTATTTCCTTCATCTATTCTCCCGCAAGCAGCCCGATCTGAACTGGGAGAACCCGAAGGTTCGCCAGGAAGTATACGATATGATGACCTGGTGGCTCGATAAGGGGATTGACGGGTTCCGGATGGATGTCATCAACCTGATCTCCAAAGAGCAGCAGCTGCTGGATGCGGAAGGTCCGGAAGGTCAGTATCAATTCGGCGGCAAGAGCTTTGTGAACGGACCGCGCATTCACGAATTTCTGCAGGAAATGAACCGTGAGGTGCTGTCCAAATACGATGTGATGACCGTGGGAGAGACCGTGGAAGTGACGCCTGAAGATGCGGCGCTGTTCGTCGGCAAGGATCGCGGCGAGCTGAACATGGTCTTCCAATTTGAATTGATGGGGATTGACAGCGGCCCGAGCGGCAAGTGGGATGTGACTCCATGGACTCTCGCAGATTTCAAACGGGTGGTTAGCAAATGGCAGACCGCGCTCCAGGGCAACGGCTGGAACAGTCTGTATCTGAACAATCATGATCAGCCGCGGATGGTATCCCGGTTCGGAAATGATTCCTCTCCGGAGCTCCGTAATGTATCCGGCAAAATGCTGGCAACGCTGCTTCATACGCTGCAGGGGACGCCTTACATTTACCAGGGCGAAGAGCTTGGAATGACTAATGTGCGCTTTGAGTCGATTGAAGATTACAAGGATATTGAAATTCTGAATATGCATAAGGAGTATACGGCTGCCGGCCGGGATGAGAAGACGATCATGGAATCGATCTACAGCAAAGGCAGAGACAATGCCCGTACTCCGATGCAGTGGAACAGCGGACCTCAGGCGGGATTCACCACCGGGACTCCGTGGCTGCCGATCAATCCTAACTACAAAGAGATTAATGCGGATCAGGCGGTAGCGGATCCGAATTCCATTTTCCATTACTATAAAAGATTGATAGAGCTTCGTAAGCAGCATGACATCATTGTATATGGCGACTATCAGATTCTGAGAGAAGAAGATGATCAAATCTATGCTTACTTGCGTTCACTAGGGGAAGAGAAGCTGCTGGTGGTGCTGAACTTCTTCGAGGCTCCGGCAGAATTCGTGCTGCCAGATTCGATCCACTTCTCCGGACAGGAGCTGCTCATCAGCAACTATGAGATTCCGGCAGAACACAGTTTAAGGCACATGAACCTTCGCCCATATGAGGCTAGAGTCTACAAACTCCAGTGATCATGATGATTCTGAAATTAATAGTTTGACAAAATAGATCGAGTTGACAGCAGCCCGTGAACGAGAGTTCGCGGGCCGAGTCTATTCCGAATTTTGGCAGAATGAGGTATGCTATAGACAAATTTGATTCGATATAAAGAGGAATGTGTATCCATGAATCCAACCATTAAAGATGTGGCCAAGAAAGCCAATGTATCCATAGCAACGGTATCCCGGGTTCTCAATAACCTGACGGGATATTCGGACAAAACCAAGCAAAAGGTGCTGCGGACGATTGAAGAAATGGGTTATCAGCCTAACATGATCGCCCGGGGCTTGATCAATAAGCGTACACGAACAATTGGCGTGCTTTTCCCTAATGTGTCCAGCTCCTTCTCGTCGGCGCTGCTTCATGGGATTGAAGAGTTCGCTTATAACCATAATTATAGTGTTGTGGTCTGCAACACGGACGAGGACGGAAAGCGGACACTCAAGTGTCTGCAGGTGCTTAGAGAGAAGCAGGTCGATGGAATAGTCTTCGCAAGTGAGCTGCTTAAAGATGAATACTATAAAGTTCTCGAGGCTATACAGATCCCTGTCGTTCTGGTCTCTTCGGAGACCAATTATCCTGGGGTGCCCTATGTCAAAGTAGATGATAGAGTAGCAGCTTATGAGGCAACTGAGTATCTCATACATAAAGGACATAAGCGAATCGCAATGATCGGAGGGACGAAGGGTGATCCGATTGCCGGGGTACCGAGAGTTGAAGGGTATATGAAGGCGCTCAAAGACCACGGTATTCCTTGTATGGAAGAGTATATTGCTTATGGAGACTTCGGTTTTGCCAGCGGTTGTTCCGCTATGGAGGAACTGCTCAAGCGCTCTCTGGATTTCACAGCCGTGTTCGCAGCCAGTGACGAGATGGCCATTGGCGTACTCTCGGTGGCCGCGCGGCGGGGAATTCGCGTACCGGATGAATTGTCAGTAATTGGATACGATAACGTCGAGCTGGCGGAGATGGTCGTTCCTCCATTAACCACGGTGAATCAGCCTCTAAATGAGATGGGGAGCAACGCTTGCGAGAAGCTCATTGATATGATTGAGACGGGCAAGATATCGCAGAATTCAATTGCCCAGCACCATATTGTGGAAAGGCAGACCGTACGGGCGCTTGATTGAAAGAGCAGCTCTGATATAATAGACAGCTTAGTGTAACTTTTATAAGTTGAACTTAAGAGTTACCCATAGGCAAGAGTGTGAAATGATTCTGGAATCTGGGAGCAACAGCGACCCTTAAGAATATTTCACACGGCTGCCTAATGTGTAACTTAATAGTTCAACTTATAGCAATCAGAGGTGTGGGTTAGCGTGAATATTTTGATAGGATTATTATGTCTGATCTGGGGATTTAACTGGGTATTTATGAAACTTGCGAACGGTGTGTTTCCGCCCGTATTATTCGCCGGCTACCGGTTCGCCCTTGGTGCGCTGGTGCTGCTCGTCGTATGTTATTTCAGGAAGGTGCCGCTTCCGCGCGGGAAGGACATGTTCTGGTATATCATCTGCGGCATTCTGCAGACGATGTACTTCAACCTTGCAATCCAGCTGTCTCTTGTTGATCTCAGCGCAGGTCTAACCTCTGTGTTAACCTACAGCATGCCGCTCTGGCTCACCTTGATGGCCCATTATTGGCTTCCAGGCGAACAGCTTAAGCTGCGGAAGCTTGTCGGGATTGTTGTAGGAATTATTGGGTTGTTCATTGCTATGGATGCCCATTTCGGCGGGACTACAGGCGCCATGCTGCTCGCGCTGTCTTCCGGGCTGTCCTGGGCCATCTCGAATTTGATTATCAAGCGAAAGCTGGCCCGCTGTGACATGCTCCAGTTCACGACCTGGCAGATGGTATTCGGAGCTGTGGGGCTGCTGCTGTATTCCTTCATCTTCGAGCATGGAACGAGTCATTGGGGCCTCATGCCCGTGGTATACGTCGGTTTTGCGGGCGTGATCGGATCAGCGCTGGCTTTCGTCATGTGGTCATACATTTTATCTAAAGTGGAAGCAAGCAAAGCGTCGATCTCTCTGCTGCTGGTTCCCGTGGTCGGTGTGATCTCCGGCTGTCTGGTGCTGCACGAAAGTCTGACCGGGTTCATGGTAGTGGGCATTGCGCTGGTCCTGCTCGGAATATGGCTGGTTAATGGAAAGTCCCAAGCGGCTGCGCCAGCCGGCAAGTTAGGCGCTTGAATAGTAAGGCGAACAGGAACTGGACTCATGTCCGGTTCCTTTTTTTTATTTGCCAGAAAGGAAATCCCTTTCCAAAAGAGCAGAAATATTAACAATCGATACTAGGTGTGGTTTGTATAATTTTTTAGAATGAAGAGAGATAGACAAAAAGGTATAATAGGAGAATCCATTCGAGAGTGATACCGCTTTCAGTGATGTCGCGGAGCGGATGATGATAAGCGGCAGGCAGCCGATTAATTCTATAGAAGTAAGGTGTGAAGCTTGTGCCCAAATTAACGCTATTTCGCAAAATGGCTATTTTACTTATCGTGATGCTGATCCCGATTATCATACTCTACTTCTATTCCAACCGCACCAGTACAGAGGTGCTTGGCAAGGAGCTCAACAAATCCAATTCGAGTCAACTGGACTTCTTCCAGTCTCAGGTGAATTCCAACATTGATCTGTTCTCCCTGTGGCCGAATTTGATGATCCAGGACCCGGATATTTTTGGATTCAAGGACATCTTCCTGAACAGTGAGTACTTCAATCTTGATTTCATTAACCTGGTGAAGCGAATTGAGACCAAGCTGAATATTCAGGAGAGTTCCTCCAATTGGAAAACCAAGCTGTTCATCTACTCCCCCTCGCTCGGGAGGGTGGTATCCGATAACGATATCCGAGTCTATAACGATGCGGATCTGAAGAGACGGATGAAGCCGGGGTGGCAGGTTACACGGGAGGATGCAGGCGAGAATGAACATTTCACCTTTTCCCTGATTACAGCTTATCCTTATTCCTCCTTCAACCACCCGGAGGATGCCAATCTGATTATTGAAGTTCGGTTCGACAGCCGTAACATTCAGGATATGCTGGATAAATTCAAGAGCGACAGCCGCAGAGACCCTGTGTATTACAAGAAGGATGTAGGGATTATTTACAATCGGACGGCGAACCGGTCCCTGACGCAGGAATTAATGAATTCCTTGAGGGATCAGCCGCTCGAAGACGTGGAGAACCGGACTGTGGAGCTTCGGGGAGAAGATTATATGGTCAATATCGTCTCTTCCGCGACAACAGGCTGGTATCTGGTTGATTATATGCCGCTGAAGGATATTGTTGCGCCGATTGAGAAGTCCAACCGCTTGTTCTACTTCGCTGTCGGTTCATTGCTGCTAATGAGCTGTCTGGCAGCTTATATGCTGTATGCCCAGGTTCAGGTACCGGTGAAGAAGCTGGTACTTGCATTCAGCAAGCTTAAGAACGGGGATTATTCCGTAAGGCTTGAGGGCAAAGGGAATAACGAGTTCAGCTTTGTATTCAAAAGGTTCAACCTGATGGTGGCACAGATTCAGGAGCTGTTCGAAAATGTATATATGGAACGAATCCATGTAAGAGAGGCCCGGCTCAAGCAGCTGCAGTCGCAGATCAATCCCCATTTCTTCTATAACTGCTTCTCGTTCATTTCCAGCATGGCCAAGCTGCAGAACATGCAGGCGGTGGTAGCCATGTCTCAGAATTTATCGAGCTACTACCGTTATACTACCAGGCAGGAAAGGGATGTTGTGCCGCTGGAGGAGGAACTCGGCTTTGTCAGGAACTATCTCGAAATCCAGAAGATGCGCAAGCCGAAGCTTGAATTCTCCATTGATATTCCTGCTCGGATGCTGAAATGGGAAGTCCCTCTGCTGGTGGTGCAGCCTCTGGTAGAGAATGCAGTTCTGCACGGGATTGAGTCGGGTTCGGGCGGGGGACAGGTGCGAATCTACAGCGAGCTGCATGAGCATGAGACGTGCGTCGTCGTGGAGGACAGCGGCAAAGGAATGACCTTGGAAGCTATGGAGGAGCTGCAGATGAGCTTGGATGTCCCTATGGATCAGGAGATGGGCTGCGGATTGTGGAATGTGCAGCAGCGAATGCAGATTCGTTATGGGGATTCTGCCGGACTGCGCTTCTCCCCGTCTCAGATGGGCGGTGTCAAGGTCACGCTGCACTGGCCGAATGAGCTTGAAGATAAGAACAACAAGGGGGAGCTTACATGATTGAAGTTCTGTTGGTGGATGATGAATCGTATGTTACGGAAAGTCTTGCGGCGACCATTCCGTGGCAGGAGCTGGGGGTCAAGCAGGTATACCAGGCAAGCTCGGCTGCGGAAGCCTTATCTATCTTGAGGGAGCAATCCGTTGATATTGTAGTCTCGGATATTCGAATGCCGGAAGTCGACGGGCTAAGCCTGATCGAGGCGATTAATCAGGAATGGCCGCACATCCGCTCCATGCTGCTTACCGGATATTCGGACTTTGAGTACGCCAAGAAGGCGATTCAGCTGCAGGCCTCTGACTATATCCTGAAGCCTGTGGATGATGAAGAATTCATCGCTAGCTTGTCCAGTATGATTGAATCGCTGAAAGAGGAGTGGGAAGCATCCGATAAATATAACCAGATGCTCTACACGATGAAGTCGGAATCGGGTGTGCTTCGCTCAAATCTTATGCATGATCTGCTCCTTGGAAGGACCTGGTCCAAGCAGACCATCAGCGAGAAGCTTCAGCAGTATGGAATTAGAGTGAATGTAGATGAACCTGTGGTGATGCTGCTTGTACAGCTCGGGCATCAATTTGCCCACTATGATCATCACTCTTCTACTTTGATCGAGTTTGCCGTGGGCAATATTGCGGAGGAGATTTTTGCGGAGGCCTTTGAAGTATGGCACAGTAAGGCTCCTCATGAATGTATGGTCATTCTGCTGTCGCTCCAATCCTCCTATCAGACTAGTATGGAGCTGGCGGTAGATTTCGAACAGCAGCGCCGAAGCAAGCTTCAGGAGCTGGCCGGCCAGTTCCGCAAGCAGGTCAGTAATTACCTGAAAGGGGATATCTCCACGGTAATTACAGGCTGGTTCTCCTTCCCGGACGAGGTCTCAGCGGCTTACCGGGCAGGGCTCAGTACATTTATTGTCTCTGGTTTGGAGGAACAGGGCTCGATTCTGTTCATGGAGGATCTTCCCGTCGGCTCGAATGCCCCGGTTAAATCGCTTGAAATGCTGTACAAACCGCCAACTTTGATTCATTTACTGGAGTCCAAGCAGTGGGAGGCTGCCCGGCAGAAGGTCAGTGACGTGTTCGCGGACCTGGAGAAGACGAGGTATTCGAGGGAACATCTGTATGAGGTGTACCTGTCCGTAACTAACGCTTTCATGTACATCGCCCATAAGCAGGGACAGTTCGTCTACCAGATCGATCAATCCGGATTCGATCTTCTGCACGATCAGAGCATGATCCTGTCGCTGGATAAGCTGCGAGCCTGGTCCATTGGCATGCTGGAGAAATTCAAGGCAGAGCTGTCCGCAAGCGATCACTACACCCGGAGTTATATTATCAAGGAGGTTCAGGAGCTGGTATCCAGTGACCTTGGCCAGGATACGTCAGTCAAGACGATTGCGGACAAGGTGTACCTGCATCCTGTCTACTTGTCCAAAATATACAAGGCGGAGACAGGAGAGAGCCTGGGCGATTATATTATCCGGATGAGAATGGAGCATGCGCTGTATTTGCTTAAGAAGACCAATAAGAAAATCTATGAGATTACCGCTGAGCTGGGCTACCAGAATCCGCAGTATTTCAGCAAGATGTTCAAGAAGCATTACGGGCTCACTCCGAACGAGTTCCGGGATCAGTAACAGGTTGCAAAAGGTGCAGAAATCTTCGGAGAATGACATAGGCCGCAGGAAATAAGCCCTCTATAATTAGAACTGTAGAACACGATCACTAAGAGGGGGAGCTACATGAAAGCTTATACAAAGAAACTGACAGCGCTTGCATTTAGTATGGTCATGGTTAGCGCTTTGTTCACCGGATGCTCTGATGATAAGGGAGCCACAGAAGCCGCAAAGACAGCTTCAACTAATACAGGTAATGTCTATAAAGAGAAATATGATCCGCCTGTAACGATTTCCACAGTGTGGGGTGTTGACCCTGAACTTAAATTCAAGAACGGCGAGAATATCGAGAATAACGTAGCCACGAAGTGGGCGAAGGATACCCTGGGGATTGATATCAAATCCTTATGGTCCGTGACAGATACCAATAATGCTTTTGCAACAAAGCTCAGACTTTCCATGGCTTCCGGCCAGCAGATGCCTGACGTTGTTACTGTGGGAGATGCCCAGCTGGCGCAGGACTTGATTGATTCCGGCATGTTCCAGGATGCAGGAGCACTCTTCGACAAATACGCTTCTGATACCTGGAAGAAGGCTATGGCACAGGATCCTAATGTATGGAATACCTATATGCGTGATGGAAAAAGAATGGGTATCCCGGTTCTAGACTATGCCTACAACCACGATTATATCCTCTGGATCCGCCAGGACTGGCTGGACAAGCTGGGACTAGCTGCACCTAAGACCATCGACGAGCTTGAGAAGGTAATGGAAGCTTTCAAGAACAACAACCCGGATGGACTTAAGCCGGAAGATGTTATTCCGCTGAGTATCGGATTCAAGACTACTATGAACACATGGATGGGTGATCCGTCCTGGATCTTCGGCGCTTATGGCACCATTCCACAGCAGTGGAACAAAGGCGCGGACGGCAAGCTGGAATATGGCTCCATTAACCCGGCTATGAAGCAGGGTCTGGTGAAGCTGAATGAATGGTATAACAAGGGCTTTATTCCGAAAGAAGCAGCGCTATGGGATGAGAACAAGACTTCTGAGCCTGCAGTTGCCGGTAAAGCCGGTATTCTTCCTGGACCTTACTGGATGAGCGGCTGGCCGCTGTCCGACACAGTTAAGAATGTCAAAAGTGCCGTGTGGAAGCCGATTGCTCTTCCAACCGGACCAGACGGGAAAGCAGGCCGTCACGGAACTCAGTTCACGAACGGTGTAACCTTGATCAGCACTCAGATGGAGCACCCTGAGGCATTCTTCACCTATCAGAACTACATGTTCAAGAACCTGGCTGATTCCCAGCCTGGCGGTGTATTCGACAACGGCCTGTTCAAAGGCTATGACTACGATATGGATGCTAGCGGTAAGGCCCTTCGGTATGAAGACATTCCAGGCGGTTATGTGAACAGTATTCGTTACCTGCTTGTTCGCGATGGTGCGCGTATTCCTGACGCTCAGATGAAGGCACTGCTGAATCTTGCGGACGGTAAGGAAGCGACTACCAGACTGGAAAAAGAAGTGAAGCTGAACTACGGCCTGGACACTCCAGCCGCTGCAAAGGTATTGATGTCCCAAGAGGGGATTGCTTATCCGAACCTCTACACAGGTCCTACAACAACTACCATGAAATCAAAAATGGATTACCTGAACAAGATTGAGAACCAGTCTTTGAATGAGATTATTTACGGCAAACAGCCTGCGGATAGCTTTGATAAATTCGTAGAGAGCTGGAAATCTTCGGGCGGAGACCAGATTACCAAAGAAGTGAACGACTGGTACTCCCAGCTGAATACCAAATAACACCCTGTTTGAGGACGAAACGGCATGCTGCGGCATGCCGTTTTTTCGTCTGTGCAGAGGTTCTTTTCAAGTCTGTACCGGGCGTATTTCAAGTCATTGCCAGGTTCATCTCAAATGGTTGCAATAGTGCCATTTATATTGGTTTTGTTAGCTATTTATGCGGATTTGGCGTTGCTATAATGACCATACCAAATAGATTTCGAGACTATATACAAAGGGGATTAACGCAATGAAACATCTCAAGCGCAATTGGCCGCTGCACCTGATGCTCGTCCCATCGCTGATCTTTCTGATCGTCTTCAGCCTGGTGCCTATGGGAGGCATTGTCATGGCATTTCAGAATTATAAACCCTTTCTTGGATTCACCAAATCCGCTTGGGTAGGATTAGATAACTTCCGGGCCCTGTTCGAACGGCAGGACAGTATTGAGGTGATCTGGAACACGCTCATTATTTCGGGTCTCAAGATTATATTCAACCTGCTTGCTCCCTTCACATTTGCCCTCTTGCTGAATGAGGTGAGGAAAGCCTTCTTCAAACGCTTTGTGCAGACTCTGGTCTATCTGCCGCACTTCCTCTCTTGGGTTATCCTTGGGGGAATCCTGCTGGACGTGCTGTCTACCGATGGCGGATTCGTTAACCAGATTCTGACCTCCCTGTTCGGAATTAAGCCGATCTTCTTCCTGGGAGACAACAACTGGTTCCGGTTCACGGTCATTGTGTCCGATGTCTGGAAAGAGTTCGGATTTGGAACGATCGTATTCCTGGCTGCACTGGCGAATGTGAATCCTTCCCTGTACGAGGCTGCCGAGATTGATGGAGCTTCCCGCTGGAAGCAGACCCTTCATATTACGATTCCTTCCATGCTTCCTATCGCTGTCGTTGTCGGTACCCTTGCACTGGGGAACATTCTGAATGCGGGCTTTGACCAAATCTTTAACTTGTACAATCCGCTCGTGTACCAAAAAGGCGATATTATCGATACGTTCGTGTATCGTACAGCCATTTTGAACGGGGAAATGGGACTTGGAACGGCAATCGGGCTGTTTAAATCCGTAATTTCCATGGTGCTCATTCTGGTATCCTACAGACTAGCCTACAAATTAGCGAATTACCGGATTTTCTAAGAATGGGGGAAGATGAACGATGTATCACAAAACCAAGGCGTATCGCCTATTCAGCGTAATAAATACGATTGTCCTGATTATATTGTCCCTGCTGTGTATCATCCCATTGATTCATGTGCTTGCGGTATCCTTCAGCTCCAAGGCGGCTGCTGATGCCAACCTGGTCAGCTTGTGGCCCGTGAATTTCTCGCTGGAAGCGTACAAGAAGACGATCGATAACCCGGTCTTCCTGCACTCGATCTGGGTATCGGTTAAGAGAACCGTAATTGGTACAGGCTTGACCCTGCTTCTATCTTTCATGGCAGCCTATCCGCTGTCGAAGGAGAACTCTGTATTCAAAGGCCGGAACTTCTATTCCTGGTTATTCGTATTCACCATGATCTTCAGCGGCGGACTGGTACCGTTCTATATTGTCATTCAGAAGCTCCATCTTATGGATTCCTTCTGGGTACTGGTTCTGCCGGGAGCTGTGAATGTATATCTCACGATTCTGCTGATGAACTTCTTCAGGGGAATTCCGAAGGAACTTGAGGAGGCGGCCTTCATCGATGGGGCCGGGCATTTCCGCACACTCTTCAGTATCTTCCTGCCCGTCTCGCTGCCGTCCATTGCAACGCTTGCGCTGTTCAGCGTGGTATTTCACTGGAACTCATGGTTTGACGGACTGCTGTACATGAACAATTCTAAGTCCTTCCCGCTGGCGACCTTCCTGCAGACGGTGATCGTGCAGAAGGATATGAGCTCCATGAGCATCAACCCGAAAGAGTTCGAGCTGTTATCCCAGAAGACGGTCAACGCAGCTCAAATCTTTATCGGAGCGCTGCCGGTACTGCTAGTCTATCCTTTCCTTCAGAAGTATTTTGTTAAAGGGCTTGTAATGGGATCCGTGAAAGAATAACAGGAGGTAGGCAACATGACACACACGTGGATCAAAGGAATGGATGTCTCCTTCCTCGATGAAATTGAGCAGGAGGGAGGCAGGTTCTATACTGAGCAGGGCGGCGAATCGGAAGATTGCCTGGATATTCTGCGGGCGCAAGGCACGGATTCGATCCGTCTGCGGCTATGGAATGATCCGGTTGGAGGCTTTTGCAGCCTGGAGCGTACCTTGTATATGATCAAGCGGATCAAGGAGAAAGGCTTTCATGTGCTGCTGGATTTCCACTATTCCGACAAGTGGGCCGATCCTGCCAACCAGTGGAAGCCGAAAGCTTGGGAGAACCTGAGTTATGATGAGCTGAGACAGGCTGTCTACGACTATACGTTCGTGGTGCTGAACATGCTGAGAGCTCAGGGAACACTGCCGGACATGGTGCAGATCGGGAATGAAATTACACCCGGTATGCTGTGGGGTGAAGGTCGGGTGGACGGCGAGGGATATGACACGGATGAACAGTGGGAGCGTTTTGCTGGCCTTGTGAAGGCCGGGATTGCAGCCACTCGGGAGGTAAGCGAATCAATCCGTATCATGATTCATATTGACCGGGGCGGGGACTATGCTTCAAGCCAGAAGTTCTACGACCGGTTCACAGCGCTTGAAGTCCCTTTTGATGTTATCGGATTGTCTTATTATCCTTGGTGGCACGGAACTTTGGATGATCTTAAGTTCACATTGAACAGCTTGGCCCTACGTTATCATAAAGACATTGTTGTTGTGGAGACGGCATACCCTTGGACTTTAGAGCAGAAGGAGGAAGGCTTCCCGCTGATTGTGGAGAAGCCGGAGCAGCTTCATCCAGGATATGAGGCTTCACCCCAAGGACAATTGAAATATATGCAGGATTTCGTTCAAGTGATCCGGAATACCCCGGAAGGAAGAGGGATCGGATTCTATTATTGGGAGCCCTGCTGGATTCCGTCGAAGACCGAGTGGTCAGTAGGACATGCCAACAATTGGTCGAACCTGACCATGTTTGATTACAGCGGAACCGTGCTGCCTGCATTAAATATCTAACGAAGAGAGTGGGAATGTCATGACTTATTCATTCAAGCCAATCAGCCCCAAGCTGACGGGATTTATGCACGGAGCGGATTACAATCCGGATCAGTGGCAGCACTCTCCTGAGGTGCTCGCGGAAGACATCCGCCTGATGAAGCTGGCCAAATGCAACGTGATGGCTGTCGGGATCTTTGCCTGGGCGGCGCTTGAGCCTGAAGAGGGTACGTTCACATTTGAATGGCTGGATCGGGTGCTGGATACGTTCGCGGAGAACGGCATCTATGCCTGGCTCGCAACGCCGAGCGGGGCCAGACCGGCCTGGATGTCCGAGAAATACCCTGAGGTTCTGCGGGTAGAGAAGAATCGGGTACGCAATCTTCATGGAGGCCGTCACAATCACTGCTATTCCTCTCCTGTATACAGAGAGAAGGTAAGCATTATGAACAGCAAGCTGGCTGAGCGTTATGCGAATCATCCGGCAGTGATCGGCTGGCACATTTCCAATGAATACGGCGGTGAATGCCACTGTAATTATTGTCAGGAGCATTTCCGTACCTGGCTGCAGGAGAAATACGGCACACTGGAAGCCCTGAACCGTGCATGGTGGGCGACCTTCTGGAGCCATACGTATACAAGCTGGTCACAGATAGAATCCCCGGCTCCGCATGGGGAAAGCATGGTTCACGGACATAACCTGGATTGGCGAAGATTCGTGACCGACCGGACAGTGGACTTCTGCAAGCATGAGATTGCCCCTTTGAAGGATGTCCGTCCAGATCTTCCCGTGACTACGAACATGATGGACTGGTTCGATGGCCTGGATTATCGTAAATTTGCGGATGTGCTTGACGTCATCTCCTGGGATGCCTATCCAACGTGGCATGATCTACAGGAACCTGGAAAGCTTGCAGCCTGGTTCTCCTTCAACCATGACTTGTTCAGATCGCTCAAGGGCGGTCAGCCGTTCCTGCTGATGGAGAGCACACCAAGCCTGACGAACTGGCAGCCGGTAAGCAAGCTGAAGCGTCCGGGTATGCATAAGCTTTCATCTCTGCAGGCGGTCGCGCACGGCTCTGATTCCGTGCAGTACTTCCAGTGGCGGAAGAGCCGCGGCTCCAGCGAGAAATTCCACGGGGCCGTGGTGGATCATGTGGGGACGGAGCATACACGTGTTTTCCGTGATGTTGCCCATCTAGGAGACACGCTGGAGCGTCTGGCCGAAGTTGTGGGCAGCAGCGTTCCTGCCGAGACTGCCATTATTGCCGATTGGGATAACAGATGGGCCGTAAATGATGCGCAGGGTCCGCTTAACCGGGGTATCGAATATGAGCAAACGGTGATGCAGCATTACCGTGCTTTCTGGGAATTAGGCGTGCCTGTAGACATTATTGGTTCGGACGATGACCTGTCCAAATACAAGCTGGTTGTTGCTCCGATGATGTACCTGGTTACGGAGAAGGCGGGAGCCGCAATTGAGGCTTTTGTAGCGGGAGGGGGAACTTTCGTTACAACCTATTGGTCCGGAATTGTAAATGAGAGCGACCTGTGCCATCTGGGAGGATTCCCGGGCCCGCTGAGAAAGACGCTTGGAATTTGGTCGGAGGAAATCGAAGGCCTCCATTCCGGAGAGACCAACAAGGTCCTCATGAAAGAGAATAATGAGTTTGGACTGAGCGGCTCCTATGAGTCCTATGATTTGTGTGATTTGATTCACCTGGAAGGTGCTGTGGTACTGGCCGAGTATCAGGAAGACTTCTATGCCGGTCGGCCTGCATTGACCGAGCATGCATTTGGAGATGGACGGGCCTATTATTTGGCTACCAGAGCCAAGGAGCCTTTCTATGAAGCTTTCTATGAGAAACTGATCCAGAAGACCGGGATTCGGCGCGCGGTAGATGCGGAGCTTCCGAAGGGGGTTACGGCCCAGGTGCGAACGGATGGAACCCAGGAATATCTTTTCCTGCTTAATTTCAGCGACCTGGACCAAACCATCCAGCTGAACAGACGGAGATACACGGATCTGGAGACGGGCGAAGAGACGGGGGCAAGCTTAAGCCTGGAAAGCAACGGCGTAAGGGTGCTCAAGTCTCAGGTATAGAATTACCAGAAGTGACAATAAGAAGAGGAAATAATGCTTGAAGGAAACCATCCTTTGAATTGGTTGTTCTACACTTCCAATTGACCAAGGGGCGGTTTCTTTTTTTGTTATATCGGGGTGTAGTGTATCTTCGCTTAACCAGCGGAGCGCCCCGCTAAGCGATTATGCCTTTTTTGGTGATTCCATATTGTGGCATAAGGCGCAGGGATGTTAAGGTTAGGTGAGGAAGTTATTTTACAAGGGCAGGGCGGGAAAGAGAGTGCAGCAAAAGATATTGCTAATTGAAGATGATCAGTCTATAAGTGAAATGGTCAGGGACTATCTCACCAGAGAGGGCTATGAGATCACGGCTGTATTTGACGGGATTGAAGCGGAGAAGGCATTTGCGAAGATCAGTTATGATCTGGTTCTGCTAGATCTGATGCTCCCGGGACGGAGCGGGACGGATGTGCTTCAGCTGATCCGGCAGGCGAGCCTGGTGCCGGTTCTAATTATGTCCGCCAAGGATAGCGATGTGGATAAAGCGCTGGGTCTAGGATTCGGTGCCGACGACTACATAACCAAGCCGTTCTCCATGATCGAGCTTGCTGCCAGAGTAAAGGCGGCAATCCGCCGAGCTGGATACTATGCAGCTTCAGAGCAGCAGCCCGAGACGGGAGGCAGGACTCTTCAGGTTGGAGAATTGTCCATCGACCTGGATAACTTCTCTGTAACCAAGCGCGGGGAAGAAGTGAAGCTGACCGCCAAGGAATTCCATATTCTCAAGCTCTTCGTAACCAATCCTACTCGGGTGTTCACCAAGGCCCAGGTCTATGGATTCGTCTGGAACGATGATTATTTCGGAGATGAGAACGTGATTAACGTACATATGCGCAGGCTGCGCGAGAAGATTGAAGATGATCCATCCCATCCGAAGTATATTCAGACACTGTGGGGCATCGGTTATAAACTGGGGGAGTTCTAGCGTGATCCTGCTATTATCTCTCATCATCCTGATCTTGGCCGTACTCCTTGCTATGCAGCTTATGAAGAATAGGAACCGTTCCCGGCAGCTCACCGAGATTCACCAGGCTGTAAATGCGATCAAGGATGCCGGCAGTCTGGAACGGGTGCTGCTGTTCACGGACGATATACAGCTCCAACGCCTTCTGGTGGACATGAACCGCTTAATTGAAGACACGCATCAAGTGGATGCGAGGCAGAGAGAGCTTGAATCGTCCATGCGGAAGATGCTGTCCAACATTTCGCATGACCTCAAGACCCCGCTAACGGTAGTCTTGGGATCCACGGAGACCCTAATCCAGGATGGCAGGCTCTCCGGTGAGGAGAAGGACAAGCTTCTGCATAAGGTTCACAGCAAGGCGGCCGAGGTCCTGGAGCTGATCAACAAGTTCTTCGACCTGGCCAGGCTGGAATCCGGGGACAAGCAGCTGCAGCTCACTCCGGTAAATGCAGGAGAAGTGTGCCGCAAGAACATCCTCTCCTTCTATGACTTAATCCTCTCTAAGGGGATGGAGGTAAGCATTGAAATTCCGGACAGCCCCGTCTTTCTTCTATCCAACGAAGAGGCGCTTGACCGTATTCTGAACAATCTGATCTCCAATGCGATTCGCTACGGAAGCGAGGGGAAGATACTAGGGCTTAGTCTGCGCGCTGAAGAATCGGAAGTGGTGATCGAGGTATGGGACCGGGGAAAAGGAATCCATGAGATCCATCAGGATAAAGTGTTTGAGCGAATGTACACCCTGGAAGATTCGAGGAACAAGTTCTATCAGGGGAGCGGCCTCGGCCTGACCATTACCAAACGTCTTGTAGAGCAGTTAAGTGGCCGGATTACCTTAAGCAGCAAGCCTCATGTGCGCACCACGTTCACGGTAAGATTTCCGCGGATGAGAGTGTAGGAGGTACCCGGAGAGTAAACACAAACACACTTAAGATTTAAGTAAGATTCAGTTAATAAAAAAGAGAAGTCCTCTCCTTAAGATAAAGATATAAAGATGAAGCAAAGGAGATAGGGATATGGGATATATACTCAAAACCAGTCATTTAACCAAAACGTTCGGCGGTCAAGAGGTTGTTCAGGACGTAAGCATGAAGATAGCAAGAGGGGAAATTTACGGATTTCTCGGACCCAACGGTGCCGGTAAGACTACGGTCATGAAAATGATCACCAATCTGGTTAAGCCAACAGCCGGGGAGATTGAGATTTTTGGAGAGAAGCTGACAGATAAATCATACAGCGTGCTTAAGCGGATGGGCAGTATTATTGAGTATCCGGTGTTCTATGACCGGCTGACAGCCCGTGAGAATCTGGATCTGCATTGTGAATACATGGGCTTCTATGACAAGAAAGCGATCAAGGATGCCCTGGAGCTTGTGAACCTACAGAATATTGAGAAAAAGGCAGTCAAGGACTTCTCCCTCGGGATGAAGCAGCGCCTGGGTATTGCAAGAGCGATCATCACCAAGCCTGAATTCCTGATCCTAGATGAGCCGATTAACGGACTCGATCCGGTAGGGATCAAGGAGCTTCGGGATATATTCAAAATGCTCAGTCAGCAGTTCGGAATCACCCTGCTTATTTCGAGTCACATTCTTGGAGAAATGGAGCAAATCGCCGATACGATTGGCGTCATCCGGGCAGGGCGGCTTCTTGAGGAAGTGGCGATGAGTACGATCCGGGAGAAGAATACGGAATATATTGAGCTGACGACGAATGATTATAAGAAAGCTGCATTCGTGCTTGAGAACAAGCTGAATATTCGTAATTACAAGGTGATTGACGATAAATGCCTGCGAATATACTCGGACGGCTCAGACGGGGTCTCCCAGCGGGACCTGACCAAAGCTCTGGTGCAAGAGAACGTGGATATCGAATCGCTGAATCTTAAGCGCCTTTCGCTTGAAGATCACTTCCTTAGCTTGATTGAAGGGGGTGAGGGCGTTGCTTAAGCTGATGAGACTTGAGATGAAGAAGTATAAGCTTGGGGGACTGCTAAAAGGGGTAATCATCTGTAACCTGGCGATAATGGCCATGTTGTCCATGATTTATTTTACCGACAAGTCGGATTCGGCAGAGACCTTTGCTTCATACCACAGTCTTTTCGAGACCATAGGCGCCTTCGTTCGTATCACCTTTATCATTTTTGCGTCAACTATAATTACCAGGATCATCATAGACGAATATAAGAATAAGACGATCAACCTGATGTTTGTCTATCCGATCAGCCGCAAGCGTATTATGGCGGCCAAGCTGACCATTGTGTTCCTGTTCACTCTGATTACCGTGCTGTTGTCCAATGTCCTGCTGGACGGGATTGTCATGCTGGCCGACCGGGTATACGGCTTTGTTCCGGAAACTCTCACAACAGACATGCTAACCGCTCAGGCCTTCAGCGTGCTGTTATCTTCAGTAGCGGCTGCGGGAATCAGTCTGATTCCGCTGTATTTTGGAATGCGTAAACATTCCGTACCGTTTACCATCGTATCTGCGGTCCTTATTGCGAGTCTGATTTCTCAAACTACCAACGGCTTTAATCTCAGTCAAATTATCGCTATTCCTGTCGCGCTCTGCCTGATCGGGATTCTGATTGCCTATATAACGATAAGGAATGTGGATACCAAAGACGTTGCATAAGAAAGGAATGCAAGGATGTTCTACAAAATAAGCGGTTATAAAGGCATTATTATTCTGTGCCTCATGAATCTGCTGCTGAATTATCTGGTCCTCTATCCGCTAGGATTAGGTCAGTATATAGGGCCGGAGCACCCGTACTTGTTCGGGGTCATTAATCTGGTCATTGGACTTATCATGCTCGCTGTGACGATCCTATATATCCGAAGAGTCGACCGTAAGACGGTCGCCTCTCTCGGAATCAAGAAGGGCCGCAAGCACTTGATCTATTCGCTTGCGGCTATCGCGATAACCATTGTGCTGCATCTCGTCTATCTGAAGAGCCTGGATGAGGCAGGGATTCTGAAGGCATACTTCAATGTCCACTATTTCGAGAACGCGCAGATTGTTCCGATGCTCCTGGTCACCGGAGCAGGCTGGTTCGTCAATGCCTTCTATGAAGAAATGCTGCGAGCCTATATTGTGGTGAAGCTGAAGCACTGGGGTCCGCTGCTCATGTTCCTGACCATAGGTCTGATCTCTATCGCCATGTCCATATTCAATGGTCTGGATCTGGTCTACTCGATTCTAATCTTTATCGTGAGCTCCGCTTTCTTGTATGTGTATCTCAAGAGCGGCTCTATCATTCCGGCTGCCTGTGCCCATTTTATTTATAACTTTACCCTTGGGCATCTCTTTGGAAGTGGTGCCGTAGCGTTTCTCAGAGTTGAGGGGGAGACCACCCTATGGTATGGACTTGCTCCGTTTCTGCTCTATGTCATCATCCTTGTGGTGATGGCCAAGCTGATTTATGGAGATGCTTCGGTTGAGCACTGTCTGAAGAAAATTGATAAGAGTGGGCAGCAAGCGGCAGGCAAATCACATTCACCTATGTTGTAACTTGATATAAAATAGAATGGCCCCAGAAGAGTTATCTCTCTTGGGGCCATTTTGCTGTGTTACTTACTCAAGCTGACTTTCCGTCCAAACAGCTGGCGGAGTGCGGGAGCATTAATCAGGACAAGTCCTGTAATAATGGTCATCACTCCGGCGAGAGTGTTCCAGGAGACGGGTTCATTGTACAGGAGCATGCCGAGCATGAGCGCAATGACAGGGGAAATGTACAGCCAGGTTGATGGAAAGAGCGGTGTAGTCACGGAGACCAGCCAGTAAAAGATCGTATGTGCGACCATGGAGCCGATCACGATCAGATACAGCAGGGAGTAGATGGCATGAGGCTCAAGCAGGGACCCGAGGTGAATATCTTCGGTGAAGAACGACATCACCAGCAGTCCCGCGCCGCCGTACATCATTTGAGCTGCATTCAGTGCCACAGGAGAGACCTCCTTGAAGCGCGGCATGACGTGCTTGGAGTAGAGCGTGCCGCCGGCATAGAATATTTCACCAATCAGGATGGTGACACAGGCCAGCATCCATAAGGGACTGATCAGGACTGTAATTCCCGGAAGCAGAAGAAGCACTACACCTGTGAATCCGATCAGACATCCGAATATAGCGGCTAATCTTGTCCGCTGACGAAGGAATGTCGTCTGAAGCAGCAGAATCATAATCGGTCCTGTTGCGGATAGAACCGCAGCAATGCCCGAGGAGACATACTGCTCCGCCCAGTATAACGAGGCGAAAGTGCCGAAGGTGAGTCCGAGTCCGGTAAGCATCATTTCTTTACGCAGCAGCAGAGAGAGCGGAGCCCGCCGTTTCCATACCATGAAGCTGAAGAGAATTAGCCCCGCAAGAAAGAAGCGGCAGCCTCCTCCAAGGAAAGGGGTAAGCCCTGCATCGATTCCCCATTTGATAGCGAGAAAGGTAGTCCCAAATATCATACACATCACAGAGAAAGCTAAATAGACCATGCACGTATCCCCCTTTTGGTTTTATTATAGTTAATAGACAATAGAACAGATGGAATCCTGATAGACCAGATGGACCGATCAGGTCGCAACTTAGTTCTATAATTAAGCAAGCTAAAGGGGGATCGTCTCATGGATAAGCGGCTGTTCAGGCAGGTCTATGACTTGCTGCTTGAGAAGCTTAAGAATAAGGAATGGGAAGAGCATGAGAAGCTCCCTTCTGTTCGAATTCTGGCTGAGGAGCTGGGCGTGAACCGGCTTACGGTGCTCCGGGCTTACCAATTGCTGAAAGAGACAGGGCGGATCTACGTCAAGGAAAAGTCAGGCTATTATGTGCTGCCGGAGAAGCAGCGCGAAGGCCATGTACGTACGAAGGAGGAGGCACCACTTCACGAATCAGAATCCGAATCTAGGTTCGGTGCAAGGAGGTCTGCCCAGCTGCATTCGTTCGCACAAGCCCTCGTTGATCCAGCCCTGCTGCCCAATCGTTATTTCTCGGAGTACGCCAAGAAAGTGTTCGATTTGTATCCAAAGGTGCTCGGCACTTATTCTTCTGTACAGGGAGATGAGGAGCTGCGATCCGTACTCTGCCGTCTCTTTGCCAGGACGCATCAGCTGCATCTCAATATGGAGGACTTGATGATTACAACCGGAGCCCAGCAGGCGATTGACTTAACGGCAAGGGCTTTCGTGCAGAGCGGCGAAGTTGTTCTTATTGAAAGACCTACCTATCATGCGGCGATCACCATCTTTGAAGGGTGCGGAGCCCGCCTGGTCCCGGTGGATATTCATCCGGATGGTTACGACATGGACCACCTTGAAGCGCTCTTGAGGCAATATCAGCCCAAGTTGTTCTATATGAATCCAACCTTTCATAATCCAACCGGGTACACCGTGCCGATCCGGCAGCGTAAGCTGCTGGCCGAGCTCGCAGAGCGCTATCAATGTCTTATTGTAGAGGACGATTCCTTTCGCGACATTTACTTCGGCGAGCCGCCGCCTCCCCCTGTAGCATCCTACGATACGGAGGGGTGGGTGATCTATATCCGAAGCTTCAGCAAATATGCGGCTCCGGGGCTGCGGGTGGCAGCCGTATGCGCCCAGCCGCCGAGGATGAACCTCCTGCTGCAATATAAGTATCAGATGGATAACGGGGCGCCGCTGCTGAATCAGAAGGTGTTTCTGTTATATTTGGCTTCAGAACGGTTAACCGGACACTTGGAGAAGCTGAGAATAGCACTGGGCATTCGCAAGACCGTGATGGAAGAGGAGCTGCGCACTGCTGGCTGGACATGGGAGAGCCCTCAGGGAGGGTTAAGCTTATGGGTTCGCCTTCCGGCTGAGGGGGGTTCTGCTGAGGAAGTTCTGAGGCGCTGTGCGGAGCATGGCGTCGCTTTCTCTCCGGGAAATGCCCATGACCCCATTAGAGAACTGCGGAACTATATCCGGCTCAGCTACTCCTTCGTCAATGAAGCAGGGATCCGGGAAGGCATGAGAAGGCTGATCTCATGTTCAGGTGTACCAGAACGAGCCTAGGAGGATTTTTCATAAGAATTCATGAGTTTCGCAACCGGGAAGCTGTCTATTCAAATGCCCATATGGGGTTCATTCCATCTATTTGCTGGATTTAGGCGGGTGGTTCAGACAATTTGTTAAGCGCACGCATACGATATTTCGAAAATAACTTATGTGCGTCTTTGAGATTAATAGAGCTTGGCATCGCCTAAGACCCACGTATCTCGAATAGACAGGGACGGTGAAGAAATGGCAACGGCAACCCAGAAGAAGAAGTTTGTACGAACTCTCACAAGCAAGTGGATCAAGACCAACGTTTTGCTTAAAAATCCGAAGATAAGCAAGTATATTCCGGATACCCGGAGATTCAATGCCAAGAACCTGAAAAGCATGCTGAGCAGCTACAGCATGGTCTATATCAAGCCTGAGCGTGGAACGCATGGGCTGGGTGTAATCCGGGCCGAACTGGGCGCAGAAGTCCAGAACAAATATAAATATCAATTTGATACGACAACAAGAACTTTCAGTACCTTCGAGGCCTTTCACGCAAGCTTGAAGAAGGCGATAGGAAGCCGCAGTTATTTGATCCAGAAGGGCATACATCTGCTCAAATATAAGAACCGCAGGTTTGATATCCGCATTATGGTACAGCTTAGCCCTTCAGGGAAATGGGAGACTACAGGGCTGATCGGCAGAGCGGCCAAGGAAGGCAAGATTGTAACGAACTATCACAGTGGTGGACGGCCGATGTCTGTGCCAGTTCTGCTATCTCCGCACGTCACAGGTGCCAAGCAGGCTGCTCTCCTGCAGGAGCTGAGACAGTTCGGTGAGCGGATTGCCAGAGCGTATCAGTCTACTTATCCGAATTTCAGACAGATTGGAGTGGACGTCGGCCTCGATCGCTCACTGACCCCGTGGATTATCGAGGTGAATACCAATCCGGACCCGTATATTTTTAATCAGCTAAAAGATAAAACCATGTATCGCAAGGTTATGCGCTACAGACGGGCTCAAGGCATCAAGTAACCGCATAGGCTGCTGCAGGGCAGGCTGTCTCTACAGGGATGGCCTGGTTTTCATTTCAGGCTGCTCGCGTGTTGCTTCCGTGCATAAGGGCTGATTCCTGAGTAAGCCTCGCCTGGCAAAGAAGGACAGCCAAGTTCTCCTCCTCGGCTCCTTCGGTCTGTGCATCATCCACTCCGTCCGGTTGATCCGGTCGAGTCTCTGCTGCTCACTTTCATATCTTTTCTCCATAAAATAAGGGTGCATCTCAAATCCTCCTTCTCCTCTTAACCTGAACTGGGTTACAATATGGCATATCTTTCTATTCGGTGATTTCATTGTAAGTTCAATTTATGTTCACAAAAAAGGGTAGAGGTTGTTCGTTTATTTTCACCTTTTCTCAAGTAAAGGAGGAACTATATGCGGTTGGTTGAGGATTATCTGCAGCTGCGCAGCACATTTGCTGAGATGAAGGAGTATCAGCCCTTTCCGGCTTCACTTGGACAAGTGGCGGCTGCCCTGTTCTGCAGCCAGAGAAATGCCAAGCTGATCATTACCAAGATGGTGGAGCAGCAGTGGATTGGATTTGTACCCGGCCGGGGGCGGGGCAATACGTCAGAGCTGACTTTTCTCAAATCCGGAGATGAGGTGCTGCTTGATGGGGCCATGGAGAGCGTGAGGCTCGGAGAGGTAGAGGCCGCCTTGAAGCTGATCTCCGAGTACGGCAAGGCATCGGAGATCAGAAGGCAGTTCGCGGAATGGCTGTCCCTATATTTCGGATATCAGGCTGACATTCAGCCTGAGCAGTGCTGGGAATGCTTGAAGCTGCCTGTCTACCGTCCCATACATACACTGGACCCGGCCAGAGTGGTCTACGCCTTTGATGGTAATCTGGTCAGCCAAATTTTCGATAGACTTATAGAGTACGACGTCCAGGAAGGGCGATTCTTCCCGGGCATTGCGCATAACTGGAGAACCAATGAGGATAAGACGGCTTGGACATTTTATCTACGCAAAGGAGTTCTCTTCCATCATGGCAGGGAGCTCAGCGCGCTGGATGTTAAGTTCAGCCTGCTGCGGCTGCGAAGTTCTCCTGTAGCCTGGCTGGTTCAGCAGATTGAAGAAGTCAAAGTGCTGTCCAGATACGGAATCGAGATCCGTCTGAAGGCACCGAACCATCTGCTGCTATGGTATTTATCCGCCTTCACTGCGTCGATCGTACCCGCAGATGTATACCGGGATTACCCGGACAGGGAGCCGCTGATTCCCGTTGGGACAGGCGCGTACCGCATAACCAAGCGGACCTCCGGAATTTGCCAGCTATCGGCTTATGATCGGTACTTTCAGGGAAGGCCTCTGCTGGATTTGGTTGAGATTATCTATATCCCTGAGGACTGCGAGGAGTTCCTCCAGATGAAGGAGCAGGAGCTGCTGGTTGTGCATACAGGAGAGAGCAAGGAGATGCCTGCTTTGGGTCAGCGGAACGAGCAGAAGATGGTCTCGGGTACCTGTCTGCTGACCTTCAACCTTCGCAAAGAGAGCATTCTCAAGAGTCTGGCTCTGCGCAAAGCCCTGACTCTCTTGATCGATCGCAGCCGCATGTCCAGGGAGCTGGGGTCCCCTCTAGCTGCACCGTCAGAGAGCTTTCGGCTCAAGGACATGCCGGCAGACCGGGACCCTAACTTTGACCCTGAGGAGGGGCAAAAGCTGCTTCACGAATCAGGATACGGCGGAGAGACCCTTCGTCTATATACCTATTCCCGGCATATGCGTGATGCCCATTGGCTTAAGAAGGAGTACGGCAGGTATGGAATTGAGATTGAAGTATGTCTGGTGAGCTGGGACGAGATGCTCCGGAATGAACATGTTGACCGGGCGGACTTTATCATATTTGAAGCTGTGTCCGCTCAGGGAATTACTTCACTAATGGAGAATTACCTGTCGGATAACAGTTTTCTTCGGATGCATCTGGGTGAGGAGATGGAAGCCTTCGTTGACAAGGAGGTGGCTAAAGTTCTGAGTTCCTGCGAAGCTGCCTGCGAGAGTGAGAGTGAGATTATCCGGAGACTGGAGCCCTTGGAGACCAAGCTCCGCGAGAGCTGTGCAATCATGTTCCTGACTTACAAGGTCATAGGTTCCATGTATCATCCGAGCCTTCAGAACGTAACAATACAATCTCATGGCTGGGTTAATTTCAAGAAGCTGTGGTTCCGGAATTATTGACAATATATGACTAAATGGACTGCAAAAGATGAAAATAATGAAACTTTGAATTTTGGATTTTCGTCTATTATGGAGAAATAGATGGATTGAACTAAAGTAGATTAGAAAGAACGGGAAGGAAGAGGTTGTAGTGGAACCAAGAACATTACCCAGCCGGTCAACGGTTCGCAATCAGAAGAAGACACGGGGAAAGCGGAAGAAAAAGAAGGGTTTCCTATATGTGCTTTCCAGAGTGTGTCTGGTTGTCTTACTGCTGCTTGTTGCTGCAGGTTGCTGGCTCTACTGGGCCCCATCGGCTCAGAATCTCAGGTACCTGATCGCAGATACGTTAATCACAACACAGCACAGAAGCTGGGCACAATATATTATTGGCGAAGATGAAATGAAGAGACGTGTGGCTGAGTATAATGCCCGTTTCAAGGAGATGGGGGATGAAAGAGATACTCATGTGATTGACCGTACTGCCGAGCAGAAGAATAAACCGCTTGTGGAGATCGAGAATATATCAGGGAGCGGCTACAGAGGTTACGTCATGATCGTCAATGATCCCACCAAAATCAGACTGGGCGTGCCCGGCAAGGCCGGCTCCGGGGAGAAGGTGTCCAGTATGGTGAAGCGCACTGGCGCCATAGCTGGAGTCAACGGCGGAGGATTCGTCGATCCGAACGGGAAAGGCAATGGCTTTAAGCCGATCGGTGTCGTGATTGCCGAAGGCAAGCTGTACTATAACGGGAACGGCAGTGCCTCCACTCAGATTGTGGGCATTGACAAGCAGGGCAAGATGATTGCGGGCAATTATACGTTAAAAGAGCTTTCCAGACTCGGACTTCAGGAGGCTGTGACCTTCCAGCCCCGGATTATTGTCAACGGAAAGGGCCTGATCAAGAACGCGGCACAGGGCTGGGGGCTTGCCCCGAGAACAGCCATGGGACAGCGGAAGGACGGCGCGATTATCTTCGTGGTTATCGACGGCCGTCAGCCGGGCTACAGCATCGGAGCCAATCTCTACGATGTGCAGCAGATTATGCTGGAGCATGGCGCGGTGATTGCGGCGAATCTGGATGGAGGATCATCCTCGGTCCTTGTTAAGGACAATGAAATCTTGAATAGGCCATCTTCCCAATATGGGGAGCGGTATCTGCCTTCTGCGTTCCTGGTGTTCGAGCACCCTGAAGACGTGGAGATTCCAAATATCTGGAAGGGGCTTGATGCGGACAGCATCAATGCCGGGAAGAAGCGCAGCCGATAAGGGTGGCAAATGGTAAGAGCCGGAGAGAGGATCTTCGGCTCTTATTGTGCATAAATGTTCAGTTATCAGCAGTTTTACTGCTTCATGGCTGCGAAAGACTCGGCGGCGGCTGAGAGATAATAAGCCAATCCGGTCTGCTGATCTTCAAGCATCTTAAGATGAAAGTCATCAATTAGAAAAAATCGAGTCTGATCTGCAAAGTCTTTTGCCGATAAGGTATGCCCATGCGTATTTAGGAACTCTAGGTGGCCTTGAATCAAGTCAATTATTCTCTGATCGTTATGTTGTATCCCATCCCTTAACGAACTTGCCATTTCATTCATGAAGCCAATAGCTTCACTCGCTTGTTCATTCATCTCCTGAATATCCGCAGGGGCTACCTCAAAAGGTTCCATGCCATAAGATTCATTTAAATATTGATTTTGCTCGGACAGTGCTTTGTTCCATTCTTCCTCGTTCTCAAAACCCTTGAAAATTTCACTATTATCCATAGTTGTCCCTTCCTTCATACTTGTAATGGATTTACGTAAGGTTTGAATGAGGGTCTCCAGCCTATATTTGCGGCTAAGAAGCAGCTCCTCTTGCTGCGAAAGAATGGATAGCCGATCCGAATGATGTTCGATCAGTTCCTTAATTTGATCTAAGGGGAAATCCAGCTCCCTGTAAAATAAAATCTCTTGCAAACGTTCCAACTCTTTCGTTCCATACAGCCGGTATCCAGCTTCGCTTACCTTGTACGGCAAGAGGAGACCGATCTTGTGATAATGATGAAGTGTCTTGATAGTAACATTGGATAGTTCTGACACTTCTTTTACCGTGTGCAGCATGGCTCATTCCTCCCTTACTTTCCACAGCTTAAGGTCTTCCCTAAGAGGAGAGTCAAGACGAATTATTACGGATACCAATTTCAACCTTTTATTTGATAAATACGCCCCCAAAGGGAATAACCTCACGAAGGAAGCGCTTGACGATGCCGTCACTGCCCAGATCCTGTTCCAGCCGATGGCTTTGGCGACCTGCCTGAAGAATGACCTTCCCTGAACCTGTCATCTTCCACTGGTAGCTCATGTGCTGACTGGCCAGATGATTCCCGTATACCGATAGCTCCATCCTCGCATTCTCCGGGTATGCCACCACGCTTCCGGCATCGACATACAGCGGCTCCTCCGGGTCCAGAGCCACCTCGCATACCTGTCCTTCGGTCAGAATGCCGATCTGTCCGCTGCCCGAGAATTTCATCTTCACGGCGTCCCGGGTGATTAGCATATTCTTCATGTTCAAGATCCGGGTCTGCATCGTTACCCCCTCGGTGTAAAAAAAGAGATGGCGAAAATCATACAGCAAATCGCTCTCAGGGGACAGCTCAATCGGCTTCATACTGTAGGATGCAGGAAGAGCAGCTACAAATTCGCAGCTGCCTTTCAGATCGGCCTGGATCAGCTTCTTCTTCCTGTACATCCCCTTTATATTCATCAGCCGGTCGCTCCGGTTGCCGGGCAGACCCTTGAAGGCAATAATCTGCTGGGGGTGGAGGACGTGAATCTTCTCATTCTCCTCAAGCAGGAAGCGGACCGCTTGTCCACCGATGTGGCTTGATTCAGTCTCGTGGATCAGCTGCATGGAGGGTCTCCTTCCTTCGTCTAAAGTGAATTACAGCAGTACGGCCCAAGTTCAGCGCGCTTAGCGCCGCAGGACAACGCGTAGTACCCGCAGCAGGATGAAGTATCCGGCTAGCAGCGCGGCTCCGGTTATTAACAGGACCCGAATCCGCTTGGAGCTGGCCTGGCGGTCAGCTTCTGCGTCCATGAGAGATTGTACGGTCTCGGTCAGCTTCTTGTTCTGCTGAATGAGCGCTTCGTTCTGCTGACGGTAGGATTCCATTGTCCCTTGAGCTTCCTCAAGCTTGCTCACTGTGCTTTTGTATTCTTCTTTCAATTTATTGACTTCGCCAGGAAGCTCGGACATCTCTTGGACCCCATCGAACAGGTCATTGAAATATCCGGCATGGGCGGATGGTGTGAGATAAAGCGCACCTGCACAGAGCATTGGCAGAAGTAGAAGGACCATTTTTCGGAATAGGCAGTGCTTCATCCAGGTTCACCACCTTACAATTAATAGATTTCAATCAGTATTACGTATAGAGTTGACGCAAAGTTTCCAGGTAAGAGCCTGCCCAAGAGGGATATATATTATTACCCCGTGCAGGGCGAATCTGCATTTCGCGTGACGTTCAATTCTCAATTGTAAAGGTTTGGAAAATAAAAGTATTTAGAATGCGATATCACCAAGTCTCTAATTAAAAGACCTGTAATTAAGAGAAACGCTGTCTGAATTTTCGCGGGGACAGCCCCTCCTGCTTGGCGAAAGAAGAGGTGAAATAGGCAGGGTGATTAAATCCCACCTCTTCTGAAATCCGGGTAATGGACAGATCGGTCTGCAGCAGCAGCAGCTTGGCCCGGGCGATCCGGTACTTCAGTAAGTAAGCCGCAGGCGAGCAGCCGAATACCTTTTGCATACAGCGGGCGATATACACAGGGTGAAAGTTCAAATGTTCCCCGAGTGCTTTGGCTGTCACTTCCATCTGATAATGAGTCCTGAGATAGGCAGCAGCACGCTCTGCACAAGCGGTCTGGGGAGAAGGGGCATCGGTCGTCAGCGTATCGGACAGCTGCTGAATCACTTCCTGGAACAGAGCCTGCTGACGCAGCCGTGCTCCCGGCAGGTGAATGCTCTGGTTCATCAAGGTGAGCTCCTGAACAATGTTATAGAACTTGTCTGGCTGCAGCAGGGGGGTATACTGAGGAACCCGGATCATAAAGGGTGTAACAGAATAGGCTGGCAGAAACGTTGGTGCTTCTATCGCAGCATCCCGGTGGTATGAAGGCCCCGATTCATGCTCATCAGCAGGATGCCAATCTCCCTGGGTATGAAAATGCAGCCAGTAGTAAGAAGTTTCCTCCCTGCATGCAAAGGTAGGATAGTGATAAGCGTCAGGACGGAGAATGAGTGAGTGCCCTTCTCTTACTTCATAGTGCCGGTCTTCTTCGCCAATATATAGAGCCCCTTTCATGACAACGAGCAGATCGAACACGCCAATATTCCTTCTCGCAGGATGCTTGCTTCCGCAGGAGACCTCGGCTAATCCGCTAACGATGAAATAGGGCAGTGGGGGGATAGAGAATTGCAGCAGCGGCATAGGCTTCACCTCGAGGTATGAATTCAGGTTGGAATTTTTAAAGTTTGAGTTCAAATACTGATACTTCCATCCCAGTATACCATCTATAATTTGTTTACATAAACATTGTTACTTGGGAAGGTGTTATAACCGTGAGCAGCTTGGAAAAAGATAAGTTTACTCTATGGGCGCTGTCTTGGCCTATTTTTATTGAATTGTTTCTGCAATTTCTGCTCGGTGCGGTAGATACCTTGATGGTCAGCCGGATTTCAGACGATGCTGTTGCGGTCGTGGGCTTTTCCAATCAGCTCTTCAACGCGCTAACCACACTTTTTGCTACCGTTGCAGGCGGTGCGGGGATTCTGATTGCCCAGAAGCTGGGCTCGCAGAGAGAAGAGGATGCAAGAACCGTAGCCATCATCTCACTGAAAGTCACGGCTCTAATTGGAGCCTTGTTAAGCGTACTCCTGATTACCGTTCCTGGACCTATCGCGCAAATGCTTCAGATGCCGGATGAACTGCTGCCGCTCGCGAGAACGTATATCTCTGTCGTGGGAGGCGGGTTGATCCTGACGGCCATCATGTCCACACTCAGCACTGCGATCCGGAATACCGGGAATACGCAGGGACCCATGTATACAGCGGTCGGAATGAACATCATTCATATTATTATGAATTATGGCTTTATCTTCGGCGCGATCGGGTTCCCGCAGTGGGGACTCGCCGGGGTAGCTATCTCTACCTTGGTCAGCCGGCTGATTGCCACACTCGTGCTTCTGTTTATTTTTATCGGAACGTTTCAGCGTACCATCGTCTGGTCGGATATGCGTATCTTTGACCGCAAGCTGTTCAGGGAAATTATGCAGATCGGATGGCCGCTTGGCGTGAATATGGGCTGCTGGGTATTCTCCCAACTGGCAATTTTCTCATTCCTGGCCATTCTGGGGACACAGGTGCTGGCGGCAAGAACCTACATGAATACGCTCGAGTCTTTCTGCTTCCTGCTGGGGTATTCGATCGCGCTTGCAGCGCAGATCCAGATTGCCCACCTGTTCGGAGGCGGCAAGACGAAGGAAGCATACAGATCCGCCTATCGCGCACTGAAGTTCGGTCTGCCGCTGGTTACCATGAATGCGTTCATTTTGCTGCTCTGCGGCAGGGCCCTGCTTGGATTGTTCACCTCCGATCCGGAGATCCTTACTATTGGGGTGTCGCTGCTCTGGATGAACTTACTGCTGCAGCCGGGCAAAATGCTGAATATGGCGATTGGCGATGCGCTGAGTGCACTTGGAGATACCCGGTTCGTGATGTACAATTCGCTGATCTCCATGTGGATTATTGCCACCGGATGTTCTTATTTGTTCGGAGTATCGCTCGGATGGGGCGTTGTTGCCATATACGCATGTATGATTATCGACGAGTATTTCCGTGGATTTGTGGCTCTGCTGCGCTGGAAGGGACGCAAATATTTGCGGAATAAGGAAGCCGAGATGGAGCGCGAGCGCTGTGAAAGCTTAAGGGCAGCAAAGCCTGCTTCTAATGAGGAGAGACTAAGTTTTAACTGAAAAGGGTTCCTTAGTTGACGCAGGAGCCTGTCATTTGTTAAATTATAGTAAGGATTGAGCCGCACTTACACCCCGTGCTCAATTCTTACATTTCAATCGGTAAGGGGAAATCTTGATGTTGGTGAACGTTCTTAACTAATAAATTTCATAAGGCTGATACGAAGGTGACGACTGGCGCTGCTGCATTTAAGCGGGTGCCCTGTTTGATTCTGTCCTTCTGAGGTCTGAGATTTAGTTAAGAACACGCGGTACATCAAACGGCGCCTTACCTGCTGTTTTATTTCCAATGTACACCACACCGTGCTGTTTTTCAGCACGGTTTTTTTGTGTTACGGCGGGAAGTTAGACAGTTATATATGGGGTGAACTGAAGATGCCTGATGCCCAGCTGCTTTCCTATAGAAAGCAGTATAAGCGGCAGGTAGATCTAAGGTTCAATCCATGTTAGAGGGCAAAGAATGACATCGTACATTCTTTGCCCTCTTTTTGTTTTTTTATCATATTTCTAGGAGGTTTCAACAATGGAACAGTATACACTAAGCACACTGGAGTACGACCAGATCAAACAGGATATTATGACGTATGCCGTCTCTTACGCAGGCAGGGAGATGGTCAGCAGCCTTCAGCCTACGAATCAAATTCATGTGATCAGAAGGTCCATGCAGGAGACACTGGAGGCAAGGCTCATACTTGAAAAGGGTTCTAGTATCCCGCTCCCATCTCTCGATGGAATTGAGCAGGTCATGTCCCTGCTCGGAACAGGATATCTGTTCCGGGAAGAGGACCTTACGGCGGTATATACCTTCCTGCACAGCTGTACCCAGCTGCGGAAGTATATGGCCGGCAAGCGGGAACTCGCTCCGGAGATAAGCTCTTATGCCGCTTCGCTGCGTGAGCTTCCGGCTGTGCAGAGCGAGATTCTCAGGTGTATCCGCCACGGGCGGGTAACCGATGAGGCCAGTCGGGAGCTGGCGAAGGCCAGACAGCGCATGAATTCGGTGAAGGACCGAATTCAGAAGAAGATTCAGGGGATCATGTCGAGGTATCAGACGATCCTGCAGGAAAGTCTGGTCAGTGTGAGGAATGGGCGCTATGTCATTCCACTGAAGAAGGAGTATTACCGTCAGGTTAAAGGGAGCGTCCTGGATTATTCGACGAGCGGCCAGACTGTTTTTGTGGAACCTTATGAGATATCAGGGCTGCAATCTGAGCTTGAACTGCTGCAGGGCGATGAGAGCAGGGAAGAGGCCAAGGTACTCAGCATGCTGTCTGAAATGGTGGAGCAGGGAGCAGAGGATATCTATATGAATATCAAGATTACCGGAACCTATGACTTTATATTCGCAAGAGCCAGGCATGCCGTAAGCATAGGAGGGCAGTCAGTACAGCTTAGTGAAGAGGGGCAGACCCGGCTGCTCGGCGCAAAGCATCCGAAGCTGCTTCAGAGCATGGTTCCGCTGGATATTGAGATAGGCAGAACCTTTAAGACGCTGATTATTACAGGGCCGAATACGGGGGGCAAGACGGTGGTGCTCAAGACCTTGGGATTATTGACGCTGATGGTACAGTCCGGTCTGCTGGTCCCGGTGCTGCCCGGAAGTATGTTCGGCGTATATTCCAGAGTGATGGCCGTGATTGGAGACGGACAAAGTATTGAACAGTCTCTAAGTACATTCTCTGCCCAAATTCAAAGCCTGGTGAACATGCTTGGAGCAGCTGATTCGCGGACGCTGCTACTTATCGACGAGCTGGCTGCGGGAACGGACCCCGGAGAAGGGATTGCACTTTCTACAGCCATTCTGGAAGAGCTGAGCGGGAAGGGGGCTTCTGTACTTGTGACCACGCATTTCAATGAGCTTAAGGTACTGGCAGCGAGAACACCGGGCTTCGAGAATGCCCGGATGGAATTTGATCCGGTGTCCCTGCAGCCGCTGTACCGGCTTACCATTGGCCAGGCTGGGAAGAGCTATGCGATAGAGATAGCCGAGAAGCTGGGCATACCCGGTACGGTGCTTAACAGATCACGAGCACTGCTTCATAAGCAGCCTGTGCGTGAAGACGAGGAGAGACAGCCGGTTTACAATGACGAGCTGCAAGAATCTGAAATCCAGCATTTTGAAGGTGAGGAGGAGGGCGGCTCTAGGGACCAGCCAGCGTGGAGCACATCCGGGACAGAGATTGGGCGAACTGACGCAGCAACGGGGCGGATAGAAGCAGCAGCTGATCGGACTGAAGCAGGTGCCGAGGGAATGGAATCCGGAACTGGACGGACAGAAGCAGAGACAGAGAGGATGGAAGCCGGAACTGAGCGACTAGATTGTAGAACTGAACGACTGGAAGGGACACCCGGTGATCCAGCCGTACATTCTGATTTAGAGGATGAGCATGATGCACAAGCGGAACAGAAGCCGGCTGCGGCCCGAAGAGCATTTGAAATTGGGGATGCGGTTAAGGTCACCTCTCTAGGCAAAGTGGGCATTGTATGCGAAGCCCAGGATCGGTACGGAATCGTAGGTGTCATGGTTCAGAAGCAGAAGATGCGAATCAACCATAAGCGTCTGCAGCCGTATATCTCCAAGGAGGAGCTGTATCCTGAAGATTACGATTTCGACATTGTCTTTGAGACGAAAGAGAACCGGAAGAAGAAGAAAGTGATGAGTAAACGCCATGTGGAAGGAATGATGATTATTCATCGTCCAGATAAGGGCAGGTAAAAGGTACGGAGCGAGCTAATCGCAGCTGCTCGGGGCCAAGAGATGTGAACAATAGGGGGCTGGACAGCAGACCAGCAAGACCAGCAAGACCAGCAAAACCAGCAAAACCAGCATAATCAGCGTGACCAGCTGCAAAAAGGACATCAGCCCATCCACATAGGATGAAGCTGATGTCCTTTTTTATTTGAGCAGGTTTAGATAGCTGCCAGCTCTTTGGTAAGAACCTGGACGAACTTCTCAAGGTACTCCTTGTCCAGTTCATCAAATCTTCCTTTAAGTGGACTGTCGATATCCAGCACGCCAATTAGCTGGTCATTCTTAATGACCGGAATGACAATCTCGCTATTCGAAGCCGCATCACAGGCAATATGGCCTGGGAAGGCGTGCACATCCTCCACTACGAGCGTTCTCCGCTCCTGCGCGGAAGTTCCGCATACTCCCCGGCCAAGCGGGATGCGAATGCAGGCTGGAAGCCCCTGGAATGGGCCGAGCACCAGCTCTGTACCATCGAACAGGTAGAAGCCAACCCAGTTCACATCCTTAAGGAATTGGCCAAGAAGTGCAGAGGCATTAGCCAGATTGGCAATCAGGTTGGGTTCTCCGTGAATGAGTCCACCCAGCTGACTAAGTACAGTCTCATATTGTTCATGGCGGGTGCCATTATATTGATCTGCTTGAAACATATGCGTTCCTCCTTTGGTGAATCAATGTTTTAATTAGAGACCTTTTCACGCCGAATGTCAACAGGGCAATCAGTGAGAACTAGGAACTGAGAATCGAGGCCTGGTAAGGCATCAGGGGGGTTACGTGTTTCCTCGGGAGCCTTTGGGGGTAAGTACAATCTGAACATCTTACACCGGAAGGAGAGTAATATATGCGCGCAGATGTACAAAATTTGTTTATCCGTATCCATATGCTCCACAATGCTGGAATGGAAGATATTAATATGGGAGACATGCTGCTGCTGCTTGAGAAGCATGGCTACAAAGTTGCAGAACGTGAAGTGAAGCAGGAGCTTGAGAGACTGACCGAGGAGAACTTCCTGACTCCCCACGACGATCAATACTCAATTACCGGTGCAGGAATTGAGGAGTTGAAAGAGATCAAGGTCGTGCTGCATGAATTATGCAGCGAAGTACTTCAGCCCGAGGCGGAGCAGTCAAGATAATTCAATTCTTACGGAGTGTTAACATAATTAAAAAAAGGCGGCCCAATTACTTATTTCAGAAGGATTTTCCATTTTATCCGGTGAATAACTAATAGGGTGGCTTTTTTTGCTTTTAATTAACCAATTGTTAAATATATGTAATTTTGCTACTATTATGAATATAGATTAGGAGGTGCTGAATGGAGTCTATGAACTCAATTCGCTCGGAGATTGAGGATCACCTTTCGAGCTCAGGTTATACACTCACCACATTTGGCCACCTTTCCGGTATGAACAGGGGCAGTCTTAGTGCAATCCTGCACGGAACTCCTCCAAAGCCTATAGCTATTAGACAATTAGATATTATTACAGAGACGCTGGGATATCCGGAAGGGTGGTTCTACCATTTATATCTGGATGAGTGTTTTTCGGGAACAAAGGTATCGCGAAGGCGTCTGGAGCCTTATCTGATTCGCTGTGCAGAGCTCAATAAACAGGACTGTCTGAAGGCTGCAATCTTAAGGCTGCTGGAAATTCCTAAGTCCATTGGCCTCCTGTTTGATATAGGTGAGAAGCTATATTTGAAGGGCCGTCTGAGTGAGTCAGCCTTGTTCCATGAAGCTGTTGCCGAAATGGAGAAAGACAGTCATTCCGAACGTCTGGCCATCAGCCAGTACCGTTTATTTATGGGGAAGCAGGGTCCCGATGCAGAGGAGAACTGGAAAGCAGTAATCAGGTTCGAGCCATTCCGCAAGAGACTCCCGGAGAACCACCAGCTTGATGCCCTTCTGAAGCTTGCCAATGTCTGCTATACGCTGCATAGGTGGAAGGAAGTGGAGAAGTACTCCGATGAGCTCAGAGCATTGGCCCAAGCGGTGTATCGTGATCAGTTGAGACGGAAAGTGCGGGAGAAGTCTAATGAAGTTCTTGAGACGGAGCGGCATCTAGTTGTCTATTATGGGCAGGGTTATTTGCTGAAGACGGTCGCGCTTCAGAAGCAGGAACTGTATGATAAAGCGAAGAAATACGTCACCGGCTATGCCGATCTAAGCTGGTTCGAGAATTTGAATGAGATAGGCTGGATGGAAGTCAAGAAATTCAAGGTCTGGGCCCAGGCGAATGCCTATACGCTGGAGATGCTCACTGGGAATATCGATATTCTGCCCGCATACTGCCATTTCCTGCAGGAGCATCCACAGGAGATGCTTCCGGGTCTTCTGACTATCATCGAATCTGCCAATAAATATGGCTTCTATGCCGACCACATTATCGAGCAGTGCTCCCAGGTCATTCAGAAGTTCGATAATCTTAATCCCATCGAGGTGGACAGGCATTTTTCCTATCGTTACCAGCTCGCTATCTACCACCTCAGAAAGAATCAATATGCAGAGGGAACAGCTCATATTTTATTTGCATTAAAGCTGGCTTTTATCCAGAACAATGATAGAGACGTCATTCAGTGTGTGACTTTGTTCGAGGCTTACCGGAATTATGCATCTGAACAGCATAAGATCGAGTACCAGTTCATGATGGAGGAAGCAAGAAATAATGAGAAGAGCTCTCCCTTCAGTGATCGCCGTGTCCAGATTGTGTAGCAAGTTGAAATAGTTCTTCTATCCGCACTCTATCAAGAGTGCTTTTTTATTTAGATGAGTACTCTAGGTCGTGAAGAGATTCTTCGCTAAAAGTTCTTTACAGGGAGATAAGATCCCTAGTATTATAGATTCAACAGGGAATATTATCCAGAATAGTATTTGCCTGTAGGATGCCTACATAACTATTTCGACACAAGCAAGTATAATGTCTGAAACGGGGGAGGTGAGCAGAATGAAGAAGGTTATTTTGTCTCTAATCTTGGCTGTAGGAGTCTTTGGCGGCGCAGCAGCGGCAGCACCAGCTTCTCACGGTGACGTTCAGCCTTATATGCTCAACCATGGTGTTGGCGGTTAGGATTGATGTCCAAGTAGCACTCGTAAGAGTGCTTTTTTTATTTATATAAGGCACAGGGAATGAACAAGATCTAAGAAAGTGCCCCCCCCCCCCCCCCCGACAAAGTGTCCTAATTTTTTTTGTTTTTTGAAAAATATGTTTTTTTGGCATCATGAGGTATGATAGTTTAGTAATGATAAGAGAGAAGGTGAGAATATGGCATCCAAAGCTTATCAACCGCATGAGCGACCAAAAAAAGGCAGCAGAGTCAATGAGGAACTTCTCACGATTATAGAGAATCTTAGATATGAGCTCGCAGCTTTGGCGGGAGAACGGGATTTCACCAACCCCCATGTTCTCGAACTCAGCCAGCGACTGGATAAATATATCGTTATGGCACAACATCAAATGGTCAGCGGTTATGCTGTGGAGTAGTGGAGTAGATTATGGCTGTATGCCTGTATATGAGAATATAAGCCGCCTTACGCTTGAATCGGACAAGCATAAGGCGGCTTTAAGACGTTACGGAAGCTTTAATGACGTGACGTTGAAGCCGAAGCTGGAACAGAAGCTGGAACAGAAGCTGGAGCAGTAGAGACTTCGGGAAGGACAGGCTGATCGGCTGCAGCCGATGAGTCGCCTTCAAGAACTTCATCGATAAAGCTGTGCACTTTTTTCGTGTAAGCGGCGGGATCCACACCATAGGCATTGGCATGAACCGCTCCCTCAATGATTAGCAATTCCTTGAATCCAGGCTTGGCTTCATACATATCCTTGCTCATGTAAGTAGGAACGTAAGTATCTGCCGAGCCATGGATGAACAGAACGGGCAATAGACTCTGGCGAACCGCACGAATGGGACTGACCTGGTTCAGACGGAATCCGGCCTTGCGTTCAAGGCGGTTATCAATCAAGGACAAGAACGGGAATGCAGGCACCTTGTTCAGGACTGTCATTTGATAACGGATTAATTCTGTCAAATCTGAATAGGGGCAGTCGGCAATCACGAATTTGACACTCGGATGGGCGATGCTTAAGTATTCCAGAACTGTACCGCCGCCAAGAGACTGACCATGAAGTCCAATAATGACATCCTCCCCGTAATGGTTATGCACCCAATTCACCCATACCTCAATATCGTGTTTCTCCTGGTAACCATAGGTTGTATAGCTGCCCTGGCTTCGGCCATGACGACGCTGATCCACCAGCAGAATATTGAAGTCCCTGTCCTCGAACATGCCAGCAAATTGAGCCGATACCTCCAAAGCTGCCGTATATCCATGAACGATGATAGCCCAGCGTTTCGATCCTGGATGTGATTCCAACACATGGCCGTTCAGAAGAAGGCCATCGTGTGAGGTAACGCTGACTTCCCTTTTGACCAGAGCCTCAAATTTCTGGCGGGTAAATACTCCTGTTTTCTCCATAAAGTTAAAGAGCCCTTCGGCCGTCTGAACCCGCATCTGTGTAATCTGACGGAAGCCAAATCGCGTTACGCCGCTCACGGCAAGCAGTATTAACAACAGTACAATAATCAAAATGGTATAGACCATTAGGGGACTCCTCCAAACTTTGTTCTTGATGATTATAATATCCCCTAAATGATACCAAGAAAATCGCGCTTGGAAAATTGCTGCCCGAATTGAGGCAGGCTTTGACTAAGATGGATAAAGTATGGTTTTCTAAAGTAAACGGGTCAGGACGGCCGGTTCACAGGAGGAGAGACTAAGATGTACAGATGCGGGGGAGTCATTCCCGAACTTGAAAGCAGTCGTCTGCGGCTCAGGCAGCTGGAGGATAACGATGCACCCCAGCTCTTCAAGTATTGGGGGGATGATGAGGTAGTCAGGTATCTGAATATGTCCAGACTGGAATCTGTACAGGACACACTGGATATGATTAACTTACTTAATGGCTTGTCCGAGACTGAGGACACCCTTAGATGGGGAATTGAGCTGAAGGAAACCGGAGCACTAATCGGCAGCTGCGGGTTTAACGTATGGCAGCTGGCCGGCGCCAATCGGGGTGAGATCGGCTATGATCTTGGAACTGCTTACTGGGGCAGGGGCTATATGCCCGAAGCGCTGCTGACGATGCTGGAATTCGGCTATTCCGTTATGGGGCTTAACCGGATTGAAGCGCTTGTACTTCCAGAGAATGCCGCTTCTAGAAGAATGCTCAGCAAGCTCGGCTTCCAGGAGGAGGGGCTGCTGCGGGAGTACCAGCAGAATGAGCAGGAAGAAGGGTATATTGATCTGCATTTGTATGCACTCCTGAGAAGAGAATTTGCGCAGAGGAGGAGGAAATAGTGAGTATGAGGATTACAAGAGCAAGAAGCCGATTCGTTCTCCAGAAGTTTGACCCGCTAAGCAAGCTGGTTGCGCTGATCAGCCTGGCTGCGCTTGCGATGCACTGGAACAATCCGCTGCTGCTGGCTATCATGCTCGCCTTTCTGGTGGCGGCAGCGTGCCTCGGAGCAGGCATGAAGCTCGGATCGCTGCGGAGGCGCCTGACTTTTATCGGCGGATTCAGTCTGCCGCTGTTCCTGTTGACGGCCTTTGCAGCTCCGGGCGGCCGGGTTCTTGGAGCGATCGGGCCTCTCGAACTGACTACTGGAGGATTATATGATGGGGGTGCGGCAGCACTGCGAATGATCTGTTTGTTCCTTTCTTCCATGATCTATATCGCCTCCACAGATCCGGGGGATTTCGTGATTATGACGGTACAAAAGTTGGGGGTTCCGTATCGACTGGCATTCGGGGTGTCCATCGCGCTTACTTTCCTGCCTCTGCTCGAAGCGGAAGGTAGAGTGGCGGCAGCTGCTCGTGAAATAAGGGGAGGACGGCCTGCACGAGGCCTTAGAGGACGAATGCAGCGGGTAAAAAAACATCTGGCAGCCATGTTCACTGCGGCGATCAGGAGGGTTCAGCAGACGGCGGGCGCAATGGAGTCGAAAGGCTTCGGAGCTTACCGGGACAGGACTTTTCTCAGAGAAGTGCCGCTTAAGAAAAAGGGGCTAATTATGATGCTGGTCAGTGTTATGATTACAGCGTTTATGTGGGTTCTGTAGAACAGCAGTGGACATCGAATTTAGAAATAGGACTTGACGCAGGAATATTGTTAACCTAAATTAATAATGTTAGTTGACAATAGAAAGGGAGATTTTAGATGGCAAGTTCCAAGAAAAGCGTGTTTGCAGCATTCACAACCATGGAGATTGTATTAATGGCGATGCTGGCTACAGCCAACGCGGTGATGACAACGTACATCTCACCCATCAATCAGGCACTCAATACATTGGGGGGACCCATTGCAACATCATCCATTACCGGAATATATATGATTTATGGACTTCTAGCCTATTACATTATTCGTAAACCCGGTACGGCAGTGATTACATATGGTATCGGCGGCGTGGTTCAGGCCTTTATGGGAACGGCATACGGAATTGCTTCCTGTTTCGTCGCTGCAGCATGTTACATGGTGATTGCCGAGCTTGTATTCGCAATCGTCCGCTACCGGAAATGGAACCTCGGCGTTCTGATGATTGCAGGAGGAGCCATGGTGCCGATCTGGTTCTTCTTCGCGGCGAACATGTTCCATTACACGAAGTGGGGAACTTCAATCCTGCTTATCGCCCTGGGGGTAAGAATTGTTAGCGGTATTCTGCTGTGCGGTCTTCTGACTCAAGTTCTGGGATCTGCGCTAATCAGAACCCAGCTGCTGAGACGGTTCGCGATCAGCCGGGGACAAGGAGCTTAGATCTTGAAAGCTCCGGTAATCGAGCTTGAACACGTGACCTATACGTATGAGATGGAGACACGGCCTGCCTTGAATGACTTGTCTCTCCTTGTGGAGCCAGGGGAGTGGGTCGCCATAACCGGCCGGAGCGGAAGTGGAAAGTCCGCCCTGTGCCAGCTTCTGAATGGTTACCTTCCGCGCATTGGCGGTGGAGAGCGGGAGGGGGTTGTTCGCGTCGGAGGCGTGGATCCGCTTGAAGCACAAATTGCTGAGATCGCAGGACGCATCGGAATCGTCTTCCAGGACCCGGATGCCCAGCTCGTTCAGGGAAGAGTTGAGGACGAGGTCTCCTTCGGACCCGAGAACCTGCGCGTTCCCGCGCTGGAGATTGCCGGGCGAGTGAACGAAGCCCTTGCTGCCGTCCGGCTGACGGAGCAGCGGACAAGCTCCGTCCATGCGCTGTCCGGTGGTCAGCGGCAGCGCACGGGCATTGCCGCGGTCCTGTCCATGCAGACACCCATCATCGTCTTCGACGATGCGGCATCCAGCTTGGACAGGGCTTCGCGGGAGCAGCTGCTCGCGCTGCTGCAGCAGCTGCACGCCGAAGGGCGCACGCTCTTGACGGTGTCCAGCCGCGTCGATGACATCGCAGCGGCGGCTGGGCGCCTTGTGGTGCTCGAAGGCGGGACCGTGGCCTTGGACGGCCCTGCCGAAGAGCTTGTGCGCACCCGGCGGGATCGCCTGGTGCAGCTCGGCGTGCTGCCGCAGGGCGCGCAGCCGAGCGCGGCCGCGGGTGCCCCGCAGGGCAAGGCGCAGCCCGGGCCGGCGGGCCACGGCACTGCGGCGCAGCCGAGCGCGTCCGCCAGCGCCCCGCGGGCCAAGGCGCAAGGTCCGGCGGGCCCAGCGGTTTCGCCGCTGCTAGAGCTGCGGAACCTAGCGTTCCGCTACCCTGGCAGCGCAGCCACCGTGCTTCGCGGCATCAGCATGTCGCTGCGCCCCGGCGAATGGGCGCTGATCTGCGGGGAGAACGGCTCCGGCAAGACGACCCTGTCGCAGCTGCTGATGAACCTTCTGCCTATGCCCAAAGGGGTGCTGTTCTGGGAGGGCCGGGAAGCCTCCCGCATGAAGACCTATGAGCTTGCGGAGCAGATCGGGTATTTATTTCAGGAGCCCGAACACCAATTCGTCACCTCGAACGTACTGGATGAGATGCTGTACGGACCCAGGCTGGATATGTCGCTGGAACCGGGAGCTCCCGTTCCAGAGGAAGTAATGCAGAGGGCTGAAAGTCTCCTTGAAGTCGCTGGCCTCGGTGGAAGACACGATGCCTCTCCCTATTTGCTGAGCGGGGGAGAGAAGCGCCTGTTGGGTGCTGCGGCTCAGTTCATGTCACGCAAAAAGCTGTATGTTCTGGATGAGCCCACGGCTGGTACGGATTATGCAGGGGCCAAGGTGCTTACCAACCTTTGCAGAACAGCCTCTGAGGAGGGAGCTGCGCTGCTCATCATCACACACGAACCTGAGCATTTTGAAGATGAAGCCGATACGATTTTTACATTGGACCAGGGTGAACTACGCAGATCACCCCTAAGATAGCTGTTCGAAGGAATAACCTTCGGGCGGCTTTTTTTGTTGGTCAGGTACATGGACTTCCCTTGGGCTGAGGTTTATAATTAGTTTTTGCTAATTGTTTACACGTTGTGTACGAAATTGATAATTAGACTTTAAGAAATTACATTAGGTGTGTGAAATGTCTCTGCAGAAGCGAAGCGTTCGCCTTTGTGAGCAGAAGAACATTTCACATGACTGCCATACGTGTGTATTAGTAGTTCATTCAACATAGAAGGGTAGGTCATATTCGCGTGCAATCCTCATTAAAGCGTAATTATATTTTGGCCGGCCTTCTGCTATCGACCTTTCTCGCAGCCATTGAAGGTACGGTAATCGGACCCGCAGGACCAAGAATCGTAGGTGATCTTGGCGGCGCCCAGCTGCTCAGCTGGGTATTCACGGCTTATCTGCTCACGATGTCAGTAACAACGCCGATCTTCGGCAAGATCAGTGACCTGTTCGGACGGAAGCTGGTATTCGTAGTCGGCTCGATTCTGTTTCTGGGAGGATCCCTCATGTGCGGGTTCGCCATGAGTATGGAGCAGCTGATCATTTTCCGGGCGATTCAAGGGATTGGAGCGGGAGGACTCATTCCGGTTACCTTCACTATCATCGGAGATATTTATTCCATGGAGGAACGTTCCAAGGTGCAGGGTTATCTGAGCTCCGTATGGGGAATTTCCTCTCTGGTTGGACCTCTGCTGGGCGGGTATGTGGTGGATTACTTGAATTGGAGATGGGTGTTCGGCTTTAATATTCCGTTTGGTCTCCTCTCGCTTGTATTTATTATCAAGTATTTGAAGGAGAATATAGAGAAGAAGAAGGTGAAGATCGACTATCCGGGTGCAGTGACCTTTACGATCGGGGTTGCGGCCCTGTTGTTCGGGCTTGCGGCTGGAGGACAGTATCTTGACTGGAATTCTCCGGAACTTCTCGTTATCTTTGCGATTGCAGTTATCGCCTTGGTGTTGTTCTTCATTGTAGAAAAGAAAGCCGAGGAGCCGCTTGTTCCCTTGAGGCTGTTCCGATACAAAGACATTGCCTTCTCCAATATCGCGAGTCTGCTGACCAGTGCTCTGCTGATCGGGCTTACCTCCTATTTTCCATTATGGGTTCAGGGTGTACTGGGCAAAAGCGCCACCGAATCGGGGCTGCTGCTTGCCCCCATGTCCTTCTCCTGGCTCATCGGATCGGTGATCGGAGGCCGCTGGATCGTCAAACATGGTTCACGTCTGACCTCATTCATTGGACTTTTATTCGTATTGATTGGAGCAAGTGGGCTCGCCTTGGCTACGGATAAGACTCCCGAGTATCTGCTTATGGTATGGAATGCTCTGTACGGACTTGGCTTCGGCTTCTCCTTCACCGTGTTCACGATCATTGCCCAATCCTCTGTAGGCTTCAACCTGAGAGGGGCATCCACGGCGCTGAACTCCTTCGTGAAGTCACTTGGTCAGACGATCGGGGTTGCTGTGTTCGGCGTATTGATTAACCAGCATATCTCAAGTGCGGCTGATGCAAGCCGCAAGCAGGGAACCGCTGTATCCCAGGACGATATCAATAAACTGTTATCCCCAGAGAAAATAGCAGAGCTGCCGAAGGAGCTTTGGAACACCCTTCGTCATTTCCTGGAAGGCGGTCTCCATCTGCAATTCATCATTATGGCTGTAATTGCCCTGTTTGGAGCGTTAAGTGTGCTTGGACTGCGGAGCAGACCGCCAGGGACGGACGAGCCGGCCCATAAGCCATCGAGGACCAGACAGGATGCCTAAGACGCATCAATTGGGAAACAGGATAATATCGAAGTATAAAAAAGGGTAACCCTCCACACCTTAACAGTAAGGGGAGGTGTGATAAATGAACGAATCGTTCAACTTGGACCAGAATATGCTGGTCAATGCCTGGCAGCAGCAGCTGCCTGAATTCCTGAATTCAGGAGATAGCGCACAGGTGCTTGCTGACGGGAAAGATCCTCAGAGTCTGCGGGTTCATATTAATGCAGCCGGGCATCAGTTCTACTCTTTTGACTTCCAGTGTACTTATCTGGATCCTCGCGAGATTAAAGTGAGCCTTGTGGATGTGGAAAGATCCGGGGATCACGTGGATGAGCGTAGAGAGGTCATTCAGGATCTTGTCGCCGACTATTCCCGTCACCTGCATGAATGTGCACAAGCCCTGCACCGTATCACGAATCAGTCCTGATTCAGGCACAGAGAAGAGCAGCCTTCCGTTTGGGAGGCTGCTCTTCTTTTGCATGGCCGGACAAGCAGAACGGCTCAGCTGCTCTCGCCCCCTGCGACTTTTCGGGTTATTTTGCGTACTTTTTAATATCAAGTGATGGACAAGACGTTATACGATCAATAAATCAATTTAGTAGGGGGGAGTGGGCGGCTTGAAGGTACCAGATGAAAGCGTGATTCAAGTACATATTGAAGAAGCAGGTTATGAAGCCGGTCAGCCGAGGATCCGGGATGTAGATATCGATGTGCGTGCAGGAAGGCTGACGGGCTTGATTGGACCGAACGGGGCTGGCAAAAGCACGACCATCAAGACCATTCTCGATCTGCTGCCGCATGCCAAGGCGGACATCAAATTCGGCGGGGCGTCAGGAAGCTACGCCTATGTCCCGGAACAGCCCGTCTACTACGATACGCTGACGCTGTGGGAGCACCTGGGTCTGGCTGCAGCTGTCTATGGAATGGATGAGGTGGATTTTGAACGAGAAGCCTCTCATTTGCTGGAGAAGTTCCGTATGAACGAGGTCCGCGATCATCTGCCGGGGAGCTTCTCCAAAGGGATGCAGCAGAAGATGATGCTCATGATTGGATTCCTGATCCGCCCGGATGTATATATCGTGGACGAGCCGTTTATCGGTCTGGACCCGAGAGCGACCAAGGACTTCCTTGGGCTGCTGGAAGAAGAGCGGCGAAGAGGAGCAGGCGTGCTGATGTCTACGCACGTGCTGGATACGGCGGAGCGAATATGTGATGACTTTATCCTGATCTCGAATGGGCATGTGGCAGCAAGTGGAACTTTGGAGGCTATACGCGAAGCAAGCGGACTGCCGGGAGCTTCCTTATTTGATTGTTTTGACAAATTAACTTAGTCCTGTCCTGTTCTTATAGTGTCTGAATTAACAGAAGAAGGAGGAATCTGATATGTCGCTGGACAGCAGCAGGCGCCTGTTTATACGCAGATGGATAGATCATGTTCGCAAGCAGTATGGCGTGATTCGTTCCGTTGTCGATATTACTGTCGCCCTATATATGGTTATCCCGGGGATTTTGCTGCTTGTGCGCTTATATTATGATCTGCTCGCCAGTCCTCCGGAATGGATCTCTCGCCTTCCCTTTGCCGTAATTCCGCTGGTGCTTATGCTGGCGCTGCGCCAAAGCGGTGGAGTTATTCTGTACCGGGAAGCCGCAGATGTGCTCTTCCTCAAGCAGCAAGAGCGCTGGCAGAGCTCTATTTTGCGACTGGGCTGGTTCTTCAGTCTGCTTTTTCAAATTATAGTCACAGCGATTCTGGTACTTATGCTGACTCCTCTGCTTCATCAAGTCTTCAAGGTTAACCTGACTGGAATTATACTTCTATTCAGTATTACTGCTGCATACAAATTGGCTCTGATGATAACGGAACATCACATTCAGGTTCTGATGTCCGGTTGGCTCCGATATGTGGTGAAGTATTCAGCTTTCTTCCTGCTCACAGGCCTATATATCCTGCCAGCTTCATTCCTCACCGCATCGCCATCCGGTACCCTTGCTGCTGGACTGGGATTCACTGCCTTAATTGCCGTGCTGACTATCGTCCGGTTCCGCTTGCGGGGTACCTTTCTAGCAGATGTCCGCGAAGATGAGAGACAGAAGACCCGGCTGACTGCCGCGCTGCTCTCTGGAGCCGTAGATAAACCTCGTGAGCAGAAGCCAAGACCCTGGATATTTCGGAGCTCGAACCGGCTGTTCCGTATACGAGAAGCGCCCGAGCGGATTGCTGAGTCTGCAGTCAAGGCGTTCTACCGCAGCCGCGTAAATATCAAATTATATCTCCAGTTCACGTTAATCGGGATGGCTGCATGTTATCTACCTCCTTTTCCCATTAATGTTCTGGTCTATGTGGCACTAATTATGATGCTGTCCTACTGGATGAATGGGTATCGTAAATACTTTCTCACCTCGCCGTTCATGAATATGCTGCCTTTGGCTGAATCCGACGCTTATCTGCTGTCGTCTCCGGCAATGAGACTGCTCATGCTTCCAAGTATCCTGCTTTTAAGCTTAAGCATGGGCATTAGAATAATGCACGTCTGGTGGGCTGTACCTGTCTTTCTGATCGCGGGATTCGGATTGAACTGGTGGGCAAGTTCTGCGTTATGGAAAGTGTTCGGGAGCGGCCGTATGGGCCGGAGAACCATGGAAGGATAGGGAAGGGAAAATTTTCGTCTATAAAGTGAGATTTAAGCTTAACAGTGAGACTGTTTATTTACAGGGGAACTACCCTAACAGGAGCTGATGTGAAATGGAATACCTTGTACGTCCAATGATGGCAGCGGATATCAGGCAGGTTCAACGTGTAGCGAGAACGAGCTGGAATGAAGTCTATGAAGGCATTATTCCGTACGAGATTCAGGATCGATTCTTGAATTCAGCCTATAGCGAAGAGATGCTGCATAGACGCTTAGAGCATTCCTTCCTGTACGTTGCTGAGCATCAAGATCGGATTATTGGCTTCGCCAATTTCTCACCCTTAAGTGGGGAGGGGACAGTGGAACTCACGGCGATTTATCTAGAGCCTGAAGTCCAAGGCCAAGGGATAGGTTCAGCTCTGCTGCAGGAAGGACTTAGTCATTCGCCAAGCGCGAAAGAGGTCTATGTCAATGTTGAAAGGGATAACGAGGTCGGACGGAAGTTTTATGAAGCTAAGGGGTTTATGGAAGTTACCGAGTTTGAGGATGAATTTGACGGCCATATGCTGAGGACACTCCGGATGGTACTTAAGCTTTGAGCTTAGCCCTACAAGGAACGTTTCCCGCCAAAAAATGCTTAACAGGCCACCCCGGAATTATTCGTGGGTGGCCTGTTTGGGTTCGCCGTCCACCAGGGGGTGGATTAGCGGCGATGACGAGTGCTATCCCCGGCGTGAGAACCCGCTGTATAGCCTGTGGTGAAGGCGGCAGTGATATTATATCCGCCGGTGTAGCCATGGATATCGAGTACCTCACCGCAGAAGAAGAGACCGGGCATCAGCTTGGACTCCATCGTCTTCGGATCAATCTCCTTGAGGTGAACGCCTCCTCCGGTAACAAAGGCTTCCTCAAAAGGCCGAGTTCCCGTTGCCTTGACCGGGAAAGCTTTGAGCACGGAGATGAAAGAGCTCCATGGCTCCTTCGGCAGATGCTCGTACGTAGTGTCGCCAGGAAGTCCGGCCTGGCTGAAGAGCAGTGGCAGCAGGCGCTCCGGTATCGTGCCTTTGAACACGTTCTTGAGCGCCTTTTTCGGCTCAGCGGCTGCCAGGCGGCGAAGCTCCTGTTCAAGTGAGCCGGCCGAGTGATCCGGGAACAGATCGATCTGGAGCAGGGCGTCCTGCACCTTGTGCTTGTTCTTCACCTGCCTTATGAACTGGCTGCAGCGAAGCGCGATCGGACCCGACAGACCGAAGTGGGTGAAGATCATGTCTCCACGGTGCGAAATGACCGCTTTGCCTTTCGGATTCATTACAGACAGCTCTACGTCTCTAAGGGACAAGCCTTGGAGCTCACGGCTCACGATGAAGGGTTCCTTAGAGACGATAGGCACTTCGGTAGGGTAGAGCTCCGTAATGGTGTGCCCTGCGGCCTTGGCCCAGGGATAACCATCTCCTGTAGAGCCGGTGTGTGGAACCGATCTCCCTCCTGTAGCTACAATAACAGCTGACGATGATATTTTTTTGCCGGATTCCAGCAGAACGCCCTGTACGCCTTCCGGACTGTAGAGAATTTCCTTCACAGGTTCATGGGTGAGCAGCTTGACTCCGAGCGAGAAGGCTTTGCCAACAAGGGCATCGACTACCGTCTTGGCTTTGTCGGATACCGGGAACATCCTTCCGTTGTCCTCTTCTTTCAGAGCAATGCCGAGATCTTCAAAGAACTGAATAATGTCGCGGTTATTGAAATGAGCAAAGGCGCTGTAGAGAAATCGTCCGTTGCCCGGAATGAACCGGATCAGCTCATCGACCTCCTTGGCATTGGTCACATTACAGCGTCCCCCGCCCGAAATGCCCAGCTTGCGCCCCAGCTTGTCCCCTTTGTCCAGGAGAACTACCGAGGCTCCCTGCTTGGCCGCTGCAATGGAAGCCATGAGCCCCGATGGGCCGCCCCCAATTACAATTACTTCATATTGATTCATGATGTCGTCCTTTCGCTAAACCTTGTTGTTTTAAGTATATCCTATAAGAATGCTCCCGCAATAAAAATCAGGACTGTGTTCATAAATAATGCCTATAAAACACAAACCTCCGCAGTGCTAATAGGTTATTGTAAAATATTGTCGGCTGTGATTTAATCGATTACAGAACATACTCCGCAAAAGGAGGAAGAACGTGGTTGCAGTTAAGGAAGTATTGCTTCAATTACTCATTGCGTGTTCGCCAGCCTTTCTTTTTCCCCTTGTCTTCGAGAGGCGCAGTCTGCACCCTGTTCAGAGCAGCAGGCTGGAGAGAACATCATATTATAATACGCTCTTGGTGTCCTGCCTGATCAGTATTCTTATTTGTTCATTGTTCTCGTCTGATTTATTCGGAATCATTCCTCTTAATTATTTTCTGCCATCCTTACTTGTGGGCATGCTTTATGGCAGAAGGCGTGATGCCGTAATACTGGCCCTGGTAGAACTGGTTATTTACGTCATTATGAAGCCTTCTTTTAACTCATCCGGATTTCTTCTGGATACAGGTCTTTGTCTGTATCCTGTGGTACTTATGGTGGCAGGCCGATTCAAGCGAAGCGGAAGGCATGCGAAGTATGTCACTCTTTCCTTTTTTCTTCTTGTAGGTCAGTATATGTCGACGGCATTATCTTTTCTGAGCTTGCCCATGTCTTACAGGATGGATCTGACAATTATCATTTTTGGAATCATAAATATAGCGGTTGCGGTTCTGATAGGAGGCCTTCTGCTCTTCGTGATCGAAAGTACGCTCGACAAGGAGAAGCTGCAAATGCAGGTCACCCTTTTATCCAGACGATATTTCCGCGAAGCAGAGAAGCTGCAGCAGATGATGGATGCGGCTCCGTTGTCGATCCTTCTTCTGGATCAGGAGGGACGCATCGTATCCCTTAACAGCACATTCCTGACCTACTACCGAATGGAGCATCCCGAAGCCATTAAGGAAGATTTGATAGGGAGCAAGCTCATGGAGGCTGTTCAGGATTTTGACTTCGAAATTTTGGGTCACCGGGTGGATACGACGCTTCTGAACAGAGAGAATACCAGTGAGCTCATTCAGATAAAGGGAAGGACTTTCTTTGCAAGCACCTCGCCGATCAAGCGCGGGCACACGGAAGAGACCGTGGGCGCCGTAGTGATTATTCAAGAGATCACAGAACTGGAAGCGCTTAGAACAGAGCTGTTCAATGCGGATCGGCTTAGTCTTGTCGGACAGATGGCGGCAGGAATTACCCATGAAATCCGGAATCCTATGGCGGTAGTCAGGGGATTCCTGCAGCTAATGAAGGAGAAGAGCCCCACGTCTCTGGATCATTACTATCGCATTGTAATGGACGAGCTGGACCGTGCCAACAGTATTATTAGTGACTTTCTCTCCCTGGCACAAAGCCGCAGTGTGAACAAGGAGGAGTGCCACCTGCATGATATTATTCATGAATTAAGTCCGCTGCTCTGGGCAGATGCGAATCTCCGGGGGCAGAGCATAGAGCTGAAGCTGGCGGAGAATCTACCCCGGCTGAAGCTGAATACGAAGGAGATTAAGCAGGTTATTCTGAACCTGTCCCGGAATGCGATGGAAGCGATGGAGGAGAAAGGCCAGCTGACGCTGGAGACACACACTACCCCCGAAGGGGTGGAGCTTCTGGTCACGGATACGGGCCCGGGGATTTCTCCTGCCAAGCAGGAGAAGATGTTTCAGCCTTTTTTCACAACTAAAACTCAGGGCACGGGTCTTGGCCTAGCCCTCTGTCTTAGCATAATTGAGCGTCATAATGGCAAAATTTCTGTCGAGTCCGAAGAGGGGCGAGGTACTACTTTCTCCGTACTGTTCCGGCGTTCCGGAGGATATACGGCCGAGGTTGGCTAAAGACTCCAGAATTTGCTTTCCTGATTTGGCGTTGTATAATAAACTTATCTTTGCAATTACAATGCTATAAGAGATTAGTAAGTTAAGGAGTGAAAGATCATGTCCATGTCTTTTGACCAATATATGAGAGATATGGTTCAACCCATGAGGGATGAACTGACTCGTCTCGGAATTCAAGAGCTTCGTACACCGGAAGAGGTGGAAGCAAGCTTTCCAGCCTTGAAGGGTACTTCACTAGTAGTCATTAACTCGGTATGCGGATGTGCTGCCGGACAATGCCGTCCAGGAGTAGCTCAGGCGCTTCAGAATGACCTGACACCGGATCACTTGTTCACCGTGTTCGCCGGCCAAGATAAGGAAGCAACAACCAAGGCGCGTGAGTACTTCGCCCCTTATCCGCCATCTTCTCCTTCCATCGCGCTGCTTAAGGATGGGGAGCTCGTTCACTTTATTGAACGTCACCAAATCGAAGATCGTTCTGCAGAAGAAATCGCGGCTGATTTGACCAGCGCGTTCGACCGTTTCTGCCGGTAATAGCTACAGAATGCGCCCTGCAGATCGGTGAACCGATGCTGCGGGGCGTTTGGTTTACGCGGAAGTGGGTTAGTTTACATAGTGAAGGAATAGCTCGTTAAAGCCAATAGAGAGGTGATCCTATGAGTTTGCAGCAGGAAATTATTGAACGTTTGGGTGTTAAACCCACCATTGATGTTGATCAGGAGATCCGCAGACGTGTAGATTTTCTTAAAGAGTATGTGAAGAACTCCGGGACAACAGGACTGCTTATTGCCATCAGCGGAGGGATTGATAGTGCAGTGGCCGCTGGTCTTTGTAAGCAGGCAACGGATGAGCTTACTGAGGAGCTTGGTAAGGAATATATCACGCTGGGGGTATATCAGCCTTACGGAACTCAGGAGGACATCGCACACAGTTACGCGGTTTCCGAGGCATTCGGATTGACCAAGACGGTAGAGACGAATATTGAGGAAGCTGTGAATGAAATTTCGCTTGAAGTCGAGCATGGTCTTAAAAATATCGGCATTTCCCGGCATATCAGTTATCAGGGGAAAGGAAATGTCAAAGCCCGGACCCGTATGGTGGTTCAGTATGCAATCGCTTTTGAACTTAACCTGCTGGTGGTAGGTACTGACCATGCTTCCGAAGCCTTGACCGGCTTCTACACCAAATGGGGAGATGGCGCGGTGGATATTACTCCACTCAGCTCACTCAACAAGCGTCAGATCAGACAGGTTGCTGCCAAGCTTGGCGTGCCGCAAAGTATCTTGGACAAGGCGCCAACAGCCGGCCTTTGGGAAGGCCAGACTGATGAGAAGGAACTCGGCGTGAGCTATGACGATAACAGCGATTACCTTGAAGGCAAGGAGATCAATGAAGAGGCGCGTGAGCGTCTGGAGAAATTCTACCGGAGAACGGAACATAAACGCAGTCCAATCCCGGGTATCTAAGGTTCGCCGAAGCCAGCGGGAGAAGTGTTATTCCGGAGCTATTCGAGCGTATACCGAATTCTTTAACGCAAAACCAGGGCCGCCCCTATTGGGACGGCCCTATTTGTTATGAGTAAGATTCCCGGGAATGATTCCGATTGCGGAGTACATCCGAAATGAACGATTCACTGGCATTGATCGCATCCTTCAGCTGACGGCTGGCTCCTTGAGAGGGATGGATTGTGTTAAAAGTATGATTGCTGCCCTGAATCTGAATCCAGGGGATATGGGGATTCGCCTCTACAAGCCGGCGTGACCCTTCTAAAAGATGATCCTCGGTGCCCTGAACGAGAGCAACCGCGAAATCGGCAAAAGCAATGCGTCTTTGAATATCAAGATTCGTTATGCCATTCCAGGATAATACTCCTGTTAAAGTGCGCGGATGGTCGAATCCGTAGATTAGACATACGCCGGCACCGCGGCTGTGTCCGATCAGAAAGAGGGGCAGTGAGGCAAGCTGCGGATCCTGACGAAGATAGGAGATAAGAACGTCCAGGTCACGAAGCTCCAGATCATGGGTGTCCGCAGCGAACTTCTCCATTTCCGTAAATTCCTGCTGATGATCTCCGATCCCGTTATCTGAGAAATTGAATGTAATGACTTCATGATGGCGGCTGAGCTGGTCAGCTGTATAGGGGAACATGGCAAAGTCCTTGGATCCTTTGAAACCATGAGCTAGAATAATTAAGCTTTGCGGCTCTGAATCCCTGGAAGGATAACGTGTACACCTGAGTATGTCTGTATGGTCCAGCGGGATATTGAAATCTATGGGCATCAAGCTCACATCCTTATCTGGGGTATGAATTCATTCATAGGTGTATAATCAATTCCATTATATCACAGGCGATGGAAGGACTCGCATGACAGCCTTGTAGTTGGTACAATGGAACATACACAAGGAAGAGAAGGAAGGGTGTACATTGATCCATGGCATCGGGCATGATGTGGTCGAGATTGAACGAATTAAGAGACTGACGGGCAGCATGCACGGGGAGCGGTTTGTGAATCGTGTCCTGACTGCTGAGGAACGGGGGCTGGCTGTAGGACACAGCAGGGCTGCTGAATTTACGGCAGGCCGCTTCGCGGCCAAGGAAGCCGTAAGCAAGGCTTTTGGATGCGGGATTGGAGCTGTCTTAGGCTTTCAGGATATTGAGATTATTCCGGATGCGTCCGGCAAGCCCTGGGCGAAGCTCACAAGAGAGGCTTGGGAACGACTTGCTATTGCAGACCCCGAAATCTATTCCATTCATGTGAGCATTACACACGAGCGGCAGCTTGCCTCGGCGTTTGTCATCGTAGAGCGTGCATAAATTTATATATACGAGTTTATAGGAGACAAGGAGATAGAATGCAGCAGGATAACCAACAATTTTTTAGTACAGAGCTTCTGGACTGGTATGGACATGCCAAAAGAGACCTGCCCTGGCGCAGACACAGGGACCCCTATTTCATATGGGTATCCGAGATTATGCTGCAGCAGACCCGGGTAGATACGGTCATTCCGTATTTTCACCGCTTTATTGAGAAATTCCCTACCATTGAAGCCCTCGCACAGGCACCGGAAGATGAGGTGCTTAAATGCTGGGAAGGACTCGGATACTACTCACGTGCACGGAATCTTCAGGCGGCAGCGAAGCAGGTCACTGAGCTCCACGGAGGAGCCATTCCGGACGATCTGAACGCCGTGTCGGCTCTCAAGGGAGTCGGGCCCTATACCCGCGGCTCAATTATGAGCATTGCGTTCAACCGGCCTGTCCCGGCGGTGGATGGGAATGTGATGCGGGTACTGTCGCGGTTTTTCCTGATAGAAGAGGACATCGTGAAGGTCAGCACACGCAAATCCATGGAGGTACTGGCGGAGGCGCTCATTCCTGAAGGCCGGGCATCTGACTTCAATCAGGCCCTCATGGAGCTGGGCGCACTCGTCTGTACGCCCAAGTCGCCCCACTGCCTGACATGCCCGGTCATGCAGCACTGTCAAGGCCGGATCGCCGGCATGGAGACGCAGCTGCCGGTGAAGACCAAGGCCAAGAAGCCGCGGCCGGAGTACCGCCTGGCCGCGCTCATTGAAGGCAGCGGCGCCGAGGCGGGCCGCGTGCTGGTTCAGCAGCGGCCCCAGGCCGGCCTGCTGGCCCGCATGTGGGAGCTGCCGCACATTCTGGCGGCAGCAGAGAACCCGGCCGGCGGCGCCGGGCTGGCGGATGAGCCGGCCATGGACCGGCTCACACAGGCCCTGGCCGCCGAGGGCCATTACGCGCAGCCGCAGGGGCTCTATATGGAAGCTGAACATACGTTCAGCCACATTCACTGGAACCTGCGCGTGTACCGCTTCCGCCAGTCGCCGGAGCTCGGCGCTCTGGCGGCACTAGGCGCTGTAGCGGAGTCCAGCGCGGAATATGAGCTTGCGGCATCGGAGAAGGATGCCCCGCTGAAGACTCGCTGGATCAATCAAGCGGATATGGAGCAGCTTGCTTTTCCAAATGTATTTCTCAAGATTCTGAAGCAATACTTTGACGGTGGAATACCGCAATAATATACATTTCATATAATAAGAAACAGCCTTCAACACCGTTATGGCGGGTTGAAGGCTGTTTGTCGCGGGATTCAATTCTTTTCTAGATGGATTGAACTAAAGACTGCGTGAACGATTCTCTTGCCCTACAAGCATCGGTCTTAATTCAAACGTTCATTTCTTTAGTTCATTCATCTAGATCATACGATTCTCAACCGATTTCATCTTGTTCTGCTGGTCGGGGACGCGGCTCTGATCTTGAATTTCCTGATCATGCTCATGAGCCATTTCTCCATTAACACTGCGGGCAAAGCTTGTGAACTGGGCCTTCTGCTTGTCAGCTTCATGCTTAGACTTCAATAGTTCCTGCGGATCATTGGTAGTCATTTTTTCACAACCTCCTTTCAGAGTTGTTATTACTTTACCCATTTCCGCTGTTTCAAACCATTTAAAATCGGGTTAATTCGTGTGATTTTTTTCATATTTCTTTATTAAAGTGAAGTATTTAAGTGAACGGGATGCTAGAATGAGGGGAAGGTATGGATATTATTGGATTATACGCAATGATGATTATCACAACTACGTAAGAACTATGCCGATAGACCTGTATACCGTTCGGAAATCTATTAATTTTCAGGAAGGATGAGTCGAATTACTAGTTCGTTAAGAAGCTTGTTCAAAAAGGGATTATCGCTTTTCTAGGAGCACTGATCATGATATCTAGCTGCTTCTCTCTGCTTCATTACGACAATACCGCGATGGCCGCGACGGATACGATCTCGTTCAGCGGACCACAGTCCGATGTATTCGGATCCGATGGTATCGCCACAGACGGAGAAGGGGGTTCTACAGACATCTCCGGAAAAAACATACAAGTCTACGGCATCAATCCTGACGGAAGCCAGATGAGTATAGGAGGGATGTATTACTTTGATGGAAATATTCATAATTGGGATAACTACCTGCCGCTAATTACTTGGTATGACTTCACGGATAAACCGAATTATGGGCTAGCCGTAAAATCGGCAGATGGATCTAATTTTAAGCTTAGTTCGGTGAATTTTCTGGACTGGGGAAACTTTGACGGCGATATCTATGCCATTGAAGCATTTAAAGATGGAATATCGCAGGGAAGAGTCACCTTTCTGGGCAATGACTCCATGAACTATGTTGCTCTGGATCACACCTCCATACTAAATACGAACTTTGACAATATTGATGAGTTTCGGATATACAGAAGCATAGGCACGCCTGACTCCTACGTGGCCCTCAACGATATTGTCATCACTGATCCGGTAGCTCCTCTTAGTACCACAAAGGCGATCACGGCATTTGACTTCGGAGCCCTGAGTGTCACCGGAACGGTGGACGAAGCGGCGAAGACGGTTGCGTTGACCGTTCCGTATGGTACGGATGTAACAAGCCTTACGCCGACCATTACGCACACGGGCGTCAGCATCAGCCCGAACAGCGGCGTTGCGCAGGATTTCAGCAGCCCGGTGACTTATACGGTGAAAGCGGAGGACAATTCCACGCAGACGTATACGGTGACGGTAACGATAGCGCCGAACCCGGCTAAGGCGATCACGGCATTCGACTTCGGTACCCTGAATGTCACCGGAACGGTGAACGAAGCAGCGAAGACGGTTGCGGTAACGGTACCTTATGGTACGGATGTAACGAATCTTGTGCCGACGATTACACATACAGGCGTGAGCATCAGCCCTAACAGCGGAGCGGCACAGGATTTCAGCAGCCCGGTGGTCTATACGGTGAAGGCGGCAGACAATTCCACGCAGACGTACACGGTGACGGTAACGGTAGCGCCGAACCCTGCTAAGGCGATCATTGCATTTGACTTCGGAGCCCTGAGTGTCACCGGAACGGTGGACGAAGCGGCGAAGACGGTTGCGTTGACCGTTCCGTATGGTACGGATGTAACAAGCCTTACGCCGACCATTACGCACACGGGCGTCAGCATCAGCCCGAACAGCGGCGTTGCGCAGGATTTCAGCAGCCCGGTGACTTATACGGTGAAAGCGGAGGACAATTCCACGCAGACGTATACGGTGACGGTAACGATAGCGCCGAACCCGGCTAAGGCGATCACGGCATTCGACTTCGGTACCCTGAATGTCACCGGAACGGTGAACGAAGCAGCGAAGACGGTTGCGGTAACGGTACCTTATGGTACGGATGTAACGAATCTTGTGCCGACGATTACACATACAGGCGTGAGCATCAGCCCTAACAGCGGAGCGGCACAGGATTTCAGCAGCCCGGTGGTCTATACGGTGAAGGCGGCAGACAATTCCACGCAGACGTACACGGTGACGGTAACGGTAGCGCCGAACCCTGCTAAGGCGATCATTGCATTTGACTTCGGAGCCCTGAGTGTCACCGGAACGGTGGACGAAGCGGCGAAGACGGTTGCGTTGACCGTACCGTACGGCACGGATGTGACGAGCCTAGTACCGACCATTACGCACACGGGCGTGAGCATCAGCCCGAACAGCGGNCCACGCAGACGTACACGGTGACGGTAACGGTAGCGCCGAACCCGGCTAAGGCGATCACGGCATTCGACTTCGGAGCCCTGAACGTTACCGGAACGGTGGACGAAGTGGCGAAGACGGTTGCGTTGACCGTTCCGTATGGTACGGATGTAACAAGCCTTACGCCGACCATTACGCACACGGGTGCAAGCATCAGTCCGAACAGCGGGGAAGCACAGGATTTCAGCAGCCCGGT
>NZ_RZNX01000026.1 GCF_003994465.1 Paenibacillus zeisoli | reverse complement strand
GCAGGAGGTCAGCGGTTCGATCCCGCTTGGCTCCACCATAAGATTTTACGAACTTGATCCTTGAAAACTAGATAACGAAATGAATTTGCGTAAATTAGAATTCCTTTAAGCTGAACTTGTGCAAACAAGTGAAGTATCTAAGGTAGCGCGAAGGTTTGTGGGATGACGGATCCTTTGTACGTTCATTTCCTCCTTGTAGGCTTCTATAAGATCAGGAAATGAACGGGCAACAGAGCCGGCAGCCCACAAACCGGAGCAATTGGTTAAGCTACT
>NZ_RZNX01000025.1 GCF_003994465.1 Paenibacillus zeisoli | reverse complement strand
CGAGTCCTGTTCGGGGAGCCATTGCTCTCATAGCTCAGTAGGTAGAGTGCATCCATGGTAAGGATGAGGTCACCGGTTCGATCCCGGTTGAGAGCTCCATTTCTTCTGGTTGGATGGCAGCTAAGCTTGCCTAACTATAAGGCCCGTTGGTCAAGGGGTTAAGACACCTCCCTTTCACGGAGGTAACAGGGGTTCGAATCCCCTACGGGTCACCACTTTATTGGATAATGGCTTGAATTAGATGAGTGATGTCAGTACATACTATGTCCTATTGTCTCGCCGAAGTATCCATAACATTCTTGTTAATATGGAGGCTTAGCTCAGCTGG
>NZ_RZNX01000024.1 GCF_003994465.1 Paenibacillus zeisoli | reverse complement strand
CAGCGATCGCAGGAATGCCCGGATCGCGCAGCGGCCTTACGCTTGTATGCTAATGCCAGAACCGCGCGCGGCCTTCTCCGTAGGCGATGCCAGACTACTTAGCGGTCTTAATGCTTATAGGCTTGTGCCCGATCCAAGCTGCACATTAATGCTCGTAGGAGGCTATGTCTGATAGCCACTGTCTTCATGCGTATAGGTTCAAGTGTTCTGAGTCTCTGCATGAATCAGCATCTGGATTTGAGGCCGGAAGCTGAGTTATCAGCGATCCGCGTGATTTCTCTCCTCCAGCTAAAGCCCAGCGGAGAGGGCCGGGCGATTCTGGAGAAACGGAGTGTTCGCCTTT
>NZ_RZNX01000023.1 GCF_003994465.1 Paenibacillus zeisoli | reverse complement strand
GGTTCGAGTCCTCTCGACCGCATCACAGCTTTAAGCAGAAGGGAACCTTGTTATCAAGGTTCTTTTCTTTTTGCCTAATTTCATGAGAAATCAAGCGAATGATCCCGGGAGTCAACGAGCGGCTCTGGTTGACGAGTTTGATGGAATTTTAGCGCAGTCGAGAAGAACATTACCTGGGAGTTACGGATGAAGAAGCCGATATGTTCATGAAGCTGCTCGTTGAAATTAACATGTTTTTGTGATCTTCATTTTATTTCCACTTTACATTTGTGCTTGGTATCTATATAATATGAAATGTTCGCTTGAATTAAGCGATTAAGCCGCGCGGTCGTGGTGGAATGGCAGAC
>NZ_RZNX01000022.1 GCF_003994465.1 Paenibacillus zeisoli | reverse complement strand
TGGGCACTCTAGAATGACTGCCGGTGACAAACCGGAGGAAGGCGGGGATGACGTCAAATCATCATGCCCCTTATGACTTGGGCTACACACGTACTACAATGGCCGGTACAACGGGAAGCGAAGCCGCGAGGTGGAGCGAATCCTAGAAAAGCCGGTCTCAGTTCGGATTGCAGGCTGCAACTCGCCTGCATGAAGTCGGAATTGCTAGTAATCGCGGATCAGCATGCCGCGGTGAATACGTTCCCGGGTCTTGTACACACCGCCCGTCACACCACGAGAGTTTACAACACCCGAAGTCGGTGAGGTAACCGCAAGGAGCCAGCCGCCGAAGGTGGGGTAGATGATTGGGGTGAAGTCGTAACAAGGTAGCCGTATCGGAAGGTGCGGCTGGATCACCTCCTTTCTATGGAGAATCG
>NZ_RZNX01000020.1 GCF_003994465.1 Paenibacillus zeisoli | reverse complement strand
GTCCGTCGGACCCGCGCTTGCGCGCTTAAGCCAGTGAGGGTTCGTGAACACAAGAATGTTATCGGAAATCACTTAAGAACGGAAGAGAAGAGGAAAACATATGAAACCGTTAGAATTGAATAATGAAGATGCAAATGAAACCCTTCAAATACTAGAGAAATTTGAATTGCAATTCAGTAAATTTGAAGAAGATACTAGAAGTGAAAACATAATTCAAATAATTCTTAGAGGTCATTTGTACATTGAACATGAACTTAAGCAAATTTTAGAAAAAAGCCTAGCTCATCCAGAAATGCTCGGAGATAGACTTAAATTCTCCGATTTTACTAGACTTGTGTTTGCAATAGGTGCTTTAGATTTAGAGTATTATAGTGTAATAAATGAACTAAATAAATTTAGAAATAAGTTTGCACATGATTTAAATTTCGTCTTTACAGAGGAACATCTAAATAAACTCGAGGAATGTTTGTCAAATGATTTAAGAGACTACTATCTTAGATCTAAAGAGCAATACAATACTACAATCGATAAAACAAGGAATTTGATTTTTTGGGTATGGCAAACGATAATAGCCGAAAATATAATTCCAAAACATATAAAAGAGAAATTGAATGTTTAAGCAAGAAGAAGTGACTTCCGATAACACCATATTAACGCATCGCAGCCTTATGGCTGCATGGTCCGGCAGAAGTATGAAGCGTGTTCAAAATGGAGAATTTCAATAGCGAGGAAGTATAATCAACCGGACACACCCGCACCACCCAACCGCGTCGCGGCCAGTCGCTTCGCTCCTTTCGGGTGGTGGGGCGTCGTGAATACACGAACGTTATCTGCAATAAATGCTTA
>NZ_RZNX01000002.1 GCF_003994465.1 Paenibacillus zeisoli | reverse complement strand
GATCAATTTCTCATTCGTTACCGTTCGACATTATTCTTAACGTCTCGCCAGCAACTCTTATAATATAACATAGCCGCCAAGCAAAAGCAAGTTTTTTTTCAGAGGATTAAGTTTCAATCTCTTTAAAAATCATTACGCCTTTAAAAGGGGCGAAATATAATATAACCCATGCTGGCTAGCTAAGTCAAGGTCTACACAATATTTTCAATATAAAGCTGTCTTTCTTGGATCAAATTGATAATTTGTCCATTAACAGAGACAAGGGGTCTAGTAGGGTGATTACGATCAGAGAAAATGATCTCTCCGATTCGATCATCGCTTAGACGAACACGGGTCCCATTATGAAACTGAGTTACTTTATTTATAAAAGTCTGAACAATTGCCGGATCCAGCTTTCCAAAAGATTCAGATTGAAGCTGTTCCAGAACCATATAAGGAGACTGCGCCTTACGATAGCGTTTCTTGAGTGTCATAGCGTGGAAGATATCTGCTACAGCTACGATACGGGAATATACATGCATTTTGTCACCTGTTAAGCGTAGAGGGTATCCAGATCCATCTACTTTCTCGTGGTGCTGAAGAGCAGCCAACCTTACCCCTTCATTCAATGCAGCAGAATTCCTTAACATCTGATAGCCGTAAGTCGTATGCATGCGCATTTCCTCAACCTCTTCAGAAGATAAAGGCAGTGGGCTATAAAGAACCTTTGGGTCGATCTTTGCATTGCCTATGTCATGAAGAAGTCCCGCAAAGGCTACCTGCATCCAATCCTTCTGAGGCAGACCATACCACTGGGCAATCAAATAAGAGGTAAGCGCTGATAATATGCCATTGTGGTACATATAATCATATTCATTCATTCCACGGGGTGAGAAAGTCAGCACATTATAGTGTCTAAGCTGTGCAATTAATGCCTCTAACTGATTTCGTAGGTCAAGTACAGGAAGCTCCGACGCCAGAATGGATTGAAAGGAACTCTTAATCAAGTTGAGCATTCTGTCATACTCGGTATGCAGCTGATCCTGTGGAGACTTTTCCAATGCTTCTACCGCTGTGCTCTGCGCCTGGGCCTGTCCGTTCTTCCCAGCGTCCTTGCCTGCAACAGACTTCGATTCACTGCCTTCTACCTCAACCTGTTGAATGAGAAAAGCTTGGAGAATATCCAAGTCCCGGGGGAGGAGAATTTTTCCTTTATTAAAAAGAACCCCGCCCAGCGGAGTATGTACAGCTGATGCAATCTTCACACCAGGTTTGAGATCTACTACAGGGATACTAGCCATGATGGTATCATACCTCGCAAATTTAGACTTATTCGAAAAGAGTGAATAGATATATTCATAATATTTTTCCGTCATATCCATTATATTACGCTACCCGCTTCGCCTACAATCAAAAAAAGAGGCCCCCATGTTGGGAGCCCTTCTTAATTAATTATTAAGCTTATTCCTCAGTGTCATCTATTTCCGGAATAACTATCTCTTCACTCTCTGTAAGATCCAATAAATCTTCCGGTCCCGGTAAGGATACTTCCTCGTCCAGAAGCTCCTCAGCCTCTTCCGTCTTATCCGTACGGCATACCGTAGCTACAGAATCCTCATCCCGGATGTTGATCAGCCTTACGCCCTGCGTATTGCGTCCCATGGTTGAAATTCCAGCCATACTTGTACGGATCAACGTGCCGCTGCTCGTAATGATCATCAGATCTTCCTCATCCTTGACGACCTTCAAACCTACCACCGAGCCATTCTTCTCGGTTACATTGATTGTCTTAATCCCTTTACCGCCACGGCTTTGTATCCGGTATTCTCCGACTGGAGTACGTTTACCATAGCCTTTGGTAGTAACAATAAGGACATCCTGCTCAGGATCTACAATATCCATGCCGATTAGCTGATCATTCTCATCCAAAGTAATCCCTTTAACCCCGGTTGCACTTCTTCCCATGGAACGAACATCACCTTCGGAGAAGCGAATTGACATTCCCTGAGCTGTACCCATGATTAACTCCTGCCCGGAATGTGTCAGCTTCACTTCAATCAGATCATCGTCATCCCGAAGGTTGATAGCTATAAGCCCACCTTTACGGATATTCACATAATCATCCAGAGGTGTTTTCTTAACAATCCCTTGTCTAGTAGCAAAGAACAAGTGTTTGTCCTCTTCAAATTTCTCGACTGGGATAACCGCATTCACTGTCTCACCCTGTTCGATTTGAATCAGGTTGATGATAGGTGTCCCGCGAGCTGTTCGTCCCAGCTCTGGAATCTCATAGGCCTTAATTCGATATGCCTTACCTTTGTCTGTAAAGAACATGAGGTAATGGTGTGAATTCGTGACAAACAAGTGTTCAACAAAGTCGCTGTCCTTGGTATCCATACCAATGACCCCGCGGCCGCCCCGCTTCTGACTGCGGTATGTCGATACTGGCAGACGCTTGATGTAACCTGTATGAGTAATCGTAATGACCACATCTTCTCTTGGAATTAGATCCTCATCCAGAATACTCTCTTCTCCCACGGTAATTACCGTGCGGCGCTCATCTGCATATTTGTCTTTAATCTCTTGAAGCTCCCCGTCAATAATCTCTAGAACAAGGGACTCATTCGCAAGAATCTCACGATATTCTGCAATCTTCTGAAGAAGTTCATTGTATTCATTCTCGATCTTCTCACGTTCTAGTCCTGTCAGGCGCTGTAGACGCATATCCAGAATCGCTTGTGCCTGTTCAAAGCTAAGTCCAAAGCGTTCAATCAAGCCTTCACGGGCAATCTCCCCGGTCTGGGAGCTTCGGATCAGCTTGATGACTTCATCCAGATGGTCAAGAGCAATCCGCAGACCCTCGAGAATATGGGCACGAGCCTCCGCCTTCTTCAAGTCGAATTCGGTCCGGCGGCGTATAACTTCAATCTGGTGCTGCAGATAGTAATGGAGTACTTCACGCAGCGTCAGAATCCTTGGTTCTTTGTTGACAATGGCAAGCATGTTAATTCCAAAAGTGGACTGCATCGACGTATGCTTGTACAGGTTATTGAGCACTACATTCGGATTGACATCCCTGCGCAGCTCAATCACAATACGCATTCCATTACGGTCAGACTCATCTCTCAGGTCGGTTATTCCCTCAATCCGCTTCTCACGAACGAGTTCAGCAATTTTCTCCACCAGACGCGCCTTGTTAACCTGGTAAGGGATCTCGTGCACAATAATTCTTGCCTTGTTGTTGTTCTCTTCTATTGTTGCGTTAGCCCGCATCGTTACGGAGCCACGGCCTGTTGTGTAAGCTTGACGTATTCCTGAACGTCCGAGAATGAATCCGGCCGTCGGGAAATCCGGCCCACTGATGTAATCCATTAATTCAAGCGATGTAATCTCCGGATTCTTAATAAGGGCCTGCACACCGTCAATAACCTCTCCAAGGTTATGCGGCGGTATATTCGTAGCCATGCCCACGGCAATCCCAGTAACCCCGTTAACCAATAGGTTAGGAAACCGAGCTGGAAGTACAACAGGCTCACTCTCTTCCCCATCATAATTGGGCATAAAGTCAATGGTTTCTTTGTTGATATCACGCAGCATCTCCATAGCGATCTTGGAGAGACGTGCCTCGGTATAACGCATAGCAGCTGCCATATCACCGTCAATCGAACCAAAGTTACCATGACCATCGACAAGCATATTACGCATTGCAAAGTCTTGGGCCATACGCACCATGGATTCATAAACCGCACTATCACCATGTGGGTGGTACTTACCTATAACTTCGCCTACGATTCTGGCTGACTTCTTATATGGCTTGTCCGGCGACATGCCAAGATCACTCATTGCGTATAGAATGCGTCGGTGAACCGGCTTAAGCCCATCCCGCACATCCGGCAGGGCACGGCTAACAATGATGCTCATTGCGTAATCCATAAAGGATTCGCGCATCTCTACGCCAATATCCCGATCTATAATTTGCGAGCTATTCTCTTCCGCCATGCTGGACCTCCTTAAATATCTTACCCATGCCTAATAATCGCTGTATGGTATGGAGTGGACAAAGGTTGACTTATCACTCCAATTAACAAAAAAATTACAAACCATAAACTGAAATATATTCATTCTCCCTATGTATAGAAAAAGCTCACAAGAGCTTGAAACGGAGGAAAACTCCAACATTTATTATATTACTTTCACAAATCAAGCACAATTAAACGTTGATAGCCAGGCGGCCCTCTTCTCCCTCACGTTTGATGAAAAATGGGGATGTGTCCACTCCCATTGTTCACCTTTCACATACACTAGGATATAGGCATTTCCTCATTCCTTTAAAAAACCTGAAAAATCCCCATATCCTATAATTATATCATTGTTTTTCTCTTCTGTCCTATGTTTTTCATCTCCAGTGGATGACCATTCTCCTAGAAATGAAAGGAAGGAAGCTGACCTTGAGTATTCAACGAATAGCGAGCAAATGGAAGAAGACACAGATTATCCTGCAGCTACCCAACCTGCAGCCTTATATTCCTGAAACCCGAAAGTTCTCGGTAGAGGACCTGAGAGCTATGATTCATCAATACGGGCTTATATATATTAAGCCTGACAGAGGAACTTACGGAAATGGGGTCATGAGCGCGGAGTACTACCTGGCTGCTCCGGAAAAGAACGGAGAAATTGAAAATGAAGCAAACCTGGTAAAGGAGAGCCCTGCTCCCCAGTATAAATTACGATTTGGAATCCAAAGTCAGATTTACAATACCTTTGAAGAGCTGCATTCTGCCCTCATGGATAAAATCAAAAAGCGCGATTATCTGATCCAGCAAGGTATTCATCTGCTGACATACCATCGGCGGAAGTTCGACATCCGGGTACTGGTTCAGAAAAATTTAAAAAGGGAGTGGGAGACCACCGGTTATATCGCGCGTCTGGGCGCCCTCCAGAAGATTATAACCAACCATCATGGCGGAGGTACCTCCTACCCGGTTGAACAGCTCCTAAGCCCTCATATGGACGAGAGACAGCTTGAATTATTACTCTCGGAGCTTCGGCAAATAGGCACACAGGTAGGCTATCAACTTCAGCATGCTTATCCCAGACTCAAAGAGCTTGGCCTTGATATAGCCGTCGATGCTGAATTTAAAGCGTGGATTCTAGAGGTGAATACCCTGCCAGCACTGTTCCCCTTTAAAGAGCTCAAGGATAAAAGGATTTATAGACGGATCAGGAGGTACGCGGTCCATTACGGGAGACTTAAGAAAAGCAAGGTTACATCCTAAGCCGCTCTCGGCACAAAAAATAAAGCCGCAGCCTGGGCTGCAGCTCTGTATGAATTAAAAGTCTAGATTGGTCACATACTTGGCATGTTCCTGAATGAAATCACGGCGCGGTTCAACATTATCGCCCATCAGCGTATCAAAAATGGCATCAGCCTGAATCGCATCAGCAATCGATACCTGCTGCATGGTCCGGCTCTCCGGATCCATCGTTGTCTCCCAGAGCTGGGTAGCATTCATCTCACCCAGACCCTTATAACGCTGGATGTTGAATTTGGCATTCTCGCCGAATTCGGCAATAATCTCGTCGCGTTCTCTCTCGGAACCTGCGTAGCGCACCACTTTGTTCCGTTCAATCTTGAAAAGCGGCGGCTGAGCAATGTAGACATAACCGGCATCGATAATTTTGCGCATGTAACGGTAAAAGAAAGTAAGCATCAAGGTCCGAATATGAGCTCCATCCACGTCTGCATCCGTCATAATAATAACTTTGTGATAGCGGGCCTTGGCAATATCAAAGTCATCGCCGATCCCCGTGCCGAGAGCTGTTATAATCGCCCGAATCTCGGCATTTCCAAGGATCCGGTCAAGGCGGGCCTTCTCCACATTCAGGATCTTACCCCGCAGCGGGAGAATGGCCTGGAAGTGACGGTCCCGTCCCTGCTTGGCTGAGCCTCCGGCAGAGTCTCCCTCAACAATGTAGAGCTCACTGATTGCGGCATCCTTGGATGAACAGTCAGCAAGCTTACCCGGAAGTGAGCTGACTTCAAGTGCACTCTTGCGCCGTGTCAGTTCACGTGCTTTACGAGCCGCTTCGCGTGCGCGGGAAGCTTGGAGAGCCTTTTCCAGAATGCGCTTGGCTACGGAAGGATTCTCCTCCATAAACTCTTGCAGCTTCTCCGCAAATAAGGACTCGACAATCCCGCGGACTTCACTGTTACCGAGCTTGGTCTTGGTCTGACCTTCAAACTGCGGCTCAGGGATTTTGACAGAGATAATAGCGGTTAGGCCTTCCCGTACATCATCACCTGTGAGGTTGGAGTCATTGTCCTTGATTAGGTTATATTTGCGTGCATAATCGTTAATAATCCGGGTGAGTGCACTCTTAAAGCCCGATTCATGAGTCCCGCCCTCATGGGTATTAATATTATTAGCAAAAGAATAAATATTCTCCGTATAGCTGTCATTGTACTGCAGCGCTACTTCAACCTGAATCATATCTCTTGCGCCTTCGACATAGATCGGCGTTTCATGAAGAGCTTCGCGATTCTGATTCAGAAACTGGACATACTCTCCGATACCGCCCTCGTATTTGAACGCATTGGATTGCCCCGTACGTTCGTCATGCAGGGAGATGGAGATGCCTTTGTTCAGGAATGCCAATTCACGAATACGAGTAAGGAGAATATCATATTCAAACACTGTAGTTTCGGTAAAAATCTCCGGATCTGGCGTGAACGTAGTCTTCGTCCCCGTCTCCTCGGAATCCCCTATAATACGGATATCATATTGAGGGGCTCCCCGATGGTATTCCTGCTGATAAATGTGCCCGTCACGCTTAACCTCGACGACAACCTTCTCGGAAAGAGCGTTCACTACGGATACACCTACACCGTGCAGACCGCCGGATACTTTGTATCCTCCACCGCCAAATTTACCTCCGGCATGCAGGACAGTCATGACAACTTCCAGGGTGGAGCGTTTCAGCTTGGGATGCTCACCGACAGGGATGCCTCGCCCGTTATCAATAACCGTCACACTATTATCCTGGTGCACGATAACGTCAATATGGTCAGCATAGCCTCCAAGTGCTTCATCGATACTATTGTCTACGATCTCCCATACCAGATGATGAAGACCTCTAGAGCTGGTTGAACCTATATACATACCTGGACGTTTCCGTACGGCCTCAAGACCCTCAAGCACCTGTATCTGATTTTCATCATAGGATTGTTCATTCATCGACATGCCTTCACCTGCTTCTTTTATTGAGATTCAGTTCTTACCTCACGCATTTGCAAAAAATTGATGCGCACGCTTCTTAAGCGTTGCTGAGGAAATGGGGGAGTAGTACACGGTTTGCTTGGTCACCACGATGGACTTCGGTTCTTCCTCGCTGATGTGAACCACCTGCTTGTTCTTCTGGGCATAGGTCACGAACTGCTTGGATATCTTCGAAGACTTCTCGATAGAAATATCAAAAATAGCGACAAGCTCGGCAGATGAAACAATCTTCTCACCGCCTAAATGAATGTACATACCGTCCCTCCATTCTAGCTGTTTACTTGTCCCTCTTGGACATGATAAATACTGGCGTCCTTCAGCTTGCCGGCATTAATAGTCTCTATACCGGTTGCGGTAATGAACGTCTGTACTTTGCTTTGAAAAGTCTCGATCAATTGAGTCTGACGATAAGGATCAAGCTCAGAGAGAACATCGTCGAGCAGAAGAACCGGATACTCACCGATCTCCTCATGAATCAGCTCAATCTCAGCTAGCTTGAGAGAAAGTGCCGTTGTTCTCTGCTGGCCCTGGGATCCATACACTTGTGCTTCTTTGCCGTTGATATAGAAGGCTAGATCATCCCGGTGCGGTCCCGCAAGAGTCATGCCCCTCCGTATCTCCTGATCCTTCATTTGTGATAACTTTATCATAAACTGCCGCAATAAGACAGCTTCATCTTCTTCCTCAGCCTCACCGAAAGACGGCAGATAGATCAACTCCAGCCTCTCGGTCCCATTGGTGATTCCCTGGTGAATATCCGAGGCCCACTTTTGCAGTTTTCTTATGAATTGTTTCCGTTTCTTTATGATTTTAACACCATGCTCGGCGAGCTGCTCGTTCCATATTTCAAGCATGGTGGTCATATCGCTGCCGCCTCCCCAGGACTGCTTGAGCATATTATTGCGCTGAATCAGCACCTTCTGATACTGCTGCAGATGATATAAGTAGCTGGGTGTGACTTGGCCGATCTCCATGTCTAGGAACCTTCGTCTGATGCCTGGTGTTCCTTTTACGATTTCAAGATCCTCAGGTGCGAACATCACCACATTAAGTGCCCCGATAAAATCACTCAGCTTACGCTGCTCAAGGCCATTAATCTTTGCCTTCTTGCCCTGAGAAGAAAGCCTGAGCTCCAAGTTAACAGCTCCATACTTCTTGTCCACCTCAGCAGCAAGCTGGGCAGCATTCTGCTGGAACCCGATCAGCTCTTTATCCTTTGAAGTCCGGTGTGACTTGGTTAATGCCAGTACGAATATGGCTTCCAGCAGATTCGTCTTGCCTTGGGCATTGCGGCCAATCATGAGATTGACACTTCCAAACGAATCAAGCGTCAGCTCATCATAGTTGCGGAAATGCTGTAAGCTTAAATTTTTGACGAACATTGAACGGTTTCCCCCTCATCTTACGCTGCCTGTGCATAGGGCAGTAGCTCCGATTATCAGGGATTGTTACTTAGCAGCAACCTGAAAAGTCCCGCAGCCTTCCACCTCGACGAGGTCGCCTGGATACAGCTTGCGTCCCCGGCGTTCCTCCAGTTCCTGGTTCACCTTCACCGCACCGTCCTGCAGCAGGGCTTTAGCCATTCCGCCTGTCGGCACGCAGTCTGCCAGCTTCAGAAATTGATCCAGCTTAATAAACTCACTGTGGATAAGTATCTCCTTCATGCCAAAATTCCTTTCTCCTGCAGTTATCAACAGGTGCATAACTTTTTTTAGTTGGTGGTGCGGTAAGGAAGAATCAAATATAAGCTGCGACTTTCATCAACCGGCTTCACAATAATTGGGCTCATTGGACCGGTAAAGCCAATATGGAGCTGCTCACTCTCCACGACCTTGAGAACATCAAGCATATATTTGGAGTTAAAAGAGATACGCAGCGGATCCCCATTAAATTCAGCAACCTCCAGCTGCTCTGTTACTTTACCCAGCTCCGATGAGCTGGAGGAAATCTCTATTGTACCATCTTCCAGTGTCTGAAGCCGAACAATATTGGTCTTCTCCTCACGAGAGAGAAGGTATGCCCGGTCAATAGATTCGCTCAGCTTCTTGGTATCAAGTACAAGTTCTGTCTTGTAGTTGGTCGGAATAATCTTAGAAGTATCGGGATAGGTACCGTCTAATATACGTGAATAGAACAGGACACGGTCAATTTTGAACAATACCTGATTATCGGCAACGACGATGTCCACGCGCGTATTCTGATCTGGAATGATTTTGCTGAGCTCGTTCAGTGTCTTACCGGAAATAACGATATTGCTGAATTTTACGTTATCAGCATCTTCTAGCGGTGCAGTCCGGCTGGCCAGGCGGTGACGGTCTGTCGCAACGAATTTGAACAGACTATCACTCAAATTCCAGAGCACCCCGGTAAGAATAGGCGTTGTCTCTTGAGTGGAAATGGAGAATACGGTCTGCTTGATCATATTCCGAAGAAGATCGCCGGGGATCGAAATCACCTGATCCTCTTCAATGCTTGGCAGAACCGGGAATTCCTCCGGATCCAAACCTACCAGCTGAATGTCTGTGGAACCTGAGCGGATAAAGGTCTGAAATCCGTCCTTAACCTCCATCTCGATCTCTTGGGATGGCAGCTTCTTAATAATTTCCACAAAAAACTTGGCTGGGAGCACAACACTACCCGGACGCTCCACCTGAACAATGGTTTTCTTGTCGTCTTCAGCGGGAATGAATGCCTGAATGGAAATATCCGTATCACTTGCGGTCAGAATGACCCCTTGAAAATTCACTTCCAGCTTAATACCGGTAAGGATGGGGATGGTTGTCCGGCTGGAAATAGCTTTGGATACATGCTGGATGGATTCATTAAGATCATTTTTTAAGATGCGAATTTTCATGTTTTCAACTCCTAAACGTTTTATCAGGCATAAGTTTGAAATCTATGGCATAAGCTTTTGTAAGCTGATTTTTGGGGTTGCCGTTTTTAAATGGTCTGGGGATATTGTATCCGCACTTGTTATGAAGAAGTATATCTTTTAATTAATTATAGAAGTAGTAGGGGGCCTGAATATGTGGATAACCAGGCTAAAGACATAAAACGAAGCCTATTCACATGTGTATAAATTGTGCATAGGCTTTTGTGGTTTTTTGCTGAATTTTTATGCTGTTGGGACCAGCTAAGTTCCATATGTTTAGGAGGAATTTTTAATTTTCTCCGTTAAGGTATTAATGACTTTGTACAGCTCCTGATCGACCTTCAAATGCTGGGTGATCTTCTCATGAGCATGGATAACCGTTGTATGGTCACGCCCTCCGAATGCATCTCCAATCTTGGGAAGAGAATAATCGGTTAACTCCCGGGATAAATACATCGCAATCTGCCTCGGAAAAGCAATAGCTTTTGTCCGTTTGCGGGCTTTGAAATCTTCCATCCTCAAATTGTAATAATCCCCGACCTTCTGCTGGATATCCTGGATGGTGATCATCTTAGGTCTGCTTGAAGGAATGATATCCTTGAGCGCTTCTGCAGCCAAATGCGTTGTAACATCCTGATTAATTAGCGACGAATAGGCGACTACACGGATTAAAGCACCCTCAAGTTCACGAATGTTCGTATCGATCTGATTCGCGATATACATCATAGCTTCGTTGGGGATGTCCAGATTCTCCGCCTTCGCCTTCTTCCGAAGGATCGCAATCCGGGTCTCCAGATCCGGTGGCTGAATATCGGTAATGAGTCCCCATTCAAACCGGGATCTGAGCCGCTCCTCGAGTGTCGGAATTTCTTTTGGCGGGCGGTCACTTGAGATAATAATCTGCTTACGCTCTTCATGCAGCGCGTTGAAGGTATGGAAGAACTCCTCCTGGGTAGACTCTTTGCCGGCTAGGAACTGAATATCGTCGATCAGCAGAATATCGATATTCCGGTACTTGTTACGGAAGCTCTCCGCGCGGTTGTCCCGGATGGAGTTAATGAACTCATTCGTAAATTTCTCGGAAGAAATATAAACGACTTTGCTGCTTGGGCTGTGCTCCAGAATATAGTGCCCGATTGCATGCATAAGGTGCGTCTTGCCAAGTCCTACTCCTCCATACAAAAAAAGAGGGTTGTACGCACGGGCTGGGGCTTCGGCCACAGCAAGCGAAGCTGCATGTGCAAAACGGTTGCCTGAACCAATAACAAACGTGTCGAACGTATATTTCGGATTAAGCATATGGGAGATCGTATCTTCACTTGGAACGGGAGGTGGCGTCTGAGTCTGGGGAAGGCTGGGCTCAGTGGGTCTTGATTCCTCAATGACAAAGGAGACATCAACCTGCTTGCCCATGATTTCCATGACGGTAGTTGCTACCAGCTTGGTGTAGCGGCTCTCCAGCCATTCCACTGCAAAAGTAGTTGGAGCGGAAATGACGATAGTCTGATCTGTAAGGGAGACCGCTTTGGTTGCTTTAAACCAAGTGTCATAACTCGGCTTGCTCAGCTTGGTTTGGATGATGGATAAAATTTGTTGCCATATTTCAGAAGTATGGCTGTCCACAGACTGTCACTCCTTTAGAATCTTCCAATTGTGGTTAAAGCCATGCGTGGAATGTCGAAAAAAACTGAAATATGGGGGAATTATCCCCATTAATCAGTGAAACGGAAGGATATACACAAAGTATAATTTCAAATTGTTCACAATTTTATCCACAGGCTGTTGATAAACATATACGAAAAACTAAGATATTCACACAGAAAACAATTCAATCATAGCAAAAGAAGTGTTATATTTCAACGTAAAGCAGGAATTTATCCACAAATTCAATAACTTGTGTATAAATATAATTCACACCACTACATATTGTTTATAAATTGTTTAAATTTCGACAGAGCTCGTAGAAAATCAAAAAAAATTATGCACAGGTTGTTATAAAAAAATAACCGGCTGTCCCCAATCGATCGGGTTCAGCCGGTTTTATATTTCTATATAGAAGCTCGATTTTTGAGCTAAAATTTTCTGAAAATCGTTCGATTTTCAGTTATACACAGTAGGAGAGGGCATCAATGATCCAAAATTTTTCGTTGAATTTTGGATATCGCTGCGTACTCTTCCTCCAAATTGCGAGAAATACGGATATAGATCGGGAGCAGCTCCTGATACATCTCCACGTTCTCCTGGATCGGCGTATGACGATGCGTCGGCCCCACCATAGTTGAGACTATGGAAAGGGAGTCCACTTTACCCAGCGCATAGAGTCCAAGCACTACAGCACCTAGACAGGAGCTCTCAAAGCTCTCTGGAACAATCACTTCCTGATCAAAGATATCCGCCATCATTTGGCGCCAAATCGGCGACCTGGCGAAACCGCCTGTAGCCTGGATGACGGAAGGCTCCATTTGCTCCTTCATGGCCAGCAGGACGGTATACAGGTTGAAGATGACACCTTCCAGAACTGCACGAACCATGTGCTCCTTCTTATGATGAAGAGTCAGCCCGAAGAAGGAACCACGGGCATCCGGGTTCCAGAGCGGGGCTCTTTCCCCGGTCAAATAAGGATGGAAGAGCAAGCCATCAGAGCCGGGCCGCACTCTTTCGGCGATTTTGGTCAGAACATCATAAGGGTTGATTCCGAGTCTCTTGGCCGTCTCCACCTCGGAGGCCGCGAATTCGTCACGAACCCAGCGGAAGATCATCCCGCCGTTATTGACCGGGCCGCCAATGACCCACTGCTTGTCCGTTAAAGCATAGCAGAACGTTCTCCCTTTGGGATCGGTAACAGGCCGGTCTACAACCGTCCGAATAGCTCCGCTTGTGCCGATGGTTGCAGCCAGAACTCCTGGCTCTATAGCATTGACCCCTAAATTGGACAGCACCCCGTCACTGGCTCCGATGACAAAAGGGGTTGATGGCAGCAAACCCATCACCCCTGCATATATTGGATCCAGCTTGTCCAGCTTGTAGGTCGTCGGCACGAGCTGCGAAAGATGGCCTCTCGTAATTCCTGCCGTACGCAGCGCTTCTTCATCCCAATCGAGCTGCTGTAAGTTCAGCAGCCCGGTAGAAGAAGCGATGGAGTGGTCAACTACGTATTCATGGAACAGCTTAGCCGTTACGTATTCTTTAATAGAAATAAATTTGCTAGTACGTTTGAAAATTTCCGGATGATCTTCACGCAGCCAGATCAGCTTGGTGAGAGGGGACATCGGATGAACCGGTGTCCCTGTTCGCAAATAAATTTCATGTCCACCCATTTCGTGCTTGAGCTTGGCCGCCCAGGCGGCACTGCGGTTATCCGCCCAGGTGATACAAGCTGTGAGTGGTGTGCCATTCTCGTCAACAGCAATGATACTGTGCATCGCAGAGCTGAAAGCCCCAAACATAATTTGTTCCGGCCTTACTCCGCTTTTAACCATGACTTGCTGCACAGATTGCAGTACGGCATTAAAGATCTGCTCAGGATCCTGTTCAGCTACAGAGGAACTTGGCGTGTGCAGGGGATATTCGTTCGTTGCCGAGGTAATAACCCTGCCGTTCTCTTCAAATAAAACAGCCTTCGTGCTGGTTGTACCCATATCGATACCTATCATATAGTTGATGAAATTCATTTGTGTACCTTCTTTCTGTAATCCTGTGCCTTACATGAAGGCGCTGAGGATAAGGATGAGAACGAGTCCCATTACGGATAAGAGTGTCTCCATGACTGTCCAAGATTTGAGGGTTTGAGGGACGGTCATATTGAAGAATTCCTTAACCATCCAGAAGCCTGCATCATTCACATGTGACAAAATAATCGAACCCGCACCCGTCGCAAGAACGACCAGTTCTACGTTAGCACCCGGATTCAGAGCCAGGACTGGAGCAACAATGCCTGCAGCTGTGGTCATCGCCACTGTAGCAGATCCGGTTGCCACACGGATTAGTGCAGCTACAAGCCATGCGAACAGGATTACGTTAATATGCGCGCTGGTTGCCATCTCGGCAATCGCAGTACCTACACCACTGTTGATCAATACCTGCTTGAATGCGCCGCCTGCACCAATAATTAAAATAATGGTTGCCGTTGGGGCCAAGCATTCACTGGTGAATTTGCTAATATCCTCTTTGGAGAATTTTCTTGCGAATCCCAATGAGAAGAAGGAGAAGACTGCCGCAATGAGCAGCGCAATAATTTCATGGCCAATAAATTCACAGAAGCGGGTGAAACCATACGCTGCTTCTGGATCCAAAATATTGGCTACAGAGCCAATCAACATCAAGATTACGGGAAGAAGAATAGTGAACAGCGTAATACCAAAGCCAGGAAGACCCCGGTCACTCTTAAGGGAGAACTGCTCAGCCAATTTTGCCGGCGGTTCAACCTTGATACGTTTACCAATATATTTACCGAACAAAGGACCAGCGAAAATGGCTACAGGCAAGCCGACTAGAATTGAGTACAGAATAGTTTTGCCAAGATCCGCTTGATAAGCATCGATAGCAATCATAGGAGCCGGATGCGGGGGTACCAGGCCATGAACCGTAGACAGACCGGCTAAGATTGGAATCCCGATTTGAAGAAGGGACATTTTGGTCTTCTTAGCTACCGTAAATACAATTGGAATTAAGAGAATAACGCCGACTTCGAAAAAGACAGGAATACCCACAATAAAACCGACGAACATCATAGCCCAGTGAACCCGTTTCTCACCGAATCTATTCACTAAAGTTGTAGCAATTTGCTCAGCGCCGCCGGATTCGGCCATCATTTTGCCGAGCATGGTACCAAGCCCAATGACAATCGCGATAGTTCCCAGTGTTCCGCCAAGGCCGCCAGTTAGAGATTTAATGACCTCTTCAGGCTTCATACCGGCAAGCAGACCAAGCATTAATGCCGAAATCAGCAGAGTAACGAAGGGATTCCATTTATATTTTGAGATCAGGACAATTAGAAAAACAATGGCGATGAGTGTCCATATTAACAAGGTAACATTATGACTTAACCCGAAGATGCTATTCATGTAGTAGTGCTCCTTTTTATTATGAGTTTAAAACGCTTACAATTATTACTCATTTGATTTATAAGGTTAGCTATTCCGAGATTTCTTATTCTGTATACTTGTCGACAAGTTGAACGGAGAGAAGCTGATGCTTCTACAATAGGGACTGATACTAAATAAAATATTTTGTTCACTCCACATGACTGCTAACGAGGGAAGCTATGATGAAGAGTGCTGTGAGAATCCGAGAAGTATTCACGAACTACCTCTTCAATGCGCTCAGGGTTCTTGGACTCTAGTCCCTCAATAAGGATACGGTGCTTATTTACCACGAATTGAACCTTATCCTCTCCTTCAGAGAACACCTCTTCAGTAGTGACAAGCATTACGGTCATCACGATATGACGAATGCTCTTCCAAAGATGGAGAATCCGGGTATGGTCTGCTTCCAGAATCATGGCTTCGTGGAACGATAAATCCTGAAATGAAAAGTCAACTACATCCCGATGTTTGGCAGCCAGCTCCATTTTGTCAATAGTTTGCTTTAATGAAGGAATCAGGCCCGTTAATTTCTTTAACGGCAGCCGCTGCTGTACAAAGCTTTCTATAAGATAGCGTACATCGTACAGTTCCTCTACATTCTTGAGGCTGAGTCCCAGAACTACAGCTCCCATTCGTTCTAACCGAATAAGTCCTTCGCCCGAGAGCGTTCTCATAGCTTCGCGAACTGGGGATCGGCTCGTACCAAAATCCGCTGCAATGCGGTTCTCGGACAGGATTTCACCGGCCTTTACCGTACCTTTTATAATTTGCAATCTGAGTTCACAAGCGATCGATTCACCCAGTGAAGCTCCTTGGAGCCACGAAGAAGGATAATGCATCATCCATAACTCTCCTATCAAAAATTCGAGTATACGTAATTAAACGCGTAACCCGATCTTAGCATAGTTTCGTTATCGGCTTCCAGAATTCTACCTGATGATCGCCTTTCATCATCTCCTTTAAGACATTAGGTATACTTGTATACAACTTATACTAACCCAGACCTCATGATCTGTAAACCAAAAATGTAAGCGATACCACAGTTATTTTTTTCCTGGTGTAATCAGTAATGTATAAGACGCTTAGTCTCGACTAAAATAATTATGCACATGTGAATAAATAGTTTTAACCGCCTGAAGTGCTCAATTATTGTGGATAAGTAAATTGCTGCAGAGTTATCCACCGAAAAACTTAGTTTTTTGTTCTGAAATGGAAGGGTCTCTGGTTGACTTTATGAGGGTTTCGTGGTTAAATGTAAAAAGGCTTTTTCTGCGGTGTTTTTAAAGTAAGAAGAAGACAGTAATCCTGTGAGGGGGTGCAATATATGAAACCGACTTTCAAACCGAATGTGAGCAAACGTAGTAAGGTTCACGGTTTCCGTAAGAGAATGAGCACAAAAAACGGCCGTAAGGTGTTGGCTGCTCGCCGTCTGAAGGGTAGAAAAGTACTTAGTGCGTAATGATACGCGTGAAGACCACTGCGGTGGTCTTTTTTTCGTAAGAGGACGTAATTTGATGCTAGATCATTTCTGATTCTCCTTAATCTGATGAGGGTTTAGGGTGGACGAGATGGTTCATAATACAAGAAAGTTAATGGGTACATCTCTTCTATAAATTAGGTGTGCATTCCAAGGAGATTTGTCGTGCATAAGAAACTGCGTTTAAGAAACCGGGCTGATTTTGGACGGGTGTATCGTTATGGTAAGTCTTTTGCTAACCGCCAGCTGGTGGTCTATTGGTCTGTGAGAAATAATGTTGAGCAGTTCCGGCTCGGCATTTCCGTAAGCAAGAAGATCGGCAATGCGGTTGTTCGCAACCGGATGAGACGCTTAATCAAGGAGATTGTAAGGCTGCACAAGAGCGAAATCCGTGAGCACGTGGACATCATTTTTATTGTAAGAAAAGGTGCTGTGTCTATGGAGTATAAGGAACTTGAGAAAAGCGTACTTCATGCACTACGGAAAGCAGGTCTTGTAAGGGCTTCACGTGCCTGACAGCTTGTTTATTTGTCTGTACAATTATGGTATGATTTAGGCTGATGGATTGGTTAAGAGAGGGGTTATGAAGTGTCGCGATTGAAGTCAACTAAAAGCAAGTGGCTGCTTATTGCACTGGCAGTTGGAATGCTTGTTCTGCTTGCCGGCTGTACACCAAGTGCAACGCCAACACACACTACAGAGGACATGGCTAACAGCAGTTCCTTCTGGCAAAAAAATGTAGTCTACTATTTCTCACTTGCCCTTGATACGTTCGCCAGATGGTTCGGCGGGGAGTACGGGCTGGCGATCTTGGTCATGGTGATTATTGTGCGGACAATTATATTGCCGCTTACCCTTAAACAGGTGAAGAGTTCGAAGGCCATGCAGGCGATCCAGCCGCAGCTTGCGAAGATCAAAGAGCAGTACAAGGATAATCCGCAGCTTCAACAGCAGGAGACCATGAAGTTGTTCCAGGAGAATAAGGTTAATCCGATGGCAGGCTGCTTGCCGCTGATCATTCAGATGCCTGTATTCATTGCGCTGTATAACTCTATTATTTACAACTCAGCTATCCGGGAGCATCCGTTCTTGTGGCTTCAACTTGGCCAGCCGGACCATTTGTTCATCCTGCCGGCATTAGCTGCAATAAGTACATTTATTCAGACCAAGATGATGTCCAATATGAATCCAAGCGGAATGCAGGGACCTATGCAGTTCATGATGTTTATCTATCCTGTGTTGATCTTTATCATGGCTTACAACTTCCCTTCCGCACTTCCTTTATATTGGTTCTTCAGTAATATCTACACGATTGTTCAGAACTACTTCCTCTATAAGAAACCGGCTGGTGAAGTGGCTGTTGTTGAGGCCGCACCCGTGAGCGGTAAATCCAAGAGAGGTGGATCCAATCTGAAGGCCGGTACACCGGCAAGAGGCACCAACAAGGAGGCCAACAAGAAAAAATGAACAAAGTTGTGACGTCGGGAAAAACCATTGAAGATGCTGTTAGACAAGGATTGGCTAAGCTCGGCACCACCGAGAATCAAGTTGCCGTGAAAGTGTTGGAGCAGCCATCAAGAGGATTCCTGGGTCTGTTTGGAGTAAAGGAAGCCAAAGTAGAGATTACTTTGCTGACCGATACGACGACAGAACCGCCAAAGGTCGAAACTACTCATGTAGAGATTATAGAGCAGCCAGCTTTAAGCAGCGAAGAATTTCAGCATGAAGGCAAAGATCCTTTTCAAGAGGCGGCGTCATTTATCTCGGATGTAGGTGAAAGCATGGGCCTGCAGGTAGAGATAGAGATTGTGCACCGCAAGGACAGCACGATTCTTAACATTTCCGGTTCTGATCTTGGTCTACTCATAGGAAGAAGGGGTCAAACCCTTGATGCACTTCAATATTTAGCCAATATCGTAGCAAACCGCTACTCGGATAGCTTCATACGGCTTGTTCTGGATGCGGAGAACTTCAGAGAGCGTCGTAAGAAAACACTGGAGGAGTTGGCTCTGAGACTTGCTGGCAAAGTGGTCCGGACACAGAAGGAAGTCTCTCTGGAGCCTATGGCTCCTCAGGAGCGTAAGGTGATTCATGCGAAGCTGCAGGATCATCCTGAAGTGAAGACTTATAGCAAGGGCGAAGAGCCTAACCGCAGGGTAGTTATTACGGTGAGACAAAGTAAATGAATGTAATGGGAGTGACGTTTGCCTCGGCAATCGTCATTTCTTTTTATTTATATAGAAGAGGTGAGAAGATGGTTACAGATACAATTGCTGCGATCTCAACAGCTGTAGGGGAAGGTGGCATTGCTGTTATTCGGGTGAGTGGGCCGGAGGCTGTTGCTGAGGTTGGACGGCTTCTTCGTTCCAAGACGCCCTTAACCGAAGCGGATAGTCACACCGTTCATTACGGCTTTATTATAGACCCGGTTACGGGAGATAAGCTTGAAGAGGTTCTTGTCACAGTGATGAGAGCACCGCGTTCGTTCACAACGGAAGATGTGGTGGAGATTAGCACCCACGGTGGAGTAATTTCGGTGAAAAGGGTGATGGATCTGCTGCTGAAGCAGCCTCTAATCCGGCTTGCCGAACCGGGTGAATTCACCAAGCGGGCCTTTCTTAATGGGCGGATTGACTTGTCACAGGCTGAAGCGGTTATTGATCTGATTCGCTCCAAGTCTGACCGAGCCTTCTCCGTTGCCCTCAAGCAGGTAGAAGGGGATCTATCCCGGAGAATCCATGAGATCCGTCAGACGCTGCTGGAGACCCTTGCGCATATTGAAGTAAATATTGATTATCCGGAGCATGATGTAGAGTCGCTGACTTCGGAGTTTATCAAAGAGAAATGCACCCAGGCCCAGGCAGGAATTGATCGGCTGCTGAAGCGGGCCAATGAGGGAAAAATCCTTCGTGAGGGGATAACCACGGCGATTATTGGCCGGCCCAATGTCGGAAAATCCTCATTAATGAATGCCCTCGTGAGAGAGAACAAAGCCATTGTTACGGACATTCCCGGTACAACTCGTGATGTGATTGAAGAGTTCGTAACCATTAACAATATCCCTCTTAAGCTGCTGGATACGGCGGGAATTCGGGAGACGATCGATGTGGTGGAGCAGATTGGGGTAGAGCGCTCCAAAGCAGCAGTGAATGAGGCTGATCTGATTCTCCTTGTGCTAAATGGGGCAGAGCCGCTGCATGAGGATGAGATTACCCTGATGCAGCAAATTCAGCATCGTCAGGTTATCGTACTGATCAACAAGAGTGACCTTCCGCAGCAGATTGATTTAGAGGTGGTCGGGCGTTATTTCCCAGAGGAGAATCGCGTTAAGCTTTCTGTAAGAACATCAGAAGGACTGGAGAGTCTGGAGGAGGCCATTACCCACCTATTCCTGGGCGGGCAGCTTGAATCGGGTGATCTGACTTATGTCAGCAACGTAAGGCATATAGCGCTCCTTAACAAGGCAGCGGCCTCCTTGAAGGATGCTTATGAAGCAGCTGACTCGGGTATCCCCATTGACATTTACCAAATTGATGTCCGTCTCGCATGGGAGCAGCTTGGAGAGGTTATCGGGGACTCCGCACCGGATTCGCTGCTGGATCAAATATTCTCCCAATTCTGCTTAGGGAAATAAGTAAAGTATTTGCTCGGATGATCAGTTTATAGGCTGGGAACGTGGTATGATGGTGGATGTAGTTATTTTTAGCTCAATGCATATAGTTCAGTAAATAAACGGTTCCGATTGCGGTTATGATGAGATTCATAAGGCTGTGGAACGCTCGATATATAAGGAGGTAAAGAAAGAATGGGATACCCGGCGGGGGAATATGATGTGATCGTCGTGGGTGCGGGCCATGCTGGTGTAGAAGCGGCATTGGCAGCAGCTCGCATGGGCTGCAGTACGCTTATGGTTACCATCAACCTAGACATGGTTGCATTCATGCCATGTAACCCATCTATTGGTGGTCCTGCAAAAGGCCACGTAGTTAGGGAGATTGATGCGTTAGGCGGAGAAATGGGCCGGAATATTGATAAGACTTTTATCCAGATGCGTATGCTGAATACAGGGAAAGGGCCAGCCGTTCATGCACTGCGTGCTCAGGCGGACAAGTTCATGTATCAGCATGCCATGAAAGAAACCATGGAGAAGGAAGAGAATTTAACGCTTCGCCAAGGGATGGTCGAAGAGTTAATTATCGAAGATGGAAAGTGTGTGGGTGTTGTCACCAAGACTGGAGCAGAGTACCGCGGGAAAGCGGTAGTGTTAACAACAGGTACCTATCTGCGTGGCAAAATCATTATGGGCGAGCTGATGTACGAAAGTGGTCCGAATAATCAGCAGCCTTCAGTAAGATTAGCCGCTCATTTGAAAGAGCTTGGCTTAGAGCTCGTAAGATTCAAGACGGGAACACCTCCGCGTGTTCACAAGGATACCATTGACTTCTCACAGACGGAGATTCAACCTGGTGACGAGAAGCCTAAATTCTTTTCCTATGAAACCAAAAGTTCTGATAACGAACAGTTACCGTGCTGGTTGACATACACTTCAATTGAGACCCATGAGATTATTAATTCAAATCTTCATCGGGCTCCGATGTTCTCGGGTGTCATTGAGGGAACGGGTCCAAGATACTGTCCTTCAATAGAAGATAAAATTGTACGCTTCAGCGACAAGCCTAAGCATCAAATTTTCCTCGAGCCGGAAGGCAAGAACACTTCAGAGTATTACGTTCAAGGTTTGTCCACCAGTATGCCTGAAGATGTTCAGCTGCAGATTCTGCGCTCGATTCCAGGGCTGCAAAATGTGGAAATGATGCGTACGGGTTACGCGATCGAATATGACGCGATGGTGCCGACACAACTGTGGCCTTCGCTTGAGACTAAGCTTGTACCCGGTCTCTTCACGGCGGGTCAGTTGAACGGAACATCTGGATATGAGGAAGCAGCAGGACAAGGGATTATGGCGGGGATTAATGCGGCTCGCAAAGTGCAGGGGAAAGAGCCGGTAGTCCTTGATCGATCCCAGGGTTATATTGGTGTCCTTATTGATGATCTGGTTACTAAGGGCACAAATGAGCCCTATCGTCTTCTCACTTCTAGAGCTGAATACCGTCTTCTTCTTCGTCATGACAATGCTGATCTTCGTCTCACACCGATCGGTTATGATATTGGCTTGATCAAGCAGGATCGATATGATCAATTCCTTAACAAGAAGCAGAATGTTGAACTTGAGATCGAGCGTCTCAAATCAACCAAGGTGCGTCCAGTGGAGGTTAATCCAATTCTGGAGTCTATCGGTTCGGCTCCAATCCAAGATGGAAGCAACATGCTTAACATTCTTCGTCGCCCTGAAGTCAGCTACACTCATATTGAGCCTTTATCTCCTTCTACTCTTGAACTGGATGATGAAATGAAGGAGCAAGTAGAGATTCAAATCAAATATGCAGGCTACATTGAGAAGCAGCTGCTCCATGTGGAACGGCTTCAAAAGATGGAGAAGAAGAAGATTCCTGATAATATCAAGTATGATGACATCCATGGCATAGCGATGGAGGCACGGCAGAAGCTGGATCGCATTCGTCCAATCTCGATTGGTCAGGCTTCCCGGATATCTGGTGTTACTCCGGCTGATATTTCAATCCTTCTGGTCTATCTTGAGCATTATAATCGAGTGACTGCTGCAGGAGGATAAATTATGGATTCAGTTCAATCTGATTTTGTCAGCTTAATTCAGGCTCAAGGTATTCACCTAAGTGATAAACAGCTGGAGCAATTTGATATCTACTTCCAGGAGCTTGTATCCTGGAACGAGAAAATGAATTTGACTGGAATTACGGAACGGAATCAGGTGTATGTGAAGCATTTTTATGATTCATTGACACTTGCTTTTTATAAAGGAATGGACGCTGTTGGCCGTATGATCGATGTGGGCTCGGGTGCCGGATTTCCAGGCATTCCACTCAAAATCGCATTTCCTCATCTTAAGCTTACAATCGTGGATTCACTTAACAAGCGCATCTCATTCCTCCAGCATGTTGTGGATACTATTGGTTTGAAGGATGTACAGCTTATCCATGGCAGGGCAGAGGATATCGCAAGACTTCCAGAGCACCGCGATGCATACGACTTGGCTACGGCTAGAGCCGTTGCACGCTTAGCTGTGTTGAACGAATTCTGTCTTCCATTTGTGAAGCCGGGTGGGGTATTCGCCGCAATGAAGGGGAACAACCCAGATGAAGAGATCAAGGAAGCAGCTTTCAGTATGAAAGAACTTAAAGGCTCTTTAGTTGAAAGTTACAACTTTAACCTTCCTGTGGAAAATTCAGAGCGGCATATTATTTTGATTAAAAAGAACGCTTCGACACCGAAAAAGTATCCGCGCAAGGCGGGCACTCCATTAAAGACACCTCTTATATAGAGGTGTTATTTTTTTGGTATTTTTTGTGTTCCACGTGAAACAATCACGGATCAAGCTCGAATCACACAATTGTTAATTATTGAGAATGATTAACTGAATAATTAGTATTTTATTCATCAATATGGATTTAATATATAGTTATAGAGTTGACTATCTATCGTAAATAAATAGTTGCCTGCCCAATCGTCTACTTCTTTAGTTCCATATGGAATGATTGGTCAGAAACTGGTAAGATAGAGAATAGGATTATAGAGGAAAAAGTGATAGAATAGATTATATCCAAAGCATACGAATCTCGTTCTGAAACAGGATGTTTATCCCTTATAAGTCGGGAATTCAAGGCCTTTATCGGATGCCATTAACTCATTCCCTCGTGAATGAAGATCATAAGGCAGTGCCTTATGCTACTATGAAATTAGGTGGTAATCTACGGAATGAAAGAACAATTTTCTAAATTGTTTGGGTTGACCGAACGAAACAGCGGGGAAGAAGTAAAGCAACTTCCGGTAGATAACATTGTCGGCGGCCCCTACCAGCCTCGGACAGTTTTTGACGATGAAAGAATTGATGAGTTATGTCAAACAATCAAAACTCATGGTGTTATTCAGCCTATCGTGGTCCGTTACCGGAATGAGAAATATGAGATCATTGCTGGAGAACGTCGTTGGCGTGCAGTGAAGAAGCTGGGATTTGACACGATTCCTGCCATAGTTCGGGACTTTAATGATTCCCAGGCTGCCTCCATTGCATTAATCGAGAACTTGCAGAGGGAGAATCTTACCTCTATAGAGGAAGCTATCGCATACCAGAATCTGATTGACCTTCACCAGCTGACTCAGGAGAGTCTGGCACAGAGATTAGGAAAGAGTCAGTCCACAATCGCTAACAAGATCCGTCTCCTGCATCTGCCTGAAGTTGTGAAGAATGCTTTAATGGAACGGAAAATTACTGAGCGTCATGCTAGGGCTCTTTTGTCATTAGATACAGAAGAACTTCAGCTGAAGGTACTGGAAGAGATCATCGCTAAAGACTTGAATGTGAAGCAAACAGAAGCAAGAATTGCTTTTTATAAAGAAGTAGCTAAAAACAAAAAATCCAAGCGTATTTCTTTTACCAAAGATGTCCGTCTAGCTTTAAATACGATTCGGCAATCGATTGATATGGTATCGGGTTCCGGACTGCAGATCAAGAAGACTGAAACTGATCATGAAGATCATTATGAAATCGTAATAAAGATTCCTAAACGTTAATGGACAAGTATGCGCTAAGAAGGCGGCAGCAGTAGCCGCTTTTTCTGTCTTTTTGTAGCTGCCTCTTTGAGTTGACCCACACATGTACGGTGAAATGGCCTGAATAATCCATTCCACTGTATGGATCTACAAGAAGATTCTTAAATAATATTGAGGTGAAACAGGTTGTCTAAAATCATTGCCATTGCCAACCAAAAGGGCGGTGTAGGAAAAACTACGACATCGGTCAATTTGGGAGCCGGGCTGGCTACGCTGGGGAAGAAAGTTCTACTTGTAGATATCGATCCACAGGGGAATACGACCAGCGGTATTGGTATAAATAAAGCTGACGTTGCTAACTGCATTTATGATGTTCTAATCAATGAGGTTCATCCCAAAGAAGCAATTACACCTACCCAAATCGAAGGCTTGGACATGATTCCAGCTACGATTCAGTTGGCTGGGGCGGAGATTGAACTTGTGCCTACGATTTCACGTGAAGTACGGCTCAAGAAATCTCTACAGCAAGTGAAGAGCCAATATGACTATATCATTATCGATTGCCCTCCTTCATTAGGCATCCTGACGATCAATTCGTTAACCGCCGCGGACTCTGTCCTGATTCCAATTCAATGTGAATACTATGCCCTTGAAGGACTTAGTCAGCTGTTAAATACGGTGCGTCTGGTTCAGAAGCATCTTAACACCTCGCTGCAAATCGAGGGTGTGCTGCTTACGATGTTCGATGCCAGAACTAATCTGGGCATACAAGTTATTGAAGAAGTGAAGAAGTATTTCCAACAAAAGGTCTACAAAACAGTTATTCCGCGCAATGTTAGACTGAGTGAAGCGCCTTCTCACGGGCAGTCAATTATTACGTACGACCCTCGCTCAAAAGGGGCAGAGGTGTATTTAGAATTGGCAAAGGAAGTGATTTCTTATGAGTAAGCGTCTGGGAAAAGGACTTGATGCGCTGATTCCATCGCTTTCTGTTAGTGATGACGATAAGGTGGTAGAAATTCCACTTAATCAGCTTCGGGCAAATCCCTACCAGCCTCGTAAGACTTTTGATGAAGAAGCCATCAAGGACCTGGCAGAATCTATTCGTCAGCATGGTGTAATTCAGCCGATTATAGTTAGAAGTGTCCTTAAGGGATATGAAATCATTGCAGGTGAACGGCGATTCAGAGCTTCTCAATATTGTGGAAATACTACAGTACCAGCTGTCGTACGCAGCTTCACGGACCAGCAGGTTATGGAGATCGCTCTTATCGAGAACCTTCAACGGGAGAATCTGAATGCAATGGAGATTGCTGTTGCTTATCAGGGGCTAATGGATCAGTTCGAATTGACGCAGGAAGAATTATCCTTAAAGGTAGGGAAATCCCGTTCTCATATCGCCAACTTTCTTCGATTGCTGGCACTTCCTGATGAAGTGAAGGATTTTGTTTCACGTGGAACATTATCGATGGGACATGCGAGAGCCATTGTCGGACTGAAGGATACAGCACTAATAAAACAGCTTGCCAAACAATGTATCGAAAATGAGTGGAGTGTTAGAGAGCTGGAGGATGCAGTGCAGCAGCTTGATCGTAAAAAACTAGACACTTCTAAAGTGAAGATTGCTGCTAAGAAGAGAGATCCTTATATTGAAGAGGTTGAAGAAAGTCTTCGTGAAAGATTTAAGACTACAGTGAAAATCAAACCGGCCAAGGATAAAGGCAAGATAGAAATTAACTATTTTAGCCAGCAGGATTTACAGCGTTTACTTGACATGCTTCAATGATGAATTGACATATTTCTCCTTATGCAAGAAGGAGAGGTATGTCTTTCTTGATCTTATATTGAGTAAAGTTAACCTAGAGGGGAAGGGTGGGAATTAGTGATTTACTTAGATCATGCAGCGACCTCCTGGCCCAAACCTGCAGGAGTTATTAGGGCAGTTGAAGAAGCGCTTTCAGGAAGTGCGGCAAATCCGGGCAGGGGAAACCATGCCATGGCTATTCAAGCGGGCAGAGTCCTCATGAGGTCACGAAGTCGATTGGCCACACTTTTCGGAGTAGAGAACCCTGTAGACATCGCTTTTACATCCAATACGACAAGTGCGCTTAACCTTGCTATTAAGGGATTTCTTAAACCAGGCGATCATGTGATTGCCACGATGGTGGAACATAATTCTGTAAGGCGACCACTTGAGTTTCTAAAGCGTACTCTGGGGGTTAAGGTTGAGTATATACCTGTAAGTCAAGAGGGCGAGATTAACCTTTTAAGTATGAAGAGGGCATTTGAAGAAAATACTCGATTAGTGGTTTGCAGTCATAGCTCCAATTTGCTAGGAAGCATAGCCCCAATTGAGGAAATTGCCAAAATGACTCATCAGCATGGAGCCGTATTGCTTGTTGACGCGGCACAGACTGCTGGAGCGTATCCAATTGATGTGAAGGAAATGAATATAGACATGCTTGCCTTTCCAGGGCATAAAGCCTTACTTGGACCCCAGGGTACAGGAGGGCTCTATATTCGCCCCGATATAGATTTGGTTCCACATCTTCATGGAGGGACTGGGAGTCAATCTGAGGAGCTGGAACAGCCATCAGTTCGCCCTGATCGTTATGAAGCAGGCACTCCTAATACGGCAGGTATTGCCGGCTTAGGGGAAGGAGTCAAAGAAGTGCTAGCAGAGGGAGTAGAGAATATCTACAGCAGAGAATGGCAGTTGACGCAGGAACTTATGCGGGGACTAGCAGATATTCCAGGAATTAGCCTGCTCGGTCCAGCGCTGGGAGCGCCTAGAACTGGAATTGTAACTTTCAATGTAGCTGATCAAGATGCTGCCGAGGTAGCCTTCCGTCTTGACAGGGAATATCAAATCGCAGTAAGAGCCGGCTTTCATTGTACTCCGTTAGGGCATGAGACAGCAGGCACTACCTTAACCGGAGCAGTAAGAGCTAGCGTAGGTTACTCTACAACTGCCTATGAAGTGAACGCCCTTATAAAGGCGATGCAGCAGTTATACAGAGCATAAATTATGATAGAGGGGTAGAGCCAGGCATGGGGGAATGGAATAAACTTTTCAGCGAACAATTGGGATTAATCATCGTGGGAACCGCCTTGTTGTTTATCTTATTTCTCATCTGGAATATCGTACAGGGAAGCAAGCTGAAGAAGATGCGTCGTAAATATGAGATTATGATGGCCGGGGCAGGAGTAGAGAACCTGGAGACACTGCTTATTGATCTCAAGGTTCAATTGGATTCTATCGAGGATGAGCAGGGGGATCAGCAGCGGCAACTGCAATCCATCCAGAAGCTGCTTCCTAAGCAAAAAGCAAAAATAGGCATTAAACGATATAATGCCTTTAATGAACGAGGGAATGAACTTAGCTTCTCTGTGGCATTTATAGATAGTCAGCAGGACGGAATTGTCCTGACGGGCATCTACAACCGAGATGGCTCTTATGTATATGCGAAGCCAGTCGTTAAAGGGGAGTCGCCTTATTCACTCTCTCCTGAGGAAAAGGACGCCATTCTTCTCGCCGAACAAGAGGCCTAAAGCTGCGGTCCCATTCCTTTATGGCACCATACAGGCTGGTTGCGATAATATCAGACAAACGCATAACAAGACTAAGCCGAGTATTTTGTAATACAAAATATTCCATAAAGCCGCCGACATTGACGATGCCCGTAAGATGGATATCGCCGACCGGCGGCAGTTCTTTGTTTACCCCTGCACCAGGGCGAAGGGGACCATGAACAACCTGAATACAACCCACACTGGATGATTGACCAAGGCAGGCATCTATACCTATAACAAACGGATTATCATGAACCTGCTGGATGTGAAGAAGTGTGTCTTTAAGGTTCATGGCATGTACAGGTTCATCTAAGGTACCATAGAGATGGAAGCTACTGCACTGCAGTTTAGACAGGGCTGTTCCGACGAGGGGACCCAGACAATCACCTGTAGACCTGTCTGTACCAATACAGACAATGACGATCTCCTGCCGGACGGATAGCTTGGCAAAATGGAGAAGAAGCCGATGAATAATAGCTGAATGTATGCCGGGCTCAGTATGTAGTATTTTTAAATAAGGAATCTCCTGAGCAGCAAGGGTTGGATCTGTATGAGACATAAAATCTTCCTTTCCATTCAATATGGGAGAAGCGCTGCCGGTTACATAGTCTGTAGTTGTACCAATATAGTAGTTAGTATATGAATATTAGGAAGATTTTATACTTGGAGAGCACCTGCAATCCGCTTAAGAAGGAGAAACGTACGATGATGGATAATTGGCTTGTGATGGCCTTTGATTCTACCCAACAGGCGCTGCGCGCGGAAATGCTGCTCGAGTATGCAGAGGTAGAGATGGACCTGTTCCCGACACCGAAGGAGATAACAGCCGGGTGTGCGCTTTCTATTCAGTTTGAACCTGAGAGTTTGTCTGTGGTGAGAAATATAATAAGATCAGAAAGGGTAGAGATCAGGGGGATCTATTCGAAAGAAATGCAGGGTTATGTTACGATTGATCTAGATTCGGAGTGAGACTTAATTCAATTAAGTCAAAGCTTTGCTGTATGGAAGAGGAGGGAGTGCCATGTTCTTCGCTGCAGAAGCACCTAAAGGAATGACAGGCCAAGCATTACAAACGGCGGCAACTTGGAAAGATAAAATTTGGGAGTGGTTCACGAATATAGATATGTGGGAGAACGTGCTATTTTCCTGCATAAGAATTATAGTCATTATGATCATCACCCGGGTATTTATCAAAATTGTATTTAAATTTATTGACCATTCTCTTCAGCGTCATGAGGAAAGCCGCATTAATGTGAATCCGCGCCGATTCGTAACTGTCGGAGAATTGCTTAAGAATGTCATATCGATCGCGAGTAACTTTGTAATGATTATGCTTTTGCTCGGGGAGTTTGGAGTTGAATTGGCTCCTCTGCTTGCGGGAGCAGGCGTCTTCGGACTGGCAATCGGGTTTGGTGCACAAAGTCTTGTCAAAGATGTGATCACAGGATTCTTCATTATACTTGAGGATCAATTCGCCGTAGGAGATGTGATCCAGACTGGAACTTTAAAAGGGACTGTAGAGATCATTGGGCTGCGCACAACAAGATTGGTTAGTTGGACAGGTGAGGTACATATAATTCCAAATGGTATGATCACGAATGTTACCAATTACTCGCTTAATAATGCTCTGGCTGTTGTTGATATTCCGATAAGCAACCAAAGGAAGCTGGACGATTCTCTGGAAATCCTGAGAAGATCCATGACGCAATTAAAAGAGAACACAGAAGCATTGGCGAACGTGCCTAATGTACTCGGAGTTCAGTCCATTACAACAAGTGAATATGTAGTGAGAATTGCAGCTGAATGCTTGCCGGGCAAACGTTCAGAGGTAGAGCGGGAGATCCAGACTTATGCGAAGGAGGCCCTGGATGAAGTCGGGGATGGGCTCGCAGCTGAGGCATAAGACACATTCTTAGCTAATCTAAGCTTACATTGCGCGAAGGAGTTGTATGTATTGGAACGTAAAGTATTTCAGCTTGGTGATATTGTTCAAATGAAGAAAAGTCACCCTTGCGGCAGTAATGAAATGGAGATTATCCGGATGGGCATGGATATACGAATTAAGTGTGTAGGCTGCAAGCATAGCGTTCTGATTCCAAGAGCCAAGTTCGAGAAAAATATGAAGAAGGTACTTAGATCAGCAGAAGGGGACCAAGGCAGCGAGATGACATCAATATAGTCAGATTAAGTAAAAAAGGGCTGCTGATCCGGGAAGATTAAGCTATATTGCAAACTGTATGGCAATATGTTAAAATCATTATTGCTGCGGAAAGGTACCCAAGAGGCCCAAGGGGGCTGACTCGAAATCAGCTAGGCGTCGCAAGGCGTGCGTGGGTTCGAATCCCACTCTTTCCGCCACTTCTGAATATGATTTTAATTGAGATAATCTCCGTAACCGCGGAGATTTTTTTGTTGTTATATTCACCACATGCGATAAGTTAAACAAGATGAATTAAAAAGGTCCCCATAAGGGGACCTCTTTGTGGTAGACGGCGCACATTTGGAATTCTTCTCTCACACAAATGCAGGAGACATTCGGCAATTGCAACCTTACGCTGGAAGCACCAGGAAGAGGGGTCCTCCTTGGGCGCCTCACGTTCCTAACCAGAGAACTAAAGCATATACCCTGCAGCTTCTTCTTCACAGAAGAGGCACCGAATATTTCTTTAATTTACACTGAACATCGAGTTGTGAATAAGACTCCTAACGGATGTTTCGCTGAACAGGTCCAACGGAACCACACCTCTCTTGTACGCCGTCTAAAGATAGAATGTGCAGTAGGGCGAAATGTTATACAGTTTAGTGATTGGTAAAATATTACATTAATGAACGCGTGCCTTTTCGGCCTTTTTCCACTTGCGATTCTTTTTACTTGTTTCCGGGAAGATGTCCCCACGTTCTAGCTCGACACGCTTCGGATCCTGAATTTGGGTATGGAAGCTGCGCGCTTCACCTACCTCCGTATAAATGCCGGGGTTTGGCGCTTTATCTCCGGGTTCGAACTCAGTTTGCTCACCCATAATCACTGATCTCCCTTCCAATATTAAAGTAGGTTTTACTGCCTTAGTGTGCACGCTCCATTGGCAGTTCATGTGGAGATGCGGCGGCAGGAACTTGGAAGTTCATAACGGATTAGGAACATATATTCTTTATTTCATTCAGTTTCACTTGCATCAGGCTTTCAAATTTGTTATATTACTATGGTGCGAGTTTACGCTCGCTCCTTGCTCCCAAGCTATGCATTGGGGGCCGTGAGTCCAAGAGGAGGTGAAAGATATGCGCAAATACGAAGTGATGTACATTATTCGTCCAGATCTTGAGCAGGAAGCTCTTCAAGCTGTAGTCGAAAAATTCCAAGGCATCATCCAAAACGGCGGGGAAATTACAAAGCATGATGTTTTAGGCAAACGCCGGCTTGCGTATGAGATCAACAAGATTCGTGATGGAGTTTACGTACTAGTGAACTTTACTGCGACTACGGATGTAATTAACGAGTTGGAACGTATTTTGAAAATTTCCGACGAAGTTATCCGTTATCTCATTACAAAAGACGTTGCTTAAGATGTGTTTGTAAATTTATCGCTCAGAGGAGGGGACCAGATTGTTGAACCGTGTCATTCTCATCGGAAGACTTACTCGTGATCCAGAGCTGCGTTATACCCCAGCGGGCGTGGCGGTCACCCAGTTTACCATTGCGGTAGACAGACCATTCACCTCACAAGGCGGAGAACGCGAAGCGGACTTTATACCGGTCGTTACGTGGAGACAGCTGGCAGAGACTTGTGCCAACTACTTGCGTAAAGGTCGTCTGACCGCAGTCGAAGGACGCATTCAAGTACGGAATTACGATAATAACGAAGGTAAACGTGTATACGTGACCGAAGTCATCGCCGATAATGTCCGTTTCTTGGAGTCGAATCGAGAAGGTGGCGGTAGCGGTCAACGGGAAGAAGCACCATCGTTTGGTGGTAGCGGCGGCGGTGCGAACCGTGGCGGCAATAGCAATTCCCGAGGCAATCAAGATCCATTCTCCGATGACGGAAAACCGATCGATATATCGGATGACGATTTGCCATTTTAATATTGGAAAGGACTGATACAGCATGGCTTTTAAACCAAGAGAAGGCGGAGACAACGACAAAAGACCGGCTCGCCGTGGCGGCCGTAACAAACGTCGTAAAGTGTGCTTCTTCACTGTGAACAAAATTACTCACATTGACTATAAAGACACTGAACTGTTGAAGAAATTCATCAGCGAACGCGGAAAAATTTTGCCACGTCGTGTAACCGGCACTAGCGCAAAATACCAACGTTTGTTGACTATCGCAATCAAACGTTCCCGTCAAGTTGCATTGTTGCCTTACACAACAGAGTAGTACGGGGTATATAGAAAGCAGCCATCTAATGGCTGCTTTTTTTGTTATATGCACATTAAATTTTAAGCTTTAATTAAGTTTGTAAAACTATAAAAAGCTCAGTGAAAAGTATTTTCTATACGTTACATTAAAAAAAAATTAAAAACTGACTGTAAATATAGTTGGAATTTTAGTAAATTTAATGTATATTATTTACTAATAATGAATCATAGCATTAATAATATACTTGTTTTTATTTGGAAAACATAATGGAAGGCATTAACATTAAATTGACCCATGGTTAACTAAAGAACCGGGGGTAGACATCCAGAGTTTGCCATTAAAATTATAATTCCGAGTAAACTTATGTATATTATTGCTTTTTTTATTAGGATATATTGAACAACAATATATTAGAAGTTAATTAAACAATTCTAGGATTCTGAAACACAAGGGGGGTCACAGCCCACGTAAGCATATGAATGAACCAATTCATTCATACCGTAGACAGAATTAGAAGAACGTGAGGTTAGCTTCGGCCCGGAGGTAGGACAGTAAGACAACAAAATTGAGAAATGGGAGGAACACGTTAATGGTAAAAACAAAAAAATGGATTGCCCTATTAGCGACGCTAACATTGTTCGGAGCATTGTTTGTAGGATGCAGCAATACGAAATCAAGCGAGAGCAGCACTAAAGCCCCAACAGGTTCCGAAGTAGATGCTAGTAAATCTACAGATAAGCCAGTTGATGGAGGAACACTGACATTCAGCAGCTTCTCCGATATCGTATCGATTAACCCAATTTATGTAGACAACTCTGCATCTTCGGATGCCGCAAGATTTGTAATGGCAAATTTGTATGACCTTGATCGTAAAGGTAACCTTGTGGCTGAACCTTGGTCTCTTGCAGCAGCTCCTCTTGAAGTGTCGGCAGATGGTAAGACTTACACAGTTAAGCTGAAAAAAGAAGCAAAATGGAGTGACGGCCAGCCAGTTACTGCGGATGACGTAATTTTTACAATTAATACATTCCGTGATCCGAAGGCAGGTTCTCCTGGGATTGGCCAATTTGATAAAGTTGACAAACTCGACAAAGTTGACGATCAAACGATCAAGATCACGCTTAAGCAAGTATTTGCGCCTTTCCAATACAGCTTGTTCAATCAACTGATTCCTTATCACGTTCTTAAAGATGTGAAGCCAGAGCAGCTGAAAGACAACCCTTATGGTAAGGATCCTGCCAAGACGGTTACTAACGGAGCTTGGAAATGGACAGAATGGAAGCAAAAGCAGTATCTTACATTTGATAAAGATCCTAATTATTGGGGTCAAAAACCGCATATTGACAAAGTCGTATACAAAATCTACGCGGATCAGAACACAGAGGTATCTGCATTGATTAAGGGAGATACTGACCTGATTCAAGCTATCCCTGTTACTCAAATTGAAGCCGTGAAGAAGAAAAGTGGAATTTCAGTTCTTCTTGCCCCAGGTCCGTTGTATGAATATGTAGCCTTTAACTTCAAGCCAGAGAACTTCCCGGACAAATTCGTACCATTCACTGGGCAGAAGACAAGACAAGCGATTGCTACGGCGCTTAACCGCCAAGGTATGATTGATAACATTCTTAAGGGTACTGGTACTAAACTCAATGCACCGTTCCTTCCAGGTACTTGGGCTGACCCAGGATCTGCCGTTACTGAGTATAAATATGATCCTGCTGCAGCTAAGAAACTCCTTGCTGAAGATGGTTGGGTTGCAGGCTCCGACGGCATCTTGACTAAAGATGGTCACAGATTCTCATTCGAGCTTCAATACAACGCAGGGAACAGCCGTCGTCAACAGGTTGCAGCTGTAATTCAGCAGAACTTGAAAGAAGTAGGAATCGAAGTTACACCTAAAGCAATTGACTTCTCTTCCTGGGCTGATAATAACTTGACTCCAGGTAAGTTCCCAGCAGTACTCTTGTCTTGGTCCCTGAATAACCCGGACCCAGATGGCGAGCAAACCTTCTCTTCTAAATACTTCCCGCCAACTGGTCAAAACATGGGCTGGTACAAGAACGATAAGCTCGATAAGCTTTGGGTAGAAGGTTACTCAACAGTTGACCAAGCAGAACGTAAGAAGATTTATGAAGAAGTTGGTAAAGAAATTTCTACTGATCTTCCATATGTATTCCTGTATCAATATGGACAGCCAGAAGGTCTGGGACCACGCGTGAAATATGCTGAAGCAGACGCACCAGAAGCTTCACTACCTTATGGATATTTCTTCCACATTCAGAACTGGTGGGTAACTCAATAATTGCAAGATCACAAACGAGGGGGAAGGAGAGTCTTCTCCTCTCCCTTTTTTGTTTTCAGGCTTAAATTGATTGTACTAATGTGCAATCCTGGGAGGATCGTTAATGACTGAATATTTCATTCGCCGGGTTCTGCAGTCTATTTTGGTTCTGTTTCTTATCACACTCATTACTTTTGGTCTTATTCATGCTGCTCCGGGTGGACCTACTAAAATTTTCTTGGCACCGGGTCTGTCGCAGGAAGCAGCAAAGATACAGGCACACAATCTAGGGCTCGATCAACCGGTAGCGGTGCAATATATAAAGTGGGTAGGCGGACTGCTTAAAGGTGATCTTGGATATACATTTAAGAATCATCTTCCAGTAGGTCAGATTCTATGGCCTACAGTAGGCAACACGGTAGTACTCATGGGCGTGGCTTGGCTTTTGTCCCTGCTGATTGCTGTTCCATGGGGGATTTACAATAGTACCAAGGAATACGGACTTTCAGATCAGACAGCTTCATTTGTTTCTTATGTGGGCTTTGCCATGCCAACCTTTTGGTTTGGTATCCTTCTGCAGGAAATGTTCGCACTCAATCTGGATTGGCTACCTCTCTCAGATATGTGGACTATGGGGAAAGAGGGGAACATTGGTAACTTATTTATGCATTTAATCCTGCCTGTTACCGTACTGACCTTGGGCTTCCTGGCTGCTTATTCCAAATATGCTCGTTCCAGTATGCTGGAAGTGTTGGAACAGGACTATATTCGTACGGCTCGTGCAAAAGGTGTAAAAGAAAGAAGAGTTATTTTCCGGCATGCCTTACGCAACGCTCTTATTCCTATTATTACTGTCCTGGGTCTGGATCTGCCAATCTTGGTGGGCGGCGCAGCTCTAACAGAAAGTGTATTTAACTGGCCGGGAATGGGACGCCTGTTCATCGATATGGCTGTAGCCCGGGAATACTCGGTTCTTATGGCTATAACGTTAATTACGGCAGTGGTAGTTATCATTGGTAACCTGATTGCGGATATATTATATGCTGTGGTTGACCCAAGAGTTCAGCTGGGTAAGGGAGGAAGATCGGCATGAGTGCGAACCTCAATAATGATATTGCACCGGGTGGACAGCCTAGCGTACAGCCCCAGAGAGAGGATGTACAGCCGACTGCTCCTCTCAAGAAGCCGCCGGGTCCATGGATGACGGTATGGAAGAAATTTTCACGTAACGTATATGCGATGACAGGATTGGTTGTGGTACTTATTTTTGTTATTGCTGCTATACTAGCACCTCTACTTGCTCCTTATGAACCATCTCATATTGACCTTATGTTCGCGAATCTGCCGGCAGGAACAGATAATCATCTGCTGGGTACAGACGAGCTGGGTAGAGACATTTTTTCAAGACTATTGTACAGTTCACGTATCTCCTTGCTGGTCGGCTTCGCCGTTGCTGCAGCATCGGTTATTATCGGATCACTGATCGGTTCGCTTGCAGGATACTTTGGCGGCTGGCTCGATACGATCTTCATGCGTTTTGTTGACGTGATGAACTCTATCCCGCTTTTGTTCCTGAACATACTTGTACTTGCGATTTTCGGTTCAAAAGTCAGTTATATGATTATGATCCTGATCTTCACAAGCTGGATGAGCGTGGCCCGACTTGTCCGGGGAACCTTCCTGCAGCTGCGTGAGACGCAGTATGTGGAAGCCGCTAAGGCAATCGGGGTATCCAGCTGGGGAATTATTTTCAGACATTTGCTACGTAATGCAAGCTTCCCGATTATCGTAAATGCGACATTGATGGTCGGTGGTGCAATTCTGAGTGAGTCTGCATTATCCTACCTTGGACTTGGAGTACAAGAGCCGGATACGAGCTGGGGTAAAATGCTGAGTAATGCGCAGGAATTTATGCTGATTGATCCAATCCAGGCTGTATACCCGGGATTATGCATCTTTATCGTGGTATTGGCTGTTAACTTTGTAGGTGATGGCATCCGTGATGCTCTGGACCCTAGACAAAAAGCGATGGTATCCCGGAGGAGGCTGAAACAATGGCGGAAAGATTACTCGAAATAGAGAATCTGACAACCGGATTCATGACAGAGAAGGGGTTCGTGAAAGCAACGGACAATATCTCTTTAACAATAGAAAAAGGTAAGACACTCTGTCTCGTCGGAGAATCTGGCAGCGGGAAGAGTGTCACATCCTTATCAATTATGCGTCTAATTGATTATGCCGGCGGTTCAATTCTTGACGGTAAGATCGTATTCCGCGGAGACGACCTGGCCGCTAAAGACCAAGAGGAAATGCGTAAAATCCGCGGTAACAAGATTGCTATGATCTTTCAAGATCCAATGTCAGCTCTGAACCCGGTATTTTCGGTGGGCGACCAGATTGCAGAAAGTCTTAGACTTCATCAGAACAAGAGTGAGTCGGAAGCCTGGAAAGAAGCCGTTAACCTGCTTAGAATGGTCGGTATTCCAGCACCTGAGATCCGTGCCAAGCAGTATCCGCATGAGCTGTCAGGCGGTATGTGTCAGCGTGTCGTTATCGCGGTGGCGTTGGCCTGCAACCCTGAGCTTCTGATTGCGGATGAGCCTACAACAGCTCTTGACGTAACGGTGCAGGCACAGATTCTTGATCTGCTTCAGAAGTTGAAGCAGGAGCTGGGCATGTCCATTCTGCTGATTACCCACGATATGGGTGTGGCGGCAGAGATGGCTGACCGGATCGCGGTTATGTATGCGGGTGCAATTGTGGAGGAGGGGACGGTAGAAGAGATTTTTGCGAATCCTTCACATCCTTACACCGTAGGGCTGCTCCAGTCTATCCCAGGCTTCGAGGGAACTCGAGGCAAGGAACTGTACACTATCAAAGGTACAATCCCAGGTCTAGGCAACCTTCCAGGTGGATGTCGCTTCCACCCTCGTTGTCCGCATGTTATGGACAAGTGCAAGACCCAGGAGCCGCTTGACTTCAAAGTGGGCAATGATCATTCTGCCGTATGCTGGCTGTACGAGGATAAGGCACCTGTAGTACTTGGCAGAAACGGGGGCGAGACAAAATGAGTATGCAGGAACCCAAGATGGAAAGCCAAGAAAACCTGATTGAGGTTAAGCACCTTAAGAAATATTTCCCTATTAAAGCTGGTCTATTCAACCGTGTTGTGGGAAATGTTAAAGCCGTAGATGATGTATCGATCTCCATTCGTAAAGGGGAGACGTTCGGACTTGTAGGTGAATCCGGATGCGGGAAATCCACCTTCGGCCGCGTTGTGCTTAAGCTTCAAAGTGCTACGGAGGGCGAGGTTCTGTTCAACGGTCAAGATGTACACTCCTTGAACAATTCCGAGCTGCGCAAGCTTCGTGAAGAAATGCAGATTATATTCCAGGATCCATTTGGTTCATTGAACCCACGCTTCCTGGTCAAAGATATTATAGGTGAGCCTCTTCGTGTTCATCGCCATATGTCAGCCAAAGAAATCGACGACCGTGTGGTTGAACTGATGCAGCTGGTTGGCCTCGATCCAACTCGTCGTAACCGGTATCCGCATGAGTTCTCCGGTGGTCAGCGTCAGCGGATTGGCATTGCCCGGGCAATAGCGCTCAATCCACAGTTCATCGTAGCGGATGAAGCTGTGTCGGCCCTTGACGTATCCGTTCAGTCTCAGGTTATCAACCTGCTGATGAAGCTGCAGAAGGAGCTGGGCCTTACCTTCCTGTTCATTGCCCACGGTCTTAATGTGGTTCGTCATATTTCTGACCGGGTTGGGGTTATGTATCTTGGCAAAATGGTCGAGGTCGCCGAGACGGAAGAGCTGTTCGCTCATCCGCTTCATCCATACACTGCGGCTCTACTGTCGGCTATTCCTAAGCCATCACCAACCCGCAAGCGGGAGCGTATTGTATTGAAAGGGGATGTTCCATCTCCTGCGAACCCGCCATCCGGCTGCCGGTTCCATACCCGCTGTCCGCTTGCACAGGAGAAATGCAGTCAGGTCGAGCCGCTGCTGGAAGAAGTCCTTCCGGGCAGACAGGTTGCCTGCCACTTCCCATTGCTTGAAGGCAATGAATTGAAAAACCTTCAATAGTTGTAATCAGGATCATTGTAGCGGGTAGAGAAGAGATTCTCTGCCCGTTTTTTGTGATGAATTAGAAGTGCTTAACATAAGTTGAATTTAAGAATTACCTATTAGGTAAGAGGTAGGAATTTCTGTGTTAAAGTGAAGCATTCGTCTCTGTGGAAAGTGCATTTCGAACTGCTATCTTTGGTGCAACAGGGATACCTTAAGCATTACTTGCAATTCAGCTGAGACCTTCCTATACTGCTCTTCGGCAGACACTGTGCGGGCAGCTGTATACTAATTAGCAATACTACCAGTGTTTAATAGTTGATAGATGATAGTTACTTAGGTTATATTGGTCGATGTGCAAAGCGATTTTAACCTTTTTGTAGTGTTTTGGCGTTTCCTAGTAGTTACAATGAAGGATAGAGTTATATTTTGTAAAACAAAGACTTGGATCTCTGGTAATACACCATTCTGCCGCTATGATTTGAAGGAGGGCTGAGACCGGCGAGACTGAGATTATGAACAAGTAATGCAAAATCTAAGTATATAGCTAAATAAATTTTAAGTATGATTGCAATCATGAACTGCTTGATTAGAACGGTATACAGCAGACATGAAGATATATAGATGAGGACTTGCAGAGTCCACAAGCAGCATATAATTGGAGGCAATTTTATGACGGAACAATCATTGAAGAGATTAAAGCCGAAGAAGAGAAACAGGCTAAGAACCTGGGGGATTGTTCTTCTTGTTATTGCTGTTCTCGGCTCGGGTATATATGTATATAGGAAACCTTTGGCAGTAATGGCTTTTGATATGTTTTTATCTGGCCATGTGGAGAAGAAGCTGCAGAAGTCCTATGCACCCCTGCAGGGAGAGCAGCCAAAGCCGGTTGTATACCAGACTAAGCCGTTCACTGCGTTATTGCTGGGTGTCGATCAGCGGGACAATGAGCCTGCCCGTTCGGATACGATGATCTACTCTGTAATACGTCCAAGGGAAGGTAAGGTCCTGCTCATTTCGATCCCGAGAGATACCTATACGGAGATTGTTGGCCGGAACAAGAAGGATAAGATCAATCACGCCTATGCATTCGGCGGAGAGAAGATGTCCAAAGATACAGTGGAAGCTTTCCTCGGACATCAAGCTGAGTACTATGCGGCGATTAATTTTAAGGGACTTAGGGATGTAGTCGATGCCCTTGGCGGAGTGGAACTTCCAATTACCAAGGATATTGTGAATAAGGATAAGGACCACGAGAAATTCACGATCAGAGCGGGCCAGCCGATCTATAATGGCAAGGATGCGCTGAACTTTGTGCGCTACCGTGAGGATAGCGATTTTAACCGGACCAAGAGGCACCAGCTTTTCCTGAATGCGATGGTAAAAAGAGTGCTCCAGCTCGACCAGGTCTCCAAGATCCCTGAACTTATGGATATCGCCGGTGCTAATTTCAAGACCGATATTCTCCCAAGCAATATTATTGACCTTGCGAAGCAGCTGCTGACGGGTGACAACCCACCGCAGATTTACAGTTATACGATTATGGGTAAGGGCACCCGTATTAATAATGTGTTCTATGATCTGGCGGACAAGAAAGATGTAGAGTATGCTGAGAAGCTGATAGAAAGCTGGTCCAATCCAGATACGGCAGATTCAGATCTTCTGCTTCCAGAAAAGCAAGTAATTGAATGATTGTTCTTGAGATGCCATAATATATACAGAAGCGACTCTTGGACTGGATCCATTCTGTATATGAGCAAGTTAGACATCTATTCGGCAGTCCGGAGTACCGGCTGCCGATTTTTTCGCCTTGGGCGGAACAATGTCCGGCCTGATACGTACCAATAGGGGGACTTATACTTTCTCCTGTTTAGAGAAAGGATAGAGGAGGATTATTTTTGAAATGAATATTGCATTTTTTTTGCTCCCGAAGAGTGATGTGGTCTCGGTAACCCTCGATTCAACTTTAAGGCAGACCTTGGAGCGCATGGAATACCATCGTTACACGGCCGTCCCCATCATTGACAAGACCGGAGTGTATGTCGGGACGGTGACCGAAGGGGATCTGCTCTGGTATATGAAGAACTCTAAAGGAAAGGTAACCTTCGAGAACGCTTCCAAGTTCCTGCTTAAAGATATTCCGCTTCGGGTGGATAACAAGCCAGTCTCGATCGATGAAGATATGGAGGATCTGATCAACCTGGCCAAAGTTCAGAACTTTGTGCCTGTTGTTGATGATATGAACCGGTTCATCGGCATTGTGAGACGGAGTCAGATCATAGAATACTGTGAGAAATTCGTGTCCCGAAGTGAGACGGCACAGAGACAGTAGACTCGGGAGCAGCCCGCCTGTAGCGGTGATCCGGGCTTAGGTGGCAGAAGATGATTTTATGCTATAATGGAGAATAAAGCTTTTTCTAGGAGAGAGAGTGATCGGTCTACCATGCATAAAGAAATGGATGTGGCCAAAAGGGCCAAGGTCATTGAATGGCTGAAAACCGAAGTGGTTGATCACGTGTCCCGTCTGTTCAAAGCTCTATGGGAAGGCAGCACGACCCGGATAACGGATAGTCTGGCCAGTCTGATTGTTAGTAGTTATATTCTTGGACGGCGACTTGGGATCTCATTCCGTGATTTGGATGAGAGTATTGTGGAGAAGCTGAAAAGGCATAAGCAGGAAGGCCATCAGCTTGAAGATTGGTATCAAGATATTTCTGCATTGGAAGAACATATGCGTAAGAGGTGAACCTATTGAAATTTCACTGGACAACTGCTGCCTGGAGCATAGTCTACTTTCTGCTCCTGCTATCTCTGGTAACACCGCTGACTGTGGTCACGGTATTGTTCCTTCTGGTGCCAGGCGTGATATTGTACACGACCTTGTCGAGAACTTCATTTATACTGCACGTTGTACCTGTACTCTTGCTTCTGCTATTTTTGCTAGGCCCTTATTATATATTGGTTCCGCTGTACTTCTTGATCCCTTCTATTATCATGGGTCATATGTACAAGACACGGGCGCCAGCCGCACGGACACTCCTTGTTGGAGCTGCTACTATTCTGGTTGAATTCATTCTGCTGCTCTTGGTCAGTACGGTGTTCTTCGATTTCAATCTTGCTCAGACCATTGAGGATGTGATTAATACCACGTCGATGCCACTGCGGGACATGACAGGCAGCAACCTGGTATCAGGGCTGGATTGGACGGAGAAGAAGACAGAGCTGCTGTCGGATCTGGTAAGAACGATTCCTTTTACCATGACGGTGACTTCCCTTGCTATAGCGGCAGTGACGCATGCTATTGCTAGGCCGACTTTAAGCAGTCTGGGGCAGATTACCCCAAAAATGAAGCCGTTTCGGGAGCTTAGGCTGCCTCGTTCCTTGGTCTGGTATTACTGCATCGGGCTCATTATTCAGCTGTTTGCAGGTACTGCTGCTAGAGAAGGGTTCCTCGGAACAGTGCTCGTCAACCTGATGCCGCTCCTTCAATTCGGGTTTATTATTCAGGCGGCGGGCCTCTTCTTCTATCTGGCTTACGTTAAGAAGTGGAATCTGGTGATCCCGATCCTGCTGACGATAGCTATGATATTTATTCGCCCTCTTTGGATTATCGGTTTGTTTGACATTGCATTTCCACTGCGGGATATGATTACTAGATCAAGACGATAGGGTGAGAAGGCATGCCAAATTTATTGCAAAAGCGCTGGTACGGCTATCAGACCGTGTGGGCGTTCATGCTCATGCTGCTGCTTGTCATTTTCATATCCTATTACAATTGGGTTCTGGGTCTGGTAAGTATGTGTCTGGTAGGAGCCTTGGCTTATGTAATGCTGCAAGCAGAGCGTAGATTCCGCAAGGAGATGGTCCAATACATTACGGATCTGACCTTTCGAATCAAAAGAGTGGAGGGCGAAGCCATCAGCCGGCTTCCCTTCGGGGTTATGCTGTATTCCGAGGATAAGACCGTGGAATGGCACAATCGCTTCGTGACCGGGATGTTCGGCCGGGGGACCGTGGTAGGACAGCCGCTCACCGAGCTGCTGCCTCCCCTTCCCCAGTTGTCCAGGGACAAACGTGAGGGCGACCACAATCGTTCTACGGTAGAGGTTATTATCAATGATCGTAACTATGAATTAACGATACAAGCCGATGAGCGGCTTATCTATGTGCATGACATGACAGAGCTTGCTGTTCTGCGTGAGAAACATGAGGATGAACGTCTGGCGCTAGGCATTATCATGCTGGACAACCTGGACGAGGCTTCTCAGGGTATGGACGACCAGCAGCGTGCTGCACTGATTGCCAGAGTCGCATCGTCCCTTACGGCATGGGCCAAGCAGTACAAGGTATATCTGCGCCGTCTGTCCTCTGAACGTTACTTGATGATGTTCAATCATCTGTCACTCAAGGAGCTTGAGCAGAGCCGGTTCGTAATTCTGGATGAGGTTCGGGAAATGACCGCCGACCTGAAGGTGCCGATGACGCTTAGTATCGGTCTTGCCTTTGGGGCAGACAGTATCAGTGAGCTTGGTGAGCTGGCCCAGTCGAGTCTGGACATGGCGCTTGGCCGCGGAGGCGACCAGGCTGCTGTGAAGTCCGGGCAAAGGCTGAGCTTCTATGGAGGCAAGACTACGGCGGTAGAGAAGCGCACACGGGTCCGCGCGCGAGTTATTGCTCATGCACTGCGGGACTTAATGCAGGAGAGCGACCGCGTTATCATCATGGGTCATAGAGTGCCGGATCTGGACGTAATTGGAGCCTCGATCGGGGTCCTCAAGGCGGCGGATATGTATCATGTTGAGGCGCACATTGTACTGGACGGTGTTAATCCTGCCATTGAACGTATCATGGAGCGCATTGAGAAGGATGAGGCCTTAAGGAAAAGGTTCATCAGCCCGGATCAAGCCATGGCGCTCATGTCAAATAATACGCTGCTAATTATTGTAGACACCCACAAGGCCTCGATGACGATGGAACCAGGACTTGTCCAGGAAGCACGGCGGGTAGTTATTGTGGATCATCACCGCAGGGGCGAGGAATTCATTAACGATGCGGTGCTTGTATATCTGGAGCCCTATGCCTCATCCGCCAGCGAGCTGGTGACTGAGCTGCTTCAGTATATCCATGAGAAAGTTGAGCTCAGTCCGCTTGAAGCTACTGCGCTGCTCGCCGGAATTACCGTGGACACGAAGCATTTTGCGCTTCATACGGGTTCAAGGACCTTCGAGGCGGCCGGCTTCCTGCGTCGAGGCGGAGCTGACACGGTAATGGTGCAGCGCATTCTGAAGGAAGACCTGCAGGAGTATATCGAGAAGGCGGAGATTATCAAGCATGCCCGTATGATCCATGGGCATATTGCGCTTGCGGTAACCGAGCCGAATCGCAAAATACCGCAGCTGCTGATCGCACAGGTTGCAGATACGCTGCTCAATATGACGAACGTGCTGGCCTCTTTTGTCATAAGCAGCCGGCCTGATGGCATGATCGGGATCAGCGCGAGATCGCTGGGCACTATGAATGTGCAGGTGGTCATGGAGCGGCTTGGCGGTGGGGGACATTTGACGAATGCAGCCGCTCAGCTGGAATGCTCACAGGCCGAAGCGGAGAGAAGGCTGCTGGAAGTATTAGATGAAATCGAAAAAGAAGAGGGGTTATTTGAATGAAAGTAATTTTCTTGCAGGATGTTAAGGGACAAGGTAAAAAGGGACAGGTGAAGGAAGTATCGGAAGGCTACGCACAGAACTTCCTGCTGCCTAAAGGTCTTGTGAAGCCGGCAACACAAGGTAATGTGAAGACACTTGAGAATCAATCCGCAGCAGAGCTTAAGCGCAAACAGCAGGAGAAGGAAGAGGCTATAGAACTTGGCAAGAAGCTTGAAGAGATGACCGTGGGGCTTAAAGCGAAATCCGGCGAAGGCGGCCGATTGTTCGGAGCGATCACAAGCAAGCAGATTGCCGAAGCTATGCAGGGGCTTGGCGTGAAGATCGATAAGCGGAAGATCGAGCTGAACGATCCGATCCGTACACTCGGTGTAACCCAGGTTACGGTAAAGCTTCATCCTGAAGTGAAAACAACGCTCAAGGTCCAAGTGACGGAGGAATAAGATGGGCATGGGCACAGAGTTATTTGTCGATCGAATTCCTCCTCAGAACCTAGAAGCAGAACAGGCGGTTCTCGGTGCCATTCTGCTCCAGTCCGAAGCGCTGATCACAGCGATGGAACGGGTGCGTACCGAGGATTTCTACGATAAGTCCCATCAAATGATCTATGAGACCATGATCGAGCTTGGCGAGGCGAGCCAGCCTATTGATCTGATCACGCTGACCTCCCGCCTGCAGGATAAAGGCGAGCTGGAGGAGATCGGCGGGGTCAGCCACCTGGCCAGATTAGCCCACGCCGTGCCGACAGCGGCCAACGTGGATTATTATGCCCGAATTATAGAAGAGAAATCGATGCTGCGGCGGCTCATTCGCACGGCCACCCAGATCGTAAGTGATGGCTACACGAACGGCGATGATGTAGGCGGGATGCTGAGCGACGCGGAGCGCAAGATTCTGGAGATCTCCAACGGACGGTCCGGAAGCGGATTTATTGCGATCCGTGACGTGCTGATGGAAGTATTCGAGCGCGTTGAGGTACTGCATCAGAATAAAGGTACGACAACCGGGATTTCGTCCGGCTTCGTGGATCTGGATAAGATGACTGCCGGATTCCAGCGAAATGATTTGATCATTGTAGCGGCCCGTCCTTCCGTAGGTAAGACGGCATTTGCCCTAAATATTGCTCAGAATGCGGCCGTGCGAAGCAAGGAGACTGTAGCTATCTTCAGTCTGGAGATGTCCGCGGCGCAGCTTGTACAGCGGATGATCTGTGCGGAAGCGAATTTGGACGCCAGTGTGATGCGGACAGGTGACTTCAAGAGTGATGATGACTGGTCGAAGCTGACGATGGGCATCGCTGCTCTCTCCGAAGCAGAGATCTATATTGATGATACGCCGGGTGTCACCGTAGCGGATATCCGCGCCAAGTGCCGCCGCCTCAAGAAGGAGAGGGGCCTCGGTATGATCGTCATCGACTACCTGCAGCTGATTCACGGGCGCGGGAAGGCGGGCGAGAACCGCCAACAGGAAGTATCCGAAATATCCCGTACACTGAAACAGATTGCCCGTGAGCTTGAAGTGCCTGTAATTGCACTGTCCCAGCTCAGCCGGGGCGTGGAGCAGCGTCAGGACAAGCGTCCCATGATGTCTGACCTTCGGGAATCCGGTTCCATCGAGCAGGATGCCGATATCGTGGCCTTCTTATACCGGGATGATTATTACAATCAGGAGACCGAGAAGAAGAATATTATCGAGATTATTATTGCTAAGCAGCGTAACGGTCCGGTAGGTACCGTGGAGCTGGTCTTCTTGAAGAATTATAATAAGTTCGCGAATTATGAGCGGGCTCATGCGGATCCTTTTGCCGGATAACGGATTCGAACTACAGAACTCATCTTTTTATAACTATGCATATTTCCGAACAATTCTGCACCGGGGTGTGGGATTGTTCGTTTTTGATTTGACTTTGAAAAAGCAGGCTGGTACACTTGTATTGCTGCTTTAGGGCAGTAAATGGATACATTATGTATAAAGTTCAAGACGTTCGGGAAGCTAAATGGATTGAGGCTTGGCCGTAAGGGAATCCATGGACGCGGACAAGGCGTCTATTCTGAATGAAAATAAAGGTGCGTGAGTGCACCGACGGGGGAATGTACATGTCAACAGTAGTCGTTGTGGGCACACAATGGGGAGACGAAGGCAAAGGCAAAATCACGGATTATCTGGCGGAGAGCGCTGATGTGGTGGCCCGTTATCAAGGCGGTAACAACGCCGGTCATACTATACTGATTGATGGCAAGAAGTACAAACTGAGCTTGATTCCATCCGGTGTTTTTTATGAAGACAAGATCTGTGTCATCGGGAACGGAATGGTCATTAATCCGGAAGCTTTGATTCAGGAGATCACATATATTCACGAGAATGGATTCAGTACAAAGAATCTGAAGATCAGCGACCGTGCGCATGTCATTCTTCCTTATCATATGGTGCTGGACGCGCTTGAAGAGGACCGCAAAGGACCGAACAAGATCGGCACAACCCGCAAAGGAATCGGGCCAGCTTACATGGATAAGGCTGCTAGAAACGGCATTCGTATCGCGGATCTACTTGATGCGGAAGAGTTCGAGCTTAAGCTTCGCCATTTAGTGAAGGAGAAGAACCACATTATTCAGCAGGTATACGGTGCGGAGCCGCTTGATGTGGAAGAAATCCTTAAGCAGTATCTGGAATATGCAGAATTCGTTCGTCCATATGTTACTGATACGTCCGTGGTCCTTAATGATGCGATTGATGAAGAACGGAAGGTCCTGTTCGAAGGTGCGCAAGGTGTAATGCTGGATATCGACCAAGGTACGTATCCGTTCGTGACTTCTTCCAACCCATCCGCAGGCGGCGTATGTATTGGTTCGGGAGTAGGTCCTTCCAAGATCAAGCAGGTCATCGGTGTAGCCAAGTCTTACACTACCCGTGTCGGGGACGGTCCTTTCCCTACAGAGCTTCATGATGAAGTTGGCGATCTGATCCGCGAGACAGGTCATGAGTACGGAACTGTAACAGGCCGTCCGCGCCGTGTGGGCTGGTTCGATAGTGTTGTTGTTCGCCATGCTCGCCGTGTAAGCGGTCTGACCGGCTTGTCACTTAACTCGCTGGACGTCCTGACCGGTCTTGAGACGGTGAAGATCTGCACAGGATATAAATTCCGCGGTGAGGTCATCACCCACTACCCTGCAAGCCTCAAGATGCTGGCGGAATGTGAAGCGGTATACGAAGAGCTTCCAGGCTGGTCTGAGGATATTACGGGTGCGAAGACGCTGGAAGACCTTCCAGAGACAACTCGTAACTACGTTAAACGGGTATCCGAGCTGACAGGGATTCCGATTGCTATCTTCTCGGTAGGCCGTAACCGGAATCAGACGAATCAAGTTCTGCCGATATACGAATAAGTTTCAGATGCAGCAAGCCTCTTTCTACGGAAAGGGGCTTTTTTTCGTGCTAGGAAGTAGAAAGTCCAGGGAATCCGTCCATACTGACTACTAGAGGGAATGAACTAAAGATATGAACGTTTGAATTCTGGGAACTGCTTGTAGCGCTAAGAAATCAATTACGCAGCAGTCTTTAGTTCAATCCATATTGGTAGAGCTAGAATGCAAGAGAGAGAAGGAGGGAACTCATTTGAAATGGGTTACAAGGATCGCATTGATCGTGCTGGGCACCGTACTGATTAGCGGGGTAACTATGCTGACAACCGGTTATGTTGTGAATGCCTATGTACAGTCCTTATTAACAAGTCTGAATATAAAGTGGGAGGGCCAGCCATCCGGCTTTGGGGGTCTTCTTCAAGGAGCCGTTGGTCTGGGTTCAGGGACGAAAACAGACAAGACCACGGGCAGCCCAGGCCAAAAATCGGGAAATACGAATGATAATAAGGCACTTGGAGAAAATAACTCAGGCGTGGACAGCAGCAATTCGAGCAGTCCCAGCAGCAGCGCTTCAGCAGCAGAGGGAGCCGATCATACTTCCAAAGGATCGAGTTATAATGATGAGAACCAAAGTGATAATCCCACAGATACGAAGGACACGGGAGATGTCCCTGACAATGCCCTGCCCGTTATGGGCAGCCAGAGTGGAGAAGCATCGACGTCCTCTTCCGGGGCCAAGGAAGATATTGTGGTCACACCTGATGATCTGGCCGCAAAGAAAAAGGAACTGCCGGACAAGGACAAGGAGGACATCTTTCAAATCTTGATGGCCAAGCTGCCGCAAAGCGAAATGCAGTCCATTACGGCTTCCTTGGAGGATGGGCTTACCGAGGCGGAAATGATCCAGATTCAGCAGATTATGTCCAAATATCTAGACAAAAGCGAATATGCAAAAGTGATGAAGGTATTAGGGAAATAAGCTGCTATAAAGGTGATATTAACAAAATTGTCACTAAAAACCTAACCGTGCCATTATGAGGTATATCGGAAAAGCCCGCGTTTTAAGCGGGTTTTTAGTTTTTTGGGTAAAGTTGAAATGGGAGTTTGGGATATGTTAAGGTTATTAAGTGTCATAAAGGTTAAAATTTTGAAACCTTTTAAACAACCGTGAAAAAGGAGAACATCATGAAAGGTTCCAATACAAAATCTAAAATGCGCTTAGGCATCATCGCTGCGGCGGGAAGTCTGCTCGCGGCAGGGAGTCTGTTCTGGGCAGGCCAGCAGTACGTCGAGGCGAATACAGTACCTTACTATCGTGTATATAAAGATGGACAGGAAATAGGTACGGTTCGTCATAAGGAAGAGCTTACGAAGCTCTATAACCGCAAGCAGGCACAGTATAAACTTGAATACCCCGATGCAAATACCCAGCTCGATACGGAGCATATTACAGCAGTGTACGAGAAGGCCTATAAGGCTAATATCGATCAGGATACGGCCCTCGCGAAGCTGGATCAGCTTCTGAAGCCTACAGCCGTAGGGGTTGAGCTGAAGGTAGACGGTAAGGCTATCGGTATTGTAAAAGACAAAGCGGCGGCAGCATTCGTACTTAACCAAGTGAAGAACAAGTACATACCGGAAGCAAGGCCTGTTTTTGCAAATAAAATTGTGCATACTTCATACTCACCCGGCAAAGCTGTGAAAGCCTCGGCTGAGCCTGCAGAACGCCTTGAATCTGCAATCTTTGTAGAAAAAATTGATCAAAGACAGGTAGAGACTGACCCGGCAAAGGTCTTGTCTGCGGAAGAAGCCTTGAGGCTGCTGACCCACGGCAGCCAGGAGACGGCGATCTATGAGGTTAAGCCGGGAGACACATTCAGCTCCATTGCCAAGCAGGCGGGGATCAGCCGGAAGCAGCTCATGAGCATGAATCCGGGGATTAAGGAGAAGGCGCTGCAGATTGGTGAGGGTCTGAAGCTATCGGCCAGCGAACCTGTCCTCACCGTGAAGACGGTCGAGAGCATCGCCAAGGAAGCGGTCACGAGTCCAGAGGTTGAAATCCGGAAGACCAACCAGCTTCGGAAAGGCGTAACCAAAGTGGTCGCCCCCGGAGTAAGCGGCAAGAAGCTAATGTCCTTCCGGGTTGTGAAGGAGAACGGGCAGGTAGTTCAGAAGCAGTTCTTAAGTCAGCAGGTCACAAGCCGCTCACAGCCCAAAGTTATTCTTCAGGGTACCAAAGTAGCCAGCACCTCGGGCTCAGGCCGGTTCGCATGGCCGGTCACTGCGCATTCCATCACCAGCACTTTCGGTGAGCGATGGAATAAGATGCACAAAGGAATTGACATGATCTCCTCCGATTATCGCATTCTAGCCGCAGACGGCGGTACAGTCAGCTTTGCCGGGGTAAAGACCGGGTACGGGAACTGCATTGTCATCAGCCACGGCAATGGATATGAGACGCTGTACGGGCATCTCAGCCGGATCAACGTGAAGCGGGGCGATAAGGTGGAGCGCGGTGAGCCTATTGGCATCATGGGCGATACCGGTCATTCTTTCGGCATTCATCTTCATTTCGAGATTCATAAGAACGGGTCGCTGCAGAACCCGATCAAATATTTAGGCTGATATAAGTTGAATTAATGACTTACACTTGCGTGCATCCATTTGAAATGTTCTTCCGATCGCTGTTGTTCCCGGATTTCCTGATTAGAGAATTTATAGGGTGGAAATCCAGTCACAAAGCATATGCTTCCGATGTAGCTTTCTTTCAGAAAGCTTGTAGGCGAACGCTCCGCTTCTACAGAATCATTTCACTCTCCTGCCTAATGTAATTCTTTAAGTTCAACTTATACAGGAGGCTGGTAGAAGGGCACCCCGAACACGGATAGACGTGTTCGGGGTGCTCTTTTTGGGTTGCCTGAATGGGAGAATGGAAGGGGAAATGGTCCTTTCAGGTTATTTTTATACCAGTTTAGGATGGAGCGGTTCAGGTATGTTAAAATAGAAGAAGCGCGTGGGCGAAAGGCCTGGAAATATGGGGTGACAAGAGAGAATGCAGGGGAAAATTCTAGTGGTAGACGATGAACAGCCCATTGCGGACATTCTAAAGTTCAATTTAGAAAAAGAGGGTTATGAGGTTATTCTTGCTTTCGACGGAATCAGTGCGGTGGATCTTGCGCTGTCTGAACATCCGGATCTGATCCTGCTGGATCTGATGCTCCCCGGCAAGGATGGCATGGATGTGTGCCGCGAGGTACGTGCCAAGCTGGAGACGCCCATTATTATGCTGACCGCCAAAGACGGCGAAATTGATAAAGTGCTGGGTCTGGAGCTGGGTGCGGATGATTACGTCACAAAGCCTTTCAGCACAAGAGAACTGCTGGCGCGAGTCAAGGCACAGATGCGCCGCCGCCAGAGCAGGCCGGGCGAGACTGCTGAGAGCGCCGAGAGCGGTGCCGGTAAGCAGGGACTTCATTTGTTCGATTTGTTCATAGATACAGATATGTATACCGTATATAAGAGCGGAGAACCGCTTGATCTGACTCACCGTGAATATGAGCTTGTCTATTATATGGCGCGCAATGCCGGTAAGGTGATGACCCGGGAGCATCTGCTTCAGGCCGTGTGGGGATTCGAATATTTCGGAGATGTACGGACCGTGGATGTGACCATCCGGCGACTCCGGGAGAAGATTGAAGATGATCCGAGCAAGCCGGAATATATTCTGACCCGGCGAGGCCTCGGGTACCTGATGCGCAGCTCGAAGACGGGTGGGCTCTAGCATGAAGCTTGAGCTGAAGCTGCCCGCCTTTTTCCGGACGATTCAAGCCAAATTAATTATAATCTACGTCTTATTAATCCTGATCGCGATGCAGTTGATCGGGGTTTATTTCGTCAGTGCGATGAAAAATTCTCTGACCAGCAACTTTACACAGGAACTGAAGGCTCGGGCCGAGCTGCTGTCCGTGCTCGCTGCGCAGAATCTGGGGGCAGCCGGAACGGCGGAGTCGCGGGAGGACAAGCTGGATAATCTGGGTGTGCTCGTAGACAACCTGTTCAACCAGACCGGGGCCGAGATCCAGGTTCTGGATCCAAGCGGCAAGGTGCTCAAGACCTCCAAATGGTCCCATGCCGATTATGTAGGACGCAAGAACACCCAGACGGTCGTCAGCATGGCTTTACAAGGCATTGAAGATAACGAAGAATATATTATTGATGATGATAATGTCCGCAAAAAAGTGGTGGCGAGACCCGTCGTCAATGACGGCAAAATCGTCGGTGCCATCTATATCGCAGCATCCATGAGCGAGCTGTACGCCACCATGGACCGGATTAACAGCATCTTCATCTCCGGGATTCTGCTCGCGCTCGGCCTGACCGCCATTCTTGGCGTCATTCTCGCACATACGATTACATCGCCGATCAAAGAGCTGACCCGCCGGGCGACCGCGGTAGCCGAAGGCCAGCTCTACCAGAAGGTTCCGGTGCTCGGCAATGACGAGATCGGCCAGCTGAGCAAGGCGTTCAACTATATGACCAGCCGGCTGCGGGATGCGCTGGCCCAGAACGAAGAGGAGAAGGAGAAGCTGGCTTCCATCCTGACGAATATGAGTGATGGGGTCATCGCGACCGATGAAGTGGGCACGGTCATTCTGATGAACCGCAGAGCCAGTGCGATGCTGTTCACGGAAGGTGAGGACAGGCTGGGGACAAGCATTCAGAGTCTGCTGAGCCTGTCCCAGGATGGACGCATGGCCTTCGCCCAAGGCAGCATGCCGACCGAGCTGCTGGAGATTGCTACGCCGGAAGGCGGCGCGTCCCTCGTGCGGGTGACCTTCACGCCGATTCACCGGCGGGAATTCGGCATCATCGGCACGATTGCCGTGCTGCAGGATGTCACGGAGCAGGAGAAGCTGGAGGCTTCCCGCCGCGAATTCGTGGCGAATGTCTCCCATGAGCTTCGCACACCGCTGACGACGATCAAGAGCTATACAGAAGCGCTCGAAGACGGCGCGCTTCAGGATCAGGAGCTGGCGCCGCGCTTCGTCGGCGTCATCCAGAATGAGACCGAGCGGATGATCCGCCTGGTCACAGACCTGCTGCATCTCTCCCGGCTCGATTCCAAAGAATCGCCGCTGCGCATGCAGCAGACGGATATTAACGAGATGCTGGACGAAGTGGCAGACCGGTTTTCTTTTCAAATGCAGGAGAAGGGTATTGAAGTTCGTGTTCAGGTGGAGGACGGGATTCACCAGGTATGGTTCGACCGGGACCAGATCGACCAGGTGCTCGATAACTTGATCTCGAATGCGATGAAATATACATCGGGGGGCTCCATTACAATCCGGGCGTATCTTACAGACGATGGGATACTTGCCATCTCGGTTGAGGACACGGGAATCGGAATTCCGAAGAAGGATCTGGATCGGATCTTTGAGCGGTTCTATCGGGTGGACAAGGCCCGCTCCAGGAATATGGGGGGCACGGGACTTGGATTATCCATTGCCCGGGAAATTGTAAAAGCGCATGGCGGGACGATCTCCCTGGAATCCGAGCTTGGCACGGGCACCAAAGTAACTTTTACGCTGCCAGTTGAGATGAAAGGGGGCCATGAACGGTGAAGAAGACCGTTAAATCTACAGTTCTGGTGCTGCTTATCGCCTGCAGTCTGGTGCAGAGTTATTTCCTGATCTATCGGCTGCCCGGTAATGACCCTGTGGTGAAGTCAGAAAGCGATTATGTAAAAACCGAGAATATGGGTACGGAGATGAAGGCGGAGGAGCTGGTTTTTCCTGCCGAAATGATCGTTCATATGGGTGCTGGGGAGCATACCCTCTTCTACCCGGGTTCTACCTTCTATAAACTGATCAATACCCGGCTGCAGGGCCGGCTGTTCGATGGTTTTCAGCGCTATGATGCTTCAGGTACGAACTGGAATACGATACGCCAGCAGAATGAGGGGATTGAGCTTCGTTTTGGCAAGGGCGTGCCGGTAGCCCTGCTGCAGAAGGTCATGCAAATCTCGAATGATCCGCTGCTTCAGGAGGAGACGATCAACCGGATTCTCATCTATAATATGAAGAATGAGGACAAGGTGCGGGCGTTCTTCTTCAGTTCCCAGGGGGGTACCGTCTATGAGGCTACGAATGCGGACCTGACGGTTCAGGATGTGAAGCAGCAGGTTGGCTTCGGCAAGGAATGGAACCCTTCCTACACCTTGATGGACAGCGGTTATTATGTCCCAGACGGGAAGACTGAGGCGCTTCAGGTTACTCTGGACACGGGTGTGTTCACTACGGATCAGATGCAGAAAAGCCTGTTCTCTGACCCAAGCATTACCCGGAATATCCGGGAGAAGGACGGGTCCGAGATCTATACCGATATTAAGCGCAGTCTTCAATTCAAGCAGAATCAGAACTGGATTAACTATACAGATCCGGCTGCCTCGGGCGGCACGGATAACAGCCTAGGCAAGAATGCGTTGTCTGCCGTGGACTTCGTGAACCAGCATGGAGGCTGGGACGCGGGAAGCGGAGGTGCTTACCGGATGGAGGTATCCGGTGAATCCGGGTATAGCGGTGACAGTAAGCGCCGGCAGGACACCGTCACATTTCAGCAGTATTATCGCTCACTGCCCATCCTGGACCTTGAAGGATTCCATTATGGCGTAATGAGGCTGGATATGCACCAAGGTACGGTGACCAGCTATGAACGCTCATTGATCTATACCAAAGGCAGGGCCACGGACAAAATGATCAAGAAGCAGCTTGCGGGCGGCAAGGAGCTGACCGATTTAATTGCTGCGGCTGCAAAGGATCGGCCTATCAGCTGGTTGTATCCGGCCTATCAGCCGTCACTTACAGACGAGGGGCTTCATCTTACGCCCGTATGGATGCTGGTGTACGCGAACGGAGAGAGCGAAATATTGCAGTAGTACCCGGAAAGGGAGGATGAATAATGCATTGGGGCAGAGCCAAAAATGTACTAATCTACGCGTTTCTGCTGCTGAATCTGGTTCTCGGCTACCAGCTGTGGATGGACAAGCAGGATCAGGCGAGTGCCAATCTGGACCTCACCTCCCTAGCCGAGAGTACGCAGAGGAGTATGGACGAGAAGCAGATTCAGGTCCGGGCTCAGATCCCGGCAGAGACGCCGGCGCTGCCGAAGATTAACTATCGGCTGCTTAAGCCGGGCAGCAAGGAGCCGGTAAAACTCGCCGAACCGGTGGACAGCCGGCTGATCTTCAATTCCAAGGACTTGGTGAGTGCTCTTGAAGCGCAGATTCCTTCGATCGGCAATTATCGTTATGATCAGGAGAGCAGCGGAGACAGTGTATTTGTCCTTCATCCGCTAGCGCTGGAGGAGTGGCCGCTGTTCAATATTAATCTGGAGCTGAATTACAGCAATCAGAAGGTGCTCTCTTACCGGCTGGAGGCAATCGAAGTGGTTCAGATGGATGAAGAGAAGATGCAGCAGGTACTGCCTGCTTCCAAGGCGCTGGGGTTCCTGATTGACAAGTTCCTGCCGCCCAAAACAATTGTTACAGATATAGAGCTTGGTTATTATGGGCAGGTATTTAATTCAGACGCCCAAGTTGCCGCGCCCGCCTGGCGGTTCACGCTGGGGAACGGGGAGAAGTATTACGTGCTGGGCAGCGGAGACGTGATTAGCCCGGATGCAGAGAAAATAAAGGAGTAATCAGGACCATGGGGATACAATTTACAGTCTTGTCCAGCGGATCGACCGGAAATGCGACAGTCATTACGGACGGTCAAGTCACGCTTATGATTGACGCGGGATTCAGCGCCCGCCGAATTGATGAGCTGCTGGGCATGCGCGATTTGACAGGAGATCAGCTTACCGGAATACTCATTACTCATGAGCATTCGGATCATATAAAGGGCCTAGGTGCCGTGGCCCGTAAATACAATCTTCCCGTCTATGCCAATGAGAAGACCTGGGAGGCGATGAACCGTAGTGTCGGCAAGCTTGCGGACGATCAGCGCATTATATTTGGAACGGGAGAGGCCCGTGACTTCGGGTCCCTGCGGGTAGAATCCTTCGCGATCTCCCATGATGCCGCGGAGCCGGTGGGTTATGTATTCCAGGACGGGAAGCACAAGCTAAGTGTTGTAACTGACCTTGGCTATGCCAGCGATAAAGTAAAAGAGACGATTGTGGATTCCGATGTACTCGTGCTTGAGGCCAACCACGATATCGAGATGCTTAGAATGGGCCGGTATCCCTGGAACACAAAGCGCAGAATTCTGGGCGATATGGGGCATTTATCGAACGAAGCCTCGGGTGAGGCGCTAAGTGAGCTGCTTAACGGCCGTCTGAGGCGGACCTACCTGGCTCACCTCAGCCGTGAGCATAATATGCTCGATCTGGCCAAGCTCTCTGTGCGGGGGGCGATGGAAGATCGGGGCTGCTTCTATAAGGACAGCGAGTTCAAGCTGTGTGAGACCTACTATGACCGGCCTACGCCGTGGGATAAGGTGGGGGAACCATAAAGGCATCAAGTTCGGCTGCCTTTCTGGCGATTTCCTCCCGGGTCAGAACGCCCTTCTCAATCAACAACTCAATAGCAACGCTGAGGGCCAGCAGAGTATGGTAGTGCTCGTCTTTCAGATCGGCCAGCTTGGCCATGATATTAACTTCGTTCATAGGGGATGATAACTGATCCATAAGTTCAGCTCCTTGAGCGTATTTTTTTTGCGATAGAGGCACTTTCAAAGGGTGAAAGACCCGGAAATCGGGTAAAAGGTGTATACAGCAAACTGCAAGCAAATGGGCCAAATCCGGTGCGTGGGTACTCCCAGCAAAATCCGTAATTTATTTCTCCTACAGCGGGCTTAATTTTGATAGAATGAATATATCTATGAGGCTTGTACTAGTGTAGTCTTCTATGAGGGAAATCATTCCTATTTTTTCGGAAAAATAGTCAGTGATTTGCTTGTGAGAGGGGTAACTTATTGAGCACTCACTACGTCAAGTATTACGGGTGAACAGGATAACAGAAACCTTCTCTTTCAATGGGTTAAAAAAGATGGAAATGAGCGGGTTCAGCCATCATACATGGATACGCACAAAGCATAACATGAAGAGGCGAATATCTAATCTAGGCGAGTAAATCCCCCTCCATAATTACCGAATACCATGCAGGCACGAAGAGTGGCTGATTAGGGATAGAGCAGAAGCAACAATGCAGCACACATATAGAGATATGATTACCAGGACAAGGAAAGTACCGGGAGTGTAACAACGGAGGGAGAGAATCACCCATGGGATTGTTTGACGACGACTTTTATTCCACCAAAGTATCAAGACGGCTAACCCGCAGGACGAACACGGACAGCACCAGATGGTCCTCAGGGTCTAAGAGCCGGAGGAGCCTGAGCACGTTTCAAATTTCATTAATCTGTTCCGTACTCAGTGCAGTTGTCGCTGTCCTGCTGTACAGCTTCATTGCAAGTCCTCCCTCCAAGATGCAAAGTGGAGCACTGAACGGGAGTCTCCTGCACAAAACAGACAGCGATCCCTACGAAAGAATTGTTCAAGCGGCAGCCAAAGTGCGGCCAGCCGTGGTGAGTATCCTGAATCACCAGGCTGATTCATCCTCCAAGGCCAAAGCAGATGAGGATGCTGCGCTAGGTTCAGGGGTTATTTTCAAGAAGGTCGATAATAAGGCCTACATTATCACGAATGCTCATGTGATTACAGATACGAAGGATCTGGAGATCGTGACGGTGGACGGAGAATCAAGAACAGCGACGGTGGTCGGCAAAGATCAGGTCAGTGATCTTGCTGTTCTGGAGATGGATGGGGATGGAATCAGTACCATAGCGGAGATGGGCGAGTCCAAAGGCCTTCGCCTTGGGGAGACCGTCATTGCGATCGGCAATCCGCTGGGTCTTGGGGATACCCTCACATCCGGCATCGTGAGCTATCCGAACCGGATCATTCCGGTGTCACTCAATCAGGACGGCGTGTACGACTGGGAGCAAGAAGTCATTCAGACCGATGCGGCGATTAACGAAGGGAACAGCGGCGGTGCCCTGGTGAACCTGAATGGCCAGGTGATCGGCATCAACACGATGAAGATTTCGGATACGGGCGTAGAAGGCATTGGCTTTGCGATTCCTGTAGATGATGTGATGAACACCGTCAATAACCTGATCGAGCACGGCAAAGTGATTCGTCCTTATCTCGGGGTGTATTCACTGGACTTGAACAATCCTTATGCTCCGCTTAGCGAGGATCAGCGCAAGGATCTGAAGCTGCCTGCGGATATTACAGAGGGAGTGCTTGTCCTTGAGTCTCATGGGCCTGCAGAGCAGGCAGGGATCAAGCTCAACGATGTGATTACCGAGCTGGATCACAAGCCGGTGGAATCTACGCTGGCCCTGCGCAAATATCTGTACGATGTGAAGAAGGTCGGGGAAGAGATGGAAGTGACCTTGTACCGCGAGGGCAAGGAGATGACCTTGACCGTCACCTTGACCGACAAGCCTGAGGATACAGAGTCGCAGAAATAAGATAGCTTCACCTATTTGAGCACCTCCCTAGGGAACTTAGGTTTCCTGGGGAGGTGTCTTTGGCTTAAGAGGGACAACTTTCCCCTCGGATGGGCATCTTTTGGACCCCAGTCTCGTAAATTAAATCTTGCAGGCCTCTATTTCGGTATGATAAATAAATAGGCATGATTATGGATAGTGAAAGAGGGATAATATGGCCTTTCATGGACAAAAGATACTGCCAGCGGCCCGGCATATGAAGCATTTTGAGAAAATTCTGAAAAGCTCTTATGAGTATGCGGTCTTCCTGGACACACATGTGGCTCAACTGAGGAACATCTATTCCATGGCCCGGGATCACGGGAAAAAGATGCTGCTGCACGCTGACCTGATACAAGGGCTCAAGACGGACGACTATGCCGTCGAGTATTTGTGCCAGGATATCAAGCCCTTTGGGCTGATCTCTACCCGGGCGGGTGTGATTCAGAAAGTAAAGCAAAAGGGAGTCATCGCGATCCAGCGCCTATTCCTGCTGGATACGCTGGCCTTGGAGAAGAGCTATGCGCTGCTGGAGAAGACGCAGCCGGATTATATTGAGGTCCTTCCCGGCATCATGCCGGAGATCATCACAGAGGTATATGAGCGGACGAGGATTCCCATTCTGGCGGGCGGACTGATTCGGAGTGCGGACGATGTGGAAAGAGCCCTCGAAGCCGGGGCAAGCGCCGTAACGACTTCCAATGAGGCTTTAATCAAGCAGTATAGCTCAGAATGAAGGATGCTCTCCATTTGGGTGAGAAGAATAGAGTGCTCTTACAGGAGCGCAATAATTGTCAATGAAATTTAATTGTTGACACCGCTTTCATTATGATCTATTGTTGAACTAAGTTCATAACTGTGGCGGAGATCCGGAGACCCACATCAATTTCCTTCTGTGAAGAAGGATGGTTGATGGAGGTCTCTTTTTGTTTGCCGCCAATGATGAGGAGGAGAAGTGAGTGACGCCATTTTTAGCCGAATTGTTAGGAACGATGATCTTAATTGTGTTAGGTGCGGGAGTATGTGCAGGAGTGTCGTTGAAGAAAAGCTTTGCGGCTGGCTCAGGCTGGATGGTCATTACCATGGGGTGGGGGCTTGCAGTAGCCGTAGCCGTCTATGCGGTGGGTCAGATCAGTGGAGCTCATCTCAATCCAGCGGTTACGCTGGCCTTGGCACTAAAGGGGGATTTTCCATGGGAGGATGTGCCCGGTTATATGCTCGCGCAGCTGATTGGAGCTGTTCTGGGTGCGGTAATTGTCTACTTGCACTACCTGCCGCACTGGAAAGAGACGGAGGATCCCGGCACCAAGCTGGGCGTGTTCGCTACCGGCGGGGCCATTCCGAATGCTTTCTCCAACGTGCTGAGTGAAATCAGCGGAACCTTCATCTTCGTGCTTGCGCTGCTCTCCATGGGAGCCAACAAATTCACCGATGGCCTGAACCCGCTCCTGGTTGGATTTCTGGTTGTGTCGATCGGATTGTCGCTTGGCGGGACTACGGGGTATGCTATTAATCCGGCTCGTGACCTCGGTCCGCGAATAGCCCATATGCTGCTGCCCATTGCCGGAAAGGGCTCCTCGAACTGGGGTTATGCCTGGATCCCGATTGTAGGTCCGCTGCTCGGCGGAGGGCTGGCCGGTCTGTTCTACAAAGCAGTGTTCCAAGGCGTATGGCTGCAGGCGTTCTGGTATGTTCTAGCCGCAAACCTTATTATATTAATAATTGCTTATTTGGCTGGACCCAACGCTTCTACATCGGCCCGGAACAAGAAAGCTGCTGCTTAATCATCACTGGCGGTGTACATCAGTTACCAGCAGTCACCATCAATCAGCTGCACTGTATAACCAGACCCGTGCAAATTAAATCCAATTCACTTAAATAACAGGAGGAATTCATATATGGAAAAATACATTATGTCTCTGGACCAAGGTACGACCAGCTCCCGCGCTATCCTGTTCAACAAGCAGGGCGAGATTGTCTATACGGCGCAAAGAGAATTCCCGCAATATTTCCCTCACCCGGGCTGGGTGGAACAGAACGCCAATGAAATCTGGAGCTCGATCCTGGCGGTTATCGCCTCTTGCCTGGCCGAATCCGGCGTGAAGCCGAGTCAGATTGAGGGCATCGGGATTACGAACCAGCGCGAGACCGCGGTTGTCTGGGATAAGGAGACCGGGGTACCGATCTATAACGCTGTGGTGTGGCAGTCCAGACAGACGGCGGGCATTTGCGATGAACTGAAGGCGGCAGGTCTTGACGATCTATTCCGGGAGAAGACGGGTCTTCTGATCGATGCCTACTTCTCCGGCACCAAAGTGAAATGGATTCTGGATCACGTGGAAGGCTCACGGGAGCGGGCAGAGCGCGGCGAGCTTCTATTCGGTACGATCGATACCTGGCTGATCTGGAAGCTGTCCGGCGGGGCGGTCCATGTCACCGATTATTCCAATGCTTCCCGGACGCTGATGTATAACATCCATGAACTGAAGTGGGATGATGAACTGCTGGAGATCCTGAACGTTCCGAAAGCGATGCTGCCCGAGGTTCGTCCTTCCTCCGAGGTGTATGGGCATACGGTCGATTATCATTTCTTCGGCCAGCAGGTGCCGATTGCAGGAGCGGCGGGAGATCAGCAGGCGGCCTTATTCGGTCAGGCATGCTATGGGCAGGGCATGGTCAAATCCACTTACGGAACGGGCTGCTTCATGCTGATGAATACCGGGACGGAGCCTGTCGTCTCGAAGCATGGACTGATCACGACCATCGCCTGGGGCATTAATGGCAAGGTGGAGTATGCGCTGGAGGGCAGTATTTTTGTCGGAGGCTCGGCGATTCAGTGGCTGCGCGACGGTCTGCGCATGTTCCGGGATGCCAAGGACAGCGAGCAGTATGCGGCTCGGGTAGAATCGACGGATGGGGTGTATTTGGTACCGGCTTTTGTAGGGCTGGGAAGTCCTTACTGGGACAGCAAGGTTAGAGGCGCAATGTTCGGGCTTACCCGCGGAACGACGAAGGAGCACTTCATCCGGGCCACGCTCGAATCTCTGGCTTATCAGACCAAGGATATTCTGAACGTGATGGAACAGGACTCCGGCATCCCGGTCAAAACCCTGCGGGTGGACGGCGGCGCGGTGAAGAACAATTTCCTGATGGACTTCCAGAGCGATATTCTGGGGCTGCCGGTTGAGCGGCCTGTCATCAATGAGACAACTGCACTGGGCGCTGCTTATCTGGCCGGGCTCGCGATTGGATATTGGAAGGATCAAGACGAGATCTGCGAGAAGTGGAGCGTGGAGCGTGTATTCGAGCCGAAGATGGACGAAGAGCGGAAGAATAAGCTCTATGAGGGATGGAAAAAAGCCGTTCATGCCGCCATGGCGTTCAAATAACCGGGAAGATTTGCTGCTTGGATTGTAATAATTATTATGGTACTATAGCTACAAGTTAATAATTTGTCAGGAGATCAGGAGAGACCACATGACACTCTAGTCGTTCTAACCGAGCGGCTGCGGTGTACTTGTGGTCTCTTTTGCGTCTAAACAGAGGAGGAGCAGGAGCATGAAGACCGCATTTTCGAGCAAGGTAAGAGAACAGATTCTAGAGGACATGGTGAATACAACTCTCGACGTGCTGGTGGTAGGCGGGGGGATTACCGGATCGGGAATTGCACTTGATGCGGCTGCCCGCGGGATGAAGACGGGGCTGGTGGAGATGCAGGATTTCGCTGCAGGAACATCCAGCCGTTCGACCAAGCTTGTGCATGGCGGGCTTAGGTACCTGAAGCAGCTGGAGGTTGGCGTTGTGGCTGAGGTAGGCAAAGAGAGAGCCATCGTCTACGAGAATGGGCCGCATGTAACTACACCGGAATGGATGCTGCTGCCCTTCCATAAGGGCGGGACCTTTGGGAAATTGACCACCTCTGTCGGCCTGCGTGTGTACGACTTCCTGGCTGGGGTGAAGCGCAGCGAACGGCGCAGAATGCTCTCGGTGGCTGAGACGCTGAACAAGGAACCTCTGCTGAAGCGAACCCACCTTCAGGGCGGCGGTTATTATGTGGAGTACCGCACGGACGATGCTCGGCTGACGATCGAGGTGCTGAAGGAAGCGGTGGCGCGGGGTGCCAAGGCGGTGAACTACACGAAGGTAACGGAATTTATCTATGACGGCGGAACCGTAGTGGGCGTAAAAGTAACCGATCTGCTCAGCGGCAGAGCGTATGAGATACGGGCCCGCAAAATCATAAACGCGGCAGGCCCATGGGTGGACACGCTGCGCGAACTGGATCAATCCAAGCAGGGCAAGACGCTGCAGCTGACCAAGGGGATTCATCTCGTCATAGATCAGAAGCGGTTCCCGCTGCGCCAGGCGATCTATTTCGACACGCCGGATAAAAGAATGGTGTTCGCCATTCCGCGGGACGGCAAGACTTACGTGGGGACCACGGATACGGTCTACAAGGCGGATATCAGCCATCCGCGGATGACCGTGGCGGACCGGCAGTATGTGATCGATGCCATCAACTATATGTTCCCCGAGGTGAAGATCAAGGCAGAGGACATTGAATCCAGCTGGGCCGGGGTTCGTCCTCTGATCTATGAGGAGGGCAAAGACCCGTCTGAAATTTCGCGCAAGGACGAAATTTGGCAGTCGGCTTCCGGGCTAATTACGATTGCCGGAGGCAAGCTTACCGGCTACCGGAAGATGGCCGAGACGGTGGTGGATAAAGCAGCAGCCCAGCTCCAGGCCGAGGGGCACGCTGCATTCCCGGCTTGTCCTACCAAGCAGATGCCTATTTCGGGTGGGCAGGTAGGAGGCTCCGAACATTTCAAGGCGTTTGTGTCGAAGAAAACGGTAGAGGGCGTAAGCCGCGGACTGCCAAGGGAGCTTGCCGGGAACTGGGCAGCCCACTATGGTTCGAACGTGGATCGCCTGTTTGCTCTTGCGGATTCCGAAGGGGCGGAGGGCTCATCATCATCCGCTGATTCACTGCCGTTGGAAGTGCTCACCCCTCTCCGCTACGCGCTGGAGGAGGAAATGGCCGCTACACCGGCGGACTTCCTCATCCGCCGGACTGGAGCTCTATTTTTCCATATTGATTGGGTACGGAAGTGGAAGACTCCGGTCATGGATTACATGGCCGACAATCTAGGCTGGTCGCCGGAACAGAGAAGCCGGTATGCAGAGGAGCTTGAGACGTACCTGCATGATGCCGTAGTGCCGGAGGATGCTGGGGGCCTGCCGCGGGGCAAGGAACATAAAGAGATCATCTAGATGGAGAACTAATTATAGGCACGGCTGAATAACGTGTAAATCAACAGTTCAACTTATATAGTACGTAACGAATAAGCTAAAGATAGGCTCACTTCATGCGGATGCGGTTTTCTTTTGTCCGGGAGTATGGTAGAACTTAAGTAGAGGGAATTGACCCCTGACAGACCAAATGGAGATTGCAGCATAGAAAGGATGCGCTTTAGCTTATGTACGTAGTATGCAAAGATCATGTTGAACTGGCGATTGATATGTTCGTGGACGAATTTGAGGATGCCCCGGATATCGTGGATTTGAAGGAGACGGAGTTCTCGGATTGGGATCCGCCAGTAAAGTGCTCGCAGTGCGACCAGGCGGCTGTATTTCTGGTAGTGTAAATGAACCGGTCTTAGAGGACACGGATAAGATATTGGCTATAAGGGGCGCCTAGGGCGTCCTTTTTGTTGTATAGAGAGGGAGATAGGGTGCACTTCACAGCAGGGTAATTGTATATTGTTTCTATATTGAAGCCTGTATCCTTGGGGATATGGGTCTTTTTCATGCTGGGCGGGAATGAATCCTGCTGTTCATCTTCAATAGGCCGCTGTTAAAGACGATAATATCAGAAGAGGTTTACTTAAATTTAACACAGCGTGTACCAGGGGAGCACAGCTTATGATAATAAGACTAGGATTGATCATGCTAATCAGCACACTATTGGCGACAGGCTGTAGTCTGCGGATTGGTGAATCGGCAGTTCCTGTTCAAAGCAGACCAGGGGTGCTCGATGTCACCGCAGGAGATAGAGAGAACCAGCTCTCCGAGTTACGAGGAGCCTATGAATTATATTGGCACCAGCTGATGGAACCCGCTGACTTTGCAGCGCATGCACAGCGGATGACCGGGTATATGGATATGCCGAGCAATTGGAACAATTTTACCCTGAACGGCAAGCAGCTTCCCCGAATGGGATACGCGACGTTCCGGTTAACATTGAAGGTAAGTAAGCCTTGGGAGACGAAGGGCCTTCTTATTCCGGTCATGTACTCGAACTATAAGCTGTGGGTGGATGGCCGGCTGGTTGCAGTCAGCGGCAGAGTGGGAACTGACCCGGCGAGCAGTATACCTCAGAAAATAACGCAGGAGATCTATTTCCAGCCGAAGTCAGAGCAGGTACAGATTCTTATCCAGATCTCCAACTATGATAACTATGCCGGAGGCATGTGGGAACCAATTCGTTATGGCTCCGCAGTCGAGATAGGGGCAAGCCATGATCGAAAGACCATTTTTACCGCGATCCTGCTGGGAATCGTCATCATGGCTGGCGCCTATCATATTGGACTTGGCATTCTTCGGCGGAAGGATACGTCGGTGCTGTATTTTGGCGTGTTCTGCTTCGATGTGGCTCTGCGCAGTCTTACGGTAGATGAGGTATTCCTCACGAAGGTATTTCCGGACTTCTCCTGGCAGCTGGCCTCAAGGATTGAATATATCTGCTTCTATATTGGGGTTCCGCTAATCGGAATATTTCTCAAGAAGCTGTTCCCCGCTGAAGTATCGACTATGTTCATCAAGGTTGTCACGGCTGCAGCGGCTCTGTACACGCTGTTCACGATCGTCACTCCAGCAAATATCTATTACCAGATCCTTCTGTATTATCAGATCTTGGCGGTGTTGGCCGCGATCTATGCCTTGTACGCCATAGTACGGGCGGCTATGCATAAACGGGAAGGCGCTATATATGCCTTGGCGGGGTACATTGTGTTCGCTTTGGCCGTGTTGTTCGATGTTTTTGGGTCCATTCTTAGTGTGGCCGAGCTTAGCTCCAATGCTGTAGGCGTTGCGGCGTTCACGTTCTGCTTCTCTCTCGTTCTCTCCAAGAAGCTTTCGCTCGCTTTTAATAAGACGGAGCAGTTAGCAGAAGAATTGGCCCTCGTAAATGACAGCCTGGATACGAAGGTGAGGGATCGAACCCTGGAGCTTGCTGAGAGCAACAGGAAGCTGGAAGAGCTTAATCTTCAGCTGAGGGAGTGGTCCGTGATCGACGGTCTGACGGGGGTGTATAACCGGAGGTATTTCGACGATCAGCTCCACATGCAGCTTAAGCGATGCCAGACAGAGGGCTTACCGCTATCTGTTATGCTCATCGATGTGGATTTTTTCAAAAAATACAATGATACCTACGGGCATCTTCAGGGTGACGAATGCCTTCGGGAGGTGGCCCAGACGCTGAAAGCCTCGCTGGATCAAAGGGAGATTGCAGCAGTACTAACCCGCTATGGCGGCGAAGAATTCGCAGTGATTCTCCCTGGTTATGAGCTTACCTTGGTCATGGAGACTGCCGAGGCCATGTGCGAGAAGATCCGGGAGCGGCAGCTTCCCCACAGCGGATCCGAGGTATCGGACTGTGTTACCATCAGTGCTGGCGCAGCCTGCATGGTGCCAGTCCCTGGGAAGGATGGACGAACTCTGGTAGAAGCAGCGGACAAGCAGCTCTACAAGGCAAAGAGCAGCGGCCGGAACCAGGCAGCAGGGGTGGCTTATTCGCAAGTGAGTTAAATTGGATTTTTAGATTGCAGAGTGGAACCTGAAATGGCTTGGCCTCTATGAAAATAGTAAAAGCGAAGACCCTATGAAAGGGCCTTCGCTTCCCAACCTAAAGACAGTTACCAGTATCTTCTGTGCTGTTCTTTTTTGTGTTTCTTACATACGACAATTGCTTTTTGACCAGGTTTCAAAACAACCACTTTCACTTTCTTGTGGTGACGGTGGGACTTTCTGTGACAATGTCCGTATTCGTACAAGATGATCACCTCCGGCTGTTTGATAATGCAGTGTATGCAGACCTTGCAGGGGAGGGTTGGGATTTCGGCAAAAATGGGGCAATGGAAGAGATGTGGGGGGATATGGCTGAGTATGCTGGAAGCGAGTACATCCGGGAGCGGCAGCTTCCCCACAGCGGATCCGAAGTATCGGACTGTGTGACCATTAGTGCTTGCACAGCCTGTATGGTACCCGCCTTGGCTAGCTGTCTGCCGCGTTATTCGCACAAGGTTATACCACAGTGGGACTTGCAAAAGAACGATCGCTTCCGGATGCTCCGCGCGATCGTTCTTTTCTATTCGCCGGGCAGCGTCGTGCTGCCCGGCCGCAGCCCCGCCTTTATCTGCGATTGCGGCAGTGTTAGAATTAGCATCATACTAAGTGCAAATAAGGAGCGGTTTCGCAATGAATATACAGATCGTGTGTGTAGGAAAGTTGAAGGAGAAATACCTCGTGCAAGGCATTGCCGAGTACAGTAAGCGCCTTGCGCCTTACCTGCGCTTGTCTGTGCACGAAGTGCCAGATGAGAAAGCGCCCGAGAACATGAGTGACGCGGAGATGCGCCAGGTGCAGGAGCGCGAAGGCGCGGGCATTCTGGCGCACATCAAGGCGGATACTCATGTCGTTGCCCTTGCCATTGGCGGGCAGCTGTGGTCCAGCGAGGACCTTGCTGCCCATCTGGACAAGCTCGGCACCTACGGGACGAGCAACGTCGCCTTTGTGATCGGCGGCTCGAACGGCCTATCGGACGAGGTGCTGAAGCGCGCCCAGACGAAGCTCAGCTTCGGGCGCATGACCCTGCCGCATCAGCTAATGCGGCTGGTGCTAGTGGAGCAGATTTACCGGGCGGTGAAGATAAATCGGGGGGAACCGTATCATAAGTAGAGCGAAAAATTCACCTTTAGGCGAGCGACTAGAAGTTGTTTAAATAATGGGGAATAATGATATAGAAATGGGTTATTTGGGCAGAAATGAACCGTGCCCTTACGGAAGAATTAATTACAGATCGGGAATACCTATGAAGTATAAGAATTGTTACGGGAAATAGCAGAAGCACCGTTGGTTTTACAAGAAGGATTGTAGGAGAAGCACTCCACAGTCCTAGCTAAACCTTGTCCGACAATTCTTGGTTAACTATCGGTGGATGATGACCGTCAACGAGGACGGTCTCTTAACTTTTACCATTACGCCGTTTTCTCTCTGCCTGTTCTTGTACCGAAGGTTTTAGATTTGTGAAATTGTATTGAGGCAAAGAAACCAAGGTAATTCGATACAAAAAATTATATTATAGAGTGGAGATTAATTATGAGTAGTATACCTAATTTCACATCGACTGGTGAACTCCCCAAAGGTATTCACCTATGTTCAGCGGATGAATTCATTAACTTTTTTAGTTTTTCTGAATATAGAAATGGGTTTAAAAAGACCATTTCAGATATCTTTGATTACGCATTGAGTAGAAATGCAAGATATTTATTTGTTGGTGGATCGTTTGTGACCAATAAAAGCGATCCAGGCGACATAGATTGTATTATTGTATTTAATAGAGATAAGGACGTACCCTCTCGTACAGAAGAACTGATAGTTGAGCAAACGAAGTTGGACATCATGTATATCTCTCTAGAGCATGAGGACGAGGTTGTATCTTACGTTGAACTTTTTCTAAACAATCGTTTTGGAAGAAAAGTAGGTATGATCCAGATTGATCTATACTCGGAAGGTAAGGAGTGGACAACAAAGCAAGAAGTGAACGACAATACATTTGAAATTATCAAGAGAGCATATACAGATAGACGTATACATGAAGTGAATGATCATCAAGGAGTGCTTGTCACTATTCACGGGCTTCTAAGTCAAGGGAAATGGAATGCAGAGATTGCTCCAATTGCTAGTAGTCAAGGGTGGATATTCGCTCCGTATATTTATGAATATAATACTCCTGATTTACTAATTAATCCAAAGAAAAGACAGAAAATTTTGGACGACTTTAGAGAGTGGATCTATGATTTACACATGCGATATCCTAAATATAGAATTTCTATAATAGCTCATTCTTATGGCTCTCATATTATCGCTTCTTATTTAGAGGGTTTTGAAGAATTCACACCAGTCTTCTTTAACTGTATTATTCTTACCGGGTCAATTATAAATACTAATTTTAATTGGAATTTGCACAGAGCAACAAAAGTGGCACGAGTTCTGAATGAAATCGCCCCTAATGATCAATGGGTTTCTTTCATGCCTAATGAATGGAGGGGAATTTATAAAAAGAATGAGATTTTTGGAAAGTCAGGAGTAGATGGGTTCTCAAACAATAGCGATATATTAATCCAATCAACCAATAATATTTTCACGCATACTAATATGATTAAAAGAGATGTAATTGAAGCGAAATGGATGCCCTTTTTAAGGGCTAATAGGTATGCGTACCAATCTGAAATGGCTTTATATATTTATAATAATGCTAAAAATTCAGGTGTGTTGGATAAATTACATGGTTGTAATTAAAAGATTTGTAACATGCACTGGAGGTGGCGGAATGCTTTGGAAGGAAGTTCAAGAACGGTTCCGCGTCTTTGCGAAAATGTTGGACGGCTTAATAATCGACATCAACTGGTGCCGAATTTTATAGTATGGATTAGTGGTTGTAAATGGACGACATTCTTGGCTACGCTTTATGAAGACGGCGGGTGTGTTCATTGGTACCAGGGCTCAGACGCTGAAGATATCGCAGTAGTGGAATTAACGGAGAGAGGTCTCCTATGCGCTAAGAAGGCACCCGCCCTGGGTGCCTTTCGATTTTGCCTCAGCGATGTTACGGTGAACCGAAACATAAGTAGCAGAGAAAAAAATTCAAGTGTTAATGATAGTGGCCCAATACATTTCTAAGCTTCTGGAACATTGAGTTTCAGAGGCTCTTCGTGCTCTAGACCAGTTGAGTGATAAACGACTTTGAAAGATAAAAAGTAATGTGGTCTAACATGAGTGAATATTCCGACAAAATTTGATAAGATAATTTAAAATGGGTTTTATTGTATTTAGTAAATAAGGGGGAACTTGTATTATGAGCCACTTCTCGGATAATTATTATGAACTAAGATATCCTATCTCAACTGATAGTACAATTGGTCTGAGAAATGCTCAACTAGGTGCAATTCATGCTATTGCTTCGTTTAATTCGCTAAGTAAAAAGAATGCTGGTATTGTCGTTATGCCTACAGGTTCAGGAAAGACAGCAGTTTTGATGATGACACCATACATAACACTGAGCAGTAAAGTATTGATTGTTACTCCAAGTGTAATGGTCCGTGGACAAATCTATAAGGATTTTACCGAACTTAAGACACTAAAAAAGGCATCTGTTTTTATTGGAGGAATTTCCCCGCCGTCGGTTTATGAACTTAAAAAAAAATATTCTAATGATATTCAAGATGATGTTATTACTTCAGATGTGATAATTGCAACACCTCAATGTGCTTTATCATTGTCTGAAAATAATATTAAAGATAAATTTGATCTTGTGCTCATAGATGAAGCACATCATGTGCCTGCTCAAACTTGGCAACAGATTCTGTTAAATATGAAGGATTCAACTCAAATGCTGTTTACTGCCACCCCTTTTCGTATGGATCGTAAAGAATTAAAAGGTGAGATAGTATATACATATCCATTGTCTATGGCATATCGCGATGGAATATTTGGCGAAGTTCGATATATTCCAATTGAAGAAGCGCCAGATAAAGATATGCTTATTGCAAAAGAAGCAGAACGTGTATTCTTTAATGATAGGCAACAAGGGTACAATCACTTTCTAATGGTTAGAACGGATACCCGGGAAAAAGCTAAGCAACTAGAGCAACTTTATCAAAATGAGACGGAACTGACTCTTAAAAGGATAGATAGTTCTATGTCGTATAGAGTTGTCGAGCAATGTATTAGCGAATTAAAGAACAAGAATATAGATGGTATCATTTGCGTTGATATGTTAGGCGAAGGATTTGATTTCCCAAATTTAAAAATTGCAGCTATTCATACACCACATAAGTCTCTTGCTAGTACGCTTCAATTTATTGGAAGATTTGCACGAACTAATGCAGAAAATATTAGTGCGGCAAAGTTTATTGCCATGAATGATGACGAGTTAATAATAGAAAACTATAAACTCTATACAAGTGATGCTGTATGGCAGGAAATGATAGTGGATATGAGTGAACGAACAATAAGGAAAGAGGAAGAAATAAAAAATAATCTTGGAGAATATATTCGAAATGACGGAAGTCTTTCATCAGACGATACACTCTCTTTGCATAGCATAAGGCCGAACTGTCATGCAAAAATTTATCACATCTCAGATTTTAATATAAATGGCGTTTTTCCTAAAATATGTGGCGTTGGTGAAAATGTATTTAGAAATCTTTCGGACAACACAGTTATAGGTATCGGAACAATTAAGAACCGCCCGATATGGTCTAATACCGAACAAGTATTAGATGTTCAAAACTTCCTTTTTATTATTCATTTTCAAAAAGAAACTTCACTTCTGTTCATTTATTCACAAATGAAAAGTGAAATAGACTATCAATTAATTGCAGAGGCATTTACTACTAATTATAATAAAGTGCCAAGAAATGAAATTCATCGTGTGCTAGGAGAGTTGCAAGAGTTTGAAATGTTTAATACAGGCATGCAAAATCGATTTGCAGAGTCTGGAGAGTCGTATCGAATCTATGCTGGCTCGAATGTAGCTTCTACAATTGATCCTGCTACCGGAAGGATGTATTCAGCTGGCCATGTTTTCTGCAAAGCTGTTGCTGATGCGGGGCCAGTTACCATAGGCTATAGCAGTGGATCAAAAATTTGGAGCAGTTCGTATTTGCTTATACCGGAATATGTTAAGTGGTGTGATTCATATGGGCTCAAAATTGCAAACGAATCAATAAAAGTAAAAACAAATACTAACTATGATTTGATGCCACTGCCTCATAGACTTAAGAATTTTCCGGAAACAGTGTTCTTTTGCCTATTTTCAGATAGAACGTATTCTTCATCTCCTGTGGTAATGAAAAATCCATCAGAAGTATCAGATACAATATTGATGGACGCAGAAATTAAGATTATTTCTATTTCCGAAATGGAAATTCAAGTTGAAGTAAGTATTTTGGGATTTTCGGATACAATTGTTTGCAGGGTTGATGGAACCTGCTACTGTGCCGAGTCTACGATATTTCTAAAAGATGGAAGAAACAGAGTGAGTTTGGTTGAATATCTAAATAATTATCCCTTTATTTTTAAAACAACAGATGATGCAATAATCGAGGGACATGAAATAAGTATAGGAGAACCGAATGCTATTATCTTTTCATCTGAAAACATTAAGAGTATCGATTGGGGCAGATACAAAATAGATATTCGAATTGAATTTGGTGAGGCATCTGAGGGACTGAGAGCAATTCAGGATGGCCTAGAGGAAATATTAATTCAGCAGGATGATTTTGATTATTTGATTTATGATCATGGATCAGGTGAAATTGCCGATTATATTACAATTAGAGAAACGGACCATAAGCTTGAGGTAGTGCTCTACCATGTTAAGGCTATGGGAGGCAAAAGATATAATTCCGATTTAGGTGATATCTATGAGGTTACACAGCAAGCAATAAAGTCAATTATATGGTTGAAATCAAGAGGGACGCTACTTGAGAAAATCAGGGATCGCAGAAGAAGTGATCACTGTAAGATGAAAAAAGGTCATTTTCAAAAACTTGAAAAATCGTTAAAGGAAAACAAATTATTTACTTCTAGAATTGTTATTGTCCAGCCTTCAATTAATCGGACAGTTGATTTACCGTCTAAATATCAGGAGATACTTGCGGCTACAAATTTCTACATTAAAAATAGTGGTCGTGTTACTGAGTTTGGTATATGGGGGAGTGGTGGTGAATTAGATTCATCCATAACAAATCCATACCAACAAGTAGATATGCAACATGCTTAGTGTGTAGTTGGATGACTTATTGTTAACTAAGAGCCTATAGACATGAAAGGAGTTGGTACCAACTCCTTTCGTTATTTCGCCGTTTGCCCGTTACGATGAACCTTACCACAAGTAACGTAAATTATGGGGTACTGTTTTATGGTACTCTTTTAAACGTAAGGCAATTGCATCTTCCAGATTGATAAAAATCCTTATAAGGAGATGTTATTCGCGATGGAAGAGGAGAAACGACGCAAGGAATTGGGAGATTTTTTGCGAAAGCGACGTACAAGGCTGAAACCTGAAGAATTTGGCATAGAGCCGATGCCACATCGCCGCGCGGAAGGTTTAAGGCGTGAGGAAGTGGCCGATATGGCCGGTGTGAGCAATATTTGGTATACATGGTTGGAACAAGGCCGGGATAACAACCCATCTGCACAAGTATTGGGGAGCTTGGGCAAAGCGCTGCGTTTGAATCGCCACGAATTGCTTTATATGTACGCACTATGCGGACATCGACCGACCGATGAATTACAAAAAGACTTTCGAGTTGCATCCTCGTTGAGGATATTGCTTGAAAAGCTCGAACCTTATCCGGCCCTTATCACTGGTCCGCGGTGGATGCACTCGCCTGGAATGATGCTTTCTGCAAAAAAGTCGGAGAGGTTCCTTGCTATAATAGGTTGGTTATCTGTCTGATATATATTCTGCTAAGTTATTTTAACGAGCAGCAAGCTAACTCAACAAGCACCATAACTATAGCTATCCGAAGCGATTGAGGGAGGTCTCGCTGGTGGTGAGATGCGCGATGAGAGTTAAAAAAATGCGATCGTGTCGCCTTCCGAAATCCGGCCTTCCCTCTCCACGGAACAAACGATACCTCTCAATTTTTTAGCAGCAGACACAAATTTCTGGCTAAGCCCGACCTGATTGTACATTTTTTCAATCACCCTTCCGGGTCCAATGCACGGCAGGTTCTCCCCTTCACAGATCAATCCCGTTCCATCCGGAAAAATCAACCTGGCCCCTTGTTGTAGTTCTGTGAGCTTCTCAAATCCGCTAATGATCATATTGGCCCCAAGCCATTCCGGCTTTATTTCAGGGAGATCCAGTCTATTGGCAATGCACTCACATTCCTCTTTCGAAACGATACTGATTTGGCGTCTGTTGGCAATCAGCATACCCCGAGGATAAACTTTTTGCCTGGAATCCGCAGGACGTAACAAGCCGTAATGACGATCTCCAGGAATCCCCCCTAATTCAATCTGAATATATGGCAAGGAGCGAGTAACAAATGTTGTCGGGTCTTCAGCCACCATTACCCTTTCAACTGTAGCGCTACTTTCTCTCATGATTTTTCCCCTCTATTTCCTCCGAAGATTGCAGCTCTTGATAGATCAAGCCAAAAGAACGTGTCAGAGTCTCTACTTCCTCATCAGATAAAGAGGCGGCAAAATACTGCTTGATCCCCCTTGCATATATAGGCCAAGCTTTACGCAGCTGGTTTTCCCCTTCATCCGTGAGAACAGCATATGCACCCCGTCGATCCTCTTCGCTTTTTTCTCTTTGAATTAATCCTTCGCGCTCCAGTCGGTCGATCATCCTTGTTAAGCCGCTTTTACTCAAGACCACTTTCCGATTTAATTCTGAAAAGCGAAGCCTGCGATCGGGTGCCTCAAACAAAGCGATCAAAACATCGTATGTGGTTAGCGGGACTTTCATCTGTACGGCCAAATCCCGCTCAATGAACTCTATGATTTTGGCATGAGCTTTTATAAACAACCGCCAAGCAGTCAACTCTTTTTCCGATAACCTATCCATCGTTCATCCCCCATTCGTTAAAAACAATATAAATCATTTTTGTTGTATGATCAACCAAATATTTGTTGACTGAGCAACTAACCAGGTGCTATATTTAGTTGCGTAATCAATTGTTGATTATGAAACTAATTACGAAAGGGGTTCGGTTTTTCAAATGTACAGCATGAGTTTTTACGCCAATACCGTTCTGCGCATATTGACGGGAGTCATTTTTTTCATGCATGGGAAATTCAAATTAGAATGGGGATATTCTAATTTGTCGGAATGGCTGTATAGTCAGGGATTTCCACTGGCAGCATTTTTCGGTCATGTACTCCCATGGATTGAACTGCTTGGAGGCATCATCATGATCATTGGAATCGGCTCGCGATATCTAGCCATCCTATTTAGTCTTATTCTTCTGACCGCCTTATTTAAGGTGAAGCTCGCCGTCGGTTTCATCTCGAATACGAACACTGGCTATGAGTTCGACCTACTACTGCTGGTCGCCTGTTTGCATGTAGCCGTGACCAACACGAAATCACTCAAACAAGTTTGGTTGACTTCTCGTAAAGGAGGTGAAACGAAACATGTCTAAAGTAAAAATTACAAAGTACGATGAGGGACCTTTTGTTATTCAAGGGAGCTTCGAACTGGTGGATGGAAGTGGAAACGCTTTTCAAACCAGCGATACGATAGCCGTTTGCCGCTGCGGACAATCAAAGACACAGCCATTTTGCGATGGTACTCATAAAACATCCGGATTCAGAGAGGCTTCCTCGGCCCAATAATCATAACTCTCTGCCTGGAGATGAACCGAAACTCATAAAAACGTGATGATCCCTTCATAAAGTAGGGATTCATCACGTTTTTATTCGTTGCCGGCTGGAAATGCAAGCGGACCTCAATGGAGCTATCTGGGGCATCTACATGGGTACAGCGGAAAGTAGGGTTACGAATGGAAATAAGAATTGAAGGATATCTCCGCGAAATGTAACTTGTTAACGATTGTTTAATTGGTTATAGTTGAGCTAACAAAATTCATTTTGTAAGGAGAGTATGATGGACGAATCAACGTTTATTTTCATTGGTAACCACTTTGTAACCGACTTTGTGAACACACGGAAAAATGTGAAGGGAATACGAACGGAACTGCTAAACAATTGTGAAGGTCTTGTCCGATGGCTTCAAGAAACGGATCGACTGTCTCTGATTGAGGGAGACCCTTTATCTCTCTCACAGCATGATCAGGAAGAAATCCTAAGTAAAGTATTGGCGATTAGAGAGAGATTAGAAAATTATATGGAAGAGATCATTAACCAAAGGAAGCTGCCTGACTTCATGTTTGAAGATTTAAATACACATTTGCTGCATTATCGCAGTTATTTACAAGTAAACCAAGAACAATCTATTCTGAAGATGGTAAGAAAATATTCGGTCGATAACTTGCCGGGATTATTTTTAGATGAAATTGCACAATTTATGACTTCAATTTCTCCGGCTAAATTAAAAAAATGTAAGAACCCCGCTTGTATTCTCTATTTTTACGATAAAAGCAAAAATCAGCAACGCCAATGGTGCAGTATGGAGAAGTGTGGAAACCGCGTCAAAGTCAACAACCACTATCATCGCATGAAAAAAATAGAGCAAGAAGCTGAATAACATTAGTAATGTTGAATAAAGGGTTAGATTTCCTCGGTTAAGAGGGTGATCTAGCCCTTTTGTTATATAGATCTAGGGAGAAGTGAATATAACCGGTAAAATTTATGTTTACAGGTTAGAAATTTAAGTGTATTATAATACCTGTAAGAAAAATACGATGGTTAGGGAGTGGTTTTATGTTATTGGGTCATGTCGGTTTAAATGTGACGGAGTTGGAGCGTTCGGTTCGTTTTTACGAGGATATCCTTGGTTTTAAGTTGAAGTCTCGTTCTGATGAAATTGGAAAAGCATTTGCAATTTTTGGGGATGAGAAAACAACACTTACATTATGGCAGCAAAGCAGTGGAGCATTCTCTAAAGAGTTACCAGGTCTGCATCATCTTGCGTTTGAAGTCGATTCTGTTGAACAAGTGAAGAAAATCGAGGAGAAATTACGAGTACATAACGTGACACTTATTTATGAGGGGATCGTAGCTCATCAAGAGGGCGCTGATTCTGGGGGTATTTACTTCGAAGATCCAGACGGCATCCGCTTGGAAATCTATACATCGCATGGAATTAGCGGTCATCAGTGCTCAACGACGAATGGTAAAGCTTGTGGATTCTTCTAATGAAGTACCATCCCGATGAGATTCGTATTCAGGAACGGGCTGGTGTGCGGGAAATTGCTGAACGCAAAAAGGACATCTATACCCAAATTCCCGAAGTGGCCAAGAAATTTTTGGAGCAGCAGCCTCTCCTGTTCACTGGTGTGATTCAAGGTGATAATTGTGTTTGGGCATCTTTCTTGCAAGGTCCTCCTGGTTTCATTGAAGTATTAGATTCGGAGACGATCCGCGTGAATGCCCTTCCGTATGTACAAGATCCTTCTGAAGATACACTTGGTGCAGGCGCTCCTTTAGCTTTAATAGCTGTTGATTTTGAGACGAGACGAAGAATGCGTTTGAATGGAAGAATACAAAGGCGGGATGAAGGGGGTTTTTTGTTCCATATTGATCAGGTTTACTCTAATTGTCCTAAGTATATTCAAGCTCGTGCTTGGACAGGAACTTCGAATAGAAATGACAAACATGACTATGTCACTGGTACAAATTTAAGTGAACCTATGATGCAAATAGTCACACAGGCAGATACACTTTTTATTGCAAGCCATCATGCTGAATATGGGATGGATGTTTCGCATCGTGGAGGAATGCCAGGTTTTGTTCAGGTAAAGGATACGAGAACGTTATGGATTCCCGATTACAAAGGCAACTCGATGTTCAACACACTTGGGAATTTGTTAGGGCATCCCCAAGCGGGCTTGCTATTCCTCAATTTTGAGACTGGCGATATTTTGCAAATGAGTGGTGTGACCGAGGTGCATTGGGATGCGAAGATCGTGGACAGCTTTCCTTCAGCGGAAAGAGTCATTGAGTTTCATATAGAAGCTGTGAGATTTATTTCTCATGCTGTTCCGATGAAGTGGAGCTTCTTGAACTACTCACCGGTTAATCCCAAAAAAACAGTTTGAAGATGGTTCAGGCGGATGTCAATCATACAACAATGATATCTATATTTGACTAAAATTTTTAAGAAGACACCCGATTGGGTGCCTTTCCACGTTATCCTTTGTATATTTGCATCCAGTTTGCTGTGTCCTTCAGTAGTTCAAATCCGAACTTGGCGTACAGCTCCTGCGCATCTTCGGTCACAAGTAAGAATCGTCTCAGTCCTTGCAGATCCGGATGATTTACAATGATCTCCATCATCCTCTTGGACAAGCCTTGTCCACGAAACTTAGATATGACGAAGACATCGGTCAGGTAGGCGAAAGTTGCGCAGTCCGAGACGACCCGAGCGAATCCGACCAGTTGTCCATTCACCGAGGAATCGTACGCACCGACCACGATTGCCGAATGGGCGACGGCCCTCTCGAAAGCGTCAAACGTTAGATTTTTCGCCCAGTACATATGCTCATGTAGATAGTGGTAGACAAAGGGTAGGTTGAGCAAGCTCCTATCCGTCGATAACATCACACTGGAGGTGTCTGTTTTCGTCCGGCTCATAATGTTCATCTGAATTCCTCCCGAAAAATTGAGCTGTGATAATATTAATTTTAGCAGTAGTCCCAGGACTCACTACATAGCTTGATGAACGAATTCAGGCGGGTTTGCTTACGTTGTGAAAGGAAGTGGATGCCAAATGGCCAACCAAGCTATTGACGATACAGATCTGAGGATTCTGGAAGTTTTGCTAAATAATGCGCTCCTTACCTACAAGGAGATCGGAGAGATCGTCCATCTTACAGGGCAGGCCGTTGGCGCGCGGGTGCGAAAGCTGGAAGACAGCGGCGTTATTGATGGTTATACGCTGCGTTGGAATCCTGAGAAGATCGGATTAAATGTTCATGCCTTTCTTATTGTCTTCATGAACTCGAATCAAGCACATCAAGCCTTTCGAAACTTCGTCCGGTCGACCGAATCAGTGGCGGAGGTGCATCGCGTAGGCGGAGAAGGCTGTTATTGGCTGCGTGTTCGGATCAGCAACGGTACGGAGTTGAACAAGCTATTAGAGGAGATACTAAAGTATGGGAACTATAAGCTGAGTCTATCGATCGAGCAGATCAAGTAGCCTTTGCTCAGAGTAGAGGCCTATATAAAAGTTAACTAATAGTGCTCTGAAACTATAGAACATTGTCGACGTAATTATACACAAGTGCTAATTATGTAAGGGGATCAAAATGAATGAAAGTTTTGTAGTAACTGCAATAAAAACATTTTTTCCAAACTCGCCGTTGGCAATGTTTTATATCCTACTATCCCTGGTTGCCGGTTGGATGTACAAACAGTTCAGGACATATTTAATTAATAATCAAAAAAGTACAACAGGGAAAAAATGGGGAAATGCTGAAATAGGCAAGAGAATGAAATATAAATATTTTTAGAGCAAAACTTATGTTTTGCTCTTTATCTTTAGTTACCCATCAATCTAAGCACCCGAGAATATAATATTCCTCAACTGAACGACCAGACTTTTAAGTTCCTTCTCCCTCTCCAAATAGTGCAGCGAGGCCTGTATCAACGGATGATTCGCTGTCTCCTTGCTAGCCTCTGTCTGGATAAAACGGTACAGCTCCCTTATTTCCGAACGATGTACGGCACCGGCCGGGATTGTGTTAATGGCCTTATCCATCTCCCGAAACAGTTCGCTAAGAATCTGCTCCTTCTCACCCTGACGGTCCTCGAATCCCCAGTTCAAATACCTCTCGAATGAAGCTTGGTTCAGCAAAGACTTCAGATCGGACGTTCTCATATGCTTAACGAGCACATGGAGCTTGTCCAAGATGAACTTCGCCGTTTCCTCAAGTGATAACGACTTCTCCTCATATACAATCCAAAATAGATATTCCTTCAGAATCGCCCGATAGATGGCAACTAAATCCCATAGGAACGGCTGGATATCCTCGCCAAACACATGGAGCAAGCACTCGCTATGCCACCTTATGAGCCGCCCCCTAACCTTGTGTCTGAGCGGTTGGAACTTGGGATCCTGTTGAATAGGGAGCTCAGTAAATTCGACCAGAATATGTTTGTACTCCATAAAATAGCGGAATCGCAAAACGATCTGCTGCACAAATTGTTCTTCCGGCGATAGTCCGGTACGATGTGTCAGCTCATCGACTTGATCAAAATAGTGGTTATGGCATTGATCAAATACCTCACTAAAGATGTCTTCCTTCGAAGGGAAGTATTTATAGACCGACCCTTTGGAAATACCGCAATCATCGGCAATATCCTGGATCGTCGTCGAAAGAAATCCACGTTCTTTAAAAAGCTTGGCTGCTGATTGTACTACTTCTTCCCTTGTTACACTCATAAATAAAACCTCCCCGCTTGACTTACCATGAACCATCGTACAAAATATAAAACATCAAGTCAAATGACCAAGGGTTCAATATTTCTAACTTAAAGTCAAATAAGAATGGTGAGGAGAATGTCGGTATGGAAAAGTTGTTTGATCCGCAAAAAACAGCACTGGTTGTCATTGATCTGCAAAAGTGGTTAGGGAACCAATACGCCCCTTATTCCGCCGAGCAGGTGGTGTCCAACGCCGCCGTCTTGGCAGATAGATTCCGTAAGCAGGGCTCTATGGTTGCCCTGGTCCGGGTATCGAGCAAAGACCTGAAGGATATCCCTAAACCGAAGCTGGATACGCCTGCACCTGCACTGAAACTGCCTGAGGGATGGGATGAGATCGTCCCCGAAATGCGGGTCGCCGATACAGACCACATCATTACCAAGAAGCAGTGGGGGGCCTTTTATGGAACAGAGCTCGACCTGCAGCTCCGCCGCAGGGGAATCGAGACCATCGTTTTATGCGGCATCGCAACCGGACTTGGTGTGGATACGACTGCACGAGAAGCGTTTATGCATGGCTATCAGCAGATTTTTGCGATTGATGCGATGACCGGATTCTCTCAAGCCGAACATGATTACGTAAAAGGCCACATTTTCCCGCGCATCGGGCGTATTCGGACCACACAAGAGATCATCTCAACCTTTTCGGAAGAGAGATCGTAAGGTTATTGCATGAGGTTGATCTCTATGACTCAAAGGAAACGACCCCAGAACGATCGGATGTACCCCTGGTATGTCCTATCCGTAACCAGTCTCGGTGCGTTTCTGGTTCTGGTCAATATCGGAACGCTAAATGTCGCATTGCCGGAAATAAGCCGGTATTTTCACGCAGATGCAGCAAGCTCAAGTTGGATTTTACTTTCCTACATGCTGGTTAACACCATTCTGATCTTGGTCTTTGGCCAAATTTCCGATATTTTCGGTAGAAAAAGGATGTACTTAATCGGGTTGGCCGTCTTTACCGTAACCAGTCTGCTTCTTGGCTACTCCCCAAATGCAGAGATCCTCATTCTTCTCCGCGTCATACAGGCTGCCGGAGGGGCTCTCGTGGTGACGAACACAACGCCGCTAATCACCGATGCTTTTCCCAAATCGAAGCTTGGCACCGGTCTAGGTCTGAATATCTTGTCCGCTTCCATCGCGCAGGTGCTTGGCCCTGTCGTTGGCGGCCTGGTCACGACGGCTTGGGGCTGGAGGTGGGTGTTCTGGTTCAATGTTCCTTTCGGGATCATGGCTCTCATCTGGGGCCTCCGGATTCTAAGAGAGAAGCCGCGGACAGGGCCTCTTCCCAAAGTCGATCGATATGGCGGTATCCTGGTCTTTATCGCTTTAGCTGGTCTAATCATAGCTTTATCCAAGGGGGGAGAACTCGGCTGGGGAGACAAGCAAGTGATGGGAGGTTTTGCTGTATTCGCGATCATAACCCCTATATTTTTATGGTATGAGCATCGATCGGCTTCACCTTTGCTGGAACTAAGCCTTTTCAGAAATTGGACGTTCAGTATGGCGAATATCGCTACCTTCTTTCATTCCTTTGCTCGCACGGCGGTTGCCCTGCTTTTCGCGCTATACTTCCAATTTGCCTTCCATCATGACGCACTTGAGGCCGGTCTAAGGATTCTTCCCATTACAATAGGAATGTTGATCATATCGCCCATTGCCGGGATGTTAACCAAGCGAATCGCCCTACGAGTCCTATCCTCGCTTGGAATACTCCTATCCATAGCAGGACTACTGCTGCTCTTATCCGTACTGGGAGGGGATTTCCCTTACGGGGTCACCGCATGCGGGATGCTGTTCATCGGGATCGGGACGGGCTTGTTCCTTACTCCCAATACGATGGAGATCATGTCGTCCGTTCCCGAGAACAGCCGAGGGGTGGCCAATGGGCTGCGGTCCATGCTCTATAACTTGGGCCAGGTGCTGAGTACGGCCCTTTCTTTAACCATGGTCAGTGCGGCGCTACCGACCCATATGAAGAACGTGCTGTATTCCGGAAAAAACGCTGTGATTTCGAACGTTGATTTTGCATTCATTATTCACGGCTATCGCTGGGTCATCATTGCGCTAATAGGCACTTCCCTCTTGGCCCTTGCCGCATCGTGGTTTCGTCCTCATCCGAAAAACAGTGCCTACGAGGGTTCTTCCGTAGCAAGCTGAATTCGAGGACGGGGGGCTGGTTTATAGACACAGGCATAAACCTTCGTCATGGACATATGCATATAGCACTGCTATAATGGACATATGAACACATATGACAAAATATTAGCAGCTGCTCTTAAGGTACTCGAAGAGGAGGGTGGAGCACAGTTTTCGACGCGGGCCGTAACTACAATCGCGCAGGTTACGGCTCCTACGCTCTACCACCATTTCGGCAATGCCGATGGACTTCTGAGTGCAGCTATAGTGGAAGCGTTCAAACAGTTATTTGAAAGCAAGATTGCCGCAGTGGAGTCGACCATACCAGAGGTGGCCCTTCGTCAAGGATGGGATGACTATGTCCGCTTTGCGGCAGCCCGTCCCCGGATTTATGCAGCAATGATGGGACGGTTGCTCGAGGGCGCCCACATCGAGGCGGCGGATCAGTCGCACCAAGCACTAGTGCGAAATATTCAGAGAGCCGATGCCGAAGGCAAATTGGCTGTGTCAGCCCGAGCTGCGGCAGATCTTGTTTGGGCTTCCGCCAATACGGCCTCTTGGCTGTATGTGACGGCCCAAATTCGCAAGGCACCCCAACCCGAGCCCGACGTTATTGACCTCATTCGAGAAAGCGTGATGCAGATCATTTTGATCGATCCAAAGGTCGGACGTTGATTCAAAATGAGGGATTCGATGACAGAGCCTTGAGACTCCAGACAAAGCCCCAATTGGGGCTTTGTTTGGTTTCATGGTAAAGATGAAGGTGCACAAATAGTGGCACCTAAGAGAGATCGCTATCCAAGCAGGATGGCGATCTTTTTCATTTTCAGATGGATTCGATGATCTCCAGGCCGCAGGACAACCCTTCGTAAAAATATATAGCACTGCTATAGACAGCTTGGTATAGCGGTGCTATAATACCCGTATAACAGTGCTATACAGTGATCTTATCAAACCTAGGAGGGTTACTATGTCATTTAAAACTCAAGAGCTGGTTGTCGTAACGGGTACGTCCAGCGGCATCGGCAGGGCTACTGCGGAGCAGCTCGCCGCTGAAGGATTTCACGTGTTGGCGGGGGTTCGTCGCCAGGAAGACGCCGACAAGATTAAACGCCAAAATATCGAACCGGTGATCGTCGATGTTACCAATATTGACACACTGAAGGCGCTGGCCGAACAGGTGGAGCAAGATCCGCTTGGTCGTCCCTTGCGGGCCGTGGTCAACAATGCCGGCATCGCCGTTAATGCACCTCTTGAGATGGTTCCGCTTGATGAATTTCGCCGCCAGATCGAAGTCAGCGTGATCGGGCAGGTCGCGGTTATTCAGGCGCTTACCCCGGCATTGCTGAACAGCGGCGGGCGCGTGGTCAATATCGGTTCGCTTGGCGGCAAGGTCTCTATGCCCGGTTTCGGAATTTATTCGGCTGCAAAGTATGCTATGGAAGCGATCAATGACAGTCTTCGCAGGGAGATGTCCTCGTTTGGCCTCAAGGTAATCATGATCACTCCGGGTGGTGTCAGCACGGGCCTGTCGGAGCAAGGGATTACGACGGCGGAGCGGCTGGCCAAATTGATGACGCCGGACCAGCACAGACGCCATGATCGTCTTTTTGATGCCGTGAAGGCTCAGGCTGAAACGTGGGCAACGGACGGTATCCGCCCCGAGAAAGTGGCAGATGTGGTTTCACGAGCCATCCACGTAAGTAAGCCGCGCACCCGCTATACAGTCGGTCGCGATTCCGCACTGCTGACCCGACTGGTCCGTATTCTCCCAGACAAACTCCTTGATCGGATGCTACGCAGCCAGATGAAGCTGCAGTAATTGGAGCAAAGAAGATGATGCCATTGTGCAAATCGCGATTAAGGACCGTGTATCCGAATTCGATAATAAATGCTTTGAGTGAATACCAAAGACGCCGTTTAGATGTAGTTCGTCAAGATGTTCTAGCAGGCCAAGGCTTTAATCGTTCTTTTGGAACGAAATATTAATAATTTAGGAGGAATTAACATGAATGATACGAAGAACCGTTACGTTACTGTACTCTGGGAGGCGAGAGCTAAGGCAGGGAGAGAGGCCGAGATGAAAGCATTTATGACTGCTGCTGTCACCCCGTCACGCAACGACCTGGGCAACATTGACTATGAGGCTCACGAGGTAGAAGGCCAGCCTGGCACATTCATCATCTACGAGCGTTGGGAGAACCGGGATGCCCTCGATCGGCACCTGAGCGCCCCGCGGATGCAGGAACTGGTGCCCCAGCTCTTAGAACTGATGGAGGGATCCATTGAGGAAGGGATTCGACTCCTGCAGCCGTTCCGCCCAGCGCTGTAAAATGCAACACCGAGAGGTAAGAGACTTAGTGGAGGAGGCAAACGTTGGCAACGATCGATGATTTTGCAGCACTAGATATTCGTGTCGGAACGATTAAGGAAGCGGAGTTTTTTGAAGAAGCAAAGATCCCTGCGATAAAGCTGAAGATTGACTTTGGACCGGAGATCGGGATGAAATCCTCAAGTGCACAAATAACTAAGCGATACAAAGTTGATGAAATTATAGGGAGGCAAATTATAGGAATCGTCAATTTTCCTCCTCGGCGCATTGCGGGATTCAAATCGGAGGTATTAGTCTTGGGAGGAGTCCCGGAAAAGGGAGATGTTATCCTATTAAAGCCAGATACTGAAATACCTAATGGTACTCCTATTGCGTAAAAATAAGTTCATCAATGGAATATTGCCTGGAAATAAAGGGATTTAAAATTTAAAAGCGTTAGCTTTAGGAGGGTAAACATGGATCTTAAATTAGCCAACAAAGTAGCTGTCGTTACCGGAGCAAGTCAAGGAATTGGACTCGCTATCGTTCGGAAATTTATCGAGGAAGGGGCAAGTGTCGTCGCGGTAAGTCGGACATTAACGGAGGAATTGGCTGATCTTGTTGAGGAAAATTCAGTCAATCATCTACCTATGGATGTCACTATGGAACGCAATACAGTTGAACTTTCTAAAAAACTCGGTGAGGTGTTCGGCAGAGTCGACATTTTAATCAATAGTATCGGGGCGGTTGACAAGAGAAGAGGAGAAGGATTTTTGGCTACGCCAAATGAGGAATGGGAACAACTTTATGATCTAAACCTGTTTAGCGTTGTTCGTTTTACTCAAGCAGCATTACCGCATATCCTAAAGAACAATGAGGGTGCAATTGTAAATATTTCTTCAGTAAATGCACAAATGCCCGAATTGTTATTGCCTATTTATGGCACCACCAAAGCGGCACTTAATAATTTGACGAAAGTGCTGGCTGGTGAGTTCGGACCTCGTAATGTTAGAGTTAACTCGATCTCACCTGGACCGGTAGTAACACCTTTGTGGCTAGACCCTGAAAACGGAATGGCCAAAACAATCGGTTCAGTTGCAGCGATGGATTCCGAAAAAGTTTTTGAAGAGCTACCTAAAATGGCTGGTATAACATTGGGGAAATTTGCCGAAGCCGAAGATATTGCGAACCTTGCAGTGTTCCTTGCTTCGGAGCGAGCTTCAATGATTACCGGGGCGGATTATGTTATTGATGGAAATATGGTTAAAACGATTTAAACCGAGATTGTTCGATAATTCATTTAGGCTAACGTGAAACGATATCTCAATGAAGACAGCTGAAGGCAGCCGACCTAAATGGTCGGCTGCCTTTTGATTTTTCGGTCGATGATATTTGGAAAACTTTTGGAGCGCATGCGCTGAGCGAATATCCTCGTAAACGGGTCTTGGTCTAGGCATTGAATTTGGCTGTAATCAGTGTTAATCTGAGGTGCGGCAGACTCCGTATTCATGTTCTGCAGTACCTCTAATAAACCCCATTTCAGCTACCAAGAAAGGTAACACAAATGATCAAAGTTGAACACTTATCCTTCTCGTTCCCACAAAAAGAACTGTATACCGACATTTCGTTTACACTCGAAGAAGGGCAGCACTGCGCCTTTATCGGAACAAGCGGCAGCGGGAAAAGCACCCTGATCGAGATTCTGATGGACCCGGAAAAGCATTTGTTCGACGGCAAGCTGGAGATCGATCCGAACTGCCGAATCGGGTACGTCAGTCAGTTCTCGCAGGTGGATCCGGCGAAAGAAATGACCGTTTTTGAATATATTAGTGAGGAATTTACCAAGATCCAAGAGAAGCTGGGCGGGATTTATGCCGAAATGGCGACGACATCGGATATGGATTCGCTGATGGAGAAATATCAACTCGCTCTGGACGCGTTGGAATCGATGGGCGGGGACGATTTCGAGAGCCGCATTCATAAGAAGCTGAATCTGGCCAATCTCGCAAAGTTAAAAGACGTTAGCGTAACCTCCTTAAGCGGCGGGGAATTCAAACTCATTCAAGTCATGAAGGAAATGCTGACCAATCCGGACTTGATGATCATGGACGAGCCCGATGTATTTTTGGACTTCGAAAATCTAAACGCGCTCAAAAAATTGATCAACTCCCACAAAGGCATGCTGTTGGTTGTGACGCACAATCGCTATCTTCTAAACCATTGCTTCAACAAAATCATTCACCTGGAAAATACGGAAATTCAAGAGTTTGACGGAAGCTATATCGAATATCATTTCTCGCTGCTCCAGACCAAAATCGAGCTGCAGGAGATTGCCGTCGCTGAAGCAGAAGAGATCGAGCGATACGATCACATCATCGACAACCTCAGAACGATCGCGACTTATAATTCAGAAGCATCCAGAGGCCGAGCGTTAAAAGCCAGAGTGAAGTTCCAAGAAAGACTGGAAGCGCGCAGAATCAAAGCGCCGTTCGTCGAGATCAAGCAGCCGGATATCAGCTTCGGGATTGAGCATGAAATGGAAGACGCTGTTGTCGTAAAAGTCGATAATTATAGCGTGGCCTTCGACGAGCTGCTGCTCCAAAACGTAAACTTCGAGATCAAATCCATGGATAAAGTCGCTATCATCGGTCCGAACGGCACTGGGAAAACGACTTTGCTGCGGGACATCTTCCGAAACAATCATGAGTCGATCGAAGTGCATAGGGATGCGAAAGTGGCTTACTTATCTCAGCTTCAAGGCGAAACGCTGCAAGATTCGAATACGATCCTGCATGAATTCATCGACGCCGGATTCAAAACTTATGACGAGGTCAGAGCGTATCTGGTGAACTACGGCTTCGAAGGAGAGATCCTGGAGCAAAAAATAGAATCGTTGTCCGGCGGAGAAAAAAACATGCTGCAATTGGCAAAAGTCGCGGCCAGTCAAGCCAACCTGCTGCTGCTTGACGAACCGACGAGCCATTTAGACATCTATACACAGATCGCGCTAGAAAAGGCCATCATCGACTATAAAGGTGCGATCGTTATGGTTTCGCACGATTTCTATTCCGTCGTTAACGGGATGGATTATGTGCTGATCGTTGACAATAAGACCATTCGAAAAATGAGTATGCGAAAATTCAGACAGATGATCTATGCCAGTCATTTCGATAAAGACTACTTAGAAACTGAACAAAAGAAAAAGTCAGTCGAAATGCAAATCGAATCGGCTTTGAAAGATACGGATTTCGAACTTGCAAAAGGATTGGTCGACGAGCTGGAAGGATTGATCAAGCAGCTGTCTGCGCTCTAGCATGCGACACAGGCTTAGACGTTTCGGGAAGAACAATCGGATATTCGAAAAGAGGAGCTCCGCTTTAAGCGAAGCTCCTCTCTTGTTCTTAGCCTACATGCGCCACAGTCCGAATCTCTACTCGCTGTTCCGGAAATGCCAGGTAAGTCACCCCAATTTGTTCCCCGCCGGCCGATGCTCATAGACATACTTTTTGAACAGTCCGATCGCGGTTTCCCCGTGCCCCTGCGCATTCGTCAGATACAGCTCCACGTAAGCCTAATTATGCTTCTTCGCTCCGAACACTTGTAACACGGCATTCAAATTCTCCAGCGTCTGCGTCCCGAGATATACAGCGTGTTGTCGACCAGGTGGGGGGCAATCTTTTTGATGTATCCGTGCTGTCCTCCCGGGATGCCGTGTGACGACGTTCTGTTTGGCCTCGGAGCGTGTAAATCTCTCAAGTTAGTTACTAATTAAATGCTGATTTACTATGCAAAGGAAATTATCGACAAATTTCGACTTGTTTTCTACTATTCAATTAGAAATATTTATCAAAGAATTATGGACTAAATTAGGGGGTTAATAGTGTTTAATTTGAAGAATCGGCTACTTAGTATATTGCTAGCCACCACGATCGCGCTGCCCGTTTTAGCCGGTTTTTCAGTCGGGATTCCAGTCATATATGCGGAGGGTTCAGCGGACCCGGCACCGGTTGTGAATCCGGTAGGTGTTCCGAACGGTAAAAAGGTATTATTCGACAATACCCACGGCCAGACGGCTGGCGATGCGGATTGGGTCATCGATGGGGGATTCTCTGACTTTGGCAATGCTTTGGCTAACAAAGGATATTATGTTAAAGAATTACGCAAAGCAACACCCATTACGCTTAGTGACCTTGAGCAGTATGATGCTTTTGTTATTGGCGAGGCCAACATTCCTTATAAAACCTCCGAGCAGGACGCCATGCTTCAGTACGTGCAGAACGGCGGTAGTATATTCTTTATTGCTGATCATTATAATGCAGACCGGAATAAGAACCGCTGGGATGCTTCGGAAGTTATGAACGGTTATCGACGCGGCGCGTGGGATAATCCGGCGAAAGGAATGACAGCGGAAGAGGCGGCATCTTCGGCGATGCAGGGTGTAGAAAGCTCAGATTGGCTGGCTCAAAACTTTGGCGTGCGCTTCCGTTATAATGCTCTGGGGGACATTACAACCGGAGATATTATTGTTCCGCCGGATCAGTCGTTTGGCATTACGGCGGGTGTCACGAATGTAGCGATGCATGCAGGTTCAACATTGGCTATTCTTGATCCAACGAAAGCCAAGGGCCTTGTCTATGTACCACTGACCAATAATAAATGGGCAAGCGCAGTAGATCAGGGTGTCTATAATGGAGGGGGAGTCGCCGAAGGGCCATTCTCCGCGATCGCTAAGGTAGGTGCAGGTAAAGCCGCTTTTCTCGGAGACTCTTCTCCTGTTGAGGACGCAACTCCAAAATATTTAAAGGAAGAGAACGGTGCGGTCAAAACGACTTATGATGGCTTTAAAGAAGAACAGGATGCGGCATATCTCACCCAAGTCATGGATTGGTTAACGACTAAAGAAAGTATGATAACAAGTTTGGACCAATATCCATCCCTTGAATTAGATCAGCCAACAGCGCTTCTGCCGATGGAAGATCCAGCGAGCTCGGTAGAACCCCAAGCAGAACCTTGGGCGCAGCCCGTGTCAGGCTACAAATGGTACGATTCCACTACGTTTAAGGCAGGCTCTTATGGAGCAATAACAGCGGTTACGAATCCAACCTATTCATTTATCTCACAGAACCCGCTCCCATCCAATGAGCAGGCGTTCCAGATTCGGATTGTCGTTGATAATTTGGCACCTTTCGCAAGCCTAACTAACGTCAACCTCGGCCTTTATAATCCATCGGGTGGCGCACAACTAGGGATGATTAGTATGGACGGTGGAGTTACTTATCCTATTACGCCAGCTTACAGCGGGAATTTCACCTTAGCTGCCAATGCAAAAGGACATGCTGAAAAAGACGTATGGGTTAAAATAAAGGGAACGCCGGCATCGGCTAATGTTCGGGTACGGACGGGCATTACCTCAATGACTACTAAAACGGTGCCAGCAAGTGCTACGGCAACGCCGCAGCCTTTACCGCCGAACATTCCGGAGACTAGTCTGATTGCTGAGGCTAGAAGCAAACCGGAGCGTACCACAGTCAGTATAGAAGGGGTCGTGACGACGAGTCCGGGGATTTTTGGCGGACAATCCTTCTACCTGCAGGACAACACGGGTGGTATGTATATCTCACAGAACACAGCGGGATTTAATCTGGGCGATAAGGTGTTGGTTAGTGGTGACCTGGCTACGAATAATGGGCAGCTTGAGCTAACTTCAATTAACTATATTCAAAAGACAGGCACAGGCGTACTACCGACCCCAAGTGTGGTGGCGGGTATCGATTCCAATAACCAAGGTCAGCTTGTGCAATTCGATCAGGTCAAGATACAGAATATAACAAGCGTTTCACCTGACGGCTCTTTTGATTTCGACGAAGTAGATGCCAACCATGCACAGACAAGGGTTCGGGTTGATGCACGTACGGGGTTGACTAGAACCGTGTTCGAGCAATCTTACGCTGCGGGTGACACAGTGAACATTAGCGGTGTAAGTTCCATTGATGGTACAACATTCTTGTTAAAGCCACGGGGACTCACCGATTTCACATTAGTATCCAAAGCGATAACGATGACGGATGAGGAAGCCGTCGCGAATGCTTTACAACATCTTGAGATTGGATATGCCAATCTGGAAGATGAGGATCATGTGACCCAAGACGTTACACTTCCGGCCATGGGCGATAACGGTACGACGATGACTTGGGAATCGGACAAGCCGCAAACCATGGATGCGGCCGGTCAGGTCGTCAGACCTTCCTATTCAACTGGAGATGTGACGGTTAAGCTGACAGCTACCGTGGTAAAAGGGAATGCTACAGACACCAAGACATTCACGCTAAAGGTCCTCCGCTTGAATCAGAGCGATGCCGAGGCTGTAGCTGAGGCCGCAGAGGCTCTTAAACTAAGCTACGCCTTGAACGATTCGGCCCAGGCCGTAACTCATAACGTGGGCCTTCCAACGAATGGTATATTAGGAACGACAGTAAGCTGGCTTACCGACACCCCGGAACGAATGACAGACACGGGAGTGATCAGCCGCCCGGCATTTGGCCAAGGTAACAGGGTGGTAACCCTTACGGCTACGATCCAGAGGGGTTCGGTTCAGCTAACCAAGGACTTTGTTGTAACCGTACTGGAGTGGCCAGCGGAAGCCTCAGCTAACAAGCTGCTTACTCTAGCTGTGGATGGGTATGCCGGTGTGATTGATGAGGCTGCAAAAAAAGTCACCATCACCGTTCCAAGCAGTTACTCTGCTACTGAAGGAGTGCTTACCTTTACGCATACCGGTGTGGAAGCGCGTGACAACAATATGACGACCATAACCTCTGGTCGTTTGGTTCCGATGCCCTTCCCGGAAGGGACGTCCCTGACCATTGTGTCGGAAAACGGAGAATCCGCAGTATATACCCTTTCCGTTGTGAAGGAACCTTCTGTGACGATGCTAACAGCGAATCCTACGACAGTTGCCATAGTAGCAGGTGCTTCTGCAACTCCTGTAATTACGGCTCATTACAATAACCAATCGACAACTGACGTTACATCGAAGGTATCATGGTCATCTGAGGATGAAGAAATTGCATCTGTTGTACATGGTGTGGTTACAGGGAAATCGGCGGGTTCTACCTCGGTCAAAGCCGTCTATGGCGGCCAGTATGTTGATATACCGGTAACGGTAGACGCTGCCCCTACATCTGCTGGCGGGGGCGACAACTCCTCAGGCAGCAGTAACTCGGGTGGAGGTCCTGTTGTATCGGCACCAGCAGCACCTGGTGAAGGGGCGCCAGATAAAGGAGTCACAGATCCGGTCACGACCGAACATGCTAATCAGCAGGGAGTTTTCAAGAGTGAGGTAGTCAAGGAAGCAGCCGATGTTGTACGGAAGATTGCAGTTCATGTACAGGAAGCTAAGAGTAATCCATCCGCTTTGGTAGTGACTGATAGCAAAGGGCATTGGGCGGAGAAGACCATTGATACGTTGGTTCGCCTGAATATCATTCAAGGCTACGAGGATAAAACAGTGAAACCGAATGAATCGATTACACGTGCAGAATTTGTAACGGTTTTGTCCCGTATTTTCGATGTAAGCGAGGTTAAGCAGGTGAACCTGCGTGATATTGGAAACCACTGGGCTAGCCAGGCAATCAAGCAATTTGCGGCCGCAGGCGTAATTAGCGGTTACGGAGATGGTAGCTTCCAGCCGGATAAGCCGATTTCTCGTGAGGAGATCATTGTGATCATTGCTCGTATGGTCAATATGGATCATGCCAAAAGGGATAGTTCGAAGGGCAACTTTATGGATGTGGGCAGCTCTTATGCCAAGGATGCCATTCAATCCGCGGCAGAAGCTGGGATTATCGAAGGGAAGGATAAGGTACACTTCGATCCGAAGAGCAAGTCAACTCGGGCAGAGGCGCTTCAGGTCGTTCTAAACATGCTGAACCTTGACCCCGAGATCAAGACGCTGCTCAGTACGATGCAGTAAATTGAATTATTTCATAAAAGGATCAAGCGATGTGTTTGTCACGCTTGGTCCTTTTGATATGCGCTGAAAGATTAGCCATCACAAGCAACGACGAGTAGTGATGCTGGTATTCAGCGTGAATGGACTCCGAAATAGTTCCACGGTTTGCCTAGATCAACCTCATTGACCGACTATTTACGATCGTCTTTTGCGGCATCTTGGAGCTTGTCAAAACGTCGTGAGAAGGCGTTAGTTGTAGAGCTTTTGGATGAAGAATGTTGGATAGATTATAAGTAATTTTTTAGCAACCACGTTCACAAATAAATCACCCGTTCATATACTGCTTTTAAATGAATGAATCATTCAATTAAAAGGGGAGTGTTCCAAATGAACGGAATTCATCAAGCGGGCGGTCATAACGTAAGTGGCAAATATGCTGTGATTACAGGCGCCACGAGCGGAATCGGGTTGGCGGCTGCGCAAGAGTTAGCCGCAAGAGGGACGAATTTAGGAATTGTTGCACGCAATGAAGCCAAAGCGAATGATGTTGCGGCTAGGCTGCGGGAGTCCTCCGGCAATTCGATCACAGTGGACGTATTCATCGCCGATATGTCCTCCCAGCGTTCCATCCGCCGCGCGGCGAACGAGATAGTGGCGAAGTGGCCGAGGATTGACATACTTATCAATAATGCCGGGGCTATGTTCGTTGATCACAAGCTGACGGAGGACGGACTAGAGATGACTTGGGCGGTCAACTATCTCGCGCCATTTTTGTTAACGACACTGCTCCTTGATAAACTGAGGGTGAGTGATTATGCCCGTGTTATTACGACTTCGTCCCATGGCCATAAGATGGCGAGGAAGGGCATCGGGTTCGACGATTTGAACGGTAAGCGTTGTTTTGGATTCTGGGGGAAGATGAGAGGCGGCCCTAACTTCCGTTACGGTGAGACGAAGCTGGCGAACATACTGTTCACTGCCGAACTGGCAAAGCGGCTCCAAGGAACTAATGTTGCTGCGTATTGCTTTGACCCGGGATTCATAGCCACGAATTTCAACCAGGACAATGGATGGCTTGCCCGGATGACCATGGCCGTTATGAAGAGATTTGCCCAAGCGCCTGCGAAGGGTGCGGAGACGCTTGTGTGGCTGGCGGATACCGGCAAAGAACATCTGGAAAGCGGACGATACTACGCCGACAAGCAACTGGGAACGCCGTCGGTTCAAGCGAGCGATAAGCAAGCGGCGAAGATGTTATGGGAAGTAAGCGAGGAGCAAATCCGTATTTCGCAGGCTTAACACACGGGTCGACGACAACGAAGGAAGAAGGATAACCTATGCCAAGAGTAGGAAGAATGCAGGCCGAACAATTACACGATGAGCGCAAAGATCAGATCAAACGGGCGGCGCTTAAACTATTTGCGGAAAAGGGTCTGGCCGGCACGAAGATGAGCATGATCGCGGAGGAGGCCGGCATCAGTCAAGGATTATCTTACCGTTATTTTGAATCCAAAGACGAGATCTTCGCTCTTCTCGTGGAGGAGGCAATCGAGGAGTCCCAGAACGCCATCAGGGATATCGGAACGTTACCAGGTTCGCCTCTTGATCAGTTAAGAGCGTTCATGATTCGGTTGTTGGATGAGAACCACAAGCAATATTTCCTGATCGTTCAGCAGGCGTTAACGTCAGAAGGTGTTCCGAGCAAAGCAAGAGCAGCAATCGAGCGGTATTCTCCACAGGATACCATTGAGCAGATGATCCCGATATTTGTCCGAGGGCAGCTAGAAGGACAATTTGCTGAGGGAGATCCCTACAAGCCATTGTTATTATTTCTTTCAGTCGTTAATGGTCTTATGCTTCAAGATGCTAAGGCACTAGGAATGGATTGGGCGCAGGAAGTTGACCTTCTGATGAACATCTTGACGAAATAAAAGAACAAGCCGGCCTGTGTTGGGCCGGCTTGTCGCTAATGAGGTGAACAAAAAACTTGTCGTTACAGACAGCTCGGTGAACCGTATCATAAGTAGGCCGAATTCTCCGCTAAACTCGAAAATCGCCAATCAAGAGGATCAGTTGCCGATTACTTTGATACAGGAAGATTCCGAGCCTCAATTCTTCGATTCCTGGCAGCCCCAGCCAGCATAGCAATGGAGATTAGAACACTAACTACAACTGGAACAATAGAGCCCTCAAGTCCAAAATTGCCCCCTGTGAGAAGTGCGGCACCGTGCACTTTTACAGTAAATAGACCGGTAGCAGGGTGTCCAGAGACAGGAATGCCAAGCAGGCCCTCGATGGCATTCCAAGCAAAGTGCAGCCCCATGGCGAACCACAAGTTCCGCCGCCACAAGAAGGCGGCTCCAAGCAGAACACCTGCCTCGAGGGCTATGGCGAACCCGCTCCATAACGTCGCCCCTGGATTTCCAAGATGGGCAATTCCAAAGAATAGAGAGGTTACTGCGAGTGCAAGCGGTCTTCCCCCCAATTGATCAATGGCTTGAAGCATAAGTCCGCGAAAGATCAGTTCCTCGACAATGGCTCCTCCTAAAGCTGATCCAATAGAGGCTATTAGAACGGAGCTCGTATCCGCAGAACTTGCCCACTGAAAGGAGTAACCTCCCAGGGCCATAATCATAAAAGCGGACCCTGCGATAAAGAGGGTCCCGATTAGCATCCCTAGGACGCTTTCAATCCCTGCGCGCTTTCTTGATATCTCTGGTGTGGGCCGCCGGGCCAGGTAGGTCAGCGTGAGCTTATACACCAAGAGAGCCAGAAATCCCATCACCAGGGTGAAAACAAGAGAAACGAGCCCTCCTTGCTCTGTCAGTTGCTGGAATATTATATTTATGAGAACAATGCCAATAGCCCCCACAATCATCCAGACGATTGGAAAGCGCCAAAATGAACCCTGAGCACTTAATTTCCTGTGATTCTTCATGTCTTACATCCCCATCCTTTGTTATTTGATGCTCTGAGTATAGGATGCAAAAGTCATAAAGAGACAGTGCGCTTTAGTCATAATTTATATGGCTAATGATCCATAATTCCTGAATCCCGAGCTTTACGGGAGGCCTCCCGCCTCCCCTTCACATTAAGCTTCGAATAGATCATTGAGATGTAATTTTTAACGGTCCCTTCACTAAGATATAACGCCTCGGCAATGTCTTGATTACGCAGGCCAGCAGCCAGCTTATGCAGCACTTCTATTTCACGGGCGGTGAGCCCGAATTCATTATTTTTCGCAGGGGTGGCATGGTTCATGTTCTTAATCAATTTACTCGCCATTTCCTGCGAGATTAAAGTCCCACCCGCTTGAACCACTCGTATACCTGCAGCAAGGTCCCTGGGATGGATGGCTTTGAGCAGATAACCCTCAGCTCCATTGCTTAGCGCCGCTAACACATATTCTACTTCCTTATAGGAGGTCAGCATGATGATTTTGGTTGCAGGTATTCGCTCTTTAATTAGGGCCGTTGCGGCGACGCCGTCCATGACGGGCATATTAATATCCATCAACACAATATCCGGCATAAACTGTTCGCAGTCCTTCACTGCTTCTTCCCCGTTCTTGGATAGAGCAACAATTTCCAGATCCTCTTCCATGGACAACACGATATGTAGGCTCTCGAGAATTAACTCTTGATCATCAGCAAGCAGCACTTTAATTTTCTTCATGCAGTATCACTCCTTTCAGCGGGATTTCGCATCGGACTTCAGTTATCGCTGGAGTTCCTTCTCCAGATGATAGGTGGAGGCTGCCTCCCAACCGCTCAACCCGATGTGTCATCGTGGTCAAGCCGAAGCCATAATTAAGCTTGTCGATCGGTTGGCCGTTATTTCGAACAGACAATTGCAGATTGCCCTCAGAAAATCTAAGATCCAGATGCAGCTGAGATGCTTTTCCGTGTTTTAGTGCGTTCGTGAAGGATTCTTGGATGACCCGAAGAATCGCTTGCCGTACTTCAAAATGGATGGACCGCTCTGTCTCCGGCAGACTCAAAGTTAGGGCCGCACCCGTGTGCTCCCGGAAACGGTCCGCAAGGGATTCAATCTGCCGGATCAGGCTCGATTCCTCTTCTTCCCCCATTTCATGTACGATGTTCCTCATTTCGTCCAAATTTTCCTCAGCCAATGTTCTTAAGCGAATTAACCGATCTTTGGCTTCGGCAGGCTTGCTATCCATCAGGGCGATAGAAGCATCAAGGCTCATAATGAGTGAGATAAAGGAGTGCCCCAGTGTATCATGAAGCTCCTTGGACATGCGGTTACGCTCTTCAAGCAAAGTCATCTTCTCGATCTCGGCCGTGTAGTGTGTTAACAGCCTATTTTGCTGCTCCACTTCAATAACCAGCTTATTCTTCTGATCATACGCACGGGCGACGAAGCTTGCCCACATGCCGATGAAGCAGAACAGCAGATTGTCTGTTCCGATACTTAGGGTCTGTTCCCAAGATAATCTTAGAGAAGACTGATAGGAGAAGGGAATGGAGGCAACTACGGGAACGATCCAAAGAGATTGCTTAGTCAATAAGTAGCCCATTGTAAGGCTCGGCAGCAGATAGTCCGCTTTTGAAGTGAGATCTGGATGAATGACAGAATAGACATAATAAGAACCGCCAAGTAATAGCTCCAGTATGCAGAACCAGACTTTGTTCGTCCGGCGCCCGGGGAACCAGAACAGCAAAGGGACGACAAGGGCAATGCTCAGCCAGATCACGTTAAATAACGTCCGGTTCGAGAACCCACTTGCCGCCAGGGCCTGGGACAACAGCAAAATATAATGGTATAGACGAAGAGCGAATATACCCCAATCCATGAAAGATAGTATTTTTTTCATATGATCATCTTACAGGAAATCCAGGAACTTGGGTGTTTGAGGATCAGCCCAAATCACCTCCATGATTTCTTCAACCATCCATTCCACCGAGCGGCTTTGAGGGTTCCGACTCCACTGCAAAGCCGACCCAAATACACCCCAACTTACAACGAGTGCCTTAGTCTCCACTTTATCACGAGAATAGCCCTGCATATTCGCCTCAAGTAACCATTTAAGTAGGAGCCGATGAAGCTCCTTATGAATGGCATTCTCAAATATGGCTTCAAACTGCTTGTCTCCGGGCGTACTGTACTGTCTGGCCTGCAGCAGAAAATCAAAGATCGTTTGGATAAGGATTCGCAAATTGTCCGCATTGAGGCTTGCGTCATCTGGCAGTCTGCCATTCACAAAAACTTGAAATTTCTCTGTTTTCCAGTATTCAAGAAAATCATATTTATCCTGGAAATGCGCATAGAATGTTGTTCGATTTACAGCTGCCTGTGCTGCGATATCATGTACAGAAATGGAATAAAAGTTCCTCTTCTCCCCAACCAACTCGTTAAACGCCTGCACGAGCTGTTGACGGGTTCTTATTACACGTGGATCATCAGGATTGACTGACATGGGGTCTCTCCTTCCCTTGAACTTAATAAACGGACAAAAGGATGAATATGTAGGTAACACAACAAAAACAGCTTTTTGCAGGTTGTTAGCAGAGCGCAATCCTTTTATCTTCTACGTATACGGTTATGATTTCACAAACTAAATCGTATGGCAAGAAACCCATTCTACGAGAAGTAAACGAAAGGATGCATGCAGAAATGATAGTTGTTACCGGAGCCAACGGGAATTTGGGTAGGAAGATCGTTGAGGAACTTCTTGGGCGTGTTCCTGCAGAGGAAATTGGCGTAAGTGTTCGGGATGTGAGCAAGGCACAGGATCTAAAGGAACGCGGAGTTCGTGTTCGACAAGGAAATTTCGACGATTCCGAAAGTCTCCTTCATGCCTTTGAACAAGCGTCGCAAGTTCTCATTGTCTCTTCCAACGCTTTGGAGATAGAAGAGGCTGTTCGCCAGCATCAAACCGCCATTGATATGGCCAAGAAGGCTGGGGTGGGCCGAGTGCTGTACACGAGCCATATGGGTTCATCTGCGGCATCACATTTTCCCCCCATGCTCACCAATGCGGCTACAGAAGAGATTCTGAAATCTTCAGGGATGGCGTTCACGTCGCTACGATGCGGTTTTTTTGCCACTTCAGCGTTATTGATGATCAGCGACGCTTTGAAGACAGGGGAATTAATAGCCCCGCAAAGCGGCCCGATTGCCTGGACGACTCACTCGGACCTGGCTGCAGTTACAGCGGTGATCATGACAGAAGGGAAGCTAGGTGGGATTACCCCTCCTCTTACGGCCTCCGAGGCAATAGACATGGAAGGGGTCGCATCGATGGCTTCCAAGGTATTGGATCGGCCGATTCGACATATTGTTGTGTCCGATGAAGAATATCGGACACGCTTGACGGCTCATGGAGTGCCGGAAGCGATCATCAACTTGCTTACGGGGATCTTTCAAGCAAGCCGACAGGGGGATTTCTCGCAAATCGATCCCACTTTGGAAAACCTAATCGGGCGTCCTCCAATCAGATTCCAGAATTTTCTAAAAGAATCGCTTCTCCAATAATCTTAATACTGACTGATTTAGAACATCGGAAGAAGGCATCCGCTAAGGAACGTAACCTGAATTTTCAAATCTCTATGTTTGTCTCCAAAAACTCAAGATACTTGGGGTCGTCTTCCATAAAAATCTCAATACCAGCGGCCATGTAAGCCCGAGCTAACTCGTCAGCTGCCTTTTCCAAGTATCCCTGTTCGTAATATAACTGCCCCAGCCGAAGATGAATGTACGGATTACCGAGCCCCTTCGGACACTGTACGGCATTAGAAAAGCACTTGAAGGCCTTATCGTAATTCTTCAAAGCAAAGTGGACATCCCCAATAGCTACATAGATCCAGGTAGCGGCCTCCCATTCTTGATGAGGTTCAGGCAACAATCGGAGGGCGGCAATATAATTTTGCTTGGCGGCATCAAACTCATCTATCTTCACTAAATCATCGCCTTGTTCACATAGAGCCTTAATTGCGGAATAAGTTGAATCTGAGAGCTGCAAAGCGATCCCTCCTGTTTATTGGAATGGATATATGAAAATTTAGCCCTTAAGGCAGAGATTCTCTATATGAAAAGTCTACCAAACTTTCAAGCCTGTTCATAGATTGATAGCCGGCTCAAAACACTGCTGACATAACGCTGTCAGCAGTGTTCTTTTATAATTGCACATGTAGATATAAAAGAGATAGATATTAGGAAGGATGATATATTATGAATTTCGCTTCGGTACGCATCATTACTGACGACGTGGATCGTCTTGTCCAGTTTTATGAGAAAGTCATGGGGGTTTCGGCGGAGCGACCCGCGCCCGTATTTGCCGAACTCGTTCTGCCATCATGCACCCTTGCAATCGGCCACACCCAGACGACGCAGCTATTCGGCGCCGGTTCCGCAGTGGGGGCCAGCAATCGCACTGTCATTATTGAGTTCCTCGTGGACGATGTCGAAGCCGAATATGTGCGCTTGAAGCCATTTGTCGCTGATTGGGTAAAGGAACCGACCACGATGCCATGGGGGAACCGTTCTATGCTGTTCCGCGATCCCGATGGCAACCTGATTAACCTCTTCCAGCCAGTGACCGAGGATGCGATTCAGCGGTTTAGAGGTAGATATTGATTTAATTCATAAATAATAGGATGATGATGGATGAACCGTATCACAAATAAGAACATGTTTTTATATGGCGCTTACTCTATCTAGCAAATCGGCACCAAATGGGTGATCCACGATGTACAGCCAGCTTCCGTCGGATTGTTGTCTGATAACTTCGGAAGTATGACCTTCCAGATGTATCGGCTTACCATCCGGACTTACCGCTTCAAGGATGAAATGGGCACGCAACAAAGCGATATTCTCAAAAGGAATGCAGTAAATGTTTTTGGACACCATGTTGCCGCGTAGTTGTAGTAGTTCCTCAAGAGTTTTTTGAATACTTGCGATTCCTTTATCTTTGCTGCCGCTTAGATTAATAAGGATGCTGTCAGGTTCGTAAAGCGAAAGCAGGTTGTTGATCTCGCCGGAGTTGAAGGCATCGGCAAAAGCGGTATTCATATCTTCTGGATTTCTAACTGAATTGCTTCGAATTGGTGTTGTCATGGAATCCCTCTTTCTGTTTGAATTACTTGAAGTTTATTCGAATCTACACGAAATTGTAAGTACGCACATAATGATGACATAGTCATAAAAACCTGACCATGCGGAGGTAAATATGCCTTATCAAGACGGAACTTTTGGATGTCCGGTAGAAGCGGGCCTTCAGATGGTAAGCGGAAAGTGGAAGCCCAAGATCATCTATGAACTCCTTCAGCAAACCTGGCGTTTTGGTGAACTCCAGCGGCGAATACCTGGTGTATCTAGGCATGTGCTTACTATACAGCTGCGGGAACTGGAAGGAAGTGGCGTTGTACAACGTACGGTATTTCATACCATACCGCCGAAGGTTGAATATTCATTAACAGAATTCGGTAAAAGTTTGAAGCCGATTCTAGAGCAAATGATCATAGTGGGGGAGCACGCCATTTCTTTACAAAAGAGTGCGAATCAGATGATGGATTTTATCGATCGGTGAGTTAGTAGTCAGTCATTGGTGGGTTAGGATTTGGACACTCCAATACGATATGTAAAAAGCGGGCGTAACGGCTGGAGAAGGAGAACGGGCCCGGCTGTTTCCAATCCGAGGTGGGTGGTTATGTGAGATCGGGCCTTTGCATTAAAGCTACGATCTGTCCACGACACGGTAGGGAAATAGGCCGGGCATGAGTACCTGCTGGATAGCTCGCAGCCTTCCTCGCTCCCCAGCCTCAAACGCGCGCAAGCTTCAAAAGCCAACAGGAGGTGCGATCCAGCGTACGGGTATTTCGCGCGCTGTTGATGACGGAAATGTTGAGAAAGATACGGACTGTGTCTCCGGTCCGATTGTTGAACAGCACTTTGTTCGGAATCCCGTTTAGTTGAAGCATCTCACACCTCCAGATCGTATATACGATAGTATATGTCACACCGATTAGATAAGTTTGGATGATTGTCCAAATGGGAAATGGTCGTGTGAACTGATGTGCGATTCTAACTGGGTGTCTGCCGTTACTAAGACGGGTGGCCCTTCATACTTAACGGCAAGTCTTTACCTCTCTGAAATCAATCAGGTTAGCGCAGCACTTCCGTATCTGTTAGGAAGTCTTCCAGGATCGATCTCAAACCTTCCGGATTGCTAACCATCGGCAAATGTCCGGTCTCCAGACTTCGGACTGATTGTGGGGAGAAATTTGAGATCATTTTACTTTGTAAGGACGGACGGATTGCTTTATCCTGGGTTAGCTTCACATACATCTTAGGCACATCCGGAACGGACACGTTGATTCGGTCCGTGTACAAACGTACGGCCTCGGGAGTAAATCCTCTGGCAATCTCCGAAGCCTGATCGGATGAGAGGTCGTTGCATAAGCACGTACGAATAGCGGACTCTGGCGGTTTCGTACCCATTGTATGTAGAAGAGCAGACATTAGAATCCTATTGGGAAACGGCATTACGGATAAATAGGAACCGCCGTTCTTCGGAATTGCCGCGCTTATAGCGACCATGCCGACCAAGCGATCTGTCAATTCGGATGCAAGCCGAAGTGCAAGGACGCCTCCAATTGAATGCGCTACAATGACAAATCTTTGAACACCCCATTCATCCACTTGGTTCTTCATATGTGCCATGTAATCTTCCAATGAAAGCCGGCTTCTCGAATCAAACGAACCCTTCCTCAGAGGGAACTCTAGAGGTAGACAAGGACAATCGAGTCCCTCTATAACTCTACTCCAAATTTGACTTTCCAAACCTGCTCCATAGATGAATACAAAGCCGGTCTTGTCCTGCAGATTCCTATGCATATGGTTCATTCCCCCCGTTGATTGTTGCTTTAGAATGCTTACGGGATCATGTTATCATTTAAACAAGACAACTTATGTCTTATTTATAAGATAAAATGGATAAAAACATTAGAAATGAGGGGGGACATTGCAAAAGTCACAGCGTCTCATCCAATTGATTATGAGGATTAACGCCAAACAGTCCTTTACCGTCAGAGAGCTGGCAGATGAATTCGGTCTGTCCACTCGGACGATTACGAGAGATTTGCAAGAGCTCAGCGAACTCGGCGTCCCTGTGTATTCCATTCAAGGAAGAGGAGGGGGGTATAAGCTTCTTCAAGAGAGACTTTTGCCGCCAATCAGCTTTACCGAGGGAGAAGCCATTTCTATGTTTTTCGCGTGCCAGACATTGGATTATTTCGGCTCTTTGCCTTTTGACGAGGGGGCCGATTCCGCGCTTCATAAGTTCTATCACTACCTCCCTGTCGATATAAGGCAGCAGATTGACCGGCTAAAGAACAGAATCATGTTCTGGAGTCCCCATCGACCGATGTCTGTGGAGATTCTGCAAACCCTGCTGCAGGCTATCATGGTTAGCAGCGTAGTCACCATTAACTACAACTCCAGCAGAGGAGTATCGGAGCGGAATATTCAGCCCATCGGTCTCTACGCCAGCTCTGGCTATTGGTATTGTCCCGCGTATTGCTTCCGTAGAGAAGAGATCCGGCAGTTCAGGACCGATCGGATCCTATCTGCTGCGCTAAACGCGAAGATTCCATGCCGAGAAGATGTAAGCCGGATGACTTTGTCGGATAAGCCAAATAAAGACCATGTGAAACAGACGATGCTTCAATTGGAGATGACGAATAAAGGGGTGTGGCTGCTGGAATCCAACCCTCGCCTGGCTCCATTTATAGAGCGCAATGAAGATGGCAGCGGCATGGCAAACATTGAAATAGCGGCAGAGAACTTACATTTTTATGTGGACTTGATCTGGCAATTAGGGGGAGAAGCCAAAATAGTAGGACCAGCGGAGGGTGTTGCATACATGAAGCAAAAAGTCGAGTCTATGCGATTACTATATCAATCGGAGCTTCCTTAGCACGCTAGACTAGAAAGGTACATAGGGCTATCGTGTGCTATTCAAGCAAAGAAGGACAGGGGTCACTTCTAGACGCCCTGTCCTTTCTTCATGATAGAATCAACGCATGATGATTTTACGGCTTGGCCGGCTTATAGATCGATTCTCCAGCTGCCCATTCTCTTGGCGACCTCCGGATCGAGATAGGATAAGAAGAGACATTCCCAGACACAACCAATCCTGCTCACTGGGATACCATTCAGCACATGCATAGTGACGTATTTTACTCGCCCACTGTTCAGAAGCCCTAACACGAGTCATCATCTTAATAGATGGTGGCTCTTTTATAGATCATTTTGTAACATGGTTATAAATAGTCCGATCGTGATAAAGGAGAAAGTGATGATTACAAAGCAGCGTAAAATTATTTTTGCCATAACCTTGTTCTATACCATTTTGATTCTTTATTTTATGTTTTTCGCTTTCGGCAGGGCAGATAGCCTAGATCGGGAGACGGGTTACACCTTTTTATTTATACCCGATGACTTTTTCAGACTGCCAGGTCTATCGGATCTTCTGCATCCAACGCTGATGGCTGCTGTGGGTTTTGGAAACATCGCAGGCTTCATCCCTTTTGGCATCTTGATTCCCCTGCTGTATCGGACCAGCTTCCTTCGGTTCATGGTCTTATTCATCCTGTCTATCCTTGTGCTTGAAACTGTTCAGGCCCTCACTTTGCTCGGCAGCTTTGATATGAACGACGTTATTCAGAACTCAATCGGCGCAGCGGTCGGATTCGGGGCGTATAAATTCGGCTTTCGTACAGATAGGGTGTGGAGGAACATAACGGTTACATGCATCTCGGCCATGGTCCTGACGATCGGCATTTGGGGGATCTTCGGGATTGTGGACCATGCACTCACGAAAGAACAAGGCCCTTTCGTAGCCTTAAATGAATTGAAAAACAGCAGTGCAGGTCCATCGACGGATACAAAGCGAGACAGCTTCCAAATGGGCGGACAATCCATAGATCCTCAGTATAATGTGTATAGCACAGAAGGCAAAAGCACGGTGACTTACACGTATACGTTAGACAGTAGTGAGCTTTATCTCTACTTGAATTTTGGAATTCCCGATCAAGAGGAGGCTCAGGGTTCTCTGCGCATCTCTGCCGACGGCCAGGAGTATCTGTCCACGTCCGCGGAAGATTCAAGCCATGAACCGGGGATGTCCTCCATTTATCTTCAAGGGGCCAAAGAGGTTATGATCACGCTTGAGGGGAATGAGAGGATATGGGATGTCGGGTTTAGGGAGATGAGGTATGCCTGGAAATGGTAAAGAAAAAATCAAAAACGCGCCGTGAACCAGGGTGGTTGTGCGCGTTTTTGTTGGGACCGAATAGGGTGTCAGGACGGAATGTTCTCAGCGGTCTGGATATTTTTCAGATCGAGCTGAATTTGCTCTGAAATATGGTAGGGATGATATAGGCCCCGTTGCATCATGTAGTTTATTATCTTTTCATGGGAATCTATGGCTTCGTCTAGCTGTTTCATCATCATTTGTTTAATTTCGGGGGTAACACATTCGGTCACAGCCATGGCGTAGTTCCGGACTCCGCTCTTGGCGTTCATCAAAAAATCCATTGCGATGACTTCGTCGGTCAGGGTACCAAGTCCCGTCATGTATTCTACTATTGTGTTCATGTTCTTATCTCCTTTAGGTCGCTTTAGACAGCACTCCACTAAGCTCCTGAAGCTGCTGTTGTGATAATTGCACGTCTTGCTGCAAAATTTGCTTGAGCTCCGGGTCGGTTACCAGCACTTGCATCGTTTTTGATTTGGTCATGCAAACGGTCTTGAATGCAGCTATTTCATGAACCTCCAGGGTCTCATGTAAGGCGTAATTAGAATTCATTTTAAATTTCCCCCAATTATTAATCTATCTTCAAGGCTTTAAGACGACCTTGATGCAATTGTCTGTCTTCGTATCGAACACTTCATAGCCATGCTTGGCCTCGCTGAGCGGAATGACGTGCGTAACAATGTCTCCAGGATCTACTTTGCCCGAAGTAACCAACTCATACATATACGGCATATAGTGAATGACCGGGGCTTGTCCGGAACGGATATTCACGTTGCGCTGCATGATGTCGCCCAGCGGGAATCCATTATAACGTCCGCCGTATACCCCAGTGACTTGGATGGTCCCGCCTTTGCGGACAGCCTGAGAAGCAATGATAAATGCGCTCATGGTCCCGCCTTGCAGTTTCAAACCGCTGGCTAGAAATTCGAGATCGCTCATCTTGCCGTCCATGCCTACCGCATCAATGACGACATCGGCACCGCCTTTGGTCATTTCCTTGAGATGGTTGCCGATATTCTTCTCCTGTTCAAAGTTTACGATTTCCACATGGTTCGTGCGCTTCGCATGCTGTAGGCGGTAATCGACATAGTCAACGGCGATAACCCGCTTAGCCCCCTTGAGCCAGCAGAATTTCTGAGCCAGAAGTCCGACCGGACCGCAGCCGAGAACGATGACCGTATCCCCATTTTTTACGCCTGCGTTATCTACACTCCAGAATGCCGTCGTCATGGCATCGGCGATCAAGCTTAGCTTTTCGTCCGGTTGTTCGCAGCTTTCGGGAATCTTGAAGTGGGTAAAATTTGCGAACGGGACTCGTAAATACTCAGCTTGCCCGCCAGGGTATCCGCCGGTCGTTCCGGAGTAGCCGAAAAATCCTCCCATATCCCCGTTCTGGTTTGAATTGTCACATTGGCTTTCCAGCTGGTTTTTGCAATAAAAGCATTCTCCACATGCGATGTTGAACGGGATGATTACACGGTCGCCTTTCTTTACCTTTGTCACGCCGGGGCCAACTTCTTCTACGATCCCCATCGGTTCATGCCCAATTACATAGTTCTCCTGAAGGTTGGGGATCATCCCGTGAATAAGGTGAAGGTCAGAACCGCAGATGGCGGAACTGGTGACTTTTACGATCATATCGTCCGGTTTCTCAATCTTGGGATCCGGTACTTCTTTGACCACGACATTTTTAATCCCTTGATACGTTACCGCCTTCATGCTTCATGTCCTCCAATATGTTCATCTGGGGTTCGATCAAACATCCCTTTGCGCGATGTATCATCCGGGAATAGATTCATCTGCCCAATCATCACCGTATTTTTCGCCGAAAGCTGGTCGAGTTGGTATTGTTCGTTGAGCTCGTAAGGATGGAACCATTTTTTGCGAATCATGAGTTCCGAGATTTCTTGGTGCAGTTCAATCCCCTGCATAAGATGATTGCGCAGCTGCGCTCTTACGTCGGGAGAAGCCGTTTCCGTCAGGGCGATGGATAAATTTCGCACCCCCTCCTTGGCACGAAGAAGGAAGTCCATCGCAAAAGTCATATCTGCCATTTCGGGCATGTTTAATGAGTTAATCGGGTCTAAATAATCGGTATTCATGTGCGTTCCCCTTTAATGTGTTATAGGTGTCGGGTTATTCGGAACCGGTGCTTGAAAAGGAACCCTTGCGTAGAGTGCTTGCAGCTCGGCAATCTGTTGTGTGGATTGAACTACGTCTTTCTGCATTAACGCTTTTAGCTCTTGGTCAAAGACCAGGCCTTGCATAAGTTTTGACTTCGCGAGGCAGAGCGTTTTGAAATTTAACGCTTCATGCAGTTCCATCGATTCGTGCGGCGCTAGCGCTGGTGTATTCATTGGAACATCATTCCCTCCTTATTTCATTAACGTTAAAATCACCGACTTCACGGGATCCTATACTAAAAACACGTAATGTACATTAGACAACCCCTTCATTTTCAAACTCCGCAAAAAATATCAAAACTTAACAGTAAATTTGAAGTACAGTTGTCTTATCTCCATGGAGGAATGAAATGAATTACATTGAATCAGTAACCAAAGCAATTGCCTATATCGAAGACCATCTGTCCAGTGAGATTACCCCTGAGGAAATTGCGGGGTTGGCAGGATACTCCCACTATCATTTTCACCGGATATTCCAATCCGTCACCCGATGCTCTGTCTCGGAGTACATAAGAAGGCGAAGGCTGACTCATGCGGCGTACGATCTGTTCTACTCGGACCTCAGGATCGTAGAGATCGCCATCAAATACCGATTTGAATCTCAGGAAGCCTTCACCCGTTCCTTTCAAAGGATGTTCTCCATCACGCCGGGACAATTCCGCAAGCAGACGGATATGAAGGACACCCTGTTCCGGGCGATGGAGAAGAAGGTCTTAGACGAAGCCGGGTTGAAGCATCTGCACTTCGGAATGACCCTCGACCCTGTGTACATCACCCTGGACAGGCTTCATCTTGTCGGAATGAGGACACAGGGCGTTAATTCCAGTGAAGTAGGCAGGCTATGGAGTTGTTTCAAGAAGCGTGCTGCTGAAATTGAGAATAGGTGTGATGCCGAATCTATAGGGTACGCATTAATTGAGCTTACGGGGGTTCAGTGGGAAGTTGCCTATACTGCATGCGCCACAGTCACTCATAAGGGTCGCATTCCTGAAGGGATGGTCTATAGAACACTCCCCTCAACAACCTACGCCGTATTCTCCCACAGGGGGTCATTGGACAGGCTGCCAGATACATTTCAGTATATTTATCATACTTGGCTGCCCAGATCGGGCAGAACGCGCATGAACGCACCGGAATTGGCACGATACGATCACAGGTACCTGGGTCCAACAAATGAAGATTCGGAGTTTGATATCTATATCCCTATTAACCCGGTATCTTAAGAGGAGCGGAAGAGGCTGAGATGAATGAGAACATGGAAAATAAGCAGGGGTATGCAGGATGCAGTGAAGTGAAGATTGAAGACGGCGCTTTGGGAATTATATTTCCCATGATCGTGATGTACCCGGCAGGTGCACCTGAACAAGCAGACCGATTGGGACCTTACCCGCTGGAGCTGGCCAGGGACGCGGATCCCTTGGAGGGAAGGTTTCCCTTAGTCTTAATCTCTCACGGTACCGGCGGTTCACCGCTGAACTATCGGACGCTGGCCCGGCATTTGGCACGTAATGGATTTATCGTCGGCTTGCCCGAACATCCCTACAACAACCGTAACGATAACAGCTTGGGAAATACAGTACAGAACCTTACCAACAGGCCCAGACATCTTCGGATGGCGGTCGATTGGTTCTTTGAGGACAATCTATTTAAAAGAATGGTAGAGCCGGATGCCGTTTCGCTCATTGGGCACTCCTTGGGAGGATATACAGCACTAGCTGCAGCGGGGGGCGTACCCACGTCGTTACCACACGAGGACCCGGACGGGTTACCGAAGCTTATTGAGGTTATACCGGATCCCCGAATCCAGTCCCTGGTTCTGCTGGCACCGGCGACCGTCTGGTACCGGGAGGAAGGGGCGCTGCGTGCAGTTCATACTCCTATTCTCATGCTGGATGCAGAGAAGGATCCCTATACACCTCCATTTCATGCACAGATTATATTGAGAGGGGTTCCGGACCGGGAGAGGATAACCTATAGAACGATCGATAATGCCGGGCATTTCTCTTTTCTTACCCCTTTTCCCGAATTGATGAGGGCTCCTACATTTCTTCCTTCTCAAGATCCTCCCGGCTTCGATCGCGAACACTTTCATGAAATACTGAATGCGGAGGTGTTGGACTTTCTGCTTACCCATCACTACAGGGGGCAGGCAGGTTATTTTTAATCGGGGGAGTTATGTGTATTTGCTAATGCAGCTTGGGCTTCATGCTTCAGCTGCTCCTTGACGTCGGGAGCCAATTCAAGCCAGTGAATATTCCAGAGGGCTGCTTCGAGCGCGTAAAGAGCAAGAAGGTTAATTTTATCCGGATACATCGATTTAAGTCTTCGGTAAGTTTCAACCGAACCGATACGATTTAGATCGTTGTATCCATTTACACCAACTTCACGCAGCCAAGGTTCTGTTTTGGCTCCTATATTTTTAAGGCCCATTGTTTTTTTCATCAACATATCGCTCACTGCTCCCCCTCATCATAAATCGCAATCGTCTCACGAAGGTTTTTTAGGATTAACGTACGTAGTTCCTGCGGTTCCTCAACGATAGCATCTGCCTTCAAGCCTGCAAAATAGTTTGCCGCCCACGTCAGGTAACCCAAAGGGATCTGGCGATTAATATAGCCGGTTCCATCTTCAAAAATGGTTAATCCACTTCCGATCCAAGCATCGTCTCTGCAGAGGAGAACTCCACGTTGAGTCAATCGTACTCTGAGATCATACTTCTCCTGACTTTCCTCCCGTTCCTGATCTTTGCTGAACCAATCGGAGATAAGCAGCTTGTCATGGTTTCTCTTCCTGGACTGGTCGGGGCTATCCGATACATGTGTGAAGCGGTCTGCTCGAAAGAGCCTGTAATCGTTGTTAAGAAAGTCGTAAGCGGGGCAGTACCATTTCCCGTTCATTGAATAGAGGCCTACCAGTTGTATCTCTCTTTCCGTAATACTATGTTCCGATTCGTAAGAGATATGGAGTACTTTCTGTTCCAGAGCCCCTTCGAGTAAGGTAGACAGATAGGGGGACTCGAAGCTTTGTGCCGGAACCCAGAACAAGACACGCTGCTGAAGCCGGTCTATCCGTTCTTTGATATCTTCAGGGAGGATATGATAGAACTTGGCGAGCGCCGATCGCCAGTCAGATTCCATGGGTAATGCCCGATAGTACTTCAGCGACTGACTAGCAGAAAAGAGCGCAACCGCCTCTTGTTCTAAGATATGAATAGGAGGGAGTGTCCGTTCCTTCAGAATCCGGTAGCCGCCATGGACACCGAGCTCTGCATAAAGCGGTATTCCGAGAGCGCTAAGCTCGTTGATATCACGAAGAACCGTCCTTTTGGAGACGCCGAACCGTTCCGAAAGATCTTTTAAGGTGAACTTATTTCTGGTATTCAATGTGAGCAGCAGCTCAACCAGCCTTTGTGTTTTGTTCATCAGCATCACCTCGCTATCAATATATCATAGAATGGTGACATAAATTGACTATATTAAGCGGTATCGTAGAGAAGTAAGAATAAGGAACTCTACTTTATTTAAGGGGTTGGATGATGGATGAAAACATGTCTGGAAGTTGTATCGTATCGGTTAGTAGATGGCGTGAATGAGGAGACCTATATGGAATATGTCAACCTTTTGCAAGGTGCGCTTTGCAACCAAGTAGGATTTATCAAACGGGAGGTTTACTTTAATAAGCAGGACGGGGTTTGGGTAGAACTGGCAGAATGGGAAAGCCAGGAGGCGGCAAGGCAATGTGAAGCAACAATTATGCAGAAACCCTTTATGGCAGAAGCCATGGCCCTGATCGATGGTTCGACACTTCAGCTCCATTTTGTGAAGCAGCTTATTTAAATAATTCGTGTGTGAGGTACAGCGGGATATCGGGACTTAGGTATCAAGTTGAAGAAATTTATTGAGAAATCTCAATGCCTCAACACTGCATTTATCTGTTAAGCAGTTCTTCAGTTCCTTCTTAGCAAGCTCTACATGAATATCAGATTGAGGTATGCCGGCGTTCTCCATCCAATGGTCGGTTGTCTCGAATGAGGTGCTTTTCCACGCACTATTCACATCTAGGATAATTCTACTTTCTTTGGCACCAGAAATAACGATATCTATAGTTTCTTGTAAGTCCAAAAGAGACCGCTCAAAGGTCTTCTTCATTTCTTTGCCCTGCATTCCCGCTTTAAATCTTAACGATCTGGTCTCGATTCCTTCTTCCTCTCGGATCTGCTGATAAAGCACTAGGGCATCCTTTGAGATCAGACCTTGTTGATAGCGAGCTTCAATAGATAGGGTGCTTCCTAGGATGACTTTAACCCATGGGAACAATTCGCGCGAAATGAAAACCGGCTTTTTCTTAATAAATTTGCCGTAAGCCGCTGCACCATCACTGGGAAGACGGGTTCGCCAAAGCCACGGATCAGTCTCCGTGCCCGTTAACCATTGATCGTCCAAGGTGATTTGATACAGTGAGGGGTGATTCGGAATAAGTGGCGCCAGTGGCAGGATACCCACTTCATTAATAAGCTGAACGGTCTCTTCATAAGTGGAGATTTTTGCTTGGCTCATTCGTATTCCTCCTAATAGCAGCTTCCTATAGAGTAATACGACATTATAAATAAAACAAATTATGATATTAATAGCGAAAGATAACGCTTGCCTTAAAGTGAACTTTAAGGTGTAAGATGAATATGGGTGTAATACCAATTTAAGGTACAACCCCTATTCTTGAATGGGAAGGTGTGGGGAAATCTTGAAGCAAAGGACGTTAGGCAAAGACGGCTTGGAGCTGTCTGCACTCGGACTCGGATGTATGGGCATGTCCGACTTTTACAGCGGGCGGAATGAAGAAGAATCTATCCGGACCATACACAGAGCGTTGGACCTTGGAATTAACTTTCTGGATACGGCGGATATGTATGCTGTTGGGAAGAACGAAGAACTGATCGGCAGAGCCGTAACAGGGCGCCGCAGCGAAGTCATTCTGGCAACCAAATTCGGTGGCGTTCGAAGTGAAGATGGTAAATTTCTAGGCATCAACGGTCATCCGGAATATGTGAAAAAAGCTTGTGACGCCAGTCTTCGTCGTCTTGGCGTAGACCATATCGATTTGTACTACCAGCATCGGGTTGACCCTCAAATTCCGATTGAGGAAACGGTTGGTGCCATGTCCGGACTGGTGCAGGAGGGCAAAGTCCGCTATATCGGATTATCCGAGGCCGCCGCAGGGACGATTCGGCGTGCGCATGCTGTACACCCTATTACCGCACTGCAGACGGAGTACTCTCTCTGGAGCCGCGATGTGGAAGATGAGATTTTGCCGGTATGCCGTGAGCTGGGAATTGGCTTCGTTCCATATAGTCCGCTGGGACGTGGATTTCTCACGGGTCAAATTCAAAAGTTCGAGGACTTGGCGGAGGATGATTATCGGAGGTTCTCGCCCCGTTTCCAAGGAGATAATTTCAATAAGAATTTAGAGCTTGTAAGCCGAGTGGAAGAGATCGCAGCCGAGAAAGGCGTTAAGCCTTCCCAATTAGCATTAGCCTGGCTGTTGGCCCAAGGGAATGACATTGTACCGATTCCGGGAACGAAGCGCAGGGAATACCTAGAGGAGAATGTCGGCGCTATTGCCATTGAACTTTCGGAGCAGGATTTGGCTCGGATTGATGAAGCGGCTCCCAAAGGAGCGGCCTTCGGAGACCGATATGCGGACATGAGAAGTGTAAATCAGTAGATGAGCCAATCTTGCGGGAGGGTGTTACGGTGAGTTTTTCAATCAAGGAAGTTGCAGAAATGCTCGGCATTCCTCCTCACACGATCCGCTATTATGAGAAAGAGGGAGTTCTCCCATCTATTGGGCGGGATCCGCATGGAAACCGAATGTTTGAACAAAAGGATCTGGAATGGATGGACATTATGATGTGGCTGCGTGCGACGGGGATGTCGGTAGCTGTGATAAGACAAATGGTGGAGCTTGCCGCTAAGGGAGTTTCAACGATACCGGAAAGAAAAGCAATATTAGAACAACACAAGCTTGAACTGCAAAGAAAGCAGGTAGAGCTGGATAAGGCGAACGAGGCTGTAGACAAAAAGCTATCCATCTACGAGTCACTCTTAACAGGAAACCCTAACTAGACCTGTCGATGGCGATGGGATCTCGAGAAAAATGCTAAGCGAGCTTAGGTGGACGGAATTAGCATATGAATGTGAAGGAGAGTGGAGTAATGATTGTGTTGTCATTTGCCTATCCATATGGGGATACACTCGATCCAGAGTATTACATGACCCAGCACATCCCGAAAGTCAAGGCGGTCTTGGCTTCATTTGAGGGCTCACGGGCCGAGCTGCGTAAAGACATCACCCCAGGTGAGGGGCCTTTTCAACTGACGATTTCATTCTATTTCCGTTCTGCGGAAGTGATGGAACAGTTTCTTGCAGATCCCCGAATTCCGGACCTTCAGCAGGATATCGCCAATTTTTACGGCGGTGCTCCCCGTGTCTTTACTGAGGAGCAGGTTGAAGTGTAACATCGGCTTGATGCAAAGCAGAAGAATGCACTTTAAATGGGTCTAGCCCACCCCATACTATGCACAAAGGCAATGGAATAAGAGTCCATTGCCTTTTGTCCTTATTGAACCTTCCAAGCTCATTCGAACACGGGGTGGTACAGCAAATGCTCATAGGTGTCCGGGTTGAGGGGCTTGTAGTTCATTTCTCTAGTATATTTGCTGGCTAACTGTACGCAAAACACGTATGTTCATCTGAGATGCTGTGTAATGAAAAGCGCTGCACGATCCAGGGCCTGATCGGCTTCATCGATGATATCGGTGAAAGCCTGGAAAACATGCGGGACATCGGCGGTAACATCAAGGATTACATCCACGCCGGCTGCCCGCGCACGGTCGGCTAACTGCGTGGAATCGTCAAGGAGCAGCTCGTTAGTACCGACTTGTAGCAGGAGCGGCGGGAATCCGGTTAGGTCGGCGAACCTGGCGGGGCTCACGAGTTCATGATTCGGGTCTTGTCCAGCAAGGTACAGGGTATCCGTAAATGTAAAGCTTTCACGCGTGAAGAACGGGTCGAGCCCTTTTTTGCTATCTATGCTTGCTCCAGAGTGTGTCCTATCCAATCCTGGGGAGAACATGACTACGGCTGCTGGCATCGGCAGGTCTGCGTCCCGAGCCATCAGGCAAGTGGTGAGGGTAATACCACCACCGGCAGAATCGCCAGCAAGTACAATAGACGCTCCCTGAGCTCCGCCCTCCAGAAGCCCGCGATAGGCTGCAAGGGCATCTTTAAGCGCCGCAGGGAACGGATGCTCCGGAGCCAGGCGGTAATCGAGCGAGACGGACCGGATACGGGTCTTACTGACCAGATTCGCGGTAAGGGACATGGCCGTGTATGGGGATCCCATAATATACGAACCACCATGGAAATAGAGAATAGTTCCCGGTCGTGCATCCTGTGCGGGGTCAACGATCACACCTGGTCGATTGCCCAGATTCGTAGGTGCGGTTCGCACGCCCGCAGGCACTTTCATTGCGGCCATCATGGCAGCGAAGTTCGCGCGCATCTCCTGAACGCTTTGTGACTTGGCGGGTTCACGATGCCGCAGCAGATCATCCAGCATTTTACGTTGTTCTCTAGACATAGAACAATCCATCTCCTTTTTTAATCGTATTCTGCCGTAACCTCTTCCAGCGATCCGGCTTATTCATAGCGTATACTATAATTATGACAAAACTTGTCACTATAGTTTGGGGGATGGTGAATATCATGGGAAAGTCGAGGCGCTTGATTGAACTGATGATGGCCGTGAACCGAAAGCGGAAATTCACCGTCAAGGAGCTTGCTGAAGAATTCAGGGTTTCTACCCGAACCATGCTGCGCGATTTGCAGGAGCTGAGTGGAATGGGGGTACCTTTATACTCTCAAGTTGGTGCGGGAGGTGGATACCAGGTGCTTGCAGAGCGAACCCTTCCACCGATCTCTTTTACGGAAAATGAGGCCTTCTCTATATTCTTTGCTTCCCATGCTCTTCGGCACTTCAGTTCACTGCCCTTCGAGGCATCTGCAGAATCCGCACTTCGCAAATTTTACAGGTATCTATCGGAAGATGTGAAAAGTCTGATAGACGAAATGCGGAACCGAATTGACTTCTTCACGCATACACGTTCAGAACGGGCTGACTGCCTTGAGATATTGCTCCAAGCGTCCATTAGGAAGCTGCCTGTAACCATCCGTTACGGAACCCGAAAGGATGAGACTGGAAGGAGAACGATTCAACCTATCGGTATATATGCCCATGAGGGATATTGGTTTTGCCCAGCTTACTGCTATTTGCAAGAAGCCTTTCGATTATTCCGGGTAGATCGGATAGGGGCAGCCATTTGGGCGGATGTTGAAGCGTTATCGTCTACAGTGGATGTTTCAGAGGTGGATTTAACGAACTGGGGTCATCACTTCTACAGCCAACGGGAAAGAGTAGGTGTCCAAGTGAAGCTAACGGCAAGAGGAGAGGAGTTATTCCGAAATAAGAGCTGGATTTTCCCTTGGGGAGAAGTACATCACTCCAATGACGGCACAGGCACACTTGAGATGGAGATCACCTCCTCAGAAATACCGTTCTTTGCCGAATATTTCTTCTCGTTCGGCGCTGAAGCGGTCGTTCTGAAGCCGGGGGAGCTCAGAGAGGCGGTCAGAAAGAAGCTGACTTGTGCTCTCGAAGAGTATAACTCGCCTAGCTTCTAGTCTCCAAGGTTGTATATTATCGCTTTCTATTCCGCCCGAGTAACACAACCGCTTCGCCTACAATATGATGAGTCTAGAAACCTAAAGAGGTGATCAGAATGGCAGTAGTAAAAGCCAGGCAACAGGATATTGATATGTTGGCAAGGCTGCTTCGAGCTGAAGCAGAGACCGAAGGCGAACAAGGGATGCTCCTTGTTGGAAATGTGGGCATTAACCGAATAAGAGCGAATTGCTCCGATTTCAAGGGAATCCGGACCATTCCTCAAATGATCAACCAGGCGCATGCGTTCGAAGCACTGCAGCACGACTTGTACTATCAAAAGGCAAGAGATCGGGAGCGCCGTCTGGCGAGGCGGGCTGTAAATGGGGAGCGGAACTGGCCAGCCAAATTCGCCCTGTGGTATTTCCGCCCAGGAACGTTCGAGAATCCTGGGCCCTGCCCGGATACTTGGTATAATCAGCCGCTTGCAGGACGATGGAAGAAGCACTGCTTCTACGAACCGACCGCGGAAGAATGTGAAAATGTATATGGCACGTTTTAACTTCAATGCGATGATGAGGAAGTAAATGAAGCCTTCTTCCGCAGAGAGCTCCGTTGGTGGTACCACGAGCATACAAATCTCATCCCTAAGAACATATTCTTTGGGGTGAGATTTTTGTATAAGAAGTTCTCCTCACGTAAATCCGCAAAAAAGATCAAAACTGAAAACTCAAACCCTGGCCGCAGCGGGTGGCTTGGACGTATTGAAATTCCTACTTACCTATCATCACGGAGAGGCGGAGGGTTACGACAAGCTTTAATACATAAGGCAACCATCACCTTCGTTGACACTAATACGTTTTCGTATTAATATAAAAGCACAAATTACTACGAAATCGTATTACAAAGGAGTTACCGGTATGCAGCAGCTTTATGACCTCTTCCTTAAGACCGGTTTACGTCCGTTCGCTTTCATGACGGATACCTTGCAGTTGGAACAAAAGGTAACCCGTTCAGATTTGTCCACGCTATTGATTCTGCTCTTTCGAGGAGACCAGACGATGTCGGAGCTTGCTTCCGAGATGGGAGCGCCACTAAGCTCGATGACCAGCATTGCTTCACGGCTTGAACGCAAGGGACTCATCGCCCGGGCTATATCTGCGCAAGACCAACGGGTGCGGCTTGTCACGCTGACTCAGGAAGGACGGCGGCTGGCTAAGGAATGGGAGCACATTATGCAGGAAATGCTCGGAAGGCTGGAATCGGCTTTTACACCAGAGGAATTAGATGAATTTACAAGACTCCTGCTTAAGGCAGCCAAGGTATTCCAGAGTGAAGGTCCTGTAAGGCAGGATGTGAAGAAGACCGCAGCGAGAAAAATTAACATTGAGGAATGACCGGTTATACACCGGTTTTTTTACAAGCTAATACTACGAAATCGTACTAAAAGGAGCGAGCGGTATGAGGATTATTATCTACACGGGTAAGGGCGGGGTTGGCAAGACAAGTATTGCTGCAGCAACAGCAGTCAAGCTGGCTCGGCAGGGGAAGCGGACACTAATAATTAGCACGGACGCAGCACATAGCTTGGCGGATTCGCTTGCGGTCTCTATTGGGCCCGATCCGGTACAGATCGGCGAGAACCTGTGGGGTCAGGAAGTGAACAGCCTAAGGGAGACGGAGAACAATTGGGGGGCTGTGCAGGGCTGGATATCAGCCATGCTCGATAAAGCTCAGCTTAAGGATATTACAACAGAGGAAATGCTGGTCTTTCCCGGCATGGAAGAGCTGTTCAGCTTACTGCAGATCAAGAAGCATGCTCAAAGCGGGGAATACGACGTGTTGGTGGTGGACTGTGCCCCAACCGGGGAGACCCTGCGCCTGCTCAGTTACCCCAACGTACTGAATTGGTGGCTGGAGAAGATATTCCCTTATGAACGGAGGTTGGTGAAGTTCGTCCGGCCGGTAGCGAAGCTGGTTAACCATATTGAGCTCCCTTCCGATCATGTGTTGGACAGCATCGAGCGTTTTGCAAGGGATCTGGGGGATATGCAGAGGATTGTGCTGGATCCGGAGACGACCTCAGTCAGAATCGTACTGAACCCCGAGAAGATGGTGCTTGCCGAGGCGAAGCGCTCGTTCACTTATCTGAATCTGTTCGGGTTCAATACGGACGCCGTAATTGTTAACCGGATACTGCCGGAGGAAGCGGGGGAAGGTTTTTTGGCGGATTGGCGGAACCTTCAGAAGAAATATGAGGAGGAAATCGTGACGAACTTCCAGCCTCTGCCGATTTTGAAGGCCCCCATGATGCGGCAGGAGGTGGTCGGTATGCCGGTTCTTGAGGAGCTGGCGGATATCGTGTTTGGGACTCTTGATCCCTCCGGGATGCTGTACCGCGGCAGAACGGAGACGATCCGGGAAGAGGGCGGAGAGCTGCTGCTTGAGCTCCCGATTCCTTTTGTGGATAAGGCTGATTTGGACTTAACACAGGCGGGTGACGAATTGACCGTGAATGCGGGTGCCTACAAGCGTAAGGTGATCCTGCCGAGACTACTGATGGGACGGCCGGTGGCGGGCGCGAAGTACGTAGAGGACCGGTTAATGATCCGTTTCGGTGAGCGGGATATTCAAGCAAAGGGGTGATGAACATGAGAAAGAGCACTCTGGGTCTGGAGCGGGCTCGGGAGGGTCTGTCCTTGGTGGAACGATTCCTGGAACAGCTGGAGCACAACCAACCCGAAAGGCATTTCCGGAATGCGATGAAGGAATGGCTGCTGGCTTCACGGGCTGTAATTGATAGTGCGATCGATACGCTGGAGGAGGAGCCGAGTTCTCCAACCGAAACCGCTCGTAAGATACCCATATCGAAAGACTGACCACCGTTTCTGCAAATTGAACAAGAGGGGTGAAGAACGTATGGTGATAAGCAGAAGTAAGCAGCAGATCGGGGTGCTGATCATGTTGACCGGACTACTTCATACAGGAGTCGGGCTGATCCTTTTCACGAAGTATTTACTACCCATTCTCTCCGAAGGAGTATGGAATACCGTTCAGGAGGGCCAGTGGGAACGGGGAACCTCGTTCTGGTTCATGATGTTTGGTTTGCTGTTTATTATGCTCGGATATATAACGGATTGGTTGGTTAGGAAAAGAGGAATTTCGCCACCCGCGGCTTTCGGATGGATGCTGTTTGCGTTGTGTGTATTGGGGGTCGTCATCATGCCGGTTTCGGGCTTCTGGTTAGGCCTGCCTCAGGCCTGGATCCTCACACGGAAAGATACACTGGCGGGAGGGTAATGGGGAGACTTGTTGGATTAATGTTGTACCATCAAGATGTCATGAGTTGGTAGTAAATGGATATAAATACCTTAATATGTTAAAATGATATAACAGCGCAAATTGCACTTATATATTATTTATGTAGGGGATAAAAAAATTGAATAAAACTGCTTCAGTTGTTGCTTTCGTCTGTTCGCTTGTTTTATTTGTTCTTGGGTTTAGTTTTATCGCTCAGAGTACTGACAGAGGCTTGGAAAGGGCGCAATTCATATGGGCGGATCACCAAAATATAACTTCAGATAAAACAGATCTATTTGGGTTTTATCTTAATTCAGCCACTTGGTCTTTTAAAATCGAAGGAATCGCAATGATTGTTATTGGGGTTGTGGCTTTATATGTTGCAAATTCGTTATGGAAAAAAGAAAAATAGTTGCAACAGTGGCCCTTCATGACGCCGGTTACCAATGATTGCGCAGCAAAAAGCCCAATGGACTAGCGGAAAAACACCGCTGGTCCATTGGGCTTTTAGTTGATGGTGGGTACTACTAAAAGGGGAATGACCTATGTTCCTTATTCCTTCCTAGCCAAAGCATTTAGGGCTACAGTTAATTATGATAAGAATTAGTACTTAATTGAAAGGACCCAGATACGACATGATGTCCAGTCTGCAGCTGTACGTTTTTACTTACTCGATCGTATCTTGCTCAGGTTGTGTTTTGTAGATAACTCTCAGGTAGGCATTATCCAAGTAAGGCAAGGCCGAGGTGGTTTCTTACTCTGCAAAAGGAGAATGCAGCACCCACCGCTCAAACCCCGCTTGGAGCAACGCTGCACTTAAGTTACTCTGCTGCTGATGGTTATTCTTCAATTCGGCGTCGTATTTGATGAGTTCTATAATGGCCTTCTTAAATCCCAGCCTCGGGTATAGCTCCAGAACTGACTTTACAATCTCCTCGGTGATATCCTCTGCACGTAAGCCTAATATGTCCATCCCTGCACCAAAATGTACTAAAGCGATCTCGGGCTGCTTCTCTGCGGCAATTTCGGTTGTATGTAAAATAATGGCCTCCCGCACTACATCGATTTTCTCATGAGCAAGTCCATGACTGGATAGAAATCTTTCGGCATGGTCGGCACCTTCGTGCTCGAATGAATGCTTACGGCACACGTGTTCCGTCAATCCAACATCATGCAGGACCGCACCGAGGAAGAACAGCTCCTGGTCATACTTGAGACCGTACTTTTTGCCTAAGGAATCCCCAAATGCATAGGTTCGCATGCAGTGATTGTACAGAAATTCAGGAGATATTTCGCTAACAAGCTGTGCAGCCTTGCTAGCCAGTCTGCTATCTGGAATCATAATGGAATACATGTAATCCCTCCGTTATATAACTGATTTAGAAACCGATCGGTCTCTGATATAATAACGGATGGGATTCTTTTTAACAAGACAAATATGATACATTTTAGAGACCAACACTTACCGGGGGCTTGTCATGAAAAAGGGAGAACAAACGAAACAGCATATCATCATTAAATCTGCGGAGCTATTCAATCAAAAGGGGTTTGCAGGTTGTTCGATAAATGAAATTATGGATGCCACAGGACTCACGAAGGGCGGAATTTACCGTTTCTTTAGCAGTAAGGATGAAATTGCCTTGGAGGCTTTCGGCTATGCACTAGGGATTGTTGCGGAACAATTTGCCCTTGCTACCCATGGGCATAAGTCAGCCATAGACAAGATCATTTCGATCTTCGATGTCTATGCGGATGTTGTGCATCACCCGCCGGTAAAGGGCGGATGTCCTCTACTGAATATGGCCGTGGAAAGCGATGATACGCATCCTTCCTTACGGGAGAAGGCATCTACAGCCATGAATGGCTTTCTTGCCACCATTCATCAGATCTTAGTGGAGGGGATTCAGAGCAAAGAGCTGCGACCAGATCTGGACCCGGGCTCTATGGCCTCCTTTATATTTTCAATACTGGAGGGGAGTATTATGGCCAGCAAGTTGGAAGGGAATAACCAGCATGTGGCTTTGGGTAAGGAGCATTTGTCTAACTACCTGAGAACTTATCAACTTAAATCGTGAGATGTGACCAAAGGACAGCCTTGGAGTGATGAGGCTGTCCATTTTATTATTTTCAATATGTCTTGACCTTAGGTCAGACCTAAGGTGTATCTTTGAGTTATTCCAAGCTTCATCCATAGGAGTGATTGTTATCAAGAGTGAAATTACGATTAGTGAACTAGCTAAGCTGATGAACGTGTCGGTTCATCAAATTCGTTATTTTGAAGAGAAAGGTATCCTTCAGCCTGCTTACACGGATACAAATCAGTATAGGAAGTATGGTATGGATCAAGTTTACGAGCTAGCCCGCATCCTGCTGCTCCGCAAATTGGAGGTACCTGTTCAGTCCATTAAAGCATGCATGACTTCCTATTCTGCGGACCAGCAGCGGCAGCTGCTTCATCATTCCCTGCAGGATATCGAAGCGGAGCTGCAGCGCCTTCAGGAACTTCAGCAGTTCATCCTGAAAGTGCTGCATGAGGAGCAAAGCTTCAGCTTGCAGCCTAACCAATTCCAAGTGAAGAAGCGTGATCTCACATTTCTCACACGGTTCATTGAACTGGATTCCCATACGAGGCTTGATGCGGCACGGCTGGCTGAGGAGGCGGGCCGCGTCCCGAACTTGTTTGAGTCGGACATTCATTACTTATATGACGGTTCGAATACCGTAACCTTATATCTGGAATCGCAAACTTCGGGGGAGGTTTCCTTGCCGAAAGGGGACTACCTTTCTCTGCAATGTCTCATCCATGAGGAGGAGCTTGAGCACCTTATTGAGCATTTTTTCGACTATGCCGCTGCACAATCCTTCCCTCTACAGGGGCCCCTCGTTGTCATTGAAAGGTCTTATTTATCTCTATTTAGTCCCCACCAACTGCACTATGAGTTGCAAGCCTTGATTACGCCGCCTGCGAATCCTGATGGGAGGGGCTGAACATAAGGGAAATGCCGATTACAATAGAGCCCATGCAGGCCAAGTATAATGGGCAGGTTGGACGATTACTGGCTCAAGCATTCCTTGGAAAATTTCAAATGCTGACGAGCCTGAATGAGGACGATCTGGCTCTATTTTTCGAACAAATGCTGGAATACGTCGGGGCTGAATCGTCAACTCAAAGAATGGTTGCTCTGCAGCAGGGCGAGGTGATCGGAAGCATTTCGATTAGATGGAGACTGGTTCATGGCATCCCGCCAAAGATCAATGAAAAACTGCCGCCATGGAGGATTCTCAGCCAATTTGGTCGATGGAATCTGATCAAAATGCTGATCGGCTTATATGTACTAGATCATGAGCCCGAGCCTTACGAATGTTATATTGCAGACCTTGCTGTCCGTTCGGACCAGCGAAGTAAAGGGGTTGGAAAGCTTCTATTGCAATGGGCACAGCAAGCTGTAGCCATGAACCCGGCGCTGGACCGTCTAACCCTGCATGTCTCTGGCAGCAACCCGCGTGCTAAGCAGCTATACGAGCAATTGTCGTTCCAAACCCATTCCAGGGAGAATCGATATATGTTGCGGCTGTTATTCAACGAATCGAGGTGGGACTATATGGTGCAATGGAAGGGGGGGTATTTAAAGAAACCATGAGGAGGAAGAAAATATGGATTTATGTGTTGGTCTTCGTGCTGCTAATTGGCGGAACAGGGATTTATATTTTGGAGCAAAACCGTTTTGACATGGTAGAGCAGCAGGTCGAGATCCCCTCGTCCGCAGGCAAGCTGACGGGAACTTTGGTACTGCCGAGGAATGCCGGGGGCCAGCTGGGTTTAGTCCTCTTTATCCATGGCGATGGGGCTATTGATGCCGCACACGATGATGGGTACAAGCCGCTATGGGAACGATTAGCCAGCCTGGGCTATGCCTCCTTATCCCTGAACAAAAGAGGGATCGGCGGATCTGAAGGGAGCTGGTTAGAGCAGAGCATGGATGATCGGGTAGATGAGGCTCGCGAGGCGATTGCATGGGCCCGAAAGCAACCCGTGATCGATCCCAACAGGATCGGGGTATGGGGCGCCAGCCAGGCGGGATGGGTCATTCCTAAGCTTGCCGGGAAGGAGCAGCTAGCCTTTAGCATCCTCGTATCGCCCGCCATTAACTGGCTGCGGCAAGGAGTCTATCATACGCGCGAGCAGATGATCAAGGATGGCTATTCGGAGCAAGACATTCAGGCTGAAGAAGCGTATGACGACCGAGTGCGACAGCTCCTATCCAAACAGGCCGACTATGGCGAATATCTCCAGATCGCGCAGGGAAGTGACGTAATGCCGAAGGACAGATGGACTTTTGTCAGTAAAAACTTCTTGTCGGATGCCACGGGAGATCTTCATCATTTCAATTCGCCGGTACTCCTGCTTCTAGGCGAAGAGGATATTCATGTGGATTGGAAGGAGACGGAGCGTGTATATCGCAATAAAATAAAGCCAGAACTGCTGACGGTTGCGGTCTTCCCTGACGCAGAGCATTCGATGCTCAGCAAGAAGACCGCTGACTCCGACCTTCGGGCACTCCTGATCAGTCTATTCGCCCCCCGGCAAATCACGGTGCCAGGATATATGGATCAAATAGAGCAATTTCTTGCGAGACTTGAATAACCTTATCAAGAATTTGATTTGCGGGTGGCTGCAAGAGATAGGAGAAGAACTGTAAGAATGACGGTAGTGATCAGTGGAAGTAAGAAGGGCCCCTCAATCCTTCCTGCTGTAAATAGGGTAGCGGCGGCATTAGTCAGCTGATAGGGGCTCCATTCCATCCATTTCCCGAGAAGCGATGTTAGAAGTGTCACGAGAATACTCAATAATAGTGTAAATGCGGCCACCAACCCGCTGCTTTTCAAAAAGCTGCTAAAGAAAACAGTGAGTGTTATTAAGAACAATATCCATATGAAAAAGATGCTGGCACCCTTAACGACATTCATAAAAGGGAAATCACCAATTAAGAGTACGGTGTAATACCATGAGGCTGCCATGCTAAGGAATATTGCTCCTGCACTAAGCAGTACTGCACTTGTCCATTTGGCTGTGATGTAGGACGAATAGCCGACAGGTTTTACTAGGATCGCCTTCGTCATCCCGCTTTTCCTTTCAGAGGCAATGATGCCCATAAAAGCAAGTACAAGAACAAGAATCCCCATTTGGTTATACTGTCCCAAGGTTTGAGCCAAGACCTCTCCGCTTAAAGGAATTGGAATTTTGATGACGGCCCCATTCGGCAGGTTACCCGCATTTTTCAAGATTTCCGGCATGTAGTAGCTTGTTATCGGCTGCAGGAGTCCGAACAACACAAAGGCGAGAGGAATCCAGATCACTTTATAATTACGGATCATCTCAAGCCATTCTTTTCGAAAAAGAACAAGCCATGTTTTCATTTTCCCACCACCTCCATGAACAGGTCTTCAAGGCTGGTCTGTGCCACAGTAAAGCTCGTGATTGGCAGCTGCCTTTCAGCAATCTCAGCTAAGAGCTGCCTTCTTGCCTCTGCGGCATTCTTTACATAGATTTCAACAGTATTATGAGTTGATTTGACTTTGGAAACTGTATTCCAATCTTCAATGCTTCGGGCCCACGCACCCAGATTTGCCTCTGCTGATATTATAATGACATCCTCCTGATGCTTCCGGCGCAGCTCTGAAACAGAACCGGTTATGGCGAGCTTCCCTTTATGGATCATAATGACATCGTCACATACCTCCTCTGCATCATGAAGGATATGGGTCGAGAACAGAATCGTCGTAGTCTCTTTCAACAACTTCATCAATTCAAGTATTTCCCTGCGTCCAACAGGGTCAAGTGCGGATACCGGTTCATCCAGCATTAGCAATTTTGGTTCATGAATGAGTGCCTGGGCAATTCCAAGCCGCTGCTTCATTCCCCCTGAGTACCCCCCAACCTTGCGCTTTCCAGCATCGGCAATTCCTAAGCGTTCAAGCAGCTCATTAGCACGCGTTGACGCCTTGGTCTTAGACAGTCCGGATAGTTCACCCATGAACACGAGGTATTCCATTCCATTCATCCAAGGGAAGAAAACTGGGTGCTGCGGCAGGTAACCGATATATTCCCGATAATCCCCTTTATGTACGTCTCCAAAAGAGACCGATCCGTTTGTGGGTTGTTGCAGACCTGAGAGCATCTCCAGTGTTGTTGTCTTTCCTGCGCCATTTGCACCGAGCAGCGCCACGCAGTGTCCCTTCTCGATCGAGAAAGACAAATCGTTGACGGCAACATGCTTACCAAATGACTTAGTTAATGATCTCACTTCCAACAGCTTCATGCCTCTCACACCTTTCCAAAAGCATCGTCTATGACTGCTTTCTCCCTATGATGAAATACGAAATTGGACCAAGAACCTCGAGAAAAAGAATGATAAGTACCCACATCCACTTAGGTCCATTTGTTTTCTCCGTTTTACTGAGATCAATCAATGCGATGATGACTAAGATAGCTTGAATGGCAATGATCGGAGCGACCAACGCCCAGTTGATATGAAAGTTCAAATTTCTTGCCTCCTTAATTCACTAACCAACCCATTATCTTCATGGTTAGTTCAATATATATGTTATATATATACTATAACAGTTGTAATAAGGCAAGAAATTTAGCTATAGTCTTGATCGGCTGAACAAATTGATTTCTAAGATAAGAGGTTAGATTTGGGTACATACAAAAAAATCCCCTCCCGGCTGCCCGGAGGGGATATTCTTTTTAACCGAAACGTTCTGTCTTGTACCACTTGGCCTTTCGGCCGAACAGCTTGTCTACAATCAAGGAGTAAAAAGCCCGTAGAGAGATGATAATGAACAGCTGCGAGTAGGTGAAGTAGGAGACAAAGGACACGATGAAATTGTCCACGTTACTCTGTCCAATATCTGTTGCCAACGCCAGGTTGATCTGCAGAACATACAGAAAGTACATGAGCGCCCACGCAATCACAAAAAAGACAAAGAGCGTACCGCTAAAAGCAAAGGGTGAAATAATAGTAGGGTCAAACAGCGCTAAGCCGCGATAGATGAAATTGATCACAAATATAATATCGGAAATGACAATAGCCAGCAGAAACCAGAAGTAACTGGCCATGTAATAAAAGAGCTGGACCTTGATCCGCCAGGACATCGGTTGAAATAGATGACGGATATTGTGGATGACCACATCATAGTTCCCCTTGGCCCAGCGTTGGCGCTGCTTCATATACACACTGAGCTTCTCGGGCTCTTGCTGATAGGCTTCCGCCTGCGTGGCCAGCGCGATTAGCTTTCCGCGTGTCATAATCTCGAAGGAAATCGCGGTATCCTCCGTAATCGCATCCGTATCAAAGCCCCCGATATCACGAATTAAGTCCGCCTTCATAATAAAGTTCGTGCCCGGGATCGTTCCGATCTTGAAGAGTTCCCACATCCCTGTATGGTAAATCCTTTGGGACGTGATAATCTCCAGATTAATGCATTTGGTGAGGAAATTTCGGTTGCGGTTGCGAGGTTTGTTCCGTCCAAACACCGCACCGTATAGTTCCGGCTTCTCCAGTGCCTTTTGCACAAGGAAGGCCAGCGCATTCCGCTCGGGAGCCGCATCCGCATCGTAGATGCAGATCCATTCACCCGTGGCTAACTCGAAGGCATCATTCAGCGCCCCGGATTTGCCGCCTTTCCCGGTCCTCTCGAAGATGGTAAAATCCCGTCCCTCGTAGGCTGGCCGGTTCTTAAGCTCCTTAAGCTTGTCCGCCGTGCGGTCAGAGCAGTTATCCGCGATAACAATAACCTGAACCTTATCCGGAGGGTAATTAAGATTAAAGATCCGTTCAACGGTGGTCGCAATCACAAGTTCCTCATTGTGGGCGGGAACCATGACGGTGACGGTTGGGTAATTCTCCATATGGGTTGGAACAACCAGGGGGGAACGGTTCTGCCGTTGTATGAACTTGATAGCACCCGCCATAATGACAATGGACTGGAACACGGCAATCCACACACTCACGATGGTGAACAGCAGCAGAACATCAGACATGAGGCTTCCCCCGATCGTATCTTTTAATTACAGTGGAGCGAAATCTAAGGGTAAAGACCGTAAGGACCAGGACAGCAATAGAAAATAGGGAGGAGACGACGATACAAACCGGGATGAACCAATCCCAGTTGTTCATACATACACAACCTTTCGCGGAGGTTTATTATTTGGGATGAAGTCGGGAACCGGTTAGACGTATTCGGCGACAAGATCTACTTCTGTTCTTCTATCAAGAGCTGCAATCAGCTGATCCGCATGGGCGAACAGGTCCAATTGCTCCTTATCGAAATGCATCAGGGAAGCCCGAACAACCAGCTTGATCGGCGCGCCATTCTTATCTTCGAAGCTGAGATTCATCATCGCCGTCTTGACCCTCTCCACCACGGCGGAGAAGTAGGCATGCTCGGTTAAAGGGCATAGAATTAGAAATCTGCCATTGTCGATGGAGAACTTGGAATCCTCATTACGAATTTGCTGCTGCATCGTATTCGAGATCTCAACAAGGAACTGGGAGTAGCGGCCAGCCCCAACGGACTCCATAACCAGCGGCAAAAAGTCAATTTTGAACAGAGCCAAGGAAAAGCCATATTTATTGTTGTAACGTGAGGCCAGCGTCGATTGCTTCAGCAGGGCATCGGCAAATGCATCATAGTTCCCCAGGCCAGTCTGCAAATCTATTACTGGATTCTGATCTTTCAAGGCATTCAGCCGCCCCAGGATACGCTTCATTCGGATGATGCGATTCCGGACGAAGGAGGCTGTCATCAGGTTGGCTGGAATGATAAGTATCCATGCAACCTGCAAGACTTCGTTGAAGCCGTAGATCGTCTGCCAGACAAAATAGGAGACAAAGAACAAAAAGGCAATAACGACAGAGAATCCGGCAGGAAGCCAGTATCCTGCAGCCATCGCAGCAAGCGCACCAACACTGGCACCGAACGCCCAGGCGGGGTAAGTCTGATTCTGATATACACTTAGGAACACCAATGCTTGCTCAATTAAGAGGAGTACGATTAAGCAAGAATAGCCAAGGTCAAGGTTACGAACGGCCCTCTTATTCATTCTTACATTCCCTTCCTAGAAAAATATAACGATTCCGCCAGCAGTGGAATGAGATTATCGAAGATATGCGAGTTGCCGTTCGCGACATAGCCGCCTTTATACGGAGACTGCTTACCCCTGAAAGATATCATGCGGGTATAGAGCTCATCGGCCCATACCTGATCCTTCAGTTCCATAGCCAGCACTATGGCAAGTCCATACACGGACGGCGATTCATAGGACACGGTCGGTTCAAGAGACTGCCGGTTATACCGGCCGAACAGCTTGCCTCTTGTCTCCCATTCGTGCTTCAGGAAAGTGATGAGGTTCCCGGCAGGATCCCCCGATTCCGTCAGATGAATCGCAATAATGAGCTGATCAATTAAATTGGCATCATCCCGCGTGATATAAGTCTTGGTGGATACATCAAACGATGTTGGATAAAAAACGCCACTAACGGGCTTTTGCCGCAGCAGCTCCGTATGCCGCACCAGCAGGCTTTGATCCATCAGTCCATGCTGCTTCATAGACTTCATGGCCGGTATATCGATATAGACCAGGCTCAATTCATGCGAAGATAGATTCGAATTAAAGTCATGAAAGTCCACCCAATAACCGCCAGATAAAAGGGAACCTCGAAGTGTACCTGCTAGAGACTGTGCCATGTTCAAATAGTTGGGCTGGTGCCAGAGATCATAGGCGTCAAGCAGGGCCTTCTCAATTCTCAGATCGTCGCCCAGCGCATTGGTATGGACCTGGGAAGTACCGTCAGGCTGCAGCTTCCAGGCAATATACTGCTGAGGCGACAGGAATTTATCCTTCAAAATCTGCAGGCCCCCATCGAACCGGGTCTGGTCCTTATTTGCCAAGGCAATCTGCATCCAGATTCCTACAGATTCAGAAAGGGCTTCGTGCCCCGCAACGATGTCCGGATTAACGGACTTTGCATCTACTAGATATGTGGCGAGCGTACCGTTCGGATTCGTCATATACTGCTCGACGAAAGAGAGGGTCGGCGATTCCCGGGTTTTATTTGCGATAATCAGGTAAAGCGCCAGGGCAATTGCTAGTAGTACTAAGAAAAGAAGAGGTATGAGCCATCTTAGCTTCCTCTGTCCTGCATTCATGGTTAACCTCTTTTGCGTAATTTTGTGCCTCGAACTATCAAGCTCCAGCAAGCGCGCCCGCGTTTAGCGGATAAGACCCATCATATTTAATTTCTGCTCGGCTAGAAGTGCATATAGATTATTGAAAGAAAAAGTATCATTATTAAATACATAGCCGCCGTAATAAGGGCTTGATTTGTCGGATACCCGCAGCGCAATCATCCGCTTATACAGATCGAGCGCAAAGCTCTTGTCATTGGCTTGGAGTGCGTATAGGATCGTTAATCCATATTGAGCCGGGCATTCGAGATCCGATACAGGCGCTCCAGTTACCCGGTCATAACTTGATATCAGCCGGTTAGACTTGTAGAAACCCGTCTTGATCAAGTTATACAGTGCAGGTGATGAGGTTCCGGCTTCTGCACGGTGAAGCGCAATATATACTTGGTCGATCATATTAATGGTGCTGTCATAGGTAAATTGATTCGTCACGACATCATAAGTTTTTGGGAAGAAGGCATTGTCCGTCGGCAGCGTGTTCAGTAAATCGATTTGTCTGGACCAAGTTGCATTGTCAATCTGCTGATTATTCAACATTTGGGTTAGTGCACCCGGAACGATATAAGATAGCGTCAGTTGATTGGGTTGATACCCTGAATTAAAATCATAGTAGTCGACAAAGTAACCGTTAACGATATTTTTGGACTTGCTGGCTTGACTAAGTTTATCGGCTGTTTGTTTATAGGCAGGTATATTCCACTGCGAATAAGCTTTGTATAAGGCTTCAATGATAAGATGGTCGTCAATCATGGCATTGGTACTAACCTGGCTGCGTCCATCCTGGTTAAGCTTCCAATAAACAGTTCCTTCTGGAGCGAGGAAGTATTTATTTAGGAGATCATAACTTGTTTTGTAGAGCGACTTGTCATTCTTTCTAACCGCATAAGTCATCCAGAGCGCAAGAGATTCTGACAGGGCCTCCCGTCCGCCTGCCATATTCGGATCGAGGGAACTTGAACCGTCAGTTAGCCGGGTCGCAATGGTTTGGTTGGGATTGTAAAGCTTCCCGATGATAAATGATTCAGTAGGACTACCAGGTGCAGCAGCGGATACTGAGTTTAGAGATAGACAGTTGCTAACTAGGACTAAAGTTACGAGAATAAAAATAGACATTTTGCGTCGTTTCGACATGATGACAACTCCTCACGATTATGGGTACAACCGGCAGCTCGGCTGTCTTAGCTTTCGCCTTAGACCCGCAGCTTTGCGTCACTGTCTTTCGACAGTTTTGCCTTTTGAATCAGAGTTTCTAGTGCAACTTTATCATAATTTGTCGAATTATATATGGTTCTTTCGACCTATTTTTACCAATACTTAACAAAAATAAGTGAGCGGGTAGCATGATAGGGTCCAAAAGGAGAATAAGCTGATGAATTCCAACAAGTTACTTCTATAAACCTGAATGGCTTAGAAAAGTAGAAAGACTGCTTTGGATTGATAGGAATTGAAGTAATGGAGGAACAGGGTTTAGCTTTAATCTCTGGGCGGGGAGAGATATTGCCGTCGTAACCATAGTTTGAGGGGATCATTGTGAGGTAAGAAAAAAGGAAGATGAAGATGCCAAATGATAACCAAGCTCGACCTCCCGTAGGCTCGATTAGAGAAGATGGGCGTTATCCCATCGACCTGACGGGCCCGGGCAGTCACACGCTTATTATACACAGCGGTGTGGGCAGTCTAGCGATAGGACCGTCGTATATGGGGAAGAAAGCAGATCTACACGTATCACCCGGTGAGACCATCGATTGGACCGTGTTCGATGCTTTTTCTACACCGGCGGGATCGCCTTGGCCGCGATTTATGAACTACACAGGAAGTGATACAGGGTTCTTCAACTGGGCGCAGGAACGTCCCATTGAGGAGATAAAGTGGGCTCCGATCTTGTCTGAAGACACGGCAGTGGATGCCAGCATGTCTAGCATACATAGCCTGCATATCCAAATGAGCCCGTCTGGGGGAAGGCTAAGTCTGAAGCTTCCGAAGCGGTGTTACCTGCTGGGTGTATCGGGTGATTTGGCGCATTTCTCGGCCACTGGCGACATGCCATCTTCTCTGACACTATCGCCGCGCACCAGCAGACGCAAGGAGGACACACCCTTCTTAATGCCTGACTTAGGTGAGCTGTACCAGGTGACGAGCCTGTCCCTGCATAACGCGCCGCTAGGGCAGCCCATTTCGCTGGAGTGTCTGGACCGGTTCCCGAACCTGAGCTCACTGAGTCTGTGGGGGAACTTCTGCGATATGGACCTGCTGGCTCAGCAGACCCGGTTAACCAATCTGGAGCTCCGCTTCATGCCTGATCTGGATGGCCTTCCGTCCTTGGACGTGTGGCCGCTGCTTGACAGATTTATCGCCTACAATGTAGAAGAACTTACAGGTAAGCGGCTGAGGAAGGAAATGAAAGCACGCGCGCTGAGCCGCCCGTGGGCCGGACATGCTTCAGTGAGCCAATTGCGAAAGCCGGAGTGGTGGACCGCCGAATTCGGCCGACCGTTCTCATCCTGGCCCAAACGTCTGGCCAAGCTGGCCAACGAGGCCTACGACGCTGCACAGGCAGGCCTGGCACAGGCCCGAACCTATGCCGAGGCTGAGGCGGTGATTACCGCCTTCACCGTGCGCTTCAATACGCTCAAAGGCATCGAAACCACCGAGCGTGAAGACCTGGGTGAAGCCGTCTGGCAGCTCAGCCAGTCTAACCACCTGATTGGCCAGCCTATAACAGAAGAAATGGCGGGGCGGTGGTTCGACTCGGCGCGTGATTACTGATTGAAGTGAACGAAGCGTCGTGTGCAGCGGCATATACCTTTTATATTTTCACAATGACATAGCTGCGATCTTCAGGCGAAATGCTGGGCTATATTCGACAGGTATTCCTCTTCCTCCGTATTTTCCTTCATATGAATGAGCATCTTGGCGTCTTCTCCAACTACATATCGGAATTGAGGGGTACCGTCCGTCGCGGCCTGATATATAGTTTCGGCAACCATTTCTGGTGGTGAGGCGTATGAGGGGTTTTTCTCCATCTCACCCAGTTTACTTCGAAATGCAGTAGTAAACGGCTGATAGTCGGTTAATGCATCATTAAAAAAGAACTCCATCGATCTTCCGCCAAAGTCTGTCTTAATAGCACCGGGTTCAATCAGTTTTACTTTGATGTTCAGTGAAGCTAATTCATAAGATACCGACTCTGAGAAGCCCTCCACTGCAAACTTGGACGCATGATACAGTGACATCGTAGGGAAGGTGACTCTCCCGCCCATAGAAGAGATGTTGATCAACAGACCTTCTTGATTGGATCTGAAATGGGGCAGCATGGCTTTAGTCATTCGAATCAGACCAAACACGTTCACTTCAAACTGTCTTCTAATCTGCTCTTCCGTAGCTGCTTCTATGAGGCCCATCGTTCCATATCCAGCATTATTAAGGAGAACATCAATCTTACCAAAGCGCCCAATCGCCTCCGCTAACGCAGGTTGAATCGTATCTTCTTTCTCAACATCGAGCCTAAGCACCAACACATTGTTCAGTGAGGTGAGTTCAGTTTCTTGTTCAGGTGAGCGCATCGTGGCTGCTACGTTCCATCCTCTTCCAGCAAAATATTTCACTGTAGTTCTACCAATGCCCGTTGAAGCCCCCGTAATAAAAATAGTTTTCATAATCTTCCTCCTTATTCGAATTCACTACTACGTTCAGCCTTGCTCTTCCAATAACTTCTCGAGGTTCACAATCCCCTCGGCGATGGTTGCGAGTTTAGCCTTATACTCTTCTATCCCAATTTGGATGCAGATGATCTGCGCTGGATGCATTTCATCTTTATATAGCGAATATTGCCCAAGTAATTGATCTAACTTCTTTTGCGATTCCTCTTGAGCTTGCCTGAGCCAAGTAATTACCTTGTCATATCCAACGAATTCACCAAAATAAAGCCGCATCATAAAGTCTGATTTCCTGCTGCTGTCACCTTCTAGCGGGGCTAGTAAGTAAGCATTAAAACAATCTCTTCCTTTAGGCGTTATATTGATTAGATTTTTGTTAGGTTTACCGTCCTGGAGCACATTTTCCTTAGTGATGAGTCCCTCCTTTTCCATACGGGCAAGCGTAGGATAGATGGTTCCATAGCTGGAGCTGTAGAAATTTGAGAAGACCTCCTCTAATAACTGCTTGATTTGGTAGCCGGTTAATGCCTCCCTCATAAGCATGCCTAAAATAACATCCTGACTGTTCAAAGCAAATCCTCCTTGCAAGTTTGGAAAAATCTTCATGTCACGGTCTTAATATATCAGACTGATATATATTGAGTCAATATATTCCATTTGCTTAATTGTAAGAAAATTATGCAAGTCCAACAGCTTGAAGGAAAACCTCCTTGACAATCTACCTACTGGTAGGTAATATGTGGATATGAATAACAACACTCTAGACCAAATTTTAGATACTGCACAGCAGCTCGTTCAGTCCGTAGGCTATAATGCATTCAGTTACGCGGACATTTCCAAAGAAATAGGAATTCGGAAGGCAAGTATTCATTACCATTTCCCCAACAAGGCAGATTTGGGAGAGGCGTTAGTGGTACGGTACCATGTTAACTTCGCGGCTGCTTTGAAACACATTGATTCGCTTGAAGTGAATGACTTGGAGAAGCTGCGTAAATTTACTGAGCTTTACAAGGCGGGGCCCACGAGTGATTTTCGGCTTTGTTTAGGTGTGATGTATGGAACTGACTACATTACACTACCGGAGAAAGTGCAAGAGAAGCTCACCCAATACTTTTCCACGAATTTGACATGGCTGGAGCAGATTTTAAGTCATGGCATGAAGAATGGAACGTTAATCTTTAAGGGGACAGCGAAGAGCCAAGCCCATAAGTTTCTTGCGGCATTACAGGGGGCGCAATTGCTTGCGCGCAGCTTTAAGGACATCGACAAGTTCGATGAAATTGCTGAAGAACTAATAACTGCTTTGGAACCTGACTAAAGCAGTTATTTTTCTAATAATAATCTACCTACTAGTAGGTAAAAAAGGAGTCTTGAATATGAATTTTAATGGAAAAGTGGCTGTTGTTACAGGAGGCGGAAGTGGAATTGGGAAGGCAACAGCCAAGGAATTGGTGAAACTGGGCGCTAAAGTAGTTATCAATGGACGCCGGGAGCAAGTATTATTAGATGCTGCAAGAGAAATCGATCCAACAGGAGAGAGTGTGTATGCAATCGCAGGAGATATAAGGCAGCGTGACACTTCAACCATCATTGCGAAAGAGACCGTAGATAGATTTGGTGGAATCGACGTATTGATTTCAAGCACCGGGATTTTTAAGCCCACACCTTTTTTGGAACATACGGAAGATGACTTCAACGCCTATGTGGATACAATCACGAAAGGCACATTTTTTATCGCGCAAGCCGTCATCCCTGAAATGATAAAGCGTGGAGGTGGAGCAATCGTTAACGTGGGTTCAATGTGGGCTACTCAAGCCATCGGTGCCACACCTTCAAGTGCCTATTCCGCGGCGATGGCAGGCAGACATGCATTAACACGTAACCTGGCCATAGAATTTGCGGGCGAACAAATCCGTGTGAACACGGTTGCCCCAGCTATAGTAGAAACACCTGTGTACCATAGCTTTGTTCCACAAGAGCAGCTTAGGAGTGTACTGGATAGCTTTAACACCTTCCATCCGCTTGGAAGAATTGGTCAACCCCAGGATATGGTGTCCGCAATCTTATTCTTGGCAAGTGATGAGGCAAGCTGGATAACAGGTGCCATTCTACCGGTTGACGGTGGTGTAACTGCCGGAAAACATTAGCTTGGTCTTGTGATCAGGGCTTTGGACAAAAAAGCGCCTTTTGGGGGGCTTTTTGTCCTTTATAGACTGACTAATTCTTGGAAATGGATGACTCGTCGATTGCTGGCTTCTAGGATTCCAATAGCAACTACATTTGAAACTTGTACAAGCGTTCTGCCTGGCTCCGCCCGATGCTTTGAGGGGCATGCTTCATTAGTCGATTTCGGATACTGGTAAATAGTACGCTCTCTGATTGTGCCATTTTCCCGATTTTCCAAGATTGATTGGATATTTGCTCGATTCGCTCTCTGCGTCTGGCATCGTAATCGGCAAAGGCGCTCTGATTATTGCAATGTATGCGAAGGCATTCGGCCAAGACACGCGCATCCTCAATCGCTTGGCAGGCTCCCTGTCCCATATTAGGGGTTATCGCATGAGCCGCATCGCCGACAAAAGCGACCCGATCCGAGTAAAACCGTTCCATAGGTGTAATATCCACAATATCACGGTGGATCATGTCATGAGCTGCCGTTCTTAGCAACAGATCCGGTATGGGATCATGATAGTTTTTGAAGAGATGATGCAGGTCTTCCACAGTATAATTTGCAATCTGGGGGTCGCCTTGGCGGGCGTTGATGAGCGCATACCAATACACTTGGTTACCAGGCAGAGGGACGATCCCGAATCGGCCTTTCGTTCCCCAGGTCTCAATAAAACGATCGGATAGGCCTGGAATATCGTGCGCAGCAACGACACCTCGCCAGCAGGTATAGCCGGCATAGCGATACGTATCTTGGAGAGTAAGTTGCTTGCGAATATGGGAGTGGATGCCATCCGCAGCGATGCCCAGGTCGCCCACTGCTTGGGTGCCATCACGGAACACAGCCCGTACGTGGTGATCCTTTTGCTCAAGCTGCTGTAAGGGTTTGCCCCATTCCACAGTGCCAGGAGAAAGCGCAGATAATAGAATATGATGTAAGTCTTTGCGGTGGATAGAATACAGGCTGCCATATTCGGCAGGAACAGCGAGCTTCGTGATAGGTTGGCCCCGATCCGATAACAGATGGAAGCCGTCACTGGGAAAGCCTTGACGAATGATCTCATCGGAAATGCCGTAGGGCTTTAAAGCCTGCAGAGCATTCGGGGCGATAATGATACCTGCGCCAGCGACAGTGGGTTCAGTACTTCTTTCGTATACTTTTACCTTCATCCCTATTTGCTGCAAGGTGAGTGCGGAGCATAGACCCGCGATTCCGCCACCTATGATCAGAATGGTCTGCGACATAATTTATCTCATCCTCCTAGTTGCCATCAATACCTTCCCATACGACATCCAGTTGTTGCCTAAATGAATCGCTTATGGTTGTTGTAGGTTGAGCCCCCTGCAGTGTCCATGACAGAATCGTATGGAAATAGACCCCGACAATCGTCGTGGCAATGACACCGGTTTCCCAGCGGCTTTGCAGTTTGCCGTTTTGTATGGCACGGTCAAGGATGGATGCCAGCTGCTGATGCAATTGGTGAACGCTCTTTGACTCTTCCCCGGCAAGGTGAGCCGACTTCATGATCTCCATGGTAGCCAGTCTCATGAGTTCACTATGTGATGAAAAGTTATGAAGCAGGTCGCCTAACACGAGCGTAATCTGTTCTTTGGGATGATCGATATCCCGGTGCTTCTCTATGCTCTGATGCAGCAAATCGATCTGGGATTCTCCCAGATACAGCAGGATCTCTTCTTTCTTAGCGAAATAGTTAAAAAAAGTTCCCTTGGCAATGCCGCATTTGGCTGTAATCTCCTGCACGGTGACCTGCTCAAACCCCTTTTCACGGAAAAGTTGGAGAGCTTGTAAAAAGATTTGTTCCTTTAATTCCTTTTTTCGTGACTCTCTCAGCATTCGTTTACCTCCTCCTCAATTGGTGACCGAAGTCAAATAGTGACCACGGTCATCGTAATGTTGTTTTTGCTGATTGTCAAGCCAGAGGGAGTTGGATGCGGGCTGCGCCAAGGCAATGGTAGGGCCTCTTGTGCCCTTTATCTCATTAAAACATTAGATTGACATAGAAAAATAGTTCTCATATAATTCGATTAGCAAGGGAAATTATTACCTATTTGCATGGAGTAAGTGACAATTCAATTACATTTTGAATGCGCTATCATTGGTAGGTCCCTTTTTCAGGTAAGTTTCAAAACTTTCGACCCCCTTTTTTGCAAACGATTGCATCAATAGAAGCAGATTGAAGTTCAATCCTTAAGCCTCCTTCAATTTCAGACGAAGAGAGCGCTGCCAATTATGTGCTGGGGGTGACATACGAACCGAGTTTGCTCCATAAACTGGTGATTTTCCTGAATGCGCTGTCAATTTCTCGGCTCTATTCCAACAAAGTTCACCTATTTACGCAAACGGTTGCACGAATTTTGGCAGGTTAACCTAACCTATGGATAGTGCGATCATTTCTTCACAAATAGGTGCTTATAACTAAGGCTAAGGGGGGCACAACGGACTTTATTAATCGCATCGCTTTGCTGTTAGGTACGAGAGTAAGACTATTAAAAACGAGGAGATGATAGAGTTGTTATTTCAAAATACCCGGCGGTTAAATCCCGTTAAGTTTATCTTGGCCTTCCTATTAACAATTGCAATGATTTTTGGCAGTACCCAACTGGCACCTGTCACCAACGCAAGCAGCAATACGAAGATTGTTGTTATGCTTAATTTGCAGGATGTAACTGACTTTGCTGCATTCGATAAGCAGATGGCTACTTTAAAGAGCAAGGGAGTTTATGGGGTAGAAGTGGATATGTGGTGGAATCACTTTGAACCTGCGCAAGGGGAGTATGATTGGAGCTACTACAAAAATCTCTTTACACATATCAAGGCTGCTGGCCTGAAAATTTCTCCAATCTTCTCCTTCCACCAATGCGGTGGTAACGTAGGAGACACTTGTAACTATCCAATCCCTACTTGGGTGTGGGATCTGGACGGCAAAGAGCAAATGCAATTCAAATCGGAGTCGGGCTATTATGACAAAGAGTACATCGCACCTTGGTATGATGAAGCTGTTAATTTATATGATGGCGCTTTCAAATCTTTTGCTGCGAACATGACAGAGTTCAAAACATCTTTTGAGAAATTCCATATCGGACTTGGACCAGCTGGTGAGCTTAGATATCCGAGCTACAACTTTGCTGATGGCTGGCAGTATCCAGATAACGGCTATTTCCAGGCTTACTCCGGCGCAGCGGTTGCTGATTTCCAGAGCAAGATGGAGCAGAAATATACAGATATTGACGCACTAAATACTGCATGGGAGACGAATTACACATCATTCTCTGAAGTGCAGCCTCCTGCGAATGGCGACTTGTTCTATTCTAGCGGTGACTATAAGAAAGCTTATGGAGTCGACTTCCTGACATGGTATCAGGGCACGCTTGAGAACCACTTTACAAGTATTATCACTAAAGCTCACGCAGATCTTGATGATACATTTGGCGTTCCTTTGAGTGCAAAGGTACCAGGAATTCACTGGCAGTATAGCAACCCAGATGCGCCTCATTCCGCTGAACATGCAACAGGACTATATAATTACTCCAGATTACTTGACTTGTATAAGGCAAATAACGTTGATCTGACTTTCACCATGCTAGAAATGACGAATCAGGCAAACGGCAATGGCGAGGCTCCAAATTACAGTAAACCTCAGACTCTGATCGACGAAGTTTCACAAATGGCTGTAGATAAAGGCATTAAGCTAGAGGGCGAGAATGCGCTGCCTGTTGGCAATGCCGAGGACTATCAGACGATCTATAACGTTGTGAAGAAATATAATTATGATATCTTTACACTGCTGCGTATGCAGGACGTTGTACAGGCCAATGGACAGCCGACAAAACTGCTCGATCCGTTTGTAACGACACTTACGTTAGGTCAATTGCCTCAGCAGCATGTGTCGATGAATATTTACGATCCAGAGGCGGATCCGGTTAATGCAAAAGTATTTATTGTAGGTAACAGCAATTCGATCGGAAGCTGGAATCCTGACAATGCGGTGCCTGCAGAGTATCAGGGCAATGGCTACTGGCAGGTTAATATCGACTTGAAGGCAACTTCAACTTACGAATTCAAGGCAATCCGGAAAGATACCTCTAATGCTACGATTTGGGGGGCAGACCCTAACCTAACTTGGACCGTTCCTTATATTCCAGGCGGCACAGCTGTGTTTAAAGCCGATGTGCAAAAAACAAATCAAGACGATGCACATAAGCATTATATTTCCGGCGATGTCGTATTGAACGGATCAACGCCAGCAGGTACAACTGTAAGCTTGACAGACGCTAACGGCGAAGTGTTGACAGCTAATTATGGTGAGGAAAAGCAATCCAGCAACGGCAGCTACGGACTAATTGCAAATGCCAATGATGCTTCTAAAGTGAAGTATTATTTCGAAGTACCAAGAGGCACTTATACCTTGAAAGTTGCTAACGGAAGTCAATCGGCTCAAATGACCGTAGTGGCGAATTCCCAAACGCTTTCTGGTGAGAAGCTTATCGATAAAGTGCCAGATTTGCAGCTACCGGCAAAAGAGTATGCCTTCACGGTTACGAAAAAATCGTTCAGCACCACTGGTGGCGTAACGGCATCTGTAAATGTGGCGCCAACTCCAAGTGGAGCAGACATCTCGAATAAGGTCGTAATTTTCATGCTGATGAATGGCAACACGCCTGTAGGTATTAATGCAGTTGGCGCATCCGGTTCAGCAGCTCAAGACGTGTCTACGTTCTTTAACGTTACCGGCGGCAATTACAAACTGAAAGTATTCGTTGTAGATTCGTACGAGATCAGCAGCACCACAAATATCGGAAATGTGCTGGCAGAACCACTAGTGCTTCAAAATAATAATTAAGAAAGTAGGGGAAATCTGCTGTGCCCAAAAAATTACTAGCAACCTTATCGATATCCCTCATGGTCGCGATGACAGGCGTTTCAGCGGCGTATGCAACCCCGATCCAGCAGTCGGTGACGGATCTCAGCGTCCTGGTTCCTGCAAATGTAGCCCAGGGAAGCTCATTAGTTATTACTGGTAGCTCCCCTGTATCGACAGTCAGTATTAAAGTGATCGGACCTAACCAGTTGAACCTGTTCTTCGATGTTCTAGATGTGGCCAACGGGACCTATCAAGATACCTTTATGATTCCAGCAAATGATTCAAGATGGCCGGTAGGTCAATACACAGTAGTAGTAGGACAGGGAACGGATGTTAAGACAGCAACCTTTAATGTAACTGCGCCATCTAGCAGTGGCGGCGGAACTGGAAGCGGTGGCGGTACAACCACCGTGCCGTCCACTCCGGGAACAGGTGACAAAGAGCGAATCAATCCAACAGTTCCGGCAGGTGCGGTGATCAGCGACATTTCCTCTGCGGTGACCGTTCAGCCGGGTGCTGCAGGAGTGAGTCAAGTGGTTGTAGATAGCAATAAGGCGATCGCTGCCATTCAAAGCAGCAAGGATAATGCCAAGGCGTTTGCTATCACTGTTCCAGAGGTAAAAGGATCTGAGGCAGTGTCCGTGTCCATTCCTGCCGATGTATCTAAGGCCGTCCTAGACAAGGGAGGCAACGGGGCATCCATTCTAGTTGTGACTTCGTTTGGCGAATATAATCTGCCGCTCAAGGCATTGGGCAGCCAATCTCTTAACACAATTGTTGTAACTGTAGCTCAGGCTAATGATGCGACTGAGAAACAAATTGGCGATAAAGCCGTTGGAAAAGGCTTGACGCTGCTTGGTTCACCGACTACTTTCACCGTAGAGTTGGTAAAGGCTGACGGAACCAGACAAGAAATTGAGAACTTCAACAATGTCTATGTGCCGCGTTCTATTCATGTCGGTGCAACGATCGATACTACTAATGCTGTAGCTGTTAAAGTGAATGCGGATGGCAGTCTGATTCCGGTTCCAACGTATTTCACTAAAGATTCAACGGGAATCTCAGCCGTAATTAATCGTACGAGCAACAGCACGTATGCGGTTGTGTCAGGGACTAAATCTTTTGCGGATATTAAAGGTCATTGGGCAGAAGCAACCATCTCCAAGATGGCTTCTCACTTGCTGGTTAACGGCATAACCGATGCGAAGTTCGGACCTCAACTGAACATCACTCGTGCGGAGTTCACCAGTCTGGTAGTTAGAGCGCTTGGGTTGTCTGATAGTGCTGGAACCTCATCTTTTAATGATGTGAAGCCGTCAGACTGGTTCTACAAAGAAGTAGGTATTGCTGTATCCGCGGGATTGATTAAAGGCGAAGGCGATCAGTTCAAGCCTGGAGATCAGATTACCCGTGAGCAGATGGCTGCGATCTTTGAACGTGCGTTGAAATTTGCCGGAACCTCCGTGCCAAGCTCAACAACGACTTTAACGTTTGCAGATAAGAATAGCATCTCAGCTTGGGCCGCTCCTTCGATCTCAGCGGTAGTTCAGCTGGGGATTGTGAAAGGGGATGAGCGCGGAATGCTTCATCCTGGAGCCCCTGCGACTCGTGCCGAAGGAACAGTTATGCTGGAGAGAATGCTGAAAGTGATTAAATTCATTAACGAATAGGCTTCAATCCATGTGAAGGACTCTCTTGAGCTATTGCTCAGGAGAGTCTTTTTCAAGTTGTCCATCTACCTGACCCGGTACAAAGGCGATAAGCCGATACAACGCCCATCTCTAGGTCAATCCGCGAACTTCCAATCCGAGAAGATATTCATTTTTGCATATAATTCTTCTTGTTCGATCGGCATGTTGCTCTCAATCCACCAAGTTATCACACCAAGCACGGCTCCGATGTAAGCCTCTATCTTAATTTGCATGTCGATGGAATTCTCTTCAATCGAATTATGCTTGGCCAAGTATTCCCTGATACCCCTCCCCATCTCTCTTCGTAACAGATTTCTCAAAGAATCCCTCTCTTCGGCTAACAGAATGGAGAACAGCTTCTTATGTTTCGTTGCCAAAGAGAATAACTCTCTAAAATTATCGGATGGGGAAAAAGATACATCGACAATGCCCTTAAATTCTTCCTCCGCAATTTGCTGCATAGCGCGTGAAAGTAAATCGAATTTATCCTGGAAATGCGTGTAGAACGTAGTTCGGTGTACCATCGCTAGATCACAGATCTGCTTCACCGTTATATTTCCGAACGGGTGTTTATCCATTAAGTCCAACAGAGCATTGTATAAGAGCTTATGCGTTCGCCGGACTCGGAGATCTTCAGTTGTTTTATTATTATCCATGACAGATTCCTCTCTCTGTATCGTTTATCGACAAACTCACGATTTTATCGGTTGTTGAAAATAATTATACATTATACCATTTACTGTATAAATGCATCTTAAATAGACAGGTGTATAATTAAGGAGTGGATTTCAATGGCCAACTTAAGTACAGAATGCCAACTTACTGCTTTTGAACAGCAATTGCTTCAGAGTGCTACTGAGTTAGTTCCCTATCTGCAGAAGTTCGGCACTATGATTGATGAAGAACGACATATTCCTGATGAAGTAATTCAGAAAATATCGGATGCGGGGCTGTTTAAGCTTGGCACACCGAAGGAGTACGGGGGGCATGAGGTTAGCATTCGTGCTATGGTCGAGATTATTTCCGAGGTGGCTAAGGGGAATGGTTCTGTTGGCTGGGTCGTTCAAATTTTTAACGGAAATAACTATAACGCATCCCTATCATTACCTTCGGACGTATTAGAGTCGATCTATAGCCAGGTAGAGGAGATACGTTTCTGCTCTGTCCTGCTAGCACGTAAAGCGGTTGTGAAGAAAGTAGACGGAGGGTATTTGGTAGAGGAGGGCTTTTGGGGGTTCGGTTCAGGTTCAAAGCATGCAACTCATGCCCTGTTGAGTCTCAAGGACGCCAAATCCATGCAAGAAGGCAAGGCTTTGGAGGAGATGCTGGCCGTTGTACCCATGAGTGAGGTCACAATCGTTGACGATTGGTATACGATGAGTCTGAAAGGATCCGCAAGTAATAGTCTGGAACTCAAAAATGTGTTTATACCTGACAAACATGTCATCATCACCCATCAGGGAGACTGGCAGCCCGCCGAACTGGCAGGGCGTGATAGATATAAGCCTTACTCACAGCTCATTCTCAGCATCACAACGGGAATAAGCGCGATTCTCGGACTCGCTAGAGGGGCGGCCGAGTATTTTGCCCAGAAAGCACCTCACAAGGGAATTGCCATGACTGTCCATAACTCTCAAGCTGCAGTGGGTCATATCCAATATAAAGTGGGACTTGCGGCTATGAAGGTCGAATCCGCTCATCTTCATATCAGTCGAACCATTGACAATTTGGAGCGTCATGTGCAGAATACAGCACCGTTTAGTCTAAAGGAATCGGCACAGGTGCAGACAGATATGACCTATGCAGCCATGCTGTGCTGGGAAGCCGTAGATATGCTAATGGCAGAGAGCGGAGGAAGTGTGATTGCCGATTCCAACCGCTTATCTCAAATATTCCGGGACATCAGAGGCGGCTCCAATCATGCGCTGACTACAGCGTCGACTGGACTAGAGCTATACGGAAGAGTACTGATGGGTGTGCCTCCACAGTTTTTCCCTATCCTAGCCCGAAGCCTTGTGCTCTCTTGATACGCAATTATGACAATTCCACTCTCAAACCAAGCTGTACTGGAATACAGGCCAGTTTGGTTTAATACCAATCCGCCAATTGCTGACCCAAGTGAAATACCAATTTGCAATGCGGAATTATTAAAGCTCCGCTGTATATCAAACGTAGCTGGATCGGTGTGAATCAAACAGCTTTGTTGAGGGGGCGCCACAACTGAGTNGTGTGAATCAAACAGCTTTGTTGAGGGGGCGCCACAACTGAGTGCCGAAACCAAAAGTGGGATGGCTGCGATTTAGTGGAACTTCTGGGGACTCTCCTTTGCTGATATGCTGATATCAAATCAAAGAAGGAGTGGTAATCATGAAAATTAGCGTACTAGGACCAGGGAATATGGGGAAGGCATTGGTGCAGCAAGTGGCAGCTTATGTTAAGGGCCAAGTGCTGTGGGGTTCCCGTAACCCAAGGGAAGCTGAGGAGCTTGCGAGAAATCTTGGACTTGACGGGGTCTCGGTCGTTTCTTATGAGGATGCCTTGCAGGCCGATGTCATTATTCCAGCCTTTCCTGCGGCGGCAATCATGGAATGGGCGCTTGTCCATCAAGAACAGATCAAGCACAAAATCATCGTCGACATCTCAAATCCTTTTAATGAGGATTTCAGCGGATTCACGACGGCCTGGGGCGAATCATCTGCCGAACGCCTACAGTCCTTGCTACCGGAATCCAATGTAATCGGTGCCTTTAAAAATACATTCTTCAAAGTGTTTGAGAATCCCGTATTTGAGGATCGGAAGAGCGATGTGCTTGTTACAGGGGATCACGAAGAGACTGTACTCCGGTTCATTGAGGCCTTTGATCCACTTCCGTTCCGGTTCATTCACGCAGGCAAACTTGCCAATAACCGTACGATTGAACGTTTTACGTTATTGGAGTTGGAGCTTGCCGTACGGTATGGCACTTATCCTTATATTTCCCTTCAGTTGTTCGGTATCAAGGAAGCCGTACCTGTAAGTTAATGGAGTAGATGTAAGGCAGGCAGACTAATCGACCAGGCAATAGTTGTGTGAAAAAGGGTTCTGGCAGCACGGTAAGCCCGGCGCCATTGTCTATGTAACCGAGGATAACTTCTTTGAAGTTGTCCTCGGTTTTGATTGGCATCAGATGGTTCATTGCTAAGAATAACACCGTTAATTTAGCGCGAATGATGCAGCAGCATGGTATGGTTAATTAGTTGACCGCAAGGAAGCCGACATGGCCTCCAGCCCGGCGAGCAGAAGATCGACACCAAACTTAAAGTGGAGATCTGTATCGACGCAGGCAGCTATACTCGGCGCTGCTTCCACGACCCGGGGGTACTTTTCCTGAGGGAGGCCGCCGTAGAACGCCAGCAACTTGGCCCCCCACACTTTGCGTTCTTCCTCCGACCCCTGTACGTAACCATCCCCAGTAATGACTAATGACACGACCTGACTTAGCAGATGCTCGAAAATAAAGAACGCTTGCTCAGGCGCAAAGCCAGCTCTGCGCAGAATGCCAAGCGAGGTCTCGAAGAGAGTGAGCCTGTTGGCCAAAGGCAGAGACCGCCTGGACAGCAAAGATCTGCCTGAGGGATGAATGATCAATACCTGACGCAGCGCATATAGGAATCCTCTTACTTGTTCCCGCCAATCGGCCGCCTGTACGGCTGAGGTAACGAAGGAATCCAGCATCCGTTCAGTCATGGCCTCCAAAAGATCCTCTTTGTTGCTTACATGCCGATAGACAGCCATGGGTGTTACTTTGAAGTCTTGGGCTAAGCGCCGAAAACTCACTGCGCTCATTCCTTCCGTATCGGCAATACGTAATGCAAGCTCTACGACAGCCTCCCGGCTAAGGCGAACAGAACTTTTTCGGCTAGGGGTACTTTTTGATGTATCATCACTTTTGTTAGATTTCACAGTTAAACGCTCCTGAAAAATAAGATAATCTTAGTATACCGCAAAGAAGTTGACGGGTATACACTGTATACTTATAATACCTAGTATACGGTGTATACAAGGAGTGTGAGGAGTTGTTTTCAATGAAATCGGGGAAATTCAGCAGAGTCAATCCTTTCCGGGTCCTTCTCAGAACTAAACGCAGGTTAACACTGCTAGTTATCGGAGTTCTGCTTGCCTTATTCGCCTGCTTGTTGGTTGTACTTGATCAGCCATTGAAGGTTGCTTCGGGCTTTGCCAGCAAGGAGATCTGCTCCGTAACGTTTGTGTCGGGCCTTAACCCTGATCAGGTGTATAGCGATATGATCGAGCCAGAAGGAGCTATGAAGTATATTAGCGGTCTGATTGACTATGACGTTAATCGTGAGAAACACGAAGTCACGACGACCATCGCGGGATTGTACAAAACTCGGGCGGCGTACGGTGAGGGGATAGGATGCACGTTAGTTCATAGCCCGGAGGATGTTAACCTGGCTGCAGCCGCTGACTTTAAAGCCCCTGCTGAACGAGTGAAGCCGCAGGCTGACGAGATCGCAGGGCCGGGTGTGGTTAAGCCCCAGAACGAGCAGCTGCGTGCCGCGCTGGACCGGGCTTTTGCTGAGCGGGAGAAGCCTCCCTTTAAACGCACCCAGGCCATTGTCGTGGTCAAGGACGGTAAAGTGGTTGCCGAGCGTTATGCTCCTGGCGTAGGTGTGAACACACCCTTGCTCGGATATTCGGCGACCAAATCCGTCACCAACGCACTGATCGGCATTTTGGTCCGTCAAGGAAAGCTGAATGTCGAGCAATTGGCCCCCATTGCAGCATGGCACAATGAACAGGACCCGCGCCACGCCATCACGATAGATGAACTGCTGCGCCAAACCAGCGGTCTCGCTCTTAAAGAGACCAGTACCGGCTTCGATCCTGCATCCCGAATGGTTTTTATCGAGCGGGACATGGCGGGCTTCGCCGAGAAGGCCAAGCTGACCGCTGCGCCCGGAAGCGAGTGGGCCTACACGGACGGCAATTATATCCTGCTCTCGCGCATAATACGTGACGCCGCTGGCGGCCGTGCCTCGGATGTACGGCAGCTGGCACAGCGTGAGCTTTTTGGGCCAGTGGGTATGAAGAACGTGACTTTGGAGTTCGATGCTACTGGCACGCCAAACGGTGCCATGTCGATGCTGGCCACAGCGCGTGATTGGGCCCGCTTTGGGCTCTTGTATCTGCACGATGGGATGGCAGGCTCGGAGCGAATCCTCCCTGAAGGGTGGGTTAAATACTCCTCCTCCCAGACGCTGAATACCGGATATGGAGCCGGGTTCTGGATTAACCGCGCAGTTAGCGGTAATGCGCCGTATGGCCTTCCATGGGGTATGCCCCATGTGCCGCGCGATGCCTTCTTCGCCATGGGCAACATGGGGCAGCACGTTGTGATTGTTCCCTCAGAGCACTTGGTCGTAGTACGACTGGGCATGTCCCACCACCCGGACGGTCTTATCGCTGGCACCGACCGGCTGGTTGCGGATGTGATCGCGGCGCTTAAGAATGGCCGGTAGGTTGTGTGGATAGACAGCCTTACGCTCTGGAATGGAGTCGGAGTGCTGTCTATTGCTGCTGCTGTTCTGTTATTCCACACTCTTGAGGGATTCAATCATCTTGATACGGGTGACCTTCTTACGAAGCATGAGATTACATACCAAGGTCAGAAAGTAAGAGAGAAGCAGGCCGGTCAGCATAACAGGCAGGCTCAGCTTATCCGGAATCTGCTGGTGGGTACTGGACAACGCCTGCACAATCAGGGCGAACAAGTATCCGCTGAGCGGCAGTGCGATCACGACTGCAAAAGTCGTAAGCAGGATGTTTTCAAAGAAGATCAGCCGGTTGATTCGCCCCTTCTGATAGCCCAGCACCTTCAAGGTGGCCAGCTCCCGGCTCCGCTCGTAGATGTTAATGGACGAGATGGTATAGATTGCACCAAAGGAGAGGATGACTGCGCAGATGATGAACATAATGAAGACGAACATGTTCTGCTGCAAAATATAGGCCGCATCCTTCTCCAAATCGTTCTTGTCTGAGATCGTATCGACGTGGGGGTCCTGCTCGAAGAAGTGGCGAGCCGAGTCCAGTTCCGCAGGGCCGTTCGCCGCGACCAGAATGGAAGTCGGTGAATAGTCGATGCCAAAGCGCTTGAGATAGGCCGGCGTACAGTAGAACGACGGATTGGAGAGCTGGGTGGAAAGGTGCTGCACTTTCATCTCGGCAGTTCTGTTTTTCCACTCCGGGGAAGTGAACTTGATCTGAATGGTGTCGCCTACCGCAATATGATAGTGGTCAGCGTAGGATTTAGGGACAACGATGCCCTGATCACCGAGTGTGATAGGTTTATTATTCTCATCGAAGAAATGAATGAGCGTGTTCCCTTTGTCCGTGACGACCAGCTTCGCGTTCTCCGATTCGTTATTCTTTAGGATTGCGACCGGGAAGGTCGACAGGTCATAGCTTGCTTGGAGCCCGGGAGGGAGATGGATCCCATTGCCCGATGTTCCCGCCTTGTAGTCGATGCGCAGATCGTATGTATACACATCCTTCACCTGGTTCGCTACCTTCATCAGGGACGATTCTGTTCCGAAGGCGGTGATGAGCAGCACCGTACTGACAATTACGCCGACAGAGCTTGCGAACGCTTTGGTCTTGTTGAGAGAGATGTTGCGCAGGATCAGCTTATAGCGGTAGGGAATCATGGGCCACAGCCCCGGAATGCGCTCGATCAGCAGCTTCTTCATCGTCTTTGGCAGCTTCGGCCGCATGGCCTCGGCGGCATGCTCCTTAAGAATGCTCCGGCTGCTGAAGTAGCAGGATAAGGCTCCGAACGCACTAGAGAGCAGGATCGGTGGAAGGAGCGAGAACAGTGAGAGGGTGAACGTGATGCCTGGCAGCGAATAAGCTCTCGCGTTCGAGGTCGTCACCATCGGGATGAAGACGAAATTGGCGATGGCGCAGCCCACAATGGAACCGGCGATGCTGATGAGCACCGGGTAGCCCATATAGTGCAGGAAGATGGAGCGGTTCTTCACGCCCATTGCTTTCATTACCCCGACTTGGCTGCGCTGTGAGTCGATCATTCTCGACATGGACAGGAACAGAATGAGCGCTTCGATGAAGAAGAGGACGAACGGAATGACCCTGCTCATCAGATTGTTGTTGTAGATCGTTTCTGTAATTTGCGAGTAATTGTAGGATCGCTCTTTGCTTATCTGATCGACATACGATAGCTGGTTTTGTCTGGAAAGCTGTTCAATGGAGCTGCTTAATTGGTCGATGTTGGCCCCGTCCTTCGCATCAATCAGGATCTCGTTATAGATCATGCTGCCGGCGATCTCGGGTATGGACGATTCGGCTATGTACGCGAAGCCGCTGCTTTTATGGTCTTGGGTGTCGTTTAACTTGGTATGCTCTACATCCTCGCCGAGACCGCTGATCAGGAACGTCATGGGTTTGTCGTTTGCGGTCATTTGTACCGAATCCCCGACGCGGTATTGGTGTTCGGCGGCATAGTGGGAATCGAGCAGGATTTCATTCTTGCCGGTTGGAAGCTTGCCTCCCAGCAGGGTCGGTGTATTGATGGCATTGTAGGCTGGAATCGAGTGGAGTTTAATGGAGGCTTTATAATCTTGAAAGGCTTGTATTGCATCAAAGGAATAGCGGATTTCCGCTTGCTGGATACCGTCAATTCGGCTTAATTCGGTCACGTCCTGTCCGGCAATCTGGTTGTAATAGACGTTCAGATCGCTCAGGTTATGGTCTTGGAAATAGGCCTTCGTATACGAATTCAGATTGCTGCTGTAGGTAACCAGACCCGCGTAGAAGAACGCGCCAACAGCAATCACGAGAACGAAGGCGATAAACTGCCCAATGGATTGCCGGATATCCCGAAGCAGCTTGATGAATAGTTTCATGATTACCATTCAATCCCTTCTACGCTTTCTTTGGTCTCGTTAATCGTAATGCTCTCAATTGCCCCGCTTTTCACCTTGATGATCTTGTCCGCCATCGGCGCGATGGCCGTGTTGTGGGTGACGAGCACAATGCATTTTCGCGTATCCCGGTTCAAATCCTGCAGCAGCTTCAAGACAGATTTCCCTGTGTTATAATCCAGTGCGCCAGTTGGTTCGTCACAGAGCAGAAGCAGCGGATTCTTGGCGACGGCCCGGGCAATGGCGACGCGCTGCTGCTCGCCTCCGGAGAGCTGTGAGGGGAAGTTGCGAATTCGGTCTTTCAATCCGACTTTGAGTAAAGTCTCCTCCGCATTCAGATGGTTGCGGCATACTTCGGCGGCAAACTCCACATTCTCAAGTGCGTTCAAGTTCGGAATCAAGTTGTAAAATTGAAATACGAACCCAATGTTCTCCGCACGATATTGCGTTAATTTCCTTTCGCTGAACCGGGTAATCTCCTGCCCCCCGACCCACACCTCTCCGGTTGAGGCGGTATCCATGCCGCCCAGAATGTTCAGAATCGTGCTTTTGCCGGCGCCGCTGGCACCGAGGATAACGACGAATTCCCCTTCTTCTATGGTAAAATCCACTCCATTCAGGGCGTTGATCGGTACTTCTCCGATCTTATAAGCCTTTGTTACGTTCTTGAACTCGATCAATGTCTTCATGATTCTAAGCTCCTTCGGGTTGATTTTGTACCTTGTTATGTGGCTGCTTTATGTACAAGTCACAACTCTAGTTGATGAACAAGTTGATTATACGGAAGGGAATAAATGGCAACAACCAACCCCAGCCGTACGCGCAGGCTGGACCATAGTCGGGGTTTGTTCTGGCATTTGGACATACCAAGAACCTCCTCAGAAGCAAGCTGAGGAGGTGGTTATTCTTAAAATTTCTTTATGAGCTTATGGGCGAATGATTGCGGCGTTGTTATGGGAGGAGCTTTCTACTCGCTTCTTCATCGGTTATGTCGGTTCAAGATAAGGTGCCAAATTTAGCATCACAACCGCTAACACGTTCTTGATTAATGTGTCGGTCTTTTCTTGATGAGGGTCCCGGCTGCACTGCACAGCTGAACCGAAAATACCCCAGCTGATGACGTTGGCCGTTGCTTCCACGCTCTCTTGTGAAATACCTTCAACATCGGCCTCACATAGCCAATGAAGCAGGAGCTGGTAAAGCTTTTTCTGCATAGCAGTTTCAAACAGCGGCTCAAACTGTCTGTCACCCAAAGTGATGTACTGCCGAAACCGGAAGAGAAAATCAAATAGGGTCTGGACAAGGATCCGCAGATTGTCCGAAGTGAGCTTGGCGTCGACCGGTAGCCTTTTATGTATGATCGATTCGAATTTCTCTGTCATCCAATACTCAAGAAAGGCAAATTTATCTTCGAAATGAGCATAGAAAGTGGCCCGGTTTACCGTCGCACGAGCGGCAATATCATGTACGGAGATCGAATAGATATTTTTCTTTTCTTCGAGAAGATCATAGAAGGCCTCTGTTAATAATTGACGGGTTCTCCTTACACGCGGATCATTAGCGTTTACCGGCATGGTATACCCCGCTTTCTCATGGGATCAAAAACAGTCAAAACAGCAAAAAGGTTAGGAAAGCAACATTCGTGTTCTTTTGTTGGTTGTTCGTGGGGCGCAAGCCTTTTATCCTGATCTTATCCCACTTATCGTTACACAAAAACTGGATATTAAGCAACTCTATGTAATCTTCAGTTAAACAAGGGAAAGGGTGATTGGTAAAATGATTATCGTTACTGGAGCCAATGGAAAATTAGGCCGGGCAGTCGTAGAGCAGCTGCTTGAGCGCGTGCCTGCTGGGGAGATTGGTGTGAGTGTTCGCGATGTGGTTAAGGCGCAGAATCTGCAGAACTTGGGAGTTCGTGTGCGGCAGGGTAATTTCGAAGATAGCGAAGGTCTTCTCCATGCTTTTGAGGGAGCATCCCAAGTGCTCATCGTATCTTCAGGCACCCTCGGAGAGGCGGGCATTCGTCATCACCGGACGGCGATCGATACGGCAAAGAAAGCCGGTGCCGGGCAAATACTTTACACAAGCCACATGGGGGTCTCCCCGGTGTCGTACTTTCCACCTATGATCCATCATGCTGCTACAGAACAGCTGCTTGCCAATTCAGGAGCTGCGTTCACGTCGCTTCGCAACGGCTTTTACGCCGCATCAGCGTTTCCGTTATTTAGTGAGGCGATCCAGACAGGGGAACTGATCGCTCCGGAGGACGGCCCGATTGCTTGGACAACCCATGCTGATTTGGCAAAAGCTACTGCGGCAATTCTTATAGAACACAAATTCGAGGGCTCCACGCCTAATCTGACTGCCGCCGAAGCCATTCGTATGGATGATATTGCGTCTATGGCTTCGGAGCTGATCGGCCGCCCTATTCGCAGAGTAGTGGTGTCCGATGACGAATACCGGGATCGCCTCATATCTAAAGGCACGCCTAAAGCGGCTGTTAACATGCTGCTGGGTATATTCCGCGCAAGCCGGAACGGGGACTTCGCTCAGGCGAGCGGGACTCTCGCTGACCTCATTGGCCATGCCCCAACAAGTTTCAGAGAAGTCTTGAAGGAATCACTAGCTCATCAACAAAATTAACATATATAAAATCTCGCCACCAAATTAAATGTCTATTTACATGTAACGGTGAATTAGTGTACTATGTCATTAGTACACTAATTCTATTTTATTTCTGGTAAAAAGGGTGAGGCGGGTATGCGTCAATGGTCAGCTTTGTTTATGAAGGATTTTAAGTTAACAAGAGTCGTCTTTTTTATGGGGCTTGTGATGAATGGTTTGGTTGCGTTATTGACTTTAACCCTGGAAGGGGCTGCGAATGATTCATTGCTTCTATTCGTACCCTTTGCGATTGCCGCTGGCATTCATGTGGCCTACGTTCCCGGTATGGTCTTGATCAGTTTGAAATCGGAGGGCAGCTATATGTCGGTATGGCTGCACAATCCCCAAGCAGCATTTAAATTGTTGCTCAGCAAAATGGTGAACGGCCTGATCATGCTGGTGGTGTCATTAGCTTGGTTATATGCGTTGGCCAGACTGGTGATTACGCCCAGGCTCAGCCTAATTGAGCCGTCCTGGACGGATGCCTGGAGTGTAGGATGGTTCATTTTCCCCCATATTATTTGGATATCGGCTGGACTTAGCGTCTTAGTAATGTTCCTTTGGGCCTTGCATCAATACCTCAAGCTAAGAATAGGGCGGTGGAGCTGGGCCGTGATTGCCGGCATTCTCATCTTGTCCGGATGGATATATGCCCTGCTCACAACTTCCAAACTGTATGGATTCGTGACAGAATGGGGGGGCATGACCTACAAGTTCGGGGTGATCTTGCCGGATACGTTGCAGACCTATACAGGAGGGTACGTATTCGACTTCATCATGATTGTAGGCTTGTTCATACTAACCGCGTGGCTCGTGGACAACAAAGTTGAGGGATAACGATGGATGAATTTAATGCTTCCAAACCAATTTATTTGCAATTGGCGGATCGCATACACCGGCAGATTGTTAGCGGCGAATTGAAAGCGGGCGAGAAGCTTCCGTCAATTCGCGATATGGGAATCAAATACAGCATGAATCCCAATACCGTACAGCGCGCTTACAGCGAATTGGAGCGTGGAGGGATCCTCGAGGCGAGAAGAGGCCAAGGGACTTTCGTGTCGGAGCAGCGGGATCGTCTGGCTCAGCAGCGAGTTAAGTTAAAGCAGGAACAAATAGCGGAATTTGTTCACGTCATGCAGGAAATGGGATACAGCGCAGCAGAGATTCTAGCCGGGGTAGAGCAATATTTGAACAGCGCTCAGAAAGGGGATAAGTGACGTGATTCAGATGACGAACGTGACCAAGGAATACGCGAAAAATACCGCAATTAAAGATATCTCTTTGACCGTGCCAACAGGGAGAATCATTGGCATTGTAGGCGGGAACGGCAGCGGGAAGTCAACCCTATTGAAATTAATTGCTGGTCTGGCGCAGCCTACGAGTGGGAGTGTGACCGTGAACGGAGAGAAAGCGAACCGAAGAACCGGACAATTCGCTGCCTACTCCTCGGAGTCAGGAATCTATTATCCGATATTCACGGTACGCGAAGCTATACGTTTTCAAGCATCTCAATTCCCGGACTTTAACCTCGCGAAGGCAGATGAGATCATGAAGTTAATGCAGCTCGATCCTCATATGAAAATCAAGGCGCTCTCGAAGGGAAATCGGGGCCGGCTGCAGATCATGCTTACCTTGGCCAGAGAGGCACCTTACATTTTACTGGATGAGCCCTTGTCCGGGCTTGATCCCATGGTGCGTGATGCGATCGTCAAAGGAATGATCTCCTATGTTGACTTGTCAACTCAAACGTTAATCATGACAAGCCATGAGGTTACGGAGATCGAAACTTTAATAGACGGGTTCATTGCGCTTAAAGACGGATCATTACACAGAATGGCCGATGTGGAGGAATTACATGAAGTCGAGGGCCTGCGTATCGCGGATTGGATGAAGAAGACTTATGACTAGAGGAGGGGAAATTGTAAATATGAAAGAGCATATCGGAAATGGATCGGCTGGTGAGGTCTCGCTGCTGCGTCTTTATTTGCTCAGAGGGCTGTATCTCCTTGTTGCTGTGGGACTCGGTATCCAAGTATGGCCTGAAATCATCAACCGGTCAGGATCGTGGGAGCTGATGGAAGGAGTCGTGCAGTGCATGCTGCTCGCCTTCTGGGCGTTATGTGTCCTCGGACTACGGTATCCACTGCAGATGCTGCCTGTGCTTCTATGGGAAGTGACATGGAAGTCGGTCTGGCTGATTCTCGTAGCGCTTCCGCTTTGGGCATCGGGTCAGATGGACGATGTAACGATGGAGACCGTGGCAGCAAGCTTGTTGGTTGTGATCTTTCCCTTCATCATCCCTTGGCGATTCGTATTTGCACACTATGTAAGGAAGCGCGGGGAGCGGTGGGCTTGAAGGTGGTCAGCTTAATCATAATCTCGGATCTGGGCATCTTTAATGATCTGGATATCTTATTGTGCGCAAAATGAACGTGGGATAAAGGCCAGCCGAGAAGGCTGGCCTTACTTGCCGAGTTTTAGAGCAATGCAAGGCCTCTCGGGCCCGAACGGAGGAGATATCACCGTGCTGTCATGTTACAGCTTCTGCTCCAGTACACTTCGCGTAACACGAGTGACAAACTTTCTTGGAAAGAAGCGCGGCACCTGGGTGAGTATCCAGTTCTGGAAGCCGGGGACAACGAACGTTCTTTTGCCCATCAACGCTTTGTATCCAACTTCGGCAACGGCTTGCGGGCTCATAAGACCTTTCGGGTTGGCAACGCTCTGCCCATCCATCTTGGAGGTGCGGAAGAATTCAGTCCCGGTAGGCCCGGGGCATAATGCCGTGGCGGTGACCCCCGTCCCTTGCAGCTCATTCGCAACGGATTCGGTGAATGAGAGGACGAATGCCTTGGAAGCGGAATAGTTGGCACTGAGCGGACAAGGATAGAACGAGGTGGTCGAGCCTACGTTCAGAATGTGTCCACTTCCGCGCTGCACCATGGCTGGAAGAAACAGCATCATAAGATGGGAGAGCGAATGGACGTTAAGCTGCAGCATCTCAAGTTCGGAGCTTACGTCCATTTCATGGAGCAGCCCGAAGGAGCCGATCCCTGCATTGTTGATGAGAACATCGATCTGGATGCCTAATTCCTGCAGGCGCTCGTGTAGGAGGACGGGACCCGAACTCTGCGCCAGGTCAACGGGAATGGTAATCGTAGAGACACCATAGCTGATCTCCAGCTGCCGTGCAATAAGGTCAAGCTTCTCTTCATTACGGGATGCTAGAATAATGCGATAATTGTTCTTGGCGAACAATTCGGCGAATGCCTTGCCAATGCCGCTGGACGCGCCTGTAATCAGGACAGTTTTCATGTGGATAGCCTCCTAAATTATAAAATCTATCTAAAGACCAAATAATTAAATGTCTAATTATTTGGTTATTTAGCGTGAGAAGAAAGGGCCTTACTCGGCCCCATCCGTCTTCATCTCGATGATCCGATCCGTCGTTGCAAGGAAATCCTTGAGCAGCTGTACGGGTCCCTCGATATCAAGGCTGTAATAAATCTCGGTGGCTATTTTGGTAGAAGTGACAAGCTTGGCTTGTCTTAATATCTTTAGATGATGGGAGATGGCGGACCTGGACATCGGTGATCGTTCAACGATCTGAGCGACGTTGAGCGAATCGTGCTTCGTTAGCATCATAATGATATCCTGCCGGATAGGATCGGCCAAGGCAAGGAAGACGGGACTGCATTCCCTCAGCTGCTGATGGACGAGTGTCTCTAGTTGTGTTGAATTGTGGGCCTCCATGGGTACATCGTCTCCAGTCACTATCAGCTAAATAACTAATTATTTGGTTGTTTAATCATAATCTTGAACTGCGGCAGATGTCAAGGGAACACGGAGTCATCTTTATTTCAGAATGAGCAGTTCATGCCTCCAAATAGGGTTAATCCTGCCGGATTGACAACGAACATACCACAAGATAATATAACACTGTAAGGTAAATCTAACTTAGTTAGAGGGAGCTGAAAAATATGACCAACTCATTATCCGTAGCTATTATTGGCGGCGGTCTTGGCGGCCTTGCCTTGGCGCAGAGCTTGAAGAAGAATCAGATTGACTTTCATGTGTATGAGCGTGAGCAAGCGGACCATTTTACTCAGACGGGATATCGAATCAAAATTAACAAGAACGGAACAAGCGCACTACGTTTTTGTCTTCCTGAGCATCTGTATGAGCTTCATATAGCAACATCTGTGTTAAGCCCGGCACATCCTGATTTCATAGATGCCATTTCTCTGGAGGTGGTTAAACCCAGAACGTCCACTCCAGGTGTGCCGGTTGAAAGTGGACCTTCGGTGAACCGGTTTACGTTTAGAGAGGTGCTTCTTGGCGAATTAGGCGATAGAGTCAGCTTCGGATATCGTTTTACTCATTATGAGACACTGCAAGACGGGCGTCTGAGAGCATGGTTCGATAACGGACAACATGTGGATGCGGATGTCCTGGTGGGTGCCGATGGAGGGGCCTCCAAGGTTCGCCGTCAGTATAAGCCGGGCGTAGAGGTGTTTGATACAGGGGCAAGGGTAATCTTCACCAAGGTATTCCTGGATGACAAGATCCGGAAGGAATTGAATCTGATTACCGGACTCGGCATGAAAGGCGTAAGAAGATCACAAGGAGATGCGCCTGTAACCCTCCTCCTTGAGGATATGATCTTCAATCCGCATATTGAGAAGTTACCGGAATCCATGTCCCTGGACGTGACAATATCACCTCAACAGGATTATTTGTATGCTGTATTCGCGGGTTCACCTGAATGGTTCGGTATTGCTGATGAACAGCTTTTCAAAATGGATGGTTCTGCGCTGCTGTCCCTTGCTCATAATAGAACCAGGCATTGGCATCCGCAGATTAGACGAATGCTGGAGTTAGCTGATCCAGAGAAGACGGCAGCCTATCATCTTCGTAACGTACTGCCTTATAAGCCCTGGAAGGAGACAACCTCCCTGGTGCTATTAGGAGATGCATTACATCCGATGACGCCTGTGGGGGTTGGCGGTAATGCAGCACTTCTCGATGCTTGTGAGCTATCGAAAGAACTGATCACCGTTAAGAACGGGGAGAAGCAGCTGCTGGCAGCCCTACGGGACTATGAGGTGAATGCGATTGAAAGGGGCATGAGGGATGTACGGCTCTCCTCACAAGGGGGAGCAAGCATGTTCAACCAGAAGCCGTTGCCGGAAGAGGATATGGTTATAGAAGATTAACTTTGAATGCTGTCCCTTTTTTGGATATCAAGCTAATTCCTGACCAGGCTCCAAACCAAATAGGATATAATACGTCTTATAAGGAACTTGGAATTGGAGATGGAAAAGTGCATACACCCAATCGCAGACCCCACATAAGTGAAGAGAAGATTACTAACGCGTCTTGGAAGCTTCTTGAAGACCAAGGAATCGGGAATTTTACGATGAGAAACTTGGCCAAGGAGTTGAATGTCCAGGCTCCGACGATTTACTGGTATTTCAAGAACAAACAGTCGCTTTTTCAGACGCTTGCGAATTTGGTCTCCAGAGAGATTATACAGGACCTTCCTGACCACGGAGACTGGAGAGAAAGGTTGAAATTAAGCGCCACGGTGATTCGGACGAAGCTACAGCAATTCCCTTGCTCCGGTCAGCTTCTGATGAAGACAAGGCCTGAGGCTGATTATTTGCAATTATTTGAGTCTCTATTGAAAATTATAGAACCCGCTCCTCTGACAGATGAACAGAAATTCTCCTACACCTCCCACTTGTTCAACTTTGTTATTAATTACGTGATGGATGAATACGAGCAGCGTATGTTAGCAATGACATCAGACGAGGAGAATAACGGGGACAGCAATCTGGATTTAGCTCAATTTGAACTGCTGCACCGGATGCATGAGGCCGATTTGTTTAAGTTGATTGGATCGGATGAGCTGTTCTATTCCGGTGTCGATCTATTGCTTGATGGAATCGAGAAGCGAGTGATGGCTAATGACTAAGGTGAACACCAACCGGTTCAATGGCTAAAGTGATGAAAAGGGAAGGGCCTAGCGAAGTGATATTATCCCCTTCTTGGTGATGAACTCCATATATGTGGCAATCAGCATGGGATTACTCATAATCGCTTATATAACGAGAAAACGGTTAGCAAATGAAGCTTAACGGTAGGAGAGGACGGGTAAAAGGATGAAATCAAAATCATTCGACAGTGCTATGAAGAAGATTGTACTCCTTGGCATTTGTATAGGTGTTGTCTTGTTCATCTTGACGCAGACCGTGTTCGAGGTGCCGATTGTGGTCGGAACAACCACTTATAAAGGGTTGACGGCTTCACTTTTTCTGTTGATCGGTTCACCGATCGCAGTTATCTTAATTGGATTTATCAGTACGCTTTTTACCTATAAATCTAATGGAGATTCGTATCACAAGTGACGGAAGGTTTTAGGGGAAATTCTTAAAAGTCTAGTTTTTGCTTTAGCCGATACACGACCTATTCAGGTTGTGATCGGCTTTTTTGTATAACATAGTTGACTTAATGTATAGTTTAGTATACATTATGTTTAAAATACTTTACTTTTAAAGGCGGTAATGTCCATGACCTATCAGGAAAAGAAAAGCATCGTCTCCTTAATCAGTTCGATTCTCATTTTTGTACTGTACTGCTTGTACAGGTACCCGCTGTACCCAGGTGGGGCGCCGGACTCAAAGGAAATGCTTCATTACTGGGGCTCCTTCGTCCTTGTATTGACGCTCGTATCCATCGCAGCGCACATCGTAATCAGCATTATCTTTAACATCATCTTCCGAATAACGACAGGGGAGAAGGAACCTGCATTCGCAGATGAGCTGGATAAACGGATTGACCTGCTGGCCTTCCGAAATTCATTCGTTGTCTTCGTCATCGGTTTTATTCTGGCTATGGGATCTCTGGTTATCGACCGGCCCTTGGAGGTTATGTTCGTCATCCTCATCGCCTCCGGCTTTCTCTCGGACGTAATCGGCTCTGTATCGAGAATGTATCACTACAAGAGAGGAGTTTAAGATGGGTAAAGTTCTTGTTGGCAATCACATCCGGAAATTGCGATTCAATCATAATGAAATGACCCAACAGCAGCTGGCCGACAAGGTGGGGGTTACCAGACAGACGATCGTGGCTCTCGAAAAGGGAAATTACTCCCCGTCACTGGAGCTGGCCTTTCGGATTGCGCACGCTTTTAACTTGCCGCTTGAAGAGGTTTTCTTTTACGGACAAAATTCAGAGGAGGAATGAGAGGATGGATTTCAAGACGAAGACAGCATCAAGAATCGCAGGGGTACTGTTCATTATTGCTGCGGTTACAGCTATAGTAGGGGTGATTCTGTATAAACCGCTTCTGAACGATGCGGATTATCTAACTCAAGGCCCTGCGCATGCGGGTCAGGTGGTGCTGGGAGCGGTAATGGAGCTGCTTCTTGTCGTGTCAGCGGTAGGGACGGCCACCGTCATGTTCCCACTCCTGAAGACGTATAACCGGACGATAGCGATATGGCACGTGTGCTTCCGGTTTATGGAGGCCGTTGTCATTACGGTCGGGGTCATCAGCGTATTGTCCCTGCTTACCTTAAGCCAGGAGTATGTAGCTGCGGGTGCACCGGATACCGCCATGTATCATGTGTCAGGCAGCCTGCTAAAAGCAGTTCATGACTGGACTTTCCTGCTCGGGCCCAACTTCTTCCTGGGAATTAATACGATGATGTACAGCTATATCTTTTATAAGTCCGGACTTGTACCTAGGTTCATTCCCATGGTGGGCATAACAGGGTCAGTCCTCATTATGCTGGCTGCCTTGCTGGAAATGTTCGGGGTCATTGGTCAGCTGTCTACATGGGGAGGAATCTTGGCGGTTCCCGTCTTTGCCAATGAAATGATTCTGGCCGTGTGGCTCATCGCGAAAGGCTTCCGGCTACCTGCTGCCAAGTAACTGTCAGCGCATTGCCGAAACTTTCTTATAATCTCTCAGAAAGCTGGGGACTTGCCCGCCTTGGCGGATACGGGAAAATAGCCCATTTCAGCCGGGGAGACAGACTTTGACTTCGGTTCCCGGGGCTTGTTCTCGCCCATACCGGCTTGACTCCCATTCGGGCAGTCCTGCCGGTATTTGCCTTCCGCAAGCTTTATGTCGATGAAGTCGACAACCTGCTGCAGCGACGCGATTTGGCTGACAATATGTTCCCGGTGGCTCTTTATGCGATCCACCAGCTCGGGGTATTCTCCAGGGTCGCTGTTCGCGGAGACAGCCAAAAAAGGCCTTATTTCCTCCAGCGGCATACCGGTTTTCTTCAGACATGAGATCAGCCGGATCGTATCGATGTCCTTCATCCGGTAGAGGCGGTGCCCGTTATCCTGCCGGTCTGCCCGGGGGAGCAGCGCGATCTTCTCGTAGTATCGGATCGTATCCACGGATATTCCGGCTTGTTCGGCGGTCTGCTTGATCGTAAAAGTCATCTCTGCGTTCATTCTGTTCCCTCCCGAAGTTCACTTATTGGAAGCATTATACATCTTGGAGTCGACTCCAGGTCAAGTCTCTCATCATCCCTGGGACAAATCTGAACATTTCGTGCATTGACTTGGAGTCGACTCCAAGTTATAGAATGTGCGCTATGAAGGACAATGTGACTTGGGAGGCGACGTGAAATGAACATGGACCCACAGGGGAGTATTGCAATGATTACAGGTGCAAGCGCCGGGATCGGGCTGGAACTAACCCGGCGGCTGCTATCTGAGGGCTGGCAGGTGGCTGCCTTGATCCGTTCAGATTTTCCGGCGGATGATAGGAAGATTCAAGAGGCGGTTAAGAATGGAATGCTTCGTATTTATAAGTCAGCGGATCTCGCTGATTATGACAGCCTGAGACTTGCTCTGAAGGAGATTAAAGGCAAGGAGCCGCGGATCGATATCTTGTTCAACAACGCTGGCGGGAGTCTTCCGGGACTCAGCTATTCAAAGCAAGGGCGCGAGAAGCATTACGAGCTGATGACAGTCGTTCCGTATATTATTCTGATGGAAATGAAGGAGCTCCTAAGGAATGGCCACTTAAAGACGGTGATCAACACCTCATCCTCGGCGTTTAATTTTACGAAGGAGCTTAGTATTGAAAGTCTGGAGCAGCCAGCAGCTTTCCGCAAGCTGATAGGTCCCTACGCAAGCTCCAAGCTCGCGCTTTCGCTGTGGTCTCAGGCCCTCGCCCCAGAGCTTGCCAGGGAGGGCATCAAGATCCGTAGTGTGGACCCGGGCGGCAACAATACGCTAAGGAAAGGGAAGGAGTCCGGCCTGCCCATAGGGGTTAGACTGCTCATGAAGCTGTTCTTCTCTCCACCCACCAAAGGTGCGAGCCGGCTGTATGAGGGAGCTTTCGGTGAACACCGCAATGAGACGGGGGTATTCTTGATGAAGGATCAGGTTACAGGATTAAAGTTCACCCATCAGGCGGACACCATTCTGGGCAGGATTAGTGAGATTTATAACTCCGAGTTCCTTGTCGAGCGCGTCTAAGGCCATGAACAATTTATGTAAAATCTGAGTGACGTACTGAATCAACAATCGAGATCCGTGTTAGCTTGCAGCAATGCACTAGTCCCCTCTGCCGTTCTGGCTGGAGGGGCTAGTTCTTCTGCGGGCATTTTTCTTTTCTGCTGATCCTATTCTAATGCACCAAACTCTCTAAATCGGGCTGCAGCTTGGTCCGCAGAGCATACAGCATGATAGCCCCAACAAGGAACGCGGCGGCATCCGCAATGACGAGGGACCAGACCACGCCATGGAAGCCGTTCATGCGATTGGCGAAATAGAGTACCGGAATCAGAGTAATTCCTTGAATGACTGACATGACGAACGCTGCCGTTCCCTGCGCAGTGGCTTGGAAGATCCCTGTGAACAACGTGGTCATTCCTGTAATGAACAAGGACAAGAACGTCACATGCAAAATATAGCTGCCCATTTGGATTAATTGCGGGTCGTTCGTAAATAGGCCAATCAAGTGGTCCGAGATCAGATAGACCATGACGCCGAACAGGACGGCCAATGCGACAATGACTTTGATCGTAAATCCGATGGTATGCTTCATGCGTAATTTATTAGCTGTAAAAGAGAAGGCAATGAGCGGCACGACCCCCTCGCATAACCCCATCAGAATGAACTCAGGAAATTGCAGCAGACGTGATGAAATTCCGTAAGCCGCTACGGCTGGATCCCCATATTCAACTAGATAATGATTAAAGATCAGCGACATCGCACCGAGGAAGATACTCATAATAAAGACAGGAACCCCAATTTTGATTACATTGCTCAGAATGTCTCGGGTAGCCTTGAACCACTGGACGGAGACCGTTAAGAATTGGCTCTTATACCCCATGTGGAAGGCGTAGAATGCACTCGCCGCGAGGTTAGAAATGACTGTAGCCGACGCTACGCCGATCACGCCCCAGTGGAACACGAAGATGACTAACGCATCGAGGATAATGTTCACGACAACACTGAGTATCATTCCGACCATCGAGGTGATGGCTGCGCCCTCCGAGCGCACGATATTCTCCAGCGTGAAGAAGAGTACGACGAAGGGTGAACCTATAAGCATAACTGTGACATAGTCTTTGGTGAAGCCGAAGGATTCAGGCGTCGACCCCAGGCCATGAACAATGGGATCGATTAACGGGAGGCCGACTGCGATTACGATAAGACCGAGAATTAGACTGCTGTAAAAAGCGAAGGAAGATACGTGCTTCACATCCTCATACTTCTTCTCTCCTAGCAGGCGAGAGATGAAGGTGCCGCTGCCAATGCCAACCAGGTTGCCCAGTGCCATAATGGCGGCAAATAGCGGCAGGGTTAGCGCGAGTGCGGTGAGCATGGCCGTATTGTGAAGAGTGCCAAGGAAATAGGCGTTCAAGATGGAATAGATGACACTCATTGACGTGCCCAGCATCATCGGTACAGCGAAGTGAGCTACGGCTTTGGCGATGGGAGCTTTCTCAAAGTAATGGAGGTTTTCTGCATCCATGGGGATCACCACTTTCTGTTAATTTGACTCACTGTCTAACACTGTTAGTTTGAGCCTTACAGTGTTAGATGATATCATGAAGCTATGAACCTGTAAAGCACAAACTTACACTGTTAGATAAGTTTGATTTAAGGTTTACATATAGGCAAGAGTGTGAAATGATTCCGGAGAAGCGGAGCGTTCGCCTGAAAGCTTTCTGAAAGAAAGCTACATCGGAAGCATACGCTTTGTGATTAGACTTCTACCTTAGAAAATGAATAAAGAAGTCTGAGAACAACAGCGATCGTAGGAACATTTCACACGGCAGCCTAGCACGTAAATCATTAGTTCAACTTATATAGTTAAAGGGCGGATATAACGATGAAGAAACAGCAGCCTCAGATCTCTGAGGATAAAATATTGGAAACCTCATGGATACTTCTGGGAGAGGATGGTATTGAGAAATTCAGTATGAGGCGATTGGCCGACCGGCTGGGGATTCAGGCGCCCTCTTTGTACTGGTACTTCAAGAGCAAGCAGAATATTTACCAGCGCCTGGCTAATCAAGTGTCATCCATCATTCTGGAAGAGTTCGAATCCGAAGGGGACTGGAAAGAGCAGCTTTCGGAGCTTGCGGTCACAGTGCGGGGTGTGCTCAGCCGGTATCCCTGCTCCACGCAGCTCATGATGATGACGCTGCCCCACGAACCGGACATCATCCGGTTCACCAACCGCATGCTGCTCTGTGTGGAGTCGACACCGCTTGACCAGGAGCAGAAGATGCAAGTCGTTGTCACCCTGGTGAACTATGTCTACTACTTTGTGCTGGACGCTTATCAACATCAGCGTAATGTCACCGCTGTTCTCAAAGAGCAGAAGGAGCTTCCGGGCGACGAGATGACGCGCCTCCTGGACTCCATGAGTGAGTCGGACGCAGGACTGTTCCGGAGGATGTTCACGAACGGGCTGTTCGAGCTGATGGGGACCGATCGAGCTTTTGAGTTCGGATTGAAGCTGATTCTGCTCGGGACCCAGCAGGTGATCGAGGAGCAGATGAAGTAGATGGAGCTAATTGAAGAGCCGATTCTATATAACGATCCGCTGCTTCGTATACTCGTGCGCAGCTTTCACAGTGCGGCGATATGCCAGCACGGATGGCATGTCCATCCAGAGTTAGAGATCATCGCTGTACGTTCTGGCAGAATGGAGATCCACACGCCAGCTGAAGTTTACCATTTGCGGGCGGGGGATGTACTCATTCTCGGTTCCCGCGAGCCCCATCTCGATCTCAGAAGACCAGGTGAAGTGGTTGATTATGTGGTCATTCAATTCGAGCTGGACGCCTTCCTGGATTCCAACATGCTTCCGTTCCTTTATTTATTTCAGGAATCCTTGCTGCCTTTGACCAAGTTGAACTTGCTGTTCAGGGATAACCCCGAACTGCGTCAGCAGTTCTACAGTACCGTACTCGAGCTTCAGCAGGAACACGAACAGAAGCAGCGGGGCTATGAGATGGCCATTAACTATTTGGTGAAGAAATGCCTTTTTCTATTAACACGTCATGAGAATAGGGGCTTGTTAGAACACAATCGACCTGTTAACTATGCCAAGCTAAAATTGATTTTCGATTACGTAGAAGCCCATTTGTCCACTAAAATCACGGTGGAGCAGGCTTGTCTACTCGTGAATTTCAGTTATACCTATTTCCTTAAATATTTCAAACAGACCATGGGCATGACGTTCACGGACTATGTCATACACCGCAGAATCAAGTATGCCGAACGCCTGCTGCTGACCGAAGATCTCAGCATTGCCCAGATTGCTGAGCAGGTCGGATTGCCGAACTTATCCCATTTCTACAAGCTGTTCAGACGGGTTCATCATTGCTCCCCTAAGAGCTTTAAAGAGGCGATTATTGCCAGAGCTAACGTTACCGTTCTATAGGACTCAGTTAAAAATATGCCATGTAGGTAAGGCGTAACGGAGGGGAAGCTTGGAACTGTAGGAGCGAAAGCGATCGCCTTTGTCTCTGGATTTCATCCGCTCAGCGGTATAATTCAAGAAATGTGGAGACAACAGCGGCCGAAAGTCCAAGCATTCCCCGTAGTTACGACTGTACCCTCAAATGTGAACATTTTAAATGAGTCTTATATTAAGGTTAGGGATCGGATCAACACAACAGAATAGCATAATGATCGAGTGGTATTGGATATTGGAAGCCTGTCTCGTTGCAGATACGATAGTAAGGAATCCATGAATAAGAAGGAGGTCCTGCCATGCCGGACATATTTCCAACAAAGGGATCTAAGGGCGTGCGATTTGTTTACTATTCGGATATTCCAGTCGATCGGGTTGCTGTAGCAGGGACTTTTAACAATTGGAATGGCGATCGGAACTATATGAACCGTATGGAAGATGGGGCAGGTTGGGAGCTTGAACTGCCTATTTCGAAGGGAAGGCATCTCTATAAATTGGTGCTGAATGATACCGAGTGGATTGTAGACCCGCTCAATCCGAGCATATCGGAGGACGGACAGAATAATTCCTCGATGACGATAACGGAGAATGGGGATGTACTCATCCGCACCAATGAGATTTCGAGCAGTAGCCCGGGCTATATGTATGAGAACTTTACTGCTCTTCCAAGTCCCGAGTGGATTAAGAGGTCGGTCATTTACGAACTGCATCTCCGTGCGTTTACAGAAGGCGGATTCCGGGGATTGGCTGATAAGATAGACTACTTTAAAGATATGGGAATCAATACGCTGTGGTTGATGCCGTTTAACGAAGTGGGACATGAGCGCAGAATTGGCCAATACGGCGACCCCTATGCGGTCCAAGACTTCTATTCGATCGATCCGGAGTTTGGAACCAAAGAGGATCTGCTTTATTTTATGCGCACAGCTCACTCGAATGGGATTCGGGTCATTCTGGATTGGGTCTTGAACCGGACAAGCGTGGACCATATTCTGACGGAAAGTCATCCGGAGTATTTTACACATAATGAACAAGGTGAGATCTACTATGATGTGCCTCACCGTGAATATTTTGCGGGTCTGGATTTCAGCAGCCGGGGCATGAGGGATGATGTAACCCAGGCTATGAAATACTGGATTACCGAGTTTGATTTTGATGGAATCAGATTGGATGATTCGGACATTACCCCTTATGATTTCCTCACGGAGATCAAACTGGCCTTGCAGGAGGTCAAAGCCGATCTGATCCTGATCTCTCAGGCTTATGATGAATATCATCATCTTGAATCCTGTGATCTGACCTACAACGGGAATCCCCGCATTCTGATTCGTCAGATGATGGACAGAACAATCACCCAGGCAGATTTTATCGCGATATATGACTCTTACAAGTACAGCTTCCCCAAGCATTCCCTGAGGATGAATTGGCTGGAGGATAAAGAGCAGACCCGAATATCGGAGTACTTGGGTACGGAGTATGCAGGAGCTGCAGCTTCGATCTTATTAACGCTGGAAGGCGTCCCCCTCATTATGATGGGACAGGAGTTCAATGAGAACACAATGGCCACATGGACGTCCCTATTCGATGAATACAAACTGAACTGGGATTCATTCGATACCAGCCTGTTCGAGCACTATAAATTCCTGATCCAGCTTAGAACGAATCAGCCGGCATTCTGGGCGGGAACACTAGAGTTCGTACGCAGCTCGGCTACTGGAGTACTATCGTACATAAGGCAGCACAACGGCATTAAGTTCCTGATCATCGTAAATTTGTCCGCGGAACCTGTGCTCGTTCAGTTGGATACAGACTCCCCTGCAGGCGAATGGATAACAAATCCAAACAATCTGCTCTACCGTACGGGACGGAGCAGCCTTCACACCGAGAATCATCCTTCAGCATTATGGGCGGACAGCTATGAAACCATAATATTTAAAGTGAATGACTACACGAATGAAGGGAGCCTGCAGGATGTATCCACAATTTGATCTGACTGGCAAGATTGCGATGATCACAGGGGCTAGTAAAGGAATTGGGTTTGAGCTATCCAAGGCTATGGCTCACGCTGGCGCGAAGGTCGCTGTTGCAGCTAGGAACAAGGAGCAGCTAGAGCAGTTAGTATCCGAGATCCGGGCGGAGGGAGGCGAAGCGGCTGCTTTTACACTTGACGTTCGGAATGTGAAGGAGATTGACTCGGTCATCCATCAGGTGAAGATGCACTTTGGGAGATTAGATATTCTGGTTAACAATGCCGGACTCGGCGACAATCATCCAGCAGTCGAGGTTACCGAAGAAGATTGGGACAGCATGATGGATGTGAACCTCAAAGGGCTGTTCTTCTGCTGTCAATCGGCAGGGAAGATTATGCTTGCTCAGGGATACGGCAAAATCATCAATATGAGCTCACAGGCTAGTGTCGTGGGGATCGTAGATCACGCCGTATACTGCGCCTCCAAGGGCGGTGTGAATCAGTTGACGCGGGTTCTTGCTCTCGAGTGGTCCGCCGGGGGTGTGAATGTGAACGCAGTTGGCCCCACCTTCACCTACACGCCAGGAAATTCAGAGCGTCTGGATGATCCTGCTTACCTAGAAGGGGTGCTGGCGAGAATACCTAATCGGCGCTTGGCTGAGATTAGTGATGTTGCAGGTGCCGTTATCTATCTGGCTTCACCAGCAAGTGATATGGTAACGGGCACTACGCTCCTGGTTGACGGAGGTTGGACGGCGCAGTAAGAGATTTTTTCGCACGATCAAGGCACTGGATTTATCTAGCTGTACCAGATCAGAGACAATTAACTTAGTTTAAACCAGGTAAAGGCCGTCCCGCCGAGGAGGGTCTTTTATTTTTATATCAACAATTTTCCATAAAAGCCTTTTATATAACTAACATATGATGTAAGATGTAATTTGATCTTCTTTAAAGCGTTAAATCGCAAAAACAGATGGAGAAAGGGCTGAAGCTTGATGAGCACTAGAGAGAATGTAGGATTGGCACAAGAGACCTTAAACCCCTTTGAAATTGTACAAAAGCAGATTGATGAGGCGGCTGCTTATTTGCAGCTTCCGCAGCATGTTACCGATATTTTGAAGAAACCAAAGCGTGTGTTGGCTGTCAATTTCCCAGTCAAGATGGACGACGGCAGCGTGGTCGTCTTCGAAGGTTACCGTTCCCAGCACAACGATGCGATTGGTCCGGGAAAGGGCGGCATTCGCTTCCATCCTGACGTTACCCTGGACGAGGTCAAAGCCTTGTCGATGTGGATGTCCTTCAAATGCGGCGTTGTAGGTCTGCCTTACGGCGGCAAGGGCGGAGTAATCTGTGACCCGCGCAAGCTGAGCAAGGGAGAACTGGAACGTGTCAGCCGCGGATTCATGGAAGCTATAGCCGACTTCATCGGACCAGATAAAGATATTCCAGCACCGGATGTCTACACGACACCGGAGGTTATGGGCTGGATGATGGATACATACAGCCGCCTGAAGGGCGTCAATACGCCGGGCATTATCACGGGCAAGCCGCTCATTCTTGGCGGCTCCAAAGGCCGGAATGAAGCGACGGCACAAGGCTGCGTCTACACCGTGCTTGCCGCGCTCAAGGAGCTGGGCGTATCGCCGGAAGGTGCGACCGTTGCGGTGCAGGGCTTCGGCAACGCCGGGCGGATTGCGGCTAGACTGCTGGCCGAACAAGGCTGTAAGGTCGTTGCGGTCAGCGATTCGAGGGGCGGCTTGTACCAGGCGGAAGGTCTTGACTTGCAGAAGGTTTTTGCACTCAAAGACCAGGCCAAGTTGGCCGACTACGGCGAGAGATACGTGATTACGAACGAGGAGCTGTTGGAGCTAGAGGTCGATATCCTCATCCCTGCAGCGCTTGAGAATGTGATTACCGGTGCCAATGCGGCTAACATCAAGGCCCGGATCATCGCGGAAGCAGCTAACGGCCCGACCACACCGGATGCAGACCGGATTTTGCAGGAGAAGGGCGTGCTGGTCATTCCCGACATTCTGGCCAATGCAGGCGGTGTTACTGTATCGTACTTCGAATGGGTACAGAACCTGGCCAATTTCTACTGGACAGAGGAAGAGGTGCTGGAGCGCCTGTCGCAGCGGATGTATGCTTCCTATGATGCGGTTCGCGCCTTATCTCGTGAGCACGGAACTGATCTGCGGACCGCCGCCTTCATGATCTCCATCAAACGGATCGGTGAAGCGATGAGTGCCCGCGGCTGGATCTGATCCAGCACAGCATATTATGAAAGGGAGGACAAGATAACCATGACTCAACCTATTTCTATTGGCATCGTCGGTTACGGCAATCTCGGACGCGGCGTGGAGGCGGCAATCCGCCAGAATCCTGATCTTCGCCTGGAGGCGATTTTTACGCGCCGCGATCCTGACAAGTTAGAGGCGGGCACACAGATGGTGTCCATTAACGATATTGAACGTTACCGCGGGAAAATCGATGTACTGATCCTATGCGGAGGCTCCGCAACCGACCTGCCGGAACAGGGCCCGGCACTAGCGAAGCTGTTCCATACGGTAGACAGCTTCGATACCCATGCGCGAATTCCAGAGTATTATGCGGAAGTGGATGCCAGCTCCCGAGCGGCAGGAACTGTCGGCGTCATCTCCACGGGCTGGGACCCGGGGCTATTCTCGCTGAACCGTCTGCTGGCAGAAGCCGTGCTTCCTGAGGGCAGCGAGTTCACCTTCTGGGGCAAAGGCGTTAGCCAGGGGCATTCCGACGCCATTCGCCGTGTTCCCGGCGTTAAGAATGGCATCCAGTACACTATTCCACGCGAAGAAGCGGTGGAACGCGTGCGCAGCGGGGAGAACCCGGAGCTGTCTACCCGTGACAAGCATCTGCGCGAGTGTTATGTAGTCGCTGAGGAGGGCGCAGACCGCGAGGCGATTGCGGAGACGATCCGCACGATGCCGAATTACTTTGCGGATTACGAGACCGTAGTTCACTTCGTGAGCGAAGAGACGCTGGCAGCAGAACATGGCGCCATGCCGCATGGCGGTCATGTTCTCCGAAGCGGGCGGACAGGTGCGGGGAATACGCAGATCGTCGAGTTCAGCCTGAAGCTGGACAGCAATCCCGAATTTACCGCAAGCGTCCTGGTCGCCTATGCCCGCGCCGCGTACCGTCTGGCGCAAAAAGGAGAGTCCGGCGCACACACCGTCTTCGATATCCCATTCGGTCTGCTCTCACCGAAATCACCGGAGCAGCTGCGCAAAGAACTGCTGTAGCGTCGCGTAAAGATGCACGTAAAGCCGCCCTTTGGTATGTGTGGTAGGGTTACACCTTCCACCTTGCCGAGGGGCGGTTTCTTTGCGTTACAGGGCCGAAACCAAAAGTGGGATGGCTGCGATTTAGTGGAACTTCTGAGACTGCTCCTTTGTTGGTATGCTGATATCAAATCAAAGAAGGAGTGGTAAACATGACAATCAGCGTACTAGGCACAGGGAATATGGGAAAAGCATTGGTAAAGCAAGCAGCAGCTTATACAGGGGGCCGAGTGTTGTGGGGCTCACGCAACCCGGGGGAAGCCGCGGAGCTTGCTAGAAGCTTCGGGCTTGCAGATCAAGTCGAGGTTGTGACTTATGAAGAGGCGCTGCAGGCAGACATCATTATTCCGGCCTTCCCCGCAGCAGCCATATTGGACTGGGCGCTCACCCACCAAGAGAAGATCAAGCACAAAATCATAGTAGATATTTCAAATCCTTTTAATGAGGATTTCAGCGGGTTCACAACGCAGTGGGGCGAATCTTCCGCTGAACGCCTTCAGTCCATCCTGCCGGAATCGAAAGTAATCGGCGCCTTTAAGAATACGTTCTTCAAAGTATTTGAGAATCCCGTCTTTGAGGATCAGAAGAGCGATGTGCTCGTTACCGGGGACGATGAAGAGGCTGTATCCCAATTCATAGAGATCTTCAAGCCGCTCCCGTTCCGCTTCATTCATGCAGGGAAGCTGGCCAATAATCGCACAATTGAAAGATTTACGCTGCTGGAATTGGAGCTTGCCGTACGATATGGAACCTACCCCTACATTTCCCTCCAACTGTTCGGGATCAAGGAAGCTGTCCCTGCAAGCTGAGGAAGCAGCGGGAATCGGCTGATCTCCAGCAGCAATCTAACTTAACGAAGCAGCCTATGAATCTTTCGGCCTTTCTCCCGGTTCATGCTTAGCACGGCGATTGTCCGCTGGGCATCCGGGTGGTCCAAGGGCCGGCTGACTAACCGATCTGGCGATAGCTGCACTGTGTAGGGTTCCGGCAGCACCGTGAGCCCTCCGCCATGGTCCACATAACCGAGGATAACTTCTTTGAAGTTAACCTCGGTTTTGATGTGCATCGGATGATTCATGGCTGTGAATAGTTCCGTGATCTTTGCGCGAATAGTACAGCCCTCCTGGTAGAGGATGAGCGGCTGGCTGCTGAGCTCGGGCAGTGTGACGGACGTTTTGGCTGCATACGGATGGCTCTTCGGCATGATCACGTGTAAAGGCTCCCGCAGCAATTCCCCCATCCATATGGAAGGGTGCATGGAGAGCCGCTCGGCTACCAAGAGCTCGACCTCCCCATTTAGGAGCATCTTGTACAATTCCGCAGTAGATGACCGATACACCAATTCCACTTCCAGTCCGCTTTCCTCTAATTTATGTAAGGAGGCCAGCAGGTACTGGGAAGCGATATCCGGCACGGATCCAATCCGAATGCGCCGCCATGTCTTATAAGGCTCAAGAGACGTAGTAAGTTGATCTAAGTGATCAAGCAGTACTGTTGCGGATTCATGCAAAACCCTGCCAGCCTCGGTTAATTCAACCCCCTGCGCGGAGCGAACGAACAGCTGCACATCAAATTGCTGCTCCAGACTTCTGAGCTGCTTGCTAAGTGCGGTATGGGTTATATGCAGAGCCTCACTGGCTTTTGCAATGCTTTTCGTCTGAGCGGTCTGCAGGAATCCTTTTAGAAATTCCGTATTCACGAACTCTTTCCCCCCTCGTATGGTGGTATGGTAATTCCTCTCCTTTGTAAACTTTCCAAGACTTCCTCCGGCGCCTCCCTGATCTTGACCTCTTCTCCCAGGAACAGAATCCAGTTCGTAACTTCCCTCAATTGTTCTGGGTTATTGGCATCGATGTAAATCTTTACTTTCGCTGTAGTCTGATAGGGATTCGTATAGGAAATAAAAGCTTTTAGAGGGTGATACTTTTTGTACTGTGCAATAGCTTCGTGACCGAGTTCAAGGACCAGGTTGATTCTCTCTTCCTGTTTGCTGAGTTTTTCTAGAATCTTCTTCCGGCTTAATCGCTTTTTCGGCTTGTAGGATTCAATATGGATGAGATTGCCGACCGGAACAATCTTCTTCTGTTCTTCGCTTAAATCAAAGCCTTCCATCTGCCATAAGCCCTTCTCATGATACAGGTACAGGAGATAGATGGGATAAGATTTCGTTCCCTTGTCTTCCTCGATTGTAATCCATAAATAAGGATCGGCAAGCAGGTTCTGAATAAGTCTCTCCAACATGGGGTGAGGGAGATCCGAGAGTTCAAGCAGGTCGGGATTATGGGGGTTGGTGCCCTCAAACAGCAGAATTTGATTAAGAAGTACGAGGTCATCCTGCTGGTTAGTTGAGATCAGGCCCAGTAACTTCTCGGCTAAAGATAGACGGCTCTTCAGATACGGGAGCTGTGCATTTCTTGTCGCCATAAAAGCAATAAAGAGCGCTTTGACTTCATCATCGGTAAAACGCACGCCAGGCAGAAGGGAGTTACGCATGACATAATACCCGCCATCCCTCCCCGCTTTGGCGACAAGCGGCATCCCCAGGGCTTCAATATCCCGGATATCTCTAATCGCAGTCGAACGGGAGATCTTAAATTCCTGCATAATTTCAGTGATGGTAAATTGAGCCCGGTTGTTGATATACCGCATGATGGTATTAATCCGTTCAACTTTATTCATCAGCGCTCCTAAAAGGTTTCATTTTTTGATACGTTTGAAGATTATGATATACCCAGATCGAGATAATGACAAATTATTCTAAGAGAAGGAAGGTTTGAAGTATGACAAATTATACGTTGGAACAAAAAGAAAGCTTTATCGTGTTTGGCCTTGGGACGGAGCTGAAGAGCCATTACACAGACTATGCCGGCATCAACCAAGAAAAGTCGGACTTCTGGCAGGCTGTTAGCAAGGATGGAAGACTGGATACGCTGAAAGCTATGGCCGCGAATGACTACATTTTTACCGTGAATGAAGCGGTCAACAACAAGATGATGTACTATGCCGGTGTCATGACAGAGGAAGCAGAGTCAGCTGCACCATCAGAAGAATCCAGCAGGGTGATCCATTTCCCTAAGGGCGAATACCTGGTTGTTAAAGGGGAAGGGGAGACGGTTGACGAATTAGGGAATAAGCTTGCCGGCATCGCCTTTGGTCAAGTGCTGCCGGAAGCGGATGATTTCGCCTATGTCGGCGGCCCGAATGCAGCGGTTGTGACAAGGCAGCAAGATGGCTTGGTACATGGGGAAATGTGGATCCCTGTTGTTCGCAAATAATGTAATCGAAGGAGAGTTGGAAATGTCCTATACTGTTGATTTCAAAGATGTATCTACGGCGGGGTTAGAATCCTCGCCTGTAGTAGATGCGCTTGCAGGTCTGCGGGCGAATGAGGCCCGTTACTTTATGAACAAATACAAACATGCATTTACGGTGGTACCGGCCAGCGAAAGCCAGGAGAACCTGGATTACGTGAACCGGATTTTGAAAGAAGAACGAGGGATTGAGTTTGCGGCCAAACCCTTAGAAACCTCGCGTTTTCAAGTGGAAAATATCCAATTCACCTACGTTTTTTATGAAGACGGACTTGCGGTTAATGTTATGTATACAGTGGATGATCCCAAGAAGCGGGCTGTCGGCTTCAAGCTTTCTGAGGGGATGGAGATCCCCAAGGAGTTAGAAGAGAAGTTTAAATTTGCTAGACAAAAGTCCAAGCTAGCGGGGACAATTCGGGGCTCGTTCTTTGTGATCAAAGGAGAATACTAAGCTCGTAATGTTGTGGCACTTCCTCCGGTCCCCCACCTTGCCAACGTTGATTTGCACGGCTGATTGCAAAAAGGCAATTGACAACAAAGTCACAGATGTTATAGCATGACTTTAATATCCTAATACGTTGATAAGGAATAGTACGCTTTTCTAAGCGCTCAGAGAGCTGTTGGTTGGTGCGAAGCAGCCGCGAAGAAGAATGGAACTCGCCTTGGAGTTGCCCGCTGAACCAAGAGAAGTAGGCGGAGCCGGAATCCTGACCGTTATCATCAGGTGGATATGAGGTTATCTGTAATTTGGGGAGCCCGTATCCGTAGAGTGCATGCCTGGGGCATGAATTCGGAGTGGTACCGCGTAAGATTTCACAGTCTTTCGTCTCTGTTATATGGAGATGGAAGGCTTTTTTTGTGTTATGCCTGCCTTGTAATGACTGAATGTCAAAAATGATGGAAGGATGGATACCTATGAAAAACGTTGATAAATACGCCAGAGGATACTTTATGCCGCCGGAGGCAAGCCTCAAATGGACTCAGAAGGAGTATATTACGGAAGCCCCGACCTGGTGCAGCGTTGACCTGCGTGATGGAAATCAGGCGCTGATCGTTCCCATGAATTTGGAGGAGAAGCTCGAATATTTCAAAATGCTGGTAGAGATCGGATTCAAGGAGATTGAAGTCGGATTCCCTGCAGCGTCGGAGACGGAGTTCACCTTCCTGCGGACATTAATCGAGCAGAACTTGATCCCGGAGGATGTTACAATCCAGGTACTGACCCAGTCGAGGGAGCATATTATCCGCAAAACCTTTGAATCCCTGAAGGGTGCGAGAAAAGCAGTCGTGCATTTGTACAACTCAACTTCTGTAGCCCAGCGGGAGCAGGTATTCCGCAAATCGAAAGAGGAGATTGTCAACATCGCTGTGACCGGCGCCAAGCTGCTCAAAGTGTGTGCATCGGAGACGGAGGGGAACTTCCAGTTCCAGTATTCGCCGGAGAGCTTCACAGGTACGGAGATTGATTTTGCGCTGAATATTTGCAACCAGGTGCTTGATGTATGGCAGCCGACGGCAGAGAATCCAGTTATCATCAACCTGCCTGCAACGGTCTCCATGTCGATGCCGCACGTCTACGCCAGCCAGATTGAGTACATGAGTGATCACTTGAATTATCGGGAGAATGTCATTCTATCGCTTCATCCGCATAACGACCGGGGAACCGGTGTGGCTGATGCCGAGCTTGGAATGCTGGCCGGAGCCCAGCGTGTAGAAGGTACGTTATTCGGTAATGGAGAGCGGACGGGGAATGTGGACATTGTTACGCTGGCCCTGAATATGTACTCACACGGGGTAGATCCGAAGCTGAATTTTGAGAATCTCCCGACGATTCTCTCCGTATACGAACGCCTGACCAAAATGAGAGTGAGCGAAAGACACCCTTACGGCGGCGAGCTTGTATTTACAGCCTTCTCCGGTTCGCACCAGGATGCGATTGCCAAGGGCATGAAGTGGCGCGAAGAGAAGGAGCCGCAGCATTGGTCGGTTCCGTATCTGCTAATTGATCCGCTGGATATCGGCAGACAATACGAAGGTGATATTATCCGCATCAACAGCCAGTCTGGCAAAGGCGGAATTGGTTATATCCTGCAGCAGAAGTATGGCCTCGATCTTCCGCAGAAGATGCGCGAGCACTTCGGGTATTGCGTGAAGAACGTATCCGATCATCAGCAGAAAGAGCTGCTTCCGGATGAGATATACGACATTTTCAATAGGGAATATGTCAATCTGAATACGCCTATCGAATTGGTTAAATATCGTATTAATGACGAGGATGACTTTGAGACCATTGCCGTTGTGCGGACGGATGACGGCGTTCAGGAAATTACAGGTACGGGGAGCGGAAGACTGGATTCGATCAGCAATGCCCTGCAAGCTTACCTTGGACTCGAATATAGCGATCTGAGCTATAAGGAGCATGCTTTGGAGATCGGTTCTAAATCGCAAGCGGTATCCTATATCGGGATCACGGCCTCAGACAGCAGCGTTTATTGGGGCTGCGGCATTGATGTGGATATTATGACCTCGTCGATAAAAGCGCTCTTTAGCGCTGTGAACCAAATGAGCCGTAGTGTGAACAAGAACAATTAATTCAACTCGCATTACAATAAGGGCCATCCCGAACAGGGATGGCCCTTATTGTGCTGTTACAGACGATGCTACCGCATTGTTGTACCCCAAGCCCCAAGCGGCACAACAATGCGTAGCTCCTCAGGTGCCTGCTGCGTTGTGCCCGAACCGTATGAGCGTTAGTCGTTAAGACCACTAACGTGATGTCGTCCTTTGGGTAAGACCAGAGGAGAACCCGATACGGGATCTTTGATCACTGTGCAGTCAAGCCCGAAGATGTCTTTAACCAATGTGCTTGTAATGACCTTGGATGGCTCACCCTCAGCTAACAGCTCTCCTTGATACAGCGCAAAAATATGGTCTGCATAGCGCGCAGACAAGTTGATATCGTGAAGCACCATGACAATCGTAGTTCCGTATTTGCGGTTAAGGTCTGTGAGCAGGTCAAGAATTTCGATTTGATAGGTGATATCCAGAAAGGTTGTTGGCTCATCCAGAAATAAAATGTCCGTTTGCTGTGCCAGCGCCATGGCTATCCATACGCGCTGCCTTTGACCGCCGGACAGCTCGTCAATATTATGATTGGCAAGCTCCGTAATATCCATAATTCTCATCGCTTCCGCAACAGCTTCCGTATCCTTTTTGGTCCATCCGCTGAGCCATGATTGATGCGGGAATCTTCCCCGCCCAACCAAATCGGCGACGGAGATTCCTTCCGGTACGACGGGGGATTGCGGCAGCAGTCCTAAGATTCGTGCTAATTGTTTTGGCGGAATCTTGCCAATGGACCTTCCGTCCAGCGTGATTGTGCCGGATGCGGGCTTGATCAGTCTGGCCAGTGTTTTGAGAAGCGTAGACTTCCCGCAGCCGTTGGCTCCGATAATCACGCTAATTTTGTTACTAGGTATAACCAGGCTTACTCCTTTAATGACCGTTTTATGATCATGGCCCGCAATGACTTGTTCGGCTTGAAAAATATGAGTCGGTTTCATTATAGTTCTCCCCTACGATTCATTCGGATTAGCAAGAAGATCAGGTACGGCGCTCCCAGTAATCCCGTTATGATGCCTACAGGGAATCTGTACTCAAAGGCAAACTGGCCAATTAGATCTGACGCCAGAACCAAATTAACACCAACCAGCCCCGCCGGAATGACGCCTGAGAAGCCGGCTCCGGCTAGTCTTTTTGCGATTGGTCCCGATAGGAAGGAGACAAAGGCAATGGGCCCCGTTGTCGCGGTAGCCATAGCAATCATGCAGACAGAACTTAAAATTAGCAGGACTCTTGTCTTGTTCGTGTCCACACCGAGCGATGAAGCCGATTGTTCTCCAAGCTCCAATATACTTAGATGTTGTCCCAGCACGATTACGATAGGCGCCAGGACAATAACGGTGATAATCAGGGGCGGGAGTTCTTGCATCCCGGAGCCATTGAGGCTTCCGGTGAGCCATCGGAGTGCTGCCGGAATATCCTGCTGTGCGCTCACCAGCAGAAGATAGGATATCACCGCGTCAAGCATGGCTTGTATGCCAATTCCAATAAGGATTAACCGCCCGACTGAGAAGGTCTTTCCTTTGGACAAAATATAAATTAACAGCACTGTAGCCAGGCCGGCTATCACAGATGCGATGGATACTATAGCCCCACTGGCATGAAGAATGATGATGCAAAAGACAGCTGCCGCGCTAGACCCGGAGGTAATCCCGATTACATTCGGGTTCGCAAGGGGATTACGCAGCATGGTCTGGAAGGTGTAGCCGGCAAGGCCGAAGGCAAATCCGGCAAAAAGACCTGCCAGCATTCTCGGCAGACGTATCGTATTCACTGCAAAGGACACACCTTTGAGGTGCTCTCCCGTAAGGGCACGGATTACATCACTAACCGGGTAAATGGTGCTCCCGAGTAGAAGCATCGCGCAGCAAAGCAGACATGCAAGTGCCGCAAGGAGGCTGGTAACAAGTATCCACCTGCGGCGTCTTTGGCGCCGGCCAGCCATAATAAATTCAATAGATTGATTGTTCATAATGATCGCACTTTCGATTTCATAGCTAGGATGATGAGAATTGGAGCTCCAATAAATGCGGTAACAACGCCGACTTCAAGCTCTCCCGGACTGCCGAGGAGCCTGCCGAGTATATCCGATATCGTCAAAATGATGGCTCCTGAAATTGCGGACATAGGTATTACAAAACGCAAATCAGGGCCAAGAATAAGGCGTATGACGTGCGTGGATAAAAGGCCGATGAAGCCAATAGGGCCTGCTAGCGCAGTAGCCGCCCCGCACAACAGAACACCCGCAAGAGCGGCAATAAGCCTCAGTGTTCCTGTTCGAACGCCCTGCCCGGTCGCCACCTCATCACCCAGTGCCAGGGCATTTAGGGCCGGAGCGGTAATGATCGCGATTAAAACCCCGATGATCAGAAACGGGACAAATGTAGCAATTGCACTCCAAGAAGCCGAACCGACGCTTCCCACTTGCCAGAACCTGAACTGATCCATGACATAAGAGCGGGGAATCATGATGGCGGTGACCAGGGAGGACAGGGCGGCAGTTGTTGCCGCTCCTGCCAGCACAAGCTTGATGGGCGTGGCTCCACCACGTCCCACCGAGCCAACGCCGAATACGAATACAGCCGTAATCGCAGCTCCCGCCAAAGCCAGCCATATGTATTCGTTAGCGGTACTTATGTTGAGGAATGCAATTCCGCACACAACAAACAAGGACGCGCCTGTGTTAACGCCCAGTATACTTGGGTCTGCAATGGGGTTGCGGGTGACCGACTGCATGAGTGCGCCGGATACTCCGAGTGCCCCACCGCACATCAAGCTGAACACAGTCCGGGAGATCCGCTTGCGGACTACGTTTGCTCCGTAGGAATCCACGTCTTGACGAAATAAACCGTCGAGCAGTTCATGAATCCCCACCAGCCGAGAGCCTAAGACCAGAGAGGCTGCCGCACATAGTCCCAGCAGAACTAAGCAAATCACTATTACGCGTGTGAAATTTCTCGGAACGTGCGGGCGCAGCTCCCTTTTTCCTGACACTGAATTGCTGCTCATTTGATCTTGTTAATAGCACCTTCGATTAATTTGAGGTACTCATCAATGGTATAAGCGATCGCGAGAGGATTCGGGTTCCCAGCAGCAGCCAGAGGCGTACCGTCACCAATGAACACAACAGAGCCCCGCTGGATTGCAGGAATTTTGCCAAGCAGAGGATCAGCTTTCACCGCTTGATATAAGTCTTCGCCGCCATACCCGATCAAGATATCGGCATCATTAAGCATGTCTGCGTTCTCAGCACTTAGATTCACGGAATAGCTGGTAGGATCCTTAATCTCCTTCGTCACACTTTCCGGATAGACCATGCCAAGCTCTTGCAGGAAAGAGCCGCGGGGATCTGCAGGTGTATAAATATGTAGTTTGGACATATCTTTAGCCGAGAAGTTGACCCAGACCACCTTTTTGCCCTTAATCTGAGGGTAGGCGCTGACCTTATCTTGAATTAATTTCTCAGTATCCTTAATGAGCTGTTCGCCCTCTGCCTTCATGCCCATACCTGTGGCATTCAACAGGACTTGCTCGCGCCAAGTGGTTAACCATGGTGTGGTTGGATAGGCCACAACTGGAGCGATTTTACTAAGAGTATCGTAGTCCTCCTGGGTTATACCGGAGTAAGCGGCAAGAATGACATCCGGGTTGGCGTCCGAAATTGCCTCGAAATCAAGACCGTCCGTATCCTGGAAGATGTTCGGCTTGTCCGCGCCCAGTTCCTTGAGCTTTTTGGCTGTCCAAGGCAAAAGTCCACTGCCATCCTGAACACCATAATTTGCTGCAGAGAAGCCTACAGGTACAACCCCGAGCGCGAGGGCAACATCATGATTCGCCCATTGAATGGTGACTACCCGTTTGGGTTTGCTCTCGATTACCGTTTCACCAAAAGCATGCTTGATCTTAATCGGATATTCTGCATTTGCGGTAGGAGTTTCGGCACTTGCCGAAGCACTCTCAGCGGGCGTCGATTCAGGGGTCGAACCAGATTTCTGACTTGAGCAACCAGCTAGTGCCAGTATCAATACAATAGAGATTAATAGTGTGTTTAATGAGGACCTTCTTTTGGTATTCATGTGTGCATCCTTTCTTATTGGGAGAGTATTTTTGATCTCATTATTTGATAATGATTATCATTGTCACCTAATATATATTTAGTTTTAATGGATTGTTAATGAAAATTTTGGATTGTGATTTGTCTAGTTGACTTTTATACATCTTCTTGATATCTGGAAGGAAGTAACAACGAGGACCCAGAAAGTATTAATTATTAGATTATTAGGGGAGTTATGAAAGATATGGGCACATCATTCGTTAACCTGCAAATTAGATCAAACTCAATTCGTGAAATAGAAAAAATATTACCGGGTAGTACTGCAGGGTCTTTCTCAGATGGATGGACTACCATCATAAGTGAGCACTTCCAAGTCGGAGACATTGAAAAGGTGGCAAAGAAATTATCAAAGGCTATCACCCAAAGTGTCATGTCTGTTGAATATCACGATGATGATGTGCTAAGGATGTCTATATACAGAAACGGGAAAACAATGACAAGTCATATCACTGGTGGTGAGGGATATGGCCTACCAAGGAAACCTGGAAAATCGAAAGTATTTATTGAGGAGTTAGGTTTTGATTTAAGCGAAGATAAGTATTTAAAAGCGATACTCGCTTGTGAGGACTTAGGGAAAAAGATAGAACTACTCCAGCATTTCTTAGGTGTTACAATTTCGATAGATCACAAGATGATGCTAATAGATGATTCGGTAAAGGAGTATCATTGTCAACGTGACCTAACCATAATTGAGGAATATATTAAAGAAGCAAGTAAGAGAAATCGTATTAAGAATCAAACAAAGGCACATCTTCTTGAAGAATTTGAGGGAGCCATGATTGATATATTAGGTGATCATAAATATCTCATCGGCATTCCTCCATATGATAGAAGTACTGATTCCTACAAGCAGGAGCTGATCTATACCTTTATTCCAAACGGTACTTTAGAACCTATGTTTGACGTAAGCTCCTTCCAACACCGAAGAGGAGGTGGCCTTCTAATGGCTGCCAATAGTTATCTCTCTTACTTCAGTCTTCTCAGAAGACAATATTATTTGTTTGATTATGATGGGCAAATGCTATCCCAATACCCCTTTCCCTGGAGTGGTATGGAAGCTAGTCCAGTCTACATACTTGAGGAAGGCAGCTTTCTAGCCATTGACAATCACAGGACATGGCTGGGTGAATATGGGCCGGATTTTAAGAACAAATGGAAGATCCCATTCCCTGGGTTTCCTTATTACAATAATAATGCGATATATTCATGCAAAATTGACTCTTCTGGTCAATCCTCGGAGCTCATGAAATTAAATCGCAGCGGGCAGGTTGTAGCATCATTACGTTTAAATTATGAAGGTTATCATGATCGAAAAGGGAGATTTTTATTTGATGAAATAGGAAGAACCTTCTATTGCTGCAGTGCGATGACTGCTAACGGACCGGGTATGAAGATCTTCGTTCTCACCGAACAGATGGAATTGATTAGAGAGTTAGATTTAGAGAGCAGGAGTATTTTTTCTGTAGTGTTAGATTCTAAAAATCATAAACTATTTGTGCACTTATATGATAAGGAGTTTCTCGTGATTGATACGGAGTCATTCCTTATTCTCTCCCGTAGGAAGTGGGAGGAGGACTCTACCTTTTTGACCGTAGATTCACATGGAAGAGCTGTTGTACTCACGGGAGTTAGCAGTATTGTATTACTAGATACGCATTTGAATGACATCTCGCGCCATCGGCTTAAGGGATTGGTATTTCAAGAATTCACCAATGAAAGAGGCAACCTCTGTCTTCTTACAGGAACCGAAGAGGGTGGTGCCGGAAGTATGAAGATACGAGTGTATGAAATAAAGTAATTTGATCCAAAACTAACTTTCGTAACGGAGAACGAAAATGGAGACCCAACGCTAAGGAGTGGTATAAATGGCGCGTGTTTTGTTTATTAATGGTGGCTCAGAGGGACATATTAATCCTACTATTGGGGTTTTGCAGGAGTTAATTGCACGTGGAGAAGAGGTCGTGTACTTCTGCATAGAGGCTTTTCGGAAGCGGATGGAGAGGACGGGCGCTATCGTTCGTACCTTTGACGATCAAAGGTTCATTAAAGCCTTCATCTCAGGAGGAAGGAATTATCTGCTCGAAAGGGTTAATGGCCTGCTGCTTACGGCTGATGTCGTCATACCTAGCGTGCTTGAACAGATCAAGGATGAGCATTTTGATTACATCATTCATGACTCAATGTTTGGCTGTGGGCATCTAATTGCTCAGATCCTTAAGCTTCCTGCAGTCAACTCTTGTACTTCCTTTGCGCATACAACCGTATCCTTCGATAGAACGCTGGAACGGTCTTTTATAGAAGCCCCAATAGAAATAGTTAAGCCAATAAAGGATAGATTTCAGATCCTAAGGGTCATGGTAGAGGAGAAATACGGGGTACAGATCCATTCTCCATACGAGGTGTTCTGCAATCCGGCGCCGCTTACTCTCGTGTATACAACAAGGGAGTTCCAACCCCATGAAGAAGTGTTCGACCAAACTTATAAATTTGTGGGCCCATCTATCTCTACAAGATTAAATGGCGATCACTTCGACCTTACCGCAATCAAGGGGAAGTACCCAATTTATATCTCACTGGGCACAGTCCTCAACCAAGCCACTGATTTCTATAAGCTGTGCATGGAGGCACTGGGGAACACAGAGCATACGGTGGTCATGTCTATTGGAGATAAGGTGCAGACTTCTGATTTAGGGGAGATTCCTGATAACTTCATCGTCAAAAATTACGTTCCGCAGACCGATGTCCTGCAATACGCCAAGTTATTTATTACACATGGAGGGATGAACAGTGCTCATGAGGGCCTCTATTACGGGGTTCCGCTCATTGTAATCCCGCTAAGCGCGGATCAGCCGGTCATTGCGAGGCAAGTCGCTAGTATCGGAGCAGGCACCCAACTGCAAATGCCAAGCTTGACTGCAAATGAGCTGCGCGAGACCGTAGATCATGTGTTAAGTCTCCCCTCTTACAAAAAGGCCGCTGCAAGTATGAAGGAATCCTTCCAGAGATCAGGCGGATATCAGCAGGCTGTCGATGAGATTCTTGAGTTTGCTAGTCCATATCATATTTAAAAGCGAAAGGCCATCCCACAAAGAATGGCCTAGTGAGTCTGAGAGAGGCAGTGATTGTAAAGCAGCTGGAATAAGACGCCTCTGCTTATTGACGGTCTCCATAACAACTAAGAGGCATCAATATCATCGCAAGCCTCATAGACGATTTGGCCCACGAGCGCTACACTAGGGAAAGCGAAAGCAAATAGGCATAATAGGAGCATACACAACGTGACCATATCAGATCGCATTCCATCATGGAGAAAACTTAGTCTTTTTGCTGTCACATGGCCCATATTCGTCGATTCCGTACTTAGGATGATGCTGGGTACGGTGGACGTATTTATGTTAAGCCGCATTTCCGACAAAGCGACAGGGGCGGTAGGGTTAGCCAACGAAATTATTTTCTTCTGTATTCTGATGTTTGGCTTTGTTGGCATCGGTACGAGCGTCGCGGTCTCCCAATACATCGGTGCCGGCCGGGAGAAGGAAGCCAGCCGCATCTCTGCGCTCGCCATTACGATTAACCTGATCTTCGGGATCATGGTCAGTGTCGTGCTCGTTAATTTCGGAGAACCACTTCTGCGGCTGATGAAACTCAGTCCCGAACAGGTAGGAATGGCCAGTCATTATTTAAAAATTATTGGCGGCTTTATTTGGATCGAGGCGCTCTCCTACGCGGTATCATCTGTTATCCGGTCGAGCGGACACACGAAGAGCGTGATGTACGTGACATTAGGGGTCAATTTGATTCATATAACAGGGAATTACCTGCTTATCTTCGGTAACTGGGGCTTCCCGGAATGGGGGATAACGGGAGCGGCCATCTCGACGGTCGTTGCCGCTTGCTCGGTATCGTTGTTCTGTTCGTCATTTTGTATCGCAGGGTTCCTGCGCCGATTCGCCGTAAAGATTATGTTACTTCGAACGGTCCGTATGTGAAGCAGATTATGGGCGTCGGCCTGCCTGCTGCGGGCGAGCATCTCTCCTGGCACTCGCAGTATCTCATGATTATGAGCTTTGTCAATTTAATCGGGCCCACGGCACTGAACACTCATGTCTATGTCATGAATGTGTCGAATTACTTCATGGCGTTTGCGATGGCGATCGGGGCGGGTACCGAGATCCTAATCGGCCAAATGGTTGGCGCCGGAGAGATGAAGGCGGCTTACCAGAGACTCATGAGAAGCGTGAAGATCAGCTTCATTCTGACGCTCGCTGTTGTCAGCATAGCAGCGATATTCCGGCATGAAATGATCGGTATGTTCACGAAGAACCCTGATATCATTGCAACTGGAGCGGGTATTTTTCTGCTGTCCATCGTGCTTGAGCCGGGCCGGACCTTCAATATTGTCATTATCAATTCGCTGCGCGCCGCCGGGGATGCGCGTTTTCCCGTGCTGATGGGCGTAATCTCTATGTGGGGAGTCTCGGTGCCGCTGGCTTACTTCCTGGGCGTACACCTCGGGATCGGACTGCTTGGGGTATGGATCGCGTTTGCAGTGGATGAATGGCTGCGCGGTATCCTGATGCTGCTTCGCTGGAGAAGCCGGGCCTGGGAGAAGAAAGCGCTCGTGAAGCCGGTGTCCGCTCCGGAGAGTGGCATGGGTGCACAGGCTTAAGAAGCGCAGCATGTCCCATCCGCGAGGGGCGGAGAATAGCTTACCTGTGCGGTGTGGGGTTTCTATCTGAATCAGGCTTTAATAAGGTGGTCACAAACATTCTGTAAATCAAAGGCACTCTTAATGGGGTGCCTTTTGATTTGTCCTCTAAGCCGCCGACATCGATCGCTTGACCAGTATCTGCTGCTTTGTCTGATGGATCTTAATTGTGATATACTGTTTATTATATAAGCATTTTATAAGCGGGCTATGCTGAGCCATATTTTCATAGGCCAGCTTCATGCAACAGGGAGGTTTGAGCGGATGGCTAACAAGGATATTACACCGGAAGAAGCCGAATTGGGGAAGCTGCTTCCGGCCGGCGCAGCGCTTAGTTGGGGGCTTGTGAAGCCGCCTCAGCGCGGCCCAAAGCGGGAGATGAGCATAGACCAGATCGTAGCGAAAGCCATCGACATCGCGGACAAGCATGGACTGGAGGCCGTCTCGATGAGTAGGGTCGCATCGGAGTTCGGCTTTACTGCAATGTCTCTCTATCGCTATATTCCGAGCAAGGAGGATTTGCTGCTCCTTATGCAGGATGCGGCGTGCGATATTCCGGTGCCGCCAGAGAGGCCCCCACACGAGTGGCGGGAGAGTCTGCGGGACTACGTGATGGGGACAATCCATATTTTTAGCAAGCACCCTTGGTTTGGAGACATCCCGATTTCGAGTATACCCATGGGACCTAATAATCTGCGCATCGTGGATTGGGCGCTTCGGCCTTTGCGGGATCTGCCGTTGAATGATTACGAGAAAATGTCCATAGTGCTGCTGCTGAGCGGCTACGCCCGATCCAGCGGAATGCTGCAGCGGGACATTAACCGTGCCGTTCAGGCCGGTTCCAGCGTGGAGGCGTTCAGTGGGCTTCATTACTCGGCTGCGCTCAAGGCACTGATCAAGCCGGAGCAATATCCGAATCTGCATCCGGTCATCATGTCCGGTGCCTATACCGGAGAGAATGAAAGTGAGAGCGGTGTCGGCGATGATGTTGAATTCGGGCTTCAACGGATTCTGGACGGAATTGAGCAGTATTTGGATCGGATACAGACCGGTAGAACCGGCAAATGAAGGTACTAATGAAGGTAGTTACGTAATAATAGGCTGTTTTTAAAGGTCATTGACCTTTAAAAACAGCCTATTTCTGTTCTATTGTCTGGTTAGGCGGTGCGGGTGACATTTTTCTTGTCACGAAGCATCACTATCGTGATTACTGAGGTAATCAGCACAAGGACGGCGGCTGCCAGGCTGGTAGTGTGCATGGCGGTTATGAAGGCTTCCCGGGATGCAGTCATAACCTGCGATGATAGCACGGCGGGCAGCTGCTGCGCTGCTGCGGACGCGCCGGCAATAGTCTGACCAGCTGTTAGAGCCGCTTCTGGTGAGAGGCTCTTGGGCAGAAGCGGCGATACACTGTGATGGTAGACCGCTGTGAGGACACAGCCGAGCAACGCGATTCCGAAGGCGCCTCCAAGCTCGCTGGAGGTTTCAATGAGTCCGCCTACTGCTCCCGCCCGATCCGACGGGGCTACACCCACGACATAATCGGTGACGAGGGTCATGACGGACACGATCCCGGCCGCGACCAGGCCGGCTCCGACCAGCATGACGGTCAGGGGGGAGAAGCCTTCTAGCCTTACCTGGGTTAGGACGAGGAACCCGATCGCCGACAACAGGAAGCCCCCGGCCATGATGCGCGGTCTTCCGTGCGAGAGGGACAGCTTGGCGGCGATCGGCGCCGCTGCTCCGACGAGAACGGAAGGCAGCATGCTCCACAGGGCGGCGGTGAACGGGGAGTACCCAAGGACCGACTGGAGGAATTGGGTATTGACCAGTGCGCTGGCCATAAGGGCAAACGTTGCGATCAGATTAATGAAGATCGACCCCCCAGTGCGCCGATCCATCAGCGCATGGAGATCAATTAGAGGGTTAGGAATAGTCCACTGCCGACGCACGAACACAAGTCCGGCGGCAAGACCGGCCGCGAGTATAACAGTTGGAAGTGTGGCCCAACCGTTTTCGGCCAGGGTTTTGACTCCGTAAGTAATGGGCAGGATGGCGGCGAGAGCAAGAAGAGAGCTGAGAAGGTCAATCCGGGTGCGAACCGCACTGCGGGACTCGGGGAGTAGGAAAGGGGCGATAATGAGCAGCAGCGCCATAGCGGGGATGTTAATCAGGAACACGGATCCCCAGGAGAAGGACTCAATGAGCAGGCCGCCAATAATCGGCCCGATTGTGACGCCGCTGGCCATGACGGCACTCCATATTGACATGGCTTTGGTTCGCTGGTTAGGGTCTTGAAACATCGTGCGAACGAGGGCCAACGTTGACGGCATGAGGGTTGCTCCCGCAATTCCAAGAATGCCGCGGGCTAGAATCAGGGATCCGGCAGTCTGGGCGAATGCGGCGAACAGCGAACACAGGGCAAATCCCACAGAGCCCATCATTAACAGCTGGCGGCGTCCGATTCGGTCACCAATCACTCCCATGGTCAGCAGCAGACCAGCGAGGATGAACCCGTAGATGTCAAATATCCATAACTGCTCAGTCGCGGTAGGACGTAGATCTGCAGCAATGTCCGGCGCAGCGAAGAAAAGGACGGAGACGTCCATCGATACAACCATCAAAGGAAGGCACAGCACGCATAGCGCGATCCATTCCTTGCGGCCTGCAAGCTTGACGGGGGTTGAGTTTGCATGAATCATTAAAAACCACTCCTTACTGTTTATGGTTTAAACTGTAATTTATACAAAGTATATGGCATAAACAGTATATGGTCAACACATAAATTATTTATATCTAAGTTATTGATTCTGCTCAGAAATGCTTCCTGAACTTGTGGAATAGAAGAAGCTGATTAAATTATTTAATACGTGTTTATCCATATTCAAATTGTTTCATTATATTATCGATACTGCTTGCACTTTCAGGAAAGAATAGGAACAAGTAAAGTCATAATCATGGAAAGAGGGATAGTCATGAAACTTTCTCAGAATACCGTACTGATCACCGGCGGAAGCACGGGAATAGGACTTGCCTTTGCCGAGCGCTTCCTAAATGCCGGTAATCAGGTAATCATTTGCGGACGTCGTGAACAAGCACTTCAGCAGGCAAAGGAGCAATTCCCGGGCCTTATTACTCGGGTAAGTGACTTGAGTGTCGAGTCTGAGCGCGCAGCATTATTCGACTGGGTCACAGCGAATTATCCGGAAGTCAATGTGTTGGTGAACAATGCAGGAATCCAGCAGCGCTTCAATGTTCTCAAGGCGGATGCGAAGGAAAATTGGAGTTATTTCAATAAAGAAATCACCACGAATATGGAAGTACCCATCCACCTCTCCATGCTGTTCGCTCCCTTCTTTGCAGCCAAAGAGGAGGCGACGATCATTAACGTGACCTCTGGGTTAGCCTTTACTCCGCTCGTTATTGCTCCTATATATTCAGCAACCAAGGCGGCACTTCATTCCTTTACAGTGAGTCTGAGACACCAGCTGTCCGAGACTTCTGTAAAGGTCATTGAGGTTGCACCTCCAGCCGTGAATACGGACTTGGGCGGTGCTGGGCTGCATACGCAAGGAGAACCTCTGGATGCTTTTGCGGATGGGATTTTCAAAGGATTAGAGGAGGGGAACCTGGAAATCGGCTATGGAAGCTCGGTTAGTCGCCTGCGCATGTCCCGGGATGAAGTGGACGACCATGTAGCGAATATGTACAAGGCCACGAAGAAAAGCATTGAGTAGGAGCATGTGGCAAACCCTGAGTGAGCCATTCGATAAGGTATTTGGTATGCAATTCGGCAACAGCTTGCGGTAAGCCAAGTGGGAATCACATGCGAAAATAACATGTGGGAATTACTCTGTGGCCCTAGGGCCGCAGGTTGCAAGAGGCAGGCTGACGTCAACCAGCCTGCTCTGAGAGTGCAGCTGCTCGCAGAACCAAAAAAGCGAACCACGATCGGTCGTCGTGGTTCGCTTTTTTGATGTGCTTGGAATCGGTTGTTAGTAGCTAACACCTATGAGAGTTGCTCCCGCAATTTCAAGAATGCCACGGGCTAGAATCAGGGAACCGGGGTTCGGGAATGGCCTATTAGTTAGGGATTTTCTAGGAACTAGTTACAATGTGTATGACATGGATTGGCTAGCCGATTATTGACACGTCAACTACGGATTCTCCCATTGTTGCTACCCAAATAAAGGATTGGGTTTTGCTTGACCGGCAACGTGCCGGGGCGGTAGATTGAGAGCATAAGGTGTGCTGGTTATCTGTGGGCGGCGGGTGTGATTGAGCAGGGCGAAAGGGTTCGTGTTAGCAGCGAACTCTTTCGCCTTTATTAAGCAGCAAAGCGAAAAGCAGAACTAGCAGGCAACCATTCAGTCCATTCTTAATTGTTCCAATAGTTCCTGAGGTTCCAGCCGCTGCATGAAATCGGGGTTAACATAGGCGAACCGGACAACGCCCGCTGCGTCAATGATGAAGGTTGAGGGAATAGGAAGGATCCACTTTTCAGCAGCATTGTATTCTATCAGGTTCACGCCTATCCGGTTCGCTGTAATCTCCTGAATATATGGCGGAAGCTCAAATAGCACCTGATACGATGCGGCTACGTGCCCATTTGGATCGCTGAGGACCTGGAAGCTAAGCTGTTCCTTCTCCTGCTGGGAGAGTGTATGATCCGGAGACTGCGGACTAATGGCAATCAATTGACCGCCCAGCTCTTCAATCTGCGGCAGTATGTTCTGGTAAGCCCGAAGCTGTAGGTTGCAGAAGGGGCACCAGCCTCCGCGATAGAACGTTAACACCACAGGACCTTGGGATAGCTGTTCGAATAAATTTACAGAGGTGCCAGCGGAATTCTTCAAGGTAAAGTCTTTGGCCTGTTGTCGCTCCTGTAGGCCATATACGATTCCAGATTCCTGCTGCTCACGAATCATGCGAAACATTTCCTCGTGAACATCCTTTGGCGTTTTGGCCACAAATTTCTTTTTGGCTTCTTCCAGGGTCTCATTCAATAGCATAGCCATTTTCCTCCTCATTTTGGGGAATAGTCCAATATTACTGGCTCGAAATCAGGGTAAGGGGCATACTTTATGAAAAAAAGATACCGATCGGTATCTAAAGCTTAACATATGGATATTTCTGTTGGAAAGAAAATAATTTGTAATTAAATTTAAATTAATGATTGATCAATCACTAATAACATGGATTCCCGTCATGAAGGAAGTCGTTGAGATGCTTTATTTGACCGAAGAGCCCCTGACTCTAAGTCGTGACAAGAATCAGAGATTCATCGGACCTGTAGTGGCAACGCCATTCCAGGAGGGAATCACCTCAATGATACAAGCCCTGCAGAAGAAGAAACAAAAGATGAATGGTATGATAAATTCAAAAACCTCTTCCTATGTGAAGAGGTTTTTGAATTTACGAGGTATTGTATTGAAATCATTCGGAATCCAATACATATTGTTTATAACTAAATATATCTATTTATAACTAAACATATTTAAATGAACTATTTGGTGAAGATTTAGGTCTCAAATAGGATTTCACCGGTACGGGACAGATCGTAGCCTGATATGGCCTGAAGCTCCTTCTTGAAGCTATCGGACTGTAATATTTGCAGTAGAGAAGGAATCCAAAGCTGATTGCCGGGAGTTTTGAGCATGACAAGGTCATATCTTTCCTGGGTCAACGGAATGAACTCAATTTGTCCGACAATAGAAGCTGTTTTCTCGATACCTACGCCTACGTCCGCTTCGCCCGAGGCAATTTGCGCGGCCACACCAAGATGATTGGTCTGTTCATTGCCATATCCGGCAAGCTGGCCTGGCTTGATTCCGTGTATGCGGAGCTGTTCTTCCAGCAATACTCTGGCACCAGAGCCCTTTTCCCGGTTCACGAGCCGAAGTCCTGAACGGCCCAAATCTGCCCATGTCGTAAGCCCGTGCGGATTTCCCCGCTGGACATACAGCCCTGCATTTCTGATAAGCAGGTTGACGACTATATAGGATGAACCCACGAGGATCTTCCGGATATAAGGGATGTTGTACTCGCCGGTGTCTCCATCTAACAAATGGGTGCTGACGATATCGGCTTCACCTTTGTACATCGAAATTAAACTGTCCAGGCTGCCTACAAAAGAACGCAGAGGGCGAATTCCGGGAATCTTCTTCTCCATATACTTGGCCAATATATCAAGTCCAATATCATGGCCGGTGATTACCACGGAGCCAGTCGGACCGGCGGAACCTGATGCCTGAGGATGCAAGGGGACATAGCTGTCTGCTGCCGGGACCATTCTTGCCCGTTGCTTGTAAGCTTCAAGCTCAGAAGCGTCTACCCGCATTTGCTTGCCGACCCGGTAAGAGGTCAACTCCCCTTTTTTAATCAGATCATAGACAGTGAGCTTGGATATTTTCAATAGTTTGGCGATTTCCTCGGTTGTATAGGACATGTCGGTGGACATATCAAGACCCTCCCAGCTAGCTGCATAAGTCGCTTAGTGTTCGAGCCTAATTATATCATAAGGGCCAAGGGCATTCCCAAGTCCTGACACCGCGTTGTTTGCTCAATTGTTAAATGTTATTAATTATAAGTAAATATAATTAGGTATAATTAGAAACAGAAGATTGCCAATTACAATAATTTTATTTTGTTGAGTATTATTTTGGAGGGGAACCATGTTTAAACAAGTGAAGATGTGTGTGAGGTTGTCCATCATCATGGCTTTAATGGTCGCATTGGCAGGCTGTGGTGCGGTGCAGAACAAGGCTGCCACCAGCAGCATGGATAGACAAGGCCAGAGGACAGGGGCCTCAACTTCCAAACCGGCGGAGACGGTTGAACTCATTGTGTCGGCGGCAGCCAGTATGACGAGTGCTCTTAAGGACATCCAGAAGGCATACGAACCTAACCATCCTGGTATCAAATTGAACTTTAACTTTGGCGCATCTGGCGCATTACAGCATCAAATTGAGCAGGGGGCACCCGTCGACTTATTCCTTTCCGCTGCGGCGAAGAATATGAAGGCACTGGTCGATGAGCAGTTAGTCGATGCCAGTCAGCAAAAGAAATTGCTCAGTAACGAGCTTGTTGCTGTTGTATCCACAGATGGGAAAGCGAAGGTCACGAAGGCGGCGGACTTGACGAGGGACGATGTGAGGACTGTGGCCATAGGCATACCCGAAAGTGTGCCTGCAGGAGGCTATGCCAAGGAAGCGCTCACCAGCTTGAAGCTGTGGGATTCACTCCAGTCCAAGATGGTCCAAGGCAAAGACGTAAGACAAGTTCTTCAATATGTAGAAACGGGAAATGCAGATGTGGGTTTCGTCTATCAGAGCGACGCCCTGTCCTCACATAAGGTAAAAGTCGCCTTTACGGTAGATCCGACAACGTATAAGCGGATTGAGTATCCTATCGGAGTTGTAAAGGCGACGCAGCATAGGAAAGAGGCCGAAGACTTTTACACGTATTTGCAGTCAAAAGAAGCGCTGGATGTCTTCGTTAAATACGGATTCTCCGTCCTGAATTAGAGCACCGCTATTCGGCCAGCCGGCCAGATACATACTCATTTCGAGCTAGTATCTAGCAGAAGACCTGAAACTCCCACGCTCTATAGCGCGTAAGCTTCAGGTCTCTTTGTGTGATGCAACTAGTTGTCTGGGGTTATCGTTCTTCCGGATATCAGAATATAGCGCAGCATATTGGGCTTGGTGGTCAGAACATGGCCGCTATCTTCAATATGCCTGCTGAAGATGGCGTCTTTCTTCACGGCAGGTCTGCTTCTATCCTTAATGTCCACCGAGGTATAGGGAATATCAAATAAGCCGCCTTCATCAAAATAAATCATCGTAGATAAATTCTCTTCCCCTTGCGGGATATCGGTTCCTGTGATATTTCGGGCTGTAAAATCAAAGTTGAAATGGGTCATGTTCTTGCTAATGGACGTGCTGAGTGTGTAATACAAGGGCTCGAACGCAACCTGATTTAACGTTCTAGATATGGCTACACGGTCATCGTCTAAAAGATATTTCAGCAGGCCCTGGCGCAGCATCCGGTCATCCTTAAGCGTGACCACATGGTGATTCAGGGTGACCTTGTAGGCAAACGCATCGAACAAGATGCGTGCCGGAATGATCATATATCCCTTTTCCATTACAGGCTGCGTGTCCATTTCTACTTTTTCTCCATTTACAACGGCTATATGGCTCCCTACTTGAATTTTAACAAGGTTATCATTCTGTGTAATTACAGCAGAGCGTGATGCAGGGTCATACGTAACGGATGCACCCAACAGCTCGCCTGCTGCTCTTAAAGGTAACATGAGCCGATTTTGCCTATCAATATAAGGCACTTTAGGATAAGTATAGGCAACATAGTAATCATTCATTTTTAGGATGATCGGTATTGTTCCCTTCGGACTTGCCGCGTAGCTGCTATTAGTTGTGCATAACACAAATGCGAAAATGATCATAAACGATATCCATTTTTTCAATTTCATTTCTTACAAATCACCCCTATTTTGGTATTTTATGATTAGACGTTAAATTTTGATAGTTTGTTGCACAAGGGAGCTAACAAGATTAGCTCCCTTCCTTAATATTTAGATATTTTATTTGATGGAAGGATCAAATGGATAGTAAAATTCTCAGAAAACACCCGCTTCCAATTGAAATGGAAACGGGTGAATGCTAAGCAACCTTATTAGTAGCGCTTGATCACAACATGGCTGAATATTGCGGTGCCGCCGTCTGAGAAGAGAGTAATCCCTTGATCGTTTAATTCCGGGAAAATGACATTGGAATAAACGACGGAACCATCATCAATAAAGACTTCAACGCTCGTTGTATCGACAAGAATCTTCAAGTGAACCTTCTTCTTACTTACATCAAAGGGGGCCCTGCTCTCCAGATATTTCCCGGTCTTGTCGGGATTTCCTGTGTATGCCCGATTGACATAAGTGTATCCGCCTTTTACAAAAACCCCGACATCCACATGACGTCTTGAATCCGCTGATTCTCGAAGCCTAAGTCCCACATTCTTGATCTCAGACCAAGTGATATCGGCGTTAAGCTCGTATGAATTCCCTGTGAAAGGAAGTGTTCTAGATCCATTCAGCGTGAGCTGCTCATAGGCAGCAGCAGCCTTCGACGTCTGAGTTAAGGCTTCAAGAGGCTCAGAGGCGAGATGATATCTGCCCTTGCCTGCTCGTCTCAGCTCAATTTGGCGAACAACCGAATCCATTCCGTTGAATCCTTCTCGCCGCGTTGGAGTATTGCCGGAATAATCCCAGTTATTCATCCAAGCTAAAGCGTATCGATGTTGGGCTTTGTCACGGCTTGTTCCATCTTCAAATGTTACGGCAGCGTACCAATCAAAGCCATAATCCAGCCACTGTGGTTCCTCTAAATCGGGAAGAAATTTCGTTCCGTTAAAGTCTCCCGTCCAGTAGGCATAGGTGTTAGGTTTTCCTGATAATTTGCCATTGGCACTGACGCCTAGCACCCATTTGTAGGTTCCGTCGTCCGCATGCATCAGATAAAGATCAGGACATTCCACGAGTCCGATGTTTTTCGTTATGAAGCCGCTCATATAGCGCCAGGTTTTTAAGTTATGAGACTCATAAAAGCCTACTTTCGTGCCTTCTGCCAAGACCATAATCCATTTGCGGGATATTTGATCCCAAATCACTTTTGGATCTCTAAAATCAGTCGTCCCTGGATTATGCAGAACGGGAGCCTTGCCATAAGCTTTAAATGTATATCCGCGGTCGGTACTATACCATAAATATTGTTCCTGCTGTTTGCCGCCAGCAGTGGGCTGCGTCACAATCGCGATAAGAGCTCCTTTTCCAAAACCCGCCGTTCCAGCCTCATCTACAACAACCGACCCTGACCAGGGATCGCCATTAGGATTCGTATACTTGGGAATGGCGATTCCCTCGTCTTTCCAATGCACGAAATCTGAGGATGTCGCATGCCGCCACTCGGTACCATTTCCGGTCGGATAATCCCGGTTATAAAGATAATAGTAATGGTATGTCCCATCCAAGTAGATCGGCCTTTGAGGATCGTTCTTCCACTTATCGGGCGTTGTGAAATGATAGCTCGCTCGGTAGGTCTGGTGTGGAAGGGAGTTAGCAGCCCCCTCAGTACCGCTCTTTCCAGAATAGTAAGCCGCTAATCCTATCATGATGATCAAGCTAAGTCCCATGATGCATATAAGGAAAGGCCGCCGAGGTGCTCTATTATTGGTGCTCAAGTGGTTACTTGACGGTTAATTGTCCTTGTTCAAGAATGCTGTCTTTGACAACCGAAGTTTTCGATCCCTTAATGTTCACCAGGAAGCTTGGCGCGAAAGTAGAGTGGTGGTCGGCGAACAAGCCTCTGTTCGTCATATAGCTTGTGATCACCACATTATTTCCTTCCGCCTGAGGGACAGCAAAGTGAGAGTAAGTCCAGGTAAGATCCTTAGGATCCAGACCCATGTGCAGTACCAGTCCACTTTTGTTCAATGGTTTATAAGGGCCGGTCAATGAATCCGCTACATAACCCAGCATGTATACGTCATTGTCGCCGATGCCATCAATCGTCATTTTGGAGCCTCGGGAGTCGGTGAATAGATACCATTTACCATCCATTTTAAATATGTTGGCCCGTTCGATTTCATCTGTTACGGTATTGGAGGCAATGAGCGGCTTCATTACTTTCTTTAGCGAGTAGTCATCATTCAATTCAATAATGCCCAGTGAACCATTCGCTAATGTAGCTAGAGATTTCTTGGGACTGGACAACAGTTTGTTTCTCTCAGACTGGAAGAAGACGTTGCTTCCTCCATAGTAGGATCTGTTGTTCAGGGAAGCTTCTCCTTGATAGCCTGTTTCCGTTCCGGTATTCGATTCAAATACAAGATATTTATGGCCGTTGTCTTCAACATAGTGAGGATCTCTTAAGGTGTGGTTATCCGCATAATCGCCTCCACCGAAGGCCTGGTCTACATTCTGGTAGGTCTTGCCGTCCCCGTCAAAGATCGATTTGAAATCTTCCACGCCATCTACTTTCAGCGTATCTGCATCTGGCTTTGACAAATTCACTTGAGCTGTCGTTAACGTTTGCTTTCCGAAGAATCCGTGTTCCGGGTCCCAGCCTTGGCGATTGGTATAAAACAAGCGGACATCCCCACTCTTCGTCAAGGTTGCAGAACCAGACCACTCTTCAGCTTGTTTGTTCAAGATCGGATCGTTTGGAACATTCTTATCGTTATCCTTAAATACTCTGCCGGCGTTCTTCCAGCTATCAATGGAGGTGTCGCCCACTTTTTGATAGAACATGTAGATGAACGTGTCCCATCCTCTCTTTGGATCTCCAGCCAGGGCAAATACGATATGGTAGCCATGATAGTTGGCAACTGTACCGTCCGCATTCTGAAGCGGCCAGCTGTCCCAGACATCAATGTCGATAGGATTGCCCCACTGGTCTACACCTTTTGCAGAAGGGATATTTTTGATTGTGGATGCATCAAATGAAGGAGCCTGAAACTGCTGGCTCAGTTGTTGTCCCGGTATTTTCAACATGTCAGAGCGGGTAATATGGGAGAAGCCATAGCTTTCTTTATAATCCTGACTATCCTTTTCTTTGGCAAAAGCTGAAGTCCCGCCACCTGCAATTAAAGCTGTAGTAAAGGTTACTGCTGCTGCTCTTCTTACAAATTTTCTGATATTCATACTTCTTGTCTCCTTTTCTGGCTCAAATTTTTCTATTAAACAGAAAAAAGACCTAAAAATACCGATGAGGGACACGTGAAGTATCGATTCCCAAACGGATTTTTAGGTCTTGCCTGCTTAACAGTAACAATCCCGACATATTTTGTTGTCGCGTTAATTCTATAATTTTGTAACGGATAATGGCTATAGACTGAAATTCCTGTTTTGTTGTAGGCTGATTCGGGCATAATTCGTTATTTCTAAATGAGATCAAGGGTCTATAGACCTGTAATCTTGGGTTACAATTTATTCCCATCCTTCGACCGGGTGCTTATCCGGTTGATCTCCATAGCGATAAATACCAGCTGGCTGTCGATTAACGTATAACCGTAATCCTCTTCGACCTGATCGCCGATCTCTTTGGCCTGCAAGTAGGCCTGGGCATAACGCTCCTTGGCAATTCGTACGATTTCAGGGTTCAGTTCGCTCAGCAGCTTGCCGGTTTCATCGGATCGCAGAGTATTTTCAAGCTGGGTTACCAGACGCTCGTAGTTGGCAGAACTCCGTTCTAGTGTAATACCGGCGGCCTCTTCCACACCTTCGGCAATATCCCGAATCATGGCCGCCATTTCCGCACTCGCCCCGCGGACACCGGCATTTTTCCAGGCGGTATGGATGTGCATGGCAATGTACCCCACTTCGTCTTCAGGAATATCAATCTGCAAAGTTTTGCGAATGATGCTTTTGGCATGCAGCCCAATCTGGAACTCTTTCGGGTACAAAATCCGAATTTCATCCAGCAGCGTGTTCTGGATCATCGTTCCTTTATTGATCCGCTCCAAAGCAAATGAGAGGTGATCCGTGAGCGCAATGTGCACATGTTCATTGAACGTCACTTCCAGTTCATGTTCTGCGTAAGAGATAATTTGCTCCGATGCGGCAATCTCTTCTTCGGGCAGTGTCCGCAGCATTTCCTGCAAATGACCATATTGATCCGGATCTTCCATAATGAACACTTTCTCGATGAGGGAAGGATCGATAATATCGTTCTTCCCCTTCTGAAAAGCAATACCGGAACCCATGACAATCTTTTCCTCCCCGAGGTCGTTTGCTACAACCGCGTTGTTGTTCAGAATTTTTTTGATTTTCATGTCATTCTCCTATGCTGTATTGTTCCTAAGGCAGACGGCCGGTCAACACCAAGGATCCAGGTAACTATAAAGGCTGTTACAGCTGCCAGCAGGAAACCAATTAAATAATGGACAAGATTCATCTGCCCGAGCTGGACAATAAAAGCGATCATCGGAACCCCGGTCAGACCGAACGAATCCGCTGCCACCTGATGGAAGGCTACATAAGCCCCTCCAGCGGCTCCTCCTGCTGCAGCGCCCAAGAAAGGGCGGCCAAGCTTCAGGTTGACGCCAAAAGTGACAGGTTCGGTAATCCCGAAAAAGGCGGTGATTGAGGCGGGCAGCGCTATTCTCCTCAGAGCCTTGTCCCGGGTTCTGGCATACACAGCCAGTCCGGCTGCACCCTGCGCGATATTTGCCATGGACCAGATAGGGAGCAGGAAATTGACGCTAATGTCCGGATTGGTAATCAGTCCGATCTCAACGGCCTGAATTCCGTGATGCAGCCCGCTCACAACGATAGAACTGTAGATTCCGCCAAGCAGCAGTCCAAAAATCGTCCCGCCATGTTTGAACACGATGTCCAGCATGCTGCTGAGGGAGCTGCCAAGTTCATAGGTGAGCGGTCCAATGACCAGAATAGCAAGGGTCCCCCCAAAGGCAAGGCTTAGAAAGGGGATCAGCATAACAGAAATCGACGGCGGAAGAATCCGGCGCAGCCCCTTTTCGATTAGCGTCATCAGTAATACAGCGAGAATAGTGGGAATCACGGTGCCTTGGTATCCGAATTGCGGAGTGACCAGTGAATTTGCAGTGCTTATCGGTGCCCCGCCGAATCCGGTAACCCGCAGAAGATCGGGATGGGTCATAACAATGCCGATTGCGGCGCCGAGGGACGGGGTGCCTCCAAATCTCTTGGCCGTATGATAACCAAACATGACCGCCAAGATCTGAAAAGCCGACCTGGTCAACAAGGACAAGGTGCGGAACAAGACACTGTTCTCGGATGCCCAGCCGAAAACCTCCATCATGCTGAGCAAGCCGAGCAGCAGGCCAACCCCGACAAAGAGCGGAATCATGGGCACGACGATATCGGAAAAGAAGCTGACCGCATCGACAAATGGTTTTACTACGCCTCGCTTCTCCTTAGACTGCGAATCACCGTTGTCCTCTGGCGGCATCGAGGGTCTGCATGTTCGGACTCCCGGTAACAAAGACAACAACGTTCGGACGGACCTGGTGGTACTGTCCTGGTTAAGCGGTTCAGCAGACACAGGAGGGCCAAGTTCTTCTCGCTGCTGAGTTGGCACGCTTTCCTGAAGGATGCGGACAACCTGCCGATGTACCTTGAAGACGCTCGCCGATCCCAGTATGATTTGCAGCTGTTCAGTCCGGAAGAATAGGCCCTGAACCTCCTCTATGCCGGAGAGGCCGGCTTCATCCACCCGGGAGTTATCCCGCAATCTAAGACGAAGCCGCGTTGTGCAGTGAACGGCTTCCAAGACATTGCTGGTGCCTCCGGACAGCTCAATCAGACGTACAGCCAATTCCCTCGCGGAGCCGCGGGTCTTCTTCGCGGCCATTATATCCTGCTCCGGGGGAATACTTTCCTCGGACATTGCAGCGCCTCCCAACCATTTTGTCCAGCAGCAATGATTTGCTCCAACAATATATCCGACCTGCTGGGCATTACTATAAAACATAAAGAGACCTTTGGATCAAGTATCGACCCTTCTTGTTAAGAATGGTCGAACATGACTCTCCTCAGGTCTTTGCCTGCCTTAAAAAGTTACAGCTCCGTAATAACTGACTGTTATCCTATTGTGACAATGATCGTACCCAAAATCAATGGTTAAATTAGTACATCATTTGGATTGCCACGGAGGCCAGGACGGTGATGGCGGTATCTGGCAATGCCGATCTAAAGGTACTCATTCTGCCGAACGGTACGTTAACTCCGGTCTTTGAGAGTCCGCATCCACCCCTTAAGCAAGCTGGACGTGCGAATTCATCGCTCGTTCAGTTTGTTTTTTATTTTTTCAAAATAGGGATTGAAATCTTTGTAACTACTAGTTATAATACAAAGCATAACAAATATAAAAACGCTTTCAAGAGAGGGGGGTGAAGCAGCTGAAGCTTGCGGGCATGAATATTACGTATAGGCATTTTCCATTCCAGCACTTTCTGGAATCGATGACCCGATTGGAGATTGACCATATCGAGCTATGGGCAGGTGAGCCTCATCTATACGTCTACCGCAATGTCCTTGGCAACTTGAGGGAGATCAGGAAGCAGTTAAGGTCCCGTAATATCAAGGTGGTCTGTTACACACCTGAACAGTGCGTGTATCCTTACAACATTGCGGCTTCAGACCCGGACTTGCGGAAGAAGAGTGTCGATTATTTCATTGAGAATCTGTACGCTGCGCTAGAGCTTGAGACGGATATGATGCTGATGACCTCCGGAATAGGAGACTTCGCCGTATCCCAAGAGGAATCCTGGAAATATGCGAGCGACTCCATTCACCAGGTATGCAAGGTGGCGCAGCAGGAAGGCCTGACGATTGCCTTAGAGCCGCTAACCCGGTTCGAGTCGAATCTAATTGTTGATTCCAAAGGAGTTAAGCAGATGCTTGAGGAAGTAGGGTCCCCGCCGTTAAAAGGAATGATTGACACGGTGGCCATGCAGCTGGCGGGGGAGACCCCGGAGGATTATCTCCAGACCCTCCCCGAAATGTGCCATTTCCATCTGATTGATGGAGACGGGAAGTCGGATGCGCATCTCGCCCTGGATGATGGGGTGCTGGACTGGCGGAAGTATCTAGAAGATCTGCAGCGGCATAATTATAAGGGGGCTTGTACCCTGGAGATTATGGGATTTCATTACTATCAGAACCCGCACGAAGCACTTATGGAATCCATCAGGAAAATAAGGAAATTGCAAGTCCTATCATCTTGATTTGGAGGAACTCGCTATGAGTAGTAATGGCTCACTTACACGAAAATTGGGCTTCTGGTCGGCCCTGGCCATCGCTGTTGGAACTACGATAGGCTCCGGAATCTTCGTCTCTTCCGGGGATGTTGCAAAAGCTGCGGGTATTCCTTCGATTTCAATTCTGGCCTGGATTATCGGTGGAGTTATTGCGATTCCGCAGGTCATGGTACTCGCCGAATTGTCGACGGCTTACCCGCAAAATGGAAGCGGTTACGTTTACCTGAATAAAGCGGGCTGGAGACCCCTGGCCTTTCTGTACGGATGGGCCACGTTCTGGGCGCTGGACCCGCCGTCCATCTCGATTATGGCTTTAGCCATCGTCGCTTACACGGCAAGCTTCTTCCCGTTCTTCGCCGGGATCGCCGGCAAGCTGCTGGGAGTAGCGATCATCTTGATCATCACGGCGATCCATTACCGAAGTGTAAAGGCAGGCGGGAGCTTCCAGGTTATTATTACAGCGGTGAAGATCATTCCTTTCATCATCGTGATTGTCCTGGGATTCATGTACATGAACTTTGACAACTTCAGCTATACGCCTGCGGCCGGCGCGGCAAGCTCAAGCTTAATCGGCGGAGTATCTGCTACAACGTGGGCTTACACGGGAATGGCGGCCATCTGCTTTATGGCTGGAGAATTCAAAAATCCAGGGAAGGTTCTCCCGAAGGCACTAATTAGTTCGGTATTGATTGTACTCGGCCTATATACACTGCTTGCCGTTTGTGTCACTGGTTTGATGCCGTTTGATAAATTGATGGGCTCCAGCTCCGCTGTCTCCGATGCCGTCAAATATATCCCTGGACTCTCGGGCATGGCCTCATCCTTTGTGGCTGTTACGGCGATTATCGTCATCCTGGGTTCTTTGAGCTCCTGCATTATGTTTCAGCCTCGCCTGGAGTATGCCATGGCGAAGGATGGGCTGTTCTTCCAGCGCTTTGCGAAGGTCCATCCCAAATTCGAAACACCAAGCTTCTCCATTCTTGCTCAGGTTACCTTTGCCTGTATTCTTGTGTTCTTCAGCAATTTAACGGAATTGCTGGGTTACTTTACACTCATCCAGCTGGTCATTAACATTCTGGACTTTGCTGCAGTCTATAAATGCCGGAAGAGAGAGGACTACAATCCGATCTATCGCATGCCGGTATGGAGAATCACGACGATCCTGGCTATTGCTGGAGCGGGCTGGCTTGCATGGGGAACCTTTACTTGGGCTCCAGTGCAGGGCATGATTGCCGCGGGGATTGTCATCGCCACAGGTCTGCCCGTGTACTACTACTGGGAGAGGAAATATGGCTCCAAAAACAGCAACAGCAGCGGCAATATCGTCGCCTAAACTTACAGCTGAAGAAAATTGAATTTGTATTAATTGTAACTCGATATTATAATACAAGACATAACAAATAAAATGGATGATATTGGAGTCCAAGCACTCCAGTATAGGGAGGGAACGTATATGTTGAATTTTGATGAACAGTTATTCCTTAAGCTTGTGGAACAAGAGGGACTGGCCTACCGGGGACAAATTGAAGAGATTGTAGATGGAATTACCAAGAAAGGCTACAGCAATATTTTCCTGATTGGTGCGGGCGGTACCATCGCCATGATGTACCCTTATGAGTATATTTTGAAATCGAGTTCAACCATTGATGTGCACGCGGAGATTGCCTCTGAATTCATGGTCATGAACAACAGACATTTTACTAAAGATTCGGTATGCATTTTCACCTCTGTATCCGGGACCACCCAGGAGACCGTTGCGGCTGCCGAGTTCTGTAAGGAACGGGGAGCGACGACCTTTGCCTTGGTAGCTGAGCCGAACACGCCGTTAACCCAAATTGTAGATTATTGCATCACAACAGGCTCTGAAAAGCACTCCTTCGACACGTTCTTCATGCTCCTGTATATGGTCGTGTTCCGCTTTATGTACAACAACAACGAGTTCCCTCAATATGAGCAGTTCACCAAGGAAGTTGCCCTGCTGCCACGCGCCATTCTGGATGCGGTGAAGACCTTTGACCCGAAAGCGGAGGAATTTGCGATCAAGCATAAAGATACCGACTACCACATGATGGTGGGCTCCGGTAACTTGTGGGGGAATACTTACTGTTACGCTATGTGTGTACTTGAAGAGATGCAGTGGATTCATGCGAAGTCAATTCATGCGGCAGAATTCTTTCACGGTACGCTTGAGCTAGTGGTTGAGGACACTAGTGTCATTCTCTTGAAAGGTGAAGATGAGACAAGACCTCTGACGGACCGCGTAGAGAGATTTGCTGAGAAAATTACAAAACAGCTGACCGTGATAGATACGAAGGACTTCACGATGGAAGGGATCAGTGAAGAGTTCAGAAAGCATTTTGCCGTTAGTATCAACTGGTCTGTACTCAGTCGTATTAGCGTCTATATGGAGCGGGAGAGAAACCATCCATTAACGCTTAGAAGATACTATCGTAAAATGGAATACTAAGCTGATCTGAGCACTACGAGGTAGTGCTCATTCTTCAATCAGCAGGAAGGCGGGAGCAAGATGAGAATCGTGACAGTCGGGGATAACTGCATGGATGTCTATCAATCAAGCGGGAAAGCTTACCCTGGAGGCAACCCCGTCAATGTGGCTGTATATTTAACCGAATTAGGAGCGGAGACGGCTTATATAGGCTGGGTGGGCACCGACCCATACGGCGAGTTGATGATTCAGGCCATTGAGGGCAAGGGCGTAGATATTTCCCATATATCCAAAAAAGAAGGCAGAACGGCAGTGACCCAAGTGGAGATGATCGGGAATGACCGGAAGTTCGGCGATTATGACGAGGGTGTGATGGCACAGTTCACCCTTACATCTGAAGAGCTTCGCTTTGCCGAAGGGTACCAGCTGGTACACTCGGGGATTTGGGGGCACGCAGATAAGCATTTTCCCTATTTCAAAGAAAAGGGGCTGCTCACCTCGTTTGATTTCTCGGATCAGCTGGAAGACGAACGGGTGCAGACGCTTACGCCGCATGTGGATTACCCGTTCTTCTCCTATACCCGTGACGATGAATATATCCGGCAGCTCTTGGTAGACGTGAAGCGAAGAGGCGCTAAGATTGCCGTGGCGACCCTGGGGGAGAATGGTTCGCTTGCTTTTGATGGTGAACAGTTCTACACCTATGGAGTTGGCGAGGTCAGCGTAGTGGATACCATGGGGGCAGGAGATTCCTTCATAGCGGGGTTCATCACCGGTATATTGAAAGGGCTTTCCATTTCAGACTGCCTTGAACTTGGTGCGGCAAGGGCTGCGAAGACAATCGCTTATTTTGGCGCATGGTGACTGGAAGTATCCATCAATGTATAATACATAGTAAATACTCATTGATGGATAAGGATGAACACAGTATGAATTTAAATCCTTCAACGCCCCAACCGCTATATATGCAGATCAGGCAAATGTTGAAGAATGATATTCAGCACGGAATATATAAACCGGATGAGCAGATCCCGACGGAAGCGGAGCTATGTGACATCTATAATGTAAGCCGGATCACCATCCGGAAAGCGATAGAGGAATTGGTACGGGAGGGAACTCTGACGCGGATTCCCCGCAGAGGTACCTTTGTAACCTCGAACAAGTTCCATAATGAACTGTTATCTGTAAGCGGATTCTCCGAATTCAGCCACCAGCTGGGTATGATCCCGAACTCGCGAATATTAAGAAGTGAAGTGATCCAGGCGTCGGAAGAGGTAGCCGGACACCTTCTCATTGAAGAAGGCAGTCCCGTTCTGGAGCTGGAGCGGCTAATGTATGTAGATGATCGCCCTTTATTCTATGATATTGCCCACTATTCCCTCACCCGGTTCCCTGATCTGGAGAAGAAGATTGCTATGAATGAATCGACTTATAAGATCCTGGCAGAGGAATATCATACCGAAATCGTGACCAACGATAAGATCATTGATGTAATTGGGGCAACCAAGGATTATGCGAAATTGCTGGAATGTGACATTGGGGCCAATCTGTTTCGGATTTTGAAAATTGCTTTTGACGCAAGTGACGAGCCTGTTCACCTCTCTACATTTATGTGTGAGACGAACAAGGTCAATCTAACGGTTCACCGGGCGAAATAGGTCATGCCAATCGGCATGGCCTTTTTTGTCGTGTTAGAGATCGGGCTTAAGGTAGATTTAAGAATGCTGACAGATGAGGGAAAGACCACTCTGCTAGACTGAACTTGATTATGATTTCCAGGTTCATCCTATGGGAGGTATTTTTGTGTTCATCAAATTAAAAATTGTTCGCTGGCTGCTGCTCGCAGCATTGTTATGCTCCGTATTTCCAGCTTCCGCAAGCGCTTCTGCACCAGACAAGCAGCAGCTAGAGGCTTTTCTGGATGAGTTCATGAATAGCAAAATGAAGGAGTATCATGTGCCTGGTGCAGTGGTATCGGTGGTGCAGGACGGCAAGGCAGTGTTCTTGAAGGGGTACGGATATGCCAATCTTGAGCGCAAGGTGCCAGCCGACCCTTACAAGACAATTTTCCGTGTGGGGTCCATCTCAAAATCCGTCACCTCTACTGCGGTCATGCAGCTGTATGAGGAGGGGAAGATTGACCTTCATAAGGACATCAAGCAGTATATTCCGGATCTTAAATTATCCTATATCGATCAAAGTCCGATCACTATGCATCATCTGCTGACGCATACAGCGGGCTTCTGTGAGTCCATCTATGCTGTTGGACGGGACCGGGACCAGCAGGTGTCGCTTGAGGAAGCGATCAAGACAGGGCTCCCCGGCCTTTGCCGGAAGCCCGGGGAACAGGTTGCCTACAGCAATCAGGGGCTCTCGCTAGCCGGTTATCTGGTGGAGAAGTTATCGGGTAAGCCGTATGAAGAAGTGATCCGTGATCGGATCTTCAAGCCGCTTCAAATGAATCATTCCAGCTTTCACTTCCAAGAATCGGATCCCAATCTGGCAAGAAGCTATTCTTATGACAATGGGACGTACAAGGCAGCTCCCTATTCCTATATCCATCATCTCCCAGCCGGCGCGCTGAACTCAACGGCGGAGGACATGACCCATTATATGATCGCCCATCTCCAGCAGGGGCAGTATGAGGGCAGCAGGATTCTCTCGGACAGGACCGCTGAGCTCATGCATCAGACACAGTTCACCATGAATAAAAATATGCCGGGGATGGCCTATGGCTTCTATGAGCGTTATCAGAATGGCCTCCGGCTGATCGAGCATGACGGCGGCATTGACGAGTTCGAGTCGTACATGTATCTGCTTCCTTCTGAGCATACCGGCATTTTCATTTCGACCAACTCAGGGGAAGGGACCAACGTCATAGAGCAGCTTATCAGCGCTTATCTAGATCGGTTCTACCCAGACACCCAGCGCCTTACGCGAACCGCGAGTCCGGCAACCCTGCAGGAACTTAAGAGCATTGAAGGCTACTATATTCCCAACCGCGCACATCTTCAAGGGCCATTTAACTTCGGTCAGAATTTGTCCGCAGTTCCCGTAAAGGCTGTGGAAGACGGCGTAATTACCATGAAGGATCAGCGTTATCTGCAGATTGGACCTAATCTTTTTCAAAATGAAAAATCCCAAGAGCTGATCTACGTGGATGCCGAGCATCACACTTTGGCATTAAGCTCCATCCCAATGATGGAGTACGAGCGCCAGAACTCGCCAGTCTATAATCCTACCCTTAATATCGTTGTCTTGCTTGGCTTCGCCTTGATCTACCCTTTGCAGGTTATTGTCGCCCTAATCCTATGGCTGGTAGGACTCCTGAGTCGCAAGAAGGCCCGCTTCGATTGGCTCAGCACGCTGGTCTCTGTCTTATTCATCGTCTATTTCCTGTTCGCCATATCCACACAGGAGCTGTTCATCAATCGGATACCGGGATGGTCTTACCTGTTCCTCTATCTGCCGATCATCCTGTTATCCGTCTTGATCGTGAGGCTGCTGGTGAGATTAGTCCGTAAGATGAAGGTGACTGTGCTGCAGTATCTTTTCCTGGCTGCCACTGCGGCCTTTGTAATCTACCTGTACAGCTGGAGCTTCTTTAGCGTGTAAATAAGTTGAATTTAAGAATTACTTATAGGCAGAGTGTGAAATGATAGCCCTGATAAGAGGGTCAACAACAAAAGTGGCTGACGGAGTACCGTCAAGCCACTTTTACTATTGATCTTCATATGAAGATTGCGGGGAATGGAATACATCCAAGCAGACTATAATGGGTTACCTGACCGTCGAATAATCTTCGACGCGAATTAACGGTCTGGCAGCAACGAGCTGACGATCATGGACAGCGTGTGCTTGTATACGGCATGAGCTGATTGCACATCTCCCAAGTGTCCACCCATATAAAGATGAATAACCCCGTGGAGCGAGGCCCAGACTGCTCGTACAACGGATTCCGTATCGTATTGTTCGGGAATCAGTCCTTGCTCTTGTGCATGGCTAATTAAGGTCAATAGCTGCCGCATAGCCGTTACGGTTCCTTGCAGGCTCTCTTCGTCCGGTTTGAAATCGGCGAAGGCTCCTCCGAACATGAGCTTATAATAGCCGGAGTAACGCTGCCCAAATTGCCAAAAGGCCTCCCCTAGATTCAGCAAATGCTGCACAGGATCAGAAGCTTGCGGCGTCTTCTCAAATTCGTTAGCGAGAAGCTTACAGCCTTCCAGATACAGCTGCTGAGCCAGGCCCTCTTTATTGACAAATAAGCTGTAAATGATTTTTGTCGAGCAATCCATTTGCTGCGCAACTTTACGCACCGTAACGGCTTCCGGTCCCTCTTCTTGCAAGAGCGTGGCTGCCGCATCAACAACGAGCCTGCGAAGAGAGTCGATATTCTCTAGGCGAGCCTCTTTATAGGTTTTCAACACTCGTGTGTCCTTATTAACGGAGTTATCCTGGTCGCTCATCATCGTCACCTTCGGTTATCATGATTTCTGTAGTTCATTCCAATTTGGAAACAGTGTTTCTTAATTTCTTACAAAGAATCTTATACAGGGAAAGGGTCGTTGTCAATGAGACTTAGGGGGTTCCAAGAATCGTATTGACTTTCTAAAACAGTGTAGTTACAATGAGTTCAATCGGAAACACTGTTACCAACCACTCTTAAACTCTATGGGAATTGAGTGGACGATGGCTTCCAGTCCCTTGAGAGCTGAGGGTACCTTTAACTGCTCGGCAACAACGTTTCCCAATTATAACAATGTACCAAATAGGAGGCTAACACTATGAATTTTCAAGGAAAATGGGCACTCGTCACGGGAGCTTCTTCCGGTATTGGAGAACAATTCGCCAGACAACTAGCCAAGCGAGGTAGCCATTTGGTACTCGTGGCTCGGTCGGTAAGCAAGCTCGAGAGCCTTGCAGCAGAGCTGAGCAAGAGGTATGGGATCAAAGCCGAGGTTATATCTATGGACCTTTCGAAAGAAGGCGCACCCAGCGAGTTGTATCGGCAATGCCAGCGTTTGAACGTGGATATCGAACTGCTCGTCAACAATGCAGGCTTTGCTACCCATGGCTTGTTTGAACAAGTGTCAGGTGAGCGTCAACATGAGGAAGTGATGCTCAATGTCGCCGCTGTTGTAGATATGACCCATTTATTCTTACCAAATATGCTGCGCAATAACTCAGGTACTGTGATCAATGTAGCGTCTACCGCCGGGTTTCAACCGCTTCCCTACATGGCTGTATATGGAGCGACGAAAGCTTTCGTACTGTCGTTCACTGAGGCGTTATGGTGGGAGAACCGCGACCGGGGTATCCAATTCTTCGCCCTTTGTCCCGGTGCGACGGATACCAGCTTCTTCGATGTTGTAGGTACGGAAGATGCCTCGGTCGGCAAGAAGGATACGCCGGAAAGAGTCGTAGAGGCTGCATTTCGTGCGCTGCTGGAAGGGAAAATATATCTCGTTCCAGGTGTGCAGAATTATATCGGGGCGCAGTTATCGCGATTCATAACACGCAAGCAAGGTCTTCGGCTTGTGGGAGGCATGCTTCGACCAAAGGGAGGGTCCGCCGACCATGATTATAAGAATACCGATAACCAATCTGATCTTGCAGGAAGGACAATTCGGTGACAGCTATGTTCCCGAGCATCCCAATTGGGAGGTTACATACCAAAAAAATTGCTCCACGTGAAACTTTTTTAGTCTTTTTGTCGAATCGTTGGGTGAAACAAGCGGTTAATGGATACGGCTTCTTCATTGGTTCTGGCGGGTGCCGAGATAATGGGGATGGATGATGGACCCGCTGCTCCTGCCTTGCGGATACCCCATATATTTAATTTGTCAAAATCGCCTGAAATCCAAATTGTACCCAGCATTTGCAGATCAGGTTTGCCGTTCAGGATCTGGGTGTATGACAGGGTACCTATCCCATTCAAAATCTTCTTATTGAATTCAATGTCAATGAGGTCATAACTCTTCGTGAATGGATAGGAATCAATAATGATCTGGCCGCTAAAGCGGGAGTCTCGCCAGAAAGGTCTGCTCAAGGTTCCTTTAATCCGGATGTTTGTGCTGGTGGAGGATGACTGATCCCCGCTCCGATATTCTACAGCCGGATAGTGGATATCGACTTCCTTAGGGAAGTCATACAGAATTAAGAACCCAAGCATGGCAATAAGAAATGGGATCGGCACCAGCAGCCAACCCTTCAACTTTTGGCTTAAGCCAAGCATGGAACTTCCCCCTTAGGTCATCTGTCTTCAATAAAAAATACTCCAACCGCCGATTATCTAAATATAATTCGGGCAGTTGGAGTATATGTCCTTCTTTAGCCTGGCTGAGGCCAGCCGGCCTTAGTTATTTCGTATTACGGTTCACCAGCTGTCTAGGATTCGCACCGTTTCCGGAGTCCAGCTTGCTGGCAGGGCCGTTCGCAATTTGGTCCCAGCTCACCATTTTAAAGTTCTGGTTCAGCTTCTTGCCGTCCTGCATATTGGCGTCATCCTGGGATACGAAGACCCCGTTCGGGTACTTGTCCCCGAGGTTCACACCGAGCACATCGATGCCATCAGTCTCGCTGGTTCCATCAATCTGATCGCCATCTCCAATGGTGAAATTGCTGATGTAGGCGTTGTCTCCTGCGCGGTTATAAATGGCATAGCTGTTGCTGCCTTGGCTGGAAGCGAGCAAATAACCGGAGCCGTCTTTGCCATAGTACAAGGTAAGCCCTTCGATATCATCCTGCAGGCGGCGTCCGTCCGCAATGTCGACCTTAGATATAGGCTGATTTCCGCCGTCCGGTTCTGCAGCATACTTCCAGATCGCCACGTCTTCCTCGGATATGTAGATATTGCCGTACTCATCGTCGGCCACCATCCCTTCGGACTGGGAACCGAGCTTGAACTCGCGCACCAGCTTGCCGGCGATTTTGCCGCTGCCGTTATCGGTCAGCTCGTACTGCTCGAACTCACCCTTCTTCCCGAGTACCAGAGCGTAGAACTTCCCGGTCTTCAGACTGTGGTACAAGCTGAAACCATAGACTTCACTCATTTTGGACTTGATTGGCTCAGCCACGGCGTTCTTAAGCTCGCCAGTTGCGCCGGTGATGGTAAATACATCAATAGTGTTCGTCGTCCGGTTGGTTGCTGCCACGATATCTACCTTCTGGCCGCCCAGCGGGAAGTCATAACGAAGGTCGATGTTGTTCATCTTGCCGACCGGGTAGGATTGCAGCTGCTTGCCATTCATGTCATAGACGAGGATACCCCCGGCCTTGTTCGTAGCAACTAGCTTGCTTCCGGCAGGATTCTGCGGATCCAGCCAGATCGCCGGGTCGTCAGCCGCATCCTCGCCGGACTTGGAATCCACGGCTTCGGTCTCTCCTTGAGCCTTCACAGTGAAGGTAGGGATCGCGTCCTTGGGATCCCGGTACTTGCTGTTCTCCGCAAGGATGCTCTGAAGAAGGGAAGCCGGAATCACCGTCTTGCCGTTAACCAGCTTGATCGGCTGGGCCAGCTGAACTTCTTGTCCAGCCAGGCGATAATTCGACTTATCAATGGTAACGAGACCGGTGATGCCATTGGACAGCTTGAATGAAGCCGCCATGTCCTTGCTATCCCAATGGATACTGGCCCCGATATTCTCAAGTGACTGGCGCAGACCGACGTAGTCGGTGCTGTTTGATGCAGCGCTCGCGGCAGGTACCAGCATCCCTGCGAGTAGAGTGGAAGCGAGCAGAACTTTGACTTTCGACATGTGGACATAATCCCCTTTATACTTTTTTACCAAGTATAGAAGAGAAGTGTTTTGGTAATGTATGTGCAATGTTAAAAATATAGACTTAAGCGTCTACTATTCATGTCTATCTTTACTGGTCTGCCCGCAAACTTGGATTCGTTACATAAGCCGCAAGGGCTTCAGCGCTATGCTGAACCTTCTCTTCCGTGAGTGTCATCACTCCTTGTAGGAGGAAGGAAGGCAGGAAATGCATGCCGCAAAGGTTCGCGGTTGCCTGGAATGGACGAGTTAATTCGCTCATGGAATAATGATTGTAACCACCAGCCTGGTAAGCTTCAGCCGCCCCTCCAGATGAAATGGCAAGCATGAACTCTTTTCCCTGAAGCTTCGTCCCGGTTGAACCATAGGCAAAACCATAGGTTAACACAGCATCCTGCCACTGCTTCAACAGTGCAGGTGAGCTGTACCAATAGAAGGGGAATTGCAGAACAATGCGATCATGCTCTAATAATAGCTGCTGTTCCTGTTCTACATCGATCTCAAAGTTCGGGTAAATCGAATATAGATTGTGGACTGTAACATTTTCTTCCTGCTCAAGCCGGTTCATCCACGCCTTGTTAACTTTTGACTGCTCCAAATTCGGGTGTGCAACGAGAACTAAAGTTTTCATATTATCATGCCTCCGTTATTTATTGTTTGTACAAGCAAATGAAAAAGGGGAAGAGAAGCCTGTCCTAATACATTTAGTATTCATCCAAGGCTTTCTATTTATTATTTTTCTAGCTTATTGCCCGCTTCATGGATTAGTTTGTTGAGGGCCTTACCTTCTTCTTCGCCCAAAATATCTGAATAAGCATGCAACAGGACCTTCCAGCCATCTTTAATTTCTTTAAGAATCGCTGAACCTTGCTCAGTCGGGTAATTTAATGACCTTTTCCCTTCCGATTTTCGCTCAATCAGTCCTTTTACGACCAGCTTATCGACAAGACGTGTAATCGTAGAAGGCTTAAGGTGGAGGTTCTCTGCCAGCTCTGACTGTGATATTCCCGGCTTCTCAATGACCAGCATCATCAGAAAGGCATGAGTAGGAGATAATCCCGTCTTCCTAAACGACTCTTCAGCCATCTTGGTTATCGCACGAGATAGCTTGTTAACAGTGAAGTATAGGCAATTTTCAAAAAAGTAATCTATCAAAATAAAAACCCCTTAATTTTTGCTTGTACATACAAATTAGCTCAAATCATTTTATTTGTCAAACTAGAACTATGAAATGCGTATGTTTAATTGGACCTCCAAATGCACACGATACCTACAAAAGTCGCTGTCCGCGGAAGGAGATAAATGAATGAGAAAGCTGCTAGGTATTTGCATGTTAATGCTGCTGCTTATAATTCCAGCAACCATCGGCGCTGAAGAGAGTAAGGCAGAGGGGAATCGGATCAACCCTGCGCTGCTAAGTTCCCTTCGTGAGGGCGGATATATTCTATACGTCAGACACGGGGAAGCTGGAGTGGGCGAAGATCAGCCCAATCTCGATTTTGGAAAATGTATAACCCAGAGAAATCTCACGGAAGAAGGCAGAAGACAGGCCAAGCTGTACGGGGAAGTGCTGAGAAGCTTGAAGATCCCCGTTCAGACTCCAATTCAAGCAAGTCCATTCTGCCGAACAAGAGAATCTGCGGAACTAGCATTCGGGAAAGGAAATGTTCAGGTCGATCCCTTCTGGGTGAAAATTTACAGTTTAAGTGGACAGGTAACCCCGGCTGAGCAGGCCAGTACGCTTGCCGCCCTCTCTACAGGGCTTGAGCAGGCCCAGCCTGCAGGGACCAACAAGGTCATCGTTGCCCACGGCTTCCCCAAGGGGGTTGGCCTTGGGGATATCCCGAATCTCGGTACAGTCGTCATAAGACCAAGAGGAGCGGGCAAGGGATACGAGGTGGTCGATCGGATTACTTTAAATGAGCTACTGAGTCTGCATGAGTCTACCTTGACGTTAGAGATGGCACGCTGAGCTTAAGCATGATTGCAAGTTAAGGAACTCCACAAGACTTGCCCGTTACGCTTAGGACGAGGGTGATCAGAAACCCCCATCTATAGTCTGCCCCGAAGATAATACAAACCCCCTGTGCTAACAGGGGGCTTCTTCTGTATATATTAGGAATCCAGTTCTGCTGGTGAAGATAAGGCTGTGGTTCTACGTTTTTTCCGGCTGCCTAGTTTGGTTAGATAATAAGTAATAATGACGAACACTCCCATGATGCCGAAGTAAGTCAGAATGACTCCGAGCGCATTTGGACTGCCGCCGCCAAAGCCACCTTCCCGGTGATCTCCCTCCATGCGATTCGGGCGCGTTCCGAAGTTCGGATTCTCGCCGCCCATATCACCTCCGCGTAAGTCGCCTCCGCGCTGCTTGAAGCCGGCGGGTGGGGTTCCTGACCCCGTCATATTAAATACGGTCCCTATACCCTGGACTCTGGAGATAAATTGGGTCGAATACATCTGATAGCCGCCAAATAACAGAATAAGGGCTGCCAGCACTTTGGCAATGATGCCGAGCGGTGCTTTTGAGGATTTGACTCGTACCATCTTTTTCGCGACATTGACGACCCACTTCCAGTGCAGTCCAACGTGAACTCCGATTAAGATCAGCCCCAAGAAGGAAACAGAGATATGGGAGATCTTGAACCACGGTGTGTTTCCAATATGAAAGCCCGGGAATACGATCTCGGATATCAGTATCCCGCTTACCACAATAAAGGTCATCGAAATTAAGAGTAATAGGTTCAGCAGATAACTAAACCGGGTCATTCCGGGTAATTTGCGGTCAAACAGCTTGGCGGTTACTTTGATAACCCAGTTCAGATTCAGCAGAATGTGCGTAATAAAAGCCACCGAAATGGCTAATCCCGCTATCTCATGAAAGGCCAGTCCCCCCAGCACTCTCTTATTGAACAGCAATACAAATGTCAGAGCCATGAGAAGATCCAGTATAAACTTTACATAAGTTACTTTTTTCATTAATCTGCCCCCACCTAATCAGTTCTATGGTCTGATCATATCGGAGCAACCTGAATTTTCACTGAAGATGTGTCCTTAAATGATAGATTCGTGCAGCGGCATGGGCTATGATACAGGTTAGATATTACTGCCCTGATAAGGGCCAACTCTCCATAAGAGTGGATAACAGGTGAATCGGATGAACAATAGGCAAAAAGAAATTCTACGCATGCTGCTAACGGAAGAGAACCGACTCTGGTTAGTTCAGGATCTTGCTGATCAGGTAGGATGCTCGGAGAAGACCATCCGGAGCGATCTGAAGGTGATTGAAGCCTATGTAGACAAGAACTCGGGCGCCAGTCTGGTGAGAAAACCGGGTCTGGGTATCTATCTGGAGATTGACGAAGCCGATCAGGCTGAGCTGTTCCACAGGCTGTATGCGGGAGAGGACAGACCCCGGCGGGAGTCTGACGAGGAAAGAGTCCTGCAGTTGGCTTACCGGCTTCTGATGGATACGAGGCCTATTCCTCTTCAGGGGCTGGCGGCGGAGTATTTTGTGCACAAAACGGTCATTCGCAAGGATATGGACACCATTGAGGCTTGGCTGCAGCGATTTGATCTGACCTTAATCTCTAGGCATAGAGTGGGCCTTGTGGTGGAAGGTTCCGAGAAGAACAAACGGGCGGCTCTCGCCCGTCTGGATCAGTTGATTGACAGCCCGGAGCTAACGGGCCAGATGCTGAGGAAGCAGTTTGAGCCGCATGAGGTATCCGCCGTCTATCATGAATTAAGAGTCCTGCAGAAGCGGCATTCCCTTCCGTTCACGGATGAAGCCTTTGAGAGCCTGATTCTGCATATCCTGCTGATGATCAAACGGACCAAGCTCAAACAGCCGATCGCTCTCCCCGAACAGGAAATTGAATTATTACAGGAAAAAGTGGAGTTTGCCTGGGCGGAGGAATTTCTGCAGGGCCTGAGACCGGTATTTGCTGTGGCTTTTCCCCGGGAGGAAGCCGCTTACCTAGCCTTACATCTGCTTGGCGGAAAGTATCACTATCGTGAGGAGAATCCGGATTCACACCTCTCCGGTCTGGTGGATCAGCTGACCCACAGGCTGTCCGAGCTGAGCGGAGTTCAATTCTCCGAAGATGAGGTGCTGATGAATGGCTTGAAGGTCCACTTATACGCGACCTTGAACCGTCTTCGTTATGGTCTGCCGGTATCGAACCCCATGCTGGCCGAGATCAAGAAAATGTATCCTTATATGTTCGACAGGGTCATTCTGGCGCTGGGAGAGCTTGCTGAAATACTTCACGTCTCCATCCCCGAGGAGGAGGTCGCTTACTTGACCCTGCACTTTCAGGCCTCGATTGAACGGCTGCATCAAGAGAGAACCCCTCCGAGGAGGGTGATCATTGTATGCCACATGGGTATTGGCATGTCCCAGCTGCTTAGATCGAAGATCGAACGGAAATTTCCATCTGTGCAGGTTATGGCGTCTATGGCCAGATCCGAAGTCCCCGAGTATTTGGCGGATCATGAGGTGGATCTGGTTATTGCTACGGTGGCGCTTCCTGAACTGAAGATTCCGCACATTCTGGTCTCTCCCCTCCTTGAGGCGAAGGACGAGCGGAGACTTGAAGAGGAGATTAGACAGCTAGATGATCAAGGCACAAGGCAAGATTCCTCCTTCTTGAAATATACAACGCCATTTCTGGTCCTTCTCCAGCAGGAGGACGCGCAGCCGGAACAGATCATCGCCAAGCTGTCCGAAGTGCTTACGGATAAGGGGTATGTGAGATCAGGATATTCGCTCAGCGCGTTGGCTAGGGAGAAGATGTCGGCTACAACTATCGGAGGCGGCATTGCTATTCCTCACGGCAGTCCTCAGTTGATCCGGCATTCAGCCATTGCGATCGCCACCTTAAAACAACCGCTTGCCTGGGGAAGCGAGAAGGTGCAGCTTGTATTCATGCTCGCCGTGCAGAATGAGGAGCGGGAAGAAGTCCGGCAGCTGTTCAGCGAATTGTCCCTGCTCAGTGAGCGTCCGGCTTATGTGAGCGCTTTGTCCAAAGAGACTGACGTGATGAAATTCCTAAGCAGGCTGAAGGGTGAATCAGGTTCAGCGTAGTTATAGATGAAGCAGCAGGCGGGACCTTGGGGTCCTGCTTTTTTTGTGGCAAGCATTTGAAGCGCAATATTTCCGGAAGTTCCGGTAATAAATTAGCCAGATAGCAGCACGTCAGGTGTTTATACTTAAAATGTAAGCGGAAACATTAAGGCAAAGGAGAATGACCATGAAGATATTAGCGATTACCTCATGTCCTAACGGAATTGCACATACGTATATGGCAGCCGAGAACCTTCAGCGGGCGGCAGCCAAGCTTGGCATTGAGATGAAGGTCGAGACTCAGGGCTCGATCGGTGTTGAGAATGAGCTGACGGAGCAGGATATCCGTGAAGCGGACGGGATCATTATTGCAGCAGATAAGACGGTGGTGAAGGACCGGTTCGTCGGCAAAAAACTGCTTGAGGTTGGCGTACAGGAAGGGATCCGCCATCCAGAAGAACTGATCCAGCGGGTGATCAGCGGGGATGTTCCCGTCTACCGGGCCCAGCTTAGATCGGCTGAGGATATCAAGCAGGAGAAGAAATCGAAGCAGAACCCAGTGTACCGCCATTTGATGAACGGGGTATCTTATATGGTGCCCTTTATCGTGATCGGGGGTCTCCTGATCGCCATCGCACTGACCCTCGGCGGACAGAAGACGCCGGGCGGCCTGGTCATCCCGGAAGGCTCCTTCTGGAAGACGATTCAGGATGTCGGGGGGGCGGCTTTTACCTTCATGGTGCCTATATTGGCAGGCTTCATCGCGATGAGTATTGCGGACAGACCCGGTCTTGCTCCAGGTATGGTCGGAGGCTTCATCGCGGCCAATGGCAGCTTCTATGGAAGTGAAGCGGGAGCCGGATTTATCGGCGGAATTATCGCCGGTTTCCTGGCGGGGTATGTGGCGCTTGGAATCAAGAAATTGAAGGTTCCGAGAGCGCTGCAGCCGATTATGCCTATTATTGTTATTCCTATATTGGCTTCATTGATTGTAGGGTTGATCTTTGTATTCGTGATTGGATCTCCAATTGCGCAGCTGTTCGAAGCTTTGACCGGGTGGCTGGCAGGTATGCAAGGTACCAGCTCCATTCTGCTGGCTCTGATCCTGGGCGCCATGATCTCCTTTGATATGGGCGGTCCGGTGAACAAGGTGGCATTCCTGTTCGGTTCGGCCATGATCGGAGAGGGCAACTACGAAATTATGGGTCCGATCGCTGCAGCGATTTGTATTCCCCCGATTGGGATGGGGCTTGCGGCCATGATCAACAAACGTAAATTTGAGCGGTCTGAACGGGAGGCCGGTAAAGCTTCGTTCACCATGGGGCTTTTCGGGATTACAGAGGGCGCAATTCCATTTGCAGCACAGGACCCGCTTCGGGTTATTCCAAGTATCATGGTGGGATCGATGACCGGATCGGTGATCGCGATGCTCGGACATGTGGGTGACCGAGTCGCCCATGGCGGACCGATTGTGGCCGTGCTGGGCGCAGTGGACCATGTGCTCATGTTCTTCATCGCCGTGATTGTAGGTGCGGCCGTGACGGTGGGGATGATCAGTCTGCTGAAGAAGGATATTGGCGCTCCGGCAGTGGCTGGGGAAGCTGCGCTTGGATCTCCTGCAAGCTCTGCCGCAAAGGGCGTGGAGACAGAACCTGTAACGGCATCCTTATCAGCTGTCGTGCCGACACCTGTATCGACAGGCTCAGCCCAAGAACGAACCGGGGACGAGGCGCCAGCCGTTCATATTGAGAAATTGACGGATATTTTGACTATGGATTTAATTGATCTGGATCTTGCGGGAGACTCCCGGGATGCTGTGATTGATGAAATGATTGAAACATTGGAGAGAAACGGAGCCGTGCGCTCTGCTGGTGACTTCAAAAAGGCCATCTTGGCCCGCGAAGAAGAAAGCTCGACAGGCATCGGCCTGAATATCGCCATTCCTCACGGCAAGTCGGATGCTGTACTGAAGCCAAGCGTGGTGTTTGGCATCAAGCAGAATGGAGTGGACTGGAAAAGTCTGGACGGAAGCGAAGCCAAGCTGATCTTCATGATCGCCGTGCCGCGCAGCAGCAAGGAGAACGCACACCTCAAGGTGCTGCAAATGCTGTCCCGCAAGCTGATGGACGATTCATTCCGGGAAGCGCTGCTTGCTGTGAAGACGAAGGAAGAGGCGTACCGTCTGCTGGATCAGGTACATTGATCTCCAGCTGGATCTTAGCTAGAGATATATAGAGAGAGGCTCCCCCGCGGATTCGGGGGAGCCTCTCTTTGGATTTGGCGGCGGAACTCACGGTAATCAGGTATTGTTCAAGATTGCCCGTGTCTTGTATGTTGTACTATTCGGCAGCTGCTTAAGGAAGCACATTGCCCGCGGCGCGATAGATGCCGTACCATTCCTCACGGGTCAGCTGGACCTCGCTAGCCTTGCAGCAGTCCTGCAAGCGTTCAATATTCATCGTACCGATCACCGGCTGCATGCGGGCCGGGTGGCGTAGCAGCCACGCGACGGCAATGGTCGTATTGCTGACTCCGTATTTACCGGCGATCTCATCAATCTTCTGATTGAGCTCTGGGAACTTGTCACTGCCAAGGAATACACCCTCAAAGAATCCGTATTGGAAAGGAGACCAAGGCTGAATGGTGATGTCGTTCAGTCTGCAGAAGTCCAGGATGCTGCCATCCCGGTTTACTGCAGCCTCGTTCTCCATATTTACATTGAACCCGCTGGTGATCATCGTAGCGTTGGTGATACTAAGCTGCAGCTGGTTGGCTACAAGCGGCTGCTTCACGAACTTCTGAAGAAGCTGAATTTGCATTGGATTCTGGTTCGATACCCCAAAGTGGCGAACTTTGCCGGAGGACTCCAGCCGATCGAAAGCTTCGGCAACTTCTTCCGGTTCTACTAGAGTATCGGGACGGTGCAGAAGCAGGACATCCAGGTAATCTGTTCTCAGACGCTTTAAGATTCCATCCACGGAATCCAGAATGTGCTCCTTGGAGAAGTCGAACATCCCTTGACGTATGCCGCATTTGGATTGGAGAATGATCTTCTCCCGGATATCCGCATTCATATGGATCGCATCTGCGAAGATCTCCTCACATGCGCCGCTACCGTATATATCAGCATGATCGAAGAAGTTAGCTCCTTCATCCAATGCCGTCTGCACAAAGCGTTCAGCCTCCGGCTTCTCCAGCGAATTAATACGCATGCAGCCGACCGCAATGACAGGCACCTCCAAGGCGCTGCTTCCAAGCTTGATCGTTCTCATGATAGACTTCCTCCTCGGGTTTAGGGTAATAATTACAATAGTAAGCCTTCAATATGTAACAGCATTAGCAAGCAGAACTCAGCCGTAACGCCTACACTGTAAACGTTATCATAAATATCGCGAAATCTCAAAATTCTCTTTTAAAAATTAACACTTTCTCAATAATGTAAGTCGCTATATAATATAATGTAACTATAAAACATATAATTCGTTGTTTATGATTCCATATAAACACCAGAATGCAGGAGGGATTTAAGTGGAGATAGGAATTAGCACATTTGTAGAAACAACCCCGGACGTTCACACCGGTGAGGTAATCAGTCACGCCCAGCGGCTTCGCGAAGTAGTCGAGGAGATTGCTCTTGCTGATCGGGTAGGCTTGGATGTATTTGGGGTAGGCGAACACCATCGCGAAGATTATGCGGCATCTTCTCCTGCTGTCGTGCTTGCAGCGGCAGCCTCGCAGACCTCAAGAATTCGGCTGACCAGTGCGGTTACCGTTCTGTCCTCTGCGGACCCGGTCCGGGTATTCCAAGACTTCGCTACACTTGACGCGATCTCGAACGGACGTGCGGAGATTATGGCAGGCCGGGGTTCTTTTATCGAATCCTTCCCTTTATTTGGTTATGACCTGGATGATTATGAATCCTTGTTCGAGGAGAAGCTTGCGCTCCTGCTCAAAATCCGTGAATCCGAGAAAGTAAGCTGGAGCGGTGGACATCGGCCAGCTATCGACAACCTCGGTGTATATCCACGTCCAGTTCAGAACCCTCTGCCTGTATGGATTGGCAGCGGAGGGAACCAGGAGTCCGTTGTGCGCGCTGGTCTGCTCGGTCTGCCACTGGTGCTTGCGATCATCGGGGGCAGCCCTTTGCAGTTCGCCCCGCTCGTGCAGCTGTATAAGAAAGCTGCGGCTCATGCCGGGCATGATGTCTCAAAGCTCCCGGTTGCTTCGCACTCGCACGGCTTCATAGCGCGCAGCACCGAGGCTGCCGCTGACAAGTTCTTCCCCTCCACGCAGGCGGCCATGAGCAAGCTTGGTCGGGAGCGGGGCTGGGGAGCTTATACCCGTGCGACCTTTGATGCGGCACGCAGATTTGAGGGAGCCTTGTATGTGGGCGATCCGGAGACGGTCGCCGAGAAGATTATTCATCTTCGCAAGCATGTGGGCATCACCCGCTTCCTGCTGCATGTGCCGGTCGGCACGATGCCGCATGAGGAGGTCATGAGCGCGATCGAGCTGCTGGGTACCGAGGTGGCGCCGCGAGTGCGCGAGGAGATCACCAAGTGGGAAGCGCAGCACGAGGCGGGCAAGTAAGCTCAGGTGGAAGCTCTGCACGAGATGGAGCGAATAATCCCGGGCGGGAAGCCTAGCAGGATGCGGGATTGGCCCGCAGCCTGGCTCATTACCCAGGCGACATAGATCGCTTGTCAACGGAAGAAGACTGTGACACTATTAAAGGCATATAAGGAACTTATTCCTTATGTGCCTTTTTTGTATGACTAGGCAATTTATAAGAAACGGGGAACACGAAATCATGTCTACTGTACCAAATTGTCCAAAATGTAATTCGGAATATACATACGAAGATGGAAGCCTTCTTGTATGCCCGGAGTGTGCTTATGAATGGGCTCCAGGATCACCAACTGAACCTAGTGAAGACCAGAAGATCATCAAAGATGCCAATGGAAATATTTTAAGCGACGGCGACTCGGTAACTGTAATTAAGGACCTCAAAGTAAAGGGGAGTTCGTCTGTCCTGAAGATCGGGACTAAAGTGAAGAATATACGTCTGGTTGATGGAGACCATGATATAGATTGCAAAATTGATGGTTTCGGCGCGATGAAGCTTAAATCTGAATTTGTTAAGAAAATATAGAAAGCGGGCTGACCTAAATGATTAATATCACTATTCCCACACCGGATGTGACGATCCATAAGCAGGAGAATCCTCAGCTGAGTCATATTTACGGGTTCACAGATTTTCACCTGATCTCCCGGGAGGTGGGCGGAATATTTATGTTCTACAACGACCGGGATGAGCTGCTGTTCGTGGGTAAAGCCAGAAAGCTGAGACCCCGAATCAAGAAGCACTTCGAGGATACAGTGTCTCCAATCCGGCAGCATCGGGATGAAGTGACCCGGATTGAGGTTTGTATTGTAGAAGACCCGGTTCATCGGGAAATTTATGAGACATATATTATTAACGAGCTTAGGGCGAAATATAATGTGGACAACGTGTTCTTTAAGTGATTTTGTAGTAGTAAGTATATATTTAGGTTGATTAGTGAGTAGAAGACACAGCGACTATAACTTGGATAACTAAAGGTACGAAATTTATTAAGAGCTACTGACAGGATGTTGTCAGTAGCTCTTTTATATAATCGGATCAGTTAAGAATAAGGAGGAGTTAGACATGCAAAATGAATTGCAGCAGCTGGAGCTGCAGCTGCCGGATCAGTGTCGCTATTGGATCGGCGTCGTATCCGCCTCCCATGTGGCCCGGGGGGTGGAGGGTGGTTTCGCCCAGCTCTGCCACGGCAAGTCAGCACCGCTCAAGCGGATGCGGCCTGGTGACTGGCTGATCTATTACTCACCCCGTACGGATATGGCGAATGGACAGCCGCTTCAAGCCTTTACGGCGATCGGACAAGTCGTGGATGAACGGGTGTACGAGTATCGCATGTCAGAGACCTTTGTGCCCTTCAGACGAGATATCCGCTATTCCCCATGCAAAGAAGTGAAGATTAGCACTCTGCTTCAAGAGCTTAGCTTCACCAGGGGAGTAACTAATTGGGGCTACCGCTTCCGCTTTGGTCATCTGGAGATCGACCGGGAGGACTTCCTGACGATCGCGGAGGCTATGCTGCAGTAAGTTTCCTGGAGTCAGTCATGCCCCATAGGTGACACAAGAGAACAATCAGCCGGAACAGGCTCATGGCGATGTTTGACATCGGGCTCCTTCCAAGATTATATAAGTACTCAAAAAGGCCATGCCGCGGTGATCCGGGGCATGGCCTTTTTGGAAATTGAAACCCGAACGCGGAGCATGAAGTAAAGAGGCGCCGTCTTTAAGCCTACTCAGTGACCAGCTTTGATGAAGTACCGCCTTCATGAGCGCTGCCCTCACGGGTACTGCCGTCGCTGCTGCTTGCCTGCGAAGCCGATTCTTCTGCAGCCTGGTTCGTGGTGCGGAGCGGAAGCTCCTTCAGGAAGAACACAAGAACAAAGGCAACTACGAGCACGAGCGTTCCTGCAAGGAACACGGTGGACAATGTGGTGCCGAGCGCATCGCGAATGTTATCAATCATCTGCGCGAACAAAGGCTGTGCTTCTGCTGGAAGTTTGGCCTGGGTCGCCTCAAGCAGCGGCTTGTTCATAAGCGTCTGCGGGTTTGCGAAGGCGAGCATTTCCTTGGCGAGCTTGGGATCCATTTTGCTGAAATCCGGCGCATCCGGTGACTGAAGAGCGTTCTTCAGATTGGTGGTCAGGTTGTTGGACATTACCGTACCCATGACAGCAATCCCAATTGTGCCTCCAAGGTTACGGAAGAGCTGATTGGATGCCGTAACGACGCCCAGCTCCTTATGGGATACGGCATTCTGCGTAGCCAGGGAGAAGACCGGCATCGCAAGCCCAAGGCCCATCCCGAACACAGCCATACTCAGAATGGCGGTTCCCACACTGTTCATCACGATCATAATGGCCATGCCTGCGATCATAATAGGTACTCCGATCAGAGCATACCGCTTGTATTTGCCTTTCTTGGCAATCAACTGCCCTGCTATAGCACTGGTAACTACCATGACGATGGACATAGGCATGGTGACATAGCCGGCAAGAGTAGGGGTGATTCCGAGTACACCTTGAACAAAGAATGAAATATAGATCATGGCACCCATCAAGCCGAAGTTCATAATGAAGCCGATGATATTTGAAATGGTGACCACACTATTTTTGAACAAATGAAGGGGAAGAATCGGGTTCTTCACTTTAGATTGTACAAGAACAAAGATCATCGCGGACACCACAGTTGCGCCAAGAAGGCTCAGAATCTGCGGGGAAGCCCACTCATATTCCGTACCTGCCCATGAGAACGCGAGCAGAAGGGGAACGATCGTTGTAGTGATGAAGAGAGAACCCAGATAGTCGATTCCCTCTGACGCTCTGCGTTCAACTTTGGGAAAGAGCATAAGAATCATGATAAAGGCTACAATCCCAAGCGGCAGGAAGATCCAGAACAGCCAGTGCCAATCCATGTGATCAACCAGATAACCGCCAAGCGTGGGTCCAAGCACACTGGAGAAGCCGAAGATCGCGGTCATAAAGCCCATCCATTTGCCGCGCTCACGCGGAGCGAACAAGTCCCCAACCGCCGTGAATGCCGTAGATTGAATAATCCCCGCGCCAATCCCCTGAATCCCGCGGTAAATAATAAATTGATACACATCAGAGGAGGTGCCTGTCAAGAAAGCACCAATCATAAACAACAGAATCCCTATTAATATAAAAGGCTTGCGGCCAAATATATCGGACAGCTTGCCGACGAGAACCGTGGCAATGGTAGACGTAAGTAAGTAGATGTTAATGGTCCACGTATAGTAATCCATACCATCCAGAATAGAGATAATCCGCGGCATCGCTGTGCTGGTAATCGTCTGATTAATCGCGGCGAAGAACATGGCGGCCATAATGCCGAACATGATCGTGGCTTTTCGTTTATGTGATAAATGTTCCATCGTCGTATATTTCACTCCATAATATTTTATTTATCTATAGCTTTCAGCATGGTTCCAAAAATCCGCCTCAGATGCTCCATATCCTCTTCAGGCAGCAGATTGAAGAACGAGTGCAGCGCTTCACTATGACCTGCGTGTGCTTCCTTAATAATGGCTTCTCCTTTCTCCGTAATTGAAATGTTAACCACCCGCCGGTCCTGTTCGGCTCGCTCGCGCTTAATATAATCTTCTTCGAGGAGCTTATCTGTAATGCCCGTGATCGCCGCAGGCGTAAGGCAGAGTGCGTGGGCAAGCTGGGATACCTTTCTTGGGCCCTCTTTGCTCAGAACATAGAGCACCCGGAACTGAGGCAGACTTAGAACACGGTTCTCTTTGTTCCATTCCTGTGATATTCCCTTTAGCAAAGTTCTGAACATGGTAGCTACTTCGAACAATAGTTCACTTTCAGCCAATAGAACTCCCTCCAGAGCTGGAATAGGTTCACTTTATTAGTTAAGTAGAAAGTATTTTAGTACTAAACTATGAACGCATTTAACAAATTACCACTTAATGAAATTGAAGTCAAGTTTATTTCTTAGAAAGAGCATGGGCTGGATGTCGGACCGATGTATATAAAAATAGAGCTATAAAGCTAAAGGCAATGCCACGAGGATCGTGACACTGCCTTTAGTCATATCAGGATAGGCATTCTGAATCTCATGCCTGGATTTGGTTAGAGCTGCTGCCCTTGCTCTTCAGGAACAGCCTGGTGACCACAATCATGATCCCCATCAGGCATGCGGTACAGCCAAACAGCAGGAAGAATCCGCCCTCCTGATACAGGAGACTCCCGAATAGCGGGGCTGCAGCCATCCCAAGATAGCGTACAAAATTATATACACCCAGTGCAGTAGCCCGCTCAGATGCAAATTCCTGGGTCAGCAGGGTGGGAGGAACAGACATGGTCAGACCCGCCGTGAAACCGACGGTTGCCAGAGAGACCAGCAGCCCAATCAAGAAAGCCTCGGCGACGAGTATGAATAGGAGAAGACTGAACAAAGCGAGAGTACAGGTAAAGATCAGGCTCTTGACGGTTCCCATGCGCACTTGAATTCTTCCGCTGATCTTACTCCCGATGAAGCTGAAGGACATCAGCATTAGAAAAACTGCACCAATCTGGCCAGCATCCAGGTGGTAATGCTCAGTCAGAACATCAGGAAGGAACACAATGAAGTTGTAGAACATGTAGTACAGGATGAATCCTACCAGGATGACCGCAGCGCCAGTGTTATTTTTAACGATTTGAGCAAAGAATCGAACTTGGAAGCCTTGTCGCCGGACCCCAGCAGGCCGGGTTTCGGGTAGAAAGACTGCTGCTATGAGCAGCATGGCCACGGCCATAATAGACAGGAACATAAAGGCACCCGGATACCCTGCATAGCTGCCGATAATTCCCCCAATTAATGGACCGACAGCTGGTGCGATACCTAAAATCATCTGATAGGTGGACATGCCTTTCGCACGTTCCTTGCCTTCGAACAGGTCACCAATCATGGTTGCAGCTACAAGGGGTACAGCGGCCGCGCCGATTCCCTGCAGAACACGGAAGAACAGCAGCATATATACGGTACCTGAGAACGTGCAGCCTAGGGAAGCGGCAGCGTACAGAATCATGCCGGGCAGCAGTACAGCCTTGCGCCCTTTATGATCAATTACGGGACCCAAGATAATCTGCATCACGGCAAGGGCAATAGTAAATAACGAGACCGTCAGATTCACGAGATAGAACGAGGTATGCAGATCGTGCTGGAGCTGAGGGAGAAGGGGGACATACAAATTCTGGGCGAGCGACACGATGGCGGCACACAGGCCTAGTACATACAAAATGATTCGCAGGTTCATTTGCGGATACACATCCAATCCTTAATGATTTATTGACTGACAGTCAGTCATTTTATGAACAGATCTTAATACATTGACTGACTATCAGTCAATAATTATATTTAGCTGTAGCAGCTATTAACGATTAAGGGAGAATTAATAATGGCACGAATCGCAAAAGACCCACAGGAACGGCGAAATGAAATTTTGGATGCGGCTATGGATCTGTTCAATACCAAGGGCTATGAGCATACTTCGGTTAGCGATATCGTCAAGAGGGTGGGGGTAGCGCAGGGTACCTTTTATTACTACTTCCGGTCTAAGGAAGAGATTGCCGCCGCCGCTCACGAGCGCTCTTTGTCTGCAAGATTGGAATTCGTGAAGGAAATCACCCAGGACAGGAATCTTACTGCCGCTGAGAAGCTGCGGAAGGTTCTGCTGCAAGGCTTCCCGGCCCCAGAGACCGATCAGGTTATTCTGGAATATCTGCATGATGAGAGCAACAGCATTCTGCACCAGAAGTGGATGGTCGCCAAGATAACGGCCTTTACACCTTATTTGACGATGATTGTGGAACAGGGAATTGAAGAGGGGGAATTTCACGTGACTAATCCCAGAGAGGTTACCGAATTCCTGTTGGTAGGGGTATCCTTCTTGTTCGATCGCGGGATATTCGGCTGGTCAGATGAGGAATTAAGCAGGAAATATCAAGCCTTGGGGGGAATTCTGGACAGACTTCTGGGAGGAAAGGACATTATCCCGGCCAATGAATTACTGGGAAACCTGCCATAAAGAAGAAAGGAGCCTTCAGCATGCCAAGCTGAAGGCTCTTCTTGTTATAGCAGCCGAATCACCATGCCAGATGAATCTTCCATAGGTCTCTTGTGACTCGACTATAAAGTCTGACCGCTGTCCACGGTAATGATCTGCCCAGTCATGGCCTCCTGCTCCAACGCCGCGCAGATCAACTGGGCAATATCTTCTGGCTGTGAAATTTGTTTAAGCAGAAGCTGGGGGGCCAGAAGATGCATTTGATCTTCCTTGCCAGCCCACCACCTGGTGGCTACGGCACCGGGAACCACACAGTTCACGCGGATATGGGGAGCCAGCGCACGCGCCAATGACTTCGTCAGGCCATGCACCGCGGCCTTGGATACGGCGTAGGGGAGAGAGGAACCGGACCCTGTCTGCCCTGCGATGCTTCCCAGGTTCACGATGGCTCCCTGCCGGGCTGCCTTCATATAAGGAGCTGCAGCCCGCGCGCAGTTAAACATTCCTTTCACGTTCACATCCATAAGTTCGTTCCAGACTTCATCCGTTGCCAACTCCAGATCATCCAGCGGGATGTGCCGCGTGATGCTCGCGTTATTGACCAGTCCATCCAGCGTCCCGAACTGCTGCGCAATCTGACTGATCATTGTTCTGACCTCGCTGTCTTTGGACACATCGGCCTGTATCGCCATGGCCTGGCCCCCATCTCTGCGAATAAGCTCTACAGTTTCTTCGGCTGCCTCCCTGGAGCGGGAAAAGTTGACGGCCACGATAGCTCCCCGCTTCGCGAGAGTAAGGCTGGTTGCCCGGCCGATTCCAGTGCCTCCGCCTGTAACAAGGACTACTTTATTCATCAAATCCACTGGGCAATCGCTCCTTTTTCTGTTGCCACCTGTGTTAAAGGTATGAATGATGGCTGGTTAATTCCAATTGTAGAGGATGGAGTGGATTCTGTATAATTGAACTATATGAATAAATAGTTCAGTAATTTTGAACTTTAGAACGGAGTGAGCGGCAAGAGTGGACCTGAAGACTTTGAAGACGTTTCAGATCATCGTGAATCAAGGCAGCTTTATCCGGGCTGCCGAAGAGATGAATTATGCGCAGTCTACCGTCACGATGCAGATTCAGAAGCTTGAGGCGGACCTCGGGATTCAGCTTTTTGAACGGGGAAAGAAAATTCGGTTAACCCAGGCCGGGAGGCTCTTCCATGAGCAGAGCCTGCACATTGTGAAGAGCATGGAGCAGCTGCAGGGGGATATGTCGGAGCTCCAGCAAGGGAATGCGGGCCAGATCCGGCTGGGGGTCACAGAGCCGACCGGAAGCTACCGCCTGCCGGTCATTTTGAAGCAATTTCTTGACCAGTACCCGAAGATTCGGGTATCTGTGGAGTTTGCGAATACTCCTGTATTGATTGAGCGTCTTCTTCATGGAGAGATTAGCATGGCACTTTGTACCTCACCGGATCTCTCTTCAGACCTTTACTATGAGCCGTTGTTTCAGGAGGAATTTGTGGTGCTCATGCCAAAGGATCATCCTCTAGCTCACAAGGAGATCCTCTCGCCCGGTGATTTCAGAGGGCATCGGCTGCTGATAACCTCAGCGGTGTGTCCTTACCGCCGCAAGTTGGAAGTTGTGATGAGGGAATCGGGAGGAGTGCCCCTGGATACGATGGAAATAGGGAGTATGACTGCGTTGAAATACTATGTGGAGAGTGGGCTCGGGATAGCGCTTGTCCCTGCTATTATGATGGATCCCTTGCCAGCGGGAATGGTCATTCGGGAGATTGCAGGCAGTCTTATCCATATGACCTTTGGCATGCTCTGCCGTACCTCAGGAAGTTCCCTTAAGGCAGCGGAACTCAAGTTGTATCAATTTCTGGTCCAGCAATTACAGGGTAAGCATAGCATATAAGATCTCACATAAAATCGCGCATTAGATGGCACATTAGATTGCGCATAAGATCGACTCTGCCTAACCATGCTAAAGGGGAACCGAACTGAAGCCATCTCAGAAGGGAGAGGTCTTATTTATGAGTCGTTATGATTCCAGTCTTCAAGCAAACAGCACGGTAGCTGAAGCTCTGAACTCAGTTAACAAGCTGCATTATGCTGTATCGTCAGCCCTCAGCCACCCGACTGACCAGATGATTGAACAGGCCGAGAACAGCCTTGAGCACACCGAGAAGGCGGTGCAGCAGGCTGATATGGCCGTTGGACGGTCAGGGGTAGAATTGGCCGAGGAGCTGCTGGCTGAAGAGAAGCATCGACTGGCTTCCCTGAGCAACCGGGCGCGGCACTCAGAGGATTGAGTCTAAGCAGCCGAGTACGATACTCGGAGCAGTGAGTCTAAGCAACCGAGCACGATACTCAGAGCAGTGAGCCAGTAATGCAGCCTGCGGGGCCTTAGAGCTTCGCAGGCTGTTCTTTGCTGCCCGCTGCATAGGGGCTCCTCTTCAGGTACGTAATGATCTCAGGCGAGATGGGCACCTGAAGCTTATGAAGAGCAAGGAGTATAGCTCCAGCCACAGGAGAGAATGCCGGCTCATGAACCTGATACTTCCGGTTAACCCCATTCTGGAGCTGCCCGGTCAGAGTCCGGCGGACATAGGAGGAGTTGGCTACGCTTCCAATTAGGGCAACATCAACTGATGCACCTGCAAAAGAGCTTGCCAGGATCTCGGTGCCCACCTTGATCTGACTTACGGCACGATCGCAGACGCGCATGGCTGTAGAGCTTCCTAGAGCAGCGGCCTCCGTAATCATGGGCGTGAACCTGCCGAAGACACGGTCACGGACCTGACGGTCAGCTTCAAATCCCGTCTTCGCCAGCTGGTAGAACTCAGACAGGGTCTCTACATCCCAGTGTGCTTTCAGGGCTGCGATTAGGTCGTTGTCTGAAGAGTCCGTATTCCCGGCAAGAATTTCATACACGGCATCGTAAGCAAGAAACCTTGCACCGCTGGCTGCATAATGGTGAAACTGGTCATTTCGGAGCTGCTGCCCGTCCTCCGTAATAGCTAATATATTTGAACCTGTACCTGCAATCACAACAATTCCCGGCTGCATGAGTAAGGCGCCTTGGTGTGCAATCACAGCATCGTTCACATGCCACTTGGGGCAGATTAACCCGGGTACCTCGGTCAAGGGCAGAATCCAATCCAGGTCCGTTTCCAAGTCATATCCGGCAATTCCCGCAGCAACTCCGAGTACCTGATCCGGAGATTTGCCTGCCTGCTCCAGTGCCTCTTCTATAGCATTTCTGACATTGCTCGCGGCGTACGCGTCCCTATATATCGAAGCAGGACCTTTCTCTGTATAGGCTTGGACCTCTCCATGCAGATCACATACCATTACGCGGGTATGCGTTCCCCCTCCGTCGATTCCAATCACTACTTTATCTGTCAATTCTGCCACCTGCCCTATGTAGATCATTCTTATAGTTCAGAATTATACTTGATCTGCGCTCATAAATGCAGGGGATATTCACTCTGTACAAGCCAGGTAATTTAATAGACAGGAAGAGCTCTACCAGCCTCAGCCCTGTCTAGATCAATGAGTCATATAATTCGCTATATAAGTTGAACTTAAGAATTACCAGTAGGCAAGAGTATTTATGAAATCTGGGAACAACAGCGATTGGAAGAACACTTCACACGGCTGCCTTACGTGTAAATCAATAGTTGGCTTATATAGAGTTACTCCGCAGATTTTGAGCCTCGTACAAGCTTCACGATATCCGCATCCGGACTCGGTCGTCCAAGAATCAAATCTCTCAAAATTTGAGCACCTACCATACTATATACTGTTCCGTTGCCGCCATAACCCAGCAAATAATAGATCCGGTCTTTGGAAGGGTGCTTCCCGATAAAAGGCAGACTATCCACGGATTGCCCAAAGACCGCTGCCCATGCGAAGGCGATCTTAAGGTCGAACATGGGAAATAACTGATGAACCTTCCTCTTGATATTCTCGGCCCTCTGATGAATAAGCACGTCACCATGCGGGGTCATCGGTGTATCCTCGTCCAGACCCCCAGCTATAACCCGTCCATCCGGGGTCGTTCTTAAGTAGAGGTAGGGTCTTCTCGTCTCCCAGATCAGTACCCGATCCTTCCAGCAGGAGAGATCGTCAACCGGCTCAGTAGCGATAGCATAAGAGCGCGTGAGGTTCACTCTGGTCCCGGTAAGGCCTGGCGCCGTATCATAACCCGTCGCAAATATCACCTGAGAACACTTAAATGGACCTGCCGAAGTTTGCACGTTCACATGATGAGCGGCCTCTTCAATTCCATGGACATGGACATGCTCAAATACATGCACATGACGCGGGTTAAATTGCTGCAGAATCCCTCTGCTAAGTCTGACAGGGTTGACTTCAGCATCACCGTATGTGATCAGGGCAGCTGGTCTTGAGAAAGGGTAATGAGCCTCCAGGTCGTCCTGAGTCCAGAAATCAACCCTGAAGCCATGAGCAGTAAGTGTGTCATACTCCTTCTTCAGCCGGTCCACATGGGATCGTTCACTAGCAAAGTAGAGGCTGTTTCTGCGGGTGAAGTCAGGCTGTATATCCAGCGTGTCAGCAATCTCGTTCAGTTGAGTCAGAGCCTGCTGGCACATTCTATAGAAACGAACGGCCTTGTCTGGGCCGATCTGACCCATCAATTCATGAAGCATAACATCGCTTGAATACTGGAGCAGCCCCATATTTGCTGAGGTGCTGCCGCCTCCCACATTGCCTCGGTCGATTACTGCTATCCTCAGACCTTCAGCCGCAAGAGAATAGGCACATAGGGCTCCAGATATTCCTCCTCCGACGATGACGACATCATAATGCTCCAGAACTTCGCTGCGGGCGAATGGGGGATCTGGGTTCCTCTCCGTCCACAGCAGGTTGCCATTATATAAATTCACGATTATGCCTCCAATTCTCACATCTACTCTAGAGTCTGCCCTGCTTTGAAATTAGAGAAACATCATCGTAAAGTTATGAACGAAGGCTGTTAGGCACCATGGAGATTAGATTGCCGGGTATCAGGTTAGAATATGGCCCCCCTCCACATGAAGAACCGTTCCCGTAACGAATCCGTTCTGAATAAGGTAGAGTACACCCTGTGCCACATCCTCGGCACGGCCAACCCGGTTCACAGGAAGCTTCCGGGCTAAAGTATCATAGAATTGCAGGCGGGCCTCCTCAGGCATTTTGCTGCGGGAAGGAGTATCAATGATGCCAGGAGACACCACATTGACCCGGATAGGGGCCAACTCCAGCGCAAGGGTCTGGCCGAGGCTTGAGACCGCTGCATTGACGGCGCCAAGCATAGATGAACCCATCATCGCCTTGTAAGCAACTACCCCGGAGAATAAGGTGATAGAACCCTCGGGGGATATTTTGGGGACACCATATTTAACAGCATGGTATTGGCCCCAGAATTTATTGTCGAACAGCTGACGGACCTTGGATGTCTCCGTGTCAAGGAAGGGACCACCCGAGGTCTCAGCAGCACTGACCACCAAATGATCGAACGAGCCAACGGCCTCGAAGAATGCCCGGACATCTTGTTCGTCGGTTGTATCCACCCGGTAAGATGAGGCGTTAGATCCGAGCTGATCCTCAGCTTGCTTTAATTTGTCTTCGGAGCGGCTTGCAATGATTACTTTCGCCCCCTGGGCTATGGCCAGTTCCGCGGTTTCCAGACCTATTCCGGAGCTTCCACCGATAATTACAATCTTCATATTCTTAAGCATAAGCAATCCCTCCAAATTTGAAGTTATGAGAATATGGGGATAGCTTAGCGCCATTAGTTCCATTAGGGAAGTAGTGATTAATAATTCATATAGTTACCTTAAGGATAGTTTAACGCCGGTCAAGGACTTCAAGCTTCAAGGAACAATAAAGACCGACTTCGGCCTAATGGCTAAAGACGGTCTTCTACTCAGTTTGGTATACCAATTATAAGGTTAGGCCAAACCGTTTTAACTCAATAAAAATCCCTTCCAGTCTCTTTCCTTTGTCCGTTAAGGTATACTCCACGCGAGGTGGAACCTCTGGATAGACGGTTCTTGTAATGATGTCCTGATGCTCCAGTTCCCTAAGGCGAAGGGATAGCGTCTTGGGACTGATCCCCTCCATGGACCGCAGCAGTTCGCTGAACCGCATGGTGCCTTCAAGCAGAAGATCCCGGACAATCAGGAACGTCCATTTGGTTCCAATTACATCCAGGGTTTTGGCAATAGGGCAGGGCTCACCCGGTGTTCCTTTGGTTAACAGTATCGGCTTCTGCTCTATATTGTCCATAGATAACGCCTCCTGAAAAGATGAATCGGTTTTAATTTATCATAATTCATCCAATTCGGACACTAGAGCAATGCACGAAGTTCCCGTTGATATTTACGAAGCTGTCCTCTTGAAGGGATAATGGGCCTAGCACTGCGGAATCCTCCGATCCTGATGTTGCGGACCACATGGTAAGGGGCTGTCAGCAAGGCAGCAAGAAGATTCAACTCGGATGCATTCATCGAGCGGTAGCGCTGATAATATTCGATCAGGCGGAGCATTCCCGCCGCGTTCCATAGGGAATTACGGTGCAAAATATGGGCCAGATCCTTAACCCTAACATGCATAGAAGTATTCTCGAAATCAATCAGATGTATGGCATTCTTCTTGTCCCTGACCAGATTGGGGTAATTATAGTCCCCATGTACAAATGAACAGTTTATCTGTTCTTGCTGAATTACCTCCAGGACTTTGGGCTGCTGCAAGAGCTCCACAGCCTCATCACAAAGATCTACAAGATGTCCTGTACTTCGGTATGGAAGCAGCAGACTCTTATATTCTGAGATTTCACCCGGTAGGCTCAAATAGCGGATTCGTGATTCAGGAGCTTCCAGAGCAGGAAAGCCGGTGGCCAGAAGATGGAACTTAGCCAGGGTCGATATCCCTCGTCTTAAGTCCCTAGTCATGGAGAATTTGGGCTGCTGCCCACGAACCCAGTTCGTTAAGGTATAATAAGCACCCTCATGGGTAATATAAGCCCTCATATCTACTGTAGGATAGACCTTCTGGCTTCGGGTGAACTGGTGTTCATCCAAGCAGGACAAGATCCGTGTAATAAAGCGGACCTCCTCTTCGGGAAAGTCATATGATTTCAAGCAATAGGTTGCATGATCGGTCTCTACCTTGTAGACATCCTTGACCTTGGTGGTGCTGCGGATCTTAATCCCGTACTCAGTTTCAACGATCGGCCAAAGGCTCATGTATTCTCACTTCCCTTGATTAAGGTCTATAACTTCTCATTCATCTCCTCTGTAAGTATTAGTCTATTCGGGCTACGGGCGGGTGTGAGCTTAAATTCATCTATTAAAAAATAATATTTTATACGAATTCGACAATATTCGTTCTATCTTAAATTGGGTAGAACTGGTATATTGGTAACGTGACATTTAGTAGAATTCATTTTAAGCAGGTAGTCAAATACCTATTATTTGGGGGAGAAATTATGAAGAAAGCTTTAGCAGTCCTGTTTTCATTAGCCTTGGTATTTTCTTTTGGGACTAGCGCTTTTGCAGATGACAGCAGTAATTCAAATCTTGACGCAATCTACGAGCTGATTAATCAGACGAATGTTCAGATTGAGGAGAAGATTAAGGACGGAGTAGACGCCGCTGACCAGCTGGAGGCGAAGTATCTAGCAGATATCCGCAAATTGGAAGTGGCAGACAAGGTATCTGATCTGGTAAAGAGCCAGCAGGTAAAGGCTACGACGAGCTCATCTGCAGCAGCTGACCGCAGTCAATCTGCAGATTTGAACGCCAAGATTCAGGATGAGACAAGCAAGGTAGATGCTCAGATTCTGGTCATCAAACAGGATATTGATCAGGTTACAACTCAGCTTATTACACCAGATGTCAAAGATGCAGGCATCGCCGCTGTGCGTATTGATCAGCTTGAGGACAAACTGAACCAAAGAACGGGCGACTACGAGGAATTAACCCGTAAGTATACTGAGGATCTGAACAAAATTATTACAGATGTGTATGATACAACCTATGAGTTGGCAACATATGCCATTAACAAGGCTGCTGAGCAGGGACTTATCTTGGAGCGTTATTGGAAGCTGGTTCGCTTCGCTGACAAAGAAGTATGGATCGACCCAGTTTGGGTTGTCGGAATAAATTAAGATTAACTCTTCCTACCATCCTCAAAATAGTATAATCTAGAGAAAAAACGAGTTCTTTTAACGAGCTCGTTTTTTCTCATATAAGGGGGATCATAATGGATGGGTTCAGAATCGGAAGGAAAGGATCTTTTCTGGAAGAAGTACATTTCGATAAAAATGAAATCAAGCTGCTTTCACGGGGGGACGGAGTAGAGGTTCTGCTCCAGACCATTGAGAAGGATAGATTATTCTTTGTATATCCAAGCGATAATGCGAATGTAATGGAATTTTTCTATATATTGTCCGGACAACTGGTGTGTGAACTAGATGACCAGAAGATTGAACTGGGTCCGCATGATTATTACACGGCAAAAGGACTCAAGAATCCGATCCATTTCACCGCGCTGACCGATATCACTTACCTATGGGTCACAACGGAGCAAACGTTTGTTCACTTGAGTAAGGATATATCGAAGCTGATGAGCATGGTGAAGGAAGTGGAGAAGAAGGACCGATACACCTATATGCATAGTGATCGGGTCGCTGAGTATGCAGTGAAGATTGCGAAGAAGTTGAAGCTTAATACGGAGCAGCTGGAGAATCTGTCCATCGCTTCGATCCTCCACGATATTGGCAAGATTCATATCCCGGAAGAGATATTGAACAAGCCGGGCAAACTGACCGGTGAAGAATTCGAGATGATTAAGAAACATCCCGCAGATGGGGCAGAGATGATCAAGGAGACCTACTATGGCGAGATTGCGCCTATTATTGAGCAGCATCATGAACGGCTCAATGGGAGCGGGTACCCTCGTGGATTGAAAGAGGATGAGATCCTGCTGGAAGCACGAATTATCGCGGTAAGCGATACGTTCGATGCGATGACCGAAGACAGAGCCTACCGCAAGGCCTTTGGGGCACAAGTGGCCATGGATGAACTGCGAAGACTCACGGGCAGCCATTACGACAAGGTCGTTGTGGATGCTTTTGAGAATATTTTAAGAGAAGAAGGACGTATATGAAAACGATTACAGCCTCTTTAATCAAGGAGATGAGAGAATAATAGATTGACAGGGGCTTTGTCGAACTGTGTGTTGACAAGGCCCTTTTGTGTATACTGGCATACCCATGTAAGAGGAAGCGCTGCAGTAACGTTATACACAGAGTACAAAGATTTTAGCTAATATACTAAGGGCAAATACGAAGTGAAATAAATAAATTGCAAATGACGTATAGTATTTGTATAATCTAAGTAAAATGTTTGTATATACACACCTAAGATGAGTTGGGGCTATGACAGATGGATCATGACATCTCCCTGAAGTCAGGTCAACCCAAGAGGAGATACCCACATGTTTAAGGAAAAAGTCAACTATCAAAGCTCCCAGGTTCTGAATGAGAAGTCTGTTCTTGCGGCCATTGAACGATCATTAGCCATGATCGAATTCGATATACAAGGGAATGTATTGTGGGCAAATGAGAATTTTGCCAGAGCTATGGGATACAGCGCAGCAGAAATGCCGGGTCTGCATCACCGCAGATTCTGTACACCCGAGTTCCTAAGCAGCCCTGAGTACGCCAACTTTTGGGCTAATTTCAAGAAAGGCTATGCCTTTCAGGAGAAGATCATGCGTGTGGCTAAGGATGGAAGAATCCTATGGCTGGAGGCCACCTACACCCCGATTTATAATGAGGACGGTGAGGTCCATGCTGTCCTTAAGATCGCTACCGATATTACATTTCGGGAGAATGCCACTACCCGGTTAACGAGCGAGCTTCAGAATACGGCGGAGGATTTGCTGCGCCGGGCTACCGAGGGTGTTGCACGGAGTCAGGAGGTTGAAGCCGTGATGGGACAGGTGGCCAAGGAATCCAAGGATAACCTGGCCTCATTCGAGCTGCTGGAGAAGCAGAGCAATTCTATCCGGGGCATTGTGAAGACGATTAAGGACATTGCGAACCGCACCAATCTCCTCGCACTGAATGCTGCAATTGAGGCAGCGCATGCAGGTGAATATGGGCGGGGCTTCAATGTGGTAGCTGGAGAAGTCCGCAAACTGGCTCAGCAGGTGCAGGAAGCTATACAGGAAGTGAACTCATATACCGAAGGCATTACGGCCAACGTACTCGAGACGCTAAACGGAACGAAGCGGTCTCAGTCCTCTATTGCAGATAGTCAGACGTGCATTCAGCAGGCTGTCGATGAATTTCTGGGTATCGGGGAGGCGGCTCGTCAGCTCGATTCTCAAGCCAAGGTATTGGCAGATACCTTGTAATATCAACGGCTTCAAGGACGCTATAGGCGTCCTTTTTTGATGCAGAATTCTGGCTGTTCAATCTATCCAACTTCCTATAGTAATTCCGAGTATTCCCCTGTATAATAACAAAAAACAGGAATATTTCCCCAATTGGTATGAGGATTGCATGTCCTCCAAATCTAGGTATGGAAAGAGGTTGATAAGAGAGTGGCACAAACACAACATAACCAATTATCTATCAAAACGATTGTGGCCATTGGAATTGGCGCTGCTTTGTTCGTCATTCTTGGAAGGTTTGGCTCCATTCCATCCGGTATACCGGATACCAACATTGAGACTACATATGCGCTGCTTGCCTTGTTCGCCCTGCTGTATGGACCTTACGCCGGACTGTTGATTGGTCTGATTGGACATACGCTGAAAGACGCTATCTTCTATGGTTCGCCTTGGTTCAGCTGGGTGATTGCATCAGGATTGGTGGGTCTCATTATCGGCCTGATCGCTGGCAGAATCAAGATTCATGAGGGAGAGTTCGGTGCGAAAGAAATCATAAAGTTCAATCTGGCCCAGGTTATAGCGAATATAGTGGCTTGGTTCCTAGTTGCTCCGGCGCTGGATATTCTAATCTATGCGGAACCGGTAAATAAGGTATTCGCGCAAGGTCTGGTAGCAGGGATATCCAACATTGTGACCGTAGCGGTCATCGGAACATTGCTGGCCATTGCTTATTCCAAGACACGTACGAGACGGGGAAGCTTGACACACGAAGCATAGTGAATACGTCCGAGTTGTAAGCCGGTGTTCAGCACCGGCTTTTCTGTTACCCTGAAAGCCCGTCATTTTATCAATTTATCAGAGGATGTTGATCTATGAAGACACCGGTTATCGAGTTTGTTGATTTTACGTTTCAATACCATGCGCAGTCGAGACCTACTCTGCATAAGATCAATTTAACCATAAATGAGGGAGAGAAAGTATTAATTGTCGGACCCTCCGGATCGGGTAAGAGCACCTTGGCCCACTGCATGAACGGACTAATCCCTTTCTTTTACACGGGGGAGATGAGTGGATCTATGAAGATTAAAGGAAAGGAGCTTAAAGATCAAAGTATTGCAGGACTTTCGGATACGGTCGGTACGGTGCTGCAGGACCCGGATGGGCAGTTCGTGGGCCTCACGGTGGCTGAGGATATGGTATTCAAGCTGGAGAACGATGCCGTCCCTCAAGCCGAGATGTCAGACCGGTTAGCCGCTGCGGCACGGAGGGTCGATATTGAACGATACCTTGAGTCATCCCCGCACGCCCTGTCCGGCGGGCAAAAGCAGAAGACGACTCTAGGCGGTGTTCTGGTCAATGATGTGGGCATTCTGCTGTTTGATGAACCGCTGGCAAGTCTGGACCCCTATACAGGCAATCGAACCATTGAGCTGATTGACCGGATACATCAAGAGACCGGGAAGACGGTCGTCATCATTGAGCATCGTCTGGAGGAAGTGCTGCACCGGAGTGTGGATCGCATCATTGTGGTTCGGGATGGACAAGTTGCGGCAGATCTGACAGCTGCAGACCTGCTTAGCTCGAACATCCTGGTAGAGACAGGCATAAGAGAGCCGCTGTACCTTACCGCCTTGAAATATGCGGGATGCTCGATCACGCCGGAAATGCACCCCGAGCATGTGGATACGATCCGGCTTGGTTCTTGTATCCCTCGCCTGCAGGAGTGGTACAAGAGCTTGGACAACTCCCCTGAGCAACCGGATTACCCTGCAGTACTGGAACTAAGGGACATCTCGTTCGGCTACGAGAAGAACAAACCGATTCTTCACCAAATCTCACTGCGGATTGGGCAAGGGGAGATTGTGTGTATAGCCGGGCGGAACGGTGCAGGGAAATCCACCATCTCCAAGCTGATCTGTGGATTCTACCGTCCAAGCGCAGGGACTATTCTGCTGAATGGCAGGGATATTCGTTCGGACTCAATTAAAGAGAGGGCGGACCGAATTGGATTTGTGATGCAGAATCCGAATCATATGCTCTCCAAGACCCTCATTTACGATGAGGTTGCGCTCGGCTTGAAGCTGCGCGGTGTGCCGGAGGAAGTTATTCGGGAGCGGGTGCATGAAGTGCTGAAGGTATGCGGACTGTACGCTTTTCGAAGCTGGCCGGTATCTGCGCTCAGCTATGGGCAGAAGAAGCGGGTAACCATAGCCTCAATTCTTGTGCTTAGCCCGGAGATCATTATTCTGGATGAGCCTACGGCGGGCCAGGATTACAGGCATTATAACGAAATGATGGAGTTTCTAGTAACTCTTAACCGGCAAGGGATTACCATTGTCCTGATCACGCATGATATGCATTTAATGCTGGAATACGCACAGCGGACCATTGTCCTGTCCGAAGGGATCAAGATTGCGGACGACAGTCCTGTGCGTATACTTTCGAATTCTGAGGTTGTAGAGGCTGCACATCTAAAGATGACCTCGGTTCATGACCTTGCTTTGAGGGCTGGAGTGGACCAGCCAGAGGAATTCGTTAGCCGATTTATCGCGTACGACAGGGGGATACGGGGCCAATGAATACCAGAATGTTAACCTACACAAAGCTTGACTCGCCTGTTCACCGGTTGACCGGGTTCACGAAGCTGGTCTTCTTCATCATTTGGTCGGTAACGGCCATGATTACTTACGATACACGCTGCCTGCTTGCCATGCTGCTCATCGGTTTGGCCGCGTTCAGATTGTCTAAAGTTCCATTCCGGGATTATTCCTTTGTCCTCTATCTGATTCTATTCTTCTTCGCACTGAATCATCTTGCCATCTTCATCTTCTCTCCTTTGGAAGGAGTTCGGATCTATGGCACCCAGCATGACATCTTCCATATCGCTGGCAGATACACGGTGACTTGGGAGCAGCTGTTCTACCAGCTCAATATTGCGCTGAAGTACACCGCAGTTATTCCCATGGCGCTCCTATTTCTGCTAACGACAGATCCTAGCGAATTCGCGGCTTCCCTCAGTAAGGTGGGGGTGAATTACCGGATTGCATACTCTGTATCTATTGCCTTACGCTATATTCCGGATATTCAGCGGGATTATCAGAACATCTCGTTCTCTGCACAGGCTCGCGGCCTAGACATTTCCCGTAAAGAAAAGCTCCCCCGGCGGATCAAGAATATGATCTCGATCCTGATGCCGTTGATTCTGACCAGTGTAGAGCGGATCGAGAAGATCAGCGCTGCCATGGAGCTTCGGGGGTTCGGGCATAAACCCAGCCGGACCTGGTACAAGTCTCGTCCGTTCAACATGCTGGATTATGCGGCGCTCCTATTGATCGTAGTCATTGGAGTAGTTACAGCAATGGTAACCTTTTACGATGGTTCGCGCTTTTATAATCCATTTGGCTAACATCACTTCACCTTCAAAAGGCTTCGCCAGGAACTTTCAATCTTCCTTACCCCCTGGTCAATGGACTCTTTCTCCAGCAGCATGGCGTTCAGGTTCGGAGTGAAATCCATGAACAACTTGGAGCTCTCGGGAATCTTAGGCTGAGTCTTGGCTACATCCAGCTGTGTCCGGAAGCCCTGAACAAGAAGGTCGGAGGACAGCCTTGGATCGGTATAGGCAGCCTTCTGTGTCGGAAGGGTCTTGAACTCCTGACTTTGAACCACCTCAGTCTCTGTACTTGTAAGAAAGCGAATGAGCTCATAGCTTTCCTTCGGATGGCTGGTGTATTTGTTGATTACCAGGCTGTGCCCGCCAATGGGTGACCCCTGCCCAACCGGTCCCCTTGGGATTGGGGCAATGCCAATGTTGTCTGGGTTCTTGAATTCCGTGCCCTTCAGCACATCATGGATAGCCCATGGACCATTAATTATCATGGCAGATCTGCCCCTGGTGAAATCATCCATCATCGTAGCGTACCAGTTACTAAAGTCGGTGTAGGGCTGGGTAACGCCTGCACGCCGCAGCTTTAGCATGAAGGCAAAGGCTTGCCTAGACTGATCCGAGGCGATCTGAATCTGTCCCTGGTCTGTAATCATACCTCCTCCGAAAGCCCAGAGGTAAGGCATCGCGAAGTACGAATCCTCGGTCACGTAAATTCCGTATCTCCCCTTGCCTGTAAGCGCCTTGGCCATCTTCAGCAGCTCATCCATCGTCTGCGGAGGCTGTGTGAATCCTGCCTCCTCCAGCATTCTTTTGTTGTATAACAGAGCAGGTACCTCCATAACAGAAGGAAATCCATAGACATTCCCATGATAAGTGGTTGCGTTCAGCGCCGAATCAATAAACCCCGAAAGGTCTTTACTTGGGGCGAGCGTATTTAAGGGAGAGATAATATCTAGATTTACATATTCCGGTATCCAGGTATTATCTGCGCGGAATACGTCCACCTTCTGATCCCCAAGGACAGCGGTTTTGAATTCGTTGGTTGCAAAAGGGAACTCATGCCTGGCCATCCTTACCTTAATATTGGGGTGCTCCTTCTCAAAGACAGCAATCCGCTCCTGGAAGAACGCGGTCTCGGGACTTGAGGTGGTTGTCCAGAATGTCAGTGTCACAGGCGTTTCATTAGATCCGGGATTTGAACAGGACACCAGACCGAGAAATACTGCGATTATCCCTAATAATGCCAGCTGTCTTCTCATAGCTTAAGATCACCTTCTGTTGTTTGATCGTGCTCATAGATGCAAATGCGATTTCTTCCATTCTCCTTGGCCTGATAGAGCGCCTTATCGGCCTCAATTACCAGATCATCCGGAGCCTCTCCATCTGAAGCCGTCAGCGTGGATATCCCGATACTTACGGTAACATATTCGCTGATATCTGAGCCTTTGTGAGGAATGTGCTGATCTGCCAATGTATGCTGGAAAAGCCCCGCAAGCTGGAGTGCCTCCTCGCTTGTCCTATCCGGCAGAAGTACAGCGAACTCCTCGCCGCCATAACGTGCTGCCAGCCCACCGGATTCTCTTACCTGCTCCTGTAGAACTTCTGCCACCTGCTTAAGGCATAGATCGCCTGCCTGATGACCATAGATGTCATTAAATCTCTTGAAATAATCAATATCGAACAAGATAAGCGAGATCGGCCTTGACCCTGCCGATGATAGGCTCCAAGCCTGCTCCAGTGACTCGTCATAGCAGCGACGGTTGGCAATTCCTGTCAGCCCGTCCCTGTGGGACAGCTGATGCAGAAGCTGGTTGGAGTCAATGACCGACCGAAGGGACTCGGTCATGGCATTGAAGGAATTGGCAAGATCGGTGAGCTCATCCTTGCTCTTGAAATGAAGGTCCGGAACCCGAAGATTGCCGCTGGCAACGGTCTGGGCATTGGTCCGAAGAAGCAGAATTCTGCGGATCAGGGAATTGGAGAGCGCCACGGCGATGAGCAGTGAGAGCACAGTAGCCAGGGAACCCATTACCAGGTTCACGAACTGGATTGTTCGTCCGCTGACTTCAATTCTGCTGTTGTAGCTGTTGATTTGAGCCTGTTCCGATTTGGAGAAGGCATGAAGCGCGAAGGCAATTGGGTCATAGCTGTCCTTCGTATAACTCTCCTGAGCCTCTGTTACACTACCGAATTTCTTCAGGTTCATGATATCCCGCCTGTCTTCGACATAAGCAGCCCACATGTTCTTAAACTGACGGATCTGGGCGAGGTCGGACGGGGTGGTTGTAATGGCTTCAAGCTGCTGGAATTCCTGATCGAGATACTTGACATTGGCCTCGAACTTTGACTTGAATTCATCTTCAATATATAGCGGAGCAAGCAAGTAGTTGGCTCCATTGTCATTGGCTGTACGGGCAAAAAGATTAAGTCTCTGAACAACCTCAAGCCGCTTTTCTGACACGAGGATATCGCTTGTAAGACGAACAATCCTTTGGGTCAGGAGTGTGGATACAGAGGCCGTAACCAGAAACAGGACGATAATGATGAGGAAGCTGAAATATAGCTTTTTGCGAAGTTGTAATCTCAAGTGAAGTAGTCCTCCGGTCGTCAAAAATTAGGCTGGGTTAAACTAAGTCTACCAATTACTTATATCATACCACCCGCACGGCCTTTTGTAGCAGGTTAAATACGAATCTATTGCCCTTTCTGCGGGGGTCCAATCCCAATTTGAGGCTGCGGCATATTATACTGCGAAAAAAGGATAAATGGAGTTGGGAGTATGCCCTTAATTAGCCGGTATCTAGTAGTATGGGAAGGCCCTGTCCAGCGGGCCAGTGGACTTGGGATTGCAAGCAGGGCTTATGTTCAAGCCTTGAGGCGGCAGGGCGTGGATGTGAGAGTGGGTCGTGGCCGCCGTACTGGAGCTTCTGGAGACCCCTCCCGAAAGAAGGTTCTGATCTATCACCATCCCCCAAGTCAGATCAACTTTAAGTTAGCAAGAGCCCGCTATGACTGCATCATTCTCAATACGGTCTGGGAGACAACCCGAATTCCGGCCCACTGGCTCCCGAACATCAACAAATTTGATGCAATTTGTGTCCCTTCCCGTCATAATAAGCAGGCTTTGAGGAACAGTGGTGTAAGAGTTCCTATCTTCATCGTACCGCACGGGGTAAATGCCAGAGAGTATGGACCAGGAACTCGGAAGCTGCCGCTCACACAATCGAAGGGAAGGTTCACCTTTGTGTCGGTGTTCGGATTCCAGCATCGGAAGAATCCCGAAGCTCTCTTAAGAGCTTATTGGGAGGAGTTCTCTGCCTCGGATGCGGTGCTGCTGGTCATCAAGACAAACGGTTACGCACCTTACGAGAATGAGCAGTGGATCAAGGAACGAATACGGCGTTACAAGATAAGGCTTGGCATTCATAAGCCGACGGCACCAGTGGTCGTGATCGGGCGGCATTTAAAGCCTGGGAGCATTTATGGCCTATACAGGCTTGGTCAAGTCTTCGTACTTCCGACGCGCGGGGAAGGCGTGGGGCTGCCATTCCTGGAGTCTCTGGCCAGTGGAACCCCCGTGATGGCTACAGCCTGGGGTGGTCATATGGATTTCCTGACGAGAAGGAATTCCTTCCTGGTCCCATACCGTCTAAGCAGCCCGCTGCAAAGTATGAACAGCGGTCATTCGATCTCGCGTCAATTCCGTCATCTCTTCGCAGGAAAAGGGCAGCAGTGGGCGGAAGTGGACATTGGAAGCCTAAAGAGACAGATGCGATACGCCTTCCAGCACCCTCGTCTGTGCAGGGTGAAAGGGAACCAGGGGAGACAGGATATGCTGAGATGGACTTGGAACCGGGCCGGGTTCCTTATGAAGGACGCGATTGAGAAAACTCTTCAGAGGAAAAAATAGAACTTGAGTGAAGCCGCTCCCTGGGTGCGGCTTTTGTCTTGCATGGAAGAGGAGTAAGGACCTGAGTTTTACATTTCGGAAAATACCGATATAATTGAAGGGTGGCAGATTAATCCAACTTCATAAGTGATTTTTTCAAACATACTATATTAGTAATACGGGAGGTAATCAAGTGACTAATCCATTGTTCAACCCCTTTCATGCTGGAAATCTGGAGCTTTCGAACCGAATTGTGATGGCTCCGATGACACGTTCTGGGTCGCCGGGGGGTGTACCTGGGGAGAATGTAGCGGAATACTACAAGCGCCGGGCAGAGAATGGCGTAGGTCTGATTGTGACCGAGGGAACCGTAATTAATCATCCTGCGGCTACAGGAGACCCTAACGTTCCAAGGTTTCACGGTGAGGACGCCTTAAGCGGCTGGAAGAAAGTCGTGGAAGCTGTACATAGCGTGGGCGGACGTATCATCCCGCAAATATGGCATGTAGGGACCGACCGCAAGATCGGAGATTCTCCTAATCCGGAGGCGCTGCCGATTGGACCGTCCGGGATCAACATCTTTGGTGAGAAGGTAGTGGAACCTATGACGGAGGCAGAGATTGCTCAGGTCATAGCTGCTTATGCCCAGGCTGCTGCGGACGCTAAGAGAATTGGCTTCGACGGCGTGGAGATCCATGGCGCGCATGGATACCTGATCGATCAATTCTTCTGGGAAAGAACGAACAAGCGTACCGACAAGTATGGCGGTGATATGCTCGGACGCACCCGGTTCGCTGTAGAGGTCATTGAGGCGTGCCGCAAAGCGGTTGGCCCGGACTTCCCTATAGTGTTCCGCTTCTCGCAGTGGAAATCCTCAGTCTACACAGCCAAGCTGGCAGAGACGCCTGAACTGCTTGGTCAATTCCTCGCCCCGCTTGTGGAAGCAGGCGTTGATGTGTTCCACTGCTCGACCCGCCGCTTCTGGGAGCCGGAATTCGAGGGATCGGATTTGAACCTCGCTGGATGGACCAAGAAGCTGACCGGCAAACCTACAATCACCGTGGGCTCAGTCGGTCTGGATACTGACTTTATGAGCGGCTTTACAGAAGGGAAAGGTGCTAGTAACACCAACATTGACGGACTGCTGGAACGGCTTGATCGCGGCGAGTTCGATCTGGTTGCCGTCGGCCGTGCGCTGCTTGTGGACCCGGCTTGGGCGAATAAGATTCGCGAAGGCAGGCTGGATGAATTGGTTCCTTTCTCCACAGAGGCGCTTAGAACCTTGGCATAAGCTAATATAGTGCATCGGACTTGAAGATTTCGTTCCTTTGGAACGGAGTCTTCTTTTGCTGTGTATCTATAAGCAGCGATGAGGAAGTAAGGTAGTACATACGTAAGATGCCCTTTATCTCCAAATTAGGCGCTCATGCAATCCAATAGGCTAGGATTTATGATGATTTGTAACAATTACTCCATATAAAATACATTGAATTATGAGAATCATTATCATATAATTTAGTCAGTTGATAATAGTTATCATTATTATTTGGGGTGAAACCAATGAAGTTAACAGAGATCGAGCTAAGTAAACCTGTCCGCATCACCAATATGGCTTGCAGCAATCGGCTTGTAAGCAGAAGATTGAACGATCTCGGGATTATGGAAGGCACATTAATATCAATTATAAAACGGCTGCCGTTCGGTGGACCGATTACTTTAGAAGCAAGCAACCAGTGGATATCCATCCGCCGGAGTGAGGCGCTTCAGATTCTAGTTGAAGCAGTATGAGTGAAGTCGTCCTGGCCGGGAATCCGAATACAGGCAAGAGCTCTTTGTTCAATACTTTAACCGGCTCGTACGAATACGTGGGCAACTGGGCTGGAGTGACGGTAGAGAAGAAGGTTGGCACGCTGAAGGGTGGGAAAGGAACGCTTATAGACCTCCCTGGTCTATATTCACTTAATCCTCTTTCCCATGACGAAGAAGTCGCTTCCCGATTTCTGCTGGGTGAGTCCTTTGACACCATACTCAATGTGGTGGATGCCTCCCAGCTTGAACGGAATTTGAATCTGACGGTGCAGCTGCTGGAATATGGCAAGCCGCTGGTTATCGCGTTAAATATGATGGATGTCGCAAGACAAAGCGGGCTGGAGATTGACACGATCCGCTTATCGGGACTGCTGGGTGTACCGGTCATTCCGGTTGTAGCCAGGAGCGGTAAGGGAACCAATCAGGTGCTAGAGGCTATAACGGGGGCAGCGCCTGGCGAGGAGCTGAAGCCTTACTTCATCTCCTATGGTGAGGGGCTGGAGAATGCTGCTGCCGAGTTAACGAAGCGGATGCCAGAGGGCACATTATCCCCGCGCTGGATGGCGATTCAATTCTTTGAAGGCAATTCAGTCGTTCGTGCAGCCTTGGAGGCCAGCATTGATACAAAGTGGCTGAATCAGCTGTATACAACTACGGAGGAGTATCATCAGCATACCTTTGGTGTAAGGACGCTCTCTCAATATATTCGCAAGCAGCGTGCAGAACATATTCACGCTTATCTTGAGCAATGTATTCGGTATACAAAGGAAGGCCGCATTACCTTCTCGGCACGTATTGACCGGATTGTTACCGATAAGTTTCTTGGAATCCCGATCTTTCTGCTGTTCATGTATCTTACGTTCAAGCTTACCTTTGAGTGGATAGGGACTCCGTTATCGGATCTGCTGGATGCTTTTATTAATGGTCCGCTGCGTAATGGAACTACCTGGCTGCTGGACAGCATGGGCGCGCAGGATTTTATTAAAGCCCTTATCTTTGACGGCATATTTGCCGGAGTCGGCGGTGTGCTGGTCTTCGTGCCGCAGATCTTCATCCTGTTCTTCATCATCTCATTCATTGAGGACTCCGGATACATGGCCCGGATTGCTTCGGTCATGGATAGGCTGATGGAGCTGGTCGGCCTCAACGGCAAGACCTTCATCCCGATGATCATCGGCTTCGGCTGCAATGTGCCCGGGATTATGGCCGCAAGGACGATAGAACAGCCGAAGGAACGGCTGCTTACCATTATCTTGACCCCGCTGATGTCCTGTTCAGCCCGGTTATCGGTCTACAGTCTATTCGTGGGTATCTTCTTCAAGTCTAATCAGGCTCTGGTCGTCCTGTCACTGTATGTGCTTGGTGTTGTGCTGGCGCTTGTTCTCGCGAAGTTGTTCTCCTCAACGATTCTGAAGCAGCAGGAGTCCATGTTCGTGGTGGAGCTGCCCCCGTACCGGATTCCGCAGTGGAAGACACTGTCCCGGAGCACGTGGGAGAAGGGCAAAGGCTTTGTCCGGAAAGCCGGTACCTTCATCTTTGGCGGATCGGTTCTGATCTGGCTGTTAAGCTATACCGGCCCGCAGGGCTTCAATGTAGCGATGGATCAGAGCTTCCTGGCCAAGATTGGCGGTCTGATCGGGCAGGTGCTTACCCCGCTCGGCTTTGGTAGCTGGCAGGCTGGAGCTGCCCTGATCACAGGGTTCCTGGCCAAAGAAGTGGTAGTCTCGACGATGAATATTATTTATGCCGCGCCGGATACAGCTACGCTGCAAGGGCTGCTGGCGGGTCATTTCACAGCCCTGCAGGCGTACTCCTTCATGGCGTTCATCCTGCTCTATGTACCTTGTCTGGCAACAGTGGGGGTTATTCGTAAAGAGACGATGTCCGCCCGTTGGACCTGGTTCTCGGTGTTGTATGCTCTGGTCATTGCTTATATAATTTCTTATATCATCATGTTGGTCGGAAGAGCCCTCGGTTACAACTAAACACGGGCAAAAGGAAGTGATACCATGGTAGCGAGTATTGTGATTGGCGCAGCTATTTTTGGATACGCAGGCTGGACATTAACCTCCTATATACGAAAGACGAAGAAAGGCAAGTGCGCAAGCTGTTCACTGGCGAAGTCCTGTGTAACCGCATGTAATGAGGTTGCCTCCTCTTCTTCTAAATAATTACTTGTCCTGACTGGACGGAGCAGAATCATGAAAGTCGGCTGTATCTAAGCAGCCGGCTTTATTTGTGTCCTTATTCTTATACATTATTCCAGCAACCCCGGGTGGCTTAGGTCGCCTCAAATATTTAGAATTATGCAGGTTGTCAAACATATCCCGAGGGGAGATGCATAGATATAGAGCATGTCTTTGTTATCAGGAAATATGTGGGATTCCGGTATGAGATGTGCTAGAATTAGGACAAATTAACCAAGAGGTGATGATCCTTGATCGGACGCAGTGGCAACCCAACACTGAATGACAAGACTTTTGAACGAAGTGGGCATTATACGGGACAGTCTCAAATGACGATTGACGGTACCGTGAACAAAACTATAATTACGTTGGTGATCTTACTAGGCGCGGCATTTGGGACCTGGTCCATGTATTTCAGCGGACGTAACGCAGTTCCATTTATGGTGGGCGGAGCAATCGTTGCCCTATTACTGGCCTTGATTATCAGCTTCGTACCTACCACAGCACCTTTTCTGGTGCCCATCTATGCGATTGGGGAAGGGATGTTACTAGGCGGTCTCTCAGCCCGGTACGAGACGCTGTATAACGGGATTACCCTGCAGGCAGCGCTACTGACCATGGGGGTATTCATTGCCCTGCTTGTGGCATACAAGACCAGACTCATCAAGGCAACCGAGAACTTCAAGCTTGGCGTGATCGCCGCTACGGGTGGAATTTTCCTGGTATATCTGCTTAGCTTCATCTTGGGCTTTTTCGGCATTACCATTCCTTATCTGCACGACAACAGTCTGATTGGAATCGGAATTTCCATTGTGATCGTGATCGTTGCAGCGCTCAATCTTGTGCTGGATTTTGATTTCATTGAACAAGGAGCTGAGCAGGGTGCTCCCAAATATATGGAATGGTACGGGGCATTTGGACTGGTGGTTACACTCGTGTGGTTGTATGTGGAGATGCTTCGCCTGCTTGCTAAGGTGTTCAGCCGGGATTAGACCTAACCGCATTCATACGCTCAAATCCAGTAAAGGCCATCCTCTCAGGGATGGCCTTACTTGTGTGATTTTGCTGTCAATCTATGTTAAAGTGAGTTGTGGAATAACTAAAGGGAGGTTTTCAACATGGAACAAAATAACCAGGATGCACTGCCGCCGAAATCATGCACGATTGACCGCTTGATTACACAGCAGCCGGATATCGACAAGGTCCTTGCAGGGCAAAAGACTGCTACACGCCGTAATGGCCGGTATGCCGATGTCGGTGAGATTATGACACTTGAAGGCCGCAGCTTTATTGTGAACAAGGTCTATTCACAGTCTCTTGGCGAATTAACGGATGAGCATGCTGTTCAAGAGGGATTTGCAACCGTGGAGGAATATAAGAATTCGATTCTGTCCTATCACCCAGGGATGCCTTGGCTGCCGCAGATGCGGGTATGGGTTCATGAGTTCAGCCCGGTTCAGGACTAACGGCAAACGTGGTTCTACTTTATAAACTCCTGCTTTATATTCATATACTTAGTGCAATTGCTTCCATCGGTCCTTTCTTCGTTCTTATCTCCCTGGTTCGGAGGATGCGAATGGCGGAATGGCCGGAGCTGGGCGCCTATATCCATATGTTCAGATCATCGACCCGGCTGGTCAAGCATATGGGACATGTCCTGGTGGGATCCGGCATCCTGCTGGCGTATACTGCGGGTTACGCCTGGGACACCTCCTGGATTGTTGCAACTCTTCTCATTATGGCCGGTTCGATTGTGTTCCTGGCTCGTGCGTTCTCTCCGAAGCTGCGGAAGTTTGCGGAGCCTGATCACGACAAGAAGCTGCTGGTCCAGCAGCTTAGCCGTTCGGTATGGATGTATCTTGTAATCTTATTAATCATGCTATGGTTAATGGTGGCCAAGCCCCGGTTGTGGTAGAGGGCTTGCCACTTTTTTTGCCAAATGGGAAGCATGGAGACAGGCAGACTTAAAGTTAATGCAGTATATCCCGAAGCGTGTCCTCAAGTGTAGCAAAATGGAACACAAATCCTTCTCGCGTAAGCCGCTCGGGAATAACCCAGCGGCTCTTCACGATGAGCTCGGTCTCTGTGCCAAGGAGCAGAGCCCCAATCTCAAGCATCCACTTCGCTGCAGGCAGTCCGAGCTTCCGGTTCATGGCAGTTCGCAGCTGCTTCATCAGCTCCCGATTCGTTACCGGGTTAGGTGAAGAGCAGTTGAATACTCCACTTAGATCCTCTCTCTCCTGAAGGAACAGCACGATTCGGAACAGATCTTCAATATGGATCCAGCTGAACTTCTGCTCGCCTGACCCCTGAATGCCCCCAAGTCCGAAGCGGACCAGGTTCTGATAGGGGGTCATTACGCCGCCCTGCTCTCCAAGAACAATAGCGATTCGTAAGGCAGCTTGGCGGGTATGCGGCAGCTTGAACGAGAAGAAGGACTCCTCCCAGGCCTTGGCTACCTCTACGGAGAACCCGGAACCTATCTCACCGTCCTTCTCGGTCATGGGGCGGTCTTCAGCATGCCTATAGATCGTGGCGGTACTGGAATTGAGCCATAGCGGGGGCGGGTTCTGGCAAGCCAGCAGGGCATTCCCCAGAATCTGTGTCGTCTCCGTTCTGGAATTCATAATCGCTTCCTGGTTCTTCCGGTTATATCGGCAGTTCACGGATTTCCCGGCAAGATTAATCAGCATTTCGGAGTTATCTAGCGCATTTGTTATCCCGGAAAGGTCGCTCCAGGAGATGTGCTGGGGCTGCCTCGATATAATGAGAACTTCTTTGCCGAGACGCTGAAACTTTTCTTGAAGGTATTGGCCTATAAAGCCGGTTCCTCCGGCGATAACGATCTTTTGGCCCATCCTAACACCCCGTTTCATATGATGTGAATATGTACTCTCCTTATTTTACCATAACAATAGAAAACGCCCCCCGATATGCCAAGGAGGCAGCCGGAAGGCGATTGTATTTAAGTATACTGCTGTAATAGATTAACGATTAACTGTGTAGTTGCTGCCGTAATTGTTATCCCAATACGTTTGTCCATTTACAGTGTAGGAGATGGCGTATTTAATCTGGGACACACTGGAGTCAATATTGTTGAAGCTGAAGTGCCACTCTTGTACGCTGCCATCGGAGTTCGCTGGCGCATAGTAGGTAGCGGTGCCTTCTTTGGTTGTATTCCAGTTATCGGTGGTGTAACGGACTTTAACGGTTTTGGTGTAGTCTAGGTTCTTAACGAATAGACCGCCGGAGAAGGTGTTCTGAGACAGGGAGTCAAAAGCTTGAAGGACGTTCGGCTTACCAAGAATGGTTGAGCTCAGATTATAACGGCTTACAGAATAGTTCTGACCGTTATTATTATCCCAATACGTTTGACCACCAGCTTCATACTTGATTGCAAATTGAACAGTTTGTGCACCTTGGAGCTGCGGGTTCACAGTATCCCCACTGTACGTGGATACTGCGAAGTTCCACTTCTCATGCGTGGAGTCTGTCGGACCTTGATAGGAAGCAGGCGTATCATACCACTGACCGTTTCCTGGAGTATAATGGATAGTTACGTTCTTCTGATAAGCCTGGTTGCTCACTTCGACATTACCGCTGAATGACAGGTATCCATACTTGTAAGCATACAGGTTGGCCGAAATCAATTGGGCCGGTTGATCACTTGCAAAAGCTGATTGTGCAAACGTTAGCGCAAAAATCGCTAAAAAAGCAACTCCTGACAGGTACTTCTTCATTCCTCTTAGCATTCTCTACCATCTCCTATTTATATTTTTATTTATTACACTGTTAAAGTACCACTAATCCTCCCAGAAATAAACAATTTTATTATTAAAATATTGTAATATTGTAAAACGCTTCCATAATAGTATACTAGTCTATTAAACTATTAATTGCTGGAGAATGTTATTCCATCCAGAAACCAATCCAATCTCTCCGGTTCTTTAAATTGACGGTCTTACCTGGACCCGGTAATATCTGTCTTGGAGGTGTTGGCTATGAATACACTGCTGCTGCTTGGAGGAATTATGATGTTCCTCGCGGTTGCTCTCGGTGCTTTTGGCGCGCATGCACTGAAGGCGAAGCTGTCTGAAGATATGATGAAAGTGTATCAGACAGGAATTCAATACCATCTGATTCATGGGATTGGACTATTGCTGCTTGGAGTGCTTGCAGGTCAGATGAATGGGTCTTCACAGGTGATCCTTGCCGGCTGGTTCCTATTCGCGGGAATTATTCTCTTCTCAGGCAGCTTATATGCTCTGAGTCTGTCAGGCATCAGAAAGCTGGGTGCGATTACGCCGCTTGGCGGGCTTGCTTGGCTGGCGGGTTGGGCTATTCTGATTGCTGCGGTTATACAAAGTTCATAATAGGACGCTGCCCTCATCCAAAAGGGGTTGGTCCACAAGAAAAGACGGGTCGTGATGCTCCCGTCTTTTTTGGCGTTTAGAGTAAGCGTGAACGGGGACTAACCGGGACTAACTAAGGGACCATTGCTGCATTACACGGATAGCCTGCTTACGCTCAGGCCAGGTCTGCACAAATATATCCATCATGGCCCGACTCATAGCGCGATGGGGAAACCGTGCGCCATTCCAGGCTTCTTGAGGGAGGCTGAACAAGATCGTGATTAACCTGCGTTCAGATTGGGATAGAGGACGTATTTCTTCATAGCCCTGGAGGAAACACCGGATGAATTCAGGGTTGTACTGACATGTATTCCGAAGTGCCTTAACCATGTCAAGATAACTTGAGCCCGTCTTGACCCGATCCCAATCAATGATATAAAGTCCGCCCTCCTCCGAAATCACGACATTAAGTGAGGTAATATCTCCGTGAACCAGGGAGGGATGACGTGCGTCCTTTAATATCAGCTTGGCTATGGAGGGCTCCTTGAAATAGGCCCAAGCCTGCTTGGCCAAGCGGGTGCAGGAGGGACCATTTCTCTTGTACCACTGGGAATAGCGGCCCTTGTTCCGGATCACGGTTGCCATATATCGATGGAGGATACCGGCTTGAAGTTTCCATTGTGGAATATAGGCAAGGATGGATGAGTTAGTTCTGGAGCGGGAGGGTAGCCGGATAAGGTGAAGTTCAGCAAGTGCACGGCCTAGTGCTGTATAATCTTGAGCCAGCCCCAGCCCCCGGCCATGAATCCATTCTGTCATATAGAAAGGAGTTCCCCTGAACTCAACCCAGAATCGCCCGGTTCCTGTCCGGAGCCAGGGGGGCATGTGGGAATACTTTTTGCTCGAAAGAAGTTTAACGTGGCGTACCGCAGCTCTTAACTGCTTGCCTGTGGTGGTGCGGAAAGCTTCACTCCTTCTAAATGGCTTCAGGGCATACGTGCCCGTAGGAGTTGTTACCCTAAATACAGCGTTCCGGCGGTATAAGGAGGATACTGGTACGGATCTTAGTGGGGTTAGGCCGAAGTGGCGGGTAATCCGGGTAATTTCTTTTTGGGTATAGGTGTGTGCCATAAGAGACCTCGCTTCCCTTCATCCGAAACAGATCATATAGAGTTAGTGTATTCACGAAGGAGCCGGGGGAATGGCCGGATATCTGCTGAGCTGTGCGCCCATTTTGTAAACGGATGGTAAAACCACTTCTGAGGACGTAACTTTTCTGGAAATCATGCCGTGGCTCTTGTGTTCATAATAGAAGTCTGGGACAATATTATAGACTGCGCGAGCCGCGGTTCTGGAGAAGAAAGACAGAATTCAAGCGTTTGGAAAGAGGATAAATCATGATAAATAAAGTAACTATATATGGCTTGACGTTCGAGCAGCTGACCGCTTGGCTCGAAGAGCGCGGGCATCGCAAGTTCCGGGCTTCCCAGGTATGGGAGGCACTCTATGTGAAGCGGATTACGGACTTCGCAGAAATGACGGAGGTAAACCCCGAATGTATTCAGCTGCTTGCGGACCATTTCGTCATTCAGACGCTGACCGAGCATGTGAAGCAGGAGTCTAAGGACGGTACGGTCAAGTTCCTGTTCAGACTGCAGGATGGAAATCTGATTGAGACTGTGCTGATGCGGCACAAGTTCGGCCTGTCCGTATGTGTAACGACCCAGGTCGGCTGCAACATCGGATGCAGCTTTTGTGCGAGCGGGCTGCTGAAGAAGAGCCGGGATCTATCCGGCGGCGAAGTTGTGGAGCAAATTATGAAGGTCCAGCTGTATCTGGATGCCGCGGGTCAAGGCGAGCGGGTCAGCCATATCGTTGTGATGGGGATTGGCGAGCCATTCGACAATTTCACGAACATGGTGAACTTCATTCAAGTGGTGAAGGATCAGAAGGGGCTCGCAATTGCAGCTAGACATATCACGGTATCCACCAGCGGCCTGGCGGACAAGATCAAGGAATTCGCAGATACCGATCTGCGGGTGAATCTGGCCATCTCGCTGCATGCGCCGAACAATGAGATTCGTTCCCGGATTATGAAGATTAACCGGGCCATTCCGATTGAGCAGCTGATGGAGGCCATTGACTACTATCTGGAGCGGACCAACCGCAGAATCACCTTGGAATATATCATGCTTAAGGACATCAATGACCAGAGAGAGCATGCGCTTGAACTGGCTGAACTGATCGGCGAACGCCGTAGTCTGGCTAATGTGAATCTGATTCCTTACAATCCGGTTGACGAGCACAGTCAATATCAGCGTCCGGAGCGGGAGACCATCCGTGCGTTCTACGATACGCTCAAGAAGCAGAATGTCAGCGTCAGTGTGCGATTGGAGCATGGCACCGATATTGATGCGGCCTGCGGACAGCTTAGAAGCAAGCAGATCAAGAAAGATCAAGACCCGGTTACAGTAGGCTAGATCCAATCGGGCATGCACATGGAGTATACTCAGGCAGACGGAAATCGTCTGCTTTTTTATATGCCGGGAAGTATGGAAGGGCTGGCCGAATGTCGTTGGTAGGTCCTTGATTTGATGCAGGGGGAGCATATTAGGGAGAGGAAGATTGTTATGAAAATTGACCGTTTGCTGGCCATAACCGTGCTGCTGCTCAATCGCGGACGGGTTAGTGCCGCCGAGCTTGCGGACAGGTTCGAAGTCTCGACCAAGACCATATACCGGGATATGGATACGCTAAACCAAGCGGGAATTCCGGTTGTAGCCCATCAAGGGACAACAGGCGGCTTTGAGATTATGGAGCATTATACGATTCATCGTCAGTTCCTTACCCTGGATGAGATTACCTCGGTTGTGGCTGCCATCAAGGGTATGGGTACCGCCATCGAAGACAAGAACATCGACAATCTGCTGGAGAAGGTGCAGACCCTGCTCAGCAGATCAGATCTGCAGGCAACTGATCAAGGCGCGAGAATCGTATTTGACTTCAACCCATGGGGGCAGGGGCCAGACGCCAAGTCGAAGGTCAGCTTGCTGAAGACGGCCATAGAGAGGCTGCAATTGATTAGATTCAGTTACAGTAATATGAATGGAACACAGACCGAGCGGATGGCAGAGCCTTGTTCCCTGATTCTGAAAGGGCACTTATGGTACTTGCATGCTTTCTGCAGACTTCGGAATGAATTTCGGATGTTCCGTCTAACCCGAATGCAGGATCTTGAGCTGATGGAGGGTTTCTTCGTGCGTCGTGAGGCACCTTCGCTGGATCGCTATGAATGGAATCAGGAATGGTCCAGACATCACATACGGGAAGTGGTGCTGACCTTCAGTCCCGAAGTACGGTACCGGGTTCAGGATATGTTCTCCCCTGAGCTGATTACACAGCTTCCTGGCGGCATGATGAGAGTGAAAGGTCTTTATCCGGTAGATGAGTGGTTCTATGGGATGATTCTCAGCTTTGGTGAGCAGGTTCGTATCGAGCAGCCGGTCGAGGTGGCAGATGAAATCTGCCGCCGGGTTCAGAGAATTCTCAGTCTATATCCGAACCCGGACACACAGATGTCCACTTTTCCAAAGTAGAATGAAGTCATACCAATAGAAAAGAGGATGAGAGAAATGAGTGAAGAGTACATACAAGGGTCCGAGCTTAGACTGGCGGGGATCAGCTGCCGAACGACCAACAGCCAGGAGGCCGGCCCGAGCGGGCAAATCCCCGGGCTGTGGGAAGCCTATTTCAAGAGCGCAATTGCAGATCGGATTCACGCAGAGCATCCCCATTTGCTCTATGCACTGTATACAGATTATGAAAGTGATGCTTCCGGGGCCTACACGCTTCTAATCGGCCATGAGCTGAGCGGCAGTGAGTCTGCTGACCTCAGCGGACTGCAGACAGCAGTTGTACCGGCAGCGAAGTACAAGGTGTTCACCACGAACCGGGGGCCCGTACACGAGGTAGTAGCCGAGGCTTGGGGCCGGATCTGGTCCTACTTCGAGGATGCAGAGGAGCAGCGGGCATACACCGGAGATTATGAGCTGTATGATGCGCGTGATTTCAATCCTGGTGATGCGGTAGTTCGAATCTATATTGCAGTAAAATAAGTCGTGCCTATTCCCGGTGGCGTAATCCTTCCTCCACCGTCTTCAAAAATCGCCTCGCCGTTTCGCTGATCTGATCTGCTTGTGCTATGGCGGAGATCAGCGAAATGCCGTCCGCCCCTGCGGCAATGACCGGCGCGGCATTGGAAAGCGTGATGCCTCCGATGCCGACCAAAGGGATATCTATACCTTGCAATCGCAGCTCCTCGATTAACCGCGTTCCGTTTACAGGCTGGGCATCCTCCTTCGAGGAGGTCGGGTAGACTGGGCCAACGCCCAGATAATCGGCGCCGTCTTCAATAGCCTGCTGCACTTCCTGCAGGGTATGGGCGGAGACGCCGATGATCTTGCCTGATCCCAGCCTGCGGCGGATCATGCTGGCAGGAGCATCATCCTGGCCTACATGAATGCCATCCGCGTCCAGCGCGATGGCCAGATCCAGGTCATCGTTCACGATAAAAGGTACGCCATGTGCCCGGCACAGCTGCATTAGGCTCTTAGCCAGTTCGAACTTCGCGCTTCCCGTCAGGGCGCCGTTCCCCTTTTCCCTGAATTGAAATAACGTAATTCCCCCGCCAAGAGCCTCTGTCAGCACTTCCGCCGGGTCAAGGCGGCAGTTCACACTGCCCATAATGAAATAGACCTCGAGCAGACTGCGTATAACCGATGAAGGAATCCGGTTAGGGTCTGACATCTCCCGCACCCCGCTTTCTTTGCTGATAGGCAAAATGATTGGTAGGCCCATGCCCCCCGCCGATATGCAGGCCGTCCTCAATGGCTGCCTGAATGAACAGCTTCGCGGTTCGGATTGCGTCGTAGGCCGAGTGTCCTTGCGCCAGCCCTGCCGCAACCGCAGCCGAGAAGGTGCAGCCTGTCCCGTGCGTATGCCGTGTAGGAATCCTCGGACTCTCCAGGTACATGAATTCATGCCCGTCGAAGAGAACATCCACCGCAGGCTCGGTCTCGGCGGCATGTCCACCTTTGATGACTACATAACGGGCGCCTGTCTGCACCAGCCTTCTTGCTGCTTCCTCCCGCTGCTGCAGAGTAGTAATCTTCATATCCGTGAGCAGCTCTGCCTCGGGAATATTGGGAGTAACCACCATGGCAAGCGGCAGCAGATAGTGAACTACCGTGCGCACGGCTTCCTGCTGTAGGAGAGGAGCCCCGCCCTTGGCAATCATCACCGGATCAACAACCAGATTGCGCCACTGGTACTGCTGCGCCTTATCCGCCACGATGCGGACAATCTCCGGGCTGAACAGCATGCCCGTCTTAACCGCATCCGGCCCTAAATCCTCGCCAACCGAATCGAGCTGGCGAGCAACAGCTTCTGCTTCAAGAGGATAGACCCCTTGCACACCGAGCGTGTTCTGTGCGGTTACCGCCGTAAGAGCGGACATTCCGTAGACACCCAGCTCCTGAAAAGTCTTGATATCCGCCTGGATACCAGCCCCGCCGCCGCTGTCGGAGCCGGCGATGGTCAATGCTTTCTTGATGGTCATACTCGGAAGACCTCCTTCTTGCTTATCTGATTTGGCTGGGCTGCTGCCAGCCTTTTTTTGGTGCTCTTGTACCTGCGCTAAGTGCTAATTGCTACAGCTAACAGCTAACCGTTATCTGTTAACTCGGTTCTAAAATCTGCTATCTGCGCACGCCGGTTGTTATCTGTGCCGGGCAATTCTGGAACGCTCCAGGAAGCGTTCCGGTGTAAGAACGGCAAGCTGGTTAAGGAACTCCGTCTGGAAGCTGCCAGGGCCTTTTCCTTCCGTCAATTCGTATGCAAGCTCGGCGGCTACGCCGTAGAAGGAGATGCCTTCGGCGACCGCCTCGGCCTTGGCCTCTCCCGCTACAGCAAGAAAGGCGCCAACCACGGCGCTGAGCAGGCAGCCCGTTCCCGTAACCTTGGTCAATATCGGATGACCATTGCTTACAATATAGGTGCTGTTCCCGTCAGCAATAACATCGTCTTTGCCGGTAATAATCGCGATAGAGCCCAGCTTGGTCGCGGCTTCTTCGGCAATGCTGACAACGTCGCCTTCGCCCTCCCCGGCATCTACGCCCTTGCTGCTCCAGGCGCGGCCCACCACGTTCGCGACCTCCGCCGCGTTGCCTCTTAGGGCCGCAAGCTTAATTTCGCGGGTAAGCCGCGCAGTTACCTCCGTGCGGAAAGCTGTGGCGCCAGCGCCAACCGGGTCAAGCACGACAGGCACGCCATGCCGGTTGGCTGATTTGCCTGCCAGGAGCATGGACTGAATGGCATATTCATTCAGTGTGCCGATATTCAGAACGACTGCAGCCGCCATCTGCGCCACATCTTCTACCTCTTCATGGGAGTCTGCCATGAATGGCGAGGCGCCGAGGGCCAGCAGCCCATTGGCCGAGAAGTTGGCCACGACAATATTCGTAATGTTGTGAATCAGGGGATTCTGCTCCCGTACTTTAGATAAATAAGTCATGATAATTCCTCCTTAGATTTAAATGCGAATGCGCGGACAGAACCGCCCGGGAGTCCCGGTCTACAGATTAACAAAGGCATCCTGGGCCTTCACGCCGGATTGCGGCTTAAGCAGTCCGTTATCGGTCAGCCATTTCTCCACCCGAGTCCAGGAGTCCGGGTCCTGATAACCGAAGGTCTTGTCTCCCGCATCCATAAGCGGCAGCAGAATGTCCAGACTCTTGCTCTCAATATCCGCATCCAGCGGGGAGGTGCTGTCTTCGTGCTTCATCAGGATGTTCAGGGCATCCTGCGGATGCTCGCTAACATAGCGCTGGCCTTCCGCCGCAGCTTTCATGAACCGCCGCAGCTCATCCTGCTTATTCGAGAGCCCGGATTCACTGGCTACCAGAACAAGTTCGTAGTAGTCTGGCACTCCATATTTGGTAGGGTCTATGGAAGTGACCGGATGCCCTTCCTTCTGAAGCAGAAGCTGTTCATGGTTAATGAAGCCGCCAATTAACCCGTTCACTTGTCCGGTGGACAGGGCTGGAATCAGGTCGAATCCGACGTCGACCAGCTTCACAGAATCCGGGTCCCCGCCATCCTGCTTGACCATGGTCTTGACCATGGCTTCATAGAGTGGAATGGAGGAGAAGCCCACGGTACGTCCAGCAAGGTCCTTGGGGCGTGTGATCCCGCTATCCGCGGCTACCATGAGATGATTCAGCGGATGTCTAACTACAGCTCCGATCGATTGGACAGGGATCTGCTCACCCCGGGCCATCAGGACCTGAGGCTGGTAGCTGAGGGCCAGATCAATCTTGCCGGCGGCCGTCAGCTTTAGCGCATCATTCGTGTCGGCGGGCATTTGAATATCAACATCCAAGCCTTCAGCGGCGAAATAGCCCTTTTCCTTGGCCGCGTACAAAAAGGAGTGAACCGCATTCGGGTACCAGTCCAGCATGATGCTAAGCTTTTGCAGCGGCTTTGCCTTGGGAGAGGCTGAGGAATTGGCCTCTTGCTGCCCGGCACCTGAATTGGAGCTGCATCCGCCAAGCACCCACATTAGGGAGAGCAGCAGAAGGGAGAATTTAATAGATTTAGACATGAAAAGTGACCTCTTTTCGTTATGGATATATGTAATGCGTTCATTTCTTTAGTTCATTCCATGTTAGATGTTCTTCCTACGGGCACGTCCTGTCATAGCAGCAAAGCCGCCCCGGCCGAGAACAGCCTTTTCGATTAAAGCCACCCCCAGAAACAGCGCCAAACCGAGCAGGGATAGCAGAAGTACGGCCGAGAACAGCGCATCACTTTGCAGATTTCCTGCCATTCGGCGGCTGTAATACCCAAGTCCGCTGCTTCCGCCGAGCCATTCTCCAATCGTGGCCCCGATGACACAGTAGACCACGGAGAGCTTAAGTCCGGAGAAGAAGGATGGAAGTGCAAGCGGAACCTGCAGCTTCAGCAGCAGTTGAAGCCGGCTTGCGCCCATCGTGCGCAGCAGATCGCTGTACGCTTGGCCTCCCGTTCGCAGTCCATCGTAGGTACCCACTACGATCGGGAAGAAGGCCGTAAGGATAACCACGGCGACCTTGCTCCAGATCGAATAGCCGAACCACATGATGAAGATGGGGGATAAGGCAATGAGCGGGAGAGTCTGGCTGATAATGACAAAAGGATACACGGCTCTCTCCACCGTGCGGGACATATGCATCCAGGTGCCGAGGCCGGTTCCCAGCAGGACAGACAGGGCGAACCCCAGCGCTGCCTCGGCCAGTGTGACCGGCAGGTGCGTGCCGAACAGCAGCCCCCGATTATGGATCAGGGCCATCATAATGGAACTTGGAGCCGGCACAATAAAAGCGGGAACAGTCCCGCTGCGGACAAGCCATTCCCACAGGGTCACAATCATGATGAGCAGCAGCAGGAAAGGCCCGTAGCTGCGCAGCAGCTTACGAAGGTGATGGATAAAGGCAGTCATCGTCATCGGAGATCAGCTCCGGTAAGCCGCTGCTCGAGTTCCATCCGAAGCTCAAGGAACCGAGGCGTGGCATGCACTCCAGCCTGACGGGGGCGCGGCAGATCGACGTTGATCTCCTCCAGAGCCCCGCCTCCGCGCGGCATGAGCAGAATCCGGTCACTCAGCAGGAGGGCTTCCTCCAGATCATGTGTGATGAACAGGACGGTCCGCTGCAGCTCCCCCCACAGACTTAGCAGCCAGTGTTGCATCTCCCGCTTGGTCAGCGCGTCGAGTGCGCCGAACGGCTCGTCGAGCAGCATCAGATCGCCGCCTGCGGCAAGCGTCCGAAGGAAGGCCGCCCGCTGGCGCATTCCCCCAGACAGCTCATGGGGATAGGCGTCTGCCCAGCGGCCGAGACCGAATCGCTCAAGCATGTCCGTGATGAAGGCAAGCTGCGCGGCTTGCTCCGCCCGGCTCTTCTTCAGCTTCCCTGGCACCGCCCCATGCTTCCCTGGCTCCAACCGGCCCTTCTTTAGTTCCCATGGAAGCAGGCAGTTGTCCCTTACGGTTCTCCAGGGCAGCAGCAGGTCCTGCTGCGGCATGTAGGAGATGGCCCCGAGACGCTTTGACACCTCACCGCCAGTCCAGCTGATGGCACCGCCTGTCGGCTCTAGCAGGCCGGCGATCAGCTTGAAGAGCGTGCTTTTGCCACACCCGCTTGGACCAATTAGGGATACAAATTCTCCATGGTGTACCTCCAGAGACAGTTGGTCAAGAATTGGCGGCCACTTGGATACGGACATGGAAGAATAGTCATATGAGTAAGACAAATGATCCAGAGATAAGATGGGTGTTATAAGGCAGACCTCCCGTATAAGGTGAGACAGATTAAGACAGGTTGAAGCCGTCCAAGATATCTACACCTGCGAAATTTGTTAAGAAGAAAACTCGAAAAGGCCCTCCATTCCCGCAAAGGGATGAAGGGCCTGACTTTGTTTAGTTCAAGGATCCAAACAACAATTCATAGGCGCTCCACTTCCCTACGCTGGTATGATCCAGATCAGGTTCCAAGGGTCCGAAGCGTTACTTCGTCTCAGCCGGCTGGCTCCCCTAGTGAAATTAAGACATATGATGTTTTCTTCTACAATTAACGCCTTAAATATACCACAATTCAGGAGAAGCTCAAATAGCCTGCTCCCGCACTCTTATTTGTTCTTGGCGTACAGCCAGTTGTAATAGGACGCATGTTTGAGTTCGTCGGTCATGATCTCGAATATCCAATCACGGTACTTAGGATCAATATTCAAATAGATCGTGCGGTATTTCTCAAAAGCTTTTAACTCCCCCATGAGCGCTTTCTCGATTCCCTCCAGATAAGTAGCGGGCAGTGCCTCTGCCGGTTCATTCTCCCCTGTCGGAGGAGCCATTCCCGTTAACTGGGTATACAGGGTCCGGAACATTTTCCGGTGCTTTCTCTCATCGTTGCGGATACTGATAATAACATCCTTCTCTTGCTGAGTAGGAGCCATTTTAATAAGGGCGTCATAGAACAACTCATCATTCCGTTCACCTTGAATCGACTCCCCGACAAGCTTGATTACAAGGTCGCTGTTGCGATAATAGGACACGGAGTGAAAAGCTGCAGGGTGAGGAATCACATAAGGTTGGTAATACATAATTAACTAACACCGCCTCATTCAATTTGTTGTATACGCCTGTGCTGTACATTATTCATCTCTGGGCGGAGAGGTGCACCTCTTGAAGAAGCTGTCATATGATGAAGCAGGATAGAAATGAAGATAGGGTGGTCCGGATATGGATGAAGAGAACAATAAGATATTAATTACGGCAATTGTGATGGCTGTTATTTTTGCAGCCTTCGCTATGGGGCTCGGTAAAGAGGAAGGTGGCGCGGACACAGGGAATACGATTATAGTGTAAATTTTGGGGGAGAGGCCCGTGAGGAATAGCGGCAACGGTGGTAACGGGAATAAGGGCAGCAGTGGCAGCGGCAATGGCAATGGAAGTAATGGTAATGGCAGCAATGGTAAAAAGAAGAATGCCCCCGCCAAGCTATCCCCCCAGCAGATCGCAGTGGTTGTCGGCTTGCTTACGAATGTGCTTGAGGTCAACTCCATCCTGCTGGACAAAGACCAAAATATTGAAATCGTACTGACAGGTTCCATCAGAAGGAAGACGAAGGCGGACCGGATAGCCGAAGAGCTCGGGGATGTTAGTGTGGCTGATCTGCTGGATGCCTTTGTTCGCAAAAATACCTGATCCGCCGAAATGGCGTGGTAGCAGGTATATGGGGAGGGAGTAGGTCAACTTGGGCTCTGGATATCCCCAAGCTTTGTGCACTAAATATGTACAAGACCCTCCGCAGGTGACATGCGGGAGGGTCTTTTTAGCCTGCCCTGATGAGGTCAGCAGTTAGGCTTGGGTACAGCTTGTACTGCAGGACGATCGCTGCGTTCCAGGGCGCGGCTCCAGCCTGTCAGCAGCACGGCGGCCAGCACCATCAGCGCCCCGACCCATGTCGTATGGATGAGCCCGAGCTTCTCGGTTACGATGCCGCCAAGATAAGCCCCAAGCGCAATGCCTGCGTTGAAAGCGGCAATATTGAGCGCGGAGGCAACATCTACTGCCTTCGGTACATACCGCTCGGCCAGCGTGAGAACGAAGATCTGCAGACCAGGCACATTCATGAACGCGAGGAGACCCATGAAGAGTACGGTAATCAGTCCCGCAGTCTTGAAGGGAGCGGTGAACATCAGAATGAACAGGATGAGCGCCTGGGCGGCGAACATGTAGAACAGGGCGGAGACCGGATTCCGGTTGGCTGCTTTCCCGCCGATGACGTTGCCTATGGCAATGGCGATGCCGTAGAGCAGGAGCAGGAAGGCTACCGTTCCTTCCTTGAAGCCGGTGATGTCATGCAGCAGTGGGGACAGATAAGTGAAGACCACAAATGTCCCGCCATAGCCGAGTGCGGTAATAGCGAAGGAGAGCAGCAGTCGTCCATTGGTGATCAGTCTAAGCTGCTCACTCACCGGCGTACGGTTCCCTTTGCGAAGTCCTGAAGGCACGAGGATCACATTGGCGATAAAGGCAATAATACCGACAACAGCAATGGCCATGAACGCAGCCCGCCAACCCAGCTGCTGGCCGATCCAGGTTCCCAGCGGCACCCCGGTAACGGTGGCAATGGTCAGCCCTGAGAACATGATGGAGATCGCGCTCGCCCTGCGGTTCTCGGGCACAAGATCAGCCGCGATCGTAGAGCCGATCGACATAAATACCCCGTGGGCAAGCGCAGAGATCACGCGCGCGGTAAGGAGCAGGGCGATGCTGCCTGAGAAAGCGGCCAGGCTGTTGCCTACAATAAAGACAAGCATAATCCACATCAGCAGCGTCTTGCGTGGAACTCCCGAGGTCAAAGAGGTCAATACAGGGGCTCCGAAGGTAACCCCAAGGGCGTACAGGGTAACGGTCAGTCCGGCAAGGGGGACCGTGATATGCAGGTTACCTGCGATTAGAGGCAGCAGGCCTACGCTGATGAACTCCGTCGTTCCAATAGCAAAAGCACTAATGGCCAGCGCCAGAAGCGCGAACGTGCTTCTTTTTTTATCTAAAGACATTTCATCCACTCCTAGTATAGTCATTGCCAACCGGCAAATGTTATTATGTATGAACTGATTCAAAATGAATAGTACGTACTTGTAAGTTATATAGTCACCAAAAAGTAACTATTGGAGGAATAAAGGATGGAAGCCCGCAAGAAATATAATATATCGATTGAAGCGACCCTTGAGGTCATCGGAGGAAAATGGAAATGTGTGATCCTGTGCCACCTAACGCATGGCAAACGGCGGACAAGCGAGCTAAAGGCACTTATGCCGGGCATAACCCAGAAGATGCTGACCCAGCAGCTTAGGGAGCTGGTGGAGGATGGTATTGTGAATCGGATCAGCTATAACGAGGTTCCTCCGAGAGTGGAGTACGAACTCACAGAATATGGCTGGAGCCTGAAGGAGATTCTCGATTCACTCTGTTCCTGGGGAGAGAGACATATTATTAAGGAGTACGGGGATAAGTCCGCAATGCTGGAGGATAGTATTCTGAATAAATGAACCTGAAATAAGCCCTCTCTCCGCCATGTGGCGGGAGAGGGCTTAAGTGCTGAAGAAGCTCTACGGATCAATGATTAATGCCGCATTTGTTCATGATGAACGAAATCTGGTTCTCCAGCCGATTAATAGTCTCCTGGTGTTCCTGAGTCTGTGTCCCCTGTGCGCGCAGCGAAGCAAGCTCCTGCTTAAGCTGATGCAGATCATCTCCCGCACTGGCACAGTTATAGCTGCTTTCAAGATTGTCAATCATGCCAAATCCTCCATTCAGGCCTTAAGTCTACATCCCTATTATGGAGAATTTCGCTGCACTTATTCGTGCCCTGATCATCAGTAGCATGTAAATGAACTGATTCTTCTCAGATCAACTCCGTAATAGTTCCAGCGTCCCCCGAAAAATCTATAGCCCGATACGGAGGTGCGTCCGACAAAGACCGGATAGAACCAGTATTGGTCCCCATTCGTCTGCCAAATGTAAGTGAAGCGGAACAAACAGCGGACGATGGAGCCGGGGTCAACGGCATAAGCTGACACCTGCTGTTGAGGGACAAAAGACGGTGGAGGGGATGAGGGTGGCTGCGGTGCTCCCCCGGGACCTTGCGGTCCGGGCGGCATGCCGGGTCCGCCGGTTCCTGGGAATCCTGGCGTGAACGACCCCGGAGGTCCAAATGGACCTTGGGACCCGAATGGTCCTTGTGATCCTTGCGGGTTCTGCGGGTTAAACGGTCCTGGCGGTGGGTTAAATCCCATAGTGATTTCACTCCTTCTAGGTAGTGGGCTAATGTAATGTATGTAGAAGGAGTGAATTAGGGCTGGGCTAATACCCAGGTAGGAGCAAGTTTATTAATTGTTGCATTTACATTATGAAGAAATTGCAACCTTTCGGGTCCCTATAAATGGTATAAGTTTGAAAGGAAGCCTTCTGAGCAGGTACACTGTTTGTAACTATGATTAGGAGTGTGAAATAGCTTGAATTTGTGGGAAGCATTTGTGGCCCTGATTCTGGGGCTTGTTGAGGGGATAACTGAGTTTGCACCGGTATCCTCTACAGGTCATATGATTATTGTGGATGATTTCCTGTTCCAGACGAACAAAATGTTCACCCCCGAGGTAGCCGTGACGTTCAAGATTGTTATTCAGCTTGGTTCCATCCTAGCGGTTGTTGTGCTTATGCGGGACCGGTTCCTGAATTTGCTGGGTCTGAAGAAAATTCCGGGTCAGACGACCACGGGGCAGCGTCTGAATCTTGGACAAGTTATCGTGGCCCTAATTCCTGCGGGAGTCCTGTATCTGTTATTGGATGATCTGGTCGATACTTATTTGTTCTCCACTCAGACCGTGGTCATCGGACTTGTGCTTGGAGCGATTCTGATGATTGTTGCTGACCGGTTCGGGCCTCGTGAGCCGAAGACTGTGTCTGTGGATCAAATTACATACAAGCAGGCTTTTATCGTAGGTCTGATCCAGTGTCTATCCATGTGGCCTGGATTCTCACGCTCCGGCTCCACGATCTCGGGAGGTGTCCTGCTCGGAATGAAGCACCGGACTGCGGCCGACTTTACCTTCATTATGGCTGTTCCGATCATGGCAGGAGTGAGCTTCTTCTCCTTGCTTAAGAATTGGGACTCTATCACGCCTGAGGTCATTCCCTTTTTCATCGTAGGCTTCATCAGTGCTTTCGTCTTCGCACTGATCTCCATCCGGTTCTTCCTGAAGCTGATCAATCGGATTAAGCTGGTTCCTTTTGCGCTGTATCGTATTGTGCTTGCCGCACTTATATATTTCGTATTCTTATAAGCCTCTGTTCTTCTTGCGTTTCTTGGGTAGGGATATGCCGGACTTCTTATGCCTAGATGAGGTGTTTTATATGCTAAATCGATAGCTTTGAATCCGTTTTCACTATTGTTTTTTCTTTCCAATTTAATTACTATTAGAGGAACATCATCTAGGAGGACAACAAGATATGAAATTGACGCTAGGACAGAAGTTGGTTGCAAGCTTTTTGAGTATTGCCGTACTGCTGGGCATTATAAGTTATATCTCTTATACCCAGCTGCAAAGGGTGGATGAGACCTATTCGGATCTGGTAGACCGGCGGGCTGTGATTCTAGCAAATACCAAGGATATGCAGAATTCTGCTTCGCGGGAAATTAGTAATTTAAGAGCGCTGCTGCTGCAGGAGGAAGGGGCTGCAGATGCTCTGACCTCAGCCTATAAAGAGCTTAAGGATAATATCAAAGAAACTGGAAGCCTTGTAACGATTGCAGCAAATAAAGATCGGCTGAAGCACATGGATTCCTTGAATGAACAGTTTAAGATTAACGCGGATCAGTCAGCCGCAATGATGAAGACAGGTCAGTTGGATCAGGCTAAGCAATTCGCAGCAGAGAAAGTTTTACCTATTGCTAGGGATTTGCGGGAAATAGCCGATCAGATCGTTAAGAGTCAGGAACAACTTATGAGCCAGGGAAGCAAAGACACGACGGCGCTTGTTGACTCGGTGAAGACTACGCTTGTTATCGTCAGCCTTATTTCGATCCTGCTAGCGGCCATCATTGGGATTATCATTTCCAGATTGATCTCAAGATCCGTGAAGGCGCTAGCTCAGGGCGCAGAGAAAATCGCCGAAGGGTACCTGGATCAGGAAGATATTGCCGTGAAGAGCCGTGATGAGATCGGCGATCTGGCCCGGTCTTTTAACCAGATGAAGCTCAATCTGCGGAATGTAATCTCCCAGGTGGGATTCAACACCGAGCAGGTAGCGGCAACTGCGGAAGAACTAGCCGCTAATGCGGAGCAGACCGGCCGGGCTACCGAACAGATCACGATATCGATGCAGGAAGCTGCTACCGGATCTGAGAAGCAGGTAAGCAGCGCACATGAAGCCACACAGGCTGTAGGCGAGATCTCCAAAGGCATGGATCAGGCCGAATCCTCCATTCGCGCAGTCACCGGGCTGACCGACCTTGCTAATGAGAAGGCAGGACAGGGAAATGCGGTCGTCACCGAGACGATCCGGCAGATGAGCCTGGTCCAGCAATCCGTCAAGACCTCGGCTGAAGTAGTCAACTCTTTGGGTGAGAAATCAAACGAGATCGGCCAGATCGTGAAGTTAATTACGGAAATTGCTGGTCAGACGAACCTGCTGGCCCTAAATGCTTCCATTGAGGCAGCACGAGCAGGAGAGCAGGGTAGAGGATTCGCGGTGGTTGCCGGTGAAGTCCGCAAACTCGCAGAGCAGACGACGGATGCCGCTGCACAGATCCGGGATCTTATCTTGGAGGTACAGAATGAGGCGGAGAGAGCTGTGGTGTCCATGAATGAAGGGACCGAGATTTTCCAGGAGGGAATTAAGCAGGTGGACCGTACAGGAGAGGTGTTCACGGATATCCTAAGTTCTATCCAGCAGGTAACCTCCGAGACACGTGATGTATCGGCCGTTATTGAGCAGGCAAATGCAAGTGCCCGCATGATGGTGGAGATTATGGAGAATATTGCGCTGATCGCAGAGCAGTCTTCTGCGAATACCCAGAATGTAGCCGCATCAGCGGAGGAGCAGAATGCTTCGATGGAAGAAGTGGCTTCCTCAGCTGAAGCGTTAAGCAAGATGTCACAGGAGCTGCAAGCCTTGGTCAGCCGATTTAAAGTATAAAAGTAGGAATGCAACTAGGTAGGAGGGGCGATTAATCGCCCCTATATAACAAGGCCTTCTGTTCCACGTAAGTGGATAGGAGGCCTTGTTTGCATACTCAGCCGCATTAGTACGACGGTTCGCAACTCATGTATGTCCGTGCTCTGTTCCATGAATTGAATCGCATCTATGGGATCTAGCCGTTGTTGCGGTTAGTTGTGCGGTGAATTCAGGATGTATCGGCTGAACAGTGCTTACAGCTCTTGCAGCTCCTGATTCTAGGATTCTGGGTCAGTCGTACATTTTATGCTAATTTGGAGCCTAGCTGTAGAGTTTGATCAAGCCACTGCTGCCGCCGTTCTGCGGTGGAGGTCTTGATGGGTCCGAATTCTGTGATTCGGACAGGCGCTACTCCGCAGAATCCGAGAATGCTGCGTTTCATGATATGGTGTCCAGCCTGCTTCGCCACCCACTTGTAATACCAGTGCGGCGAATCCATCGTGACCAGGAGATGGGCGGTCTTTCCCTTTAGAAGCTTCTTGGGGAGAGGGGATCCCGGCACGTTCTGGTAAGCGAAGTCCGGCAGAAACGTGCGGTCAATGAAGCCCTTCATGAGGGCCGGCATCGTGCCCCACCAGGTCGGATAGACAAAGACCAGATGATCAGCCCAACTGATCGCCTTCTGTGCCGCCAGTAGATCCTCCTCAAGCTCCATCCGTTTCGAGTAACCGTACATAAGGTTGGGATTGAAATTTAGCCTGCCAAGCTCAATGCAGCGAATCTCGGCTCCGCTGGAATGGGCCCCTTTCTTATAGGCTTCGGCCAATGCGCAGCAATAGCTTTCCTGGTCCGGATGTCCGATGATGATTGCGATCTTTTTTGCCATGTTAATTCCCCCTTTGGGTCCCTTGGTTCTGTGGCTAATTCATACCGAAATGCCAACAGATCAGGCGTTCATGCGACACTAGTGTAAGCGAGGCAGCATGATTAAAGATATGATCTATACGCCAAAAGTCTGCCCGGATGTGCCAATAAGGAGAAGAGAGAATTAAACGGCTGCCGATGTCTGTAGTTATTTTTTGATCACAGGAATCCAGACCTCACACTGATAGCTTCCGGACGAAATATCACCCGCAGGATACAGCTCAACTTCGGGACCAGCGGCGTGTTCATACCCTGTAGACGGGAACCAGTCCTGATAGATCCTTCTCCACACATCCTGAATCGCCCCTGGCATCGGTCCTACCGAAGTGAATACCGCCCAGGTCGCAGCGGGAATGGTCCGCACAGTAAACTCATCTTCCAGCGGGGTTCCGGGGCTGACTCGGGTACAGATCATGTAATTGAACAGCTCCTGATCCTGCTGCATATCCAGGCAGATGCCGAGCAGATTCTTGTCCTGTCCGATCTTAAGCAGCCTACCCGATGTCCCGTCGGTATTACAGGTATTCCAGAACTTTGGAATCATCCGAAGGTTCTCCCCATCCTGGGAAGTAACCTGGATTAACTTGCCTGCAACCTGATAGGCCTCTTGCTCCACAATCTGATAGTCCATTCCTTGATCTCCCTTCAGTGATAGATGGAAAGAGATGCGGGGGAAGGCCTTGAGGGTAACTCCCGGATTACGCGCCTCCGATGGAGGAACCCCGTGCAGCTTCCGGAAGGCCTTGGAGAAAGACTCCGGGGATTCGTAGCCGAATCTCAGCGCAATATCGAGCACCCTGGATCCGGAACTGGCCAGTTCCTGTGCAGCTAATGTCAATCTGCGCTTGCGAACATATTCCGCCACAGTCATACTAGTCAGCATATGGAACATGCGCTGAAAGTGGAAAGGGGAGGAGTAAGCCGCTTTGGCGACCTCGCCTATATCAAAAGGTTCCTCCATCATGTCCTCCATCATATCAATAGCCTTGTTCATCCGGTTCAGCCAATCCATACCGCATCACCTCCTTTGTACTTGATGTTATCACCGGTAAATGTGGAATTCCTGTCATTGCGTGCGGTCTGTGAATAGGACCGGGGGGCATCTGCCCATTATATTAAAAATCAGCAGAGTCCGGATTAACCCATCACGGGCAGCTTCAAATCGGTTACAATGATTAGTAGCATGAGTTGAATTTATACTGGAGGTACGGAAATGTCTAAAGATGAAATAATTATGACACGCGAGGGTTATGCCCAGCTGGAACGCGAATTGGAAGAGCTGACTACGGTCAAGCGCAGAGAGCTCGCAGAGCGCCTCAAGACGGCAATCAGCTATGGAGACCTTAAAGAGAACAGTGAGTACCACTCAGCCAAGAATGATCAATCCTTTATGGAGACGAGAGTGCTTACGATTGAGAAAATGCTGAAGAACGCAAGGATTGTAGACCATATCGACAATTCCGTTGTTTCGGTCGGTTCTGTCGTCATTCTAAATGATGTGGAATTCGCCGAACAAATCGAATATAGAATCGTAGGACCCGCAGAGGCGGACGTCGCCGATAACAAGATTTCTTACGAGAGCCCGCTGGGCGCAGCGCTCATGGGGAAATCCGTCGGCGACAAGATCAGCGTGGAGGCTCCTATGGGGCGAATCGAATACGAGCTGCTTGAGATTAAAGGCTTGGCCTAATCGTAGGGTTAAAGAACAGCTTCATCTTGCTAAATTTAGCATAGGTGGAGCTGTTTGTGTTAGCAAGGGGCGAAATGCTGATCTTGTGTGCTGATCGTGTAACGTGCATAGGTAAAAGACCTCCTGCTCGCCTCGGCTTATCATTAAGCGAAGGATCAGGAGGCCATATCTATTGGAGGAGTATTAAAACCTTGCGGAACCCGCTTCAGCAGGTGTGGGTAGCTTGCGGGGCCACTTGAATCCAGGGGCCTGCTCCACTTTCAAAAGGTTACAAACCCCATCGCCTGCTTCGCGGCGAGCAGGGTCTTTGAGGCCGCCTCGGCCGCCCGCTCGGCACCCTCTTGAAGGATCCGGTCCAGCTCACTAGACATAGCGATCTCTTTGAATCTTGTCTGAATCGGGGTCAGCCGGTTCACGATGACTTCGGCAAGCTCCTTCTTGAAGGTGCCGTAGCCCTGCCCTTGATAACGCTGTTCAATCTCAGAGATCGGCTCTTCGGAGAAGATGGAATAAATTTCAATCAGATTGCTGACGGCAGGTTTGCTGTCCCAGTCATAGCGAACCTGCATGTCGGAATCGGTAACCGCCCTGGCCAGCTTCTTGCGAATGTCATCCGCAGAATCCTGGAGCAGGATGTAGCTGCTGCGGTTCGGATTGCTTTTGCTCATCTTCTTGGTGGGGTCATCCAGACTCATGATCCGGGAGCCGAGCTCTTGAATGACCGGCTCAGGCACCGTGAAGGTCTTCCGGTAACGATTATTGAATCGCTCAGCCAAGGTGCGGGTAAGCTCAAGATGCTGCTTCTGGTCTTCCCCGACTGGTACGTGGGTGGCCTGATAGAGAAGGATGTCGGCAGCCATCAGCACCGGATAAGTGAAGAGAGCCGAGCTGACCACATCCTGTTCGCTGGATTTGTCCTTGAACTGGGTCATCCGGTTCAGTTCACCGAAATGGGCCTGCGTCTCCAGCAGCCATCCGAGCTCGGTGTGGGCTGACACCTGAGATTGCAGGAAGATCGTCGCTTTGGCAGGATCTACTCCTGCTGCAATGTAGTAGGCGGCAATCTCTCTTGAGCGCTGATGCAGCTCTTTGGGGTCCTGAAAGACGGTTACGGCGTGAAGATCCGGCACGAAGAAGAAACAATCATAATCATGCTGCAGCTGAACGAACTGATGCAGGGCACCCCCGTACCCTCCAATGTTGAGATCCCCACTGGGTTTGATCCCGGATAGAATACGTTTCATTCCAATCTACCTCCTATGGCTTTGGGTAAGTACAGCAAAAAGACACTTCTATCCCTAAAGGGACGAAGTGTCTGCTCCGCGGTACCACCCAGCTTCGGCACGAATGGCCGCTCTCTACTGAAATGAGCCCCAGTACTGTTCTCCACACGCAAACGCCAGAGTTCATAAGGAACTTGCGTTGGAGAATCAGCCTGCCTCAGGCTCCTCTCATTTAACATGACGAGGATAGAAGCCTTATGGCCTACCTGATCATGCCTCCTAAGGATAACGGGGGAGAACCGTCAACGCCTACTGCCCTGCCGTGACCGGAGGGGTTCGGGCTGAAGCGAAGAGACCCATTCACCTACTCTCCTGTACCGGACCTTTCACCAAGCCGCCGGTTCGCTTAAACAGTGCAAGTAAGCTACTCTTTCTCTTCATAGCCGTGTCTGTCATTTCATTGAGGTAATTCTTGCATAGAGGGGAGGGTCAAGTCAAGGTAATGTAAATTGGATTGAGCTGCCCCCGGGGTATGCGCAGTCCATGGGATACCGCGTGTCTCTAGCTGGTTGCTATTAGAGACGTGCGTGTCCATGGCGACGAGCCGTTCGCTCTATGGCGTCAACAGTTACTTCGTACAGTTGGTGCGGCAGGTCGTGTCCCATGCCGTCAATCAACATGAGCTCGGCGTCCGGGATAGCCGCCGCCGTGTCCTCGCCGCAGGCCGGGACGAACAGGGGATCGTCCATTCCATGAATAACAAGCGCTGGGACTGTTATCGTACTGAGCTGTGGACGCCGGTCACCGGAGATAGCGATCGCAGCAATTTGTCGCCCGGTACTGCCCGGATCGTAGGCTCGCTGGGCTTCCTCCAGAATGAGCGCCCGATAAGCGTCCTCATTGAACGGATAGCCCGTACCAGCGATGCGCTTGACAAAAGAAAGGCTGTGCGCCAAAAAACCTTCTTCATCCTCAAAGGGGCTCGGTGCCGGCTTAGTCATCATCGCCATGACATCCGGGGAAGATGGCGGCAGCGCGGGATTGCCGGAGCTGGACATAATGGAGGTGAGCGATAGTACCCGCTCCGGGTATTCACTGGCTGCAAGCTGGGCGATCATTCCGCCCATCGACCTGCCCACGAAATGGGCCCGCTCAATGGAAAGGGCGTCAAGCAGTCCGATCGCGTCCTTGGACATGTCATCCAGGGTGTAAGGGATGTCCGGTCGCTGCCCCGACATGAGAGTAGCCGCCAGTGTGTCAAAGTCCAGCGCCCCATAGTGGCTGAAGTGTGCTGAGCAGCCCGCGTCGCGATTGTCAAAGCGGATTACGCGAAAGCCCCGCGCCGCTAATGTCTGACAGAATGAATTCGTCCATCGGATCATCTGGGTTCCAAGGCCGGCGATCAGGATAACAGCCTCGTCATTTTCATTGCCGAAACTGTCATAGGCCAAATCGATGCCGTTCACTTTCGCGATGTTCATGATCGTGTTCTCCTCCAATTCACTCATTCACATATTCCCTTCAGAGAATGCCTTAGCGGCTAATCGCTGGATATGGTCCCGGATATCAGGTGCCCAGTCATCGATAATTTGGTTAAACCTCTCCGAATTACCCGCATAAAGTTCCCGCAGAGCCTCTTCGTAATGAGGGAAGTTCCCGGCCATAGCGGTCATAAAGCAATAAGCGGCTTCCTGGGACCCCCGTATCCTGCTCTGATCTTCTCCGGTACGACGAGCCTCTTCAACGAGCTTGCGCAAGGTTACAGAAGCCCCGCCAGGTTGACTCTTAAGCCAATCCCAGTGCCGTGGCAGTAACGTAACCTCACCGGATACAACCCCCAGCTTGGGCCTGCCGATCCGCCTTGCAGGCTCAGGATTCACTTCTGTACCGGACAAGTCACCAGACAGTCCTCCTGAACGTGCGAGCACGTCATCCGTCTTCCCGCGAAAATCAACATCAATTTGCTTCCCTGTGGAATCGTCAAAAACAAGCAGCTGTGCAAGGTCTCTGTCATCCAGAGCCCCCTTCACTGTAGTAACAACGTGATGTAAAGAACCACTGGCGACGATCCTCGTACCCAAAAAGGCCGTGCAGTTAGGTTGCGTTAGTTCAATAGGCATATTGAACCTCCTCTTTCTGAATGGTTGAGTTAATTTTACCCGGGTATAACTTAATTGTCAATATTACCCGGGTAAAAATAAATTCATTATATTCGCTTTATATTTAACTGATCCTTTATATTCTTGTGATACTCCGGCTTTATTTGGCATCTATAATGCATAGTAGTATGATTTATAGTGAACATCCAGAATATTACATACTGAGAATACTTAGAAAAGGGGTCGTCTTCATGGCTACATGGATGTACGTGGTCTCAGCCATATTAATCTTAATTATGATTGTCTATCTGTATATATTGCTGCACCCGATCTTTGGCGGAAAGCCTTCGCCGCAGTCGCTGGAACACATCAACCGCTCGAAGAATCGCCTGAAGGGCAAATTCGTGAACCTGATTGAGACCTCGGTCGATCACAGCTTGAAGGGGAACCTGTCCATTCTCATCGATATGATCAAGGGAGGTCCCGGCCGAAGGCCCCGCAATCCGTTAAATGTAGTCCCTTACTCGCCTTCTCCGGGTCCGTCTTCCGAGGCTAAGGTCACTTGGTTCGGACACTCTGCCCTCCTTCTGGAGCTTGACGGGAAGCGGATCTTTCTGGACCCGATGCTAGGCAGAGCCCCGTCGCCAACCCCCATTGCGGGCGGGAAGCGATACAGCGATAAGCTTCCTTGCGAGGCTGAAGATTTGCCCGAACTGGATGCCGTAATTCTGTCCCATGATCACTATGATCACCTGGACTATGTCACCATACTGAAGCTCAGGGATAAGGTACGCCGGTTCTTCGTGCCCCTTGGGGTGGCCGCGCACCTGGAACGATGGGGAGTCAGCCCGGAGCGAATTGAAGAGTATGACTGGTGGGAAGAGGCTGAATTTGAAGGCATTAGGCTGGTGTGTACGCCAGCCCGCCACTTCTCCGGCCGCAGTCTGACCAGCAACACGACACTATGGTGCTCATGGGTTCTTCATGGGGAGCAGGCAAGAATCTTTTATAGCGGGGACAGCGGGTATGGGCCTCATTTTGCCGAGATTGGCGCAAAGTATGGACCCTTCGATCTGACCTTGATGGAGTGCGGACAGTACGATCAGCGCTGGGCCAGCATTCATATGATGCCTGAGCAGACGGTGCAGGCTCATCTGGATGTGCGCGGGGCTGTGATGATGCCGATTCACTGGGCTGGCTTTACGCTGGCGCTGCATCCATGGACGGAACCGGTGGAGCGTGCCGGGCGTGAGGCGGCCAAGCGGGAAGTCGAGATGATTACCCCACGGATCGGAGAAACGGTCATGGTCGGGGGGAAGCAGGAGCGTGTTCAGACCACCTGGTGGCGGCAGGCAGAATAGCGCGGATGTGGAAGCATGCCTTGAGCGGGACGGCGAACAGAGCCAGAGTCATTCGGCTCAGACGGGCGTGGGCTGCTGGACTTGAGAGTCGGGGTTGACTTTTGAAATCGTGAATGTCACAAACTCCAGGGATACCCTGTCTTCTTAATAAGAGAACTTAAGGAGGCAACCCTGATGAGTGTAAGATTTAATTATCGGAAAGTTAACCCAACAGCGCTGAATGCGATGCAGACATTTGAGCAGGCGGTAAGCAGCAGCGGCTTGGATAAGGTGTTGTATGAACTAATTAAGATTCGCGCCTCTCAGATCAACGGCTGTGCTTATTGTATCGATTCTCACGTGAAAGACCTGCTGCAGCTTGGAGAGCCTTTGGAACGAGCCATGCTGCTGAGTGTATGGAGGGAGATTCCGACCTATTCCGATAAAGAGAAGGCTGTGCTGGAGCTTACGGAATATGTTGTGCGAATATCGGATTCGGGTGTCCCGCAGTCCGTCTATGAGCGGGTTCGCGAGCACTTCAGCGAGAAGGAGTATATCGATTTGGTTATGGCAATTAATGCGATCTGCAGCTGGAACCGGATAGCCATTTCAACTGGAATGTATCCGGGGTGTTTTGATTAATCGAGGGCAATAGAGGCTGGAAAAGTTAGATGGACCAGGGAGCCTTAAGCGGGCTCCCTTTGGTATATTATAAAGTGATAAGTCTAAACGTTATGAGACTAAGCCAAACGGGTGGTGTGATCAGATGACAAATACAGGAGCGAGTGCTGGCTTACATAGCAATATGAATGAGGACCAGAGGGTCATGCAATCCCAGGAGAATCCGCCTGATCTGGAGCAGCTGTACCTTACATACCGACCCTATGCATTCTCGGTCGCTTACCGGATGCTTGGGTCTGTCACGGATGCGGAGGATATAGTCCAGGACTGGTTCACGGAGATGCACGGGCGATCCTTATCCGGTATTCATAATGTGAAGGCTTACGTCGCCAAGTCCATTACGAACCGATGTCTTAATCTCATGCAGTCCGCATCCCGAAGGCGGGAGACCTATGTCGGTGAGTGGCTGCCTGAGCCGCTGCCGGATGCCTATGTCGCACAGGTTGACGGGCCCTATGAAGCGGCTGAACAAGCCGATACCCTGTCCTATGCCTACCTGGTTATGCTGGAGAGGCTGACGGCGACCGAGCGGACGGTTTTTCTATTGAGAGAAGTGTTTGAATATGATTATGGACTCATTGCGGAGGTAGTTGGAAAGTCGGAGGCGAGCTGCCGTAAAATCTTGAGCCGGGTCAAACAGAACCTTGGCTCCAAGGCTTCACTTCCTCCAATAACCATCGCCTCTCCTGACAGCCGAGCTGCACTGATGAGCAGGTTCGCTGCCGCCATTCAGCATTATGATATAGGCGAGATGGTGAGCCTGCTTACTCAGGACGCGGTTCTTGTCTCCGATGGCGGCGGCCGGGCACGAGCTGCAATCAATCCGATCATCAGCCGGGAGCGGGTTGTGGCTCTGTTGACCTCACAGCGTGCCTTCAAGAAGCTTCGAATTTGGGATATACGCCTAATGGAGATGAATGGAGGACTGAGTCTGGTCTATCTTGAGGAGAACACGGCGAGAGCCGTAATCACCTTGGAGCTGTCACCCGAAGATAATCTTATACAGCAAGTACTTATTGTAGTGAATCCAGATAAACTTGGCCATATCCGAGCGGAGATGGGCAAGGAACTTACGGTATAAGCAAGGGGTTAGGCATAAAAATAAGGCTGCCCTTACGCAAAGGGCGGCCTATGGGCGCTATAGACGCGGCGTCCAGTCAGGCTAAACATCATGATGGCATTCAGCCTGGCTCACATCCTCCGCACGGTTAGGCTATTTTACCTTCACATTTACCTTCTGTCCGTGGGCGCGCTGCTCACTCACTTTCTGTCCAATGGCTGAAGCCGCCTGCTTGACGGAGCTTGTGACACTATGCAGCACCTCACCCACATCATGGGCGGATTCAACAATCGGGTCGACGGCCTTCATCTTGCCCTTAACGTCCCTGGTAATCTGGTTGGCATTACGAATCAGTGTCTGGGCTTCTTGAGTCAGTCCGTGAACGGCATTGCGAACTTCTCCGAGCGTCTTGTTCGTCTCGTCGAGAGAAGTCATGGTCTTGCGCAAAGTCAGAATGCCAAAGGCAGCCAGGGCGGCAAAAGCCACAGCGATCAACGTTACACTAAGCTGAAAAGTCATAGGACATCTCCTCCTCTGTAACTACCATATGTACAAGGAGTAGGATTATGCTATGAACGAGATGACTTCCTTGAGGCAGCTGGGACGGCGCTTCTGAAGATACGGAGTGTTTAGGCAGAAAGCCAAGCAGGAGAAAGGTTAATTGCCTAAGGAACTCACCCCTAGGCCGGCCTCCCTGCCCATTGGCTGACGAGACCTCTCGGGACTGTGCTAGAATAAGCTTGAGCGAATGCCAGGCCAGAATCTGGCCCAATTAACAGCCAACATAACTTACGATAAAAGAGGTTGCAGCCATGAACATAGAACATTTTGCAGAAGCCAGATTAAGTGATGAGATTGTCCGCGCCCTACAGGGCCTCGGATTCCACCGTCCCACGGATGTGCAGAGTCAGGTGATCCCCCTGCTGCTTGCAGACAGGGATATTGTAGTGAAGTCACAGACGGGGAGCGGCAAGACGGGCGCGTATGCCATTCCGCTCTGTGAGCTTGTGGACTGGAACGAGAACAAGCCGCAGGCGCTCGTTCTGACACCTACCCGGGAGCTTGCGGTTCAGGTGAAAGAGGACATTACGAACATTGGCCGCTTTAAGCGGGTCAAGGCGGCGGCCGTGTATGGCAGACACCCTTATGCTGTGCAGAAGCTGGAGCTTAAGCAGAAGAATCACATTGTAGTAGGCACACCAGGACGTGTGCTGGATCATATTCAGCGAGGTTCGCTGCCGCTTGGGCGCCTAAGATACCTGGTGATCGATGAGGCGGATGAGATGCTGAATATGGGCTTTATTGATCAGGTGGAGGCGATTATTCAGGCTGTACCGGCGGAGCGGGTCACCGTACTGCTGTCAGCTACTTTGCCCCAGGATGTCGATAACCTAAGCCGTAAATATATGAATGAGCCCGAATATATCGAAATTCAAGGGACAGGCGGAGTCACGACGAACCAGATCGAGCATTCGCTTATCGAGGTTACAGAGGCGGACAAGCCGAAAGTGCTTCAGAACCTGCTGGTTACAAGGAATCCGGACAGCTGTATGATTTTTTGCCGGACCCAGGAGCTGGTGAACCAGGTGTTCCGGCAGCTTGCCGATGCAGAGTATCCGTGTGACCGGATTCATGGGGGCATGGTGCAGGAGGACCGGTTCGAGGTTATGAATGCGTTCCGCCGGGGTCAATTCCGCTATCTGGTTGCCACCGATGTGGCTGCGCGGGGGATCGATATTGAGAACATTACCCATGTCATTAACTATGATATTCCTATGGACAAGGAGAGCTATGTACACCGGACGGGCCGTACAGGCCGTGCAGGACGCACCGGGCAGGCCATTACGCTGATGACTCCGCGGGAGGACAAATATCTGGCCGAGATCGAGCAGTATATCGGATTCAAGATTCCCCGGGTGGAAGCACCCTCCGAGGTGGAAGTGAGCGAGGCGTTGGAAGCTTTTAAGCAGAAGATCTATTCCCGGACCGCCTTGAAGAAGGAGAAGAGTGAAGAGATCAATAAGGAGATCATGAAGCTCTACTTCAATGGCGGGAAGAAGAAGAAGCTCAGAGCTGTGGACTTCGTCGGCACCATTGCCCGGATTGAAGGCGTAACCGCTGAGGATATCGGCATCATTACGATCCAGGATAATGTTAGCTATGTGGAGATTCTTAATGGCAAAGGCCCGCATGTGCTTCAGGTCATGAAGAATACAACGATTAAGGGCAAGCAGCTGAAGGTGCATAAAGCGAATAAGTAGCGGTGCGCGGGGATTGGACGTACAGCAGTGGCGGTACGCAGTGGATGAACGTAAAGTAGTAGTGAGTTCGAGTAAATGAAGCAGGGCAGCCCTGGATGAATTCAATAAAGTCCTGGACTGCCCTAATTATTATCTTATTTATTAACTAAAGACAACTTGTGGTCTCTATCAATTACTTTCTGCTCCGTCTTCTTCTTTCTCCCAAAGCTCGACCAGCCGGCCATCGGGATCTTCAATCCATATGAATTTTCCGAAATCACCAGTTTCTTGCTGCTTCGCGAGAGGTACTCCGACATGTTCAAGATGCTTGATCGTCTCGTCCAGATTATGTACTTGGAAATTTAACATTACTTGTTGATCAGTTGGGAAGTAACTGTCATTCTCGGCAAAGAAAGAAAAAATAGTCTCATTTCCTGATTGGGGTTGTATCACAGTCCCATTCCAGTCATCGATTTCAAGCATCAACACTTCGCTGTACCATTTCTTAGTGGCTTCCAGATTCCTGGTTCTCCAAAAAACGCCCCCAAAGCCTTTGATCATCGTATTCAGCCCCTAACTGTCATCAAAATTTTAAGTAATCTCATTATTGGATAGGTTGAGATCTAAATTTAAACCGCTCAGAAGGTTCAACTCAGCTGATAATAAATTACAGAAGCAATAAGACTAACGTTACACCAAGAGCTACTACAATAAGTGGAGCCAGGTATTCTTTGGAGCCTTTTCTATATTTCCAGTCTATAAAGGTCTGAAAACCGCCCGCTAGACTTATAGTTATAATCATAAGCCACTTTAATGCAGCGCCCTTGAGTCTATCCTCAATTACCATAACAACAATACAACCGATGATGAAGAGAAGAAGGATAACCTTGCCCCATAGATCTACTTTCCTGCCTGTGCGGGAAAGCTCTGCCTGTTCTGCGTCTCCAACCAGCCATCGTCTTAATAAATTAGAGGAAATAGACAGAATCATACCTATAATTACAAATCCACCACTCCACATTCAAACACCCCCTACCGCGTCCTTCCTTTACATCATATTACCATAATATGTATTAAGGTAATAAGCTGCAACGATTATTGAGGGTCTACCGGAGTCGGGACGGCAGGCTCATTCTCCCCTCCCATACGACCTCGCGACGTCTCCATCTGCCCAACAGCCGGAATATGCTCGGACACCTTCGCAAGCCCAAACACCGGCATATTGCCGTAGAAGCACTCATACTCGTTGGCTCGGATCTTATAGGTTTCATGGTAGATTCCGACTGATCCATCCGTTCCGATCTTGCGGTTGAAATTTCGCCATGCGGTAAGATGCTGTCCGCCACGGGCATACACCTCCAATTGCTCATACGAATCCCAGTATTGGAGCAGATGGATACTGCGCCAGCCCAGCATGAACTCCGTGCCACGGAAGCCGAGCTTGCGATTGGTGTAAAGTTCCCGCACCATAGGTGTCATGGCCAGAAATACCGGTAGCCATTTGTGAACGGCCCAAAGCTTGTTGACGCGCATGCCGATTAGGAAGACGACAAAGTCCCCCTCCATACGAGCTGTGTATCTTCCAGGTGTTACTTTTGCCACTGAAATTCATCTCCTTCAACAATGGGTTGTTAACTAATTGGTGTAATCAAAATAGGCTAGGGGATGTTATGCCTCCTCACAGTATGGTGAAAGCTGGGGCAGCTCCAACACCTTGGACATGACCGCAGTCATTCCGAGTCCAATGAAGCTAGAAGCCTGGAAGCCGGGTTGGGGAATCTTTGCTCGCTCGAATTTTTCCTTAACCACCTGATGGATATGGGCAAAGCCTTCCTGGACTTTTTGACGAATAATCGGCTCAGCAGTCGTGAATGCCTGCATCGACAGAAGCGTTTCGTCCCGGTGTGTCTCTAACAAATCATAGAACGCTCTGCCCATCTGATCCATAAGCTGCTCCGCCGGCGCCTCAACTTCCCTGAATATGCCTGCAATACGCTTAACGGATTGCTGCAGCACTGCGATGAACAGATCTTCCTTTGATTTGAAAAAATGAAACACATAGGGCTGCGTAATCCCGACTACGTGGGCAATTTGTGCGGTCGTGGTCTTGTAATACCCTTGCTCGGCAAAAACGGTTATGGCTGTTTCGATAATTTGCTGCTTGCGATCTTCTTTGGCCACTTCTTGATGTCCTCCAAGATTTTATTTATTTATTAATTAATAAATACACTGCGTCGCCGCAAGTTGTCAACAGTTTTTTCCATATATAGTTAAAGTCGCAATTAAGTAAGAAACTCTCGCCAACAAATCTACCAGGAGCCCCAATCCCCTAAATTTTGTCTAGAAAAGCCTAGAATTCTGTCGTTAAATAGGGGTAATGAGAGAATGACGACTGTGGTAGAATTGGCACCTTGGGAGGGGAGAATGGGTGAGAGTTTTAAGAATTGTGCTTCTTATGGCTGTAACTATGATGGTGTTGAGCGCTGGTGTATCCGCAGAGGGTGCAGCTGATCAGATACCTCCTGTTCGGCAGGAGACTAGTGGAGGGCAGGTTATTCTGGTCGAGGCGGCAAGTAATTCGTCATTCAAGGGAACCCTGTCTCTGCGCGAGAAAATAAACGGGGAATGGAAAACAACACTCGGTGGAATTCCGGTGGTACTCGGCAAGAACGGGATAGGCAAGTCGCGCGAAAGCGATGGGAAGACGCCTACAGGCACCTTTCCGATCGGTCACGCCTTTGGCACGGCAGCCAAGCCGGCGGGACTGAAGCTGACCTATGCCTTGGCTGGCAGGCAGGATTACTGGATCGATGATCCTGCCTCAGCGCAGTATAACAAATGGGTTCACTATACGGGCAATCCCGCTGCTAGGTGGAAGTCCTACGAGCGTCTGTATATCCCGCAGTACAAATATGCTGTGGTAATCCGTTACAACGACAATCCGATTGTAAAAGGAAAAGGCAGCGCCATCTTCCTGCATATCTGGCGCAGTCAGGATAAGCCAACCGCCGGTTGTGTGGCGATGTCAGAGGCGAACCTCCTCAAGGTCATGGGGAGGCTTGATCCGAAGCAGGCTCCCGTGATTACCATTACCCGCAGACAATAATCTGACGGGTAAATCCCGCCTTCCGGACAACTCCGCGGTCGAGTTCAGTGAGTTCCGACTCTGCAATCATCTCATTCATCGACTCGACACTGATAATAACGACCTTGTCCGCTATTCGCCGGGCGTGCTTCAGAATGGACCTCTGGGTCTCCGAAGTGGCCTTCGAGAAGTGATTGTACGGCATATCGACAATCGCGACATCGTAATGCTCGGTGATGTCCGCAATATCACCGAGAGTTACCGGCGCGTTGTAGCCGAAATGAGCAATGTTCTCCCGCGCACCGCGGGCGATCAGCGGATTGATGTCCCGGCCGATAATATCGATGCCCATGGACAGGGCTTCAATCATGACCGTTCCAATGCCGCAGCAGGGATCGATGGCCCGAACGCCTTCGGGCTTCGGAACGGCAATGTTGGCCGCGGCCCGGGCTACCCGCGTGCTAAGCGCGATGGAGTAGCTGCGCGGCTTTTTCATATGATGAAGCCATACGGCGGTGCTCTTCAGGTAGCGGCCGAAGTACCAGCGACCGCCCATGGCAACCAGGCCGAACCAGTGGTCCGGCTTGTTCACGTCCGCCTCGCCTTCAATATGCATCCCCATCTCTCTTTCGATCGCGCGGCGCTCGTCGTACTCGATTCGATCATCGCCGGTGAGATCGTTCGTCTTCACAAAAATGACTTTGAACGTGTCCCCATGTAGTTCGATCTGTTCCACCTGCTCAAGTATATCCTCAAGCTTGTCCCCCTCGTACATCACATCAATGCGCTCCCGGATGAAAGGACTGCGGCTGGGGTCAATTTCGGTGGTGCTCTTCAGCAGGCTGGTCTCCGGTACGAACCCGAAGAGGGCCCGCATCTCAAGATGACACAGTGAGACTTCTTCCTCAGGATAGGCATAGGTGTATATAAATTCAGGTGTATTCAAATGTAATCTCCTTCGCATCTTCTTAAATGAATGCCTCAAGTATAATACATAGTCTTACGTATATTTCAAATCATCCGGCTGCAAATTGCAAAAAACTACGAATTCTACCCCGCCGGGGTGGTACACTAAAGGGAGCGATTACAGGTGCGGCCTGTAACTATATAAGATGCAGTTTGAAAGATCACATGCAGGAGAGGCGTAAGGGAGGGGAAGGTTGGAACTGTAGGAGCGAAGCGATCGCCTACAAGCTTTCTAAAAGAAAGCTACATCGGAAGCATATGCTTTGTCTCCGGATTTCAACACACAATAGTATTAATCAGAAATCTGGAGGCGGGCAGCGCCGAAAGTCCAAGCATTCCCCGTAGTTACGACCGTACCCAAAATGTGAAACTCCTAACTGCATCTTATATATTATATGACAAAAGAATGGAGCTAAGTTGAAATGGCACAATCGAGCGTGAAAATGGATCCTGTAAAAGCAGCCGGGCTGCTTGAGAAGTGGATCTCCTTCTATGATATGAACAATCCCAAGGCATGGGACAAGGATGAGTACGGGTTTGTAAAAGACACCTGTAAAGCGATGCAATTTGCGGCCCAGGCCTTGCGCGGCAAAGGCGGAGCTGCGAAGCCCGCTCAGCGCCAGGAGGCTGCCGCCCAGCTTAAGGACTGGGTGGAGGAGTATGAAATGGACAATCCTGCCAACTGGGAGAAGGAGAACGCCCAGTTCGTGAAAGAGGTGGTCCAGGCGATCGAGTTCGCGGCGGCTTTTCTGAGAGGGAAGTAGCACACCGGATTTATCCACATCTTCGCGCTGGATGGATACAGCACTTGCTCGATTGGTGAGCAAGAATACGTCTGAAATTCTAAGAGAGACTATACTCCAAAGTCACCAGACTTCAGAGCGTAGTCTCTTTGTGCTTTCTCCTGCGTACATGGTAAGCAAGCGGATGTTCTGTTTAATATACTACCAAGATGACGAATTGTACGGGAGGAGGTGCGTAATGGAGCACACGGAGATTGTATCCATGGAGGAATGGGATAAGGAGCTTCAGAACGGGATGATCAATTTCATGAACTACTATTTGTCCCGCGGCCCGGTTGAGAAGGTTGTAGAAGGAGCAGAGCTGGCCAAAGTATTCGCGGATACCCATATCCCGCTCGAAGAGGCTGTCCGCTACCGGCAGGAACTCGGCGGGTTCTTCACCTCGCCGGAGCAGCTGAAGGAGCTGCCCGGCCTGACGATCGAGCTCCTGGAACAGCTGGCGTACCTGGTACACAAGCTCGATCTAGGGAGGTTGAGCGCCCTGCTTCCAGGAACGACGGAGAACAATCAGGTGGACGCCTATGTGAACGGCCCTGACTGCCTGCAGGTTCTGCTGGAGGAGATTAACCGGGCGGAGCGGTATATTCACCTATCGGTTATGCTTTTCTTTAACGATAATTCCGGCAAAAAGGTAGTTCAAGCGCTGCTGGACGCGCGGGCTAGAGGCGTCATAGTAAGGGTTATGGTGGACTACGGCATTACGGCCGTAGGGTATAACAGCAACCTGAAGTTTGGGGACTTCGGCAGTCTGGCCGAGCAGCTGGAGGCCGCTGGCTGTCAGCTTATCAATACTTTTACAACCAGTTACAACAATGTGGATTGGAAGAGCAAGCGGGAAGAGCTTGCCGCCGCCGGGGTGCCAGAGCACGGCCTGTTCCTTCAGGATTATGTTCAGGAGCAGATTACAACGGGGCTGAATGTGATTAATCACCGGAAGTTCCTTGTGATCGACGGAGTTACCTCCATTGTGGGGAGCATTAATGTGGGGGATCAATATTTGTTCGAGAATCCGGTTACTGCCGATGGCGACCAGGAGATAGATGGCAGAAAGCTCGGTTATCCGAGCAAGGAAGACGAGTGGCACGATGGCTGCTTCCGAATTCGGGGGGCGGCGGCTTATTCACTGAACCAGATTTTTGTATTCCAGTGGACGGTGCTGGGCGGAGAAGTGTTCGATCCGGATGATGACTTCTACTATCCAGATATGGACCGCCGTTTTGGAGAAGAGCAGTGCACCTTGTTCGCCAGCTTCCCCGGCAACCCGGTGAATCTAATTCAGCAGTACTATCTGGACCTGCTCAAATATGCAGGGGATGAGACCATTATTGTGAATCCTTATCTGATTGACAATGCGTTCTGGGAGATGCTGGGGAGCCTCGGTGAGGAGCAGGCCCGGCATATCAGCATCTGCAACCCGCTGAACGTGAACGATCATCCGACCAACAAGGCCGCGGTACAAAGCCATATGTACGGACCCTTTCAGAAGGGGGTATCTTATTATGATTACAGTAAGACCGAACGCTTCTCCCATTGGAAAATCACTTATGACGCCAGGTCCGATTGCGTGTTCCATGGCTCCTATAATATCAACGAACGCAGCGCATGCCATGACTTCGAACTGGGCATTCTGGTTAAAGGCAAGTCCTTCGCGGACAAAGTCCGCAGGATGATTGGCTATGATCTGAGTGTCTCGGAGCAGGTAATGGACAATAAAGTGTTCTTCAAGCACCCCGCCCTGCACCCAAGCACCTATTTCAATAAGGCTACGGAATTTTTTACCTAAAAATATATTGGAACATATCTAATGGTCATACGTAATACGTAGAGACTATATCTATAAAATTCAGCTTACAAGAAAGAGGGATAAATATCAGCATGTTTAACAAGGAACAAGGTGGATGGCGAAAGCAGGTTGCTCCTTACGAAAAGCCTCAACTGCGACGCAGTATCCTGCAGATCATTAACACGTTCGTTCCCTTTTTTGCCCTATGGTATTTGGCATATCTGAGTCTGTCCGTCTCTTATCTAATTACACTGCCTCTTGCTATTGTAGCTGGGGGATTCCTGGTCCGCACATTCATCATTTTTCATGATTGCTGTCATAATTCATTCTTCAAAAGCCGTACGGCCAACGAAATTCTAGGCACGCTAACAGGGATTCTGACCCTCTGTCCTTATCATCAGTGGCGGCACAGCCATTCGGTCCATCATGCCACCAATGGCAATCTTGACCGACGCGGTACCGGTGATATCTGGACTATGACCGAAGAAGAATACAGGTCTTCATCTCGACTTCGCAGATTCTATTACCGGCTGTATCGCAATCCGCTAATTATGTTCACCATTGGCCCGGTATATGTATTTCTTATTGCCTACCGCTTTAACCGCAAGGGTGCGAAGCCGAAGGAACGCATGAACACCTATATCACCAATGCGGGAATTGCTGCGGCTGTTGCTCTGCTGATCTGGGCGATAGGCTGGCAGGCATTTCTCCTGGTACAGCTTCCGATCTTCTTCGTCTCCGGTGTAGCGGGTATCTGGCTGTTCTATGTCCAACATCAATTTGAGGACAGCTACTTTGAGCCGGAAGAAGATTGGGATTATGTTCAGGCAGCGATGCATGGAAGCTCCTTCTATAAGCTGCCAAGGCTGCTGCACTGGATTACCGGCAATATCGGCTTTCACCATATCCATCATCTAAGCTCCAGGGTGCCGAATTATTATTTGGAGAAGGTTCATAATCAGAACCCTCAGCTTCAGAAAGTACAGACGATTACGCTGTTAACCAGCCTGAAGTCGCTCCGCTTCCGGATTTGGAGTGAGCAGAAGAAGAAGTTCATCAGCTTCCGGGATATGAAACGTAAGGCCGTTCATGACAAGATCTCTTCCGTTGTAGAGAAGCATGAACTCAAACGGGCCCGGCAGCAAGATACAGTGTGAGGTGTCCGTTAGTCTCATTTCTTTTGTTAAATTATGGATTATTTAAATAGATATATTATATAATCATTCCGAAGGAGTGATTCTTATTCTATTAGTCCATATGAACAGAGTAACGTTCCATTTGTTAGGTGATGAAGAGCTTGGGCAGGCGTGTTTTGACCCGCTAATTCAGAGGTACAAAGAGGAGCAGACTCTGGGAAATGACTTGACTATCTTGTTCAATCAGCTTACCCGGGGGCAGCAGGCATTATTTGTATTTCAGACGCATTACGTGCATGCGAGCGAATCTTTGACGGAGTTCTATTGGTGGAGTGCGTACTTTTTGGCGACCGGGATGCGCTGGACGGGGTTGAAGTCCAGTCTTGGATACTTCGGCGAAGATGAGCTGCTGGATATTCTGGAGAGCACGGAGAAGGTGCTGGTAGAGACGGGGCATCCACGGAGTCTGGAGCAGTTCGATCTCTCCAGAGATCATCTGCATCAGCATCCAAAGCTGCTGGCCTCCATCGAGGTTCTGGAAGAAAGGTACCAGGAGGTTGTTCCAGGAGTCCGGAAGCGGATTGCTGCGTATATCCGGAGTCATCCGGAAGAGTTCATTCAATTGGAAGAGGATACTCTTACAATCTAATTAGGATCTATAGCGGTCTTTCTCGGGAATTAACCCTGAGTGAGGCCGCTTTTTTGTCAGCAATACTAGAGTGAAGATGCAAGTGTCTCCTTTAACGCGTGAAAGAGATTAGGGTTGATAAATCAAAAAAGATATATCATAATATGAAAGAGTCATAGACATAAAGACCTAAAATCGGAGAAAATACCCGAAATTTATAGGTTATAAGACTTGCTTCGACATAAGGTATAGTTGGACTTAAGTACATAATTTTACAAGACGGGGGAATAGATTCATGCATTGTACAAATTGTAATCACTACAACGAAGGGGGAAAGTTCTGCGAGAACTGCGGAGCCAAGCTTCCGGTAGAAGTCGCAGCGGCGTCAGAGACTGTTGGGCAGTCTCCAGTGCAGCCTGGGGTGCAGCCTTCGGGGCGGTCTGAAGATCAGCCCGGGTATACACAGCAGCAGGAGCCTGCTTATCAGCAGCATGCGGGATATCCCGGCAGCGGACAGCCTTCGGCTCAGCCGAATGTGTATTTGCAGAATGCCAAGAATGTATCGCGGCTGTATTTTAACTATTTCGGAGCTATTCTCAAGAGACCTTTCTCCAGTATCCACAACATTGGCGGAGAACAGCTGGTCAACGGAATTATTACAATGGTCCTGTTCAGCTTGTTGGCTCCGCTTATGCTCTACTTTTATCTTAGCTCCGTAGCTAGAAAGTATTTCTCTGATAGTCCATTTCTGGATAATGTAGCGCATCCGAGTATTTCATTCGTTGAGGTTGTCATCAAGCCGACCCTTTCGCTGGCTATTCTGATTCTGCTGATCGCTACGTTCTGCTATGGTGCAATTAAGCTGGCCAAGGTTCATGCGGGTTACCGTGATGTCATTGCCAGATTCGGCGCTCTGCTGGTTCCTTTCTTGGGCCTGATGGTCATTGCCTTTGTCCTGTCCATTCTGCAGCTCGAGATTTTCGGCATATTCCTGGTTGGAGCATTTCTCGGTCTGTTGTTCATTGCTCCGCCTCTTGTGATCACCAGCTGGGTCAAGAAGGATGCCAGAGGGCTGGATGTTGTCTATGGGGTTCTGTTAACCTACATTGCTACGTTCATCACACTAGATATCATGGGTAAGGCCATTACCAAGATCATGGACGACGTTGTTCCTAGCAGCATGTTCTGGTAAGATGTGAGCTTGGATTCTCCTAGAGGCTGCGCGGCAACGAGCCATGCAGATCTAGTCCGGAATATGAGATTATGTGAGTTCATCCATATCAACACAATAAATAATCAGATCACCTCCGTCACTCCCGTTAAGGGGTTGTGGAGGTGTTTTTGAGCGGAGGAGTACAGAGATGGCTTTTTGCAAAGAATGTGGATCAACGCTTCAAGAGAATGCAGCTTTCTGCAAGGAATGCGGTACCCGGGCCGGGCAGGTGCGGGAGACTGCGACGCCACCCCAGCTCCAGCGCAGTGCTGCGCCGGTAAGTGAATCTATTCCGTCCAAGCCGATGTCAAAGAGAACGAAATGGACCCTGATCTCGGCTGGGGCGCTGATCGTTGTGCTGATTGCCGGCTACAAGACCGGAGAATATTTGCTGTCCAAGGAGCGGCTGGTTAGCCGTTTGGAGTTAGCTCTCCAGGCGAAGGACAGCAAGAAAGTGGCCTCGCTTCTAACCTCTAATGACAAGCAGCTGGTTATCAACGAAGCTTCGGTCAAGAACTTGATGAGTTATTTGGAGAAGCACCCGGACGAGCAGAGCAGTCTGATCCAAGACCTCAAATCCCAAGCGAAGCAGTCTGATGAGGCTTATTCCTCGGGGGCCATCAGCCTGGAGAAGGAAGGCAAGAAGCTGCTCATCTACAACAATTACGAGTTGAATGTAACTCCGGTATATTTGAAGCTCGGCACGAATTATAAACATGTAAGTCTGCTTGTAGACGGGAAGGAAGTTACCAAGTCGGACAAAGAGTATTACGAGAAGACGGTAGGTCCATATGTACCGGGAACTTACAAGCTGGAAGCAAGGCTGAAGACCGACTTCGTAGATCTGGTGAAGTCCGAAGAGGTCGACCTGTTCGGATCAGGAAGTGAATACTCGGAGAATCTGGAGCTGCAAGGCGAGGATGTCACCATCTCCACAGGTCTTGGGGCAGAGACCGGCTTGAAGGGAAACCTGATCATTAATGGCAAGGACGTTGGGCTCGATCCGTTCGCACAGTCTTCATTTGGACCGGTCATGACCGATGGTTCCGTGAAGCTTGCGGTTGAGGGGGATTACCCATGGGGTAAGATGAGAACCGATGAAGTACCGATTAACGGTGGTTATGTCGAGGTCAACCTGGCGGCGAACAGTGATTTTGAGAGTGGTATCATGAAGGTTATTACCAAGCATTCGGGCGAGAAGCTCAAGGCTTATACGTCCGGGGATGTGGCGGCTTTTACCCAGGCTACGCAGAGCTATAAAGAGAATGAGCTCTCCAGAATCCTGTATAACAAAGAGTCCGGCAATTATTATAAAGGTAAATATCTGGGCACCCGCTTCGATATGAGTTCATTCAACCTGTATAACGACAATGGACAATGGCATGCTTCGGTGCTCGTTCAGGGTGAGTACAATGAGGATACGTTCTACGAAGGGGAGGTTCCGGTGCTGGAGGATGCGACCCATGATGAGCGCTTCATCCTTACGTATGACGGGGCCAAGAAAGCCTGGCTGGTGGATTCCGAGGAACAGACCTACAGCTACAGCGATGAGAATGTGAAGGAAATCAAGGAGCAGTCACCAAAGGTATACACCAGCGGATCAGCAGCTTCTTCATCCGTAAATACGACGTCCGCGGCGGGACAAGCCGACGCCTCCGCCATCCAGTCATTCATGAGCGATTATCTGACCACTTCCGTTAGTGCGATTAATGACCGCAGTTTTGAAGAGGTGGCTTATTACATTGACCCTTCAGGTCCTGCCTATAAGGAGTCTTCCAGCTATATCGACCACCTGAACGAGAAGGGGATCACGGAAGAGCTGGTCTCCCAGACCGTGATCGACTTCAAGGCCAGTGCGGACAGCAAGAGCTACGAAGTGACTACTGCCGAGGAATACAATATTTACTACAACGATGGTACGACCAAGAACAAGAAGTTCAAATCGGTGTACAAGCTGGTTGTCATTGACGGTTCGCTGAAGATGAACAAGTTAATCAGTACCAAAGAGCAGTAAGACGGCCTAAACTGAAAATTACAATTTATTTACGAATCCATACAAAAAGAAACCGTCCCTAGATGGAGTGCAGCAGCACCCGCCATCTGTGAAAGGGATGGTTTCTTTGTATATTCCGACAGGCCAATCACCAGTGCTCCAGCACGACTTTCCCAATCATACTTCCAGACTCCACAAGCTGGTGGGCTGTGCGCAGGTTGGCTGCATGGATCGGCTCGAGGCGGCGGGCCAAGGTCGTCTTGAGGCTGCCGTGATCGATAAGGTCTGCGACATCATTTAGAAGCTGGTGCTGCTGAATCATATCCGGAGTTTCATATTTCGCTCTGGTGAACATGAACTCCCACACGAAGGCGGCACTTTTATCCTTGAGAAGGTTCAGATCCAGGGGTTCATGAGTCTCGACAATAGAGCAGATAATCCCTTGGGGGGCTATCGCCTGGGCCATGTGCGCCCAATGCTGATTCGTATGGTTCAAGCAGAAAATATAATCGACTTCCTGTAGTCCCAGCTGCTGAAGCTGCTCTAGGAATGGCTCGTAGTGACTGATGACATGATGAGCTCCATGCTCGCGTACCCACTGAACGGATTCAGGCCGGGAAGCGGTGCCGATCACGGTTAATCCTGCGAGGCTCGCCAGCTGGGTTGCGATTGAGCCGACGCCTCCGGCAGCTCCAACTATCAATATAGATTTCCCGTAATTATCTTCTCTAATTGTTGAAATCCCGAGCCTGTCGTAAAGCCCCTCCCATGCCGTAATCGAAGTCAGCGGCAGGGCGGCCGCTTCGGCAAAGCTCAGAGAACTCGGCTTCCTGCCGACAATTCGTTCGTCTACAAGCTGAAATTCACTATTGCTCCCGGGGCGCGTAATACTCCCCGCATAGTAGACTTCGTCGCCAGCCTTGAACAGCTGGCAGTCCGGGCCGGCCGATACGACGACTCCGGCCGCATCCCAGCCCAGCACTCGCGGCTGTTCCTCGGTCTTGTCCTTGGGGGCGCGGACCTTGGTGTCCACCGGATTAACGGAAATGGCGTGCACCTGCACAAGCAGGTCCCTCCCTGCGGGCACGGGCTTCTCCAGCTGAAGGTCCAGCAGACTATCCGGGTGATCAATAGGCAGGTACTGGTATAGTCCAATTGCTTTCATTTGACTCATAGGGCTCATTCCTTTCCTTATGTATTGATTTTGGTACAATTATATGGGATAACAAGCATATATGAAAGTACGCACATTCATGTTATGTAGTATCAATTTGTGTACCATGAGAGGGGATGACTGGAATGAGAGCCCGCAAGACCGGATATGGGGAGACCTGTCCTAATAAGGAAGGATGTCCCGTTGAATATACACTCGATGTCATAGGCGGCAAATGGAAGGGTGTGCTGCTGTATCACATGATTGACGGGACTAAGCGCTTCAATGAATTTCGCAAAATCTGCCCCGACATCACGCAGCGTATGCTGACCCTGCAGCTTAGAGAGCTCGAACATGATGGCATTGTGCACCGCGAGGTGTACCATCAGGTTCCTCCCAAGGTGGAATATTCACTCACTGACTTTGGACGCACCTTGGAGCCTATTATTGTCAGTATGAAGCAGTGGGGCGAGACTTATATGACGAAGACGTTAGGCGAAGAAGAGCCGCGAGCTCGTGTGTAGGAGGCAGCTAGTGTAATGAGAAAACACATGTGGCTACTATTTTTATGCATACAAGGCACCCAAAGCGGGTGCCTTTCGATTTCGCTCAGGGCTTTCAACCTTTGCCAATGTGGTAAACTTTCACATAGGGCACCTCTTTCTCATCAGGATTTGTGGTGGAGTCGGCTGTACCCGAAAGGGCAATGCAAACCAATTCAAAGCTAACTTAATTTGCTAGTCAACAGGCGTAACAGAATGCAATTGGAAAGGAACATTATTTATGCCGAATAAAATACTCGTTGTTGATGACGAGCGTGAAATAGCCGACTTGATTGAGGTCTATCTTCATAATGAAAATTTTACGGTCGTAAAGTGTTATACAGGAGAAGATGCCTTAGAGTGTATTAATGCCTCCGACTTCGATCTTGCCATATTGGACATTATGCTGCCGAATATGAATGGCTTTACCTTATGCCAGCGCATAAGAGATCGTCATACTTATCCCGTTATTATGCTTACCGCCAAAGATGAGGAAACGGATAAAATTACGGGTCTTACCCTTGGGGCTGATGATTATATCACAAAACCCTTTCGTCCCTTGGAGATGGTGGCAAGAGTGAAGGCGCAGTTGCGCCGATACACAAAATACAATCCCGCTCAATCAGAGGATGTGGCGAATGAAGTCATTACCCATTCGGGCTTGATCATGAACGTGAAAACGCACGAGTGTTTATTGAACGACAAAAGCCTTGTGCTGACCCCTACCGAGTTTGCTATCCTTCGAATTCTATTAGAGAACAAGGGAAACGTTGTGAGTGCGGAGGAATTGTTCCACCGGATTTGGCAGGATGAGTATTATAGCAAACGCAATAACACGATTACCGTTCATATCCGCCATTTGCGCGAAAAGCTGAATGATACGGTCGAAAACCCCAAATACATAAAAACAATATGGGGGGTAGGGTATAAAATTGAAAAATAGAATGGATCATCGATCTGACTATTCGCGTCTGCAAGTGAAACTCTTTTTTAGGCTTATGTGCGTTATAGCCTACGTGCTTTTGGCCATCGCGTTCACCAGCACTCTATATTGGGAGGAGAAAGGCGGCAGAGCGATTACGGGACTGCTGGCGTCTTTTTTGCAAATAAATTACCTTACGGCTATAAACCTGTACCGCCCCTTTTTCTTCGTATGGATATTGGTAGTCAGCGCCCTTCTTTGGCTAATCATTCGTGGGTTTCTGCGTTATTGCGTAAAGCCGCTTACCGACATCGATCACCGACTGGACATGCTGCTGCTTGAAGATCCCGAGGAAATCAATCTGCCGGAGGAACTGACATCCATCGGGCAAAAGCTGAATGCCATGAAGCAAACCATGGACAAACGCCTATGGGATGCCCAGTCGGCGGAACAGCGCAAAAATGACCTTGTCATGTATCTTGCCCATGACATCAGAACCCCGCTCACTTCTGTAATCGGCTATTTGAGTTTGCTTCAGGAAGCTAAAGACATGCCGGCAGAACAACGAGAAAAATATACGGATATTACGCTGGACAAGGCGTACAGGCTTGAAAAGTTGATCAATGAGTTCTTTGAGACTACGCGATACTATTTGCGGCAAATCCGGCTGGACAAAGGGGACATCGATCTCCATTATATGCTGACACAGCTGACGGACGAGCTGCTGCCTGTCCTGTCGCAACGAGGAAACACAGCCATGCTGCGCGCAGACGAGAATCTTACCGTGTATGGCGACCCTGAGAAACTCGCGAGAGCATTCAATAATCTATTGAAGAATGCCGCTGCCTATAGTTATCCGAAAACAGAGATAGAGATTATAGCGGAGAGCCATACCGATGGAGTGAAGATTGTATTTCAAAACAAAGGAAAATCCATTCCAGCCGATAAGCTGTCAACGATATTTAATAAATTTTATAGGCTGGATGAGGCGAGAATGAGTAATACCGGCGGAGCTGGGCTCGGGTTGGCGATTGTCCAAGAGATCGTTACGCTGCATGGCGGTACGATTACCGTTCAAAGTGGGAATGATACTACGGCCTTCACTATCGTACTTCCTTCTCGGGAAGCCGAATCTTAGGATTTTCTTAGGATTTTATCCATGTAATCTTAAAATATAGACTCCCTGCTTTCGTTAGAATAAAAGAAACGAAAGCAGGGAGTTTGTTGTCTGCTTTCTCTTTAGGAGGTCATCGTAAGATGGATATTATTGCGGTTATTCATGCTCTGCTTCGATGGGGCGTGTTGGCTTTAGTCGGCGGAGCTTCGATTGCACTTGTTATTTGGATTGTTTATATGATTTACAAAAAGGGGTTTCACGGAGAAAAAAATATGACAAAAAAACAGGGGGTCACCGCTTTTCTACTTTCGTGCTGGCTGCTGCTGGTATTGGGGCTTACTATAGCAAGCCGTGGAGCTAACTATACCGGCAATATCAACATTGACTATTTTAGTGGATACATCAACACCTGGAATAAGTGGTCAATCAGCGAGCTGCAGCTTATCCTCTTTAATATGTTGATGTTCGTTCCGCTCGGTTTTTTACTTCCCCTCTTGTGGGACAAAGCAGAACGATTCAAGGTTACATTCCTGGCCTCCGTGGGGACAACCGCTCTTATCGAATTTGGTCAACTCCTGACGGGAAAAGGTATATTTGAAGTCGACGATCTGTTTCACAACTGTATAGGAAGCCTATTCGGTTACTTCTGTATGATGGCCATCCTTTCTATTATCCGGGAAAAACGCATCCGCTTCACTCCTATTGCCAAGGTGCTAATACTTCCTTGCTTGATCGGGATGATTATTGGAGGGGCATTCTGGGTTTATGAAAGTCAACCCTATGGCAATCTAGCATTTTTGCCTGCCGCAAAACAAGATATGAGCAAAGTCAATCTGACAATAGATTTGACCCTGCCGGCAACCCCCGCTACTGCTTCCGTATATCGAAATGTTCATGTCAAAGATAACTCGTATACTAAGAACGTTGCAGCCGCTGTTGCAGATGTGGAGGGTATAACTTTTTCCAGCACTACTCGGCGTGAGGGCGATAACAAGGTGTATCCGGGCAAGTCAGCTCAGGGCAATGCGGTTCAGCTTACTTTCTTTGTCCGAACGGGAACTTGGAGTCTTACGACATGGGAGGACGCAGCTTCGCTTACGAAGGATGACGTCAATTCTAATCGAGAACGGTATGAGGACTGGTTCAAGAAGAATGGGATGCTTCCCGATTCTGCCGTCTTCTCCGTACAGAATAACGACACTTTAAGATGGGATGCCGCTGTGAAAAAAGATTTAACTACGAATACAGGTCCATTTGCTTCCGGTTCCGTTCTCATGCAGTTTGGTGCAAAAGGTAACACAGTTTCCCTCTTGTACGATATTTATTGGAATGAATATGTAGCAACGGAAAGCATTATTTCCCCGAAGGAAGCCTTCTCAGAGGTAGAAGCGGGTAAGTTTGAGCAATACGTGCCGTTCCGGACAAATGATAAATTATATGTAGAGAATTATGAACTGGATTATACCTATGACACAAAAGGTTTTTATCAACCGATCTACCGCTTCTCAGGATATATCAACGAACGCGAAAACACATGGGAATGTGAAATCCCGGCATTAAAATAATTATTTTTATCGATTCAAGATAAAGAAGCTCGCTGTCACCGCAGCGAGCTTCTTTATTTGTCAATATAAGTCCAAGAACCGCAAATCGATTGCGGATTTATTTCAGCTGATGAAGTAGTGGCCCTGTTCTAGGTCAGGGATCAGAGCAGGGTACGCTGGCTGCCATCCTAAGCGTTCTTTTGTCAGTGTGCTTGACGTTGGATTATCAGTAGAAGCGGCGAAGGAGAGCCACCCGAAGTGAGCGTCTGCCTCTTCACGGGTTATGCTGAGCATCGGCAGGTTCAGGTGACGACCGATGACGCCGGCAATATCCCGGAAGGGAACTCCTTCGTCAGCGACCCCGTGATATATGGCTCCCGCATCGCCCTTTTCCAGCACCAGTCTGAAGAGACGTGCTGCATCCAACCGATGCACTGCCGGCCAACGGTTAAGACCATCTTCCACATAGGCCGAAACCCCTTTTTTGCGTGCGATTTCGATAAGGGTCGGAACGAAGCCCATCTCGCCTTCACCATGCACGGATGGTGCGAGACGGACGATCGATGATCGCACCCCCTGCACGGCCAGCCCAAGCGCCGCCTCCTCGGAACGTCGCGGCGTAGATTGCATCGACGCCTGTTCTTCCGTCCCAAGGATTCCCGGCAAGAGCATCAACGTGCCCGAGGTGGCCACGAGTGGTTTCCCGGTGCCCTTGAGGGCTGCTCCCATTGCCTCGATCGCCAGACTGTCGGCTGCTGCGGCTGCCTCAAAATTGGTGAAGTCGTGTTTGAAGGCCAAGTGAATGACACCGTCCGCCGAACCAGCGGCTTCTCGCAGGCTGTTAAGGTCATCGAGGTCGCCGTGGTGTACTTCGGCGCCGACTGCCGTCAACGCTGCGGCGGACTTATCGGAGCGGGCGAGTCCAACAACCTGATGCCCAGCATCGAGAAGTTCGCGTACGACGGCAGAACCGATAAACCCTGTTGCACCAGTTACAAATACACGCATAGTATTCATCCTTTCACCTCAATGGAATAATTAGGTACAGGAGAAATTATACAGCAGGGAATCAGTAAAGTAAACTAAATTAACTAAAATAGTTAAGTTATTAAAATTAGTAAATAAAATTTGTTATAACATCGATATTGTTATACTATTGTGGAGTAAGCATCAAAGGGGGCTTAAGTTAGTCGTGAGAAAACCGATGAGCGCAAATCACTATATGAATAAAATTAAGCCTATTGTTCGAAAAACCAGGTTTAGCCAAATGAGAATAGACGATATCGCAAAATATATGGATATTAGTAAAGTGACGCTATATAAGCATTTTTCATCCAAAGATGATATCATCGAACAGGTTGTCGAATATGAAATTCAGTACTTGCAGCAGGCTGATCTCGTTGTAAATGATGATTCCCTCTCTTTTGTGGATCGTTTCCAAAAAACATTTCTGCAATCGTTGCTGTGCGTTGCTTATATAACTGACCTGTTCCTGCAAGATCTTAAGGAATTCTATCCGACGCTATTTGAAAAGCTTGTTATTGCCCAACAAAATCGGAATAAGAGTTTACAGTTATTTTTTGAAACCGGGATGGACCAGAAGATTTTTAACAGAATGAATGCCATGTTGTCCTTGGTTCAAGATGACGCCACCCTGCGGCGCATCATGGAACCGACTTTTAGTATTCAGTGGTATGATCTCACTTTGAAACAAGCAATTATCGAATATTATAAGATGAAACAGTATCAAATGATTAGGCCGGAACATCTGGATACGATGGATGACTCCAATTTTGAAAGTCAGGTAGTGGAAATTTTACAAACAATCTCGTGACTGCAAACCTGTGACTACCATACTCTCTCGCGCTAAGTATACAAATCTACTTCCAGGAGATGAATACCTATGGCACCAACAAATGAATGGCTGTCCCAGTGGGAGCAGCAGCGTGACAGATTGAAATGCTCTGTAGATTTGAATGACTATTTTAATTTGTCTGAAATTGCAGGCAAGCAGCTGGCAGTTTTAGATATCGGTCCCACTTCCATTCCTACCGGCCAAATTCTTGTCCGAGATCCGCTATGTTATTTGGGAGATATTGAAGAGCAGCCTTATTTCCAAACGGCGCCTGTTGGAACCTATTCAACTGAAGTCTGTGTGGTGAGACCGGACGAGGATGGTGACTGTGCCCGCTATGCCGCGGTTCGTCTGCGATTCTCCGATGTTCCTGCCATCAGGTTCGAGGAAGCTCTGATTGGACATGAGGATATATTGGGGATGGCGGACGAGGAGTTTTTTGGCTTCAATGTAGATGCCGGGCTCGCATGTATTTGCGATAAGCAGGCGCATCAAGCTTTTTGCGACTTTGCTAGTCGGTGGCATCAAGAACATCCTAATGGTAATCTATATGACGATTATTTTGCCGCCCTGTTTGCAAAGAGTTTCCACGAGAATCCGCAGTATCAACGCAATGGAGGCGACTGGCTGAACTGGACGATTCCTGATACCGATTACCATATCCCCATGTTACAATCCGGTTTTGGCGATGGCGCTTATCCAGTTTATTGGGGATACGATCAAGACGGTGAAATTTGCCAAATGGTCGTACAGTTTATTCATATTCAATTGGCATATACGTAATCCGTTTATAGGGCTGCCTATCTTAGGTTTCATAAGCTGCGTTAAAACAAGAAATTCAGTCTAAAGGGGCGTCCCGGGTTCAAAGAACCCTTTGGGACACCCCTTTATTCATTAACCCTTCTTCAAATCCATGGCTTCGGCAACCAGCTTGTATGATCTGAGTCTTGCTTCATGATCATACACCTGGGCTGCGGCAATCAGTTCATTCGCTCCCGTCTCTTGAATAATCTTCTCCAGCCGGGTACGAACGGTCTCTTTCGTCCCCACAACGGTATAGCGGAGCATATCCTGGATAATCGACTTCTCACGGGAGTCCCACAGCTGCTCCATATCCTCTACCGGCGGGTTCAGCGGGCCTGTGCGGCCGCGAATCAGATTGAGAAATTGCTGTTGCTGCGAGGTAGCCAGGAAATGAGCCTCTCTCTCCGTATCTGCAGCTACCGCATTGAGGCCTACCATAACGTAGGGCTCGCTTAGGTGCTCGGAGGGCTGGAAGTTCGAGCGGTAAAGATCCAGTGCGGGCAGCAGATAATCCGGGGCGAAGTGGCTGGCAAAAGCGAACGGAAGACCAAGCTGCCCCGCAAGCTGTGCACTGAATCCGCTGGAGCCAAGGAGCCAGATCGGGATATTCATTCCCTCGCCGGGCACGGCCCGTACGAGAGAGGTGCCTGATCCCATGGCCGGATTAAAGTAAGCGCGAAGCTCGGCCAGACGCTCCGGGAAGTCCTGGCCATCGCTTGCCGCGCCGCGACGAAGGGCGCGGGCAGCCGGCTGGTCGGACCCCGGCGCTCTTCCGAGGCCGAGATCGATCCGGCCGGGATACAGCGACTCGAGTGTGCCGAATTGCTCGGCGATCACGAGCGGTGCGTGGTTCGGCAGCATAATGCCGCCTGATCCGACACGAATCGTCTTCGTGCCGGCGGCAACGTGGCTGATGACCAGCGATGTGGCGGAGCTGGCAATGCCCGGCATATTGTGATGTTCAGCTAGCCAGTAGCGGTGGTAGCCCCACTGCTCTGCGTGCTGAGCAAGATCTAATGAATTGCGAAAAGAATCTGCAGGTGTTCCCCCAGCGATAATGGGAGCCAGATCCAGTATCGATAAGCGGACGCCATTGTGGAATGTAGATGGCTGATGATCCGGTTGTTCTGTATGCATGTAAGTCCCTCCTCAGCTGTAAAACCACCTGAGCCCTGGGGCCTAGCCGCGGGCTCTATCTTTTATTATACAAAACTTGAGCTCATTTGCTATAATTAACCAAGTACTGCCAGATCAAGATCAAAAGATGGTGAAGAAGCTAGCATGAACGTTAGTCTGGACATGACAACTGTATTTATATCCATTGTAATTGGAAATCTTTTTACTGTGATTCTGGTAAGTGCGTATCGGCACAAACATATGAAGGATATTGCAGTGAACTGGTTCTTCGTCTCAAGATGTCTTCAGTCTATGGCATGGGGCACTTTGATTTTCCGCAGTATTCTCCCGGAGGGCGTGGCTATTCCGCTGATGAACTCCATCTTGTTCGTGGGATCTGCGTTCGAGACGATTGCGCTGATTCGGGTTCAAGATGCTTTTACTAGGAAAGTAAAGCGATTCTACCTCTGGTTAACAGTCCTTTTTATCGTGGGATTCACGGGAATCTATTACTTCTATAATTATGAGAGTATCCGCATCGTGTATGCGTCGCTCTGTACAGCAGCGCTGATAATATATCCGGCTTACGGAATGATTACGAAGCGTACAGCCTCCACGTTGATGAGAACGATGGGCTGCTTCTACGGACTTGTAGCCCTGTCGTTGGTGGGCCGGGCCGTGATGACGATCGATGCGTTCGGGATGATGAGTCTGTTCTACCCGGGCATTTATCAGAGTCTTCAGTTCGTCTCCCTGTACTTCATTATGATACTCGGAAATACCGGGTTTATTCTGCTTGCCAAGGAGCGGGCGGATGACAGTCTGATCCGTCTGGCAAGCTTCGATGATCTAACCGAAGTATTCAACCGGAGAACATTCATCCAGAAGGCGGAGGCTGAGATCAAGCAGTTAGCGGGCAAAGGGCTGCCGGTATCTTTTATCCTGTTCGATATTGATGAGTACAAGACGATTAATGATACTTATGGACATGATGTGGGCGATCAGGTGCTGAAGTATATGAGCAGACTTGTTCAGGATACCCTGGGGACGCAGGGCTTCCTCGGGCGTTATGGCGGGGATGAGTTCGCGATCCTGCTCCCGGGTCTTCAAGGGGCGGAGGCCGAGAAGCTGGCTGAGAAGCTGCGTACATGTATCAGCGGCACTCCATCGACGGTGTTCTCGCTGCGGTTCACCGTGAGTATGGGGCTGGTTACGGTGAAGGCTAGTCCGGATACCCGGGTCAGCCGATTGTATCAGCTTAGTGACCAGGCATTATATGAGGCCAAGAGAGGTGGACGCAACCGGGTTGTCCGCAGCAAATCAAGCTAGGAGCTATACGCTCCTGGCTTTTTTAGTATGCAGTTAGCTGGTGCTAAAGACCGCGTCGTGATTGATTTTAGGGCAGAAGGGTTACATTAATAAATGCGGTGGTTGATGCATTTGGTATATTAAATATACCTAGTTACAAAAATGTACGTACTTGCATAAAGTAATGTATTTAATAATAATAAATATAGTATCTGAAAAATAGATGTAATCCATTTCACTATCACATAAGGAGGTCGCTCATGACCCATTCATTATTTACTCCGTATAGTATTAAGGATTTACAGCTTAAGAATCGTATTGTTATGGCTCCGATGTGCCAGTATTCCGTTACGGCCAAAGACGGGATTCCGAATGATTGGCATTACGTTCACTATGTAACCCGTGCGGTCGGTGGAACCGGGCTGATTATTATCGAGATGACGGATGTGGAGCCAGATGGACGGATCACGGATTATGACCTTGGATTATGGTCGGATGAACACATTCCGGCATTTGCCCGCATAATTGAGGGAATCCATGCCAATGGCGCCAAGGCGGGAATCCAGATAGCCCATGCCGGCCGCAAGGCGGAGGACGCAGCTGAGCCCGTGGCTCCATCAGCTATTAAGTTCCCGGGCGATGCGTACACAATGCCTCGTGCCCTGACCACGAGTGAGGTAGAGGAGCGGGTACAGCTCTTCGCCGATGCGGCGCGCCGGGCGGTGCAGGCTGGAGTAGACACCATTGAGCTTCATGGGGCTCATGGGTACCTGATCCACCAGTTTCAATCACCACTTACGAACAAGCGGGACGATATCTACGGTCAGGAGCTATCCAGATTCGGAGTTGAAGTGATCCAGGCCGTGAAAAAGGAAATGCCTGCCGGAATGCCTCTGATCTTCCGGATCTCGGCCGTGGAGTATGCCGACGGGGGCTATGACATTGACCATGCAATTGAACTGTCCAAGGCCTATACGGCTGCTGGAGTAGATGTCATTCATGTAAGCTCAGGCGGGGAGGGCCCTGCCGGTGCAAGGAAGCCGGGTAATTTCCCCGGGTACCAGGTTGGATTTGCCCGTCAGATCCGGGAAGCGCTGAAGGTACCGGTTATTGCGGTAGGTATGCTGGAAGATCCGGCGCTGGCTGAGTATGTTGTGGGTAATGGAGACGCCGATCTTGTTGCCATTGCGCGCGGCCTGCTCCGTGATCCTTACTGGGCGACCCATGTAGCTGTAGCCAAGCAGCACGGCGATCACGATCGTCATATTCCTGAGCAGTACACACGTGCGTACTAAGCTCAGTTCCCTATATAAGGACCCTCTTTGCCGAATGGGCATGGAGGGTTCTTTTGCATGAGAAGGGACATAGATTGAGATTAAGGAGCCCTTTTGAATCGGCTTGTGGTAAAATTTAGATATATTACTAAGTGGTTGAATAGTGTACTTAGCGGATAGATGAACAGCACTGCCACACTCAAGGATAAGGGGAATCACTGTGAACAAAACCGATCGCCTGTTAGCGATTGTGCTTACACTTCAGTCCAGAAAAAGCCTGCGGGCTGAGGACCTGGCCGCTGAATTTGAGACTAGTGTCCGGACGATCTACCGGGATATGCAGGCGCTCAGTGAGGCTGGCGTTCCTATCGTAGGAGCGCCGGGTATGGGTTACTCTTTGATGGAGGGCTACTTCCTGCCCCCGGTGAGCTTTACCTCCGAGGAAGCGGTCGCCCTTCTAATTGGGACCGATTTCATCGGGCGATATTTCGATGATCTCTACGGCAGCCGGGCCGAATCCTCAAGGAGGAAGATTGAGGCCATTCTGCCGGAGGATATACGCTCGGAGACGAATCGTATAAGAGCAGCAATCCGGCTGCTGTCAGAATCCAGAGATGACACGTCCGGGGAGTATGCGCTGCTTGGGAAGCTCCGTCTCGCGGTCTTACAGCAGCGAAAGGTTCGCCTCCTGTATATTCGCATTGCCCCAGGCACTCACCGTGAACAGCGCAGCGAACGGACGGTCTCGCCCTACGGGCTTATACTGGTGCAGGGCAGATGGATACTGCTAGGGTATTGTGAGCTCCGGCAGGAGATCCGCCATTTCAGAGTCTCCCGAATTGCGAATCTGACGCTGATGGAGGAGTCGTTCTCCCTGCCTGAAGATTTTGATCTCCAGGCGTATTCGCCACCCGATGATCGGAACGAAGTGGTGATTGTTCAGGCTAGCCCCGAGATTGCCGATCATCTCAAGGAGACAGGCAATTTCTATCTGGATAACATGGAGGAGCAGAAGGATCGGCTGGTCCTGACCCTGCGTGTGCGAAGACCGGAGGATATCCTTTCATGGATTATGAGCTATGGAGCGAACATGAGCGTGCTGCAGCCGGAATCACTGAGAATCCGTATTCGTGAAGAGGCTCAGAACATGCTCAAACACTACTGACATAATGCTGTCAGGAGCGATGATTTATATTGAGAGTAGAAAGATGAGCTGTGGATCAGAAGCCATGTTCTTTTTCATAAAGAAGGGAGATAACTAACCTATGAATATAAAAAATACGTCAGCCATTGTGCAGGATTTGAAGCAGTTAACTAATCACTATCTGGAGAATGTGGAGCGCTTCAGTCTGCAGCAGCTTCAGCAGGTACCGGCCGAAGGCGAATGGTCCTTGGGACAGATGTATATGCACTTGATCGGAAGCGCCTTACATATGCAGCTGAGGAATGCGGAGCGCTGTCTATCCGGGGATGGCGATGAGGTAGAAGGGCCAGCCAAGACGGAGGCCGGAGCTAAGATATTCGAGCTTGGAGGCTTCCCGCCCGTGAGGATCCAAGTCCCGCCTTCTCCTCAATATACGCCTGCCCAGCCGGAGAGCAAGGAGCAGCTTACCGCAGGTCTGCATCAGGCAGCTGCGAAGATGGAGGAGCTTGAAGCCCGGGTGAAGGATTCCGCAGAGGACCACAGAGCACTGCATCCTAGGTTGGGTGCTCTAACCGCAACAGAGTGGTTCGCGCTCGCCGAGATGCACTACCGCCATCATCTGCTTCAAGAGGAACGACTGATTCAGGCGCTGGGGGCTTAATCATCTCCCAAGAGCTTATAATTCATGCAAAAGGGGTACAACTCATGTGGTTGTACCCCTTGCGCTTTGCTACTCTCATATTACCTTGTTAGGCCTTGGCGGTATGAGCGATTTGATGTTATTTTGGCAGTACTTTGACTTGATCAATTTCATAGGATGGACCTAGCAGGAAATGATATTGTCTGCGCATGAATACCCCCAATGAATTTCCTTTTAGGCGCGCTATATAGAAGTGAAGATTATCCCTGCCGCCCTGCGCGTCCGTATCACAAACAGCCGCATCCTTGCTTGACGTTCCTGACAAAACGGTATAACTCAAATTATCACTGGATATTCTCCTCATTTGTTCAAGATCATGGTCACGGATGATGCGATTCAGCTGGCTCTCCAGGGCATCGGCACCTTTATAACCGTCGATGTCTAAATTCAGATAAATAATCAGGAGCATCAAAAAAGTCGCTCCTATGATAATGCTCCTCTTTTTATTCATCTTACCGCCCCCACCATAAACTTTGCTAAATCGCCAGTTTTAGTCTGTTAAGGTATGCAGGCTGAACGAATCATTCTATCCCTCTTGCTGCTCAAAAAGCTGTGCGATCTCGACGATCACCTTCACGGCCTGGATCATATCGTCGACCGAGATGAACTCGAATTTGCCGTGATAATTCTCGGCGCCTGTGAAGATATTCGGGGTAGGCAGGCCCATATAGGACAGCTGGGAACCGTCGGTACCGCCCCGGATCGGCTTAACGTCCGGCTGGATGCCGAGATTCACCATAGCCTGGTAGGCAAGGTCCACAACTTCCTTGACCGGCTCGATCTTTTCTCTCATATTGTAGTACTGGTCGTGTAGATCCAGCAGAACACCATCTACTCCGTACGTCTGACGGAATTCCTCGACCAGCATCTGAATCATCGCTTTGCGTTCCTCGAAGTTGGCACGGTCAAAGTCACGAATGATGTAGGACAGGGTTGTGGATTCCACATCGCCATGTACGGACAACAGGTGATAAAAGCCTTCGTAGCCCTCCGTGAACTCGGGCGCCTCGCTGGCAGGCAGGCGGCGGTTGAACTCCATCGCAATTTTGGCGGAGTTGATCATCTTTCCTTTTGCTGAACCGGGGTGAATGTTGTTGCCTTTGAACGTGATTTTGGCAGCCGCTGCATTAAAGCTCTCATACTCCAGCTCCCCCAGGGATCCGCCATCCACAGTGTAGGCATAGGTCGCGTTAAAGGCCCCGACATCAAAGCGCTCCGGCCCCCGGCCAATCTCTTCGTCAGGGGTAAAAGCCACCCGTATTGTTCCATGCTTCACTTCCGGATGCTGGATCAGATAAGCCATCGCGGTCATAATCTCCGCAATCCCGGCTTTGTCATCGGCACCGAGCAGGGTAGTGCCATCCGTGGTAATCAGCGTATGCCCGGTATAATTGGACAGCTGAGGGTAATCCTTCGGGGAGAGCACAACGTTCAGCTGCTCGTTCAGTACGATATCTCCACCGTCATAGTTGTCCCTGATCTGAGGCTTCACTCCGGTTCCTGTAAAGTCAGTCGCGGTATCGACATGGGCCAGAAAGCCGATGACTGGCACATCCTTGTCCGTGTTGGAAGGGAGCGTGGCCATCACATAGCCGTTCTCATCCAGAGTCACCTCGGCCATTCCGATAGCCTTCAGCTCATCCACCAGCATGCGGGCAAGTGTGAGCTGTCCAGGCGTGGACGGACAAGTCCCGCTGTCCTCGTCAGATTGAGTATCTACTGTCACATAGGAAGTGAACCGCTTTATAATTTCGTCCTTCATTTCCTTCATCTCCAGTCGTAATTTGAGTTCAGGCTTATTCTAAGAATAGTTAAGGCGGCCCGAGTTATCAACCTGGGCACCGTGAGAGGTGGTAAATCTCGTGGAAATGGGCTACCATTTCAATTAGATATCCTTTATTTTAATACAGAAAACAGGTGAAATTCGATGACTCCATTCACGGCCCGGGTTGTCCAGGTGATTGCGTCCATCCCGGAGGGCAAAGTCATGACTTATGGCCAGATTGCAGGTTGTGCTGGTTCACCGAGAGCAGCCAGGCAGGTTGTGCGAATCCTTCACTCCATGAGCAGCAAGCTTCAGCTGCCCTGGCACAGGGTGGTCAACAAGGCAGGGGAGGTTGCTCTGAAGGAGGACGAGTCAAAGTCGCTGCAGATGCTGCTGCTGGAGAGCGAAGGCGTTGAGCTGCTGATGGGCAATCGGGTAAACTTAGCCTTGTATCAATGGGACGCGGAGCAGGTACAGGAAGAAGAATAGACAAGTCCAGCCAAGATGGCCGGGCTTGTCTATTTTTTCATAAAGGCAGCTACTCACGTATATTCACCTTATTATCCATTGCATCTCTAATATAATTCTTACCCCAGTCATACATCAGATCGAGGATGGGAATCAGGCTTTCTCCATACGCAGTAAGCGAATATTCTACTTTAGGCGGAACGACCGGATAGACCTTCCGGTTAATGATTTTATCCTCTTCAAGTTCCCGCAGCTGTGTAGTGAGCATGCGCTGCGTGATATCCGGAATCAAGGATTTAAGCTGATTGAACCTTTTGGTCCCTTCTTTTCCGAGATGCCACAGTATAATCATTTTCCACTTGCCACCGATTACGGACAAGGTTACTTCCTTCTCACAGTTGTATATTCTCTCATAATCTCTTGCCATTCCCATCACCTCAGGACAAGAGTATATCATAACAGTATCATTTACGACACTATATGCTTTTAATGTGCCTACTTACTTCCGTGATACTCAGGATGTTATATTGAGTTCGGCTGGAATACTTGATTCTGATCCAAGCCATAGTAAGCAATGTGATCAAGAGCCATCATACAATCATATACCCTGGGAGGAATCATTCATGAAATTACAATTAGCACTTGATCTTGTAAATATACCTGAAGCCTTGGAAGTTGTAGCAGAAGTTCAGGAACATATCGATGTGGTTGAGATCGGAACCCCTATCGTCATCAACGAAGGTCTCCACGCGGTAAAAGCCATTAAAGACGCATTCCCGCAGCTGGAAGTATTGGCTGACTTAAAAGTAATGGATGCAGGGGGTTACGAAGTCATGAAGGCTTCTGAGGCTGGTGCAGACATTATCACGATTCTGGGTGCAACAACCGATGAGACCATCAAAGGTGCAGTAGCAGAAGCTAAGAAACAAGGCAGACAAATTCTGATCGACATGATCAATGTCAGCGATATTGCCAAGAGAGCGGAGGAAGTGGACAAGCTGGGCGTAGATTATATCTGCGTGCACACGGGTTATGACCTTCAGGCGGTTGGCAAAAGCTCATTCGAGGATCTACGCACCATCAAGTCAGTAGTAAAGCAGGCCAAAACAGCTGTAGCCGGAGGCATCAAGCTGAGCACTCTACCTGAGGTCGTACAGGCAGGACCTGATCTTGTGATCGTCGGCGGCGGTATTACGGGTGAAGCTGACAAGAAGGCCACGGCTGCCGAAATGAAAAAACTCATCAGCCAAGGTTAAGACCCGCGATGACGATAGTCAATTATGCTGACAAGATCATTCGCGAGCTGGAGCAGGCAGCAGATCATCTGCCTGCTGCTGAGACTGAATCTCTTGCAAAGCGGATTCTAGCTGGAGGAAGTGTATTCGTAGCTGGTGCGGGCAGGTCTGGACTGATGACACGCGCCTTCGCCATGCGGCTGATGCACATGGGTATTCCGGCGTATGTAGTTGGAGAGACCTCCACACCTGGACTTGAGGAAGGAGATACACTCTTAATCGGGTCGGGTTCCGGAGAGACGAAGAGCCTTCTCCCTATGGCAGAGAAAGCGAAGTCACTTGGTGGTACGCTGGTTGCTATTACGATTAACCCGGAATCCACGCTGGGCGTGCTATCTGATATTACGGTGAAGCTTCCAGGTGTGGTGAAGGACAAAGCCGATGGGACAAGTCAAAGCATTCAGCCGATGGGCTCGTTATTCGAGCAGATGCTGCTAATCTTTTTTGATGCCTTGATTTTACGGTTAATGGAGATGAAGGGCCAGAGCTCGGGCAGGATGTTCGGAAGGCATGCGAACCTGGAATAGGAGCGCCGGGTGGTGTAACATGTTATGAAGAACCAGCTAGATTGAGCTTCTCCATGACTCCGTAACGGAAAGGGTGGATGAAAGGTGCCATTTATAACGGTAAAAATACTCGAAGGCAAGACCAAGGAACAGAAGCGTGAGTTCATTAAGCGGGTGACTGAGGCGGCTGGCGAGACGATGGGAATCCCGGCTGACAAGGTGTTCATCTTTTTCGAGGACCTCACGCCGGACAATTACGGCAAGCACGGTCAGTTATATGCGGATATGGAATCGTAGAATGGTATAAAAAGAATCCCCAGCCGGGTACTGGCTGGGGATTGTTGCTGTGCGAAGGCCATTGAGCGGAGCCATCCTGGTAAAGATCTGGCTCCCAAGCCGGTGACTCTGGCTGCCTTGGTCTGCCAAGCTGGCCGTATAAGAATCGGTCAGCTAAACCGCTGACCATGCATGCTGTTGGCGCAAGGCGGGAAGCACCGCCAACAAGGCCTTGAACTGCTCATCGGTCAGCTATACCGCTGACCATGTACACTGCTGGCCACAATGGCGGGAAGCTCCGCCATCTGGGCTTCGTATTGCTCTTGGGTCAGGTTACCGGCGGCAAGCCGTTCACCAAGCTGCTGTGTAAGCTCCGCAAGCTGAAGGTCGATGACCTGCTGCACGTTGCCTTGATTGGCGCTTGCAATCTGGGCCAACGATTGGCCGCTGTACACGGCTTGATACAGCTCCTCGTCAGAGGAAGTGCCGAGCGCCGCATGCAGCGGATCACCCGCAGGGAGCTCCGCCTGAGCCTGGCTCTTCTTGAGCTGGGGGTTAATCTTATCCAGGTTGATGCTAATGAGTTTGACAAGCGGACTGGCGTATATTTTCTCGCTGTGCAGACCTGTGCTGATCGTCACGACTACGGCAATGGTTCCACTAATAATAATTCGTTTCGGATGCATGTAGAAATAACCTCGTTTCGGGGTTGGTTGTATGTACAGGGCAAGATGGTTGGCTTGAGTAAGGCGACAACGTCATGGTGTATATTACGAATGACTCCGGTAAAAGTTACATTCCTTGAGCTTTCTGTTCAGGTGACCCTGTAACTTAAAGTCATTATATGCGCCGAACCTGAGTTTAAGCTGAAATGCACACAATCGACACATTAAGTGATTTTTCGTAAATTTCAGTTGAAGCTAGCCAGCTATCTCATATCCCGGCCCCGATTATTTACCACAGGCCCCTAAGGTTGAATCGCGACGTATAATTTATTCAGCAGATATCGCAGCAGCGGGTGCTTGAGGCTTCGCCGCCCGGTGCTTCCGGTCAAGTGAGGGAAGAACGAACCAATAGTACAGGCTGACGGCAAGAATACAAATTCCAAGCAGGATATAGAGCATTTCAATCGATACATATTTGGGGAAGGCTGCTGCCAGAAGCCCCAGGGACACGGATTGCCCCAGCATCATGAGAGGATCGATCCAGGCACTGACACGGCCCATACTACCTGGCTCAACCAGCTCGGGCAGCCACCCTCCGAAGACCACATTGACGGGGGCGAGTATAGCTCCTACCACAAGAACGAGTGCCAGATAGATCCATATTTCATCGATGAATCCGAGCAAAAGTGTGAATACCGCAGACAGGATGAGGCCTGCAATCAGGACAGAGACTTTGGAGAATTTCTTGATCAAAAGGGGGCCCACCGAGCTGCCGATCAGGAAGCCGATACCCAGGAACATCGTGATCAGGGCCGCATAGGTCTGATAATGCTCAGGGCTGAGCTTATATCTCATGGTGAAGATAGGTAGGACCGCAAAAACCCCATTAATCAGGCCGAATACCAGAAAACCGGAAATGATCGCCATCAGCAGCCGGTTGCTGCGGATATACGTAAAGCCCTGCCCGAACTCTCTGGCTATGCTGCGAATATGCAGGTCACCAAGCTTCGCTCTGCCGTTCGGAAGCCGAACGTTAGCCTCAAATCGGCATCTGGCGATAAGCAGCCCCGAGATAAGGAAGCTGGCTCCATCAATGATGACGGCACCCTCGATGCCGAGGTAGGTATAGAATATCGACCCGAGGCCTGTTCCGAACAGCATGAAGATCCCTGCTACCGATTGATTCAGGCCCGCGGCCTGAACATATTGATCCTCCCTCATGATGCCCTGCAGCAGACTCGTCTCGGCAGGCACGAAGAATTTGGATACCGCGCTGCGCAGGAACAGGATGCTGAAGGCTGCAACAATCCATTCCTGATGAACGGCCAGGAGCAGCACCGCTGTAAGTCCAGCGCGGATCCAGTCGCTGTTTATGGCAATCCGCTTGCGGTCCAGCTTGTCGGCGAGGACACCCACGAACAGAAAGACGGCAAGGGTGGGGAGCGAGTACATCAGCTCGGCCACCGTGGCATACGCGGGCTGGGTGCTGAAGTGATCCAGCAGGTAGAAGACAAAAGCCATATTGCCAACCACGGTACCCAGCTGGGAGGCGAAGTTCGCGAAGAACATTTTGGTGAACGTTAAATTCTTGAATAATTGCATTTGGATAGGCTCCTTCATTAACGATATGGTTTTGCTTTAACCTGCCTGTTCGTTAATGCCCAGCAGCAGCTTGAAGTAGGGAATCAGGGCATCGATCTGTGCGGCGGCCTCCGCTTGTGCTGTACCCACAGCCATGGCCAGACTCATGATGCCTTCCAGATTTGAAGTCATGATCTTGCCGATGAGCTGAGTCGGCAGAGTGGGACGAAATTCGCCTTTGGCAATCCCTGCCTCGATAAGACGGATGATGTTGCCAAGTGCCGCATCATAATGCCGAATCAGACGGATCCGCCGGTCCTTGTCGCGGTAACCCGAGAGGAAATACTCATAGTAGGCGGAAGCCAAACTGTTCTCTAGGGTGTTCATAGCTTTCTTTTGCTCGGTAAGCAGTCTATCAAGTGCTGCCCAGATGCTGGGGGAGCTGGCCAACAGCTGACTGAACATATACTCGTTCTCCTGCTCATGTTTCGCGATCAAGGCCTCAAAGATCTCCTCCTTCGTCTGAAAATACAAGTAAATCCAGCCGCGGCTCATTTCCGCTTCCTCCACAATATTCTTCATCGTCGCGAGCTCATAGCCGGTGCGGATGAAGACCTGTTCGGCCGCATCTAGAATCTGCTGTCTGCGCTGTTCTTTGACTTCGTCTGATATTTTGGGGGACATGACAATATCCTTTCTGACTGAAATAAATGAACCATGTGTCATTAATATAAATGACACATGGTTCATTTTGCAAGGGAGATTTGGAATTTTCTGAGTTGTATTCGGGTTGTATTCGGGTTGCATGTGATTGGCATGTGGATTGGCCCTGCTTGGAGGATTAGTAAATGAGTATGCTAACGCCAGAACACCTTAGCTTTTGAAGTCTCTAACGTAATAGTAAGCTGCCGATATAGCGCCCACGAGAGCGGTAATCGATATACACAGGGCAATAAGCTGTTTGTAATACACCAGACCGCTTGGTACCACAAAGATAAAAGTCATGAACAAGAGGACGAGCGATATGAACATCTTATTCGTTACGTTGAGTCTGATCTGAAGACTGTATTCATCTTTTTTGCCAATCTTGTTCAGGAAGTAAGTATAAGCGGCTATACTGGATATCCCGATGAACATGACGATCCCCACGAATAAATTGAAGTTGCTGACATTGCTAAGCCACAGATCCAGTCTGCTAATCATTCTGATGACCTCCTTTGGTATAGGCGAAGATTTCCTCAACAGGTACTCCGAAAAAATTGGCGATTCGGTATGCCAGCAGCAGAGAGGGGGAATAATTATTCTTTTCCATGACAAAAATAGTCTGTTTGGAGACGCCAACGGCTTTGGCTAGATCACTTTGGGACATCTTCTTTAACACCCTGAATTCATAAACTTTATTAACAATAGAATCCGTCGAATCTTCCATAATACCCAGCTCCTTCCAAGTAAATAGTAAACCATGCTTTTAAAAAAGTAAAGTAAAGTTATACAAAATAGGTACTCTAATTTGAGGCAAGGATTAAGTCTCACAAAGAAATTATATTCAGACAACACAAAAAACCGGCTATGCGCGGAATCGTAATCCCTGCACAGCCAGGTCTTCGGTATAACGAGTATGGCCCTATGTAGCATACATGCCGACTTTACTTAAGGCAGAACTGTTTGAGATAGCTGGAATAGCTCTCTATATTGAGCTGCATAGGACGGTTGCTTCCTTCAAGCCTGCTGAGCATGATCCCGCCTTCGAGCAGGGACAGGGTCAACATGGCGAGGGCTTCAGCATTGACATCCGCCCTGAACTCTCCGCTAGCCCGGCCCTGCTCCACGATCTCCCGGATGCCGTCCAATGTTCGCCCGGAGCTCTCCTGGGCCTTGGATCGGAGCAGCGGATGGGAGTCGTCCGATTCTACGGCTGTATTAAGCAGGGGACAGCCGCCGATAAAGGGCGGCGATTCGGCCGCATGCTCGTAGACGCGGAAATAGGCCATCAGCTTGTCGTAGGAGGTCTCGCCCTTCTGGACAGCTTCTTCAATTTTGCCACCGACGATCTGACAGGCATAGTTGAAGGCCTCGACGGCTATTTCATCCTTACTCGCAAAATGGCGGTACAATCCACCCTTCTTAATTCCAGTAGCAAGGGTAATATCTGAAAGTGAAGAACCTGCATATCCATGCTGGTTAAAGAGCTCTGCCGACTGCTTGATAATGAACCTGCGAGTCTGCTCTCCTTTGGTCATGACGCATCCCTCCGTGAATCTGAACCTTAGTTCAGTCCATCATCCCTAATTTTGGGGGAGAAGTAAAGGGGGGTGACACTACTAGCCGTAAACCCTTTTATACATCCAGGTTACAATTCCTACAGTTGCAGCAAAGGTTAGAAACATAAACCATACATAACCTTTTCTTGTCTTTGTCTCTGTGTGTTTATCGTAAAATTCCGGCCCTCGGTTGAACATGCCTGCCCATAGTTCTCCAACTAAAGTTAGTACAACAATAACGAAGTTTTTCAAAAGCCTCATGGTACACCTCGCAAATGTTAATATTATTATAATTATACCATTAAATGGGTGACATGCCACTGTGAGATGTATAGGCCACTTATAGTTTTGTATCTTTGTACATGAGTGTCTTGCACCCGCGCAAATACCCCCGCCCATATTGAGATGGACGGGGGTATTCCTAATTAGCTATGTTAGCTGCTGCGTCAGCAGCTTTACTCTTTTGACAGCCTTAGTCTTTAAGTTCGCCGACCTTTTGTTGAACAGCGCCCTTAACTTTGTCTGCTTTGCCTTCTGCCTGAAGTGAAGCGTCGCCAGTCGCATTCCCGATCTGGTCTTTCACTTCGCCTTTGGCTTTGGACACGCCGCCTTTGATTTTATCGCTTAGCCCATTATCGTGACTCATATTCAACAACTCCTTAAGGTTAGTGTATAGAGTACTTACCCGATACGGGAATAATCAATCAGCTGCCTGGCAGCCATTTCCTAGGCCTGCTCCTCAAGCCCGAAGTGTTCCCCTTCCTGCTGTCCGCAGATGAGATCGGCAGGAATTTCCTCACCCGGTTCAATATCAACGTCAGGCTGCGCCCAGACGGACACGCTGCCTCCGTTAACCGGGAATACGGCAAATCCGTCTTCTTCGATGGTAATCTGCTCTTCACGGTTCCCTGTGAGATCTACCCATACTTCACCGGCCCGATCCTCCCCGACATTCATCCGCTTCTCGCCGTTGTCCCCATTGGAGATCACTACCGCGCAGCCAGAGCGCTCAATCTCCGGAACACCGAGCCGGACCCAGCCGATCGTATTCGGATGATCGAAATAGTCCTCCTGCTCTCCATAGGCCTTGTTGTAACGGGCACAGAGCAGAGGATCAAGCTGATCTTTCTTTCCTTCAATCGGATGCTCACCGCCAATGCCGTAATAATCGCCATAGAACACAACCGGATAACCATCCTTGCGCAGCAGGATCAAGGCGTAGGCGCTTGGCTTGAACCAATCCTCCACCCAGGATTCCAGCGCTTCATTTGGCTGGGAGTCATGGTTATCTACGAAGGTCACGGCATTGAGAGGGTGGGAGCCTACTAGCGTGTCATGGAAAATGGTCGTAAGATCAAATGAATTTCCCGCATGAGACGCCTCGTACAGCTTGTAATGGAGAGAGACGTCGAACAGGTCGATCTTATAATCGACCGTATTCAGGAATTCCTGGCAGGCCTGCAGTTCATCTTTCCAGAACTCCCCGACGATATAGAAGTCTTCTCCGCGCTTCTTCTTCATCGCTGTTGCGAACTCCCGGACAAAATCGTGGTTGATATGCTTAATCGCATCAAGCCGATATCCACCGCACTGCAGCGTATCCACTAGCCACTTGCCCCATTCGAGCATCTCCTGACGTACATCCAGATGGCTGTAATCAATGTTCGCGAACATCAGGTAGTCATAGTTGCCGAATTCATCATCTACATTCTCGGCCCACTGCTTGTTCTCAGCATGGATACGGAAAATGCCGTTACGGCCTTCCTTATTGTCATAATCCGTTCCGTTGAAATGCTTCCAGTTCCATTTGAAAGGAGAGTAAGTATTTCCGCGGCCCGGGAAAGTGAACTTGGTCCAGCCCTCAATCTCGAAAGGCTCGGAGATCTCCTCAGTCCGGTTATTCGGATCGACCTCAATCACTTCAAAGCGCTCGGTCTCATCTGCGCCGGCTTTATGGTTCATAACCAGATCCACATAGACGAGAATTCCATTCTGCTGACAGGTTGCAATGGCCTTAACCAGCTCATCCTTGGTTCCGTATTTGGTGCGCACACTTCCCTTTTGGTCGAATTCACCCAAGTCGTATAGGTCATACACACCGTAGCCGGTATCATTATTTGTAATGGCTTTAGTGACAGGCGGCACCCATACGGCATCAATACCAACAGCCTTGAGTTCAGGGGCGAGCTCTGACAGCCGGTTCCAGTGCTTTCCGTCCGGCTCAACATGCCATTCAAAAAACTGCATAATCGTATGATTTCTTTTCAATTTAGGACTCCTCCTCCATCAGCACAGCCTTGTGTGCTTAAACCTGCATAATTAAGCATTACCCATTCAGCCAAAGGATTTAACCTAGCAAGCTCAAGGAAAGCAAAAGATTTCTGAAAAATTACGAAAATACATAAAAATGCCCCGAAAAGCAGGACGGAGACGGGGTTAACCTGAATGGAAGCTTCAAAAACCTGGATAAGTGGTATAAGTTTAGAGATCCTAATAGTCAATTAAGTCCAGAAGAAGTCCTCTCGCGATAACTCGGTATGCGGCCCCTAGTGGGACACTATCTTCTACACTCTAAAGTATGACGGGCAGCACAAACAGTTCACATCTAATCATGAACATACGAGGTGATGAAAGGGGCGGGATTATAATACTTATCCATCTAATCACGTGGCCCCGTATACAATGACATCAAATGAATCGACTATATATAAGCAGTGTACACATTGTGAGGAAAAGAAGCCGGTTACGGAATTTCTCCGCCGAACCGGCAGGGGGAGCAGACCGGGCGCACGCCGGGGAATGTGCCGCGATTGCCGCCGGAGGCTTAAGGCAGCCTCCTCCCAGGAGGAGAGCACGGCAGCGCCGCAGCGGGAGACTGCTCAGGCGGCGGAGCGGGAGAGTACCCGAGCGGCGGAGCAGGAGCGCGGCCGAGCAGCAGAGCGGGAGCTCGGCCGAGCGGCAGAGCGGGAGAGTGGCCGGGTGGCAGAGCGGAAGAGTGCCCGGGCAACGGAGCAGGAGCGCGCGCAGGCAGCGGTGCATAAGAGTGCCCATGCGGGGAGCCCGGAGCATCCCCCGCATGGGCCTGCTCGAGATGCAGGCGAGCCGCGGAAGCCTGCGACGGAGGCCGAGGCGGGGACCGCCCGGTCGCCGTACGCCGCCGGGCACCCCGCCGCAGGCTCTTCCGGGCCGCTGGCCGCTGCGGCTGCCGGGCCCTCTGCTGCGCTGCAGGCCTCGCACGCAGCGCAGAAGCGGCATAGCGGCAAAGGTCCTTCGAGGCCGGCGTCCGTTTCCCGGCCAGAGTCTAACCGCCAGCCGAAGGCGGCGGATCCCGCGCTGGATCCATCGGATCCATCCCGGCTGCGGCCGAATCATCTGGGCCGGATCCGCATGCGCGGGCGGACCGACCGGGGCAGAGGCTGGCAGCAGGAGATTGATCTGGAATTGGCGGTGATCCTGGTCAGGGAGCGTGCCGCCGTCGTAGTGAACCCGCATACGATCCGGAGGCTTTACACCAGCAAGGGCTTCCGCAGATATATTTTGACCCGGGATCACTATACCTGTTACTTCTGCGGAGAATATGGGGATACGATTGACCACCTGCTTCCTAGAGCCAAGGGAGGCCATACGACACCGGACAATTGTGTCTGCGCGTGTAATATGTGCAACCAGATGAAAGCGGACAAGGATGCAGATGAATTCCTCAAAGGGATCTAGCCGGACATCTGCAGAAGTGCGGAAGGAGAGAACGGATCGGGATTTGCCTTGATCAGCAGATTTCATCCGCTTGTAGGGTGTAAATTAAGAAACTGTGTCTCTCATTCGATGTACGATTACGCAGACAAAGACGCCATCCTTAACCGGATGGCGTCTTTGTCTGCGTGAAGCGGCGCTTAAATCTGCCGAATCTCCACCAGTTCCAAGTGACCCTTAGGACATCCTTGAACACCGGCTTTTTGATCAGGTAATAGGGAACGAGATAGGCTCCCCAGGGTGCCTTGGACTTGGCAACTGAAGGAATGTTGGCACCAGCGAAATCAAAGCCTTTCATGCCAAGGTCCGATAGATCCTGAAGCAGAACACTTTGAAGCAGCTGGACAACGCCTTTGCTTAAATGCTCCACTTTGCTGCCGGCAATCCACCCTTGCGGACGATCCGGGTCAAGCATCAGCACTACGCTTGCGCTGACCGGCTCCCCCTCTCTGGAATAGCATACATAACAGCGAAAGGCCTCTTCCCCAAGTAGTTCCTGGGCCAGCTCCAAATCTTCGAGCGACAGTTGGTGAGAGAATCCTTGTCTAGTCTCCGTACCTATCAGGCATGAATGCACTTCATTCATATTCGTCGTACGTTTGGCATAATAGCCTTCTGAGGCAGCCCTCTTGATCCGGCCGCGGATCTCTCCGCTGGCATTCTCCAGGCGAAAGGGGAATTCCAGATAGTAAGTGTACTTCACCCTTCCCTCGAAGCCCTGCCAGATAAATGGACGTACATCGGTGAACTCAGGCGGCAGGCAGAAGCCGGCGCTTCCCATAGACGCGCGCATCTCAAGAATCATCTGCGCTGCGACTTCATGCCACTGGGAGCTGAGACGGTGCGGTTTGGATGTGGGCGTGGGATGGAACAGAGTGGGATGATATGGGTTAAGAGGGGGGAGGTAGAGCTTCCCCCTCCGGTTGAAGAAGAACAGGCTTTCGCAGCGGCTGTTCGAGCCGGGAGCCTGGAAGCTGCGAATGACCGCACGGCAGCCCCACTTTTGGCGGTTGAATTCTGCCCAGCGTTCCAGCAGCTTCATATCGTACATGTGGTTCCTACTCTCCTATCTTACAGAAATAGTTAAGCTTGTCTTCCCGAATTGCCTATACAAGCATGTATATTCACTCTTCGTCCCTTTATGCTCCTGCCATATTCGGGCTGCTTAGACAGCTGAATTTAGGCTAATACTGATTCTTGATGAACAGGCGGGATGCTAGAATTTAACTATAGAAGACGCATCCGACCCACCTATATTTGCAGCGGCAAACGGTTACAGCCAGAAGATTAGCCAAGCTATTTTGTCATGGAGGGATGCAATGTGAAAAGGTTCTTCAAACAAGTCATGATCGCCATCCTCGCTATGGCGAATTCGGGAGATACGGTTCAACAGGCAACGATTAGCCAGCTCGGCGGTTCCGGCAGTGTGATTAATGTAAGGCAGATAGGAGCCAAAGGGAACGGGCGGGATGATGATACGCCCTATATACAGAAGGCGCTTGACCAGGCTGCCGGGAGAGGGGCCAGTGTATTTTTTCCGAAAGGTACTTATGTGATCGACCCGGCCCGCACGCTGATTATCGGCAGCAGAACCAAGCTGGTTGGGCAGGGCACCGATTCGATAATTAAGGCGTCAGGCAAGAGGTTCGGCTGGGAGCTGATGCGGGTAGCAGGCAGTGATGTAGAGATCAGCAACCTCAGTCTAGACGGGAACTTGCAGGTGAACAGGGTCCTTGTCGTAGGCGGGGGCGTCCAGCGTGTGACCCTAACCGGAGTGACAGCCGCGAATGCCTCACAGAACAGGAATCCGGAGGAAGAGGGCTTCTCGGAAGTGGTAGCCGGGATCGTAGTGTACGGAAATACGAGCCAGATCAAGATTGACAGCTCGGAAGTGAGTAATATCTATGCGATTAATCAGTCGAATGGCACCATGATCGCCCGGGGCATTTATATCACGACGACTTGGGGATCGAATGAGGGAGCCGCCAGACAGGTAACGATCACCAATTCCCATGTTCATCATATCGGTCCAGCTGACGACGGAGACGGCATTTATTATGAGGACCCGGCCATGGATGAGAATAACGGCCAGAATACGGACAGTCTGATCTCCGGGAATCTGCTTGAGTACTGTGCGAAGCGCGGGATGAAGATCTACGCCCAGGGGGTCAAGGTGAGCGGCAACCATATTGTGAATTCTTATTTGAACAACAACTACTATCAGGGAGTCAATCGGGGAGAGCTGGCACCGGATATGTTCTCAGCGATCAGTGTGTACGGAAGCAACAATATCATCTCCTCCAACGTAATTGACGGGATTGGCAGCTTCTATGCGGCGATTGAGGTTAGTGCTACAGAGACCGTGCGCAATACAGTGATTTATGGCAATAAGATTGTTATGGGCAGCAGCAGCACGATTAAAGGGACAACCGCGATCCGCCTGGGTAACATTTATAATTTCACCATCAAGAACAATACGATGGAGAACGGCGAGCGAGGAATATGGACCTGGCAGAATGCGGATTTCGGAGTGATCAAGGACAATACGATAATTATGAAAAATGGCGGGGGCATCGATCTATCTACTTATCTGGACGGATATACCCAGATTAACCTTGCCCTTCGCGGGAATATCATTGAAGCTTCAACCTTTAACATTCAACTGGCTTCAACCAACCGGAATGTTACGGTCAGAACTTGATTCTAAGCTAACTACAGAGCGGTCTTTATGCTGAATCTACTTTTTTGGCATAACGGTCGCTCTATTTGTATATCTATGAAATACAGACCCAGGCTGCGAACGAAGGGTCCAAATGACTGCCTGTAACGGACAAGTGAATGGACCCGTTCTTATTCGAGCAATGCTGCAACTAGCGTACAGGAAAGGATCCATTAAATTAAGGGGGACTTGGTAACACGATGCCTATGAACCAGGGTCAATTCGTTATATCCATGGATTTGGAATTGTACTGGGGGCTTCGGGATATTTGCCCGAGATCTCACTACCTTAAGCACTTTGCCGTAGAAAGAGAGACGATCAAGAAAGTGCTGGGGTTATTTGAGCGCGGCGGCATCCACGCGACCTGGGCAACGGTAGGGCTGATGTTCTTCGAATCCAAGGAGCAGATGCTGCGCGGGATTCCTGCGAAGCTTCCTGTGTATCAGGATGCCAATCTGTCCCCCTACCCGCACCTGGCCAGCGGTGAAGTAGGTGCGGATGAACAGACGGATTCCTCGCACTATGGCCTTTCTTTGATCAAAAGGATTGAAGAGACCCCGTATCAGCGTGTATCCACGCATACGTTCTCCCACTACTACTGCCTGGAAGCAGGACAAGACTCGGCCGAGTTCCAGGCAGACCTGCGGGCTGCAGTCCGGGCCGCGAAGCGTCAGGGCATTCAGCTTGAAAGTATCGTATTCCCGCGCAACCAGGTCAATCCCGACTATCTTAAGCTGTTATGGCCCGAAGGCATTCGTGCTTACCGGGGCAATCCGGAGCATTGGCTGTACAAGAGGGGATACAGCACGGGCGACTCCCTTCTTCGGCGGGCCCTCCGACTTATGGATACCTATCTTAATCTGTCAGGCTTTCATAGTTATACCTTGGCAGAACCGCAGTTGGGGGAACCCATCAATCTGCCGGCCAGTCATTTCCTGCGCTCTTACTCCAGGAAGCTCGCGCTTCTTGAGCCGCTTCGGCTGAGACGGATTCTGAGGGGGATGACCCATGCCGCGAGGAACAACCAAGTCTATCATTTGTGGTGCCATCCCTATAATTTAGTGGATGAACAGGGCCGCAATCTGAAGCTGCTGGAAGAAATTCTTGCCCATTATAAGAAGCTTCAATCGCTGTATGGCATGGAGAGCCGCAATATGGAGGAGCTGAGCGATCAGATCCTCGGCGCTGCGCCGATCCGTGAACCGCAATTTAGGATGAGTCCGGTGGTAAGGACCGGGGAATTGAATGCTTAAAGGTCAGACAGACCGGGAGTCTATTCCATACAGGTATAAAGGTAAAAGGTAGGGTGAGCGTGTTGAATGTACTTTTCCTAATCAAATCGGTCCAAAGGCACTTTATCATAGCAATTCTGACCCTTCTTGTCTGTGTGGGGGGCGCCTATCTGATCAATGTGTTCGTACAGCCGCAGTATCAGGCCTCCGCCAGCTTAATGGCGAATATTGCCCAGGCGAATGAATCGGGCACCTATAATGAGCTTCTGGCAAGCCAGATGCTGACCAAGACCTATGAGGATACGATCCAGAGCCGCAGCGTGGCGGGTGAAGTGAAGAAGAAGCTGTCGCTGAATGAGTCGCCAACCCTGCTGCTGCGGAAGATCAAGGTTCGCACCGATCCCGGTACCCTGGTCATTAATTTGTATGCTACAGACCGTGATCCACAGAGCGCGGTATCGATTGTGAATGCTTTTGCAGATGCTTTCATCAGCAAGTCGAAGGGGATTGTCTCCAGCGCCAAAGTGACGGTGCTCGATTATGCGGATATGGATCAGGCTTCCGAGCCGGTCAGCCCGAAGAAGATGTTCAATCTGGCGCTCGGCATCCTAATCGGCCTATTTGCCGCCTTAAGCCTTTGCCTCCTGCTGGAGAGCCGGCGTCTATCGCGCCGAAGAAGCGGTATGAAGGGCAGCAAGATGGAGAAGTCTGCGTAGCACTTATATAAGTTGAAGTCTGAGAACAACAGCGATTATAGGAACATTTCATACGGCATGTAAATCATTAGTTCAACTTATATAGTTAGAAAATGACATGGAGGGATGACTCATGATTAGGTGTGCCATTGTAGGCTGCGGACATATTGCCCTTAAGCATATGGAGGCTATTCGAGCACTTGAAGGCGCTGAGCTTGTTGCGCTGTGCGATACGGATCCAATCAAGCTCGAATCGCTTCACGCAAGATGCGGCGCTGCCGTATTCACAAGCATGCACGATATGCTGCGGCAGATGCCGGAGATTGATCTGGCTTGTATCTGCACGCCGAGCGGGACCCATGCGAGGCTCGCCGAGACGGCGGCGCGGGCGGGCAAGCATATGGTGATTGAAAAGCCAGTATCGCTGACGCCCCAGGACGGCGAAACGATCCGGGAGGCCGTTCGTCTTAGCGGAGTCAAGGCGGCTGTCGTGCACCCGAATCGTTATCGGCCGGCGATCCGTTATTTGAAATGGGCGCTTGACAGCGGCCTCCTTGGCAAGATCAGCCATGTAAATGCAACCGTCCGCTGGAATCGGTCGCAGGCCTACTATGATCAGGCCGCCTGGCGCGGCACACGAGAGATGGATGGCGGCGTGCTGATGAATCAGGCGATTCACAGTCTGGACCTGCTGCTCTGGCTGTTCGGTCCGGTGACCAAGGTGCAAGCCATGGCAGATACGAGACTGCGCCGAATCGAGACCGAGGACGTAGCGATCGCGACTTTGCGGTTTGGCAGTGGAGTGCTGGGGGTCGTGGAGGCGGCAACGACGGTATATGAGCATAATCTCGAGGAGTCGATCAGTGTGTTCGGCGAGCATGGATATGTGATTATCGGCGGAGCTACAGCGAACTGGATTAAGCAGTGGAAGTGTTCCACCATGACCCAAGGTGAGATCGATATGATCACCCAGCGTGTGGAACTGGATCCTTACGGGGTACCCGGGCATCAGCGCATTATCGAAGATTTGATCCGGGCGATTGAAGAGGACCGGAATCCGGCTGTGACGGTGGACGATGGGATCCGGGCCGTCCGCCTTGTGGATGAGATCATTACGGCCGCTGGCCGGCAGGAGATTCATACCTGATCGAATATGAGGATGGAGGATGTATCATGCTGGGGGATAGGACCAAGCCGCAGGATTACAGCGAGGGATTAATGGAGAAGCTGCTGAGCAGAGCAGCGGTCATCGGGGTGATCGGTCTTGGTTATGTCGGCCTGCCGCTGGCTGTAGAGAAGGCAAAAGCAGGCTACCGCGTAATCGGACTGGATGTGCAGATGAGCAAAATCGATATGGTGAACAGCGGAGTCAACTACATTGGGGACGTAGTTGACGAAGATTTGCGAAGTATTGTCCAACAGGGGCTGCTGCAGGCAACGCCGGATTACTCTTTTCTCCGGGAGGTCGATGCCGTAGCCATCTGTGTCCCTACTCCGCTGGATACCTACCAACAGCCGGATACCAGCTATGTAGAGAATTCCACTCGGGAAATTGCAAGGTACCTTCATCCGGGCATGCTGGTTGTGCTTGAGAGCACCACCTATCCGGGAACGACCGAAGAACTGGTGAGGCCCATCCTGGAGGCAACCGGGCTGAAATGCGGAGAGGATTTCTTCCTCGCTTATTCACCGGAACGGGTAGACCCGGGCAATAGATCGTTCAATACGAAGAATACACCCAAGGTAGTGGGCGGGATCACGGCGGCCTGTTCCAAGGTAGCGCAGACCTTGTATTCCGAAGTGCTGGACGGTCACGTGCATGTCGTCTCCAGCCCCTCTGTCGCAGAGATGGAGAAAATTTACGAGAATACGTTCCGGCACATCAATATTGCTCTGGCGAATGAGATGGCGGTGCTGTGCAGCCGGATGGGCATCAACGTATGGGAAGTGATTGATGCGGCCAAGACGAAGCCCTATGGCTTCATGGCGTTCTATCCAGGGCCGGGACTTGGCGGACACTGCATCCCGATCGACCCGTTCTACCTGACCTGGAAGGCCCGGGAGTATAACTACCATACCCGGCTCATCGAGCTTGCCGGAGAGATCAATAATGCGATGCCCGAGTTCGTCGTGCAGCGAATCAGCGAGATTCTGAACAAGTACAAGAAGCCAGTCAGCGGTTCGCGTGTCTACTTGCTTGGCGTCGCCTACAAGAAGGATATCGATGACTACAGGGAGTCGCCGGTGCTGAAGATGATTGAATTGCTCGAGGAGCGGGGCGCTGAGGTGTGGGTGAGCGATACCCATGTTCAGGCCTTCAGACATCGCGGCCGGGATTATGAATGTGTAGAGCTGACCGCAGAGCGGATGGCGGAGGCAGACATTGCTGTAATCACGACCGATCATTACGGATTTGATTACGGGCTGATTGGCAGCGCGAGTCGGTGCCTGTTCGATACCCGTAACGGGATGCGGGGGATGGAAAAGCCGGAGCATTATTATTTGCTGTAACGGTAAGAAGTCCCAGTAACGAAGTCGGATCTTAGTAACGTAGCTCGGGTCAAAGTAATGAAATTCAGGTCAAAGAAATGGAAGCCTATCCGAAGGAGCCAAGGTACTCATGACTTATTATGCTCATCCCACCGCAGTGATCGACGATGGAGCTATCGTTGGGGGGGACTCGAAGATCTGGCATTTCTCGCACGTATCCTCTACGTCGGTCATTGGGAGCAGGTGCAGCCTGGGACAGAACGTATATATCGGGAGCCATGTCACGATCGGCAGCGGAGTAAAGATCCAGAACAATGTCTCGGTCTATGAGGGCGTCGTACTTGAGGATGACGTCTTCTGCGGTCCCAGCATGGTGTTCACGAATGTACTGACGCCGCGGGCGGCATTTCCCCGCAATACCCGCGAGGATTACCGCAGAACCATCGTGAGGCGCGGGGCTTCAATCGGGGCAAATGCCACGATCGTGTGCGGGGTGACGATCGGGGAGTGGGCGCTGATCGCGGCCGGGGCTGTGGTTCACCGGGATGTCCCGCCGTACGCCCTCTATGCCGGAGTTCCAGCCCGGCGGATTGGCTGGGTGTGCCGGTGCGGAGTGACGCTTCATTTTGCGGAAGAAGGCTCGTCCTCGTCCCCGGCTTGCACAGCCTGCATGTCCTGCGCAGCATCTCCGGTCTGCACGGCCTGCACGTCCTGCGGGCGTGAATATGAATGGAGTCAGAACGAAGTTTATCTAACGAAAGAGGTGTAGAAGATGGAGCAGCCGCCTGTAACCCTAAAGCGAGTCCCGGTCCTGGATCTCGGCCCTGAGATCATGGAGCTGAAGCCCCAACTGCTGCGTTCGATTGAGGACGTATTGGACAAAGGTGCGTTTATTATGGGGGAGAATGTAAAAGAATTTGAGCGGGAAGCCGCCGAGTACCTGGATGTGAAGCATGCGATCGCGCTTAACTCAGGCACTGACGCGCTGGTTCTCGCGCTGCTGACGGCCGGGGTTGGTCCGGGGGATGAGGTTGTTACCACGCCCTTTACGTTCTTCGCAACAGCGGAAGCCATCAGCCACGTAGGCGCCGTTCCCGTCTTCTCTGATGTGGATCCCCTGACCTTCAATCTCGATGTGAATCGGATCGAAGAAGTGATTACCCCGCGAACCAAGGCGATCATTCCTGTTCATCTATTCGGTCAAGTCGTGGATATGGACCCGATTCTAGAGCTGGCTGACCGCTATGGACTCTATGTTGTGGAGGATACCGCGCAGGCCTTTGGAGCGGAGTATAAAGGGAAGAAGGCAGGTACGATCGGGGATTTTGGCTGCTATTCCTTCTTCCCTTCCAAGAACCTGGGGGCTTTTGGGGACGGCGGCATGATTACAACGAACAACACTGTGTTCGCCGAGAGAGTCTCGATGCTTAGAGCCCATGGATCGAAGAAGAAGTACATGAATGAACTGGTCGGCTATAACTCACGCTTGGATGAAATCCAGGCCGCGATTTTGAGGGTGAAGTTCCCTTACATTGAGGAATGGAATGAAGCCCGCAGGAGAGCGGCAGATATATACCGTGAGCTGCTGGGTCAAACTCCGGGTATCCTTCTTCCTGCCGAGGAGTACTATGGAAGGCATGTCTACCACCAGTTCACGATCCGTGTGCTGGGCGGGCGGCGCGATGAGGTTCAGGCGAAGCTTGCGGAGAAGGGGATCAGCTCGGTGATCTATTATCCGATTCCCGTTCATCAGCTGCCGGTCTATCACCATTTGAGAATTAGCCAGCCGATCGCGGAGCTGCTGGCCGGAGAGGTTCTGTCGCTGCCGATCGGTCCGAAGATCGAGGCTTCCGTCCAGCAGATTGTAGCTGAATCTGTGATTGAGGCTCTCCGATAGAATCACATGCGGAATTATTTCAGAAAGTTAGCGCTGGATAAATTTCTGCGCAGTGTCCTTGTGCTTGCCAGCGGCACCTTGATCAGCCAGCTGATCATCCTGGTGACACTGCCGCTAGTAACAAGACTATACACCCCTGCTGAATATGGCACCTATTCCATCTACCTATCTATTATCGGCATTCTGCTGATGCTGGTGTCCTTCTCGTATGAAAGTGCAGTCACGCTGCCGGAAGACGATAAGACAGCCTCCAGTGTTCTGGGCCTGTGCCTTCTGATCTGCAGCGGAGTGAGCGTGGCCAGCGGGGTCGCGATCTTCCTGCTGCAGCAGCCGCTCTCGGTCTGGCTGCAGGACCGTGAACTGCCCCACTACTCTCTGCTGTTTGCCATCAGCCTGTTCTTCGGGGGAAGTTACCAGATCCTGAACTACTGGCTGATTCGCAAAAAGCATTACCGTAAGCTCGCCCGAACCAAATACACGCAGAGTATCGGGCAGGTGTCCTCCCAGATTACCCTCAGCCTGTTCCACTTCGGACCGCTAGGTTTGATTGCCGGGGATATCCTTGGAAGGTTCGGGGGGCTGATTCCCCAGTGGAAGCAGTGGCGCAGTGATATGCGCCAGAACGCTATCCACCTGAAGTGGCCGGACCTGCGGGAAAGCGCCTACCGGTACCGGCGCTTTCCACAGCTGTCGCTCGCATCCAACCTGCTCAACAGCGTCGTCATCTACCTGCCGACCATTTGGCTGGCAACCTTTTACGGCGTTCATGTGGCTGGCTGGTTCGCGCTGGGACAGCGTATTCTGGGCTCACCGATGACGCTCATTATGAGCTCGGTCCGCAATGTATATCTGGCGGAGTCCTCCGAATATATGATCTCAAACCCTGGTCAGATGCGGCCGCTATTCCTCAAGACCGTGCGGCATGTGTTCGTACTGGGGCTGGCTATTATTGCGGTATTCTTCACCATTGGTCCCGCTGCTTTCTCTTTCCTGTTCGGGGATGAGTGGAGGGAGTCCGGGGATTATATCCGTATTCTATCGATTATGTATTTGAGCCAGTTCGTAGCCAATTCGGTTGGGAGCACGATTGATGTCATGGAGCGGCAGGAGCTTCATCTATACCGGGAGATCATCCGCACGCTCATCATTACTTCCGCGCTCGTCCTTGCCCTATACACGAATCAGACGCCGGAGATGGTTATTCTGTTCTTCAGCCTGGCTTCCACACTGGGTTATGTTCTTCATCTGGGATTATCCTGGTTGTCGATTAGGAAATACGAGGGCGGTCGTCCGAGCACAGGTCCGGATCTTCCCGGGGACTCCAGTCTGGAGGCGGAAGAGGGTCAGGCGAACCTCTCATCTTCGTATGCAGAGGTTCAGCCCGAGGTGCTGCAGGAGCTTGAGATCCGTGAGCAAGAGCTCCATAGAGCAAGGCTTCAGTGGCTTCGGGAACAGCGGGAGGCCTGGGACACGAGGCCCCAGGAGAGGCTCACTTATGCGGAGGCAGCCAGGCATATCGTGAGGGCGGCCAGACTGGAGAAAGAGGCCGAGAAGCAGGCTTTGCTGGAAGCGGGATCTGGCGTGGCAGTGGAAGGGTCAGCGGAGGGATCGACGGTAGGCTCAGCGGGAGGGCCAGCTGCGGGTTCGACAGGAGGCCCAATGGGAGGGTCAGCTGCAGGTTCGACAGGAGGCTCAGCGGAGCCAGGCCCCTCCAGTACCCAAAATATAAAGGAACGAGGGTAACGAGATTGCGATGCTAATGCTACGTTCTCCAATAGAGCGCAAGCCGGAAAGGGAGTATATCTACCAGGTTATATTTGAAGAGTTCCTTGGTCTGGATTATTTCGTGTCCTACGAAGAGCGGGAGGATATTGAGATCACCGGAGCCGGAATCGGGGGCTCGGCCGGAGCTCAGCTGATTATCGCCGATGTGCTTCTTCGAACGGAAGATGCAGAGTGGCTGGAGCCGGCTTCGATGCCGAAGCTGCCCCTGGATGAAGCGGTAATTCCCGGATTCGGCGCCGTTCCTGTATTGTACGGCAGGCCCAACCGAAAGGGGACTTTTATCCATACGGATGGAGACAAAATTACGTGCGGGATCGACCTGTTCGGCGCTTGCCTTTTCATGCTTGCCAGGTACGAGGAGCTGGTGGTTACAGAACGGGACCAGCATGACCGCTTCACGGCTTACAGCTCGGTGGCTTATCAGGCTGGATTTCTGGATCGTCCGATTGTCAACGAGTACGTCGAGATCCTTTACGCCTGCCTCCACCGGCTGTGGCCGGAGCTGAGAAGGAAGAACCGTGAGTTCAGGAGGCTCATCAGTCATGATGTAGACGCGCCATTCTTCGTATACGGGCGCAGTTTCCTCAGTGTAGCGAAGGAAAGTGCTGGAGATGTGCTCCGGCGTTTTGATACAGAATCGGCTCTGAAAAAGGCGGGTATGCTCCGCCGGGGTCTTCGTGATTTAAGCGCAGATCCTTTTAACACATTTGAGTCGCTCATGGATCTTAGCGAACGGCACGGAATCCGCAGCAGTTTCTATTTCATTACTCAGGAGACTGAACCGGGGATGGATGGCAATTACCAGATGGCCGACCCGAATATTCGCAGCCTGCTGAGACAAATTCATGCACGCGGGCACGAGATCGGGCTGCATCCGGCTTATCAGACCTATTTGAATCCGGAGCGAATTCGCAGACAGTATGACATCCTGCGGAGTACGGCCGAGGAATGCGGAATCTCCCAGCAGGTGTGGGGCGGCAGACAGCACTACCTCAGATGGCGGGCTCCGGATACCTGGCAGCACTGGGAGGATGCGGGTCTGCACTATGACAGCACCCTGATTTATGCCGATCTAGCTGGATTCCGGTGCGGGGTATGTTATGAATTTCCCGTGTTCAATCTGCGGACCCGGCAGCCGCTTCAGCTTCGTGAACGTCCGCTGATCGTCATGGATCAGACGATTGTACATCAGAGCTATATGGGCCTGACCGGGGAAAAGGCGCTGCGGACCATTCTTCACTACTACAAGCAGTGTGCCAAATACCAGGGGGACTTCACGCTTTTGTGGCATAACAGCCAGCTTATGAGGTCCTCTGACAGGGAACTTTACCAGGCATGTCTTGAGAAGCTCAGCATCCACAATCCGAAGAAGGTGAGTGTCCAGTGAGAATCGCATACTTAGTCCATTGGAATGAAGGTCCCCGCAGCGGCGTATTCAAAAAGGTAGCCGGCCAGATCTCGGAGTGGACGCGGCTTGGCCACCGGGTGGCGCTCTTCCTGTTCACAAGCGGAACCGGGGAGGAGTGGGGTCGTGAGCTCGGCGGTGTAGAAGTGGTTGTCCAATCCTATCAAGGAGGCTTGTCCCGTCTGCTGGATTTCCGAAAGCTGGCCCAGCGGGTCCGGCAGTGGGGGCCGGATGTACTGTATCATCGTTTCGACCATTATTATTACTCTCTTCCAGCACTTCTCAGGAAATTCTCCTCGGTACTTGAGATCAACAGCAACGATCTGACGGAAATGAGGATGGACAAGGATCTGCGCTATCATTTTCACCGGCTGACCCGTGCCCGGGTGCTGAAAGCAGCAGCGGGGACTGTATTCGTAAGCAGGGAGCTGTCCGAAGTGCCGGAGTTCAGCCGCTATACGCAGATCAGCACAATTATTGGCAATGGCATTAATCTGGATGATTTTCTGGTGAGCAAAAGCCTTGCCAGCGCGCCCCCAGCGCCTGCAGCGGTCTCTGCACAGACCGCTGCTGATGGCCTATCCAGGAGGGATGGCGGGTATGGGGAGGCTCCCGCCATTGGCGCAGCTGAAGCACCCGCCTCTAGTGCAACCGAGACCCTTGCCTTCAGCGCGTCCGAGGCACACGCTTCGGGTGCAACTGTGGCTCCCGCCTCTGGTGCACCCGGGCCTGCAGGAGTCATGGCCGGCCTGCTGGTTCTTGATGAGCCCGGGCCGTCCGGGCGGGAACCCACGCGGGAGCTTCAGGAGTCTGCGCAGCTCGGGCATCAGGAACGCGAGCGGCCCTACGAGCCTCATCAGCCCGAGCAATTCCAGCCTGTGCCACAGCCTAATGATTCTGATCTGACTCATCATCCCGAGCAATCCCAGCATCTGCAACAGTTTCATCAGATGCCTCACCCTAACCAGCCTCCGGCCCGGCAGCTAGGCGACCCGTCTGTACAACAAAGCCCGGCAGCCGCCGATGCTGTGCAGCTTGTCTTCATCGGCTCCCCAGGCCAAGCCTGGCATGGTGTCGATGCGATTGCTGAGCTCGCAAAGGCTAGACCGCAGTGGAGCTTCGACCTCATCGGGGTCGATGCGTCAGGGCTGCCTGCGCCTGTGCCCGTGAACATGACTTTCCACGGCAGACTCGCCCGCAAGGATTACCAGCCGCTGCTGGAACGGGCGGACCTTGCGATCGGTACGCTTGCGCTCTACCGGAAGCAGATGAAGGAGGCTTCGCCGCTGAAAGTCAGGGAGTACATGGCGAACGGCCTGCCTGTAATTACAGCTTATGAGGAGACGGACTTCCCGGAGCCGGTGCCGTTCATACTCCAGCTGCCCAATAGTCCCGGCAATGTAAGGGACGGTCTTGCACAGATCGATGCTTTCGCCAGCGCTTGGCGGAGGAGAAAGGTTCCAAGGAAGGCAATCAGCCACCTGGATACCCGGGTGAAGGAGTCGCAGAGGCTCAGTTATATGAAGCTGATCAGGGAAAAAGGTGAACGATCGTGAACGTCCAGCTCATTCTGATTATCCTGCTGATCTTCGTGATTCTGGTCTTCGGCGTGCAGTGCATTCTTCAGCTAGGGCTTAAGCTTGATGCGGGTTATGTGCTCGGCTTCAGCATTTTTTTCGATGCAATCGGTTATTTCTACAAGCAGTACATTCCAATTAACTCCCTGATCCTCCTGGTGGGTGCTCCCCTTCTTCTCGTGCTTATTGCTCTATTCCAACAACCCGCAATTCTCAAGGAAATGTTCAGCAATGAAGGCCTATGGCTGTGGGTTCTATTCTTCGGCTACTGCACCGTGTCCTTTGCCTGGGCCTCGATGAACTCCAGCGGCCTATCCAAGGAACTTCTGCTGATGACCAGGGCGGTTATTCCCGGCTTGTACACCTATATCGTCTACAAAAGACACGGCAAGCTCTCCTGGACCGTAGTTGCCATGTTCGGGCTTGCCTATGCGGCGACCCATCTCCTGTTCGGCGAATACAATCCGGAGTATCCCGGAAGATTAACGCTTCCCGGGGATAATCCGATCTTCAATGCCCGAATCTCGCTCATGGCGGCCGCGGTCGCCATCTGGGGGAGGAACATCCCTTGGCTGATTAGGCTGGCCACGCTCGGGACGGCCCTGACCTCTGCGTTCGCTACGCAGTCGAGGGGGCCGGTTGCCTCTTTTGTCGCTGCGAACCTGCTCATCTTGGCTTACTTCTTGTATAAAAAGTACAAGAGCGGGGAGTTCCGCAAGCTGAAGCGGTACACCGCTGTAATCGCAGGAGCAGCTCTGCTGGCTGTCAGCGCTGCGGGCCTCTATGCGGATCAGCTGGGGCAGCTCGTGGGCAGCAGTCGGTTCACGGTGCTGTTCAGCCAGAGTCAGCTGAAGGGGGATGATAATTTTCTCGGACGCATGGATTTGCAGATTAAGGCATTTGAGGTTTTTCAGGATCATCCCTTCTTCGGTTCGGGTCTTGGAGGCAATACCCCGCCTGTTCAGGATGAGTTCCCGCACAATGTCATTATAGAGATGGCCAGTGAGCTGGGCATTGCCGGGCTGTTCATGTGGGGAGTGGCCTATCTGTTCTCGTTATGGTCGGCGAGAAGCCATCCGGTGCTGATGGTGCTGCTGCTTCAGTCGCTCGGCTGTGCCCTGCTCAGCGGTGACTTTGGCTATAACTACGAATATATGCTGATCGCATTTGTGTCCCTAGTATTCGTGCCCGCGAGGCAGAGGGAGGAGACAGGACGAAGTGAAGAGGGTGCTTTATCTTATTACAGGGTTTGATTATGCCGGCGCTGAGAGCCAGCTCGTACACATGTGCAGATCGCTTAGGAGCAAGGGATACCTGGTTCAGCTGATCAGCATGGTGCGGCCTGTGGCCTATCTGGATGAACTGGCTGAGATGGGCGTCAAGGTCAACTCCTTGAACATGCGAAAAGGGATCCCCGACCTCAGAGCAATCTTCCGTCTGCGGAGACTCATTCGCTCCTTCCAGCCTGACGTGGTTCACAGTCATATGGTCCATGCCAACCTACTGGCCCGGGTAACCCGCTTATTCGTGCCGATGAAGCTGCTGATCTGTACCGCGCACAGCATTAATGAGGGGGGACGGCTGCGCAATCTGCTGTACCGACTGACGGATCCGCTCTGCGATCTGATGACCCATGTCAGCCAGGAGGCGGTAGACCGGTATATCCAAATTAAAGCCGCCCCCCGCCGCAAAATTACCTTTATCCCGAACGGCATCAATCTGGAGCATTTCAACAGGTCCGGGCAGGAGCGGCTGCTTCTGCGCCGCGAGATGAATCTGGAAGGCAAGTTCGTCTGGCTGGCCTTGGGCCGACTGGTCCCGGAGAAAGATTACGAGACAATGCTCCGTGCCTTCGCGGAGGCGCTTCGGACTTACCCGGATAGCCATCTCCTGATCGCCGGCATCGGCCCGGAGCGTTCCCGGCTTGAAGAGCTGTGCCGGACGCTTCAGCTGGAACAGTCCGTGCTGTTCCTTGGCATGCGCACAGACGTGACCCGCCTGATGAGTGCGGCAGATGGCTACTTGATGTCCTCGAAGTGGGAGGGCCTGCCGATGGTTCTGCTGGAGGCCTCTGCGAGCGGGCTGCCGATTGTGGCCACGGATGTCGGCGGGAATAAGGAAGTGGTCCATGACGGCGTCAGCGGTTATCTTGCTGAAGCATCCGATCCAGGCCAGCTGGCCGAGTGCATGATCAAGGTGATAACCAAGCCCCAAGAGATTCGGTCACAAATGGGCCGTGCCGGAAGGGAATATGTTAGCGGCCATTTTAATATAAATACGATTGTTGAACGATGGGAGAACCTTTATGGGCAAGAGGCAAGCAAGTCAACAAGTTCCTAGAAAAGCTGCTTATGTGGCAACGGTGTATTCCCACTTGGCTGCGTTTCACCTCCCTTTCATGGAGGATCTCCGGCATGAGGGCTTTGAAGTCCACGCCTATGGAAGCCCTGATCCCAGACGGGAGAAGGTCAGTAGTGGGGGCTTTGAATGCAGGGATATTCCTTTCAGCCGCAGGCCTCTGTCCTGGGGCAATGTGCGGGCCCTATTCCAGATGATCAGATGGCTCCGCAGAGAGAAATATGATCTCATCCATGTGCATACGCCGAATGCCAGCCTGATCACCCGGATTGCGGCCTGTCTGGCAGGCTGCCGGAGAGTGGTATACACCGCCCACGGGTTTCATTTCCATACCGGGGCCTCCAGGCTTGCCTGGCTGATCTATTACCCGCTGGAACGGTTCATGTCCAGATTCACAGACAGCCTGATTACGATTAACCAGGAGGATTACGACCGGGCTAGCAGCTTCCCCGTGCGTGGACAGCTCATCTACCTGCCTGGCGTCGGTGTGGATGTGAATGAGTTAAGCCCGAATCCGGATGTGAATTCGGAGGAGCTAAGGCGCGGGCTGGGCATCAGCAGCGCAGCGCTAATTGTACTCTGTGTCGCCGAACTGAACCGGAACAAGAATCAACAGCAGCTTATTCATGCCGTACATAGGCTTGCTGAGCGGGGGGTGCCTGCCAATTTGCTGCTTGCGGGCGTGGGGACCGAGGAAGAAAGCCTCATCAAGCTGTGTCAACAGCTTGGAGTAGAGGAACAGGTGAAGTTCCTTGGCTACCGCCAGGATATTCAGGAGCTGATGCAGGCGGCCGATGTGCTTGCTCTGGTGTCCAGACGGGAGGGCCTTCCCAAGGTGCTGCTGGAGGGACTTGCGGCTGAGAAGCCGATCCTCGCAACGGACGTGCGCGGCAGCAGAGACCTTGTCATTCACGGAGATAACGGTTATGTAATCCCGGTTGATGACGCCGAGGCGGCCGCCGCCGCATTGCAGGAGTTGTATGAGGACCCGCAGCTTCGATGGCGAATGGGGGAGCGCAGCGGAAAGATGGCTTCAAGGTATGATTTGAAGCTGATCCGCTCCATGATGAGAGAGATGTATGGCGGACTTTTGGCAGAAGATAGAACCAGGGAGAGAGGGGCTGCGCATTCCAGATGATCAGGCTGTTTCGCTTCAAGGGCATGAAAGTATTCATAATGCTGCTGGACTGCTTCATTGTCTATGCCAGCTACCTGCTGGCTTACAAGCTCATATTTGGCGGAGACATTCCTCAGCCCGAATGGAGCTCTTTTCTCGATTATGCCCCCTGGCTCGGTCTGTTTACCGTAGTGCCTTATTATATGTTCTACTTGTACGACTTCGCAGGGCGCCAGAAACCCGCAGCCTATCTGTATAACCTCGTGCTTGCTCATCTTGTCTTTGTTGCCGAACTTATTGTGCTGAATTATTGGCTGAAGACCTTCAGCCTGCCCCGCAGTGTGGTGATTATTGCTTTCTTCACCCAGCTTATCCTTACTTTTGGCCTGCGTCTGCTCATCTTCTTCATTCAGTCCAGGGGTATGGGTCGCAAAAGAGCCATGGTCGTGGTAAGCCGGGAGCATTCGGATATCCTCCTTCTGGAGCAAATGCTTACCAAGGGCAGCGCCTGGCTCGATATTCAATACGTCATCGCCATGGGTGAGGGCGAAGATGCGCCGCCAGGCAGCATGTGGGAAGACATTGATGCAGCCCTCCTCGCTCACGCTCTGCCTGCAGAGACCAAATCATCCCTAATTCGTACGGCCGGGACCCGGCAGATCGAGGTGCTGCTAATTCCGGACTTTTACGAGCTGTCGCTCTTCAATGCCGAACCTCAGCAGCTTGATGATCTCATGGTCTACTCCATCATGCCGCCACATCTCACCCTGCTCGAGCGCATCATGAAGCGGTCTATCGACCTCTTCATCTCGTCACTACTGCTGCTGGCCGCCTCGCCGGTGATGCTGCTCATGTTCATCCTCATTCCGGTGACCTCGAAGGGTCGAGCGCTGTTCGTTCAGGAACGGATAGGGCTCCATGAGAAGCCCTTTCATCTGCTCAAATTTCGAAGCATGATCGACAATGCGGAGCAGAGTACGGGGCCGGTCCTTGCCGGGGACGGGGATGCCAGAATCACGAGGCTGGGCCACTTCATCCGGGCCACCCGGATCGATGAGCTGCCGCAGCTGATCAATGTCCTCAAAGGCGATATGAGCCTGGTCGGCCCCCGCCCCGAACGCGCCTTCTTCATCTCGGCCTTCAAATTGGAGCTGCCGCATTATACGTACCGGCTTATGGTGAAGCCGGGTCTGACAGGTCTTGCCCAGGTCAAGGCGAACTATACGACCTCCCCTGAGGATAAGCTCCGCTATGACCTGCTGTATATCAAGAACTATTCCCCGCTGCTCGACCTGCGCATTCTGTTCCAGACCATTATGGTGGTCCTGAAGCGGGAGCAGTCCCGGGGAGTCCGGGCGGAGACGAATGCTCCGGGGCTTGGCCTGGAGCAAATGCTGAACACTGCGGCTGCTGAGCTGCCAGCCGCGTCCAAACAGCTTCATGGTTAAGGTGAGAACCACCATGGACCCATGGACGGGGCAAGGTGGCAGGCTGGCTGCCGATAATACCGCTGCTGAATAGGCTAAGGAGGTGAGGGCAGTAGATGAGAAAACGCAGAGTATACATGCTGATAGCCGGGTTCCTGCTCTGCACGGCCCTTGGGGGCTATGCCTTCTACTGGTCCCTTCAGCCCGCGCATCATTTCCGTTCTTCCGAGATTCCCGTGCTGGCTGCTCCCGACTCGGGTGCGGGAGCAGGAGCAGGTAGCCGGAGCACGGAACCTTCTGGCACCGGGTCACTGGCAGCAGCGGCCTCTGCGGGCCCTTCCCAGATGAAGGAGAAGAGCAGGTCCGGCCTGGAGCAGACGAATCTTACTATTCTGATTCTGGGCATTGATGCCAGGGGAAGTGAGGATTCCCGGACCGATGTGATGATGCTGGCCAGGGTTAACGTTGACGAGGGAAAAGTTAGTCTTGTCTCAATTCCGCGGGATACCCGGGTTCAGCTTCCGGGCGTGGGATATACGAAGATTAATCATGCCCATCTGCTCGGAGAGCTTCATGGCGGCGGCAATCATGGAGGGACGAAGGCCTCCCTTCAGGCTGTCAGCAACTTGTGCAGCTGCTCAATCAATTATTACGTGAAGACCAACTTCGAAGGGTTCGAGCATTTCATTGATACGTTGGGCGGGCTCGATGTCACGCTTCCTGCCCCGGTGAAGCTAACCTATGCTCACCTGACACTGCCCGCAGGCGAGCAGCGGCTGAATGGGGACTTGACGCTGAAGCTGGTACAGGAGCGCCATTCGCTTGCGGAAGGCGACCAGGGGCGTCAGCAGAATCAGGCCCTGGTGTTGAAGAGCGTTCTGCGGACCCTGCTGCAGCCGGCGAATCTTGCGAATCTTCCAGCTCTCATCAAGCAGGTGAGAGAGGATATTGTAGATACGAATCTGAGCGACAGCGATATGATAAGCTTATCCCTGCTGGCCAAAGAGATGAAGATGGAAGATATGAAATACTATCAAATTCCGGGACATAGTGACAAGTTCTACGATCCATTGGTCAAGAAGGACCTGTATTACTGGATACCTGATTTAACGCAGATGAAAGAAATATATGATATGAAATAAAAGTCATATTTTCACTGCCGTCTTCATACATTGAATCGACTCACATGGATGAGATATCGTCAGGTACCGTTCATTCCATGTTCATGTACTTATAAGAATGGGAGAGTAGATTCAATGAAGATCGCAGTAACTGGCGGCGCCGGGTTTATTGGTAAGCATACGGTTGAGGCATTGCTGGAACAGAACCACCAGGTTGTGGTTATCGATTATTTGGAGGACGGGACGAAGTCATACTTTGATGAGAGAGTTACTTTGTATCAGATGGATATCGGCTCGGCGAAGCTTTCGCAGATCTTCAGCACGGAGCGGCCGGATGCGGTTATTCATTTGGCTGGTCAGATCAGTGTGCAGCGCTCTCTGAATCATCCCTACCTCGATGCACAGCACAATATTCTGGGTACGGTCAATGTGCTGAGACAGTGTGTGGATTATCATGTCCGCAAAATCGTCTTCTCTTCTACGGCAGCCGTCTACGGCAATCCGCTCTGCCTCCCGATTCAGGAGGATCATGAGGTAGATCCCCTCTCCTTCTACGGACTCTCCAAGCTGACTTCGGAGAAGTATATTGAATTCTTTTCCAAGCAATACGGTCTCGATTACACCATTCTAAGATATGCCAACGTGTATGGACCCGGGCAGACGGTGAAGGGAGAAGGAGCGGTGGTTGCTTCCTTTGTGAATCGGATGCTTGCGGGCGAGCGCCCTACAATCTACGGGGATGGGCAGCATTCCAGAGATTTCGTATTTGTGCGAGATGTGGCTTCAGCCAATGCAGCCGCCCTTTGGCGAGGCTCCAGAGAAGTGATGAATATCAGCAGCGGGAAGCCGCTGACGATTCAGGAATTGTTCGATATCCTCCGGGATCTCAGCGACTTACATACAGTACCGGACTATCAGGCGGCCAGAGAGGGAGATATAGTTCACAGTCTGCTGAGTAATCATAAGGCTAGAACGCTGCTGAATTGGGAACCCGTTCATACTATCGTAGATGGTCTGAAGATGACCCTGAATGAATACTCACTTCACCAAGCGGCGGCACGCTAGCAATAGTTAGACTAAAATAATTCTAGTGGTAACTTTCTAAGTCCGTCATATAATAGACGTTTTAATTCTGAGGAAGAATGTGCTATTATAGTTGGGACTGCGTGTATATGTTAGTGATAGTTGCAGGCTAACCCCAATGCTCGCAGTTTACTGGATTGACGGATCATGTCTCATCAGCAGAATGTGAACTTTATATTGTCAGGTAAATGAATGAATCTATCTTAGGATAAAAGTCAATTTCATGGCCTAACCTCTCTATGAACAGGGATGTTAGGCCTTTTTATGTTTTGCTAAGGGAGGGATAGAATGACTCGCTGCAGCATTTAAGTACGAAAGCCCGTAATTCAGCATAGGCTTGGCTGGCCGCAGCTGTAGGCGAGTCTGTTGTTAATGGATCACATACAATCTCAGCAGCTATATCAGCTAATCGCAAGTTTTACAGGAAAAGTATTCAGAGAGCACTTCGGTAAAGGACCTGAATCCGTTGTCGTCTCGATCAGCCATAAGTTCACTACGATTTACTTGAGAAACTTCCTGATCAATTCAGAGCGTGTATTGCTGGAACAGAATCATGAATCTATTATCCGTCAAATCAGAGACCAGATTATGCAGCGGGTTGTCCCCGAGATTACAAGCTATCTCAAGCTCGTGCTCGGCTTAGAGCCGGAGAAGCTTTATTATGATTGGGATTTTGGCAGCAAGAACGGAATGCTGGTTGCTATTTTTCCAGAAGTCATAGGCGTTACCGAACCCCAACCGAAGGATTATCCTGGGAAATCAGAGACCGAACGAGAATTGATGCGGATCAGCGGGCGTGTGCAGAAGGAGCCGCTGGAGGTTTCCTCCTACGAGATTAATCCGAGAACGCTGCTCATCTTGCGTAGAGGGGTCCTCGGTGAGCTGGAGAAGGAATTGATCCGACTGAATTGTGGAGAGCTTCTGAGGGATGTGAAGAGGCGGCTCGAAAAGGGCTACATAACAGGCAGTAGTCAGATGAGCAGTGCCCTGGGCCGGACAATCGCCGATTGCTTCATGGAATGGGATGATGAGCTGGATCAAAGCATTACCGTTATACTTACAAATTCGCCGCGCTAGGGCTATAGCGCGGTTGTTTTATTTAGTCGTGTGGGTGACCTGCATTTATGACAAATCAGGCGTTTCTCTGTAACGATATTGTGATCTATTTCCAGAAATGGACATATATAATTAAAGGAGAAATCACCGATCAGGCGTTTGAAGCGCGTTAAATTGGTTATTGAATGATATACCATTATATAAACAGGCAGGGATGCATTGTGAAAAGATCATTAGCAATAATTGTTACCTTATTCAGCTTAGCCGTATTTACCGTATTTAGTACGTCAAGTGTAGCCTCAGCAACAGGAACAGCAGCCAAGAATGCAGCCAAGACGCAGACGAGAACCGTATACATTAAGCAAATGAAAAGTGTGGATGGCAAGGTGCGCATTACCGTGGACCCGATTGGCTGGTATATGGGCAAGGACGCGGATGTAAAGTTCAAGGAGCGTGAGCCCCAAGCCTATAAAGAGATCGGGGGAGCACCCGACGGCTACTACATTACCAATGACAGCAAGCGCACGGTCAGTTACTCGGTAGCAGCGAATGCCAAGGTCATGATGCAGATTTATGATCGCACTGGCAAGATGGAGGACATCGACATCAAATGGAATGAGCATGTAACGCTTAAGAAATTCCAGTCGATCTACCGCAATTCCAAGCTGATGGACGTACGGTCCTTCCCTTATCACATCACGATTAAGGATGGTCAAGTAATCAAGATCGTGCAGCAGTTTGTCCCTTAAGAAAGCGAATATGAGATTAACAATTTCAGGGCTATCCCATAAGTCATTAAAAGATGACGATGGGATAGCCCTTTGTTGTAATCTAGGTAAACGATACACTGCGCATTCGAATGTTCTCGGTTTTTGTCCTCAGAGTCCAGTTAGCGCTCGATCCGCTCCGATCAGAACGTTGCTCCCATCGCTTATTGTGTTCGGATATCCTGATGATGGGCCAGCGGAAGATATCCGAACACAAAGGCGAGCGCTGCCGCTTGTCCACAATCGTTCTTCTCTCCGCTGGCTATGGCTGAATCAATTCCTCATGTAAATACCATAACCCGCACTACTCGCCAATGGACTTGTTAGAACCGTCCTGCAGAATACGCGGTTGCTCATACCGGCCATGTATCCACAAGGCATAACCTATTTATCCACTACGTGTTCCCTTCCTCCACAGCGTGTGGACAGGCCCAACGCTGCCATAGACCGGGTCTGTATCCGGAATCGGCACCTGCGGAATCTCGGCCAGCGCTTTCTGCCGATCCTCCCGGGTTGCCCGGCGTGTGTTATATTCCATGCCGCCTGGATAAGCGCCGACGATCTGAAAGTCGGCGCTTGCGGATAACTTTTTGTGCCCGGTTCCGGCCGGAAGCAGGGCGACATCTCCTGCGCTCAGCTGGATCTTGCGCCCCTGTTCGCCGCCCAGCTGAAGCATGATGGTGCCGCGGGTAACGCCAAGCACTTCATGGCAGTTGCTGTGGTAATGGTGATAATCGAACACACCGTTCGTCCAGCTGTTCAGCCAGCCATGGGAATTGAAGACAGCCTCGGTGTCCCGGGGATTACTCTTAAGTGCTTCCGGATACACAAGAACAGGCAGGTTCGGATTGCCTGGGATGATCCCGTCATCACTGAAGTGCAAGGAGATTGCTTCTGAAGTGGTCATAGGTATGACTCCTTTCGGTAGAGGAATTGGATATGTTTAGGAAAGTCCTTGATGGGTAAAGATAATACATGAAGATACCTGATTTGCAAATCGGATAGGATGGAGGGTTAGAGATATGAAAACATTAGATACTGTTGCTCTTGTTCTGCTGATCGTTGGCGGACTCAACTGGCTTCTCGTAGGCTTATTCAAATTCGACCTGGTGGCTGCGATCTTTGGAGGAGCGGATAGCGGGTTATCCAGGCTGGTATACGTGATTGTCGGACTGTGCGCACTGTACAGCATCAAATTCCTCGCGGGAATTAACAACCGTGAAAGAGCTTAACCCATAACAGTGGATCGCTTCAAGCAGATCGTTATGAACAATAAGATTCTAGCAGCCTTAGTTCGGATTCAACCGGACTGGGGCTGTTTTATTTTGCTTGAAATAATCTCATCCCTTGTAAAAATACCAGTAGACCGCCCCATAATAAGCTGTATAATGTAATAATATCCTAATTTTGGATACAGATTCATGTTGAGCTTTCTTGATAACGAGGGAGGTTTATTTTGAGCCATAAAAGGGGAATTCTCAGTGTTACTCTGATTCTATTAGTCGTCATTATCTTTACATATTGGTTAACCAAAACCACAGTGGTAATGCATATTCATCCGGATGATATTGTGATTCAAGCTTATCTCCAAGATGTAGATCCTAACTCCATACTGCCCGGGACCGATATACCGACCAATACGTTCTACAAGCAGGCGATCCAGATGAAAATTGATAATAAAAAGAATATCCCGCTTACAGCCGATCATTACACGGTCATGGTATACCCGATCTGCGCCTATTCCGTTCTTAGATCAGGAACGCATGTATCTGGCAATCCAGATGACTTCTCTATCGGCAGCAGCTCAGCGAGTCTGGCCCTTGTTAAGAAGGAGGTTGAGAAAGCCGGATTTGCTGAACAATGGGATTTAATTAAGAATTCCATGGGCTTTGCCTACTTGAAGGCCAGCTATCCGATTACGCCCATGTATTTCACTCCGAAAGACGCGACTCTGGCGAGTCCGGACAATACTTTTATCGTAGTGACTTATATGCAGGATTCAGGAGGCCTTAGTTGGTCGAAGAGGATTCCTGTAACAGGTCAGAAATAGGCATGACCGCTTTAGAAGTCATCTATATAAGCAGAAGACACAAACGAAGACCGCACCCATAAAAAGGAACGGTCTGATATAATAGGCATGTACAACACACCTTGAGTGGGTGCGCCTTCCTCCGGAAAGGAGGTGAGGCGTATGAACTTCTCTTTTGCAGATGTTATTGGCTTTGCTGCGTTTATAGTCGCGCTGCTGACCTACATCGAACGAAAAAAGAAGTAACCTGCTCCAGGTCGGCAAACCGTGCAGGTCACTTCTTCCGCTTGTAACTTCAACCGTGGAGGAGTAACCCCACTCAAGTTGTTGTACCGGGGACTGGTCGCCACCAGTCCCTTATTTTATGTTATCTTACGCTTGTTATCTTTATACCCATATTACTACACGGTGTTACCGGTGGCAACGACTCCTGACTTCATAGCCTGTTACTTTGCAATGCATCGCCGTTCCCAGAGGGCCCCTCGTTGGGCCCAATCCGTTCTTTACTGCGGATTCGTCGTCCAAATTCCGGCAGTCTTCAGGAAGACGCGAGCAGGGAGCTTCAGTGCAGCGAGCACGAGATCCGCCACATCCTCCGGCTGCATCATGCGGTCTTCATCGCCGATCTTGAGTCCGGCGTTCGAAGCCAGGTCGGTGTTGACCGTGCTCGGCGTCAAGGCGGTGACGCGGATGTTATGCTTGCGAACCTCCTGGGCCAGCGACTCGGTCATGCCCATGAGGGCGAATTTGGATGCACAGTAGGCTGAGCCTGTGGCAAAGCCGCGCTCCCCTGCTGTAGAAGCTACGTTGATGATGTCGCCGCTGTTCTGAGCGACCAGATCAGGCAGCACCGCCCGAGTGACGTTATAAGTCCCCATCACGTTCACATCGAGAATTCTTTTCCACTCCTCGGGATCCATCTCAAGCAGGGTTCCGAACTTGGCGATTCCCGCATTGTTGATCAGGATATCCACCGATCCAAGCTCCTGCTTGATCTTAGCAGCGGAAGATTCAGCCTCAGCGGAATTGGAGATATCCGCAGGGGCGATGCTGACCTTAATGCTATATTCGTTCTGCAGCTCCTGAGCGAGGTCCTTCAGGTCCGATTCGGTTCTGGCAATCAGGCCAAGATTCACGCCTTCTTTGGCCAAGGCGATAGCTACGGCTCGCCCAATTCCCTTTCCGGCGCCCGTAATCAAGGCATTCTTCCCGGTAAGTTCCATTTTGAATCACTCCAGTCCATTCAATAGTTCACACACCTATAATAATACCCCGAACCGCTCCGCTTTTACACTTTCCTGGGTAGGAACCGGATTAGGGTTAGCAACTCTAGGGAAATTTTATGAAATATACTAGGGTTTTATTTACAAAGCAGGAAAATAGAACTATAATAGAATGGCAAAACAGGTCTAAAACTCTCTAACTTGAAAAAGGCAAACTTGCTGAAAGGCAAGGACGCAAAGCCACGGGTCTAAGGCATTTCGCTAAGACAGCCGGTTACCAGCAGGAGGATGAATACTAGGTTTTATAACCTCAGGTCTACTCTTCGGAGTAGGCCTTTTGTCTGGGTTCAATAAGGAGAGACCTACTATATTAGGAGGTTAATCACGTGCAGCAGATTCACATCAAGGGAATTGCAACCTACCATCCGTCTACGGCCTACGACAATGCTTATTTCGTTGAGCATTTTAACAAACAGGGCCTGGAATCGGAAAGTCTTATGAATCACCTTGGGAGAAAGACCAGATATCTAGTCAGTACCGAGGATGAGAATTCACTGACCATGGGGGTAGCGGCAGCGCAGAAGCTGCTCACTGAATCGAAGGTATCTGCGGAAGAGCTGGATATGGTGGTATTCGTATCTGATACGCCTGAATATACCTACCCAAGTAACGCGTTGTTGATACACAGGGAGATCGGGGCGGTGAATGCCCATATTGTCTATGATCTGAATACGAACTGTATCGGAATGCTCACGGCCATGGATCAGGTGCGTCAGTACCTGTCGGGCAATCGCTTCATCAAGCGTGCTCTCATTGTAGGCAGTGTACATGTCAGCAACATTGCCCGCAAGGACGATACCGTAGTCTATCCGAATTTCTCGGATGGGGCGGCGGCAGTCATCCTGGAGAAGCAGGACATTCCCGGAGGTTTCCTGGATGCGAACTATAAGACAGACTCCAAGCTTGGGGATACGGTGACTTTCCCGGCGGTAGGCCTGTCCAAGATATTTAGTGAAGGCGTGCAGGAATCGGACAAGAGACTCCGGTTCATTCCGCATGACGTCAGCTATTTCTCGGATGAGTGGAGAGATATGATCTCGGTCATGCTGGAGCGAAACGGAATGGATGCTGCGGGTGTGAATCACTGGTTATTCTCCCAGTTCTCCCGTCCGGAGATTGAAGAGACGCTGGTGAAGATGGATGCAGGTTTGGATAAATATACGTTTGTCGGCGAGAAGTACGGTTATACCGGGGTGACGAGCCCGATCTTCGCGCTGGAGGAAGCTATTGAATCCGGTAAAATCTCACCTGGAGATAAGGTCGTCTTTTGCTCGGTGGGAATTGGCTATACGATGTCCGCACTTTTATATCAATTTTAAGCAAGTAGACTAAAATATTATTTTGCAGAGGAGAAACATCATGTTTAAATTTGAGAAGAAGCAAGCTGAGAAAGCGTTGGTTATTACAGTAGGAGGATTCATGAAGCCTGATGAGGCCGAGGCGTTCCTGAAAGAATATGAGGAGAATGTGAATTCCATTAAGCCATCCGAGTACAATCTGATTATTGATTCGACAGACCTGTCCGTATCCAAGCAGGACATGCTGCCGGTGCTTGAAGGCTGCTTCAACTTGTACATGTCCAATGGATTCAAGAAGATCCTGATGGTTAATCCTTCTTCCGTCATTGCCAAGAGTCAAATGCAGAAGCTGGCCCAGTCCATCTCTTATACTGGAATATTCATGGACACGCTGGAAGAGGCATACGCTCATAACTAAACGACTTACGGCCCTGCTCCGAGAAGAGAGGGCCGTTTATTTTTTTGACCAAAATGAGTGCGGCACACGCATACCTTACCGGGTTCAGGGAAACCTAGAATACCGGGTAAGAAGCCAGGTGAATTTATTATTTCGGACGTTTCTTGGTGAATTTGGATGCCCCTGTAACCACGAAGTAAATGCCCATTACGGTGAATAGGGATGCAACCAGACGGTACTCATACAGAAACGGGACAAGCGTGAAGAGTACAATAGCAAAAAGAAGGCGGAGCAGGGCCTCTTGTTTCATAAAATCTAACGCCTCCTTGGATTAATTTGTCACATGTGTCACGCACATTATGACCAAATTGTAGCATGTCTAAGCTAAATTTCATTGCGATATTTGAAATATTATGAAAATTATTTTTCAGTTCTTTGACAAGTGGTGTAATATAGAGGTATAGAGTTCCGTTTCGGCCTGTTCAACTTCTCGGAGACGTTAAGAAACAGTCCCTTGCCTATGCCCGGTTATTCAGCCGGACTAGTAAGGTCTTTGCAGGTATTACGTAAATAACGGACTGCTATACAGAGTGAACTGAAGATGGGTAGCCTAACTCTTGTTCCAAAATTCACGCTGTATAATTCAATGTAAAGGAGGAAGTTCCAAATGTCACAAACTTCTAATCAACAAGAGACATCTGCTGCTGAGGAGGCAGTTGCTGCTCAAGCGGTATCTCCTGAAGCTGGTAAAGAATTGCTGGATCAGCTGATGAAGCCGGAGGTACAGCAATCCCTATTGGTGCTGGTTGACCAGCTGCCAAAGCTCACGGAAATGATGAGCAGTCTTACTACAGCTTATGACTTCGCACAAAGCATCGCCAAGGATCCGGTATTCGTTAACGATCTTAAGCACGGGTTCGCAGAATTCGCTACTCCAGTAGTAGGTAAGGTTAAGGGCGTTGCTGCTGCAGCAATCGAAGCTAACGAGCGTGCACAAGCCGACACTTCAACGATCGGCGTATTTGGCCTGCTCAAAATCCTTAAAGATCCAAATGTGCAGAAATCACTTCGTTTCGCCCAGGCTTTCCTGGACACGCTGAACGATCGTCAAAAAGGACACCGTTAATTCAAACCAACACAATTCAGAACGGAGGATGGATATGTCAAAGCAAATTTTGATTTTGGGCGGCGGCTACGGCGGATTGCTGAGCGCATTGACTGCACGTAAGTATCTTGATGCGAATGAAGCGAACATTACCGTAGTTAACCGTTACCCGACACACCAGATTATTACTGAACTTCACCGCCTTGCTGCAGGCAATCTTCATGAGAAAGCAGTTGCACTTCCGCTTGAGAAGCTGCTCAAAGGCAAGAATGTGAATTTGGTGATTGATACAGTTCAAACCATCAAGCCGGATGACAAGCAAGTCGTTCTTGGCAACGGAAATACGCTCAGATACGATGCACTTGTTATCGCACTGGGCAGTGAGACTGCATTCTTCGGAATCCCTGGACTTCAGGAGTACAGCTTCACTTTGAAATCTGTGGATGATGCGAACCGTGTCCGCGCTCATGTGGAAGAAAGACTTAATGCTTACAAGCAATCCAAGAACAAAGCGGATGCTACGTTCGTGATTGGCGGCGGCGGTCTGACTGGCGTTGAGCTTGTTGGTGAATTCGCGGATGAGCTTCCTGAGATCTGTCGTCAAAAAGGGATCGACTTCAATGAAGTATCTCTGTACTGTGTTGAGGCAGGTCCTTCGATTCTGGCAGGATTCCCGCCGGAGCTTGTGGAACGCGCAACAACCAGCCTTGAGAAGCGCGGCGTTCAGTTCGTAACTGGCGTGCCAATTACTGAAATGAAGCCGACATCGGTTATCCTGAAAGATGGACGTTCGATCGAAACTTCAACACTGGTATGGACAGGCGGCGTTCAAGGGAATTCCGTTGTTGCGAACTGCGGCATCGAAGTTAACCGCGGCCGTGCATCGGTTACCGAATCTCTTCAATCGACTTCCCACAAAGATGTATTCATCGCTGGGGACAGTGCGGTTGTCATTCCAAGCGAAGGCGCGCGTCCTTATCCTCCAACAGCTCAGCTGGCATGGCAAATGGGCGAGACCATTGGTTACAACCTGTCTGCTATGATCAAAGGTGCTCCATTTGAAGCGTTCAACCCGGTATTCTCCGGTACGCTTGGAAGCCTTGGCCGTAAAGACGGAATTGCGATGTTGGGTGCGAATCAGACCCGCTTGAAGGGAACTCCGGCGTCCCTGATGAAAGAAGCGAGTAACATTCGTTACTTGTCCCATATCCACGGCCTATTCGCCCTGGCTTACTAATTCATCGTTCATTTCTTCAAGAAGAAGAGCACTCTGCGTGTTCTTCTTTTTTTTGTTATCTTGGTGTCTGGATCACTTTTTCGGCGGCTCATACCTATATTAATAGATCTCCCAGAAAGAGAAGTATGATTTTTCCAACATAAACGGACTTTGTTTAGAACCTACTTAGTGGTACATTAATGTGTAATAGTCATATGGAATGAATCAAAGACGAGGTGCAAGAATTTGTCCAAAGGGATTGGTCCCTAATTCGGTTTTTTAGTGGAGGTATAATAATGTATTCGGGCAAACAAGAGGATAATTTACATATAATGACGTACACACTGAACAGCGGAGTAAAAGGAACTGTCCCCCTCTCTGCGGCCCAGATTGGTGAGTGGCTGGACAGTTATAGAAGCAACACTAAGTTTGTAACCGAGATTGGCAAAGAGTTTTTCGGATTGAACCCAGAGTTGGTCGCTGATTTCAAAGTGCAGAATGTCTTCTCCAGCTACCGTGAAGTGGTTCTTCCCAAGCAGCAGGAAGTGGTCTACAACAGACTTTCTGAGGAGTTCAAGAAGAATTCGGTCTGGATTCATATTGACTGTAAATGCGGCACCACGTATACGACAGAGTCCCCTTATTACCGGACTAAATGGTACTGCACCAAATGCAAGGAAATTGTCTTCCTGGACAAGAAGAAGCCGCCGGTGAAGACGAATAAAGGCGATGCCCACTACATGACGAACAAGTACCTCGTCGAAAGGGACTAAGAGGAATATTCCTATGAGCAACCCCTCCGAGAATCGGCGAAATGTAGGCATCTTCGCCCACGTGGATGCAGGCAAGACAACTACTACGGAACATATCCTGTTCGAAAGCGGACGTATCCGCAGTCTTGGCAGTGTGGATTCAGGTACAGCCGTAACCGACTGGCTGGATATCGAGAAGGAACGCGGGATTTCGGTACGAGCTGCTGCGACCTCTTATGTGTGGGGAGGCGTTCGGGTTAATCTGGTCGATACACCCGGGCATGTCGATTTCTTATCGGAAGTGGAGCGTTCCCTGCGTGTGATGGACGGTGCAGTGCTTATTATTTCCGCCGTGGAAGGGGTGGAGGCACAGACCGAATTGATCTGGAGTGCGCTCCGTAAGCTGAACATCCCAACCCTTCTGTATGTGAACAAAATGGACCGGATCGGAGCCGATGCGGGCCGTGTGCTGGAAGACATTCGCCGGTATCTCTCCCGGGATCTGCTGATTGTTCAGGCTCCGGTAGGGAGTGAGCAGGACTTCAGAGAGGTGAATGACTTGTGGCGCAGCGAGGCTGATCCAGGAGCTCAGCAGATTCTGATTGAATCGGTGGCCGACAAGGATGAGGCGCTGCTGGAATATTACCTTAACGGAGACAGCCTCCCGCTTGACCGGTGGAAGGCGGAAGCGGAGAGACTCAGCCGCAGCGGTGCTGCTTATCCGGTCTTATTCGGAGCCTCTGCCCGTGGGATGGGTATCCATGCATTAATGGATGCGATTACAGCCTATCTGCCGGGACCAGGCGGAGACCCAGAAGCTCCGGTGTCAGGTGTCGTATTCAAGATTGAGCGGGATAAGACGATGGGCCGAATGGCTTTTGTCAGATTGTACGAGGGATCTATGCGAAACCGAGACGTGATCCGCAATCATACCCGGCAGATACAGGAGAAGATTACCCAGATCCGAAGGGTTGAGGGCAGCCGCTCCGAGGATGTGGGCCTGCTTGAAGCTGGGGATATTGCCGCGGTCTGCGGCTTGGCCGGGGTCCAGATCGGTGATATCTTGGGGAGCCCTGAAGCGATTCCGGAGGAAGCGCGGCTTGCCGTGCCGCTCCTTACAGTTCAAGCCCTGTGGGAGAAGGAACAGGATTACAGAGGTGTGGTGCAGGCGCTTCAGGAGCTGTCCGATGAAGACCCGCTGCTGGATGTGCAGTGGCTGCAGGATGAGCGGGAGCTGCATGTGAAGATTATGGGGCAGATTCAGCTGGAGATGCTGACGAGCCTGCTGAGTTCTAGATACGGGCTGAACGTAACCTTCAGCCAGCCGTCCGTGATCTACAAAGAAACGCCCATACAATCGGCAGAGGGCTACATCGCTTACACGATGCCCAAGCCTTGCTGGGCGATTCTTCGGTTCCTTATTGAACCCGGAGAGCGGGGGAGCGGCGTTCAATACTCGGCCGTTGTCCGTACCGAGGATCTGCTGCCGCAGTACCAGAATGAAGTGGCCCGCCGGGTGCCTGAAGCACTCCAGCAGGGGCTGTACGGCTGGGAAGTGACGGACCTCAAGATTACGCTGGTGGAAGGTCAGCACCATGTCTGGCACACGCATCCGCTGGACTTTGCCGTAGCCACACCGATGGGACTGATGAACGGACTTGCGGCGGCAGGAACCCGGCTCCTGGAGCCTGTTCTTAAGTTCCGCATCGTCGTCCCCGAGGAATTCGGCGGGCGCGTCATGAACGACCTTGTGCAGATGCGGGCCGTATTCGGTGCGCCCGAGCTCCGCAGTGACCGGATGACGATTGAAGGCCGGGTGCCGCTGGCCGAATCGCTTGAATACCCGGTAGTCTTAGGTTCGCTCACGAAAGGCAGAGGCACGATCCTGACCTCCTTTGACGGTTATGAGGAGTGTCCGGCAGATATTAAAGCGGAGCGGCCTCGGCGAGGGGTGAATCCGCTCGATCAGGCCAAGTATATTTTGAGCGTGCGCAAGGCGTTATAGCTATTATTATTTATTCTTCCTGTGCAGCTTCTCGATCTCCTCTGTAACGACAAACGCAAGGTCCTCGTTCCCATACAGGGACAAGACGCTTAACAGGGTATCGTGCGGAATCTCGCCGGCTTCTTCCTTGGGGACTGTCAGTTCAATTCCCTGCTGCAGGGCCGTGTTGGCCGTCTGCTGCGGATAAGCCCGCCCATACAATTCTGCCGGGTCTAGTTCATGATTCACACACCATTGTGCGAATATCAGGATCATCATCTGCTCGTCACGCTGATAGTTCTGTATGATTTGTTCTTCGATCTCTTTACGGCTCATGTGGAATAACTCCTTTTAATATTGGGTAACGTATATTATAGCCAAAGGTCAGGTGGTATCACAATGATTTTGAATCATAAAATAAAGGCTTCCGAGGTCCAGCTCACCGGTGTGGACGGCGAGGACCTCGGAATTATGCCTACATCTGAAGCGCTTGCCATGGCCAAGCGGCTTAAGGTGGATCTGGTCTGTACTTCCATGATGAGCAGCCCGCCGCCATGCCGCTTGATGTCGGCAGGGGCCGCGAAGCAGGAAGCTGGACAGGAGCGCAAGAAGAATCAGCCCTCCAAGATTAAGGAGATTCGGCTGACCCCGCGCATTGAGGAGCATGATTACGAGACCAAGAAGCAGCAGGCTGAGCGCATCCTGAAAACGGGCGACTCCGTTCAGCTTGTGGTTAAGATCTCGGGCAAGGAGGGGGCAGCGGCCAAGGCGATTCTGGAAGAGCTCCTCCGCGATTTGAAGCCTCTGGGACGGCCGAATTCAGGAATTCATGTAAGCGGTAAACAAGCTGATGTACAAGTGATTCCAACCTGAGAAATTAATTCTTTGGACCGATTTGCTTTTTAAAAATGGATAAGCTATAATGAGGTTACTTGAGCGCGTTAACCTCATTTACACATTGTAAAGGGTTATCATACAAATGCATGAACCTTTTACAATGTGTGAATTTTTTATTTTAAAGAATAAAAAGAAACATGTTAAATAAATTATTGGAGGTAATACACATGGCACAACAAGGTACAGTTAAATGGTTTAACGCAGACAAAGGTTTCGGTTTCATCGAAGTTGAAGGTGGCGACGATGTATTCGTACACTTCTCCGCAATCACTGGTGAAGGCTTCAAAACTTTGGACGAAGGCCAACGCGTTGAGTTCAACGTTGTTCAAGGCAACCGTGGACCACAAGCTGAGAACGTTGTAAAACTGTAATAACTTATTACAGATACGAACAACCCTTAACCAATCGGTTAAGGGTTGTTTTTTGTTATGGCGGCATTAAGAAGGGGTAGAGGGACTGAAATCGTATCGGAGTCTCTACGAATTTGAAGTGAAATGTATAAAGTCTCCGTCCGCTAGAAGACGCGGCCGGAGACTTTTATTTGTGTAAACCAAGCTTCGCAGTAATTCGTTCCGCGATTCTTCGTTCCGCCATACTGCAGTCCCGTTATGATCGAGTCCATTGCAGCGCTTAACTCGCTGATCCAGCAGGCAGCTTGTAATTCGGCTTCCGGCTGCGGTTGATCCAGAACGTATATGCTGCTGAGCAGATCAGCAACACCATCAGGAGTATGAAAGGTGCGCCATAACGGGCAGTCGGAATAAAGAGCAACTGGAAGAGCAGCATTCCTGTGAAGGCAAATGCAAGGAAGTTCTTTTTGATAAGCAGATAAGGGACCGAGATCAGAGACAGCAGTAAGGTCAGATAGTGGAGTAGGACTCCGCCATACATATAGAGCTGCGGGAAGTTCAGCGTGCTGCTGACCCACATGGACTTGAACATATAGTATAGCTTGCCGAAGGAGAACCAGCTTAGATACTGCAGGAAATGTTCCTTAAATCCCTTCAGAATCACTCTTACTCCATACTGTGTCTGGCTCATACCGAGGCTGTACATTTCCTTATAGTCCGGGTTCTCCTGAAAGAACGGATAGGCACCGGATAATAGGGCATTACCGCTGTCGGAAGCAAGCAGGGTGAACTCGTCCAGTATAATCCAGTTTCTAAGTGTCCATGGAAGGAAGCAGACACCTACGGTTAACAGATAAGGAATGAGTAAGCGTCTTGCAGGCCTGGTGAACAGCAGGAAGAGCACAGCGATCATCAGGATCGGCAGCATTCCCGGCCGGGTTAGAATAGCCCAGCTGAGCACTGCCGCATTCAGAATGACCGACCAGACTGAAGGCTTGTTCATCATCCACTGCCAGCTGGCGAAGAATAGAGTGAGCAGGAAGATGAACAGCGTCTCAGTCAGGAAGAGGTTGGTCATATAGATAAAGGGCGGATATACAGCGACGAATAACCCGGCGAGCCAGCCCAGTAAGGGACGTGACACTGAACTTACGTACGAATATACCGGGAAAACGGTGGCTGCACCAATTAGAATATGTACCCATCTGAAGACGTTCGGGGTGAACGGGAAAATCGAATAGATGGAATAAGCGAACAAAGGAAAGCCCGGAGTTACACGGGCATTGGACTTCTCACTGCCATACCCATAAATCTGATCGGTCAGCAGCTGTTCAACCATGGTGAAGTACCGCCCGGCATCTCCCTCAAGAAAGTTCTGGGTACTGGTCACGAAGACATAGACCAGGCGCAGGCCCACAGCTAGAACGAATAGAAGAGCCGGTACTAGAAGGGGACGCGATATAAAGGCTTGTAATGAACGTTGTTGTTGCATAAGGATCGCTCCTACCAGTTAAAATATCCCAATTAGAAAAAGCCTTTCCCTACTATATAGTTACCTTACATGATTCGTCAATCTATTGGGACTGAGTCTAGGAAGGACTCTGGCAGATTGGAATTTTAAGAAGCGGTATTGTAAGCTGTTTCTAATGAGCAGATACGAATGTACGAATACGAATGAAGGTTCCTGCATGGGGAACCTATATCTTTTGAAGGGGTGAGAGCATGGTTACATTCAAGAGGCTGCATGAGGTACCGATGAAGATCGTGCTGGAGGCTTGGGAAAAAGGATTTGAGGGGTATTATGTGAATTTGTCCATGCCTTTACAGGCTTTCGTGACCAGGTTAACGAATGAAGACCTGCTGCTGGATTTATCTAACATCATGCTGGACGGAGATAAGCCGATTGGCATTAATCTCAATGGGGTTCGTTCTGCAGATGGCCAGGTAACTGGCTGGAACGGAGGCATCGGAATTGCTCCGGAGTACCGGGGCAGGGGTCTGGGCAAACTTTTGATGGAAGAGAGTATGAAGGCATACCTTGAGGCTGGAGTTCACCAGGCTACACTGGAGGCTTTTGTCCAGAACAAAGGGGCTATTAAGCTGTATGAGAAGTTCGGATATGTGATTAAGGACAAGCTTCTGCATATGAGCACGATGAACCCGGTCTATCTGGAGACGGAACCCGGCATTGATTCCTCCTTCACTACGATTATAGATATGCCGATCGCGGCATCCAGGCTTCCATTCTATAACCGTGCAGGCGCCTGGCAGACCCAGTGGCAGAGTGCGAAGGGCGGGCAATCTCTAATCGTCTATCTCGGCGGTGAGCCGGTGGGCTACGCGATATTCAGACATAACTATAATCCGCAAGGCGAGCTCGTATCCATCGCCCTCTACCAGTGCGAAGTTCATTCCGAACAGGCCAGCAGCCTGCAAATTTACAAGTATATGCTGGGTCAGGTGTTCGATCCGGGTAAAGGGAATGCCAAGAAGGTAGTCATTAACCTTAAAGAAAGTCATACCGAGCTAGTTGCGGTTCTGAGGGAAGCCGGGTTTGCCGCAGAAGTCGAGCTTGTATATATGGAGAAGACGATGTAAGCGCTATATTAAATTTTGAATATGGCTCTTAGGCTCTATATAATAGGTCATGTATAAATCTACTATCAAGAAGGAGCGTGCAGAATATGGAGTTTCGGAGTCTGGGTAGAAGTGGAATGAAGGTAAGCCGGCTATGTCTTGGGACGATGAATTTTGGCGTGGATACAGACGAGAAGGATGCTTTTCGTATTATGGATATGGCTCTGGAAGCCGGAATTAACTTCTTCGATACGGCCAATGTGTATGGCTGGGGCGAGAATGCCGGACGTACCGAGGAAATTATCGGCCGCTGGTTCAAGCAGGGTGGAGGCCGCCGGGAGAGAGTAATCCTGGGAACCAAAGTATATGGGGAGATGAGTGACAAGGCAGATGGCCCGAACGATGTGGCGGGACTGTCGGCTTACAAAATCCGCAGACATCTTGAAGGCTCGCTGCGCCGGCTTCAGACCGATCATATTGAGCTTTACCAAATGCATCACGTAGACCGCAGCGCCAGCTGGGAAGAGCTGTGGGAAGCCTTTGAGGTTGCAGCACACCAAGGGAAAATCGGGTATGTGGGCTCCAGCAATTTTGCTGGCTGGGATCTCGCGCTGGCCCAGAGTGCTGCCAAGTCTCGCCATTTCTTCGGCCTTGTATCAGAGCAGCATAAATACAGCCTGCTCTGCCGTCTGCCGGAGCTTGAGGTTCTTCCTGCCGCAGAGCACCTGGGGATCGGCGTCATAGCCTGGAGTCCGCTGGATGGCGGGATGCTCGGCGGAAGCGCACTGAAGTCCGATAGAGGGACCCGGACCTCGCATCAGAAAGAACGGATTGAATCGCTTCGCCCTCAGTTGGAAGCGTTCTCTGCTCTATGTAAGGAGCTTGGCGAATCCGAGGCCAACGTGGCATTGGCATGGACGCTTCATAATCCTGCCCTGACTGCGCCAATTATTGGGCCACGGACGACAGATCAGCTTGAAGATGCCCTGCGTGCGGTAGAGATCAAGCTGGACGGAGCCGCTCTGCAGAAGCTGGACGAAATCTTCCCGGGTCCTGGAGCCGAGGCGCCTCGTGCCTACGCCTGGTAGGACAAGCCAAGGCATACATTCTAATAATTTATGACAAAGGGACAGCCCCTAGGCCATACTTATGGCTAGTGGGGCTGTCCCTTTAATTGTCTGCTTCCAAGCCAAAGCCGGAGTGCGATCAGATCATAACTACTTGCCTTCCAGGAATCGGGTCAAATCATCTGCGGGCATTGGTCTTCCGCACAAGTAGCCTTGTGCCTCATGGCAGCCCAGCTGCTCCAGAATGCGAAGCTGTTCGGTCGTCTCAATCCCCTCCGCTACGACCTTCATGTCCAGGTTCCTGGACAGCTCGATGATGGTCCCTACGACAGCTGAATCCCGCTGACTGACTGCGATGTTCGTGACCAGTGACCGGTCGATCTTCAGATAATGGAGCGGAAGACTGTTCAGCATGCTCAGCGAGGAGTAACCTACCCCAAAGTCGTCCATCGCCAAAGTAATCCCCAGATCGGTTAATTCCCGGCACAGCCGCTGTGAAGTATCCAGGTCTAGGATCGCCGTGCTCTCTGTAATCTCCAGACACAAATTGCGAGCTGGAAGTCTGGCGGTTTGGAGCAGATCAATAACCTTCATCGCGAACTGCGGGTCTCTGAGCTGCTGGGCGGAGATATTGACAGACACCACAAAATTTTTGTAGCCCCGGTCCACCCAATATTTCGCCTGGTGAACGGCGGCGCTGAGAACCCAGTCACCAATGGCTAGAATAAGCCCGGTATCTTCTGCCACCGGGATAAATTCCCCTGGCGAGACTGGGCCCAGCTCCCGGCTGGTCCAGCGAAGCAGCGCCTCTACACCATGCACCCGCTTGGTCAGCAGATCAATCTGGGGCTGATAATGCAAGCTGAGCTCTTCATTAGCGATGGCTTTGGAGAGTCCGTTATAGACGGCAAGATACCGGTCAGCCTTCTCCTGAAGGTCCTTGTTGAACATATGTATCTGATTGCGTCCCGCTTTCTTGGCTTCATACATGGCCATGTCCGCATTCTGGAGAAGGGTGTCTATCTCGGTACCGTCCCGCGGCGCAATACTGATTCCCATACTTGCTGTAACCGTGTACAGCTTGTTCGCTACCGCAAAGGGCTCCTTGAAGACATCAATGAGTACATTGCAGTAATCCATCGCTTCTGACTCTTCTCTTAAATCCTCGATCATGATAGCAAATTCATCGCCCCCAAGCCTTGTGATGACACAGTTCTGAGGCAGACGGCTCCTGAGGCTCTTGGCAACCTGCTGCAGCATTAGGTCTCCTGAGGAATGACCCAAAGTATCATTAATCCACTTGAACTGATCGAGATCGATTAAGATAATTGCCACTTTGCTGTTCTTGAAATGAATTTCCCCCAGCGTGGTCGTCATCCGATCCTGCAGAAGTCTCCGGTTCCCGAGACCGGTCAATGTATCATGGTAGGCAAGCTCGGTCAGTTCACGCTGGGTGTTCCTCTGGGCGGTAATATCCTGAGTAACGAGAAAAGAGAGCACCTTTCCATTCGTCTCCAGAAAGTCGCAGTGAATCTCGGCGAACTTCAGCGAGCCGTCCAGGTGCTTAAGCTCACCTTCGGTGTGGAACGGCTTCAGATTCTGGAAGTAATCCGGATAGAGTGCGACTAATCGATCAGCTTCTCCCTCGGGAAACAGCGTGTGAAAGGGAAGACCTTTCAGCTTATTGGGATCATATCCGAGCAGGCTTTGAAAGGCCTGATTCGTCTCCACGATGATCCCTTTCTCATCCAGAAGGGCAATCCCGTTGTGGGATAACTCGAAGAGTAGTTCATATCGCCGGCCAGCCGAAGCCAGGAAGTCAAACCGAACCATCGAGTAACGAACCGCAATGATCCACGGAAATACACAATAGCTGGACAGGGAATCGAACAGATGAAGCCCGGTATTTTTGACTAATTGGTTGATGATCAATAAGGTCGCCAGCAGCGCTACGGTCATTGTGGAGCCGGTTAGGATGACACGTACCCGGTAGCGTTCCTGGATCAGCAGCTTGTTCTTACGATTCTTATGGTTGGCGATAAGGATAATGACAGGCAGAACGGTCAGGGCATACAAGATCAAGAGCACAAGCACGATCATAAAAAATCCGCTGAACTCCGTAGTGCGTACATGGTTAATTTCTGCAATGTGGATGGCAGGCTTGCCGTTAAAGGGAAGGATAACAAACAATATGCCTAATATGGGCAGAAGGCAGAGCGTATGCCTGATCACGGCTCTAGATCCAAGCCGGCCAATTTCACAGAAGAAGTAAAGTGAAAGCGACATGGTCAGGAACGAGAATATGAACCGAAGCGATGCATACAGATTGGCCTCGGTGCCTAAAGGGGATTGATAGGTCAAAAAATTAAAAAGAAAGATAAGCCCCAAGGAGAAGATCAGAATCATGGTCAACTGGTGAAGCGGGTTACTTCGCTGACGCAAGAAGACTTCTACGGCCATATAGAAGAGGAACAGGAACGGAATCAGGTCTGCAATGATAGAGTTTGTTAAGATGGTCATCAGTTTTCTCCAATCCCCTGTAAGTATGTAAAATTATGTTCTGGATCACTATATGAGAGAGAGTTATATCATTTTAGGCAGTTACCAATTATATCGGTAATCAGTCTTATTATTTTAATACGATATAGTTCTTTTGTCATGGTAAGTTGGTCTTTAGACGCATATTTTCTTTTTCAAAAATAATTTCATTCCTGTATAATTGGGAGTGTGAAATAAATCATATTTTGTTTTAGAAAGGGGATGACCACAGTTGGACAAGTGGACATTATTTAAGAAGGCATCCCGATTTCAGGTTATACCTGTCATGCTAGTGCCTGTTATTCTGGGGGCACTTGGGGCATTTGTATGGAAAGGAGTATTTCATCCTTTTCTCTTTGTAATTACCCTGATTGGGGCGGGTGCGGCACACCTATTCTCAAATATGGTTAATGATCTATGGGATTACCGGAGCGGAACGGATACTGTAGCCCGGGATACCCCTGATGCCATAAGCACGAATTCAGGTTTTCTATCGGGTGGAGTGATGGCCGAGCGAACCTTTGCCTCCATAACCTGGACCATGCTCGGTCTGGCTGCTGTATGCGGGATTGCACTTGCACTGTACAGCGGCTGGCCGGTTCTTGTATTTGCAGGGCTTGGCGGCCTCATCGCATACTTCTATGTAGCCCCGCCTATTCAATTCGGCTACAGGGGAAAAGGAATGAGCGAGATTGCGATTCTGCTCTCCTTCGGCATTCTGCCGGTCATGGGCGCCTATTATGTACAGACACGGGAGATGAGTGTTCACTCTGTACTGTTGTCCCTTCCCGTAGGGCTGCTGACCACGCTCGTCCTGTTCAATCATCATTTCCTGCATTGGCAGGCGGACAGACAGGCGGGGAAGAATACCCTGGTCGTAGTCTGGGGTGAGGAGCGAGCTCTGCGTTTCTCCAAAGCACTCCTCTATCTCGCCTATGCATCCGTTCTGGTATGTGTCGCGGATGGAGCACTCCCTGTGTACGGGCTGTTTGCCCTAATCACAGCGATTCCGCTGTATCAGGCCTACACGAAGCTTGGGAAGCATAATCCTTCTCCGGCATATCTGCCGCTAATGGGAGCCTCCATGAAGGCCTCCATTCGCTGCGGAGCGGTCATGAGTGCGGCGCTGCTCCTGCAAGGCCTCATTTCCTGATCCATTAGTTATAGCTGACCAGCCAGACTCCATAGGGTCAATAAACGTAAGAGGAGATATCAACAATATGGACAACCAAAAGGTTATCGGAGATTTTCATACGATCTTGTCTGAGGGCGAGGTCTGGACAACAGGCGGCTTTAAGCTGCCGGACGGCTCGTTCTGGGCCTATCGGGAGCCGGAAGCTGTAGTTATTGTGCGCAATGGCATTCTGTATGTACGTGCACCGCTCAGCCGCCAGAATAATCATATTCAGATCCTGGATAATGCCAAGCATATGTATTATTCCGTAGAACAGATTAAGGTGCCGGAAGCTGGTGAAGTCAGCTTTGAGCTGCAAATCCGCTCCCGTACACAGGGAACAGCCCCGGGTGATCTGTATGACGGATACGTATCTGTGAATCTGCTGGACTTTACAACGGGCGCTGCACTGGATTTCTTCGCAGGCAATGATAAGTATGCAAGTGTCTACGCCGTGCTTCCGTTCCCAGGGGTGCAGGTGCCGGAGAGCGATAAGACCAAATATTTCTGCATCTTCAAGGAAGATACCAACTTCAAGGCCCGTGAGTTTAATACGTACAAAATCACGTATAACCGAGGTAATGATGAGGTCATCTTCTACTTGAACGGGGAAGAAATACGTAGAGAAAGACAAGTGCCGATCAAGTTCAACCAATTCACGATTGCGCTTGGAATTATGACCGAGAAGGACCTGACGCCTGAAGGCAGCGTCTCGGTTCATGGACAGACTGTGACCGCTGAATGGTCCCCAGTCACCGTAACGATTAAGGAATAGACGCATGATTTCTGCCGGACAAGGGCATTATACAGTCATGATGCACGAATTTGTGAAGAAGGAGAGCAGACATGACACATCCGGAGCAGAACGACCCGAAGACCTTTAAGGGACTGGATAATAACGGCCAAAGCGTAAGTGATGTGCGCGGCGGTGAGCTTAGAGCAGGCCGCCTCAGCCAGTTCAAGAACCACAACGCAGAGGGCAAAGATATTCCGAATGAGTACGTAAGCAAGCAGGACGAATAGCCGGCTCTTCCGGCGTTCTCAACCGACATAAAAGCTGCAGCCTTCAACTAGAGGGCTGCAGCTTTTAGTTTGTAGAGTTATTTTTCAGCCGTTGAACTGATAACGTCCGCGTGGTATAAACCTCCTCATGCTTTATGCAGACCCATTCTTGTCTCTCCTAATAGTTCTCCTTCACTAGGCTCTGATCCTCAGGTCCAGATCATCTTACATGGAGCTACCCTCCAACCTTCCCATTCTTGGTATTAGTGGTGGAATATATTGCCGAGTTCTGATAATATGTTGGGAAAAAAAGGTGGGTGGAAGGTGTTCAAAAAGATGAGCATTCGAACCAAGCTGATGTCGCTGCTTCTGCTCGCCGTCGTTCTTCCAACAGGTATCTCACTGACCGCCTCCTATCTGTATACGAAGGAGTCGGTGACAGAGAAGTCGATTAATGAGAACACCAAGCTGCTTGCCCTTGGCGGTACGAACCTCTCCAACTATTTTGGCGGAATTAACCAGTTGGTGTTATCGATTTACAGCGGAATCAATCTACCAAGCTCCTTGTTCACAATTATTCAGAATACCAGGCCCTCCGATCCGCCGGATACGGGCCCAGAGTTAGCAGATAACCGGGATATTATTGCCAGTCAGCTCTATAACCTGTTCCAGTCGAACCAAGATATCTATCAGATTCACCTGTACATTCGGGCTAATCATGAATCCAACTCGCTGATTAAGGGGGTATTCCACAGAGAGAAGAACCCCAGCTACGTCCCTTTAAAGGATGAGTCCGGGAGAAACCGGCCATTTCTGGAACCAACCCATCTGGATCACCGATATGGGCTGAAGCACGTCATTCCGAATCTGAAATCAGAGAGCACGGAAGTATTCAGCGTCCATTATCCGATCTACCGGACTCCGAGTAACGAGGTGATGGCTAATCTGTCCATCGATTTCAAGCTGAATGAACTTCGTGAAATTGCGAAATCCATGTTCACACCGGGTACGGACAAGTTCTATCTGGTCAATGAGGATCAGAAAGTGATATATACTTCAGAGGAGGGTGGGAACATTAGCCAACTGGCTGCCGGATGGAGCGATCTCCCTGCTGACAAGAACGAAGGTTATTTTTACTGGGATGATAAGGATTTCGGCGGAATTGTATTCTTCAAGCGGATTACGGGCCCACTCTTCACGGGTGCGCTCATCAAGCTGGTGTCGTACGATAATTTGTACAGTGACGCCGGGCATATAACTGAGATTAATGCGTGGATTGGGCTGGCTTTTCTGATTATTGGCGTGCTTGCGGCAGTATGGATATCATTCCGGTTCACCACACCCATCAAACGATTAATTTCCTATACGCAAAAGGTACAGATCGGTCAGCTCGATGCCAAGATCGATATGGAAGCCGAAGATGAGTTCGGTACCTTGGCCCGGAAAATGACAGCCATGACCAAGACTATTAATGATCTGATACTAACCGAGTATCGCCTGGAACTTGCGAACAAGACGAATCAGCTCAAGGCGCTGCAGGCACAGATCAATCCACATTTCCTATACAATGCCTTGCAGTCCATTGGGTCGATGTCCCTCAGATACAATGCGCCCAAGGTGTACGATCAGATTTATTCTCTGGGAAGCATGATGCGCTATACAATGGCTACAGGCAGGACGGAGGTTACTTTGGAGGAGGAGCTTGAGCACGTGGAGAATTACCTGCTGCTTCAGAAGGGCCGCTTCGGAGAAGAGAATCTCACGGTCATGCTGGATATTGCGGAGCATACCCGGCATATTGTGGTTCCGAAGATGATTTTGCAGCCTGTTGTGGAGAATATTTTCAAGCATGGGTTCAATGAAGGCATCAAGGACGGGCGGATCATGATCAGCAGTGCAATGAGTCATTCCGGAGGCCTGATCCTTACGGTATCGGATAACGGAGCGGGGGTTCCGGCAGATCAAATACCGATAATTAAAAGCGCTATTATGAGTAAGGATAATAAGTCATCTGAGAGTATCGGGCTAAGTAATGTACTGGCCCGCTTGCAATTATATTTCGGGGAAGAAGCCAGGATTGGCATCTCGGCCAATGAATATGTTGGAACCACAGTTACTCTTGCTTTCCCTATAGTGAAGCTGCGTGAGGATCATGATGAAGGAGGGACTTATGAAGGCTTTAATCGTTGACGACGAGATGCATGTGCGGGAAACGGTCCGTTATTTCATTCCTTGGGAGAATTACGGCATTAAGGATGTCTATGAAGCTGGAAATGGGAAAGAAGCCATTGAAATTATCCAGTCCGAACGGCCGGTACTTATCTTCACGGATATGGTTATGCCATTAATGGATGGCTCGCAGCTGCTGAAATGGATCCAGGAGAATTCTCCGCGGTCCAAGACCATTGTCATTAGCGGTTATCAGGATTTCAATTATGTGAAGCCCGCTATTATGTACGGGGGTACAGATTATTTGCTGAAGCCGCTCAACAGCAAGCAGCTTGTTGCGGCCGCAGAGCGTGCGCTGAACATGTGGAGGCAGGAGGAGGAGGAATGGATCCGTTCCCTTGATCAGGAAATCCAGCTGAATGTGCTGCGCCCTGTCTATTGGGATAAGCTGCTTACCGATTTTGTCTCAGGCGCCATTCCCTACCCCAAATTGAACCCGCAGCGGCTTGAGGAGGAGCTGGGAATCAGGCGAAGCACGGAGCAGGTAAGAGTGGCGGTGCTGTCGCTGGATCCCGTGAACCGCCGGTTTCTGAACCGGCTTCATGATGATCGGGAGCTGGCTTCCTACGTAACCGTGAACGTGTGTAATGAAGTGCTTGCACAAGGCGGCTGCGGACATGCGTTCCGGTATCTGAATTCAGGAGCGGATGTGGTTCTCTTATTCTACGGTACAGACCAATTGGTTCATGAACGCCTTCGGCAGATCAATGAAGCTATGCAGCGGACCTATCAGGTTCAGTTCGATATCGGCTGGGGCAGCGCCCATGCATTTCCGGAAGAGATCCAGTTCTCATTTGAGGAGTCGAAAGAGGCGCTCAGAAGACGGAATCTTCTTCATAGGGACCAGCGGATTCATGAGTTTCGGCCCCGGCGCGGGGAGGATGAGATTCAAAGCCCTTTTATCCCATACATGGAGAAATTCAAATTCTACGTCATGTCTGGCATTCATGAGAAGATTAAAGAGGCGGTTCACGAGTGGTATCTTCATATCCGCGGAATGCAGGTGATTACGGCCGAGCAGCTGGAGAGCTGGCATGAGGAATTTGCGGATGAAGTGCTCCGCTGGCAAAAGGAACTGTTCAGCGAGCGTTTGCCATCCGAGCTGCCACTGATGCGTTTGGAACTGCCCTATGACGAAGCCGGGAATTTCTCCATGGAATACTGGAGAGACCAGATTGAGAATGCTCTATTCGGGATTTCAAGTGAGTTCGTAGGTTCGAAGAAGCTGGACAGTCAGCTGGTAAAAGACATCAAACAATATATCCATACTAATTATCATCAGGAGATTACTTTGCAGCACATTGCAGACCGGTTCTTCATCAGCCGAGAGAATGTCTCCCGCAAATTCAAGCAGGTATCCAGCGAGAATCTGTCGGACTATCTGTCAAATCTGCGAATCGATAAGGCGAAGCAGCTGCTGAAGAATTCGGACCTCAGACTGTCGCAAATCTCGACGATGGTCGGGTTCCAGGATGAGAAATATTTCAGCCGTGTATTCAAGAAGGTTACCGGAATGACGCCTCGGGCATACCGGAAGTCCGACTAATTAAGCAGACTGTTGCTTCATAAGCATAGAAGGATTCCCGCCCCGATAAGACTACACAAAACAGCCGCTCCCATTCGCAGGTCAATGCGAATGGGAGCGGCTGGTCATGTTACTTAGGAATAAGGCAATACAATGAGATCATGATATGGAGATGATTAAGATTCAGCCTTTATTGCTGCTTCGCAGGCGGCATCGGCATGAACAGCAGCGTGAACGGCATATTGCTTCCCGCTGAAGGAGTGATCCAGATCTCTACGTTCTCTTCATAATCCTTCGTTCTGTAGAGGACGCTGGTCTGGTTCGGTACGTTAACCGAACCCGAGTGGGAGAAGCTGACCACATTGCCGTTGACCATGGCGGCACCCATGTATAAGCCTCCGCGGGGATTGAATGTAATCAGGGTGTTAGGAGCCACGCGGTGCAGAATAATTTTGTACAATACCCCGTAGTTGCCGGAGTTCGTAGCTGGAGTTCCCATGATTCCATCGGTACCTGTCTGGAACGGATCTGCCGTGTTATCGGTCAGGTTAAGCCGCATATTCGTCTTGCCAACGAGCTCACCATATTCGAAGACCCGAGTGGAATCCGCGAAGGTTCCCCGAATGATGGACTCCTTGGGATCCAGCGCTGGCAGGGTCGTAAGTGCCTTGATTGGATCGTTATTGGCCTTCACAATCATGACGGTATATTGGACCTGTGAATCACTGTATAAATCCCCGAATAGGGAGATGACATCTTCCTGGCTGAGGGCGGTTGCGCTCAGGTCCTCGAAGATCACCCGGGACTCACCTGGAGCCAGGTTAACCGTCTTCTGCTTGCTGCCAGTCTGATAGTTCTCGAAATAACGCTGTACCGACAAGCGGCCTGTCAGTTCTGGGTGCTGGTTAGGTCCGGCAGTACCATAGCTGAGGTAATCAATCTTAGCGCTCTGGGAATCCATATTCTTGGCAACCAGATACACCTTGGCTTTCTCACCAAGACGGTTGCGGTGATGGATCATGAAGCGGGTTAGACCTACAATGGTGTCCTGATACAGAATGCCTTCACTTGTTACCGATTCCGGTCCGCTATCACGGAACAGGGTATACGGCTCAGTCGTGTAAGTGAATGGAATCTTGTCGTAGTTCAGTACACCTGCGCCGTTGATCTGGAAGTTCTGTCCGACCGGTGTGAACAGCTTGTAGAATTGATCCTCTGTATATAGGGTCTCACTGGTAATATTGATCGTCTTCTCGATCGTATTCGTAGCCCCGTGTTTGTCTGTAACCGTAAGCGAGATGGTCTGAGGCCCTGGAGTAAAGTAAGCAAGCTGCTTATTCGTCCATTTACGGTCGGTAATCGCGCCTTCGTCATCTGTACTTTGATCGGTAACCGTTACGAGCTCACCCATTTTGTAATCGGTCTTGTCGGTGACGAATTGGGCTACCGGAGGAAGATTAGGGTTAACTACCTTGATATTTAAAGTAAATGGCGCACTCCATTGCCCGCTGGAATCCTGTACAGAGTAAGTGATCGGATAAGTACCGGCCGATTGGAACGTATCTTGATCGGGACGGCCCACCCATTGCTCGTTCACGATCTGCAACCCTTTGGGAGAGTAGCTCTTGGTTACAAAGTTAAGCACCGTCTGGCCGGCAACAATCTCACCGGATTGTACAGAGAAGGTGGCTACTGGTTTGGTAGACAGCTGTACAATGACCTTCTTCCCGCTGACGGTATAAGGAATATTGAGTGCCTGTGTAATGGCAGTCAGTGGAACCATGAATACATTCTTGTCCTGATAGGAGGCGCCCCGCATCGTCTTGGAGACTCCATTGACCCGGTAGAGGCTGCTGCCAGTCTTGAATCTGAGTTCATTTCCTGCGTAAGTAATGATGGTCTCTTTGGTCTTCCCGTCATAAGCGATCTGGTAACCAACCCGGTCGACCAGGGAACGGATACCGACATAAGAGACGCCTTTCTTCACCGTCATCGGGTGCGTGGCCGTATAGACCCGGCCATCCTGTTCCATTCTGCTGCTGTCCATGTAAAGAATGAGCTGCCCATTACTGGTCGCTGCAGGAGCGAGAGTTGCCGGACTGGAGGCAGGGTCTGGAATCGTGAGCGTTCCGCCGGCTGGCGGCTGTGAGCTGCCGCCAGGAGTGCTGCTTCCGGAATCCGGTGTGCTGGTTCCATCCGCGGGAGTACTGCCTCCTTGATTTCCCTGGCCGTCTGCAGGTGTTGTAGTAGTGGCTGGGGAACCGGATGTCTGATCCTTCGGGGCAGCCTGTGACGATGATGGAGCGACGACGTTCTGGGAAGGCTGATTGCTTGAATTAACTGCTGGAACCTGCTTGGTTCCCTCGATAGAAGAAGAGGATCCGGTCGTGCTTGTTGTTCCAGTAGTCTCAAGTGTAACAGGTGATGTGGAGGTCAGAGATTGTACCTCGGCCGCTGCCTGGGGCTGGACCTGCGAGGAGGAGACAGCTTCAGCACTTGCCGGCATCGCCGCAGCGACTTGGGAAATGATGAGGGCAGTGACCAAGGTAGCCTTTTTAAAATTCATTAGCAAATGTACTCCTTTAAATTCTGAATTTAGACAATAGAAAAGGAGGCACACGAATAAATTCATGTGCTTGTCCGATATTGTCATAGGTTTAAAATGGGGCGTGCCTTACTCGGACAGAGCCGGAGCGGGATTCTTCCGTCCCTTGTAGCGGCTGTATATCCACCGAACGATAGCGACGCCAATTACACAGTCCAGGATGATGATAACCGGCATGGCCGTATAGTTGTATCTGAATTCAGGTACGAACAGCAGCCGGATCAAGGACATGACGACCACCGTCGAGGCGAGCAGAAATTCGGGTCTGCGGAACCGGCGGGCGGCGGTGCCGACTAAGGCGACCAGGAAGAATAAGACTAGGCACTGATGGAACAAATTCCGAATCGCATAAGGGAAGACCGAATAATAAGGCTTATGGCCGGCTCCGAAATACATTTTCCCGTAAATGTAATCCAGCTTTCCGATCGTGTACCATTTCAGGAACAGCCATGGCTTCTCGGTGAAGCCCACCTTAAGGCGTTCTTTGGCGACTTCCATCTGGGTCTTGCCGTGGCGGTCTACCATTCCGTCCAAATAGTTATTGTAAGGATAGGTTCCCGCAGCAAATGGATTCACTTGAGTCGCAACGATAATGACCTGCTTCATGGTAATGATGTTGCGGATTACCCATGGGGACAGGATAATACCGGCTCCAATCAAGGTGATCAAGAGCAGCTTGAGTGTATCCTTCCATTTCCTTGTCCAGAGGAAGTAGACTGCATGACATACAAAGATTAGCGGCAGGAACTCCGGCCGGGTCAGCACGGTAAGCCCGATCAGGGCGCCGCTGGCCAAAGCCCACTTCCATGTCTTCTTCTCGAACGTTATGATCTGCAGGTACAAGTAAGAGACCAGGAAGAAGGTACATATAACCTCGGTGAGTACCGCGCCGTTGCTCCAGATGAATGGAGGATAAATGGCGCCTGCAAAGGCAGCCAAGAGTCCGGCTGTTGTCCCGCCCAGGCGTCTAGCCAACCGGTAAATGAGAAAGAGGGTAATAAGGCTGAGCATGACCTGAATATAACGAATGTAAGGAGCTGGGTCATGGGTCTTATAATCTACTAATTTGTAGATAGCCGCCATGAAAATAGGCAGACCTGGCGATACCTGAGCATTGGATTCCGTGCTTCGGTAGCCGTAGACACCTTTCTCCAGAATCTGCTTGACCATAATGTCGTATTGCTTGGAGTCTGTGGAGACGGTATGTTGGACAGATCGGAGGTAATCGACTCTTAAATAAGCTGCAAGAATAAAGATAACAAGTAGAACAATAATTACAGCAGGTTTATTGCCCCGATAAGACTTAGACCAAAAAGATTGCATCAGGATCAGAACTCTCCCTTTCTCATCATGTAATATATTAACGCGCAAAAATGTGAAAAGTTGCTATTATTTCCAAAGCCGTTTAGTAATATGAGGTGAACTCTCTCTTTCGTTCATTCCAAAGAGTACTTGGTAGTCTTATGTTCCTATTTAATAGCAACCTAGATTAGTATAAAGGTATATAACAAAATTCGCCAACCTGGCCGGGAAAGTGCACAACTTAATGTTAAATGTTTGACATCTGTATCTAGGAAAATATGGTAAAATGTCTGAAGTAAGTGAGAGGAGTATTGTGATGGAGAATAGAGAACCGGTAATTACAATCCGTGATCTGCGGATGAAATATTCCGACAGGTATGTACTGAACGGCATCGATCTGGAAGTATTTAAAGGCCAGATTATTGGATACATAGGACCCAACGGCGCAGGCAAAAGTACGACCGTGAAAATCATGCTCGGGCTTGTTGAAGGATATACAGGGGAAGTGAAGATCCTGGGAACCGATATTTCAAGCGGAGATATCAGCTACAAACGGAGAATTGGTTACGTGCCCGAGATTGCTGAAGTCTACGATACGCTCACGGCCAAGGAGTACCTGACCTTTATCGGTGAATTATATGGAATTACACGAGAGGCGGCGGACGAGAAGGCCAGAAGATTGGTAGACTGCTTCGGATTGAAGGAAGCTTATAACTCCCGGATCAGCTCATACTCCAAGGGGATGAGGCAGAAAGTGATGATTATCTCAAGTCTGCTGCATAACCCGGATATCCTGTTCTTCGACGAGCCGCTGAGCGGCCTGGATGCGAACAGTGTAATGGTCCTGAAGGAGATTCTCACCCTGCTGGCTGAGCAGGGCAAGACGATCTTCTACTCTTCCCACATCATGGATGTGGTTGAGAAGATCAGCAGCCGGATTGTCCTGCTTGGCGGCGGCCAGATCCTCGCAGACGGAACGTTTAGCGAACTGAAGGATCGGAGCAAGGAAGGGTCGCTGGAACAGATCTTCAATCAGCTCACCGGCTTCAATGAGCACAGGCAGATCGCAGAAGCGTTCGTGGCTGCCGTACAGGAGGCCTGAGCCGTATGATAGAAAGCCGGATTTTGAAAGGGCTTGATCTATTTCGGGGGGGCTTCGAGAAAGCGGGTGTCGACTATCCCATGATGAGATCCATCCTGCAGATCAAGCTGATCATGGATGGGCGGCGAGTCCCGACCATTGTAGCTGGCGGGAACAGCCGGAAGAAGAGGCAGACCAGCCTTGGCCTCACCTATGTAGAGGAGGGCAACTCCTTCATTCGGTCGCTGTGGCTGTACGCTCTGATGGGGCTGATGCTGGTTCCGATCGTACTGTACGGAGATAATTATATTTTTCAAATGAGTATTGTGTTCGGCATTATGATGTTCCTGGTGATGACCTCGCTGATCTCGGACTTCTCCTCGGTGCTGCTGGATATTCGGGATAAGACGATTCTGTTCACCAAGCCGGTGAACCGGAAGACGATCAACATGGCCAAGCTGATCCATATCCTCATCTATATGTTCTTCGTGACCGGGACGCTGGCAGCTCCGTCGCTCATTGCCGGCCTGGTGGATCATGGGGTTCTGTTCTTCCTGATCTTCCTGGTGGAGACCATTCTGATGGATGTTCTGATCGTGGTGCTTACCGCGGTGCTCTACTTCTTCGTGCTCAAGTTCTTCGACGGGGAGAAGCTCAAGGATATGATCAACTATGTGCAGATCGCCCTGTCCATCGCAATTACAATCGGTTATCAGCTGGTCAGCCGGCTGTTCAACCTGGTGAATCTCACAGGGCATTTCCAGCCAAAGTGGTGGCATATCTTCCTGCCCCCCCTCTGGTTCGGCTCCCCGTTCGAGACGCTGCTGCACGGGACGAGGCAAAGCCACTACCTGATTTTCACAATGCTGGTTATTGTGGTCCCTGTGCTCATGCTCTTCATCTATATCAGAATGATGCCGGCCTTTGAGCGAAATCTGCAGAAGCTGTCCGATCAGAGTGTTCGGGCTGGACGCGCAGGCGGAAGGTTGACCGATCTGATAGCCAAATGGGTCAGCGGCAGCCGAGAGGAAGAGACCTTCTTCCGATTCGCCGCCAAAATGATGAGTACAGAGCGGGACTTCAAGCTGAAGGTGTATCCGACCCTGGGCTTCTCGATTATTTTCCCGTTCATCTTCTTCTTCCTGGACTTCCATGAGGGCGGACTGCAGGGGATTGCATCAAGCCGGATGTATCTGTTCATTTATTTCTGTGCGCTGCTTGTTCCAACGGTCGTCATGATGCTGAAATACTCGGGCCAGTATAAGGGTGCATGGATCTATCAGATCGCCCCAATCAGCCATACGGCTCCCATTTATAAGGGTACACTCAAGGCCTTCCTGGCCAGGCTGCTGATTCCAATGTTCATTCTGGAAAGCATCATATTCCTCGCCATCTTCGGCGTGAGAATCCTGCCAGATCTGCTGGATGTGCTGCTGATGCTGCCGCTGTATACACTAATCAGCTTCATGGTGCTGCGGAAGGCTCTGCCGTTCTCGGAGGCTTTCGAGGCGACCCAGCAGAAGGAAGCCATGCTGACGATTCCGCTGATGCTGATCCTGGGCGTTTTTGCCGGGATACATTACCTCAGTACCGAGATTCCTTACGGAGTGTATATCTACATGGGGCTTCTGCTGGTGCTGAATGTAGCCGGCTGGAAGACCGTCTTCCGACGGACTTCATCTTCGCAACTGACTAGTGGGCAAGAAGTAGACGGGTAATGGGCCAGGCCGCCTTCCTTCGGGGAGGCGGCTTTGTTATGCTGGGGCCATGCTGTAGCCATGCTGTGATCACGCCTAAGCTGTAGTCACCCCGGATCATATGCCGTGGTCACGCGGTGGTCATGTCCTGGCCTTGCCATATGACAGGCAATTGTCATAGAGGATTGTTGGCGCAATCACAGCACTCCTGCGGATAAGTAGATACAATGCGGATAAGGTTAGACTAATTTGTCCAGGAGGAGCGTATGGAGCATAGACGGAGAACAAGCGAATTAGGCGGAGCAAAGGCAACAAGTGGAAGAGGTGGAGCAAGCGGCCGGCTGGGCGAGCCTGTGCAGCAGACTGCGGTAAAGCCGAATCCAGTGCGTAAGGCTGAGAATAAGGGGCCAAGAATCCGGCGCGAGAAGCTGACCGTAAGCTTCATGATCGGACGGTACTGCTCCGGCCACCATGACCGGGCAAGCCGCATACATGATTGTGACAATGGCAGACGCACTATCCGGCTGTGCCGGGAATGTTATGTGCTGCATGAATATGCGATGAAGCGGCTGAGTCTCTGCCAGTTCGGGGAAGAGAAGTCGACTTGTGTGGAGTGCCCGGTTCATTGTTATAAGCCTAAGCAACGGCTGCAGATAAAAGAAGTGATGAGGTACTCAGGTCCCCGAATGCTGATGAGCCACCCTGTGCTGGCGATATGGCATCTGCTGGATCAGCGGGGAGATAAGCATAAGCACCCTGCTTCATAACTTAATTTATCGGGAATCACCCGGTAAAAGACTGTCCTGTAAGCAGTTCAATCTGCTGAGGACAGTCTTTTTCTTTAAATAAAGGCTAATACAAAGTGCTTCAAAATAGTGGCATACAGGGGCAGGAGTAACGGAGAGGAAGCTTGGAACTGAAGGAGCGTAAGCGGCCGCCTACAAGCTTTCTGAAAGAAAGCTGCATCGGAAGCATATGCTTTATCTCCGGATTTCAACAGTGAAATACAGTAAATCAAGAAACCTGGAGATCACAGCGGACGAAAGTCCAAGCATTCCTCGGAGTTACGGCTATTTCCCAAATGTGAACATTTTAATTGTGTTTTGTAGAGGATTATGTGATTTCTGTCACAAATCTGTCTGAATTGAGCTGATGGATGTGATAATTATCACAAGCGCAAAAGATAATTTTTGCGAAAATAGTGACCAGGATCACAACGTGATGCAATAACTGCACCAAGAACAGCTTCATTTTGCCTGGGTAAGATGAATTCAAGCCCAATGTAAGATCACAATCAAGTTCGAAAGCAACACCCAAACAACAAACAAATTCAGAAAGAGGGAAAGAGAGAAATGGATACGGTACTACTTGCACGCATCCAGTTTGCTGCAACCACAATTTTCCACTTCTTCTTCGTTCCGGTATCGATCGGGCTGGTTCTGCTGATCGCGATGATGGAGACGATGTATGTGGTCAAAGGGAAAGAAGAATACAAAAGAATGGCCAAGTTCTGGGGGAAGTTGTTCCTGATTAACTTTGCAGTCGGGGTAGTTACCGGCATTCTGCAGGAGTTCCAGTTCGGGATGAACTGGTCCGATTACTCCCGGTTCGTCGGGGATGTATTCGGTGCACCGCTTGCGGTGGAGGCGCTGTTCGCGTTCTTCCTGGAATCGACTTTCATTGGATTGTGGATCTTCGGCTGGGACAGGTTATCCCCGAAGGTGCATCTGCTCAGCATCTGGCTGGTGGCGCTTGGCACGACCATTTCTGCCTTCTGGATTCTTGCCGCCAACTCCTTCATGCAAAGACCGGTGGGTTTCGCCATCAACAACGGCCGGGCGGAAATGAACGATTTCTTTACGCTGATCGGCAATGGCCAGCTGTGGGTGGAATTCCCGCATACCGTGCTGGGCGCATTTGCAACTGGGGCTTTCCTGATAACCGGGGTGAGCGCGTATAAGCTGCTGAAGAAGCAGGACGTGGATTTTTTCAAGAAATCATTCAAAATTGCCGTGATTGTTGCGCTGGTCTCTTCCTTCCTGACCGCGATCTTTGGTCACCAGCAGGCTCAATACCTAGTTAAGACGCAGCCGATGAAGATGGCTGCCAGTGAAGGGCTGTGGGGCAAAAGCGGAGATCCGGCAGGGTGGACCGTCGTGGCCGCGATTGATCCGACTACCAAAGAGAATACATACGAGATCAAAATTCCTTACCTGCTGAGCTTTCTGTCGTACAGCAAATTCTCCGGAGAAGTGAAAGGGATGAACGAGCTGCAGGCCCAGTATGAGAAGACCTATGGCCCGGGCAACTATATTCCACCGGTTCGTACAACCTTCTGGAGCTTCCGTATCATGATTGCCGCAGGCTGTCTGATGATCGTGCTCAGTGCTTACGGGGTCTATCTGGCTGCAAGGAAACGGCTCGATCGTCTTAACAAGTGGTACTGGCGCACCATGCTGTTCAGCATTTCACTGCCTTTCATTGCAAATACATCCGGATGGGTGATGACGGAATTCGGACGACAGCCGTGGACCGTGTTCGGACTCATGCAGACGAAGGATAGTGTCTCGCCTAGCGTTACTCCGGGACAAGTGCTGTTCTCCCTGATCGCGTTCTGCCTGATCTATGCAGCGCTTGCCGCCGTGCTGGTCTATCTGTTCGTCCGCGCGATTAAGAAAGGCCCGAATGCAGAAGAACAGACGGATGCCCATACTCATGATCCGTTTGGCAAGGAGGAATATCATGCTGTCTCTTAATGAATTATGGTTCGTGCTGGTTGCGGTATTGTTCATCGGGTTCTTTTTCCTGGAGGGCTTCGATTTCGGCGTAGGCATGGCCACACAGGTGCTCGCCAAGAGTGATACGGACCGCCGGGTTCTGATTAACTCCATCGGTCCATTCTGGGATGCCAACGAAGTATGGCTGCTTACAGCGGGGGGTGCGATCTTCGCGGCCTTCCCGAACTGGTATGCCACGATGTTCAGTGGATATTATACTCCCCTGGTGGTGCTGCTTCTTGCCCTGATCGGACGCGGAGTCGCTTTCGAATTCCGCGGCAAGGTGGATTCCGAGCGCTGGAAGAAGACCTGGGACATCGCGATCTTCGCCGGCAGCTTCCTGCCGCCGTTCCTGCTCGGTGTGGTCTTCTCAGGCCTCCTGAAGGGACTGCCGATTGATCAGAACATGGAGATGAAGGCCGGTCTTTTCGATATGGTCAATCTCTATACACTGGTGGGCGGAATCGTGGTGGTGGTGCTCTGCTATGTTCACGGACTTCTGTTCACAGTGCTCAGAACAACAGGAGAACTTCGGGACCGTGCGCGCAAGCAGGCGAAGACGGCGCTGATTCCGCTGGCCGTACTCCTTGTCTTGTTCGCGATTCTTACGTATACCATGACGGATGTATTTGAAGTACGGGGAGGACTGCTCGCCATTGTCGCGGTTCTCGGGCTTGCGGCCTTCCTGCTGGCCGGATGGTTCATTTCGGGGAAAAGAGATGGCTGGGCGTTCGGTATGACCGGTACGGTTATTGCCCTGTCCATCGCCTCGGTCTTCATTGGGCTATTTCCGCGGGTCATGGTCAGCTCGCTCAGCAGCGCCTTCAGTCTGACGATTGACAATGCGGCCTCCGGACATTATTCACTTAAAGTCATGACCATTGTTGCCCTGTCCTTGCTGCCATTCGTTCTCGGCTATCAGATCTGGAGCTACTTCGTGTTCCACAAGCGGGTTCACGAGAAAGAACATCTGGAGTACTAATGGGACGCGAGCTGCTGGGGCTAAGAGGCATACGGCCGGTAATGGCAGCTATGGCCGGCCTGACCTTGATTCAGACCCTATCGATTATCCTGCAGGCCAAATGGCTGGCGGAGACGGTCTCCGCCCTGTTCGCAGGGGAACCTTTACAGGAGCAATACGGCACAGCCGTATTGTTCCTGTGTGCTTTTACCGTACGTCAGATTACGGTCTACTTCCAGCAGTCTATTGCTGCCAAATTCGCTGAGCTCACAGGGGCCCGGATGCGCAGCCAGCTGATGAATAAGCTCTTCGAGCTCGGACCAAGATATGCCGGCAAGGAGGGGACGGGCAATCTCGTTACCCTCGTGCTGGAGGGAGTCACTAAATTCCGCACCTATATCGAACTGCTTCTGCCGCGTATGCTGGCCGGAGGGTTCACTCCGGTGCTGATTCTTGGCTTCATCTACACGCTGGATACATCGTCAGGAATCATATTGACTGTGACGATGCCGATCCTAATCGTCTTCATGATTCTGGTTGGGCTCGCCGCTCGTAAGCAGACGGAAGGTCAGTTGAAGACTTATAAAGTCTTGTCGAACCACTTTGTGGACTCTTTGCGTGGTCTGGAGACCCTGAAGTTCCTGGGGCGCAGCCGCACACACAGCCAGTCCATTGAGCGAGTAAGCGGCAGCTACCGGACGGCTACGATGAAGACGCTGCGCACCGCTTTCCTATCCTCTTTCGCGCTGGACTTCTTCACCATGCTGTCGGTCGCATCCGTTGCGGTAAGCCTGGGACTGCGATTGGTTAACGGGAATATGGTGCTTTTGCCGGCTTTAACTGTACTCATTCTGGCACCGGAATACTTCCTTCCGGTAAGGATGGTAGGAGCAGACTTCCACGCTACCCTGGACGGCAAGGAGGCTGGAGAAGCCATGCAGGCGATCATTAACAGCCATTCAAGTGAGGAGCTGAATGAGAAGGGCGTGCTTGAGCCGGGTTACAGCTGGTCGGATCGGAGCAGCTTGGCCTTGTCGGGGCTCAGCGTGACCCATGAAGAAGGGGCGGGGCCCTCGCTGGAGGGTGTAGACCTCCGGTTAACCGCAGGAATGAAGATCGGCATTATCGGAGAGAGCGGCGCGGGCAAGTCCACGCTGATTGATGTGCTGGGTGGATTCCTCCGCCCGAGCGCAGGCACGGTGGAAGTGGACGGACGAATGATGCCTTCATTGTCGGAGACGGTCTGGCGGAATCAGACCATGTATATTCCGCAGCAGCCTTATATTTTCAGCAGCACGCTTGAAGATAATGTGAAGTTCTACTCGCCTGGAGCCTCACTGGATGAAGTGAAGCAGGCCGTAGAAGCGGCCGGGCTCGGTCCAGTCGTAGAGCGGCTGCCGGGTGGATACAAAGAGATGATCGGCGGCGGGGGAAGGCGGTTAAGTGGAGGTCAGGAGCAGCGGGTTGCGCTTGCCCGGGCCTTCCTTAGTGATCGCCCAGTAATCCTGCTGGATGAGCCGACAGCTCATTTGGATATAGAGACCGAGTATGAGCTGAAGGCGATGATGCTGGAGCTTTTTGAAGGAAAGACGGTTGTTCTTGCGACCCACCGGCTGCACTGGATGCCGGATATGGATGTCATCGTGGTCATGGACCACGGGAGGGTGGAAGAAGTGGGTACCCACGAGGAATTATTGATGAAGCAGGGCGCCTATTACGGGCTGGTTAAAGAACAGGAGGAGGGGGCAGCATGAGGCAAGAAGGCTGGCTGAAGCCGTATATTAAGGCCCATTTGGGGCGGTTCATCCTAATTATCTTCCTTGGTGTGCTGACGGCTGCTGCCGCCTCCATGCTGATGTTCACCTCCGGGTATCTGATCTCGAAATCGGCGCTTCGTCCCGAGAACATTCTGCTGGTGTACGTGCCCATCGTGGGAGTAAGGACATTCGGCATCAGCCGGGCTGTTCTGCACTATGTGGAACGGCTGGCCGGACATGACGCGGTGCTCCGCATTGTCTCCCGGATGCGGGTGAGGCTGTATAACACGCTGGAGCCGGATGCGCTGAGCCTTCGCTCCCAATACCGAACCGGAGACATCTTGGGCGTGCTGGCAGAGGACATCGAGCAGCTGCAGAACGTATACCTGCGCACGGCTTTTCCGGGTGCGATTGCGGTGGTTATGTACGCAGCCGTGATTGCTGCGCTTGGCCGGTTTGACGGAGCCTTTGCTCTAATGACGGCAGGCTTGCTGCTGATTCTGCTTGGTGTGCTTCCTTGCGTATCTCTGCTCATGACCGCGAGGACTCAGGAGCGGATGAAGCAGGAACGCAGCCGGCTGTATCAGAAGCTGACGGACGCCGTGATGGGGCTGGGCACCTGGGTGATCAGTGGAAGGACCAGGGACTTCCTGGCCTCCTATGAAGCAGATGAAGCCCGGATTACAAGGGCGGATCGGACGCTCAAGAGATGGGCGAGGATAAGAGCGCTGCTGGGACAGCTTGTGGTTCTGGGCGGCGTTCTTCTCATGATGTCCTGGTCAGCCGGGAAGACGGCGGACGGCAGCATGAGTGGAACGCTGATCGCCGCCTTTGTGCTGGTCGTGTTCCCGCTGATGGACGTCTTCCTCCCCGTGTCTGAGGCGGTGGAGAAGCTGCCCCGTTACCGGAACTCGCTAGACCGGCTGAATGAAATATCCTCAGCTGGGCGTGAGGAGGCGGCATGGACCGCGGGCCGGGCCGAAGCGACTGCAACGGGCCCGGGCGAAGCGGTCGTATCGGCCGAAGGCGCCGATACCTTCGGTGTCGCCGACGCGACCGAAGCCGTCGGCGGCGTCGGTGCCACCGAGGCCACCGAGGCCAGCGACGCTGCCGAAGCTGCACGGCCGGCCCATAAGCCGCCGCGAGCCGCCGAAGCTGCGCGGCAGGGCTATGAGCGGCCGGTAGCTGCCGTAGCCGCGCCGCCGGCCCATGAGCGGCCAGGAGCCGCTCGCGGGGCCAGCGCTCTTGCTGGCGCCGGCTTCGTGAAGCCGATTGCTGCGCGCCCGGGTCTTGAGCGCCCGCGAGCCGCTCGCGAGGCCAGCGCTCTTGCTGGCGCCGGCTTCGTGAAGCCGACTGCTGCGCATATTCGGCTGGATCAGGTGAGCTTCAGCTATGGGGGGAATGCCGAGGCTGCGGTGCGTGGTATCACGCTGGATATTCCACAGGGCAGGCGGATTGCCGTAATTGGACGCAGCGGAGCCGGGAAATCCACCCTTCTAGGGCTTATTCAGGGGGCTTTTACACCGGATGCCGGAGCCGTGCGGATTAATGGCGTGGCAGCAGGAGAGCTCGGAGACCATATTCCCGAGGTCATCTCCGTGCTCAATCAGCGCCCGCATCTGTTCGATACCAGTGTAGCGAACAATATCCGGCTGGGCCGGAGTGAGGCGTCGAATGAGGAGATCTGTCAGGCTGCAGAGCAGGCGCAGCTTGCCGCGTTAATCGCCAGCCTTTCTGCTGGATATGACACCCCTATGCGCGAGACCGGCCAGCGATTCTCAGGTGGAGAACGTCAGCGGGTGGCGCTTGCACGTATTCTTCTGCAGGATACACCTGTCGTCATTCTGGATGAGCCAGCTGTAGGACTTGACCCGCGGACAGAGCGGGAGCTGATGAGGACGATTATGGAAACGACCACAGGCAAGTCACTGATCTGGGTTACCCACCATCTGGCCGGAACGGAGCAGATGGATGAGATTATCTTCATGGAGGACGGCAGGATTGAAATGAGAGGAACGCATGAGGAGTTGATGGAGCGGTATCCGCGCTACCGGAAGCTGTATCAGCTGGATCGGCCGATCCCTGTGCAGTAGGGAGCAGCGACGGAATCAGGCTGGTATAAAATATCAGGAGCATGATATCAGGAAAAGAGCCAGAACCGTGGTGGTTACGGAGGTTTTGGCTGAATTCTAAAGAGATCGGCCCAGACCTATGTACCCCATAAGCTTATGGAAGTTATCAAAGCATACGTAAGAGGCGGTGTCAGACAATAAACTGTCTGACACCGCCTCTGTTTGTAGGATCGTCAAATAAGACATATCCTATATGATGCTCTATATATGTTTAGAAAAGGGCCTGTCAGTCGTTCACAGTTGGCCGCTCAGTTCATTCCGCAGCTGCGTCAGCTGTATCTGAAGGCGTTCCAGCTCCTCGCCAGCCTTCTTGGACGCTTGTTCCGCCACATAGATCTGCTCTTCGTATTCCATTCTGCGACGCATAATCATAAGGATGCAGTCGTGGACCGTAGCTCCGTTCTCTTCCCGCCGAACAGCACTCAGGAGTACCGGGACTTCAGTTCCGCTGGCCGATTGCAGGACCAGGAACATTTCCTCGATCTTCCCGTTCAGCTTGATCAGCGGCATGAAATAGAGTTGAAATAGAATCCGGCTCGACCTTGTCAGGATGGATTCGATATGGCAGTCACGCAGCCCTTGAAGATCGAAACCAAGTAATTGTAGGAGTGTCTTGTTGACAGTAAGAATCGTATGATCTTCCGACAAGGACAGGTAACCGCAGGGGGCAAGGTCTAACCGCTCGTCCATCACCCTTACACCAACCCTTGTTCTAAAGGGCGTGTAGACGCGCTGCTGCGGCTGGCCAGATACTCCTGGATCAGCCTGATTGTCTCTTCAGGATAGCTCATATGCGGACAGTGGCCCGTTGCCTCCATGATCTGGAGTGTGCTGTCAGGAATATGGTGATAGACATAAGCGCCCACCTCAAGCGGGGCGATAATGTCATCCGTACTTTGCAGGATGAGTGAGGGGGTTGTCACTTTGGGGAGATCCTCCCGGTTATCTGCAAAGAAGGTGGCCTCCGCGAACTGCCGTGCAATGTCCGGGTTCACCTTGCAAAAGCTTTCCTCTAGTTCAGCCGCAAGTTCGGGCCGTTCCAAATTCCCCATAACGACAGGGGCGAGGTAGCCGGCCCAGCCGAAATAGTTCTTGTCCATCAAATCGAACAAGCCTTCAAGATCGCTCCGCTCAAATCCTCCGATGTATTCGGGAAGATCATTAAGGTAACGGGGTGAGGGGCCAATCAGAACCAATTGGTTGAATAACTCAGGCCTCTGGATAGAGGCCAAAATGCCAATCATGGCACCGACGGAGTGGCCCACAAATACGGTATTTCTTAAACCCAGTGACTCGCAAATCTCGATCAAATCCAGGGCGTAGCCGGTCAGGTTCCCATACCGGATAGGGTTATAAGCCGATGCATCTGACTTCCCGGAGCCGACATGGTCAAATAATATCGTCTGATAGTCTTCTACAAAAGCAGGGGCAACGAACCGCCACATATTCTGATCACAACCGAACCCATGTGCGAATATCATACTGGTCGTGCCGCTGCCTTGTATTTGTACATTGTTACGTACAAGTGTATCTTCAGCCATAACGAACTCCTTTCGGTGGATCTGTCAAGCACCCATATAATTATTGTAACATGTTTAGTGAAGATGATAGACAAACAGGTCCGTACCTTTGTTCGAATATGGAATTAAATGTTGATGTATATACCCTGTTCTGCTTGAATTAAAAATGCAAATAACGTCGTCCGAGGGCTAGTCCATATTAAAAAGGCTGCTCCCCAGTTAGCTTGACTGGCTGGAGGAACAGCCTTTTTGATATAAAGGTAGACATACTATTTGGCTTCGTGATTGCATCCGAACCATTGACCTAGCGAGCAGCTTTGAAGGCTGACGGGCAAGCGGCGAGTGCCTATGATCTCCACAAACTTACAATGGTCCAGCTTGCAAGAGACCAACCCGGCGTAAGAAGAATTCGCCAGCCTTAGTTCTGTTCTTTCAAAAATTTGCTATACATGGCCATCTGGAATAAAGCCTTCATGCCAGCCCGGGCATACAGCTTGTGCGCATTCGTCAGACTGGCCGCATCCACGCTGAGCATCACCTTGGTGATGCCCTGGCTGTAGGCTTGCTGCAGCACGTGCTGCAGCAGGGCAAGGCCAATGCCTCTTTTGCGATAAGAAGGCTTCACTCCAAGGAAGTCCACATAGACATGATCGCCAAAGTTTTTACTAGTCAGGAATCCGGCTATCTCGCTGCCCTCAAAAGCGGTGAACCAAAGACGGCGGTCGTGGTGCGCTCCATTCCGCTCTTCCAGCCAAGCTTCCATCGTCTTCTCCGTATATAGTCTGCTGTCCCGAAATGACTCCCGGTAGGCTTCGAAGAGAAAGGCCTCATCCTGACTCTGCCGAAATGGAGCAATCACGATCTCCGGCACAGCCATAGGCTCGGGAGGAGCCTCAGTGAGGTCGATATTCATGCGGCTGTACAGGCGCACGAACTGGTATCCGCGCTCGGTCAGCAGTCTTGTTGCTTGCTCGTTCAAGGCCGGAATTACGTTCGACAGCGTCCATGCTCCATCGAGGCTTCCGGAAGGAGTCCTGGCCACCACAGCACTCCGCCGCTCAATATAACTGAGCAGCTCTGAGCCAATGCCACGTCCCTTATGCTGAGGATGAACATATCCGTAGGAGATCAGCTTCCCTTCGGCCTGCTGTTCGCAGAAGGCGAACCCAATGATCGCGCGAGAGGAGGCGTCATCCCGGATTACCCAGGTATCCGTCTCCAGCGTAAGTCCTTGAAGAATATCCATCGTATCTTGAAGTACAATATCGGGCACACCGTATTCATCGATGTCGCAAGCGATGATGAGATCGGTAATCTCCTGGGCATCCGTCATACTAGCCGGTGTAACTTGAAAGAAACTCATATTAATCCCCCATAAATTGAACAGATATTAATCAGCTCACGATTGGAAGGAAATGGATGAGCTGATCACTTTCAGTCTACCATGGGGGAGAGGAAAAGGATGATAATTATTAGCTATACAAGTAAATTCTTGTCAGGCTGTGCCGGCAGACTTAACTGATGAACCCCAGCTGGCGTGCCTGTTCCTCAGTCAGTATATAAGTCTCATTAGGCCAGACTTCGTCCTCTTGGGCAACTCCGAATATCTTGGCGACTTCCTTCCAGACACCCTTCTCCATCGCTTCCTGCTGAGTAATAATAATTTTCATGCGAAGCCCTCCTTTCTTTTTCAAATTCGATCTATTCTTTAACTTACCCGAAAAGTAGATACTTCTAAACGAACCTCGAGACCGCAGGCACCAGCGCATTCTCCTTATTTCCAGCCAGGAAGCGGTCTGGTACACTGTTATAGAGATTCCAGATACAGGAAGTACCCAATTAACGCGATTTCAGAAAGGGTGTTTGTAATGGACATGAGATATCCAATTGGCAAATTTACATTTGAGGGGGAAGTTTCACAGTCCCAGAGAGCAGACTGGATTCGGGACATTGAAGAGCTTCCGGCCAAGCTTAGGGAAGCAGTTCAGGGGCTGAACGAAGAGCAGCTGGAACTTCCTTACCGGGATGGAGGCTGGACGATCAGGCAGGTGGTCCATCATGTGGCGGACAGCCATATGAACAGTTATACCCGGTTCAAGCTGGCTCTTACCGAAGAGAACCCGGCGATTAAGCCTTATTACGAGGACCGCTGGGCTAATCTGCAAGACTCGCTAACAGGAGACATTGAGCTTTCATTAAATCTGCTAGAGGCATTGCATAAGAGATGGGTCATCGTTCTGAACTCCATGAGCGAATCTGACTATGAGCGGACGTTCTACCATCCTGAATCGAAGAAATCAAGCCGGCTGGACTATACGCTGGGCATGTATTCTTGGCATAGTAAGCATCATACCGCTCATATCACCGCTTTAAGAGACCGGCTGGGCATTTAAGATATATACTTTATTTTATGAAAAAGGAGGCTATCATGGCCCAAATCAAAGTATACGGAATTAAGGAACATCTAAAACCCCTACAAGGGGAGCTTTCCTCTGTTATTCATGGCTGTGTGGTTGATGCATTTCAGTATCCGGTGGGGAAAAGATTCCACCGGTTCATTCATCTGGAGCAGGAGGATTTCCTATTCTCGGAGGATCGATCAGACAAATATACGATTATTGAGATTAGTATTTTTGAGGGGAGATCGGTGGAATCCAAAAAGAAGCTGATCACGCTGCTGTTTGAACGGATATCGAGTGAGCTGTACATTGAGCCTAATGATATTGAGATTACGATATTTGAGACGCCCAAGCATAATTGGGGGATCCGGGGACTACCTGGAGACGAGCTCCAGCTGAATTATAAAGTGAATGTTTAATCTATATACTCAATATTGGAGGCAGTCATCCATGTTCATCATCAGTCTTCATTATCTGCAGCCCCTGGAGGTTGTAGATCAGTATATTGAGGAACACGTCCAGTTCCTGAACAAGCAGTATGAGGAGAAACGGTTTATATTTTCCGGCAGGAAGGTCCCCCGCACAGGGGGAGTGATACTCGCCAAGACCTCAAGCAAGGAAGAAGTGGAAGAGTTGATACAAAAAGACCCCTTTTATCAGCATAAAATCGCCGAATATGAAATTATTGAGTTCCAAATCACCAAATGTGATGAGCGGTTCGGGGATTTCATGGACAACTGAAAGGTGAGTATTATTACATGGATGGAAACGGAGACATTCAACCCTAGACTCACACCTGATCTATAGATGCATAAGAGGATTGCTCAAATCTTGTCCTGCCTGTTCGCAGGTCCGAAAATAAGGAGGTAAGCGTACTATGTCTGATTACTCCGCTGAGCAAAGGCTTCAAGAGCTGAATATCGTGCTTCCTGAGGCAAGCCAGCCTGCGGCCAAATACTCAAATTATGTTATCGTTAACGGGCTTATGTTCGTCTCGGGCAAGGGGCCGTCGGGTCATCCGAAGGGCAAGCTTGGAATTGAGTACACCACAGAGGAAGGTTATGACTTTGCAAGGCTGGCAGGTCTTGAGGTGCTTGCTGTGGTGAAGTCGGCCTTGGGATCACTTGATAAAGTTATCCGGGTGGTGAAGATTCAAGGATTTGTGAACGCAGGCGCCGAATTCGAAGAGCATCACAAAGTACTGAATGGGTGTACCGATCTGTTCCTGGACGTGTTCGGCGAACGCGGCAGTCATGCGAGGTCCGTGTTTGGAGCCGTATCGGTAAGAGAGAACCTGCCTATCATCATCGATTCGATATTTCAAGTTACGGAGTAAGAGCGGGAGAGCAGGAGCTACATAATTGGAAGTGCCGGCTATGGGAGAGCTGCACTTGGGGAGATCATCGCACTCATCAAGCAGCGGGATTCAGCCGCACATCTGAGGATCTCTCATGTGCCCGATAATTTTGTAGTTAATAAATTATACAAAGAGTTTGGCTTTATCGAGACGGGTGAGGTCTACGATGGGGAGACGGTGCTATACCTTTATCGTGGCTAGTTAGAGACTTCAGTTAGAGTTAGGATGGATGGGTTTGAGCAAGTTATACCAGCTTGCCCCACCATGTTGGGATTCCGATAAACCATGGTTAACAAAACCTGATTTCTCATAGAAAGAAATTAATTCTTGTTTGCATGTGAGTGTGATTCCTTCTCGTTCGTTCTCAACAGCAAGGTCTTCTATTGCCGCAAGTAGAAGCTTAGCAATGCCTTGGCCTCTAGCCTGGCTGAACACGGCCAATCCCAGAATGCTCTGGTATCCCCCGCGCTTCGGGTTCTCGCTTATCTCCTTAAAGAGGTCATCCGTTATATAGGGCTGGGCAATTATTGGGCCATTAATATAACCTAGAATGGAGCCGCCCACTTCTGCCACAATAAACGTATCCGGAATTATCTTAATTCTCTCAATGAATGCTTCCTTGGTAGCAGCTTCTTCCTTTGAAAAGCCCTCATTCTCAATAATTAAAAGCTGTTCCAGATCTGCAGCTTGAACATTTCGCAAAGTTATCAAGATGTCTATGCCCCCATTCTATGTAAATACCTGACGGAAATTGTCCAGTATTGGTTTATTATTATATCACTATGCGGCCATTGGAATGAATGCAGTCTGGCCCCTACAGTTTTATTTTCCCGCTCTAATACTTTTTATATTAATTATCAATTCGAATCTGGGTAGATCGGCGCGGTGAGATTCCTTATCGAAGTATAAAGTACTGATGTAGGATTTATAGGCCGGCCGATGAAGAACCCGAATGACGGATATCCAGGGCTTGGACTGCTTACCATTAAGCAGGAGTTCCAGAATCACGGGCATGCGATGTAGGATCTAGAGCAGTTCTTTGATCTCATATCATGAGGGAATAGGGGGAGCTGAGCTCAGAATCGGAGTTCTTGTTGATAATGAGCCAGCTCACCGATTTTGGCGCAGAGGGATTTGAAGACGTGAAGAGCAGCGAAATGGAGGTAAGTCGATTTTTATTTATGTGAGAAAAGATTGTGAGATGGGGCGAAATACTGTATTCTTCGGGCCCTCCTCAAGTGCTTGAAAGTGTTAATTTGATTTATTCTTGTTTAGAAGATGCTGAACAAAATTGATCAGACCATAAATTAGTAGAGCTAACACTACTCCAGAAACAAAATGAATGATTAATTTGAAGATGTTTTCAAGTGTGAACATACCTGTTTCTTTGTTATATTGGAACACATCGAGCTGTTCATAAGTAAAGTTACCAATAATGTTACCTACAAACAACGCAATTATAAATTTCCAGATATTCATTTTGAAGTTATCTCCTTTCTATTAATTATAACATAATATACCATTATACGTATTATCATAAAAAGGGTGTACTTACTGTAACTGGAAGCGAGACAGCTGCATGGTGGATATCTAAGGCTTTAATGCTCTTATTGTAAATTAAACTAATTTTAAAAGGGGAAGTTCCTGGTTGAAAGGAACTCCTCTTTTTTTAGTATGGAACATTCTTGGCCAGCCTTTGTACATTGGTAGAATAGTCCCGCAGGCGGGCAGATGGCCATGTGTTAAAGTGAATTTGAATGCAGTTCTGGCCACAACAGTTTTATTTCCTGGTCTAATAATATATATTAATCGAACACCACAACGTAGACGCGGGGCATTTAATTTTGAATTCTGATCCGTCATTTAATTCGGTCTTATATGGTAGTAAGAAAAATGGAAGGAGCCTGGAACGATGGAATCACCAAGCAGCTGGACTATAGGCCTGTCAGGGGAATATATATTGAATTTTCCTATCTATGTTGGTTGTGTGTACGGATTATTTATAGGTTCAGGTGAAGGACACCAGAGGCTCTGGCCGGCACCTAAAGCTCTAGTCATGGACGACATAGACAAGCTGGCTCTTAAGCAGCAGTGGGATCAATGGTGGAATCAAGTGGTTATGCTGCTCGCCAACAGATTTAGAAATAAATCTGATCGACCTAATCTGGGAATGGGCTTAGCCGAATACCATTTCAGTGATATTGACGGTGAGCTGTTACGGCAATGCTGCATGGATTCCTGGCCAGCCTTTGTACATTGGTGGAATAGCCCCGCAGGCGGGCAGGTGGCCATGTACTATTGGGAGGGCTTTCCCAAGGTGGAACGATATGTCGAGGAGTATGAGGAGCTCGTGGGGAGGAAGGTCAAACCTTTTGCGCTGAGTGTGAACCTGATCTACACAGGGATTCCGGCCCCAATGGAACCGGTGCCTGATTATATTATCATGCCGATTGACGGCTCCTTCCTGCTCAATAAGGACTGGTGGCTGGATAGATTCAAGCAGCGTTACTGAGTGGAACAGAATATATCAGCAGCTTAGAGGAGGCGATGAACCATGGATCAGCAAGACGTAATTCAATCCGCTGAGCAGTATGTGAGACAGGAGCTGGGCTCGGATTCAAGCGGACATGACTGGTGGCATATCGACCGGGTGAGGAGGCTTGCGCTGGAACTCGCGGAGAGGGAGCAGGCAAATGCTTTTATCTGTGAGCTTGCAGCGCTTCTTCATGACATTGCTGACGTGAAGCTGAATGAATCGAAGCAGGCAGGATTAGACAAGGTCCACTTATGGCTGACAGCCCATGTGACCGAGCGCGATATCCTGGATGAAGTGATGGAGATCATTGGAACTATGTCCTATAACGGCGGCGGTAATCCGCCCATGGGGACCCTGGAGGGGCGGGTTGTGCAGGATGCCGATCGCCTGGATGCGATAGGTGCGATTGGGATTGCCAGGACTTTTGCCTACGGAGGTTCAAGAGGGCGGATGATGTATGACCCGGAATCGAGTTCGGGGAATGCCACGATCGACCACTTCTATGATAAGCTGCTGAGGCTTAAGGATCTGATGAACACGGCGTATGGCAAGGAACTCGCACAGAGCAGGCATGAGTTCATGGAGGCGTTTTTGATACAGTTTTATCTGGAGTGGGATTTTGGCGGATGTGAAGAATAGCGCAGAAGTTAGCCCGGTACCCGGCTATAATAGAGGTACCCAAAATTTCACACACACGGCCCGGCCAGGAGCATAACGATCCATAGCCGGGCCGTGTTCTATGTATAAGAGACTGTAGCCTCTGTAAGACAATCCAATAGAGTGGGTGATGTTATCAGACATCTGTGGCTTGGAGCTATTCTGTTGTTAGCCGGATTAGTAGGGTGCAGTTCATCCGAACGAGTCGTTACCGAACCGCTTAAGCTATTCGACACCAGGGATCAGGCCATTCAGGAGTATGAGCATAGTGAGCCCATGGCCAGCTGGACGGTAATCCAGCTGGATATAGGTCAGGGCCCCAAGCTGCTGATCACCAAGCACAGCACAGAGGTCTACTCTGCGGCTCAAATTATGGAGAAGGATAAGCAGTTCTGGGCAGCAAAGCTCACAGCCGATATCGATATAGCTGATGGAGGCGGCTTCAAGTGTGAGATGAATACTGATGGTAAGATATACACGCTTTCGGTCTCCAAAGACAAAGACCCCCAGGGGACTTGGATCAAGGAGCTCGGCGCAGCCGTGACCGTTCAAGAAGGCCCTCACCTTCGCGACAATCCGGGAACGGTGCCCGTCAATCTGGTCCAGTTCTATGAGCTCGTGCCATAACCGCTTTTCCAGAATATGTGGTACAGAAGCTGGCCTACGGGTAAATGTAAAGAGGTGAAACTGTGAGATACAGGGCTGTGAACAAACATGGTTAGCCCCCGCCAGGCGATGATCCTGAGTGTTCTATTCATTGTACCTATCGTCATTGTCGTGAACCTCCTGCTCCGCAGGCCGGTTACCCGTATGCTAGGGAGCATCTTGGTGACTCTATATGGATGCGGCGTGGCAGCCGTGGCTTTTTTTCCCATTCCAATAGGTCCGAGAGCTATTCTCCACATGCATTCGCATGGACAGGGTGTCATCATTAACCTGGTTCCATTCAAGGGAATGCTGGAATTGCTCGGCAGCTCTTGGTACGAGGGACTGAAGAACATTGGAGGAAATGTGCTGCTTCTGCTCCCGCTGGGCAGTCTTATGGTATACAGAGGTTTGCTTGGGAATAAAGTGAATGTGATTCTGACCGGGCTGATCCTTTCGTTAGGCATAGAGCTTCTTCAGTGGCTGCTTACTGAGATGAACTTGATCTACCCGCGGTCTGTGGATGTAGATGATGTCATGCTGAATACGGCTGGCTTTGCTGCGGGATCACTCATTTATCATAAATGGGCTGCCCAAATACTCAAATTCAGGAGGTCTCAGCGGTTATGAATGTTGAACAGACGATTATTGATAATTACAGATGCTCCAAATGTGGCAATACCGATTGCCATGTGAGGGAAGTGGCGATGAGCGGGACGGGTTTGAGTAAAATTTTTGACATCGAACATAATCATTTCCTGTTTGTCTCATGTACGCATTGCGGAATTGTCGAGGTCTATGACCCGGATGTGCTAAGAGGGCACAAATCCGGAACGCTCGGCACGATCATGGATATTCTGTTCGGCGGCTAACAGCTAAGCTACATTTAACACAAAGGAGTGGAGCAAATCGTGGGCATGATTGGCAATCTGAAGCAAATCTCGGAGGAAACTCTGGATCTGATTATTAAGGGAGAGGTGGATCCGGAAGCGGTTGTGTTTGATGAGGAGGAAGAGAGGCTGGATCTGGATAAATCCTGGCATGCGATCCATTATCTCCTGAACGGAAGCGCCTGGGAAGGTGAGCCTCCCCTGTTCAATGTTATTTTTGGCGGGCAGGAGGTTGGTGAAGACCTCGGGTACGGGAAGACACGGTACTTGACCAAGAAAGAAGTGCAGGAGGTGGCGCTGACCTTGGTGAACATTACCGAAGAGGATCTGAAGGAGCGCTTTGACGCGGCTGCTATGAATGAGCTTGAGATCTATCCCTCTAATGATTGGTCCAGCGAAGAAGAGGTGGATTATGTTCTCTCTTACTATGCGAGTCTGAAAGAATACTATATGGAGGCGGTCCGGCAGGGCAATGCCATGCTGTTGTTCATCTCCTAGTGTCGGTACAGGGAGAGATGACTCATAGAGAGGACGGCCTTCTCCCAGGTGGCCAAGGGTTGCTTGGATGATCAGGACAAACTCCGATCCGCGATAGCCCCTTTATCAGGAAAATGGATGAATACCCGCCAGAGTGCTGGGTGAGAGCACATGCCGTACGGGGCCAATGTACGTAGGATGTACTCTAATCCTGAGGAGCTGTCCAAATGAGCATTGAGCAATCCCAAGTTAAGTCTCATGGCAAAAGACATGGCAGACCGTGCAGAGTCTGTAGAGGAAAGAGAGCACACTGTAAGAACGTTATCGTGAAAAAGAAAGTCGTTAAGGTAAGCTGCCCGCCGCCAGTTGTAGAGGTAACTCCTGTACCAGGTCCTCCAGGGCCGCAAGGGCCGCAAGGACCTATAGGGGTTCAGGGCCCAGCCGGAGCGCAGGGTCTGCCTGGACCGCAGGGGATTCCGGGTGCGGTAGGCCCAGCAGGACCAGCCGGAGCAACAGGCCCAGCGGGACCTGCTGGACCTGCCGGGCCAGCAGGCGGCATTTCCGACTTCACCTTTCTTTGCAGTGATGAGGAGCAGACCGTAGCTCCAGCTCCAACACCAGGAGGAGAGGGCGGTGCCGTAACCTTTAACCATTCGCTCATCAATTCCACGGCGCTTACCTTTAGCCCTCCGTCATCGATTGTCATCAACACAAGTGGCATCTACAAGATTACCTGGGAGGTCTTCCCGACTCCAGGCAACAGTGCTTTTGGATTGTTCTTTGATCCTGCCGGGCCAGCCCCAGCTGCATTGGTACTATGCAGTAACTATGGAACAAATGCAGGAAATAACCCATATACAGGCCAAGTAGTTACGGCTTTATCCGCTGGAGGAGTTCTGACACTGAACCGCATCGATCCTACAGGTACCGTGACACTTCAGAATACAATTGGCGGCGGTACACCAGTAGTAAGTGCCTCCATTGTTATCGAGAAATTAGCTTAAGGCTTAAGGCTTAAGGCATATAAACGGGCGGTCATGTCCTCACATGGCCGCTTTTTATTTTTTGGATAAAACAAGATATTACGCCTATTTAATGGTAAAATTATCAAGATGAACACGTCAGCTTGGCACAAATAAATCTAATCTGGAGGGCAGCTATGGGCTTTGTTATTGTGACTATTGCTTTTGGTTTTTTTGTAGGCTTCTTTGCACTGATTTTTCCCCAGAAGTTCTGGGAATGGCTGTACTTTGGCCTTAAGCCCTACAATAAGGGCCAGCTGGGCTTGAGAGGAAAGGGAATTCTGCGTCTGTGTTCAGTTATTCTGCTTGTGCTGATCGGAAAGATGTTCATGGACTGGGTGAATACATGAGTCGAGTTAGAGGGAGAACTTTATCCAAACCGAAGAGAATAACAGCCTGGACCGTTATTCTTCTGCTCATCTTCGGGAGCTGGGGCGGGAATCTGTGGTATTACCGGAGCATGCAGTTGGAGGAGCCGCTATTCCTGAAGAGTTATGTCAGCATGAGCGCTGGACATGGCCGAAGTCTGGAGCTGGTCTACTTGGAGAACAGATATGGATCCAAGAAAGTGACGGGAGTGCAGATTGATGAACTGCCCGAGCTAAGCTTCACTTTATCTAATTGGAATAACGGAACCTATCAGACTGTAATGAAGGCTTACGCAGGCTTTAACGCCCAAGGGGAGGAGCCACCCATCAAGTCACCTGTTACGGTTAAGGAGGTAACCGTCTTCTATAGCGAAGGTCCGCCGCGCAAAGTCCCGATTGGTGAGATTACAATCCTTCCGGATTCGGATGTGGAGCTGGTTGATTTCTACTCATCCATGGCCTCCTCGGATCGAACGGGATATAACTATGGAACGATGATGAAGCCGGCTGTATTGGAACGCATCGATTTCACCTATAGTGACCGCCTGAAGCCGTACCTGCATCTTTATTTGTCCGATAAGCCAATTGAATCGCTGAAATACCCGATTTCCAAACAGAAGGGGGATGGACTGTCTCTCTCCTATAAGTGGGAGATTCCTCTGGATAACCCGATGGCATATGTCGATTATCAGCCTGAGTGCAGGCTTGAATTTCGTCTTAAGGATGGCCAAAGAGTGACCCAGTCTTTCAGGATCAACGTCAATTTTAACCTAACCGATGAACAGATGAAGCGGCTTGTCCGGTCAGGAGGTGAACCACAATGATAGAAATAACTCCACCTTTATCCAGAGCCTTCCGCCAGCTTGGCTGGGGATTCGTGTTCACCCTGTTTAATATTTTTATATTCGGGGTTGATATACTGCCTGATTTCATCGGATATATTTTGATAGCGCTGGCGCTGCAGGAGATAAGCCGCCGTCTAACCTTCTTCAACAAGGCTAAATGGACATCCTACGTGCTGATTATCGTCTCACTGCCTGAGGCCTTTCAAGGGAGCGGGATTAACCTTCTACATGTTAATCAAAATTCCCTGCAGCTGAATCTCATCCCGGCAGCGCTGCTGCTCGTGCATACGCTGCTAGTATATTGGATATTTAAGGCTCTTATTGCCGTAGCATGGACCTATGAGCTGCGCGACCTTCGGCATATCACAGCTATACGCGGCACCTTTTATCTGATTGTGAATGTCAGTATGCTGATCTTACTGCCATTCCTTATGAATGTAACTTTGATTTGGGCCGCCACTCTGTTACCTATATGCGCACTGCTTTCTCTTATAGCCGAGTTCCTGTTCCTAAGATTGTTCTATCGATATGCCAAGGAGTATATTGGTGCAAGCGTAAGCTGAATTATTAAAATACAGACTGACAGGCTCTCGTAAAAATAGTACTATTTTCACAATTTTAATAATCCGTTAACACTAACCTGCATCTTCTGGATCAGACGTGTACTACTATAGGAGTATATAGCACAGAAGAAAGCAGGAGAGCATGATGACCAAGCAGCATACTTCTAGGATGCATCCCAGCAGTCTGTTCACCTATTTCCAATATCTCAATCAAGCACGCAAGAAAGAGATGATGGACTACCGAAGGTTCGTAGCCTTTCATCACATTATGAGGAATCAGGCGCTATCGACCTTTTTTCAGCCGATACTGAATTTGGATAAAGGTGAGAACGTAGGTTACGAGATATTGAACAGGCCTCCCGCGTCGGAATTGTTCCCGACAACAGAGCATTTCTACGATTTTGTAGGGCAGACCGATCAGGTCTCCCTGTTCGAGATGGGCTGCAGACAAATTTCACTCCGAAGCTTCCGGGAGAAGGCAGCAGGCCTGCCGGAACGGAATAACTCCCTGATCTTCATGAATGTTCATCCGCACGCCCTGAGCGAGGAGCATATCACAAGCGGTGAACTGCTTGAATTAGTGGAGCAGTATGGATTGTCTCCCGGCCAGATCGTATTTGAGCTGACCGAGAAGCAGGCGGTGACCGACTATGAAACTTATGAAGGGATACTTGCCTCTTACCGGGCTGCGGGCTTTCGAATTGCTATAGACGATGCGGGTTCAGGGTATAACAGCCTCAAGACACTGGTGTATCTGAAGCCGGAATACGTGAAGCTGGATCGTTCCCTTATTCAGGATATCCATCTGAATCCGGTGCAGCAGCAGATTGTGACGATTCTGGTGGAGTATGCGAATAAATCGGGAACCCAGGTTATTGCCGAAGGAATTGAGCGGATGGAGGAGCTGGCTTACCTGCGTGAACGGGGAGTGCACATGGGACAAGGCTATGCGCTGGGCAGGCCAAGCAGCGAACTAATCAGGGGCGTGGTTCCGGATTCCGGGGCACAGGCAGCCGCCGCATTCTGAATTACTGTACAAGGGGGGCTTAGAATGATTTCACAAATTGGAGAGATTGCGGAAGTGATACCCCATGTCTACGTGAATACGAAATGTGAGAAGGTAGACCAAATCTTCAAGAATAACCCTAAGCTTCAGGGTGTCGTTGTACAGAACGGCAGCCAGCCTGCTGCTTTGGTGATGAGGGCCAGATTCTATCAGCTAATTGGCACGCTGTATGGATACAATCTCTATATGGGGCGCCCGGTTGAGCTTGTGATGAATCAGAGTCCACTAATCGTGGACTACAGCGAGAATATTACCGAAGTGAGCAGGCTCGCTATGGCGCGGGAGGAAGAGGAACTCTACGACTATGTAATTGTGACGCGCGGCGGTCATTTTCACGGCGTAGTCAGTATCCGTAACCTGCTGCTGAGTTTTGCCGAGATCCAGGCGACCATAGCCAGCTTCCTTAATCCGCTCACCGGACTTCCAGGCAACCTTACCATCGATGAGAGATTGAAGCTGTCCCTGGCTCAGGAGACCTTCAGTGTCCTGTATTTCGATCTCGATCATTTCAAAGCTTACAATGATACCTACGGATTCAAGGAAGGGGACAAGCTGCTTCAGGCCACGGCTTCCATTCTGCGCAGCAGTGTGACCCAGCCCGACAGCTTTGTAGGGCATATTGGAGGAGATGACTTCATTGCGATCCTGAACGATTTTGCCTATGAAGAGATCTGTAACCATATTATCCGGCAGTTCGATGAGATGATACGAGGGTTCTATTCCGCTGAGGATCTTGAGCGCCAGTATGTAATCAGCGAGAACCGCTCAGGCCAGGTAGAGTCCATCCCCCTGGTCAGCATCTCGATCGCCGTGGTCACGAATGAGTCCCGTCAGTTTGCAAGTATTGATGAGATTGTCATTGAATCCGCCCGGATTAAGAAAATATGCAAAAAGCACAAGTTCAGCTGCTACTACACGAATGCAGAGAAGCAGACCAACTTGTGCTAGAGAGATGGAGAGCCGCAGAGAATGCGGCTTTTTTTGACTAAATAGCTCTTCGACTCTTCTTTGAATAGAAGCACTTTAAAAAACATGAATTTATGTGTTTGCTAGCTCTCCGTAGAGATAACAAGGACTTCAACTTGATGTCCCGCCATAATGCTCATCATTTCAGGATCAGGTTCTTGATCTGTAACCAGAATGTGAATCTGATCGAACCCACAGACCTTATGGAATAAGTGTCTGCCGAACTTGGCAGTATCAGCCAGAAGAATCACTTGATCCGCTCTCTTGATCATTTCTGCCTTTACATAGGCCTCATCTACGGAAGGAGCTGACAGGCCGGCAGGTGAGAGGCCGCAAGCACCCAGAATGAGCTTGTCCACTTTGATATCTGATAACATGTTAAGTGTACGGGGTCCGAATACATTACGATGCCAGGGATTTAGTTCTCCTCCTAGCAGATGTGTGGTAATATCCGGTTTCTCACTCAAGATTCCAGCTACGTCTATAGAGTTCGTAACAATAATGTTACCCTTGGTAGACAGGCTCTCAGCAGTATACTGAATCGTGGTCGAGGTATCCATGAGCAGATAATCCCCGTCTTTGATGAGGGAAGCCGCCTTCCGACCAATCGCCCGCTTGGTATTGGATGCTTCTAATCTTGCCCGGTAACTCTGGATATTCTTCGTTAGAGTAGGCAGCATGCCGCCCCCTCTTACCCGGATAATTGCCCCATCCTCCTCCAACTTCACCAAGTCACGTCTAGCCGTGTCCCGCGATACCCCGTACAGCTCGCATATGTCCTCAAGCTGAATTTTAGCGTTGTTCTTCAAATATTGAAGAATGGATTGTGTTCGTTCTTCTTGATTCATGATGTACCTCTTCTAATCATCTTTTAATCTAATTATAAGTAAATTACGAATAAATGTTAAGTGTTTTAAAGGGAAACGTGGATTTACTTGCTAAATTTAAGTTTTTAGCTTAATATGAATACGCATTTAACTTATTTACATAAGAATTAGGCTTTTTTCATATTTTTATCGCTGAAAGGATTGATGACATGCGTACAGTGAAATTAGGTATTATAGGATATGGTTTTTCTGGAAGGACGTTTCATGCTCCTGTTATTCAGACGATTCCAGGGTTGGAAATCTTAAAGGTCGTGTCCTCGAATGCCCCAAAAGTCCAAGCGGATCTCCCCGAAGTCCAGGTAGTATCGGACGTGGCTGAGGTATTTGCGGACCCTCAGATTGAACTCGTGATTATTACAACACCGAATACGACGCATTTTTCTTATGCGAAGCAGGCTTTATTATCTGGCAAGCACGTTGTCGTGGAGAAACCGTTCGTGATCCGGGCAGAAGAAGCAGAGGAGTTAATTCGTATTGCTAACCAGCAGGACAGAATTCTAAGTGTGTATCATAATCGCAGGTGGGACAATGACTTCCTGACGGTGAAGGACCTTATAGAATCGGGAGTTTTGGGTTCTGTGTATTCTTATGAAGCCCATTTTGACCGTTATCGTCCAAATACGACTAACCGGTGGAGGGAACAGAACATTGAAGGCTCGGGGATGCTCTATGATCTAGGCTCGCATCTGATTGACCAAGCGTTGCATCTGTTCGGACTTCCGAATACCGTGTATGGGGATGTGAGGGCTCAGAGAGAGAACTCCGCCGTAGATGATTACTTCCATATCATTCTAGGATATGAACACCTCAGAGTTATTCTTCATTCCGGCTCTATCGTGAAGCAATCGGGGCCCAGATTTCAAGTGCATGGAGATCGAGGCAGCTTCATTAAATCGGGACTCGATTCCCAAGAGAACGCACTCAAGCAGGGCGGCAAGCCGGGCGATGATCTGTGGGGGAGCGATCCTGAAGCCTGGCACGGAGAGCTGACGATCAGCATTGGTGATCTCTTAACGAGAGGTAGAGTAGAGACGAAGAAGGGTTCCTATGAATCTTTCTATACCGGGATGTACGAGGCAATCGTGGACAACCAGCCAGCTCCTGTCAGTGCGGAGGATGCGAGGAACACGATCAGGGTCATCGAGCTGATTAAACAGAGCAGTGAGGAACAGCGGGTGATTAAATTTCATTAGTAGAAAAGTGCGGCCGTTCCCTTTGAAAGGGACAGCCGCTTTTTAGAGATATAGATGGAATGAACTTGTTCTGCCAAATAATCAATCACGCAGTCTTTAGTTCAATCCATATAGCATGAGCATGTAAGCTCAAGTTGTAGAGTGGACTAATACATATCTACCGTCGCTCCAAGGGTCGCTGCCTTAATAAAAGGGAGCTTCTGAAGGGATTTCAGCTGATCCCTGGTTCCTGTAACAACCACGCCGATAATCATGCCCGATTGCTGGTGTGACTTCACGGCGGCGAGGACGTGGGCGGCTTGCTCTGCATAGTAAGAGTTCGTACACTCGGCAACGTCCTGGACCATCTTCATGAACTGTGCCTCGGTAGTTCTCCTTGTATCTTCTAGGCGTTCCAGGTATGATTGGAAACCGTGAAGCTCTTCAGCTCGTTCCGGTTCGGCCTTGAACTTCAAATGCTTAAGATCCTCCTCATTATAGCTGTCTGCCCAATACCAAGTGGCATGCACACCCTGAGGCAGCATCTGCTCCACTTGGCTCAGTGTATAGCCCTTATTGAAGGACAACCCCATCTCGATATATTGGTCATCGCTCATCTTATTCAGTAGAGGCAAGTCATTAAAGTAATGATCATATTTCATTGCTGGATGGTAAAAAAGCATCTCACGCTCTCCGCTGCGATCATTGTAGTAGCGATCCTTTCCATTCTCCTTGACCTGAACAATTCCCGTAGTTCTACCAGGCAGAACGGTTGCCTCGCCTTGAAAACCATTGTATTTCAGGAAATAATCGTTCCAGGGGATAACCCTGTTCTCGATCATTTTAAATTTCTGAAACTCGATCGTTCCTCCAAGAAGACCATACCGGAATTGAGGGCCGTCTATATACAAATTCGGTCCGGTAATCCTTTTATTTAACTCAATGGGAGTATATGCATTCCAGCCCGCCTTATTTGCTATTTGCTGGTTCAGAACAAACCCTCCCAGGAACAGCACAATACAGACAACAGCCGAAATACAGGTATTTCGTAATATACTCTTCCATCTGGCCTTACGAAACATCCGGTCCACGGAATCTCCGTCAAAAGCCTTCTCCGGCGATAGCTTGTCATGCTCATCTTCATGTTCACTCATGCTTACCCAACCTCCCGTATATTTTGGCGAACTGCTTCTTGGCCCGCGATAGATAGGTCTTCACGTTATTTGGCTTGAGATCCAGAGATTCGCCGATTTCTTTATAACTCATTTCATGCTTGTATCGGAGTTCCAGCACCTGCTTATGTACCGGAGATAATTTCTCCAGCACTTCCTGTACCTCCTGGCGATCCTCCTGGCTTGTGAGCCATTCCTCTGGCAAAAGCTCCGTGGAGGCCAGCTCTTCCAAGGAGGGAAGAGCGGCCTGTCTTTTGGAGCGCCTGCACAAATCATAGTAGGCGTGAATGGCTACTTTGAACAGCCAGGCGGACATCTTGTCCGGCTGGATGGAGTCCTCGTAGAGGAACGCCTTGTAGAACGTGTCCTGCACAATGTCCTTGGCATCTTCGCTTACAGCGCCCAATTTTACCAGATAGCTGTGCATCTTGTTCATTTGATTCTGGGTCCATTCCCTCTGCGCAGGGGTCATCTCTTCCCTCCTTCCGGCACTATAACGATGGTAGATCGTGAAAAGTATACAATTCTCCCGAAAATTTACTTTCCGGACTCTACGATCACTAAGGAATACGGTTAGAACCCGAGACTTTCCGGGCATACAAAGAGCCCGCGCACTGCGCGGGCCGAATGATGCATAGAAAGTAGATACGTAGAGAGGGATTCATTCGTTGCGACGCTATGACCCATTTAGCAGGCACCATAGACCAGTTACCACAGGCCGCTCACCCACCCACTTAGCACAGGACACTCACTCTCTCACTCACTTATTCACTTACTTGTGGAAATACTTGTCCACGCCACCTGCAATCCCGGCGGTCAGCTTATCCTGGTAAGCGGAGGTCGACAGCCGTTTGTCCTCAGACGGACTGGTCATGAATCCAACCTCGACCAGGGTAACCGGAACCTTCGACCAGTTGAAGCCGGTCAGGTCGCTGCGGGGAACCACACCTTTGGACTTGGCCTTGGTCGCGCTCTTCATTTCCTGCTGGATATCCTCGGACGCAAGCTTGCTTTTCGCATAGATAGCTTTGGTATACTTGTTGCCCTGAGCCGGATACAGCACACTGAAGCCTTCCGTCTTCGGCGAGGTATCCCCATCGGCGTGAATGCGAATGAACAGATCGGCCTTCGCCTTGTTGGCGATATCGGAACGATCCTTGTTACTCAGGTTCACATTGTGCTTCTCGCGGGTCATGACGACTTTGTATCCGCGCTTTTCCAGCTCCTTCTTCAGCTTCAGGGAAATCTCCAAGTTCAGTACATATTCTGGCTTCTTGGTAGCAACGCCTAGCGTTCCCGAGCTGACCTTCGGTTTCTTCTCGGAAGCACCAGGTCCAATCGGTTCCTTCTGATTGTTACCCTTGAGCTGATGCCCCGGATCAATACAAATGACATAGGTCTTCTTGGCTTGAGTACTTCCTGCTGAGCTGGAGCCTGATCCTTGTCCTGATCCCGCCGGAGCTACCGCTACAGAGGAACCTGCAGCACTGGCAGAGGAGACTAGGGCAGCCATCAAGGCCAGTATGGCCAGTAGAGAAATATAGCTTTTCTTCAACACTTGAACACTCCTAAACCTGATACCAGGTAATATTTTCATAGAATCTATTATATAACAGCAGACCCCTAATATGAGGAAAAAAAGACTGTGACTCATCGGCCGATTTAGGCCAATCAGCCAATCGTCTCCACGATCTGGCCATCCTGGTCCCGGATCAGGGTACGCACGATCTTGACGGTGAGTCCCTTGCAGGCGCTCAGCTTGAATTCCTGTGCCACCGGCTCAAGCCTCGCGCTCAACTCGCGCACCGCTTCCTCGTTCAGGATCAGGTCCATGCCGTCTTCCTGCACATCTACGCCAAAGTCTTCACCCGGGCGGAAGGTGACCCTGCACTCGGAGGAGGACAGGGTAAGTGGACTCCCTTTCAGCAGTCGGCCAGGCAGAACTTTGCTGATCACGGAAGCCTGCTTCGCCCCGATGACCAGCGTATACATAGTTCCGCGGAACAGTGCCTTCTGCTCCTGCCAATCCAGCTGATCTACGAACAGGAATCCGGTGCTTGAGCCGTCCCTGGCCGCGCCCAGCTGAATGTTCTCGCTTAGCTGTGGATCGCTTAGTAGTGAAGGTCTGGACAAGTCCGTAACATAGAGAGGGAGCTTCCCTGATTCCGCAGCCTCCCGAAGCACTCCGGTAGTGTTCCAGGCCTGCATCGACTCCAGCTCGTCATGTGTAATTCCGACCATCTGCAGGAAGCTCACTTTCCCATTCGGTGTGGTGATCTCGGGAAGATCAGGGTCATCGATGAAGGCAAGAGCCGTCAGCTGTGTGTCATGCTCAAGCGCGATCGGACTGTTCGCGTCCATATAATCCCCCGATCTAAAAACATTGCCGCTGCCGAATACATATCTGCCCATATTTTGCAGCAGGTTCAGCGCCCACGCCGGAGGCTCGCTCTCCTCCGGTCCCTTCAGCAGACGGAACGTAAGCTCAAACCCGTATCCGCTGTACGCGGTATCCTCCGATTCCTTCTCATATAACTCCGAGAATCCGTAAGTTACGAAGTGCCAATGCGGCACGGGCTCAACCTGTACATAGGCGCTAATCCCATCAAGCGGATCCTGGCCTCCCAGCATATAAGGAATCAGGGTCCCGTAGTGTTTCGGCTCCTGATCTCCATAAATTCTCTGCATCTGCGCATCGATGGCATCCCAGCCAGGCGCTTGGTCATCTTTCAGTTCGTGATCTTCATGGCTCATTGAGTAGGCCTCCTATCTTCAGTATACGACTTCGTCAATTTCTGGCTTTATCCGATAAATTCTAACATGGACAATGACAACCTGAGGGTATATTTGGTAAAAACATTACTTTAGTCCTTCATAAGCAGCCTGGTAGATAGGAGATACGTATATTTTTTCCAGAGACTGTATTGTTGCTCGCAGTTAACCCATATAGAATAAATAGTGAATACGAAACCTCAGTCTGCATGGCAGACGGTAAGGAACTTGGAAATGGTCAATAATTCAATCGTGAAGGCCTACGCGGCCGCAATTGCCAATGCTTTGATTATTGGTTTCTCTTTCATTTTTGTGAAAATCGCGCTTCAGGACGCTGCTCCGGCAGATATTCTCGCACACCGGTTCACGGTGTCCCTGATTGCTGCCGTCCTCATGCTGCTCCTGGGCCGAAAGCGGCTCAGTATCCAGTGGAGCAGCATCCTGCGGATTCTGCCACTGGCCATCTTCTACCCGGCGCTTTTCTTCGCGTTCCAGACCTTTGGTCTGGTCTATGCGTCCTCATCCGAAGCAGGGATTATTACGGCGACGATTCCCATTCTTACGATGGTTCTGGCTTCGCTGCTGCTGGGTGAACGCGCGAGTCTCCTGCAAAAGCTGTGTATGCTCCTGTCCGTCGCAGGGGTGGTGTTCATCTTCGTGATGAAAGGGTCTCAGGCCCATTCAGTTAACGCCGCAGGTCTGATCTTGATCCTGTTATCGGCGTTGTCCTCAGCCATTTACACGGTCCTTGCGAGAAAATGGATGAAGAGCCTGAAGCTTTCGGACGTATCCTTCGTAATGATTAGTATCGGATTTATCGTATTTAACGCCATATCGCTCACCGGGCATGCAGCAGAAGGGACTATAAGCACCTACTTCAGACCATTCACGGATGCAGGCTTCATCATCGCCATTCTCTATCTGGCCGTGCTGTCTTCACTCTGTACCTCATTGCTCTCGAACTATGCGATCTCCCGGATCGAAGCCTCCAAGATGAGTGTTTTTAACCAATTATCGACCATCGTGACCATTGGGGCAGGGGCGATAATACTGCATGAGACGCTGCTGTATTATCATTTCATTGGAACGGTGATGATTCTTGTGGGTGTGATCGGCGTGTGCCTGCCGAAGGGGATGCTGACCCGGAAGAAGAGAGGCGGGGACGGCGACGAAGCATAGGGAGTAGAGAATAATAGTGGGCATCATTCCTAATACGAACTCGTGAACATAGTACAACGCCTTGGGTCCTCGCAGACCTTGATAGGCGCCAACGAAGCAGCTAACAAATAAGCCCCTCCGGCCGCTGTTTACCCGGCTTGGAGGGGCTTAGAATATGGTGCTCTGAAGTTCCGAATTCCGCTCTATAGAATGTACTATATAAGTTGAACTTAAGAATTAACTTTAGACAAGGGTATGAAAAGATTCTGATGAAGCGTAGCGTTCGCCTTTATGAACAGACTTCCATCATCTGATGGCTAATTGGTATTAGTTCACAGAGTTCCAGAACGTAGTCTCATCCACGCTCAGTCTTCCGGTGAACCGGCCTGGTGCCGCAGCTTTACCAATGGCGATAAGTACCGCGGGTACCAAAGTGTCTGGAAGGCTGTAGGCTTCCTTGAATTTCTCTGCATTAAAGCCGCCCATTGGAACGGTATCATAGCCTTTGGCTCTGGCGATCAGCATAAGCTGCATGGAGACAAGACCCGCATCAAGAAGGTTGATGTTGTGAAGTTTATCTTTAGGCAGTCTGCCGTACATTTGGACAATACGCTGAACCATAGCGTTCTTGTTCTCTTCGGTCATCTGGCCAGCTTCTACGGTCTTGCTGTAGATTTGGTCTGCTTTATTATACGATTCCAGGTCTCCAAGAACGGCAATCACTGCTGCGGCTTCGGCAACATGCTTCTGGCCATTCGCGATCGTGACGAGCTCTTCCTTCAGCTTCTCGTCATCAATGACAAGGAAGCGCCAAGGCTGGATATTGGAGGAAGATGGAGCCGTAGAGGCAAGCTCCAGAATTTCGGTTAATTCTTCCCGGGAAATTCGTACGGACGGATCGTAGGAACGAACGGAATGTCTTTCCTTCAATACGGTATAAAGATCTTGCACGGTTTGAACTTGGTTACTCATCTCAATCACTCCTAATATATATTATACTGTGCACATAAATACACAGTTAAACCCAAAAAAATCTACAGCAAGTCAGCCACGGTGTATTTCTCCAACACCTGAAGCACCTGCACGTTGACTTCCTGAACGATGGCCGAGAACGATTCGTGCATGTCTCTGCCGAAGTCATGATCGCCCGTTGTCTCAAGCATTTCACTGCAGCAAGGACCTTTCTCTTCCAAGGCAAGGTAAACGTCTTTCAAAGAGATCTCCTCAGGTGTCCGCTTCAGCCGGTAACCGCCGTCGCGGCCTTCTCTTGTTTCAAGAATGCCCTCACAAGCCAGCTTGGAGAGAATCCGGCGGAGCAGAGTAGCCTCGGATTGCAGCTGACAGGCAATCTTACCGCTCGGACAGCAGGATGGCTGTTCCGAGAGGACAACCAAGGCCTGAACAGCAAGACCAAACCATTTGAAATTGGGGGAGCCTATCATTTTATCGCTGGACATGGTGTGGTCAGATCCCCTCTCTTGGTAATTCACACCAACAGTATATAATTTAACTGTTACGATTTCAAGCACAGTATATATAAATAATCTGAGATGCCCAGTGATGAATTTTTTGCAGGCTTCTTTACTTGCATTACGCTACTGTATAAGATAGGACTGCAGCTAGAAAGTGCATGAAGTGTTGGGGGTTGGAATCAGATGAATAGTTTATATGGTTACAGACACAAAATTGCAATCCTGTTTATTGTATATACTCTTGTGGAGGCCGTTCTCGTACTCGTGTGTCCAGGGGCTACGGTGATCTCCGATTGGTTAATGATTATAGCTCCATGCTTGGCAATGATGGTATTTGTGCCTATGATCCGTAAGCTTCCTGGAGAACAGAAGCTGTTCTGGTTCTTAATTTCGCTAGGATTGTTTGGTGAATTTCTGGCCCAATCCACATGGGCCTATTACGACTGGGTGCTTCATACTCCCAGTCCTGATTTGAGTGAGGCGGATATCTTTTGGATACTTCAGTCCATAGCGTTTATCGCTGCTCTAATTATCCGAAGTAAAATGACGATATACGGGCTCAGGTATTCCCTGGATATGGCGATCATTCTGGTTGGCACCTTCTCGATAAGCTGGAAATATGTCATTCTGCCCATTGTTTCCTCGACTGGCGAATTCACTACACTTATCGTAGATCTGATCTACCCGATCAGCGATTTGGTTATCCTGCTCCTGAACATCCTTTTGATATACAACAGGAGAACTAAGTTCGTGTCAGCGGTGAATAGATTTCTGACTGCCGGATTTCTGGTGTATATTGCAGGGGATACCCTTTATCTTATTTTTGGTGATCTGGCAGGATATGAAGTAGACAATTTGCTCAATCCGCTCTGGCTGGCCGCGACTTTCCTGTTGACCTTGGCCTGTATCTATTCAGCCCAGCCGTCTTCTGATCCTGTTCTGGCGGAAAGAGAGGCGGACCAACGTTTAACGAGGACCATCCTGCTCCCCTATGTTGTACTGGGCAGTCTGGTGGTTCTTATGCTGATCGAAGTGGGGCTGAATAATAGTATCGTGAGTGGAATCGTGGCCTGCGTTCTTCTCATTTCGCTCAGGCAGGTTACGGTTATGGTCGAGAATCGCAGACTGCTGGCCGAACTGAAGCGCTCCTTGGAGAAGTCCGTGTATCTGGCCAGTCATGATGGGCTGACCTCCTTACTTAATCGAAGAACATTTGAAGAGAAACTTGAAGCCTATATGCAGGGGATCCGCCGCCCTGAACGGCGTATGGCTCTTATGTTCTTTGACCTGGACGGGTTCAAGCAGATTAATGATACGTACGGTCATGATGTGGGGGATGAGCTTCTTAGAATCGTAGCGGAGCGGATGGAGCGCTTAAAGCGTGAAGATATGATCCTGGCTCGACTGGGCGGGGATGAATTCATTGCTCTGATGCCACATTGGGAGTCGGAACAAGAGATACATGAGTGTGCAAAGCGTCTGCTAACCGCTGTTACGGAGCCGCTTATTATTAAGGAGGTCCGGCTGCAGCCCAGAACAAGCATTGGAATCGCCCTGTATCCGGATCACGCTCTGACGCGCGTAGATCTCATGAAGTTATCCGATATAGCGATGTACCGCTCCAAAAAGAAGGGCAGCAACAACTATACGATATATGAATAGCAAGCATTCTATGAGACACAAAGAAAGAGGGCGATGCGCCCTCTTTCTTTGTGTTCCAGGTTTATTTCTGCCCAAATCTTAGGCCTCTGGAGAGAACGTGCGCCCACCAAATTCCTTATCCAGCTCGAAGAATGCAGTGCTGTTCACATCAATCCGCTTCAGCTTCTGAATAATGCCATCGAACAGAGCTTCCTCTTCCACCTGCTCCTCAATGAACCAGGACAGGAACTGGAGCGTAGCATGCTCCCGGTCATCCAAAGCTAGATCCGATAGACGGTAGATCCGCTGGGTGTTCACTTGCTCATGCTTGTATGCATGCTCAAAGGCATCCAGAATCGAGTCATAATCGTTCTTGGGCTCCTCAAGTGCTGAGAGAACCACACGTCTTCCGCGGTCATTCAGGAATTTGTAGATCTTGGATGCATGGAACCGTTCTTCTTCAGCCTGGACCAGGAAAAAGTTGGCGAAGCCATCCCAATTCACGGCCGAGCAGTAGCCGGCGATGGCCAGGTAGACATGTGCAGAATGGAGTTCAAAATTAAATTGTTCGTTCAGAGCTTCGTATAATGATTCTTTTACCAAGTCGCCACGCCCTTCCCATATTGGATATGTAACATCATCCTTATACTACCATACCCGATATTTGAAACGCACCCCCGGGAAGTGTTAGGCTGGGAAGTAGAGATACTACCGCTTAGTCGATGCGCCAACAACTCTTATACAGGGAGGATGCAAAGAAGGTGAGCGAAAGCAGGTTCAAAGTGAGTTTGAAGCCAAGAGACGTACGGGAACTGGTAAAAGAGGGCCTGGACGCCGATCTGATCCACGAGGAGTCTCATGATCTAGGCGATGGCAAGGAGATTGGAACGCTGATCTTCGAGAAGTATTTTTTGCGCGTGAAGAACCGGGTTGCGCTTGTGGTCATAGCCGACAACATTTATGGCACGACAGAAGTCAGGGCCATTTCGACGGGTTCGTCGGAAGGGATGATTTTTAAGTTTGACTGGGGAGCCTCAGACGATTTCGCTGGAAGTGTGGAGCGTATTTTGAGTGAATATATTGTGGATTAGAGGAGCGAAGCTGAATATGTTTCAGAGCCATGATATTACGATTGTGGAGAAGCCGGCTTTTCAGGCAGTAGGAATGGAGTGGAAGGGAACCTTTGCCGAGGCCGGAGCAGGCGGCATTCGTCAGGTTATCCAGCAGATGCATGAGCGCAAGCAAGACATTCAGCATGTATCCGATCCGGAGACTCTGCTGGGCCTCTCCTACCATGTAACCGAGGGTGGCTTCACCCATTACTCTGTCCTGCAGGTGTCGGCTGTTCATGAGATTCCAGAAGGGATGGTCAGCGTATCGGTGCCTGCTCTGTCCTATGCCCGATTAGAGCATCGCAAAAGACAGGATATCGACAAATCCTATGAGCATATTTTTGCCTGGATTGAAGAGCAGGGATACAAGAAGGCTCCGGGAGACCTGACCCACTGTGAAGAGTACCCGGTAGGCCAAGACCCGTATACGGGGGACCCTGAATTTAACATCCTTATTCCTATACTTAGATAAAATAAACTGAATTCATACAAAGAAGGACCCCGCGTTGATTACGCATTGGGGTCCTTTGCTATGTGCAGCGAGAGTGTCAAGGTCAAGGCTTCCGCATATCGATCGGCTTCAGAGCGGAAGGCTTGACCGATCTGCGCAGGAAGAGGGACAGGACCAGGCCGATAACGGCAATCCAGGTTGCAATAATGAAGGCGTCGTTAATCCCGTGAATGGCGGATTCCCTGGACGCAAGGCCGTATACAACCTGAAGTGCTGCACCTTGAGCAGTTTCAGGCGGAAGTCCACCCGCGGCAGCCAGAGTCTGGCCGAGGTTCCCGATCTGCTCGGTTACGGAAGGGTTGCTCGTCGTGACCGCATTTCCGTAATCGGCCAGATGCACGGTGGACTTCGTGGTCATGACCGTGACGAGCAGGGCAGTCCCGATGGAGCCGGCAATCTGCCTGACGGTGTTGGACATAGCGGTTCCATGGCTCCCGAGATGCCGCGGAAGCTGATTAAGCCCTTCGGTCTGCACAGACATTATCAGGAGGGACATGCCAAAGCTGCGCACGGTATAGACCATCATAATGTGACCGTAAGTAGTATCTGAGGTCAGCCTGCTGAACTCCCAGGTCGTGAGGGCGGTGATCGCAAGACCGATAATCGCCAGCGGACGTGCGCCAATCTTGTCGAAGATGCTTCCCGAGATCGGCGACATTACCCCCATTAGCAGCGCGCCCGGGAGAAGGAGCAGGCCGGAGTCCAGCGGTGTGAAGCCTCGAATATTCTGCAGATAGATCGGCAGAAGCAGCATGGCTCCGAACATGGTCATATTTACGGCAGAGCCAATAAAGGTAGAGATGGTGAAGATATCATACTTGAACACACGGAACTCCAGCATCGGACTGTCCATTCCGAGCTCCCGGAAGATGAAGAGCAGGATGAACAGGACGCCCAGCACAAGTGAAATGACAACCGTGGCGCTGTCCCACCCTTTACTGCCCGCGGAGCTGAAGCCATACAGCAGGGAGCCGAATCCAATGGTGGAGAAGATCGTGCCAAGTACATCGAACTTGGGTGAAGACAGCTTGGACACATTGCGCAGCCAGAGCCAGGATAAGATGATATCGACCAAAGTCAGCGGAATGACCATGATGAACAGAATGCGCCAGGTGTAGTGCTCCACGATCCAGCCGGACAGGGTTGGACCAATCGCAGGGGCGAACATCATGGCAATGCCCATTGTTCCCATGGCAGCACCGCGCCTTTCGGGAGGAAAGACCGTCAGAAATACATTCATCACAAGAGGCATAATGATGCCTGCGCCGCCAGCCTGAATGATTCGGCCGACCAGCATGATGGAGAAGGTCGGGGCCACCGCGCATATGACAGAGCCTGCTCCAAATATGGCCATAGCCCAGATGAACAAGGACCGTGTACCAAATGACTCAATCAGGAAGGCGGTAATCGGAATCAGGACGCCGTTGACCAGCATATAGGCGGTCGAAAGCCACTGGACCGTTGTGGCTGACACGTTAAAATCGTTCATGAGATGCGGGATCGCCACATTCAGAAGCGTCTGGTTCAGGATGGAGATGAACGCGCCCAGCATCAGAACGGTCAGGGTGCGGCCGAGCGATATATTTTCCATAGGTGCCCCCTAAATATGAATTCTTACCGATGCATTCATGCCCGGAACAATGCCAAGCCCTTTATAGCCCTCTACGGTAATCACAATCGGAATGACCTGAGCCACCTTGGTATAGTTGGCATTGGAATTCGAGGTGGGAAGCAGAGAGAAGGTACCAGCCGTAGCCAGTCCGATACTGTCTACCTTGCCCGATATGACGGTGCCTGGAAAAGCATCAATATACACATCCACGCTCTGCCCGGCTTTAATGTCGTTAATCCGGGTCTCATCAATATTGGCGGTGATCCAGAGGTTATCGAAATCATAAGCTCGCCCGAGCGGCGTGCCTGCCGCTACCAGAGCATTCTGTACTCCCGACTGCTGTACGACCGTACCGCTGACGGGAAGAGTGATATCGGCTGCTCCGGCGGTGGACTGAACAGAACCAAGGCGTTCACCCGCGTTGTAGGCCTGACCGACCTTGGCATTCCACCGGATCAGCTTGCCGGCTGCCGGCGAACTGATCGTAATAGGCTGGCCGGCCACCTGAGCGTTATCTGTTTTGACATAGTTAGCGTTCTGGTTGTAATAGTAGATTCCAGCCCCCGCTCCGGCCAGAATGACTACAATAACCAGAATATTGACCAGAATCGCACGTGAACTCATAGAAATTGCCCCTCCTTATTTTTCGAAGCTCATGCTCTCATTCCTGTGAAAGAGGATTTCCTGAAAGTTCTTCCCTTATTCAGTAATGGAAGCTAATGATTCTCTGCTGTTTCGGGCATACCTATACACGAAGGATAGAAGGTAAAGGGGATTGGATATGAATATTTATGTCGTATATGACAGTGATAATGGCCATACCGAGGCCTTGGCTCGTGCCGTAGCACAGGGGGCTGAAATTCCCGGTGCCAAGGTGCATTTGCATCATGTTAAGGACGCAAGAGTGGAGGATTTGACCGGGATGGATGCGATTCTCTGGGGCTGCCCGGGACATTTCGGGTCGATCAGCGGCGGACTGAAGAATTGGATTGATAAGCTGGGTTATTTATGGGCGCAGGGCAAGCTTGTCGGCAAAGTAGGTGCCGTGTTCTGTACAACCGCTACTGTACACGGGGGAGTTGAGGCTACTCTGCTGAATTTGATTGTTCCCATGCTGCATCAAGGCATGATCATCGTCGGGCTGCCGGGGAATATCCGTGAGAATGCACTCTATGGTTCTTATTACGGGGTTGGGGTTACCTGCCCTGTAGAGCTGTCCCCTTATGACCCGCCCAATCTGCCGTCCGAGAAAGACTTAGCGCTTGGTAGAGCTTTGGGCCAGAGGGCCGCGAACGTTGCGGCAAAATTATCGGATGCACAGATCAGGTAGGGGGCGCTCTATGGAGTACGCATTTGCAGCTTTGGTGGTCATAGGGGTAATATTCCTCGTTATATTCAATATCCGTACCAGCAGAAGGGTCAGAGAGCAGCAGGGAAGAAATTCAGCAGGACAAGACCCAATGGACGCATCAGCCTTCTCCGATAGCGCAGGCCGTCCGGCCGATGGAGACCCTGCCCGGCTCGATCCGACCGTGATGCAGATCAACGAGATCCTGGAGCCTGTAGCTGAGACCGGGCTTGAAGAAGGGCCTGAACTCCGTGCAGTGAGAACGCGTGTGGAGCCTGTGCGTGGACCGGCAGCAGAACACGCTGCGGAGGCGCACCGCAGAGCCGCAACAGATCGAATCGCCGAGTCTGATCCTAGAGCGGGGACAGATCAGGTTGCAGAGCTTGTTCGCGGAGCTTCAAATGAACACGTTATGGAGCCGAACCGGGAAGTGGGAACAGAACAAATATTGGAGCAAGACCGCAGAGAGATGACAGGACAGATTCTGGAGCCTAATCATGAAGCGACCGCAGAACCAATTGCGGCGCCTGGTCGCGGAGAAGCAACCGAGCATGCTGCTAGGCCGACGTACGAACCAGATCAGCAGCACGACCCGGTGTTGTATGTGCAGCCAGAGACGACGCGGGCGGGGAGCCATAGTCCGTACACCGTTGACCCGAGCACAGCCGCTCATAAGGAAGATCCCGGAGCGGCCGTAGATCGGCTTCTGGCTAGCAGCGGTACGACTAGCAGCACGACTACCCGTGATGAACATTACCGCCAGGCCCTAAGACAGCTTGCCGAGCCCGAGCGGGCAGTGAAGCCGGAACCGGATCACAGAGGTGAAGATATAGGCGAAGATAATGCTGGAGATAAAGCATACCGCGAAGCTCTTCGGAGCATTCTGGAGAAGAAGTCTGCAGATCATAACGAAAGGGGTAACAGGAATGAATAACGAGCAAGACATGAAGAGTGACCTTCAAATGCCAGATAAGGCATATCGTTTGGCTCTTCGGAGTTTTGCGGGACAGGGGACTGCCAGCATGAATGCTGAATTCTCCGAGGAGCTGGGCGCTGGCAGCAGCGAATCCGAAGTAGCCCAGTGGGTCAACAAAAACTTGGGAAGACAAGCTAAGCTGAAGTAAGCCTAGTTCTACATCAGAGCAAAGTCGAAGAAGAACCGCAGAGCCCCGTAAGGGCCATGCGGTTCTTCTTAATTTATATACACTTACTTCTGAACGGTTTTGTTGTAGTTGCTGATCTTCCCCGTGATATCTTTGGCTGCATCAACCAGTTATAGACGGGCTAACATGGAGATGATAAGTGGTGCTGCTCCAAGGGTGAACAAAGCGGCGACGATCATTGAAATGCTGGAGATCGTGCCTGTGAGTGAGCTCAGCTCGAAGGCTTTCGAGGTACCTGTTCCGTGAGCACCTGTGCCAAGCAGTACACCGCGTGCAACTTCGTTGTCGATCCGGAACATCTTTACGATCATCGGACCAATAATGGAACCGAGCAGTCCGGTGATAATAACGAAGACAGCCGTAATGTTCGGCACGCCGCCAATCACCTCGGAGACACTCATGGCGATTGGGGTAGTGACAGAGCGGGGTACAAGGCTGCTCACCAGCGCGTTATCCAGATGCATGCTCTGTGCGAGCAGCATGGATGATACCATGGCGACAATGGAACCGGACAGGACGCTGATCAGAATCAGGGCCGCATGTTTCTTAAGGACTTTATAATACTTGAACAGAGGCACGGCAAAAGCAATCGTGGCCGGCTGCAGCATGCTGCTGAGCCATTTCCCTCCGCTGTTATAGGCTTCATATGGAATATGTACGAGCAGAAGCCCGATAACCAGAATCAGCGGCGTGACCAGCAATGGGGATAAGTACACACGCGGCTTGAATCCGTACAATTTTTTGCATACAAAATATAGGCTTACCGTGATGAACAGACAGATTAGACCGGTAATCATACTTGCTTCTCCTTTCGCTTGGCGATCCGGGACGCGGTAAGTCCGGAGCTGGCCATGACAATAAATGTACTAAAAATAACGACAATCAGGATGCGAACTCCATCACTCTCTAGCATGGGAATGTACTTCATTACGCCTACCGCGGAAGGGATGAAGAACAGAAGCAGCTCAGCCAGCAGCCAATTGGCGCCTTTCTCGATCCACTCCAGCTTCACAACACCGGTCTTCAGCAGCGTAAAGATAACGACAATTCCGAGGATGCTTCCAGGTATATTCAAGTGGAGCAGGTCCACAATTTTATTCATAGCCATGGAAATAAAGAACAGGATGGCAATTTGCAGAACACCCATCAACAAGGACTTTAGTTTTCCCATTTGTGAAAGCCTCTTTTCATTTTCTGTGTATACTGAAATTTTACATCAATTTCTTTCATAGGTATAATGCATATATTGAATGTTTCACATTCCAAATGGTTATGATAGATAAAGAGGTGCTTTCCGTGGATATCCGTCAATTGCAGTATCTTATCGAGGTAGCCCGTTTGAAGAGCTTTACGAAAGCGGCTGAATCGCTGTATATTACGCAGCCGACCATCAGCAAGACGATCAGGCAGATGGAGGAAGAGCTCGGGATCGTGTTATTTGACAGAGTTGGCAAAAGAATCAGTCTGACGGATGCGGGGCAGATTATGGTTAATCAGGCTCAGAATATCGTCAAATCCTTCAATAATATGTCAGCGGAACTGGATGATCTGCGGAATTTGAAGAAGGGGCATATCCGAATCGGTCTTCCGCCGATGGTGGGGGCCAGCTTCTTCCCGAAGATAATCGGACAGTTCCATAAGCGGTATCCTGACATTACAATTCAGCTGTTTGAGGATGGGGCCAAGAAGGTCGAGGCGGACACGGACAGCGGAGCGCTGGATGTGGGCATCACTGTGCTGCCTGTAACCGTGGAAGGGCTAGAATGCTTCTCCTTCGTGGAGGAGAAGCTGAATCTGCTCGTGCATCCATCCCACCGGCTTGCAGGCCGGGAGGCCGCGCCGCTAACCGAGCTCGTAGAGGAGTCTTTTGTGTTGTTCCGGGAGGACTTTGTCCTGCATGACCGGATTATCACAGAATGTGTGCGCGTTGGATTTCAGCCCCGGGTCATCTATGAGAGCTCCCAATGGGACTTGATCAGTGAGATGGTCGCGGCTAATCTGGGCATTGCACTCCTGCCGGAGACGGTATGCCGCGAGGTGGACCCATCCCGGGTTACGATTCTTCCTCTAGTGGACCCGGTCATCCCTTGGAATCTGGGTATCATTTGGCGGGAGGACCGCTATTTGTCGTTCGCGGCAAGGGAATGGATCCGTTTTGCCCAGGAGGTATTATCAAGTGGAGATGGATAAGGTACGGAAGGTCTGCCTAACCCAGGGCAGAATGCCACAGAAAAAGGAACTTTCATCCATACCCATGAGGCGGATGACGCACGCATTGGGTATAGCTCAAGCCGGCCAGTTGAGTCCCTAAAGCCTTGGAATATCCGCGAATGCACCCGCTAGGGGTGCTTTTTTTGCAAACCAAAAACAAATAAAAATTTAATGTAATATATTACCTCACAGCTTATTCTTCTTTTGTTTGGTTAAATTCCTTATAATAGCGAAATATGATACGAGATGTCGTATTTCTTCCTTAGCACAATGACTAATTATAGAGTAGGGGAATCTGGATGAATCTAATGAGGAGAAAGTCCATCTCATCGATGATGGAGCTAAAAGAGAAAGGCAATACGCTAAAGAAAGAGCTGGGCGCATTCGATCTGACGATGCTGGGCATAGGCTGCGTGGTAGGCACCGGGATCTTTGTCATGACCGGGGTGGCCGCTGCGCAGCACGCAGGCCCCGCTCTGATCTTGTCGTTCATCATTGCAGGACTGGTCTGTGCCTTCTGTGCGCTCTGTTATGCCGAGCTGGCTTCTATGGTGCCTATCTCGGGCAGCGCCTATACTTACAGCTATGCGACTTTCGGAGAGATCATTGCCTGGATATTAGGCTGGGATCTTATTCTGGAATATGGCTTCGCCGCTTCAATGGTAGCCAGTGGATGGTCGGGATACTTTCAGGGGCTGATGTCCGGCTTTGGCATTCATATCCCGCATGCTCTGAGCAGTGCTCTTGATACGGGCAAAGGCACCTATATCGATCTGCCGGCCATCATTATTGCCCTGTTGCTGACCTTTGTGGTCTCACGGGGAGCCAAAGAATCAACCCGGCTGAATACGATCATGGTAGTCATTAAGATCGCAGTCATCGTGCTGTTCCTCGTCGTTGGGGTCTTCTATGTGAAGCCGTCCAACTGGACGCCATTCATGCCGTTCGGCTTCGGAGGCGTGATGACAGGCGCAGCTACCGCATTCATCGCTTATATCGGCTTTGACGTAGTGGCTACCGCAGCGGAGGAAGTTCGTAATCCGCAAAGGGATCTTCCGCGGGGGATCATAGCTTCCCTTATCGTGTGCGCTCTGCTGTACGTGCTTGTAACCGCCGTGCTAACCGGCATTGTGCCTTACCAGCTACTTGACGTGAAGAACCCGGTGGCTTTCGCCATTCAATTCATTCATCAGAACTGGATTGCCGGATTTATCTCGCTCGGAGCCATTATCGGTATCACAACCGTATTGTTCGTGCTTCTATACGGTCAGACTCGACTGCTCTACGCAATGGGACGCGACGGCCTGCTTCCGAAGAAGTTGTCCAAGCTGAATCCGAAGACCAAGGCGCCGACGGTCAGCACATGGGCAACGGGAATTCTCGTTGCGTTCTTCGCAGGCGTACTTCCTCTGGACCGGCTGTCGGACCTGGTGAGTATTGGAACGCTCTTCGCGTTCATCTCGGTGGCCATCGGGATTATTATTCTGCGGAAGGCCCGTCCTGATCTGCAGCGCTCCTTCCGGGTACCTTGGGTACCTGTGATTCCGCTGCTTGCGATCATCTTCTGCGGCTATCTGCTGTTCAGCCTGCCGCTGGTAACATGGGAAGCCTTCCTGATCTGGATGGTCATCGGATTGGTTGTATACTTTTCATTTGGAATCAGAAACAGCCGGCTTGCGAAGCCGGAGCAAGACGAATAAGAGCATAGCACAGAGGCTGGTACCTGTCGTGAAGACAGGTGACCAGCCTCTATTTGTTTGGGGCAGCTCATGTAAGATTGCTGAACTGATGAACCATATACATCATTCCAGCCAGTCCCCCTGCAAGCAGGGCATAGGTAATTCCGTAGCCTATACGGGCAGACATCGGAACATCATAATATTGGTTGTTCTCGAAGACCTCATAATCGACCTGGCATTGTATGGCCAGGTGCAGGCCGTCTTCCTTATTCACGTGGTCAATATGAACGACCTGTACTCGCTGAATCAGACCCTGCTGCGGCAGGGCGATTAATCCTTCGAAATTCAGTCCTTCCCATACCGCTTTAACATATTGCTGACCGTCAAGCTCGCTGTATGTGGTATAAGCCAGATCTCTCCGGTGTCCTGTTCCAGGGATGAGATATCCCTGTTCCCTCAGATGTTCTGCCGGTACCTCGAAGGCACCCCTTAGTGAACGGGTCGCCTTCTTCTTCTTGCGTCCGTATTTCTCATACAGCTCGTAAGCGAAGAGAGCCCAAATAATGAAGAACAAGAACGACTTCAATTCAATGATTACGTACAGTCCGCCGATCAGTCCAACCAGCCACAACCAGCGGGTGACGGCCGTAGCGATTCTTCCCCCATCCAGCGGATGAATGGGCAGCAGGTTAAGCAGGTTGAGGAAGAAGCCTGCATTAGCCAGGGCATACAGCAGAGGGCTGTCCAGATAATAAGCAGCGCCGAATGTGATTAAGGCGCCGAGACTCCCGAGAATGGGTCCGCCCAGTGCGATATAGGCCTCGGTCTGGGCATCCCGCGGATTCCGCTTCACTGCGATTAAGGCTCCGATAAAAGGAATAAATAGCGGTGCTGACACGGGCAGTCCCTTCCGCTTGGCGGCAAGCACATGACCCAGCTCGTGGATGAACAGAAGCAGGACAAGGCCTACGGCAAAGCCCCAAGGATAAAGGATGGCGTACGCGCCTATGGACACCGCCATGGAGATCAGGGCTCCGCCCAGTTTGCTGAATTTCAAGACGGCGAGCAGAGTTTTCCCTTTTGCAAGGATTAAGGCGAACAGACTGCCCAGCCGCCAGAGAGAGTTCTTCTGCTGCTGTTGGGATTTCGGATTTTGTTGTTCCTCCAATGGACTTCATGCCTTTCTGTGTTGGATTTATGAACCAAGTTGCGGTCATTCAGGTATAGAAGCGGCTTAATTTACAAAACTTAAGATTATATTGCTATGCAAACAGACAACTCACGACTATACACAAAGGGAGCACACCAATGAAACATAGAGTATGGATGGCGGCAGCCGTATGCATGTGCTTGGGAATAAGCATAGTTACATCAGGTAATACGGCCGGGGCCGATGGAGCGTTTCACTTCGGGTTCAAGAAGAGCGTAAATGGAAGTCTTCCCTCCATCAACGAGGAAGGATTCAAGGACATCATCGATAAGAATGGGGCCATCTTTACGGGAGACACCACCAAGAGGGACATTTATCTGACCTTTGATAATGGTTATGAGAACAAAGGCTACACCTCCAAGATTCTGGATACCTTGAAGGACAAAAAGGTGCCTGCGGCGTTCTTCATTACCGGCCACTATGTGAAGGATCAGCCTGAACTGGTCAAACGGATGGCTGCGGAAGGACATATTATCGGCAATCATTCCTGGAGCCATCCGGATATGACAACGGTATCCAATGAGCGAATCAAGGAAGAACTGGATAAGGTAAAGCAGGCTGTAACGGAAGTGACCGGCGTGAAGGAGATGACCTTCCTGCGTCCGCCGAGAGGGATATTTAATGACCGAACTCTGAGCGTTACGCGCCAGTATGGATACACGAATGTATTCTGGTCTGTGGCTTACAAGGATTGGGACGTGAATGATCAGAAGGGCGCAGACTACGCCTTCCGGAAGGTGACCAGCCAGCTGCATCCGGGCGCGGTGCTGCTGATTCACGCGATCTCCAAGGACAATACGGATGGCCTTGGAGCAATTATTGATGAAGCCAGAAGACAGGGCTACACGTTCAAGAGCCTGAAAGAGCTGCCTGGTCAGCAGAAGGCACCGCAAGGACCTAAGCCGTCAGCGGAGCCTGATCAGAAGGCGAAGCCGTGAGAGTGAGCGTCAGATGGGCCTCTGTGGGCGCAGCAGGGAATTGAAGCAGGATTGTAGAACAAAGAACTTAAACAGATCGCACCTAAGCGGATCGATCGTAGAGATGGGACTGTGCCGTCAGATAATCCTGATCCGTTAGCGCAGCAAGGAACTTAAACACAGATCGAGTAACCTGGGCAGTTGCTGAGAGGTTAATTTACAGCAAATCTTGAGCCAGATCAGGCAGTGTAACCGGCAAAAGTCTGAAATTTGAAATTAATTAGACTTACCAAGGCTCCCGATTCGGGGGCCTTTTCGTTATCTATATAGACAGCAATAACATAATTGACTTGGTTCAAACACAGGAATATAATTAGGTTTGCAATATAATAGGTTACCTAATTATTAAACAGTGCAAACAAATCCAAAGAGGGTGAATAAGTGGACATCAACGAGAATCCGAAGGTACAAAGGCTGTTCGAGGCTTTTAACCGTGCCCGCAGGGCGGATTGGCGCAGACCCTCAGTAGGGCAGTGTAAGCCAAGTGAGATGAAGCTGCTCTTTTATATCAAAAGAGGTATGAAGAGCCATAAGGAGGGATTGACGGTATCGGAGCTCAGCAGTGCTCTGGATGTAACTTCGCCAACGGTTACCCAGCTGATCAACAGTGTGGAGGCCGGCGGACTTGTAGAACGCAGAATGGATCCCCATGATCGAAGAGTTGTCCGGGTCAAACTGACCCCGAAGGGCGACGAGTTAACACACAAAGCGATGGAGTCTTTCTTTGGAAGATTCTATGAATTATATGAGCATTTGGGTGAGGAACAGAGCGAACAGTTGGCCGAGCTTCTGGAGAAGGTTACCCGGTTCCTGAGTGATCATTCGGGGCAGGAAGAAGAAAAGAAGCGTGATCAATAAAGATACACAGGGTTAAGCTGTGGGAGGGGAGCCTATATGATCAAAATCTTTCGTTTTTTGAAGCCATACCGTATTCCACTGATATTTGTAATTGTACTGGTGTTTCTTCAGTCTTTGTCTGAGCTGTATTTGCCGACACTAATGGCGGATATTGTGAATCACGGCGTTGTCAAAGGAGACATCAGGTATATCTGGCGAATCGGGTTATTCATGCTGCTTGTCGCCTTCGGAGGTATTATAACTTCCATCGCAGCCAGCTACTTCTCCTCACGGGTGGCTACTGGCTTCGGCAAGACCCTGCGGAGCAAAGTGTTCTCTCATGTAGAGCGATTCTCGCTGGAGGAGTTCGACAAGCTCGGCACCGCCTCACTCATTACACGGACGACGAATGATATTACACAAATTCAGCAGGTCCTCCTGATGATGATGCGCATGATGGTGAGTGCGCCGCTGCTTGCCATCGGGGGCATCATCATGGCGATGTCGAAGGATAAGACGCTTTCGCTCGTATTTGTGGTGATTATTCCGGTATTGGTGGGTGCGATACTCCTGATTGCAGGTAGAGGGATTCCGTTATTCAAGATTATTCAGAAAAGGATTGACCGCCTGAACTTAGTTCTTCGTGAAGGTCTGACCGGGATTCGAGTTATCCGCTCGTTCAACCGGACCGAGCATGAAGCGAAGCGGTTCGAGAAGGCCAATTTTGATCTTACCGAAACTTCGATCAAGGTGAATAAGGTTATGGCAGCGATGATGCCTACGATGATGCTCGTGCTGAACGTCTCTTCCATTGCGATTATATGGTACGGGGGCATTCGTATTGATAACGGCAGCATGGCTGTGGGCGATCTGATCGCATTTCTGCAGTATGCTATGCAGATTATGTTCTCCTTCATCATGGTGTCCATCATGTTCGTCATGGTCCCAAGAGCGTCGGCCTCAGCTGTCCGGATCAATGAGGTCCTGGATACGCTGCCTAAGATCAAGGATCTGGAACCTGGTCAGGCAGCCGGCAACACGGGGCTAGATTCCGCAGAGGATGCGCTCTCTAAGGAGTATGGGGAATCTGAGAGAGTTGATGAACAAGATGAATATGAGCAATATGAGAAATCCGAAGAGTATGTTGTACCCAGCTTAAAAGGATACGTTGAGTTCGATAATGTCAGCTTCAGCTATCCCGGTGCTGAGCAACCTGCGGTGGAGGGTATCACATTCAAGGCCATGCCGGGCGAAGTTACCGCTATTATTGGAGGTACCGGGTCGGGGAAAACCACGCTGATCAGCCTAATCCCGCGCTTCTATGATGTGGGCAACGGTCGTGTACTGGTTGACGGTCAGGATGTTCGTGACCTTCCCCAAGAGGAGCTTCGGGCGAAGATCGGCTTCGTGCCTCAGAAAGCCGTGCTGTTCACCGGCTCCATTGCGGATAATATCCGCTATGGGAATGAAGCAGCCACGGACGAAGAGGTGGAGCAGGCAGCGCGTATTGCGCAAGCTGAGGAGTTTATCTCAGAGATGGAGAAAGGCTATGAGGCTGCCATCTCCCAAGGCGGGAACAATGTATCCGGCGGTCAGAAGCAGCGTTTGTCTATTGCAAGGGCGCTGGTCAGAAGACCGGAGATTTATATTTTTGACGACAGCTTCTCCGCTCTGGACTTCAAGACAGATGCGAAGCTGAGAGCGGCCTTGAAGGCGGAGACGGGGGAATCCACCGTCATTATTGTGGCTCAGCGGGTAAGCACGGTTAAGGATGCCGACCGGATTATTGTGATGGATGAGAGCCGGATTGCAGGCATGGGTACTCACCGTGAACTGCTTGAGAGCAGCGGAGTTTATCGTGAGATCGTATATTCCCAGCTGTCAGAGGAGGAGATCGCATGAGTACGCCGGGCAGACAAGGGCCTCCAGGCGGGGGATTCGGCAGAGGTCATGGACCTGGGGGACCGGGAATGGTTCTGCCAGGGGAGAAGGCCAAGGACTTCAAAGGAACCCTGCGCAGATTACTGAAATACTTGAAGCCGCACCAGGCTCAGATTATTGCTGTGATATTCATGGCTGTGCTGAGTACAATATTTAGCATTATAAGCCCGAAGATTATGGGGAAGGCCACTACCGAGCTGTTTGAGGGAATTAAAGGCCGGTTTATGCATGTTGCCGGAGCGCACATCGACTTCGGGTATATCTGGAATATCATTTTACTGCTGCTAGTTCTCTATATCATTAGCTCCACATTCACTTATATTATGCAGTTATTAATGGCGGGAGTATCCCAGAAGACGGTCTATGATCTTCGGCGGGATGTGAATGACAAGCTGGGCAGACTGCCGCTGAAATACTTCGACTCCCGTACGAACGGTGAAATTCTCAGCCGTGCCGTGAATGATGTGGATAACATCAGCACCACGCTTCAGCAGAGCTTAACGCAGCTGATTACCTCGGTGCTTACGATCATTGGTGTAATTGTGATGATGCTGACGATCAGCCCTCTGCTGACATTGATCGCTCTGATTACGCTGCCTGTCAGCTTTCTGGCAATCAAGAAGATTAGCGGGAAATCACAGAAGCACTTTATAGGCCAGCAGCACAATTTAGGGGAACTGAACGGACATGTAGAGGAGATGTATACCGGTCACCGGATTATCAAGGCGTTCGGACGCGAGGAGAAATCAATCGAGAAGTTCGACCAGATCAATGAGCGGTTGTATGAATCCGGCTGGAAGGCGCAGTTCATCTCAGGTCTGATCATGCCGATCATGAGCTTCATCGGCAATATCGGCTATGTCCTAATCAGTGTCATTGGCGGGATCATGGTTACTCGCAAAGCGCTGGACATCGGGGATATTCAAGCCTTTATCCAGTACGTACGCCAGTTCACGATGCCAATAACGCAGACGGCTAACATTGCCAACATTATTCAATCTACAGTTGCTTCGGCAGAACGGGTATTTGAGCTGCTCGACGAGGAAGAAGAAGTACCAGAGGCCGCACTGCCTATGGAGCGTGCTGAAGTTCGGGGAGACGTAGCCTTCGAACATGTAAGCTTCGGATACAATGATCAGCAAATGTTGATTGAGGATATGAACATAGATGTTAAGCAAGGACAGACGATCGCGATTGTCGGACCGACTGGGGCGGGTAAGACGACCCTCATTAACCTGCTTATGCGTTTCTACGAAGTGAATGAAGGCCGAATTACTGTAGATGGCGTGAATATTACAGACTTCAAGCGGGGTGATCTACGGAACTTGTTCGGAATGGTTCTGCAAGATACCTGGCTCTTTAACGGCACAATTCGGGACAATATTGCATACGGACGTATTGGAGCTACGGAAGAGGAAGTCGTTGCGGCAGCCAAGACGGCACATGCGGATCATTTCATCCGCACGCTGCCTGATGGATACGATACGATTCTTAATGAAGAAGCATCGAATATATCCCAGGGACAGAAGCAGCTGCTGACCATCGCCCGGGCCATCCTCGCCGATCCGTCGATTCTGATTCTGGATGAAGCAACGAGCAGCGTGGACACCCGGACCGAGGTGCTGATCCAGAAAGCGATGAACGAGCTGATGAAGAACAGAACCAGCTTTGTTATCGCCCACCGTCTATCCACCATCCGGGATGCGAGTCTGATTCTGGTGATGAATCATGGGAAAGTCATCGAGAAGGGCACACATGAAGACCTCCTGCAGAAGGGCGGCTTCTATGCTGATCTGTATAACAGCCAGTTCAACAACAGAAGCGCTCAAGAAGTTGCGGGGTAACGACTTGATCGTGGTAACAGTTAATATATAACTAAGAGTCAGCTCAGTTAAAAGGGGCCGGCGCATAAATAGCCTTTGTCTCTGAATAAGACAGCCAATCTTCATCTTTCAGCTCATTCCTGAAACTAAACAAACAGCAAGTTTCCAAAGTATTGGAGACTTGCTGTTTGGCGTTTATAACCTATGTCGGCTTTTACTCGACTAGAGGCGATTAGGATGTGGAAGGGCTGGCAGTCGCATCGGGTTCCACAGTGCGAGGTGCTGCTTTGCCCTTAATCATAAGCGAAATGAAGATAGCCAGTACCGCGAACGAGAACGCTACAATATAGCCATGATTGATCGCTGTTCCCAGTGAGTCCTGGAGCGTATGGATCCAAGGTGCAGGGAGAGAACCTTTGGCATTCATAATCAGCTGCGGATTTGCGAGTGCATCTATTTTGTCAGAAGGGATGTGCGCCGAAGCCGCTTTTCCTTCAAGAATGGACTTAAATTGGTTGTTGACTACAGTAGCTGTAATGGAAGTTCCAACGACCGCGCCGATGTTGCGCCAGAAGCCGCCCAGAGACGAAGATAGGCCGATGTATTCTGGACTTACATTTTGGGCGATGCCCATTTGGGAAATGCTCATGAGCGGCCCTATGGAGCAGATGCCCATCACGATCATAATCGAGATCATGTACCAGGAGCTTGCTGTATGACTTGCTGTCATAAGGAAATATATCGCTCCGGCGCCTAGTAGAGACGATCCTCCAAGCAAAGCACGGTAAGAAAGCTTGAACATGAGTCCGCCGGCCACAATGGCACCTACCAGGAGGGAAAGCATGAGCGGTGTCAAAAGAGAGTTGGAGTTCTCTTGCCCCAAGACAGCAACAGAGAAGATAGGTATATAAGTGATCGCCGAGAACATAACCACGCCCTGAATAAAGGACAGGATACTGATTCCGCGGACCACAGAGTTTTTATAGATGGCCAGCGGCAGGATCGGTTCTTTGGCTTTCTTTTCCGTAATAATAAACAGGATGATACCTACAAGGCTTACAGCGAACAGTCCGAGAACTTGCCATGAGTTCCATGCATAGTCTTTGCCGCCCCAATTAAGAGCCAGCATCAGGGATATGGTGGAGACCACAAGCAGAAAGGTGCCGAGATAATCGATCGACGGTTTTCTGGCTGCTTTAGATTCCTTGACAGCGAACAGCAGGAGCAAGAACGAGATCAAGCCGAGTGGAACGTTGATATAGAAACACCAGCGCCAGCTAAGGTGTGTCGTAATGTAGGTGCCCAGCTGCGGTCCGAACACGGAGGAAATCCCGAATATTCCGGCGAATACCCCGGTAAGCTTAGCCGCTTGTTTTTGATCTGGAAATGAGGCGTAGATAATGGAGAAGCTGATCGGGAACAATGCGCCTGAACCAATTCCCTGAACCGCACGGAATGCAATCAGTTCACCCATCGTATGTGCTTGACCGCACAAGGCAGAGCCAATTAGGAAAAAGGCGATGCCGATCAGGTAAAATAGCTTCCTGCCTAGGATATCAGACAGCTTACCGAAGATCAGCATCGTGCTGGTCGAGGCCAGCATGTAAGCTGTAAATACCCAGCTCATCGATTCAAATCCGCTCAAATCCTGAATAACACTGCTGATACATGCCGAGACGATCGTGTTGTCCAGCGATGCCATCAAGAGTCCTAAGGCCATGGCAAATACCACAATGGAGCCTTTTGCTTTTAAAGGTTTACTCACTTCGATTCCTCCTACCAAATATTCCGTGAAATAATTGCTGCTTCATTTCTTCAATGACTTGTTCTTGATCTTTCCCGTCTGTAATGGACGGCCTGCTTGCGATGAGGTGAGAAATCGTCAGGACCCCACTGGTGAACAAGAGTGCTTGCAGCATCGGGTTCCCCTCCGGAATTTCTCCTCTGTCCATAGCGGATCTGAACCGTTCTATCATTGGCCTATTAAAACGATTGTGGAAAGCCTGCTGCATTTCCTGAGCATTGTCGGGGAATACATGGCTTAAATCCTCCGGGAGCATTTTATAGACCAATGGATATACTGGCCTCTCGAAGGCTGAGGAGAGGAAGAAATGAATGAAGGCTTCAAGCGATTGCTCCAGATTCCTTTCCTCAGAAGTGTGTGCCTGCGAGAACTGAAAGGCCTCATCCATAAGAGAGTTGAACACATACTGAAACAGCTCAATCTTGCTCTTAAAGTAGTAATACAGCAGCCCTTTCGCGAGGCCAGCCTCCTTCGCAATATCATCCATCTGGGTTCCCAAAAATCCTTTGGATGCATATACACGAATGGTTGCATGTCTAATTCCTTTGATTCGTTCTTCACGTATTTTCTGGTTGTCTTCCTTTGATCGCGGCATGGTGTCTCATTCCTTTTTTTGACTTAACTTTAAGTCAACATTAAACGGTGTGCTTAGATTTGTCAATATATCCCTTTAAATTTGTTGCCGATAAGGAGAAAAGGCTGTATTTCCGTGTAGTTACTCGAGGCATAGAAAAAATTTGTTTTTTCTGGGGTTGCGGAAACCCGACGTGGGTATATATAATATGACTTGGAAATGACCGGTGGGTCATTTGTGGTTTGGAATTGGGATCTAGTACTGTTGGAATGTAGAACTGGTTGAATTATATTGGGAGGGAATAGAGTGGATCAGCAAAAGAAAAGTTTCGGTGCCTGGGTGTCAGGTCGGCGCGGCAAATGGATCGTTCTGGCAGCATGGGTGATCCTGGCCGCGCTTCTTAGCATAATATGGCCGGGAGTGAACAAAGAGGAGATTAACAATTCTCCGAATTTATCGGACAGCAAACCGTCTGTTCAGGCGGAAGCGGTAGCTAGCCGTGAATTTCCTACAGGGGAAGGTATGCCGGCCATCATCGTATGGCACAGGGAAGGCGGCCTGAAAGATGAAGATCTGGCCCATATCCAGAAGCTTACAGAGCAGGCCGAGAAGTCGCCGCTCCCGGAGCAGACTTTCATTGTACCGCTCCATAAAGCACCGCTGCCTGCTCTAAAGGCGCAGTTGTCCAAAGACGGCAGCACGCTGGCTGCACCGATTATATTCAGTAAGTCGGCAGAGACAGATGAGCTCAAGAAGAGCCTGGATCAGTTCAAAAGTCAGGCCGCCGGGGAGTTCGGCAGCGATCCTTTTGCGGTAACAGACACTGCTGGCGGAGAGATGACGGCCAGGGTGACAGGACCCGTCGGAATCTCGGTTGATGCGACCGGCCTGTTCAAGAATGCAGACTTCTCGCTGCTCTTGTCTACTGTGGTGCTAGTACTTGTCATTCTGCTTCTGATCTATCGTTCACCTATTCTGGCGCTGATTCCGCTTATTGCGGTGGGATTTGCTTATGGCGTAGTCAGCCCCGTTCTTGGCATTATGGCCCATAAAGGATGGATCGTAGCCGACTCGCAGTCGATATCGATTATGACCGTGCTGCTGTTCGGGGCCGGAACCGATTACTGCCTGTTCCTGATCTCTCGGTTCCGCCAGCTGCTTCATGAAGAAGGCAGCAAGAGCAAGGCCCTGCTCGGAGCCATTACAAGCTCATCCGGTGCGATTGCCATGAGCGGGTTCACAGTAGTACTGTCTCTGTTCGCGCTGCTGTTGGCTGAATATGGCTCTTACCACCGTTTTGCAATTCCGTTCAGCATTTCCATTCTCATTATGGGCATAGCCAGTCTTACGCTGGTGCCGGCTCTCCTAGCCATCTTCGGACGGGTATCCTTCTGGCCGTTCATTCCGCGTACACCGGAAATGGAACAGGAACGTGCACGGGCCAAAGGCAGACCCGTTCGAGAGCGTAAGCCGGGCAAAATGCGGATTGGCAGCTTGGTCGTGCGCAGACCATGGGCCGTTATGATCATCACGGTTCTCGTACTCGGCGTTCTCGCATCATTCTCGTCACAGATTAAATTTACTTATGACATCTTATCCTCTTTTCCAAAGGACATGGCTTCCAGAGAAGGGTTCGATATCATAGGTAAGCAGTTCTCGAAGGGGGAGCTCGCTCCGGTTAAATTAATGGTGGATACGAAAGGCAAAGAGACGGATCTGGGTGAGAAGCTAAAAGCCCTGGATTATGTGGATAAGGTAGGCGAGCCGCAAAAGGGCAAGGAGAATCCGCAGATTCTTACCTATGACGTGCAGTTCAATCTGAATCCTTACTCCATGGAAGCAATGGATCGTATTCCGGACCTGCGTCTTGCGGCAGAGCAATCCCTTGAGGCAGCAGGCGTTCCGGCACCCGAACAATCCGTCTGGATCAGCGGGGCTACGGCCACGCAGTATGACACCAAGGTTACCGGGGATCGCGATACGCGCATCATTATTCCTGTTGTCATTGGTCTAATCACCCTGCTGCTGCTTCTCTATCTACGCTCTGTGGTAGCTACTGTATACCTGGTGCTTACGGTCATTCTGTCGTATTTCTCGGCTCTGGGCCTCGGGTGGATTATTCTTCACTATGGGATGGGTGCAGACGCCATTCAGGGTGCGATTCCGCTCTATTCCTTCGTCTTCCTGGTGGCATTGGGTGAAGACTACAATATCTTCATGATCTCAAGCATTTGGGAGAAAAGAAAGCATATGCCGCTCAAAGAGGCCATACGCCAAGGTGTCAGCGAGACGGGCTCCGTGATTACCTCAGCCGGCATCATACTTGCCGGCACGTTCGCGGTACTCGCGAGCCTGCCGATCCAGGTGCTCGTGCATTTCGGCATCATCACGGCCGTCGGCGTGCTGCTGGATACCTTCATCGTACGGCCGTTCCTGGTTCCGGCCATTACCGTGCTGCTCGGCCGCTGGGCCTTCTGGCCGGGCAAGCACGTGCCAGCTGAGGACCGTGCCGGCTCGCATGCTGAACGAGGTATGTAAGTAGCTAATTAGCGAAAATAGCGTCCAACAGCATTAAACAAGGCGCTCCCGGATAAGGGAGCGCCTTGTTTGTGTGTTCTTTAATATATAAGTTGAATTTATGAATTACTCATAGGCAAGAGTGTGAAATGATTCTGGAGAAGCGAAGCGTTCGCCTACAAGCTTTCTGAAAGAAAGCTGCATCGGAAGCATATTCTTTGTGACCGGACTTCTACCTAATAAATTTAATAAAAGAAATCTGGGAACAACAGCGATTGGAAGAACATTTCACATGGCTGCCTCTAATGTAATTCAATTGTTCAGTCTATATAGCATAAAAACCTATTATTTCGCCAGCAGATACACGCCCACCAGAATAACGGCCACACCCGCAATCTTGGTCACAGTGATCACTTCACCGAAGATAAAGTAAGCAGCAACCATGGCGAAGACATAAGCCAGACTCTGCATCGGGTAGGCCACCGTAAGCGGCAGCCGGTTCAGCACTGCGAACCAGAGTAATGTGGCAATGCCGTACAGGGCAAGCCCGCCGAGGATGGTCGGCGAGAAGATCAGCTTGGCCCATTGTCCCATACCGGACAGGCCGCCATTCTTCTGCAGGCCGATCTTGAATAGAATTTGCCCGGTAACCAGCAGTAGAATGTTGCCGAGCAGGTAGGCGTAACTAATCATCTTGTCCATGTCGGGACTCCTTTTCTTTGCGGATCGTCAGCTCTTGAGTCAGTCTCAGCACCTGATTGGAGAGCTTCGTCACAACCAGCGTCAAGTGAAGAATGAAGGCGAAGCAGAAGAGCAGACCGAACAGGAACAGCATGGCAGGCGCATATTTGACACCAAGCCAGGAAGCAATGGTCTCAATGAACCGCACGTTAAGCGAGATGATGAACAAGAGTACACCGAACAGAATCCAGAGCAGGGAATACTGCTCCTTCAGCTTCTGGTGACGAACCAGCTCAAGGACAATAGCAAGGAACAAGAAAGATAGAATTACAGACAGGAAATAGATAGTCACCCGATCTCACCGGCTTTCGGTTTATCATAACGGACCGCACTCATCAGCACAGAGAGCGTAACCTTAATCATATAATAGACGGATTTGATCGGGGTAATCGATGACTTCCCGGTCTCTCTGGAACGCATTTCGGTGGAGACCTCTGTAATCTTGCAGCCTCTGCGCTTCAAATATACGATCGATTCAACTTCAGGATAATCCATTGGATAATAATTGGAATACAGATTGATCACTTTGCGTCCCGCTGCGCGGAAGCCGCTGGTCGTGTCCGTGAATTTCTGACGGGTTACCAGGGTCACTAGCTTCGAGAAGAAGATGATGCCGACCCGGCGAGCACTCGACGACCGGTAGGATGTGGCTTCCACGAACCTGGAACCGATCACGAGATCGTGATCAGAGGCTTTGGCGATCAGCTTGGGCAGCTCCTCGGCAGGGTGCTGACCGTCCGCATCCATCTGGATAGCTACATCATAGCCGTTATTGCGGGCGTACATGTAGCCGGTCTGCATGCCACCTCCGATTCCCACATTAAAAGGCATAGTCAGCACATGTGCTCCCGCTTCCAATGCCAGCGCTTCGGTACGGTCTGTGGACCCGTCGTTCACAACGACAATGTCCGCTTCTGGCGCATGTTTGTTAATATCACGGATAACCCGCACAATACTTCCTTCTTCGTTATATGCCGGAATAATGATGAGTATCTTCATCGGATGCCTGTTCCTCCCTGATTTGCTTTAAGCAATGGTTCTTTGTGTCTCATAACAATCAATTGGTCAATCAGATAAGCCGCGAACAAGAACAATATGATTTCATTAGGATAACCATAACGGTTAAAAGCTACGAATGGCTGATAGATCAGTGTAAAATAAGCCAGCGTAAGCAGCAGCGGCAGCATCCGCTTCATAGGATGCTTGATCAGTGCCCAGACGAGTCCAATCATACTTACCGCCATCATAATCATTTGAAGCACGTTCATCACCGGACGGGTGATCGGCCAGAAAGGCCGGGAGTAGAACGGATGAATATACAGCTCGACCCATCTGCCTAAGGTATACCAATAAATATAATTCAACGGGTCATGGACGAAGCCGTATTTGATAATATCGAGCCCTTTGGTGACAGCGCTGCTGTCCGCGCCCTGGAAGACCGTCTTCGGATCATACTCAGGATGCTCTACGAAGAATCCGGCGGGAGGCAGTGCCCCATGAATGCGGGTTCCGAGCAGGAAGGGGCTTCCCCCCGAGTTGGTGAACAGAATGAATTTGTCGAACGTGATCATATTCCTTATCCACCAAGGCAAAAGGCATAGTATGTAGACTGCAGCCATGGCCGTTACATATTTTACAATGTCCTTCCAAGGGGTCCGCTGCTTCCACCATAGAATGAAGAAGATGGCTGGATACAAGGTCGCATGAGGCTTGAAGTAAGCAGCCACCGCAACGAGCAGACCGATAAGGATATACCAGACCGTCTTTCGCTTATCCATGGCGACAAAAGCCAGACAGATCAGCAGCAGCTGAATCGTACGGAATGTGGTTTCGGACAGGATGCTGCCTGAAGAGAAGTAATCCGGCGGATACAACACGCAGATCGCTGCAGTGATCAAGGCAATTCGGGTATTGAATACGCGGCGGCCAATAATGAAGATCAAATAGACGGAGAATGCCTGCATAACACATTGAAGAATACGGAAGGCATTAATACCAACATCATCTTGTCCAAAAATAGCCATGACGCCTGCCAGCAGAATCGGCATTCCCGGCATAATGAAAGCAGATGGCTGCTCGCCCGAATTATAGGCAAGTATACCCTGATTGAGCAGCAGCTTGGCGCTGTGGATGTACTTTACGTCATCATTGTTGCGTTTAACCAGATCACCGAGCAAAAAGTAATTGTTATAGCTCAGAACAATGATACAGGAGAGAACGAGCACCAGAGCGATGCACACCGCAAGGAACCGTTTTGCAGGACGGCTGACTTCGGATAATGAGAACAATTTAATTTCAACCCCACTCTATATTATATGGAAAATTACAGGATTTACCGTAAGTAGTCCATTGTCCATGTTATCTCAAATTTCGTGAAAGTTCCATGCTTATCTTTCAAACGTTTTATATTTGTAAAAAGTTACTACAGGCCTGACTGGGTTCCCAGGTCGGCTATTCAAGCCTGGACTGTTCGGCAGTCTGGATCCATTCCTCAAGCGTGGAGGCCGAGTCCACCGCTCCGCAGTTGATCGCCTCCCACAGATACAGGCCGGCAATGGCTCCGTAAGGCGCCCATTGATGGGACACCTGCTCCAGATACTTCTTATCCTTCCGCTCCTCCAGGCCATAGAGCCATTTGGCTGCGCGCTGTAGACCCGCATCCCCGCCGGATACGACATCATACCGACCCATGGCAAAGATCAGGAACATTTCAGCCGTCCATTTGCCAATTCCCTTCACAGCCGTCAGCGCATTCATGATTTCCTCATTGGTCATGGAAGGGAAGAGGGCGAAATCCAGCTCTCCGGACAGAACCCGGCTGCATAGATCGCGCAGGTAGATGACTTTGGAGGCGGACAGACCCGCTGCCCGCAGCGCCTGATCGTCCTGCTGCTGAATGGCTTCGGGTGTGAATTCCCCCGTCAGCTCAAGCACACGGCCGCGGATGGTTGCCGCTGCCTTAACGGAGATCTGCTGGCTAATGATCGATCTGACCAGCGATACAAAGGGATCATCTTCTACGCGGATATTGAGGGCTCCAATTCTTCGGATCAGTACCCCAAGGCGGGGGTCTGAAGTGCTTAAAGCATCGGCTCTAGGGTCAGTTACATCGAATTTCATGTCGTCCTCCTCATCAATTCAGGGTAACGGTGAATCTTGGCGCTGCCGGGCTTACACAACCTAAAGAGAGGGCTGCAGCTATTTCTGCAACCCTCTTCGTGTCAACTCGCTATTCATAAGTACCTTTAGTTTAGCGGTATTCATAAAGGTTTTCAAGCACTACAACCAAGATTTACGGGTTACACGCAAACAGGGTGTTTAATAGATGTTTTTTTGGGGTAATAGATAGTTTATAGTTCTAAATCCCTTTGATTTACATTATAATAGTCTTAATAGGTCTATTTGTAATGTTAAATTACGAAGAAATAAGGGGAGTATATTGAACAGAACTATAGCGAAGCAAATTTTTGGTGAGCTGGTGGCGAGAACGGGCAGTCTAGTCACCGTCAGCATTCGGGGTCGGTTCCCTGGCGGCCGGAATGTGGGCGGTAAATATAGCATGAACGATCACTGCATTACGATGTACCTGGATGAGATTAAGAAGCAGTGTCTGAATATTTTTGGATCGCTGGAACGATATGAAGAAGTACTGGGCATTGTGTTCGCCCATGAGCTGGGACATTCCGCAGATATTCATCTGGCTGCACTTTCCGATCGTTATGATATGTGCGAGGATGAGCTTGAGCGGAAGAAGATTGCGCTGCTAATCGAGGAGAACGCCTGGCATTATGCAGAAGAGATCCTCACCGAAGCGGACCAAAGTGTGCTGCAGACGATGATTTATGTCTCGCTTCAATCGTACCGAGAAGCTATTGCGCAAGATATCGCATAATTAGAGCAAGAAGAAGGAGGGCGCCACTGGGGCGTCCTCCTTCTTCTTGCTGGCGATCAGCGGCCCGCCTGCCGGGCACACCGGCCCGCCCGCAATGTCGCTACACGGTCGCCCGGTACAACCGTCACTGCATGGTCGCCCGCGCTATCGCTGGCGCCGCTCAATTCTTATGTATGTTCTCAGGTGTAAGATCTCAAGCATAGCGTCTAACCCTAATCGTGGATGGAAATGGTGCCCGAATCAACGCGAGCTTTGATTATATCGGTGGTTGTTCGAGGTGAATCAGGAACATCTACCATGCCCGATTCTGCTTGCGCGTCGTAGAACCCTTTGAAATCCGGGTTGGCCTCTACATCAATCGTACCGGATTCAGCTACGAGATCAAGCCGTGTGGACTTCTGATCTTGAATCCGGATACTGCCTGATTCTGTCTTCAAGCTGCCGTTCCCTTCCCAATGATCAAGCTCAAGATTACCCGATTCAGCACTGAGTTCGACGTCGGCTTGAACTGTCTCCGCTGTAATAATGCCCGATTCTACTGATGCCTGCAACTTCTTTGCTTTGATTGAACTCAGCTTGATCACGCCTGAGCTTCCTGAAATATGAATCTGTTCAGCTTGAATTCCCTTGAAATTCAAATCGGATGAGTCCATAGTAACCTGGACCTTGGCCAGTTCGGATGGGTCAGATAGGGCCACGACCATATGCTGCTTGGTAGACTGGAAATTCACGTTTAAGAACCGGAATTCGTTATCGCTAGACAGGTCAAGATCAAGTTTTCCTCCACTCACGCCTACATGGCCAAGCTTATTGATTACATTCTGATTCATGTTCCCCGAAAGTTCCACGTAATTGCTGCCATCTTGGCTCTGGATGAATTCCGCTTCAATAGAAGCAGAACTGCTATTGATCATGAGCTCTTTGAGCTCCCCGGCGCTGAAGGTCCACTTCTTATGATAAGCCGGAAGATCATCGCCGAACGCGAACTTGTTAGCAGCCATACCTCCGGCTCCAACGATCATAAGCAGGATAGCTAGTGCAATAAATTTTTTCATGATTATGCATCTCCTTTAGCAAGGTGGTAGTTCCAGCTGAGGTATTTCCGCGTAGTTAAGAGTGCCCCCTTAAGTAGACCTTTGGAACCTACGCCAAGCAGGATTCCGAAGCCGACCATAAAAATGCTCGCGAACCATTTGGCCGGTGACACGCTGTGGAATACCATATCCAGAGCTAGAAGTGCAGGACTTACGATCCCCGCCAAAGCTGCCGCCATAATGGAGATGACGACTGCCCAGAAAGCAATCATCAGCGGACCGAGTACGATATTCGCGAAGAACATTCCAATCAGAATGAATACCTGGGCAGTCATACCTCTGCCCCGCCGCTGAGCGGGAGCTGCCGAATGGGGCTGTCCCTTGCTGGAGTCATGGTACCAGTACACAGGCTCTTGTGTGATGAACCGTTCTCCAAGCGCTTCCTTGGCCAGCTCATGCGGGTCGCCAAGCTCGCTTACGATCTCTTCCTCCGACTTGCCATTTTGCCTCCCGAAGGCGAAGTGGGCTTCATAATCCTCAAGCAGTTCCAGTCTTTCTTCTGGAGGCAGCTGGGATAGCTGCGCACTTAGCTGGGTAAGAAATTCATGTTTTTTCATAATAGTGGCCCTCTCTCGATTAATCTCGATACGCTGTATACGAATTGCTTCCACTCGGTGACTAGTGTCTTCATGTGGGTTTCACCGGTTGATGTAAGCTTGTAATATTTCCGCGGAGGTCCACCGGTAGATTCCTGCAGATACGTAGTGCAGTAACCTTCGTTGACCAATCTGCGAAGCAGCGGATATAGAGCGCCCTCGGCGACTTCAATATGCTCGGAGACGGATTGGGCTAGCTCATATCCGTAGCGGTCACGTTCATGTATGAGCACGAGCACGCACAGCTCCAGAGCACCTTTCTTGAATTGGATGCTAATATCCAAGGGACATCCCCTCTTTTTCATGTGTGGTGTAATCCTTAGTACTGAACATTGATTAGTATCTGAGCTAAATAGTATCATGCACTACTGAACAATGCAACATACTGATTATAAATTAATAATTACGTAAGATTTAGCGGCTTGCAACTTTGGCGGCATTAGGGACGTTATACAGGTATGATTAAGGAGGGGGAATAGTGAGAAGGATAGGGCTGGGAATTGTGCTGATACTTGCTCTTATTTCTGAGGGATGCTCTTTCGGACATGGTGTTCATAAGCCGCATCTTTATCGTGGGGATGAGAAGGCGGCGGAGTCATTTATCAAATCGATGGGTTATCAGGTTACAGGTTATAGGGGCCAGTTGAGTACATACAGCTTGCAGAAGCCCTTGCTCCGTGAGACTTGGTGCGCACAGACCTGGTCTGTTCAGAAGCAGCCGCCGGAGAGGTATTTTGGCAGTGAAATAACTACCTACGGATTCATTGTCGATCATCATCCTCTATCGGAGAAATATGATCTTCCTACTGACATGAACATTATGATGACAGGTGGCAAAGTTGTCGGAGGATCTTCCTTCCCTCATTCCGATCAGATGAATGGCGCAGTCTATTCCCTGGAGGGCAAGACTCTTGAGGAACTGACAGGACTATCTTATGCAAACTGGAAGAATCAATGGGATCATAAATATGGAGACGGGGCTGCCAAATGAGAAGATGAGTCAATTGCAGCATAACCAGACCAAAATAAAATGACGTACAACACGGGTTCGTGTGTACGTCATTTTTGTTAGTCTTTTCTACCTCGCACTCCGTCTAATGCTGCTGTGAATCATAAGGCTTCAGCGGCTCCGTAGCCGGGCCTTCAATAACCTTACCCTTATGGTCGTACCGGGATCCGTGACATGGGCAGTCCCATGTCCGCTCACCCTCATTCCAGTTCACTTCGCAGCCCATATGGGTGCAGGTGGCATCCACGATGAACAGCTTGCCATCCTTATCCTTGTAAGCGGCAGCCTTTTTCCCGAGGTGCTGGACCAGACTTCCCTCATCCGGCTGCAGATCGTCCGCCTTGCGGTGGATAATATCTACCTTGCCGGCGATAAGCTCCTTGGCCACATTCGCGTTCTGCACCACAAAGTTCTTGATGCTGGGATCCGCCTTGAACCTAGAAGGACTGAACAGTTCTGCATACCGGTTATCCCGGTTCAGAATCAAGTCACGGATAAGGAGTGCGGACAGGGTACCGTTCGTCATTCCCCATTTGCCGAATCCAGTAGCTACGTAGATATTCGGGTGCTTGTCGTTAAGCCGTCCGATGTAAGGTACCTCATCCAGAGTGATCAGATCCTGTGCAGACCAGCGGTAAGGAATCCGCTTGGCTCCAAGCAGTTCTCCTCCGAACAGTTCCAAATTCTCATAATATTTGATCGTACACAGTCCTTGCCCTGTCTTGTGGTTCTCTCCACCGACCAGAATGACGTCGCGTCCATCCAGCTTGGCTGAACGCAGGGATCTGCTTGGAGATCCGGCATTTATATACATGCCGCCCGCATACGAAGTCTCCGGCTCGATCGCCACCACGTAGGATCTTTCTGCATGGAGACGGGAGAAGAACAGTCCGCCGCCATCATAGAAAGGGAAATGGGTAGCAGCAACCACTTGATTACATTTAAGTGTATACCCGTCCGAGGTTTTCAGATGGAGAACTCCGTCCTCCTTCTGCTCCAGCTCGCCGCTCAGCGTGGTCTGCTCATAGATCGTACCGCCGTGGTTCAAGATGTAATCCAGCATGGTGCGCAAATAATGAAGCGGGTGGAACTGGGCCTGATCCGGCATCTTGATAGCCCCTTGAACTACAAGGGGGATAGGTATCGACTCTGTCCATTCTCCAGGCAGCCCCAGCTTCTCATAAGCGGACCATTCCTTCTGAAGCTGCTTGAGGGATTCGTCCGAATCGGCGTACAGATAGGCATCCTGTTTCTCAAGATCACAATCAATACCATGTTCGCCAACGGTTCGCCAGATGAACTCCATAGCTTCATGATTGGCATCGTGATAAAGTCTGGCCTGCTCTTCACCAAAATGATGAAGCAATTTGTCATAGATCAAACCATGCTGTGTTGTAATCTTGGCAGTTGTATAACCGGTTGTGCCTTCGAGCACCCGGTTCATCTCGACCAGGGTTACCCGGACTCCTTCTTTGGCAAGAAGGTAAGCTGTGGTAATCCCTGAAATCCCCGCCCCGATTACCGCCACGTCGGTATATATTGTCTCTCTTAACTTATCGAAAGTGGGAAGGTCTGTTGTACTTCTCCAGAGTGACTCCGGGAATCGGGGGAGATCACTGTGCGGTGGAACGGAACTGTTCATGAATAGTTTAAGCCTCCTCATCAATATGGAAATAACTTGTTATCAATTATTACCATTTCTCACACATTAGAAACGGATGTCCCCCAAAGCGGGAGGCAGTTGGCAGTTCCAATTCCGATCCGTCTGCATAGGGGGACGGCCTGTGGTCCTTCTTCCTACTCGTATATTAAGGAGGCTTGAAGTAAATAATGGAATTAAAGAGTATGAAAGGAACAGGACTCCATGAATCGCAGCAGGACATCCAGACGGGGCGGACGAAGCATCCGCAGCTATACAGCGGAGCAGGCACAGCCAAAAAGTAACGATAGTTCCTCCGAGGTGAGCTTCCCTGCCTCAGGTGAACTGGATCAGGTACTGAAGCGGATAAGGCAGGATTTCGGGGACAGCTCTGATGTCCTGATCCGCAGACTGGTGGTGGGCAAGGAGACTGCCAAGCAAGCTGCATTGGTCTACATGAATGGGCTCGTTGACCACAATATGGTGAGTGAATTTGTTACCGAGTCTTTGCTGGATACTGTCGATGAGGAGCCTGATCGCAATGATGCGGAAGGGTGGATCCAGTTTCTATTACACAGGACCATCACTTCCGGAGAAGTCCAGGTCATTACGGAGTGGAAAGACATGCTCTTGTCGATTCTGTCGGGTAACTCAGTCATTGTACTGGATGGGTGTGAGAAAGTGATCTCCGTGGGTACTCAGGGAGGAGAGGCCCGCTCGGTTTCTGAGCCGACCTCTCAATTGGTCGTTCGCGGTCCCAAGGACAGCTTCGTGGAATCTGTAGTCACGAATGTATCGCTGGTCAGACGGAGAATTAAATCCCCGGATGTCCGGCTCGAGAACATGAAGATCGGGAACTTCACCAATACCCGTGTGTCGATGATGTACATTCAGAACATCGCCGAGAAGCGGCTGGTGGATGAAGTGCGCCGCAGGCTGCAGAGCATCGATACAGAATCTATCCTGGAGTCGGCCTATATTGAGGAATTTATTCAGGATCATACGTTCACTCCATTTCCGACGATCTTTAATTCAGAGCGGCCGGATGTAGCGGCCGGAAATCTGCTGGAAGGCAGAATAGTGTTATTTGTAGACGGTACACCATTTGTATTAATTATGCCTGCGGCTTTACCCCAGTTCTTCCATTCAGCTGAGGATTATTCCCAGCGTTTTGACATTAGTATCCTAATGAGATTTGTTCGCTATTTGAGTTTTATTGTGCTCATTCTCGGGCCGGCAGTCTATATTGCACTCACTACCTTTCACTATGAAATGATTCCGACACAAATGCTGATCAGCCTGATGGCCCAGCGCGAAGGGGTACCTTTTCCGGCGTTTGTAGAGGCGGTATTGATGGAGACGGCCTTTGAAATTCTTCGCGAAGCCGGCGTCCGTATGCCCAGGGCGATCGGCCAGACTGTATCCATTGTAGGTGCCCTGATTCTTGGACAGGCGGTGGTGGAGGCCGGAATTATCACACCCGTTATGGTTATCGTAGTTGCGCTCACAGGGATTGCGAGCTTTGCTATACCTGCCTACAATCTGTCCATCGCCGGGCGGCTGATCCGCTTTTTCTTCATGATTCTTGCGGGGATGTTCGGTTTCTACGGAATTACGCTGGGGCTTATTGTCCTGGTTGCTCATTTGAACAGCCTGCGTTCCTTTGGCATGCCGTATCTGACTCCGTTTAGTCCATTCGTGCTGTCGAGCCAGAAGGATACGGTTCTCATCTTTCCTTTCTGGGCGCTGCGGAAGAGCGGGTCACCTCAGAGCCCGGGTTCTCCGCAGGGCGGACAGCAGCCTGGACAAAGCTCAGATCAGAACTCAGGCCAAAGACAAAGTTCACGCCAAAGTCCGGAACAAAGCTCAGTTCAGGGTTCTCAAAATTCCGGACAAAGCTCTGTTCAATATGAGAATCAGCCGCTTACCCCAACTGAGGAGCGAAAGGCAGAGAATAAACTTCAGGTCGAGCCCCTGGGTAGTCAAATTGGCGGGAAGCCAGGCAGGTGGGGCAAGGCTTTTCATAAGCTGCCAGAGGATGAGGACTCGAATTCTTCCAAATCCAGTGAGGAAGGAAATCAGACATCATGATCAGAAGATGGGTTGGGCTTCTTATGCTGGGAGCCGTAGTGCTGTTACTCTCCGGTTGCTGGGACAGCATTGAGCTAAATAGGCGGGCAGTAGTCTCGGGGATGGCCATTGATATCCAGCAGGGAGACAAGCCGAAGTATAAGGTATCCCTTCAGGTCATTATTGCTGATGAAATCTCCGGAAAGTACAGCCGGGGCGGCGCTCCGGTGGCCGTTTACGATGGGGAGGGGAGAACTGTATTTGAAGCGGTCCGGGAAGCCTCACGTAAAGTTCCGAGATATCTCTCCCTTGGGCATATCAACGCACTTATTTTCTCTGAAGAGCTTGCGAGAGATGGAATTCAGGATGTGCTGGATTATATGGAGCGTGACGCCCAGATCAGGACAACCTCCCAGGTCTATCTGGCCAAGGGACAAATGGCCTCAGATATCGTGAAAGTCATGACGCAGATTGGGAAAATTCCGTCCAGTGACCTGGCCCAGAAATCGCAGGCATCGTCCAGGCTGCTGGGCGACAATTACCGGGTTGAAATTGACGATGTCATTCGTGCCCTGCAAATCCCGGGCGGGGGTCCAATCATTAATGGTGTCAAAGTTGAAGGTGATCTCCAGACTGCACCTACCAAATCGAACATTGAGCAGATCAATACACCTGGCATACTTCAGCTGGAGGGGGTAGGCATCTTCGCTGGAGATAAATTGGTGACCTGGATGAACCCTCACCAAAGCCGGGGACTCATCTGGATCAGTGACAAAATACAACAAACGGCCATGGTAACCGGATGCGCGGATGCCAAAGGGTTTGTAGCGTATGAAGTTATCCGTTCGCGGACCCAAGTGAAAGCTGAACTCAAAGATCCGGAGCATCCGGTAATTAAGATCTCCGTTAGGCCGCAAGCCTCCATCAAAGAACTGAATTGTGATCTGGATGTTAGAAAGAATGCTGTATTGGACCAGCTCAAACAGGAGCTAGACAAGGTGATCAAGCAAGAGATGCAATCTGCTGTAGAAGAGGCCAAGCGGATCAAAAGCGATGTGTTCGGCTTTGGCTCCGTGGTTGAACGGGCAAATCCAAAAGCCTGGAACTCCCTTAAATCCCGCTGGTCAGATGTTTTTGCTCACCTAGATGTAGAGTACAATGTCCAAACCGTGATTCGTTACTCGGGTATGAGAGACCGTTCTTACCGCAGCCAAAACACCAAGGAGGAGGAGTAGCCGAATGGAAAAGAACCGCATAACCTCCTTCCAGCTCTTCGCGCTGATGCTCCTGTTTCAGATGGGAACCTCGCTCGTGGTCAATTTGGGCATGAGGGCCGGAAGAGATGCCTGGATCTCCATCCTGCTTGGGATGGGCTATGGTCTGCTTCTCTTCGGGGTATTTGCTTTTCTATACAGATTGTTTCCGGGAATGCTCCCGACCGTATATACCCAAATATTATTTGGAAAGTATCTGGGCTGGGTCGTTGGGGTAGTATTTATCGTGTTCTTTGTCTACCAGACAGGCCGCGATCTGCGAGACGGGGGGGCCTTAATGCTATCAACAGCACTTAAGCAGACTCCGTTGATTGTTGTAAATGGATTAATGATTATGTCAGTGGCTTATGTGATCCATAAGGGGATTGAGGTGCTTGCCCGAACGGCGATTATATTTGCCGTTGTTGTCATTCTCATTGGGAGCTTCAGCTCTATACTGCTTATCTTGTCCGGGGTTATTGAAATGGAACGGATTTTTCCGATTCTGGGAAGAGGGATTGGTCCCGTACTTGAGACGTTTTATAGGCAAAGTTATGCATTTCCGTTCAGTGAGATTATTTGCTTTTCTATGCTCCTGCCCTACTTGGGGAATGCAAAGACGGGGGTGAAGGCTGGTTATATAGCCATTCTGGTGTCCGGGATTATTCTAAGCTACACCTCAATGATTAATGTGGCGGTGCTGGGAGTAGATATGGTTCAGCGTTCCCCGCTGCCCTTAATGACGACAATCAGCAAGGCTTCGATATCTGATTTCATTCAGCGTAACGATATTCTTATCGTCATGACCTTGATCATAGATGACTTTTTTAAGGTTGGAATATACTTCTATGTTGCTCTGATCGGAACGGCCGATTTATTCAAAATAGCTTATCGCAAGCTGATCTATCCGATGGCTCTATTAGTTCTGCTCATTTCTTTAGTAGTGGCGAAAAGTCTGCCTGAGCATCTGGAGGAGGGTGCTGAAATCCTGTACCGGATCGACCCGTTCTTCTTTGTAGTCATTCCTCTAATCCTATACATTGCAGGATGGATATACAAATGGCGTACAGCTTCCAAGAAGAAAGCAGCCTCCAGTGGAGGCCAACTCCAAAGCTCCGCAGAGCCGCATGGAGCGGAGGGAGCTGAAGCGAAGCAGCCGGAGGATACGCAGGGGTCTGATGCGAACCAGGCGCAGGGTACGCAGGGGTCTGATGCGAACCAGGCGCAGGGTACGCAGGGGTCTGATGCGGGACAGCCGCAGGGAGCGCAGGGGTCTGATGCGAAGCAGGCGCAGGGTACGAAGGGGTCTGATGCGGGACAGCAGGAGGATACACAGGGAGCTGAAGCGGAACAGCCGGAGGATACGCAGGATGCGCAGCTTGCGGGTTCTAAGCGGGGCTCCGGTAAGGATCAGGCAGTCCCTGACCCGGGATCGGAGGCCGAGCCCACCCGGGGCAAGACTTCGGAAGATTAGCGGGAACGTTTTTTTCGCATGTTCATAATTACTTTGATGAGATCAGGAACAAGCCAGCCTGCAAGAAGCAAGACAGCTATTAGTTTCTCTGCCCCTGTAATCAGTTGATATTTCACATTACTCAGCGTGTCCTGCCAATGCTGCCCCACAATCATATCCATCAATAGCATCATGCCAAGCGAGAGCACCCACATGACAGCAACCACAGCATACTTTCTCAACATGAGGACCAGACCTCCCGGATAATTTGCCCTGCCTGTGACTTCGGATTTGGGCCGCTAATACAGCTATATATCTGTATTATGTGAGAATAAGCTGGCGGTCATTCAGCCATGATGGATGGATCCATTGACATCCTCGCTATTTATATTTATACTTATTCTAAATACAATCAAGGGAATGAGTAAGTATGAAATCATTAAACCTGACAACACAGCGCCGTGCTGTATATGAGGTCGTCCGGAATTCAAATGACCATCCTACGGCAGCCGAGGTTATGAATCGCCTGGTAGAGCTGGGTCATAATTTTGCCTACGGTACCGTATATAATTCACTTAGATATTTGACTGACAAGGAAATGATCCGGGAGCTTAAGCTGGGGGAGGCTGCCAGCCGTTATGATGCCAAGCTGGACGATCATCAGCATATTCTTTGCGAAGTGTGCGGGCGTGTAGATGAAGTGATGACCCAAATTCCGGAGGCGTGGAGTGCTGACGTAGCTAGGGAGACCGGGTATGACGTCCATCACGCACATGTCGTATTTGGGGGGGTGTGCGGACAATGCCGACAGAAGAAGTGAAAGAAGCTGAACAAGCCTTACAGCCGGATTTCTGTCCGGTTACCCAGCGGGTCATCGTTGTCAGCCCGCTTCCAAGAGGCCTCCACGAACTGGTGCGCGATCTGTCTGAGGGCTGCTTCGACGTGATGGTATTCCATCATCTGGAGCAGGGGATCCGAAATGCCCAGTCTGCGGATCTGCTTATTCTGGACCTCACAGCCTACCGTGAACAGGAGGATGAGGCTGCCCTGAAGACCTTAATGACACAGCACACGGAGGATATTCCTACCCTTCTGCTGATCAAGGAGTCCATGCTTCCCCGCATGGATGACCGGCTTCGCCAGCAGGAGCTGCTGGTATGGCCAGCAAGAACCCAAGAGGTTCTATATCATGCGCAGCGGATTATCCGGAACAGCAGCAAGAAAGCTCCTGCTTCTCTGCTCCTGAGCGGTACATCGCCGGCAATCTACAAGGATCTGTGGATCGACCGCAAGAAGATGTCCGTCTACCGCAGCGGTGCACGAATTGAGCTCACCAAGACGGAATACGATCTGCTGGTGAAGCTTCTGCTCAGCGACGGGGCGGTCCTGTCCCGTGAGGATTTGTTAAGTGATATATGGGATACCTCATTCCTTGGCGGAAGCAACGTGGTAGACGTCCATATCAAGAGCCTGCGCCGCAAGCTGGGCGACCGGGCTTCCAACCCGACCTATATCGCCACAGTACGTGGAGTAGGGTACCGAATGGCTGACTAATGTTGCTAGAGAACCTGTCCTAATAGACGGGTTCTTATTTTGTTTGTCAAAAATATCAAGCAAGCTGCCGATAAACTATGAGGATAGAAGTTCAAGTAGTTCATAGAAATGAACTATTGAAACGAAGAGTAGGAGGGAGATTTCTCTTGAAAAAGAAAGAAAAAGAGAAAAATAAAGAAACAGAGAACAAGAGAAAGAACAGATTTACGATTCGGAAGAAGCTGATACTTGCTTTTACAGGAATACTGCTGGTTCCGAGCATTCTTATTGGCACGGTGATTTTTGTGACCTCTGCCGGTTCCATGATTGGAGAAGTTACCAATAACTCCAAAGAGACCGTCAAGCTAATCAATCAGCTGGTTGATGAGAAGATTTCCGACAAAACACTTAATGTCGAATTTCTGGGAAGGAACATTACACCGGACGACTTGACAGAAGAGGGTAAGCCGGAGCTGGTAGGCGAGCTGGATGAATATTTAGGTCTTAATACGGATGTGGAAAATGTTTTTGTGGCCACTCCGCAGGGCACTTTGATCCAGGCGACAGACGGGAAAATGACAGATACGCCTGCCGAAGTTCTGAAGAGCTCGTGGTTCAATGATCCAATGAAAACGGCGGACACCACGTTCATTAGCCCGGTATTCGTCAATAAAGAGAAGACCCCCGTTGTATACATATCCCGTCAATTAAAAGACGGAACCGGCGTGCTGAGCCTGACGTTGAATCTTCAGGTCCTCCAGAGATCCGTAGCGATGAAGCTCGGATTGACAGGGTACATTGTAATTCTCGACAGCAAGAAGCAGTATGTGGTGAATCCTTCTGGCAAGCAGGGGGCAGCCGCTAAGGAAGCTTATATCAATGAAATCTATAAGTCCGACGGCAATATGGACGAGATCAATTACGCCGGGGATGATAAGACCCTTAAAATCCTTACGGTGGAGAATGCCTCAACAGGCTGGAGAATTGCAGGAATCCGGGATCAGAGCGAAATTAATGGCTCGGCATCAACAAGTCTGATTGTCTCTATATCTGTGTTGCTGGGTTCTCTTGCGCTGGCGGGTGCTGTGATTGTCTTCATTATCCGCTCCATTATCAGACCGATTCATCGTCTCCAGAAAGAGACAGAGAGCGTGAGCCAGGGAGATCTTACGACAGATGTTGTGGTGATGCACAACGATGAAATCGGCGACCTGGCAGGGAACTTCTCTATCATGGTGCATAATTTGCGGGACATGATTCTACATGTTCAAGAGACTACCAATAACGTAAGCACATCTGCAGAGGCGCTCTCCGCCGGTGCGGAGCAGACGACGCGGGCCATTGAGCATGTGACGATTACGATTCAGGAGGTAGCTGCAGGGAGCGAGCGCCAGCTTCAAAGTGTGGAGACAGGATCCGACGGGGTAGAGGACATGACAGGCCAAGTATTTAACATGTCCGACAATCTGAAGGATGTGACCAGCAAGATGGGTCAGACGATTCAAGCTGCCGAAGACGGGAATACCTCGGTAATCCGTGTTGTCGAGAAAATCGAGAACATTAACCAGACGGTGGAGGAATTGGGCGGGGTTATTAAGACATTGAGCAGTCATACCGATCATATCGGAGGAATAGTCGGCGTAATTACGGGAATTGCCCGGCAGACGAATCTTCTGGCCTTGAATGCTTCCATTGAAGCAGCCAGAGCCGGAGAGCATGGACGTGGATTTGCTGTGGTAGCTGAAGAAGTCCGTAAGCTGGCCACCGATTCCGAGCAATCGGCGCATCAGATTGGTGACCTGATCCAAGGAATTCAAGGTGAAGTGAAGAGAGCGATCGATTCGATGGATCATGCAGTCAAGCGGGTAGAAGAGGGCATATTAGCGGTAGATTCGACAGGACGTTCGTTCTCACGGATTCGCAAAGCGGTTAAGGAAGTAGCGAGAAAAGTGGACGAAGTAAATGAGGCCGCTGTCCAGCTGGCTGACGGTGCCGGAACGGTGAATGCTTCGATCACCGAGATTCGCCGGATTTCTGAGGAATCGGCGGGGAACACGCAGACCATTTCTGCGGCAGCCGAGGAACAGCTGGCTTCTGTAGAGGAGATTGCTTCCTCGTCGGCCGATCTCAGCCGGATGGCAGATCAGCTTCAGGAGCTCGTAGGCAAGTTCAAGATTTCGTAATATTTCCAGATAAGGACAATAGGACTGTTTGCCAGGTTATCACACGCTGACCTGACAACAGTCCTTTTAGTCATTCCGGAATATGTTAAAAGTCAGGATTGAAGGAAAGAATACCTTAGAACGATTTACAACCTTTTCGGTCTCGTATAAGCTGATAGCAGTAGAAAAGCTTAAGCCAGGTTAAGCACTGGGGGGAGAACGATGGCAAGGAGACTTGAAGGGAAGAGAATCGCACTTACAGGTCCCAGGAAAGCAGAGGATCTAAGTAAATTGGTCGAAAATATGGGAGGTATCCCACTCATCCTTCCGGCGCAGGGTACCGTATTCCTCGATGATACGGATCTGCGTAACGGCTTGGTAGCCTGGGTGGAGAACCGTCCCGACTGGGCCGTATTCACGACAGGCGTAGGTCTGGATGCTCTGTTCGAGATGGCAGAAGACATGGGGATTGCCGGTGAATACTGGGATCTTCTCCGTAATACCTCGATCGCTGCGAGAGGCTACAAGACCGTGAACGGACTCAAGAAACGGCAGCTTGAGCCCTTGGTTCGGGATGACGATGGCAGTACAGAAGGGTTGATACGGGCACTTTCCGCATACGATTTCAAAGGAAAAACGGTCATGATCCAGCTTCATGGTGATCCTGCCCCTAAGCTGATCCATTGGCTGGAGGAGCAGGGAGCGAGAACACTGCAAATCCTGCCTTACCGTCACATTCCACCTGCAGACGAGAGTCTGGAGCGTCTGCTCGCTGACCTTCTCGGAGGCAGGATTGATGCGGTCACCTTCACCAGTACTCCGCAGGTCAGATTCCTGATGGATTACGCCGCCCGAAGCGGCCGATTAACCGAATTAATCGAAGCACTTAGCGGGCCAGTCGTAGCGGTAGCCGTTGGGAAGGTTACGGCGCAAGGCCTTGTGGAAGCTGGGATTCCACGGATCGTTGCTCCCCGGGAGGAACGAATGGGCAGCATGATGGTAGAGCTGGCCCGATATTACTCCGGCGAAAGCCAGCCATTTTTTAAGCTTAAGGATACATTGAATTAAATGCAGAATGAGCCATTGTCTAGAAGGCCCCCTGCGTGAGGAGATGACCTATGAATAAGAAAAAAGCGCTGTTGATCGGGGACTATACGCATCCCAAATTTCACCCTCTGCAAGGTGTGGACGCGGAAATCACCCATACTTTGCAGGATTATTTAAGCGTGCAGTGCAGTGAGAACAACCATATGTTTGAATATAACAATCTCGGTGCATTTGATCTGTGCATATCCTATCTGGACAGCTGGACGGAGAAACTGTCACTGAAGCAGACTGGGGGTCTACTGTCATTTGTCAGCGGGGGAGGCGGTCTCCTTATTCTACATAATGGGATTATCATGGATACCCGTTACGAGATCGCTCAGCTCATTGGAGCCAAGCATACCGCACACCGCTCAAGACAAACGCTGGAGCTGCGTGTTACCGAGCCTGGGCATGATATTACTCTGGGAATTGAAAGCTTCAAGATCGAAGATGAGCCTTACCGTTTTGAATTCGATCCTTTTACGGAAAAGACGATTCTGCTGGAGTACAGTGCCGATGGGGAATGGCATCCGGCAGCCTGGGCGCATGCTTATGGTCTTGGCCGTGTCGTATACTTGATGCCGGGTAATGATCAGCCAGCTTTCCAGCATCCGGTGTACCGCAAGCTGCTGCTGCAAGCCGCAAAGTGGGCGGCACGGATATCCGGATAGGCAGGCGCTAAATAAGTGTTAATTTGAAGCTTACTGACAGCTAAACCGTGTTATACTGGAAATAATGAAAAGGCCGGAACGCCTGGCAAGGGGCGTACCCGGTCTTTTGTTTGTAGCGGGAAACCTTGTTACAATGAGTGCGAAGGATGTACGACTATTTGAATTATGAGGTGAATGCATTTGACAACATTTCAAGATTGGGGCTTTCTGCCCGCCTTTTATGATATTTTGCAGGAACAGGGGATTACGAGCCCCACGCCTGTTCAGGAAGCATCGATTCCAAAGCTGCTCGCGGGGCATGATCTGATTGCCCAGGCTCAGACGGGTACGGGCAAGACGCTGGCTTTCCTTCTTCCGATCATGCACAAAATTCGTCCTGAGCTGGATAACGCTCAGGCTTTGGTAATTACACCGACCCGGGAGCTTGCGATCCAGATTACAGCTGAAGCACGCAAGCTTGCTGCCGGGCGTGAGGGTGTGTCCGTGCTTGCGGCTTATGGGGGCCAGGATGTGGAGCGCCAACTGCGCAAGCTGCAGGGAGGATGCCAGCTTGTCATTGGTACACCAGGACGACTGCTTGACCATATGAGACGCGGAGCATTGAAGCTCGATAAGGTAAGAATGCTGGTACTCGATGAAGCCGATCAAATGCTGCATATGGGATTCTTCGAGGAAGTGGAGAGCATTATGCGCTCCATCCCAAGAAGCCGGCAGACGATGCTGTTCTCGGCAACGATGCCCGAGAAGGTAAGAAATTTGGCCAAGGTGTATATGAAGGAGCCGCAGGATGTACGGATTGCGTCCAAGCAGGACCATATTCCGCGCGGCAATATCCGCCAGCTGGTTATTGAATGTACGGACCGTACCCGGGAAGATGCCCTCGTCGATATGATGGAGCGCGACCATCCTTATTTAGCCGTAGTTTTCTGCCGGACGAAGGTCCGGGCCAAGGCACTGAATCAAGCCTTGCAGGAGAGAGGCTATATCTCGGGAGAATTACACGGTGATCTCTCCCAGGCGAAGCGGGAACAGGTCATGCGTTCTTTCCGGAATGCGAAGCTGCAGTTCCTGGTAGCTACGGATGTGGCGGCCCGCGGAATCGATGTGGAAGGCGTAACCCACGTCTACAACTACGATGTTCCCCAGGATCATGAGAGCTATATTCACCGGATTGGCCGGACAGGCCGTGCAGGGGAGAAGGGGCTCGCGGTTACTTTTGTAGCGCCAAAGGATATGCCAGAGCTTCGGGATATTGAGCGCGGTATTAACCAGCGGATTGACCGAGAGCGTTACGAGCCATCAAGCCATTCCTTCACGGCGGTGAAGAAGTCCTCGGTGAGCCACGAGGAAGGAGAGGGCCGCTCCAGAAGCGGGGAGCGCGAAGGCTCCCGCCGCAGTGAGCGCAGCGGAGGCCGCAGCAGTGGCGGCCGAAGTGGCGGGCGCGAGCGCGGCCAGAGCGGCAACCGTGGGCGCAGCAGCGGTGGCGAGCGCGGTCAGAGCGGCAGCAGCGGCGGACGCGAACGCAGCAGAGGCGAGCGCAGCGATGGTGCTCGCGGAGGCGAGCGCGGCTTCGGCGGCGAGCGCAGCAGCTACAGCAGCCGCGGCGCGAGCAGCGAGGGCCGCGGACAGTCCGGCGGCCGGCGCAGCTCGGCCGGCCGTAGCGACGCGCCGCCGTTCCCTGGCGGCGGTGATTCCCGCGGGCGCGGCGGCTCGAAGCCGCGCCAGGGCGGGTCCGCCCGGCAGGCCGGCCAAGGCGGCCGTGCCGGCGGCAGTGACCGCAGCCGCAGAGGCGGCAAGCGGTAAGGCACTTGCATGCAGCCGGCTCATCCATTGAGCCGGCTTTTGCTGTGTACGCAGCGCAGGAGGCAAGCCGAGGCTCCAGCCTGGGTTTTCGCAGTATCTTTGCACTCTCAAGCTGGTGACCCAAGCCTCACATGTAACTTTTTTCCGCAGGATCAGTCTAAATTATATAGAGAACCGGCTCAGTCCGGATGACAGGAGGAACCACAAGGATGAAGAACCAACGAGAAGAGATACAGTCTCATACCGCAGAGTCTGGCAAGTCAAGCCGTATGGTCCGACTGTCCATGACAGCGGTGGCGCTCCTGCTCACAGCAGCCCTATCGGCCGGATGTGCGAAGGATAATGCTCCGTCCAGCACCAAGACCCCGGAGTCATCGTCAGCCCAGCAGACCCCAGGAACTGAGACGGGTCAAGGGAAGGTTACTGAACCGGCATCCGCTCCCTCTGAATCTTCAGGAACACAAACGGGAAATACTACTGAGGGAACGGGAGAGAAGGGTACCGTGAAGTCCGAGGGTCATAGTGAAGGCTTGAAGGAGACCGCAACCGATCCGGAAAGCGATGCGGTCCTAGTGAACAAGCAATTTGGCCTGCCGGACGATTATGAGCCGAAGGACTTGGTATACCCGAACGTCCCGTTCACCTTCAGTGAGAAGATCGACAAGCGTAAGATGCGCAAGGAAGCAGCAGCCGCTCTTGAGGAGATGTTCGCTGGTGCCGAGAAGGACGGAATTTCTCTGGCTGGAGTATCGGCATACCGTTCCAAGAAGACACAGACCAGTCTGTTCAATCGTTATGTGAAGAAGGACGGCTTGGAGAAGGCTAAGACCTACAGCGCTGTACCTGGATACAGTGAGCATCAGACGGGGCTGGCTATTGATGTATCTGGAAGCGATGGAAAGTGTGCGGCGGAATCGTGCTTTGGGGGAACCAAAGAAGCTGAGTGGCTGAAGGAACATGCTCAGGAGTATGGCTTTATCATTCGCTATCCGGAAGGCAAGGAATCTATTACAGGGTATAAATACGAGCCTTGGCACATTCGTTATGTAGGCAAGGATATTGCGCAGGATGTTACAAGCAAGGGGATTACGCTCGAAGAATATTATAATGCAGTAAAAGTATCTGGGACTCCCTGACTAGTAATAAATGATTCATCCATCATTCCTATGGGTTATGAAGGTATGTACACGCACGCACACAACTCATTCAATCAGCCAAAGGAGGCAGTACCATGTCTGAACAAGAACATGCTGTTAACAAAGAAGGCGAAGTTGCACTGAATAAGGTCGATAATGCGTTGGATCGGATGGATGATAGCCAAAAGGATAAAATTTTGAGCGATTTCCAATCCTTCAAAAAATATCTTTCTGAAAGAGTTGAACTTGCTCAAAATATCGGACTTAGCGAGGAAATGATGGCTAAGGCGGCTGAGAAAATCGCGGGTTACCTGGCGGAGAAAGAAGAGCCTCGCAACAGCGAAGAGAAGCTTCTGCAGGAGCTCTGGAAAGTCGGCGATCAGGATCAGCGCCATAAGCTTGCGCATCTGCTCGTTCGTCTTGCACAAGCAGCGGACTAAGCTAGTCCCATGTTTTTAATTATAAGGAGCAGCTCTACCCTTAGGGAGTAGGCTGCTCTTTTGCATTTTGAGCGTGTAAGCTCCTCAATTCGTGCAGCACGGCTTCGATTGCCTGCCTGGATTGTCTCAGCCTCTCTTCCTCACGAAGAAGAGCCGTGAACTGATCAGTCAGCTTGTTAATTACACCCTCGATCAAAGCCCCCGACCCGCAGCCTCTCTCGCTTTTGAGACTAACGATCATTTGGATTTCTTTTAGCTCAAGGCCCATAGATTTCATCTCCATAATAGCGTCCATATCACTTAGCTGCTTGTCTGTATAATCTCTTCTGCCTTGAACCCACTCTGGCTTGATCAAGCCTAACATTTCATAGTGACGTACGGTATCCCTCGTAGTTCCTGCATGTTTGATAAACTCACTTATTTTCAAAAGTTCTCTACTCCTCTATTCTCGTCCAGACAAACTGATTTCAACAAAAATGAAGGTTGCCATGGGGTTGACCCCACGTTATAAGCTGATCCTAAATCGTTGAAGGGACTGAGGTATTATGGTTAGTAGCCTAATATTTATCTTGTTTGGCGGGTTGAGTTTGGCTGGAGCTGGAACTGTTATCATTCGCAGAAAAAATATCACTACCCCGAACATCTTCTTAGAATTGACCTCCTCAAGAAAATGGTCTCTCACATTGTTCATGATTGCTCACGCTGCCATGCTGCTGCTCGGGCTCGTTCAATTGTGTAAGGGCATCGCTTTAGGAATATTACTGGGGAGCGCAGCATTCGTGGTGGGTTCCCGTATTTTTAATGGGATTGCTTTGTACGGAAAGAACCATGGACGGCATTATGTCTTAACTTGTGGGATCTTGCTCATTGCACTGGGATTACATCTATGGGGTATGTAGAATCAGCCTCTATTATGAACGAAAATTAGCCGCGTTGTCAGTGATGCATGAATAAAAGAGCTGCTCAAATGAAAATAATTATTGACATTGATAATCATTATCACTATCTTTAAATATATACTGATAATGATTATCAACCATATTGAGACTACAGCTTACCGGAGAGGGAGAAAAATTATGGTATCGTTACAGACCTCACACTTGGATATAGCTTACGAAGAACGATTAATTGTAGAAGATTTGAACATACAGATTCCTGACGGCCAAATAACAGCTCTTGTTGGAGCGAATGGCTCCGGCAAATCGACAATTCTTAAGACTATGGCCCGGATCATGCAGCCAAAAGGCGGCAGTGTCATCCTGAATGGCAAGTCTATTCATAAACAATCTACCCGTGAGGTAGCCAAGCAGCTGGCTATTCTCCCGCAGAATCCGACTGCTCCTGAGGGCCTGACCGTGTATGAGCTTGTCTCCTATGGCCGGTTCCCTTACCAGAAGGGTTTCGGCAGCTTGAGAATGGAGGATAAGCAGGTAATTGAGTGGGCGATTGAAGCGACAGGCATGCTGGAATTCACTGACCGGCCTCTTGATCAGCTGTCGGGCGGACAGCGTCAGCGTGCCTGGATTGCGATGGCTCTGGCCCAGGAGACGGAGATTCTATTCCTCGATGAACCTACTACATTCCTGGATATGGCCCATCAGCTTGAGGTACTCCACCTGCTTGAACGCTTGAACGCTACAGCCAATCGTACGATCGTTATGGTCGTTCATGATTTGAACCATGCGGCCCGTTATGCCGATCACGTCATAGCGATTAAGCGAGGTAAGGCGATAGCTGCAGGCACTCCTGAAGAGGTGGTAACCCAGGATGTGCTTCGCGAAGTATTTGGAATTGAAGCGGATATCGTTATAGATCCCCGCAGCGGAGTTCCGCTGTGTCTGCCGTATGATCTTGCTTACCGGACTTATGAACCCCGGCCAGCCAAGAAGTCCCTTGCTCAGCATGGCCGTGTGGGGATGCGAGCGGCATCCTCAAGATAATTAGGGGCTTATAAGCCAGGTCACAGAAGGGCAGGGACAATCTTGAAACTCAATTATGAACTTTTTGAACAATTGTTCTGCATGGTGAGAGAAGATCCTCTGGATGCGGTTCTAAGCATGCCGGCTTCTGATTTGCTTACGGAGGAGGCAGCAGCTGCTTTTCTTAAGGCCTACCAAGTCGAGATCAAGGGACAGGACCTGCAGGTCGCTGCCACTTATTTCGCTTCGGCATGGAGAGGATTAGGTGTCACTCTTCAGTATATGATCTCCTTGACTGAGAACAGGCTGGATCTCTCATTGACCAATTTGACCCTGCATATTAGCAGGAGGAATGGATATCCCTCTATATTCTTTAGACTGCTGAACGCCGCTGAGCACCCCTGGCCGGAACAGGACAGGAACATCTGGAGGTCAGAAGCTATCCAGAGTTTCTATAGAGATACCCTTCGTCCAGTAGTCGAGGTGCTTGCCAGCGTGTCGGGGCTTCCAGCAGCTCAGATCTGGGGACAGCTGCCGCTTGGAGTTGCCTATTATCTGAGGCATATTGGGGATACGCTGGAACAGGAAGCGGATCGCATCCGGCTGCAGGAGGATTATGAGTATCTGATCAAGGATGTTGATTCAGCCATCTTTGGGCTCGCCAGGAACCCTTTCGATTACAAGCCGAAATGGATTGATGATCCCTATAATCCCGGCCAGCTGTCGCAGATGAAGCCCACCTGCTGCCTGGCTTACCGTACCGATACGGGCCATGGCTATTGCTACTCCTGTCCAAAATTGACACGTCAGCAGCGTGAAGAGAAGGCGGCTTCCATCATGGCAGCCGCCCAGGCTAAATAAAGGATCGTTCTGCACGCACTGCAGCGGTCCTTTTTCTTTTGGAAATACGGATTGCAGCTGCACGTGCTTTTTCGTATCATAACCATGAAGGCGTAAAAACACAGTCCGGTTGGTAGTCCGGACCTCTCTATGGTCATAAGCGTGTCATCCGCTCAACTGTAAGGGAGCAGTAACCTTCCCCCCTCGGGATGTCCCTCGCTTTCGTAAGAACAGAGGGGGTTAACAGGTATGAAGTTAACAGTGTATTACGAAGGTCCATATTGGGTAGGTGTAGTGCAGGAGGAGGCCGGTGGCAAAGTCCGGGCCGGCCGGTATGTGTTCGGCTCCGAACCGGCAGATGCCGAGGTGCTTGAATTCATCAGTGAGCATCTGGCTGCGCTGATGGAATCGATGACGGCCGAAGTGGAAGGCAAGCAGCTCCCCACTCGCCGGGTGAATCCCAAGCGGCTGCAGAGGCTTGCAGCCGAAGAGAGCAGATCTCATGGCGTGGGGACTTATGCCGAGCAGGCGATTAAGCTGCAGATGGAGCAGCGCAAGCAGCTGAAGCGGGTGATTGGCAAGGCGCAGCGCGAAGAACTGAAGGAGCGCAAGCGGGAAATCGCACGGCAGAAGGCCAAGGACAAGCATAGAGGCCATTGATGTTGATCCAGTCTCCTTTGGCCAAGTGACAAGTAATAAGCCGCATCCCTTGAAGGGAGACGGCTTATTTGTCATGAGAGGAAACTTTACTTATTCGGAGCGATCCTTCTGTAGGGAGCTAAGCTGCATTAGTGCTTCTTCCAGAGGGACGTCCCCTTCAACGATTTCGAACTCGCAGGATTCGGTCTGGGGGAGGGACAGGGCGAGAACCGCCGCCTTGGCAACATCATCTCTGGAGATTCGTCCAGACTGTGTAACTCCAATAGTTGCCTTCACCCGCCCGGTTGAAGGTTCATTCGTGAGTCCACCCGGACGAATAATGGTGTGGTTCAGTTTGCTCTCCTCCAACACCTTCTCAGCACGCCGTTTGGCAAGCAGGAAGGGCTTCAGCAACTCCGGCATTTGCTCAGGAGCAAGGGTGCCGATCGAACTGATCAGAACGAACCGGTCCACGCCATCCAGCATGGATTGCTCAATGAGCCGTACTGTCCCCAAATGGTCGACTTCTTCCGGATTGCCTGAGGCACCAGAGCCTACCGCACAGATCACCGCATCCGCTCCCTTAAGCCCATCTGAGAACACCCCGTTCAGATCTCCGATAAAAGGTTCAGCGCCCGTCTCCCGAATAGCTGCTGCTTGTTCTTCTGTTCTTACCAATCCATGCACACGGTATCCTGCATTGATCAAATCACGAACAATCCGTCTTCCCGTTCCTCCGTGTGCCCCGGCAACAAAAATGGTTTTCATGAACCCGGCCTCCTTATCAGAATTCACGTCACATAATTCAATATTAATCTTTCCCTGTATTCATTCCATTACCCGCATAATCCCCCTTTTAAAAGAAATCAGGAAGAGGATAGGCCGCAGGCTCTGCGGAGAGACTAGGTATACAGCGGCTTCAGCTAAGAAGCAGCGACCAGGAACCTCCATATTATGCTTGGAATTGCGCAACTACAAATAAGGGCAAAAAAGCGGTGTATTGTGAACGTTATGTGAATAACGTATCAACCTATTGTAATGTGAAAAAAATCACACTATAATAGCATCATAAGGTGAATTAATTCACAAGATCACAGATTTGAAAGTGAACTTTTTCACAATAAGACGAATAACCTAACGAATTAATACATTTTGCTGATAAATATGGAGGAGGAAGAAATCATGAAAGTAGCAGTTATCGGATGTACCCATGCAGGAACCGCAGCCATTGTTAACACCGCCAAGTTGTATCCGGAGGCCGAGATCACTGTGTATGAACGCAATGACAATATTTCCTTCTTATCTTGCGGGATCGCACTCTATGTAGGTGGTATGGTCAAAGACCCGCAGGGCCTTTTCTACTCTTCGCCTGAGCAGCTTGCAGAGCTTGGTGTGAATACGAAGATGCTTCATGAGGTGGTAAGTGTAGATACGGACCGGAGCGTGCTGGTTGCACGTAACCTTCAGACCGGTGAAGAGTTTGAGGACAGCTATGACAAGCTCATCGTAACTACCGGTTCATGGCCGATTGTACCTAAATTTGAAGGAAGTGAGCTTAATAATATTGTTCTCTCGAAGAACTGGAATCATTCCAACACGATTATCGAGAAAGCTGAGAAATCGCGCAATATCGTGGTTGTGGGCGCCGGATATATCGGAGTGGAGCTGGTTGAAGCCTTTCAGTTGAATGGCAAGAAAGTCACCCTGATTGATGCTGAAGAACGCATTCTCAGCAAATACCTGGATCCGGAATTTACTGATGCCATCGAGAAGAACCTGGAGGAACATGACATCAAGCTTGCGCTTGGGGAGAAAGTAACCCGGTTCGAAGGGGAGAATGGCAATGTCACTAAAGTCGTAACTTCCAAGGGTGAATATGACGCGGATCTTGTCATCATGTGTATCGGCTTCCGCCCGAATACGGGCCTCCTGAAAGGCCAAGTGGATATGCTGGATAACGGTGCGATCATCGTGGATGAGTTCATGCAGACGAGTAAGAAGAATGTGTATGCCGCTGGCGACAGCTGCGCGGTCTTCTATAATCCAACCAAGAAGCATGCTTATATTCCGCTGGCAACTAATGCGGTTCGTATGGGTACACTTGTGGCTCGTAACCTGGTAGAGCCTACCGTTTCGTACATGGGAACTCAGGGGACTTCGGGTATTAAGATTTATGAAGATAACATTGCCGGAACTGGCCTGACCGAAGTGGCGGCAAAAGAGGCTGGGATCGATGCAGAAGCAGTCATCATCAATGAGAACTACCGCCCTGAATTCATGCCTACACATGAACCCGTTAAGCTGAAAGTGGTTTTTGAAAAGGAAACCCGGCGCATTCTCGGGGCGCAGCTCATGTCGAAGGCTGATCTTACCCAGTCGATCAATACGATCTCGGTCTGCGTTCAGAACAATATGAAGATGGAGCAGCTGGCCTTTATCGACTTCTTCTTCCAGCCGCATTATAACAAGCCATGGAATTTCTTGAACACCGCAGGACTTCAGGCGCTTCCTCCTGTGCCATCGAAAGAGCCCGCTCACGTATAATCCTGTTAACCATTGCTAACTTACACCTCAAGCTGTCTTCCCGAAAGGGAGGGCGGCTTTTTTCATACAGATATCAAGCTATTAAATATGTGAAAATATTCACTAACTATGACTTTTGTTACTTTTTACGCCGGGGGCACGCACTACAATAAGATTGGAGTGAGAGATAAATCTACTGAGGGAGGCCTTTGCGATGGCTTATTATAAACCGAACCAAATTGCAGAGATAACGGTTCAGAATGGCACACACAAAGCGCATAACAAGTTGGTTACGATGTTGATTCTTGGATTTTTGGCGGGAGCATTCATTGCCCTGGGATTTCTGCTTGATATACGTGTGATTGCGAGTGCACCGAAGGCTTGGGGCAGCTTTGCTACTTTTATTGGAGCATCCGTATTCCCCGTCGGGCTAATTCTGGTGCTGCTGGCGGGAGGAGAGCTGCTGACCGGGAATATGATGGCGGTCCCCCTTGCCAGGATGGCCAGAAAGATCACGCTTCGTGAGGGTGCCGTGAATATTATTCTAATTACGATAAGCAACTTTCTCGGTGCTCTATTCGTAGCTTATTTCTTCGGCCATGTAGCTGGGCTGACAGAGACCGGACCTTATCTGGCCAAGACTGTGGAGATGGCGGGTCACAAGCTAGATGCGACCTTTGTTGAAGCTTTTGTATCCGGGATCGGTTGTAACTGGTTGGTGGCGCTTGCGGTATGGTTATCCTACGGAGCTGATAACATGAGCGGCAAAATCCTCGCCATCTGGTTCCCGACCATGTCCTTCGTGGCCATCGGATTCCAGCACGTAGTAGCCAATATGTTCCTGATTCCGGCAGCGATCTTCGCAGGTCATTATACTTGGGCCCAATACTTCGGTAACTTCGTTCCGGTATGGCTCGGGAACCTGGTAGGAGGATCCGTCTTCGTTGCTGCGGCCTATTACATCGCCTATCTGCGGAACAACGGTGAGAAAATCGTCGTCGCCCCGCAGGAGTCCAGGGGCACAGAGCCTTTACGTAAGAGTGCGGTATAAATTTTAAGTTTTCTGAAAATACAAAAAATTCAGCATAAAGCAGGGTTAGGGGGAGTAACCTTGTTTTATGCTGAATTCAGGGAGTGTCCTTTGAATCGAGATGATCAGTTCAAAGAACAAATGCACTTTAACTTATATTACCTCCCCTGTCTGAAGTTGAAACGGATATGAATAATTTTTTTGCAGTCGGCTAGATCTCCCTTTATGATAGATTTGAGCAGGGTAAAGGGAGAGATGAGCTTGATAGAACAAGAGAATGGAATATTCCCCGCAGTGTGTCCACTGGATTGCCCGGATACCTGCGGGTTATTACTGCATAAAGAACAAGGAAGAATTGTCAAAGTAACCGGCAACCCCGACCATCCGATTACTGGGGGGGCCATATGTAATAAAGTCCGGAATATGACGGAACGGATATATCATTCCGAGCGGGTGCTCTATCCGCTGAGGCGTGTAGGTGCGAAGGGAGAGGGCAAATTCAAGCGGATCTCCTGGGAGGAAGCTGTAACGGAGATTGCGTTCAGATACAAAGCGTTGATCACTGAGCATGGACCCGAGACTATACTTCCCTACAGCTTCTATGGCAATATGGGTATTCTCAGTGTTGATGGCATGGATCGGAGGTTCTTCAACCGGATTGGGTCAACCAGGCTCCAGCAGGGAATTTGCAATGCCGCGGGCAATGCGGGGTTCAAGTACACGATGGGATTCGGCGGAGGAACAATTCCGGAGGATGCTGCGGAGGCTGAGCTCTTCATTGTATGGGGCGGCAATATTGTAAGCACCAATATGCATATGATTCCAATCATTGAGAAAGCGCGCAAGCGGGGGGCCAAGCTGGTTGTGATCGATGTGCACCGCAACCGGACTGGAGAGCGAGCCGATTGGTTCATTCCGCTGTATCCGGGAACAGACAGTGCCCTTGCTTTAGGCATGATGCATGTCCTGTTCGACCGGGGGCTGGTAAATGAGGCGTTCATGGCCCAATATACCGTAGGTCATGAGGAGCTGCGTGAGCATGTTCGGGAGTATACACCGGAGCTTGTCTCCTCTATTACAGGTGTGTCTGCGGAAGATATTGTGAAGCTTGCCTTGTTATACGGGGAGACTTCCCCGGCTTATATTCACATTGGCAATGGACTTCAGCATCATGACAATGGCGGGATGACCGTCAGAACCATCACCTGTCTGCCTGCACTGACCGGTCAATGGCTGGTTAAAGGGGGCGGAGCTTTTAAATCCAACGGGCCATATGGAACCGTGGACAGCAAGGCCCTCGAACGGCCTGATCTGCGGCCGAACCCGGACGCGAGAATCGTGAGTATGAATCAGCTGGGCGACGTTCTGCTGAAGCTGGATCCTCCGATTCATGCCTTATTCGTCTACTGTGCCAACCCGGCTGTGGTGGCCCCAGAGACAAATAAGGTTGAACAGGGGCTGCTGCGCGAAGATCTGTTCACCGTCGTTCATGACCTGTTCATCACAGATACGGCCAAATACGCAGATATAGTGCTGCCAGCCACTTCAACCTTTGAGAATACGGACCTGTATACATCGTACTGGCATACTTATGTGCAGCTTCAGGAACCGGTAATCCCCGCGATCGGGGAGAGCAAAAGCAATGTGGAGACCTTCAAGCTGCTGGCTGAGGCCATGGGCTTTGAGGAGGAGGCTTTCAAGGAGACGGAATCTGAAATGATTCAGGCTGCGCTCCAGTATGAAGATAACCCATACCTTAAAGGCGTTACTTACGAAGCGCTGAAGGATCGTAGGTTCGTACAGCTTAATATGGAGGAACGGGCGCACTATCTGGAACGGCTGACGACTCCATCCGGCAAAATTGAGCTGTTCTCCGCGCAGCTGGCCGAGGCGGGTCTGCCGCCGCTTCCGACTTATGTCCCGCTGCATGAGGGCTATGATGGACAGCGACGCCCAGACCAGGAGGCGGCCTATCCGCTGATGTTCATTTCTCCGCCGAATCACAGCTTCCTGAATTCTACCTTCGCCAATGTCCCGAAGCTAATGTCGCTCGAGAAGGAACCGACCTTGCAGATTCATCCGGAGGATGCACAGCCTAGGGGGATTGATGATGGCGATAGGGTCATGGTTTGGAATGACCGCGGCAGCTTTGTTGTCAAAGCAGTAGTCACAGCCAAAATGCTCCCGGGTATAGTAGTCAGCCCGGGGCTGTGGTGGGAAGCGGATGGCGGGAGACAGCGCGCCAATGCGCTTACCCCGAGCCGTTTGGCGGACATGGGAGGAGGAGCTACTTTCTTCTCCACAGTAGTGGATGTGAAGCGGAACTGAAGGGCTTCTCTGACACTGCATGTTAATGATGTAAAGCGTCAGCCTATGTGCTTGCAGGAGCGATGGTTATGAAGGATACTGTTAACCTGGGCAGAAGACTGACGATTGAAATAGGCGTTTGGATATTATAAATGTCCTCGAAAGGAGCCCCGCGGGGTTCCTTTTTGCTTTTGCTTAATTGCAGACTTGGCTTCAAGAGACAGATGGGAGTGTCATAGGTGATGAGATGGTTGCAGACTTATCCGGGAGAAGTGAAAGTCTTTCTGTTGGCCAGCCTGATCAATGCGGCAGGGAGTGCTTTGATGTGGCCGCTGATTACAATGTATATTTTCAAAGAGCTGGGGCATAGTATGACCGACGCAGGGCTTGCGATTCTGGTACAGTCACTCGGCGGAATTGCTGGCCAGGTGCTGGGCGGGACTCTTTATTACCGGGTGGGAGTTAAGCGGCTGATTGTGGGGTCCCTAGCACTCAATGCGCTGGCTCTTGGGCTGCTACCGCTTGCAAGTAAGCATTTTGAGATCTTTATGCTATTGATGCTGATGGTCGGTTTTTGCAATGCTTTATCGATGCCGGCCATACAAGCCTTTGTCGGTTTTCGATTTGCGGACCGGCGCGGGGAATTGTTCAATATCATCTATGTAGCCAACAATATCGGCGTAGCTTTGGGTACCTCACTTAGCGGCGTGCTTGCTCAGATTTCCTATAATTTGAGCTTTGTGATGAATGGACTGACATCACTTATATTCGCGGGTTTCTTTTATTTGTATTTGAACAAAGCAGAGAAAAATCAGGGTGGTCTTCATCTTGAAAGACGCAGGCAATCACATTCGGAGGAAAGAGTGATGAAGTTAATCCGGAGGTACCCGGTATATTTCTTCATGGGGACAGGCTCTTTCTTCTTGTGGCTTGGGAATAGCATCTGGAATAATGGCGTGGCTCCATTCACAATTTCAGCAGGACTTCCGGAATGGAATTACAGTATTCTGTGGACCCTGAACGGAATATTAATTTTTGCGGGACAGCCCTTCATCAGCTGGCTTAAGAAGATTTTAGCTGGAACCCCGCAATCGCAAATGCTTGGAAGTGCAGTATTCTACATGCTCGGTTATATCTGCATTCTCAGTGTGCAGTCTTACCCGGTTCTGATCATGGCGATGGTACTGACTACTTTCGGAGAAATGCTGATCTCTCCGGCGATTCCTGCCTTCATCTCCGATCATACGGGTAAGGCCGCTCCGTTCTACTTAGGACTGGTTGGAGGGATGGGGGTAGCCGGAAGGGTGGTCGGCCCATATGCAATGGGAGTCCTCTACGACTCAGGCGGACTTAGTCCGGTAGCCTGGTTGTCGGTGATAATTGCGGCTTTGTCTGTAGGTTCCTTTGGGGTACATTCGTGGATGAACCGCGGACATGCGGGGAAGGAAGCATCTATATGAAGCTGCATACCTATACTATTGATTGAACTAAGCAGCATCTAAGGCCCCTCAGGGAACCCGTACAAGCATTCAGAATCAAGGTATAACTGCTAGTCGAAGGGGTTAGCAGTTATACCTAAATAGTTACAATAAATTTATTGCCAAGTAAAATTTAATATGTTACTATAACACTGCAATTGAAAACGTTACCGGAATTGATGCCGATAAGGTTATCGGAAGCGTTACCATCAGTTTTCGATAATATTCACGGAAACGCATTCAATTCGCGAAATAAAATGTACTAAACAAGGGGGAAATAGAAGAATGAAGATGAAGAAATGGCTAACGCTCATGCTCTCCATGACTTTGCTCGCAGGTCTTGCTGTAGGTTGCAGCAGCAGCAAAGAAGAGCCAACTAAAAATGGAAGCGAAGGTACTAAGACGACGGCTAAAGAAGAGATCTACTTCCTGAACTTCAAGCCTGAAATTGCTGAGACTTACAACAAAATCGCTAAAGATTACGAAGCTGAGACTGGTGTTAAAGTTAAAGTTGTAACTGCAGCGAGTGGTACTTATGAGACTACGCTGAAATCGGAAATCGCGAAATCAGATGCCCCTACGATTTTCCAAATTAACGGACCTGTTGGTTACCAATCTTGGAAAGACTACACTTTGGATCTGAAAGATACCAAATTGTACAGCTACCTGACAGACAACAGCCTGGCTGTTAAAGACGGAGAAGGCGTGTACGGTATCCCTTACGTTGTAGAAGGCTACGGCATCATCTACAATGACGCGATCATGAAGAAATACTTTGCACTTGCAAATAAAGCGGTTCCATACACTTCTGTAGCTGAAGTTAACAACTTTGACAAGCTGAAAGCTGTTGTTGAAGACATGCAAGCGAAGAAAGATGAGCTTGGTATTAAAGGCGTATTCTCTTCTACTTCCCTGGGTGCAGGTGAGCAGTGGAGATGGCAGTCTCACTTGGCTAACATTCCTTTGTACTATGAATTCAAGGATAACACTTCCATTAAGGATCCAATCCAAGCTGGAATTCAATCCAACGAAATTACATTCAAGTACGGCAAGAACTTCCAAAACATTTTCGACCTGTACACTAACAACTCTGTAACTAAGAAAACATTGCTGGGAAGCAAAACTGTAGCTGACTCCATGGCTGAATTTGCTCTTGGTCAATCCGCAATGGTTCAAAACGGTAACTGGGGCTGGTCCCAAATCAATGGCGTATCCGGTAACGTAGTTAAAGCTGATGACGTTAAGTTCATGCCTATCTACACTGGCGTTCCAGGGGAAGAGAAGCAAGGTCTGGCTATCGGTACTGAGAACTACTTCGCAGTGAACAGCAAAGTATCTCCTGAGAAGCAAAAAGCATCTATTGCTTTCTTGGAATGGTTGTTCTCTAGTGACAAAGGTAAGAACTATGTAACTAAAGAACTTGGTTTCATCGCTCCTTTCAACACATTCAAAGAGAACGAAAGACCAGCAGATCCGCTTGCTAAAGAAGTTAGCAACTGGATGAGCAAAGGTCTGAACACTGTGCCTTGGACATTCGCTGCATTCCCAAGTGAAGACTTCAAGAACACCTTTGGCGATGCATTGCTGCAATATGTTCAAGGTGGCCTGCAGTGGGCTGACGTAGAGAAGATCGTTAAAGATGCTTGGAAGTCTGAAAAAGAAAAATAAAAATAAATTAGAGATCTAAATTATGCCACTGTGAACCTTCTGGCGCACAGTGGCATAACCATTAATCCTGGATAAGGAGTAGGAATATGCAAAAGTCGATAAAAAAATATTTTGCTCTTTTTGCATTACCAACCATACTAGCTTTCTTAGTTATATTTGTAATTCCATTCATACTGGGTATTTATTTGTCCTTTACAAAGTTCACCACGGTAAATGACGCCACATGGGTAGGTTTTCGAAATTACGTCAAGGCATTCTCTAACAAGGAATTCCTTAATGCTCTTTGGTTTACGGTTAAGTTCACCGTAGTGTCTGTAATCTCAATCAATGTGCTCGCCTTCTTGTTGGGTCTGCTTCTAACCCGCGGCAAAAAAGGCACCAATCTATTCAGAACGATTTTCTTCATGCCTAACTTGATAGGCGGTATCGTGCTAGGTTATATCTGGCAGCTTATTATTAACGGTGTTCTTATTCATTACGATCTTACAATGACCTCCAATGCAAATTACGGGTTCTGGGGACTGGTTATTCTCATGAACTGGCAGCTGATCGGTTACATGATGATTATCTATATCGCCGGTATTCAGAACGTACCTAAAGATTTGATGGAAGCAGCTCAAATTGATGGAGCTAACCGCTTCAGAATTTTGCGCAGTGTAACACTGCCAATGGTAATGCCTTCCATTACAATTTGTTTGTTCTTGTCCTTGTCTAACTCATTTAAGCTGTTTGACCAAAACTTGGCACTCACGGCCGGAGCTCCAGCAAAGCAAACTACGATGTTGGCTCTGGATATCTATAATACTTTCTATGGTAGAGTCGGTTGGGAAGGCGTAGGTCAGGCGAAAGCGACTGTGTTTTTCGTCCTGGTAGCACTTATTGCCTTGGTGCAGCTCGTCATAACCAGAAGAAAGGAAGTTGAGAATTAATGCAAAAGGCACGTGCGAAAGATTATATTATTTTCATTATCATGCTGATTCTGTCTATTATATTCTTATCTCCTATATTCATCGTTCTGTTGAACTCCTTCAAAGGGAAGTTCTTCATCAGTGATACACCTTTTCAATTACCGAATGGCTCAACATCTGTTGGTCTCGAGAACTATACGGGTGGGGTAGCTAAGACAGACTTCTTCAGTGCATTTGGGATGTCGGTGTTCATTACGGTATTTTCGGTAGCCGTTATCGTGTTATTGACAGCAATGACGGCCTGGTATATTACCCGTGTTAAAGGGAAATTTTCAAGTATTATCTACTATGCTTTTGTATTCTCGATGATCGTTCCGTTCCAAATGGTTATGTTCACGATGACGAAGACAGCTAACATGCTGCACCTCGACAACCCGATCGGAATTATTTTCATCTATTTGGGCTTTGGTGCAGGTCTGTCCGTCTTCCTGTTCAGCGGATTTGTGAAATCCATACCTCTTGAGGTTGAAGAGGCTGTCATGATTGATGGTTGTGGTCCGGTTCAAGCGTTCTTCAAAGTCGTGTTCCCGATCTTGAAGCCGATTGCGATTACAGTAGCGATTCTTAACGTAATGTGGATTTGGAATGACTATCTGCTTCCTAAATTGGTCATTGGTACCGAATATCAGACAATTCCGCTGGCGATTCAATACCTTAAAGGCGGATATGGTTCAATCGATATGGGCGCCATGATGGCTATGCTCGTGCTGGCTATTGTGCCAATTATCATATTCTATCTATTCTGTCAGAAGTATATTATTGAAGGTGTAGTGGCTGGAGCAGTTAAAGGTTAAAAGTCAATAAATTAGTAGGGTAGCTTTCTTGATTTGAATTAATCAAGAGTACCCTGCTTTTTATTTTGATGAGAAAATGGGCTTCGTGAAGCCCTATCGGTTTATTGTCATTTGCTTCTTTAATTGCTATATTTATGATTACAAAAAACAAAGGATGTAGTTGCATGAATCATGGAGACTACAACGTAAGGAAAGAATAAATATGGCTATTACGATTATAGATATTGCTAAAATGTGTGGAGTCGGCGTTACTACGGTCTCAAGAGCAATTAATAATCATCCTGACATTAATGAAGAGACCAAAGCAATGATTATGCAGGTGATTAAAGAGAATCATTACGTCCCGAATAACAGCGCAAGGAATTTGAAGCGCGCTGCTTCCAAGACCATTGCGGTACTTATCAAAGGGATCACCAACGCCTTTTTTAACCGCATGATACAGGTGTTCGAGAAAGAAATCCAGACCAAGAAATATTCATTCATTCTCCAGCGAGTCGATGAGAACCAGGATGAGATTGAGGTTGCGATTGAACTGGTTAAGGAGAAGCGTCTAAAGGGAATCGTATTTCTCGGCGGTAACTTCCTGCATCCTAAAGAAAAGCTGGATCAGCTGACCGTCCCTTTCGTTCTCAGCACAATAGGAATGACTGAGGAATTCGATCCGGATGAATATTCTTATGTCGCGGTGGATGATTACAAAGAAAGCTACAAGATGGTAGATTATCTGTGCGGCCTGGGCCATAAGCAAATAGCGATCATTACAGCTCCTATGGATGATGTAAGTATCGGGAAGCTAAGGTATGAGGGCTATAAGAAAGCGCTGGAGGATCATGGGGTCGAGCTGAATGATCGATTGGTACTCTGCATGAAGGAAGATATCGAGAGCTATTCAATGGAAAATGGCTATGTGGTTACAAAAGAGCTGCTACAATCCGAAGAGGAGTTCACGGCCATATATGCCGTATCCGACAGCATGGCCATTGGTGCATGCAAAGCTTTGGTCGAGGGCGGCAAGAGAGTGCCCGAGGATTATTCTGTTGCCGGATTTGACGGCGTGGATATCTCATTCTATTATAATCCATCCATTACGACCATTAGGCAGCCAGTGGAAGAGATTGCGGAAGAGACCATACGCATATTGTTCGATATGATTCATAAGAAGGTTACTCATGCTCATAAAATTTTCCCGGCAGAGCTCATTGTCAGGGAATCGACCCGGCTTTTAACATAAGAGCTGGGTTTTTTATTTATATATGGGGCCGTTCAAATGGCTGTATGATGGGCACAATCGTAATTATGGGGAAACGCTTAGACTTTCGGCCGCCACCCCTCTCCGGATTTCTTGAACCCGCTTGTGCGAGTGAAATCCAGAGACCCAGGTGGGCTGAAAAGGAGGCAATAGAGGATGGAATTAGGACAAGCGACTATTCGTTTATCCGAGCTCAGGGATGCGGCGCAGCTGATAGAAATTGATAAGCTTGTATGGAATTCAGAGACGACCCCTGCTGTCCTGCAGCCGGTCACCCGGGAAGGCTTCCTGCAGCTGAATCCCCCCGGTTCGCAGTTGGTTGCGGACATGGAGGGAATCGTATGCGGGTATCTGGGCTTTCTGTGCCCGACGCCACTTCAGAGCAACGATCATGTGTACGAGATTAATATTGCGGTGCATCCCTCCTATCAGCGGTTAGGAATCGGAAGGGCGCTGATGGACGGAATGAAGCAGTATGCTGCTCTGCAAGGAAAGCGCAAGCTCAGTCTCCGGGTTCTGGCTACGAACGAGAAGGCGCTTGAATTCTACCGCAGCTGTGGGTTTATAGAGCAGGGGCGGCTCGTGGAGGAGTTCTATCTCAATGGCAGATATGTGGATGACATTTTGCTGTGGTACCCGGTTTCTCAACTTAAGTCGGGCGAAAGGCCGGAATTCTGAGATAGAGGGTTATCCTCCATGCTGCACCTGGGCGGGGACTGACTTCACCAGGGCCTGTCTTTAAGGCGCAAGCGGAGTCCTGTTAACCAAGCTAAATTATGAAATACCCTGCTCCTGCTTGATATGTGCCAGTAAGGCCTTAAGGCCCTGGGTCAGCAGATCATAAGTCTCTTCGAAGTCTCCCGTGAAGTAAGGGTCCGGCACATCCCTGACCGGAAGCTCTTTCGTAAAGTCGAGCAGACGGAAAGTCTTAGGGTCTCCTTGCTTACCGGAGAGCTTGTACATATTCTGAACGTTGCTTTCGTCCATAGCAATGATGTAATCGAACTGCTCCATATCCTGCAGAGTAATTTGCCTTGCGAAAAGCCCGTCAGAGCTGACCTGATATTTCTTCAAAATGTCCAGAGTGCCTTGATGCGGCGGATTGCCAATGTGCCAGTCTCCTGTACCTGCACTATCGATTTGGAATTGCTTCTCCAAGCCTTCCTGCTTGATCAAATGTCTGAACATGGCTTCCGCCATTGGTGATCTGCAGATGTTGCCCAAGCAGACGAATAAAACTTTTACCATGTGCTGCAGCTCCTTTACCTGAAATTCATTCTGACGGAAATACCGTCTTTTTATTGACACTATATCGAAGTTGGCTGAGAATATCAAAGGATTCATCCGGGAATGCACACATGTAGGGTGTAGTCATTGAACTATTGGACAGTTATCGGTATATTTAAATGAAATAAACTATAGGGAAACCAGTTGGAAAGGTGGAGATACTGTGACCCATGCGAGCACACCTCCGAATTTTATAAAAAATATTATTACGGAAGATCTGAAGAACGGGAAGGTGAAGGAGATTGTCACCCGCTTTCCTCCAGAGCCTAACGGCTACCTTCATATCGGACATGCCAAAGCCATTTGGATTAATTTCACCCTGGCCGATGAATTCGGGGGCAGAACAAATCTGCGGTTCGATGACACCAATCCGGTCAAGGAAGATGTCGAATATGTTAACTCGATCAAGGAAGATGTGAAATGGCTCGGATTTGAATGGGAAGAGCTTCGCTTTGCTTCCGACTATTTCGAAGAAATGTACAACCGTGCAGTCCTGCTGATTAATAAAGGGAAAGCTTATGTGGACGACCTTAGTGCGGACGAGATCCGTGAGAAGCGCGGGACGCTTACAGAGCCTGGTGAAGACAGCCCTTACCGCAATCGTTCTATTGAAGACAATCTCGATTTGTTCACCCGTATGCGTGCAGGGGAATTCAAGAACGGGGAGAAGGTACTGCGTGCCAAGATCGATATGGCTTCCCCTAATATTAACCTAAGAGATCCTGTCATTTACCGGATCTCACATGCAGCCCACCATAACACCGGGGATACCTGGTGTATCTATCCCATGTATGCCTTCGCGCATCCGCTGGAAGACGCCATTGAAGGGGTTACCCATTCCCTTTGTACAATCGAGTTTGAAGATCAACGGCCTTTCTACGATTGGGTCATTGCGGAGACTGAGATGCCTCATGCACCGCATCAATACGAATTTGGCCGTCTGAATTTGGCCTCAGCCGTTACAAGTAAGCGCAAACTCAAAATGCTCGTGGATGAGGGAATTGTCGATGGTTGGGATGATCCGCGTCTGCCAACGATCTCGGGTCTGCGCCGCCGTGGATATACCCCGGATGCGATCAAGAGCTTTGTCTATGAAGCCGGAATCTCGAAGGCCCAAGGGATAGTCGATCCCGCGATGCTGGATCACTTTATCCGGGAGGATCTTAAGCTCAAGGCACCGCGCTCGATGGCCGTCCTGCATCCGCTTAAAGTAGTCATCACGAACTATCCGGAAGATCAGACGGAATGGCTTGAAGCTGAGAACAATACGGAGAACCCGGAAATGGGTAACCGCCAAATACCATTTTCCCGGGAGCTGTATATTGAACAAGACGACTTCATGGAGAATCCGCCGAACAAATACTTCCGGCTCTTCCCTGGCAATGAAGTCCGCTTGAAGCACGCTTATTTCATTAAGTGTAATGAAGTCATCAAGGATGAAGCCGGAAATGTAGTGGAGATTCATTGTACCTATGATCCGGAGACGAAGAGCGGTACCGGGTTTACCGGGCGCAAGGTTAAGGGAACCATCCATTGGGTGGATGCCAAATCAGCGGTTCCAGCCGAGTTCCGTCTCTATGAGCCGCTGATTCTTGAAGAGGACAGTGAGGGCGAAGCAGAGTCAGAAGGAGCGGAAGAGAAGACCTTCCTGGATCAGATCAATCCGAATTCCCTGACCCTCGTTCAGGGTTATGTGGAGCCTGAACTGAAGGATGCCAAACCGCAGGATAAATTTCAATTTTTCCGTCATGGCTACTTCAATGTGGACAGCAAGCACTCCAAGCCAGGAGAGCCAGTGTTCAACCTGGTTGTCTCCCTGAAGAGCTCATTCCAGCTGCCTAAATCATAATCATCTGCTGAACCAGTCACCTATAGGGCGTACTATTCGTATGTAGCATACGGATGTACGCTCTTTTTGCTGCATAGATATAGAAGGATCGGGTAATTCTAAATGAGGCTATTAATTTTTAGGGAGATTCAGGGAAATACTTGTGTTCAATTTAAAACGTATGCTACACTTAAAAAGTAAATAACTAACTAAAAGAAGGTAGGTATTCAAATGTCAAATACATTCTTCGATGCGGTGAAAAACAGACGTAGTATTTATGCAATCAGCAAAGAATCCCCAATCTCTGACGAAAGAATTCAAGAAATCGTGAACGAAGCTGTTAAACATACTCCTTCTGCTTTCAACTCTCAAAGTGCCCGTGTAGTTGTTCTGCTGGGTGAACAGCATGACAAGCTGTGGAACCATACCGAAGAAATCCTTCGCAAAATCGTAAATAATGATGAGAATTTCAAGTCTACAGCTGAGAAAATGGAATCTTTCCGTGCGGGCTACGGCACAGTTCTGTTCTTCGAGGATACGAATGTGGTTGCGGGCCTGCAGCAGCAGTTCGCAGCTTATGCAGATAACTTCCCGATCTGGTCTGAACAATCCTCCGGTATGCTTCAATTCGTAGTTTGGACTGCACTTGAACAGGAAGGTCTTGGCGCTTCCCTGCAGCACTACAACCCGATCATCGACGAAGCGATCGTAGCCGAATGGGGAATTCCAGAGTCTTGGAAACTGAGAGCCCAGCTTCCTTTCGGGAAAGTCGCAGCTCCAGCCGGTGAGAAACAATTCCAGCCGCTTGAAGAGCGTGTGAAGGTTTTTAAATAATAAAGTTAGCTCTTTAATGTTGCTAAAAGGAGGAAGCCTTGATCATCAAGGCTTCCTCCTTTTAGCAATTAACGTAGGTTCCACTATTGTACAAAGTCACAGGGCTTCTACTAATTTTTTTAGTTCAAGTAGAATCGGATTATCGTCATCCTCGTTAGATTCTTGAGTACTTATTTCGGGTCTATTGTCATCCTGTTCAATAATAAGCTCGGTTGAGTCTCCTTCATCCTGTAGCATGTAACTCATAATGAAATAATTCTCAGGCTTATCTTCCAATCCTGGACATGGGGCAAAAAGGCTATATTTAATTAAAGAATAGGGTGAGAAATCTAAGACCTTGCCCACTGTTCATAAACATAAGTAGAGAAACAGACACCGTGGTTATGCGGTCGATCTTTCGATCAGCTGGAACGGAATTTCTTTGGTCATAGGACTGCTGGTCGTTCCGCGAATCAATTCGTCAGCGATGCTCATGGCGCTTGCTCCCATGGTATAAATCCCGTTATCCATCGTAGTAATGCCGAGAACTTCCGAGATGGGCATGTTGTCGAAGCTAATTAAGGCCAGATCCTCAGGCACCCTGAGTCCTTGGCGTCCTGCTTCAAGCAGAATTCCGGCTGCTACCTGGCCGCTGGTAACGATAAGCGCAGATGGGCGGTCGGCTTGCTCCAGCATACGGCGTACAAGGAGTACACCGTCTTCAATATCCAGGCAGTGGTCATATATCCAGCTTGGATTGACCGGAATACCCAGCTCTTCATGCATATCACAGTATGCCTCATACCGCCTGCTGCTGCTTGGTCCCTCCATCCGGCTAATGGAGTAACCGATGGAGGAGTGACCTTTGTTCCATAAGTACCGAATCCCTTCCTGAAAGCATTGGTAATGATTCAGAAACACGGAGGACATCGGCCGAGGACCGATCTCCTCACAGAGCACAATAGGACCATAAGGATTATAGGCTTCCAAATGCTCCAGCGGGAGTGAACGTGAACAAATAATAACTCCGTCAATTTGTTTGTTCCGCATCATTTCCAGCATCCGCTGCTCTTCTTCAGGCTGGTAGCTTGTCTGTGAGACCATCAGCTGGTAACCGGATTTCAGCGCTTCTTGCGCAATTCCCTCCATCATCACCCCGAAATAGGAATGATTAATCATGGGAAGTATCACCCCGATAATCTGGGTTCTGCCCTTCAGCAGATGCAGGGCATTAATGTTACGGGAATAATTCAAGCGTTCAACCGTCTCCAGCACGGCTCTTCGTTTGTCTTCCTTGACATAAGGATGATTATTGAGAACTCGTGACACGGTGGTTACAGAGACCCCGGCTATTCTGGCGATCTCTTTGATATTGGCCATGGATCTCACCTCCCCAATAAGCCATTATATTAAATCTGAGCAAACCCCTTGCTCTGAAATGCGTTTCATAAATTATATTAAATGTGGGATATGAAGCTTGTTCAGTCCCAAACTGCAGACAATCCACCAAGACCGGCGTTACCTTGCTCAGGGCGTGACGGTATAGTGGATTGTTTGTTATTCTTTGTGATTAATTACCGGTGTGTAACCATGCCTGTATAGACGATAGCCCATGGCGGCGAACCCCAGAGCTCCACATAAAGTTAGCATGAGACATATCTTATACATGGTAACGGCTCCGAAATACTGGTACAGCCACCCTCCAAATACCCCGGCTATCATGCCGGATATTCCTCCCAGTAGAAGGGTGTATACAGCCTGTCCTGAAGATCTGTAGGGTCGTGGCAGGAACAAGGTGGTTAGCTGTGTACCCACATAGAAGAAGCCACCAAAGGTAACCGCGTGCAGGATCTGAATGAATACAATCTGTAGAGAAGTAGTCACCTCGGCCATAAGCATCCACCTTAGAGCGAGAAGCAGACTGACCATGACCATGCAGATCATGAGATGGGTGATTTTTCTTCGCATATACTTCCGCAGCAATATGAAAATGCCTGCCTCCAGGATCGTAGAGACGAATACGGCCAAACCGACGTAAAGCTTCGATCCCCCCAGATCGGTGATGAATAGTGGCATGAACATGGCATTCATGGAGCTCGGTATAGCCACAAGCATACCCAGAATAACAAAAGACACAAAATGCTTGTTCTTCAGGGAACGGGTGAATTCCCACAGATTCAACCATGGTGTATCGGGTGCCCGGTGAAGCGGCTTAAGCAGCAGGGCGGAGCTGGTGGCCAGAATAAGAACCATGGTGAACAGCAGGAACATACCGAGCGCTCCAGATTCGTCCATAACGGCTCCAGCAATTACCGCGATAATTGCCCAGCCCAAGGATCCCCACAGCCGGAAGGATGCGAACCTCCGTCCAGTGCTTTCAGTATAACAAAGGGTTAAGGTGTTACTTTGGGTAAGCATCGGCGTCTGCAGGAAATAGAATAAAATCATCGACCAATAGAGCATGCGGTAAGTATCTACCAGGAAAATAAGATAGCCAACCAGCAGGAGGCCACACATCATCAGAACAAGCACATATCTTGTATTCTGCTGACGATCATTACAGTATTTCCAGAACGGATTGGCGGCAAGTGAGATGATAGGGCCCATGGAGAGCAGGAGACCGATCTCGAGCTTGTTCATACCCGCTTCTTGCAAATATAATTGGAAAAAGGCTGCAAAAATAACCATAGCCCCATAAACGAAGAAATTAAGCAGCTTTAGAGACAATAGTGACTGTATTGGTTTGGACAAGTGATCAGATTGCAAATGCGCCATTCCTTTCTGGCCTGCACGGTTAGCAGCCTGAATTCGGGTGGAGAAGATCATGGTCGCTATATGGAATGAACTAAAGAAATGAACGTTTGAATTAAAGCGGATGCTTGTAGGGCAAGAATCGTTCACACAGTCTTTAGTTCAATCCATATAAGTAAATAAAATCGGGTAAGATCAATGTATCATGTGATGGAAAGGGATACAAACCAGGTTTTATCGGATTTTCTTAATTATGGCACGAAGGGGAGCGGTTAATTCATGAATGTCACAGGCATTGTGATTGCGGGGGGACGTTCAAGTCGCATGGGGCGGAACAAGGCACTGCTTCCGATAGGGGGTCTCCCGTTGATAGAGAGATTGGTTCGAGAGATGGAACAAATTACCGACAGGCTAATTATTATATCGAACGACGAAGCGCCATACCGCTATCTCGGCAAGGAGATTATACCGGATTTGTATAAGCAGGCCGGGCCGCTTGCGGGGATTCACGCGGGCCTGTCCGCGTCGGAAAGCTCGTGGAATCTTATTACGGCCTGTGATATGCCGTTCGTGAACAAGGCTGCCTTACACCGGCTTAGATTAGAGGCAGAAACAATATGCGCAATAGAGCAGGAGCTCTCCAGCAGTGAACCAACTGAAGCCGTGATTCCGCGTAACTTGGACGGGGTGCTGCCGCTGCTTGCCGTGTATAATCGTTCGGTGCTTCCAGATCTTGATGCGGCTCTCCGGGAGGAGCAGCTGCGTCTTATTCCTTGGACACAGACGCTTCGCGCAGCCTATATTCCGGCCTCAGAGTTGTGCAGGGAAGCGGGGCTGACCGAGGAGATGCTGTCCTACAACATGAACCGGCCCGGAGACTATGAGAAGGCCTGCCGGATTTATGAGGAACTTGGATCTCGGTAATACATACGAGGTAATAAAAGAAGCCGCTCGCTTCATGCAGAGCGGGCGGCTTGATTCTTGGGCTGTTCCCTGACCAGCAATGACGGGTCAGGGGCAGTCTGGCATGTTCATCCGCCGATCTGGGACATCCGGCGGGAGGTTGGGGTGTTGCTTTGTTCTTTCTTTTCCAGAGCGAGCGCCATTTCATGGTTCTTGGGCTTAGTACCCAGAGAATTAATGAACATGGAGCGAATGGCGTCAGGGTCATTCTTGCCTGTTACCTTGCGAATATTAAATTCTTCAGACCAGTACAGGCAGGACTTGATGTGACCGTCGGCGGTTAAGCGGAGCCGGTTACAGTTATCACAGAAGTGATCACTGACCGGATGGATCAATCCGAAGGTACCCACAGCACCCTTGACCCTCATGTTCTGGGAGGGGCCATTTCCCTTCAGCTGGCTCGCAGCTTCAGTCTCCCAGCCGGCCGCCTTACATACCTCCATAACCGCTTCCAGAGGCAGGTAAGACTTACGCCAGGAGTCGGTCGCGCTGCCGATTGGCATATATTCTATAAACCGCACATGAATAGGACGGTTCAGCGTCATGGCAATGAAGTCTTGAATTTCATCGTCATTGGAGCCTTTCATCAGCACCACGTTCAGTTTGATCGGCTCAAGTCCGGCCTCTTCTGCAGCCGTAATCCCCTCAAGTACCTTGGAGACATCGCCTCCGCGAGTGATGACGGCATATCTGTCCTTGTGAAGTGAATCAAGGCTGATATTAATCCGGTTCAGCCCAGCTTCCTTCAGGAGGCCTGCCTTCTTGGGAAGGAAAATGCCGTTCGTGGTCAGTGAGATATCTTCGATCCCCTCTATTCGAGACAGCATATGGATAAGCTGCTCCAAATCCTTGCGCACAAGCGGCTCTCCACCTGTAAGGCGGATCTTGCGCAGCCCGATCGGGGCCAAGGCGGAGACGACTTCAGCAATCTCCTCATAGGACATGATTTCCTCGTGGGGCTGAAATGCAATGCCTTCAGCAGGCATACAGTACACACAGCGCAAATTACAGCGGTCCGTTACTGAAATCCGGAGGTAATCGTGAATCCGTCCGAAAGAGTCCTGCAGCATTTCCATCCAGATTCACCCTTTCTTCGATATGGTACTGGGAGTGCAATTAATAATACTTCTTATATTATAATTCATTTTAATGAATAACGAAGCAAGTAAAAGAGAATTATGATGAAAAAATGTTGAACACTTACCGGAATAGAAAAACTGAAAGCGCGTTCACGCTAATGTCAATATTATGTGTGAATTTATTCACTTGGGAAGATCTGTATTGGCTATAATGTAAGTGAAGAGACGTCGTCAATCAGGGGAAGGAAGGCGGTATCTCTACCTATAAGTGAATTTAGGGAGCTGACTTATGATGACAACGACCATGTCCGGAAATGGGGTTACCGCAAGTGAGGAGCAGATGCTGTGGCTGGAACGAAGAGGTTGGGTATACCAGCTTCTGGTTGACTTTCTGCGGCGCGAGCCCCGTCTGTCCTTAGTCGCGCAGTACCGCCGCGAAGGGAAGCTGAAGGGGCCTGTCATATCGGGCGAGGGAGCCCGTATGCTGAAGAGTTATTTGGACAGTATTGAGGAGAGAAAACTTCGTCAGGTATGTTATGAGGAAGCGGATGAATATACGAGACTGTTTGTGGGAAGCCAGGCCGTGCTGCCTTTTACAGAAGGGGTGTTTCGGGCAAGACAGGAGGGGCTAGAAGCCTTGAGGCAAACCTCGGGACTCGGAACAGTCTATTGTGAGTGCGGTGTTGTGTTCAACAAGCTGCACAACGAGCGGGATGATCATATGGCGATTGAACTTGAGTTCATGTCTGTGCTTGCAGACCGGATGCTTGTGGCAGGCTGTGTAAGAAATAAATGTACAGAGCTAGCCGATATGCAGCTGTGGTTCCTGGAATCCCATCTGCTGCAGTGGGCGCCTGCGTTCGCTGAGGCTCTGCAAAGAGAAGCGAGAACTCCGCTGTACCAAGGCTTGTCCGTACTGATGTCGGAGTTTCTTCCACGGGATCTGGAAATGCTGCGTTCGTGGAGAACCGCACAAAGCCGTAGGACTCTGATTGGGAGTTAGGATAGTGTTAAGGGACAGTTAGATGATGGTCGTGACGACGGCATGGCTGTGGGATAAGTCGCGTGTCAGACTGCCCTCCTGTGATTCTGTTGCCATCGGCAATTCCGTGATATCAGAATAACCATCTAAATTAAAAAGGGCCGCACCTTCGTAGATTCATCTACTTAAGGTGCGGCCCTTCGTCTTCATGGTGCTGAAGCTGCGAATCAGAGACGGTATATGTTGATTACAAGTTTTATGCTTTAGCTGAGACTTTGGTGTTTGCAGCTTTAGATCTGCCGCCTCTGCGGATCTTCATCAGGAACTCATAGACAATCGGCACAATGACGAGAGTCAGCAAGGTTGAGCTGATGAGTCCGCCGATAACGGTGATTCCCAGGCCGCGGGAGATAATTCCCGCACTGTTCTCAAGACCGAATACAAGCGGCAACAGAGCGCCAATCGTGGCCAGGGCGGTCATCAGAATCGGACGAAGACGGGTTGCTCCCGCTTCCAGAAGAGCTTCACGTGTCGAAAGACCCTCGCGCTCCTTATGAATAACACGGTCGATCAAGACGATGGCATTGGTGACCACGATTCCGATCAGCATGAGTGCTCCCATAAGTGAGGAGACATTCAGCGTCTCTCCGCCGATCAGCAGAGCGATCAGTGCACCAATGACGATGAATGGCAGCGAGAACAGGATAGCGAAAGGCGCAAGTCCGCCGCCGAACGTGACTACGAGCACGAAGTATACGATCGCGATTGCGGCCGCCATGGCGAGACCCAGCTGGGTGAAGGTGTCGTTAATTTGGGCAGTGACACCGCCAAATTCTACAGTGACACCATCGGGCTTGTTGTAGGCGTTAACTTTGTCTTGAAGGCTTTTGGAGGCGCTGCTTACATCGGTAGAGATGATGTTGGCACTGACCTCGATCACCATTTTGCCGTCAATACGCATGATAGAGTTAGGTGAGATGCCTTTTTCAACTTTGGCGACATCCTTAATGGCTACTTCCTTGCCAAGTGGGGACATCAGCGTTTCGTTCTCGATGTCTTTCAGGCTCTTGTATGTTTTGTTGTCGGCTTCTATATAGACTTTGTAGTCCTTGTTGTCGATCTGCACCTCGGTCAGAACCGGGCGCTCACGCTGTGGACTGAGCTTCATAGCCAGTTGTCCGGCGGTAAGCCCAAGCGAGCTGAGCTTCTCCTGATCGGCGATGAGTGTGTATTGATCATAAGCTTTGGACAAGCTGGAATCGCCTTTGTCGAAATGAGCCTTATCCTCATTCACCCATTTCAGGATCTGATCGGATACCGGCTGAATCTGCTTCAGATTGTCGCCGTAGACTTGAACGGCAAGTTTGCTGCCGCCCATGCCCCCGCTCATGCCGGACATTTCCTTCCAGGTTCCATCAGGCACTTGGACCTTCAGATCCTCGACCAGCTTCTTCTTCACATCTTCAAATTTCTTGGTGTCTTCCTTATAGATCACATAGAACAAAGCGGAGTTGGAAGGACCCGGGCTAAGCGGATTGGTGCCCCCAACGGAATACTGCATTTTATCCAAGCCTGGCTGCTTCAAAATAAACTTCTCGGCCTTCAGCGCACGCTGCTCGACATCCTCACGCGTATCGCCTGGTGCTGGTGAATAGGTTACCATAACATACTTCTCGGACTGCTCCGGCATGAAGCTGGTACCGATGAATTTGGTCAGGAACAAGCTGCCAATCAGAAGCAGAATCGCAAATCCGAAGGTAATCAGCTTGTGGGACAAGGACCAGTTCAGAACCTTCTTGTAACCACGGGCCAGGGCCCCCGGCTTCTCTTCATGGTCATGCGTCTTCTTAAGGCCATTCCTGAACAAGGTATGAGCGAGTGCAGGCACCAGGGTAATGGCCACCAGCAGGGACGCAAGCAGCGAGAACACCATCGTAAGGGCGAATGGAGTGAACAGCTCGCCGACCATCCCGCTAACGAAGGCCAGCGGCAGGAAGACCGCAATCGTGACGATCGTTGATGAAGCGATTGGGATGAACATTTCGCGTGTCGCTTCGCGGATAAGTTCGCTTCCCTTGAGCTTCTCGCCAGTCAGAGAGAGACGCCGGTAGATGTTCTCGATTACGACGATGGAGTCATCGACAACCCGGCCAATGGCTACGGTCATGGCCCCGAGGGTCATCATGTTCAGTGTAATATTCATCTGACGCAGCGCCAGCACGGCAATGAGCAGCGACAGAGGAATGGAGATGATTGAGATAATTGTAGAACGGATATTGCGCAGGAAGATCAGAATGATCAGCACTGCGAACAAGGCACCGAACACTGCTTTGCTAAGCATGGTGTTCACGGAGTCCTCAATCGGCTTGCCTTGATCCATTAGAATGGTTAGATCAAGATCTTTGAATTCAGACTTCAGCGATTCCGCTCTATCCTTGACTTTATTGACGACATCCACCGTATTGGCGTCATTGGACTTCACAATCTGAATCCCGATGGATTCCTTACCGTTGGTCCGGGAAATGGATGCGGCCTTACCCACGACATTAATTGTGGCCACGTCCGACAGCTTAACCGTCGGAATGGACGCAGGTACAGCTGCAGCCTGGATTCCGGCTGCTCCCGCTGTGCCAGGAGCGGCATTGCCCGCGTTCGCAGCAGTGCCTTGACCGGCTGCATTCTGGGCGCTAGCTCCGCCAACGGCAGTGCCTTGGCCTGCAGCGGACTGGCCTGCTGCGTTTTGCGCTCCGGCACCGCCGGCTGCAGTGCCCTGGCCCGCAGCGGACTGACCTGCTGTGCCCTGTACCCCAGCTCCGCCCGCAGCAGCGCCTGGACCAGCGGCTCCGCTGCTTGGAGTTACGGGAATGGTTACATTCTTCAGATCTTCCACTGTGGTGATGGCTCCATCCACAACGACAGCCTTCTGGGATTTATCCATTTCGAACAAGCCGAGCGGGACACGGACAGCCGAGGCTTGAACGATCCCTTTTACCGTATCTTCGGTTAGGCCGAGTTCCTTAAGCTTGTCTTGATTGAACTTCAATTGAACTTCCTTCACATATTGACCGGCCACCTGGACGGAAGCCACACCCTCCAGCTTCTCCAGCGCAGGTTTCACATCATTCTCGGCTGTCCGGGTCAAGTTCTCCAGGTTGCTGCCGTTCTTGGCATTCATGCTGAGTGAGATGACAGGCAGTGAATTCAGGCTAAACCGGGTGATTTGCGGTTTCTGGGCACCGTCCGGAAGGGTTACACTGTTGAGTGCTTCCCGTACAGCGGCAGAAGCGTTGTCCAGATTTGCCCCATAGTTAAACTCAAGAATAATAGATGAGGCATTCTCCATGGAGGTAGACGTAATGGTCTTAATGCCTTCAACATTTCGCAGACCCTGCTCCAGAGGCTTCGTAATCTCATCCACCACATTCTCGGGCGCTGCACCTGGATACACGGCTGAGATGCTTAAATAAGGCACGTTGATATTCGGGATGGTCTCCTGCTTCATGGTTAGTCCGCTGTAAAGACCTGCGGCTACAACGATGATTGTTAGCAGCCAGACCGCGAATTTGTTTCGCAATGAGAAATTAATAATTCCTTTCATACGTAGGTAACTGCTCCTCTCCGTTTCTCTCTAATCACCCGTGTGTGACGGGCCTTGCCTTGAATGGGTATGTAGAAGCATAACGGCTTCCAATTCCTTGAACTCCTCATCAAGCCCCGGAATGCTCTCCAAATTCCTGAGCATCCCTCGCAGGATCGCGCGGCGAGGCTGGTGTTCAACAATCTCTTGTTCCAGGATATGCAGGGAGTCCAGCACGTCCTCCTTCTGGTCATCTGGCAGACTGATATTCTTCACCTTATCCTTCATGGATTTGATGATCTTAAGGGGGTGCCGATCCGAGGTCATTCCTGTAATTCCTTCATGAGCCCACTGTTCCAGCATTTCTAATGAGAAAAGAGGGAGCGGGCGCTTCTGAAGGAATCCCTCGCTTAATTGATCCAAGGCGAACATCAGGTGCTCGGACATCTGCTGAATACTTATGCTGATTCTTGGATCAAATAGCAGTCGTATATAGGAACCGAACGAGCCATGGAGGAACAAGGTAAGATCGGCAGCATAAGGAGCAATCTCGGTGCCGTAGACCCGCACAAGCTTGGACTGTGCCCAGCTCAGCAGCATGAGGTTGTTATCCTTGACACACTGCGGCTCCATGTTCTTCTTGCCATGGGTTACCCAGTCCCGAAGCTGCATCAGTAGAAACTCCCGCAGTTCCAGCACCAGGCTGAGCAGGACCTCAATCTGCTTCCGGAGGCTTTCCTTCGGGGACAGACCGGGCTCCTGTTCGACCTCAATCAGGTGCTCCTGCAGCATTTGATAACAGTGGCTGTAGATGCTGGTCTCCAGTTCCACCTTCGATTTGAAATGCAGGTATAAGCTCCCCTTGGACATTCCGCAGTGCTCGGCGATTTCCTGCATGGAGGTTGCCGAAGACCCCTTGGCCGAGAACAGCTCCATGGCTGTACGAATGATGTATTTTCTTTTCTCCGCTGCTTTCTCAGACAACTGCTTATACTCCTTTCTGACCATTGGGTTCTTGATATGACCAATTAGTCATTTACATTATATTACACTCTGAATCCAGGATACAAATTTGTTCTAGTGAATCAGCTTGAGGCCTACAGATGCGCCCAGAATGACAGCGATGCAGACCAGTCTTCTCCATTCCTTAGGTTCCTTGTACAAGAACATCCCCACCAAGGCGCTCCCCACAGTGCCTATTCCTGTCCATACCGCATAAGCTGTTCCCATAGGCAGGGTAATCATCGCAAAAGAGAGCAGGGAGAAGCTGCACAGAAACCCGATTCCGAGCAGACAATAAGAGAATAGATTCCCCCGCAGGGTAACCTGCTTGATTCCGATCACACCAAATACTTCACAGCAGCCAGCTATAATTAGAGCAATCCAGGCCATTAAGATGTCGCCTCCTCTTGCGTGCTGTCCGACATCAGCTTCAGGCCGATGACACCAGCCAGAAGCAGCGCGATCAGCATAGTCTTCGACCACCGGAAAGGCTCACCGAAGACAACCATTTCCGTAATGACCGTACCTGCCGTGCCGATACCTGTAAAAACAGCATACACGGTCCCTACCGGGAGCCGTCTGGAAGCTTCAATGATCAGCCAGAAGCTGAGCGCGATAGCCGCTGCCGTAATTAACCAATACCACCAAGTGTCCGCGTGCTTAAGCCCGCTTACCCATACTACTTCTATAATTCCGCCCAAAAGGACGTACAGCCAGTGTCTGTTCATAGGTTTGTCTCCTTCTGATCATCATTCATCATTCACCATTCCGGCTCTTCCGCCGATAATACCGGCCCAGTAGATGGGCCACGCGGCCTGAAGGCGTTTCTTGGACCTTTCGGGCTGTGAATACAGCAGTTCCACCATGATCCCGTCGGCCAAGGTCATATAGGCAATAGCTGCCTGGCGGATATCCATAACCGTGAATGTACCTCTGTGGTACTCTGACTCCATGAGCTTGATCAGCTTACTCTCCAGGGAATCCAGGAACGGATATATAATGCCAATGACCTCATCGTATATCGCATGCGGCGGGAAAAAGAGCATCCGCAGCAGGAACTTCGAATCCTTATTCTGGTCATATTCTTCCTGCAGCATCACGAATAGACCCTTCAGTCTTTCCTCCAGCGGATCGCCTTGCCGGCTCAGGAAAAAACGCACAATCCGGTGCCGTTCCTCCTTGAACACGTGGCTCAGCACACTCATGAACAAATCCTCTTTGCCCTTGAAATGGGCATAGATGGAGGGTTTCTTGATTCCGGCCGCAGCTGCGATATGCTGAAGTGAGGCGCCTTCGTAGCCGTCTCTTGCGAACAGGGCCAGGGCGGCCCCCTGAATCCTTCTTTTTCCAACAGACATAGAGTATACCCACCTTCCTAACGATCGGTAGGTTGATTTTTTCACATATCTTTATGACTGTCAAGGCATGTGAGGTTCTACTAACTTACATCAATATACATATATCGGTGAAATATGGTTAGGAAGAATAGTGTGCTTCATGTAGAATGGAAATGTGTCAGGAAAGGCGAACCAGCGTAGAAAAGGAGATCATGCATGAGACGTGGCTTGCAAATATTACTTATTGCGGCAATTTTATTTGCCTTTTATTTTTTAGGTTTTGGATTCTTCGGTAAATTCGGAGGTACGCTGGTCAGTATTTTTCAGACGCTGACTGTAATTACTGTGGGGTTGGCCATCTTTATGGAGAACCGGAATCCTTCGAGCACCCTGGCGTGGATTCTGCTGCTAGTTCTTCTGCCGGTGGTTGGCCTGGTTCTGTATTTCCTGCTTGGCCAGAATTATTTCAAGCGGAGGAAGTTCGACAAGAAGGCGATGAACGACCAGAAAGCTTATGAGATGATTGACAACAACAACCTGCATGCGGCATTTGATCTGTCTGCATTCACACCAGGACAGCAGAAGCTGCTTAAGATGTCTCACAAAATCGCCCGTACCCCGTTCTCCATGGCTACTCGTACACGCGTACTTACCAACGGGGAGGAGACGTTCTCCTCACTGCTGAAGGAGCTCAAGATGGCGAAGCATCATATTCACATGGAGTATTATATCTACCGTGCGGATGAGATTGGCCGCGAAATTCAGCGCACGCTCATTGAGAAGGCGAGGGAGGGCGTTGAGGTCCGCTTTATGTTCGATGCGGTGGGCAGCATTGGCTTGTCCAAGGTCTTCCTGAATGAAATGAGGGAGGCGGGGATCCAGATCGGCGTCTATGGCCAGGTCCGCTTTCTGGCCTTGTCGAGCCGGGTGAATTACCGCAATCACCGCAAAATCGTGGTCATTGACGGGAACACGGCCTTCATGGGCGGCCTGAATGTCGGGGATGAGTATTTAAGCCGCAGTAAGACCTACGGCTTCTGGCGGGATACCCATATGCTCGTGAAGGGAGAGGCGGTAAGGTCTCTGCAGATTATTTTCCTCCAGGACTGGAAGTACGTTACCGGTGAGAAAATCCTCGGTCTGGAGTATTTGTCGCCAGAAATGGAGCGGGGCTGCAGCGGCGCCGTCCAAATCGTACCCAGCGGGCCCGATAATCCGAACCGCTCTCTCAAGGATATTTTCTTCTCCATCATTACCTCGGCCAAAGAATCGGTATGGCTGGCCACACCTTATTTCATACCGGATGAGGATCTGCTGACCGCACTGCGCGTAGCCGCCATCTCGGGTTTGGATGTGCGTATCCTGTTCCCGGCGAAGCCCGACAAATGGCTGCCGTACCTGGCCTCCCATTCCTATTTCCCGTCCCTGCTCGAAGCCGGCGTGAAGATCTATGAGTATGAGAAGGGCTTCCTGCATGCGAAGCTGCTCATTGCGGATGGTGAAGTGGCCTCGGTCGGCACGGCCAATATGGATATGCGGAGCTTCCATCTCAACTTTGAGGTCAGTGCACTCCTGGTCCAAAGCGATAGTGTGCGCAAGATCGTCGAGGACTTCGAGCGGGATCTTCATTCCACGAATCTGATTGAGAGAAAAGCCTTCATGAAGAAGCGCGTCGTTGTACGCTTAATGGAATCAGCCGCCCGGCTGATGTCGCCGCTTCTTTAGGGAGGGGCATGGGCGGTGGGCAGCCGCGGAACTGCATAACCTAATGAAGGCCGTCCCTGGTGGGGCGGCCTTTTGTGTGTGTGATAAGAGTGGGAACTGCGGCTTGACGCTCGAAGGCCGCCCGAAAAGTACTCGTGTGGCGCCTGAACAGCATCAGAATAGTACTTGAACGAACACGAAGGCACCTCCGCCTCGCTCATCTTCAATACGTTGTGAATCCCAAGATCTTTTGAAGCCGGTACAGCACATCCTTGAACCAGACGGACCGCTCATGATACGCGCTGAAGTCGAGGCTGAACTCGGCCCCTTCGTTGTACCAGATCCGGCCAAAGTACTGGTCCAAGTCTTGGGTCAGTCTGCTGCCCTTCGGCGCAGCTATCCAGAGATCATTCTCCAGGTTGAGGTCATCCAGATTGCGGGCCGTGAAGTTGGCTGAGCCGCCCATAATGATGCTGGGACCTGTGGCTTTGGCAATATAGAGCAGCTTCGTATGGTACTGCTCTTTCGTGGTATTGTACCACCGAATCTGCATATTCTGACCAGACCGCTCCAGCAGCTCTTCAGCTACTGGGCGGTTGGGAAGGCCAATCTTCTCCTGACCGAACGCATTCTGGTTCGGATCAAGGATCAGCCGGATTTGAACACCTCGATGTCCGGCTTCGACCAGCTCCTTCATGACCTGAGTATCCGCCAGGTAGAACATCCCCATCCATAAGGTATCTCCTTTGGCTGTATCCTTGATCGAATTGAGCAAATACTTATAGATTTTGCCCTCGGTCAGATACCGAACCTTCAGGGGGGCCGACGCAGCTTCGGATGAACCAGCCGGCTTGGAGGAAGCCCTGGCCGAAGAAGATGAGGCGCTCCACTTCGGCAGGGTTCCACCGCCCGAGAAGTCCGCTACGGCTTGTTCGCTTACGAGAATATCCCGGGTAATCTGCCCGCGCACCTCAAATGCGATATTCGAATGGAAGACGCTGGCATTATGCACGTTGCCCGAGGAGATCAGCGCACTGTTCTCGGTAGCAAGAACTTTACGGTGATTGGCCTTTACATTGAGTAATTTCAGATAGGAACGTGCCGTAATGTCAGGCGCATTTGAAGCCATAAGATTCGGAATCCAGCCGGTGCCCGACTGTCCGAACCATTGAAAGAACGTTCGCCATACAGCCGAATAGGCAGGTGTCGAGTCCCTCAGGGGATTGACGTCAGTGATAATGACCTGAGCGCCAGCCTGCTTAAGCTGCTCGAGCAGGGGGTTCGGGGCAGAATCATAGTTGGTGTTGATCTCGTCTGTAACAAACACGATTTGGAGCTTGGGGTACTTCTGCTTCTGGGCCAGCAGCCTGCGGGTCATTTCCCCGCTGACATCAGGATAGCTCTGACCTTTATGTACATAATCATTGAACAGGAACAGATCGAGAACCACATACTCGCGGGCCTCGCCAATCATCTGAAGCATCCGGTCAAAGATATGCCGCTCTTGGTGAAATCCACCCTTTCCGTCCGGGTAAGTCAGATCATAGAGGAAATCAACATGGTCGACGCTGTAAAGGGGGCTCTCATAAGAAGTCCCTGCTGGAAGGGGCTTATGAGTTTGGTGGATCATCACGGCGGTAAGCCATAAGATGAGCACACAAAAAGCGATAAAGATACCCTTGAGTACGCGTCTTTTCCCTGAACGGCGGGGTGGTGTGGTGTGCTGCTTGAATAAAGACGCCATAGTCCTTTCCTCCTCCTGCTTATTATTTCCTATTAACGTAATTACAGTAGTGTTGAAGCAATCCAACAGTTGGAAAGCTAGCCTTATCCGAGGCTGGAATAATAATATGTTGTCCTGACACTCTCTGGGTGTATAATGAATGTACTTTTTTTGTACAATGTTTGGTATGCTGAATAGGAAGAAGGACCGTCACGGAAAAAGAACCAGAGTGGAGTGAAAGGGTTGTACTCGATCAAACAAGTATCAGCGATGCTGAATATTCCAACGGTTACGATTCGGGCATGGGAGAACCGCTACGAGGCCGTAACTCCCGAACGCACGGATGCCGGATACCGCTTATATACAGAAGAGAATATAGAAGATCTGAAATGGCTTAAAGCACAGGTTGAAGAGCAGGGGGCAAGTATTTCACAGGCCGTCAAAATGCTAAAAAGCCGCAAAAAAGAGCAGGATGAGGCTTCCGTGCTGCTACAGGAACATCCCAAGGTAGGCGATCAGACCGCCTACGCCAAGATGGAGGAGCAGATCTATCAGGCGCTTCACGCCTTTCAGGGAGAGAGAGCGAATGCGCTGATCGACTTCGGCTTCTCGCTATACGGCTATGATGCCATGTTCTACCACGTGCTGGTGCCTGTGCTGATCAAGGTGGGGGATGCGTGGGAGACGGGGCGGGCGAGCGTAGCCCAGGAGCACTATATGACCCAGTTAATTTCCCAGCGGTTTTTTCAATTTTTTCACCTGTTTCCAATCCATCATCTCATGCCCAAGGCATTGTCCTTCTGCCCGCCCGGTGAGCACCATCAGGTAGGCCTCCTGCTGTTTTCTCTGTTCCTCCGCAAGCATGGCGTGGAGGTGCTCTATCTGGGTGCGAATACGCCTGAGGAGGATTTGGTTCAGATTATTCGCAACCAAGACATTTCACTTGTCTGTCTGTCCCTGACTGATCCGTCCCTAATTGAAGAAACGGACGAGCTGGTTGGCCGTTTAAAGGAAGCTTGTCCCCATATCACGATGACGCTTGGGGGCAGGGCATATGAACGGGCCTCCTGCTGCAAGTATCCTGAGTCGGTCATTAAGCTGCCCACCGAGGAATGGAAGACTTGGTTAGAGTCGCTGGTGCGCAAAGCTTCTGAATAAATTGTTAAGGCCTTCATGCTAGGTTATATCGCTGTCATTGTGACAGAGGTAGACCCATCGGGGGAGGCTTTTTTGCGTCCACGACAGTTTCAGCCGCTCATCCTGGAAATATCGGTACAGCCGGTCATATACCGTCTCCGCAAGATGCAGCTTCGGTAGCGCCTTGAACACATCGGAGTCAGGCTTTCTTTCGTCCCCCTAACCGCAGCAAGGATATTCGGGGACTTTGGTTCGCCGGCGGCACGACACACCCAGGCGGGGGAACTCCGATGGTCACTTTGTCCGGCCAGCTGGTAGCCGATTATATCGCAAAAGAGACATTTTGTAGATCGTGATTATATAAGCTGGGATAGAAAGTTAGGCTAGTCCCTTATAGCTGAATTATAATAGCAATAAAACACGGATATGCTATGCTGCGAAATAGACAAGTAATGAACGGCAGCAGCCGGTAGGAGGCGCGGATGAAGGAACGTTTTGGCGTACAGGGCGAACGGAGAAGAAGGAGCTTGGCGGGCCGGCGGGCAAGCACAGCCAAGTTGAGAAATAAACCGGAGACGAACAAGCTGAACATGACAGACATGGAACACAATGCAGATATGGAAAATACGCCGGGAATGCCAAATCTGGCGGACATGTTCGACATGGTGAATAAGCCGAACATCTCAAACATGGCAAGCAACGAGTTAGGCAGGGAATTCGGTGACAGCATTCAGACGCTGCAATCAGCCTCTAATGAGAATAACTCCACTGGTGCAGCGTTGTCTTTGACATCGGGCCGCAAGACCGAGCATATACGCATATGTCTGGATGAAGAGGTCAATACCGTGGGAGTAACCAGCGGTTTTAATCAGTATGCTTTTCGGCATAACGCACTCCCGGAGATCGACTTTGAGCAGATTAATCTAAGTGCATTCTTTATGGAGCGGAAGCTGAGAACGCCGCTTTTGATAAGTTCAATGACAGGCGGGAGCGAGACAGCCGGACGCATCAATGAACGGCTGGCTGAGGCGGCGGAGCGCCGCGGATGGGCCATGGGTGTCGGCTCGGTCCGCGCGGCCGTGGAGCATGCGGAGCTGTCAGCGACGTTTGCCTTGCGGCATAAGGCACCGACGATCCCGATCATCGCCAATCTTGGCGCAGTTCAGCTGAATTATGGCTTTGGCACCGATGATTGCCGGAGGGCCGTGGAGATTGCTGAAGCCGACATGCTCGTCCTTCATCTGAATGGCCTCCAGGAAGTATTCCAGCCTGAAGGCAATACGGCCTTTGGCGGGTTGTTGCAGCGCATCGAGCATCTATGTAGTAACCTCTCTATACCTGTAGGAATAAAAGAGGTGGGCTGGGGCATTGATGCTGACACAGCTGTTCGGCTCCATAACGCCGGAGTTGCGTTCATTGATGTTGCCGGAGCAGGGGGAACCTCCTGGAGCCAGGTGGAGAAGTTCCGCAGCAGCGATCCGGTTCGCCGCCTTGCTGCAGAAGCCTTCGCCGACTGGGGAATCCCGACGACGGAGTGCATCCGGGCTGTTCGCGCAGCACTTCCGGGCGGTGCCCTTATCGGCAGCGGCGGGCTGCACACGGGCGTGGATGCAGCCAAGGCCCTGGCGCTTGGCGCTGACTTGGCCGGCTTCGGCCGGGCGCTGCTTAGCCCGGCAGTACAGTCCGAGCAGCTGCTTGACGAGGTGCTCAGCCGGGTGGAGTTCGAACTGCGCACAGCGATGTTTGGAATTGGCGCAGCAGATATTGCTGCGCTTAAGACAACGGATCGGCTGATTCGTAAGTAGGGGAAGCTAGATGGGCGTTCGGCAAACCGGATGATTCTATAGTAGGCGAAGCAAGAAGGCGGGCAGGAAGTCGCTTCTCTTTTTTACAAGTGAAGACCTGCTCCGTGTACATCTTCTGACCTTTGCGGTCTAACAGAACGCCTACCGTGGGCGGATCGAAGTTGCTGATAGAATGGGAACAATGCAGCACGCGGATTTCCTCACCAGTTGGTGAGCACAAAGACCACGCGGAAATGATCCGTCGAGGGAGCAGAAATGTCAAATTTTTAAGCAGGCCAATCCGCAGCGGATTGGTTTTTGCCATGTTGGAGCCGCTGTTCTGGCAAGATACAGAAGGAAGCAGCTAATGTGTGAAGCTGCCCGTTGAGAGCAGCAGCCATACCGAAGAAAGGGAGCCTCCCCCTGGTCTCCCGGAATTCTTCCCCTCCTAATCCTTCAAAATTCAGAAGGTAACAAGCATCTAGAAGCGTGGCGTGCGGTTAACCGAGGGCTCAGGCCGTTGATGGCTAAGAAGCAGGTTATGGCGATCTGAGGTTTTTTCACCTGCTATCCTTGAAATATTTCCGGGGTATATGTACTATGGTTGAAGAAGACTGAGCAATTACAATAATGAGGAGTTGTCATAGATATGGCTTTAAAAGCAGGAATCGTGGGTCTGCCGAATGTCGGCAAATCGACACTGTTCAATGCGATCACGCAGGCAGGTGCCGAATCCGCGAACTATCCGTTCTGCACCATCGATCCGAACGTAGGCGTAGTCGAAGTGCCTGACGAGCGGCTCGATAAGCTGACAGAGCTCGTGGTGCCGAACCGCACCGTGCCTACGGCGTTTGAATTCGTAGATATCGCCGGGCTTGTGCGCGGCGCCAGCAAAGGTGAGGGCCTTGGGAACAAGTTCCTTGCCCATATCCGTGAAGTGGATGCGATTGTGCATGTCGTGCGCTGCTTCGAGGATGAGAACATTACCCATGTTGATGGCAAAATCAACCCGATCAGCGACATCCAGACGATTAACCTGGAGCTGATTCTGGCTGATCTGGACAGCGTGGAGAAGAAGATCGAACGCTCCCGCAAAAACATGAAGGGCGGCAACAAGCAGTACGCCCAAGAGGTTGAAGTTCTGGAGCGCGTCAAAGAAGCGCTCTATAACGATATGCCAGCACGCAGCATCGAGCTGTCGGATGACGAGAAAGCGATCGTACGCGATCTGCATCTGCTGACCCTGAAGCCGGTCCTCTATGCGGCTAACGTAAGTGAAGATGGAGTTACTGAAGCGGACAGCAACCCGTTCGTACAGCAGGTAAGAGAGTTTGCCGCTGCCGAGAACGCGGAAGTGGTGCCGATCAGTGCGAAGGTAGAAGCGGAGATTGCCGAGCTTGAAGGCGAAGACAAAGCCATGTTCCTGGAGGAGCTTGGACTGGATGCTTCCGGTTTGGACCGTCTGATTCAAGCGGCCTACCGTCTGCTTGGACTCTACACTTACTTTACCGCCGGTGTTCAGGAGGTACGTGCTTGGACGATTCGCAAAGGAACCAAAGCTCCTGGAGCAGCGGGAGTTATTCACTCTGACTTCGAGCGCGGATTCATCCGGGCCGAGGTAGTCTCCTACAATGACCTGGTTGCCGCAGGCTCCATGAACGTAGCCAAAGAGCGCGGTCAGCTTCGCCTTGAAGGCAAAGAGTATGTCGTACAGGACGGCGATGTCATGCATTTCCGTTTCAACGTATAGGTCTTATTTCAATTGAGCGTATAGAGCGAACAGCCCCGCCCGTTACATGAATTTGCATCCTCTAGTAGACATTGGGAGACCCCTTGGGTAGACCGGTGAATTTGAGAGATGTGCTTCATCAGACGGACGGGGCTTTTGTATAGGCCACAGGCATGCTGCTAATATTGTGAAGCTGGAGGGAAGTCCTATTTTATAATTACAAAAGGTCAACCAAGATTACATAAGGTTACTCAAGACATGTGGGAACGTTTTAAATCATTTTAGATCACTTAAGAGAAGCGCATGCAAGGGATGAGTTACATAACATAGTAGGAGAAGTCTGTGTAGTTCTGCTTGGTTGAGTTAACTTTGAGGGCTTAACTCACATGATTAAAAACTCTCACCCCTGCACATGAATATAGGGTATATTTACCGTGGGTTGAGTATTAGCCATCTATTCAAATGGACAAAACCATGCTATAATAAAAAGTCGTTTACCTTAACATTTTAGTCATGAAATTATGTATGCGAAGAGAGGTGCTTTCCTTGTTAGATCGACTTTCATCCCTTGCTGATCGTTATGAGAAATTAAGCGAGCTGCTATGTGATCCGGATGTGGCTAGTGATCCGAAGAAACTTAGGGATTATTCCAAGGAACAATCAGACTTACAGCCTGCTTATGAGGCTTTTACCGAATATAAGAACGTCATGGAAGAACTGGATGCCGCGAAAGCGATGCAGGCCGAGAAGCTTGACGATGAGATGCGCGAAATGGTTAAGATGGAGATTGATGAACTCACCAAGCGCCAGCAGGAGCTTGAGGAGAAGATTCATATCCTTCTGCTTCCGAAGGACCCGAACGATGACAAGAACGTGATTGTGGAGATCCGCGGCGCGGCGGGCGGCGATGAAGCGGCTCTGTTCGCGGCTGACTTGTACCGCATGTACACCCGTTATGCCGATTCCCAAGGCTGGCGTGTGGATGTGATGGATGTGAACGCGAGTGATCTGGGTGGTTTTAAAGAAGTCATCTTCATGATCAACGGACGCGGAGCCTATAGCAAAATGAAATTCGAGAGCGGTGCCCACCGGGTACAGCGTATTCCTTCTACGGAATCGGGTGGACGTATTCATACCTCTACCTCCACCGTGGCGGTAATGCCTGAAGTTGAGGATTTCGATATTGAAATCCATGACAAGGATATTCGTGTGGATACGTTCTGTTCCAGCGGTGCTGGTGGACAGTCTGTTAACACCACCAAATCGGCAGTCCGGGTTACACACATCCCTACCGGGATTGTGGCTACCTGCCAGGATGGCAAATCACAGAACTCGAACAAAGAGAAGGCCCTGCAGGTACTTCGGGCCCGTATCTTTGATGTGAAGCGTCAAGAGGAAGAAGCGAAGTTCGCTGGTGAACGGAAGAGCAAGGTAGGTACGGGTGACCGCAGTGAAAGGATACGTACGTATAATTTCCCTCAAAGCCGTGTAACTGACCACCGCATCGGCCTTACTGTGCATAAGCTCGATCAAGTGATGAACGGGGAGATTGAGGAATTCGTCTCCGCACTGACCATTGCCGAGCAGGCTGAAATGATGGACAAAGGAGAATAATCCTTGAATATAGATGAGTTCAAGCTGTCTTCAGGAAGTACGTTGATAGAAGCCTTTAAGGAGGCTTCTTCTTTTTTAGCATCGGCTGGGGTGGATGAACCAGAGTCCAATGCCGAGCTGCTGCTGCGGCATGTGCTGAATGTGAGCCGGGCCGAGTATTTGATGGCCCTGCGTGACCCGTTCCCGGCGCAGCATGCGGCCGCCTGGGAAGAAGCCGTGCGCCGGAAGGCGGCGGGGGAGCCCGCGCAGTACATCACTGGGGAGCAGGAATTCTACGGCCTGACCTTCAAGGTCACCCCGGCCGTATTGATCCCGCGCCCCGAGACGGAGCTGCTCGTGGAAGCCATTGCCGCCGAAGGCGACAAGCTCTGGCCGGGCGGATCGCCGCGCACGGCCGATATCGGGACGGGCAGCAGCGCCATTGCGGCTGCCCTGAAGCATCTGCGTCCCGCGTGGCAGATGGCTGCCGGCGACCTGTCGCCGGATGCGCTTGCGCTTGCGCGGGAGAATGCGGCGCGGCTCGGGGCTGATATTACGTTCAAGCAGGGGAACCTGCTTGAACCGTTCGCCGGCGAGCCGCTTGATATCATCGTCTCCAACCCGCCTTACATTCCGGCGGAGGAGATCGAGACCCTTGAGCCCGAAGTCAGGGACTTCGAGCCCAGGCTGGCGCTCGATGGAGGCCCCGACGGGCTCACCCCCTACCGGATTATGATGGATCAGCTCCGTCTCCTGCCCGCCCCCCCGCGGCTGATCGGCTTTGAGCTGGGGATGGGTCAGGCCGCAGATGTGGCGGAGCTGTTGCGGTCGGCTGGTCACTGGGATGAGATCGTGACTATCCCGGACCTCGCCGGGATTGACCGGCATGTGCTGGGGATAGCTCGCAATTAAGAGGGCTTGAACCTGCGGGAAGAAAAGAAGCAGGGTATTCTATGGGAATGGTTCCAAGAGGGCGGTATTTTTTACTGAATGAAAGGGCTGCTTTTGGCGAGCTTCGAATCCTGGTTGGGAATAGTTCAGGCTTAGATCGCCAGGGGAATGTCTTGGATTCCACCGTTAAGCCCTAAGCAGCTGCAGCTTGTTCGTAACAGAAGTTGAATAGGCAAACTCTGCAGGTAATCCCAGTTAATTTGCGTTTCATAGACTGCCTACTCTATATTAGAATTAACGGAAGCGAGCCTGCGCTTGTTCAGAGACAGAACGATAGTGTACCATGGAATTTAAAGGCTTTTTACAAGGTTCTCTGCGTGGGTAGAGATTGGGACGAATAACCGATTGAGATAGGAAATATATAAATATAGATAGCTTCTGGAAGAACAGTGGTAATGCTGTACCCGGGGAACGCTGGAGGGAGCCGCTTCATGCTTAACAAGTGGAAGAGAGTGGATTGGTCGATTGTTTTTATTGTGTTCATTTTCGGGATATTAAGTATCGCTCTTATCCATAGCGGGGTTGCCGCATGGCCCAAGTTCAAGGGCAACGATACGAAAATGATCTTTTTCTATATTGCCGGCTTTATGGCCTTCTTTGGCATGATGCTGATTGATTTCAGGCTGCTGACGAAATACTTTCTGTATTTATTCGGAGCGGGCGCTATTCTTATGATTATTGTTATTTTCAAAGGGGAAGAGCTCAACGGGGCGCAGGGTTGGCTGAATTTGGGCTTCATTAACCTGCAGCCGGCTGAGCTGTTCAAGCTTGTGCTGATTATTACCCTCGCTGCTCTATTGATGCGTAAATACCGGATGCGTCTCTTGTTCTGGAGAGATGTGGTTCCGCTCGGTCTAGTCACCCTTATCCCTTTCGCCCTGGCGATGAAACAGAATGATATCGGGAATGGACTCAGCTATCTGGTCATTCTGCTCGGGATGCTGTGGATCGGAAAGCTGAAGTATTCTCATGCCCTGATCATCCTGGTCATTACGGCTGTAGCTGTTGTCGGGGGGATCAAAGCCTATGTGACGTTCCACGATCAGATTGCGACCACCCTGAAGCAGACCAATAAGGAGCACTGGCTGAACCGGATGGATCCTTGGCTGCTGCCGGATAAAGCGGACAAGAATGCGGCTTATCATACGAAGAATGCCAGTGTGGCCATTGCTGCCGGGGGCATGTTCGGCAACGGATATATGAAGGGACCTTATGTACAGTCCGGGCGGGTGCCTTATACGTACTCTGATTCCATCTTTGTGGTGGTGGCTGAAGAGTTTGGATTCTTTGGCTGCTCGGTCCTGCTGCTGCTCTACTTCATACTCATTCACAGGTTGATCTTGATCTCGCTCGAGTGCAAAGATAAGGTCGGACCGCTGCTGATCGTGGGTGTCGTGGCGATGTGGCTCTATCAAATCTTCGAGAACATCGGCATGTTCATGGGACTGATGCCGCTGACCGGGATTACGCTGCCATTTATCAGCTATGGGGGAACCTCGCTGCTGATCAATATGGCGAGTCTGGGTCTTGCGATGAGCGTGCGTATCCACGGGCATGAAGTGGATGATGATATTCCGCGGACGACTCGGGCCTCGCTTACCCGCTCGAGCTAACATTGGGATGAACCCGCGGGGAATAGTACAATATAGTAGTAGCCGTCTTGCCGTCCTTCAGCTTCTGCGGGGACCGAGCAGGGCGGCTTTTTTATATGCTAAGATACGAGAAATTAATAAATGATAGATTCATAGGTTTACGAATCTCTTAACCGGACATACTGATAGATATCAGCACCATACGGTTAGGGGGAAATCGAAATGACGTTGAATCGAAGCGGTGAAGATAGAGAAGCTGGGGGAACTAAAGAAACTAAGGATACTAAGGAATTCGAAAAATATAATAGGACAAGAAGCGGACTTGGCGTGCGTAGTGCGTTGCTGCTTATCCTCTGCATGGCTATCTTGCTTATGTCCTGGGAAGGGCAGAAGACCGACGCAGCCGTAGCCAAGACGGAGATTCCCAAAGATTCGATCCGGCTTCGTATTCTTGCCAATTCCGATCGTCCTGAGGATCAGATTGTGAAGCGCCATGTGCGGGACGCCGTTGTTGAGCAGATGAACGGGTGGGTGGAGAAGCTGGATCATCCGCAAAGCCTTGAGGAAGCGCGAAAGATTGTACGTACCAAGCTTCCCGAGATTGAAGAACAAGTCGGCCGGACGCTCCGGGCCAATGGCGAATCGTACAGCTACAAGGTGGAGCTTGGGGTCGTTCCTTTCCCAACCAAGCTGTATGGCGGGGAAGTCTATCCGGCGGGGAATTATGAGGCTGTTCGGGTAACGCTGGGGACCGGAGAAGGTCAAAATTGGTGGTGCGTGCTGTTCCCGCCGCTCTGCTTCATTGATGCTGGCACAGGGGATGCAGTCTCCAAGGCTGGAGATCAGGTGAAGACCGCATCTGCAGCAGAAAGTAAGGGAGCGGGAGCGAAAACAGAATCCAAGGCCCCGGAGGTTCGGTTCTTTCTGTGGGATCTGCTCAGCGGCTTTTTCAACTGGATTGGCAGTTTGTTTTCCTGAAATAGAGTGATTGAATGGCCTAATCGTTTGTTTCATACCGGAATTATGGTAAAATATTCGTTGGTATATAGACCGGACTGACTTATAAATGCTTAAAGCCGAGTGAGTAAGCTCAACTGTTATATAATATTCACGCACTTATACAATAAATGTCTACAGGCAAGAAGAGCTAAGCTAGATCATCCGCAGTAATCAGATCAAGTCGGCTGCAAATAAATTAATACGATGAATAAATTAAAGCTAGGATTATAATCTTAGGCGAGGATTACATCCACCGACCTGGCTCTGATATACATAGCAATAAAGGCCGGTATGGCTGGAATGGACAATTTTGAATTAGCTCAGATCAGCTATTTAGAGTGCTCTCACTCTGCCGCAGTCTGGTGCAACGCACTAGGTTTGGGAGAATGAGGCGCTTTTTCGTATGGGAAGAAGCTCGGCCAAAATATGATAAAGAAAGATTGGGATCTCAATGGAATCTAAGCACTGCGGCGATGAGGCCACTAAGTATTGGAACGTAAACGGCGGCGCGGATACGGAAGACTCAGAGTATACCGGCTCTCATGAAGATGAAGTGAATAAGGCCATTCGGGAAGCGGCTGATCTTCTGCGTGCTGGCAGGACGGTGGCCTTCCCGACAGAGACGGTTTATGGCCTCGGGGCTGATGCACGCAGCAATGAAGCGGTTGAGCGGATTTTCTCTGCCAAGGGCAGACCTTCGGACAACCCTCTTATTGTCCATATTGCGGACCTGTCCCAGCTGGATGAGATTGTTCTGGACGTGAACGATACAGCGCGCCGGCTTATGGAAGCTTACTGGCCCGGCCCGCTCACTTTGGTGCTGCCGGTCCGCCCCGGCGCAGTCTCCCCGCGCGTGACCGCGGGATTGTCCACTGTGGCCGTGCGCATGCCGGCCCACCCTATCGCCCTGCGGCTCATCGCCGCCGCAGGCTGCCCGGTTGCAGCGCCCAGCGCCAACCGGTCCGGGCGCCCGAGCCCCACGCTAGCGAGCCACGTGGGCGAGGACCTTGCCGGCCTGATCGGCGGCATCGTGGACGGCGGGCCCACCGGTGTGGGCCTCGAGTCCACCGTGGCCGAGGCCGGCCCGGACGGCACCGTGACCGTGCTTCGCCCCGGCTCGGTCACGTCTGAGGCGCTTGCCCGCGTGGCGGCAAGCGTGCACACCGATCCCGCCCTGCATAGCGGGCGGGAGGAGAACAGCCCGGCGCCGCGCTCGCCGGGCATGAAGTACACGCACTATGCGCCGCGCGGCAGCCTGCGCATTGTGCGTGGGCAGGACCCGGAAGCCGTGGCGGCCCGGGTCCAGGCCGAGCTCGCCGCGGCGGAGGCGCGCGGCGAAGTGACGGGGGTGCTCGCATATGACGAGCACCTGCACCGGTACCGGGCGAGCATCGTGATCTCGCTCGGCCCGATCGGTGCGCTGGAGACCGCGGCGCACCGGCTCTATGCGGGGCTGCGCCGCTTCGATGAAGAAGGCGCGACCTTCATGGTTGCGGAGGCCTGCCCCGAAGAGGGGGTTGGCGTCGCGGTGATGAACCGCCTGCTTAAAGCCGCTGGGGATGAGGTAATAGACGTATAACAATCCTTTTACCAAGAGAGGCGGGGATGGCAATGATCCAGGTAGGAGTTACCGGATGGGGAGATCATGATGATCTATATCCTGCACGTACGCCTGCAAAGGAGAAACTGCGAATCTATGGGCAGCACTTTCCTGTGGTAGAAGTGGACAGTTCTTTCTATGCCATACAATCGCAGGCCAATTTTCAGCGGTGGGTGGATCTGACTCCAGAGGATTTCACATTCTTTGTTAAGGCTTATCAAGGGATGACTGGCCACTCGCGGGGGAAGAACCAGAAGTTTGCAGGCCCTGGGGAAATGTTTGAAGCCTTTATTCGTTCTATTGATCCCGTGGTCGAAGCAGGCAAGCTCAATGCTATACTTTTTCAGTTCCCGCCCTGGTTCGATTGCACGCTGGACAGCATCCGCAGGCTCCGGGCCATCCGCAAGTGGATGGGCGAGCTTCCGCTTGCCATAGAGTTCAGGAATCCGAGTTGGTTCAAGAACGATACCCGGGAGAAAACTATCCAGTTTATGCGGGAAGAAGGGTGGTTCCACGTCATTTGCGATGAGCCCCAGATAGGTCACGGTTCGGTTCCCACAGTGCTTGAGCCCGGGGCTCCAGGCAAAACTTTTATCCGGCTCCATGGGAGAAATGCGGCGGGGTGGAAGATGAGCAGTGCTCCGAACTGGCGGGAAATCCGGACACTGTACCGCTACTCTAACGAGGAGCTCCTTGAATGGCGTGATCACCTGGATGAACTACAGAAGAAAGACGCAGGAGATATCTATATGATATTTAATAATAACTCCGGCGGCGATGCGGCAGATAACGCCAAGGAAATGATGTCTCTGCTCGGCATGAAGCCGGCAAATAACGCTCCGCGTCAGATGGATTTGTTCGGAGAAGCTTAATTAACGTACGGGGTCCAGCATTCGATGCTGGGCCTTTCTTGTTTAAGGACGAATTACCATAAGAATAATAATCAGCACGGTAAGGGTATGTACGATTCGGCTTAGCGTGTTGATTTTGCGGGCCATAGGGAGGTAGCCTTCGGGAATACCTTCTCCTTTGTGCTTCTTTATGAGCTTACCGGCTCTTTTCATAGCGGGTTCAAGGAACCCGATGATAAGAATCTCGATGAGGATAAACAATACGAGACTGACATTAAGCCACATTTTGGTGAAGCCCGTGTGATCCAGGACCATAAGAAGAATGCCGGTGACTACCAAGATAATTCCGCCGAATTTGGGGAACTTGTTGATCTTGTCATTTAGATGAAAGACGAACCTTAGCTGACTGCTTGTCTTGGCCGAATGGGTGATGATAGGCAGTACAAAAGCGGGTCCGATCCCGATAATCGCCGCCAGGACATGAATGAGCACCAGATACTTTTCAATAGATTCCATTTCGCTAACCCCCTGCAATTCTTGGATATACCCATGCTTACTATGAAGACCTTGGCTTCATGCCTGTTCGTGGACAATCTTTTTTCGCGGGCCAACTCTCTTGTCCCCGGTAATGGATAAGCTGTCATGAACCCTGCCTTGTCCGCATAATTTGGTATAAAGACGGGATTCGGCGCAAGGGATACGCCGAGAATTGCGGACATGGGGGAATGATCAATGCATGAAGCAGTCGAACGGCTTGGTGAACTGGCGACGATCGTAATGATGGCGGCAGCCTTAGGGATGGACGCTTTTTCATTGGGTATAGGTATCGGCATGAAGGGAGTGCGTCTGCGGGAAGTCCTGCGGATCAGCTTGGTCATTGCCCTGTTCCATATCCTCATGCCGTTGCTGGGCATTTTTACGGGGGAGTACTTGGGAATGCTGCTCGGACAGGTGGCCGGATATGTCTCGGGGGGACTGCTCGTGCTGCTTGGAGCGCATATGATTATAAGCTCTTGGCGGGGAAGTGGCATGCAGGCCGTGAATCCGCGTACTCTCCTTGGGGTGCTGCTGTTCGCCATGAGCGTGAGTGTCGATTCGTTCTCGGTTGGCGTATCGCTGGGGATGTTTCATAGTAATCTGGTGCTTACCGTGCTGGCCTTTGGCTTCTTTGGCGGCTTGATGTCTGTCCTGGGTCTGATGCTGGGGCGCAAGGTGAGCCATAGTCTCGGTGATTATGGAGAGGCGGCAGGTGGAGTTGTTCTTCTTGCATTTGGACTGATGTTTATCTTTTGATACAATAGTAGAAAATAGATACTTGGAGCTAGAGAGCTACCGGAGGTGAAGACACAGGTATGCGGATATTATTTGTGTGTACAGGAAATACCTGCCGCAGCCCGATGGCTGAAGGCATGCTGCGTAAGTTGGCTAAGGAACGCGGTGTAGACGTTGAGGTCCGTTCTGCCGGAGTTTCGGCAGCGGAGGGGGTACAGATCTCCTACCATGCGGAGACGGTGCTGAGAGAGAACCAGATTCACGATGAGATTACTTCCACGCCGCTGCGGGCAGAGCTTACGGAATGGGCAGATCTGATTCTTACATTAACTCAAGGACATAAGAGGCAGGTTATTCAGTATTTTCCGGGAACAGCGGGGAAGACTTATACGCTTAAGGAATATGTGGAAGATGATGAGCAGGTGCTGGCGGATATCCGGGAACTGGACGGTCTGTTTGCTGCAAGGGAACTGCAAATGTCTCTGGGACAGCAGATGAGCGCTGCCGATGGACAACGGATGATTGAACTCCGGCAGAGAATACCGGTCTACGACATATCCGATCCATTTGGCGGCTCCAAAGAGGATTATGATCGTACAGCAGCTGAAATCCGAACTGCGCTGGACAAGCTGATGGATTTGCTGAAGGAGCGCAATTCTCGTTAATTTGGCTTGCAATGCAGCTGTGATTGCTATATGATGAAGTTGAAAATTGCAGATCCGATGTGACTGGCGACGAGAGTGGGCTAACCACGATGGAGCATCGGAGTATACGGCCGGTCGCCTGGGCAAAAGAGCACACGCATTCTTTAGATGCGTACTGCTCTTTTTTTCGTTCTCTCTTTCGATTTCTTGTCGATTTTTAGGTATAATAAGGGCGTTATGTGCGGGAAGAGTTGTGTCCTGCTGAATCGGTTCATGATCCATATCGTTCTGGCACACGCTGTATACCTGTGATTGAAATGGGAGGAATGTGTGAATGAATAAAGGCAATGAAGAGCTGTCTATCCGTGAACAGGCTGCTATCGTATTGTCTGATCTCGCGGAGGCGGCAGGGCTTGGACCTGGTAAGATTGTAGTAGCCGGGATCAGTACAAGTGAAGTAGCAGGCAAGCGAATCGGCACGCATGGGGCCGAGGACATTGCAGCCGAACTGTATGAAGGACTGGAGCAGGCTCGGGCCAAATTTGGCTTTGAACTTGTGTTCCAGTGCTGTGAGCACCTTAACCGGGCGCTTGTCCTCGAACGCGGCCTGCTCGAACGTCTGCATCTAACCGAAGTTAGTGCGGTTCCGGTTCCCAAAGCAGGCGGCTCGATGGCTGCCGGTGCCTATCGTCGGTTAAAGGACCCGTGCCTTGCAGAGACGATTGAAGCGCATGCCGGAATCGACATCGGCGAGACGATGATCGGCATGCATCTGCGCCGGGTCGCTGTTCCTTTCCGTCCCTCCATTCGGTACGTGGGGGAAGCCCGGGTGAATGCAGCCTGGAGCCGTCCGAAGCTGATTGGCGGAGAAAGAGCGGTCTATGTTCTGCCACACGTGCAGGACTCCAATCTTTGTGATTAATCAACCATATAAGTTGAACTTAAGAATTACCATAGGCAAGAGTGTGAAAGGATTCTGGAGAAGCGAAGCGTTCCCCTGCAAGCTTTCTCAAAGAAAGCTGCATCGGAGGCTGATGCTTTGTGACCGGAAGAACATTTCACACGGCTGCTTTCAAGTAAATCATTTGTGCAACTTATATATTTTAAATTATGGGAGGATGAAGAACATGGAAAATTTGAGAAAGCAAGACCCAGCTGTACTTGAGGCAATGAATTTGGAGCTAAAGCGTCAACGTAACAACATTGAACTGATTGCTTCCGAGAACATTGTAAGTGAAGCGGTTATGGAAGCCCTGGGTTCCGTTCTGACGAACAAATACGCTGAAGGTTACCCTGGCAAGCGCTTCTACGGCGGATGTGAGCATGTAGATATCGTAGAAGATATCGCCCGTGACCGTGCGAAGGAGCTGTTCGGTGCTGAGCATGCGAATGTGCAGCCTCACTCCGGCGCTCAGGCTAACATGGCCGTCTACCTGGCTGCGCTTAAGCCTGGCGATACAGTACTCGGTATGAATCTGGCTCACGGCGGTCACCTTACTCACGGTAGTCCGGTTAACGCCTCAGGATTGTTGTACAACTTTGTAGCATATGGTGTTCAAGAAGATTCATTCACGATCGATTACAACGAACTGCGCAAAGCTGCATTCAAACACCGTCCGCGTATGATCGTAGCGGGTGCAAGCGCATATCCGCGTATCATTGACTTTGAAGCCATCGCTTCGATTGCCAATGATGTAGGCGCGTTGTTCTTTGTGGACATGGCACATATTGCAGGTCTAGTTGCTGCGGGTCTTCATCCAAGCCCGGTACCTCACGCTCATTTTGTAACGACTACTACGCACAAGACGCTTCGTGGACCACGTGGCGGTATGATTCTGTGTAAGAAAGCATGGGCTCAGGCTATCGACAAAGCGGTGTTCCCTGGTATTCAGGGCGGTCCTCTGATGCACGTTATTGCTTCCAAAGCTGTAGCTTTGGGTGAAGCGCTGCAGCCTTCGTTCAAGACTTATGCCGAAAATGTTGTAAAGAATGCGAAACGTTTGGCCGAAACTCTGGTTGAAGAGGGTCTGAACCTTGTATCCGGCGGAACAGATAATCACTTGATGCTGATCGATACCCGCGGCCTGAACATTACCGGACGGGATGCAGAGCATGTCCTCGACTCGATCGGGATTACTGTGAATAAGAACGCCATTCCATTCGATCCTACAAGTCCATTTGTTACCAGTGGTATTCGTGTAGGTACTCCGGCTGCGACTTCCCGCGGTATGGATGAAGAGGCTATGGTTGAAATCGGACGCATTATTGCATTGACCTTGAAAGCTCCTGAAGACTCAGCCGTGCTTGAACAAGCCCGTGCAAGAGTAGTTGCATTGACAGACCGGTATCCGCTGTATCCGGAAATGAAATATTAATCATTATTGAATCCTTGGTGGCTCCGCACTGGACAGTGCTGGAGCCACTTGCTGTATATGCGGGTAACCAGTTGAGCTGGTGTGTGCACGTATTTGATAGAGGCAGCCGGGCAATAATTGAATTGATTTTGTCCGATCTGGTAATTGTGGCTGATAATGGTGCATTTAAAGGTGAAAATGGCCCAAGGGAGTGATATAATAAACAGGATTTGGCCGCTATTATACTAGCTCGACTGTATAGAAGCTGATACATACAGGGGACAGGCCTCTTAAGAGAACACAGCAGCAACATAACCGGAGGGACTAACCATGGGAAAATTGGTGATATGTGATCACCCATTGATTCAACACAAATTAACATTTATCCGCGATATGCGCACGAACACGAAGGATTTCCGTGAACTGGTGGATGAGGTCGCTACTTTGATGGCTTACGAAATTACAAGAGATGTACCACTGGAATCGATAATTGTACAAACTCCGGTTGCAGAGACCGAGTCAAAGGTAATATCCGGCCGTATGCTGGGTCTTATTCCGATTCTGCGTGCAGGTCTGGGTATGTTGGATGGTGTTCTTAAGCTGCTTCCAGCCGCCAAGGTTGGTCATGTAGGCTTGTTCCGTGACCCTGAGACTCTTCAGCCGGTAGAATATTACGTTAAGCTTCCTACAGATGTTCAAGAACGTGAGCTGATTGTTATAGATCCTATGCTGGCTACCGGGGGTTCAGCGATTGCCGCTATTGAGTCCTTGAAGAAGCGCGGATGCACGCAGATTAAGATGATGAATCTGATTGCTGCGCCCGAAGGGGTTAAGGCGGTTCAGGAAGCTCACCCGGATGTAGACATCTACGTGGCGGCGATGGATGAACGCCTCGATGATCACGGATACATCATTCCGGGTCTCGGTGATGCCGGCGATCGTCTGTACGGAACGAAGTAGTTTTCAGGGAAATAGAGAGGGGTTACAGTTTTGAACAACAAGATTAAAGTGATGACGATTTTTGGTGTAAGACCGGAAGCGATTAAGATGGCTCCGCTCATTCTTGAGCTCCAGAAGCATCCGGACAAGATCGAATCGATTGTCTGTGTAACAGCCCAGCATCGCGAAATGCTCGATCAGGTGCTTGAGGTATTCCAGATTAATCCGGACTATGACCTGAACGTAATGAAGGAGCGCCAGACTCTGAACGAAGTCACGATTCGGGTACTGCAGGGTCTTGAGGAAGTGCTGAGTAAGGCAAAGCCGGATATCGTACTCGTTCATGGGGATACACTGACAACCTTCCTGGCCAGCTATGCAGCGTTCCTGCAGCAGATTCAGGTGGGACATGTTGAAGCCGGACTTCGGACTTGGAACAAGCTCTCTCCATATCCGGAAGAGATGAACCGTCAGCTGACTGGCGTAATTGCAGATCTTCATTTTGCGCCAACAGATTGGTCCGCCGGGAACCTTCGCAAAGAGAATAAGAATGATTCAACCATTTATGTCACAGGCAATACCGTTACAGATGTGTTTCAATATACCGTGAAGTCGGATTACAGGCACCCGGTACTGGACTGGGCTGAGGGCAAGAGACTGATTCTGATGACGGCACACCGCAGAGAGTCCCAGGGAGAACCGCACCGGAATATTTTTAACGCTGTTCGGAGAATTGCAGACGAATTCGAGGATATCGCCATTGTCTATCCAGTTCACCCTAGCCCTGCGGTACGGGAACCGGCTTACGAGATTCTCGGCAACCATCCCCGTATCAAGCTGATTGATCCGCTGGATGTTGTGGATCTGCACAACTTCTATCCGCGTACGCATCTGATTCTGACAGATTCCGGTGGTTTGCAGGAAGAAGCTCCTTCCTTTGGCGTACCGGTGCTGGTTCTGCGTGATACAACCGAGCGCCCAGAGGGGATTGAAGCCGGAACGCTTGAATTGGTGGGGACAGATGAAGAAAAGGTGTATGAGCGGACAAGAACCCTGCTGTCTGATCAAGCTGTGTATGAGTCGATGAGCCGCGCTGCCAACCCATATGGAGATGGGAAGGCTTCCGAGAGAATCGTCAAGGCAATTTGTCACCATTTCGGACTGGACGAGTCTCGTCCGGAGAAGTTTCACACAACGTTCACAAATGTATAAGTTATAGTTTGTAAAAGTGAACAGTACAGTATACAGTTGAACTGTACGGATTACGTGGGTTTGGCGAGAAAATGCTGTGACATTTTTCATATTTTCAGGCCTGTTTTCGTAATAACCCGCCAATTGACAAAGTCTCGTGACATTAAGTAAAATTAACTGGGATTATAAGGTTGGGATGATAATGAACAGGCCTGAAAAGCCAAAAAAACCCGGTAATAACAAGGGAAATCCTTTGAAAGCTATGGGGCTCGTCACTACGGTAGGAAGCAGTCTTGCTGCCTGTACATTTGGCGGATTTTATGTCGGATCTTGGCTTGATAAGATGTGGAATTTATCGGGAATTGGGACCGCTTTCGGAGTGCTGCTTGGACTCTTTGTCGGGGCTGTGAGTATCATTGCCATCATTAAAGCAGTCATGGGGGAAAGTGATGAATGAACTGACCAAATACCGCAGGGTATTAACCATGCTGACACTTTACTTTCTTGCCCTCTGCCTATTGGTCGCCGCATTCCTGCCGTCTTATCGGAGTGTTGCTCTAGGGTTGGTTCTGGGGTCGAGCGTTAGCTTCATTAACATCCTATATTTGGGCTACAAGGTGAAGAAAGTAACGGAGGCGGTAGCTTCCAACAAGGCGGGGAATCGCAGTGGTATGGGATTTGGAGTTCGTGCCGCCCTAAGCATTCTGGCCGTTATGCTTGCACTCAAAGCACCCGGTTACTTTAATGTAATCGCAGTGGCTGGAAGTTTAGTTTTGGCGCAGTTTCTTATTCTTTTTATCGGCTTTCGATTTTCTCGGAAAGAAAACTGAACGTTTTATCGGAGAAAGGGGTGAGAAAACATGCATGAAGCTCCAATTATTAAATTGGGCGGACTAAATATCGATTTGTCTATCGTCTTTATGTTAATTGTAAGCTGCGTGATTGTATTTATTATCGCACGCTTGGCCACTCGCAACCTGTCGGTTGAGAATCCTGGCAAAATGCAAAACTTTTTGGAATGGCTGGTTGAGTTCGTAAGAGGACTTTCGAACAGCACCATGGACTGGAAGAAGGGCAAACCATTCATCTCCTTGGCTATGACACTGATTATGTTTATTTTTGTAAGTAACATGCTGGGTCTGCCTTTCGGGGTTGTTACGGATGTTCACGATGCGGAGAAGGCACAGATTTTTGGCCAACCTCTAGTGTCGGTGACGGAGAAGATGGAAGCTATTCACAAGCAGCATCCTAATGAAGAGCCTGAAGTGGAAGTGGCTTGGTGGAAATCACCGACTGCGGATGCAAGCGCGAGTATGGCTTTGGCTATTATGGTGTTCCTTCTGTCTCATGGACTGGGAATGTTCAAGAATACGAGAGCTTATTTCAAACATTACGTTCATCCGTATCCGTATTTCCTTCCAATCAACTTGATCGAGACATTCTCCAAACCGTTGACGCATGGTATGCGACTATTCGGTAACATCTTCGCCGGGGAAGTTCTGATCACCGTTATCCTGAGATTGACCTCACTAGGTCCTGTAGGCGGCGTCTTCTCGGTAATCGGCTTGATTGTTTGGCAGGCGTTCAGTATCTTTATCGGTACAATTCAGGCGTTTGTATTTACAATGTTGACCCTTCTGTACATCTCACAGACCTATGCTGCTGAAGATGATCACTAAATGTAACTTGTTAAGAGCAGGATTTGATTGTTCTTAGCCGAAATATAAATTTAACAATTACTGAGGAGGACTTAGAAATGGGAGTTATGGCATATATTGCAGCCGCAATCGCGGTAGGTTTGGGCGCACTGGGCGCTGGTATTGGTAACGGTTTGATCGTAAGTAAGACAGTTGAGGGTATCGCTCGTCAACCAGAAGCGAAATCATCCCTGCAAACATTGATGTACATCGGGGTTGCCCTTGTAGAAGCACTTCCAATCATCGGGGTAGTACTAGCGTTCATTTTCTACGGAGCAGCTTAATAATTAAATGCTTAAAGGTTTGGCGGGGAAGGCCACAGTCATCCGCGCCCTTCTTTTTAGACCGGAGCATTTCGAACTATTGAAAGAGGAACCTTACGGCACCGGAAAGGAGTGACAAGTTTGAGTTTACATTGGGAGTCCTTTGTATTTACATTAATCGCGTTTTTGATCTTGTATATCTTGCTCAACAAATATGCTTTCGGCCCGCTCTTCTCCGTTATGGAGAAGCGTCGCGAGCTCGTTCAACAGCAGTTGAGTGAAGCAGCTAACACTCGTGAGCAGGCTACCGTCTACGTCGAGGAGCAGAAGCAAGCCCTCCAGGAAGCGCGTCAGCAGGCCTACGAAATTATTGAACAATCGAAGCAGACTAGTGGAAAGCAAGCCGCTCAGATCGTAGAACTGGCAAGATCGGAAGCTGCACGTCTGAAAGACGAAGCTGTTCGTGATATCCAGAACGAGAAGAACAAAGCGGTGGAGCAGCTGCGCGGAGAAGTTGGTGTGGCATCCGTGAAGATTGCTTCCAAATTGATTGGCAAGGAAGTTAAGGAAGATAGTGTTCAAGGAGAACTGGTAGATCAGTACCTTAAAGAAGTCGGTGGCAGATCATGAGCCGCGAAACGGTTGTAGCCAAACGTTATGCAAAGGCTTTATATGAAGCTGCCGCACAGGATGGCCGCACACTTGAAGTGGAACAGGAATTAACGGCCGCTGTACAAGCGCTGACTGCAGATAAGGAGATTGTAAATTTCATTGAATCTCCTAACATCTCTGAGGATGCAAAATGGCAGGTGCTTGAGAGCAGCCTGCAGGGGAAGCTTTCACAGTCTGTGATTTCTTTCCTGAAGCTGCTTATTGAGCGTGGAAGAGCAGATATTCTGCCCGAGGCGCTCGCTAGCTATACCAAGATCTCCAGCGATGCGCTTGGCCTAGCCAATGCCACAGTCTACACAACCTATTCTCTGAATGAACAGGAGCAGCTTAAAGTTGCTCAGGAATTCGGAGAAATCGTTCACAAGAAAATTCGCGTTCAAAACGTGGTTGATAAAAGTTTGCTCGGCGGTATGAAGGTGGTTATCGGTGACACGCTGTATGACGGCAGTCTTGCTGGTAAATTAGAACGCCTTGAAAAGTCTTTTCGAAGATAAGCACTGAAGATAGGGGTGAAATTCTTGAGTATCAGACCTGAAGAGATCAGTACACTGATCAAAAGTCAAATCGAACAGTATAAAACGGAAATCGAGGTAGCTGAAGTCGGTACCGTTATTCAAGTAGGTGATGGTATTGCCCGTGTTCACGGACTCGAGAATGCAATGGCAAACGAACTCCTCGAATTTGAAAATGGCGTATTCGGCCTTGCCCTCAACCTTGAGGAAAGCAATGTCGGTGTCGTAATCCTTGGACCTTACAGCGAAATTCGCGAAGGCAGCCAAGTGAAACGTACAGGACAAATCATGCAGGTTCCTGCTGGTGAAGCATTGCTGGGCCGTGTAGTGAACCCGCTTGGACAACCAATCGATGGTAAAGGTCCGATCGCTACAACTGAGTTCCGTCCGGTTGAGAACAACGCACCAGGCGTAATCGACCGTAAATCGGTACATGAGCCAATGCAAACAGGTATTAAAGCGATTGACTCGATGGTTCCAATTGGCCGTGGCCAACGGGAATTGATTATCGGTGACCGCCAAACAGGTAAGACTGCGATTGCTATTGATGCAATCATTAACCAAAAAGGTAACGGTGTTAAATGTATCTACGTCGCTATCGGACAAAAACAATCTACAGTTGTTAACGTGGTTGAAACGCTTCGTCGTCACGGTGCACTTGACTACACTATCGTAGTCAGCGCTTCTGCATCCGAACCATCACCACTTCTGTACATTGCTCCTTATGCTGGTGTAGCTATGGCTGAGTACTTCATGTACAAAGGTGAGCATGTTCTCATCATCTATGATGACTTGTCCAAGCAAGCTGCGGCATACCGCGAATTGTCCTTGCTGCTTCGTCGTCCACCGGGCCGTGAGGCATTCCCTGGTGACGTATTCTACCTGCACTCCCGTCTGTTGGAGCGCGCAGCTAAGCTTAGCGATGAGCTTGGAGGCGGTTCGATTACAGCACTTCCTTTCATCGAGACTCAAGCATCTGACGTATCTGCCTACATTCCTACGAATGTTATCTCCATCACGGATGGACAGATCTTCCTGGAGTCCGACTTGTTCTACGCGGGTCAACGTCCTGCGATTAACGTAGGTATTTCCGTATCCCGTGTTGGTAGTTCCGCACAGATCAAAGCCATGAAGAAGGTAGCCGGTTCACTCCGTCTCGACCTCGCACAATACCGCGAGCTTCAAGCCTTCTCCCAATTCGGTTCTGACCTTGATAAATCTACTCAAGCCCGTCTGAACCGTGGTGCACGTCTGATGGAAATTCTGAAGCAAGGGGTTAACCAGCCGCTTCCGGTTGAGAAGCAGGTTATCAGCTTGTATACCGCAGTAAGAGGGTATCTCGATGATATTCCAGTTACGGATATCCGCCGCTTTGAAGGCGAGTTCCACAACTTTATGGATAGCCATCATGCAGAGGTTCTGCAGTCCATTCGCGATACCAAAGATCTGACTGCAGATAATGAAACAGCACTAAAAGCCGCGATTGAGAAGTTCAAAAACGGATTTGCAGCATCGGCTTAATATACAAATGCGCTTAGCTTTGAATATCAAGTTCAAAGCTAAGGCGCATGTTTACAGAAGTTTGGCTGTTAGCCAATCCAGGGAGACACCTTGCGAAGTAACTCTGGTGTCCCAAAATGAAGTGGGCTTACGAAGCTAGTTTTGGTGCTGCCAAAACTTTGAGGTGGTGAAATCATGGCAAAAGGAATGCGCGAGATAAAGCGTCAGATTAAGAGTATTCAGAATACCCGCCAAATCACGAAAGCGATGGAGATGGTTGCAGCCGCAAAGCTCCGGAGAGCCCAAGAGAAGGCACAGTCCTCTCGTCCATATGCTGAAAAGCTGAAGGAAGTCGTAGACGGAATTGCTGCTGGTACCACAGGGATCTCACATCCCATGCTGGTTACCCGTCCGGTTAAGAAAACAGCTTATATCGTGATTACTTCCGATGCAGGACTTGCTGGCGGATACAATGCCAACATGCTCCGCGCGGTTATGGATAGAATCAAGGCTACCCATACCTCCAAGGAAGAATACGGAATATTCGTTGTAGGACGTAAGGGTCGTGACTATTTCAGACGGCGCGAGCTTCCAGTGGTTGACGAAGTAACTGAACTTTCGGATTCTCCTACGTTCGCCGATATCAAGTCTTTGGCTTATGCGGCTGTACGGAGCTTTGAAGACGAGCAGTTCGATGAGATCTACATTTGCTATAACAAATTCATTAATGCTATTACCCAGGTGCCAACCATTAACCGCCTTCTTCCATTTGAAAAGCCAGTCGCTTCCGCTTCAGGTGTGAAGGCTAGCTACGAGTATGAGCCTTCTCCAGAGAGTGTTCTCCAGGTACTTCTTCCGAAGTATGCTGAGACGATTATCTATGGAGCTCTGCTTGAAGGTAAAGCAAGTGAGCTTGGGGCCAAAATGACTGCGATGGGTAATGCAACCAAGAATGCAAGCAAAATGATCGGTGAATTGACACTGACCTATAACCGCGCTCGCCAAGCGGCAATCACTCAGGAAATTACGGAGATTGTGGCCGGAGCGAACGCTCAATCCTAATAACTAAGTATCAATGACAGTTTGCGGCTACTCGGAAGTTAAGTAGAGTATGGCTAAAGCTTAGCTGCGCAAACTTTGAGGAGGGAAACGAAAGAGATGAGCAAAGGACGCATTGTCAGCATTACGGGTCCGGTTGTCGACGTTGAATTTGACCGTGGTCAGCTTCCGGAGATTTTCAATGCCATTAAAGTTTTGAAAAAGGATCAACAGGGAAATGTCACTGATTTGATTCTTGAAGTTTCCAACCATTTGGGTGACAATCTGGTTCGTTGTATTGCCATGTCTTCAACAGACGGTCTTGTTCGTGGAACCGAAGCTGAAGATTTGGGCGCTCCAATCTCTGTTCCTGTCGGTGAAGGCACGCTTGGACGTATCTTTAACGTTCTTGGTGAGACTATTGACAACAGAGGCGCAGCAGCAACAACTGTTAAGAACCCGATCCATCGTCAGCCGCCAGCTTTCGATGAACTGTCTACACAAGCTGAAATTCTTGAAACAGGAATCAAGGTTATCGACCTGCTTGCTCCTTACGCCAAGGGTGGTAAAATCGGCCTCTTCGGCGGTGCGGGTGTAGGTAAGACGGTAACCATTCAAGAACTTATCAATAACATCGCTCAAGAGCACGGCGGTATTTCTGTATTTGCCGGTGTAGGTGAGCGTACACGTGAAGGTAACGACTTGTACCATGAGATGTCGGATTCCGGCGTTATCAACAAGACTGCGATGGTGTTCGGACAGATGAATGAACCACCGGGTGCACGTCTTCGCGTTGCGTTGACAGGTCTGACTATGGCTGAGTATTTCCGTGATGAAGAAGGACGCGATGTACTTCTGTTCATCGATAACATCTTCCGCTTTACTCAAGCAGGTTCTGAAGTATCCGCCCTTCTCGGACGTATGCCTTCAGCGGTAGGTTACCAGCCTACACTTGCTACAGAAATGGGACAATTGCAAGAGCGGATTACTTCTACCAAGAAGGGTTCCGTTACTTCGATCCAAGCGATCTACGTTCCTGCGGATGACTACACTGACCCGGCTCCTGCGACAACATTTGCGCACTTGGATGCTACAACGAACTTGGAGCGTAAAATCTCCGAGATGGGTATCTACCCTGCGGTAGATCCGCTCGCTTCCAGCTCCCGGATTCTAACTCCAGAGGTTGTCGGTGAAGAACACTATAACGTTGCTCAAGGTGTTAAACAGCTCCTGGCACGTTATAAAGAGCTTCAAGACATCATCGCGATTCTGGGTATGGATGAGCTTAGTGAAGAAGATAAGCTGATCGTTGGACGTGCTCGTAGAATTCAGCGCTTCCTTTCTCAACCGTTCCACGTAGCGGAAGCATTTAACGGATTCCCGGGTAAATATGTTCCAATTGCAGATACCGTTCGTAGTTTCAGAGAGATTCTTGACGGTAAGCACGATGAACTTCCAGAGGCTGCCTTCCTGTACGTTGGAGCCATCGAAGAAGCTGTGGAGAAAGCTAAGTCCCTATAAGCTAACGCCTGTTTCATAGGCTTATCAACTAGTGACATTAGAATTAATCCGAGTACGAGACTTTCTCTTGGCTAGCTGAGGGATGGTTAACGATATAGTTTTCCCTGCAGGAAAACTAAGTAGTGCTTACGAAGATAGCTATCATCTGGGTAGCTTTTAGGAGGGTTGCAAGTGAGCACCTTTTTATTAGAAATTGTCACTCCTGAGCGCATCGTGTTCTCCCAGCAGGTGGATAGTGTATCTGTTCGTGGTGATGAAGGGGAACTGGGGATTATGGCCGGTCACCTTCCGTTGGTTACACCACTGAAAGTGGCACCGATCACCATCAAAACGGGAAATACGGCTACAACTCTAGCTGTCCATGGCGGCTTTGTTGAAGTGCAAAAGGAAAAAGTGATTATTCTGGCCGAAAGTGCAGAAATGTCGAATGACATTGACGTAGAACGTGCCAGAGCGGCGAGAGAGCGCGCTGAACGACGTCTAAGCTCAGGTGGTAACCGGGATCTTGTTGATCACCGCCGTGCGGAACTGGCATTGCAAAGAGCGATTACTCGTATCAACGTCTCTTCAAAAGGTAAGGAATAGGAAGAAAGGGCATTTCCAAGGTCATGTGACCGAGAGAAATGCCCTTTTTTAATTTACAATAATTAGACTAATAACCTTTTCCCTACATATTATATAGCTCAAGCTTTCAATTAATTTAGAGATAATATTATAGAGGCTGATTAATCAGATTTTTAGCTTCTGAGATTAAGCTGGCATCAAGCGGCTGAAGAAGATCATTGTTCACCCGGACGCCAGATCCCAGATGAACCTCAGATAAACCGGTATCCCGCACAAAACCAGCAAGTGCATGCACTTTAAGCCCGGCACCGGCAATGAGCTCAATCTGCCCAGCTTCAGCTGCCACGTGCCTAAGCCGATGTAGGGTATCTACTGCTTGGGAAGCTGAAGGCTTAGCGCCGGAGGTTAGAATATGGGTTACCTCGGGAATCCGGCTTAACGTTAGAAGCGCCTTTACTTGATCCGCAACCTCATCGAAAGCACGGTGGAAGGTGATTGGAAGGCCTCCGGCCGCTTCAATGAACCTGAGCAGAAGCTCCTCATCTACCTTGTGATCATGTGTAAGAGCGCCAAAAACAAGTCCATCAATTCCTATTCGGTTAAAGAGCCTTGCGTCTCTAATTATAGTCTGAGCGTCATCGGCATCGTAGCAGAAATGGCGGCTGTGAGGTCGAACCATAATACGCATATCAATACTGCTGTGTTCCCTGATCTCTTCAACAAGCCCGAGACTCGGGGTTAAGCCTCCCTCTGCAGGGGCTGTAATGACTTCAATTCGGTCGGCTCCTGCGGCATGGGCAATTTTGGCGTCAGCAAGGGTATAAGTGATAATTTCAAGTTTCATAAAGGCCCCCCCGTAGATTACAGTGTGGTAAATTGTTGTTCTCTACTTAGATTGTAATAGCGCTCAAAGTTATTCTTTGTAAAATAAATCGCTTTCATGTGACAAAATTTGAAAAAGCATGAAAAAAGCTGGATTATTACAAGCTTGGCAAGTATGATATAGAAGGTCTTTGTTTTTGTAAAATGTAAATTAAAAAAATACGCAAATCCTGTGGATAAAAGTGGAGGAAATACAGTCTTCAGTTTATCTCACAAATAACCGATATAATTTATGGTGTGATTAACCGTTTTTGGGTTGCCCGCATAAATTATAAGCGTGACCGAGGAGGAATCCGGAGTGGATTCAAATACGGTGAGCCAATTGCCGTCGAGTATAGCTGTGGGTGGTCTGACAGCTATCATCGTATCGCTGGTTAGCATTGCAGTAGCCTTCTGGGCGCTGCAGAATTTAAAGCTGGATTTGATCGTACGCAACCCCAAGGGACCACAAGGCAAGCTGTTACAACTATTGCTGGCCGTTATTTTGGGGCATTTCGTTGCTTCTTTTGTGCTGGATTACTGGGGTTACACTCGGATGCTTCGATACATGTTTTAATATTCCTGCGTTTGGTTATATCTCTCATAGGAAATATTCAGTGAGTGTCAAACGTCGAATAACATCGAAACATTGTGTTAACAATGGAAATATGGATCTTATGCTCCGTAATTTTATCCCCTGTATGGTAAGAGAATATTGTTCCTAAAGTCGCAGCTGGGCTTTTTTGAGACACAGCGCTAAACGATATTCTTATGTTAACAAACTCTTGAGCCATGTAAATAAACCATGTTATTATGAAACTTAGTGAATTAGCGGGATACTCTTTTCAAATGTTTATTAAAAAGAGAAAATGAACGCGCGGAGGGAAACAAGATGAGCAAATTTATCGTCCGCGGTGGCAATGTGTTGACCGGGAACGTCAAAGTCAGCGGAGCTAAGAACTCGGTGCTGCCCATTATCGCAGCCTCTTTGTTGGGTGAAGAAGGGGTCAGCATCATAAGAGATGCACCACCACTTGATGATGTGATGACGATTAATAAAGTATTGGAACATCTAGGAGCTGCTGTTACATACGAGCAGGAAGTGATCACAGTCGATGCGCAGAAACTCGTATCCTGTGAGGCTCCCTATGAGTGGGTACGCAAAATGCGGGCATCTTTCCTGGTCATGGGACCCCTGCTTACACGCATGGGACATACAAGAATTTCACTCCCCGGCGGCTGCGCAATAGGGACTAGACCGATTGATCAACACCTTAAAGGCTTTGAAGCTATGGGTGCAGAGATCAACCTGGGTCAAGGTTACATTGAAGCCAAGTCTGAAGGTAGACTCCGCGGTGCGAAGATCTATCTGGATGTAGCCAGCGTTGGAGCTACTGAGAATATTATGATGGCGGCAACGCTTGCCGAAGGTACGACTATTATCGAAAATGCGGCGAAAGAGCCGGAAATTGTCGATCTTGCGAATTACCTCACCAGCATGGGCGCCATTATTCGCGGTGCGGGAACAGGCATGATCCGCATTGAGGGCGTTGAGAAGCTGCACGGTGTAGATCATACGGTTATTCCTGACCGAGTAGAGGCAGGAACCTTTATGATCGCGGCAGCCATTACTGGCGGCGATGTTTTCGTAGAAGGTGCAATCGCGGACCATCTCGGGCCTGTCATTTCCAAGCTTGAAGAGATGGGCGTGGCTATAGATATTCAGGAGAACGGAGTTCGCGTAACGGCGAACAAACCGCTGCGCTCTGTAGATGTGAAGACCCTTCCTTATCCGGGCTTCCCGACAGATATGCAGTCTCAGATGATGGCTCTCCTGCTTAAATCAGAAGGAACGAGCGTAGTAGCGGAGACGGTATTTGAGAATCGCTTCATGCATGTGGAGCAATTCAGCTTGATGAATGCCGAGATTAAGGTGGAAGGCCGCACGGCCATTGTTACCGGCGGTTCCAATCTGAGAGGCGCCAAAGTGTGCGCAACAGATCTTCGCGCGGGTGCCGCTCTTATCATTGCGGGTCTTGTAGCCGAGGGAACGACTGAAGTCAGTGGTACCCACCACATCGATCGCGGATATGTGAATCTGGCGGAGAAGCTGCAAGGACTTGGAGCCAACATTTGGCGTGTATCCATGGACGAAGAAGTAGATGCGTCAGGCTTAGAGAAGGCCTCAACCGTTCAAGAAGAACTGGGGATTTTCAAAGTACAGCCTACACTGGCTTAAATTACATTTTAATTAATAAGGGAGGACCTCTGCCTAAGGGCAGGGGTCCTTTTGTCATTGTTGCAGGGTAATAAAGCTTCCTAGTGAACCGATTCTTTTTGATATAAGTTGAACTATAGGCTCTTCCTAAAGGTTCTACCTCCTGACCAAAACTCATATCTATAAGTATATTGATTAAAAGATATAACGAGTAAAAGCTAGAATGACCTGACAGCAATTCGGTGCAGGGCGCTAATTTATCCGTTAGATGATGGAGGTCACGAACAGCATGAAGGAGAAGAGAGCTTCTATAAAAGTAACATTAACCCCTGGTTTTCAATCAGGTTTAGAGGAAACTTGCATGAATGATATCCAAGCAGGTGAGGAGGGTTATGAGCTACTGGAACATCTCCCTGCTGCTGCCGGAGAAGAGAGGCGCACTATTCGCGCGGCCACTCAGCGACCAAGGGCAGCAGATACCTCCGGCCAAACGGGAGCAACTAGAGATGAGCTGGTCCGGCGAAATGGCATGGAGGGCAAACCAGCCGCGAAGGATATAGTGGGGAATGAATCAGTAAGCCCAAGAGCGGCTAAAGCCGAACCGCTAGAACGAAGTAAGATAGAGCAACAACAAGCGCAGTGGAGTGAGTCAAAAAGTGAGCGGGTGCCGCATAGTTCACTGCAGCATGAACGGGTACGGCGAAGTGAGGCGGAAAGTCAGGGCGCTTGGCCAAGCGGCATAGAGAGCGGACTGCCCGGGCAAATAACGCGGGGAAATGAGACGCCGCAGCACGCTATGGCGGGGACGCCCAGCGCTTCACTAGCTGGGCGAACGGGCGGCACCGCGGCTGCGCCAGCGGTGCCTGCGGCCCCACCGCGGGCCCCGCAGGACGCGGGCCCGCTGCAGCAACGGCCGCCGGGCGCGCTTACGCCGCCGCCCGGCGCAGACGAGCCGCCCCGCACTCGCATTCGCGTGCGGGGCAGGGCCCGCGGTCCTTTCTTCCGCAGATTCGGAAGAAAGGACCGCCAGATCTTGGCCGCCGCGGCTGTGCTGACAGCGGCGGCCCTGGTGCTGCCCGCGCTGGTTATGCTCCTGCGCGGGGGGCCTTCCCCGGGCGCGGTGCCCCAGCCCGCGCCCGTCCGGGTTCCGGCGAAGCCGGTGCCTGCGCCAGCCGCCCGGGCGCAGGCGGACCAGACGCCGGTCCGAGTCTATCTCTCGAAGACCGGCATGGTGGAGACACTCCCGCTCGAGGATTACGTGGCCGGCGTGCTTGCAGCCGAAATGCCAGCAACCTTCGAGCTGGAGGCGCTTAAGGCCCAGGCTATCGCTGCGCGCACCTTCATCGTGCACAGGCTGGCGGATGGCGATGTCAGCGGTGTACCAGGCGGGGCCGCCAATGTAACGGATACCGTCGCACATCAAGCCTATCTATCGCAGGCCTCACTAGCCAAATGGAAGAAGGATGGCGAGGCTGACAAGCTGGCCAAGATCAGAAAGGCTGTACAGGATACAGCCGGCACCATTATGACCTATCAAGGCAAGCCTATCACAGCTTCCTTCTTCTCCGCGAGCAGCGGATATACCGAGAACTCGGAAGAATACTGGAATCAGAGAATTCCCTATCTTCGCAGTGTGGCAAGTCCGTGGGATGCGAAGCTGGACCCTACCTATAAGGAGACGGTTACCTTAAAGCTGAGCAGCGTGTTCCAGAAGCTAGGCCTTAACCAGCCCAGCGTCCCTGCAGCAGCAGGTCTGAATCAGAAGGGCGGAAATCTGTTTAAGATCTTGTCAAGTACAACGGGACATAGAGTTAAGGAAGCCGAAATAGCCGGGAGCAAGTTTAGCGGAAGAGAGATCCGGGAGAAGCTGGGTCTGCGCTCCAGCCAATTCCGTTTTGATATAACAGGAGATCAGGTCAAGATTACAACCTACGGGTATGGTCATGGGGTAGGAATGAGCCAGTGGGGAGCCAACGGAATGGCCCAGGAAGGATATACGGTAACCCAGATTCTCAGACACTATTATACTGGAATCTCCTTCGATCAAGCCTCCAGGCTGCTGCCTAAGAGTTAAGACAGACCCTACGTAAGTGTTGGTTTTATATAAGACACAGTTAAAAAGTGACTTGAGGGTAAGGAGTAACAGAGGGGGAAGCTTGGAACTGAAGGAGCGAAAGCGATCGCCTACAAGCTTTCTGAAAATTCGGAAGCCTTTGCTTTGTCTCCTGATTTCACCCGCCCTGAGGTATTAATCAAGAAATCTGGAGGTGGGCAGCGGCCGGAAGCCCAAGCATACCCCGTAATTACGACTGTGCCCACAAATGAGAACATTTTAACTGCGTCTTATATATTCATACCACTCTGAAATATTTTCCAAAAAAATAGTATAGCTGAAGTATAAAAGAGTTGTCCCCGGTAACACTTGTTACTGAGGTGATAAACTATGAATGATCAAAATCAGAAGAATCAAAAGAATGAGGAATCTCCTAAAATTGGATTGGGAGAGCCTGTAGTACAGGCGTCCTCATGGAAAAGGCTGTTGTCAAGAAAGTGGGTATACCCAGCAGCATACATGGCCACCGCGGCAATCATACTAACCTTAGTGTGGGTCTACCAGGATGCCAGCCATAAGCCGCAGGTCAAAGAAACCGCTGGGGTAGCCGCAAATGTGGACAACACACCGGTAGTGGATTCAAGCAAGACCCAAGAAAGTCAATCCGTATCTACTGTTGCAACGCCGGAAGATCTTGTATGGCCGGTGGCGAATGCCGCCGATGTTACTGTCGTCAAGCCTTTTTATGACAAAGATGCTTCAGCCGAAGACCATGTTGCTGCGATCGTGAAGTACAACGATACATTTATCCCTAACACAGGTATTGACCTGGCGCGCGGGGACAACAAGGCTTTTGAAGTCAAAGCAGCGCTGAGTGGCAAAGTTACTCGTGTGGAGCAGACTCCATTGTCGGGTTATGTGGTGGAGATCACGAATGCCAATAACTTGAAGACCGTATACGAAAGCTTGGCTGACGTCAAAGTGAAGAAAGATGCTGAAGTGAAGCAAGGCGATACACTGGCCAGCGCTGGACGTAGTGAGCTTGAGAAGGATCTTGGCAATCATGTTCACTTTGCTGTATATGAGAACGGTACCCCGGTCAACCCGGCAGCCCTGCTTCCGCAAAAATAATTGCCTTATCCTAATGGACCTGTCCATAAGAGAAAAACCCTTATTGTATAAGGTCCGCACCCGGGCGGGGAATCGTGAGATTCCCCGTCTTTTTCCTGTGTTAGGCACAAAAAATTGCTCTCCCATGGCTTGTCACGCTTGGAAACAAAGAATATATGGGCACGCCCCTCATATACTGTACCAAACTATCTCGAGTTGGGAGGCGGGAGCGTGCATGATTACATCAAGGAACGTACCATTAAGATAGGCCGCTGCATCGTGGAGACGAGGCATACAGTAAGAACGATCGCCAAGGAATTTGGCGTGTCCAAGAGCACGGTGCATAAGGACCTGACCGAACGGCTTCCGGAGATCAACCCGGATCTGGCTGACCAGGTGAAGCATATTTTGGAGTACCACAAATCGATTCGGCATCTGCGCGGAGGAGAGGCGACCAAAATTAAGTATAAGAAAACTACACCCTCCAAACGGGAAGTCATTTCAGCAGTAAATTAGTCCTAATTTAATATTCCAAATGTCACGGATTGTTTCAGGCATTATTTTCATTGAATCGACAAGATCATAGCGTTTTTCCTTCTAAAAAAGACAGGATTGTGATTGAATACGTCCCCCAAAGTATGATATTTTTAAATATGGTACGAGAATGCGGGTAATTTATCCATTCATCCCGAAATTTAGCTATACAGAACGGACTTAAGATGTATTTTTTTCTGGTCTTTTTTGTAAAACTAACGGATTTTCTGTCGAATACGGGTAACCATAGATGAGGATTTCTTTTACCATTTAAAATACGCTTTGGGGGAGCTTTGTAATGATGAGCAAGGATATCGGAATTGACTTGGGCACGGCGAATGTGCTTATCCATGTAAAAGGGAAAGGTGTAGTGCTCGACGAGCCTTCGGTAGTAACCATTGAGAGCGATACCAAGCGTGTGCTTGCTGTCGGCGAAGATGCAAGACGGATGGTAGGCAGAACACCTGGGAATATTGTGGCAATCCGTCCGCTGAAGGATGGAGTCATTGCGGATTTCGAAATTACGGAGACCATGCTGAAGTATTTCATCAACCGTGTTGGCGGCAAGAGCTGGTATAGTCACCCCCGAATTCTCATCTGTGCCCCAACGAACATTACCTCGGTTGAGCAAAAGGCGATCCGTGAGGCCGCTGAGCGCAGCGGAGCTAAGGAAGTCTATTTGGAAGAAGAACCGAAGGCTGCTGCCATCGGTGCGGGAATGGATATTTATGAACCGAGCGGGAATATGGTTGTAGATATTGGAGGCGGTACCACAGACGTAGCGGTTCTCTCTATGGGAGACATCGTCACAGCGTCTTCAATTAAGATGGCAGGCGACAAATTTGATGCGGCCATTATTCGTTATATCAAAACAAAGTACAAGCTGTTAATCGGCGAGCGTACAGCTGAGGATATCAAGATCGGAATCGGAACTGTTCGTCCAGGCGGCCGTCAGGCAGAGCTCGACATTCGGGGAAGAGACATGGTATCAGGACTTCCGCTTACCATTACAATATCTTCTGCAGAAGTACAGGAAGCTCTATGGGAGCCCGTGTCTTCAATTGTTGCGGCAGCAAAATCAGTCTTGGAGCGCACTCCGCCGGAACTATCAGCGGATATTATCGACCGCGGGGTAATTTTGACCGGTGGGGGCGCTCTGCTGAACGGATTGGACGAGCTATTGGCCGACGAGCTTCGAGTACCGGTAGTCGTTGCTGAAGATCCGATGCACTGCGTCGTGAAGGGTACTGGGCTCATGCTGGATAATTTGGACAAAGTCATTAAGAAAAAGTTCTAATCGTCCGATATAAACTTAAGAACCTTCTTGCCCCCTTGGGCAATTGGATATAGATGATCTACATCACGGTTAATCCTGACGTTGAATGTTATGTAAATGATAGGAGTTAGACATAAACAAGCCAAGTAAGTAGGTCTAAAGTTTAACTACCCATGTCTGAATCATTAGAAACAGGCAATTTATTACAAAAGCACTAGCTGGAGTTCCTACGCCGCGGCTAAGAGAACTGGTCCCTTGCTGATCAGCAATTAGCCTTAGTGAGTAAGCTGTTAAACGGCTAGAGCATTTAGCAAGACCACAAGCAATTAAATCTTCAGCAAGTAACCTAGCAAGTAAAGTAAGTAAGTAAGCAGACCAAGTAAGTAGACCAAACAAGTAGACCAAACAAGGAAATCGTGTGAAGCAAGTAATTGAATCAAGCAAGTAAAAGAAGCAAGCAAGTAAAAGAAGCAAGTAAAAGAAGCAAGTAGAACAATTAAGTAAACAAGTAAGTAAGTAGAACCAAGTAAGTAGCTTAGCTTGTCAAAAGGTGTGTAAGCAAACAGAATCACCACATGGAAGATCCTAAGATTTAAGCCCAAGTAAGTAACTAAGCAATTAACAAGCTGTTAAGATCTTGATTTTAGTACAAGCAGTCAATGAATCAATACAGACATCCTAGCTAAGAAGATATTAGGAACAAATAAGATTTTGCAAGCCAAAGACAGTAAACGTCAATCCGAGTCAGTCAACTTGCTAACACTACACAGTAATTTTTCATCAAAGCAACCCAACCCAGAAGCGTGTCCCGTAGGGACGACAAGCGACTCAGAGCACGATGAGCACTAAGTCCAACTAACCCTGCTCCACTCCCCACCCATTCAGGTGTCCAGAGGATGAAATCCTTGGGGCCCTCCTAAAAGTTTTCCAAGGGAAAACTACTTCGAAAGCATATGCTTAGGCAAGGGAGGGTTTGGGCGGGTTGTGAAAACTAAGGAGGTTTCCCATTTGCTAAGAGGACTCTATACGGCTGCCGCGGGCATGATGACCCAGCAGCGAATGCACGATACGGTGACCCAGAATATAGCCAACGTTAACACACCAGGATACAAGTCGGTGAACGAGGCAGCCCGCTCATTTCCAGAGGTGCTTATATCTCTGGTAGGCGGGAACGGACCCGGCAGCTCACAAATTGGCAAGCTGAATACCGGCGTGTTCGCCGAAGAGACTCAACCTACTTACACACAGGGGGACCTTAGAGAGACAGGCAAGAGTTCGGATTTTGGACTGGAGTCCAGCCTGGAACTGGTTGACCCGGCGACGGGACAGCCGTATGCTTTTGATCAGTCAGGCAAATTCGTGAAAGCGGATGGCAGTGTGGTGTATCGCCCTCAAGCCTTCTTTACGGTTCAAGACAATAGCGGAAACATCCGTTATACGAGAGATGGCAGCTTTCATGTGAATGGAGCAGGGGAACTTCTTAGCTCCACTGGCTTCAAGGTTCTTGGCAGCAATGGTCAGCCGCTGGTTCTTGATCGTCCTATTAATGATCTCCAGATGGATAGTAAGGGTAACTTCCTATATAATGGAGCCCCTACCAACCAACAGCTGCAGATTACAGTAGCTGCATCCCCTTATGAGCTTGTTCGTAACGGGAACGGTGTGTATGAAGCTGCTGATCCGCAGAAGGCGGGTCTTCGCAATATGACCGCTGCTGACGCTGTAACCGTACGTCAGGGTTCTCTTGAGGGTTCGAATGTGAATACAGCTCAATCGATGGTCGATTTAATGACGGCTCAACGGGCTTATGAAGCGAACCAGAAGGTCATTCAATTCTACGATAAAAGTATGGACAAGGCCGTCAATGACGTCGGCCGAGTGTAGGAGGCGCTAAATGAACAACTCCATGATTAGTTCCGCAGTCTCCATGGCTGGAATCCAGCAGCGTCTGGATCTGCTTGCAGATAATATTGCGAATGTAAATACGGTTGGGTATAAGAGTAAGGGGGCTACCTTTGAGGATACCCTTACCAGTATTGTGAAGCAGGAATCCGGGATGGGCCGGACAGGTAGAGCCACTCCGCTTGGGGTGAACGTGGGATTTGGCTCGAGAATGACGAGTGTCTCCCGCGATTATTCCCAGGGAGCGATCAAGGATACAGGGAATGACACCGATCTTGCGATTCAAGGTAACGGATTGTTCGCGGTACAGGCGAACGGCCAGAAGGCTTGGACCAGAGAAGGTGACTTCCATATCCAGCCGGATCCCAAAGATAACAAATTGGCATATTTAGTTACTAGCCAGGGATACTATGTACTAGATAAGAATAATGCGCCTATCACTGTTCCTGCCGGATCCAAGCTTCAGATCGATGCTTACGGCAATATTAAAGCAACTTTGGGCCAAACGACTGCGAACCTGGGGCAGGTTCAACTGGTATCTCCTCAGCGGCCTGAGGCTCTTGAACAAAGGGCGGATAATTTGTTTGTTCTTACAGCAGGCGCCAGTGAGGCAGACGTTCTTGCGAGTAATGATACGCTTCCACAGAATCAACAGGCATCTCTTCGTCAAGGCGCGCTAGAACAATCCAATGTGGATTTGGCGACAGAAATGTCGGAGATGCTGCAGGTGCAGCGGGCGTATCAGCTTTCAGCACGTGCCTTGACATCAAGTGATACAATGACTAATCTGGCGAACAATTTGCGTGGATAGGTGGAAGCATTAATGAGTCAAGAGAGTAAACCGGCAGCCAAGCGGCCTGCTCTGCGCAGAAGCCTGTTCATTCTTCTGCTCCTGTTTATCCTTTTTCTGGCGCTCTTTGGCGGTATGATTGTAGGATATGTCGTGCTCGGGAAGCAAAGCTTGAGCGAGGTCTTCCAGTGGAGTACTTGGCGTCACGTCTATGATTTGGTTTTTGCTCCTTAAAGGTAACAACTCCCGCTTATACGGGAATTCTTGTGTAAAATAATCGCAAGCACTCCCGCGTAAGCGGGAGTTTTATTTTTGAGCAGGGAGAAGGTATAATTGTTGGAGGAATATTCGCACTAGGCAGCCAATAACTTTGCAGCAAAAGCAAAAGGGTTCTATCCGTAGGACAGCTGTTCAGCGGCCCTGCGAATAAACCCCTTATCTGAACCTTCGCATCTGCAGAGACGAAGGATAATTACAGTGTGGCCTTGGCCATTTGTTTTTATACGGATTTTTCCGTTTAAATACAATTACCCGGTGTGTGGGCAAATAAGAAAGGGGCAGTACATAATTATGTTAGACAATAGGCAGATTCAAGACATTATTCCTCACCGCTACCCGTTCCTACTGGTAGACCGCATTATCGAGATGGAAGAGGGAAAGCGGGCTGTAGGAATTAAGAACGTAACCATTAATGAGCCTTTCTTCCAAGGGCACTTCCCAGGGTATCCAGTTATGCCAGGGGTTCTTATTACAGAGGCTTTGGCTCAAGTAGGAGCGGCCGCTATGCTTAGCATGGAGAGCAATAAAGGCAAAATCGGATTCCTTGCAGGACTTGATGGATTCCGCTTCCGTGATATGGTATTCCCGGGGGATACCCTACGGTTAGAAGTTGAGATTATACGTCTGAAGGGTTCAATCGGCAAAGGCCGCGCTACAGCTAAAGTAGGAGATAAGCTGGTAGCAGAAGGCGAGATCATGTTCGCCCTTTCGGATGGAGAATTGAAATAATCTAATAACAGAATGGGAGTAGAGACAATGAGCGAGATCAATCAGACAATTCAAGATAAGGTTCAGGCTTGGCTGCAGGATGCTTCGATTGATGAAGAGACCAAACAGGAGCTTCGCTCGCTGGACAGCAGCCCAGCTGAGCTGGAAGACCGCTTCTATAGAGACCTTGAATTTGGTACAGGTGGACTTCGGGGTGTGATTGGTGCAGGAAGCAACCGGATTAACCGGTATACTGTGGGCAAAGCAACCCAAGGATTCGCCCAGTACATTCTGGATGTCCACAGCAAGTCCCAAGCGGAGGGCCAGCCTTCTGTAGTGATTGCTCATGACTCTCGGCACTTCTCGCCGGAGTTCGCTCTGGAAGCTGCGCTGGTGCTGGCTGGGAATGGAATTACGGCGAAGCTGTTCCGTTCGCTTCGTCCGACTCCGCAGCTGTCTTTTTCCGTGCGTTCGCTTAAAGCTACTGGGGGCATCGTAATCACAGCGAGTCATAACCCGCCAGAATATAACGGATATAAGGTATACAATGCTTCCGGCGGACAGCTTGTTCCTCATGAAGCTGAGGAAGTGATTGATTTGATCCAGCAGGTGTCTTCTTTTGCACAGGTGAAACGCCTTACCCAGGAAGAAGCAGAAGCCAAGGGGTTGCTGGTCTGGCTGGGAGATGCGGAAGATGAAGCCTTCGTGGATACGGTTGCTGCTACCAGTGTGAACCCTGAAATGCTGGCCTCCGGTGCGGGTAAAGATGTGGTCATTGTCTATACTCCTCTTCACGGAACAGGTAATATTCCGGTTCGCCGCGTGCTTGATAAGCTGGGCTTCACGCAGGTCCACATTGTAGCAGAGCAGGAGCAGCCGGATGCAGAATTCTCTACGGTGAAATCTCCGAATCCGGAGGAGCGTGAGGCTTTTACCCTGGCTATTGAGCTTGGGAAGAAAGTAGGCGCAGATCTGCTCATGGGAACAGATCCGGATGCAGACCGTATGGGCGCCGTGGTCAAGGATGCGGATGGAGAATATCAGATCCTGACCGGTAACCAGTCGGGTTCCATTCTGGTACATTATCTGCTTAGCCAGCTGGAGGCCAGCGGTAAACTCCCGGCTAACGGGGCTGTAGTTAAGACTATCGTAACCAGTGAATTGGGTGCCGTGATCGCCCGCCACTATGGAGTTTCGGTCTTCAACACGCTGACAGGCTTTAAATATATCGGTGAAATGATGAATCAATTCGAACAGTCCGGAGACCATACTTTCCTATTCGGATATGAAGAAAGCTACGGATATCTGGCTGGTAACTATGCCCGTGACAAAGATGCGATTGTGGCCTCGACTTTAATTGCTGAGGCTGCGGCATACTACAAGACACAAGGGAAAACTCTGTTTGATGTCCTTGAAGAGCTGTATCAACAGTTCGGTTACTACCGCGAGTCTCTGGTCTCCCGTACGCTTAAGGGTAAGGATGGCGTAGCCAAGATTCAGTCTCTCATGACGGACTGGCGGGATCATGCTCCTCAGGAAGTTGCAGGCATTAAGGTGAAAGAAATTGAGGACTATTCCAAGGGGCTCTACGGTTTCCCTAAAGAGAATGTACTTAAGTTTATTCTCGAAGACGGATCATGGTTCTGCTTGCGCCCATCGGGTACAGAGCCGAAGATAAAAGTGTATTTTGCCGTGCAGGGCTCTTCCAATGAGGAATCACTGAGTACACTTGGTAAATTGCAGGATGAGGTTATGGCAAGAGTTGACGCTTAATTCACATTTGGATGTAATAATGAAATAACGTTTTTACTTAATATTCCGAAGTCTCTGGATGCTCTCGCTTATGGGCTGGGGTTAGGGGCTTCGGAGTTTATTCATGAGGAGGTACCTTCGTGTATCAAAGATGGCAGAAGTGGAATAAGGTGTCCCGCAAGTGGCTATGGATTCTGGTCGTAGTAGGTATGGTAGCTTCATTACCGCTAATCTATGGCCGTATTCAGACCGAGCAGACAGCCAAGAACGTGGAGCTTATTTTCAATTATCGCAGTTTGCTGGAAAGTTCTTATTATCAGCCTAACCCGGAAGCATATCTGAATGAACAGCTTGATAAGCTGCAAGGAGCTGGTGTCAGCACGATCGCGATGTTTGAAAGCAATCTCGACGAGTTGTCCAGATCACACCGTGTGATGGTATACAGCACTCAGGATCTGATCAACATGAAGAAGCTGCCCCTATCGAGTGCGGCAACCGAGAATCAGACTTATGTCGTTTTTACGAATGAGGAGAATGCCCGTACTTTTCAGCCTTTAATTGAAGATACATTCAACACGTTTGATATCGATGTGGCTCCTTGGAGCTGGGAACCAGGCGAGACAGCTATCCGCATTAATACGTCTATGGCAAATGCTCTAATCAAATCTTTTGCTCCTGACCCGATTGCCATGAAGATGCTGCGAGATAAAGGATTTAATATTCTCCCGCGTATGAGTGACAGTATGCCATACGATCAGACGGCAGTAGACAAGATGCTGACCATGTTCCAGGAGAACAATGTGAAGCACATTCTGTTTGAAGGGGATGCAGTGAAGGGATTTACTGATGATCCGGAGAAGAAGAGCTTGAAGGCTTTTGCCGACTCGCTCAAAGCGCACGGACTGGGGATTGTAACCATAGAAGGTCTCAAGAAGCCTCAGGCAGGCTTTAACAAGCTGGCTTACGATCTTAATTACAATGTAGTACGTCTATATTCCTTAAGCGATAAGGATGCCAAGCTGGATACGGACACGCTTGCTGACCGGTTTGCTTTGGCTGTCAAGGATCGGAAGATCCGCATGATCTATATCAATAGTATGCCTAGCAAGGATATGTCGAAGTCTACAATCACAGACTCGGTGGATAACATCGTTCAGACCCTGGGCGAACCGGGAAATGCGATCAAGCGGATCGAGAAGGACGGCTACCACCTTGGACAGGCAGAAGCCTTCACGGTGACTTCCCATACTTGGGATAAAATGCTGAAAGCATTGGTTGTACTGGGCGGTGTAGCTTTCGTCAGCATTCTGGTCTCCTACTTCCTGCCTTCGCTGACACTGGCAGCTCTGATTATCGGCCTTCTTGGCTGTGCCGGACTGTTCGTCATTCACAAGCAGGAGCTGCTGGAGCAAATGCTGTCTCTGCTTGTAGCCATTAGCGCTCCAACTATTGCCATGCTGCTTGCCATTAAGAAGGTACAGGAGACTCAACGTGCGAACTATTTAATGTCATCAGGCCGCCGATTGACTCACAGTCTGGTGCTGTTCATTAAGACCTCGTTATTGTCATTATGTGCAGTGCCTTTCGTGATCGCGCTGCTGAACAATATTACTTATGCTCTGGTCTTGAACCAGTTCCGCGGTGTCAGCCTGCTGCATGTGGTTCCGGTATTCCTGGTTGCATTGTATGTCTTCTTATATCAAGGGAAATCCGTGTACAGTGAACTCCGCAGATGGCTTCGTATGCCAATCACCGTACTGTGGGTGGCTTGTGCAGTTATCTTGGGCGCTGTAGGGCTCTACTACCTTTCCCGGACAGGGAACTCGGGCAGTCTTCTGCCCGGTGAGGCTGAATTCCGTTCATTCCTAGAGAATACGATCGGAGTACGTCCTAGAAACAAGGAATTCCTTGCTTTCCACCCGCTGTTCATTATGGGTGTGTTCGCAGCTCTGCGTTTCCCTAAGCTGATCTATGTGCTGATTATTGCCTCGATCGGTCAGTTATCTATGGTCGATACCTTTGCTCACATTCATTCTCCAGTCCTGATCTCCTTGATCCGCGGACTGCTGGGCATGGGCTTTGGTATTATCATTGGACTTATTGCCGTTGGAGTATGGACTATCGTTGAAAGGTGCTGGACACAATGGTCACCCCGTCTGTTAAAAGACTAGTCATCTCAGGTTATTACGGCTTCCGCAACAGTGGGGACGAGGCGGTGCTCAAATCGATTCTGACTGCACTGGAAGAAGAAGGCGCACGGGCAGGGATTAGAATAGAACCCGTCGTTCTATCTATCGACCCGGAATGGACTACATCCATGTATGGTGTAAAGTCAGTACATCGCATGAAGCTTGGAGAGGTGCGCCGGGCCTTGAAGGATAGCGATGGTCTGATCAGCGGCGGTGGAAGTCTGCTTCAAGATGCTACCGGCATGACCACGATTCCCTATTATTTGGGCATCATAAAGATAGCGCAGTGGCTTCGGAAGCCCACCTTCATCTACGCACAAGGTATCGGACCCGTGAACCATGGGATATTCCATCCTTTTATAAAAGGAATCTTCCGCAAATGCAGCTATGTCTCCGTTCGTGACAATGAATCTGCACAGCTGCTTGGAACGATGGGACTAAGCCGGGACAAGGTCGAGGTTGTACCTGACCCGGTTATGGGTCTTCCTCTGCCGGAGGGTATTAGTCTGGCGGGTCACCCTGATCAGTCCGCTAAGGATCTGCCGATCATCGGCATTTCCGTGCGTTACTGGAATGCGGAGCGGAAGGAGCTCACGCAGCTTGCTGCGGGTCTTGCGGCCTTGGCCTCGCTGATGCCGGTCCACTTCCGCTTTCTGCCCTTCCACCTTCCGGGGGATGACGAAGCTTCTCGCTTTGTCATTGACCGGATGGAGGGCGTGACTGCGAAGGGCAGCGTCATCAGCGTGGCGCCTGAAACGGTGAATCCGCAGGAAATGCTGGCCGAAGTCAGCCGCTGTCAGGCGCTCATAGGAATGAGGCTGCACAGCTTGATTTATGCGGCTTCCCAGCAGGTTCCGCTGCTAGGCATTTCCTATGATCCGAAGATTGATCATTTTCTGGCCCGACTGGGCTCCGTTCCCGTGGGAACAAGCGAGCAGCTTGATCCACAGATTGTGGCATCCGAGCTTCGGGGACTGCTGCTGGAGGGTGCGTCCTGGCGGAGCCGGAATGCATCCCGAATCGATACATTGAAGCAGGAAGCCCGCCGTCCGGCGGAGCGGATTGCTGAATTTTACAGGAACAGAGGGTGAATCAACATGAAGCAGCCGGCAATTGTGCCTACGGTCTCTGTGTTTGGCATTCCAGTCTGCAAGTGGGGAATGGAGGATACCGTTAAGTATTTGACGGAAGTCGTACAGACCGGACAGCCACACCAGATTATCACGGCTAACCCGATCATGGTGATGGCCGCACTGGAGAACCCTGAATATAAGAGCATGATGCAGCAAGCGGATCTGATTGTACCTGACGGAACTGGAGTCGTATGGGCTGCACGGAAGGGCGGCCAGCCTGTAACCGAACGTGTGGCGGGATTCGACCTGCTCCACGAACTGATGAAACAGGGCGAGCAGCTGGGCTGGAAAGTATTTCTGCTCGGCGCAGCGCCTGAAGTGATTCAGGAAGCATCCGCACGGTTACAATTGCAGTATCCGAGAGTGAAGATCGTGGGCACCCGCGATGGATATTTTGGTCCTCAGGAGGACCTTGAAGTTGTTGGTGAAATTGTGAAGGCTAAGCCGGATCTGTTGTTCGTAGCCCGTGGGGCGGATACACAAGAGCCATGGATAGCCAAATATAAGAATCAGCTCGGTGTTCCTGTAATTATGGGAGTTGGAGGAAGCTTTGATGTTATATCAGGGCGGACCCAACGGGCACCGAAATTCATGCAGAAGATGCATCTGGAGTGGTTCTACCGTCTTCTCCGCGAACCTACAAGGATTCGAAGAATGCTTGCGCTGCCGAAATTCACCGTCAAAGTGCTGCGTGAGGGAGAAAACCTCACGAAAGTACGATAAATAGGCGGAATCCTCTGAAAATTAGCGGAATTTTGCTGAAAAACAGAGTTGGTAGTTTGTTCGCATTCGGAGTATAATTCATTCGGTAGATAAAATGGGGGTTGAAATTGACATGTTGATGATCTATATCATCGGGTTTATCGTCTCGCTCGTTCTGGCACTCGGCTTGACGCCGCTGGTGAAGAAATTCGCGATTAAGGTTGGCGTAGTTGATGTTCCAAATGCACGTAAGGTGCATACCAGAGTTATGCCGAGGCTCGGTGGACTAGGCATTTATTTATCTTTCGTTATCGGATTAGTCGCGCTACTTCCTTTTATCCCGGATAGTTATATCTCTTCCAGAGACCTCGACTTTGTGGGAGCTTTTCTAGTCGGTGGAACTATGATTGTATTACTAGGTGCTTTGGACGATCGCTTTGATCTGTCTGCCAAATTAAAACTACTTATTCAAATTGCTACGGCATGTGTTGTAGTGTTTGGATTTGATATTAAGATTGAATTCGCTAATATTCCGTTTCACACGTACTCCTCGGTGGAGACATGGATGTCGATTCCGTTCACCATTCTCTGGATTGTCGGTGTAACGAATGCGATCAATCTGATCGATGGACTCGACGGACTTGCTGCAGGTGTATCGGCGATTGCGATCGGTACCATTGCGGTAATGGCCTTTATTATGGGAAATGAGATCACAGCCGTGCTTTGCCTTCTGCTGCTGGGCAGTATCTTGGGCTTCCTGTACTTTAACTTTCATCCGGCCAAGATCTTCATGGGTGATTCCGGGTCGTTATTCCTTGGATTCAGCTTGGCACTGTTATCCTTGCTGGGATTCAAGCAGGTTGCTATCGTGTCGTTCCTGACGCCGCTGATTCTGATTGGCGTACCTTTGTCGGATACCATGTTTGCCATCGTGCGCCGCTGGATGCAGAAGAAGCCAATCTTCTCGCCGGATAAAGGACACCTTCACCACTGTCTGCGTGAGCTGGGCTTCAGCCACCGCCAGACTGTCCTGATCATTTACGGAATTGCTGCATTCTTCGGGGTGCTTGCTATCATTCAGTCCTCGGCCGCGCTTTACTCGGCCAACTGGGTCACCTTCGTGGTTATCTGTATCATGGTCTTCTTCCTGCAGATCGGTGCAGAAGTCATCGGCTTGATTGGCAAGACAAAGCGTCCTGTTCTTAACTTCATCGCAAGGCTGAGAATGAAGGAGAGCACGGAACGAGGCTCGGATTGATTCGAAATCTTATAATGACTAACAAAGTCTCGCTGCACCTAGGTGCTGCGGGACTTTTTGTGTTTGGAGATAGAAGCGCTGGAAGATGAAGCATCCATATTGGAGGCAAAATCCCAATAATCTGGATTTTATTCTCGTGTATTCTTCACAATCACGCGTACCTGTCCGATAAATAAGATAACTGACTTCAAAAAGGAGAGATTCATACATGCAGCGCGTGAAGAAGCCGTTAGTATGGCTTATGTTGTTGACAATGATTGTTTCTTTGCTACCGGCGGGTTTGACCGGAATAGCAACTGCAGCTACCTCATCGGCGGCTACTTATTTCATTCCGGATTCGAGCGGGATACGTCAGACGGCTTTGCTTACAACTGAGCCAGGAGCTCAGCAGATTAACCGAAGCAATGTATATGCAACCAATAATTCAGCGTTAACGATTGGCGGTACCTTCTCATATGTCGCCAAAGATACGATGAAGGTTAAGGTTGAGCAGCTGGTATCCGAGCCTGTAGTCGGCGGCGGGGTTCGCTGGGTACCGGATGGCACTCATTTTACCACAAGCTCCGTTACTGCAGATCCCGTGAATCTTCAGAAGTTCTCTGCGAATAACTTGGGACTCTTCGCGGGCTTCAACAGAATTACCTTCACAGGAATGCAGGGAAGTATTGAGCGTTCCGACATTTTCTATGTGCTATATGATAAAGTGCCTTATGTTGATTCCTTGAAGATTTATGGAAGCAGCCAAGGAGCGATTCTTCTGAATGAAGGTACTCAGGTGGTTGTAGACAGTAAGACCGTTACTCTTCAAGGGGTGGCCCAGAACACCAATAAAGTCACCGTATCCGTAAATGGAGGTACGGCACTTGTAGCCACAGTTCTTCAGGATGGTACGTTCTTCTCTCCAACACTTAACCTTAAGTCGGGGCAGAATGACCTGAAGGTGTCGATCCAGAACGGATCAGACGCTGTAGCTATTGCACGTACCGTGTACTTCTTTGATAAAACACAGCCGTTCACAGATCTGCAAGCGACGGTAGGAACAGAGACGCTCCCGATCCTCGACACCAAGCCTACCTTCACGAAGGATACAGGCGTTACAACAGGTATCATTTCTGGGCAGGTCCTGGTTCCTTATGTATCTGACGCTTTCAAAGATAAAGCAGTTATTACCGTTAATGGGGGAACCCAGCTTTCCTTTGATATCATTAAGGATGATGGCAATGTCGGTACTGCGAGTGATGAGAAGATCATTCCAGGTCCAGATGGAATTACTCCAGCCTATCGTCTGGTTAAGTTCAGAACCAATGTTCCTTACAATCTTCAGACTGATTCAGGTTCCCCAGCTCAAGTACTTACAGAGCAGAAGGCTACAGTCGCCGTAACATACGGTACACTTACTGCAGCTTATCCGGCTACATTCCGCTACTTGCCTGGCGATACCGTAATTACGGACATGAAGTATCTGGAGAAGTTTAAAGTAGGGGATGACATCACCAAAGCTACCAAGCTGCCGCTAAATGGAGCGAATGTCGATGCTCAGGATTTCTTCATCCTGGTGGAGTCGAATACTACACCTACCCAAACACTAATAGCTAATTATTTGCCGCTGGGAACCAAGCAGGTTACCTTGACGAAAGCTACGGTAGCAGGATTATCAGCTAATCAAGAGGTCTATCAGGTAACTGGGTTCTCAAATGGACAGCAGAAGGTTCGCTTCCAATATAATGGATCCAGCTCATGGTATAACGCAGACATCTCTTATGTGTCCAAGAACTACATTTACATTGATAATCTGACTGATGGACAGACTTTTGAATTTGATTCCCGTACAACGAACAAACTTCCGATTAGCGGTAAGTATATCGGTTTTGAGAATATCTCTAATGCCGAGTACTTTGTGAACGGGATAGCGGGAACAACTCTGAACTCCGGGGCTGCCACCGGCACCGATGGAGCAGATACTTTACTCGGAGTGAACAGCACGAATGTTTCTTTTGCACTGGATCTGAACATTACAGCTTCAGGCCCTCTCTTCTACGGAGATAACAAAATTGTCTTCTCAGGAACGTCCATGGATGGAGCGGGGAATAAGCGGGTAGTCACCAAGGAACTGCATATCTACATTATTGATAAAAATATCTCTAAGATAGATGCGTTTCTTCCGAACGCAGCCTTGGATACACGCACACCGTTCACCAAGGATGTTGCTGGAGATAACGATATTACTAACATTTTTGCACCATCCCCTGAGTTTGTGTTTGCAGATGGGAAATATACAACAACTCAGCAGAAATACGATTTGGTGCTTAGAGGCAGCGGAGCAACTGTCCTGAACCTGAACCTGGGAACAGACTTATTCTTTAGCTCTACCACAGATAGTCTCTTGGGTGATCCTAAAGTATTGAAAGCACCGGGAACGTTCTCTTACAAAGGAACTACTTACACTTATGATTTCTCGGGAAATAAGGATGACTTCATCCTTCGTATTCGTAATATTGCCTTTGATGCTCCAGGCAGCCATGTATACAACTTGGAGATGATTAATGCTACAGGGGCACGTGCTAACCAGCGTCTAGAGGTTGTGCGTGAGGTATCTCCTTATCGTATCCTTGCTCCACAGCCAACGGTTGGCAAGCAGTACATTGTGAACAAGAACTTCATTCACTTTGATATTGAAGCAGAAGGTGCGACTAAAGTTATTATCGGTAAGGATGAAGCAACCAAGCGTCCTGACCTTGGAACAGGGAACCGTTTCTTGTATGACTATGTAGGACTGAAGCCGGATAAAGCAACAACCATCAAGATTCAGATCGTACGCAGCGGTGCTACCATTAACGATACAATTACAGTGTATTATACAGGTACAGTCGCAGTGGATTCTCAGTTCATGGCTGAGAAGGTAGCCACAAAGTACAGTGTGTTTAACAAGTCATTAGACCTTTCTTTCCCTAAAGGTACTGTCATGAAGACTGCTAACCCAGACGGGAACAGTGTGACGAAATTCTATCCGAACACCAAATTGCTGTTTGGTATCGCTGATCCAAAGGATGGCGTCGTAGAACGCCGTAATGACTATGGCAACCTGCTCGGGATTCCGAACACAGGGGTTGTAAGTGGATTCCCAAGCGTAGCGCTCGACGATTTGCTGCTGCTTAAATTCACATCCAATGCCAATACAAGCAACTTCAGCCGTGTATCCGATATTTTCTGGGTAAGCGGAGGTGTAGGCGAGAAAGGTGATCTGGGAACGTCGGGTTACAAGCCGGCGACGAATGGTCTGGCTCCTTACTCACTGGAAGGTCAGTTCACCAAGTTTGAAGCAGAACGCAAGATTGTGCCTTCTAGCCGCGGTACGATGAAGATTGGCTTCAATAAGAACATTGTAGATGAAGTAGGTTCGACGATCACAGCATTCCGTTATACCGATCAAGGCGTATGGGAGAACATTGGCGGGGAAGTAGACATGAAATCTCATACCATCTCCGTACCATTCGATGAGTTCGGTTATTACACAGTCATGAAGCTTCGTCTCGGTTATAACGATATTACGAATCACCCGTGGGCGCGTAACTACCTGAATGGACTCTATGCCAAAGGGATTATGAACAACCTGCGCTCAGATGCGTTTGGTGCAGATGACCGCACTACCCGTGGTGAATTTGCTACTCTGATTGTTAAGGGGCTCAACCTGCCGCTGAATTATGACAACAATCAACAAACGTTCTTCGATATCAAGCCAACGGTCAAAGCACCAACCTGGGACTTTGAACATTTGGAGACAGCCGCAAGAGCGGGTATTGTCACAGGTCTTAGCGATGGATTCTTCGGTCCGGACCAACCTTTGACTAGAGAGCAAGCTGCAGTTATGATCGCAAGAGCTTTGAAGCTGAAGACAGCTACGAATGACGATAAGCTAAAGGCAACACTTGCTAAAGCCTTTACTGACTCAGGCACCATGGATGGTTACTCGATGCCGTCCATTGATGCGGTAAATAAAGCTAAGATTATGAGCGGCAGCCCTCAAACGGTTGCTGGCCAGAAAAAGCCGACGTATGCGTTCAACCCTAAGGGTACACTTACTCGTGCTGAAGCTGGTAAGATCGCAGTTGCACTGCTTCTGAAGAGCACTAAGATCTTCCCTAAGAACTTAAGCTAGTATGAATCTGGATACCCGCTTGTGAGCGTGAGCTTACAGGCGGGTATTCTCATTGTGTACATTAGTAATACAGGGACAATCTGTAATTACCAATTACATCTTTTTGTAATTATTCAGAGATTAGGATACAATAACAGAGTAATAGACATTTTTTGCAAAAGGGTGAATATGCACATGAAACCGTTATTATCGAAAGCTCAACTGGATTATATGAAAGCAAAGACGAAATTTGAGGATAGAGCGAAAGTTTTAGAGAAGAAGATCGAAGAAACTCAGAAGCTGCAAGAGGTTACGCAAGAGGTTATGGAAGGGCTTGTAGTAGAGACAGGCTTTCATGATGCATTCAATGAGCTCACCGTTGCCGAGAATGCGTTAATTGAATGGTCACATGTGACGATGAAGCACGAGAAATCATACAAAGATAACAAGCAGCCGATCGAGAATATGTATGCCAATTTGAATTCCGATCCGCAGATGCGTGCCCGTATTATTGAATTAGCTATGAAAGTAAGGTAATAATTTAACTTTTCTGTACTATATATAGTAGGGAGACATCCATGTATGGATGTCTCTTTTTTTGTGTTTGGGGTGGATAATAATGGGGTATTGTATTGGAAAAAGATGCTTAATGACTGACATTAAAAGGGATGTTATACTAAATCCCGTAAAGACCCATTGCTGTAAGAAAGTTGAATTTTAGGATGCGAATACTAAGTGTTAACAATTCTTTAATTTTTTTTTCGCAACCCGCAACTTTTTGAGATTACCTGCGTTTAAGATGTAGAACATGAACAACGGTGACCAATTTAGACAATCCAGTATGTTCCTCATAGGGAAAGTTGTCTATTTACTAGAAAAATTATCTTTACGGCTCTAGGGACCCATTGTATAATGTCAAGGTAGGATTAGGTAACTACTCTATTTCTACGTGCACCAAAGTTTACAAGTTTCTGTGGCACCGTTCACAGACATAATTTATAGTAATTCGCTCAACTCGGGAAAGGGGGTGTATCGGCTAATGAGTAACACGAGCTATACATTTAAAGAAAACTCTTATATGAAAGATATTCAAGGAGGAGACAAAAAGGTTATGAAGAAAATTTTATCCGTAGCACTCTCTACAGCAATGGCATTCTCCATGTTTGCATCTGTAGCATTCGGTGCTGAATCTACACTTTCACCGCAACAACAATTTGACGCTTTGAGCGCAAAAGGTATCGTTAATGGTTATCCAGATGGTTCTTCTCACCTTGAGAAGACAATCACTCGTGCAGAACTTGCTAAAGTAATCGTTAAGACTCTTGGTCTTAAAGAAGTTACTGGCGTATTCTCTTACAAAGATAAGAACTACAACGCTAAGAACTGGGCAGCTCCTTACATCGAAGCAGTATCCGCTGCAGGTATCATGCAAGGTAAAGACACTGCTAAGAAAATCTTCGACTTCAACGGCAACGTTACTGTAGAAGAATTGGCAACTGTATTGGTTCGTGCATTGAAACTTGAAGTTCCTACTACTGGCATTGACAACAGTGCAACTGCATGGGCTAAAGGTTATGTCCAAGCAGCAATCAACGCTGGCCTTCTTGAGAAGTCCACTAACTTCCAAGGTGCAGCAACTCGTTCCCAAGTAGTTGTAGCAGCTTATGTAGTAGATCAAAAGAACACAGCAACAACTGTTACTGGCGTAACTGTTGCTAGCCCTAATACATTGACTGTTTCTGGTACTGGTCTTGGTAAGCTGACTGCAGCACAAGTTACTGTTGGCGGCGTAGCTGCTACTGCAGTATCTGCATCTGCTGACGGTAAGACTGCAACTGTTACACTTGCAAGCAACCTGCTTCCTAACTCAGAGTCCACTGTAGTTGTAACAATCGACGGCAAAGCTACTGAATACAAAGTAACTAACGGCGTTGTAGTAACTAAAGCAGCTGTTACAAAAGCTGTATTCGATGTGCAACTTGCTGGGCAAGGCGTTAAGTTCACAATCAATGATCAAGCTACTCCTGCAGATGCTAACTACTTGGCATTGGCTGGCTACGATGTAACATTTGTTGCTACCAAAGACGGGCAAGCTGTTAATATCTTTGATGATGGCACAACAACTGGTTCTGCTACTTCTAAAACTGGTGTTTTGAGATCTAAAGGTATCGCTATTGCAGCTGGTGACTATAAAGTTGAGGTTCAAATCGTGAAAGGTGCAACTGTTGTTACTGGTTCTGAAACTATTACGTTTGCAAACTTGGCTACAGCTGCAACTGGAATTAGTGAAGTTAAGCTGTACAACTTGGGAGCTAATGGCGATGAGTCTAATTCCGCTTACAATGGAGCTCCTTTGACAGGTAATGACTTTGCCTTGAACAGCAATACGTTGGTAGCTGGAGAGTCAGCAAGAATTTACAATGTTAAGGCTACCATCGCTGGCGTTGTTGGTTCTGCACCTTCAAGCAGTGTATCTCTTACTACTTCCAACCCAGCAGTTGTATCTGTGAATGGACTAGTGTTAACTGCTGAAGCAGCTGGTACTGCAACTATTACTGTAAAAGTGGGTAACGTTACTCAAACCCTCAACATTACTGTAACAAATGCTGCACGTACTCTTAAATCGGTTACAGCTAACCCAGCTACTGTAAATGCCGTGGTTGGAGTTAAAGCGAGCACTAAAGTTACGACCAAAGACCAATACGGCGATCCTTTCTTGGCTGTGACTAATAGTGTTAACGAAGTTCTTCCAACCAACCTTACGCTGGATGCATTTGATGTAGTTACCAATACAAGTAACACTGATGGAACTGCTACAGTTGAATTCACGCCAAGTGCTACTGGTACAGGTACTGTATACTTTAAAGACAAAGATGGAAACATTGTTGGTTCGGTATACCTTAATGTAACTGATGTTAACAATATTGGATCGCAAAAACTTGAAATCGCTGGTTCTTCTAAATCTTCGGACAATGCCCTTGATGTAGCTGCAGCTGGATCTGATGACACAGTTACTTATGTACTTAATAACTACACAACAAATGGTGTTCAAAACGGTTCTGATACCCTGGCCAATATTACACCTTCAAGTAGCGATGATTCAGTAGCAACAGCTACTAAAGTTGGAAGCACGATTGTTGTTCAAGCTAAAAAAGCTGGAACTGCTCAAATCGTATTGAAGAATGCTACAGGGAATATCGTTGCTACTCAAACTGTAACAGTGGTTAACAATGCACCTGCTATTTCTACTGTTTCCTTCAAAACCGCACCAACTATTAACTACATCAACAAGAACATTACTTACAAAGATGTTCTAAACACAACAGATCAAGTAGCTGGTGTAGATATTATTGTTACTGGAATCACTTTGAAACAAGCAACACAGTATCAAATTCGCATTGGCGCTGATGCTGTATTGTATCTAGACAAAGATGGTTCTGGTAAGTTTACTGATGGGGATGTTAAACTTGGTAAAGTTGTAGCTTCGGTTGCAACTGGTGGTAAAGTTGGTAATATTGACGCTGCCGCTACTACAAGAACATTTAATGCAGTAACTGGTCTGACAACCGCTTCTGGTGATAAAGGAACTGTGATCTTCAAAGTTCTGACAGATGTAAGTGGTAATGATGATCAAACAACTGCTGTTGCAGCACAATCTGTAAACGTAGACGTTAAGTAATAACTTCTACTGAGAAAACCCTGATGAGAGAAATCTCATCAGGGTTTTTCTATTTATATAGAATGACGTCCGCAACTATAAGTAACTGACTGAAATTTATCTCAATATCTATTAGAAACAGTACTATATTAGAAAATTATAGAAACTTTCTCCAGACATATACGTTTATAGGTTAGAGCATAATTTTTCCATAGGAGGAAGTTAATTTGAACAAGATTACATATACATCTACTGTTTTGGGCTTGAGTCTACTCGTCGGAAGTTTATCTACAGGACCTGTAGTAGAAGCAGCATCCAACACACCGACTTTATCTGTAGTTTCATCCGCAACTTCTAAGTCCTCTTTATCCATTGGAGCCAAAAAGACTACCCAAGCCAAACCTGCTGTTAAAAAATCCGCACCTGTCGTTCATACCATTAATGCTTTGCCGGCGATTAAGCTAAGTGGCAATAGTTCGGTTCGTTTATCTGAAGTGAACCTGCTGGCGCAGGATGAAGGAAGTATTGTTACTTATACGCTCAGCTTCAACAACGGGAATTCCAAAAGTCTGGATCTGACGGATTACTGGACCCGAGTTCGTTCGGCTGGAGGCTCTGTATATAGTGCGGCACTTAAGTCTACTGATGCTGCTAAGAAAAGTGTTGCTCCGGGATCTACAGCAACCTTAACCTACATTGTTAAAGTAGGCAGAAACGTGAAGATCAGTGATCTTGCTTTTCAGATCGTAAAGTGGGATTTTAGCCAACCTAACTATGAGAGCAGCCTAGGCGCATTTAAGATACCGGCATCCTATCTCATATCTACACCAGCCGGTCAGTCCAAGACATTCCGGATTAATGAAGCACCTGTGAAGATGAAAGTTAGCCAAGTCACAAGCTATTTATCAGGCGATTATAATTATGTAGGTGTGAATGTAGATCTGCAGAATATTGGCTACAAATTATTTGAGGATCCTAAGGTGAAAATGGTAATTAAGACAGCGGGTGGATCCAGCTATCCGTTAACAGCCGATTCTTTGGGGACAGATTACCGTATACAGCCCCAGGATACGAAGAAGTTAAATCTAATGGCATCTATTCCTAAGAGCATTCCACTTAAAAATCTGGAGCTTCAAATTATTCAGGATGATGAGGCTACCAAGCTAAGTCTTCCGCTTGCAACCCTTCAGCTCCCTGCTGTTAAGAATCAATCTATTACAGTAAAGCCTTATGCGGAGAAAGTAATCGTCCTCCCGGCAGGTAAGATCGCGGCAAGTGTTAAGGGCGCATGGGTGAATCAAAGCTATGATGATAGTGATTTGGCTGTTCAATTCGCGGTTCGAAATGTTGGGACAACTACAGTTACTGTTCCTAAGTATGATTTTGTACTGCATACGGCTGGCGGGAATACGATTCCTTTTACTGTAACTGGTATAGATAACATGACTTTGAAGCCTCAAGAAGAGAAGAATATTAGGATGAATATCACGATTCCTTCCAACTGGGTGAATAATAAGCTCCAATTATTTGTTAATATTCCTCAGCCTACCGGTGACGTACCCAAGGATGCAGCGGGTCAAACCCCAAGTTCCAGTAAAGATCCGGTATTTACTTATCCAGTAGGCGTGTTTGCCTTACCAGAAGCCAAGCTCCTTGAGAACACTACAGGAGTTGAGCAGTTCATGCAGACGAATAATGGCTTGGTCGGATTGACCTTGTCCAATATTCAGCGGCTGCCATGGACCGATGGTGACTTGGTAACTGCGAAGGTCGTCATAGCCAATCGAGGGAATAAGACCATTAACTTGCCGGATTTGGCTGGACAGCTCACGGTGGATTCGGCCAAACTGAGTGCGGATACGAAGCTGGTTAGCACCCAAAGTGCAGGCCTGCTTGGTATAGGAATGACAACAGATCTATATATTGTAGGAAAAGTACCGTCTTACCTTAACTTTGCTCAACTGCAGATTGCTCTGCTCGAGAAATCGGGAGATCCGGCATCTCCAACTACATCACCTTGGTTCCAATTCACGAATTTTGGAGTTCTGCCGGGACTTAGCACGATCAAGAAGGATGCAGCCTATCAGATTTCAACGAATGGACGCAAAGAGGAATTCAAAGTATTAAGAACAACCGTATACCCAGGATCGTCTTCAGACATTGTGTACTCGGAAGTAGAGATCAATAACCTGGAGGATCATCAAATCGATCTCTCTCAAATGGTCGGTTTCTACAAAGGTTCTAGCGGCCAAAGCTATAGAGCTAAAGCCATCCAGATAGAGACCCCTGCGGGACCAAAGGAGAAAAGTATTGTTGCCTTCTGGACGAAAATTCCTAGCAAAAATAGTGTATCCGATATGAAGCTGATTCTAGGCGAAGGGATCACAGACAACAAGCTTACTCCGGTCAAAGGTGACCCTAACGGATATATTAACGCGGCTGAGATGGAAGTTAATTTTCAACCTAGTGTTTTAAAAGCTGGCTTGAAGGACATTCAGCTGTTTCCATATACTTTGAATGTCAATAAGTTAGATGTGTATTTAACCGCTTCAACAACAGTGAATGTAGATATGAATTACACCCTAAGCAAAAATACGAGCTACAACGTAGGAGAATTAGGACACAAACTAGTGTTTGAATTGAAGGATTCCACCGGCCGTATATTTGAGAAAGAGGTAGCACCAGAGACAGACTTGAAACTTAGTGAGAATGGCAGTTTTGCCTATACTGTAGACGATGCGATCTTTGACGGTATGAGTTATGGAGCTTATTCTCTATCTGTCTATGATGTGTTCCAAGGCCAAAAGGTCATGCTGGCAACCCAAAACGCATACTACAATACTTCACGTATGTACCATTAATAAGTTGATTCAAGCTAAGATCCCCCAATTGGGGGATTTTGCTTGTCTCTATCTAGCAAAACCTCTATCATTAGTAGATATATGGTATGAACCAAAGACGACTAGAAGAATTTCCAATATGGCAGGAGGCAGCTCATGAAAAGAACATGGAAGATCACGGCAGCAGCCGTTTTAATTGGTGGCGGATTATTGGCAGGCTCACTGCTCAACCTTCAGGCGGAAGGAGCTGGAGTAACCAACCAGCCAGGTACCGCAGATGATCCGGTAGTAACTAAGAGTTATGTGGATCAACAGATTCAAAAGGCACTTGGTGGCTCAGCGGGCAGCGGTTCCACGACACCAACACCAGGCACCGGAAGCGGAACAGGATCTTCGACAGGAGGATCTGCTGCTAGTGATGGCATTGAAGTTGTTACCCTAAAGCCTGGCCAGACATTGATCGCGAAGGCAGGTGCCGAGTTCATCGTTCGTGCCGGCAAAGCCATTATCTATAGTGCAGACGCTAACGGAGTGGCGGATCTGACGGACGGTAAGGATATTGCGAATGGAGAGCCAGCTGCGGGTAATCATCTGTTATCTTTTCCAAGGGAAGGCCGGGGTATTCAGGTAGCAGACGGTCAGAAGATGAGTCTTACTGTCATGGTCAGAGGCGGTTATGTCATTAAATAGCCTGTTAACCAGCAGCGCCATTAATTGCTTCTAATAACAAACATTCATACGGCTACAAGTTCGCAAGGCAGAGATACTAATCCTGTATAACCAGTACTCAGGAGGTGTATTCTAATGGCAAGTAACAGCAGAAGAAATCGTCAAATCGTACCGCAAAGCCGTGAAGCCCTGAAACAAATGAAATATGAAATCGCAGCCGAGTTCGGTCTGCCAGTAGGCTATGGTGCAGGTTCCATGGGTTCGGCAGATACTGAATTTGCCGGGGAGCTTGGAAGCATGGGAAATGGCCATACCACAAGCAGCTGGGGTCACTTGACCTCGCGTGAGAATGGCTCCGTGGGCGGGGAGATTACGAAGCGTTTGGTGGCGCATGCAGAGCGGCATTTTACATTATAAAGAATGTATTCAAATTCATTGCAATTATTAATCGGAAATAAGGAATAATAAGCCTGGTCCCTTGATTGACAGGGGGGTACAAATACGTTAATATGACTTTTGAGGCTTGTACTTCAACCTTTTCCGAGCGGAAAAGGTTCATTTTTTGTGTAGGATCGGTTGGCGATTGCCATACTATCCATATGGGAGGTTGAGAATTCATGTCCATTAAAGGGCGACATTTGTTTACTTCCGAGTCCGTTACCGAAGGACACCCGGACAAGATTTGTGACCAGATCTCTGATGCGGTACTTGACGCATTTCTGGCTAATGACCCTAATGCTCGCGTTGCTTGCGAAGTGTCCGTTGCAACGGGCCTGGTGCTTGTAATTGGTGAGATTAGTACGAGTTCCGAATACGTAGACATCCCGTCTATCGTACGTAAGACCGTCAAGGATATTGGTTATACCCGTGCGAAGTACGGTTTTGACTATAATACCTGTGCAGTGCTGACGTCACTAAATGAACAGTCCGCGGATATCGCCCAAGGCGTGAATGCGGCACTGGAGAACCGCGATCCTGCCCAAGTGGATAAGGAAACGGCTAATATTGGTGCAGGGGACCAAGGTCTGATGTTCGGTTTTGCTACGAACGAGACACCTGAACTTATGCCTCTTCCTATTGCTCTGTCCCACCGTATTGCTCGTCGTCTCTCCGAAGTACGTAAAGACGGCACACTGGACTACCTTCGTCCAGACGGTAAGACTCAAGTTACGATTGAGTACGTGGACGGCAAGCCGACCCGTGTTGATACAATCGTGGTATCCACACAGCATGCTGAAGAAGCAACTTTGGAGCAGATCCAAGCTGACATCAAAGAAAAAGTTATCCTTCCTGTAGTTCCAGCTGAACTGCTGGATGCAGATACTAAATATTTCATCAACCCAACAGGCCGCTTCGTTATCGGTGGACCTCAAGGGGATGCCGGTCTGACTGGACGTAAGATCATCGTAGATACCTACGGCGGTTATGCTCGTCATGGCGGTGGTGCATTCTCCGGTAAGGATCCTACAAAAGTAGACCGTTCCGCAGCCTATGCAGCACGTTATGTTGCGAAGAACCTTGTAGCTGCAGGTCTTGCTGACAAAGTAGAAATCCAGCTCGCTTATGCGATCGGGGTAGCTACACCAGTATCGATTAATGTCGATACATACGGAACAGGCAAAGTATCCGAAGAGAAGCTTGTCGAACTCGTAAGCAATAACTTCGACCTTCGTCCTGCCGGTATCATCCGTATGCTTGACCTTCGTCGCCCAATTTACCACCAGACTGCAGCTTATGGTCACTTTGGCCGTACGGATGTGGATCTTCCTTGGGAACGTGTGGACAAGGCTGAGCTCCTCAAAGAGCAAGCGGGTCTGTAAGACAAGTTCATCACAATTAAGTTAAGACGGGTATTCCTCCGCGATGTGGAGGAAGCCCGTTTTTTTGTTATACATAGAACGAACTTAGAAAACCGTTCAGAAGAGATATTGAGGAACGGGGAAACTTGGAACAGTTGAACCGATATCAGCCGCCTTGATATCTGAACTGAAGACCTAATGAAGGGAGAGGCAGATCAATCTGAGAGGGATAGCCTTCTCTTGTTGGATAATTCTGTATAAAAACTAAAGTTAGAGAGCCTTTTAGCCGAAAATAGATATACGACTGTTCATTTAGTCGTGAGCAGATGATTACATATTTTAAATATATATTTTTGGCCTGAAGGGAGAAGTTGCTAGAGTGAGGAAAAGAATTGCTTTATGGTTGGTGCTGATTATGGGGTTGAATATGGTAGTGTCTGCGGTTGCCGCTGCTGCGCCAATTCAGCAGGATCCGACACTTATTCCTACGGTCACCACACCGGTTAATGGATCGAAAGGGATCGATCCGACGAAGGTGAATCTCAAGGTGCAGTTCGACAGGAAGGTGAAGGCGGGAACAGGAACGATTACCGTAACCAAGGATCCCGCAGGGGCATCGACAGTTGTCGGGACGATACCCGTGACTCCAAGTGTTGTGGATGCTTACAATACGATTCGTGACATCGATACTTCTAGTATTACTTACGATCCAGGCAGCTACTATAGAGTAAGTCTGTCCGGAGGTACCTTTGTGGACGAAGCAGGGAATACTTCTGCGGCCTACTCGTATACCTTCAAGACACTGACCAGCGGCAGTGTGCCGCCGACGGCTGCTACATTTTCACCTGTAAATAACGCTATTGTGAATGGGGTTAGCCAGACACTTAGCGTTACTTTCAGCAAGCCGGTTATCAAGGGGAACAGTGGCAATATTCTGGTGAAAAAGGCTTCAGACAACACAACGGCGTTGTCACTGCCTGTGACTTCAACTCAGCTTGTCCTTAGTGGGGGAGACACCGCCACCTTCTCGGTAACTGGGCTAACCGCCGGAGAACGCTATTATGTCCTAATTGATCCAGGTGCGTTCGTAGACGACGATGATCAGGCTTTTGGCGGGATTACAAGTGCTCAAGGCTGGGTGTTTAATGTGCGGGGTACGGCGGTGCAGCTGGTCTCCGTAAGTCCAGCTAATCTTACATCAAATGTAGCGGCTAGCAGCAGTCTTAAATTGACCTTCAGCCGTCCGGTCTATCCGGATCATGGTTCCATCAGTGTTAAGCCATCTGGTCAAACGGCGCAGAGCATAGCTCTGACTTCATCCAATGTAACAGGTGGAGGTACCAATACGATTACGGTCACTCCCCAGACTTCCTTGTTACCAGGAGTAGGCTATACTGTAACGGTACCGGTAGGTGCTTTTACGGACAGTGACAAGAATCCTTACCCAAGCAGTGCGGACTATAGCTGGGGCTTCACTACGGGTGCACAGGACACAACAGTTCCGGTACTGCAAAACGCTCAATTGTATAATAGTACAACCATTCGCTTGCAGTATAACAAGACGCTGGATTCTACGGTGAGTCTTCAGCCCTCAAGCTTCCAGATATACGTAAATGGAGAATCTCGTCGTATCGCAAGTGCGTATGTGTCAGGCGATTCGGTCCATGTGGTCTTAGAGACAGGAGTATCTCTCGGTCAAAATATTCGCATCAGCTACTCCGGCAGTGCAGTAAGTCCCATTCAGGACGTCTATCACAATATTGCTGCCGCCTTCTCTCTACGTGAGGTAGCGAACGCGGTGGACTCCTCGCTGCCTCAGACAGAGGAAGGGTACGCTAGTGGCAGCACTGTTGTTCTAGCATTCCGTGATAACCTGAATAGTGTATCCATTTATGCCGCAAGCCAATTCTCAGTCAGCTCGGATGGATCCTACCGAGGGATTAGCAGTATTTCACAAAGTGGCAACCGGATCTATCTGAATCTATCCAGTCCCATAGGGAGTGGAGAAGTAGTAAGGGTATCCTATTCACCAGGTTCGTATCCTGTTCAGGACTATAGGGGTCAGAACATTTCGGCATTCAGTAATTTGTTTGTGCGGAATATCAACGACAGTAAGGCGCCTGTATTCACAAAAGCAGAGGGAACTGGTAACTCGCTTGTGTTAACTTATAATGAGGCGCTTAAACCTAATACAATACCTATGAAAAGCCAGTATTCAGTTCTCGTAAATAATACGCCAGTCTATGTAACTGCAATAGCGGTTAACTCCAATCAGGTTACCTTGACCTTGGCTTCCTCATTTACCGTATCGCAAAATGTAACAGTCTCTTATGTACCATCTGCGGACGGAATCAGTGACCTGAATGGGAACTTGGCGGGATATCTTAATCAGGAGCGCGTAAATTATTATAGTTCCTCAACAGGACAGGGTATCCGCTCTGCTACCATCAAAGGGGATACGGTCACGGTTGTGTATAACAGCCCGCTGAGGTCTACTTCGGTTTCACTGCCCACCAGCCAATTCTATGTGATGGCTGATCAGCTGTCCAAGGGCATTCTATCCGCCGTGCTGGATGGCAGCACACTTACAATTAAGCTAAGTTCGCCTGTTGCAGCCGGACAGGTTGTAGACCTGTCTTATGCCCAAGGCAGCACCCTGATTTATGACAGCTCCAATAATCTGGTTGCCAGCTTCAGTCGTATGGCCCTGCAGAACCTAACTGATTCAGCGGCAGCTAACAATGGTCTCCCATTGTATCTATCCCTGCTTCAGTCCAGTGAGTTCGGAAGAGCTGCCTTCGTAATGAATTTGAGTACAGCAGTGAAAACGAGTGATCGCTCGCGTACGGGTCAGGATATTTCGAAGTACACCTTGGATAACAGTAAAGTATCAGAAGCTTTTACCTATCTGGCAGGATCGAGTCTTGAGCGTACCTTGGCTTTTGAAGTGCCTTCTTCTGAGAGAGCGGCAAAGGTAGCTATTCCGCTGCAGCCGTTATTAGAGGCCTATACACGTGGAGGGAATCCCTCTTTTGTAGTCAGATATGGGGATGTTCTCTATGAAGTGCCGCTCGCCAAAATATCATTTATCGATATATCTCGATTAACGGGCGGATCTACGCTTTCGTCAACCTATTTAACCGTACAGCTTGAGCGTATATCCAAAACCTCACTAATAGGTCAATCCGTCAGTACGGGAGCCGGGGTATCCTACGTGGCAGTTGAGGATCCGGTTGATGTCTATGTCGGTGTAGTATCGCCAACCGTAGCCCAGGCGGTAACCCTTAACGGCAAACTGATGGTTCGTACAAGCAAAAGTGCGCCAACCGCTCAGACAGCGATGCTGAAATTTGATGCTGCTTCACGAACCGGTTCATTCATGCCTTCCAAGGCATCTAGATTAGGCAGCTATACCGTATTGACGGCATCTATTCCAGCTAATATGATTGCTGGACCTGCTACAGGCCTTACGCTGTTCTCTGATCTGAACGCACACTGGGCGCGTAACGAAGTGAACGAACTGGCAAGCAAACTGATTATAGACGGTCGCAGCCCGAATCTGTTTCATCCCAATCAGAGCATTACCCGCTCTGAATTTGCCGTGTATATTGCTAAGGGACTAGGTTTGAGCCCTGACATCTCATCAGGAAGCCGATTCCGCGATGTATCTTCGTCTTCGGCGTCAGCTGCATACATCAATGCCGCGGCTAAGGCGGGGATCATTACCGGGAATACGGATGGCACCTTCCAGCCGGGCAGCCCGATTACCCGGGAGCAAATGGCGATCATGATGGTCCGGGCGCTCAGTTCTGCGGGATACAGCGTTATATTGGGCACGACTCCGTCGCAGACGCTGAGATTGTTCAAGGACAGCAAGAAGATCTCTTCCCAGGATTTTGTCGCTAAGGCTTATCAAGAGGGGATTATTCAGGGGACAAGCACGACAACCTTCGAGCCAAAAGGCAATGCCACAAGGGCTCAAGCTGCAGTGATGCTGAAGAGGGTCCTAACTAAGCTTGGGTATCTATAGAGTTAAAGGTATTCCAAACTACAGATGTACTTATGTTCTCTTAAGCTCTAGTCTATCTAACCATGCAGAAATAACGTATTAATATGAGGGCGTTTCGTTGATTTCAACAACGAGGCGTCCTTATTCTGTCTTGAATAGCCGAACTATAGAACACGAGAAAAACATGGTAACTAGTAGGATGCCAATCTTTACCCAAGGGGATAGTCTATATGATCAGTCCTCTCCCCAACACTATCCCCCGCTACGGATTCCCTTCAGTTCAATAAAATGACAAAATGATGGAAGAAAATACAACTGGAGAAAATTCGCTATATTTCGTAACTTTTCCGTTTTTTTATAGTCTATTAATAGGATGAGAGAGTACTATGAATAGATTTTGTAATGAAGATGGGAGAGTATCTTTATATTATGACGGATAGAAATCAAGAAAAGCGTGTAGGGTTTGTCGTCAGCAGAGGAAAACGTCTGGCCATAGTGACTTTAGCCGGGCTGATCTGGATTCAGCCTGTATTAAGTCTGGGACCGCTTTCGGCTCCAACTGATAGTGCTTATGCGGCATCAAGCCCAGTAGTGAAGCTGGGGGAAGAGATCATTACTTCGGGCGCGAAGCTGGCCCATTATCAATATGCCGTCACTCGTTCCGGATCTACCGTCAAAGTACTGGCGGACGTAATTCAGGTTGATTTGACCAATCCTTATGTCAAGCTGGATGTCATGACCGGTAAAGGAGGACAGGTAACCACCCGTCAATCCGTACAGGGTATGGCCAAAGAGACCGGCGCCGTAGCGGGCGTCAATGCCGACTTCTTCAATGTGAACGGCCAAGGTGTTCCTATGGGCGCATCCATTTCGGAGGGGACGATGATAACAAGTCCGTCTGAACTACAGGGGATGTATGCTTTTGCGGTAAGTAAGAGCGGAACGCCCACGATAGATGAGTATACCTTTGACGGAAGCATTCGTGCGCAAGATGGAACAACCTTCCCGCTGGCCGGGATCAACAAGGAAGCTTACCGTACAGAGCCGGATAAAGGCTACAGCCATGTGAACGCGCTGTATATTTATACAAGTGCCTGGAAATCCACAGACCGGCCAAAAGACAGTTCAACCACGCCAACCGAGGTTCTTGTTCAGAACAATGTCGTGCAGCAAATCTCGCCGGGTGCGGCTATTCCGGGTGAGGTTCCAGAGGGAGCTTATATCCTGCGTGCCCATGGCACCGCAGCAGCGTATATTACTTCACACCTGGCTGTGGGGCAGAAAGTGGATGCCAACTATCAGCTGCGCTCCGTCACGACTGGCAACACGCTCGACCCGAACGCCCAGGCGATGATGGTCGGCGGTCACACCCTGCTGGTGAGTAACGGCAAGGCGGCAGCCTTTACCCGTTCAACTTCCTCAATCAGCGGCAGCAGCCCGGTTGCCCGTACTGCTGTAGGCTATTCCAAGGATGGACATACCGCCTATATTATTACGGCACAGAAGAACGAGAATAGCAGCGGGATGAAGCTCAGCGAGCTTCAGGGCTTCATGACCAGCATTGGGGTATGGAAGGGGCTTGATCTGGATGGTGGAGGTTCAACAACCATGGTCAACCGTCCGCTCGCAGAGACCGAAGTGGGTTTGACCTTCGGCACTTCGAATGGAGGAACGACCCAGCGTCTGGTGGCGAGTGGTCTGGGAGTATACAGCGAGGCTCCTCAAGGCACTTTGAAAGGTCTTAAGGTGAGCGGTGCAAGCTCGCTCCTAATCGGTCAGGAAGCGTCCTATAAGCTGAAGGGCTATGATACGTATTACAATCCGGTAGATGCATCCGGAATTCAGGCAAGCTGGAAATCAAGCAACGGCAGCTTGGTCTGGACAGGCCAGAGCTTCAAGGCAGCCAAGCCGGGAATTGCGGAGATTACGGCAGTCAGTGGATCAGCCAAGACCAGTATGAAGGTGAATGTACTGGGTGGAGCTGACTTGAACGGTCTTACAGCCAGCACGCAATCCCTGCCGCTTGTGGCAGGAACTTCGGCTGACATCTCGGTAACTGCTCAACTGAAGAACGGAAGCTCGGTAAAAGTCCCTGCTGAAGCTCTCAAATGGGAATTTATCGGTTTCAGCGGTAGCGTGAAGGAGGGTACTTTAACTGTGCAATCGATCAAACCGGGAGCACAGGGAGGCTATGCCATCGCGAGATACGATGGCTTTAGTACCGTGATCATCCTCAGTCAAGCCGGGCAGCAGACTTGGGAGAACTTTGAGAACGTGTCTTATCCGATCGCCTTCACAGGACTTCCGGTAGAAGCGAAGGGTAAAGCTCAGGTGGTACAAGGCACAGGCGATCATGCAAGCTCCAAGGTGCTTCAGCTGGATTATGATCTAACCGGAGGAACGGGGAATAAATACGCTTATGCTCAGTTAAACGGCACAACCGGCAAGAGTGTTCCGGAGAACCCAACTTCCATGTCCATTGATGTGCTTGGAGATTCCAGTCTGAACTGGGCACGCGCGGAGTTCGAAGTGGGTGGTAAATCGGTCTATGTAGATTTGGCGCGGCAGGTTGATTGGACTGGCTGGAAGACCCTGAATATTGACCTCACCACATCAGGACTCGGCTCATCTGCCAAGCTGAAGCGGGTGTATGTGGTGAATCTGGCTGACGGTCAGGACGAACGTGCGCTTACAGGCAGTGTGGCTTTTGACAATATCCAGTTCTCTGTACCGGATCTGGGCGGAAGTGCTAATATGAAGAGCGCGACCGTGGTCATGACCGTAGGGCAGAAGACCATCTCTGCAGACGGGAAGAAGATCACCGTGGATGTGGCTCCGATCGTGAAGGGAGATGTCACCTATGTGCCGATTCGCTATGTGCTCGATTACTTTGGAGGACAGGCCAATTGGGAGGGTGCAAGTCAGCGAATTACCGTACTTCGGGGCGGAACCATGATGGACTTAACCCTTGGCAGCAAAGACATTATTATAAATGGAAAAAGAAAACAGGTTGCCGTTTCCCCGATTTTGATTAATAATAGGACCTTGGTCCCACTACGTTTGGTATCCGAACAGCTAGGGATAGCTGTAAAATGGGAACAGAAAACGAAGTCGATCACCCTCCAATCATGATATGATAGGTTTGACATATACCCGGAAGAAAGAAATGGAGAATTGCCCAAGTGGATTTTCAAGCCGACGCGATCGACCGCGTTATAAAGAACGCTATCAACGTGATGGAGAACAGCAAGCATCAGATGTTCGAGATTCTCGATTCAGCCCGTCAGGAGCTGAAGACGCTTAATAATGAAGTGCAGCTGGTCATGAAAGAGACCGCCGAGACGGTGGAGAAGGTTGACCAGCTTGAACTGAATTATCGCCGTTCACGAATCCGGCTGACTGAAGTCAGCCGGGATTTTGTGCGGTACAAGGAAGAGGATATCAAACAGGCGTATGAGGTGGCCACTCAGCTTCAGCTGGATCTAATGATTTATCGTGAGAAAGAAATGTACCTGAAAGCTCGGAGGGACGAGCTACAGAAGAGGGCAAGGAATGTGGAGAAGTCGGTAGAACGTGCCGAGACCATCGGCAGCCAAATGGGGGTTGTTCTGGAGTATCTGTCCGGTGAGCTTGGACAAGTTACCCGGATACTTGAATCTGCGAAGAACCGTCAAATCATCGGCTTGAAGATCATTTTGGCTCAAGAGGAAGAAAGAAAAAGGATTTCAAGAGAAATTCATGATGGTCCTGCCCAGCTTCTCGCAAATCTAGTTCTTAGGACGGAAATTGTGGAAAGGATGCTTGTGAAGCAGGAATTTAAGATGGTCCAAGACGAAATAGTAGACTTGAAGGGTCAGGTTCGTGCCAGTCTGGAAGAGATGCGCAAAGTTATTTTTAATCTCCGGCCTATGGCACTTGACGATCTTGGACTGATTCCGACTCTCCGTAAATATGTTCATGACTATGAAGAAAAATCGAAAATTCGTGCAACTTTCGAGACCAGAGGGAAAGAGCAGCGCCTGTCTTCCGCCATGGAAGCAGCCATTTTCCGGTTGGTGCAGGAAGCCCTCACCAATGCGGCAAAGCATGCTTACCCTACGTTTGTTGGGGTGGAGATCACTTACCAGGCTCAAATGATCAAAATTGTGGTACAGGATAATGGTCTTGGATTTCGAGTGGAATCCCTGGAGCAAAAGACCAAGGAGCATTCTCATTTCGGGCTGATCGGCATGCGCGAGCGTGTTGAACTCCTGGAAGGAAGAATGGAGATTGAATCCGCCGAGAACCAGGGTACCAAAATCATCATTCATATCCCGACTAACGTAGAGAAGAGAAAGGAGCAATAGGATGGATAACCTTATTTATACTAGCAAACGACCAATTAAAGTTCTCTTAGCTGACGATCACCAACTGTTTCGGGAGGGCCTCAAGCGGATTCTGAATATGGAAGAAGATATTGAGGTTGTAGGCGAGTGTAGCGACGGTACGCAAGTACTGGATTGCTGCCAGCGTTTTAACCCTGAAATCGTATTGATGGATATTAATATGCCTCTCCTTAATGGAGTGGATGCTACTGAGAAGCTTCGTGCCTCTCTTCCAGAAATTAAAGTGATCATTCTCTCCATTCATGATGATGAGAGCTATGTATTCGAGACCCTTCGCAAGGGAGCGACAGGGTATCTTCTGAAGGACATGGAGGCTGAGTCGCTAATTAATGCGATCCGTTCCGTTGCAGAAGGACATGCCTTTATTCATCCTAAGGTAACAGGCAAGCTGATTCACCAGCTTCGCCGGATGGAATATTTGAATGAGACAGGTGCGATTGCTGAGGATGGCGCGATCCGTGAAGCCGGCGTCAAATTTGTGGCTGGCGATGATAATCCGCTGACTCGTCGTGAGGCTGAAGTGCTTAGATTAATGGCCGAAGGACGCAGCAATAAGATGATTGGGGAATTCCTCTTCATTAGTGAGAAAACGGTTAAGAACCATGTCAGCAGCATTCTGCAGAAGATGGAAGTAGATGACCGTACTCAGGCTGTTATCAATGCAATCAAGTATGGATGGGTAACCCTCTAATACATACCTGCATCTTAGAGCTTGATTAAGCTGAGTGGATAAGTGCGCGGTATAAATTTTTGTGAATTTATATAAGTCAGCCCACGCCTCTCCTTCGGTTCAAGGGGAACTGAGGGTAATAGCCGGATTGTCCGGGGAACTGGGCATTTGCTCAACACGACGTGGAACCGACGGCCTTGTGGCGGCATATATTGTCGCTATAAGGAGGTGAGCAGGGTGGTTCCTGTATGGATCCTGTTGTGTTATGGCCTAGCCGCAGTGCTGGTGCATCTTATGCATAGAATGTATGTCCGCGGAAGGGCTGGAGCGCCTAATCGGGAGCATTATATTCTTGTGACCCGCAATCACGAACAGCAGATGGAGTGGTATCTTCGGGCAATCTCCTGGTATGCCCATTTAAGGGGAAGGGACTGCCGGATAACGGTATTTGATGAAGGATCGGAAGATGACACCTTGGCCATAACCCAGCTAATCAAGAATTCGGGTGACTTGGAGCTCTCGGTGTATGGTTTTTCCGGAAGGCAAGGTGAAGACGATATGAGGCGTCAGGCGGCTGCGGCTGAAGGAGAGACTGCGCTCCTTATCGATCTTCGAGTGCCTATGGAGGCTGCCAAAATTCCATATGTACATGTTTAAACGGTTTCAAAAGCGCGGAGCTAATGAAGGGCTGGCTCCCATATATGATAATACAGTGTGAAGCACACTCATGAGGCTGCGGCCGGGAGTGTGCTTTTTTGCGTGCGGAGAAAGGGAGATTCTGATTGTAAGGAATTCGGCTGAGCACTGCCGACTCTGCGTCACGGGCCGTTCGTTAAGTTGTATCTCAAGTAATTTGAAGAGGGCACTGGCCGCAGTTGAGAGGTTCTATGAAGTCATGGGGCCGATCTAGAAAGTGAGTTTCTAGCCAGCTTTTTTATATAGATGTGACTTAGTGAAGAGGGGGAAGAAGATGAAAGCTGCTCTATATATGGTTCGTAGACAGAGAGGGTGGGAGTGCTGCATAAGTCTGGATATCGAGACTGATCTGAAGTGGTGGACATCTAGAAGAGAGAGCGATGCTGAGTGTCTGCTGCTTCTTGCCCGTGAACTCCCGCTTGGAAGGGCTGTATCCTTACGTGATGATATGGAGTGTAATTCAAAGATGGACAGCTATGGGTCCACGGAATGGATAGAGTGTCTTAAACGTATTGAGACAAAGGCGAAATGGAGGGGGGTGGAAGAAAGAGGGAAGACAGTTCTTCGTATGAGGAAAGAAAGGGATGGAGAAGGCGGCAGAACTCACATGACAGACCAGATCCAGCCCACCTGGTTATGGATGAAAGGGCAGGGCCACAGCCCGGCAGGAAATAGCCTGTGTCAGAGGGGGAACTTTAACGACGAGAGGGATTGGGGGGATGCGCTGGAAGCTGCCGAGCAGTTCAACCAAGCGCTCCAAGGGCGCTCGCTGCTTGTGCCTGAGCTGAAGCAGCTGCTGGAGAGCCGCCTGCCGCAGTACGCAAGCGGCTGGCGGGGAGTCGCTCAGCTGGCGCAGCTTCGCGGGGGCATAGCGCTCACGGCCGGCGTCGCACCGGCCGTGAGCCGCAGCCTGCAGCGCCGCGGGCAGCCCCCGCGCTGCCACCGCTGCGGAAGCGCGGCACTCGCCGCGGCGCCCTGCGCCTCGTGCGGCAGCGAGGCCTGCGCCTACTGCGAGGCCTGCCTCGCGCTCGGGCGCAGCCGGGCCTGCGCGCTGCTGCTGCGCGGCGCGCCGGAGACGGCCGCGGGCATCCGCGCGGCCGGCCATGCAGCCCCCACCGGTGCCCAGCTGGACCGGTGGGGGCTGAGCCCTGCGCAGCGCGAGGCGGCTTCAGCCGCGCTGCGGTTCTTGGCCGAGCGGCCTGCCGAGGGCGGCCGCTTAGCCGGGCGACGGCATGGCGCAGGCACGCCGCCGGGGTCAAGCATACTCAGAGCGGTCACAGTACTAAGCCATCGAGTCCGCGAGGTTCTTGCAGTTATGATAGGCAGGCGGTCGCCGATTACAGCAAATGCGAGAACTGCGGACAGCCGCCAGGCGATGAAGTTGCGTCACTGGAATGAGCTGCGCCAAGGGAAGGAGCAGCAGCAGGAGAAGGAGCAGCGCCAGAGGAAGGAGCAGTACCATGGGGAGAAACTGCGGCAGGTAAAGGAATGCCAACAGACGAAGGAGCAGCCGCAGACTAGAGAGCGGCTGCCGGTCAGTAAGCCGCCGCGGTTCCTGCTATGGGCCGTTACCGGCGCAGGCAAGACGGAGATGATCTTTCCACTGCTGCGCTATGTACTGGATCAGGGCGGGAGAGCATTGGTGGCTACGCCAAGACGTGATGTGGTGCTGGAACTGGCACCGCGGATCGCCCAAGCTTTCCCGGAAGAGCCCGTGGCAGTGCTCTATGGGGGAAGCACTCAGAGATGGGAGGAGAGCCGCCTTGTTCTTGCTACGACGCATCAGCTGCTGCGATACCATGAAGCATTTGATCTTGTCATTATTGATGAGCTGGATGCCTTCCCTTATCATAACGATTCCATGCTAGCCTATGCTGCAGAGAACAGTTGTAAACGGGATGGAAGTTTTATTTTCCTGTCTGCAACCCCACCGAAGCCGATGCAGCATGCAGCCGCTGCCGGTAGGCTGCCGCATGCCAAGGTGCCTGCACGTTATCATGGGCACCCTCTTCCGGTTCCAAGGCATGTTGAGGCAGAACCGGTTGAGCGATGCTTAAGTAGAAGGCACCTACCCTTGCAGCTTGTTAAAGCACTCAGGCTGTCCGTGGCCCGTGGTGCCCAGGTGTTTGTTTTTGTCTCTCGCATTCGTCATATCAAACCCTTGGTAGCTATAATTCAGGCAGCCTTGGGCAGCGGAATCCCGGTGGAAGGGACGTCTTCCCAGGATATCCACCGGGCGGACAAGGTCCTTGCTTTCCGTTCGGGCCAGATTCGTGTACTACTGACCACCACCATTCTGGAGCGGGGTGTCACCGTTGCTAGGAGTGATGTGTTTATTCTTGATGCGGACAGCGGACTCTTCGATGAAGCCTCGCTTGTACAGATGGCTGGAAGGGCGGGAAGATCCAAAGATGACCCGAATGGGAATGTCATCTTCGCCTCCCCGCAGTGGACGGCCTCCCAGCGCGGGGCTATCCATCAGATCAAGAAGATGAACAGATTGGCAAGACGCGGCAATTATCTGCACGCAACGGCGAAGGAGGGATTGTCATGAATCTCAGCCGCCTCTTGTCTCCGCTGCATCAGCTTCTTGCACCGGTGGGTCAAATCTGCCTGGCCTGCGGGAGACCTATGCAGACTGGGGATCGGCACTACCCTGAAGTGTGCCGGACATGTGTAGCGGAGATCCCTTGGATTCGTCATCCGCGGTGTCCACGGTGCGGCCGTCATATCGGCTGCCCGGACTGTACCCGTCCTGGCGCGTTTAGAAGGCCTTTCATCCTGAATCGCAGCGCGGTAGCGTATGATTCAAGGATGCGTGAGTGGCTCGCACAGTATAAATACCGCGGCCGCGAAGCTTATGCCCCCTTGCTGGCCCGAATGATGGGCCAAGCCTACAAGACACTGGCGTCGGAGATGGCATTTGCCCAGAGACTGGGCAAGCCATGGAGAGTCGACGCCGTGGCTTATGTGCCGCTAAGCAGCCAGAGGCTGGCAGAACGCGGCTTCAATCAGGCGGAGCTGCTTGCCTCCGGCGCCGCCGCAGCGGCCAGGGTACCGCTCATCGCCCTGCTCGAGCGGGCACGAGATACCGAGAAGATGAGCCTTAAGAATCGTAGGCAGAGGCTAAATGATATGCGCGCAGTATTCCGGCCTCTGCCAGAGGCCTCAGATCTGCTCGTATCGTTACTAGAGTCCAGAAGAGACAGAGACAGAAGACCAGATAGACAAATTCGTTCCCCTCTGCGTCTCTTGCTGGTAGATGACATATATACAACCGGCAGTACGGCTGCGTACTGCACGGAGGGATTATTACTTGCAGGAGAAGAGGCGGGGATCCGGCTCGAAGTCTACAGTCTGACGTGGGCAAGGTCATAAGGCCATAGCGTGGTAGTGACTGTCTTGAAATTTGTCTCGAGCGCCAATATTGGTCATTCTAATTGCATGTTAATTTTAATAATAAGGCCGCATTCAAAGCGATTAACATTAATTTTTTTGAATGGGTGTGCCGATATAGGTTATATCCGAAACTTTTGCTAAAGAAGTAGCCCAAGGTTTACTTTGAGAAGCATGCTTACCCTACTGGAGATGCTGGTGGGGCCTTTTTATTGTTGAAAGAGCTCCCTAATTTACATTAAGCATAGACGGGTGTTGTATCTTTAAGGTAATCTGTAGAATAACAAGCTTAGATTAAAGATTTTCTGCTTTTTTCCTCTTAGTCGATACAATTATTTGGAATTTGTGAGGCAAGTTATTTTACAGTAGAATGAAATGAAAGAGGTAATTTCCATGAATCTAGACAATTGCCCTCGCTGTGGGAAGCTGTACGCCAAGAACTTCAAGAATATTTGCTCCGCCTGTATTAAGGCGATTGAAGAAGAATATGAACGTTGTTTCAAATATCTGCGCGAGAATAAAGGATCAACCATTCATGAGCTTTCCGAAGCAACCGAGGTGTCCATCAAACAGATTACCAAATTTATCAAAGAGGGCAGAATTTCTGTTGAGAATAATCCCAATATGATGTATCCCTGTGAGGTGTGTGGGATTCTAATTCGGGATGGAAATATGTGTGACGGCTGTCGGACCCGATTGACTCGTGATCTTACGGCTGCAGCGAGGGAAGAAGCACTGGCGAGAGATTCAGAACAGAACCGGACTAGTGCGGCATACAAGACGTTAGATCGGCTTCGTAAGGACTAGATAAGAGTTCCTTTGTACGGTTTGAACTAATTTATTTTTGTAGGCTGTGACCTTATGTATAGCGCTTGCCTGATAAAGTTCATTCCCTGGAACTATAAAAAATGTTTCATTTGATGCCGATAAACTTAGTAGAGATTATCGGTATTTTTATTTTTGAGAGGAAGGTGTAGGTTATGAAAATTAACGAGACCGGACGAATTGGGTCGATAAATTCGTATCAACGCCAACTAGATAATCAGCGGCAGCTGACTGACAAGAAGACCAAACGCAAAGATGAAGTATCCATTTCAAACGCAGCACAGGAGCTTTTGCAGGCTCAGGCAAATGAGAAAACCTCGGATCCTGCGCGTATTCAGCGCATTCAGGATTTAAAGGCCCAAGTAGCAGCTGGAACCTATCAGGTCGACGCAGGCAAGCTTGCTGACAAGCTGGCACCCTACTTCAAGTCATAGAACAGCAGCTAGACGGAATGAACTAAAGACTGCATGGTCTTGATGGTTCATAAGTGAATACGAAAGAGTCGTGTGTTCATTTCTTTAGTTCATACACGTATAGGAGGATAACATGGCAGTACAGGCATTAGTGGATTCACTTAGTAAGTTGGATGAAGCTCACTTGGTTATGCTCGATTGTGCAGTTAAGAAGAGGGCAGCCATTATGAAGAACAATGTGGAAGACTTGATTGGTATTCTGAATCAGGAGTCCCGTATTGTGAAACAGATAGAGCAATTAGAAGATACACGCATGACAGCATGCTATGCTTTTCTGCAGGAAAGAGGCGTTAAGTCTCAGCTCAATCTGACGATTACCGAGTTATCTAGACTTGTATTTGATCCGGAAGAGAAGAAGTCATTGTTGGATATGCAGAAGCAGCTTTCTGACACTCTTCATAGGCTCAAAGAACTCAATGATTTAAATCAGAAGCTGATTGAGCAGTCGCTTACTTTCCTCGATTATTCACTTGATCTGCTGGTCGGTGAACCTGAGCAGGCAGCGACATACCAGCATCCGGCTGATAAGAGCGGCGGCCGAGGCCGCCCCGGACTTTTTGATACACGCGCCTAAGGCTCATTTGAGGAGGAAGTAAGGTCATGACATCCACATTTCATTCAATAGAAACTGCCAAACGAAGTCTGTTCACCCAGACTGCGGCATTAAATACAACAGGACATAACATATCAAATGCTAATACAGAAGGCTATTCACGGCAGACGGTGAAGATGAAGCCTTCTCTTTCCATAGAAGCTTATGGGCTTAATCGTTCCAATACTCCAGGACAGTTAGGAACAGGAGTAGAGTATCAGGCGATTGAGCGAATTAGACAAGGATTTCTGGACAGCCAGTATCGCAGCGAGAACAACGCAAGCGGCAGCTGGAATATCAAAGCAGATACGCTGGATAAGCTTGAAGGTATATTCAACGAACCTTCGGATACCGGGATCAGCAAAGTGCTCAATAATTTCTGGAGCTCGTGGTCCAACCTTAGTAAAGACCCGGAAAGCGCTGCTGCACGCAAAGTCGTTAAGGAGAATGCAGCGGCGCTAACGGATGCCATGAATTATATGAGCGGACAGCTTACCAAGTTAAGTCAGGATTTGACAACCAACGTGGGGGTTAAGGCCAGTGAAGTTCAGAACTATCTGACCTCAATTGCAAACCTTAACGATTCTATTACCCGAATTGAGGGCCTTGGCGACCAGGCCAATGACCTTCGGGATCAGCGGGATTTACTAACCGATAAGCTGTCCCAGATTATCAACATTAATGTTCAGGAGACGGATCAGGGCTACACGATCTCTATGGGCGGGCAGAACTTGATTGAAGGCAGCGAAGTCCAGGTGGACGTGGATGGAACAGGTCCGGATGACAAAGGTGCGTTCCTCGAAGCCGCTTATGCTTCCGGCAACTTGAATGGCGGCGAAGTATTCGGCATGATCGCATCACGTGAGAATTATGTCAAAGACTATCAGAAACAGCTCGATAATCTGGCTAACACTCTGGCCAATGGAGACATCCAGATTACTCTTCCAAAGGGAACAGTGCTTCCTGAAGGCGTAACCGTTGCTGGAGTAACTGGCCGGAACGTAACCCAAGATACCGTAGTAACGGTAAAGGGTCTGAACGGCCTGCATCAGCTTGGCTATACGATGGATGGTACAACTAATGGGGGCCTTCCGTTCTTCGAAGCGAAAGGTGGCGGAGACATTACGGCTGCGAATATCGGCCTCAATGCCAAAATTGCCGCTGATGAGAAGTTGATTGCTACTTCAATGCGTACGGAGGGAACCGGCACCAGCGAAGCAGTTATTAAAGGTAACAATACGCTTGCCCTTTTAATGTCGGGTTTGAAACAGACCAACTTTACTGCTGCAGATGGTTCACGCACAACAACAATTGATGGGCTTTATAACTCAGCGGTAGGTCAGCTTGGTGTACAGTCACAGGAAGCGCAGCGTCAGGTGGAGAATTCCAGCATCCTGGTTCAACAGGTTGAAGGCCAGCGGCAATCCGTAAGCGGAGTGTCCCTGGATGAGGAGATGTCCAACATGATTAAGTTCCAGCACGCTTATAGTGCGGCTTCACGCTTCATGACGACTTTTGACCAATTGCTCGATAAGCTCATTAACTCAACGGGTACCGTAGGCAGATAATTAGGTAAAGGAGGTTAGCCCTAATGTTAAGAATCACTTCAAATATGATGAACTCCCAGCTGATGCTCAACTTGAACCGCAATGCTCAGGCTATGAATAATACGCAGAACCAGCTGGCTACAGGCCGCAAGCTGAACAAGCCTTCCGACGATCCAGTCGGAATCACTTACTCTCTACGTTACCGCGGAGAGCTGGCTTCTAATGACCAGTACACCAAGAATGTAGACAGCGCCTTATCATGGCTGGATTTCAATGACACCGTGTTAGACCAGACTGGAAGTGTGATTCAGCGATTGCGTGAATTAACGGTACAGGCTTCTACGGGGAGCAATCCTCAATCAGCTCTGGATAGTATTAAACAAGAGGTGGGTCAGCTGAAGGAACAGTTGATCGATATTGCCAACAGTAAGTTGAACGGGAAATATGTCTTTAACGGTGAAGCTTTCGATCGTAAGCCTTATGATTTTCCGAAAAATGCTGATGGCACCTCCAATACAGCCAGCTTGAGCACACTTGCAACCGATAAGGGCTTGATTAATTATTCCGTTGGAGAAAGTGTACAGCTTCCTATTAATATTACAGGTACCGATGTATTCGGTAATGGTTCTGATACAGATAATATCTTCGTCATTATGGATAATATATCAGCAGCTTTGACTGCAGGAAGCTCTACGGCGATTGGTGCCCAGTTGGCTAACATTGATAGCAGGATGGAGACCGTGCTTACGGCTCGTGCTGAACTCGGTGCCAAGACGAACCGGATTGAATTGATGCAAAGCAGATTAGGGGACCTCAATACCAATCTGACGGATCTTCAGTCAAAAACGGAAGATGCGGATTATGCAGAGTTGATTATGAAGTCCAAAGTGCAGGAGAATATATACAATGCATCTTTATCAGCCGGCTCCAAGATTATTCAGCCTTCATTGGTGGATTTTCTTAGATAGGAGGGTGGTTTGAATGATGCAGATTCTGCAAATTCGTCAAACCCCCGGTAAGATTGGGATTGATGCTGATCTTGGAAGCTATTCTATTCGTCAGCCAAGGGCGGAGTTGAATATGCAGACACAGCCCGGGAAGTGGGAGATACATCAGTATCAACCGCAGTTGTCCGTGGATAGTTCTCGGGCGCAAGCTGCGTATAATGGTGGTAATTTTCTAGAAATGAACCAGCGGATTTATTCCGGCCTTCAGCAGATCTATCTCCAAGGTATCGCTAATCGCGTGGAGCAAGGGAACCGCATGGCCAAGTTCTTCAAACCGGGCAATACTATTGCGGATGTGTATGGCGAGGACTGGAAGCCGATATCCTTTCCCGAGTTTAGGGGTCCGGCTTCTATGGACAATGTGGATGTTAATATTGAAACGACTGCGCCATCTATTACATTCAATAAGGGATATGTAGACATCCAAGTAGTGACTCATAAGCCGGAGATAGAATACACACGCGGAAAGCTGGATATCTATATGCAGCAGTATCCTTCGGTACAGTATATTCCGCCGGAACTAGACAAGATGATGTAGTAAAACTAAGCTATAGATGTGCCCAATATGCCATCTATGGCTTTCTTTTATTTTCAAATAGGAGTGATGAGCAGATGATTATTGAGACATTATCATGGGGATCTATTGATATTTCCGAAGAGCAGATCTATCATTTTTTGAAGGGTATACCCGGATTTGAAGGCGAAACGAAATTTGTTCTGATTCATGGAGAGGAAGGGCCATTTAGTTATTTACAATCAACTGAGGACAAAAGTGTGTCCTTTCTAGTCGCTGATCCATTTGTGTTCTATCCTAACTATGAGTTTGAATTGCCAGACGCGGAAGCAGAAGAACTGGGTATCCAAGAAGAGGTTCTTGTACGGTGTGTGGTGACTTTAAAGGACCCGGTGGAGGAATCTACAATTAATCTTCTTGCTCCTATTGTATTGAACCCGGTAACGTTTCGAGGTAAGCAGGTAGTCTTGAATAAAACAAATTATCAGACAAGACAAAGCTTGTGGAATAATCAAGATAATAGTATAGAAGTCCAAAAGGACGGTGAATAAGATGCTGGTTCTTTCAAGAAAGAAAGGCGAATCTATTGTCATCCAAGATCAAATTGAAGTGACTATACTAGCTGTTGAAGGGGAGACAGTGAGGGTAGGCATCTCAGCACCAGGAGATATTGATATCTTTCGTAAGGAAATCTATCTATCTATTAAAGAGTCCAATCTTGAGTCTGCTGCGCCGGCTCCGGAAGGATTGGGAGTTCTGATGAAGCATATGAAAGAAATTAAAAAAAATTAGAAATAGCTATAAAGTGACAGGCGAATCTGTCGATATATATATTAAGACGATGATTCGGAGGGGCGGCCGACCTTAACGAACAAGCGTTACCACATGGATGTGGACATTAACTTATTTCAGGGAGGAAATACACAATGATTATCAACCACAATATCGCAGCAATGAACACTCACCGCCAACTGGCTGTAAACACAGCTAACACTAACAAATCCATCGAGAAATTGTCTTCCGGTCTTCGCATCAACCGCGCTGGTGATGACGCTGCAGGCCTCGCAATCTCCGAGAAAATGCGTGGACAAATCCGCGGTTTGGATATGGCTGCTAAGAACGCTCAAGATGGTATCTCTTTGATTCAAACAGCTGAGGGCGCACTGAACGAAACACACAGCATTCTGCAACGTATGCGTGAGTTGGCTGTTCAATCTGCGAACGATACTAACACAACTACTGACCGCGGAGCACTTCAAAAAGAAGTGGATGAACTGGCTAAAGAAATCACTAGAATCTCTACTGATACTGAGTTCAACACTAAGAAATTGCTTAACGGTTCTGCTTCTGGCGTTACTTTCCAAATTGGTGCTAACAAAGACCAAAACATCGCATTGTCTATTGGTTCTATGGATGCTACTACTTTGGCAGTTAATGGTACAACTTCAAGCGGTATTGACATCTCCACTCAAACTGCTGCGAATGCTGCAATTTCTACAATCAATGCTGCAATCGAAACTGTATCCAGCGAACGTGCTAAATTGGGTGCTAACCAGAACCGTCTGGAACACACAATCAACAACCTGAACACTTCTTCCGAGAACCTGTCTGCAGCTGAATCCCGTATTCGTGACGTAGATATGGCGAAAGAAATGATGAACCAAACTAAGAACAACATCCTTGCTCAAGCTGCTCAAGCTATGTTGGCTCAAGCGAACCAACAGCCACAAGGCGTTCTTCAATTGCTTCGTTAATTTCAAATTATTTAGTCCAAAGGAATCCCTGGTTTTATACAGGGGTTCCTTTTTTTACTAGTATCTTAATCATAGAATGAGCTTGCTTAATACTAATGATGACATACATACAAGCCGATATTAGATATATAGTGTTCTTACTTAAAGTGATGAGGAGCTCATTTATGAAAAAAACAATTTCTTTATGTATGATTGTAAAAAATGAAGAGAAGGTCTTAGATAGATGCTTGAATAGTATTAAAAATAAAGTGGACGAAATTATTATTGTGGATACCGGATCAACAGATTCGACTCTAGAGATTGCTACTAAGTATACATCAAAAGTCTTTTCCTTTGATTGGATTAATGATTTTTCAGCAGCACGCAACTTCTCGCTGGAGCAAGCAACTTCAGAATATATTTTAGTACTAGATGCAGATGAGTACTTGGAGGAAGAAGCCGATCTACAGCAAGCTATTGAATCAAATAAAGAATACTACTTAGTTAAAATTAGAAACCAATTATCCTATGGATGGGCGCATACGCATACCTCTATTCGGCTGTTTGTAAATAATGAAAAAATAAGATTTAAGAACCGACTGCATGAGCATTTGGATATTAAGAACGATGAAGAACACACCTTTGGAAAGACGGAATTCATTATTCTTCATACTGGATATACTAACGAGACCGTTCAAGAGAAGGACAAGCTTAGTCGAAACCTTCCAATTATGCTAAAAGAGGTGGAAGAGAATCCCGATGGCTATAACCTGTTTAATACAGGTAATGTGTATTACTCCATTGGTAATTACGATAAGGCTGTACAGTATTATCAAAGATCCTACCCACTCAGCAAGGATAGATCATATTCTCCGGAGCTGCTGACCAAGTTAGCAACGTCATTGAGCTATATGGGAAGACATGAGGATGGGCTAAACATACTAATGGATGCAGTGGAACTGTTTCCGAGTACAGTAGATCTACGGTTTACCCAAGGTAAGATATACTTAGAGGCAGGTTATTTCAAAGATGCAGAACGCGCTTTTCGTAAGTGTATTGAGATGGGTGATGAAGGGATCGCCGTAACTGAAGGAGCAGGAGGATATGGGGCTCACTATTATCTATCGTTGCTCTACTATAAAAAGGGTGATCTTACTAAGAGTTATGATGAAATTATTAATGTAATTCAACTGAAAAAGCTATTTTCACCGGGTTTAAGCCACTATTTTGATATTATTTTGAAGAGCAACATTCCTTTTGAAGAGGCATTCCATAATATCGATTTAATTTATAACATAACTAGTATTGAAGAATTAAAATGGTTAATGGACGCTATGTATGGTATGAGGCACCCTTTATTGAATGAATATTTGTCGAAATATAAGGTGAATGTAGAAAATAAGATAAAGGCCGTAGCTCTCCAATATGATAAGAAATATGAGGAATCCAAGCAATGCTGGTTAAATGAAACGGTATCAGAAGAGAATGCTATTGATGTTGCGCTTCTTGCATTAATTCTGCAAGATCAGGAACTATTTGATCTGGCGGTGCCAGCACTCAACTTAAGTCATAAAGAGATCAAGTTATTTAAATCTATAGTACAAGGTGAAGATATAAGCAAATTAGTTATCTCATCAGCTTTAGAAGAAGTGATTTTAAAAATAATTGCTCATCTAATTGTCTTACAGGAGTTCGAAATTTTTGAGAAAGTATCAATTCTGCTGTTATCAAGTAATAAATTCGCAATTAAATTAAAATTAAGTGAGATTCTAGTTTCATATGGCTTTTATGAAGTTGCGATAGATATACTTGTGAAATGTTTTGAAGAACAGCCTAATCATCTTCCATTAATTCAATTGTTAGGTGATGTCTGCTATAGATCAGGCTATTATCAGGATGCCCAGTTATTTTATACAAAATTATTAGATATGAATCATGATTATCCAACTTATGAAAGATGCTTCAACTTATATGAGAGAACTGATGATGTGCAAGGAATGGTAGCACTTAAAGCCGAAATAAGCCAAAAGTTCCCGCTAGCTGGCTGGGTTAAAGGACTAAGAGCTGTAAAATAATTATGTCATCATAATCATTACATTCGGTTAGGAGAAACAGTGGAATGGGATTTAAACAAAAGATGGAGTATTTGATTAGTAACGGAAATTACACGGAAGCCAAAGAAACAATTTCTCTATACGAAGAATTAATGGAGAGCGAGCCTGAGTTTTATTCCATAAAAGCTGTTTTGGCCATTATAGAAAATGATTTGGAAGCCGCTGAAGCTGAGCTTCTGAAGGGGCTTGAGATTGACCCGAAATACTCGGATATCCTCTATAACCTAGCTTATGTATATAAGTTGAGAAAACAACATCTTGAATCAATAGATTACTATACGCAAGCTTACTTAAATACAAAGTCTGAAGAAATCAAATCATTAATAGTGGAAGGACTTGATGAGGTTCAAGAAGATATACTTAGTTTTGCGATTAAGCCCTCAGCCCAACCTCTTGTTAGTATAGTAGTATTGGCTTATAACAAGCTTCAGTATACAAAATTATGCGTTAATTCTATTCTTAAATATACGAGAAATATTGATTACGAGCTAATCCTTGTAAATAATGGATCTACCGATGAAACACTAAACTTCTTTAATTCAATCCCTTATGCTAAAGTTGTCGATTTGAAGGAGAATGCGGGAATCGTAAATGGATTTAACGCGGGTATCATGGCAGCAACCGGTAAATACACTGCAGCCGTATGTAATGATCTCATTTTTACACCGCGCTGGATGGATAATTTGCTCACATGTATAGAGTCCGATGAATCTATTGGTTTTGTCTCATCCGGAGCAACTAATATTAGTAATAATCAGCTCATATCAGGTCCATTTAATAATCTAAAAGAGATGCTAGAGTTCTCTGAAGAATACAATCGTTCTAATCCTCGGAAATGGGAAGAAAGAGTTAGGCTTATCCCATGTGTGCTAATGGTAAGAACAGAATTGTTACAAAGGCTTGAAGGGTTTGACCCAGCCTTTTATTATGGTGAGTTTGCAGATGATGATCTGAGTTTTAGAATCCGCCGCTGCGGTTATAAATTGATTTATTGTAAAGACACATTTACCTTTCACTTTGGGTCGGTAACGTCAAGAGAAGCTCAAGTTAACAATAACTCTCTCGGTGTTAGTAGACAAATCTTCTCAAATATTTATGATTTAGATGCTTGGGAGGATGCTTCCTTTGACTATCAGTTGATGGATGCACTAAATCATAATGTTCGTTTAGATCAGGATGCGAAAATTCTTGCGATCAATGCTAAGTGCGGGGGAAATCCTCTACAGTTAAAGAATATGCTAAAAGAATTGGGTCAAGAGCGGATTACAGTAACTAATTACTTTATAGATTTAAAGTATGAGACAGACCTGCACACGGTATCTGATCACGTTATTAATGGTTCTAACTATGGATTAGCTAATCCTGAAACTAACGAAAAATTTAACTATATCATTCTAGAAGATAATGAAGTGGTTTTAGTAGAAAACTCGAAGTTGATGGATGAATTAATACGAGTTATGGACGAGAACTGCCATATAGCGCTTAAGTTTGTAACTGATCATGGAAGTGATACCGAGGAGAAGATAGGCGCTATAAAGAGTGAACTCGAACTGCTTGGATTTAACTTCCTTTATGAAGATAGAAGTTTCTTGAATACTCTTAGAGAAAACATGGTTTTTCTTGTTGGGGAGAGACAAGTATCTTAGGCAGACTACATCATATGAGAGTAGGAAGTGAACTTTATGAAAGCAGTCATCCTAGCTGGGGGTTATGGTACTAGAATTAGCGAAGAAACGCATTTAAAACCCAAGCCGATGATTGAAATCGGCGGGAAGCCCATACTCTGGCATATTATGAAGGTATATTCCCATTATGGAATTAATGACTTTGTTATTTGCCTTGGATATAAAGGTTATATGATCAAAGAATACTTTGCCAATTATTATCTGCACATGTCTGATGTGACCTTTGATATGAGAGATAACAATATGAAGGTACACAATAATACAAGCGAGCCGTGGAAAGTCACGCTTGTTGACACAGGTATGGAGACGATGACAGGTGGCCGCCTCAAGAGAGTACAGAAGTATATTGGCAACGAAACGTTTTGTTTTACCTATGGGGACGGGGTTTCTAATGTTAATATTACGGAACTTATTGAGTTCCATAGGAATAATGGAACCCAAGCTACTCTTACAGCAGTTCAGCCTCCTGGACGATTCGGAGCGTTGGATATTTTACAGAACAGAATAACCAGTTTTGAAGAAAAACCTCAGGGCGATGGAAGTTGGGTGAACGGTGGTTATTTTGTTCTAGAGCCCGCCGTCTTTGATTTGATTGAAAATGATGCTACGGTGTGGGAGCTCGATCCTTTAGAGCGATTAGCAAGAGACAATCAGCTGTCGGCTTTTAAACACAGTGGCTTCTGGCAGCCTATGGATACATTAAGAGATAAAGTCAAGCTTGAGGAGATGTGGGATACAAGAGAAGCTCCTTGGAAGGTATGGCAAACATGAGATCATTTTGGAAGGATAAACGAGTTCTTATCACAGGACATACTGGTTTTAAAGGTAGCTGGTTAGCATTATGGCTGCAGAAGCTTGGGGCTGAAGTATTGGGGTACTCGAAGGAACCCTCAACTAACCCTAACTTATTTACCCAGGCAGAAGTCGGCAATGGAATGACGACAGTGTATGGGGACATCTGTGATCTATCCCTATTAACTAAGACCATGGCTGAGTTTGACCCGGAGATTGTCTTTCATATGGCAGCACAATCCCTTGTAAGAAAATCATATCAAGAGCCAGTGGAGACCTTTTCGACTAACGTCATGGGTACAGTAAACCTGTTTGAAGCTGCCCGTAGTGCCTCGAACTTGCATGTCATCATAAATATTACAAGTGACAAGTGCTACGAGAATCAGGAATGGCAATGGGGGTACAGGGAAATAGATCCGATGGGCGGGTATGATCCATACAGTGCCAGCAAGGGCTGTGCTGAGCTGGTAACAGCTGCTTACCGGCGTTCATTCTTCCCGGTTGAGAGTTATAATCAGCATAGAGTAGCTGTTGCTAGTGTGCGTGCAGGGAATGTGATTGGCGGAGGTGATTGGGCTGAGGATCGCTTGATTCCCGATCTTGTTAGAGCGATTCGAAGTAATCAGCCTCTTTCAATTAGAAATCCAAATTCCATTAGACCATGGCAGCATGTCCTAGAGCCACTATATGGTTACTTGCTGTTAGCCGAGAAAATGTGGGAAAGAGGCGCAGAGTTTAGCGATGCATGGAATATAGGTCCATCTGATAACGACGCTATCCCCGTAGAAGCGATCCTGCACTTATTCCAAAGAGCTTGGGGCGAGAACCTGAACGTCCAAATTGATGAGGGAAATCATCCGCATGAAGCCAATTACCTTAAACTTGACTGCTCGAAAGCAAGGATGCAGCTGGGCTGGAAGTCGACTTTGTCCATTCAACAATGTATTGAATGGGTAGCGGAGTGGACACGTACGTATATGCAAGAGGGCAACATACGCGAATTTACATTGCGTCAAATATCATCCTTTGAAGAGATTATAGAGGAGAATAAATAAATGCAAAGCTGCCGATTTTGTGGGGAAGCGTTGACTCAGAATTTTGTCGATCTAGGGATGTCCCCACTTTCAAATTCTTTTATAAAGCCAGAGCATGTATATGCTGCGGAGACTTTTCTCCCGCTGCATGCCTTTGTGTGTAGTCATTGCTATCTAGTTCAGCTTGAAGATTATGAAAGTCCTGATCATATCTTTCAGGACTATGCATATTTCAGTTCCTTTTCGGAAAGCTGGCTTCGGCATGCACAGAGCTATGTCCATAAAATGATGTCGGAGTATCCGATAGGGACAAACAGTCAGGTTGTCGAAATCGCGAGTAATGACGGCTACTTACTCCAATATTTCAAGGACAACGAAGTGCCTGTCTTAGGTATTGAACCCGCCAGAAATGTTGCTCAGGTCGCTATAGATAAAGGGATACCGACAATCTCAGAGTTTTTTGGCAGAGAACTGGCAAATGATTTGAGTGCAAAGGGTAATCAAGCGGATCTCCTTCTTGGGAACAATGTACTGGCGCATGTACCTGATATTAACGACTTTGTTGCAGGTATGAAAATTTTGCTAAAGCCTGATGGCATAATCACGATGGAGTTTCCTCATCTGATGAAACTGATTGAGAACGTACAATTTGACACGATTTATCATGAACATTTCTCTTACCTCTCATTTACCGCTGTAAATCAAATTTTCCAGAAGCATGGGTTACAGCTATTTGATGTCGAAGAGCTTCCAACGCATGGAGGGTCCTTGCGGGTCTTTGTTAAGCACGAACAGGATCAATCCAAGCGGGTGCAAGAACGTGTCCAATCTCTTTTGAACGAGGAAGAAGAATTCGGAATCAAGAGTATGAGGGTCTATGAGATGTTTGGTCAAAAGGTAAAGAAAGTGAAACGGGATATATTAGAATTCTTAATTAAAGCAAAGAATGAAGGGAAGACGGTTGTAGGTTACGGGGCCCCTGCAAAAGGAAATACATTACTTAACTATTGTGGAATCGGGACGGACTTTATTGACTTTACAGTGGATCGGAGTCCATATAAGCAGGGATTATTCCTGCCAGGAACCCATATTCCAATCCATAGCCCTGAACAGATTAGTGAAGCTAAACCAGACTATGTTTTTATTCTTCCATGGAATTTAGAAGAAGAAATCATGAACCAATTGTCATATATTCGTGAGTGGGGTGGGCAATTTATTATCCCGATTCCAGAAGTTGTGGTGAAATAAATGATTTTTCATAAGACTTCATTAGAGGATGCTTATATCATTGAAGCTGAACCCATTGAAGATGAACGAGGTTATTTTGCTCGTACCTGGTGTAAGCGTGAATTTGAGGCTCAGGGGTTAAGCTCGGAACTTGTCCAGTGCAGTATTTCCTTCAATAAAAGAAGAGGCACCTTAAGAGGGATGCATTATCAGATAGCGCCGTACGAAGAAGTTAAATTAGTTCGCTGCACAAGAGGTTCTATATTTGACGTTATTATAGATATGCGTCCAAACTCAAGAACTTATCTGAAATGGATATCTATTGAATTAACCGCTAATAATCGTAAGATGCTGTATATACCAGCAGGGTTTGCGCATGGTTTCCAGACACTAGAGGACAATACAGAGGTGTCCTATCAAATGAACGAGTTTTATCACCCGGAATGTGCCAGAGGCATTAGGTGGGATGATCCACTTTTTAATATTGATTGGCCCATTACGGATCAGATCATAATGTCGGAAAAAGATCGAGCTTATTTATATTGGCGGGAGGGGAAATGAGGTTGTTGCAAATCTCTGATCAAGCAAACATTTCAAAATATGCTGATATTGAACCATCCGTCAGGGGCACTAAGATTATCATTCATGATGGTGTAATGATCGATTCCTTCGTTAAAATAAAACCAGTGGGCGGAGATGGGGATGTAATCATTGGTAAGAATACGAATATTAATTCGGGTTGCGTCCTCTACTCCGGAAACGGTATTACAATTGGCGAAAGTGTTCAGATTGCGTCAAATTGTACATTGGCGCCGGTTAATCATGAATATCAGTCAAAGGAAGTAACTATAAAAGAACAACGATTTATGCCAAGCAGAGGTGGAATTTTAATAGAGGACGATGTATGGATAGGTGCAAACTCTGTGATTTTGGATGGAGCTATAATTCGAAAAGGGGCAGTAATCGGAGCCAACTCCCTAGTTAATGGGGAGATTGAGGAGTATTCAGTTAACGTAGGGAGTCCAGTAAGGAAAATTGGTGAGCGTACATGAGAACTACAGTGATAGGTGGAAACGGATTTATAGGGCGAAGTATTATACATTCGCTTAAAGAAATGGGTGAAGAATATTATTCTCCCTCAAGGCATGATACTTCAATTTTTTCTGAATCACTGGGACACGTAATCTATTGTGCTGGAGTTACGTCGGATTTTCGCCAACGACCTTTTGATACTGTCCGTGCTCATGTGGTTCACTTGACTGATCTTTTGGAAAAAGCAGACTTTGAGTCCTTTCTATACTTATCCTCAACCAGAGTGTACTTTCACCAATCAGGTGATTTATTGGGAGATGAGGATATGTCCCTTCAAGTTAATCCTAATCTCCCAGAGGATTTGTTCACTCTCTCCAAACTAACCGGAGAATCCCTCTGTCTCACTGTAAATCGCCCAAATGTTCGGATTGCACGAATTTCCAATGTATGCGGCAATGATTTTGACTCGAACAATTTTATTTATTCAATTATTAAAGAGGCTGTTGACGATTCGATCATTACTCTTCAGACTGCTTTAGATTCCGAAAAAGACTATATTAGTTTATCTGATGTAGTAAAATTGTTAATTCGGATTTCTCGTACGGGAGAATCCAAAGTATATAATATTGCGAGTGGAGTTAACATTCCACACCGTGTTTGGGTGGATGAGATATCAAGTAAGACGGGATGCTTAGTTAAGGTTAATCCTGAAGCGAAAACAGTGAAATTCCCACCTATCAACAATCAAAAAATTAGAAGTGAGTTTCAGTTTGTTCCTAAGGATGTCATTAGTTTGCTGCCCAACCTAATAAATGCATATTCTAGTATGAAAAGATAACACCGTTAGATTTATCGCTCCAAGTGAATTTGTTTTCGACTTGAATTGCTGCCATCCCCTGTTTTCAAGAACAATATGAAAATAGGGTTATTTTTATTGTTCTCTTCATAACTTACCAATAACAACCGATAAAAATAATAAACATGCCATCGGAGGTTGTCAAAATGAACTTGCAATTCTCTCTTTCGACAAATACGGTGGGCGGCAATACAACTACTAACAATGTCAGTCAACCTAGCGATAGTGCTGCCTCTAATCAAACCAATCAACTAGTACAAGCAGTGAAAAGCGGGATAGAGTTAACGAAGCTTGAGAAACAAGGTGTGCAGATTTCAGTTGGTGATGAACAGCTGATTCGGGCCATTGACAGAGCAGTCAAAGCGCTGCAAGGTCCTTCTACTACTTTGGAAATGAGCGTACATGAAAAGACTCATCAAATCATGGTCAAGGTTCTGAACAAGGATACAGGTGAATTAATCAGAGAGATCCCTCCTGAGAAAACGCTGGACCTTGTAGCTAAGATGATGGAGATCGCAGGTATCTTAATAGACCAAAAAGTGTAAGGAGGATGACAGCGTGCGTATTAACGGATTTTCAGGTATGGATATAGATAGCATGGTAAAGAGTCTGATGACCGCGCAGCGAGCTCCGCTGGACAAGCTTAATCAGAAGAAGACTATCCTTCAATGGACTCGTGATAGTTACCGTGATATGAACATCAAGATTGTAGATGCCAAGAAAAAGCTGGCTCAATTTGGTCTTCAATCGGCAATGAACACACAAGCTTCTACGGTTACGGGGAACACCAGTGCTGTGAAGGCAAGTGCCCAGGCAACAGCCTCAAGTGCGACGATGACAGTGGATGTTACTAAATTAGCAACTAAATCTACATTGCAAACAAAAGATGCAGATAAATTGATTGTAGCGGGAAGCAGCCCGGCAGTAACAGCGACTCTGAGTACAACATTAGCCCAACTGGTAAATGGAACAGCATCTGGAACATATGAGCTTAATCTTAATGATAGGACAATGTCTTTTAATAATACAGATACCATTTCGGCAGTCCTAGGAAAGATAAACTCATCTGATGCCAATGTTACAGCTTCTTATGATGAGGTGAGTGGTAGATTCTCTATTGTAGCCAAAGACTTTGGCACTAGTAATGAGATTAGATTTACTGATGCAACCAAGACAGCTAAATCCAGCACTTTTTTAGATTTAATCAAAATTTATACGGATCCTGCTAGTAACACAGATCCTGATCCTACAAAAAACAATGTTATAAAAGCCTCAAATGCTAGCGTAACCGTCACTTCTGATGGAGCCGCCAAAACCTTCACACCAGAAGGAAATACACTTACCGTCAATGGCGTTGTTCTTACCTTGATGGGGACGACAACTCTGGGCGGGCTGGCTACAATAACGACACAACCTGACCCAACCACAGCGCTAAGTACAATTAAATCTTTTGTCGAAAATTATAATGATCTAATCAACACATTCAATACTAAAGTAGATGAAGAGAAATATAGAGATTTCCTTCCTTTAACAGATGATCAGCGAAGCAATATGAAAGAAAGTGAAATTACGGAGTGGGAGAAGAAGGCTAAGAGCGGTCTGCTGAAGAATGATGGGATACTTAACTCAGCCATCGCCTCCATGCGGGAAGTAATTACCACACATCTAGGAGATTTAAGCTCGATTGGGATTACGACAGGCAGCTACTATGAGAATGGACAACTGACAGTTGATGAGAATAAGCTAAAGTCAGCACTGCAGAACAATCCTGACAAAGTGCTGAGCATTTTCCAAGGACCAAGCGGCTCAACGAATTCAGGGATTTACAATGAACTTAGCAATAAATATGATAATACACTCGACTTATTCGTCAAAAAAGCAGGCACATCAAAATTTAGTTCAGATACTAATATGATCTACAAAACCCAGAGTATTATGGGAGATCAACTTAAGGATTACAACAGTCGTATTTCTAATCTTCAGACTCGCCTTAAAGGGATTGAAGATCGCTACTACAAGCAATTTACCGCAATGGAGACTGCCATGAGCAAGCTTCAGTCACAGTCATCGAGTCTCTTTGGCACACAAGCATCTAGCTAAAATTTCAAGAAAAAAGTAAAGGGTGAAGGCACTTGATTACATCTCCTTATGAAAAATACCGTCAGTCATCCGTCCAAACATCTACCCCGGGGCAGCTGCTCTTAATGCTATTTGATGGAGCCATTCGATTTGTTCGCACGGGAATGGATGGGTTGCAAAATCAGGATATTTCTAAGGCAAACCTTAACCTGGGTAAGGCTCAAACGATTATTAGCGAACTAATTGTAACTCTAGATCCTTCCTATGAAGTTTCTGAAGGGTTGGCATCATTGTACGAATATACGAATCACTTATTAATACAAGCAAATGTGAAGAAAGATGTGCAGCCGGCTGAAGAGGCTTTAGGTTATCTTGTTGAGCTCAAGGAAACCTTTGCTCAAGCTGTTAAACTAACAGCTGGCAATCTAGAGTTGTCCAATGGATAATGTAATTACTTCACTCAGGGCTTTAACAGAGTCCGTGGTGATCAGGCTTCAAATGATATCCTATGAAGAACTAGACTCTTTTATTGAGGAACGTCAGCACTTAATTGACGAGCTGAATCAGTTAAAGCTAACAAGCCCATTCAACCCTGCTCAGCAAAAAGAACTGCAAGACATTGTGCAAGCAGACTCTGTCATCCTTGCTCGTATGGCGGCACTTAAGGCCGAAGCCGCAGATTGGCTGCAGCATCGCGGGCAGGTAAGAACCCAACGGAATGCATACGAAGCTTCCTATACACCAGATAGCATTCTCTTGGATCGCCGAAAGTAACGGCGCCATATTATCAAATATTCAAACGAGCCTGGTACCCCCGTACCCGGCTCGTTTTTTGTCGAACCCCACCCTGTAAAAATCTGATAAAACCAGACAAAATCCCACATTTTATTTACAGAAAAACCTTTTCATTTCCAATTGACAACGCTCAATTGAGGGTGGTATATTCCAAATGTGAAGAAATCTTCACACTTTCATTTGACTAAGAAGGGAATGTTAGTGCATGCAAGGTAAAGTTAAATGGTTTAACGCTGAGAAGGGTTACGGTTTCATCGAAACTGAAGACGGAGGCGACGTATTCGTTCACTTCTCCGCAATCCAATCCGAAGGCTTCAAGACGCTTGAAGAAGGACAATCCGTAGAATTCGATATCGTCGAAGGCGCACGCGGACCTCAAGCCGCTAACGTAATCAAGCTATAATCATCCCGGCTCTTGCCGACCTATATACCTGGTAACGATGGTTAACAATTGAATTCGCTAGCAACAGACTCTGGACTTTCCAGGGTCTTTTTTTGAGCTTTCTAAATGTTACACACGCCGTCACAAATGAGTTCGATTTTTGACCTATTTTGCAGAGTTAACATTTTAACTTGGGCTTTACATATGGTATAATATAGAGGCAAAGGAGGAGTGCCCTATGAATTACAGTATTCGAGGACAACAGATTGAAGTGACTGACGCCTTGTATGATTACGTGGACAAGAAACTCAGCCGGCTTGAGAAGTACTTTGATGCACCTCCCACCTCAGAAGGACATGTAACCCTTAATGTCATCCGGGGATTGCACACAGTGGAAGTAACTATTCCACTAACCGGTGTAGTGCTCCGGGCAGAGGATAAGAGCGATGACATGTACTCATCCATAGATGAGGTAGTGGACAAGCTTGAACGCCAGATTCGTAAGCACAAGACCAAGGTGAACCGCAAATTCCGCCAGGAAGGCAGTCTGAAGACGTTGTTCGTCGAGGAGCCTGTGGATGGACCTATGCTTGCGAGCGAGGAAGAAGATGCGCTAACCGATGATGATCTCGAAGTAGTCCGTACCAAGCGCTTTACCTTTAAGCCAATGGACGTGGAGGAAGCCATACTTCAAATGAATATGGTTGGGCATGATTTCTTTGTATTCTCCAATGTGGATACCCGTGAGATTAACGTAGTGTATAAACGTACCGATGGGAAATATGGACTTATTGAACACGCTTGATTAAGTGATCCAAGGAATCAGGTAACATTCGAATTTATTTTATCCAGCTAATACGTAAGAGACCGAGCCTCATCCGCCTCGCGGGTAAGGCTCTTTATTCATATATGGGGAAATTTGCCGCGGGAAAGCGCTCTAGCTTAAGTTGCGGCAACCTTGACAAACTGTTACAATTTAGGCAAATCATCTGTTTATGCGTGAAAGGGGAAAACCATGCTAGGACTAGTGAAAAAGATATTTGGCGACACGAATGAACGTGATGTCAAACGTCTGATGAAGACGGTCGACATAATTAATACATTGGAACCTAAATTTGTGGAGCTCTCGGACGAGCAGCTGCAACATAAAACGGTAGAATTTAGAGAGAGACTAGAGAAAGGCGAGGATATCGACGATATTCTGCCTGAAGCTTTTGCGACCGTACGGGAAGCTTCCAAGCGTGTATTGGGCAAGCGTCATTACGATGTGCAGCTCGTTGGCGGTATAGCTCTTCATGAAGGCCGTATTGCGGAAATGAAAACCGGGGAAGGGAAAACATTGGTCGGAACCCTGCCGGTTTATTTGAATGCACTCCTTGGCAAGGGTGTTCACGTGGTTACAGTCAATGATTATTTGGCACAGCGGGATAGCGCAGAAATGGGCCAAATCTATAATTTCCTGGGTATGACCGTTGGGGTTAACCTGAGCGGTATGGCGCATGAAGAGAAGCAGGCTGCTTATGCTTGCGATATTACGTACGGAACGAACAATGAATTCGGGTTCGACTATTTGCGTGACAATATGGTCCTCTATAAAGAGCAGATGGTTCAGCGTCCGCTCTATTTCTGCATTATTGACGAGGTGGACTCCATTCTTGTCGATGAGGCGCGGACACCGCTTATTATTTCTGGACAAGCACAGAAATCAACAGAGCTGTACTATGCAGCCGACCGTTTTGTGAAGCGTCTGGAAGCGGAAGAAGACTTCAACGTGGATATCAAGGTCAAGGCCGTATCTCTAACCGAGAAAGGCGTGGCGAAGGCGGAGAAAGCTTTTGGAATCGAGAATCTGTATGACCATGCTCATGTAACGCTTAACCACCACATTGTACAGGCTCTCAAGGCAAATGCTATCATGCGCCGTGATGTGGATTATGTGGTGACGGAAGATGAAGTCGTTATCGTTGACGAATTCACAGGCCGTCTGATGGCCGGACGCCGTTACAGTGATGGCCTTCACCAGGCGATCGAAGCCAAGGAAGGCATTGAAGTGCAGAACGAAAGTATGACACTGGCGACGATTACGTTCCAGAACTACTTCCGTATGTACCGCAAGCTTGGCGGAATGACTGGTACGGCGAAGACTGAGGAAGAAGAATTCAAGAAGATCTATGGTCTTGAAGTTCTTCAGGTTCCTACGAACCGTCCGAATCGCCGTGTGGATAACCCGGATATCGTGTATAAGAGCGAAGCAGGCAAGTTCAAGGCTGTAGTGGAAGAGATTGTGAAGCGTCATGCTTCCAATCAGCCGGTCCTTGTAGGTACAGTGTCCATTGAGAACTCCGAGCTTCTTCATGAAATGCTGAAGCGCAAAGGCGTTCCACACAAGGTGCTGAATGCGAAGTATCATGCGGAGGAAGCAGAGATTATTTCCCGTGCAGGTGAACCGGGTTCCGTAACGATTGCAACCAATATGGCTGGACGCGGTACCGACATCATTTTGGGTAACGGCGTATCCGAAATTGGGGGTCTGCACATCATTGGTACAGAGCGCCACGAGTCGCGCCGGATCGATAATCAGCTTCGCGGCCGTGCCGGGCGTCAGGGCGACCCAGGATCAACCCAGTTCTATCTGTCACTTGGTGATGAGCTGATGAAGCGGTTCGGGGCTGACAACGTGCTGGCCATGATGGACCGTCTTGGTTTCGATGAGGATTCACCGATCGAGAGCAAAATGATCACCCGTGCCATTGAGTCTGCCCAGAAACGGGTAGAAGGTAATAACTTTGACGTGCGTAAAGTCGTGCTTCAATATGATGACGTGATGAATCAGCAGCGGGAAATTATCTACAAGCAGCGCCGCGAAATTCTCGAATCCGAGAACATCAAGGAGATTGTGCTTGAGATGATTAAGCCGGTAATTGAACGTATTGTAATGGCTCACTGCAGCGATGATATTCCGGAGAACTGGGAGCTGGAGGAAGTAGCTGAGTACATCAATAGCAAGCTGCTTGATGAAGGCCAGTTGACCAAGGATGAGCTGTGGGGCAAGGAAGCTGAAGAAATCATTGAATATATCTTTAATAAGGTCATTGAGAAGTACAATGCCCGTGAAGAGCATATCGGCGTTGAAATGATTCGTGAATTTGAGAAGGTCATCGTGCTTCGTGCCGTAGATAGTAAATGGATGGATCATATCGATGCCATGGATCAACTTCGTCAAGGTATCCACCTTCGTGCTTACGGCGGTACAGATCCGCTTCGTGAGTACCAATTCGAAGGTTTTGAAATGTTCAACGAAATGACAGCGAGTATCCAAGAGGAAGTCGCAACATATATTATGAAAGCACAAATCGAGACCAATCAGGAGCGTCAGACCGTGGTGGATGAGAACCAAATCTCCACCAACGGCGAGCCTGCCGAGAAGCGCCCGGTTCAACGCGGCGAGCAGATCGGACGCAATGATGATTGCCCATGCGGCAGCAGCAAGAAATACAAGCACTGCCATGGACAGAACGACTAAGTGCAGTTTTTATATATAGGGTAGGCTGGAGTGAAGCTGCGATAGAGCACGATGCTCCCCCTGGAAGAGTGTCTATGAGAAGCAGGGAGTCCTCTCTATCCTGTGTCATATACCAGCCACCGTATATACCAAGTAGAAGAGGTGACGTAGCAACATGATCGATCCAAGTGTTAAGCAGGATCTGCGTGAAATAGCCAAGAAATTATCCAACCTTAGGGGGTCTCTTTGACTTAGATCTGAAGCAGGAAATGATTGCGAACTTTGAGGAAAAGATGGCTGCGCCTGATTTCTGGGATGACAACGAATCTGCCCAAAAAGTAATTGCAGACATGAACGCCGTCAAATCTTCAGTCGATCAATATGAGAAGCTCCAGTCCGAGAATGACGACATCGTCGTCATGATCGAGCTTGCAGAAGAGGAAGGGGATGCGGCGCTGCTTACCGAGATTGCCTCGTCCGTGGAAGCTCTGCTTAAGCGTCTGGAAGAGTTCGAGCTTCAGCTTCTCCTGAACCAGCCTTATGATAAGCTCAATGCGATCCTTGAGCTGCATCCAGGTGCCGGAGGTACCGAGTCCCAGGATTGGGGTCAGATGCTGCTCCGGATGTATACAAGATGGGCAGAGAAGCACGGCTTCAAGGTGGAGGTGCTCGATTACCTTCCCGGGGATGAAGCGGGAATTAAGAGTGTGACGCTGCTGATCAAGGGATACAATGCCTACGGCTATTTGAAGACGGAGAAAGGGGTTCACCGGCTAGTCCGGATCTCTCCGTTCGACTCTTCGGGCCGCCGCCATACTTCCTTCGTATCTTGTGACGTTGTGCCTGAAATTACGGAAGATGTCGATGTGGAGATCCGCACAGAAGATCTGAAGATTGACACCTACCGGGCCAGCGGCGCAGGCGGTCAGCACATAAATACTACGGATTCCGCTGTACGGATTACCCATATCCCAACTGGCGTGGTTGTGACTTGTCAGAATGAACGTTCCCAGATCAAGAACAGGGAGCGGGCCATGACAATGCTTCGTTCGAAGCTCTATGAACGCAAGCTGGAAGAGCAGCAGAAGCAGCTGGATGAAATCCGTGGAGAGCAATCTGATATTGCCTGGGGCAGTCAGATTCGATCCTATGTCTTCCATCCTTACAGCATGGTTAAAGATCATCGGACCTCTATTGAGACGGGGAATACCGGTGCGGTTATGGATGGCGAACTGGATGCCTTCATCGATGGATATTTGCGGAGCCAAATCAAGACTGAGGCTGAACAAGCATAAGATCAATAAATATACGATTCCTGCACAAGTTAACTTGTGCGGGAATTTTTTTGGCCATTAACACTTTGACGTAGTGAAGGAGAACTGAATGATGCCCCCAAAAGGCCGTAAACGCAGAATTAATGAGGTATTTCCTGTAAGTGGTCCAGCTCGGCATGTGCTGGATAGTATGATGATTATAATTGGATCTTTTATAACAGCCCTGGCTTTCAATATGTTCTTGCTGCCGAATCATATCGCGTCTGGGGGAGTATCGGGACTCTCCATAGTGGTGAACTCGTTATTCGGTATTGAGCCGGCGTACGTCCAGTGGGCGCTGAATATTCCTTTATTTGCTGCAGGCTTCCTGCTGCTTGGCCGTAATTATGCGATTCGTTCTCTTCTGGGGACAGTAGTGCTGCCGTTATTCGTCTATTTGACGAAAGATTGGATCATTCCAACGACCGACCCGCTGCTCTCATCTCTGTACGGAGGGATTGGGGTTGGTCTGGGGCTGGGAATCGTGTTCCGTGGACGTGGCTCTACGGGGGGGCTATCTACCCTGGCTCAAATTATCCAGAAGTTCAGCGGGCAGAGCTTAAGTACGTGCGTAGTGATGATGGATGGACTCGTTATCACGCTGGCGGGTATTGTATTGTCACCCGAAAAGGCTCTGTATGCGCTTATTGGCCTCTATATAACAGGCAAGATCATAGATGCGGTGGAGCTGGGGTTGAATTATACAAAGGTGGCTTATATCATCGCCGAGAAGACGGATGAAATCTCGGAGGCGGTGCTGGTTCACCTTGATCGGGGACTGACGAAGCTTAGCGCAAGAGGCGGGTACACTGGCGATAATCGGCCAGTGCTGATGGTTGTTGTTGGTCAAAGTGAGGTCACCCGCCTGAAGACACTGGTCCAGCAGCTTGAACCGACTGCTTTTGTCATCATCACGAATGCCCATGAGGTGCTTGGGGAAGGGTTCAAGAGACAGGCTTAGTTAAAGAAAGTTGAGCTTAAATTAACAAACTATATGTTGAAGTTAGGAAATGATCCACTGTATATATTTTATCTAAGTAAAGATTCGATATGAAGAAAATTTTGTCGATTAATATCGAAAAAAGTAGTTCCATCTCGTTTGATCTCAGTTATACTGATAGTGTTGGGAGAAGTAACCAACCAAGCACATCATGAGAGGTGGTCTTCATTATGAATAGGAGAAAGTCAGCAAGAACTGTAGCAGCTGGAATTATGGCATTTTCTCTGGCCTTAGGCGGGGGAATAGTAGCGACTGGACATGCTAACGCTGCATCGGGAACAAGCACGGTCCAGGAGCAGAAGACCACATTGCAGCAGGGGGACAAGCTTGAAGGATTGGGCAAATTCGAGAAACAGCTTCTTACCCTCCTAAAGCTGGATGCGGCGACTCTTAAAGAAAAGCTGCAAACCCAGACATTGGCAGAAATAGCTGCGCAGCAGGGAATATCCAAGGAGGATCTTAAAGCCAAGATTGTAAGCTGGATTACTGCTGAGAAGAGTGCCCAACTGGCCAAGGAGAAGGAAAAGCAAAAGCAGGCTGACAAGAAGAAGCAGCAGGAGCTAGCCAAGCAGCTTAAGAACAAGAAATTAAGTCCGAAAGCGAAACAAAAGCTGGAACAAAAGCTGAAGCAGGAGCAGGAACAGCAAAAGAAGGCGAATGAAAAGAAGGAGCAGGCTCTGAAGCTTGAAGCAGTTAAGACGGCAGAGAAGCTCATGTCGTTCACTACAGAGAGCAAAGTTGACAGTACCCAGGAGGCTCCGCTTACAGGACTTCAGAATTCTGCTGAAATCGCAAAGCTATTTAATATAACTACAGCTCAGCTGGAAGAAGAGCTGAAGGCTGGCAAAACGCTTACCGAAATCGCTGGTGAATATAAGGTTGAAACTCAAGCGGTCATTGATTTGCTGATTGCTGCTGATGTTAAAGACCTGGATGCCAAGCTGGCAGCGGGTGAAATTACTCAAGAGGAATACGATGCTCAGAAGGCAGCTAAAGCTGAAGCGGCTGCGCAGCTGTTGACCACCAAGTTCCCTGGGGTTGTTCAGGGGCTAGAGGATGTGGAGGACTCAGGCAAGTTTGGGGCCTTGGCTAAGCTGCTGGGCGTTACCGAATCTGAACTGCGGACAGCTATGAAGTCGGGGAAGAGCCTCGCTGCTATAGCTGAAGTTAATGGCAAAACTGCACAGCAGGTGGTTGATCTTCTGGTCAAAGACCGTTTGGCTAAGCTGGACGGGAAGCTGGCAGCCGGCGAGATCACTAAGGAACAGTACGACAAGTATAAGAAAAGCTTGATCGATTTCGTTACCGCACAGGTGAAGCGGGTTCCATCTCCTAAAGGACAAAAACCGGAGTCCGGCGACAAGGGTCACAGTTGGAACTTTAATGAGTCCCAGTCTATGATGAGTCCAGGGAAGAATAAATAATTATAAGTCGAACAAGGAGACGCCGTGTGCGTCTCTTTTTGCTTGGCTGTGAACAGCATATCTTTGAAGCGAGCTTTGAAAATGGCATGCAGGGGAGGCGTGAGCGGAGGGGAAGCTTGGAAATGTAGGAGTGAAAGCGACCGCCTACAAGCTTTCTGAAAGAAAGCTACATCGGAAGCATTTACTTTGGCTCCATTCCCCGTAGTTACGACATTGCCCCATTTTCCAGTATTTTAGCTGCTTCTTATATAGATGTTTGTTATCCCAAAATTACCCTGTATAATAGGTTTTATAAATAATTGACCAAAGGGTGATTAATGATGAAATTCAATGAATACCCGTATTCAAGACCTGACATCCAGAATGTCGAGAGTCAGTTCAAGGATTTATTAGAACAATTCAATCAGGCTGCGAGCTTTGAGGAGCAGGATCTTGTTTTTGAGAAAATTAACGAGCTGCGCAGCCAATTTGAAACCCTCGGGACGATTGTGAGTATACGTCATTCGATTGATACTACCGATGAATTTTACAAGGCAGAGCAGGATTATATGGATGAAGTGGGACCGCTGTATCAAGAATTCGTGACCGACTACTATAAAGCTGTTGTACAGTCTAAATTCCGGGCTCAGCTCGAAGAGAAATGGGGAGGTCAGCTGTTCAGTCTGATGGATGTGTCCTTGAAGACATTCAAGCCCGAAATAATTCAGGACCTCCAGCAGGAGAATAAGCTGGTTACCCAGTATAGTCAGCTTATTGCGTCGGCCAAGATTCCTTTTGAAGGGGAAGAGAGAACCCTGCCGCAGCTGCGTCCATTTGAAATGTCCACGGACCGCGGTCTTAGACAGAGAGCGGCCGAAGCACGGTATGCTTTTATGAGCGAGCATGAAGATGAGCTGGACCGAATCTATGATGAATTAGTCAAAGTACGGACTCGGATTGCGGGGGCGCTTGGCTACGAGAACTTCATACAGCTGGCCTATGATCGTCTTAATCGCACCGACTATAACGCGGAGATGGTTAAGAGCTTTAGAGACCAGGTGAAAGAGTTCATTGTGCCTGCAGCTCAGAGACTGAAGGAACGTCAGCAGGCCAGAATCGGTGTAGATCGACTTACCTATTTCGATGAAGACTTCAGCTTTGCTTCTGGAAATGCGGAGCCTAAGGGAGATCCAGACTGGATTGTTCAGAACGGAGCCAAGATGTACGCGGAGCTGTCTCCGGAGACGGATGAATTCTTCAAATTCATGCAGGAAAATGGGTTGATGGACCTTGTTGCCAAGAAAGGCAAGCAGGGCGGCGGTTACTGCACTTATCTCAGCGATTATGAAGCCCCGTTCATTTTCTCGAACTTTAATGGTACGTCCGATGATATCGATGTGTTGACGCATGAGGTGGGTCACGCTTTCCAGGTGTTCCAGAGCCGTCAGTATAAAGTGCCTGAATACAGCTTCCCAACACTCGAAGCAGCAGAGATTCATTCGATGAGTATGGAATTTCTTACATGGCCATGGATGGAGCTGTTCTTCAAGGAAGATACCGAGAAGTACAAATTCAATCATTTGTCCTCAGGTCTACTCTTCATCCCTTATGGGGTTGCAGTAGACGAATTCCAGCACTACGTCTATGGAAATCCGGAAGCCACACCGCAGGAGCGCAAGCTGGCTTGGCGGGAGATTGAGAAGAAATACCTGCCTCACCGTGACTATGCGGGCAATGCCTATCTGGAACAGGGTGGATTCTGGCAGAAGCAGGGGCATATCTTCAGCTCCCCGTTCTATTACATTGATTACACACTGGCGCAGCTGTGTGCATTCCAGTTCTGGAAGAAGTCACAGGAAGACCGTGAAGCGGCCTGGACTGCCTATCTTGAACTATGCCGTCAGGGCGGAAGTCGTGCATTCACAGAGCTCGTGAAGGCTGCGGGTTTAATTTCTCCATTTGAGCAGGGAAGTGTATCTTCTGTAATCAACGAGATTGAGCACTGGTTGGGTCAAGTGGAGGATAAGAAGCTGTAATGATTAATATATGATTTGCGTCAGGCCTGTCTTGTCCGGAAGTATTTTCGGATGAGGTGGGCTTTTCTTGTAAAAGGAAACATTTAGCTTACGTTAAGCTTTCATTCAGCGTGAATTCAGTTAGGTGGGATAAGATGCATTTGTAAGGCAACCTAATCCATTGTAAGCGAAAGGTGGTACTTCAATGAAAACGACAAAAAAATCAACCAAAACTTTAGCAGCCGGTGTATTGGCCCTCTCTTTAACTATTGGAGGAGGAGTTCTGGCGGTACAGCATACAAGTGCGGCGGCAGCCAATAAAACTTCCTCAGCAGCAGGGGTGACCCATAAATCAGGTCAGGATCGGGGAGGCCGACATCTGGGATTTGGTCAAATTGAATCTCAGCTGCTGACCTATTTGAAGCTGGATGAAGCCACATTCAAAGAAAAGCAGAAGACACAGACTCTTGCTCAAATTGCAAGCGCTCAGGGGATTGCCCGCGCGGATCTGAAGGCCAAGCTGGTAAGCTGGATTGAAGCGGAACACAAAGCGGATACTGCTTCCGCCGCGGCTGATAAGAATGGGAAGACGATAGACGCCTCCGTCTTTGCGGACAAGCTGCTTGACTCCAAGCTGGGAGAAGGATTCGGAGGTCAGGGACATGGACCGCTCGGTTTGGTAAAGAATAACGCCGAACTTGCGAAACTATTTGGCATTACTACGGATGAATTGAGTACCCAGCTGCAATCAGGCAAGACCCTGGCAGCGATCGCAGGCGAACATAATGTAACGGCACAGGCGGTTATCGACCTGGAAGTAACAAGTCTGAGCAGACATCTGGAGAGCGAGCTGGATGCTGGGGAGATTACACAGGATGAATATAATACTGAGAAGGCATCTCTTACAGAGAAAGCTACCCAGATCGTGAACGGCCAAATTCCGGCATTCGGTGATGGAAGAGGACACGGAGGCGGGCACTTCGGTAATTTTGACGAGGTTGCCAAGCTGTTGGGGATTACAGAGGATGCGCTTCGCACTGAACTGCAATCCGGCAAGACTTTAGCAGCCGCAGCAGCGGCGCACAATGTAACTGCACAGCAAGTCATCGATCTTCTGGTTAAGGACCGCACGGCCAAGCTGGACGAGAGACTCGCAAGCGGTGCAATTACACAAGCAGAGTATGACAAGCTCAAATCTGGCCTTACCGAGCAGGTAACCAAGGAAGTGAACAGTACGGTGCCTGAGAGGGGTAAATTCAAGGGCGACCGTGGTGGAGACGGCCATAAAATGAAGGCTGGGACAACCACTTCTGCAGCTCAATAAATAACCATGGGAATTATAGCAGGACTCGAAGGCGCCAATGGGCGCCTTTTTGCATATAAAAGTAGTCTATAGGCCAGATAGTAGTTGTATTTAAATGAATGCGTCTGTATAATAATACATAAATTCGATTCGGATATGCATAAATATAAATGAGTGATTGGAGAAAGTGGGGATACTAGTGAGCGGAGATTTTGTAAAAGTGGCTATCGTCGGTTCCACCGGGTATGGAGGGGTGGAGCTGATTCGTTTTTTATTGGAACATCCCAAGGTTGAGATCGTATCGGTCATTTCGGCATCGAGCAGCGGGGCGCCGATTACGGACGGTTTTCCTCATTTAATCAATCTTGTTGTGCAGAACCTCGATGGGGTAAATGTGCAGGAGATTGCAGCTAAGGCGGACGTGGTCTTCACAGCAACACCGTCGGGGGTCAGCGGTAAGTTGGTACCTCAGCTGGTTGAAGCCGGCTTGAAGGTCATTGACCTTTCCGGCGATTTCCGGATTAAAGACGGCGCTGTCTATGAAGAATGGTATAAGCATGACGCACCGGGCAATGACCTGCTGCAGAAGGCGGTATACGGACTTAGTGAAGTCTACGGGGAGAAGGTCAAGGATGAGCAGCTGATCTCCAATCCGGGATGTTATCCAACGGCAACGCTGCTGGGTCTGATTCCTGCGGTGAAGGCAGGCTGGATTGATCCTGCGACACTTATTATCGATGCGAAATCCGGGGTGTCCGGAGCGGGCAGAGGCACAAGTCTGACGGCCCACTATGCGGAGATCAATGAGAATTTTAAAGCCTACAAAGTCAACAAACATCAACATATACCCGAAATTGAGCAGGTACTGACCGATATTCATGGCTCACCCGTGACGGTCACATTCACAACTCATTTGGCACCGATGACACGCGGGATTATGAGTACGATGTACGCCACATTAACGGGTTCTCATACTAATGAAGAATTAGTAGAGTTATATAAGCAGTTCTATGAAGGGCGCCGGTTCGTACGCATTCGCCCTGCAGGGCAATGGCCGGCGACGAAGGAAGTCTTCGGATCGAATTATTGTGATATCGGTTTTGCGGTGGATGCGCGTACGAATAGAGTGACGATTGTCTCTGTAATTGATAATGTGGTAAAAGGGGCCGCCGGTCAGGCGATCCAGAATTTGAACTTGATGATGGGCTGGGACGAAACCCTCGGGCTGAAGAACGCCCCGGTATATCCATAGAACGGAGGACATGATGGGAGTAGCAAGTTTGTTTAAAGTGGTTGAGGGCGGTTCTGTAACGGCACCGAAAGGGTTCAAGGCGGGTGGACTGCACTGCGGTCTGAAGAAAACAACACGCAATGACCTGGCTGCGATTCTATGTGAAGTACCGGCGGTTGCCGCGGCCGTCTACACCACGAATGTATTTCAGGCTGCGCCGATCAAAGTGACTCAAGATAGCCTTGCAGCTAGCCGCACCCTTCGTGCAGTTGTTGTGAATAGCGGCAATGCGAATGCCTGCACAGGCAAACAGGGTGAAGCAGATGCTTATGCGATGCGCGAAGAGACGGCTAAGGTGCTGGGCGTATCCCCTTCGGATGTCGCGGTGGCTTCGACCGGCGTGATCGGGGAATTAATGAAAATGGACCGGGTCAGCAGCGGGATATCCGGACTTCCTGCAGTTATGTCTACGGATGAGGACGGGGCCGAGCAGTTCTGCCAAGCGATCCTGACTACAGATTTGGTCAAAAAGGAAGTCTGTGTCTCTTTGGTCATTGATGACCGTGAAGTGAAAATCGCCGGAGCGGCGAAGGGATCAGGAATGATCCATCCGAACATGGCAACCATGCTTGGATTCGTTACCACCGATGCAGCGATCCACCCGGATGCGCTTCAGTCCCTGATCAAAGATGCAACGGATGTTACCTTCAATATGATTACCGTTGACGGAGATACCAGTACGAATGACATGCTGCTGGCTATGGCAAGCGGGCTTTCCGGCAATAAGGAACTGACCGAGAAGCATCCGGATTGGGATGGATTCGCCGCCGCATTCAGGCATGTATGCCAGGTTCTGGCTCAGGCGATTGCCCGTGATGGCGAGGGAGCGACTCGTCTTGTCGAGGTAGAGGTGAGCGGGGCGGTAAGTGACTTGTCCGCGCGGGCTATCGCGAAGACGATCGTGGGGTCCAGCTTGGTAAAGTCGGCTGTATTCGGAGCGGACGCCAACTGGGGCCGTATTATTGCAGCGATTGGACGCGCAGGCGAGCCGGTGAATCCCGAGACGGTCGACATTCACCTCGGAGAGATTGCGGTGCTGACCGGATCGAAGCCGGTCACATTTGACGAAGACGAGGCGCTGGCCTATCTCAAGGGCGACACGGTTCGCATTGTGGTAGATTTGAAGAATGGCGAAGGAACAGCCACTGCATGGGGCTGCGACCTAACTTACGATTATGTGCGGATTAACGCCGCTTATCGGACTTAACGTCATCAATATATAAGGTGCTTTTAAAATTTTAACATTTTAGACGTTTGTAATTACAGGGAAGTTAAGCACCGAACTCAGCGGAGAGGTCGGAATCGTTCTGAAGAAGCGAAGCGTTCGCCTTTGTCTCCAGATTTCTACCCTTTGGGGTAGTAAGATCAGGAAATCGGGAGACAACAGCGATCGTAAGAATGATCCGACAGCGGAGCGGGCATCAGCAGATCAACGTACGTATACAATCAGAGTCACCCAAAGGAGAAGGGAGCAGGATCATGAATTCAGCATTGCAAGGTGAGCAGAAGGAGTTGGCCGGAGAACAGGCCTACAAGACATTCGTCATGAAATGCGGAGGCAGTACGCTGAACGAGCTGCCAGATTCCTTTTTTGAGGATTTAATCGCACTTCAGCGCAGTGGAATTCAGCCCGTGATTGTTCACGGCGGAGGCCCTGCAATCTCGGAGAATCTCGCGAAGCTTGGCATTGAGACCAAGTTCGTCGGTGGGCTGCGTTATACGTCTGAAGAGGTGCTGGATGTGGTCGAGATGGTACTGTCAGGCAGCATTAACAAGCAGATTGTCCGCCGGATTCAGACCCTGGGTGGGCAGGCGCTGGGACTGTCCGGGGTAGATGGCTTCCTGATTCAGGCCAAACCTGTAGCCGCAAGCGCTGAAGTCGGCCTGGTCGGAGATGTAACCGAAGTGAAAGCTTCGATCATTGAAGGTGTGACGTCCCTAGGATATATGCCGATCATTGCTCCTGTTGGTGTGAGTGAGAATGGACAGCGGTATAATATAAATGCGGACACGGCGGCTGGAGCCGTGGCATCCAAGCTTGGAGTTCAGCAGATGATCGTTGTAACGGATGTGCCAGGAATTCTGAGCACCGTGGGCGGAGAGAAGCGAGTTCTCCCTACAGTGACCGTACAACAAATTGAAGATATGATTCTAACGGGTGAAATTTACGGCGGAATGATTCCCAAGGTTCGTGCTGCTGTAGCCTGTATCCATGGTCAAGTGAAAGAGGTTGTTATTGTGAACGGCAGTGAGCCGAATGTGCTCAGCCGCGTGCTGTCCGGAGAAGCCATTGGGACCCGCATTGTCCGAATGAAGACCAGTCGCTCTTAGTATGAGCGGCCGGGAAATTACGGAATTCGAAGCGGGTACTTGCTTATACAATTTTTCAATTTAAGGAGGCAGCGAAAACGATGGCAGAATCCAATTTGCAGGAACTGGGTCAGGCAGAAGGTAAGGAACAAGAGGTCAAGGATAACCGCAGCAGCGAGTCGGTAAGCGCGCTGTTTCCGAATTACGGGGCGAGGTTCCCGATTTCTTTGGTAAAAGGGCAGGGGAGCTGGCTCTGGGATGATCAGGGTAACCGCTATTTGGATTTTTTCAGCGGAATTGCGGTCACTAATCTCGGCCATGCGCCCGAAAAGGTCAAGAATAAGATCAAGGATCAGCTGGATCAGCTGTGGCATGTATCCAACCTGTTCCAGATCCCACAGCAGGAGACCGCGGCCCGTCTGTTGACAGGGCTAAGCTCAGCAGATCTAGCGTTCTTCTGTAACAGCGGGGCTGAGGCGAATGAAGCGGCCATCAAGCTGGCCCGCCGTTATCACCAGAAGATCAAAGGCGAACAGCGCTATGAGATTATTACGTTCAAGCAATCGTTCCACGGACGTACGCTCGCGACACTTACAGCAACCGGACAGGATAAGGTGAAGGAAGGCTTCCTTCCGCTTCCTGAGGGCTTTAAGACCGTAGAGCTTCATGATATTGAGGCGCTAAAGGCTGCGATTGGACCCAATACGGCAGGCATTATGCTGGAAATGGTTCAGGCCGAAGGCGGCATTAATCTAGTACAGCCTGAATTCTTGAATGAAGTGGCGGCGCTGTGCAAGGAACATGGCATTCTGCTTATTGTCGATGAGGTGCAGACCGGAATGGGCCGCACAGGCAAATGGTTCGGCCACCAGCATTACGGTGTGGAACCGGATATTTTCACCCTGGCCAAAGGGGTAGCAAGCGGAATCGCCGCTGGCGTGATGCTGGCCAAAGGATATTTGCGTGAGGCGTTCTCTGCTGGTAGTCACGCTTCAACGTTCGGAGGAAATCCTATCGCGGCAACAGCTATTGTTGCAACCGTAGAAGCCATGCAGGAAGATCAGGTACCACAGAGAGCTGCGGAGATGGGTGAATATTTGCAGAGCAAGCTCAAAGAGAAGCTTGCCGGTCATCCATTCGTACTGGATATACGGGGCAAAGGCCTCATCGTTGGAATTGAATGCGACGGACCTGTCGCTGAGCTTGTAAGTGAAGGGCAAAAGAACGGTCTACTGTTCGTCACGGCCGGACCGAATGTGATCCGTCTTCTGCCAAGCTTGCTAGTAACGCATGAAGAAATCGACCAGGCTGTGGACATTATCGATGGAGTTATTCAGCGCCATCAGGCCAAGAAGGAGTAGATGAAGATGAGTCTAACGGAAGCGAATGCCGCATTCGACCTTAAGGGCCGCGATTGCGTGGAATTGACAGACTTCAGTACAGAGGAAATTCAATATCTTCTTGATCTTGCTATTGAGATCAAGCAGAAGCATAAGAATGGGGAAGAATACCAACCGCTGAAGGGGAAGACAGTCGGACTTATTTTTGAGAAATCCTCAACAAGAACCCGGGTCTCCTTCGAGGTGGGTACATATCAGCTGGGCGGTCACGCCCTCTTCCTGAGCAAGAACGATATCCAGCTTGGACGCGGGGAGACAATCAGCGATACGGCCAAGGTCATGTCCCGTTATCTGGATGGGATCATGATTCGTACGTTCGGCCACAACAACGTGGTGGATCTGGCCCGGTACGCTACGGTGCCGGTCATTAACGGGCTGAGCGATCTGGCCCATCCATGTCAGGTGCTTGCCGATTTCCAGACGGTGCTTGAGCATAAGGGCACTCTTAAGGGACTGAAGCTCGCTTATGTCGGCGACGGCAATAACATGGCTCATTCTCTCATGATCGGCGGCGCGAAGCTGGGAGTTCATGTCTCCATTGCAAGCCCTGAAGGCTATGAGCCGGATCAGCAGGTAGTCGCTCAGGCTCAAGAGATCGCGGAATCTACCGGAGCGAAGATCGAAGTGCTGCGCAGTCCGGAAGAAGCGGTGAAGGATGCGGACGTGATCTACACGGACGTATGGGCCAGCATGGGATTTGAAGAGGAGCAGAAAGCCCGCGAGGTTGCGTTCCAGAACTATCAGGTAAATGCCGAGCTTGCCAAGCATGCCAAACCGGATTACTTGTTCCTCCACTGTCTGCCTGCTCACCGCGGAGAAGAAGTCAGTGAGGATGTCATTGACGGAGCGAACTCTATTATATTTGATCAGGCCGAGAATCGGCTTCATGCGCAGAAAGCGCTGATGGCGGCTCTCATCGGATAGTTTTTGTGATAGACTTAGGTCTAGATAGTATGCAGTTGGGTTATTAAGGGAGGACACTGAATATCATGGCAAAAGAAAAAATCGTACTGGCGTACTCAGGCGGACTGGATACGTCGGTCATTCTGAAGTGGCTGAAGGAGACCTATGACGCCGAGATTATCGCGTTCACAGCGGATATCGGTCAGAAAGACGAGTTGGACGGGCTGGAGGCAAAAGCACTAGCTACCGGCGCTTCCAAAGTGTACATCGATGATCTGCGCGATGAATTCGCACAGGATTTCATCTACCCGATGTTCCAGGCGGGTGCCCAATATGAGGGCCAATATCTGCTCGGTACAAGTATCGCCCGCCCGCTGATCGCGAAGCGTATGGTCGATATCGCTCGTGCGGAAGGCGCAACAGCTATCGCTCACGGAGCAACAGGCAAAGGGAACGACCAAGTGCGCTTTGAGCTTGCGGCAGCGGCTCTTGCTCCAGAGATTAATGTAATCGCGCCTTGGCGTCTTAGTGAGTTCCGTGACCGCTTCCCAGGCCGCGCAGAGATGATCGCGTATGCCGAAGAGCATGGCATTCCGGTAACGGCTTCGGCAGCCAAGCCTTATTCGACTGACCGCAATCTGCTGCACATCAGCTATGAGAGCGGAGTGCTGGAGGATCCTTGGTTCGATCCAAGCGCAGAGGACAGCAAGGACATGTACCTGCTGAGTGTATCCCCGGAAGATGCACCGAATGAAGCGGAATATGTAGAGCTTGAGTTTGTTCAAGGCAACGTGGTTGCCGTGAATGGCGAGAAGCTCAGCCCGCTGGGCGTGATGGAGACCCTCAATGAGCTCGGCGGCAAGCACGGCATCGGACGTGTGGACATGGTGGAGAACCGCTTTGTCGGCATGAAGAGCCGCGGCGTGTACGAGACACCAGGCGGAACCATTCTTTTCACAGCCCACCGGAAGATGGAGTCCCTCACGATGGACCGCGAAGTTATGAATCTTCGCGACAGCCTGATTACACGGTATAGCACGCTCGTATACAATGGCTTCTGGTTCGCTCCTGAACGTCTTGCTCTGCAAGCGCTGGTTAACGAAAGCCAGAAGAACGTATCGGGAACCGTACGTCTGAAGCTGTACAAAGGCAATGTGATTGGTGCGGGCGTGAAGAGCCCAGTGAGCTTGTATAATCCGGATATCGCTACCATGGAAGCTGATCCGACCCAAGCCTATGACCAAGGGGACGCTACGGGATTCATCCGCTTGAACGCCCTGCGGCTTAAAGTAAGTTCCGGCGTAGAACAGAATAAGTAATTATATAACTAAATAAGTTGAACTTATGATTTACCCATTGGCAAGAGTGTGAAATGATTCTGGAGAAGCGAAGCGTTCGCCTACAAGCTTTCTGAAAGAAAGCTACATCGGAAGCATATTCTTTGTGACCTGATTTCTACCTCATAATTTTAAATAAGAAATCTGGGAACAACAGCGATCGGAGGAACATTTCGCACGGCCGCCCTAAGTGTAAAATCGATAATTCAACTTATTTAGAACATAGAAAATGATTATAAATACAGCATAACCATGAGGCCGTTCTCTTCACCGGGAGCGGCCCGTGGTCTGCATTCAGAAGAAGGAGTGGATTTAGTGAGCAAGCTGTGGGGAGGCCGTTTTACGAAGCAGACGAATCGCCTGGTAGAAGAGTACACTGCTTCGATCGGTTTTGATAAAGCACTGGCCGAGGAAGATGTTCAAGGAAGTCTGGCACATGTGAGCATGCTGGGCAAATGCGGCATCCTGCCGTCTGAAGATGTTGACCGGATCAAGGAAGGCCTTCATCTCGTTCTGAACAAGATCCGCCGCGGAGAAATTGAATTCTCCGTCGGAGATGAAGATATTCATATGAACATCGAGAAGAATCTGATCGAGGAGATTGGTTCGGTAGGCGGAAAGCTGCATACGGGCCGCAGCCGTAATGATCAGGTAGCTACGGACATGCACTTGTATCTGCGTAAGCGTATAGTTGAAATAACAGGACTTCTTCATGCGGTTCAGGAAGCCTTAATTGGACAGGCCGAAGCTAATCTGGATACGATTGTACCGGGTTATACGCATTTGCAGCGGGCGCAGCCGATTCTGTTCGCCCACCATTTGATGGCTTATGTCTCCATGTTCCAGCGCGATATTGAGCGGTTCCAGGACAGCTATAAGCGAGTGAATGTACTTCCTCTGGGCGCAGGTGCGCTGGCAGGAACGACATTCCCGATTGACCGTCATTACGTAGCTGAGCAGCTCAACTTTGATGCGGTATATGAGAACAGTCTGGATGCGGTCAGTGACCGGGACTTCATTCTGGAATTCCTGTCGAATTCCTCTATTCTGATGATGCATCTGTCCCGCTTGTGTGAGGAGCTGGTGCTCTGGAGCAGCACGGAATTCCGCTTTGTAGAGCTTGACGATGCTTACTGTACAGGCAGCAGCATTATGCCGCAGAAGAAAAACCCGGATGTGGCCGAGCTTGTACGCGGGAAGACCGGCCGTGTATATGGCAATCTGGTTGGACTGCTCACCGTGCTGAAGTCCCTTCCTCTGGCTTACAACAAAGACATGCAGGAAGACAAGGAAGGCATGTTCGATACTGTGGCTACCCTTGAAGGCGCACTGCAGCTGTTCGCAGGCATGATTGCTACGATGAAGGTGAACAAGCAGCGGATGCGTGAAGCCGTGAATCAGGACTTCTCCAATGCGACAGATATCGCAGACTTCCTGGTCGGCAAAGGCCTGCCATTCCGTCAGGCTCACGAGGTAATTGGCAAGACGGTCCTATACTGCATTCAGAACAACAAGTATCTGCTGGATCTGACCCTGGATGAATTCAAGACATTCTCTCCGCTGTTCGACGACAGCATTTATGGTGTCCTTCAGCCAGAGACAGTAGTTAACGCTCGTAATGTATACGGGGGAACGGCATCGAGTCAGGTGGCTGAAGCTATTTCCAGAGCCGGGGAGAAGCTGAAGGCTACTGAGCAATGGGTGACTGAGTATATTGAGAAGAGCAAATAGAAAGCGGATCGGCACTGGACTCCGCGGGACCATCAGGTTCCGCGGTTTTTTTGACTACATAAGTGAAATTAAGAATTACCTATAAGCAAGAGTGTGAAATGATTCTGAAGAAGCGGAGCGTTCGCCTGCAAGCTTTCTGAAAGAAAGCTACATCGGAAACATATGCTATGTGATTAAACTTCTACCTATAAAATTCTCTTAAGAATTCTGGGAACAACAGCGATCGTAGGAACTTTTCATACGGCTGACTAGTATGTAAATCAATAGTTCAACGTATATACATCATATTTTCATAGGAATATGCCGATATATATATTAAAAAAATGTGGGGAGTATGTGAAATTTAATGTCTGATAAATTGCTGGCTCTGCATGAGCGAAATAAACTGATGGTATGGCTCCTCTGGATCTCGCTGTTACTCGGGGTCGGGGTATCCTCTTCGAACCATCTTAGACTGACGCTGGCTATAAGCGGACTCCCAATCTGTATTCTATGTGTGCTTCTGGTATGGAGAAAAGTTGCAATCCGCTATGTGATGTACCTGGTGTCTATTGGACTTAGCCTGATCACGTTTTTCTTTATCGAGGAAAGCGAGGCATTTAGCAGTTATTTTCTGATTTTCTTCTCCTTTGCGATCATCTCAATCTATCACAACTATCGTCCCCTTCTCCTGAACGGCATCGTAGCTATGGGAATGACTACATATTTCGTGCTGACCAAAGCAACTTTTGAGGGCGAAAACGTATTTTATATGAATGCGTACCTCTTCGTCATCTTGGGTGCGTTGATCTCCCAAAGTCTCATCGGTGCAAAAATGAACCGGCAGCAGGAGGCCAGCGCAGCTGAATCGGCAGCCGCCAAGGAAAGAACGGAGGAAGTGCTGGTAGAGGTAAAGGGCTCTGTTCATGTGCTGGGAGCATCGATTACGAACCTGCAGAAGAATGCATCAGACACCGGTGAAATATCGGGTCAGGTTGTTCTTGCTTTCAACGAGATCGCCAGCGGCATTGCGACGCAGTCCGTCAGTGTCTCGGATATTTCGGAGGCGATGGAGCAGGTGAATCAGAACGTAAGTGCCGCTACGGAGGCATCTATTCAACTGAGTGACAAATCCAGAGTTACAGCTGATTTTACAACTCAGGGACAAGGTCAAATGAAGGATCTGGCCAGCAAAATCAATCAAATTGATCATATCGTCTCCGATACCTCGGGAGTCATGGAAGAGGTCAATCAGGAGAATCAGAAGATTGGCAGTATTGTAGAAATGATTGGTGAAATCGCGAATCAGACCAACCTGCTCTCTCTCAATGCTTCCATTGAAGCGGCCCGGGCTGGCGAGCACGGGCAAGGGTTCTCGGTCGTTGCCACCGAGATTCGCAAGCTGGCCCAGCATGCACAGGATGCCTCGACGGAGATTGCCGGTATTCTGGCAGCGATACAGAGCCGAATTGCTCAGGCGTCCAGCTTGGTCGGAGACGGCCTCACGGTAGTCACAGAGGGCAAAGAGTCAGCGCATAGCGTGGAACAATTGTTTGACGGAATTCATGCCAACACGGCCGAGGTGCTCCAGCAGGCTGAGCAAATTCGCGACATGAATGCCAGGCTGCAGCAGTCTTCTCAAACAGTGCTTCAAGAGGTGACCACGGTAGCTGCATTTACTGAGGAATCTGCAGCCTCGGTTGAAGAGGTGCTGGCAAGCTCGCATGCCCAGCAGCAGCATGTTGTGGATATAGTAGAATCTATCAAGCAATTGGATGAAATGATGAACAAGCTTGAAGAGGTAATTAAGTAACCGGAAGCGGCAAGTTGAAATTCGTGGATAGAGTAGGAGCGGTAATCCAGAACAGCATGTTCTGGGATGCCGCTCTTTTTGTTGTTTTAATTTTAAGGTTAACTAGGTAGATCAATGGGAGGGACCTATATTTAAAGGAGAAGCGATTCTAAATATTTAAACCATCTCCGTAAAAAAAGCCCTTCAATAGTGAAGGAGCCGGGGTGTGACCCTATGATTAGTATACATTGATCTCTGTTAGCCAGTAACCAGTGCTTCCATATGGAACCTCAAATTCAAAGTGTGCAGCTATATCCGAAAATGCATCAAAACCTTCAGGGTGGACAGTATATTGAAAGCTCGCTATATTGCTAAGTTTTGATGTGTATGTAATTTTCACATCAGAGGTAGACATATTCTGAATTTTATCAGACCATTCATTAATAATAGATTGTTCATTTTTTTGTCTGGTATTCTTAATAATTTCGTGAAGGTCCTCTTTCGTGCCACTTGGGCCTTTCCAGAAGCTATCCTTAGAGGCTGGAGCAGTAGAAATAGAAGAGTCAATGAATTTATCCAGTCGGCCGAATTCTCCTGTTTTAACTGCATAGGCATAGGCTTTGAAGAACGAAAGGGCTTGGCCTTTATTTTGGGACGCAACTGTATCCTTATTAAAGTCCGTTGACAGTTTAGTGACAAATCCTCCAGATGCTTCGCTTCCGCTATCAGAACTGTTTCCAGAGTTGCTGCCTGAACCTGTATTAGCAGAAGAGGAGGATGGTGTACTAGTTGAGGAGTTGTCCTTATCAGGAATTCCAGCATTGGATGGGGTAGAGCTATTCGAGGTCACTTCTACAGTTTGTGTACTATTGTTCCATTTAACCGTTGCTCCTAAACCTTCTGCTAGAGCCTTTGCAGACACGTAGCTATGTCCATTGTACTCAATAGGGTACATGGTTCCTTCATCACTGGAAAGATCGATTGCTTGTCCGTCTACCTTTACCTTAAGAGCTGAATTTTGATATGCGGTAATTTTCTTGATTGTAGAGTCTGCATAAGCAACGGCTCCTACGGCAATAGCCATGGAAAGTACGGTTGTGCTTAATAGAATTTTTGAAGATAGTTTCTTTTTCAAAATGAGCACCTCTTCTATGTATTTATGCATACTAAGTTCAATTCCCCTTAGGATCAAAGCCTGATATATCTGGTTCTTCAGACATAATAAGTATGCAATTACCATAATAATACATACCAAGCTACTATGGGTCAATAGTATAGGATAATAGATTGGTAGAATAACCCATCTAGGATTCGTGATCTATTACCCTTCATCAAAAAGTAAAAGTCCAAGAACATACACGTTAATCTTGCTTTGTAGAAAACGGTAATTCAGAACAGCATGTTCGGGGTTAACGTATTTTTTTGTTTACGTACAATACACTGTTTTGCGAATAGGATGTTGCGTAACGTAACAATGTTATGTTACACTGACCGTGCAAGGAGGAGGTATCGTAATAATGAATGATGAACTGATCTCCAAAAAAGAACTGTTGGACCTTACAGGAATCTCCTATGGGCAGCTGTACCGCTGGAAAAGAAAAAGTCTGATTCCAGAAGAATGGTTTATTCGAAAGTCATCTTTTACGGGGCAGGAGACCTTTTTTCCCAAAGATAAAATCCTCTCCCGGATTGATAAAATCCTTAATATGAAAGATGGATTATCGCTGGATGAGCTGGCCGACGTCTTCTCACCCAGCCTGAAAGAGATCTCTCTGACAGCAGAGCAGCTTTTGGAACGTAACATTGTTACCTCTATTGCGCTGGATGTGTATTTGAAGGCATCGAGGCATGAAGGCTCCTTTATGTTCGAGAAGATTCTCTCGGTATTTGTGCTGGAGAGACTGCTGCAGAGCGGCGATATCTCAATGGAAGAAGGCAGGCTGCTCGTTCAGACCCTTACGGAGCACTACCCGGCCTTCGCGGGGAGGGATTGCGAACTGCTGCTGATCCGCAAGATGGGTGTAGCGGCGTTCATACTGATGTCGAAGAATAGTGAGATTTATTTTGACCGGGGTGTGAAGGTAGTTGTCCGGTTATCCATGGCCCAGGTTACGGAAGAGCTTAAGCTGAAAATTGGAGAAGGCGGGGAATAGCTGTGGAACAATCTATTCGGGATATGAAGTTAAATGGTGTAGGTCAAGCGGCGGGAGGTCGCTACAAACGGGTTCAGATCGATGGGATCGGAACGATAGGCGGGGAGGTACATTGTGAGGAGCTCCTATGTAATGGACAGCTGAAGCTGAATGCCCCGCTTACAGCCGAGCAGATTACCATTAACGGAACAGGGAAGATTACCGGGCCTGTGCACAGCGGAGATTTTCGTACGGACGGGATGCTTAATATAGAAGAAGAGGTTCGCTTCGACAAGCTTGTGATCAATGGGATGTTCAAGTGTGGCGCAGGGGCGAGAGGGGAGCACGCTGAAATATACGGCACGCTGAAGCTCAAGAAGGACCTGCAGTGTGAGATTCTGGAAGTATGGGGAAATCTTCAGGTCGAAGGACTCCTCAACGCAGGTACGATTAGACTTGAGATGATTGGGAAATGCAAAGCCCGGGAAATAGGCGGTGAACACATCATTATTCGTAAGCGCGGCACAGCTCCCAAACTGCTTGAATTGTTCTCGGGAAAGCTTGCCTCCAGGCTTACGGCGGACGTTATTGAGGGCGATGACATTGAACTTGAGCATACGAAGGCCCGCATCGTACGCGGCAGCAGGGTGCGTATTGGCCCCGGTTGCGAGATTGATTATGTTGAATATAAAGACACCTATGAGGCTGATCCCAAGTCAGATGTATCCCAAGCCAAGCATATATAAGAAAGAGATACACTTCGGTACAAAGGAGCGATAGGTTATGGAAGGAAAGAGTACGTTACAAGAAAGACCGGATGTGAAGATTGTAGGCACTGGCGGATCGGCCGGGGGAATAGTCGGGAAGCTGAACATTACGGGTGATGGAGAGCTGAACGGAGATATTGACGCGCTGAGCTTCAAGTGTACGGGGAATGCGGTGGTCTTTGGGAAGTTGAAGACGGAATCATTAAAGCTTACCGGAGAACTTATTGTTCAGGGCCCTCTTCAGGGAGAGAAGCTCAGTGCCATAGGCAAACTTCATGTTGGAGGTGACCTGGATGCCCAGGCTGCCAAGATAAGTGGAGAAATCAGAATTGACGGCCAAATAAACGGTGAACAAATTGAATTGTCCGGTTATAATACCGTTAGAGGCGGCTGTCAGGCAGAAAAATTCAAGCTCCATGGCTCGGTGCATATGGATGGCATGCTGAATGCAGAGAACATTGAGATGAGGCTATTCGGAGAAAGCCGGGTCAAGGAAATCGGCGGAGGGCAGATTCGGATTAAGCGTTCTGGCGGTGTCTGGGCGGTGCTTGGGATGTTCAACACAGGCGGATTGAAACGGCTTATTGTTGATTCCATAGAGGGCGACGTTATAGAGCTGGAGAATACGGAAGCTGAATTTGTACGTGGTAGTAAAGTTACAATCGGTCCGGGCTGCAGGATTGGCCTGGTTGAATATATAGATTCATTCCATCAGGACCCAACCTCCAAGATAGAGCAGTACAACCAAATAGGATAGGGAAAAGGAGAAATTAGAACGTAATGGAAGTGAAAAAGAAAAATATGGGCCTGGTTCTTGCAGGCCTGCTGCTCGGTATTCTGATGGCATCGATGGATAATACCATCGTAGCTACGGCTATGGGGGATATTGTCGGCAAGTTGGGCGGACTGGACAAATTCGTCTGGGTAACCTCGGCTTACATGGTCGCAGAGATGGCGGGGATGCCGATTTTTGGCAAGCTGTCAGACATGTATGGAAGAAAAAGATTTTTTATTTTCGGTATCATCGTGTTCATGTTAGGTTCCGTGCTGTGCGGAACGGCAACGTCGATCGTTGAACTGAGTATTTACCGTGCCATTCAAGGAATTGGGGGCGGAGCCCTGGTTCCCATCGCCTTCACCATTATGTTCGATGCTGTACCGATAGAGTCCAGAGGCAAGCTGGGCGGACTATTTGGCGCTGTGTTCGGCCTTTCCAGTATCTTCGGACCGCTGTTGGGTGCTTATTTGACGGAGTATGCGCAGTGGGAATGGATCTTCTACATTAACCTGCCTCTCGGCTTGATTGCCTTTGTATTTATCGCATTCTTCTACCACGAGTCACGTCAGCATGCCAAGCAGACGATCGACTGGGCTGGGGCGATCACCCTGATTGCCGCTGTCATCTGTCTCATGTTCGCCCTTGAGCTGGGCGGTAAGAAGTATGCTTGGGATTCGTGGCAGATTCTAAGCTTGTTCGCAGGCTTCGCAGTCCTTACTATCTTGTTCCTGATTGCAGAGAGCAAGGCGAAAGAGCCGATTATTTCATTCAAAATGTTCAAAAGCCAGATTTACTGGTCAAGTAACGTCATCGGTATTCTCAGTGGGGCAGCGTTTATTACCGCATCGGTGTATATCCCGATCTTCATACAGGGGGTGCTCGGCGGGAAACCAACGAACTCCGGACTTGTTCTCCTGCCTATGATGCTCGGATCCGTAGTGACAGCAACCATGGGCGGCTTCCTGATGACGAAGCTCAAATATCGCACCATTATGATTCCTACCCTGGCTTTGCTAATTGTTGGCCTTGGACTGCTCACGACTTTGAATGAGTCCACCACCCTGTGGACCCTGCGCTTCTTCATGATTCTTGTGGGCTTGGGAATCGGGGCTTCGTTCTCCGTACTAAGTAACGCAGCCATTCATTCAGTTAGGCCGCAGGAACGCGGCTCTGCGAGCTCGACGCTGAACTTCCTGCGTTCCCTCGGGATGACGCTTGGCATCACGGTATTTGGGATCATTCAGAGTCATATGTTCACGAAAAAGCTTGCCGAGTCGATGAGCGCAGGGGGTGGAGCAGCAGGCGAAATTCCTAAAGAGCTGGATCTGAAGGATCCGCATGCGCTGCTGTCTCCAGAGTTACGTAAAGCGATTCCTCCGCAAATTCTGGAGAATATCTCTACGGCCATGTCGTCTTCTATCGTACAAACCTTCGTATGGGCGATCATTCCTGCTGCTCTAGCCCTGCTTGCGGCGTTCTTCATGGGACGCGACAAGATGGACCCGCATGCTGAGCTTGAAGGGGAATACCAAGCGGGGCATTAACACGAAATGTGAAGAAAGGACTCTACGCACAGACCTTGATCTTGCGCAGAGTCCTTTTTTGTCATGGATTAGGGGAATGTCGGACCCTCTACGCCATCTTCAATCAGAGGGGCTTTGGCCCTTTTGGGCTCTGAAGGAACACGGCTTTGCTCAGGCATGTTGATTGCGATTATAGTCGGCTGAGGACTGTAAGTATCCCGGGAGATTTTGCGAGTCTCGGTCCTCTCTCCGTCAACATATTTGATCACGTAAGTTTCAATGATATAGCCGATCCTGCCCTGTGATATCATTTCCTGCTCCCCTAATGCAAGCGTATTGTTCTTGACGAACTTATGCGGGATGGGCAGGACTTTCACAGTCCGCGATTCCAGTCTGTAGTTGATATTACTAGGAATATCTCCGAAAAGCTTGATGCTCAGATTGTTCGAATTAAGGGTGGCTTTAATCAGAATATAGTGGGAAGTTGTATTCTTGAATCGGAAATTAATGAATCCCTTGGCAAAAGTCGCATCCTGCCCCTTAGGCAGGTAGCTGACCGGGAGGGAGTGATTGCGCCGCTCTATAATGCCAAGCCCCGCTTGGATCGCTGCATTGTACAGCGTGCTGGAGACCTGGCAGATTCCGCCGCCAATTCCAGGGACAAGCTTGCCTTGTACAATTACCGGGGCAGGCTGAAAGCCGTATTTCGTTTCGGCCTGGTCAATCACTTTGGCATAATCGAAAATAGCTCCAGGGGCGAGCAGCATGCCGTCGATCACTTGAGCAGCAGCGCCTATGTTGTGCAGCCTTCCCGCCTTGCTGGATGCAAGGCCTGTAGCAAATTCAGCAATTTTGCGCTGGATGCCCTGGCGCCTCAGCGTGTCCAAAGTTACGGCAGGGTTTTGTTCGGTAAGAGCGACCGGTATGAGGGAAGGTGACAGCCTTTTCTTTGTATTTATCATAGACACGGGAATAGACTGCTTGAATGTCTTCTCGAACACCTTCCAGTCAATTCGTGTAACCGGTCGCCCTGGCTCATAGCTGATGCGGTCATCCGGCCCGATGATCCTCTGCGCATTGATGGCCTCCCCGAACTGCTTGGCCTCCCAAGAAGGACTGAAGGTCCTTCGGAGGTTGGTTTTATCCCAATGAGCCGTTAGATTCCACTGCTTGGCCAGATGCCATCTGGCGGATGCGCGGCGCAGGACGGATCCTTGGGTAAGCTGCTGCATGGCATCTAACCAGTCCTCGGCTGTATAGTGAACTCCCGCCCGTTTCCAGTCAGACATAATTTCCAGCTTGGGGCTGTTCTCTGACTCGGGCACGGTGAACAGAACGGGCGTAAGCTCCAACTTCGAAATTTCGTCATTCAATCTCCTCTCCGCGGCCTTGAAGGTCAACCCCCCGATATCTATCCCTCCTACCCGTACTCCGGATGGAACGGTATTCTTCGCCGCATAAAGCTGGAGAAGTCCATAGACAACGGCCGTAATTAGCAGAAGAGAGATCAGGATAATTAGGAGAACATGAAGCTTTTTCATTCATATCACCCTTTATGTTTGTTATGTGATGGGACGGGACGCTTAAGCTTAAGCAGCATGACATCCGATATATTAGGTGGGGCTATCTAAGACTCAGAGAAAAATTCGCATTTTGGGTCCGGTCGTAACTACAGGGAATGCTTGGACTTCCGGCCGCTGCCCGCCCCCAGATTTCCTGATTTGAAACTTAGGCGGATGAAATCCGGAGCCTGATGTTATCTTTAAAACGGCGTCTTATATCGGGCCTCAAGCCAAGAGTGGCTGCTTGCTGGGCACCGTTACATTCCTGTGAACAAACGACTCAAGCTATGTATATGTCAAAAGAATGGAAAACTTGCGGGTACTCAAATAGTAACAAATTTGTTACAATGGTTAACGGACTGATGAAATTACTCATCTTTTAAAGGATTTGGCTGGAACATGTCGAAGTTTTATAAGCTTGGAACATACCATCTTCGTTAATATAGATGAGATGAACTAAAGAAATGAGCAAGCAGTTTTTGTTCAATTCATATAGATCGCCTACTTGGATTAATTTCTGTAGAGACATAATTATTTAGGAAGTGATGCTGTGATAGAAATGCAGGATGTCTGGAAGACTTATGCGAACGGAACCCACGCCCTTCAAGGCGTTTCGGTAAAGATTGACCGCAATGAGTTTGTGTATCTCGTCGGTCCCTCGGGTGCAGGGAAGTCTACTTTTATGAAGCTTATTTATAGAGAAGAAGTGCCTACTAAAGGGCAAATTTCAGTAAATGGATTTAACATCGGCAAGCTGAAGCCGCGCAAGATTCCTTATGTCCGACGGAATATCGGCGTTATTTTCCAGGATTTCAGATTGCTACCCAAACTGACTGCATACGAGAATGTAGCGTTTGCGTTAGAGGTTATTGAAGCGCCGAAGAAAATCATCAAGAAGCGGACGATGGAGGTGCTTGATCTCGTCGGACTGAAGAGCAAGGCGAACCGTGAGCCGTCCCAGCTGTCGGGCGGGGAGCAGCAGCGTGTCGCGATTGCAAGGGCGATCGTGAACAATCCGTCTGTGATCATTGCGGACGAGCCTACCGGGAACCTTGACCCGGAGACTTCATGGGGGATTATGCAGCTGCTGGATGAGATCAATTTCCGCGGAACCACGATTGTCATGGCAACGCACAACAAGGATATCGTGAACACGATGCGTAAGCGGGTTATAGCCATCGAGCAGGGCAACATTGTCCGCGACCAGCTGAGAGGAGAGTACGGATATGACTTTTAGAACCTTCTTGCGGCATTTACGGGAAGGTACGAAGAACGTATTCCGTAACGGTTGGATGTCTGTCGCGTCAATTACATCAATTATTGTGTCTCTATTTATACTGGGCGTATTTATTCTACTTGTGCTGAATGTCAACCAATTTGCTGATGAAGCTGACAGTCAGGTTCAGATCAGCGCTTTCCTGAATTCGAAAGTGGATCAGAAGTCGATTCAGGAAGTTCAGACCGAGATCGGCAATATGCCAGAGGTGAGCCGGGTTACTTTCGTATCAAGATCCCAGGGGCTGAAGGATTTCAAGCAGAAGCTGGGAGAGAACGGCAAGGATCTCCTTGAAGGGTATACGGAAGCTACCAATCCGATTCCCGATACGCTTAAAGTTGAAGTGATCGAACCATCAACGGTACCTTTTGTTGCCAGCAAGATCAGTGCTCTTAACAATAAGTACAAAGCGCCTCCGATTTATAAAGTGAATTATGGCAAAGGGACGATTGAGAAGCTCTTCAAAGTGACCCGCGCCATTCGTAATATTGGATTTGTCTTCGTCATTGGACTCGGCATTATGGCCATGTTCCTGATCTCCAATACGATTCGGGTTACGATCCTGGCCCGCCGCCGGGAGATTGGCATTATGAAGCTCGTAGGTGCGACGAATTACTTCATTCGGTGGCCCTTCTTTGTGGAGGGAGCCCTCATCGGCATGATTGGATCACTTGTTACTGTAGCCGTGCTGTATGCCGGTTATCATCAACTGGTTCAATCTGTGAGTCAGGATATTACGATTCCGATTCATCTGATCTCCATTCAGTCCATTGGACTTCCGCTGGCCGGATTAATTATTGGACTTGGACTGATTATCGGCATTTGGGGAAGTACCGTATCCATCCGCAAATTCTTAAAAGTGTAGCGATATGGATTGAGCATTCCATACTATAGATTTTCAAAGAAGGACGGGGAATATAGAATTGAAAAAATGGTTATCTGTCGTCGTCGTTATGGCTCTCGCCGTTGTTATCTTCCAGCCTACTGAAGGGTACGCCAAGAAAAGAACGATCGATCAGATCGATCATGAGCTGAGATTGCTGCAGCAGCAGGCCAAGTCCGCGAAGAATCAGCAGCAGCAAGCTGAAGAAGATAAGCAGGAAGCTATGCATTACAAGAATAAAGCTACCAATTTCCTGCAGCAGGTTATGGAGCAGATTGATACTGTAAGTAACGAGCTCGCGGGTATCACAAGCGAGATCGATAAGACCGAAGATCAGCTTCGTGCTACCGCGGAGAAGATCGACCAGACCCAGAAGCGGATCGATGAGCGGGAGAAGCTTCTGGATTCCCGGGTTCGGCTCATGTACACAGATGGAGCTGTATCCTATCTGGATGTGCTGCTCTCTTCAACAAGCTTCACGGATTTCCTGGACCGGGCGGATTCGCTTCAAGCGATTGCCCAGCAGGATCAGACTATTCTCGAGGATCATAAGAGAGATAAAGCACTGATTCTAGAGGAGCAGGCGAACCTGAAGAATGCCTATGCCAAGGCGAAGGACCTGTACAGCGAAGCCGAGTCGCGTAAAGTTCTTTTGGCAGCCAAAGAGAAAGAGAAGCAAAAGCTGATCGCGAACTATCAATCCGATATTGAAGAGTCCGATGATATCAGTGCGAAGCAGGATCAAATGCTTGTCCAGATTGCTTCCAAGAGAGCACAGCTGGGACAGGAGAAGAATAAGCTGAGAGCTGCTCAAATCTATGCTTACAACCAGAAGAAGAAGAGCAAGACCGTGAAGGTCGCAAGCTCGAGCAGTAGTTCCCACAGCAATTCCAGCAGTTCGAGTTCATCGGGAAGCAGTGAAGGGTTCAAAGGAAATGGCGGCTCTATGGGACTGCCTGTATCGGGTGCCCGCATCTCGTCCCCTTACGGTTATCGGATTCACCCGATTACGGGTGTGAAGAAGCTTCATACGGGAACTGACTTTGCTGTCTCCGAGGGAACAGATGTACATGCGGCAGACAGCGGGAATGTAATCGTGGCAGAGTGGTGGAACGGTTATGGTAACTGTGTCATCATCGATCACGGGAATAATATTTGGACATTATACGGTCATCTCAGTAAGATCAATGTGCAGAAGGGCGACAACGTGAAGCGCGGTGAAGTCATTGCAGAATCCGGGAATACCGGTGCTTCTACGGGGCCCCACCTTCATTTTGAGGTGCGTGTCAACGGGACTCCGGTAGATCCGATGCCATATCTGTAAGCAGCAAAGTATTAAAACTTTAAGAAACGGTACCTAATTTCCTTTGGGATGCAGGTCCGTTTCTGCTTTTTTCTAGATAAATATTCCGTACAAGCTAAACATATACTATGATGGATATCAAAGGCCTGCTATCTGTATGGAATGAAAATCCATCTAGTCAGCCAGATAAGGAAAGGGCGGTGAATGAACCGTGTATAAAGGACGCACAGTCGCTCTGTTCGTTGTGGTAGCCGTGCTCGTAAGCAGTGTGCTCACGATGACGCTAACAGGGAATTGGGGCTTTGTAAGCAGCAGTGGTTCACCGGTTAGTGGAATATTTGCCTCGAATGGAAGCCAGTCTGCGAGCAAGGAAGACTTGAGTAAAATTGAGACCGCGCTTAATCTGGTCAAGAAGAATTATGTGCAGGATGTGGATCAGAGCAAGCTTGTCGACGGAGCAATTAACGGGATTATGAGTGCACTTGATGACCCGTTCTCTTCTTATATGGGTAAAACAACCGCACAGGAGTTCACTTCCCAAATCCAGGGTTCCTTCTCGGGGATAGGAGCCGAGGTCTCCATGGAGAATGGGAACGTCGTAATAGTATCTCCCATCAAAGGATCGCCTGCTGAGAAAGCGGGTATCCATGCCAAAGATATTTTGCTATCGGTAAATGGGGAATCTTTTGAAGGACTCAGCTTGAATGAAGCGGTCAGCAAGATCCGCGGGCCAAAAGGCTCAGAGGCCAAAGTGAAGGTCAAACGTGCCGGTTCTGCGGCTCCGCTGGAGTTCGCCATTAAGCGCGATGACATTGCTATGGAGACCGTTCATGCCCATATGGAGAAAGACCATATTGGATACATTGAGATCACGGAGTTCTCCATGAATACAGGCAAGCGTTTCGAGAAGGAACTGAACTCGTTGGAGAGTAAAGGGATGAAGGGGCTTGTCATTGACGTTCGTAACAACCCGGGCGGTGTCTTGTCTGTAGTTATCGACATGGCGCAGCGCCTGATCGGTAAAGACAAGGTGATTGTTCAGGTGGAGAACAAGCAGAAGCAGAGAGAGCAGACGCTGTCCAAAGGCACAGCGAAGACTTATCCGATTGTTGTGCTTACGAACAAAGGAAGCGCCAGCGCTTCGGAGATTATGGCAGGTGCGCTTAAAGAATCGGCCAATGCCAAGCTGATCGGGGACACCACATACGGAAAAGGAACAGTACAGACCAGCTTCGACAAGGAGCTTGGAGATGGCAGCCTTCTGAAGATTACCATCGCCAAATGGCTGACACCAAATGGAGAATGGATTCACAAGAAAGGCATCAAGCCTGACATTGCCGTATCCCAGCCGTCTTACTTCTCCGTAGCCCCAATCAACAAAGAGAAGACGCTTAAATTTGATATGAACACTGAAGACGTCAAGAGTGCACAAGTGATGCTGGACGGACTGGGCTATGCTCCAGGACGCAAGGACGGTTATTTTGATGCCAAGACGGTTACTGCGGTTAAGAGCTTCCAGAAGGACAACAAGCTGACTGCTAATGGTGAGATTGATGCCAAGACCGCGGATGCGCTGGAGAAAAGCTTGATCGCCCATATCCGCGATCCGAAGAATGATGTACAGCTCGGGCGTGCATTCGCCGAAATCCGGAAGGAGATAGCCTCTCCTTCGTCGAATAAATAAGGAGGCTGATTTCAGCCTTCTTTTTTTCTGAAATTCTACCTACATCCAGCATGAAGCAGAGGAGAGTGACGATGACTTGGAAACCGTGCTTGAATGGTTATGGAGGCTGTCGGATGCCCTTGTGCAGTTCCTTGCACAGCCGTTCTATTATATTTCGATTATTTTGATCATGCTTCAATACAGAAGACAGGTCCATCTTGAACGCAAGCTGTTCCATGTTCGTCTTCACAGCTGGGGACGTCAGACGTGGATTACCCTGCTTGGCGGACTAGTGGCCGGGGTTATGGTGTCGCTTGTATCGGCATTTCTGGGAACAACGCTTACCTTTAATGGTGTGCTTCTTATTTGGGCAGTTTCTATTATACTGCTGCTCTTCCGAGTGCGTTATCTGTGCTTTGCCTATTCGGTTGGCCTGCTCGGTGTGATTCAGTTCATCTTGAGCTGGTTCCCGGATTTCAATTTAGATGGCTATGGACAAGAAGTCCTTACTGCTGTTCGTGAACTGGACATTCCGTCTTTACTAGCACTTGTTGCTCTGCTTCATCTTGCTGAGGCGATGCTGGTTAGATGGCAGGGTGCGGCATTCGCCGGGCCGCTGTTCTACGAGGGTAAACGGGGGAAAGTGGTGGGTGGCTACCAGATGAAGAGTTTCTGGCCGGTGCCGCTGTTCCTCCTAATCCCGGCACAGACCACAGGCAGCCTGCTGCCATGGACGCCGTTCTTCGGCGGAGATGCATGGCAGAGCGGCTTCAGTCTGATTGCCCTGCCGGTTGTCATCGGCTTCAGTGAGATGACGGTCAGCGCTCTGCCGAAGAACAAAGCCCGGCTGACCTCGAGCCGCTTGCTTATATACAGCATCGTAATTCTGGGGCTGGCACTGCTTGCAGGTTGGTGGAGTCCGCTGACCGTAGTAGCTGCGCTTGCTGCATTCGTGCTGCATGAGCTGCTCGTATGGTACAGCCGCTTTGAGGAACAGAATCGCAGCCCGTTCTTTGTTCATCCGCAGCGCGGACTGAAGGTGCTTGCTGTGCTGCCTGGCAGCCCGGCTGAAGAGCTGGGGATCCAGGCAGGGGAAGTTATTTTTAAAGTGAACGGTACACCAATTAATACAAAGGAGCAGCTGCATTCCGGGCTGCGTATGAACCCGGCCTTCTGCAAGCTTGAGGTGCTGAACCAGCAAGGCGAGAGCAAGTTCCTCCAGCGGGCGATCTATGCTGGAGATCATCACCAGCTGGGAGTTATTCTTGCACCGGATGATGATGCACCGGTGGCCTTAAGGCTCAAGCCGCTGTCGCTGCTTGAGCTGCTGTCACCACGCCGGGGCGCATCGGAGCGTAAGGGGAGTTCAAAGGCAGCCGGAGGCGGCACTTTGGACAGGTAGTAAGCCGCCTGAGGCAGGCTTGCTAGTCAATGATTAAGCCTCAAGAGGTCGGTGCAAGCTCCATGGTGTTAGAAGTTAAGCCTCAGGAGGTTGGTGCAAGCCCTATGGTGTTAGTAGTTAAGCCTCAAGAGGGGCAAATGCAAGCCATTTATGATGTCAAGGGATAAAGCTACAAGCGGGAGCTGCAAGCGCCTCTTGATGTCAAATGGTTAAACCTCAAGGGAGAGTTTAGTTCCCTTGATGTCAATTGACTCTCATAAGAAAGAACATGCTAACCTGCATGTTCTTTTTCTTTTCTACCCACCCAAGGCCGCAGAGCATGATCTATCTGCGGCCTTGGGTGGGTAGCGGAGGGAGGAAGAAGCTTCTCCGAGCAGAGCTCCTGCTCTGATTAGAGGCAGAATGAGTCATGGAGGGGAGATGTCCGAGCTGAAGAAGCGTAAGCGTTCGCCTTTATCCACGGATTTCAACCCTGAACAGGGTTAGATTAATTGAGGAAATCCGAGGATAACAGCGATCGTAAGCCGGGCAGCTCACCGTAATGACACCCATCTGCCTCCCCCACCAGAGCAGTAGCGAAACCGGCTCTGCAGCACTATCCTTGCACCACAGAGAAGGCCGCCATGATCTTTCCGCTGCCTACCCCAAGGCCGCNAGGATAACAGCGATCGTAAGCCGGGCAGCTCACCGTAATGACACCCATCTGCCTCCCCCACCAGAGCAGTAGCGAAACCGGCTCTGCAGCACTATCCTTGCACCACAGAGAAGGCCGCCATGATCTTTCCGCTGCCTACCCCAAGGCCGCCATGATCTATCTGCGGCCTTGGGGTGGGCAGCGGCGGGAGGAAGAGGCTTCTCCGAGCAGAGCTCCTGCTCTGATTAGAGGCAGAATGAGTCATGGAGGGGAGATGTCCGAGCTGAAGAAGCGTAAGCGTTCGCCTTTATCCACGGATTTCAACCCTGAACAGGGTTAGATTAATTGAGGAAATCCGAGGATAACAGCGATCGTAAGCCGGGCAGCTCACCGTAATGACACCCATCTGCCTCCCCCACCAGAGCAGTAGCGAAACCGGCTCTGCAGCACTATCCTTGCACCACAGAGAAGGCCGCCATGATCTTTCCGCTGCCTACCCCAAGGCCGCCATGATCTATCTGCGGCCTTGGGGTGGGCAGCGGCGGGAGGAAGAGGCTTCTCCGAGCAGAGCTCCTGCTCTGATTAGGGGCAGAATGAGTCATGGAGGGGAGATGCCCGAGCTGAAGAAGCGTAAGCGTTCGCCTTTATCCATGGATTTCAACCCAGAACAGGGCTGGATTAATTGAGGAAATCCGGGGATAACAGCGATCGTAAGCCGGGCAGCTCACCGTAATGACACCCATCTGCCTCCCCATCAGAAGAGCAGCAGCGAAGCCGGCTCTGAACCCTCCCCCTCTGCATCACAAAAAAAGGCCGCAGAAGCAAGCATGCTCTGCGGCCTTTCCCCTCTTACTTTTGCAGCTGTCTAAGCACCGTAATCTCCACGCGCCTGTTCTTCTGCCTGCCCTTCTCCGTTGAGTTGTCTGCGGACGGACGCGTATCGGCGTAACCAGCATACTGGAACTCGGCTGCATTCAGCTTGGCGCTATCGATGAAATACCGGAGCACCGACAGGGCCCGTGCGCCCGACAGTTCCCAGTTGTCCTTGTAGCGTGAGCCCCGGCCAATCGGCTGATTATCTGTGTGTCCTTCAATACTGATCACCGTATCCAGCTTGCGGAACAGACTGGCCAGCCTGTCCAGGGTCTGGGAAGAGCCTGCCTTCAGATCTGCCTTCCCTACATCGAACAGGAAGCGGTCGCTGAGCGTGATCGTAATGCCTTTTGCCAAATCGGCGACAAAGATCTGGTCCTCCAGATTATTGCTCTTGATATACTCCTGGATCACCTTCATCAGACTCTGCAGCTGCTCCTCCTGCTTGCGAAATGCCTGCTCCCTGTCGGTAAGGGGTTTGGTGCTCCCGGAGTTTGCGTTTTTGTTGGCTGTACTATTATCCGTTCCGGGTGCGGTAGGAGCGGGATTCTTGGAACGATACTTGTCAGCGGAACCTGTAATGCCGGAGCCTTTCTCAAGCAGAGAATCACCGCTTTTGAATGTGAGCTGAAGCGATTCGGTAACGATGGCATATTTCTCGACATCAAGCCGGCTCATGGCATACATTATGATGAAGAAAATAAGCAGCAGAGTGATCAAATCTGCATAGGTGATCATCCACCGGTCCTTGGAGTCACCGCTTTCCTGCCGTTTACGTCGGTTCAGCCGCTGTCTCATTCTGCCGTCTCCTCAGGCAGCAGGGCGGCGCGTTCGGGCTTCTTGAAGGCGAAGGATTCCAGCTTTTTGCGGACCAGCAGGTGGTGGTCTCCGTTCTGGACAGCCAGAATTCCGTGCAGCAGCATTTCCATACGAAGAATTTCATCCTCGCCCCGGGTTTTGATTTTGGTAGCAATGGGAAGAAAAATAAGGTTGGCACTTGCTACACCATACAGCGTCGCAGTAAAAGCGAGCGCAATAGACGGTCCGAGCATCGTCGGCTCCGTCAGACTCCCCAGCACGTGGATGAGGCCCATTACGGTACCGATAATCCCCATGGTTGGGGCATAGCCACCGGCAGTTTCGAATATTTTAGCGTAGCCGTTATAACGATTCTCCGTGGCATCAATCTCAAACTCCATGATCTGTTTGATCAAATGCTGATCTGTTCCATCGACGACAAGCTGTATACCTTCCCGGAGAAAAGGATCCTCGTGTTGGGCGGCCTGACGCTCCAAGGCAAGAACACCAGAACGGCGGGCGGTGACAGCCATGGATACAATATCCTCAATAATTTGATCATGATTCTGTCTTCGGGATCTGAAGGCAAGGGCAAGACCATAAGGAATCGTCTTCAGCTTGGAAGCAGGGAAGCTGATCAGCACGGCAGCAATTGTCCCTCCAAAGACGATTACAGCAGCAGTGATTTGCATGAGACCCGTGAATTGTCCACCTTCCCAGATAAACCCGCCGACAATCGCTATCAATCCAACTATGATCCCAACAACTGTAGTTACATCCATATGGTTCATTCACTCCTAGTTCGGACTCTCCATTGCAACCATTTCATGAAAAAGGTATAATATTATGGGAACAGGCATTCTTATTCATGGAATACAAAGGATTTCCGTGATTTTATTAGACATCTTATATGGAATGAACTAAGAATTGAACGTTTAGTTCATTCCATATTGATAAGGGTTATATTAATAAGGAGGCGAGTACGCCTCTTTTCTATAGATATCGACATGATTCGAAGCTATATATGAACTTAGCATAACGTTTGCGAGTATAAATGGGTACAGAATACTATTTTAGACGATAAGGGTGATGTTGGACAATGAGTGATATTGTCGTCAGTAATCAAAAATTCGAGCTTATCTCTGATTATACGCCACAAGGAGATCAGCCGACTGCGATCGTTGAACTGGTAGAGGGCATCAGACAAGGAAAGAAGCATCAGACTCTGCTGGGCGCTACGGGAACAGGGAAGACATTCACCATCGCCCATACGATTGCGAAGCTTGGTCGTCCAACGCTTGTCATTGCCCATAACAAGACGCTTGCCGCCCAGCTGGCAAGTGAGTTCAAGGAATTTTTTCCAAACAACTCCGTCGACTACTTTGTCAGTTACTATGACTACTATCAGCCAGAGGCTTATATCCCTTCTTCTGATACCTACATTGAGAAAGATTCAAGCATTAATGAAGAAATAGATAAGCTGCGCCACTCCGCTACGAGTTCTCTGTTTGAACGCCGTGATGTGATCATCGTAGCCAGTGTATCGTGTATTTATGGTCTCGGATCACCTGTGGAATACAGAAACCTGCTGCTATCTTTGCGCGTAGGGATGGAGAAGCCGAGAAATCAGATCCTGGCGAGACTGGTCGACATCCAGTATCAGCGTAATGATATTAATTTCGTCCGGGGGACTTTCCGGGTGCGCGGAGATGTAATTGAGATTTTCCCTGCCTCCAAGGGGGAGCAGGCCGTTAGGGTAGAGTTTTTCGGGGATGAAATCGAACGGATTACCGAAATCGACGTTCTGACAGGTGAATTGATCGGGGAACGCGACCATATTGCGATCTTCCCGGCTTCTCACTTCGTAACTCAGGAAGAGACCATGCGTGTCGCCCTGGTTAATATTGAACGCGAGCTGGAAGAGCAGCTCGAGAAGTTCCGTGCAGAAGGCAAACTGCTCGAAGCACAGCGACTGGAACAGCGTACGCGCTATGATATCGAAATGATGAAGGAAGTCGGCTTCTGTTCGGGGATTGAGAACTATTCCGGACCGCTGACATTCCGTGAACGCGGGGCAACGCCATATACGCTGCTGGATTATTTTCCGGATGATATGCTGATTGTTATTGACGAGTCCCATGTGACGCTGCCGCAGATCCGGGCCATGTACAACGGAGACCAAGCGCGTAAGAATGTGCTGGTGGATCACGGGTTCCGTCTTCCGTCGGCCCTTGATAACCGGCCGCTCAAGTTCGAGGAGTTCGAAGAGAAAGTCAAGGAGATCATTTACGTATCTGCAACGCCGGGACCTTATGAGATTGAGCATACAGATACCATGGTGCAGCAGATTATTCGTCCGACAGGTCTTCTTGATCCAGTTATAGAGGTACGCCCGACGAAAGGCCAAATCGATGATCTGATCGGGGAGATCAGAGACCGGATTGCCAAGGATGAACGGGTTCTAGTGACTACACTCACCAAGAAGATGTCTGAGGATCTGACAGATTACCTCAAGGAGATTGGCATCAAGGTCAGATATCTGCACTCAGATATCAAGACCCTGGAGCGTTTGCAGATTCTAAGAGATCTGCGTCTGGGGACCTTCCACGTTCTGATCGGAATCAACCTGCTTCGGGAAGGGTTGGATCTGCCGGAGGTTTCTCTTGTGGCTATTCTTGATGCAGATAAGGAAGGGTTCCTTCGCTCCGAGCGTTCTCTGATTCAGACGATTGGGCGTGCTGCGCGTAACTCTGAAGGGCGTGTCTTGATGTATGGAGACAAGATCACCGATTCGATGGACAAAGCCATCAAGGAGACGGAGCGCCGCCGCGCCATCCAGATCGCGTATAATGAGAAGCACGGAATTACACCACAGACGATCAAGAAGAAGATCCGTGAAATCATTGAGGCTACCAAGGTGGCTGAGGGCAAAGCGGATTATCTGGCAGATGGAGCTCAGAAGATGTCGAAGAAAGACCGCCAAGCTTATATTGGTCGTCTGGAAGCCGAGATGAAAGAAGCAGCCAAAAATCTGCAGTTCGAGAGAGCGGCAGAGCTTCGTGATGCCATACTGGAATTGAAGGCAGAGTAATAACAGATTAAGCGGAACAAGTTCTGTCCGAAGGGGAAGAACTCCAAGGAGATGATACGATGGCTATAGAGAACATTGTCATTAAGGGTGCGAGAGCACACAATTTGAAGAATATAGATATTACGATCCCGCGAGACCGCTTCGTTGTTCTAACTGGACTTAGCGGATCGGGGAAATCCTCACTTGCCTTCGATACCATCTATGCGGAAGGTCAGCGCCGTTATGTGGAATCCTTGTCCGCCTATGCGAGACAATTTTTGGGCCAAATGGAGAAGCCGGATGTCGACTCGATCGAAGGTCTGTCGCCGGCAATCTCCATTGACCAGAAGACGACAAGCCGTAACCCGCGTTCTACGGTAGGTACCGTTACGGAGATCTACGACTACTTGCGTCTTTTGTTCGCCCGGATCGGGCACCCGCATTGCCCGGATCACGGGGTAGAGATTACATCCCAGACCGTTGAGCAGATGGTAGACCGGATTATGCAGTATCCGGAGAAGACCCGTCTGCAGATTCTGGCTCCTGTCATCTCAGGCCGAAAAGGAGAGCACAAGAGCTTGTTCGCGGAGATCAGCAAGCAGGGATTTGTACGTGTACGGGTCAATGGCGAACTCCGCGACCTGTCTGAGAGCATCGAGCTTGAGAAGAACAAGAAGCACACAATTGAAGTGGTTGTAGACCGGATTGTGGTGAAGGAGGACGTGAAGTCGCGGCTCGCGGATTCCATTGAGACTGCCCTGAAGATGTCCGGGGGTCAGCTTCTGGTCGATATTATCGGCCAAGAGGAGCTGCGTTTCAGCTCTAATTTTGCCTGCCCGATCTGCGGCTTCAGCATCGAGGAGCTGGCGCCGCGAATGTTCTCGTTCAACAGTCCGTTCGGGGCCTGCCCGGAGTGTGATGGTCTGGGAGCCAAGATGGTCATTGATCCGGAGCTGTTGGTTCCTGATACCCGTAAGAGTATTGAGAACGGAGCGTTTGAAGCCTGGGCCGGCAGCACGTCCAACTACTATCCTCAGTATTTGAAGTCTGTAGCGGAGCATTACCATATTCCGCAGGATGTGCCGGTATCAGAGCTTACTAAGGACCAAATGGACAAGCTGCTCTATGGTACGGGTTCACAGCGGATCAAGTTCCGCTATCAGAATGACTTTGGTCAGAGCAAGGAGGCCTATGTTACCTTTGAAGGTATTGTTCCGAATCTGGAACGTCGGTACCGGGAGACGGCTTCCGATGGCATTCGCGAATTCATCGAAGGTTTCATGGGTGCGAAGCCGTGCGGCACCTGCAAAGGACAGCGTCTGAAGAAAGAGAGTCTTGCCGTGACCGTGGATGGCCAGAATATGGCTTACGTCACGTCCCTATCGATCGGTGAAGCGATGAATTTCTTCCATGAGCTGAAGCTCAGCGAGAAGGAACAGACTATTGCGAATATGATCTTGAAGGAAATTAACAGCCGGCTTGGCTTCCTGGTGAACGTGGGTCTTGATTACCTTACCATGAGCCGTGCAGCAGGCACGTTATCAGGCGGGGAAGCTCAGCGTATTCGCCTGGCAACCCAGATTGGTTCAAGTCTCATGGGCGTGCTCTATATTCTGGATGAGCCTAGTATCGGTCTGCATCAGCGGGATAACGACCGTCTGATTGAGACCTTGAAGCATATGCGTGATCTTGGAAATACGCTGATTGTGGTTGAGCATGATGAAGATACGATGCTGGCCTCCGACTATATTATCGATATTGGCCCAGGTGCGGGAATCCACGGGGGGAGTGTCGTCTCTCAAGGTACACCGAAGGAGGTCATGGAGGACCCTAACTCTCTAACGGGGCAGTATTTGAGCGGGCGAAGGTTCATTCCTGTAAGTGCGGAGCGCCGCAAGCCGGATGGGAGATGGATCGAGATCCGAGGTGCGAAGGAGAATAATCTGAAGAATTTGAATGTGAAGATTCCAATTGGGGTATTCTCTGCCGTAACCGGAGTATCCGGATCTGGCAAATCCACACTGGTTAACGAGATCCTCTATAAGACTCTCGCCCGTGATCTGAATCGTGCGAAGGTTCGCCCGGGCCAATACCGTGAAATGAAAGGTCTGGAACATGTAGAGAAGGTCGTTGACATTGACCAATCTCCAATTGGACGTACGCCTCGTTCTAATCCGGCGACGTATACAGGCGTCTTTGACGATATTCGTGACCTATTCGCCCAGACGAATGAGGCCAAGATCCGCGGCTACAAGAAAGGGCGCTTCAGCTTCAATATTAAGGGCGGGCGCTGCGAAGCCTGCCGCGGGGATGGAATCATTAAGATTGAGATGCACTTCCTTCCCGACGTCTATGTCCCTTGTGAGATTTGCAAGGGCAAGCGGTATAACCGGGAGACTCTGGAAGTGAAGTATAAGGATAAAAGTATCGCCGATGTTCTGGAGATGACTGTGGAGGATGCGACCGAGTTCTTCCAGAACATTCCGAAGATTCACCGCAAGCTTCAGACGATTCTTGATGTAGGGCTCGGTTATGTAACGATGGGTCAACCGGCCACGACGCTGTCCGGCGGTGAGGCTCAGCGGGTGAAGCTGGCATCCGAGCTGTACCGTCGCAGTACAGGCAAGACGATATATATTCTCGATGAGCCTACTACAGGATTACATGTGGATGATATAGACCGTCTGCTTAAAGTGCTTCACCGTCTGGTAGACTCAGGAGAGACGGTACTGGTAATTGAGCATAATCTGGATGTAATTAAGACAGCGGATTATCTCATCGACCTGGGTCCTGAGGGCGGAAGCGGGGGCGGTACAATTATTGCTACCGGTACACCTGAAGAAGTTATTAAAGTTAAAGAATCATATACAGGTAAGTACCTTAAGCCTGTGCTCGAAAGAGATACGAAGCGGAGTGAGGAGCTTCGGGAGCAGGCTGCCTCTACAGTGTGAGCCTCTCCAAGCGTAGGCATAAGTATAAATATGAGCGATGAAGTAGGGCGCTCTGTTTACAGATCATAGAAAAAGGCTCCCTTGACGGAGTTGTGTCCCTTTTTGACTAGACTAAGTGAGGATAGTACTTGTCGGTTCACAGAGGACATCAACTCTACGAGGGAGCTTCTTTGTGTATTTTGTAAGCTGAAATTTGAATTTTTTTGTGATTTCTCTTGCATCTGCCTTACTGTGAAGATAACATATAAGAAGATGTGTAAATTTTGTGAATTCAGAGGGGGTCCCAGCATGTGGTTGCTTGCCATCGAGCCAGGAGAAACAACAACAACCTTTAATATGTTTGATATTTTTATGCTGCTGTTCACTGTTCTCATCCTGATCGGGGTGTATCGCCTGATTAAGGCCCGTGACAAGAATCTTTTTGCAATCGGTTTCGGAATCGTAAGCTTGCTCGTCTTCTTGGCATCGGACTTTGCAATGATCAAAGCTTGGTTTAGCAGTTAATTATAACGAACATTAGAGAGTTCTTAATCTATAATTATGAACTTCAAGACACCTTGTCTGCATAAGCAGGCAGGGTGTCTTTTAATTTTATAAAGTTGAACTGAAGATTCACCTATAGGCAAGAGAGAGCAATGATTCCGGAGGAGTGAATCGTTCGCCTAGAAGCTTTCTGAATCGGGGAGCAACAGCGGCCCGAAGAATATTTCAACCGGCTTCCTGACGTGTGCATCACAACTTATTAGAGGCGAATTGTGAGGGGAATCAAACTATGATACATTGAATCTACCAATACATCCCAATTTCATAGAAATGGGAGTAGAGTTTCGATTAGTGAGAGAGGGCCGGTGAGAGGATGAGAGTTAAGAGCAAAGCGGCTGTAGGACTGCTGCTAGGCACCGTGATTGGAGTGAGCGGTTGTCTGAGTGCGTCTGCAGAGAGTGGACCGAAGGCTTCTCAGACTGGCATTAGCACCATGTCTATTGCTGCAGTGAAGGTACAATCTACGGATAAGGCCACTCTACCCAAGTCTAAGGCAGCTGGGGGAGTGACGATGCAGGGCGATGTCGTTCCTCAAATCATCAAGAAGGTCTCCCCATCGGTAGTAGGCATTATTGGTAGAACCACGAATGCAGAGAGCAAGGATCAAGGGGACAATAGGTACAATCTTGCTCATGGAACTGGAGTTATCCTTAAATCCGATGGATGGATCGTGACGAATACCCATGTGGTACAAGGCTTGACGAATGCCCTCGTTGTCACTTCGGATGGCAAGTCGTACAATATCTCGGAATCCTTTGAGGATGAAGTCAGTGATATTGCCCTTATCAAAATAAACGCCAAGAACCTTCAACCTGCGAAGTTTGCGGCTTCCTCACAGAATGTACTGGTCGGCGAAAAGGTGATCGCTTTAGGGACACCGATTTCCTTCTCCCTGCGTAACTCAGCAACTCAAGGAATCGTTAGCGGACTCAATCGGGCGGTGAACGCGGCATACCGGCTGATTCAGACCGATGCGGCCATCAATCCGGGCAACAGTGGTGGCCCTCTTTTGAATATGAAGGGTGAGGTTATAGGGATTAACTCTATGAAATTTGAAGCGGTTGGCGTAGAAAATATGGGCTTCTCCATCCCGGCAGAAACCGTTCAGTATGTGGTGAGACAGCTTTTTAAATATGGAGAGGTGAATCGGCCTGCGCTCGGTGTCAGTCTGGAGGAAAGCTGGTCAGCCATAGTTGGGCTGCCTGGCGACGAACCGATGACCATTACCAAGGTGAACTCCTCTGAGGCCAAAAAGGCAGGCCTGCATGAAGGCGATGTGCTTTACCGTGTAAATGGGAAGAAAATTTCATCCATAGTTGACTTAAATGAGCTGCTGAAATCGTTCATTCCGGGGCAGACAGTGACCCTTTGGCTGGAGTCGGATGGAGATATTGTGACTCGCAAGCTGGTCCTATCCAAGGATACAGGTTCTTCTGAAGACGCTGGAAGTGAAGCCGATGATTCATAACGGCTGGGTCTTCTAAGATCAAGGTCGATCAAATCAAAGAGTCATTATATTGTTATAGAACTTAGGAATTACCTTTAGCTCAACTTATTTAGATTCTCAGGAGAAGAGGTTGAATCTCAGTATGAAAATATTTCATAGATCAGGTGTCATCCTTCTTAGCTTGGCCCTAACCCTCATGACTTGCGGAGTATATAATGCGGCACATGCCGCTGGGGTACAGGTACAGGAGCTTCGCCTCAAAGTAGGCAGCAAGAATGCGGAGATCAATGGCTCCGCCCAGACCATTATTCAGCCTTACCAGACGCATGGTGTTACTATGGTACCCCTTAGTGTATTCAAGAAAGCCTTCGAGGCGGACATTAAGCTGGGTGACGGCAATACAGTCAAAATCCTGAAGGGCAAGCACACTATAACTCTCACGCTCGGCAGCCCTGTAATTTGGGTGGATGGGCATAAACTCAGATCTGAGTCGGCACCAGCTATGCTTCACAATACATTCATGGCTCCTCTGCGGATCGTTGCCAGTGGAATAGGGGCTAAGCTCAGCACTGGAGAAGGAGGACAGATTGTTGTCCGGCTTGGACTGGACGAAGCCGCAGATCCTGCCGGCGATGGAGGTATGGATATCGATACCGGGAAGACCAGAATCGGCAACAGCTTTTATGGATGGACGATGCAGTATCCAAGCGGGCTGATTCCGGGAAGCAGCGGCGATGAGAGCATGGCGACTTTTTCCGATAGTGAAGATACTTATTATTTGGAGATTCATGCAGGATCACGAATTAGTGAGACTGCGGACGTAGATACTCTGATGGATACACTGCTCACCAGTGCCAGGAACAGCGGGGAGACCGTGCTTGATCAGCAAGTTTTCCCAACAGCTAAGGTTCCTTATGCCAGAATAGTGACTACGGATAAAGATGGATCCATGTGGCAGGAGCGTGCCTATTACGGGGCAGGTCGAATTTATACCCTGTACCTGGCGTCTCAGACGGCCAAGAGCTATAAGGATCTGCAAAAGTATGATGCTCTCCTGAACACCTTTGAGCCGGGGTTCAACCGGGAAGACAAGTCCATTAAAGACCTCTCCAAAGTCAAGAACGGGATGACCGAGACCTATAATGACGACTATGGAATCTCCATGCAGATTCCCGCGGAGTGGACGGCGGATAACTCGCACAGAGTGTACACAGGCAGGGGTGGGACATCCCTAAGCATCCATGCAGCCTCTGCTCCAGCAGGGCTGACCCTGGACAGCTGGGCAGCTCAGCTGCAGGAGCAGTCTAAGCGGACCTTCCTTCCAGAGGCTTTTAAATGGAAAGGTACCACTGTGGTTGAAGCTTCAGGTGAGAAAGCACTGCTGCAGCAGGCCGAATATACTTACGGGGGCATATGGTATCAAGAAAAGCAGCTTTTACTGATTAAGGGAGGATACCGATACCTTCTCGACTATTCGGCACCAAAGGAACTGGAGTCAGGGAAAGACCGCTTCCAGGATATTTTGACATCGCTGGATATTGATTTTGAAGGCAATGCCGAAATTCTTGGATCTCTGGAGGACTATTATTTCTTATCGGATACGACCCGAAGTGTACTCAAAACCTCGAATAACTATCAATATACAGTGAGCATTCCGCTGTACTGGACAGCCATCAATGAACGCTATGAGCAGTCCCAGGCAGAATATCAGTTCCCGGGTGGAAGCTTCAAGCTCGAAGCTGACTCCAGCGTTGATCCGGACTTAACAGTCTGGCAGCTGCGAAGCTATTATACCGAAGCCGCCAAGAGCATTAAGGACTTCTCACTGCAAAGTATAGATAATGTGACACTGGCCGGTGTTCCGGCTACGGTATTCCGCATTCATCAGACTGTGAATGGTGTGCCGCAGTCCAAACAAGTGATTCTATTTAGCGATAGCAGCGGCCAATTATACCGAATCACAACTACTCTAAATGATACAAATGGCACACCTGAGCAGAAGGCAGCGCTCGAGAAGGCTGTCCAATCTTTTAAATTTGCAAAATGAAGTAGGTACGGCGGTAATATGAAGCAATGAGCAGGCAGTTATAGCGGAAGTATAAGAGCAGATCCACTCAGGGTCTGCTTTTTGCTAATTTCTTTTCACTAGAGCATTCCTCGAAATTCTGATAAACTATATTAGTTACACTGACGTTGATTTAGAATTCATGATCACCTTTAAAATATATCTGATCGGTTAGCCGATCCAGGAGGACATAAATGAGCAGTACAGTATTAACAAGACAAGACGTGGAGCTGCTGGCACCCGCAGGGGATTGGGATTGCATGCGGGCCGCAGTGGCGAACGGGGCAGATGCGATCTTTTTCGGCGTGGAGAAGTTCAATGCACGGGCACGAGCGAACAATTTCCGGATGGCCGAGCTGCCGGAGATCATGGCGTATCTACACAGCTACGGGGTTAAAGGCTTCCTGACCTTCAATATCCTCGTATTCGAGAATGAGTTAGCCGATGCCAAAGAATTGATTGAAGCTTGTATTGATGCGGGCGTGGACGCAGTTATCGTGCAGGATTTGGGTCTGGTCAAAATGATCCGCGAGATCTCCCCGGACTTCCCGATTCATGGTTCTACGCAAATGACGATTACCTCTCCGGAAGCCGTCGAGTTCACCAAACCCTTCAACATGGAGCGTGTGGTGCTTGGGCGGGAGAACAATCTGAAGCAGATTCAGAAGATTGGCGAACAGGCCAAGCTGCCGATGGAGGTATTTGTTCACGGGGCACTGTGCGTATCGTATTCAGGTCAATGCCTGACCTCGGAAATGTGGGGCGGACGCTCTGCGAACCGCGGAGAATGTGCGCAGGCCTGTCGTTTGCCGTATGACCTGATGGTCGATGGCGAACAGAAGCCGATGGGCGATGTGGCTTATCTGCTGTCGCCTAAGGATCTGGCAGCAGTGGATATTATGCCGGAGCTGATCGAAGCGGGCGTAACCTCCTTCAAGATTGAAGGACGGATGAAGAGTCCGGAGTATGTGGCGAACGTGGTCAGCAAGTATCGCAAGGCGATTGACCTTTATTTCGATGGGAATGAACAGCGTATCTCCAAGGAAGAAATTCGTGAGCTGCAGCAGAGCTTTTCGCGTGGATTCACTCATGGCTTCCTGGAGGGTACGAATAATAAGAAGCTGGTAGAGGGGACTTTTCCCAAGAGCCGCGGGGTATATCTCGGTCGTGTGGAACAGATTCTAAGGGATGGCGTCGTCTGCCGACTGGATGCTCCGGTGAAACGTGGTGACGGGATTGTATTCGACGCCGGAGACCCGACGAAGAAGGAAGAGGGCGGACGCGTCTACGATCTGCGCCGCAAAGGCGTGAAGATCGAAGGGGAAGCTGGCGAAGGCTGGGTTATCGACATCATCCCTGGCCGTAATGACGTGGATCTGCGCAAGCTACATGTGGGCGACCGGATCTGGAAGACGAGCGACCCGGCGCTCGATAAGCGGATGCGTCAGACCTATGAGACGGAGAAGCCATACCGGGTGTTCCCGGTGCGTGTTCGGGCAATTGGTCATCCCGGTCAGCCGCTAGTGACCTTCTGGACCGATGTTCAGAAGGGAACTACGGTGCGGGTGGATTCCGAAATGGAGCTTGAAGTAGCGCAAAAGCGCCCGATGGACCATGAACTGCTGGAAGAGCAGTTCGGCCGCCTTGGCGGCACGGTGTTCCAGCTCGAAGAGCTGGACACGGAGCTTCATGGCGACGTGATCGTGCCTATGCGCGAGCTGAACAGCATCCGCCGCCGTGCGGTGGAGCAGCTTGCGGGCGAGCGTCCCAAGCCGCCCGTGTATGTGAAGCGGGCGGTCGAGATCTACGGCGACGCGGCGAAGTCCGCGCAGCCGATCCCCCGCGGTCAGGCGAAGCTGACCGCGCTGTGCCGCAGCCTGGATCAGGTGCAGGCTGCACTGAAGACCGGCGTCGACATGATCTATGCCGACTTTGAATTTATCAAGCAGTTCCCGGCAGCGGTAGACGCCGCTCGAAGCGCCGGCAAGCAGATCGCGCTGGCAACGCCGCGCATCCATATGCCTGGCGAGAACGGCTACCATAACAACATCCTGCGTCTTCAGCCCGACGCGGTGCTGGTACGCAACACCGGTGCGCTGTATTTCTACCTGCGCCACCGGCTCGAGAATCCTTTGGCGCCGCAGCCGAAGCTGATCGGCGACTTCTCGCTCAACATCGCGAACCACAAAGCAGTGGAGTTGTTCCTGGAAGCGGGAATCGACACCGTAACGCCTTCCTATGACCTGAACATCCAGCAGATGGTTGACCTCCTTGGCAAAAGCCGCACGGCCGATATGGAGATTGTCATCCATCAGCATCTGCCGATGTTCCATACGGAGCACTGTGTGTACTGCACCTTCCTGAGTGAGGGAACGGACTATACGAACTGTGGACGGCCTTGTGAAGATCACCGCGCTTCCCTTCAAGACCGAATCGGCATGTCTCACCCGGTACGGGTGGATGAAGGCTGCCGTAATACCGTGTACAATGCGATTGAGCAATCCGGTGCGGAATATTTGAATCATTTTCTGGAATCCGGTGTGCCAAGCTATCGCGTGGAATTTCTGGAAGAGACACCGGATCAGGTGCTTGAAGTCATTGATCTATATACCCGTGCACTGCGCGGAGAGATCAGCGGTACACAGGTATGGAAGCAGCTTAAAGCGACTAATCAGCTCGGGGTTACCCGTGGACAGCTGGTGAAATAATAGAACGGATAAGTGATACAGAGCTTCTCTGGTATCTACCCACTGAAGTCAAGGCCGCCCTGAGAGGGCGGCCTTTTTAATATGACTATGTATTCGACCGGGCTTCCTCGCAGCTTTTATATCGAAGTTCAGAATTCTCATGAAATCGCACTTTCCTGTCTCGTACCCCGAAATCCTCATCTTTCCCATACCTCGGTTTCGCATCTTCCACGTAACCAGTAACCCTGTAACCATGCCCGTTCCTCTCCCTTACCAAGCAGAAGTCCTGTCTGGCTGCAACACTCACCCCGCCCAGTCTCTGATCATATACTGCTTGAAATACATTCACGAGGAGATTTGATGATGATGAATTACTTTTCAGGGTCTCATGTTCGGCCTGAGGGAACGGAACAGGTCCTAGACCGTGAAATTGGAGACGTGACGGGGGATAGAGTGCCGGATACTGTTACCCTTACGGGGCAGACTAGCGCGGCGGGGAGCCCTTTTATCACAGGGATTACCTTAGTCGTTCATAGCTGGGGAGACCGCCGTACGTACCGGGTTCCACTGCGTAACAATGCGGGTTATCAGCCTACATTGTTTCTGGGCGATTTTACCGGAGACTCCGTTTCTGATGTACTGGTACGCATAGATTCCGGCGGTTCGGGTGCGATAACCTTTGATTATGTCTATACGTTCACGGGGGGACAGCCGAAGCTGTTGTTCGACTCCGAGCAGTATAACCAGCAGTGGAATTACACAGTTAATTACCTGGATTTCTACCGACTTCAAGTGAACAGCCCGCATTCCGGCAAGAGCTTTACAGTAGATATTTCATCTCGGGGTAAGGAATATTTGGATCAAATCTATAATCCAGACGGCACCTTGAAAAAACCGGTTCAAGGTTTTGTGGACCCGCTTAGCGGCCTATACCCCATTGATCTGGAACGTGATGGAACCTACGAGCTAATGGCGCTTCAGGGAGTCAGCGGGCTGTATCATGCCGACCGTTTCGGTTATATGACCAACCTGCTCAAGTGGAATGGGGGCTCTTGGGAGCTGACGCAGCAGTGGTTTTCTTTTCTTGGATAGCACGGAAGGCACAAGCGGAATAATCGTACAGCTTATTTCCCGAACAGATACAGGAAGCTCGTTCTGGCAGATTGCCGTTAACGTATTAACGGATATTAGAAGAATACAGGAGGCTGATCTGCCGAAATTTGTATCTTTTGCTGTTCCCCTTTAATACGAACATTGACACTAACACGTGGGTATCATAGACTGGAATTAAGCAGTTTAAAAAGATTCACGTTGGAGCAGTTGGCTCCATTTTCTCATAATCTCAGTTGGCGGAGCGGTCAGAACCAGATGCTCCGTTTTTTGAGGTGGATTGTGTACATCGCTGCGTTTTTGGAGGAATTTTTTTGAAGCAAATGATAGATGAATGGAGACACGTATTTAAGCTGGATCCGGACAAGGTCATTTCAAATGAGGATCTGGATGCGGTATGCATGTCAGGTACCGATGCCGTCATGATCGGGGGTTCCAGCGGAGTTACTTATGACAATACCGTGGACCTGTTGTCCCGTGTCCGTCAATATGAGGTTCCTTGCGTGTTGGAGATATCGGAATTGGATGCCGTAGTTCCAGGGTTTGATCTGTATATGATCCCCATGGTACTCAACACACCCCGCGCGGAGTGGATCATCGGCCGACATCAGCAGGCCATTGAGCGTTATGGGTATATCATTCCATGGGACCTTGTTGTTCCGGAAGGTTATATCATACTTAATCCGGAGTCTACAGCAGCCAAGCTAACTGGAGCCATAGGCGGTTTGTCTATTTCTGAAAGTGCAGCATACGCGCAGACGGCGGACAAGCTGATGTCCCTCCCGGTTATTTATATGGAGTACAGCGGAACCTTTGGTGACATGGAGCTAGTATCTTCTGTCCGCCGATCCTTATCGAGGTCCCGTCTGTTTTACGGCGGTGGAATTACGGACACCAAGACAGCGCGCCTGGCCGCTGATGCAGCCGACACGATCATCGTTGGTAACATCATCTATACGAATCTGGCTCAAGCCCTAACTACAGTATCTGCAGTAAAAGACTTATAGCGAATCCCGCAGGGAGAGCGCTCCAAGCACGGAGCAGCCCCAGCAGCGCCGAAGCACCGCCCACGGGCCCTGCGCAAACCTAAAGCGAATCCCACAGGGAGAGCGCTCCAAGCACGGAGCAGCCCCAGCAGCACCCAAGCATCGCCCAAAGGCTCTGCGCAAATCTAAAGCGAATCCCGCAGGGAGAGCGCTCCAAGCACGGAGCAGCCCCAGCAGCACCAAAGCACCGTCCCGGGCCCTGCACAAGTCTAAAGCGAATCCCGCAGGGAGAGTGCTCCAAGCACGGAGCAGCACCCGCAGCACCAAAGCACCGCCCATTGGCCCTGCACCAACATAGAGCGTGTCCCGCAGGGACGACAAGCGGCTCCCTAATCACAATCATCTCACTTTATATATAGCAGCTCTCACCGCCCAAGAACTTTCAGTAACTAAGATCCGCAACAATTCAAGCGGGTCCCGCTAGGGACGGCAAGCGATCCCAAATCCAAGCCTAACCAAGTACCTGTGCCAAATCTCATTCGCCCATTCCGGGTGTCCAGAGGGCGTAGCCCTTGGGGCCCTCCCTTAGGAAGGGAGGGTTTGGGAGGGTACAACGAACGAAAGGATGTTCACAATGATTGACATAGAACAAGCGATTAACAAGCTTAACCCCCAGCAAAAAGAAGCCGCACTGGCCACAGACGGGCCGCTCCTAATTATGGCCGGCGCAGGAAGCGGCAAGACCCGGGTGCTGACGCACCGTATTGCACACCTGATCGCAACGCGCAAAGCTGCGCCGTGGAGTATTTTGGCCATTACATTTACCAACAAAGCCGCAAGAGAGATGCAGGAAAGGGTCTCCAAGCTCGTCGGGCCGCAGGGCCGTGACATTTGGGTATCCACCTTCCACTCCATGTGTGTGCGTATTTTGCGCAAGGATATTGAGCGCATCGGATTTACATCGAATTTCTCGATCCTGGACTCTACCGACCAATTGTCAGTCATCCGGAACTGCATGAAGGAGCTTAACGTAGATCCCAAGAAGTTTGAGCCGAAAGCCGTTCAAGCCATGATCAGCAACGCCAAGAATGAACTGGTAAGTCCTCAGATGTATGAACAGAAGATTGGAGATTATTTCGAGGGTATTGTGGCTAAAGTGTATACCATGTACCAAAAGCGTCTCAGAAACAACAACTCCCTTGATTTCGATGATCTGATTATGAAGACGATTGATTTGTTCAAAGAGGTACCTGAGGTGCTGGACTTCTACCAGCGCAAATTTCAATATATTCATGTCGATGAGTACCAGGATACGAACCGTGCCCAGTATATGCTCTGTAAAATGCTGGCCGACAGCCACCACCGCATCTGCGTGGTAGGGGATAGCGACCAGTCCATTTACCGCTGGCGCGGAGCAGATATCAGCAACATCCTCAATTTTGAAGAGGATTATCCGGAAGCCAGAACCATTCTGCTCGAGCAGAACTACCGCTCAACTTCGAACATCCTGAATGCAGCCAATGAGGTAATTGGCCTGAACACTGGCCGGAAGCCGAAGAGGCTGTGGACGGACAAAGAAGGCGGAGCCAAGATCAAGGTATACCGTGGAGATTCCGAGCATGATGAAGGGTATTTCGTAGCTTCGGAGATTCATAAGAACATTAAGATGAACAAAAGCTATGGACACCACGCAATTCTATACCGGACGAATGCCCAGTCCCGGGTTATCGAGGAAATTCTGATTAAGTCGGACATTCCGTATCAAATCGTGGGCGGCATCAAGTTCTATGATCGCAAAGAGATCAAGGACATTCTGGCATACCTGCGCCTTCTGTCCAATCCGGACGATGATATCAGCTTGACCCGGGTTATTAATGTGCCAAAGCGGGGTCTTGGAGATACTACCGTGGCGAAGCTGGCTACGGCTGCAGCAGAGCGGGGAACATCCATTTACCGGGTGCTGGAGTATGTTGACGACCTTGGATTTGCGGGACGGACACGTAATAACTTAGTGGATTTCTTCGACATGATCGCTGGACTTCACCGCATGGTGGAGTACTTATCCGTGACGGAGCTTACCGAGAAGCTACTGGAGATGACTCAATACCGGATGGAGCTGCAGAACGAGAATACGATTGAATCGCGCTCCCGTCTGGAGAATATTGATGAGTTCCTGTCCGTAACCATGGAGTTCGAGAAGAATAACGAGGATAAGTCCCTCGTTTCTTTCCTTACGGATCTTGCATTAATTGCAGATATAGACAGCATGAATGACTCGGAAGAAGAGCAGAGCGATGCTGTTGTCCTGATGACCATGCATAGTGCCAAAGGCCTCGAGTTCCCGGTGGTGTTCATTATTGGGATGGAGGAAGGCGTATTCCCGCACAGCCGTGCATTTCTGGATGAGGAAGAACTTGAGGAGGAACGGCGACTGGCTTATGTAGGGATTACACGAGCGGAGGAGCAGCTCTTCCTTAGCTGTGCTCAAATGCGGACCTTGTTCGGACGGACCACCGCAAATGCGCCGTCACGCTTCCTGACTGAGATTCCGGACGAGTACAAGGAAGATACGGATATCGCGCGCGACCGCTATCGCCGCGGGGCCAACGTGGGCGGCGCCTACGGGGGCCGTGGATTCGGTGGCAGCGGTGGGGGCGGCAACTTTGGCCGCCGGACTGAAGGAAGCACCGCGAAGGCAGCGCCTACCGCTTCCCGCGTAACGGTGACAACCGGGGTGCCGGGTGCGGTACAAGCTAAGCCTGCAGGAGCAACGGGCACCGGTGATTTCAAAGCAGGCGACAAAGTGGCGCATGGCAAATGGGGCACCGGAACCATTGTGGCAGTCAAAGGATCGGGTAATGATATGGAGCTGCAGATCGCTTTTCCAGCTCCTGTTGGCGTGAAGCGTCTGCTTGCAGGCTTTGCTCCGATTACGAAGGTGGAAGCCGAATAAACGGCATTACTACAAGTTTTAATTGGATATTTAATATAGAAGGAAGCCGTGCTATTGGGCAAGTGACTCTGGTCAACAAGGCCCAATAGCCGTGTGTACATATTTATCATTCATTATGGGAGGGTTGCCCTGCATGGATCCAATGCATTCGATGGAGCAGCTTGTGGAGGAGCTTAATAAGTATAACTATCACTACTACACACTGGATAATCCACTTGTTAGTGACAAAGAGTATGACGTCCTCTATGACAAGCTGGTAGCGCTTGAGGCGGAGACTGGAGTGACACTGCCCGATTCCCCTACCCAGCGGGTGGGCGGCGAATTGCTGAAAGGCTTTAAGCCTCACCGTCATTTAACCCCTCTCTGGAGCCTGGACAAAGCTCAAAATGAGGACCATCTGCAAAGCTGGAATAACCGGGTGCTGAAGCTGGTTGGAGACTACAACACTAAGAATCCTGATGCCCCGCTGCCCGCACCTTCCTATGTAGTTGAACTGAAGTTTGACGGACTTACCCTGAATCTGACCTACACAGATGGACAGCTGGTTCAGGCGTCTACCCGGGGGAATGGGGTAGTGGGGGAAGGCATTCTTGCCCAAGTGAAGACGATCAAGTCGGTCCCTCTGAGGATCCCCTACACAGGCGGAACGATAGAGGTCCAAGGTGAAGGAATTATGAATCTTTCTGTACTTGCAGCACATAACGAGTCTGGGGCTGATCCGCTGAAGAATGCACGGAATGCTGCTGCCGGAGCTCTGCGGAATCTTAATCCGAAGGTCACGGCAGACCGCAAGCTGAGCGCTTTCTTTTATAACGTCGGTTATGCAGAGGGGATCAGTTTCGGGAATCATAAGGAAATGATGACTTTCCTCAAAGATAACTTTTTTAAAGTCAATCCGTTCGTATCTTATTTCGATAGCTTCGATCAGGTTATGCATGAGCTTCATCTTATTCAGGAGCGCCGCAGTTCCCTAGACTATCTTATTGATGGGGCCGTCATCAAAATCACCGATATGCGTACACGCGAAGTGCTAGGTTATACCGACAAATTCCCGCGCTGGGCAGTGGCCTTCAAATTCGAAGCGGAAGAAACAACCACAGTTCTGGAGTCCGTAGTCTGGAATGTAGGCCGTACTGGCAAAATAACACCGTTAGCGAAGGTAGAGCCTGTCGAGCTGGCTGGAGTTACGGTGCAGAACTGTACGCTCAACAATGTCGGGGACATTGAGCGCAAGAATTTGAAGTTCGCGATCGGCACACGTGTATTCATCCGCCGCTCCAATGACGTAATCCCAGAAATTCTGGGCAAGGTCACGGAGGAAAGTGACGGAGAGGAAATCATTTATCCAGAGAAGTGCCCGGCTTGTGGTTTCCCGCTCGAGCAGCGCGGTGCCCATCTGTTCTGCAATAACCGGTTTGGGTGTAAGCCGCAAATTGTCTCGCGGATTACGCACTTTGCCTCGCGGGACGCTATGGACATCGAGACCTTTAGCGATAAGACGGCGGAGCAGCTCTACGATGAGCTGGAGGTACGCGAGTCAGCTGATCTATACACCCTGACCTATGAGGATCTGGTAAAGCTGGAGCGTTTCGGAGCCAAGAAGGCGACCAATCTGCTTGAGGCGATTGAGCAAAGTAAGGGCCGCGACCTTGCTGCATTTCTGTTTGCACTTGGAATTCCGAACACGGGCAAGTCGACAACTAAAGTGATTGCCGAGCATTTCGGCAGCCTCCAGGCCATCATGTCCGCAACGGCGGAGGAATTGACGGCTCTGCCTGATATCGGAGGTATTGTGGCTGACAGCATTGTGAACTTTTTTGCGGATCCATTCATGCAGGCAGGGATTAACAAGATGTTATCCTTGGGTGTAGAAGCCAAGGCTCCTGAGAAGCCGCAGCCCGTGGCTACGGATTCTTTCTTCAGTGGTAAGACGGTCGTGCTTACAGGAACCCTGCACAAGCTGACCCGCGATGAGGCCGCCGAGAAGCTTGAGGCGCTGGGAGCGAAAGTCACCGGCAGCGTATCCAAGAAGACAGATCTTGTTATAGCCGGAGAGAAGGCAGGCAGCAAGCTGACGAAAGCAAAGGAACTCGGAATTCAGGTCATTGAGAATGAGGACGAGTTGATTAAGCTGCTGGAAGGCTGATTGGAGAATCAGGTGGAATATCACCGTGCTAAGCACACAATTCCGTTATCAATGTCCTACGAGGGGATTAGGAGTCTCGCTCGGAATAAAGTCATAAAGGCTGCGCTGTTCACCCAAGTGAATAAGCGCAGCCTTATTTATTTTTACCCCATATAACGCCGGCATTTGCCTTTGGAGCTCCGTGGTTCATTCGGCAATCCGGCACTCAAGCTTTGCGATCCGCGGGGACCCAGGCGTCCTTATCGTATCCCCGTACCTCCCAGTAACCTACATGCTCCTCTTTAATAAGTTCAATCCGATTCAGCCACTTTACGGATTTGTAGGCATACATCTGAGGCACAATTAGCCTGACGGGACCGCCAAGCTCGCTCGGAATGGCTCTACCATCGTGCATAACGGCAACCATCACATCATCCAAATGAGCCTGCTCTATCGTCAGGGAGTCGGTATACTCACCATCCCCGGAGTAGAACTTCACATAAGTGGCATCTGGACTTGCGCCAGCAATGGATATCAGTGTTTTAAGGGGGATGCCTTCCCAAGTGTTCTTATACACTGACCAGCCTGTTACGCAGTGGAAGTCACTAACCTGAACGCTTCTTCCCAGCTTGACGAACTCTTCCCAGTTCCATTTCAGCGTCCGCTCGACCAGACCGTCAATGCTGAACGACCAGTTCGTATTGTCGAAGGCAGGAATAGGGGTCACCGTGTAGACACGGAATTCACCTATAGCACCTCCACCCTTCGGTGGAGAAGAGGCAGGAAGCGGAGTGGGAGCAGGTTGCAGTCGATTTGAATCCTTTTGTACAAGGTCTTCGGTGGAGCTTGAACCAGTTCCCAGAGAGCGTCCCATCCATTTAACAAAAGAAGGCCCAAATATGGCCGCCAGGCCAAGTACAACCGTCCATTTGAGAAAGGAACGCCTTCCGTATATAGGCCTCGCCTCAGATAAACCCTCAGGGGCTTCCACAACCACAGCTCGGCGGTTCGGTTCTTTCAGCCATTTTGTACGGGTAATGGAGTGATAAATGATATAGGGAAGACCTAACCAGGTAAGAAGGTCATGTACGATCAGAGCGTTATTGGTCCACGTGGGTCCCGCTAATCTGAGCTGCCATAAAATAATTCCTGATAGCAGCCAGCCTCCCAGCAGGATAAGAATAAGAATCACATTGAGCTTTTGCAACGGCCGATCCTTGAGCTGCTTCCAGTGCTTTGCTGCTAACATGAGATAGAGCAATACAGGAACGAGGAGCGCAAGTCCAACACCGATATGGAGCCACTTCACCCAGCTTCTCACAGCCCCGAGAATTTGGCGCCAATAGCCACTTAGCAGAACAAGACCAGATAATGAGAGAACGAGCACCATCCAACCATTCCAGGCATGGATGGAGATGAGTTTCTTACCATAGCCCTTGCGAATCTGCTTTAACCATTCCTTCAATATATGACCTCCTTATAAGCTGTACTTAAGCGGGATACTTAACATTAGAATACATTAAAATGAAACAACGAGAAAAAGATAGACAAAATCCCGAAAAGTGTACTGGGATATTTTGTGTGGTTGCGTAATGCTGCGAAACATGATAAATTATTTCTTGTCGCTTCGGAAGCTAACTTGCTGAATTGCAGAAATGCAGTAATGCAAAAATGAATATCGAAATAAGTTGTTGACAAAGCGGGTTGAATTAGATACAATAATATTCTGTTCGGTCGAGTTGAGCTAACTGAGTCGCTTGATAGAATAGAGCAAGTTCTTTGAAAACTGAACAAATGGAATACGTTAAGAATAACAGATTCTTAATTAAGAATCGTCAGTTTCAAAATGAGCAAG